>NZ_FTOM01000026.1 GCF_900156695.1 Phaeovulum vinaykumarii
GCCCAGTCGATGAAGGACAGCGCGTCTTGCAGGGTGGCGCCGTCGATCCCGGCTTCCCTGGCCTGCGCCAGCGCGCCCACCATCGTGGCCAGCGCCCGCGCCTTGCCGCCCGCGTCGAATGCCTGCATCGGGCGCACCACGTCGATCAGGACGCGGCCGCCCAGCTTGGCCGCGGCTTCCTCGGCCAGGATCTGGGCAATCGGCTGCAACACGATCTGGGCCAGGTGGCGCTGCGCCTCGCGCACGACAGGCCCCGTGGTCGCCCGGTTCATCAGCGCGGGCAGCACCCCGAAGGCAAGCGCCAGCGCATCGCGCGCCGCGGCCAGGCTTTCGGCCGTCATCGACTTTGACAGATCGGGCGAGAGCTGATCCGGCCCCTTGCCGATATTGGGGTTCATCCCCGCCGCCGTCGCCTGGGCCACGCCCTCGATCACCAGCGACGACCCGCGCCGCCCCTTGAAGGCCTGCCGCAGGCTCGCCATGTCCTCGGCCGAGCCCTCGGGCACCGGCACGATCTGGCTGCCGAGCGGCGCATCCCGATACACGTCCCGCAGCGCGGTTTCGATCTCGGACAGCAGGGAGGCGGACAGCGGCGCGCGCGACAGCGGCGACTTGCCCGCCCAGGGCGTGAACAGATCCGAGGCGATGCGGAAGTGCAGCACCTCGGCCGCCAGCACGGTCTCGGCCCGGCTGCCCGCCACCTCGGGGATCTGCCCGCGATAGGCGACGGGCACGCTGCCGCGCGTGGTCAGATCCCAATCGGTGAAGGGGATCAGCCGATCCCGGATCAGGAACACGCATTCGCCGCGCAGGGCGAGCGTGCGGCCGACAAGGGCCATCGTGCGGCGGTCGAGAAGGCCCGCGCCCTTCACATCCGCCAGGGCGAACGCGCCTTCCCAGAGGGTGACGCAGGCCTGCACCGTTGCCGTGAGCTCGGCCACCGTCATCTTGCCGCTGATCCAGTTTTCACGGGCGGCCATCACGCTGGCGGTGTAGCCGGCCGCGCTGGCCCTCTTCTCGATCTCGGGCGCCCCGCGGCGCTTGAGCCATGCGAACATCCGTCAGAGCCTCCAGCGGTTGGAATGATGCGTCACGAGACGCTGGGCGAGCGCGGCCACGGGCTGCCAGCCGCGCGCCTCGATCTGGGCCGCGGGATAGGCCGGGACCGTGACGGCCGAGACCTCGAAGAGCTGCGCCGCCGTCACCGTGCGCAGAAGGTCCGCGCCGCGCCGCTCCACCTTGTCGCCGCCCTGGGGCACGCGGAAGCCGGGCGACAGACCCCGGATCAGGCCCGCCCGATGCGCGGCCAGAAAGTCCCTGGCCCAGGTGGTCGAGGCGTCCACCGTCGCCTCGATCTCCACCGCCAGATCGGTGCTGCGCAGCCGCAGCGTGCCCGCCGCCGTCGAGGCAAGGGGGCTTGGTGTAATCGTGCTGGGCCAGAAGGTGGATGTCCTCGCCCGCCTCGATGCGCGCCCGGAAGGCATGGGGTGCGAACACCTCGCGCTTGCCGGGCGCCAGCTCGGTTTCGGCGCCATAGGGGAACACCGCCCGGAGAGCGGTTGCGCCGCCCTCCGAACGGATTTCCAGCGCGCCAGATGCAGCGCCCCAGAGCATCACGCCACCTGCACGCCGGTCAGCAGTTCGAGTTGCGCACCGCGCGCCACCGTCACGTCGCAGGTGGTGAGCGCGGTCAGCCGCAGCCCGCCCGAGGCCGCATCGGTGAACGGGTCGCGGATCAGGTCCACCGCGCCCCACATGCCCACGAAGACCGGCGCCACGCC
>NZ_FTOM01000025.1 GCF_900156695.1 Phaeovulum vinaykumarii
ATACGGCGTGGCACCGAAGTAGCGGGCATCGAGGAAGGCCCGGACCAGGTTCGCCTGCATCTGTCGGGCGGAGAGACCGTCGCGACCGCGCGCTTGATCGCCTGCGCCGGAACGCAGGCCGAGCGGCTGGCGCGCATGTGTGGCGTGGGCGACGATTTCACCATCGTGCCGTTCAAGGGCGAGTATTTTCGTCTCGCGCCGCGGCACGACGCCGTCGTGCCACACCTGATCTACCCCGTGCCCGACCCAGAGCTTCCGTTTCTGGGCATCCACCTCACCCGGATGATCGGTGGGTATGTGACGGTCGGGCCCAATGCCGTCCTGTCGCTGGCGCGGGAACGATATGGCAAGGCCGCTGTCGACCCTCGTGACATGGCCGACATGGCTCGTTTCCCGGGCTTCTGGCGCACCCTGTGCGGCAATCTTTCGTCAGGTCTGTCCGAGATGGCCAATTCAGCTTTCCGTCGACGCTATCTGCGTGCCTGTCAACGATACTGTCCTTCGCTGTCGCTATCGGATCTGCAGCCCCATCCGCCGGGCATCCGGGCTCAGGCCGTCATGCGGGACGGCACGCTGGTGCATGATTTCCTGATACGCGAAACGCCCCGTACCATCCATATCTGCAATGCGCCGTCGCCCGCGGCCACCTCGGCCATTCCCATCGCCCGCCATATCCGCGAGAGGGCCACAAGACAATTCAACCTGAAAGATCAGACCTATGCTTTATGACCTGCGAACCTATCGCTGCCGTCCGGGAACCATCGGCAAGCAGCTAAAGCTCTATGAGGACATGGGCTATGAGGCCCAGTGCCGCCATCTCGGCATGCCGCTCTTCTACGGCACCGTCGAAACTGGCGACGTCAATTCCTACGTCCATATGTGGGTCTACGAGAACGCAGCGGACCGCGACGCCCGGCGAACCGCGCTTTACGGGGATCCCGACTGGCTGGCCTATCGTGATCGCGGCGCCGAGTTCGGCTATCAGATCGAACAGCACAACACGCTGCTGCGTCCCACATCCTTCTGGGCTTCCGGCCTTGGAGCCGGACAATGACCGCGCCAAGCTGGACGGCCGATCCGCTGGTCTGGGGCCAGGGTCCGCAGCGGTTCGAGGTTTTCCTCGAACCGACCTGCCCGTTTTCGGGGCGCGCCCTCGGAAAACTCTGGGAGTTTCTCGATCTGGCCGACCCTGAGCGGGTATCGGTGTTGATCCGGCTGCAATCGCAGCCCTGGCACATGTTTTCCGGCCTCATCACCCGTGCAATTCTTGTCGCCTCGACCACGGCTGACGGGAAAGAAGCCGCCCGTCGCGTCATGGAAGCAATCTATGCCAACCGCAAGGTCTTCGAATTCGACGATCATGCGACCGGCCCGAACCGAGACGCAACGCCGGACGAGATTTTGAGGCGGATAACGAATGAAAGCGGAGTGGCTATGGAGGACGCCTTCGACATCCCGGACCTGGATCGTGAGATCAAGTGGCACTGCAAATACGCACACCAAAACGGCATCCATGTTTCGCCGACCTTCATGGTCAATGGGCTGATCGCCGCAGATCTCGGTGGCGGAGATTCTTTAGCGGCTTGGGCCGCCAAGCTGGATTGAAAGATGCAGTGCCATGCCTTGGCAAATGCGATGGCAACTCAGCCGCGACACGACCTGTGGCTGTGACGATCCCGAACTGACTGCCCAAACGTCAAATCTGCGTCCGTGAGTGTGGCGCACCCATCAGAATTCGAACCTGGGACCTCTACGTTCAGCGGGCAGCGCTCAAGTGTGCTGTCGCATTGTCGCCACCGCTAAGCCGCTGCTCGGAATAACGATTGCAAAGCGCTGGATGTCTCAGCAACCTCAGCTACTTGCTTGGCGACATTCCTAATATCGACTAGTCCCACAAGTCGGCCGTCTGGGCGCACGTTATGATGGATGCGGCCTCCCGCAACCACTTTGCTTGC
>NZ_FTOM01000024.1 GCF_900156695.1 Phaeovulum vinaykumarii
CCATCAACGGTCTCTACAAGGCCGAGATCATCCATCGCCGCGGCCCTTGGCGCAGCTTCGAGGCCGTCGAATACGCGACGCTCGAATGGGGCGACCGGTTCAACAATCGCCGCCTCCTCGAGCCTATCGGGAATATCCCGCCCGCAGAGGCAGAGGCCAACTTCTACGCAGATCCGGAAACTGAGGACATGGCCGCGTAACTAACGAAAATCAGCCTCCGGAAAAACCGGCGCGGTTCACCTCCTCGACGAGCTCAGTCGCGAGAATCTCGCCGAGATCGCCCGAACGACCCTTGGACGTCTGAGGCATCGCCTCGCTGAGGATCTCGGCGGCGACCTTGTATCCGAGCCGATCCACGTCCTCGGCGATGCGTTCCAGTCGGTCGTCATGCGAACGGATCGTCTCGGCCAAGGCATCGCGGATCTCGTCGCGGCCGTCCTCTTTCTCGACATAGGTCCAGTAGTGCTTGCGTTTGTCTTTTTCTCTCGTGGCGTCGCACCACCTCTCATACAGGCTCACGGACTCCCCCCAATAATCATTGCTCCGCGCAGGTTGATCCGTCGGCAATCTCTGCGCACCCGCTCAACTCCACAAACAGGACAATGGCGCCGCAGCCAGCCGGTCACCAAATGGCACAACATCCTCGCTGTCATAGAGCACGGTGCCAAAAGCAAAGCGGTCTCCGGAGGCTTCGGCCAAGGCGCGCAGCCCAGCGAAATCGCCGGACTTGACCGTGGCGCTGGCCTTCACCTCGATGCCGGCGATCATGCCGTCGTCACGCTCCAGCACGATGTCGACCTCGCGCATGTCGCGATCGCGGAAGTGATAGGGTGTCAGTCGCAGGTCCGAGGCTGTCGTCAGCTTGAGCATTTCCGAGAACACGAAGCTTTCCAGCAGGGCGCCGAACGTCCCGCGATCCGCCTTCACCCTGTCGAAGGTCAGGCCCCGCGTGCTCGCCAGCAGGCCGGAATCGAGGAAATGTAGCTTTGGTGTTTTCACGATGCGCTTCAGCGCGTTGGTGAACCAGGGCTGCAGCGTCGCGATCAAAAAGACTTGTTCGAGCAGCCTGACGTAGCGCTGTCCCGTCTTGTGGCTGACATTGATGCTGGCCCCGAACTGCGAATAGTTGACCAATTGGCTGGAATGCTCGGCCAGCAGCCGCACGAATTTCGGAAGCTCGGTCAGCTTCTCGACATCAGCGATGTCCCTGAGATCGCGGGTGAGAACCGACGTGAGATAGGACCGCGCCCAGTCCTGCCGGCGCCGCTCGCTCTCGCGGGCGATCGCCTCGGGAAATCCGCCGAGCAGGACGGAGTGGACGAGATCGTCGCCGACGATCGCTTTGCTTGGCTTTTGCAGCTTTCCCTCGAAGAGACGCTCCAGAAAGGTCGGCGTCCTGCCCTCGATCTCGGCCCGTGCCAGCGGCAGCATCTCGAGCATTTCCATCCGGCCGGCGAGACTGTCGGCGACCCGTGGCAAGGTCAGCACATTCGCTGAGCCCGTGAGGAGAAATCGGCCCGGACGATAGTCCTCGTCGACCGTCTTCTTGATCGCCAGGAGCAGATCGGGCGCGCGTTGAATCTCGTCGATGATGGCCCGATCCAGTCCCCGGATGAACCCGGCCGGATCGGACTGCGCAGCCTCCAGCACGGTCTGGTCGTCCAGCGTGATATAGGTGCGGCCGGCTTCCCCCATCTTCTTGACGAGCGTGGTCTTGCCCGCTCGCCGTGGCCCCACAATGAGAACCACGGGCGTATCCGAAAGGGCTTCCTCTGCCCGGCGCTCTACAAACCGCTTGAACATCCTGCCCCCGAGTCTCCGACAATTGGAACCATTTGGGTCGGCTGATTGGAAGTCAAGGGCCCGCTAATTGGAACTTGGTGAGTCGCGATCTGGAAGATGATGGGAGGGGAAGGCCTTCCCCTGCGGCCGAGCCCGTAGTCTCGGCCGACCCCTTCGAGCGGGGGATACGGCGTGGCACCGAAGTAGCGGGCATCGAGGAAGGCCCGGACCAGGTTCGCCTGCATCTGTCGGGCGGAGAGACCGTCGCGACCGCGCGCTT
>NZ_FTOM01000023.1 GCF_900156695.1 Phaeovulum vinaykumarii
GCGGGGTGGAGCAGCCCGGTAGCTCGTCAGGCTCATAACCTGAAGGTCGTAGGTTCAAATCCTACCCCCGCAACCAATATAATACAAGATATCAGCCGCTTAAGAGCCTCCCGAACGGGAGGCCTTTTGCGTTCCGAGCCCGTGTCAACACTGTGTCAACAGAACGCTGGCGGCGCGTTGGCGCCGAGTCGCACAGCACTCTCCGCTTGATCGAGCCGCGCCCGCGAGCGTGGTAGTCCCCGACATCACCACGGGAGACTACCCCATGCCCAAGACCAACGACGCCGCGCTCGCCGCGTTCATCGCGCGGAAGGCCGAGATCGACGCGGCCCTCGACCGAATCCGCGCCGCCAGCGACGACCACTTCTTCACCAGCCCCGAGGACGTCCACTGGGGCCATGTCACCGCCCTCGCTGATCATGCGGCGCTGCTCCAGCGGATCACGGAAGCGGTATACTCTGGAGGGCAACTGGGGCGGTGATCGGCATCCAATCGGTAAACGTCTGTTTTAAAAGGGCGAAATGCATCGCTTGTTCGCGGCTTGCTCCACCAGGGGCTGCAACGGGAGATCCGATTCGTTATTGTAATCTTCACCTCCACATACTATCTTCCGGAGGCGCTGGCGGTGTACGCCCCAGCACTCATTTATTTAGGGGCACCCTCGGGTGCCCCATACTTTATGGATCGAGAGCGTGCTGCAGATCGCCGTTTTTGTTGATGCCGGGTACGTCTACGCGCAGGGTTCCGCGCTGATTGCTGGCCAGAAGCAACCGCGGACGGCCATCGAACTCAACGTAAAAGAGATACTCGCAAGACTGCGCAAGGTAGCGGAGGAAGCCTGCCCTGAAGGCCGCATGCTCCGCACCTACTGGTACGACGGCCTGCTTCGTGGCGGTCGGCCAAACTCCGAGCAGATCGAGGTCGCCAACGCGCGACTGTCGAAACTGCGGCTCGGCATGGTCAACAGTAAGGGCGAGCAGAAAGGTGTAGATTCGTTGATTGTGACGGATCTGATCGATCTCGCCCGCAACCGTGTCATTAGTGATGCGCTTATCGTTTCTGGCGACGAGGACATCCGGATCGGTGTTCAGGTAGCCCAGACCTTCGGAGTCCAGGTTCATCTACTTGGGATTAAGCCTGCTCGCGGCTCTCAATCTCCAGACCTGATCCAAGAAGCCGACACCCATAGGGAATGGACTGAAGACGATGTGAATGCGTTTCTTGTAGTTCGTTTACCGGCGCCGCCAGCGGGCCAACCAAGTGCTCTCGTTGCTCCGCAGTCCGAAGCGGCCGTAGGCTCGGAGGCCGAGACCTTGGAAGCCGCTGTTGAAGCTGAAATGGTAGCTACGATTGCGCAACTTGATGCGACGAAACGCGAGTCGGTCCGTGCGGCTGTGCAAGCGACACCAGGTAGGGTGCCGCCTGAGTTGGATCGGCCGACTTTGGCTCGTATCCGGAATCGCGTAGGCCGCGACTTGACCGACGCAGAGCGGAAAGCGTTCAGGGTCAAGTTTTCCCAGCGTTTGGCCGAGTAGCTGATCTCTATCCCATCGAAAGTCACGCCGCCGCCGTCGCGATCCCGTCCAGCCGCACCGCGACGCTGGTGACTCCGCTCCCGGCCGTCTCGACCGCCACCCCGATGGGAAATCGTCCCGCGGCCGGGGTGGTCACCACCTTCGCCGTGTTGTCCCACGCCACGCGCGCGCCGACCGTCAGCACCGCGGCGCTGGCCTTCGGCAGCTGGAACACGCCGGTGGTGGAGAGCTCGACCGGGTCGCCCTCGGCCGAGGAATAGGCGGCGATGCCGAAGATGCTGCCCACAATCAGCGCGTCGCCCGAGGCGATGCCGCCCGCGGGCGTCGTGACGCGGACGATGTGGCCGTTCTGGAGGTAGTTCTTCATCTCAGAGCCCTTTCGAGGATTGGATGCGGACGACCGAGATGCGGTCGGTCGCCCCTGCGATCTGCCGGTTGAGGTCCGCGAGCGCGGCGGCCATCTCGCCGTCGCTTGCGTAGGTGAGCCGATCTGCACGGTGCTGCCGATCGCCCCCTCCACCTATTATGATCGCCAGGCGAAGCGGTCTGATCCGGCGCGGTTGTCCGACCGTGCCCG
>NZ_FTOM01000010.1 GCF_900156695.1 Phaeovulum vinaykumarii
GGTCAGCACTCGATGCGTCCTTCCCTGGCCCGTCTGGTCCCCAGCGCCCTACAAAACACGCGCCCCCTTGTCCAGTCCCGCGCAAGGACCGCGGGGACGCGCGGCGCAGGGGGATCCCGCCGTCATCACCATCGTGTCCACCCCGGCGCGAAGGCGACGGTGCGGTAACCACTGGGCGCGGGGCGGCATTGTCGGATGCGCCCTGCCCCCAGCGGCAGTCCCGCCCGCGCTCTTCGTCAGGAGAAAGGCGTCAGGAGAATGGGCGGCCCGTGACCGCGCATGAAAGGGCTGTGGGCCGCAGGGGGGGGAGCGGCGCAAAGACCCTCCGTTCCGCGCGGCGACCTTGCGCCCCGTGAAATCGCGGGTCTTCGGCAGCGCGAGCCCCGATCCGGCATTGAGGGGAAGCCATCAAACCGGGTGCATCCCTGCCCTGGGCCCGTCTCATTCCTGATGTCTGCGATCGCGGCGCCCGCGACGGCGGAGAGGACGTGCTCTTGGTGTTGGCCGATCGGCGTGTCGGTCGTATCGGTGGCCCTGGCGCCAGTCCTTGAGGCAGCAAAACATGATCCCGATCGGATTGCGCCATTGGCAACGACGCTTGTCCTGTCCGGCGAGCACCTTGGCGTTTTCCGCCCCGGACGCAGATCCGTATGCCCTTGTCTTTCAGTGCATCCCGATCTTTCAGTGCATCCCGAAATCCGCCCACCAGCGCACCCCGAACCTTGCCGTGTCACATCTCCGACCTGGCCCACATCCCGTCGCCTGCGGTGACGCCTCCTTTCTACGCCTTTTCGCTGCTCGGCGCCTTGGCGTGCGCAACCGTGCTGCGCACGGGGACAGCAGAGCGCCCCGATGACGCTGGCACGCGCCGGCGACAGCGAGCCAGCGCCACGGCTTGTCATCGCACGGGGGCTTGTCATCGCACGTTCCCTGTCGCCCCGCGCCGGGCATGACCTGCCAGACATCACGATGCAACGACGCGCGCGCAACCGGCGCGCGTCTGCCTGGGTTCCATGCTCAGACGCGCGCAGATCCTTTACGCGGCCTGAACGCGCAGGATGCGCGTCAGAACAATTCGACCTCGTTGCCGGCGGTCTTGGGCGGTTCCTCCCGCAGGCGGGCGTCGTCGAGAAGCCGCTGGCGCGCGCGCCCGGTTTCGGGCCAGAATTCGACGCGCCGCGCAGAGGTGCCGCCCAGGCTTTCGCCGACACAGACGATGCCTTCGCGGCGCAGGAAATCCCGCACGAAGACCGCGTTCTTCGCACCGACATCGGACAGCCCCTCGATCATCCGGGCGCCGCCGAAGATCTTGGCCTTCAGCCGGTCACGCCGCGCGCCCTGCTTGGTCAGCGCGTTGATGAGAAGCTCCATGGCGTTCACCCCGAAGCTGGCGACCTGAACGCCCTGGGTCGAGCCTTCGGGCAGCAGGAAGTGGTTCATGCCCCCGACGCCGGCCTGTTCGTCGAACAGACAGGTGGCCACGCACGAGCCGAGGATCGTGGTCAGCGAGCCCCCCGATCCGTCGCCGATTGCGAATTCGCCTTGGGTGATATGCCTCGGGCGGCCTGGTTTGTTGAAATGCATGCTCATGCGCACAACCCTCGAGAACCGGCATCGGAGGCGCGCATGCGGCGGGCGGACGCGGCGCGATCCTTGCAGGTCAGTGTCAGAATTTCCTCGGAAATCCGCGTGATCGGCACGGCAACCGAGGCGGCCCCGATCTCGAGGGCCGCGCGCGGCATCCCGAACACGACCGAACTGGCCTCGTCCTGGGCGATGCAGTTTGCCCCGGCTTCGCGCATCCGCAGCATCCCTTCGGCGCCGTCACGCCCCATGCCGGTCAGCATCACGCAGACCGACTGTTTGGCGATCGACAGCGCGGAATCGAACATCACTTCGACCGACGGGCGGTGTCCATTGCGCTTTTCCGAAGCGAGCAGATGGCAGGCCGGGGCGCGGTCACCGCGCACCGCCAGGTGATATTCTCCACCCGGCGCGATATAGACATGGCCCTGCTTGAGCATCGCACCTTCGGTGGCCAGCTGCACCTCGGGCGCCACGCGGGGATTGAGCCGCGCGGCGAAGCTGGCCAGGAAGCCCGCCGGCATATGCTGGGTGATGAGCGTCGGCGGACAATCCTTGGGATAGCCCGCAAGAACCGTTTCAAGCGCATCGACGCCACCGGTCGAGGAGCCGATGAAGACATAGCGGCCGTTCCAGCGAAAGCTGGTCGCCGGCGCGATGGCCGGACGCGCACCCGGCCGCATCAGCCGCGCGCCGGCCGCTGCAACCAGAATATCGGGCAGGCTGGCGAAGCTGTCCGCCGTCGTCGGGCCGGCGCTCTTGCCGATACATTCCACCGCCCCGAGCGACAGCGCCTCGAGTGCGGCGGTCGATCCACGGTGGGTCTCGCTCGAGACCATAACCACGGGCATCGGCCGCAGCCGCATCAGTTTTTCGAGAAATTCCAGCCCGTTCATGCGCGGCATCTCGACATCGAGCGTGATAACATCGGGATTGAGCGCCTTGATCTTCTCGCGGGCCTCGTAGGCGTCGCAGGCCTCACCGACGACATCGAGACGGGGGTCTTCCCTGAGCCGGAGGCGGATCAGCTGGCGGATGGTAGCAGAATCGTCCACGATCAGGACCTTGACCGGTCTCATATTGTCACTCCTTCACGAAATTCCAGGCCTCGGCGGTGGTGGCCTCTTGGCGCATCAAAAATCTTCCCAGTCATCCGACGCGGGGGCGGCCGCTGTCGCCGTGCGCGCCCCACCGCCGCTCATCGCGCGCGGCGGAGGCGGCGGGGCCACCTTGGCGGCGGGCGGTGCGGGCTTGCGCGCGGCAGGGACCGCTTCGGGAGCGCTGCGAACCGGTTTGGGGCTGGGCTTCGGGGCACTGGGCGCCTTGGCGGCCGGCGCCACCTTCTTGGCCGGACGAGCGGGCGCGGTCCCCCCGGTGCGGAAGCGCGAGGTTGCCTCGCTCAGGTTTTCGGCCGAACGGCTCAGCGAATGGCTGGCGGCGGTGGTTTCCTCGAACATGGCGGCGTTCTGCTGCGTGACCTGATCGAGCTGGTTCACCGCAACGTTGATCTCGGCCAGCCCCGAGGATTGCTCCTGAGACGAGGCCGCGATTTCGGAGACACGCGCCGAGACATCGTTGACGGCGGCCAGGATCTTCTTGAGTGCAGAGCCGGCTTCGCCCACCAGATCGACGCCCTTGCGCACCTGCGAGGACGAGGTGGAGATCAGCGCGTCGATCTCGCGCGCGGCCTCGGACGAGCGCTGCGCCAGCGCCCGGACCTCGGAGGCGACCACCGCAAAGCCGCGTCCCGCTTCGCCCGCCCGCGCCGCCTCGACGCCGGCATTGAGCGCCAGGAGGTTGGTCTGGAAGGCGATGTCGTCGATGACCGAAATGATCTTGGAAATCTGGGTCGAGGAGTTTTCGATCTCGCCCATGGCGGTGACGGCCTGTTCGACGACCACGCCCGAAGCTTCGGCATTGGCGCGGGTTTCGGAGACCACGCGGTTGGCTTCATTGGCGCCGGCGGCCGAGGATTTCACGGATTCGGTCAGTTCATTCAGCGCGGCGGCCGTTTCCTCGAGGGTGGCGGCCTGCTGCTCGGTGCGCCGCGAAAGATCTTCGGCGGCATTCGAGATCTCGCGGCTTTCGCCTTCGATCTCGATGGCGTTCTCGATGACGGTCTCGATGGCGCGGCGCAGGTTCTGTGCGGCCGTGTTGAAGTCAGCGCGCAGCTGTTCGTATTCGTCCGAGAAACGCGTGTCGATATGGGCCGAGAGATCGCCCTCGGACAGCTGCGTGAGGCCCTTGCGCAGAGCGTCGACAACCACCGCCTGGGCGCGGCTGAGTTCAAGGCGCGAGTCTTCGGCGGCCTTGAGCTTGCGCTGTTCCTCGGTGACGTCATTGGCCATCATGACGATCTTGAGCGTCAGGCCGCGGCGGTCGAGCACGTTGGTGATGGAGCCGTCGAAGATGCGGTCCTGGCCGTCGGCGCCTTGCGCGATGAAGCGCCCGCTGAGCGATTCCTCACGCGCAACCAGTTCCGAGATCGCGGGTTGCGAGGCGTCGGGATCGGCCGGGTCGACGAAGCGCAGGAAGCGATCGACCGCCGCACCCTTCATCGCGTCGGCCGGGCTGCCCATGGCCGTCACCAGGTTGTCGTTGGCCGACATCAGTTTCCAGTCGGCATCGAATTCGGCGATCAGCTGGTTGCGGTCGATGGCTTTCAGCACCGAACGGTTCATCCGTTCCTCGGTCACGTCGCGCCATTCGATCACCAGCCCGATGCGCCGGTCGTCGCGGATGACTTCGGAGATGTTCAGGATCATGCGCGCCTGACCGACGATGATATCGGCGCGATAGGGCAGGTTTTCCGAACGCGACAGGAAGGCCCGGATCCGCCCGTTGTCATTGTGGAAAATGTCCATGCTCTGACCCAGCAGACGGTCGGGGTCGATCTCCGGGGTCACGGTGCGGAAATCGTCGATCCGGCCACGGATCAGGTCGGTGACAGCGGTGTTGTAGTAATTGATCACGAAGTCGGGGTTGACCATCATCATCGCCGCCGAGCTTCCCTCGAAGGCAGCACCCTTCAGCGCGGCATCCTGGGCAAGATCCTCGTTGCGCGCCATCTCGAAGCGGAAATCGTCGAGCGCGCGGGCAATCTCACCCACCTCGTCGCGACGGTCGGCATGCGGCACCTCAACCTCGAGCTGGCGGGCGGAAATGGCATGCAGGGCGCCGCCCACGGCTTTCAGCGGGCGCGCGATCGAGCGCGACATCAGATAGGCAAGCACCATCAGCGCGCCCATGACCCAGATCGCCTGCATCATCAGTTCGCGCCCCAATTCGGTCGCGGGCGCGAACAATTCGTCGGTGCCCTGCTCGACGACCAGCGCGTAATCGGTCCCGAAGAGGTTGAGCTTGTCGACCGACAGCACCGCGGGACGGCCGTCATGGCCTTCGCCGAAGAAGGTCGCCTTCTCGCCCGACAGACCGCGGCGCACGGCCTCGGTGTCGATCGAGATGTTCAGCATGGTCGGCGCTTCCGACAGCCGCAGGTTGTTGTGCACCAGGCGATCTTCGGGGACCAGATAGCCTTGCCCGGTCTCGCCCAGCCCCCGCGGACGGCTGAGCACGGCGTCGATCACGTCATTGCTGATCTGCACGGCAAAGACACCCAGAAGACGACCGCCGCGGGTCTTGACCGGCGCGGCCAGAAAGGCCGCCGGGGCCCCGGCCGAAGGCGCATAGGTCTCGAAATGGCTTTCGACCAGATCCTGTTCGGGGTTTTCCAGCACCGATCGCGCCACATGGGCCAGTTCGCTGTCGCGCCAGCGCCCGCTGAGCAGGTTGGTGCCGAAATCGGCCTCTTTTGAGACGGTGAAGACGATGTTGCCCTCGGGGTCGATCAGGAAGATGTCGTGATAGCCCTTCTGATAGCGCAGATCGCGCAGCACGGGCTGATAGCGGCGGTGAATGATGCCGTATTCGTCGGGCTCGCCGGGATAGTCGAGCTTCTCGCGCTGACCCAGGGGATGGGGATTGCCGCTTTGGTAATTGCTGTCGAAATAGGCGGCGCGGTCGCCCTCGATCCGGTTCCAGGCCGACAGGAATTCGCGCATCGCGCGCTCGGCCTGAAGGCTGCCCGCCTGGGTTTTCACATCCACGCGCAGGCCGTTCTGCCAGGTCTCCAGTTCCCGGTGACGTTCGTCGAGGGTCGAGGCCAGTCGCTCACGACCTTGCTCCTCGAGAAGCGCCCGGGCGTTGCGATAGGAACTGACCGAGGTGATCGCCATGGACACCGCGGCGATCAGGACCAGCATCAGCGGCAACTTGACCGTGAGCTTGAGATTGTTGAGGAACCGCATCTTCTACTCCGACTTGCCCCTTAACGGGCGCACTCATCTGTGAAAACGACCCCAAACAGGGTCACGTCATTCCGCCCGAGACTGCGTGCAAGTGCTGAAGATATGCTTAAGTGCGTTTCTAAACTGGCGCGCCAGATCCCGCGCTTTTTCAACGTATAGACGTCGATGGCGTGCGGGGCGCGCGCGCTCAGAGCATGCCGGTCAGGCCGGTGCGCGTGCGGCGCAGCGCCCGAAGAAAAGGCGATCCGGAAAAGCCCGCCAGCGGTCCGGCCGCATCGCGCGCGCGTGCAGCGCGCAATTCGGCGCGCGCATCAACGGCCGGAAGCAGCGCGGCCCGCAGCGGCCAGGCGGCAGGCAGAAGCGCGTCCCCCGCCCGATCCAGCCGCGCCAGCCCCTGTTGCGCCAGATCGGTGATTCGCGGCCCCGCGGGCGCAAGACCGGGCCGCCCGCGCGCGTCAAGCTCGGGCAATGCGGCCAACCATCCGCCCAGGGCCGCCGCCGCCCCCAGATCGACGAGGGCCGCCCCCCCGTCACAGCCCAGCGCCGCCGCCGCCGCCCGCATGACACCGCCGCCCGTGGCCTCGAGATAGGCCCAAAGATCCTCGGCGCGCGCGAAGGGGCTGTCGGGGTGGCAATCGCGGCGGCGGGCTTCGGCCACGCCCAGAAGCGCTGCGCGCACCTTGGCCGGGCCCTCAAACAGCGCCGCCAGCGCCGGGGGGGCATTGGCCGGAAGATCGGGGGCCGCCAGCCGGTCGATCCACCATTGCAGGCGCATTTCGGCCAGAAGCGGCTCGCGCGCGGCCCAAGGCGCACGCGCCAGCTCCAGATTGACCGCATAGACCGGCCAGAGCGCGGGCCGCAGAGCGGCGGGCGCGGCCATCGTGGCGGCGAACCGCAAGGGGTCGCCCGCCTCGACCTGCGCCGCGATCGGGGCCAGATCCGCGCTCATCCGACCGGGGTCGCGCCGTCGCGCAGAAGCTTCCAGTTCACCGCATCCAGAAGCGCCTCGAAGCTGGCATCGACGATGTTGGGCGACACCCCCACCGTGGACCAGCGTCGGCCCTGCCCGTCCTCGCTGTCGATGATGACGCGGGTCACGGCATCGGTGCCGCCTTGCGTGATGCGCACGCGGAAATCGACCAGCTTCATGTCGTCGATGCAGGATTGATAGGGCCCCAGATCCTTGCCCAGCGCCTTTGAAAGCGCGTTGACCGGGCCGCGGTCGGTGCCGTCCTCGCCCAGGCTTTCCGACACCGACAAGGACCGGTGCCCGTCGATCTGGACGACCACCACCGCCTCGGACAGGGTCTTGATCTCGGCACCCACGCGCCGCCGCTCGACCGTGACGCGATAGCGCGTGACGTCGAAGAAGCGCGGCAGAAGGCCCAGTTCGGCCCGCGCGACCAGCTCGAAGCTGGCCTGCGCGCCGTCATAGGCATAGCCCTGATCCTCGCGCGTCTTGATGGTGTCAAGAATGCGCGCCAGCCGCGGGTCGTCGCGCGCGATGGCGATCCCCGCCGCCGCGAGACGCGCGCGCAGGTTCGACTGGCCGGCTTGGTTCGACATCGGGATCAGGCGGGTGTTGCCAACCGTCTCGGGGGGGATGTGCTCATAGCTCGACGGATCCTTGAGGATCGCCGAGGCATGCAGCCCCGCCTTGTGGGCAAAGGCGCTGGCCCCGACATAGGGCGCCGAGCGCAACGGCACCCGGTTCAGGATATCGTCAAGCATCCGGCTGACGCGGGTCAGCCCCGCCAGCGCCTCGGGGGTGATGCCGGTCTCCAGCGTCTCGGCGAAGGGCGGCTTGAGCAGAAGCGTCGGGATCAGCGCGGTCAGGTTGGCGTTGCCGCAGCGTTCGCCCAGCCCGTTCAGCGTGCCCTGCACCTGCCGCGCCCCCGCCGCGATCGCCGCCAGAGAACCCGCCACTGCATTGCCGGTGTCGTCATGGCAATGGATGCCCAGCTGGCGGCCCGGAATGCCCGCGGCGATGACCTCGGCGGTGATGCGCCCGATCTCGTCGGGCAGCGTGCCGCCGTTGGTGTCGCAGAGCACGATCCAGGCGGCCCCGGCCTCGCGCGCGGCCATCAGGCAGGCCAGCGCATGGGCGCGGTCGTGTTTCCAGCCGTCGAAGAAATGCTCGGCGTCGAACAGCGCCTCGCGCCCCAGGCCGCGGATATGCGCGATCGACGATCCGATCGCATCCAGGTTGTCCGCGGCGCTGATGCCCAGCGCGCCCTCGACCTGGCCCAGATGCGTCTTGCCGACGATGCAGACGGCGGGCGTGCCGGCGTTGATCACCGCGGCCAGCACATCGTCATTGGCCGCCGAGCGGCCCGCGCGCTTGGTCATGCCAAAGGCGGTGAAGGTGGCGCGGGTCTGCGGCGCCTGGGCGAAGAAATCGCTGTCGGTGGGGTTGGCGCCGGGCCAGCCGCCTTCGATGTAATCGACGCCCAGCGCATCCAGCGCGCGCGCGATCTGGACCTTCTCGGAGACCGAGAACTGCACGCCCTGCGTCTGCTGCCCGTCGCGCAAGGTGGTGTCGTAGATGAAAAGGCGCTCGCGGATCATCACGTGGCCTCCGCGCGTCGGGCGCAGGCGCGCCACCGGGGTCTCAGGGCGCCCATCACAGCCCCTCCAGCTTCGCGGCGTCGAAATTCGGGCCGGGCAGAAGCTCGACCCCCGCCTTCGACATCCGCACCTCGACACCCGCCGCCACCAGCGCCGATTTCAGCGCATCCACGGGGGCGAAATCCTTGGTGTCCATGGCCTTGACGCGCAGGTCGGCCAGCTTCGCGGCCAGATCCGACAGATCGGCCTCGGGCGCTGCGGCCCAATCGCCCATGCCCGCCTCGAGAAGCCCCAGGAGCCGGGCCGAGGCCACCAGCACCGCCGGATCCGCGATCCGGTGCAACGCCGCAATGGCGCCCGCCGTGTTCAGGTCGTCACAGAGCGCCGCGATCACCTCGGGCGCCGCGCTCGGGGCGGGGTCGATCCCCGCGCCGAGCGCCCGCCACTTGCGCAGCGTCGCCTCGGCCTGGGCCGCCTTCTCCGCGGTCCAGTCCATCGGCTTGCCGTAATGGGTCTGAAGGAACACGAACCGGATCACCTCGCCCGGAATGCCTCGGTCCAGCAGATCGCGCACGGTGAAGAAATTGCCCAGGGACTTGGACATCTTCTTGCCCTCGACCTGCAACATCTCGTTGTGCAGCCAGTAGCGCGCGAATTGCCCCTCGGGGTGGGCGCAGCAGCTCTGCGCGATCTCGTTCTCGTGGTGGGGGAATTGCAGGTCGATCCCGCCCGCGTGAATGTCGAAGGACGCCCCCAGAAGCGCGTGCGACATGGCCGAGCATTCGATATGCCAGCCGGGCCGGCCGCGGCCCCAGGGGCTGTCCCAGCCGGGAAGATCCGCGTCCGAAGGCTTCCACAGCACGAAATCCATCGGGTCTTCCTTGAAGGGCGCCACCTCGACCCGCGCGCCTGCGATCATGTCATCGACCGACCGGCCCGACAGCGCCCCGTATTCCGTGTAGGACCGCACCCGAAACAGCACATGGCCGTCGCGGGCATAGGCATGGCCCTTCTCGACCAGATCCGCGATCATCGAGATCATGGCGCCGATGTAATCGGTCGCGCGCGGCTCCTGCGTCGGGCGCAGCGCCCCCAGCGCATCCATGTCGGCGTGATACCAGCCGATGGTCTCCTCGGTGCGCGCGCGGATCAGCTCTTCCAGCGTGCCGGGCGCCCCCGCCTCCTTGCGCGCCAGCGCCGTGGCGTTGATCTTGTCATCCACGTCGGTGAAATTGCGCACATAGGTGACGTGATCGGGGCCATAGACATGCCGCAGCAGCCGAAACAGCACGTCAAACACCACCACCGGGCGGGCATTGCCCAGATGCGCGCGGTCATAGACCGTGGGCCCGCACAGATACATCCGCACATTCGCCGGATCGATCGGAACGAAGGCCTCCTTCTTGCGGGTGCGGGTATTGGTCAGACGGATCTCGGTCATCTTCGGTCCTCGGCGCGCCACAGCTCCAAAAGCTGCGAGGCGGTCTAGCACCATCCGCCCCCGAGGAAAACCGAAAGCGGCCCGACAGATCGCCGCCCATCAGGGGCGGGATCGGGGCCAACCGGCCCCGGCGGCCGAGCGCCCCCTCGACGGGGGCCGAGGCCGCTCTCCCCCCGTCCCGCCCGATGCCGCCTCAGCGGAACAGGACCAGCGCGCCCGGCGACCAGGCCACGCGGGTGCGCGTGCCGATATCCAGCACCGGCCGCCCGAAGACATTGCGCATCGAGATGCGCACCGAATGGTCCAGCCCGTCCAGTCGCACGTCGTAATAGGTCATGTCGCCGTAATAGACGACCTCCTCCACGACGCCTGGCGCCTCGCGCCCGCCGGCCTGCTGGCCCTCATAGAGAATGGTCAGCGTCTCGGGGCGCATGCCGACGCTGGCCGGCCCGCCGCGCGTCACACCCGGCGCCTGCGCCGGCTCGATCTCGACCTGGCCCAGCCCGGCCACCTCCAGCTGGATATGGCCGCCCGCCTCGCCCGTCACCTGGCAGGGCAGGAAGTTCATCACCCCGATGAACTCGGCCACGCGGCGCGAGTTCGGCCGGCGATACAGCGTCTCGGGGTCGGCCAGCTGCGCGATCTCGCCCTCGAACATGACCGCGATCCGGTCGGACATGACCAGCGCTTCCTCCTGATCGTGGGTGACCAGCACGAAGGTGATCCCGACCTCGCGCTGAAGCTTGATCAGCTCGACCTGCATCTGTTCGCGGATCTTGCGATCCAGCGCCGAAAGCGGCTCGTCCAGAAGCAGCACCTTGGGCTTGAGGATCAGCGCCCGCGCCAGCGCCACGCGCTGCCGCTGCCCCCCCGACAGCGCATGCGCCGCGCGCGCGCCATAGCCCTTCAGGCCCACCATCTCGAGCGCCTCCTCGACCGCGCGGGCCTTTTCGGCGCGCGACCGCGGATCGCGGCGCAGCCCGAAGCCCACGTTCTCGGCCACGCTCAGATGCGGAAAGATCGCATAGCTCTGGAACACCATGTTCGTGGGCCGCTTGTTGGCGGGCACATTCTCCATGTGCCGCCCGTCGATCATCACCGCCCCCGAGGAAATGTCCTCGAACCCCGCGATGGTGCGCAAAAGCGTGGTCTTGCCGCAGCCCGACGGCCCCAGAAGCGAGAAGAACTCGCCGCCGTTGATGCGTGCGCTGATCCCGCGCAGGGCGTGATAATCGCCGTAATATTTGTGGACGTTGTCGAATTCGATCATCGTCGCGCGCGATGTGCTCACAGGAAGCCTCCGGTGTCCTTGATGCCGGTCCGGGCAACGCCGCGGCGGCGGAAATATTCGGCGATGGTCAAGAGCAGGACCGACATCGCCACCAGCACCGTCCCCAGCGCCATGATCATCGGGATCCCCTTGGGAAAGCGCAGTTGCGAGAAGATATAGGTGGGCAGGGTCGGCTCGGCGCCCGCCAGGAAGAAGGCGATGATGAATTCGTCAAGGCTGATCGTGAAGGAAATCAGCAGCGACGAAATGATCCCCGGCATCACCAGCGGCAGCGTGATCAGGCGGAAGGTCGAGAATTTCGTCTCGCCCAGGTCATAGGCCGCTTCCTCGAGCGAGCGATCAAGCGCCCCGAACGAGGTGTTCAGGATCGCCGCGGCATAGGGCGTGCAGATCAGCACATGCCCCAGGATCACCGTGAAGGCCGAAAGCGACACCCCCAGTTGCAGCAGCACCACCAGCAGCGAGACCGACACGATGATCTCGGGCAGCACCAGCGGCAGCATGATGAACCCCACGACCCCGCCCTTGCCCGGAAAGCGGAAGCGGGTCGCCGCGCGCGCCACGAACATGCCCAGCGCGGTCGCCATCACCGCCGATGACGTGGCGATCAGCAGCGAATTCAGCGTGGCCTTGCGCAGGGCCTCGTTCTCGGCCATCTGCGCGAACCATTGCGTCGTGAACCCCTTGAGCGGGAACGAGATCACGGTGGCGTCGTTGAAGGCAAAGAGCGGCAGCAGCAGGATCGGCGCATAGAGAAACAGCAGATAGGCCATCGCATAGAGGCGCAGGAACGGGATCTTCATTTCTGCCCCCTCAGGAACCGCCGGTTCAGCGCCAGAAACAGGATCGACACCACCGCGACGATCGCCATCGAGATCACCGCCACCGCCGAGCCCAGCGGCTTGTTGTCCATGTCGAGCATCCGCGCCTGGATCAGGTTGGCCACCATCGGGATCTTGCCGCCGCCGATCAGCTGCGGGGTCACGTAATCCCCGATCGTGGGAATGAAGACGATCAGCACCGCCGCGATCACGCCGGGCATGGCCAGGGGCAGCGTCACCCGCCAGAAGGTCATCAACCGGCTCTCGCCCAGATCCTGCCCCGCCTCCAGCAGTGCCCGGTCGATCTTCTCCAGCGCCACATAGATCGGCAGGATAGCGAAGGGCGCATAGGAATGGGACAGCGTCAGCACGATGGAATTGACGTTATAGAGCAGGAATTCCAGCGGCTTGTCGATCAGCCCCAGCTCCTTGAGGCCGGAATTGACGACGCCGTTGTAGCCCAGGATCACCTTCCACAGGAACACCCGGATCAGATACGAGGTCCAGAACGGAATGGTGATCAGGAACAGCCAGCGCGCCTTGAGCGCGGGGGCGACGTGAAAGGACAGGTAATAGGCGATCGGAAAGGCCGTCAGCACCGTGGCCAGCGTCACCAGCCCCGACACCCACAACGACCGCTGCATCAGCGCGGCAAAGATCGGATCGCTCAGCGTGGCCTGATAATTCTCGAGCGTGAATTCGGGAATGATCGTCAGATAGCCGTCCTTGAAGAAGGAAAAGGTGAACAAGGTCACCAGCGGTGCGGCCAGCAGCAACAGCGCGTAAAGCGCGGTCGGGCTGATCAGAAGCCAGCCGTTGACGGCCTCGGAATGGCGCAGCCGCGTCAAGAGCGGCGCCGCCCTCTGCGGCCCCGTGCTGTCGCCTCCGTTCCTGACGTCTGTGTCGCTGTCCATCCCGTCGCCCCTCGTGTCCCGGCCCGAAGACAGGGCCCGCTACCGGCCCCGCCGCGGGCGACGTTTACACAAGCTTACGGCCCGGAAAAGGGGCGTCCTGCCGGGAAAGTCGGCACCTTGCCCCGCGATGGGCCATGTGCCTAATTCTTGGGCGGTTCGACGGGCTGCGCGAAGCCCGCGCAAGCGGCCCGATCCCCGCTCGCCCCCCCTCCTGCCCGTCTCAGCCGCGCCTCGGCTCGGAGGGGCGGCCCGCTTGGGGATCGTCGCCCCAGGGCGGCGCCCCGCTCTCGACATGCAACAGCGCCAGCACCCCCGCCGGCAAGGGCGGCGCCGGGCGGGCGGCGTCCGCTCCGGCCTGGCCCGCCCCGCCCGCAGGCGGGGCCAGCCCGAAGACCGCCTCGATGGCGGCGCCGGGCTGTTCCTGCCCCAGAAGAAGGACTGCCTCACCCGCAGACAGCGCCCCGAGCGCCGCCGCGATCAGCACCCCGGCCGGGGCGTCCGGCGCGGCCCCGCCGATCTGCTGAACAGACAGACACCGCACCCCCGCCACCGGAACGCCCCAAAGGCAGGGCGCAGGCGGCGCGGTCAGCCCCAGGCGCCGGCGGATGGGCGCCAGACAGGCCTGCCGTCCCTCGGTTCCCAGCGCCCGCCAGGCTTCCCGCCCCGCGCAAAGGGCGCTTTGCGCGCGCGCCAGATCGCGCGGGCCGGCCAGCACCACGTTCAAGCCCCCCCGCAGCGCCATCCGCCCGTCAAGCGGCGCCCGCCAGGCCCCGCCCACGTAATGGGCCAGCGCCACTTCGGGATCGGCCTGAGGATCGGGGCCATGGGCGGGAGCAGGGGGCATCAGCGGAACCACCATCGGCTCAGACCGGCAGATCGCCGGGCGGGTTGTCCAGAAGCCGCGCCAGCCGCTCGAGCGCGCGGGCAAAGCGCTCCTCGGGGATGCCGCTGGCCACGGCGATGCGCACGGCATTGGGCGCGTGGCTCTCGGCCAGCGCATATTCATCGGCCGACCGCAGAAGGACGCCCTCGGCCTCGGCCATCCGGGTGAAGGTCGACGACCGCCAGCCCGCCGGCAGCCGCAGCCACAGGAAGGACAGCCCCTCCTGCCAGACCAGATCGAACCGGCCCAGCGTCGCCACGGCGATCTCGACCCGGCGCGCGGCCACGTCCTGGGCCGCCTTGCGCAGCCGCTCGGCCTCGCCCGAGCGGATCAGATGCGTGGCGATCTCGGTCACCGGGCGCGACAGGCCGAAATAGCTGTGCTGCGCGGCCAGCCGGCCGGCCTCGCCCATGCCCTCGGGACAGACCACCATCCCGAAGCGCAGCCCCGCCGAGATGGTCTTGGACAGCGACGTGACATACCAGGTCCGCTCGACCGCCAGTTCGCGCAAGGCGGGCAGATCGACCGCCGGCGAGGAATAGCAATCGTCTTCCAGGATCTGGAGATCATGCCGCCGCGCCACCGCCACGATCTCGGCCCGCCGGCGCGCCGACATCCGCGCCGCGGTCGGGTTCTGGGCCTCAGGCGTCAGACAGACCACCTGCCCGCCATGGCGTCGGCACGCCGCATCCAGCGCGCCGGGCACCATCCCCTCGGCATCGAGCCGCACCGGCACCACCTCGGCCCGCGCAAGCCGCGCGGCATGGCGAAAGCCGGGATAGGCCAGTTCCTCGGCCAGGACCACGGGTCGGTCGCCGCGCAGACAGCACGAGAACATCAGGTGAATGCCGTTCTGCCCGCCATGGGTCAGCACCAGATCTTCGGCCGACACCGGCCCCAACTGGCACGCCGAGAGCCAGTCGCGCACGGCCTCGCGGCAGGCATGATCGCGGCGCAGGCCGGGGTATTGCATGTAGGCCGCGCCCACCTCGGCCGCGGCGGCCACCATCGCCGCCCCGATCGCGGCGCTCTGCCCGACATCGGCCAGCTGCGGCGAGCGCAGATCCACCGCCCCCTCGAGCCCGGCGCCGCGGTCCTCGTAGAGCGGCTGCGTCGGCCCCAGCCGCGCGGGGCGTTCGGCCACGAAGGTGCCGCGCCCGACCTGCGCCTCGAGAACCCCCTCCTGCACCGCCGCCTGATAGGCGCGCGCCACCGTCCCCGGCGTCACCCCCAGCCGCCAGGCCAGATCGCGCACCGGCGGCAGCTTGACGCCCGGCGCCAGCACCCCCTCGCGCACGGCATCGCGCAGGGCGCGGCCCAGGGCCTGGTATTTCGGACCGCCAAGCGCGGACAGATCCGGGGTCCACAGCAGGGGATCCCCCCCCGGCCCACGGTTTTCAGCCGCAATTTCAGGCATTGAACCCCCATCTGCACACAAAACACGCGGCTTGTGTTTTGTATCAGTCACAATGTTTCACTGGAAGAGATTGTGCCGCGATTGTATCTTAATCTAGCAGGCAAACCTGCCCGGCTTCAATCAAATTGTATCACTACAATGCGACAGACCGGATCACCCGCGCCGATCCTGGCGCCAGACCTCTTCCTTCCGGGCGCGCCGCGCCCGCTGTCATCAAATAGGTGTCCCATGTTCAGCCCGTCCCTCGCCCGCAATCCCGCTCGGACCGCGCCCGCCTCGGCGCCGGTGAAGCTGGCCGCGGCTCTGGTGCGTATGGCCGAGACCTGGCACACCCGCCTGCGCAGCCGACAGGCGCTGGCGCATCTCGACGCGCATCTTCTCAAGGATATCGGCCTGGACCGCGAACACGCCCAGATCGAGGCCCGGCGGCCCTTCTGGCTGGCGTGATGCGCGTGGCGGCGCTTCGGCCGCCTGCATGTTTTCCCTGAAAGGTCCCGGACCCCTGAGGACCTCTTCCTCGGCCGGGTTCATTCCCGGCCGCTTTTTCGTGCGCGCGCCCGCGATGAAGGGCGCACAGGGCCGGAGAAGGCGTCAGCGCCGGCCGGGGGGGCTGCCCACCCCCGCCGCGCGCTTGAGCGGCACGACCTGCGCCGTCATCCCCGCGCGCAAATCGTCTTCCGCGTCGCGCCGTGGCGCGGAAACGGGACCGGCATCCGGGGGCAAGATCCCCTCGGGATGGCCGTCGACCGCCTTGCGCGCCATTTCGCGGCAGGCCGGGCAGACATCATAGACGACCGCTTCGACCTGCCCCGTGGCCGGATGCACCCCGCCGTTCAGCACCTCGTCGGTCCAGAACGGGCCCCGACGCACGGAATTGCAGAACGAACAGCGTTCGACGGCGGGTTCGTTCTCGGCGGCGGTCCGGTAAAGGCGGCGCAGCTTCGCCGGCCGCGACCACAGCAGATGATGGCTCGACAGCACCATCCCGTCGGTTCCGGGCACAAGGAACATGCGGAAAGCGCGCGCCGCGTCCACCGTGTCACAGCGGTAGTCCAGCTTGATGCGCTTGCCGCTGAGCCTTGACTGATAGAGCAGCGCGTTGAGCACCGACCAACTGGCAGAGCCGGAAACGAAATCGCGCAGTGGCAGGCCCACGACGGCTTCGGAGACCGCGCCCGCGCCGCCGCTGGACAGAGCGGCGTCATCCCAACCGCCGCCCGTGGCGACGATCCGATTTTCCTGATCCAACAGATAGGACAACACACTCATGAAACCCTCCGCGACATGCGGCACACATAACACCCAACGCAATCAACGTTTCAGAGATGTACAAAGATGTCAACTTGACGTTGCGTCAGTCCCCGCCATTCATCCACAGGGAAATTGCGCCCACACAATCAGGGCATCTAGCCGCGTGTCCACAGCCCCAGCGCACCCAGCCGCGGCGATTTCTTGTCCTGGTGGCGCTCCATCCGCATCAGGATCGTGCGCAGGAAGTCCAGCCCTTCGAGCAGATGCGGCCCCTTGTTGAGCATCACGCAATCGGCGCGCTGGCTCATGGCGGCATCCGTCGTCTCGGCGCGGCTGGCCTGGCCGTCCTTGAGCAGCCCCTCGAGCACCTGCGTCGCCCAGACCACCGGCACCTGCGCGGCCTCGCACAGCCACAGGATTTCCTCCTGGATCTCGGAGAGCCGCGCCAGACCCAGCTCGACCGCCAGATCGCCCCGCGCGATCATCACCGCCACCGGCAGCCGCCCGCCTGCGGTCACGATCATCTCGGGCAGGTTCTTCAGCCCCAGCGGCGTCTCGATCTTGAGCACGATCGCCGGCAGCGGCCGGCCGTCCGCGCGCGCCTCCATCGCCGCGATCAGCGCCAGCACATCGGCCGGGGTCTGCGCGAAGGACAGCCCCACCATGTCGGCATGCCCCACCACGAAATCCAGACACTCCAGATCCTGCGCCCCGATCGCGGGAATGGCCAGGTCGACGCCGGGCAGGTTCAGCCCCTTGCCGGGCTTGAGCCGCGCGCCGCCCGTGCGCGTGGTCAGGATCTCGATGCGCGCGGCCGCCCCCTCGCACAGGGTGACGCGGCCGGTCAGCTTGCCGTCGTCGAAGCTGACCTCGACGCCGGGGGAGAGATGGCCGAACAATTCAGGGTGACTGAGCGTGGCGGCCAGGCGCGCCCCTTGCGCGGGGCGCGGGGCACAAGGAACAGCGCCGGCCTGGATCTCGATGATGTCGCCGGGGCTCAGCTTGGGCAGCCCGCCGGTCGAAGCCCCGGCTTCGGCGGTCAGGGGCGGCGCGGCATGGGCCTTGTGCTTGCCCTTGGACTTGCCCTTGCCGGTTTTCTCGGGGCCAGATTTCTCGGGGCCGGATTTCTGCGCCTTGTCGCGGTCCTTGCCCGCGCCCCCCGGCGCCGGCACCACCGCCGCCAGCCGCAACTTGGGGCCCGGCAGGTCCATCAGCACCGGCACCCGTCGCCCCGCCTGCGCCCCGGCGCGGCGCACGTGGCCGATCATGGCAGCCCAGGCGTCGGGCGTGTCATGGGCGCAATTGACCCGCACCGCATCGGCGCCGCCGTCGATCAGCCGGGCGACGAATTCCTCGGCCTCGGCAGCCACGCCCGGCAGGGTCACCAGCACGCGCGTTCCCGGCCCGTCGACGCGCGCACCGAAAAGCGCGTCGCGCCGGGCGGTGATGCGGGCCTGGCCTTCGGTGAAGCGGCGCGGATCGGGAAAGGCCGGACGGCCCAGCCCCGCCACGCGTTCAAGGGCGGCAAGGCTGGCATCCAGACTGGCGCGGACATGGCCTTCGCAGCGGCCCAGCGACGACAGCCCCAGCGCCGACAGCCGCGGCTGGAGCGGGCGCAGGTCGATGGCGCGCAGGGCCAGCCAGGCCGCCAGATTCTGCGCCGAGGGCAGGAATTCGTGGCGCAGGATCAGACCATCCCAGGCCTCGATCCGCGCCGCCTCGGCCCGCGCCACCGCGACCGCCACCGCGCCCAGCTGCTCGGCCAGGTCGCGCGCGGCAAAGGCGTCGGCTTCCGCCCCGACCCGCCCGCCCGCAAGCCCTTCATTCATTCTCGTTGTCGTCTCGCTCCGCCCATCCATGGCGCACCCCCGATCCGGACCCCATCCGATCACCCTTGCACCCCGCCGTGACAGTTTCACGACACCCGCGCGTGCAGGGGCACGACACCCCCTTCCCCCGGCTGCCCCTTGCAACGCGGCGGCTGGCCGCATATGAAGCCGCGCAATGGGCACGGGCAGGAAAGGGGCGCGGGAATGCCGCTTCTGGTGATGAAATTCGGCGGCACGTCGGTCGCCGACCTCGACCGCATCAAGAACGCCGCCCTCAAGGTCAAACGCGAGGTCGAGCGCGGCTATGACGTGATCGTCATCGTCTCGGCCATGTCGGGCAAGACCAACGAACTGGTCGGCTGGGTCGAGCAGACCTCGCCGCTGTTCGATGCGCGCGAATATGACGCCGTGGTCTCGTCGGGCGAGAACGTGACCGCGGGGCTGATGGCGCTGACGCTTCAGGAAATGGATGTTCCGGCGCGCAGCTGGCAGGGCTGGCAGGTGCCGATCAACACGACCTCGGCGCATTCGGCGGCGCGTTTCGTGTCGATCCCGCCCGACAATATCGAGGCCAAGTTCGCCGAGGGCATGAAGGTGGCGGTCATCGCGGGCTTCCAGGGGCTGAGCCCCGAGGGCCGCATCACCACGCTGGGGCGCGGCGGATCGGACACGACCGCGGTGGCCTTTGCCGCGGCCTTCGGTGCCGAGCGCTGCGACATCTACACCGACGTGGACGGCATCTACACGACCGACCCGCGGATCTCGTCGAAGGCGCGCAAGCTTGACCGCATCGCCTTCGAGGAAATGCTGGAACTGGCCAGCCTGGGGGCCAAGGTGCTCCAGACGCGTTCGGTCGAACTGGCGATACGATATAATGTGCGTCTGCGGGTGCTCTCGTCCTTCGAGGACACCGACGAAACCTCTGGAACCCTGGTCTGCGGCGAGGATGAAATCATGGAATCGAAAGTCGTCTCGGGTATCGCCTATTCGCGTGACGAGGCCAAGATCACGCTGTTCACGATCGAGGATCGTCCCGGCGTGGCCTCGGCGATCTTCGGGCCGCTGTCCGAGGCCGGCGTCAACGTGGACATGATCGTCCAGAACATCTCGGAAAAGGATTACGACGAAAGCCATCCCGGTGCCGTCACCGACATGACCTTTTCCTGCCCGATCAATCAGGTCGCGCGCGCCAAGAAGGCGCTCGAGGATGCGATGGGCGCCGGCATCATCAAGTATGACGACCTCATCATCGACACCGATGTGGCCAAGATCTCGGTCGTGGGGATCGGCATGCGCAGCCACGCCGGCGTCGCGGCCAAGATGTTCCAGGCGCTGTCTGCCGAGAATATCAACATCAAGGTCATCTCCACTTCGGAGATCAAGATTTCGGTTCTGATCGATCGGAAATATATGGAACTTGCGGTGCAGGCGCTCCATGATGCGTTCGAGCTTGAAAAGTCGGCCTGATGCCTGAGCGCCCACGGCGGGGCGCGCGCGGACATCGCGGGCCCCGGGGGAGCGGTTTCGCGGCCGTGGCGGATCGACCATGAACGACCTTTCGGAAAGCGAGAGCCGCAAGCTTCTGCGGCGGCTTCAGGACACGCTGGCCACCCCGACCAAAGGGCAGGAGCGGCTGGACCGGATCACCCATCTGATCGCGGATTCCATGCGCTCGCAGGTGTGCTCGATCTATCTGTTCCGCGATGCCGAGACGCTTGAACTCTGCGCCACCGAAGGTCTGAACCCCGAGGCCGTGCACAAGACAAGGCTGCGGCTGGGCGAGGGTCTGGTGGGGCGCGTGGCACGCACGGCGCGGCCCGTCAACACCGGCAATGCGCCCTCGGTCAAGGGCTTTCGCTACATGCCCGAGACGGGCGAGGAAATCTATTCGTCCTTCCTGGGCGTGCCGATCCAGCGCGTCGGCGAGAAGCTGGGCGTGCTGGTCGTGCAGTCGAAGGAGGCGCGCGAATTCTCCGAGGACGAGGTCTACGGCCTCGAGGTCGTGGCAATGGTGCTGGCCGAGATGACAGAGCTGGGGGCCTTTCTCGGCGAGGGCGAGGCGCTGACGCGCGCCCACCACACCTATCCGGTGATGATCCGCGGCGCCTCGGGGCAGGAAGGGGCGGCCAAGGGCCGGGTCTGGCTGCACGAGCCGCGGGTGGTCATCACCAACCCCGTGGGCGAGGATCCCGAGCGCGAGCTGGAGCGCCTGCACGAGGCCATGTCGGCGCTGCGCGAATCCGTAGACCGGATGCTGGCCGAGGTCGTGGTGGGCGACGGCGATCATCTTCAGGTGCTCGAGACCTACAAGATGTTTGCCCATTCGCGCGGCTGGCTGCGCCGGATGGAGGAGGACATCGCCCGCGGCCTGTCGGCCGAGGCGGCGGTCGAAAAGGAACAATCCTCGGCGCGGGCGCGGCTCGAGCAGGTGCCCGACCCCTATCTGCGCGACCGGCTGCACGATCTCGACGACCTGTCGCATCGCCTGCTGCGGCTGCTGACGGGCCAGGGCCGTGACACCGGCGCCGAGATGCCCGAGGATCCGGTTCTGGTCGCGCGCAACATCGGTCCGGCCGAGTTGCTGGAATACGGGCGCCAGCTCAAGGGGGTGGTGCTCGAGGAGGGCTCGGTTGGCAGCCATGCCGCGATCGTGGCGCGGGCGCTGGCCATTCCGCTGGTCATCCATGCCGAGCGCGTCACCACCGAGGCGCTGAATGGCGATCCGATCCTGGTCGACGGCGATCAGGGCATTGTCCATCTGCGCCCCGACGACAGCGTGGCCACCGCCTTCGGCGAGAAGATCGCCATGCAGGCCGAGGCCCAGAGCCGCTATGCCTCGTTGCGCGACCTGCCCGCCCAGGCCCGCTGCGGCACGCGCATCAAGCTGACGATGAATGCCGGCCTGATGGCGGATCTGCCGTCGCTGGCCTCGTCGGGGGCCGAGGGCGTCGGCCTCTTTCGCACCGAGCTGCAATTCCTTGTGCGCAGCCATGTGCCGCGCCGGGCCGAGCTGGCCGCGATCTACAAACGGGTGATGGATGCCGCCGAGGGCCGCCGGGTGGTGTTCCGCACGCTCGACATCGGTTCGGACAAGGTGCTGCCCTACATGAAGCCGCAGGACGAGCCCAACCCGGCGATGGGCTGGCGCGCGATCCGGCTGGGGCTGGACCGTCCGGGCGTTCTGAAGATGCAGATGCAGGCGCTGGTGCGCGCCGCCCAGGGCCGGCCGCTGGCGCTGATGTTTCCTTTCATCGCCACCGCCGGCGAATTCGACCGCGCCCGCGAGATGTTCGACAAGGTGATCGCGCGCGAACAGGCGCTGGGCCATCCCGCGCCCTCGGGCATCGAGGTCGGCGCCATGCTGGAAACGCCCAGCCTGGCCTTTGCGCCGCTGTCCTTCTTCCGCGCGGCCGATTTCATCTCGATCGGGGGGAACGACCTCAAGCAGTTCTTCTTTGCCGCCGACCGCGAGAACGAGCGCGTGCGCCGCCGCTATGACACGCTGGACGGCAGCTTCCTGCGGCTGATCCGCCAGATCGTGGAGCGCTGCGACGAGGCCGGAACGCCGCTCTCCTATTGCGGCGAGGATGCGGGCCGCCCGCTCGAGGCGCTGACCTTCGCAGCCCTTGGCGTGCGGGCGCTGTCGATGCGGCCGGCCTCGATCGGGCCGGTCAAGCATCTGTTGCGCCGGGTGCATCTGGGCGATCTGTCCGACGAGATCCAGGCGGCGATGGATCGCGGGGTCGAGAACCTGCGGCCCGTCGTGCTGGGCTGTCTTTCACACGACTGATCCGGGCGCACGACTGATCGGGGCCGCCGGGGTGGGTTCGGCCGCTGCCGGCGCCCCTGCGCGCCCCATGCCCTGCGCGCCCCGTGTCTTGCGCGCCCCGTGTCCTGCGCCCCTCGCGCCCGGCCCGGCCTCAGCGCGCCAGAATGCGGGCGCGCAATTCCTCGCGCATCAGCCCCTCGTCCAGCCCCTGATCGCGTGCCAGCCGGCGCAGGCCGAAATGGACCCGCGCGATCTCCTGATAATAGCTGGTGAAGGTCCAGTTGATCGCCGCGCCCGCGACCGCGCCCAGCACGGGCGCCGATTGCGCGGCCAGCTTCTGGCCCATCGCCGCCGCCAGCCGCGGCGCCACGCGCGCGATCATCGTGTTGAGGCTCTGGCCCGTCAGCGTGACCTTGAGCGCCAGGAACCCCACATCGGCGCCATCGTCGCGCGCCAAGGGCCCCGCCGCAGCCATGACCTGAAGGCATTCGAGACGCACCTCCGGATCGGCGGGATCAAAGCCGTGTTCCTCGGCGATGCCCTGGATCGCGCGCAGAAGGACCGTGATCGTGAAAGGCAATTCCGCCAGCGCGCCGGGCAGACCGCCAAGGCCCCCCGCCGCGCCCATCGCCGTCGCCAGCGCCGTGTTGACCCAATCGGATTGATCCGCAATCGACCCGCGCGAGGCCGCCGCGGCGTGAAAGGCGCGCTCCAGGGCGACCTCGGTCGCATGGTCGAGCCGCGCGCGCACCGGCCCCGGCAGCCGCCGCAACAGCCCTTCGGCGCTGGCCCCCACCATGCTCAGCACTTGCATCCCCAGCCCCGAGGCCGCCCGGTGCCGCGCGGCCAGCGCCTCGAGCGCGCCCAGCACCTGGGGGTCGGAAATGGGTTCGAAGATCACCGCTTCGCGCAGTTCGGTTCCGGTCATGACATCCCCCGGCTGACGGCCCGTTCCGGGCCCCGACGCCTTCTGATATGGGATGCCCGCGCGCCCGCGTCCAGTGGCGCCCCTCAGCCCGCGTCGTCGCAGAAGCGCGTCACCCGGCCGGTCACGCCCGCCCAGGCCCCCGGCACCAGATCGAAGCCCAGCACGCGGTCGGGGTTGGTGGGCGGGGGCATCTCGACCCCCGAAAGCCGGGTGAACCCGAAGCGGCCGTAATAGGGCGCATCCCCCACCAGAAGCACGCGCGCCCAGCCCAGCTTGCGCGCCTCGGCCAGGCTCTCGTGGATGAGGAGCGCGCCCAGTCCCTCGCCCTGGCGGGTCGGGTGCACGGCCACGGGACCCAGCAGCAGCGTCGGCGCCCCGCCCACCCGGACCGGCCAGTAGCGGATCACCGCCGCCAGCGTGCCGTCGCCGTCGCGCAGCACCAAGGACAGGTCGGCCACCTTCTCGACCCCGTCGCGCAGCCGATAGGACGACAGCGCCGTGCGGCCGGGCGCGAAGCACAGGTCATAGAGCGCCTCGACCTCCCACCAATCCGCGTCGGTCTCGGTCCTGAGTTCGTACATCGCCCCGCCCTTCGCCCCTGTCCCTCGGCGTTCGTTCGCGCCGCCCTAGCATGTCGCGGCGGCCGGCGCAAAGAGGCCCCGGATGCCATTAACCCGCATGCAACCTTGCCGCGTAATACTGGCGCTCATCACGCAAGTCGGACATCGCCATGCCCCTCGATCCAGGCCCTGCCCCGGGCAAGACCGATCTTCATCTCGACGCCATCGTCCGCGACGCCGAGGCGCTGGGGCGCGACATCGTCGATGTTGCCGCCTTTCTCGATGATCTCGACAGCGCGGCACATGGCCAGATGGCCGAATTGTCCGGCGCGCGCGACGCCGCCAATGCCGTGGCCGCGGCGAATGCACGGGTGCAAAGCGCGGTCGATCTTGTGGCCCAATCGGCCGAGGACACGATGACCGCGGTCACCGGCTCGGCGCGGGTGCTGCGCGAGACAGGCACGCATACGCGCAGCGTGGCCGGCTGGGTGCAATCGGTCGAGACCAAGATGGCCGATGTCGCCGCCACGCTCGATTCGGTGCAAAGCTCGAACACCGAAATCGCGGGCATCGCCTCGCAGGTCAACATCCTGGCGATCAACGCCAAGATCGAAGCCGTGCGCGCGGGCGACGCCGGGCGCGGCTTTGCCGTCGTGGCCGAGGCCATCAACGAATTGTCGCGCAAGACCGCCACCGCCGCGGCCACGATCTCGCAGGCGATCTCGGGGCTGAGCGACCGCATCGAGACCTTGCGCGCCGAGGCCGCGCGCGTCTCGGTCGATGCCGGCGCGGTCATCACCGGCGCCACCGAAACCGATCAGATCCTGACGCGGATGACCGCCTCGGTCGAGGCCACGCGCGGGGCTGCCCTCGACATCGCTGCGCGCGCAGGCGAAGTGCGCGCGGCCAACGATCAATTCGCCCCGGCCTTCCGCGCCCTGTCCGAGACCACCCGCGCCACCGCCGATGGCGTCCACGAGGCGCGCGAACGTGTCGACGGTCTGGTCAGCCTGGGCGAAAGCATGGTCCAGAACGCGGTTCTGGCCGGGGGCACCCATGGCGACGGCGCCCTGATCGAATTCATCCGGCAGACGGCCGAGGAGATCGGCGCGCTTTTCGAGGCAGCCATCGACCAGGGCCGGATCGACGCGCAGCGCCTCTTCGATCAGCGCTATACCGAAATCCCGGGCACCGATCCCGCACAGGTCATGGCCCCCTATACCAAGCTGACCGATGCGATCTTGCCAGCGGTTCAGGAGCCTGCGCTCGATCTCGATCCGCGCGTGGTCTTCTGCGCCGCGGTCGACCGAAACGGCTATCTTCCGACGCATAACCGCAAATACTCCCAACCCCAGAGCAACGATCCCGACTGGAATGCCGCGAATTGCCGAAACCGGCGGATCTTCGATGACCGCGTGGGGCTGAGCGCGGGGCAATCCACCGCGCCCTTCCTGATCCAGATCTATCGCCGCGACATGGGCGGCGGGAATTTCGTGCTGATGAAGGATCTGTCCGCGCCGATCCATGTGCGCGGGCGGCATTGGGGCGGCTTGCGGATGGGCTATCGTTTCTGAACCGCGCCCCGGCGTGCCCGAACAGGAAAAAGGCCGCCGTGTGGAACGGCGGCCAGGTGGCGCTTCGGGATCCGGGGATCAGACCTCCCCGGCGACGATCAGGCAAGAAGCGCGAGGCAGTGAACGAAATGATCGGCGGTCAGAGCGGCCCGCCCAGGCTGAGACCCGCCACGAGAATGACCCCGAGAGAGGCCGCCCCCAGCGCGTCATGCCACATGCTGTCGGCCGGCAGGCTCAGCGCAGTGCGCGCAAGCTTCAGGGAACGTTGAAGAATGTGGATCTGGACCATGGCACCCCCCTTTTGTTGCCACTTTGTTCTCATATCCTTTCCGCGCGTGCAAGAACTTTTTGAGAACATCTAGCCCACGCCGATCAGCGCAATCGCCCGGTCCTGCCGCATCAGCCACAGGAAATCGCGCACCGCCCGCCCGCGCGGCCCCGCAAGTTCCGGGTCATCGGCCAGCAGCTTGCGCGCATCTTTCTGCGCAATCGCCATCAGCCCGGCCTGGCGTTCGAGATCGGCAATGCGAAACCGCGGCAGCCCCGATTGCGCCGTGCCGATCACGTCACCCGCCCCGCGCATGGCCAGGTCTTCCTCGGCGATGCGGAACCCGTCCTCGGTCTCGCGCAGGATCGCCAGCCGCCGCCGCCCGGTCTCGTTCAGCGGCGCGCGATAGAGCAGAAGGCAGGTCGAGGCCGCCTCGCCCCGCCCGACCCGGCCGCGCAGCTGGTGCAATTGCGCAAGTCCAAAGGTCTCGGCGCGCTCGATCACCATGATCGAGGCCGCGGGCACGTTCACCCCCACCTCGATCACCGTGGTCGCCACCAGAACGCGCGTCTTCCCGACCACGAAATCGGCCATCGCGGCGTCTTTCTCGGGCCCGGCCATCTGACCATGCACCAGCCCGACGACCCCCTCGCCCAAATCCTTGCGCAGCTGGGCAAAGCGATCCTCGGCCGAGCTCAGATCAACGACTTCGCTTTCCTCGACCAGTGGGCAAACCCAATAGGCTTGTCGCCCTTCGGCCATCGCGCGCGCCAGATGGGCCACGACCTCGCCGATCCGGTCATCGGGGATCAGCGCGGTCTGGACAGGCTTGCGCCCCGGCGGTTTCTCGTCCAGCACGCTGATGTCCATGTCGCCGCATTGCGCAAGCGCCAGCGACCGCGGGATCGGCGTCGCGGTCATCACCAGCACATCCGCCGCCACGCCCTTTTGCGCCAGCTCCATGCGTTGCGCGACACCGAAGCGGTGCTGCTCATCAATGATGACAAGCCGTAAATCCTGGAATTCCACATCTTTCTGAAATAATGCATGGGTTCCGACCAGAACCTCGATCCGCCCGGCAGCAAGGTCGGCCAGTTTTGCCGCGCGCTCGGCCTTGCGGTCCCGTCCCGTCAGAATTTCCAGACGAATGCCCGCCGCCGCCGCCAGGGGCGCCAGCCCGTCGAAATGCTGCCGCGCCAGGATCTCGGTCGGCGCCATCATCGCGCCCTGCCCGCCTGCCTCGACCGCCGTGAGCAGCGCACCAAAGGCCACCAGCGTCTTGCCCGCGCCGACATCGCCTTGCAGCAGGCGGTTCATCCGATGCGGCGCGACCATGTCCGCGGCAATCTCGGCCATCGCGCGCTCCTGCGCACCGGTCGGACGATATGGAAGGGAATTCAGAACCTTGTCGCGCAAAGCTCCAGTTCCGACCGTGCTGCGCCCGCGGCTCCGGCGCACCTTGGCCCGGGCCAGGGCCAGCGTCATCTGATGGGCGAAGAACTCGTCATAGGCCAGCCGCGCACGCGCCGGGGCATGCGCGGCCAACGCGTCAAGCCCGCGCGGCGCATGCGCGCCCCGCAGGGCCGCAGTCCAATCCGGCCACCCTTCCCGCGCCTTGAGCGCCGGGTCGATCCATTCGGGCAGATCCGGAACCCGGCTCAGCGCCTCCTGCGCGGCGCGCGCGACCTGGCGAGGCGACACACCCGCCCCGGCGGGATAGATCGGCTCGAACTCCGGCAGATCCCCGGCCGCGTCCAGAGGCAAGATATGATCGGGATGCGCGATTTGCGCACGTCCTTCGAAAACTTCGAGCTTTCCCGAAATTACTCTCCGTTCACCCAGAGGCAATTGCGCCTCGAGCCAGGCCGGGCGCGCATGAAAGAAGACCAGCGTGATCTCGACCTGCCCATCATGCACGCGCACCCGCGCCGGGGCACCGCGACGGCGCGCGGGCAGATGCTCGAGCACCTCGACCGCCAGCGTCACCACCGTCCCCGGCGCCGCCCCCGTCACCCCGGGGCGCAGGCGCCGATCGATCACCGAATGCGGCAACAGGAACAGCAGATCGCGCGGCGCCTCGATCCCCAGCGCCTCGAAAGCCCGGGCGGTCTTGGGGCCGACGCCGGGAAGCGAGGCCAGCCCGGCAAACAGCGGAAACAGGACCGCCGGCCGGCCGCTCATGCACCCTCCACCAACGCGATCCAGGCGTCTTCGTCGATGACGCGGACCCCCAGATCGGCGGCCTTCTTCGCCTTGGACCCCGCGCCAAGGCCCGCCACCAGGATATCGGTGCGGGCCGAGACCGAGCCCGAGACGCGGGCGCCCAGGGCTTCGGCGCGGGCCTTGGCTTCGGCGCGGGTCATCCGCTCCAGCGTGCCGGTGAAGACAAGCGTCATCCCGGCGATGGGGCTGTCGGTGTCGATGCGGCGTTCTTCGGGAAGAATCTCGACATATTTCAGAAGGTTGTCCACCGCCTGACGGTCCGCCGAATGGGTCAGCGACACCACGAGCGAGCGCGCCGTGGTCGCGCCGATCCCGTCGATCGAGACGAGTGTCTCCCAGGCGGGCTCCTCGAGCGCCTGCGCCGCCTCGACGGTTTCGAGAAGCGCCGCCCAGGTGGTGAAGTGGCGCGCCAGAAGCTGCGCGGCGGCCTCGCCGACATGGCGGATCCCCAGCGCGAACAGGAAACGCGCCAGGGGGATGCGACGCTTGTCGTCGATCGCGGCAAAGAGGTTCGCCGCCGATTTCGGCCCCCAACCCTCGCGGTTGCGAAGCTGTTGCAGCCCGCTCCCGTAGCGTTCTTCGAGACGGAAGATGTCGGCCGGTTCGCGGATCCAGTTGTCGGCGAAGAAGGACTCGACCTGCTTGGCGCCCAGCCCGTCGATGTCGAAGGCCGCGCGCGAGACGAAATGCTTGAGCTTCTCGACCGCCTGCGCAGGGCAGATCAGCCCGCCGGTGCAGCGGCGCACGGAATCACCTTCGTCGCGGATGGCGTCCGAGCCGCATTCGGGACATTTATCAGGAAAGACAAAGCGTTGCGCCCCATCCGGGCGGCGCGTGGGGTCCACATCGGCAATCTTGGGGATCACGTCGCCGGCGCGATAGATCTTGACCCAATCGCCTTCGCGGATGTCGCGCCCCTCGCGGATGGACGCGCCAGAGGAATCGCGCCCGGCGATGTAATCCTCGTTGTGGAGCGTGGCGTTCGAGACCACGACGCCGCCCACGGTGACCGGATGCAGCCGCGCGACGGGGCTGAGCGCGCCGGTCCGCCCGACCTGGATCTCGATCCGTTCCAGCCGGGTCCAGGCGGTCTGGGCGGGAAACTTGTGCGCGATGGCCCAGCGGGGCGTGGTCGAGCGCGTGCCCAGACGCGCCTGCAAGGCCAGATCGTCAACCTTGTAGACCACGCCGTCGATGTCATAGCCCAAGGTGGCGCGCTGACGTTCGATCGCCTCCCAGGTGGCGATCAGGCTGTCGAGATCCGGGCAAAGCTGCATCAAGGGATTGATCTGAAAGCCCATTTCACCCAAGCGCGCAACGGCTTGCATCTGACTTGCGGCCAGCGGGGCGCTGATCTCGCCCCAGGCATAGGCGAAGAAGCGCAGCGGGCGCGCGGCGGTGATCTGCGCATCGAGCTGGCGCAGCGACCCGGCCGCGGCATTGCGCGGATTGGCAAAGGTCTTGCCCCCGCTTTCGGCCTGGCGCGCGTTGAGCGTTGCGAAATCGGCGTGGGACATGTAGACCTCGCCGCGCACCTCAAGGATTTCGGGCGCATCGGGAAGGGTCTGGGGAATATCGGCGATAGTGCGGGCGTTGGCGGTGACGTTCTCGCCCATTGTGCCGTCGCCGCGGGTGGCGGCCTGGACAAGGCGCCCGCCCTCATACCGCAAGGACAGCGACAACCCGTCGATCTTGGGCTCGGCGGTGCAGGCTACGGGCGTTTCGGCGGAGAGCCCGAGATAAGACCGCACCCGATCCAGAAAATCGGCGACATCATCGCGCGAGAAGGCATTCCCCAGCGACAGCATGCGCCGGGCATGCGTGACCTTGGAAAAGCCCTCGGCGGGGGCGGCGCCGACCTGCGCGGTCGGGCTGTCGGGCTGGGCCAGATCGGGGTGGAGGGATTCGAGCGCGATCAGGCGCTGTTTCAGCGCGTCATAGTCCGCATCCGAAATCTCGGGGGCGTCGTCACGGTGATAGGCGGTATTGGCGGCGGCCAGCCGTTGGGCAAGATCCGCCATCTCGGCACGGATGGTCTCGATCTCCGCGCCCTGCCCTTCCCGGTTCCGATCCTTGGCCATGCCTGCCCCCTGAACGCTGCCCCGCCCGAGATAAGGCCGGGCGGGCCGCGCGTCCAGAGATCAGGCGCGCAGCGCCAGCCGCGGTCCGTCGGTTTGTTCGGCCGGCGCGGGATCGCGCAGCACATAGCCGCGGCCCCAGACGGTCTCGATGTAGTTCTCGCCGCCCGTCACTTCGGAAAGTTTCTTGCGCAGCTTGCAGATGAACACGTCGATGATCTTGAGCTCGGGCTCGTCCATGCCGCCATAGAGATGGTTGAGGAACATCTCCTTGGTCAGGGTCGTGCCCTTGCGCAGGCTGAGCAGTTCCAGCATCTGGTATTCCTTGCCGGTCAGATGCACGGGCTTGCCGTCCACATCCACCGTCTTGGCGTCCAGATTGACCGAGATCTTGCCGGTGCGGATGATCGACTGCTAATGCCCCTTGGAACGACGGATGATGGCGTGGATGCGGGCAACCAGTTCTTCGCGGTGGAAGGGCTTGGTCATGTAATCGTCGGCGCCGAAGCCGAAGCCCTTGATCTTGTTCTCGGTGTCGTCGGCCCCCGAGAGAATCAGGATGGGCGTGTCGATCCGGGCCATGCGCAGCTGGCGCAGAACCTCGTGGCCGTTCATGTCCGGCAGATTCAGATCCAGCAGGATCAGATCGTAATCATAGAGCTTGGCGAGGTCGATTCCCTCTTCGCCAAGGTCGGTGCAATAGACGTTGAGGTTCGCATGCGTCAGCATGAGCTCGATGCTGCGCGACGTCGTCGGATCATCCTCAACCAGTAGAATCCGCATCCTGAGTTCTCCGAATTCATCCCTCGTTCACGATCAGCTTCACCGCAAATGGTTAACGCGATGTTACTCTCGCATGAATTCGGCGGAATTCAACCTAAAGTTGCCGATATTTCTGGATTGCGGTGACCTTCAGGGCAACTTCGCCATGTTTCTTGACCGCATCGGCCCACAGCGCGAACTCTTCCTCGCTCAGGCCATAGCGTTCCAGCACCTCGGACAGGGGAATCAGCCCATGCGCCACGGCTTTTACGATGGTTGCCTTGCGGCTGGCCACCCAACGTCGCGTTTCCTTGGGCGGCAGATCGGCACGCGTCAGGATGCTGCCATCGGGCAGCGTCACGGCGCGCGGCCCATCCACTTTCTTGAGATACATAGGGACACCCCTTCCTTCTTCACCACGGGCAGAATGGCATCCGGGACTTAAGGAGCGGTGAAACGGGGGTTGAGAGTGCCTTGCATTTTCCTATATTCCCGAGGTTTCCCGAAAGGATGCCGAAATGTCCGCGCTGAATTCCCTCGGTCTGCCCAAGCCGCCCGCGAAGACCCGCGTCGTCGTGGCGATGTCGGGCGGCGTGGACAGTTCGGTCGTGGCGGCGCAGCTGCACGAACAGGGCTATGATGTCGTGGGGGTGACGCTTCAGCTTTACGACCACGGTGCGGCGCTGGCGCGCAAGGGCGCCTGCTGCGCGGGGCGCGACATCCACGATGCCCGCCGCGTGGCCGAATCGCTGGGCTTTCCGCATTATGTGCTGGATTACGAGAACACCTTCCGCGAGGCCGTGATCGAGGAATTCGCCGATGCCTATCTGGCCGGCGCGACGCCCGTGCCCTGCATCCGCTGCAATGAGCGGGTGAAATTCCGCGACCTGCTGGAGACCGCGCGCGATCTCGAGGCCGATTGCATGGCCACGGGCCATTACATCCGCCGCTTTGACGGCCCGGCCGGGGCCGAGCTGCATTCGGCCGCCGATCCCACCCGCGACCAGAGCTATTTCCTGTTCTCGACCACCCGCGAACAGCTTGAATTCCTGCGCTTTCCTCTGGGCGGGCTGGCGTCGAAGGCGGAAACGCGGGCGCTGGCGGCGCGCTATGGGCTGGCGGTGGCGGACAAGCCCGACAGCCAGGATATCTGCTTTGTCCCCGACGGCAATTACGCCGCCCTGATCGAGAAACTGCGCCCAGGTGCGGCCGAACCGGGCGAGATCGTGGACACCGCGGGCCGCGTTTTGGCCCGCCACCGCGGGGTGATCCATTACACCATCGGCCAGCGCCGCGGTCTGGGGATCGGCGGCCTGACCGAGCCGCTCTATGTCGTGCGCCTTGATCCCGAGACACGGCAGGTCATCGTGGGCCCCAAGGCCGATCTGGCCACCCGGATCATCCGCGTCGAACAGGTCAACTGGCTGGGCGACGGCGATTTCCAGGCGGGCGAGCACGAGGTGCGGGTGCGCGTGCGCTCGACCCGGCCGCCGCGGCCCGCGCTTTTGCGCGCCACCGCCCCCACCCGCGCCGAGGTCGAGCTGATCGACCCCGAAGAGGGCGTGAGCCCCGGCCAGGCCTGCGTCTTCTATGCCCGCGAAGGCACCCGCGTGCTGGGCGGCGGCTGGATCGTCAAGGCGTGATCGGGGGCCGCCCGGTGCGGCGCCCATGCGAAGGGGGGCGTGCGGGGGGCGGCGTGCGCTTTGGCGTAAACTTTTCTTAAGCTCATTCACGGAACGCAACGGCTTAAGAAGTGTAAAGGCTTTCCGTCGCTTGCGTGACGCAGTTGAGGGCCGGTCTCAGCCCGCCGCGCGCCGCGCAAGGAAGCCCAGAACCGAGCGCGCCGCGCGCAACCCCGGATCTTCGTCGCCCCGCCCCAGCAGATCCAGCGCGCGGTCCATGCAGGCGCGCTGCGCACCCACGGCCTTGGGGTCGTTGAGCAGCACCGCCAGCGCCTTGGAGATCGGGCCGGGGCGGCAATTGCGGCCGATGAATTCGGGGATCGTGCGCGTCTCGGTCACCAGATTGACCAGCGTGACCGTCTCGACCCGCACCATCCGCTGGATGATCGCGCGCGACAGCGGCGCCATGTCATAGGCGATCACCATCGGCGTGCCGGCCGCGGCCAGCTCCAGACTGACCGTGCCCGAAGCCGCCAGCGCCAGATCCGCCGCGGCAAAGGCCGCGCGCTTGTCGGCGTCCTCCTCCAGCACGATCGGCGCCACCGGCCAGCGCGCCGTCATCGCCCGCACCATCGGCGCCACGCCCCGCACCGTGGGCAGCACCACGCGCAACCCCGGCTCGCGGTCGCGCAGCCGCATCAGCGCCTCGTCGAAGCGCGGCGCCAGGCGCGACACCTCCGAGCGGCGCGAGCCCGGCAGACACAGGGCCAGCGGCTGATCGGGGCCGATCATGTAGGTCTCGCGGAAGGCGGCGGCCTCCTCGGGGGTGGCCTGCGGCTCGGCCACGACCGGATGGCCGACGCAATCGCAGCTCATGCCGGCGGCTTCCATATAGGGCGGCTCGAACGGCAGCAGCGCCAGGACGTGATCGACCACGGGCGCCATCTTCTGCGCCCGGCCCGGCCGCCAGGCCCAGACCGACGGCGCCACGTAATGCACCACCGGCAGATCGGGGCGCCGGGCCCGCACCGCGCGCGCCACGCGCAGGGTGAAATCCGGGCTGTCGATCGTGATCAGGACATCGGGGCGGGTCTCGAGCACGGCGGCGACGGTCTGATCCAGCCGCGCCTTGAGCGCGGAATACTGACGCAGCACCTCCCACAGGCCCATCACCGACAGCTCGTCCATCGGAAACAGGCTGGCAAGGCCCTGCGCCGTCATCTGCGGACCGCCGATGCCCACGATCTCGGTGCCCGGCGCCAATGTGGACAGCCCCGCCAGCAAGGCCCCGCCGAGCCGGTCGCCCGAGGCCTCGCCCGCGATGACGAAAACCCTCATGCGCGCGCCCAGAGCCACAGGCCAAGCGCCTCGGCGCGGGCCAGCGTGGCGGCGCGGTCAAGGATCATCACGCCCCCCGCGGCGATGGCAATGCCCGAAAGCCCCGCGGCATGGGCGCCCTCGACCGTGGACGGACCGATGGCGGGCATGTCGATGCGCAATTCCTGGCCGGGCTTGGGCGCCTTCCACAGAACCCCGCCTGCGGGCAAATGCGCGCGATGGGCGGCCACGAAGGCCAGCATCGCATCGGTGCCGGGCACGGTTTCAACGGCCAGACATTGCCCGCGCGCGACCACGGCACCCTGCCCCACATCGACCGCCCCCAGGGCCTCGACGATCTGGGCGGCGCGGGTCACGTCGGCCTCGGCCTCGGGGCCCGGCGTGCCGACCAGGACGCCCGGTTCGGCCACGAGATCGGGCAGCAGATCGGCCGCCCCCACGACCGCCAGATCCCAATCCTCGAAGATGGCGATCACCTCGCGCAGGGTTGCGTCGTCGCCGGCCTGCATGGCGGTGACGATCCGCGGCACCATCGCCGCGGTGCGCATGTCGAAAAGCGCCGGGTCCAGCCGCGGGCGCCGCAGCCCGCCGGCAAAGACCACATGCGTCACGCCCCGCTCGCACAGGCTGTCGAGAAAGGGCACCAGCCGTTCCAGACGAAAGCTCTCGGCGCCCGCGATCCCGCGGCCAAAGCCCTCAAGCTCGGCCACCAGGGCATCGGGATGGGCCGCGGCGAGCCGTTCCGGCAAGGTGCCGCCCCCCGCGATGATGGCAAGCGCGCTCATTGCGGCGACAGGAAGCTGCGGTCCGACGGACCCAGGATGAAGTCCAGCACCTCCTGCACGGTGGCGGCGCGCGGATCGGGGCTTTCGGCGATCTGGCGCGCGGTCTGGCGCATCTGTCCGCCGCCAAGCGCGGCATAGAGATCACGCAGCGCGTGGATGTCCTCGCGCGCGGTGCCGCGGCGCTTGAGCCCGACCAGGTTCAGCCCGTCCAGACCCGCCCGCGGCCCCTGCACCAGACCATGCGGCAGCACATCCGCCGTCACCATGCTGAGCGCCCCGATCATGGCGCCGCGGCCGATGCGCACGAATTGATGCACCCCCGACAGACCGCCCACGATCACGTCATCCTCGATCACGCAATGGCCCGCGACAGCGGCATGGTTGACCAGGATCACCCGATCGCCCAGCCGGCAATCATGGGCCACATGCGCGCCCGCCATCAGCAGGCAATCATCCCCGATCGAGGTCACCCCGCCGCCGCCTTCGGTGCCGGGGTTCATGGTCACATGCTCGCGGATGCGGTTGTTGCGCCCGATGACGAGGCGGGTCTTCTCGCCGCGGAACTTCAGATCCTGGGGCACCTCGCCGATCGAGGCGAAGGGAAAGATCACCGTGCCCGCGCCGACCTCGGTGCAGCCGGCCACGACGACATGGGATTTCAGCTCGACGCCGGGGCCGAGAACGACCTCTGGGCCGACCACGCAGAAGGGCCCCACCTTGGCCCCTGCGGCGATGCGCGCGCCGGGCGCCACCTCGGCCAGGCGATGCACCTCGGCATCCTCGTGGATCGCGGGCGCGCTCATGGCTCAGGCCTTCGGGGCCATCATGGCGGTGAACTCGGCCTGCGCGGCCAGCTCGTCCCCGACCATCGCCCGGCCCTCGAATTTCCAGATCTTGCCGCCGCCGCGCTTGGCAGTCACATGCAGTTCGAGCACATCGCCCGGCACCACCTTGCGGCGAAACTTGCACGCGTCGATGCCCATGAAATAGGTCACCATGTCCTTGTCGATGACATTCATGCTGACCCCCACCACGATGGCGGCGGTCTGGGCCATCGCCTCGACGATCAGCACGCCCGGCATGACCGGTTCGGCCGGGAAATGGCCGGTGAAATGGGGTTCGTTGACGGTGACGTTCTTGATGCCCACCGCCGAGGTGCCCAGCACGATGTCGCGCACCTTGTCGATCATCAGGAACGGATAACGATGCGGAATGATCCGCTGGATCAGGGCCAGATCGGCTTCGGTGATGGCAGCGGTCTGCGGCGCGGTCTCGGTCATGAACCCGTCTTTCCTGCAAGAAACTTGGTCGTGCGCCGGTCGGGCGCGGTGATGCTTGCTAGCAACCGGGGCGAGGCTTGGCAAGACGCCGGGCCTCGCGGCGCCGGGTCGCGCCGACGCCGGACAACGCGATCCGGCTGCGCCTCTCAGCCCCCGTCAGGTCCGTCCGAAAGCGCGTCGGGCTGGCCGGTCGCGCCCGCCCCCGTCGGCAGATCGAGCGGTCCACCGGGCGCGGGGATCGCCGCACCCGGCGCCGGGTCCGCGGCGGGATCGGCTGGGGCGGCGGGCGCAAGCTCCGGTGCCGGAGCCTCGGCTGGCACGGCCCCGCGCGGAGAAGCGGCGCCGTCCCCCAGTCGGTCGTTGAGCGCCGAGATCAGTTCGTCGGTGACATCGACTGCATCGGTGGCCACGAAGACTTGCTTGCGGTCCAGGATGACCACTGCCCCGCGGCGCGCCAGAACCTCGCCCACGGCGGGAAGGGCGGCCTCGATGAAGGCGGCGCGCTCGGCTTCGGCCTGGCGGGCGATATCGCGGGACTTGGCCTCCTGGGCGCGGCGAATGCCGACGACACGCGCATCAAAGGCGTCGGCGGCGGCGCGGAACTCCTCAGGCGCCATCTCGGCGCGCCGTTCGGTCAGGCTGCGTTCCTCGGCGGCCAGATCCGCCGAGATGCGCTGGTTCTCGGCCTCGAGATCGCGCAGCCGCGCGCGGGTCTCGGCCAGCACGCGCCGGCCCCAGGCGGATTCGCCATAGACCCTGTCGCTGTCGACCGTCAGCACCGGCGACACCGGAATGGCCCGCCCCAGCGGCGAGGTCACCTGCGGCACGCCAAAGCCAAGGCCGACCTCGGGCGGACGCTCCTGCGCCAGGCCCGGCGCGCCCCCCGCCCCGAGCACCATCCCCGCCAGCGCCAGCGCCGCAACGCCGCGCCGCGGCGGCAAGACCTGCACCGCGTGGGCCCGGCCAGGTCTTCCCCTGTCAGGTCCGACGCCGGTCATGCCCTCAGAACCGGGTCGAGATGGTCAGGTCGAAGTTCTGTTCCTCGTCGTAGTCTTCCTTGACCAGCGCCTTGGCGAAGTTGAAGCGCAGCGGCCCCAGCGGCGTGGTCCAGAAGACCGACACACCCGCCGCGGCGCGGGGCTTGAAATCCTCGCTCTGGACGTTGATCCCGCCGGCGGTCGTGCTGAGACCCCAGATCGACCCGACGTCGAAGAATGCCCCGCCGGTGATGCCGTATTCCTCGGGCAGGCCCAGCGGGAATTCGGCCTCGAAACGGGCGACGGCGTAATAATTCCCGCCCAGCACGTCCTGGTTGGCCGCACCGATATCGCGCGGGCCGATGCCGCCGGGTTCGAAGCCGCGGATCTTCGAGCCATTCATGAAGCGGTCGATGACGCGGCTGTTGCCCTTCATGAAGCCGATCGCCCCGGCCTCAAGCTCGGCGCGCAACAGCAGGTCGCGGCTGGCCAGGCGTTTCTCGGCCGAGGCCAGCGCGGTGGTGCGCACCGCCTGCACATCGCCCCCCATCCCCAAGAGATCCTGCGACACCTGAAGCAGCACGCCCGCATCCGGGTTGAGCCCGGTCTTGCGGGTGTCATAGCTCACCGTATAGCCCAGCCCCGAGGACCACAGCGCCCCGATCTCGTTGGTCAGGATCGGCGAGGAGCCGGCATTGACCGACACGAGGTCGTCATAGGACAGCGTATAGCGCAGCTCGAGCCGGGTCCGTTCCGACACCGGGAATTCGATCGAGGGCGTGATCCCGCCCATCCGGGTCGAGAAATCGGTGCCCGAGGAATCGTCCGAGGTGTTGTAATAGGCGTTGAACTTGAACTTCAGGTCGCGGCCCAGGAAATAGGGCTCGATGAAGGTCAGCGAGTTCTTCTGGTCATCCGAGCTGGTGCCGATGCTCAGCCCCAGATATTGCCCGCGCCCCAGCAGGTTCGATTCCTGAAGCGAAACGTTGACACCGAAGCCCGAATTGACCCCATAGGACGCCCCGAAGGCCAGCGACCCGGTGGGCTGTTCCTCGAGATTGACGTCGACGATCACCTTGTCGGAGGTCGAACCGGGGCGCGACTGCACGTCGACATTCGAGAAATAGCGCAGCGCGCGCAGCCGGTCGGCGGCCTCGCGGATCTCGCGCGGGTTGAAGGGATCGCCTTCGACGCTGCGGAACTGGCGGCGCACCACCCGGTCCAGCGTGGTGACATTGCCTTCGATGTCGATGCGTTCGACAAAGACCCGCGGCCCGCGCGACAGCACGAATTCCACGTCCAGCGTCTGGGTCTCGGGGTGGCGGGTGATGCGCGGCTCGACCCGAAGGAAGTTGATGCCGCGCTGAAGCGCCAGCGCCTCCATGCGCGAGATCGAATTGTCGATGGCCAGCGGCGAATAGGTCACGCCCGGCTTGATCTTGAGCGCGGCCTGGAAATCCCCGGCCGGCACGCCCTCGATCTCGGAACGGGTGGTGATCCGCCCCAGCGCATATTTCTGACCCTCGTGGATCTTGAAATTCAGGAAGAAGCCATCGCGCGAGCGAGCCATTTCCGAGGACACGCCCTGAACCTCGGCGTCGATATAGCCGCGGGCGCGGTAGAAATCGACCAGAAGCTTGCGGTCGAACTCGATGCGCTCGGGCACGAAGGTGTCGCGGCTGATGATGGCGCGGAAGATGCCGGCCTGCTTGGAGTCGAGCACGCGGCGCAGGCGGCTGTCGGAATAGGCGCGGTTGCCGGTGAAGGAGATGCGCTCGACCTCGCTCACCCGGCCCTCGCGGATCTCGAAGGCGATATCGACGCGGTTGCCGGCGCGCCGGATCACCTTGGGATCGACGCGCGCGGCCAGCCGCCCGGTCTGGGCATAGGCATCGGCGATGCTCTGGGCGTCGGCCTCGAGCTGCGAGGGCGAGAAGACGCGGCGCGGCGCGATCTTGATGATCCCCTGAAGATCCTCGTCCTTGATGCGCTTGTTGCCCTCGAAGGCGACGCGGCTGACGGTGGGATATTCGGCCAGGCGGATGACAAGGCGCCCGCCCTGCGGCACCAGTTCGACGCGTTCGAACAGACCCGAATCCTTGAGGCGCTGATAGGCGTCGTTGAGCGCGCCGCCCGACAGCTGTTCCCCGCGCGCGATCCCGGCCAGCGACAGGACCGTGGCCGGTTCGATCCGCTCCAGCCCCTCGATCGACACCTGATCGAAGCGGAAATTCTGTGCCAGCGCCGGCAGCGGCGCCGCCACGAGGCCGGCCAGCGCAAGCGACAGCGTCGCGCTGCGAAGACTGACCGTCGCGGGGGTTTTCCGCGATTTCGAACCCTGCCCACCGACCGTCATGCGCCACTCCAGATCAGATCGTGAAATCTTCGTCAAAGTGAGTAGCGGGAAAGCGCAGCCTTGTCAAAACACCCGAGGCCGCGCCGCGCCCCTTTCCGAGCGCGTCGAACCACCTCGGGCCACAAGGACTTGCGCCGTTCAGGTCGTGTGACGCTTTAACTGGTGAATGCACCCGCAGCAGGCCCGCGGCCGGGCCGACATGACAAGGGCGCCCTCCGAAGGGGACGCCCGGACATTTCGCACCGCGTCGAAAGCGGCGTCAGGGGCCGCGAAGCCCTTGCAAATCTGCGGTTTCAGGCCGCGCCGCGCGGGGCAGAAGGTCAGGGGCGCTGGATCATGTAGGGCGCGGCATCGCGCAGGGCGGCAATCTCGCCGGCGACCCAGCCGGCCGAGACAAGCGCCACCGCAATGGCCAGCGGCAGGAAAAGACGGTCGAGCCCCAGTTCGAGGATGAAGGCCAGACCGCCCTCGTGAACCTTCATCTTTTCCAGTCCGATCCCGTGCATCTCGAATCCCCCTTGGCGCCTTGCTTGCCAGCGATTCCCCCGACGCCCTGATTAGAACGGGTTTATGGCCGAATTGGGGCAGGCCGCAGAGAATGGGCCATCATCCTTAACGAAGCCTTACCAAAACACCACCGGGCCAAGCGTCGCGCCGCGGGCGGACGGGGATCGCCCGCAGGATCACGGGCAGAAGAGATCGTTGGTCAGACCAAAGGCCGTCATCGTCAGGATCAGCGCCAGACCGGCGGTGGTCAGGAAACCCAGCACCCGGTTCGAGGGCGCGCGGCCGGTGATCGCCTCCCAGGCGTGGAAGATCAGATGGCCCCCGTCCAGCACCGGGATCGGGAACAGGTTGAGAAGCCCCACCGCCGCCGACAGCACCCCGATGAACCAGACGAAGTTCTGCGCCCCCGTCGCCGCCGCCGACCCCGAGGTTTCGGCAATGCCCAGCGGTCCGCGCAGGTTGCACGTCGAGATCGCGCCGGTGATCATGTGCCACAGCCCCGACAACGACGAGGTGATGACGAAGCTCAATTCGCCCGTGGCCTTGCCGAGCGCCTCGATCACGCCGGTGGGGCGCGTCGCCGGGTCGAAGAAATAGCCCCCCGTCGCGCCGATGATCCAGCGCGTCTCGAACCCCCCCGAGCGCAGCGGCAGATCGGTCGACCGCGGCGTCAGCGTGCGTTCGAACACCGTGCCCGTGCCGTCTTCGCCGGGGCGCCAGACCTCAAGCGCGACGGGCGTGCCCGCGGCCGCGTTCACGACGCGTTGCAGGTCGGAAAAGGTCGATAATTCGATCCCGTTGGCCGCCAGGAGCACATCGCCCTTGGCCAGCTCGGCCTCGACCGCGGCCGAGCCCGGCGCAACACCGCCCAGCCGCGGCGGCGACACCGGCGGCCCCGTCACGACCAGCCGCGCGCCGTCGCGCTCGACCTCATAGGTCATGGTGCGCGTGCCTGCGGGCGGGCTCAGCAGCGCGTCGAGATCGGCATAGCTTGCAACCGCCCGCCCCTCGGCGCCCACGATCACGTCGCCCGCCTGCACGCCCCCCGCCCCCTGCGGCAGCGCATGAAGCCCGCCGACAGTGGGTTGCGTGACCGCCGTGCCCGAGGCGATGTAGACCCCGGCAAAGACCACGATCGCCAGGATGAAATTGGCCACCGGCCCCGCCGCGACCGTGGCCGCCCGCGCCCAGAGCGGCGCACCATGCAGCGACTGGCGGCGCGTCTGTGCGTCCATCCCGTCCATGCTGGCGGCATCGGCGCTGGCCGAGGCGGCATTGGCGTCGCCCAGGAACTTGACGTAACCGCCGAACGGAAAGGCCGCCACCTGCCAGCGCGTGCCATGCCGGTCCACCCGCGAGAAGAGCCGCGGCCCGAAGCCGATCGAGAAGACCTCGGCGCGGATGCCCGACCACCGGCCCACGATGTAATGGCCGAATTCGTGCACCGTCACGATGATCGACAGCGCCACGACAAAGGCGGCGATCGTGAGGCCAAGATCACCGAAATCGGGCAGGAGACTTGCAAGGTCCAAGATTTATTTCCTCATCCGCGCGATGTGTCCCGCAGCGATATGGCGCGCCTCGGCGTCCCATCCAAGCACATCGTCGAGAGTTTTCGGCAAGGCGGCAAAACCCGGCCGACCCGCGGCCTCGGAAAGCGTCGCCTCGACCACCGCCGTCATGTCGAGAAAGCCGATGCGCCCGGCGATGAAGGCATCAAGCGCGGCTTCCTTGGCGGCGTTGAAGGTGGCCCCTGCCATGCCGCGCGCGGCCATCACCTCGCGCGCCAGACGCAGCGCGGGGAAACGTTCGAGATCGGGCGCGATGAAGGTCATCTGCGCCACCTGCGCCAGATCGAGCCGCGCCACCGGCAGATCCGCGCGCGCCGGCCAGTTCAGCGCATAGCCGATCGCATGGCGCATGTCGGGCGCCCCCATATGCGCCATCAGCGCCCCGTCGACAAAGCCGACGATCGCGTGGATCAGCGATTGCGGGTGGACGATGGCTTCGATCCTGTCGGGGTCGATGCCGAAATATTCCCGCGTTTCAATCAGTTCCAGCGCCTTGTTGAACATCGAGGCCGAATCGATCGTGATGCGCTGCCCCATCGCCCAATTGGGATGGGTCGAGGCCTCGGCGACCGTCGCCGTCGCCAGCCGCTCAAGCGGCCAGTCGCGGAACGCCCCCCCCGAGGCGGTGATGATGACGCGCTCGACCTCTTCGATGCGCTCGCCGACAAGGCCCTGGAAGACGGCGGAATGTTCGCTGTCGACGGGCAGGATGCGCGCACCGTGGGCGGCGGCCTCGGACAGGAGGAGCGGCCCCGCCGTCACCAGGCTTTCCTTGTTGGCCAGCGCCAGCGTGGTGCCATGGCGCAGCGCGCGGAAACCGGGCGCAAGACCCGCGGCACCGACGATCCCCGACATGATCCAGTCGGCCGGCCGGTCGGCGGCCTCGAGAAGCGCGTTGGGGCCGGCCGCGGCCTCGATGCCGCTGCCCTGAAGTGCCGCACGCAGGTCGGGAAGCGCGTCCTCGTAGGCGGTCACGGCGACCTCGGCCCCCAGCGCGCGCGCCTGTTCGGCCAGCCGCGCCACCTGCCGCCCGCCGGTCAGGGCCACGACGTCATAGGTTTCGCGCCCGCCCTGGCGCATCAGCAGATCAAAGGTGCTTTCCCCGATCGAGCCGGTGGCGCCGAAGACGGTAATCTTGCGTTTCGTCATCTCTCTCACATCCCTCCGCCGGGCAGGGGCAGCGGCACGACAAGGCCGAGCACCATGACCGCCACCACCGCGCCCGCAAGCGCGTCGAACCTGTCCATCACCCCGCCATGGCCGGGGATCAGGCCGGAACTGTCCTTGACCCCCGCGCGGCGCTTGATGGCGCTTTCGGCGATGTCCCCCATCTGGCCGGCGAAGGCAACCGCGACCGACAGCACGGCCAGCGCGCCGGGGGCGGCGGTCCCGCCCGTGGCGCGGTCGATCCCGGCCACCAGAAGCCCGACGATCGCCGCCGCGACCCAGCCCGCGACCGTGCCCGACCAGGTCTTCTTGGGGCTGACGCGCGGCCAGAACCTGGGCCCGCCAAAGCGGCGCCCGGCGAAATAACCCGCCACATCCGAGGCCACGACCACCGCAACAAGCCACAGGATCGACAAAAGGCCCGCGCCGTCGCGCAGCACCACCATACCGTAGCCGGTCAGCATCACCGCCAGCGCATAGAGACCCACGATCCCGCGGTCGCGCCGCGGCCGGGCCAGCGCAACCAGCCCCGGCACCGCCAGCGCCGGGAGCGCATAAGCCGCGCCATCCAGCGCCAGCACCCCGGCCAGAACCCCGGCCGCCAGCGCCCCCAGCGCCCCGGCTTCGACCCGCCGCCCCGGCGCGGTCATCGCGCAAAGCTCGTAGATCATCGCCCCCGCAACCAGCAGCGCAAGCGCCTGGAACCACGCCCCGCCCGCCGCGATCGCGCCCCCGCCCAGGGCCAGCATCACCAGCCCCGACGCCGTGCGCGCGCGCAGATCGCCCCAGTTCGGGGCCTTGCCCGCGTTCGGGGCGTTCTGCGGGGGCGTGTCGTTCTGCGGGGGCGTGTCGGGGCTCTTGTCCTGGCGGGTCTCGTTCATCGGGTCTTCGCGCCTCCGAACCGGCGTTCGCGCGCGGCGAAACGCGCAAGGATCTGTTGCAGTTCCTCGGGCGAGAAATCCGGCCAGAGGGTCGGGGTGAACTCGTATTCGGAATAGGCGGCCTGCCAGGGCAGGAAGTTCGAGCTGCGCAATTCGCCCGAGGTGCGGATCACCAGATCGGGGTCGGGCTGGCCCACGGTGTCAAGGCCCGCCGCCAGCGCCGCGAAGTCGATCTCGTCGGGGGCCAGCCGCCCGGCGGCCACCTCGCGCGCAAGGCGGCGCGCGGCGCGCACGATCTCGTCGCGGCCGCCGTAATTGATGGCCACCGTCAGGTTCAGCCGGGTGTTGGCGGCGGTGCGGTGCTCGATGCCGGTCATCAGGTCGCGCAGGCGCCGGTCCAGCTGGCTGCGGTCGCCGATGAAGCGCATCCGCACGCCTTCCTTGGACAATTCGTCGGCTTCCTTGCGGATATAACGCGCGAAAAGCCCCATCAGCCCCACGACTTCCTCGCGCGAGCGGCGCCAGTTCTCGGTCGAGAAGGCATAGATGGTCAGCCATTCGACGCCCATGTCCGGGCAGGCGCGCACCACCTGCTTGACGCGCTCGGCGCCGCGGCGGTGCCCGACCAGGCGCGGCCAGCCGCGCTCGCGCGCCCAGCGGCCGTTGCCGTCCATGATGATGGCGACATGGCGCGGCGCACCCGCACCGCCGGCGCCCTGCGGCACGCCGGAACCCGCGGCCAGGATACGCGCCGCGGCCTCGGCGGCTTCCTCGGGGGTGGCGGGGCCCTCGCCGCAGGGGGCGGGGTCGTCCGAGCCGTCCCCCGTTACCAGATCGGAGACGGCGCCCAGCAATGCCGCGCGCTCATCGGCGGGGACATCGCCCCCGCAGGGGGGTGCGGGAAGATCGTCGGCCGCGATGGCGGCAGCCCCGTCCCTGCCCGCTGTCTTGCCTGCCGTCATGGCGCGCCCTTTCCGCCCTTCGTCCCTGCCATCGCGCGTCCGCATCGCCGGGGGGCGCGCGAAGACGGCGCCCCCGGCCCAAAGCCTTGCGGCAGATCAGACCTGCATGATCTCGGCCTGCTTGGCCTCGAGCGCCTTGTCGACGCCGGCGATCATGCGGTCGGTCAGCGCCTGCACCTCGTCGGTCCAGAACTTCTGATCGTCCTCGGACATGCCGCCGGTCTTGGCCTTCTTGATCTGGTCCATGCCGTCGCGGCGCACGTTGCGAATCGCCACGCGCGCATGTTCGGCATATTGGGCGGCCACGCGCGTCAGCTCGCGGCGGCGTTCCTCGTTCAGTTCCGGGATCGGCAGCATGATGATGGTGCCGTTGGTCTGCGGGTTGATGCCCAGGCCGGATTCGCGGATGGCCTTCTCGACCTTGTTCACCAGCCCCTTGTCCCAGACGTTGACGGTGACCATGCGCGGCTCGGGCACGTTGATCGTGCCGACCTGGTTGATGGGGGTCATCGAGCCATAGGCATCCACCATCACCGGGTCCACGATCGAGGCCGAGGCCCGCCCCGTGCGCAGGCTTGCGAATTCATGCTTGAGCGCGACCATGGCCCCTTCCATGCGGCGCTCGAGGTCATCGATGTCGATCTCGATTTCGTCGGACATATCTGCGTTTTCCGTCTTGTTGTCGCGGTTCGGGGGGCGCGCGGGCAAGGCATGCCCCGATCGCGCCCGTTCTAGCCGCTTTGTCATGCGAAAGATAGTCGGCGCAGGCGCGCAGGGCGCATGGGGCGCGCGCGCGCGGGGGGACATGCGGCCCCCATGCGCCCGCGGCCCGTGCCTTGCCCTCTTAGCCCTGGACCTTGGTATAGGTGCCCTGCCCCGACAGGATGCCGCGGAACCCGCCCGGCTCGTCGAGCGAGAAGACGATGATCGGCAGGTTGTTGTCACGCGCCAGCGCGATGGCCGAGGCATCCATGACGCCCAGATGCTGTTGCAGCACCTCGTCATAGGTCACGTTGTCATAGCGCTTCGCGTCGGCGTGTTTGTTGGGGTCCTTGTCGTAGACGCCATCGACCTTGGTGCCCTTGAAGATGGCCTCGCAGTTCATCTCGTTGGCGCGCAGCGTCGCGGCGGTGTCGGTGGTGAAATAGGGGTTGCCGGTGCCGGCCGCGAAGATGCACACGCGCTTCTTTTCCAGATGCCGCACGGCGCGGCGGCGGATGTAGGGCTCGGCCACTTCGTCCATCCGGATGGCCGAGATCACCCGGCTGTGCATCCCGCGCGCCTCGAGCGCGGCCTGCATCGCCAGCGCATTCATCACCGTGGCCAGCATGCCCATGTAATCGGCCGTGGCCCGTTCCATCCCCTGCGCCGAGCCCTGAAGCCCGCGGAAGATGTTGCCCCCGCCGATCACCATGCAGATCTCGACCCCCAGATCATGGACCGATTTCACCTCGGAGGCGATCCGCGCCACGGTGGGCGGGTGCAGGCCATAGCCCTGGTCGCCCATCAGCGCCTCGCCCGAAATCTTCAGCATCACGCGCCGATAGGTTACCTTCGCACCGCCATCGGCGTCGTTGTCCTGGCCCGACATGAACTTCCCCTCGCATTGCCATCGGCGCGGAAAATGTCGCAAAAGGCGCGGGCAATCAACCGTCCTCGGCGCCCAGGAGCCCCGCCCGTGTCAGAGCCCCCGATTTCCCGTGCCCTTGCGATCCTGGAGGGGACCGCGCCGGACCGGCCGGTCCTGATCGCGGGGGCGACGGCCTCGGGCAAATCGGCGCTGGCCGCACAGATCGCCGCACGGCTGGGCGGGGTCGTGGTCAATGCCGATGCGCTTCAGGTCTGGTCGTGCTGGCGCGTGCTGTCGGCGCGCCCCACACCCGCAGACGAAGCCGCCCTGCCGCATGCGCTCTATGGCCACAAGGCGCCGGGCGAAAGCTATTCCGTGGGCCATTGGCTGCGCGATCTGGCGCCGCTTCTGGCCGGGCCGCGCCGGCCGGTGATCGTGGGGGGGACGGGGCTCTATTTCACCGCGCTGACGCAAGGCCTGGCCGAGATCCCGCCGACACCCGATCAGGTGCGCGCCGAGGCCGACGCCCTGCTGCGCGCAGGCGGCGTGGCGGCACTTCTGGAGGGGATCGACGCGGCGACGGCAGCACGTATCGACCGGCGCAACCCCGCGCGCGTCCAGCGCGCCTGGGAGGTGCAGCGCACGACGGGCCGGGGGCTGGCCGCCTGGCAGGATGCGACGCCGCCGCCGCTGCTGCCGCTGAGCCGGGCGACGCCGCTCTTGCTGGAGGTGCCCCCCGAGACGCTGGCGGGGCGCATCGACGCGCGGTTCGAGAAGATGATGGCCACGGGCGCCCCCGAGGAGGTGGCCGCCGTGGCCGGGATCTGGGACGAATCTGCGCTCTGGGCGCAGGCGATCGGCGCGCGCGAGCTGATCGCGCTGGCCCGCGGCCAGATCGACCGGCCCGAAGCGATTGCCCGCGCGCAGGCGGCTTCGCGGCAATATGCCAAGCGCCAGCGCACATGGTTTCGCGCCCGGATGCGCGACTGGCACAAGATCGTGGGGGTCTGAGGCATACCCCGCAGGAACGGAGAAAACATTTCGTTTCCAAGGGATTCGCACATAGACTTCACGCCGCCCTGGGGGGTTACCGGGGTGGCCGGGCCTGTCCCGGCGCTGCTGCCAAGACCATCCGTCCATCCCGCCGCCGGGTCCGCCGCCCGCGCAGCCCAGACAGGGTATTGCCGTCCGTGAAGCTGTTTACCGCGCCCCCGCTGTCGCAATTTGCCGACGCGCCCGCCAAGCCCCGTTCGCCCGCGCCCGTCTCGCCAGCGCCGACCCCGGTCGCGCCCACCTCGTCCGCGGCCGCAGTCGCGGCATCGACGCCGGCCGCCTCCGCGCCGGGCGCGAAAAACGCGCGCCGCGCCGTCACCACCATCCCCGAGACGCCCGCGCGTCTGCGTCTGACCACGATCCCGCGCATGGCCGCCGGCGGGCGCTGGCGGGTCGAGACCATGCGCGCGCTCTCCGAACCGATGCTGGTCTGGATCACCCGCGGCCAGGGCCGGCTGACGCTGGGCGGCATCACCCGCGGCTATGCCGCCAACAACGCCATCTTCATTCCCGCCGGCGTCATGCATGCCTTCGATCTGGGGCCGCAGACGCATGGCACGGTGCTTTATTTCGGGCGCGCCTGCGACGTGACGCTGCCCGCCGCCAGCCACCACCTGCGGCTGCGCGAACCCAAGGTGCAGTCGGAACTGACCGGGCTTCTGGACGCGGTCGCGCGCGAGATGGAAAGCGACCGGCCCGCCTCGGACCGCGCGCTGCGCCATCATCTGGGCCTGCTGGGGGTCTGGCTCGAGCGCCAGGTCGAGACCGCCGGCGCGGGCGCCAATGCCCCGCGCCTGCCGGCCCCCCGTCGTCTGGCCGCGCGCTATGCCGCAGCCCTGGAAGGCGGTTTCCGCAAGGGGCTGAACGTGGCCGATTTCGCCGCCGAGCTGGGCGTGACGCCCACCCATCTGACCCGCGCCTGCCGCGAGGCCTGCGGGCGCTCGGCCTCGCAGATGCTGCGCGAACGCCGCCTGCACGAGGCGCGCCGGCTGCTGCGCGACACCCGCGCGCCGGTGGGCGAGATCGCCGCCAGCCTGGGCTTTGCCTCGGCGGCCTATTTCACCCGCGCCTTCCACGCCGAGACCGGGCAGACGCCCTCGGACTTCCGCCGCGGGGTCTGACGCCCCTTTTCACCAAGCCCCCGCGCGGCTAGATCACCGACACCAACACGGACACGAGGCGCCCGCACCGCCGCGGGCCGCCATCCACGACCAACATCCTTTCGTCATTTCCGGGGACCGCGATGGAACGCGCAATCGAGACCTTTCTCTTCGCCAGCCGCTGGCTGATGGCACCCATGTATGTGGGCCTTGTGGGGGCGCTGGCGATCCTGCTCTATTCCTTCGGGATGGAATTGTGGCATTTCGCGCTGTCCATCCCGGGGATGAGCGTGGACGACGCGGTAATGGGCGTGCTGGCGCTGATCGACCTGTCGCTGGCGGCCAACCTGCTGCTGATCGTGATCTTCTCGGGCTACGAGAATTTCGTGTCGCGCATGGATACCGCGCAGCACGAGGACCGGCCCGACTGGCAGGACGAGGTGGATTTCTCGGGGCTGAAGCTCAAGCTGGTGGCCTCGATCGTGGCGATCTCGGGGATCCATCTGCTCAAGGTCTTCATGGATGTGGACAAATACACCGACGACAAGATCCGCTGGATGGTCATCATCCATCTGGTCTTCGTCATCTCGGGCGTGCTGCTGGCGGCGATGGACTGGATCACCAACAACGCCAAGGTGTCGAAGAAGAAGGTTCTCAAGGACGCCGGCTGAACCGCAGCGCGCGCCCGCTTCGCGCGGCGTTAAGCGCGCCGCCGCACCCTCTTGCGGGATGAATGCAAGGGGGTTGCAATGCAGGATGTCGAGGAAATCGCCCGCGAGATCGTGGCGCGCGAGGGGGGCTATGTCGACGACCCGGACGATCCGGGCGGCGCCACCAATCGGGGCGTCACGCTGGGCACGCTGCGCCGGCTGGGGATCGACCTTGACGGCGACGGCGACGTGGACCGGGCCGACCTGCGCCGGCTGAGCCGCGATCAGGCCACCGATATCTTCATCGAACATTACTTCCGCAGGCCCGGCCTGGCGGCCCTGCCCGCCCCGCTCCAACCCGGCGTCTTCGACATGTATGTCAACGCCGGAAGCAATGCGATCCGGGTGCTCCAGCGGCTGCTGAACCAGATGGGCCAGGATCTTCAGGTGGACGGCGCGCTGGGCCCGCTGACGCTGCGCGCCGCCCATCGCGCGGCCGCCGCGGCGCCGGGCCATATCGCCGATGCCTATGGGATCGCGCGGCGCAACTATTACTATGCGCTGGCCGATGCCCGCCCCGCCAGCCGCAAGTTCGCCCGTGCCCGCGACGGCGGCAAGGGCGGCTGGATCCGCCGCGCCGAGGCCTTCATCGCGCCGCGCTTCCACCTGACCGAGGCCGAGCACCGCGCAAGGGTGGCGAAATGGGACTGATCGCGCGGCTGATCGGCACGCCCGAGGCCACGCGCGCGCTGGCAGGGGCGGCCAGTTCCGTGGCCGAGGTCTTCACCCCCAATGCCACCCGCGCGCTCGAGACCGCGCATGAGGTGCGCATGGCCGCGCTGGCCCAGCACGGCACGGAATTCCAGAGCGCGGGGGCGGGGCTGTTCGACCGGCTGGTCAACGGGCTCAACCGGCTGCCGCGGCCGATGCTGGCGCTGGGCACGTTGGGATTGTTCGTCCATGCGATGGTGGACCCGGCGGGGTTCACGACGCGTATGCAGGGGTTGGCCGCGGTGCCCGAGCCGCTGTGGTGGCTTCTGGGCGCCATCGTCAGCTTCTATTTCGGCGCGCGCGAGGCGCATCATTTTCGCGTCCGATCCGTGGCGACGGCGGGGCGCCTGACGCAGGCCCCGCGCAGGCCCGGCGCGGGCGCAGCCCCCACCGCAAGCCCTGATCCGGGCCCGAACCCGGCCCTGGCCGAATGGCAGGGGCAAAGCGGGCCCTGAGGCTGCCCGCGGCGGGTCTGCGTTCAGGTCGCGCGGCGCCAGAAATGCACGATGTCGGGGCCCACGGGCTCGACCGACTCGAGGCGGAACCGCGGTGCCAGTTCCAGCCGGCCCAGCCCCAGCGCGCCCATGCCCGCGCGCCCGTCCCCCCCGATCAGCGCGCCGGCGGTGAACCAGACGATCTCGTCGATCAGATCGGCGGTGCTCAGGGCCGCGGCCAGCGCCGCGCCGCCTTCGCAGAAAACCCGCGTGAGCCCGCGCGCCCCCAGCGCCGAAAGTGCCGCCAGCGGATCGACCCGGCCCTCGGGGGTGGCGGCCACCTCGAAAAGCTCGGCCCCCGCCGCGCGCCAGGCGTCCCGCGCGGGCGCCGGCGCCGCCGCGGTATGGACCAGCCAAACGGGCTGCGCCCCCGCACTGCGGCCCAGACGACAATCGACCGGCAGGCGCAGACGGCTGTCCACAACGATCCGCACCGGCTGGGGCATGGCGCCCATGTCGCGCACATCCAGCATCGGATCATCGGCCAGCGCCGTGCCCGCCCCCACCATCACCGCATCATGGGACGCGCGCATGGCATGGACGCGCCGGCGCGCCTCCGCGCCGGTGATCCAGCGGCTTTCCCCCGAGGCGGTGGCGATGCGCCCGTCGAGCGTGGCCGCGATCTTGAGCGTGACCAGCGGCCGCCCGCGCGTCACGCGCGAGAAGAAGCCCGCATTGACCCGCGCGGCCGGCATGGCCAGAACGCCCTCGGTCACCTCGATCCCGGCCGCGCGCAGGATGGCATGTCCGCCGCCCGCCACGCGCGGATCGGGGTCGGTCAACGCGGTGACGACGCGCGCCACCCCGGCCGCGACCAGCGCCTCGGCACAAGGCGGGGTGCGCCCGTGATGCGCGCAAGGTTCCAGCGTGACATAAGCCGTGGCCCCCCGCGCCGCAGCGCCCGCCTGGGCCAGCGCCTGGGGTTCGGCATGCGGCCGCCCGCCGGGTGCTGTGACACCGCGCCCCACGACACGGCCGTCAGGCGCCACGATCACGCAGCCCACCGCCGGATTGGGCCAGGTCCGCCCAAGCCCGCGCCGCGCCAGCGTCAACGCGTGGCGCATGTGGCACAGATCGGCGGGGCTCACTCGGCTTCGGCGACCGGCGGCCGCAGCTCGCTCACGAATTTGTCGAAATCGTCGGCGGCCTGGAAGTTCTTGTAGACGCTGGCAAACCGCACATAGGCCACGGTGTCGATCCGGGCCAGCGTTTCCATGACGATCGCGCCAATGGTCTTCGAGGGGATGTCGGTCTCGCCCATGCTTTCAAGGCGGCGAACGATCCCCGAGATCATCTGGTCGATCCGCTCGGGCTCGACGGGGCGTTTCTGCATGGCGATGCGGATCGAGCGTTCCAGCTTGTCGCGGTCGAAATCTTCGCGCTTGCCCGAGGTCTTGATGACGACGAGATCGCGCAGCTGGACGCGTTCATAGGTGGTGAAGCGCCCCCCGCAGGCCGGGCAGAAACGGCGGCGGCGGATGGCGACATGATCTTCTGCCGGGCGGCTGTCCTTCACCTGCGTGTCGACATTCCCGCAAAATGGGCACCGCATGGCGTCCCCCTTTTCAAAACCTGCTCATGGTCCGGGGTGTATCCCCCGTTTTATCCACAACACTATACGGAGAGGTCTACTGCTTGGGTAGTCCCCTCTGCGCGGCCCCAGATGACGCGGCCAACCTGTGGCAGCAAGGGCGCAGCTTGGGCCCGGCCGGGGGCGGCGGCTTTCCGCCACCACCAGGGGAACACGTTGACACGAAAGGCGAACATTGGTAGAACTTGGGCGGCGAGACAGGGCGACGGAGCGGGCGATGCTGACACGCAAGCAACTGGAACTTCTTGAATTCATTCAGAAACGGGTTGCACGCGACGGTGTGCCGCCCTCCTTTGACGAAATGAAGGAAGCGCTGGACCTGCGGTCCAAGTCCGGCATCCACCGCCTGGTCACCGCGCTCGAGGAACGGGGCTTCATCCGCCGGCTGGCGCATCGCGCCCGCGCCATCGAGATTGTCCGCCTGCCCGAGTCCATGGCCCGCGATGCCGCCGCTCCCGCCGCCTTCCGCGAAGATCAGGTGGGGTTTGCGCCCCGCGCGCTCGATGGCGGACGCACCGCGCAGGACAGTTTCCCGCCCGCCCCGCGTCCGCACGGGGCCGTCCCGCTGGACGGGATCGGCGCCTTTGAGCTGCCGATCATGGGCCGGATTGCCGCCGGTGTCCCGATCGAGGCCATTTCCGAGGTCATGTCCCATGTCGCCGTTCCCGGCACCATGATCGGCGGGCGCGGCCAGCATTACGCGCTCGAGGTCAAGGGCGACTCGATGATCGACGCGGGCATCAACGACGGCGATGTTGTCGTGATCCGCGAACAGCAGACCGCCGAGAACGGCGATATCATCGTGGCGCTGGTCGACGGGCACGAGGCCACGCTGAAACGCTATCGCCGCCGGGGCGACATGATCGCGCTCGAGGCGGCGAATTCGGCCTATGAGACGCGCCTCCTGCGCGAAGACCAGGTGCGCGTGCAGGGCCGTCTGGTCGGGCTGATCCGCAGCTACTGACCCACCCCGGCGCCTGCTACGCGCGCGCGCGCCCCGCAAGGCGGCACCGCTCCGGCCTTTTCTCGCCTTCACCGGCCTTTTCGCCCCCGTCCCGACACGGCGCATCTGGACCCGCCCCCGGTGCTGGGGCATGAAGGGGCAAGACAGGGAAGAGGCATGCGCAGCTACACTCCGACGATCGGCGAACTCGAGGCGTTCTGCGCCTGTGCCCGCACCGGCTCGGCCACCGAGGCCGCGGCCCGGCTGAACCTGAGCCAGAGCGCCGTCAGCCGCTCGGTCGCGGGGCTCGAGGCGCGGCTGGGCGTCGCGCTCTTTCACCGCATCCGCCAGCGGCTGCATCTGTCGGATGCCGGCCGCGCCTTCCTGCCCGAGGCCGAGACCGTGCTGGCCCGGCTCGATCAGGCGGCGGTGGGGGTGATGGCCTTTGGCGGCAGTGACTCGGTCCTGCGCGTGGCCACGCTGCCGGGGTTCGGGCGCGCCTGGCTGGGCCCGCGGCTGGGCCGCTTTGCGCTGCGATGTCCGAATGTGGTGCTGGATCTGACCGCCCGTCTGGCGCCGGTGGATTTCGCCCGCGACCCCTTCGATTGCGCGCTGGTGCGCCGCGAACAGGCCACGGGCCAGATCACGCCGCTGATCGCCGAGAAGCTGGTGATGGTGGCCGCGCCCCAGCTGGTCGAGGCCGCCGATCTGGACCAGCTGCCGCTGCTTCAGCAATCCACACGCCCCACGCTCTGGCTCGAATGGTTCCGCGAGACCGGCGAAGACCCCCGCCGGATCCTGCGCGGCGCCCGGTTCGATCATTTCGACATGGTGCTCGAGGCGGCGATGGCGGGGCTGGGCCTCGGCCTCGTGCCCGAGGTCATCGCCCGCGCACCGCTGGCCGAGGGCCGGTTGCGGCTGGCGTCGGAGAACCGTCTGGCCACGGGCGAAGATTATGTGCTGGCCACGCCCGAGGTCGACAATCCGACCGTGCGCGCCTTTCGCGACTTCCTGCTCGAGGAAGCCGCGCGCTGAGCGCGCACGCCCTCAGCCCCCCAACGCGTGCCCCTCCAGCTCGGCCCGGATCTCGGCGTCATGCTCGCCCAGACGGGGCGCGCGCCGCGTGCCCCCCGGCGCGCATCCGTCCAGCAGGAACGGCAGCCGCAGCCCCGGCACGCCGTCGGGCGCGATCGCCATGCCGCGCGCGCGCACCTGCGGATCGGCAAAGACCTGATCGAGCGTGTTGATCGGCCCAGCCGGCACCACCGCGTCTTCGAAGGCGGCCAGCAAGGCGTCGCGCCCGCGCGCCGCGATGCGCGGCCCGATCTCGGCCAGAAGGGCTGCGCGATGCGCCAGCCGGGCCTCGTTGGTGGCAAAGCGGGCATCGTCGGCCAGCGCCGCACAGCCCAGCACCCCGCAGGCGCGCCGGAATTGCCCGTCATTGCCCACGGCCAGGATCACATGCCCGTCGGCGCAGGCAAAGACCTGATAGGGCACGATATTGGGGTGGGCATTGCCCATCCGCTGCGGCGCGGTGCCGGTGCTCAGGTAATTCAGCGCCTGATTGGCCAGAACGCCCGTGGCGCAATCCAGAAGCGCGATGTCCACATGCGCCCCCTGCCCCGAGATCCCCCGCGCCGCCAGCGCCGCCTGGATGCCGATCACTGCATAGAGCCCGGCGAAGATGTCGGTGAAGGCCACGCCGATCTTCTGCGGCTCGCCCGCGGGATCGCCGGTCAGCGACATGATCCCCGACATGCCCTGGATCAGGAAATCATAGCCCGCGCGCCCGGCATAGGGGCCGGTCTGCCCGAAGCCGGTGATCGAGCAATAGACCAGACCGGGATGGGCGGCGCGCAGGCTGGCGGCATCGAGGCCGAAGCGCGCAAGACCGCCCACCTTGAAATTCTCGATCACCACATCGGCGCGGGCAATCAGCGTGCGCACCGTCGCCAGATCCTCCGGGTCGCGGAAATCGGCCCGGATCGCGCGTTTGCCGCGGTTGGCCGACTGGAAATAGGCCGCCGCGCGTTCGCCCTCGACCTCGACGAAGGGCGGGCCCCAGCGGCGGGTGTCGTCGCCCTCGGGGGCTTCGACCTTGACCACATCGGCGCCCAGATCGGCCAGGATCTGCCCCGCCCAGGGGCCGGCCAGCACCCGCGCCAGCTCGACCACCCTCAGCCCCGCCAGCGGCGCCGTCTGCGCGCCCCCCGCCATCAGAAGAACGCCTGAAAGCCGGTCTGCGCGCGCCCCAGGATCAGCGCATGCACATCGGCCGTGCCCTCGTAGGTGTTGACCGTCTCGAGATTGGCGGCATGACGCATCACCCGATAGCCGATCTGGATGCCGTTGCCGCCATGCATGTCGCGGGCCGCGCGCGCGATCGCCAGCGCCTTGAGGCAATTGTTGCGCTTGATGATCGAGATCGCCTCGGGCGCGGCGGTGCCTGCGTCGATCATCCGCCCCACGCGCAGCGCCGCCTGAAGCCCCAGCGCGATCTCGGTCTGGGCCTCGGCCAGCTTCATCTGGAACAGCTGTGTGGCCGCCAGCGGCCGGCCGAACTGGCGCCGTTGCAGGCCATAATCACGCGCCTGATGCCAGCAATCCTCGGCCGCGCCCATCACCCCCCAGGCGATCCCGTAACGCGCCCGGTTGAGACAGCCGAAGGGCGCGCCCAGACCTTCGCCATGGGGTAGAAGCGCGCTTTCGGGGACTTCAACGTTGTCCATAACCACCTCGCCCGTGACCGAGGCGCGCAGGCTCAGCTTGCCCTCGATCTTGGGCGTGGACAGGCCCTTCATGCCGCGCTCCAGGATGAAGCCGCGGATCTTGCCGCCATGGGCTTCGGACTTGGCCCAGATCACGAAGACATCGGCGATGGGCGCGTTCGAGATCCACATCTTGGCGCCGTTGAGAAGATAGCCGCCCTCGGTCCTTGTGGCGCGGGTGCGCAGGCTGCCGGGGTCCGATCCGGCCTCGGGTTCGGTCAGCCCGAAACAGCCGATAGCCGCGCCGCTGGCCAGTTTCGGCAGGTATTTCGCGCGCTGTTCGTCCGAGCCATAGGCATGGATGGGCCAGATCACCAGGCTCGATTGCACGCTCATCATCGAGCGATAGCCGCTGTCGATGCGCTCGACCTCGCGGGCGACCAGACCATAGGCGACATAGGAGGCGCCGGCGCCGCCGTCGGCCTCGGGCAGGGTCACGCCCAGAAGGCCCGCCGCGCCCATCTCGGCAAAGATCTCGGGGGCGATTGTTTCGGACATGTAGGCCGCGTCCACGCGCGGGGCCAGCCGGTCGGCGCAGAAGGCCCGCGCGGTGTCGCGGATCATGCGCTCGTCTTCGTCGAGCGTGGCGTCGAGCCCGAACGGATCTTGCCAATCAAAGGCCGCGAGGCCGGGCAGATCCTTGGGCTTGAGGTCGGGGCGATGGGTGGTCATGCGGTCTCCTTCGGGTTGACCGCAAAGGTAGCGGCGCAAGCCTTGGAAATCCAACATGCTTTGCGGAAAGGATCATGCGCGCGACGCATCATCCGCGGGGCCTGGCACCATGACACCCCACCCGCGACCGGGCGGGATCATGCGCCGCCGATCATTCACCCTGGGCTTCGGCGCGCGACTTGCCCGCCACATCCAGCGCCAGCGTCGCGGCCATGAAGGCGTCGAGATCGCCGTCGAGCACGCCCTGGGTGTCCGAGGTCTCGTGGCTCGTGCGCAGATCCTTCACCATCTGGTAGGGTTGCAGCACATAGGAGCGGATCTGGTTGCCCCAGCCGGCCTCGCCCTTGGCGGCGTGCTGGGCGTTGATCTCGGCGTTGCGCTTGTCGAGTTCCATCTGGTAGAGGCGCGCCTTCAGCGCGGCCATGGCGTTGGCGCGGTTCTGGTGCTGGGATTTCTCGGAGCTGGTGACGACGATCCCGGTGGGAATGTGGGTGATCCGCACCGCCGAGTCGGTGGTGTTGACGTGCTGCCCGCCCGCGCCCGAGGAGCGGTAGGTGTCGATGCGGATCTCGTTGTCGGGGATGGTGATCTCGATGTTGTCGTCGACCACCGGATAGACCCAGACCGAGCTGAACGAGGTATGCCGGCGCGCGGCGGAATCGTAGGGCGAGATACGCACGAGGCGGTGCACGCCCGATTCCGACTTGAGCCAGCCATAGGCGTTGTGGCCCTTGATCTTGTAGGCGGCCGAACGGATGCCGGCTTCCTCGCCCGCGGTCTCGGCGATCAGCTCGACCTCGTAGCCCTTCTTCTCGGCCCAGCGGACATACATCCGCGCCAGCATCGAGGCCCAGTCGCAGCTTTCGGTCCCGCCGGCGCCGGCGTTGATCTCGAGGAAGGTGTCGTTGGCGTCTGCCTCGCCGTTCAGCAGCGCCTCAAGTTCCTTGGCGGCGGCGAATTCGGCCAGGCTGCGCAGGCTGGCTTCGGCTTCGGTGACGATCTCGGTGTCGCCCTCGGCCTCGCCCAGCTCGATCAGGCCGGTGTTGTCGTCAAGCTCGGTCTCGATGCGGCGATAGGTTTCGATGGCATCCATCAAGGCCTGACGTTCGCGCATGAGTTTCTGGGCGCGCTCGGGATCGGACCAGAGGTCGCCATCCTCGATCATGGCGTTGAATTCCTCGAGCCGGTGGGGTGCGGTCTCGACATCCATCCGCTGGCCCAGAAGCGTCAGCGACTTGCGGATCTTCTCGACCAGGCTCTGGGTTTCGGCACGCATGGGACAATCCTCGGAAAGGTCAGAAGGCCCCGGCGGCAGGAAAGGCCGGGCTCAGGGGGCGGCTATATCCCGTCAGCGCCGAAGGGGCAAGGCCGCGGGCGGGAGGGGGACGGTGGAGGGCGTTGCGGAGGGAGGGGGCGAAGGAAGGGGGCGCTGCCCCCTCTTTGCGCGGGCGCGCAAATTCACCCCCGGGATATTTGGGCCAGCTCGAAAGGGGCCGCGGCCCGCCAAGGCTCGAGGGGCCGTGGCCGCGACCGGGAAAGGCCGGGGGTCAGAGAGGACGGGGGTCAGTAGAGGCCGCCGGCGCTGATCGAGCCGAAATTCGACTTGCGAGGGATGGTGCGGGTGCGCCCCGTCGAGGTGGTGACGGTGGTGCCCGCATCGTCGCTTTCGCCGCGCGCGAAGAGCGGCAGGTTGGCGCCCATGGCAAAGCCGCCGTCGACCATGGCGCCGATGCCGAAGATCGGGTCTTCGTTGTCGCGGAAATATTCGGAGACGACATTGGGGCCCGAGGCCTCGTTGGGGAGGCGGGCGCCGGAATAGCGGTCGATCTTGATGAAATGGCCGCCCGGAGGCACGCGGAACTTGCCGCCGCCGTATTTCTTGATGGCTTCCTGCATGAAGCGCTGGAAGACGGGGCCGCAGGTGCCGCCGCCCGAGACGCCGCCGAGCGAGCGCGGCGTGTCATAGCCGATATAGCAGCCGGCGACGATTTCCGAGGAATAGCCGACGAACCAGACATCCTTGGCGTCGTTGGTGGTGCCGGTCTTGCCGGCGATCGGCACCGGCAGGCGGACCGAGCGGGCGGTGCCGCGCTGGACCACGCCCTGGAGCATCGAGGTCAGCTGATAGGCGGTGATGGCGTCCATCACCCGCTCGCGGTTCGACACGATGGTGGGGCCGAGCGTGGGGGGCAGGCTTTCGGCGGTGCAATCCTCGCACAGGCGGCGGTCGTGGCGGTAGATGGTGCGGCCCCAGCGGTCCTGCACGCGGTCGACCAGCGTAGGTTCGACCCGTTCGCCGCCATTGGCGAACATCGCATAGGCGGCGACCATCTGGAAGAGCGTCGTCTCCTGGCTGCCGAGCGCATTGGCCAGGAAGGGTTTCATGGGATTGTAGACCCCGAAGCGTTCGGCATAGCGCGCCACGGTGTCCATGCCCACTTCCTGGGCGATCCGCACGGTCATCAGGTTGCGCGATTGTTCGATGCCGGTGCGCAGGGGGGTCGGGCCGTAGAAGCGGTTCGAGGCGTTCTTGGGCCGCCACATGCCCTGGGGGGTGTTCACCTCGATGGGCGCGTCGACCACGATCGTGGCCGGGGTGAAGCCGGAATCGAGGGCTGCGGCATAGACGAAGGGCTTGAAGCTGGAGCCCGGCTGGCGCATCGCCTGGGTGGCGCGGTTGAAGACCGAGGATTGATAGGAGAAGCCGCCCTGCATGGCGATGACGCGGCCGGTGTCGACATCCATGGCCATGAAGGCGCCTTCGATACGCGGCACCTGGCGCAGGCTCCAGCGGACGAAGCTGCCGTCCTGATCGCGGGTGATGGCGCGCACATGGACCACATCGCCCACCTCGAGCAGATCGCCCGGCACCTTGGCGCGGGGGGCGCGCGCGCGGCCGGGCAGCATCTTGCGCGCCCAGGTGACGTCGCGGGCCTCGATATGGTGGCCGCCGGGAACCTCGTCGACGCCCTCGATGCCGATGCGCGCGTCGTTGCGCCCGATCTCGAGCACCACCGCCGGGTGCCAGCCCTCGATGTCGCGGGGCACGTCGACACGCGCCAGTGCGGCGCGCCAGCTGTCTTCGGAGGCCAGATCCTCGGGCGGGAGGGTCTTGCCGGTGCCGCGCCAGAGGCCGGTGTTGCGGTCGTAATCCTCGAGCGCCTGGCGCAGCGCGCGGGCGGCGGCGTCCTGCATCTCGGGGTCGACGGTGGCGCGAATGGTCAGGCCGCCGGTGAAGAATTCCTCCTGGCCGAAGGAGCGCGACAGCTGGCGGCGGATCTCGTCGGTGAAATAGTCGCGCGGCGGCAGCGCATCGCGGAAAGGGGGATAATCGCCGTTCTGGACCGAACGGACGGGTTCGAGGCGCTGCGTGCGGTAGGTCTGTTCGCTGATATAGCCGTTCTGCCACATCTCGCGCAGGACGTGGTTGCGCCGCCCCTCGAGCCGTTCGCGGTTGCGCACGGGGTGGAAGTTCGACGGCGCGGCGGGCATGGCGGCAAGCGTCGCGGCCTCGTAGGGTTCGAGTTCCGCGAGCGTCTTGTTGAAATAGGTCTGCGCGGCGGCAGCGACGCCGAAGGAGTTCTGGCCGAGGAAGATCTCGTTGAGGTAGAGTTCGAGGATGCGATCCTTGGAGAGGGTTTCCTCGATCCGGCTGGCCAGGATCAGCTCCTTGATCTTGCGTTCGATCGAGCGATCCGAGGAGAGCAGGAAGTTCTTCATCACCTGCTGGGTGATGGTCGAGGCGCCGCGCAGGTTCTCGCCGCGGCTCTGGACGGCCTGGACCAGCGCCTTGAGCATGCCGGTCGCGTCATAGCCGCGGTGGATGTAGAAATGCTTGTCCTCGGCCGAGATGAAGGCCTGCTTGAGGACGTCGGGGATGTCCTCGATCGGCACGAAGATGCGCCGTTCCTCGGCGAATTCGTCGATCAACCGGCCTTCGCCGGAATAGACGCGGCTGATGGTCTTGGGGGCGTATTGGGCCAGCTGTTCGTGGCTGGGCAGATTGCGCGAATAGACCCAGAAGATGGCCCCCAGCGTCAGCGCACCGAAGAAGACGGCGGTGACCAGCCAGGAGAAGATCGAGCCGAAGAAGGACAGGACGAAGCGGATCAAGCGTAACCCCCGAAGCCCAGCCCCGAAGGGGTCGGGGCGGGTGATGGGCCTGCTATAGCCCCCCCGCGCGCCGGGGTCAAAACAACTTGCCGCAAAATCCTGGCGCCGGGTCGAAACCGGACGAAATCCGCCGCCCCGCCCCCGGAAGCCCGAAGACCCGGAGGCCCAAAGCGGGAAAGAAGGGGGCGCTGCCCCCTCTTTGCGCGAGCGCGCAAATTCACCCCCGGGATATTTGGGCCAGCTCGAACGGGGACGCCGTCATTGCCGCAGGAGGCGGCCTTCGGCGGCGTCGCCCCGGGCCCAGTCGGCCAAGCCGCGGGCAATGGCATCGGCCATGCGGGCGCGCCAGTCGGGAGAGGTGAGCCGGGCGCGGTCGGCGGCCGAGGACATGAAGCCCAGCTCGATCAGGATCGAGGGGATGTCGGGGGATTTCAGCACCGAGAAGGCCGCCTGCTGGATCGGGCGCTTGTGCATGCGCAGGCCCGCGGATTTCAGCGCATCGCGCAAGCTGCGGGCCAGGCGGTCGTTGCGGGGCTCGGTCTCGACGCGGGCAAGCTCCATCAGGACGCGCGCGACCTCGTCGTCGTGGCCCGAGAGGTCGACCCCGGCGAGAAGGTCGTCGCGGTCATGGCGTTCGGCCAGCCGGCGCGAAGCATCGTCGGAGGCGTCTTCGTCGAGGAGATAGAGCGTGGCGCCCGTGGCCTCGCCCTCGGCCAGCGCATCGGCATGGAGCGACACGAAGACATCCGCGCCCGCCGCGCGCGCCACCGACATGCGGGTTTCAAGCGGGACGAAGACGTCGTCCTTGCGGGTCATCACCACCTGCATGCCCGCGCGCCGCAACCGCTCGGCCAGTTCGCGCGCGAAGGTCAGCACCAGACCGGCTTCGGAGATGCCCTGGGCCTCGGCGCCGGGATCGAGACCGCCGTGGCCGGGATCGAGGACGATGCGCAGCGGGTCCGAGCCGTCCTGGCGGCGATGCGGCGGATCGAGGCGGGCGGCCTGCGGCAGATCCCAGAGCGCGGTTTCGGGCACCCCGGCGCGGGCGGCAAACTCGGCAGCCGTTGCGGGGGCAAGACGCAGGCGGATCGCGGTCGGGGCCGGGGTGCGCTGTTCGGCCTCGGCCACGGTGAAGGGGCCGGACAGTTCCGCCACGAGGCGCGAGCGCCCCGGCCCGACCCGGCCCCAGCGCAGCGCGCGCACCTCTTGCGAACGCAGGATGGCGGCCGGGCGCAGCGAGCCGAAATCGACTTCGCGGAAGTCCAGCACCAGCCGCGGCGGATCTGCCAGCGTATAGACGCGCCAGGCGACGGGCTGGCTGAGGCCCAGCTCGACCCAGACCTCGTCGCCCACGTCCTGGATCGCACTGCGTGCGGGTTCGAGACGGGCGAGCGCGGTGAAATCCTGGCCCGCGGGACGCGCGGCGGAAGGCGCCGGGGGCATGCGCGTCGGGGAAGGCGCGGCGGGGACAGGATCGGGGACAGGATCGGGAACCGGCATTGGGCTGGGCCGCAGATCGGACGGACGGGGCAGCGGACGGAAGCCGCCCAGACCGGCGCCCTCGGCCTGCGCCGCCGCGCCCGCCAGGGCAAGCCCCAGCGCCAGCACCGCCACGATCCACGCCCTGAGCTGCATTGCCCCCCCTTTTTTCCGGCCCGGCCCCAGCCTAGCGCATCAGCGCGCCGCCATGAAGCGGGCCAGGCGATCCAGCCCCTCGGCAATGTCGGCGGTGGCGCGCGCATAGGAAAAGCGCAAGGTCGAATGGCCGCGATGGGGGTCGAAATCGAGCCCCGGCGTCACCGCCACCCCGGCCTTGTCCAGGATCTCGGCGGCCAGCGCCCGCGAATCCTGCGTCAGATCCGACACATCGGCATAGATGTAGAAGGCGCCATCGGGCGGCGCGATCCGGTCGAACCCGGCCCTGGGCAGCCCCTCGAGCATCAGCCGGCGGTTCTCGGCATAGACGGCGCGATTGGCCTCAAGCTCGTCGATGCTCTCGAGCGCGGCCAGCGCGGCGATCTGGCTGGCGTGGGGCGGGCAGATGAACATGTTCTGCGCCAGCCGCTCGATCGTGCGCACCATGTCCTCGGGGACCACCATCCAGCCCACGCGCCAGCCCGTCATCGAGAAATACTTGGAAAACGAATTGATGACGCAGACATCATCCGAGATCTCGAGCGCCGAGACCGCGCGGGCCTCGTAATGCAGGCCGTGGTAGATCTCGTCCGAAACGAAGGCGATGTCGCGCGCGGCGGCGGTCTCGATCAGCGCCGAAAGTTCGGGCTTGCCCAGCATCGTACCCGAAGGGTTGCCGGGCGAGGCCACGATCAGCCCCGCGACATCGGCGGGGATGGACTCGGGGCGCGGCTGGTAGCGGTCTTCGGCCAGGGTCGGGATGCCCACGGGCGTCAGCGACAGCGCGCGCAGGATCTGGCGATAGGAGGGATAGCCGGGCTCGCCCAGAGCCACGCGGTCGCCCGCCTCGAAGAGCGCCGAGAAGGCCAGCAGGAACGCCCCGGACGAGCCGGGCGTCACGATCACCCGCGCGGGGTCCAGATCGACGCCATACCAGCGCGCATAGAGCGCCGCGATCCCTGCGCGCAACTCGGGCAGCCCCAGCGCAACGGTATATCCCAGCGCGTCGGTCTCGAGGGCGGCGGCAAGCGCGCGGCGGGCCTGGGCGGGCGCGGGCGTCGAGGGTTGACCCACCTCCATGTGGATGATGTGCCGGCCCGCGGCTTCGGCGGCGCGCGCGGCCTCCATGACATCCATGACGATGAAGGGGTCGACCTGACCGCGAAGCGAGGGGCGCATGGGATCTCCTGTCGGAATGGCGTGTGTCGCAATGGCGTGACGGGCCCGGGGCACGGCGCCGCGGGGCCGGGATGGCTGCGGTATCCCCCCGACGCGGGCCAAGGTCAATGCCGCGTCTGGCCCCCTGCCCTTCACCAAGACGCCAGTTCACACGCCTTTCCCTTGCATCCGCCGCCCGCCCCCGCGATGGTGGCGCCAAAGCGCCGCCCACGGCGTGCCCGAACAACCCAAGGATGATCCCACCATGACCCTGCGCCGCCTTGCGCCCGCCGTTCTCGGCCTTGCTCTTGCCAGCCCGGCCTTCGCCTTTGACCCCGCCGCGATGAACGACAGCGAACGCGCCGCCTTCGGCGATGCGGTGCGCGCCTATCTGATGGAGAACCCCGAAGTGCTGGTCGAGGCGATCGGCGTTCTCGAGGAGCGCCAGGCCGCCGCCGAGGCCGACAACGACCAGGTGCTGGTCGAAACCAATGCCGACGCCATCTTCCACAGCGCCACCGATTGGGTGGGCGGCAATCCCGACGGTGACCTGACGCTGGTCGAATTCACCGATTACCGCTGCGGCTATTGCCGCAAGGCCTATGACGAGGTGTCGCAACTGGTCGAAAGTGACGGCAATATCCGCTTTGTCGTCAAGGAATTCCCGATCCTGGGCCAGCAATCGGAACTGTCGGCGCGCTTTGCGGTTGCGGTGCTGCAACTGGCCGGCCCCGACGCCTATGAAAAGGCCCATGATGCGCTGATCAGCTTTCGCGGCGACATCACGCTGGAAAGCCTCAAGCGGCTGGCCACGGATCAGGGGCTTGACGCCGACGCGCTTCTCAAACGCATGAACGAGGAAGCGGTGACCGCGGTCCTGCGCGAGAACCACCGCCTGGCCGAGCGGATGCGCATCTCGGGCACGCCGACCTTCGTGCTGGGCGGGCGCCTGGTGCGGGGCTATGTCCCGCTCGAGGGCATGCGCGCGATGGTGGCCGAGGAACGCGGCTGAGCCCGCGCGCGCGCACGCGCCACGAAAACACCCATCATTCTGGACGGACGCAGGCGCAATCCTGCGTCCGTTTTTCGTTGAGCATCGCGCCACAAGCCGCTGATTTGGCGCTATTTTGCAGCCCAAAACGCAAAAGGCCCCGGCGCGATGCCGGGGCCTTTCACACGGTCTCAGATCCGCTCAGTGCGGAAAGTTCGAGCTGTTGGGGTCGATCCCCATATGCGTGCCCAGGGCTTCCATGTCGGCCAGAAGCTTCACCGCATCATCCAGCGCCACTTCGGCGATGGACTTGTCGGAGGCCTGCGCGGCCTCCTGCTGCACGGTGCGCGCCTCTTCCAGCATCTCGGCATAGATCGCCGGGGTCAGGTCCGTCTTGAGCATCGAACGCTCGGCCAGGACCGTGACACGATCCGCCGTGATCTCGGCAAAGCCGGTGGTCACGACATATTCGCTTTCGCCCTCGGGACCGATGACGGTCAGCGTGCCGGGACGCAGCGTGGTGATCGTCGGCGCATGGCCCGCCATCGCGGTCAGATCGCCCTCGGCGCCGGGAATGCGCACCTCGGTGGCCGCGACCGACGCCAGACGGCGTTCGGGCGACACGAGGTCGAACTGCATGGTATCGGCCATCGCCTGCCCTCCTTACGCCGCTTCGGCGGCCAGTTTCTGCGCCTTGGCGATCACGTCCTCGATGCCGCCGACCATATAGAAGGCCGCCTCGGGCAGGTGGTCGTATTCACCGTTGACCACCGCCTTGAAGGATTTGATCGTATCTTCCAGCGGCACCTGAACACCGTCCGAGCCGGTGAACACCTTGGCCACGTCGAAGGGCTGCGACAGGAAGCGCTGGATCTTCCGGGCGCGGGCCACGGTCAGCTTGTCCTCTTCGGACAGCTCGTCCATGCCCAGAATGGCGATGATGTCCTGAAGCGACTTGTAGCGTTGCAGGATCCCCTGGACGGCACGGGCGGTCTCGTAATGCTCTTCGCCGACAACCTGCGGGTCAAGGATCCGCGAGGTCGAGTCGAGCGGGTCCACGGCCGGGTAGATGCCGAGTTCCGAGATCGCACGCGACAGAACGGTCGTGGCGTCGAGGTGGGCAAACGAGGTCGCCGGCGCCGGGTCGGTCAGGTCGTCGGCCGGCACGTAGATGGCCTGCACCGAGGTGATCGAACCGGCGTTGGTCGAGGTGATGCGTTCCTGAAGCGCGCCCATGTCGGTGGCCAGCGTCGGCTGATAGCCCACGGCCGACGGGATACGACCCAGAAGCGCCGACACTTCCGAACCCGCCTGGGTGAAGCGGAAGATGTTGTCGACGAAGAACAGAACGTCGGTCCCGGACTGGTCGCGGAACTGTTCGGCCAGGGTCAGGCCGGTCAGCGCGACGCGGGCACGGGCGCCCGGCGGTTCGTTCATCTGGCCGTAGACCAGCGCCACTTTCGATTCGTCGAGCTTGTCGGTGTTGATGACGCCCGATTCGATCATCTCGTGGTAAAGGTCGTTGCCCTCACGGGTGCGTTCACCCACGCCCGCGAACACCGAGAAGCCCGAGTGCACCTTGGCGATGTTGTTGATCAGTTCCATGATCAGAACCGTCTTGCCCACGCCGGCGCCGCCGAACAGGCCGATCTTGCCGCCCTTGGCATAGGGGGCCAGCAGGTCGATGACCTTGATGCCGGTCACCAGGATTTCCGATTCCGTCGACTGGGCGGCGAATTCGGGGGCCGGCTGGTGGATGGCGCGGGCCTCCTTCCGGTCGACCGGGCCCTTCTCGTCCACCGGCTCGCCGATGACGTTCAGGATACGGCCCAGCGTCGCGTTGCCGACCGGCACCGTGATCGGGCCGCCGGTGTCGGTGACCTTCTCGCCGCGGACCAGACCTTCGGTCGCGTCCATGGCGATGGTGCGCACGGTGTTCTCGCCCAGGTGCTGGGCAACTTCCAGCACCAGGCGCTTGCCGTTGTTCGTGGTTTCAAGGGCGTTGAGGATGGGCGGCAGGGCGTCGTCGAACTGCACGTCCACGACGGCGCCGATCACCTGCGTGACTTTGCCAACTGCATTTGCCATGTCGTTTCTCCGGTTCCGTCAGAGCGCCTCGGCGCCCGAAATGATTTCGATGAGTTCCTTGGTGATCGCCGCCTGACGCGAACGGTTGTATTCGACCGTCAGCTTGTTGATCATGTCGCCCGCGTTGCGCGTGGCGTTGTCCATGGCGCTCATCCGGGCGCCCTGTTCCGAGGCGCCGTTCTCGAGCAGAGCCGCGAAGATCTGCGTGGCCAGGTTGCGCGGCAGAAGCTCGGCCAGGATGGTGTCCTCGCCGGGTTCGTAATCGTAGACCGTCGAGACCTCGGCCTCTTCGGCAACCTCGGCCGGGATCACCTGCTGCGCGGTCGGGATCTGGCTGATCACCGACTGGAAGCGCGCAAAGAACAGCGTCGCCACGTCGAATTCGCCGGCCTCGAAGCGGCCGAGAACGTCGCGGGCGATCGCCTGCGCGGTGTCGTAGCCCACCTTCTTCACCTCGGACAGGTCGATGTGACCCACGAGATGCGCGCCGAACTCGCGCTTGAGCTGTTCACGGCCCTTCTTGCCGACGGTCAGGATCTTGACCGTCTTGCCTTCGCCGGTCAGCTCGAGGATGCGCGCCTTGGCCAGGCGCACGATCGACGAGTTGAAGCCGCCGCACAGGCCGCGCTCCGAGGTCAACACCACCAGCAGGTGGGTCTGATCCGAGCCCGTCCCGGCCAGAAGCCGGGGCGCGCCCTCGGAGGTGCCCACCGAGGCGGCAAGGCTCGCCATCACCGCCCCCATACGTTCGGCATAGGGGCGGGCGGCCTCGGCCGCCTCCTGGGCGCGGCGCAGCTTGGCGGCCGCGACCATTTGCATGGCCTTGGTGATCTTGCGCGTGTTCTTGACGCTGCCGATCCGGTTCTTCAGGTCCTTAAGGCTAGGCATGCCCCTATCCTTTCCTGCGCTCAGACGAAGGTCTTGGCGAACCCGTCGAGCACCGCGCGCAACGTTTTCTCAAGCTCACCCGAAATCTTGCGGTCGTTGTTGGTGATGTCATCGAGCAGCGCGCGTTCCTTGGTGCGCAGATGCGCCAGCAGCGCCTGTTCGAAACGGCCGACATCCTTGACCGCGACCGCATCGAGATAGCCGTTGGTGCCCGCGAAGATCACGCAGACGATCTCGGCGTTGGTCAGCGGCGAATATTGCGGCTGCTTCATCAGCTCGGTCAGGCGGGCACCGCGGTTCAGCAGTTTCTGCGTGGCCGCGTCGAGGTCCGAACCGAATTGCGCGAAGGCCGCCATCTCGCGGTATTGCGCCAGTTCCAGCTTGACCTTGCCGGCCACCGATTTCATCGCCGAGGTCTGCGCCGCCGAGCCCACGCGCGACACCGACAGACCGGTGTTCACGGCCGGGCGGATGCCCTGATAGAACAGCTCGGTTTCCAGGAAGATCTGACCGTCGGTGATCGAGATCACGTTGGTCGGGATATAGGCCGACACGTCGCCCGCCTGGGTTTCGATCACCGGCAGCGCGGTCAGCGAGCCCGAGCCGAAATCCTCGTTCAGCTTGGCCGAACGTTCCAGAAGACGCGAATGCAGGTAGAACACGTCGCCCGGATAGGCTTCACGCCCCGGCGGACGGCGCAGCAGCAGCGACATCTGACGGTAAGCGACGGCCTGTTTCGACAGGTCATCATAGATGATCAGCGCGTGCATGCCGTTGTCGCGGAAATATTCCGCCATGGCGGTCGCCGAATAGGGCGCCAGGAACTGCATCGGCGCGGGGTCCGAAGCGGTCGCGGCCACGACGGTGGTGTATTCCATCGCGCCCGATTCCTCGAGCTTCTTGACCAGCTGCGCCACGGTCGAGCGCTTCTGCCCGATGGCCACGTAGAAGCAGTGCAGCTTGTTGTTCGGGTTGGCCTCGTTGTAGACCTTCTGGTTCAGGATCGTGTCGAGCGCGATCGCGGTCTTGCCGGTCTGACGGTCGCCGATGATCAGCTCGCGCTGGCCACGGCCGATCGGGATCATGGCGTCGACCGATTTCAGGCCGGTCGCCATCGGCTCGTGCACCGATTTGCGCGGGATGATGCCCGGCGCCTTCACGTCGGCGATGCGGCGTTCCTTGGCCTCGATCGGGCCCTTGCCGTCGATCGGGTTGCCCAGACCGTCGACCACGCGGCCCAGCAGGCCTTCGCCCACCGGCACGTCCACGATCGACTGGGTGCGCTTGACGGTGTCGCCTTCCTTGATGTCACGGTCGGACCCGAAGATCACGATCCCGACGTTGTCGATCTCGAGGTTCAGCACCATCCCGCGGACGCCGCCGGGGAATTCCACCATCTCGCCGGCCTGGACATTGTCCAGACCGTGGACGCGGGCGATACCGTCACCGACCGACAGCACGCGGCCGACTTCGGCGACCTGGGCATCCTGCCCGAAGTTCTTGATCTGGTCCTTGAGGATCGCAGAGATCTCAGCTGCTTGGATGCCCATTATCCGACCTCTTTCATGGCATTCTGAAGGGAAGCGAGCTTCGAGCGGACCGACGTGTCGATCATCTTCGAGCCCAGCTTGACGATAAGCCCGCCGATGAGACCTTCATCGACGGCAACGTTCAGTTTCACGGTCTTGCCCGTCTGCGCCTTGAGCGCGGCCGAGAGCTTTTCCGATTGCGCCGACGACAGCGGCGTGGCGCTGACGACATCGGCGGTCATCTCGCCCTTGGCCTCGGCGATCAGGCCCTTGAGCGCCACAAGAAGCTGCGGCAGCGCGAACAGGCGGCGCTTGCTGGCCATCAGCGCCAGCGTATTGGCCACCGTCGCCGTCAGACCCATCTTCCGGGCCACGGCCACGATCGCCCGGCCCTGCGCATCACGCGAATAGACCGGCGACGCGATCACGTCGCGCAATTCAGCACTTTCGGCCAGTGCGGCCTCGAGCGCAGCCACGTCGGCCTCGAGAGCGTCAAGCGCCCCCGCCTCGCGGCTCAGATCGAACACAGCCGAGGCATAGCGCCCGGCGACTGCTGCGGAAATCGAAGCTGGCTTGGACACGTCCACCCTTCCGATGACTGCGCCCCATGCGGCGGTGCGCCGCGGGGCCCCCGTGACGCGCGGTCGCACGCCGTCAAAATTCGGGGCGGGTGTAGCAGAGCGCTTCCCCCCCCGCAACCGTCTTTGGGCTTCCTAAACCAACTCCGGGCGCGCATTTTTCAGCCCATAACTGGACCAGTTCCTAGTTAAGGCGCTAACGGGCGCGGCCCGGCCAGCCCGGCGCCCACAGCCTGCCCGTCCAGCGGGCATTCCGCGCTTGCATTGGGCAGGTGGCGAGAATCGTGGACCGGCGCAAGGCCCTGCCCCGATCCGTCCGGCCCCGGACCAGCCCCGGACACGTCTGCGCGCGCAAGGATCACAAGTGCGTGAGCGACGCGGCCCGCGGAAGCGCGGCGCCGGATCCCCCGCCCCCGGACCCTGCGGCCCCCCGATTTCCGAAAGTTGCGTGCGGGGCGCACCGGGCTAAAGTTTCGTGCGGGGCGCACCGGGCTGCGGACCGGAATCGCCCGCCCGCCCCCGCGCGCAAGATCCGCACCCGCCCCCCCCCCCCCACGACCGAACCCGCGGCGATCCGCGGGGCGCGCGCGCGGCAGCGTTTCAGCGATCCGGCGTGAAGCCCGTGGGCCGCGGCACGCCCTGCCCCACCCCTTCGAGGATCTTGAGCGGACGGCGCACCGCCGCCCCCAGCCCCGAGGGGCGCTGCATCTGCACCTGTTTCGAGACCTCGAGGATCACCACCCCCGCGACCAGAAGCCCCGAGATGCGCGCGCCCAGATCCTCCCACATGGCCGAGGAGCGCAGCCAGAACCGCCGCCCCGAGGGCGGGATATAGAGCGCGCCGGAATGGCGTTCGGGCACGAAGCCCGCCGCGCGCGCCTGCGCGTCGAGCTGGCCCAGCGTATAGGGCCGCCCGCAGCCGAAGGGCGTGCCCTCGCGCGGGGCCCAGAGCCCGGCGCGGTTGGGCACGATCAGAAGCGCCCGCCCCCCCGGCCCCAGGACACGCGCGGCCTCGTTCAGAAGGGCCGTCGGCTGGTCCGAGGTCTCGAGCCCGTGCATCACCACCACCCGGTCGGCCATGCCCGTCTCGAGCGGCCAGCGCGTTTCCTCGCACAGGACCGAGACATTGGGCTGCCCCGCAGGCCAGGGCATCACCCCCTGCTGGCCCGGCATCAATCCGATGACGCGCCGCGCGACCCCCAGGTAGGGCCGCAGGAGCGGGACCGCAAAGCCAAAGCCCACCACGGTCGAGGCGCCCAGCACATCGGCATCGGCCGGCCAGAGGCTCAGCACGCGGTTGCGCACGGCCTTCTGGGCGGCACGGCCCAATTGCGTGCGATAGTAGAAGTCGCGCAGGTCGAGAACGTCGAGATGCATGGCTCAGTCACGGTCCATTCAGTCACGGTCCATCACGATCGTGCCGGCGCACGCGAGACCTGCCCCCGACAGCCGGCGCCCGCTCGGCAGAGCCCCGCGGCCACATGGAGCGCCCGCGGCACCCGAATGGGGGCCAGGGTTTGGACCAGACTTCGGAAATACGTTCGGTTCCATGCCTCTCCCGGCAGATCGCCTGATGCGCGGATGGCGCTTTGGAACACTCTAGCGCCGCAGACCGGCACAGGCCAAGCCCCGAAGAACAGGCCCGCCGAACGGACCACGCCCCGGCGCCATGACGCCCGCGGTCACGCCACGCGCGGCCTTGGGCATGCCCGGCCCCTTGTTCCAGGGCATTGCGGGCGGGCCACGCGAGAGCGCCGCGCAGGCCAGCTTGGGCGGCGGCGCAGAAATGCCGCAAATGTGCGGGTTTCCGGCCGGTGCGGGGAATTGATCCGTTATCGCTAACGCCCTATACCGGAGCCAAAGCCCCATTGCCCCGCCGCGCCCCCGGCCCGCCCCTGCGGCGCGTGAGACGGCGCGCGCGCCCCGTCTCACGCGCCCCGTCTCACCGGTCGGTCCCCGCGCGGAACCGCCGAACCGAAGGAACCGTCATGGCCCAGCCCCTCCACCCCGAGATCGCCCGCGTCACCGACCGGATCCGGGCGCGCTCGGCCGCGCTTCGGGCCGAATATCTGGCGGGGGTGCGGACAGCGCAGGCCGCGGGGCCGGCGCGGGCGCATCTGTCCTGCGGCAACCAGGCCCATGCCTATGCCGGGACCGAAGGCGCCGACAAGGCCGCGCTGGCCGAGGGGCGCGCGCCCAACCTCGGGATCGTGACCGCCTATAACGACATGCTCTCGGCGCATGCGCCCTATGCCGACTACCCCGAGCAGCTGCGGGCTGCCGCGCGCGCGGCGGGCGCCACGGTGCAGGTGGCGGGCGGCGTGCCGGCCATGTGCGACGGCGTCACCCAGGGCCGCGGCGGCATGGAGCTGAGCCTCTTCTCGCGCGACGTGATCGCCCTGGCCGCGGCGCTGGCGCTCTCGCATGACACCTATGACGCGGCGCTGTTCCTGGGCGTCTGCGACAAGATCGTGCCGGGCCTCGTGATGGCGGCGGCGCGTTTCGGGCATCTGCCCGCGATCTTCGTGCCGGCCGGCCCCATGACCTCGGGGCTGCCCAATGACGAGAAGGCCGCCGTGCGCCAGGCCTTCGCCCGCGGCGAGGTGGACCGAACCGCGCTGATGGCGGCCGAAATGGCCTCGTATCACGGGCAGGGCACCTGCACCTTCTACGGGACTGCCAATTCCAACCAGATGCTGATGGAGGTGATGGGCCTGCATCTGCCGGGCGCGGCCTTCGTGCCGCCCGCGGGCGCACTGCGCACCGCGCTGACCAAGGCCGCCGCCACCCGCGCGGCCGCCATCACCGCGCTGGGGGACAGCTATACCCCCGTGGCCGAGGTGCTGGACGAACGCGCCTTCGTCAACGGCATCGTGGGGCTGATGGCGACGGGGGGGTCCACCAACCTGGTGCTGCACCTGCCGGCAATGGCGCGCGCGGCCGGCATCGTGCTCGAGCCCGCCGATTTCGCCGCGATCTCGGGCGTCGTGCCGCTGCTGGCGCGGGTCTATCCCAACGGGCTGGCCGACGTGAACCATTTCCACGCCGCGGGCGGGATCGGCTTCGTGATCGGGCAGCTGATCGAAGCCGGCCTCGTGCATGAAGACGTGCAGACCATCGCCGGGCCGGGGCTTGCGCGCTATGCCGCCGAGCCGGTCCTGAAGGACGGCGCGCTGCACTGGCGCCCCGCCCCCGCCACCCCCGCCAATGACCGCATCCTGCGCCCCGCGAAGGATCCCTTCAGCCCCACGGGCGGTCTGCGCGAGCTGTCGGGAAACCTCGGGCATGGGGTCATCAAGGTCTCGGCCGTTGCCCCCGAGCGCCATGTGATCGAGGCCCCGGCGCGCATCTTTGCCGATCAGGCCGAGGTCAAGGCCGCCTGGCAGGCGGGCGCATTCACCGCCGACACGGTGATCGTGGTGCGCTTCCAGGGGCCGCGCGCCAACGGCATGCCGGAACTGCACGGGCTGACCCCGGTGCTGAGCGTTCTCCAGGACCGCGGGCTGCGGGTGGCGCTGGTGACCGACGGGCGGATGTCGGGGGCCTCGGGCAAGGTGGCCTCGGCGATCCACATCGCCCCCGAGGCGGCGATGGGCGGCCCGCTGGCCCGGCTGCGCGACGGCGATCTGGTGCGGCTGGACGCCACCACCGGCCGGATCGACTGCTTGGCCCCCGATTTCGAGAGCCGCGCGCCCGTCACCCCGCCCCCTCGGCCCGCGGGGGCCGATCTGGGCCGGTCGCTCTTCGGGCTGTTTCGGGACAATGCCGGGCCCGCGACCGAAGGGGCGTCGGTCCTGTTCTGATCTGGCGCGGCGCCCCTTCCCGTCTGCCCCGCCCTCTCCTTTGAAAAACCAACAGGGTGACGCGAAGGCAGGATGTGAAAAAGATTTACATCTCCTCTTGAAAGCGCGGCGCACAAGGCCGATCTTGCCTCATGTGAAAGGCATTCACATAGCCCACGGAGGAGCCCATGCCCGCCTATCTCGACCTTGACCTGCAAGACCGCCGCGACGGGCCGTCCCGTCCGGGTTGGTTCGCCCGCGCCGAAAGCTGGCTCGATGCCCGCGGCCGCGGCGCCTGGATCGCCACCATGGTGGTGCTGATGATCCTCTGCTGGCCGATCGGTCTTGCCTTCCTTGCCTACATGATCTGGAGCAAACGCATGTTCGCCAATTCCCCCTGCCGCAAGGGCCACGGCCCCTTCGCCCGCCATGCCGGCGCGCATTTCCGGCCCACCGGCAACACCGCCTTCGACCGCTACCGCGAGGACACGCTGGCCCGGCTCGAACGCGAGCAGGAAGACTTCGAAGCCTTCCTGCAACGCCTGCGCGAGGCCCGCGACAAGGCCGAGTTCGACCAATACATGGAAGAGCGCGCCCGCGCCGCGGCCAACACCCCGCGTGAGGACCGCGACGCCTGATCGGGCACGCCCCGGACGGCGCAAGACGAGCGCCGGGCGCCCCCGCCCGGACCCGCCCGGAGGCACGGCCCTCCGGGCGTTTCGCGTTCGTGGGTGGGCGCGCACGATCCCTGCCCGGTCGTGCCGGCGCGGGGTCTGGCGCCAGATCTGGCGCGGGAAGGCGCCTGGCATGACGCCGCACAGCATCGCCCCCGGTAAAACCGGGGCCCGCCCCGCCCCACAGGCACCCGGACAGGCCCCGGCACACGCCCAATCGCGGGCCGCCCGCCGCCTTGATGCAAGCATTCCCAATGACCTGCGCGAATTTCCTTGGCGCGGCGTGGGCAAGTTGATAGCGTTGGCCGCATCCGGGCCCGTGAACGGTGCCCGACCGCCGTCCTTCCACCCTTTTTCCTCCGGCCCCTCACCCTTTCCCACGCGTCGCCGTCCGAAGTCCGCCCGAACATGCGCCATACGCTCCCGCTCGCTCCGCAGTTCTACGTGACCGCGCCGCAACCCTGTCCCTATGTCGAGGGACGGGCCGAGCGAAAGCTGTTCACCGCGCTTCAGGGCGAGGGCGCCGAACGCCTGAACAACGCGCTGTCGCGGCAGGGGTTCCGGCGGTCGCAGAACGTGCTCTATCGGCCGACCTGCGCCGATTGCGCCGCCTGCCTGTCGGCGCGCATCAACGTGGCTGAATTCAAGCCCTCGCGCACGCAACGCCGCATCCTGCACCGCAACGCGCAATTGCGCCGCACCGCCACCAGCCCCTGGGCGACCGAGGAACAATTCCGCCTGTTCCGCCGCTATCTCGAGGCCCGCCACGCCGATGGCGGCATGGCCGACATGGACATCTTCGAATTCGCCGCGATGATCGAGGAAACGCCGATCAAGACGCGGGTGATCGAATATCGCCACGCCCGCCCCGAGGGCAACGCCGGCCGCCCGCTGGTGGCCGTGTCGCTGACCGATGTGCTCGATGACGGGCTGTCGATGGTCTATTCCTTCTACGACCCGACGCTCGAGGCCGCCTCGCTCGGCACCTATCTGATCCTCGATCACGTCGAGATCGCGCGCCGCGCGGGCCTGCCCTATGTCTATCTGGGCTATTGGGTGCCCGGCTCGCGCAAGATGGGCTACAAGGCGCGCTTCTCCGGGCTCGAGATCTACAAGGGCGGGGTGTGGCAGCCGATCGGCGATCCGGCCTCGCATGTCGAGGAACACCACCCCCTGGCGGTGCCGCCCATCGCCGAACAGGTGGCGCGCATCTCGCTGCCCGACAGCCGCGGCTGAGGCACGGGCGCGCCCTTTCCCGCGCCCGGCCCGAGACCACAGCGCCCCCTCCAGCATCCCCACACGCCTCCCTCAGCACCCCGGCGCCTGCGCAGATCGGTCAGCGCCGCCGAAGGCCGGGCGTCCCCCGCGCCCTTGGGCGCGCGCCGGGCCGCGGGCCTCGATGGCGCGCGGACCGGCTCCCCCGCCCCGAAATTCCGCGGACGCAAGGCGGGCATGCACCCCGCGCACGGGCTTCGCCCCTGGGGACGCGTCAGCCTGTCCCGCCCGCGCGATCACGCATGGACAGCCCCCCCGCAAAGCGTAAGGTCGCGCGGCGACTCGGGGGCGCGCGCAGCGCCCCTTGCGACCGACCTGATTTACCGACCCGAACTTGAGGACAGACCCATGGACCGCCGCTCCTTCCTGACAAAGGCCGCCCTCGGCGCCACCGCGACCGCCGGAACCACCGCGCTGGCCGCCCCCGCGCTGGCCCAGGCGATGCCCCGGATCACCTGGCGGCAAACCTCGTCCTTCCCGAAATCGCTCGACACGCTCTTCGGCAATACCGAAGAATTCGGCCGCCGCGTCGCCGAGGCCACCGACGGCGCCTTCCAGATCCAGTCCTTTGCCGCGGGCGAGATCGTGGGCGGGCTTCAGGCTGCCGATGCGGTGGCCGCGGGCACGGTCGAGATGGCCCATACGGTCGGCTATTACTACTGGGGCAAGGATCCGGCCTGGGCGGTTGCCTCGACCATTCCCTTCGGCATGTCCGCGCGCGGCATGAACGCCTGGCACTACCACGGCGGCGGCATCGATCTTTACAACGAATTCCTGGGCAAGCAGGGCCTGATCGGCTTCCCCGGCGGCAATACCGGCGTGCAGATGGGCGGCTGGTTCCGCAAGGAAATCAACACGCTCGAAGACATGAAGGGCCTCAAGATGCGCGTCGGCGGCTTTGCCGGCAAGATCATGGAGCGCCTCGGCCTCGTGCCCCAGCAGATCGCCGGCGGCGACATCTATTCCGCCCTCGAGAAAGGCACGATCGACGCCACCGAATTCGTCGGCCCCTATGACGACGAGAAGCTGGGCTTCGTCAAGGTCGCGCCCTATTACTATTACCCCGGTTGGTGGGAAGGCGGCCCGACTGTCCACTTCATGTTCAACAAGGAGGCCTGGGACGACCTGCCCAAGGCCTATCAGTCGCTTCTGCGCACCACGGCCCAGGCGGTCGATGCCAACATGCTCCAGCAATACGATTACGAGAACCCGCGCGCGCTCAAGAAGCTGGTCGCCGAAGGCGCGCAGCTGCGCCCCTTCTCGCCCGAGATCGTGGGCGCCTGCTTCGATGTCGCCAATGACGTCTATGCCGAGATCGAGGCCGAAAACGCCGATTTCGCCACGCTCTGGGGGTCGATGAAGGACTTCCGCGCCGAGCATTACCTGTGGACGCAGGTCGCCGAATATAACTACGACACCTTCATGATGATCCAGCAGCGCCAGGGCAAGCTCTGAGCTGCGCGGGGCCGGAACGCGGCCCGCACCACATGATCGACATGGGCACGGGCGGGGAAGAACCTCCGCCCGTGCGCGTTTGAGGGGGGAGCCGGCCTTCGCGCCATCGAGGCCCGAAGGCCGGCGCGCGCACAAAGGCGCGCCGCCCCCCTGTTCGACCGCGCACGCAAGCTTCGACCGCGCCACCCGCGCGCAAAAGGCCACGATCCGCAGACCGCGGCCCCTGGCCGCCGCCTGGCTTCGGGCCTCGATGGCGCGAAGCCAGGCCCCTCCGCCTTTCTCCCCGCCCTTGCCCGCCAACACCGCCGCACCAGCGCGACCCCACCTCGTCCCGGCCCCGGGAACGCTGCGGCGCGGCGGCATGGACACCACGGGTCAACGCCGTAAGATGGCCCTCGAATCTGGCGCCCCAAAGGCGCCGTTTCACACCAGACAGGGGGAGGAGAACCCAATGGATCGCCGTTCATTTCTGACGAAAGCCGCCATCGGCTCGACCACCGCGGCCGCCGCCGGCACGCTGGCCGCACCCGCCATCGCGCAAGCCATGCCCAAGGTGACGTGGCGTCTCACGTCGTCGTTCCCGAAATCGCTCGACACCATCTACGGCGGCGCCGAGGTGCTTTCGAAGATGATCTCCGAGGCCACCGACGGCAATTTCACCATCCAGGTCTTTGCCGGCGGGGAAATCGTGCCCGGCCTCCAGGCCGCCGATGCCGCCGCGGCCGGCACGGTCGAGGCCTGCCACACGGTGGGCTATTACTACTGGGGCAAGGATCCGGCCTGGGCGCTGGGCGCCGCCGTCCCCTTCGGCCTTTCGGCGCGCGCCATCAACGCCTGGCAATACCACGGCGGCGGCATTGATCTTTATAACGAATTCCTGGGCAAGCAGGGCCTTGTCGGTCTTCCGGGCGGCAACACCGGCGCCCAGATGGGCGGCTGGTTCCGCAAGGAAATCAACACGGTCGAGGATCTCAAGGGCCTCAAGATGCGGGTCGGCGGCTTTGCCGGCAAAGTGATGGAGCGCCTCGGCCTGGTGCCCCAGCAGATCGCCGGCGGCGACATCTACCCGGCGCTGGAAAAGGGCACCATCGACGGGACCGAATGGGTCGGGCCCTATGACGACGAGAAGCTGGGCTTCTACAAGGTCGCGCCCTATTACTATTACCCCGGCTGGTGGGAAGGCGGCCCGACGGTCCACTTCATGTTCAACAAGGCCGCCTACGAGGGCCTGCCGCCGGCCTATCAGTCGCTTTTGCGCACCGCCAGCCAGGCCGCGGATGCCAACATGCTTCAGAAATACGATTATCTGAACCCCAAGGCGCTGAAATCGCTGGTGGCCAATGGTGCGCAACTGCGGCCCTTCAGCCAGGAGATCCTGAACGCCTGTTTCGAGGCCGCCAACGCGGTCTATGCCGAGATGGAAGCCACGAACCCGGAATTCGCCAAGCTCTGGGCGTCGATCAAGGAATTCCGCAGCGAGCATTACCTGTGGACGCAGGTGGCGGAATACAACTACGACACCTTCATGATGATCCAGCAGCGTCAGGGCAAGATCTGACGCCCGCGGCGCCCGGCCGGGAAACGGCACGGGCGCGCGATCACGCCGCGCGGGCGGGGGTCATTCCCCGCCCGTTTGCCTGTCTGCCCGCCCTTGGGGGCGCTGTTGCTGGCGCGACATTTCAACCCCTGGCTGTATAATTGACGGCCACGACCTATTATAAATGCGCAAATCCGCCATGCGCCCACGGCAGGGCTGGACAGGGTTTGCAAGCCGGGTAATGTGACCCGCAGGGCACCGGGGAGGACTTTGCCCGCCGCGCATCCGGCGGCGGGCATTGCCGAGGGGCCCGCACAAGAACCCAAGGGAGGACATCCATGGACCGTCGTTCATTCCTGAAGAAGGCCGCCGTCGGCTCGGGCGCCGCGGCCGCCGCCGGCACGCTGGCCGCCCCGGCGCTGGCGCAGGAAAGCCCCAAGATCACCTGGCGGCTGACCTCGTCGTTCCCGAAATCGCTCGACACGATCTATGGCGCCGCCGAGACCATGGCCGATTTCGTGCGCGGCATGACGGACGGCAAGTTCAACATCCAGGTCTTTGCCGGCGGCGAGATCGTGCCCGGCCTGCAAGCCATGGACGCGGTGTCGAACGGCACGGTCGAGGCCTGCCACACCGCCTCGTATTACTATTGGGGCAAGGATCCCACCTTCGCCTTCGGCACCGCCGTGCCCTTTGGCCTCAACATGCGGATGCAGAACGCGTGGTTCTATTACGGCGGCGGCAACGACCTGCTGAACGAATTCTACGGCACCTACAACCTGACCGCCTTTCCCTGCGGCAACACCGGCGCGCAGATGGGCGGCTGGTTCCGCAAGGAGATCACCACCGTCGCCGACCTCAAGGGGGTCAAGATGCGGATCGGCGGCTTCGGCGGCAAGGTGCTGGAACGGCTGGGCGGCGTGCCCCAGCAGATCGCCGGCGGCGACATCTACCCGGCGCTGGAAAAGGGCACCATCGACGCCACCGAATGGGTCGGCCCCTATGACGACGAGAAGCTGGGCTTCTACAAGGTCGCACCCTATTACTATTACCCCGGCTGGTGGGAAGGCGGCGCGTGCCTGCATGCGATGTTCAACAACGATGCCTACAATGCCCTGCCCGAGGCCTATCGCGTGGCGCTCCAGGCCGCCTGCGAGGCCGCCAATCAGGACATGATGGCCTCCTATGACTGGAAGAACCCCGCGGCGCTGAATTCGCTGATGGCCAATGGCGCGCAGCTGCGTCCCTTCAGCCAGGAGATCCTGGACGCCTGTTTCCAGGCCGCCAGCGAGGTCTATGCCGAGATCAACGCCACCAACGCGGCCTTCAAGAAGGTCTATGACAGCCAGATGGCCTTCCGCAAGGACGCCTATCTGTGGATGCAGCTGTCGGAATACAACTTCGACACCTTCATGATGATCCAGCAGCGCAAGGGCGCGCTCTGACACCCGGCCGGGCCCGCACCCTTTGGTCGCGGGCCCGGCCTTCCTGCCTGACCGCGGCCATCACCGCAGCACCGGTCGCGGCCGCGATCAATGCGGCGCCTGGGCTTCCATCCGCCGGCGAATGCGCCAGATCGACGCCCAGACCCCGGCCACGCAGAGCGGCGCCAGACCGGCCATCACATAGCTTTTGGAAATGCCGTAGGCTTCCGCCACCGGATAGGCCAGATAGGTGGCCAGCCCCAGCGCATAATAGCTGATCGCCACCACCGACAGCCCTTCGACCGTATGTTGCAGCCGCAATTGCATATCGGCGCGGCGGTCCATGTTGGCCAGAAGCTTCTGGCTCTGGGCCTGGCGTTCCACATCGACCCGCGTGCGCAGCAATTCGCCCGCCCGCGCGGCGCGTTCCAGCATCGCGTTCAGACGCGCCTCGGCGGATTTGACCGTGCGCATCGCCGGATCATAGCGGCGCAGCATGAATTCCGAGAATTTCTGCCGCCCCATGAAGCGGGTCTCGCGCATCAGCGCGATGCGGTCATGCACGATCGCCTCATAGGCGGCGGTGGCGCCGAAGCGGAAGGAATGCTGGACCGCCAGCGCCTCGAGATCGGCCGAGATCCGCAGCAGCTGGTGGAGCGTCTCCTCGGCGCGCGCCGTGCTTTCGGTCATCGACGACACCATGGCCGACAATTCGGGATCGAGCGCCGACAGACGCTCGCTCAGGCTGCGCGCGCGCCCCAGCCCCAGCATCGACATGGCGCGATAGGTCTCGATCTCGCACAGACGCTGGACGATGCGCCCGACCCGGCCCGCGCCGGTGCCCGGACGCACGAAGACGGCAAAGCGCATCTGCCCGGCCGGGTCGATGCGGAAATCGCCCGCGATGACGGCCGCGCCTTCCAGCACCTGCGCGCAGGACAGGCTTTCGGGCACGAACCACTTGTCCAGAAGCGTCTCGATGCGGGCGGGATCTTCGGGCATTTCCTCGACCCGGACCTGGATCGCGGCCAGACGGCGGCCGGGGCCGTCCTCGATCCAGTCGGCAGGAAAGATCTCGGTCTCGACCGGATCGAAGGGCCGTTCGGAGATGCCCGCGCCGACCGCCAGATAGGCCACGAATTCGCTGTGGCTTTCCCATTTCAGCTCGTGCCGGCCCAGCTGGCAGGAGTGATGCGTGGCCCCCGGCGTGGGCTTGGCGCCGCCGAAGCGTTCCAGCAGATCGGCCAGGTGGTGGTAATCATGCGCCCGGTCGCGGTTGGCGGCGTCCTTCGGCTCCTTGAGCGCCAGATAGACCGCATGGCCGGGCACCGCCTGGGTGGGAAAGGGCCGGGCGTGAAGCTCGTTGACGAGCGGATAGCGCAGGGGATGGTCTTCGACCGGGGTCATGGGCGGGCGTCCAATCTGGTTCGCGGAAGGGAATGGGATCGCAGGTCGTCAAAGGTCTTGCTGATTACCTAGGGTGCCGGGGCCGCCGCGAAAAGAGAGGCCCCCCGCCGCCGTAACGCGCAAGCGCGCGGGGCGTGGCCGATTGGTCACGCAAGAACGCGCCCCCAAGGGCGGCCCCCCTCCCCGACCTCTGTCCCGTCCTGCGCCGGAACGGGCGCCGAACGCGCGCCCCTCAGGCCGGGCGGGTGTCGATCTCGATGGTCAGCGCGTGAATGCGCGCGATCAGATCCGGCCCCAGCGCCGCATGCACGGCACGTTCGCGCGCCAGCCGGCTCTTGATCGCCAGCGCCGGCGCATGCATCCGGATGCGGAAATGCGTCTCGCCCTCGGGGCGGGCCCCGGCATGGCCGGCATGGCGCGCGCTCTCGTCGATCACCTCGACAGAGAGCGGCGCAAGCACCGCCAGCGCGGCGGCAATCTCGTCCGCCTTCGATCCGGATGCTGTCATTTTTCCGCTATCCCCCTTCCGTCTCATCTCAAAAACCCTAAACTCGGCACCCCGAGTCGGGAACCCCGTTCGCCGCCGCTTTTCCATCGCGGTGCGGGGCGGCTCGGTCACGCCACCGGCCCCCATCAGGGCGGTTCGGTGGCAGACGGTCAAGACATCAGGCGAGAGACGCGCATGAAAAGGAACGATCCCTTCGGTTTCGACATCTCCGCCGCTTCCGACAAGAAACGTCGGACACGCGGCAAACGGGGCATGTCGGGCGCGTTCGAGACATCGACGCGCATCTGCGACCGCGAGGGCTGCAACGAGCCCGCGCAATATCGCGCGCCGAAATCGCCCAAGAAGCTGGATGATTACTACTGGTTCTGCAAGGAACATGTCCGCGAATACAACCTGAACTGGAATTACTTCCAGGGTCAGTCCGAAGAGGAATTCCAGGCCTTTCTGGACAATGCCACCGTCTGGGAGCGCCCGACCCGTCCCTTCGGCCGCGCCGCCGAGGAAGACCGCGCCTGGGCGCGCCATGGGGTCAACGATCCGATGGAGATCCTGGGCCCCAATGCCACGCAGAACCCCGGCAAGAGCCTGGGGCGCAAGCTGCCCCCGACCGAGCGCCGCGCGGTCGAGATCCTCGAGGCGCGCGACACCATGTCCAAGGCCGAGATCCGCAAGTGTTACAAGGCCTTGATCAAGGTTCTTCACCCGGACATGAACGGCGGCGACCGCAGCCAGGAAGAGATGCTGCAACAGGTCGTCTGGGCCTGGGACCAGATCAAGGACAGCCGCAACTTCAAGTGAGGTCGGGCGTCAATTGAGGTCTGGCGGGGCCTGATCGGGGCCGACCGCAAGGGCGGCCTTGGGGGGGCCGCCGTCAGCCGCCCCGCTTGAAGAGGCGCGTCAGCGGGGCGATCACCCCCAGCGCCAGCGGCAGGATCACGAAGCCCGCGGCCAGCCCGAAGATCCCGTCGAAAAAGGCGGTGACGATCCAGGCGACCGTCCCGCCCGCCTGAGCCAGTGTCGCAGGAAGCGCCGCCGCGGCCGCCGCCGCAGCCTGCGCGATCCACTCTGCCGGCGCCTCAAGCCCCAGCCCATGCAGCGCGGGCAGATGCGCCAGTTCGTGCAGCCCGTGGATCAGGATCGAGCCCCCGACCCAGATCATCGCCGCCGTGCCCACGATCATCAGCGCGGTCATGAACCCCGGCATCACCCGCACGATGCCGCGCCCGACCCCGCGGGTCAGACGAAACCGCCCCCGCTGCGCCAGCCACAGCCCGACGTCATCGGCCTTCACGATCAGCGCCACGCCGCCATAGACCAGCGCCGTGACCCCCACCGCCACCAGCGCCAGCGCGCCGGCCTGCATCCAGACCGGCTGACCCTGCGGCAAGGCCGCCAGCGAAATGGTCATGATCTCGGCCGACAGGATGAAGTCGGTCTTGACCGCGCCGGCGACCTTGGCGCGTTCCAGGCGCAGCGGATCGCCCCCCGCCGTCGCGGCGGCAGCCGCATGCGCATGCGCGGCGGCGGGCCGGATCAGATGCCAGACCTTCTCGGCGCCCTCGAAGCACAGATAGGCGCCCCCCAGCATCAGAAGCGGCATCACCGCCCAGGGTGCAAACGCCGACAGCACCAGCGCCAGCGGCAACAGCACCACGATCTTGTTGCGGATCGACCCCAGCGCGATCTTGCCGACGATGGGCAATTCGCGGGCGGGGGCAAAGCCATGCACGTATTTCGGCGTCACCGCCGCATCGTCGATCAGCGCGCCGGCGGTCTTGGTGCCCGCGCGCGCCGCCTGGCCTGCCATATCATCGAGACTGGTCACCGCCTGCCCGGCGATATCGTCCACGCTGGCCGCCGCGATCTTGGCGATCCCCGCCACATCGTCGAGAAGCGCCAGAAGCCCGCTCATGCCTGCTGTCCCCCGCTGGTTTGGCCCAAGGTAGGAGGCGCGCGACGCCTTCGCAACCCGTGGCCTGCCCGCGCAGCAGGCGCGGCAGACAACCAACAGGCCCGCGCAGCAGGCGCGGCAGAGGACCAACAGACTGCAATCGCCCTCTTGCACGGCCACGGGCGATGGTTCAAGACTCCGCCCCAATCAGGAAAGGATGCCGCGATGCTCGATCACACCGCAAAACCCACCGAAGAAATCTCTGTCCGCGAGGTGTTCGGCATCGACAGCGACATGCGCGTCAAGGGCTTTGCCGAGCGCACCGAGCGCGTTCCGGATCGGGACGAGACCTACAAGTTCGACCCCGACACCACGCTGGCCATCCTGGCGGGCTTTGCCTACAACCGCCGCGTGATGATCCAGGGCTATCACGGCACCGGCAAATCCACCCATATCGAACAGGTGGCCGCGCGGCTGAACTGGCCTTGCGTGCGCGTCAACCTTGACAGCCATGTCAGCCGGATCGACCTGATCGGCAAGGACGCGATCAAGCTGGTCGACGGCAAGCAGGTCACCGTGTTCCACGAAGGCATCCTGCCCTGGGCCTTGCGCAACCCCACCGCCATCGTCTTTGACGAATACGACGCCGGCCGCGCGGATGTGATGTTCGTGATCCAGCGTGTGCTCGAGGCCGACGGCAAGCTGACGCTGCTTGACCAGAACGAGGTGATCACCCCGAACCCGTGGTTCCGCCTCTTTGCCACGGCGAACACCGTGGGTCTGGGCGACACGACGGGCCTTTATCACGGCACGCAACAGATCAACCAGGGCCAGATGGACCGCTGGTCGCTGGTGGCCACGCTGAACTATCTGTCCCATGACGCCGAGGCCGCGATCGTGCTGGCCAAATGCCCGCATTACAACACCGAGAAGGGCCGCAAGACGATCGCGCAGATGGTGCATGTGGCCGATCTGACCCGCACCGCCTTCATGAACGGGCAATTGTCCACCGTGATGAGCCCGCGCACGGTGATCGCCTGGGCGCAGAACGCCGAGATCTTCCGCAATGTCGGCTATGCCTTCCGGCTGACCTTCCTCAACAAGTGCGACGAGCTTGAGCGCGCCACCGTGGCCGAGTTCTATCAGCGCCTCTTCGACGAGGAACTGCCCGAGAGCGCGGCCGTGACCGCGGCGCGCTGATGCGCCGCCTCACACCCCCTGCCCCCGGTCTGCACGGCCTCGGCCAGCCTGCCCCCGGTCTGACTGGCACCGCTCTGCCTGCACCCGGCCTGCACGGCCTCGGCCAGCCCCCCCGCGTGAGCGCCCCATGAGCAAGCCCATCGACAACCCCGCCGATCCGTTCAAGCGCGCGCTGGCCGATGCCACCCGCGCGCTGTCCGATCACCGCGAGCTGAGCGTGACCTATTCGGTCGACCCGCCGGGCATGGCCGCCGGTGCGATGCGCCTGCCGCAAGTGACGCGCCGCATGACCCGCGACGAGATCCTGGCCGCGCGCGGCACCGCCGATGCCATGGCGATGCGCCTGCGCCATCAGGACCCCGAGACCTATGCCCGCTTCGCGCCGCCCGGCGACATGGCGCGCGATCTCTATGACGCGATGGAAACCGCCCGCTGCGAGGCCCTGGGCGCGCGCGAGATGCCGGGCGCGCTGTCCAATATCTTCGCGCGTCTGGGCCAGGAGGCCGAGCGCAAGGGCCACGGCCAGCTGCGCTCGACCAACGAGGCGCCGCTGGCGCTGGCCGCGGGCCACCTGATCCGCCATCTGGCCACGGGGCGCGACCTGCCCCCGGCGGCGGCGCATCTGATGGAACTGTGGCGCCCCTTCATCGAGGCCCAGACCGCAGATCACCTTGAGGATATCTCCCAGGTGTTGTCCGATCAGGCGGGCTTTGCGCGTCTGGCGCGGCAGCTGATCGAGGATCTGGGCTACGGCGACCAGCTGGGCGAAGACCCCGAGGGCGACGAGGACGAGGACGCGCCGCCCGAAGACGCCGAAGAGACCCCCGAGACCCAGGACAACGACGCCTCGGACGAGGAGGGCGAGGCCGACAACGACGCCCAGCCCGAGCGCGAGCAGGCCCGGGAAGACGACGAGCAGCAAGCCCGCATCGGCCCCGAGAGCACCTCGGACGGCGAGCTGGAGGAAGAGACCGAGGCCCCCCAGGCCGAGGCCCCGCCCGAGCCCCCGCGCCCTGCCCCCTGGTCCGAGGCCGACCCCGATTACCGCGCCTTCTGCACCGAATTCGACGAGGAAATCCGCGCCGAGGATCTGGCCGAACCGGCCGAGCTTGAACGGCTGCGCGCCTATCTCGACACCCAGCTTGACCCGCTCAAGGGCGCGGTCGGGCGGCTGGCCAACAAGCTTCAGCGCCGCCTTCAGGCCCAACAGAACCGGTCGTGGGAATTCGACCGCGAGGAGGGCATCCTCGATGCCGGCCGGCTGGCGCGGGTGGTGGCCAACCCCACCATGCCGCTGTCCTTCAAGATCGAGCGCGACACCGAATTCCGCGACACGGTGGTGACGCTGCTGCTGGACAATTCCGGTTCGATGCGCGGCCGGCCGATCTCGATCGCGGCAATCTGCGCCGACGTTCTGGCGCGCACGCTCGAACGCTGCTCGGTCAAGGTCGAGATCCTGGGCTTCACCACCCGCGCCTGGAAGGGCGGGCAGGCGCGCGAACGCTGGCTGGCCGAGGGCCGGCCGCAGACGCCGGGCCGGCTGAACGATTTGCGCCACATCATCTACAAGGGCGCCGATGCGCCCTGGCGGCGGGTGCGCGACAATCTCGGGCTGATGATGAAGGAAGGCCTGCTCAAGGAGAACATCGACGGCGAGGCGCTGGAATGGGCGCATCGGCGGATGCTGGTGCGGCCGGAGTCGCGCAAGATCCTGATGGTCATCTCGGATGGCGCGCCGGTCGACGATTCCACCCTGTCGGTCAACCCCGCGGCCTATCTCGAAAAGCACCTGCGCGATGTGATCGACATGGTCGAGCGCCGCCGTGCGGTGGAATTGCTGGCCATCGGCATCGGCCATGACGTGACGCGCTATTATCAGCGCGCGGTCACGATCACCGATGTCGAACAGCTGGCCGGCGCCATGACCGAACAGCTGGCCGCGCTCTTTGATCCCGACCCGCGCGCGCGCGCCCGCGCCATGGGCCTCTACAGCGCCCATCTGAGCAAGCGCAGCTACTGAGGGGCCCCCTGCCCGCGTCAGCCCGCGTTCAGCGCGCCCGCCGGATCGGTTTCGTGACCGCCCAGCGGCAGCGCGGTGCAGCCGCGCAGCTTTTCAAGCGCAAAGAGCAGGTTCACGCGGCGCAGGCGCACCCGCGCCGTCAGCTGGTCGTTGAAGCGCTCATAGGCGGCCATGTCGGGCACGATCCCCCGCAGCAGATAGTCATGACAGCCGGCCAGGCGATGGACCTCGCAGACCGCCTCGAACCCGTCCATCGCGGCCAGGAAATCCTGCCGCCACTCGGGGCTCTGATCGGCCGCCTCAAGCAGGATAAAGGCGGTCAGCGACAGACCCAGCGCATCGGGATCAAGCAGCGCGACACGGGCGCGGATCACCCCGGCCGCCTCGTGCTTGCGGATGCGCTTCCAGAAGGGCGTCTGCGACAGCCCCACCTGGCGGGCGATGCGCGCGATTGGCACGGTCGCGTCATGTTGCAAGATATCGAGGATCTTCCGATCCATCCAGTCGAACGAGACGGTGCCTCCTTTTCGAGGCCAGCCGGGGCCGCATGACCCCGTGTCCCCCACAGCATGACATATTTCCACAAAATGTTGACCGTGATAGTCGCGTTTTTCGCCCCCCCCGCACGGATGATCGCGCAAAAGACCAAATACGCGCTCAAGGCGCTGATGGTGCTTGCCGACGAAAAGGCCGAGGCGGGCGCGCCGAAGCGGTTTCTCGAACACATCCTGCTGGGCCTCAAGCGCGCCGGGCTGATCGGCAGCCGCCGCGGACGCAACGGCGGCTATGAGCGGATCAAGGATCCCGCGCGGGTCTCGCTGGCCGAGGTGCTGCGGCTGATCGACGGCCCGCTGGCGCCGCTGCCCTGCCTGTCGCGCCGCGCCTATCAGCGCTGCGACGATTGCACCGACGAGGAAACCTGCCGCGTGCGCGCCGTCTTCGAGGGGTTCTACGCGGCCTATATCCTGATGATCGAATCGCTGACCCTGGCCGATCTGCAAAAGGACGCGACCCCGATCCGCAGCTTTCCCCTGCCCGAGCCCCCCGCGGGAGAATGATCTTCCCCGATCCGGCGCAAGAAGAGCAGATCTCTTCCCTTTATAATCACGAGTAACCCTGTCGTTATTTTGGTGATAGTCGACGCAGGCCCCGGACAGGCAGAATGATCCCGGCCCTGGCCCGTTGCCGCCGACGCCATCAGGAAAGGACAGGCCATGTCTTTCACGCTTCGGATCGGCAGAGTGAACCGCGCCGGTTTTGCCGGAGGCTCCAACTCTTGAGTAGGATGGAGCATCATGAGCAAGACCACGAACAAGTTTTCCCCTGATGTGCGCGAG
>NZ_FTOM01000006.1 GCF_900156695.1 Phaeovulum vinaykumarii
GAACAAACCCTAGAGAGCCGATATGCAAGACCTCAGTCGCCTGAACGACCAAACCGCCCGCATATCCCTTCATGCATCCAATAATGTCAAAGAGCATAGAGACAAAACCAACAGGAAGCGCTAAACTCTTTCAGCGCAACCCGCCAACCCGTCTCAGTTTTTTCCGTTTGCTTCCAGTGCCTTGCGGCCCTTTCCGCGCCCCGTCGCTGCGTCCGCTGCGTCGGTGAGGGGCTATTTACGGACCCACGACAAACTCCGCAACCCCCCTTTCGCACTTTCATCCCAATTTTTTCGCCCAATACTCACACAACACTAAATATGGCAGCGGCAGCACGCCGGACACCACATCTAGATGCGGGCCCCCGCAAAAAGCCCAAGTGCCCGCCACAAAGACCCACGCACCAAACAGGAATCAGCAGACAGGCCCGGCGAATCCCGGGCTGCGGGGGCCTCAGGCGCGGATCAGGCGGCGTGCGGACAGCCAGCTGGCCCCCGCCATCGCCCCGGCCGTGGCCAGGCACAGCGGCAGACCGCCCGCCTGGTAGCTCAGCCCCGACAGGAGCGTGCCGAGAAGCCGCCCCGCCGCATTGGCCATGTAATAGAACCCCACGTCGCGGGTGATCCGCTCGGCCGCGCCGAAGGCCAGGATCAGGTAGGAATGGATCGAGGAATTCACCGCGAAGACGAAGCCGAAGAGAAGCAGCCCCACCACCAGAAGCCCGGTCAGCCAGGGCGCGGGCCCGTCGGCCGCCCAGGCCGCCAGCGCCAGCACGAAGGGGATCGGCACCAGCCACCCCGCCCAGCGAACCGCGGCACGGGCGATCTCGGGTTCCGAGCGGCGGCGCGCGTCCAGAAGGCGGGGCGCGGCGGCCTGCACCAGCCCATAGGCGATGATCCAGACCGCCATGAAACCGCCCACCAGGAAGAAGGCCTCGCGCCGCCCCTCGGCGGTGCCGTCCGACAGGACCGCGTGGAAATAGATCGGGATGCCGACGACGAACCAGACATCGCGCGCGCCGAACAGGAACATCCGCGCCAGGCTGAGCCGGTTGACCCGCGCATCCGTCGACCGCCAGCCCGACCAGCTGTCCGCGCCCTTCATCCGCCCCGGCAGGCCCGCAGGCAGGAACAGCACCACCGCCAGCAGGATCAGCGCCAGCACCGCCGCCATCCCCCAGACCGCCGCCTTGAACCCCGCCAGCCCAAGGAGCGCCGCGCCCAGGAAGAAGCCCAGGCCCTTGACCGCGTTCTTCGAGCCCGTCAGCGCCGCCACCCAGCGGAAAAGGCCGCCCTCGGCCGACGGCGCCAGAAGCTTGACCGCCGATTTCGACGACATCTTGGCCAGATCCTTGGCCACGCCGGACACACCCTGCACCGCCATCACGAAGACGACCGAGGCCGGGATGGACCAGCCGGGGTCCAGTTGCGCCAGCGCCACCAGCGCCCCGATCTGGAGGCCCAGCCCACCATAGAGCGTGGCCGCCAGCCCGAAGCGCGCCGCCAGCCAGCCCGCGGCCAGATTGGTCGCGATCCCCGCGATCTCGTAGAGCAGGAACAGCCAGGCCAGCTGCACGGGTGAAAAGCCCAGGCCGTTGAAATGCAACAGCACCAGCATCCGCAGCGCGCCATCCGACAGCATGAACGCCCAATAGGCGGCGGTGACGGCGCCATAGGCGCGCAGCGGGCTTGGGGAGAGAGGGGCGGCGCTCATCGGCGCCCCGCGGCGGCAGGCGCCGGGCCAATGCGCAGGCACGGCCCGAATCGGCCGGAAACATCACGGTCGGAGAGCAGTGCGCCAAGCTTCATGGCAAAGGCTTACGAAACCCGTGCGCCCCGCGCAAATGAAGCTTGCATGACGGCGGGCAGAGGGGCCCCGACACCGGTCCCGGCACCGGGGCCCCGCAGGGGTCAGCGGGTGAACTTCTTGTATTTGACGCGCTTGGGCTCGACCGCATCCGGGCCCAGCCGGCGGATCTTGTCCTGTTCATAGGCCTCGAAGTTGCCCTCGAACCATTCGACATGGGCTTCGCCCTCGAAGGCCAGGATATGCGTGCACAGCCGGTCCAGGAAGAAGCGGTCGTGCGAGATGATGACCGCGCAGCCCGCGAAATCGTCGAGCGCGGCCTCCAGCGCCTGAAGCGTCTCGACGTCCAGGTCGTTGGTCGGTTCGTCCAGCAGCAGCACGTTGCCGCCCGATTTCAGCAGCTTGGCCATGTGCACGCGGTTGCGTTCCCCGCCCGACAGCAGACCCACCTTCTTCTGCTGGTCGCCGCCCTTGAAGTTGAACGCCCCGCAATAGGCGCGGCTGTTCATCTGCGCGTCGCCCAGTTCGATCTGCTCGGCCCCGCCCGAGATTTCCTCCCAGACGGTCTTGTCGGGATCGAGCGCATCGCGCGACTGGTCGACATAGGCCAGCTTCACCGTATCGCCAAAGGTGATGGTGCCCTGGTCGGGGGTCTCGTGGCCGGTCAGCATCCGGAACAGCGTGGATTTCCCCGCGCCGTTCGGGCCGATGACGCCGACAATGCCCCCCGGCGGCAGGCTGAAGGACAGGTTCTCCATCAACTGCTTGTCGCCGAAATGCTTGGACAGGCCCTCGACCTCGATCACCTTCTGACCCAGACGCGGGCCGTTGGGGATGATGATCTGGGCGCGGGACATCTTCTCGCGCTCGGACTGGCTGGCCATTTCCTCATAGGCGTTGATCCGCGCCTTCTGCTTGGCCTGACGGGCCTTGGCGCCCGAACGGATCCACTCAAGCTCCTTCTCCAGAACCTTCTGGCGGGCCTTGTCCTCGCGGGCTTCCTGCTCCAGCCGCTTGGCCTTCTGCTCAAGCCAGCTGGAATAATTCCCCTCGTAGGGGACACCGCGGCCGCGGTCGAGCTCCAGGATCCAGCCGGTGATGTCATCCAGGAAGTAGCGGTCGTGGGTGACGATCAGGATCGTGCCCTGATATTCGATCAGGTGCTTTTGCAGCCAGGCAATGGTTTCGGCGTCGAGGTGGTTGGTCGGTTCGTCCAGAAGCAGCATGTCCGGCGCCTCGAGCAGCAGCTTGCACAGCGCCACCCGACGGCGTTCACCCCCCGACAGGGTGCTGACATCGGCGTCATCGGGCGGGCAGCGCAGGGCCTCCATCGCCACGTCGACCTGGCTGTCCAGATCCCACAGGTTCTCGGCGTCGATCTCATCCTGAAGACGCGCCATCTCGTCGGCGGTCTCGTCGGAATAATTCATCGCCAGTTCGTTATAGCGTTCCAGCTTGGCGCGCTTGGCGGCCACGCCCAGCATGACGTTGCCGCGCACGTCAAGGCTTTCATCCAGCTGGGGTTCCTGCGGCAGGTAGCCCACGCGCGCGCCCTTGGCCGCCCAGGCTTCGCCGGTGAAATCCTTGTCGATCCCGGCCATGATGCGCAGAAGCGTGGATTTCCCCGCGCCGTTGACGCCGACGACCCCGATCTTCACCCCCGGCAAGAAGTTCAGCCGGATGTTCTCGAAGCACTTCTTGCCGCCGGGATAGGTCTTGGAGACGCCGTCCATGTGATAGACGTATTGATACGAGGCCATGTCAAACTCTCCTGCGGGATCGCGTTTGGGCCTATCTAGTCGACCGAACCCCGAAGGGAAAGGCCCGCGCGCACGGCGCGGTCGGGTTGCTGCCCCTTGGGCGCACTGGTAAGAACGCGCAAGAAACCATGAGACGCCGCACGCGGCACGCCCCGCATCACTCTGGAGATGTCAATGAACCCGCCAGTTTATTTGCATATCGGCCAGCCCAAGAGCGCGACGACCTCCATCCAGAGCTTCATGAACCGCAACCGCGCCGCCCTGGATGCGCGCGGCATCCTCTATCCGCTTGCGGGCTTGCAGCATACCGCCCACCATCCGTTCGCGGGCGCCTGCTCCCGCCAGCCGATCAACTGGATCGTCCCCATGGATCCGGCCGACATGATCGCCCGGCTGAAGGCCGAGATCGCGCCCCGGCGCCACCGGGCCGTGGTCCTCAGCTCCGAGGCCTTCTATTACGGGACCGTCGAGCCGGCTCTGGTGCGGAAGCTGTTCGACGGGTTCGATCTGCGCATCATGGTTGCGCTGCGTCGCCAGGATGAATGGTTCGAATCCGCCGTGCGCGACAACATCAGGACCGGATTCTTCAAGCGGCAACCCTGGCCCGCGAACGTCAACGACCTGATGCCGGCCATGCGCTACGCCGACGTTCTGGGTCGCTGGGCGGAGGTCTTCGGCAAGCAGAATATCATGGTGTCCGTGTTCGAGCCGAAATCGGGCATGCAACCGGTCGAGAAGAGCTTTCTTGCGCAGATCGGCGAAACCGACTTCTCCGGGTACGAAATCGGCCCGCGCGCGAACGAGCGCCTCAGCCAGGATTGTCTTTCCTGGCTTCAGCACGGGCCAAACGAGCAGCGCATCTCGGCCGAGCATTTCAAGGTGCTCAGGCTGCTCGCCCTGTATTCGCGCGAGAACCCCGATCCGCCGGAACTGAAATACTTGGTGCCGCCGCAGGTTCGCCGCGACATCCTGGACGCCGTTGCCGAGCAGAACGAGATCGTCGCACGCGAATATCTGGGCAACCAGGATGGCGTCCTGTTCGACACGGCCCCGCCCAACGATGTCTGGGTCAAATATCCCGGCCTTCACCCGAAGGCCGCGGCCGCCATCGACAATTTCGTCGCGCGCGGCATCACCCGGAAATTCTGAGCCGCGCCGCGCCCAGGTCCGACAGCCGGCGCCCGTCAGGGCGCGCGGCGCACCAGATAGGTCTTCGTGTCGCCGTCATCGCGGGCCGAAAGCAACTCGTGTCCGTCGGTGGCGCAGAAATGCGGGACGTCGATCCACGAGGCCCCGTCCGTGGCGATCAGGCGCACGATGGCACCGGGCGCCTGGGCGGCCAGCACCTTGCGCAGGCGCAGCACCGGAAGCGGGCACAGCAACCCGCGCGCATCTATTTCAGCCGCGATCTCCATGCCCGCTGCTCTAGGGCGGCGGCGGCGCGTTGTCCATCCCGCGCCCCGCCCGCGCGCCGCTATCCCAAGCATGTGAGCGGGCGTGAGCGCGCACCCCTGCCGGCGCAGGGTGACGGCGCCCGGCGGATGGGCTAAGCCTGCGGGCATGTTCGGAATCGACGCCGCCAGCACCCTGTCCGATGGGGCCTTCCTCTCCGCCGCCGCGATCGCGCTGTGGTCGGGTATCCTGTCCTTTCTCTCGCCCTGCGTGCTGCCGATCGTGCCGCCCTATCTGGCCTATATCGGCGGGGTCTCGGTCTCGGAACTGCGCGGTGGACGCGCGCGCGCGCTCCTGCCGGCGGCCTTCTTCGTGCTGGGCCTCTCGACCGTCTTCCTGTTCCTGGGCTTTGCCGCCTCGAGCCTGGGGCGGCTGGTTCTGGGCCACCGCGAGACATTGTCGCTGATCTCGGGGCTGGTGGTGATCGGGCTGGGGCTGCATTTCGTGGGCCTTTACCGCATCCCGCTTCTGGACCGCGAGGCCCGTCTGGACGTCGGCACCAAGGGCGGAACCGCGCTTGGCGCCTATGTGCTGGGGCTGGCCTTCGCCTTCGGCTGGACGCCCTGCATCGGCCCGCAGCTGGGCATGATCCTGTCGCTGGCGGCCACCGCGGGCGACACCACCCGCGGCACCGCGCTTCTGGGGATCTATGCGCTGGGGCTTGGGTTGCCCTTCCTGCTGGCGGCGGCCTTCATCAGCCGCGCCATGACGCTGATGACCCGGCTCAAGCCTCACATGCGGCTGATCGAGCGGGTGATGGGCGTGCTGCTGATCCTGGTCGGGCTGGCGCTGGCCACGGGCGGGATGTCGGCCTTCAGCTTCTGGCTGCTCGAGACCTTCCCCGCCCTGGCCGCCTGGGGCTAGGGCGTCCGACCTGCCCGCTCAGGCCCAATCGGGAGCGCGTTTCTCGATGAAGGCCTGCACGCCCTCGGCGGTGTCGCGCCACATCATGTTCTCGACCATCACCGCCCCGGCATAGTCATAGGCCGCGGCCAGATCCTTGCCCGCCTGTTCGTAGAAGGCGCGCTTGCCGATCCGCAGCGCCGGGTTCAGCTTCTGCGCCAGCGTCTGCGCCAGCCGGTCGGTTTCGGCGCGCAGGGCCCCCGGCGGCACGACCCGGTTGACCAGACCCACCTCGCGGGCGCGGGTGGCGTCGATGAATTCGCCCGTGCTCAGCATCTCGAAGGCCACCTTGCGCGGCACGTTGCGGCTAAGCGCGACCATCGGCGTCGAACAGAACAGCCCGATGTTCACCCCGTTGACGCCAAAGCGCGTGCCCTCGGCCGCCACGGCCAGATCGCAGCTGGCCACCAGCTGGCAGCCCGCCGCGGTGGCGATGCCGTGGGCCTCGGCGATCACCGGCTGCGGCAGGGCCGGGATCATCTGCATCACCTCGGCGCAGCGCGCGAAGAGAGCGGCGAAATAGGCCCGCCCGCCGTCCTCGGCCTGGCGGCCCGCCTGCATCTCCTTGAGGTCATGGCCCGCGCAGAAGGCCTTGCCCGCGCCGCGGATCACCACCGCGCGAATGCCGCCGTCCTCGGCCAGCGCCCCCAGCTGCGCCTTCAGCGCCGCCAGCATCGCATCCGACAGCGCATTCAGCTTGTCCGGCGCATTCATCGTCAGATGCGCAACCGCCCCGTGGTCCGCACGGATCACCAGATCTTCCATTGAAACTCCTCCCCTTTGGCGCAAGCCTATGCGGGCCGGGGGAGGACAGGCAACGCCATTGAAGGCCTGCCCGTGCAGGATGGCGCGCCCGATAGCGCGTTGGGGGGGAGAGGACCGACATGACACAGATGGACGTGGCGCGGCTGAACAGCTTTCTCGAGGAGGCCTTCCCGCAGGTGGCCCCCGATTTCACCGTGCGCGCGGTGACCGAGGACGGGGTCGAGGTCGTCCTTCTTCCGCGCGAGGCGCATCTTCGGCCCGGCGGCACCGTTTCGGGGCCCACGCTCTTTGCGCTGGCCGACGTGGCGGTCTATCTGGCGATCCTGGCCCGGATCGGGCCGGTGGCGCTGGCGGTGACCACAAATGCCAGCATCGACTTTTTGCGCAAGCCCGAGGCCGCCACGGATCTTGTCGCGCAGGCACGGCTTCTGAAGCTGGGCAAACGGCTGGCGGTGGGGGATGTGCTGATCGTGCCCGAGCAGGGCGGGCCGCCGCTGGCCCGTGCGTCGCTGACCTATTCGATTCCGCCGAAGACCGCATGAGCCCCTGATTTGAAGGGGTTGCGCATGGGGTATTTAGAAACCTATTTTTCAAGGCATTGACAGAAAAGGGAAAAGCGCGGCTTGCAAGGCTTGATTTCGCACCGGAAATCTCGGATAAGCCCGCATCCGAAAAGCATCAGCCTACCAAAGGGCGAAAGACCGATGAAAACCTATACCGCGAAACCGGCGGAGATCGAGAAGAAGTGGATCCTGATCGACGCCGAGGGCGTCGTTCTGGGCCGCCTCGCCACGATCGTCGCCATGCGCCTGCGGGGCAAGCACAAGCCCACCTACACGCCGCACATGGACATGGGCGACAACGTGATCGTCATCAACGCCGACAAGGTGCAGATGACCGGCACCAAGCGTGAAGACAAGCGTTACTACTGGCACACCGGCCACCCGGGCGGGATCAAGTCGCGCACCGCGCGTCAGATCCTCGAGGGGGCGCATCCCGAGCGTGTGGTCATCAAGGCGGTCGAGCGCATGATCTCGCGCAACCGTCTGGGCCGCCAGCAGATGTCGAACCTGCGCGTCTATGCCGGCGCCGAGCATCCGCATGAGGCTCAGCAGCCCGAAGTCCTCGACGTCAAGTCGATGAACCCGAAGAACACCCGGAGCGCGTAAGAGATGGCCGAAGAACTCAAATCCCTCGACGATCTGAAGTCGGCGGTGGCAGGCACCCCGGCGGCGTCCGACGCGCCCGCCCGCGAACCGCAGCGTGACGCGCTGGGCCGCGCCTATGCCACCGGCAAGCGCAAGGATGCCGTCGCCCGCGTCTGGGTCAAGCCCGGCACCGGCAAGGTTACCGTCAACGGCAAGGACATGGACGCCTATTTCGCGCGTCCGGTGCTTCAGATGATCCTGCGTCAGCCGTTCCAGGTGGCCAATGTCGAAGGCCAGTTCGACGTCTACGCCACCGTGACCGGCGGCGGGCTGTCGGGCCAGGCCGGTGCGGTCAAGCACGGCATCTCGCGCGCGCTGCAACTCTATGAACCGTCGCTGCGTGGCGCGCTGAAAGCCGCCGGCTTCCTGACCCGCGACTCGCGCGTCGTCGAACGGAAGAAATACGGCAAGGCGAAAGCCCGCCGCTCGTTCCAGTTCTCGAAACGCTGATCCGTTTCCCCGAGCTTTCGGAAGGGGCCGCCCGTGTCGCGGCCCCTTTCGCATGTCGGCCCCCCCCCCCCCCCCCCCCCCCCCCCCCCCCCCCCCCCCCCCCCCCCCCCCCCCGCCCCCGCGCCTGCTAAAGAATTCTGCCTGTCGGTGGCGGGTCCACCGTGGCTGGCCCCGTGGCTCAACTGGATAGAGCAGTCCCCTCCTAAGGGACAGGTTACAGGTTCGAATCCTGTCGGGGTCACCATTTTCTCTTTGATTTAACTCGATATTCTGTGCGCGAACCGTGTTGCTCCCGGCTGCGAACAGTCGCCCAGAAGGTTCAGTGTGCGCCCTTTGTTCCATCTCCCTGTGTGCCATGCTATGGCTTGGGCGGTTTCCAGCATCAGCGAGTTGCCATGAAGAACGACCCGCCGTCGCTTGATCTTAACGCCTTCAATTGCCCCTACTGTCACGCGTTCGCGCATCAGGATTGGTATGCGGGAGGGGCCCATCATTGAGCTCGGAACCTGCCCCTAGGCGACATTTTCAAGAACGCTGCGCTCGCACAGCGCAATGATCCGGCGCTCTTTAACACTGAAAACAGCCAGTCCTGCCTTGCTTTAGGCAGCGTCATGTTCAGCAAATGTGCAAGCTGTCATAAGGTGGCCGTGTGGGTCCATGCGGGGATCGGGCATTCCGGGCCCGACCGCATCGGCCTAGGGTCAGCGGATCGCTGCCCGGCGCCTTCGCGTCAGGGCGCGCATCCGACCAAAGGCCCGCCATGACCCGACCGCATATCATCTGTCACATGATCACCACGCTCGACGGGCGGCTGGTGCCCGACCGCTGGCCCTGGAGCGAGCCCGAGTTACTGGAGATCTACGACCCGGCCGCCGCGCGTCTGGGCGCCGACGGCTGGATCGCGGGGCGGCGCACGATGGCGCATTATCTGCCCGAGGGCGCGCCCGCGCTGGCCGACACCCCGGCGCCCTGGCCCGATCATCTCGCCCCGCGCGCCGGGTGTTCGCTGGGCATCGCCTTCGACCGCGACGGGCGGCTTCGGCCCGAAAGCGGCGATCTGGACGGGGATCACCTGGTGCTGGCGCTGTCGGATCGGGTCGCACGCACCCATGTCGCGGATCTGGCCGCGCGCGGGGTGTCGGTCGTGTCGACCGGGCCCGAGGGCAATGACCTGAGTGGCGCGCTGGCGCGGATCGGCGCGCATTTCGGGGTGCGGCGCCTCCTGCTCGAGGGGGGCGGCACGCTCAACGGCGCCTTTCTGGCCGCCGATCTGATCGACGAGACCAGCACCCTGATCGCGCCGCTGATCGACGGCGAAGGCGGCGCCCGCGCGATCTATGACCAGCCTGCCCCGCAGCAGGCCCGCACGCTTCAGCTGATCTCGGCGGAAACGCTGGCGCGCGGCACGATCTGGCTGCGCCATCGCGTGCAGCGGCGCTGACAATCCACGGTGCGGCGGGCAATCAGCCGGCCAGCACCTGCGCCGAGCGCCGCGCGTCGGCCAGGGTGCGCCGCGCCGCCTTGCGCGCGTCGCCCAGAACCAGCGCGGCCGTGCGCAGATCCGAGCGGCCCTGCCCATCGCAGGGACACCAGCCGCTGGCATCGGCAAGCCCCGCCCCCTGCGCGATGGCGCCCGCCATCAGCGGCGGGACAAAGTTCACCACATCGGCGCGCAGCGCCCCGGCGTCGGTCTCGATCAGACCGCGGCGCGCATCGACGGCGCGCACGACACCGCCCTTGCCCGCCCCATGCCAGGCGACCGTGGCGCCCGCGGGAACAACATCCGCAAAGGCGCGGGCCAGCCGGTCAGTGCCGGTCGCGTCCAGCACCGTCAGCCGCGCGCGCGGCCGCGCCGCCACCGCCCCCGCCAGCGTCACCGCACGCGCCAGCGCGACCTGCGGATGGCTGACCTCGGCGGGCAGACGCAGCACGACATGGCCCCCCTCGGGCAGGGCCGCCAGTTGGGCTGACAGCCGCCGCGCCTCGCGCGCGCTGCCCCAGGCGGCGGGCCATTCGTGACGCGTCCGCGCATCCAGCCCCGCGATCGTCTCGGGGCGCGGCGCGGTACCGGGCGCCATCACCAGCCGGTCGAAGGCCAGCGACCGCCCGCTGAACAGCGCCAACCGCGCCGCCGTCCAATCCACCCCGGTCACATCGTCCAGCACCACCTCGACACCCGCCGCGCGCAGCGCCGACAGCGTGACATCGGCCTGCGGCGGGGCAAAGGCCGCCACCGGCGCCGCGGCACGCGCCAGCCGCGCGGGATCGCGTTCGACCAGCAGCACCGAGGCGCGCGGGTTGGCCGCGGCCAGCGTCAGCGCGGCCTCGGCCCCCGCGGGACCGCCCCCCACGACGATGGCGCGGGCACCGGGATCCAGGCGCAGGGCCAGCCCCCCGGCCGTGCCCAGCGCGGACAGGGCGGCAAGGCCGAGGGTGAAATGACGGCGGCTCAGGCTGTGGTGCATGGCGATGACTCCTTGCGGGGCGGGATCGGGCCGCGGCCCTTGCCCGGTCTCAGCGTTTCTTTTCCAGCAGTTCGGCTTCGGGGTGGATGGGGCGATAGATCTCGACCCGATCACCTTCGTTCAGCGGCTTCTCGAGCTTGCAGATCGCCCCGAAGATCCCGACCTTGTTGACCTCGAGGTCGATCTCGGGGAATTGCGCCAGAAGGCCCGACCGTTCGATCGCGTCGCGCGCGGTCGCGCCCTCGGGGACATCGACGTTCTTCCAGACCTGCACGGTCGGCTTGGCATAGGCGACACCCACGATCATTCGTCCTCTCCCGCGTCGAGTTTCGGCGTCAGCAGGCCGGCGGCGGTGAAGACACGCTCGCCGCGGCGGTCCTTGATCTCCTGTTCCAGGCTGGGCTTGCGCCGGTCGATGATGGTCTTGAGCGCAAGAAGCAGCCCCACCAGGATGAAGCCCCCCGGCGGCAGGATCGCCAGCAGGAAGCCCGGGTAATCGTGGAACACCGTGATCTCCATGAAGGAGAATTGCGCCCCCAGCAGCACCGAGGCCTGGGCAAACAGCGTGCCCGACCCCACCACCTCGCGCAGCGCGCCCACGACCACCAGCGCGATGGTGAAGCCGATCCCCATCATCAGCCCGTCGAAGGCCGAGACCAGCACCCCGTTGCGCGAGGCAAAGGCCTCGGCGCGGCCCAGGATGGCGCAGTTGGTCACGATCAGCGCGATGAACAGGCCCAGAACCTTGTGCAGGTCATGCGCCCAGGCGTTCAGCGCCAGGTCCACCACCGTCACCAGACAGGCGATGACCAGCACGAAGACCGGGATGCGGATTTCCGGCGCGATCACCTTGCGCAAGGCCGAGATCAGCACGTTCGAGGCAATGAGCACCGCCGTCGAGGCGATCCCCAGGCCCAGCCCGTTGGTGGCGGTGCCGGTGATGGCCAGCGCCGGACACAGCGCCAGAAGCTGGCCGAAGACGATGTTCTTGTCCCAGATCCCGTCGCGGGCAATCTTGGCGTAGGTGTTGGACATGGACCGTCTCCTCCGTCAGGATTTCGCGGGAATGGGCGCGGTCAGCGCCGCGCGGTTGCGGGCAAAGAACTCAAGTCCGCGGTAGATCGTGGCCACCACCGCGCGCGGCGTGATCGTGGCCCCCGAGAACTGATCGAAGATGCCGCCGTCGCGCTTGACCTTCCAGCCCTCGGGCGCGGGATCGCCCAGCGAACGGCCGGCAAAGCCGTCGATCCAGTCGCCCTTGGCGGCCTCGATCTTGTCGCCCAGACCCGGCGTTTCGGTATGCGAGAGCACCCGCACCCCCAGGATCGATCCGTCGGGCGCCATCCCCATCAGGACGTGGATCGCGCCGCCGTAGCCATAGCCCACCAGCTCGAACGCCAGCCCCGAGACCGCCGCGCCTTGCGTGGCCACATAGACCCGGACCGGCCCTTCCGCGGCATCCTCGATCACGCGCGCATCGGCGGTGGGGTCGTTCTCGTGCAGCGCGGGCGGGATCACCTGTTCGAGCGACGCCACCAGATCCTCGGCCGTGCGGGCCGCGATCGGCGCGCGCGTCGCCTCATTGACCCAGGCCAGCGCCAGCGCCGCGATCAGCGAGAAGAGCCCCAGCATCAGCCCAAGGACGGGCGGCGCGCTCTTCAGCGCGGCCAGCCGGTCGCCCAGGCTGCGGCGGGTCTTTTCGGCGGGGGCGTCCTTGGTCATTTCTTCTCTCCGCGCGGGGACTTGCTCTTCTTGACCGGAAGCGGCTTGCCGGTCCGGGTGCGCCCGAAGACGCGCGGGCGCACATAGGTTTCGATCAGCGGCGTGCAGGCGTTCATCAGCAGCACCGCAAAGGCCACCCCCTCGGGGAAGGCGCCCCAGGTGCGGATCACGAAGACCAGCGCCCCGATGGCGACGCCATAGATCAGCTTGCCCGCCGCGGTGACCGGCGAGGTCACGTAATCGGTGGCAATGAAGAAGGCGCACAGCATGGTGGACCCGGCCGTCAGATGCAGGATCGGCGGCGCGTAGCGGTCGGGCGCCACAAAGGACGTCAGCGCCGCCAGCCCCGCGATCGTGCCCAGCACCGCCAGCGGGATCACCGGGGTGATGATCCGCATCCCCACCAGCAGCAGCCCGCCCAGCAACAGCAGGCCGGTGCTGGTCTCGCCCAGACTGCCCGGCACCAGGCCGATCATCCGCGCCTCGAGATCCGCAAGGCCGGGCATGATCTCGGACATCGTGGCGCCGGCGCCCAGCTGGCTTTTCATGTGGCTCAGCGTCGAGGCGCTGGAGACCACGTCATATTCCTGCGACCCGGCGAAGGTGATCGCCAGCGCCTGCCAGATGTCGGGCCCGTCCAGAATACCCACGGGCGGCACCCAGGTCGTCATGTGGACCGGCAGCGCCACCAGCAGCATCGCCCGCGCCACCATGGCCGGGTTGAACAGGTTCTGCCCCAGCCCGCCGAACATGTGCTTGGCAATGATGATGGCGATCCCCGCCCCCAGCATCCCCACCCACCAGGGCGCATAGGGCGGCAGCGTCATCGCCACCAGCCAGCCGGTCAGAATGGCCGAGCCGTCGCGCGCAAAGGGGCCGATCGGCTTGCCGGCGATCCACAGGCAGGCCACCTCGAACACCCAGGCCGAGATCACCGTGACCAGGAACAGGAAGATTGCCGGCCAGCCGAATTGATAGAGGCCGAACAGCGTCGCCGGCGCCAGCGCCACGCTGACCGTCAGCATGGTGCGCGAGACGGTGAAGCGCGTATGCGTATGCGGACCCGAGGCAAGCATGGGCGCGGTCATTGCGTGGCACCTCCGTCACGGGTGGATTCGGCCTGAGCGGTCTGGGGCTGGCTCGTTGGGGCCTGATCCGGCGGGGTCTCGGCCGATGCGGCGCGGGCGGCGGCCTCGGCCTCGCGTTTCTTCTTGGCGGCCATCTCGGCCTTGCGCTTGGCCATCATCTGCCGCTTGGCCTCGGCGGCGGCTTCCTCGCGCGCCTTGCGGGCGGCGGCCAGACGCTTGGCCTCCTCCTGCTGGTGGCGGCGGCCTTCCTCTTCGGCCAGCTTGCCCTTGGCATAGTGGATCGTCTGCACCAGCGGGATATTCGACGGACAGGCGAAGGAACAGCAGCCGCAGGTCAGGCAATCCAGAAGCCCGATCTTGACCGCGCCCTCCAGATCCCCCGACTGGATACGGGCATTCAGCTCGAACGGCGTCAGCCCCACCGGACAGCCCTGCGCGCAGCGCCCGCAGCGGATGCAGGGCATCGTGTCGCGGTCGGGCGTCTCGGCGGCGGTCAGCGCCAGGATGCCGCTGGTGCCCTTGACCACCGGCACGCGGCGGTTCTGGATCGGCTGGCCCATCATCGGCCCGCCCAGAAGCAGCCGGTCGGGATCTTCGACCAGGCCGCCGCAATGCTCCAGCACCTCGGCCACCGGCGTGCCGATCAGCACGCGCACATTGGCCGGACGCTTCACGCCCCGGCCCGAGACCGTCACCACGCGCGAGATCAGCGGCTCGCCATAGCGCACGGCCAGGTGGACGGCATGGGCGGTGCCGGCGTTATGCACCACCACGCCCAGATCGGCGGTCAGCGCACGGGCCGGGGTCTCGCGGCCGGTGATGGTCTTGACCAGATGTTTCTCCGAGCCCATCGGATATTGCGTCGGCACCACCTGGACCCGCGACGGAATGCCCAGCGCGCGGTCGAACTGCTGCATGGCCGCGATCGCCTGCGGCTTGTTCGATTCGATCGCCACGACGATCTGACGAACCCCCAGCGCGCGGGCCATGATGCCGATGCCGTCATAGATGTCCTCGGCGCGCTCGCGCATCAGCCGGTCATCGCAGGTCAGGTAGGGCTCGCATTCGGCGCCATTGATGACCAGCGTGTGCAGATCATAGCGCGCGCGCAGGTTCAGCTTGACCGCCGCCGGGAAGGTGGCGCCGCCCATGCCGACGATGCCGGCCTCGGCCACCTGCGCGGCGATCTCCTCGGGGGTCGCATTCTCGGGGCGCAGGCGCGGCAGGCGCGGACCCCAGGTGTCCTCGCCGTCGGGGCGGATGGTGATCGTGGGCACCGGCAGCGCCGACGGGTGCGGCGCCGCGAAATGGCCGACCGCAATGACCCGGCCCGAGGTGGGCGCATGGATGTTGGCCGACACCGGCCCGCGCGCCTTGCCGATCAGCTGCCCCTTCAGGACGTGGTCGTCGCGCTTGACCATGGGTTCGGCCTCGGCGCCGATATGCTGTTGCAGCGGGATGCGCAGCAGCGACGGGATCGGCATGTCCTCGATCGCGCTTTCCGAACTGAGGTTCTTGCGCGTCTCGGGGTGCACGCCCCCGCGGACGGTGAAATATTGCGACGGGCGCAACAGCGAGGCGATGGAAGGAAGGGTCATGCCGGATACTCCTCGGCGCCCGCACCGAATTTCGGCTGCGGTTTCTCCCAGTACCAGCTCTTGAGGGTTCTGGGCTTGGCGCGGATCACGATGGCTTCGGTGGGGCAGACCTCGACGCAGGCGTCGCAGCCGATGCAGGCATCCACGATGACGGTGTGGATCTGCTTGTTGGCGCCGATGATCGCATCGGTCGGGCAACGCTTGAAGCACTTCATGCAGCCGGTGCAATGGTCCTCGAAGATGAAGGCGACATGGGGTTCCTCATCGGCCATGTCCGACAGCGCCGCATCCCCGTCACCGCCGGGATCGACGATCTCGGCCAGTTGCAGCGCCACATCGCGCCCGCCCGGCGTGCAGGCGGTGACCGGCGCGGTGCCCTCGGCCATGGCCTCGGCCAGGCCGCGGCAGCCGGGATAGCCGCAGGCGCCGCAATTGGTGCCGGGCAGGATGCCGTCGATCTCGTCGATGATGGGCGGGGTCTCGACGTGGAAGCGCCGGGCGGCGACCCCCAGCAGGAGGCCGAGGCCAAGGCCCAGGGCGGACATGGAGGCAGCGGCTTCGATCATGACATGCGTTCCTTTCCGACCTCAGTTCGGCACCAGCCCGGCGAAGCCCATGAAGGCCATCGACAGGAGACCGGCAGCGACAAAGGCGATAGGCGCCCCCGCAAAGGGCGTGGGCACCGAAAGCTGGGCCAGCCGCTCGCGCATGCCGGCAAAGATGACCAGGACGATGGTGAAGCCCGCGGCCGAGCCGAACCCGTAGAGCAGGCTCGAGGCCAGGCCGTGGCCCTCCTGGATGTTCAGAAGCGCCACCCCGAGAACGGCGCAATTGGTGGTGATCAGCGGCAGATAGATCCCCAGCGCCTTGTTCAGCCCCGGCGAGACCTTGCGCAGCACCGTTTCGATGAATTGCACGATCGCGGCGATGACCAGGATCAGGCTGAGGATGCGCAGGAATCCCAGGTCCATCGGCTCGAGGATCAGCGTCTCGACCAGCCAGCTGCTGCCGGCCGCCAGCGTCAGCACGAAGGTCGTGGCCAGCCCCATGCCGATGGCCGCGTCGGTCTTGCGCGACACGCCCATGAACGGGCACAGCCCGAGGAACTTGACCAGCACCACATTGTTGACGAGCGCGGTGCTCAGCAGGATCAGGAAGAAGTCGTGCATCACGGTCCCCGGACTGGTTCGCGGCCCTGCGCCCGGCGCAAGGGCCCACACCAATGACGCAAGCATGAACCATGCCATCGGCCCGGCGCAGCCTTGGCGCGCCACGGAAAATTCCCGCATCCACCCCGACCCGCGCCCAATTCCATGCCCGTTTCCATGCCCGTTTCCATGAATGACTCGGGCGCGCACCGCGCGGGCATGCGTGCGGGCGGGCGCGCGCGGGATCACACGGACACCCCAGCCATCGGACGCCCCAGCCATGCCGCCCCGACACAAGCCGCACATCCCCCCGCACAGCCGACGCAGGGCGTGTCGTGTTTGCGACAATGTAGGGCCCGTTTGCCACAAGCCGCACGTCCGACAGGGAAAATGCGCCAGGGCACGCCCTGGACAAACCCGCCGACAGCGCCCCGGACACCCGCCTGCCCGGCGCAGCAGGCGCCCGGCGGCGCGCCCCGCGATTGGCACGAAACCTGCTTGATCAGATCCGAACGCCGGCGCCATGCGCCCGCAGCCACAGGAGAATGCCGTGACCGCCGCTGTCCCAGGTTCTGCCCCGACCCCCGCCTTCGCGCCGGCCGGCCCGGTCGAGATCGCGCCGGGCGTGCAGTGGATCGGTGCGCTCGATCCGGTTCTGCGCAGCTTCGACGCGCTGATGAAGACCGCCGGCGGCACCAGCTACAATGCCTATGCCGTGCGCGGCGCCGCGGGTGTGGCGATCATCGACACCGTGGACGCCGATTACGCCGACGAATTCTTTGCCCGGCTCGAGGCCTGCGCGCGCTATGACGAGATCAAGGTGATCGTGCTCAACCACCTCGAGCCCGACCATTCCGGCGCCCTGCCCGAATTACTGCGCCGCGCGCCGGGGGCGCGGGTGCAGTGCTCGCCGCGCGGGCTCCAGACGCTGCGCGCGCTGCTGGGGGCGGATTTCGCCAAATATGACATCGCGCCGGTGACCACCGGGCACAGCGCCGATCTGGGCGACCGGGTGCTGGACTTCTACAACACCCCCAACGTCCACTGGCCGGATACGCAATGCACCTGGCTGGGGGATGCGCGGCTGCTGTTCACCTGCGACCTGTTCGGCAGCCATTATTGCGACGGGCGCCTGTTCGACGATCTGGTGGGCGATTTCCGCTTTTCCTTCGAACATTACTATGACCGGCTGATGCGGCCGTTCCGCAGCTCGGTCGTGGCGGCGCTGGATCTGCTCGAACCGCTCGATCCGGCGATGATCGCGCCCTCGCACGGGCCGGTCCTGCGCACAGAACCCGCCCGCTACCTGCGCCAGTATCGCCGCCTGAGCGAGCCGCGCCATTCCTTCGGCACCGGCACCGACAAGACGCTGGCAATCCTTTATGTCAGCGCACATGGCGCCACTGCGCGGATGGCGCAGGCGGTGCTGGACGGCGCGGCCGAGGAACCCGGCGTGCGCGTGTCGCTGTTCGATCTGGAGGGGGGCGAGCTCAGCCCCTTCGTCGATCTGATCGAACATGCCGACGGCATCGTCATCGGCACGCCCACGATCAACAACGACGCCGCCCGCGCGGTCTGGGAACTGCTGGCCAAGCTGGTCGACATCGAGACCCGCGGCAAGCTGGGCGCGGTCTTCGGCTCGTTCGGCTGGTCGGGCGAGGCCGTGCGCAATGTCGAGGCCCGGCTCCAGGGGCTCCAGATGCGCCTGCCCGAACCGGGGCTGAAGGTGAAGCTGCACCCCTCGGAGGCGCAGCTCGAGGACGCGCGCGACTTCGGGCGGCGACTTGCCGCGCATCTGACCGGCCGGGCCGCCCCGCGCGAGATTGGGCTGACCGAACTTGCCGCACGATGATCGAGAGAAAGGACCAAAGATGGAAAAGGCCACACTGACGTTCACCGATGTCTCCATCACGGTCAACGTGCCGCCGGGCACGCGGATCATCGAGATGTCCGAGAAGGTCGGCTCGGGCATCACCTACGGCTGCCGCGAAGGCGATTGCGGCACCTGTCTGACCCATGTCGTCGAGGGCGCCGAGAACCTGTCCGAGCCCACGGCGCTGGAACTGCGGGTGCTTCAGGAAAACCTGGCCGGCAAGGACGACCGCCTTGCCTGTCAATGCCGCGTCATGGGTGGCGCGGTGAAGGTGCATCCGGGCTGACCGGACGCTTACGGCCCCCCTCTCCCCTGCGGGCAGGCCGCCCGCGCATCCCGAAGAAAGGACACCCCCCATGGCCATGACGATTTCCACCGACATGTGCACCGCCTGCGGCGATTGCGAGCCGGTTTGCCCGACCAATGCGATCAGCCCCAGGAAGGGCCTCTATGCCATCAACGCCGAGGCCTGCAACGAATGCGAGGGCGAGGCCGACATGCCGCAATGCCTGAGCATCTGCACCGCCGACGCGATCATCCCGCTCGACGCCTGAGCCGGAAATGACCGCCCCCGGCACCGGCTGCGGCGACGACCTGCGGACGCGGGCGCTCAGCGAACGGCTGCGGGTCGTGGCCGTGCGGGGCGAGCGGCTGCATCTGGCGGCCGACCGGGCCGCCGGCTGCGCCGCCTGCGCCGCACGCAAGAGCTGTGGCGCGGCGGCGCTGAACGAAGGCGCGCGCGCCGAGACGATCGAGATCGCGCGCCCGCCGGGCCTCGCCGTGCGCCCCGGCGACGAGGTCGAGGTCTCGCTCGAGGGCAATGATTTCCTGGCCGCGGCGAGCCTGGCCTATCTGCTGCCGGCGCTGGGCGTGGTGCTGGCCGCCGCGGCCGGGTTGGCCTTCAACCTGCCCGATATCTGGGTGGCGCTGACCTGCCTGGCGGCGCTGGGCGTGGCGCTGATCCCGCTGGCGCGCGCCGAACGGCACGAGGATTTCCGCACCGCCTTCCGGGTCGAGGCCGTTTATCCCGCCGGTTCTCTCTCGGGCCTTCGGTCCGCCGCCGGCCGCGGCCCGACCTGCGGGACATGATCCCGCGCCGGCCCCTTCTGCGGCTGGCCCTCGTGGTCCTTGTGGCGGCGGGGCTGGTGGCCGGGGTGCGCGCGCTGCGCCCCGTCCCCGACACGCGCGAGACGCTCTATCTCTTCGGCACGCTGGTCGAGGTGGAAATCCACGGCACGCCCGAGGCCGAGGCCCGCGCCGCCATTGCCGATGTGGGCGCGCATCTCCAGACGATCCACCGCGACTGGCACGCCTGGCGGCCGGGCCTGCTGGAAGACCTGAACGCCGCCATCGCCGCGGGCCGCCCCTTCACCGTCGATGACGCGCTGGCCCGCGTGCTGCGACAGGGGCGCGATCTGTCCTGCGCCAGCGGCGGGCTGTTCGATCCCGCGATCGGGGCGCTGGTCGAGGCCTGGGGCTTTCACGCCGACACGCCCCCCGAAGGCGACCCGCCCCCCGCCGCGACCATCGCCGCCCTTGTCGCGCGCCATCCCCGCATGACCGACCTGCGCATCGACGGCAACGTGGTGCGCTCCACGAACCCGGCGGTGCAGCTCGATCTTGGCGCCTATGCCAAGGGGGCAGCGCTTGATCTGGCCGCCGCGGATCTGCGTGCGGCGGGCGTGTCGGATGCGGTGCTGAACGCCGGCGGCGGCGTGCAGGTGATCGGGCAGCACGGCGCCCGGCCCTGGCGCGTGGCGATCCGCGATCCGTTCCAATGGGGCGTGGTCGCGGCGCTGTCGCTCCGCCCCGGCGAGGCGCTCCATACCTCGGGCAATTACGAACGCTTCCTCGAGGCGGGCGGGGTGCGTTTCTCGCATATCCTCGATCCGCGCAAGGGCCAGCCGGTGCAGGGGATCGTCTCGGTCTCGGTGCTGGACACGAACGGCGCGCGCGCCGATGCGGCGGCCACCGCGCTGGGGGTGGCGGGCGCGCAGGACTGGCCCGCCGTCGCCGCGGCGATGGGGGTCGGGGCGGTGCTGGTCATCTCGGACGACGGCACGATGCGCGCCACCCCCGCGATGAGGGCGCGGCTGGAACCCGTCTCGGGCGGCTTTCCCGGCCCGATCGAGGTGATGCCCCTGCCCGAAGGCGTCAGCCCCCCGGCCTGTCCGCCGGATCCGGCCCCCGCGCCCGCGCCGGCCCCGACGCCATCCCCATGAAGAAGGCCACGAATTCGGCCTTGTTGGCCGCGCCCGCCTTGCGAAAGAGCCGCGCGCGATGCTGCTCGACCGTGCGATGCGACAAGCCCAGATCGCGCGCGATCTCCTTGGCGGTCTGGCCCTGACAGGTGCGCATCGCCACCACCCTCTCGCGTGGGCTGAGGTCCAGAACCGGGCGCTCGGCCGACATGTCGGCAAAGGTCCAGACCGCGCGGTCGAAGGGGTCGGGCGCGCTCAGGCTGCGCCCGCGCACCCGGCACCAGAACAGCGCGCCATCGAGCCGGCGCATGACCCGCTCATCCAGATAGAGCGGGTCCGCCCGCATCCGCGCCAGCCCCTCGGCGCCGATGCGGTGATAATCCTCGGCACTGGGATAGAGCCGCATCAGGTCCATGTCGGCAAAGACCTCTGTCGCCCCGCCGCCGCCCGCCGCTCCGAAGATCGCCGCGAAGGCGGGGTTGCAGGCGCGGATGATCCGGCGCTCGGTCAGGGCGATACCGATGGGCGCGTGCTGAATGGCAAGGGTCTCGAACTCCATGTCCGAATGATGCCCGCCCCCGCGCGCCATGCAAGGATTAGGTAGTTCTACGGTCTGGCGCGACGGCCCGCGTCTGCGACATGATCCCCCTCGGGAAGAGGAGGAACACCATGCGCGACATCATCGAACGCCGACCCCTGTGCGGCCAGCGCCCGTGCAGCCGGCGCCCCGACGCATCACGCCCCCCGACCGGCACCGGGGAGGGGGCGCGATGAACATTGCCGAATGGCTGCGGCGCACGGCGCGCGCCACCCCGCAGGCGCCCGCGCTCTTTCGCGGCACCGAATGCCTGGCCGATTACGTGGGCTTTCTGGACCGCGCGGGCGCGCTGGCCGCAATGCTGGCCGCACGCGGGATCGCGCCGGGCGACCGGGTGGCGATCTTCATGAAGAACGCGCCCGAATATCTGATCGGGCTTCATGGCATCTGGATGGCAGGCGCAGCGGCGGTGCCGATCAACGCCAAGCTGCACGGCCGCGAAGCCGCCTGGATCGTCGACAACAGCGGCGCGCGGCTGGCGCTCATCACCCCCGATCCGGGCGCGGCGCTGGCGGCGGAAAGCCCGGTCGAGACGCTCGACACCACCACGCCCGGCTTTGCCGCGCTGGGCGGCGGGGCGGATGTGCCGCCCGTCCCGCGCCGCCCCGAGGATCTGGCCTGGCTGTTCTACACCTCGGGGACAACGGGGCGGCCCAAGGGCGTGCAGATCACGCATGGGATGCTGGCGGCGACCTCGCTGTGCTATCCGCTCGACGTCGATCCGGTCGCGCCCGCGGACGGCGCCTATTACGCCGCGCCGATGAGCCATGGCGCGGGGCTCTATGCGCCGATCCATGTCCGCTGCGGGGCACGCCACATCTGCCCCGAAAGCGCGGGCTTCGACCCCGCCGAGACGCTGGAGACCGCGCGCCGCATGGGCCCCTTGTCGATGTTCATGGCGCCGACCATGGTGCGCCGCCTGGTCGACGAGGCGCGGCGCACCGGCGCCGACGGCACCGGCCTCAAGACCATCGTCTATGGGGGCGGGCCGATGTATCGCGCCGACATCGAAGACGCCGTCGCCTGCCTGGGTCCGCGCTTCGTGCATATCTACGGGCAGGGCGAATGCCCGATGGCCATCACCGCCCTGTCGCGCGCCGAGATCACCGACCGCAGCCATCCGCGCTGGCGCGACCGTCTGGGCTCGGTCGGGCGGGCGCAATCGGCGGTCGAGGTCGCCGTGGCCGACGCCGACGGCCACCCCCTGCCCCCCGGATCGCTGGGCGAGATCATGGTGCGCGGCGCCCCGGTCATGCCCGGCTATTGGCAGAACCCCGCCGCCACCGCCCGCACCCTGCGCGATGGCTGGCTGATGACCGGCGATATCGGCGTGCTGGATGCGGACGGCTATCTGACGCTTCAGGACCGCTCGAAGGATGTGATCATCTCGGGCGGCTCGAACATCTACCCGCGCGAGGTCGAGGACATCCTGGCAACCCATCCGGCGGTGCAGGAATGCGCCGTGGTTGGGCAGCCTTCCCCCGAATGGGGCGAGGAGGTCGTGGCCTTCGTCGTGGCGCGTCCGGGGATGACGGCCGATCCCGCCGCGCTCGACGCGCTGTGCCTGTCGCAGATCGCACGGTTCAAGCGGCCGAAACACTATCGCTTCGTGGCCGAACTGCCCCGGAACGCCTATGGCAAGGTGCTCAAGACCGACCTGCGCCAGCGCCTGTCGGACGAGGCCTGCTGAAAGGCGGGCAAGCGGGCAAGGGGCGGGCGGAGCATCCAAGGCGGGGCGCCAGGCTTGCCGAGACGCGGCGACTGGGATACCCATACCCCTATAGCCACAAGTCCGAGCCAGCCATGTCACATCTGCACACGCCCCAGGACAAATCCGCGCTGATCGCGCGCATCCGGCGGCTGAAGGGACAGATCGAAGCGATCGAACGCGCCGTGGAGTCCGAACGCGCCTGCGGGGAGATCCTGCATCTGGTCGCCTCGGTGCGGGGCGCGATCGGCGGGCTGACCGCCGAGCTGATCGAGGCCCACCTGACCCATCATGTCCGCGAGGCCGCCGACCCGGAAGCGCGGCGCAAGGGTGCCGAGGATCTGGCCAAGGCGTTGCGCATCTATCTGAAATAGAGGCTTCGATGCACGACCATCCCCCCCTGCCCGAGCACCTGCCCGAGCACCCGCCCGTTCACCTGGGCACGCACCCGCATACGGGCCCGCTTGCGGCGATGGACGGCCCGCATGCGCATGTCTTCCTGGGCCGGAACCATGACCGCAACGCCCGCCGCACCTGGTGGGTGATCGCGTTGACGGCGGCGACCATGGGCGCCGAGATCGTGGCCGGGACGGTGTTCGGCTCGATGGCGCTGGTCGCGGATGGCTGGCACATGGCCACCCACGCCGCGGCGCTGATGATCACGGCGCTGTCCTATGATTACGCCCGCCGCCACGCCCATGATCCGCGCTTTTCCTTCGGCACCGGCAAGATCGGCGATCTGGCCGCCTTTGCCAGCGCGGTGGTGCTGGCGCTGGTGGCGCTTCTGATCGGGTGGGAAAGCCTGCAACGGCTGGCGCAGCCGGTGCCCATCGACTTTGCCCAGGCGACGCTGGTTGCGGTGCTGGGGCTGGCGGTCAATCTGGCCTCGGCGCTGCTTCTGCACGAGGGCGGCGATCACGGACACGGGCACGCGCATTCCCACGACCACGGGCCTGCGCATCACTCCCACGACCATGCGCACCACCACGCGCATGACCATGCCCAGGACAGCAACCTGCGCGCGGCCTATCTGCATGTGCTGGCCGATGCGCTGACCTCGGTCATGGCGATCGCGGCGCTGGTTCTGGGGCGCGCCTTCGGCTGGAGCTGGCTCGACCCGATGATCGGCCTGGTCGGTGCGCTGGTGATCGCGCGCTGGTCCTGGGGGCTGATGCAGCAAGCCGGCGGCGTTCTGGTCGACCGCCTGCCCGAGGGCACAACCCTGCCCGACCAGATCCGCGCCGCGCTGGACGACGGCGCGGTGCGGATCACCGACCTTCACGTCTGGCAGCTGGGGCCGGGCCGGCATGGCGCCATTGTCGCGCTGGAAACGCCCGGACCGGGCTGTCCGTCGTGCTATCGCGCACGGCTGGCGCATCTGGGCGCGCTGGCCCATGTCACGATCGAGGTGCGGCCCGTCTTGACCGCCACAGCCTGAGCCGCCACAGTTTGAACTGGCCCCGCCTGAAGCCGCGCGCGACGCCGGCGGCTTCAGGCGGGCCGGTCCTTGGGCGCGGGGCCGATCCATTCATAGACCTCGGCCCCCAGCGCGGCGGCGCATTTCCCGCACCCCGCGCAGGCACAGGCTTCGGGGTCGATCTGGCGCACCACGCCCTTGCCGACCCAATGCGCGACCATGCCGCGCATCGCATCCGTGTCGCGCCCGAAATGCAGCGACAGGTCCATCAGGCTGACCCGCCCCCGGTCCTGCAAGAGCTTGCGGATCTCGAGAAGCATCGCGCGCGCCCTCCGCCGCTCAACCGGCAACCGGCGGCGGCGCCTGATCCGCCGTCCGCCCGAGGCGGCGCAGGATCAGGAAGGTCAGCGCGAAGGCCGCGCAGATCGCCCCGACCCAGATCGCCGAGCTGGAGGGATGACGCGCGAAGGTGCCCAGCTGGTAGAACATCACCGCCGAGCCCCAGCCCATCAGCCAGGTCCAGCCCACAACAAAGGCCCCCCAGCGCGCCCCGGCCTCGCGCCAGATCGCGCCGATCACCGCGGTGCAGGGCACATAGAGCAGCACCATCAGCAGATAGGCAAAGGCCCCCACCCGCCCGTCGAACAGCGCCTGCATCGCGCCAAAGGTGCCGATCTCGACCTCCTGCGCGCTGGCGGCCAGATCGACCGAACTGACATCGCCCACCGACAGGCCCAGCGGGTCGGCCAGCGTCCCGGCCAGATCGGCGAAATTGGTCCCGATCGAGGCCACGGCCTCGGCCAGTGCCGGAAGCGGATCATAGCCGCTGTCCGCGCCGTCGCTGCCGCCGCTGCTGTCCTCGGCGATGCCGGCATAAAGCGCGTTGAGCGTGCCGACCACGGCTTCCTTGGCCAGGATGCCGGTGAACACGCCCACGGTGGCGGGCCAGTTGTCTTCTTCGATGCCCATGGGTTCGAAGACCGGCACGATGGTGCGGCCGATGCCCGACAGCACCGAATTTTCGGTGTCCTGGTTGCCGAAGCTGCCGTCACGGCCCCAGGAATTCAGGAAGGCCAGCACCACGACGACCATGACGATGATCTTGCCGGCATTGACGATGAAGCCGCGCAGCCGGTCCCAGGTGCGCAGCAGAATGCCCCGCAGGGTCGGCATGTGATAGGGCGGCAGCTCCATCACGAAGGGGGCCGTGGCGCCGGGCAGCAGCGTGCTCTTGAGCATGAAGCCCGTGAACACCGCCGCCAGGATGCCGATGAGATAGAGCGCAAAGACAAGGTTCTGCCCGCCGGTCGAGAAGAACGCCGCCGCAAAGAGCGCATAGACCGGCAGCCGCGCCCCGCAGGACATGAACGGCGTCATGGCAATGGTCATCACCCGGTCGCGTTCGTTCTCGAGCGTGCGCGTGGCCATGATCGCGGGGACGTTGCAGCCAAAGCCCACGATCAGCGGCACGAAGCTCTTGCCGGGCAGGCCGATCATCCGCATGAACCGGTCCATCACGAAGGCCGCGCGCGCCATGTAGCCCGAATCCTCGAGCAGCGAGAGCGCCAGGAACAGGCAGGCGATCACCGGAATGAAGGTCGCCACGGTCTGGATCCCGCCGCCCACGCCGTCGGCGGCCAGCGTGGTCAGCCAGTCGGGGCTGCCGATCAGGCCCAGCAGATGTGCCGTGCCATCCACGAACAGCGTGCCGGCGACGATATCGAAGAAGTCGATGAAGGCGCTGCCCACGTTGATGGTGAACATGAACATCAGATACATGATGCCCAGGAACAGCGGGATGCCCAGCAGCCGGTTCAGGATCACGCGGTCGATGCGGTCGGTCAGCGACCGGCCCAGCGCGCCCCGGCGGGTCAGGATGCCCTCGGTCAGCGCGGCCACCGCGTCATAGCGCCCGCAGGCGATCAGCGTGTCGGGCTCGCAGCCACAATCTTCCTCGATCCCCGCGCGCAGCCGGGTCAGGTCGTCGGCCAGATCGGGGCGGGCACGTTCCAGCCGCGGGTCGCCCTCGAGCAGCTCGAGCGCCACCCAGCGGCGCTTGCGCGCGTCGTCCTTCATGTCCAGCCGCGGCAGGATCTCGGCCACGGCGGCTTCGACCTCGGGGGGATAGGGGACGGGCGCCGGCAGCGTCGTGCCGGTGTCCAGGGCCCGGGCGATGGCGTCTTTCAGGTCTTCGACCCCGCGCCCGGCACTGGCGGCCAGCGGCACCACCGGACAGCCCAGCCGGGCCGACAGCGCCGGCATGTCGATCTCGATCCCCTCGGCGGCGGCCACGTCGGTCATGTTCAGCGCCACCAGAAGCGGCAAGCCCATCTCCAGAAGCTGCACCGTCAGGTAGAGGTTGCGCTCCAGATTGGCGGCATTGACGATATTGACGACCAGCTGCGCCTCGCCGGCCATGGCGTAATCGCGCGCGATGCGTTCATCGGTCGAGATGGCATGGCCCGACCCCAGCGAATAGGTGCCGGGCAGATCGACCAGCGTGACCCTGGTGTCGCCGGCACGGAATTCCCCGCTCTTCTTCTCGACGGTGACGCCGGCCCAGTTGCCCACCATCTGCCGCGCGCCGGTCAGCGCGTTGAACAACGTGGTCTTGCCGCAATTGGGGTTGCCGATCAGGGCGACGACGGGGGCGTTCATGCGCGGACCTCCCCGACCGGGCGGGCGCCGGTGTTCGTATCGTCCAGTGTTGCGGTCATCAGCTTGCCTTTCATGCTTGCGCAGTCGTTACGAAGATCCGGCGCGATATGTCCTGGCCCAGCGCCAGACGGCCTTCGCCCAGCGCCACCAGAACCGGGCCGGTGCGTTCGGCGCGCAGAACCCGGACGCGGCATCCGGGAATGATGCCCATCTCGGACATGCGCCGGCGCATCCCCGTGCCCCCCGCCAGCGTGATGACCGTCAGCAGCTGTCCGACGGGCGCCATCGCCAACGGAAACCGTTCTGCCTGCATCCGAATCGTTTCCTTCCCTGGCGGAGAGGTTCGGGGCCTCGATCTCTTGCCTTACTGCTTTTGTCAGCTTCTACATGACCCGGAATGACGCGCCCAACCGAATTTGTCACGTTCTTGCATGCGCGCCTTCCGATCAGGCAGGTTTCCGCCCGAAGCGGACATGGAACCGGCATTGCATGCAAGCGCGCCCCTGCGCAAGCAAGACGGCCTGCCCCGAACCGGAGCAGGCCGCAAGATCTCGGGACCGCTGCGTCCCCAGGCAGGCGAAGCGCTCAGGGCCTCATTCGGCTTCGTCGGCCGGCTTGGCGTTCAGCTGGCCATATTTTTCCTCGCCCAGCTTGTCGAAGAGACCGATCTGGGTCTCGAGGAAGTCGATATGGCCTTCCTCGTCGGCGATCAGATCGTCGAACAGCGCGCGGGTGACGTAATCGCCCACCGTGTCGCAATGCCGGCGCGCCTCGATGTAGAGGGTGCGCGCCTCATGCTCGGCGGCCAGGTCGCATTCCAGCGTCTCGCGCAGGGTCTGGCCGATGCGCAGCGGATCGAGCTTTTGCAGGTTGGGATGCCCCTCGAGGAAGATGATCCGCTCGATCAGGCGGTCGGCATGCTGCATTTCCTCGATGCTTTCCGCGCGGGACTTGGCCGCCAGCCGGCCATAGCCCCAATCGTCCTGAAGCCGGTAATGCAGCCAGTATTGGCTGACCGCGGTCAGCTCAGAGCGCAGGGCCGCGTTGAGAAATTCGATGACCTTGGGGTCGCCTTGCATGTGAAATCTCCTTGAAAATGGGCGGCCCAGACCGGGCGCCGGGATCCACCCCAAGGTTTTCACATCTGTGCATCGTGTCAAGGAACAGCGGCATGCACGACCCGCAATCGGCGGTCTTGCCCAGCGCGCGGTAGATCTTGCCCGGCGTGATCAGCGTGTCGGGATCGGCCGCACGCATCCAGTCCACCGCAGCGCGGATGTCGTGATCGGTGATCCCCATGCAGTGACAGACGATCATCTGCGGACCTTCCTTCCCGTCGTGCCGTGTCGCATCGCACCGGGGCATATTCCGACAAAAAAGGTCAACTGTAAAGGAAAACCGCCGCAGGGAGATCCCCACGAACAGATCAACGCCGCAGGAAACGGGTCTCGAATTCCTCCTGCCCGACCGGCGGGCTGAGCACAAAGCCCTGCCCTGAATCGCAGCCCATCTCGGCCAGCGCGGCGGCCTCGGCGTCGGTCTCGATGCCCTCGGCCAGGGTGGTGAAGCCGAATTTCTTGGCCAGCCCCACGATCGCCTCGACAATCATGCGGGCATTGCCGCCACGGTCGATGTCGCGCACGAAGCTGGCGTCGATCTTGAGCATGGTCGCCGGCAGGCGCGACAGATAGGCAAGGCTGGAATAGCCGGTGCCGAAATCGTCGATGCCCAGCGCCACGCCCATGGCGCGCATCCGGTGCAGCGTGGCAATGCTGCCCGTCGCGCCATCGGCCAGGATATCCTCGGTCAGCTCGATCTGAAGGCCCTGCGGCCAGGGCGCGCCGGCCGCCGTCGTGCCCCCCTCCAGCCCCGCAAGCCGGCCCGCGCGCGCCAGCGATGTCTCGAGTGCGGCGCACCATTCGGGCACCGCCAGGCTGCGGGCATTCTGGTTGACCGACAGCACCCAATCGTCGCGCAGAAGCCCCGCCGCACGCCAGCGCGCCAGCACCCCCACGGCCTTGTCCAGAACCCAGCGGTCCAGCTCCGGCATCAGCCCCGCCCGCGCGGCAATGGGCAGGAACACGCCGGGCAGGATCAATTCGTGGCCGGGGCGGTTCCAGCGCAACAGCGCCTCGCAGCCGTTGATGCTGCGGTCGCGCAGATCAAAGAGCGGCTGGAAGTGCAGGACCAGTTCGTCGCGCTCGGCCGCCCCCACCAGCGCGTTGCGCAGATCCAGCTCGCGCGAGGCCTCCTTGCCCATGCGCGGTTCGTAGACCATGACCGGACGCTTGGACATCTTGGCCGAATACATCGCCAGATCGGCATTGCGCAAAAGCGCGTCGCGGGTGTCGCCATGCGACCCGTAACAGGCGATGCCGATCGTGGCGGCGGGGCGATACTGGCGCAGCCCCGGCAGGTCTATCGGATGGGCAAGCTGCTCCAGCAGGGCAAGCGCCCGGGTCTCGGCGGCCTCGGCATCGGCATCGCCCAGCAGGATGATGAATTCGTCGCCACCGATACGCGCGGCGAAATCCTGGCCCGCGAATTCAAGCCGCAGCCGATTGGCCACCGACATCAGCAAGAGATCGCCCGTCTCGTGCCCCAGCGAATCGTTGACCGACTTGAACTGGTCGAGATCGACAAAGAGAAGCGTGAACCGCTCGCCCGAGCGTTTCGACAGCCCGATCCGCTCCGAGATCCGCTCGATCACGAACCGGCGGTTGGGCAGCCCGGTCAGCTGGTCGTAATAGGCCAGCCGTTCGTTGTCGGCCTGGGCCTGGCGCAGAAGCGTCAGATCCGAGAACATCGCCACGAAGCCCAGCTCGCGCCCGGCGCTGTCGCGCAGCCGGCCGATCCGGGTCCAGCAGGCCACCGTCAGCCCGTCCGACCGGCGCACCATGACCTCGCCGCTCCAGTTGCCATGCGTCTGCAACAACGCACGCACCGGCGATTGGCCGGGCTCCATGTCCGGGTCGGGGGGCCCGCCGCCGCTCTCGAGCGCGATCATGCTTTCCAGCGAATGCCCGCGCAGCTGGGCGAAGACGAAGCCCGCGATCAGCTCGAAGGCGGGATTGACGCGCAGGATGCGCAGGTCGGGATCGGTCAGCGCGATCGCATCCGAGGATTGCTCGAACACCTTGTCGGCCAGCCGCTCGGCCTCGCGCACACGCAGATCCTCGGTGATGTCGCGCGATTGCGTCACCACGCCGACCATCTCGCCCATGTCGTTGAACAGCGGCCGCTTTTCGGTGCGCACCCGCGCCCATCGTTCGGCCGCCGGAAGGCCGCGCGTCGTGTCCACCGCCACGTCCAGCCGCTGATCGACACTGACCGAGGCGCGCGTCGCCCGCACCTGGGCGTCCAGCTGTTCATTGTGCAGCGCATCGAGCGCCGACATGAACTGATCGCGGTGGCGGCCCTCGATCTCGGACAGGCTGCGCCGGCGCTTCTGCGCGAAGGCCCGGTTGGCCACGAAGACGCGGCCCGACGCATCGGTCACGCTGATCTCGTCGGAATTGCTGTCCAGAAGAAAGCGCACCAGATCGGGCACCCGCGGGTCGGGCGTGGCCTCGGGTGTCAGCATCATCCACCACAAGCGCGACAAAAGGCCGGTTCCGGGGCTTTCGGGCACCAGATGCACCCGCAGACGCAGCATCGCACCGTTTTCGGCGGCCAGGATCAGGATCTGCGGCGCCGGCCCGTCGTCCGGCCCGCCCTCCTCGGGCCGGACGATCGCGGGCATGCCCTGAATGCGGCCCAGCAGCTCGGCCATCTGCGTCCGGCTCAGCACCCGCGCCAGAACGGCGGCGCGACTCTCGCTCTCCTTCACCGGAAAGAGGGCGCGCGCCGCGCGGTTCCAGCCCTGCACCTGCGCCTTGTGGTCCAGCTTCAGGATCGGGATCGGAAGCGCCCAGATCAGATCGCCCAGATCCTGGATTTCCTCGTTGAGGGCCTCGCCCTGAACCGCCAGCTCATCGAGCGCGGCGGCCTGTTCGCCGCACAGCACCCGCAGCCGGTGCAGCGCCGCAAGGGCCTCGGACGAGAGGTTCGGCAAACAGCTCTCGAGGCTGCGGAACTCGGCGTCCAGAATGTCGGATTGCGTGCCGCGCCAGCCCTCGGGCGCGTCCTCCGTGGCGCGATCCGCCCCGGTCTTTTCGTGTGCATCCGAAAAGGCGCGCTCGCGCGGGATCATTTCTCGGGCCCCGCGATCGTCTTGCGCCAGCGCGTGATCTCGACATGGCTGACCACCGCGCCCCGCACCGGGGTTTCAAGCGGCTTGGCATGCATGACGAACCAGCGCGGCTTGTCCGGGGCATCGCAGGGATATTCCATGGTGAAATGCCCCACCCGGCGTTCCAGCACGGCGCGAATGCCATCGGCGGCACGCTGGGCGAATTCACGGTCGGGCACGGTGCCGCCGACATCGCAGCTGACAAGGTAGTTCTTGCCGACCCCGGTCCCGCACAGATCCTCGTCGCCGTTTTCCAGCGCAAAGCGGTTCCAGGCGGCGTTGACCAGAAGAATGCTGCCCTGCTCGTCGACCACCGCCACATGTTCGGCCAGCCCGTCGATGATGGATTGCAAGAACAGCAGGTTCCGCGTCTGGGTGATGTCGACGAAGGTGGCCACCACCCCCTGCCGCGACGAGGACGGCACCCGATAGGGCAGCATGCGCACCAGATAATGCCGCCCGTTCAGACCCGCGGCCTCGCGTTCGATGCGGCGATGCTCGCGCAGGGTCAGGCGCAGATCCTCGAACAGGTCGGGATAATCCAGCCGATGCGCCAGATCGCTGAGCGGGCGGCCGATATCGACGTCGCGCATCTGGAAGATGTCCACGGCATCGGGGCTGAACCGCATCAGCGACAGATCGGCATCAAGGAAGATCGCCCCCATCGCCATGACCTTGGTCAGGCTGTCCAGATCCGCGTTCGAGCGGTTCAGCAGGTCGATCTTTTCCTGATATTCGGCATTGACCGAATTCAGCTCCTCGTTGACCGATTGCAGTTCCTCGTTGGCGCTCTGAAGCTCCTCGTTCGAGGCCATCAGCTCTTCGTTGGTGGCCTGCAATTCCTCGTTCGAGGTCTCCAGCTCCTCGATCATCGCCTGGAGGTTCTCGCGCGTCATCGCCAGTTCGGATTCGAGCAGCTCGACCCGTTCGCTCACCTCGCGGTCGATATCGACCACGGGCACATCGCCGCCCACCACCTCGCTGGGCTCGAAGGCCAGCAGGAACAGCGGCCCCTCGTCATCGTCGTTGGGCAGCGGCGCGACCGGCAGCGCGCGCAGCCGCGTGGCCATCGGGTGGCCATCGGGGCGGGCCTGCACGACCATCGCCTCGGAGAAGACTTCCTCGCCCAGACGCGCGGCCTTGAACAGCAGCGCACTGGCCACCGGCACCAGCGGTTCGACCAGTATCCGCGCCACCTCGAGCGAGGCGGTCCCCTCGCGCAGATGCAGGAACGGGCCGATATCGCCATAGGTGTGCAGGATCTCGTGGCGCTGGTTCAACAGCACCGAGGGCGGCGGCGGATAGGCCCGCGACAGCGCGTTCACGCCGCGCTCGACCGCGGTCACGGGGGCGCCCAGCTTGCGCTCGCGCGCCTTGCCGGTCAGGACCGCGTTCGGGTTGGCGCGCCGGTCCATCGCCGGGGCCGAGCCCGACCGCAGCGCCTGCCAGATCCGGTGCCGGGCGGACAGCACGCGGAAATCGTCTTGCACCTGCACCAGCGTTTCCGAGGCGCCCAGGAACAGATAGCCCTCGGGGCGCAGGGCATAATGCATCCGCCGCAGCGCGCGTTCCTGGGCTTCGGGGCGCAGGTAGATCAGCGTGTTGCGGCAGCTGACCATGTCCATACGCATGAAGGGCGGATCGGTCAGCAGGTTATGGCGGGCAAAGACGATGGCCTGACGCAATTCGGGCACCACGTCGTAATGTTCGCCCCGCTGCACGAAGAACCGTTCGCGGAAGGAGGCGGGAACGCTGTCTTCTATAGCGGTCGAGAATTGCCCCGCCGCAGCATGTTCGATGTTGGCGGATTCGACGTCGGTCGCAAACACCTTCAGGAAGGGCCAGCGCCCGGCGCGCTCGAAGGCGTCCAGAAACAGCATGGCCAGGGTATAGGCTTCCTCGCCCGTGGCGCAGCCGGCCGTCCAGACGCGGATCGTGCCCCCCGCCGGCACCGCCTGCACGATCGGGTCGATGACCTTCTCGCGCAGCTCCTCAAAGGCCTCGGGATCGCGGAAGAACGAGGTGACGGGGATCAGCATCTCGCGGCGCAGCGCCGCCAGTTCGGTGCGATCCTCGGACAGCAGCTTGAGATAGGCCGCAAGATCGGGGGATTTGCGCACCCCCATCCGCCGTTCGATGCGCCGATGCACGGTGCCCGGCTTGTAATCCAGGAAGTTGATGTTGCTCGACAGGGTCAGGATCTCGACGATGCGCTCGAAACGCGCCTGCACCCCCAGACCGTCCAGCGTCTGCTGCGGGCGCGCGACGGCGGCTTCCTTGGGCGCGGGGGGCTCGTCCTCGCCCAGGGGCTGACCGGCGGCCAGGCGCTCGCTGATCCAGCCGCCCATGCTGTCGATGTCGAGAACGAAATCCACCACCCCCGAGGCGATGGCCGAACGCGGCATCCCGTCGAAACGCGCAGAGCGGGGCTCCTGCGCCAGGGTCAGGCCGCCACGTTCGTGCACCGCGACCAGCCCGCGCGTGCCGTCCGAGCCCGTGCCCGACAGCACCACCGAGACCACCCGCTCGCGGTAGCCCTCGGCCAGCGAGCGGAAGAATTCGTCGATGGGCAGCGTCAGCTTGTGGCGGGCCTTGGGCACCAGCCGCAGATGCGTGCCCTCCAGCGTCATGATCGTGGCCGGCGGGATCAGGAAGACGGTGTTGGGCACCAGCACCATCTCGTCGTCCACGGTGACCACGGGCATCGCGGTATGGCGCCCCAGAAGCGTGGCCATGATGCTCTTGTGGTCGGGCGAGAGGTGCTGGATCACCACGAAGGCCGCGCCGGTATCGGGGCGCAGCCCGTCGAACAGCCGCTCGAGCGCATCAAGCCCGCCGGCCGAGGCGCCGATGGCCACGATCACATCCGGCGGGGGCATGGGCTTGGCAGGGGTTTCCTCGGCCTCGGGGGGGCCTTCGTCACGGGAATAACCCTGCATTCGGAACGGTCCTCTCGAGCAAAGTGCTGCGTCACAGCGTGAAGTCTGCACGCTGTGACGCGCCTTTGCAAAACGGTTTTCTGCATGCCGGCCCCGCCTTGCGGCGCCGACACGCGGTTACCGCATGAGACTCCGGCCGCCCCGAAGTTGTCAATCGCTTTGAACCTGTCGAAACGCCAAGCGCACCGCAGACTCCGCCGCCGATCTGCGGCCCGGTCCACGCCCGTAGCCAGATACCGCAAAGGCAGACGAGCGCGGCCCGCCTGAAGCAGGCCCCGCACCCCGGCCGAAATGCCTGCGTCATGACGTCCGGCGCTTCCGATTTCGCGCCGGACCAGCCATCGCTTCAGCCTCACGTCAGCGAAGGAGAGGCAAGGTCCGCCATCGCTCCGGCGCGCCGCTTCCGGCACGTCCCAGGGGCCCCAAAAGGAGACCAAGATGAAAGACACCCTCATGCGCTATGCAACCCCGTTCATCACCGGGTTGTTCCTCGTGTCCCTGGTGTCGGGGATCGCGCTTTTCTTCCACATCGGGCCCAGCGCCTTTCACGGGATGCACGAATGGCTCAGCATGGTGCTGATCCTGCCCTTCGTGCTGCATGTCTGGCGCAACTGGCGCGCGATGCTGAACTATACCCGCGGCAAGCCGCTTGCGATCGCGCTGGTGGCCAGCCTTGCCGCATCGGCCGTGTTCTTCCTGCCGATGGGCGGGGCCGGCGGTGGCCGTCCGCCGCATTTCGCGCTGGCGCAGATGATGATGGAGGGTTCGGCCGCCGACGTGGCGCCGGTTCTGGGCACCACGCCCGAGGCGCTGACCGCGGCGCTGGCCGATGCGGGCTTTGCGGTCACCGATGCCGATGCGAAGCTGTCGGAGATGGCCACGGCCTCGGGCAAGTCGGTGATGGATCTGGCAGGGCTTCTGGTGGCCCAGGGTCAGGCGGCGGCCCGCTAAGCGCCACCCAGACCCCCACCGCCCCGACGATGGCCCCGCCCCTAGGCGGGGCCTTTTCCGTTGGGCGGTGGGCCGGGGCGGGACGCGCTCGGCCCCCGGCCGTCTCGGCTGGCCGTCTCGGCCCACATCTCGGCCCCCCGCGCGATCCGGCCGCGGGACATGCGCGACCCGCCCGCCGCCTGCCCACTCCGCGACCTGCACGCATGAAAAAACCGGCCGGGGCACGCCACCGGCCGGAGGTGTGGAATCACTGGCGGCCCCCCCGCGAAAGGGGGCCGTCCGTCTCAGTTGACCTGAGCCTGGGGCTTCGCGCCAGGCGCGAAGAGACCGTTCGAGGGCGGCGCGACCGTCCCGACCGCCGCGGGCCCCGCCGATTTGCCGCCGCGATCGCAATCGTCGCGGTCGCCGAAGCCAAGCCAGCCGAACAGCGACCGGCCGTGCTCGCGCGAACCGCGGCGGTCGTCGTCGTCATCGTGATCGCGCCGGTGCTCGCGGCGGTGATGGTCCTCGCGGGCATAGCGCCGGCCCTCGTCGGACATGGCCGCATCGCCGCTGCCAGCCTGGACCGGGACGACGGCAGAGCCCGGCGCCGCCCCCTGCAAGGTCACCTTCATCGGCGCCGCGGTCTGCGCGGCGGCCAGACCGGGCACGAGAACGAACGCGATGGCAACCGCGCCGCAAACGGGTTTCAGCTTGGACATGATGTCCTCCTTCGTTCAGTGATGGCGCATCTTTCGCGCGCAAGGCTGATGCCATCCTGACAGGCGGCGCGGGGCGGCTTCAGCTTCACGTCAGGGTCGAATGGGACTAGATCTGGACAAGACAGACAGGAGAGCAGGGCCATGCGTGTCCTCTTGATCGAGGATGACACCGTTCTGGGCGCCGCCGTGCGCGACCAGATCCGCGCCGACGGCCATTCGGTGGATTGGGTGACCCGGCTCGACGCCGCGCGCGACAGTCTCGATGTGGGGGCCTTTGACCTCGTGCTGCTGGACCTGATGCTGCCCGACGGGCGCGGCATTCCCTTCCTGCGCAGCATGCGCGCGCGCGGTGAGGTGACGCCCGTCATCATCCTGACCGCGCTCGATCAGGTGTCCGACCGCATCGAGGGGCTGAACGCCGGCGCCGACGATTATCTGGTCAAGCCCTTCGATCTGGACGAGCTTTCGGCGCGGATCGGGTCGGTCGCGCGGCGCTATACCGGCAACCCCAACCCGATCATCAGCCTGGGCACGCTGGACATCGACCTGGCCGCGCGCAGCCTGACGGTCGCGGGGCGGAGCGTGTCGCTGACGGCGCGGGAATGGGCCCTGTTCGAAGCCTTCGTGCAGCGCCCCGGCCAGATCCTGTCGAAGGCGCAGCTGGAAGAACGGCTCTATTCCTTCGACGACAACATCGAAAGCAACACCATCGAAGTCCACGTCAGCCGCCTGCGCAAGAAGCTGGGCCGCGACATCATCCAGACCGAACGCGGGCTGGGCTATCGGCTGGGCCAGGGATGAGCGCGCCGACAGAAGAAGGCCCGGCCGGGCGCCGGCGGCGTCTGCGGGCGCCGCGCTCGCTTCAGGCGCGGGTGGCGCTGGCCGTGGGGGTGGCGGTGACGCTGCTGTGGCTGATCGGGGCCAGCCTGACCGCGCGGGTTCTGGTCCACGAGATGAGCGAGGTCTTCGACGCCGCCCTTGTCGATGCCGCCCAGCGCATGTTGCCGCTGGCGCTGCGCAGCACGCGCCATGACCGCGCCGCAGCCGCAGCCGCCGAAGGGGCCGCAACCGACGATCTGCCCGCCCCATCTGCGGCCCCCCCCGCGCGCGAGGGCTTTCGCCTTCGGCCCTTCGGGCGCGACCGTGACCGCGACCATGATCGCCGGCACGGGGATGACGACGACGACCACGCCCGTGATGACCACGCCCATGACGACCACGACGATGACGACCACGACAAGCGCGTCGCCCGGCTCCATCGGCGCGACGATGCCTTTGCCTTTGTCGTGCGCGATGCCGACGGGGCGGTGATCCTGCGCTCGGCCTACGGCGCCGACGATCTGCCGCCCTTCACCCGCGAGGGGTTCTCGGTCGTCCCCGGCTATCGCGTCTATGCCGACCGCTCGGGCCGCGAGGGCGCCACGATCGTGGTGGCCGAACCGCTGATCCGCCGCGCCCATGTCGCGGGCGAGATGATGCTGCGGCTGGTCTCGCCGCTTCTTGTCATCCTGCCGCTGTGCCTGGCGGCGATCTTCCTGGCCGTCCGCTCGAGCCTCGACCCGGTCCGCCGCCTGCGCCAGGAATTGTCGGACCGCGGTGCGCGCAACATGAGCCCCGTTGCCGCCGACGGCCTGCCCTCGGAGCTGCGCCCGGTCACCGAAAGCCTGAACAGCCTGCTGGCCCGCCTGCGCGCCGCCTTCGAGGCCGAACGCAGCTTTGCCGCCAATGCCGCGCACGAGCTGCGCACCCCCGTGGCCGGTGCCATTGCCCAGGCCCAGCGCTTGCGCAGCGAAACCGCCGACCCCGAGGCCGCCCGCCGCGCCGCCGAGATCGAAAGCACGCTCAAGCGTCTGAACGCGCTGTCCGAGAAACTGATGCAGATGGCCCGTGCCGAGGGCGCGCAATTGCGCAGCGAACGGCCGCAGGACATGGGCATGATCCTGCGCCTGATCGCCGAGGATTTCGAACGTCTGGGCGCGCGGCTGGATCTGGTGCTGCCCGAAACGGCGGTCCGCTCCGACCTCGACCCCGATGCCTTCGGCATCCTGTGCCGCAACCTGATCGAGAACGCGCTCCGCCACGGCAGCGACAGCGACCCGGTGCGGGTGGAGCTGACCGCCTCGGGGATGCTGATGGTCACCAACGACGGCCCGCCGGTGCCGCCGGCCGAGATGGCGCGCCTGACCCGCCGCTTTGCCCGCGCCGGGATGGGGCCGGGCACCGGGCTGGGGCTGGCGATCGTCAAGACCATCGCCGAACGCACCGGCGGCGCGCTGGCCTTTGCCTCGCCGGTGCCGGGGCGCGCGACGGGCTTCCAGGTGCGCTTCACCCTGCCCGATGTCGAGATGGGCCCCGCAGCGGGCTAGGACGGGGAACGCAAAACGCCCGCCCCCGGTCCGGGGACGGGCGCAGATCTTGCACGTCTTTCACGCGCGGGGGGGGGCAGACGTCAGGCCGCGGCTTCGGCGACCTGGCGGCTTTCGCCCAGCCCCTCGACCCGCACCTCCATCACGTCGCCGGGGCGCAGGAAGCGCTGCGGCTTCATCCCCATGCCCACACCCGACGGCGTGCCGGTGGCGATGATGTCGCCCGGCACCAGCTTGAAGAACCGGCTCATGTAGCTGATGATCTCGCGCACCGAAAAGATCATGTCGTCGGTCGCGCTGTCCTGCACGCGCGTTCCGTTCAGGTCCAGCGACAACGCCAGCGCCTGCGGGTCGGGCACCTCGTCGGCGGTGACCAGCCAGGGGCCGGTCGGGCCAAAGCTGGGGGCGGATTTGCCCTTGATCCATTGCCCGCCGCGCTCGATCTGGAAGGCGCGCTCGGAGACATCATTGATCACGCAATAGCCCGCCACATGGTCCAGCGCCTCGGCTTCGCTGACGCCGTGGGCCTCGCGGCCGATGACGACGCCCAACTCCACCTCCCAATCGGTCTTTTCCGAGCCGGCCGGGATGATGACCGGATCGAAGGGCCCCGACAGCGCCGAGGTCGCCTTCGAGAAGATGATCGGTTCCCTGGGCGGCTCGGCGCCGGTCTCGGCGGCATGGCGGGCATAGTTCAGCCCGATGCAGAAGAAGTTGGGCACCCAGGCCAGGCACGACCCGATCCGCTCGGGCGTCTCGATCACCGGCAGCGCCGCAAGGTCCATGCCCCGGATCGCCGCAAGCGCCTCGAGCGACACGCCGTGGCCGGCAAGATCGGGCACCCGGCCCGACAGATCGCGGATCCGCCCCTCGGGGTCCAGAACCGCGGGGCGTTCGGCCCCGACCGCGCCCACGCGCAACAATTTCATGGTGTCTTTCTCCTTCCCTTGGCCACGCAGGGCGGCCACCTTCACGCCGATCTGGTGCCGGGAAACCGCAGGCGGGTCCAGTCGAAAGATATCCCCCCTGCGCGCCGGCCGGTCGTCGCACATGATAGCGCAAACGAAGCGCCTCGGCATCCGCATTCTGGTATACCAGAAATGGTTGATTGTCGAGGCTTGCATCGGCTAGCCTCGACCCGATGGTATACCATCGAGTGCCATCACCGGGGTCTCTGGAGGAGCGGTCCGGGCAATTTCGGGATGAGAAACACGAACATCAACAAGATCTTGCATTCGTCGGCCCTGGCCGCCGCAATCGCATCGCCCGCCGCAGCCGACACCGTGACGCTGCGAATCCAGACCCATTACGCCCCCGAAACGGTCTCGGGCAGGCTGGCCGCGCAATTCGTCGATGACGTGGAAACCATGTCCGGCGGCGCGATCGACATCGAGATGTTCTATTCGTCGTCGGTCGTGGCGACGGTGGAACCCTTCGATGCAGCGGCCAATGGCATTCTGGACTGCGGCATGACCGGGGGCGCCTACCAGACCGGCAAGAACCCCGCCTTCCAGTTCGTGGGCGACATCATGGGCGGCCATGACACGTCCTATCAGCAGCTGAGCTGGCTCTATTACGGCGGCGGGCTCGAAGCGGCGCAGGCGCTTTACAACGAACACGGGATGCAGCTGATCGGCTGGTGGATCTACGGCCAGGAATCGCTGTCCTCGTCGAAGCCGCTCAACGGCCCGCAGGATCTTCAGGACTGGAAGTTCCGCTCGCCCCCGGTCTCGAGACCGAGATCTTCGCGTCGCTCGGGGCCTCGCCCATCGTGATGGACTTCACCGAGATCTTCACCGCGCTGGAAACCGGCATCATCGACGGCACCGATGCCTCGGGGCTGGCCAACAACGTGGGTCTGGGCATCTATGACATCGTCAAACACGCCACCTTCCCCGGCTTTCATTCGATGCCCTCGGACCACCTGGCCTGCAACAAGGCGGTCTGGGACGGGCTGAGCGACCAGCAGCACCGCATCATCAGCACGGCAATGCAGAAGCCGTCGCTGCAAACCGCGCTGACCTTCGAGAAGGCCAATGCCGAGGCCGCGGCCAAGCTGCGCGCGGCGGGCGTGAACCTCTATGATTGGTCGACCGAGGACCGCGCCGCCTTCCGGGCGGCCGTGCAGGGCGCCTGGGAGAACTGGGCCGAGAAGACGCCCGAGGCCCGCGCCCTGGTCGACAGTCACAAGGCCTATCTGGCCCAGGTGGGTCTGCTGGCCGACTGAGCCGGTCCGCAGCGAGAACGGGAGACGGGCCGTCCGACCGGCCCGCTTCCGGCTCCGGGTTTCGGGGCCATGAACAGGATCTTTCAAGGGGGGAAGGGGCATGCAGGCAGAAAGCGTCTGGCTGGGCCCGTTGCGCGGACCGGTGCGTCTGGGCATGGCCGACGTGAAAGGCCGAATGCACGTTGGTCCGCATCAGCAGGTCGAACGCCTCGGCGGGAAAGTCCTCGAGCGGGGCGCGGTGCTGCATCCCGGCATTGTTGACCAGGATGTCGAGCGGCGTCTCGGCGTCAAAAGCGTCGATGGCGGTGCGCACGGCCGCCCCGTCGGTCTCGTCGAAGGGCAGCGTGTGCACCCGGTGGCCTTCGGCGCGCAGCCCCTCGGCCGCAGCCCCCAGCCGGTCGGCGTTGCGCGCATTCAGCACCACCTGCGCGCCGGCCTCGGCCAGCCCGCGCGCAAGCGCCAGCCCGATGCCCATCGGCGCGCCGGTGACAAGCGCGGTGCGCCCGGTCAGATCGAACAGGTCCATGTTTCCCCCCCTGGCCCTTTCGCCCCGGCGCCTTTCGTCCTGCGGGCTGGATCGGGCCCGCCGAAATGGTATGCCATTCTTGTGGTGTTGCACCCCGTCCCGCCGGACGGGGGGCGCGCCCGAGGGGGGAGAAGAAGACCCATGAAAGCACTGGTGGCGCATGGTCCGCGGGATCTGCGGCTCGAGACCGTCGCGCCCGGACGCCCCGGTCCGGGGCGAGATGCGCATCGCGCTGGCGCGCGGCGGGATCTGCGGATCGGACCTGCATGACTACAACCACGGCGGCTTTGGCGCGGTGCGCCTGCGCGAGCCGATGATCCTGGGCCACGAGGTCTCGGGCCATATCCGCGAGATCGGCCCCGGCGTCAGGGGCTTTGCCCCCGGCGATCTGGTCGCGGTCTCGCCCTCGCGGCCCTGCGGCGCCTGTCCCGAATGCCTGCGCGGGCTGCCAAACCATTGCCTGAACATGCGCTTTTATGGCTCGGCCATGCCCTTCCCGCATATCCAGGGCGCCTTTTGCGAGGAAATCGTGGCCAGCGCCGGCCAATGCGTGCGCGCCGAGGGGCTTGGCCCCGAACAGGCGGCGATGGCCGGGCCGATGCTGGGCGCCGAGGTTCTGGTGACCGGCTGTGGCCCGATCGGGTTGCTGACGATCATGGCCGCGCGCCGCGCCGACCCCGAGGCGCTGGCCCCCCATGCCGCGGGCAAGGGGCGGCTGGACGTGCTCTTCGAATGCTCGGGCGCCGAAGCCGCGCTCTGCGCCGGGATAGCCACGCTGCGCCCGCGCGGGGTGGTGGTGCAGCTGGGCCTGTCGGGCGACATGCGCCTGCCGATGATGCAGATCACCGTGCGCGAGATCGAGCTTCGCGGCGCCTTCCGCTTCCACGAGGAATTCGCCGTGGCCATTGACCTGATGCGCGCCGGCCTGATCGCGGCTGACAATCTGGTCACCCATGCCTTCCCGCTTCAGGATTTCGCCGAAGCCTTTGCCACCACCAATGACCGCACCCGCGCGATGAAGGTGCAACTGACCTTCGGCGCCGCCTGAACCGCACCCCATCCCGACATCCCATCCCGAACCCCACGACCCGGAGGCCCCATGCTGCCTGACACGAACCCCGAACCCCGCGGCCTTTTCGTCGGCCGCGTCTGGCGCCCCGATCTGGTCGGGGGGCTCGAACTTCTGGCGCCCTGCGATCTTCAGGCGATCAAGGCCTGTGGCGTGACCTTCGCCCAATCCGTGCTCGAGCGCGTGATCGAGGAGAAGGCCGCGGGCGACGCCACCGCTGCCGAGACCATCCGCGCCCGCGTGCGCGCCGTCATCGGCGACAGCCAGTCGGGCCTGCGCCCCGGCTCGGAACAGGCGATGCAGGTCAAGGCGCTGTTGCAGGCCGAGGGCATGTGATCGCAATATCTCGAGGTGGGCATCGGCCCCGACGCCGAGGTCTTCACCAAGGCCCAGCCGATGTCCGCGGTGGATGCGGGGGCGGCGGTCGGCCTGCATCCGGTGTCGAAATGGAACAACCCCGAACCCGAGATCGTGCTGGCCGTGGACAGCCGCGGCCGCATCCTGGGCGCCTGCCTCGGCAATGACGTGAACCTGCGCGATGTCGAGGGGCGCTCGGCGCTTCTGCTGGGCAAGGCCAAGGACAACAACGCCTCCTGCGCGCTGGGGCCGTTCCTGCGGCTCTTCGATGACAGCTACACGCTGGACGACGTGCGCCGCGCCGAACTGGCGCTGCGGGTCGAGGGCACGGACGGCTTCGTGATGGAGGGGGCCTCGTCGATGGCGCAGATCAGCCGCGACCCCGCCGATCTGGTGGGCCAGACCATCGGCCGCCACCATCAATACCCCGACGGCTTCATGCTGTTTCTCGGCACGCTCTTTGCCCCCACGCAGGACCGCGACGCGCCGGGGCTGGGCTTCACCCATCATCCGGGCGACCGGGTCAGCATCTCGGAGGCACGGCTGGGGCGGCTGGAAACCACCGTGCGGCTGTCGACCGAGGCGCCGGAATGGACCTTCGGCACCGGCGCCTTGATGCGCAACCTGGCCGGGCGCGGGCTTTTGTGATGGCGCGCGCGCTGGCACTGGGGGAATGCATGGTCGAGCTGGCCCAGACCGGGCCGGGCCTTTACCGGCGCGGCTTTGCCGGCGACACGTTCAACACCGCCTGGTATCTGCGCCGCAGTCTGGGGCCGGACTGGCAGGTCGATTACGGCAGTTGCGCGGGGACCGATGCGGTCTCGGACGAGATGCTCGGCTTCCTCGCCGCCGAGGGCATCGGCACCGGCACGATCCGGCGCCTGCCCGACCGGACGGTGGGGCTCTACATGATCTCGCTCAGCGCGGGCGAGCGCAGCTTTTCCTATTGGCGGGGGCAATCGGCGGCGCGCGCGCTGGCCGATGACCCGGCTTGGCTCGCGCAGATCCTGACCGGCGCGGAGAGGGTGCATTTCTCGGCGATCACGCTGGCGATCCTGCCGCCTGCCGGGCGCGCGGCGCTGGCCGAGGCGCTGGCGACGGCGCGCCGGCAGGGCGCGCAGGTCAGCTTTGACACCAACCTGCGCCCGCGTCTGTGGGAAGGGGGGGACGCCATGCGCGCGGGTCTGCGGCTGGGGGCAAGCGTCGCGGATGTGGTGCCGCCCTCCTTCGACGAGGATGGCCCCCTCTTCGACGACCCCACCCCCGAGGCGACGCTGGCGCGCTATCGCAACCTTGGCGCGGGATCTGTGGTGCTCAAGCAGGGCGCGGGGCCGATGCTGTGGTGGGACGCGGCCGAGGGCGAGGGCCGGGTGACGCCCCGCCCGGTCGCGCAGGTGGTCGACACCACCGCCGCCGGCGACAGCCTTGCCGCCGGCTTGCTGGCAGCAAGGATGCACGGCCAGCCGATGCCGCAGGCGGTAGCGGCGGGGGCGGATCTGGCCGCGCGGGTGATCCAGGCGCCCGGCGCGCTGGTCCCCGATGCGCTGGCCCCCGATGCGCTTGCTTCCGGGGCGCGGGCGTCCGAGCCCTGATCGCTCAGTTGACCGGGGTCAGCAGATCCCGCCCGGCCTGAAAGGCCGCGAGACATAGCCCCGCGTCGCCGGGCCCCCGACCAGCGCCACGACCAGGAAATCCACCGCCTTGGCCAGCGACACGGGGTCGGCGTGATAGATCCAGCCGGGCGTGTCCTTGCGGGCGCGCGAATGATAATGGATCTCCATCTTGAAGGCGGCCAGCCGGTCGGCGATCTCGCGGCCGATGCGGCCAAGGCCCAGGATCCCCGCGCGCGCGCCGGACACCTTGCGCTGGAGCGGGTATTCCCCCCCGCACCGCCCAATCGCCCGAGCGCACATGCGCCTCGGCGCCGCGCATGTCGCGCGCCTGCGCCAGCAGCATTGCCACCGCCAGATCGGCCACGTCGTCGTTCAGGACATCGGGCGTGTCCGTCACCTTGACCCCGCGCGCCCCGGCCGCGGCCACGTCGATGGCATCATAACCCACGCCATAATTGGCGATCAGCCGCAGCCCCGGCAGCATCGCCAGTTCCTCGGCACCAAAGGGATGGTGGCCCTTGTAGGCGAGCGCGGGCCACGGCCCCGCCCCAAGGGAGAGAGCATCTTGCTGCGCGCGATCGTCCAGAAACCCCGCTACCGCCTCGTGGCCGACCAGATCGCCGCGCGCATCCGCGACGGCATCCTGCCGCCCGGCAGCAAGATGCCCACCGACCGCGAACTGGTCGACAAGCTGGGCGTCAGCCGCGCCACCGTGCGCGAGGCGATGATCGCGCTCGAGATGATGGGCTATGTCGAGACGCGCTTCGGCGCGGGCGCCTATGTCGCCCAGACGCTGCCGCCGCCTTCGGACACGGACGGCCCGCCGGGCTATTTCGAACTGGTCGAGGCGCGCTTCCACATCGAGGCGCGCATCGCCGCGCTGGCGGCGCAGACCTGCACGCCCGAAGACATGACCCATCTGCGCGCCTGCGTGGCGCAGATGATCGCCCCCGACAGCAGCTTCGAGGAAATCGAGGCCGCCGACCGCGAATTCCACCTGACGCTGGCGCGGGCCACCGGCAATTCGGTCTTCGTCTCGCTGATCGAGGATTTCTGGAACGCCCGGCGGTCCTATCCGCGCTGGACGCGCATGCATAACCAGCAGACCCGCGAGAATGTGGCGCGCCATTTCGAGGCCGAGCATATGGCCACCCTCCGCGCCGTCGAGGCCCGCGACAGCGCCGAGGCCGAACGCGCCATGCAGGTGCATTGCCGCAACTCGGGCCTGCCGATGCTGGACAAATGGCACCTTCAGGAGGGCGCGGGCGCCGACCCGCGCGTTCTGGACCGTCTGGAACGCTGGAAGGCCTGACGCCCGGCGCAGGCCCCCGCGGGCCGCGCCGGGTCGATGCCCCCCGTCGATGCCCCCTGCGCCCGCCCTCAGCCCTTCTTCGCGCGGTTCTCGGCGGCGGTCTTCGGGCGTCCGGCCAGCGCGCGATAGCTGCGGATCACCTGACTGTCGTCCAGCTTGCCCTCACCCCGGCCCGACCCGGCCAGGAACATCTGATGCGCCGCCGCCGACAGCGGCAGGCCCAGCCGCTCGGCCCGCGCCACATCCAGCACGATCCCCAGATCCTTGGCGAAGATGTCCACGGCCGAGGTCACCACATCGGTGTCCTCGATCATGCGCGGCCCGCGGTCGCGCAGCATCCACGACCCGGCGGCGGAATTCGACACGATATCCAGCATCACCGGCAGATCGAGACCCATCGCCTCGGCCATCGACAGGGCCTCGCCGGCGGCGGCCAGATGCACGCCGCACAGCAGCTGGTTCACCGCCTTGGCGGCGGCCCCCTGACCCGGCGCCCCGCCGACATGGAAGATACGCTGGCCCATCAGCTCGAGCAGCGGGCGCACCGCGGCCAATGCGTCAGCCTCGGCGCCGACCATGATCGTCAGGCTGGCGGCCTGGGCGCCGACGACGCCGCCCGACACCGGCGCATCCACCAGCACCCGGCCCGTGGCCGCGACCCGCGCCGCCAGATCGCGCACCGCATCGGGCAGGCAGGTCGCCATCAGCACCACATGCGCGCCGGGCGCCAGCGCCGCCAGCGCGCCGCCGTCGACCAGGACCGCCTCGGCCTGGGCGGCATTGACCACCATCAGGATCAGGACATCGGCCCCTTGCGCCGCCTCGGCCGCCGAGGCCGCGACCCCGCCCCCCTCAGCGGCCAGCCGATCCATCGCCGCCGGCGACAGGTCGAAGCCGCGCAGGCGCACGCCGCCCCGGACCAGGTTCCCGGCCATGGCGCTGCCCATCGCGCCCAGCCCCACGAAGGCCACAAGCGGCTTGTCCTGCATGTCGGTGTTCCCCCCCCTGTCGCGCCCATGCGGCGCATTCTGGTATACCATTCGATTTATGGTATACCAAAGCCCCGCAGGCAAGGGCGAGAGACTTCGGGGCAAGCAGATCAGGCGCGCGCCGCGGCCTGGGTCCGTTCCTCTTCGCCGGTCTCGAAGAAATGGCGGATATTGTCCTCGAGCCGCTCGAGGTGATGGGCCGCCTCGCCCAGCATCAGGTCGCGGTTGCGCGTGGCCAGACCGCGGGCGATATCGCCGTGCTGGCGCAGCACCCGCGCCCGGTCCGAACGCATCCGCGCCGACAGGAAGCGCGACCGCCACAGCCGCGCCAGATAGGCCGAATGGGTCTCGGCCAGTGCCGGGTTGTCGGCGGCGCTGACGATGGCACGGTGAAAGGCCATGTCGGTTTCGAAGAAATCCAGCGGATCGGCGGTATCCGAGATCTCGACCATCCGTTCGTGCAGGCCGGTCACCTGCGCCACCTGTTCGGGCGTCGCCGTCTCCAGCGCGCGTTCGCAGGCCAGCATCTCGAGCACGCGCAGCACGGCCAGATCGTCGGTCACTTCCTTCAGGCTGGGATGGGCCACCAGCGGGCTGCGCGCCGGGCGCAGCGTCACCAGCCCCTCCTGCGCCAGGATGCGGATCGCCTCGCGCATGGGGGTGCGCGACACGCCCATCTCGGCGGCCTGGTCGCGCTCCTTGATCGAGGCGCCGGGCGGCAGCGCCCCGGTCAGGATGGCGCGGCGCAGCCGGTCGGCGATCTGCTGCGGAAGGGTGAGGCTCGACATGATCTCTTCCTGATGGGTCCGGCGCAGGCGGAGGCCCGGACGGCTATGCGGCGAAGCCGACGCAACCGCAAGGTGACGCGCTGTCCACTCACGACAACGCGATCCGCGAACGGTATACCAAAATGGGCGAGCCCGTCGATGCGGCGTGTTGGACATATCGCACCGCCGCCGCGCAACGTCACGGGCCGATCGCGCCACCGCAGGGGGACGAAGTGAAGCGGCCCGCCATTTTCCGCAGCCCAAGGCTTGCAGCCCGCGCCCGGCGCTGCCAAGGCGTGGGGCGAAGATACGGGGGGCGAAGGCGCGACACAGGGTCGGAATGATTGACCGCGCCGGAGCTTCGGGGTTAGGTGAAGGAAGTGGTATACCATTTATCGGGTTCCGAGGAGGGCGCCCCCATGACCACCCTCTGGCCCGGCATCTGGCCGGTTGCCCCCACGCCGTTTCACGACGACGGCACGCTGGACCTGCCCGGCATGCGGCGCGTGCTGGGTTGCGTGATCGATCAGGGCGTGGACGGGATCTGCATCCTGGCCAATTTCTCCGAACAATTCCTGATCTCGGACGCCGAACGCGCCACGCTCACGCGGCTGTGCCTTGAACATGTCGCAGGCCGGGTGCCGGTGATCGTGACCATCAGCCATTTCGCCCCCCCCATCGTCGTGCCCCGCGCCCGCGAGGCCCGCGATCTGGGCGCGGCCATCGTGATGATGATGCCGCCCTATCACGGCGCGCTGCTCAAGGGGTCGGCCGAGCAGACCTTTGCGCAATTCCGTGCCGTCGGCGAGGTCGGCATCCCGATCATGGTGCAGGATGCGCCGCTGTCGGGGGTGGATCTGCCGGTGCCGCTTCTGGTGCGCATGGCCCGCGAGATCGAGATGCTCAAGCTCTTCAAGATCGAATGCGCGGGCGCTGCGGCCAAGCTGCGCGCGCAGATCGCCGAGGGCGGCGCCGCGATCGAGGGCCCCTTCGACGGCGAGGAAGCCATCACCCTTCTGGCCGATCTCGACGCCGGGGCGACGGCACGATGACCTCGGCCATGATCCCCGACCAGATCCGCCCGGTGCTGGGCCATTGGGCCGCGGGCGACCGTGCCGCCGCCACCGCCGCCTATGCCCGTATCCTGCCCGCCGTGAACCACGAGAACCGCCAATGCGGCTTTCGCGCCGCCAAGGCGGCGATGGTCGAAGGCGGGGTGATCGCCTCGGACTTCTGCCGCCACCCGATCGCGCCCCTGCCCGAAGCCACGCGCGGGATGCTGATCGACCTTCTGAAACCTCTGGATCCTGTGGTGTTGAAATGGGGCCGTTGATCGACGACTTGCGCGCCTTTCTGGGCGCGCGCCTTCTGACCTCCGAGGCCGCGCGTGCCCAGCATGCCGAGAACGAGGCCTGGTATCCGCCCGCGCTGCCCGATGCGGTGGCCCGCCCCGCCACGACCGAGGAGGTGGCGCAGATCCTGCGGGCCTGCCGCGCGCACAAGGTGCCGGTGGTCGCGCAAGGGGCGCGCACCTCGCTCGAGGGGCACCATCTGGCCACGCGCGGGGGCATCGCGATTGACATGACGGGGATGGACCGCGTGCTGGCGATCCATGCCGAGGATCTGGACGTCGTGGTCCAGCCCGGCGTCACCCGCGAGGCGCTGAACCGCGACCTGCGCGCGACGGGGCTGTTCTTTCCCATCGACCCCGGCGCCAATGCCACGCTGGGCGGCATGGCGGCCACGCGCGCCTCGGGGACGGCGGCGGTGCGCTATGGCACCATGCGCGAGGCGGTCCTCGCCCTCGAGGTGGTGCAGGCCGACGGCCAGATCATCCGCACCGGCACGCGGGCGCGGAAATCCTCGACCGGCTATGACCTGACGCATCTCTTCGTGGGCTCCGAGGGAACGCTGGGGATCATCACCGAACTGACGCTGCGCCTGCATGGCCAGCCCGAGGCCCAATCCGCCGCCATCTGCCGCTTTGACACGGTCGAGAACGCGGTGGACACGGTGACGACCACCATCCAGATGGGCCTGCCGATGGCCCGCATCGAACTGGTCGACGACGCGATGGTGCGCGGCTTCAACCTGTCGTCGGACGCGGGGCTGGTCGAGAGCCCGCATCTGTTCATCGAGTTTCACGGCACCGAGGCCGGCGTGGCCGAGACCGCCGCCACCTTCGGCGAGATCGCCGCCGAACATGGCGGGCACGATTTCACCTGGTCCACCCTGCCCGAGGAACGCGCCCGGCTGTGGTCGATGCGCCACGGCGCCCATTACGCCATGCGGGCGCTGCGGCCCGGCGCGCGGTCGATCTCGACCGATGTCTGCGTGCCGATCTCGGCCCTGGCCGAGGCGGTGTCCACGGCGCGGCATGAAGGCGACAAGCTGGGGCTGGTGCAGGTGATCGTGGGCCATGTCGGCGACGGCAATTTCCACTGCGGCATCCTGGTCGACCCCGAGGATCGCGCCGAGATCGACCGCGCCCATGCCTTTGCCAAGACTTTGTCGGATCTGGCGCTGCGGCTGGGCGGCACGATCTCGGGCGAGCATGGCATCGGGCTTGGCAAGCGCTCCAAGATGCGCGCCGAACACGGCCCCGCGATCGAGACCATGCGCGCCATCAAGCGTGCGCTCGACCCCGAGGATATCCTCAACCCCGGCAAGCTGCTGCCCGACGACTGAACGGGGGGCTCAGCTTCCCGTCCCCGCGGCCCCCTTCACCGTGCCGCCGGCGATCAGGCGAAAGCCCACATCGACAATGCGCGGGGCCTCGCGCCCTGCGCGGCGGGCCAGGATCAGCTCGGCCGCGCGGGCGCCCATCTCGTGGCGGTGGGTCTCGATCGTGCTCAGCGGCACCGGCAGCGCCTGGCCCCATTCGAGCCCGTTGAACCCCCTCCAAGCCCACCTGCCCCGGCACCGCGATCCCGCGCGCCAGGCATTCGAAATAGCCGCCGATGGCCATGTCGTCGTTGGGATACCAGATCACCTCGGGGGCGGCGCCCAGCACCTCGGCGGTGGCGTGGCGCCCCGCCGCGACCGAGGACGGGCCGGGACTGCGCGTCTCGGCCACGATCTCGATCCCGGCTTCCTGCATCGCCGCGCGGAACCCCGCGACACGGCGCGCCGCCCGGCCATCGGCCTGCACGCCATGCTCCACCACAGCCACCCGGCGCACCCCGCGCCCGGCCAGGAAATAGCCCATCGCCTTGCCCGCGCCGGGCTGCGACAGACCCACCGCCATGTCCACGGGATCTTCGGGCAGGTCCATGATCTCGACCACCGGCACGCCCGCCTTGCGCAGCATCTGCCGCGTGGGTTCCCCCATCTCGGTCGGCGCCACGATCAGCCCGGCCGGCTGCCAGCCCAGAAGCGAGGCGATCAGCGCCGCCTCGCGCGCGGGGTCGTAATGCGACACGCCCAGGATCGGATGATAACCCGCCCCCTCGAGCCGGTCCTCGATGCCGCGCAGCACCTCCGAGAAGACCGCGTTCGACAGCGACGGCAGCACCACCGCCACCTGCCGGGTGCGCGCATCCTGCCCCGCCAGCGCCCCGGCCAGCGAGTTGCGCAGATAGCCCAGCCGGTCAGCCGCCGCGCGCACGCGCTCCACCGTGCCCGGCGCCACGCCCGGCACCCCGCGCATGACGCGGCTTGCGGTGATCTCGCTGACGCCGGCAGCCCGCGCGACCTCGGCCAGCCGTGGACGGCGCCCCTCTTCGGTCATCCTGCCCCCTGCTCGGCTTCATATGGTTGCGCAACCATATGGCCAGACTTTGCCCTTCTGACAGGGAAAAGCAGAATTAACAGCGCTGTCATTCCCTGCGACCACTTGGCCCAAGCCACGAGAGGAATGACATGGCGGTCGTGACAGTGATCGGGTTGGGCTCGATGGGCCATGGAATGGCGCAGAGCCTCCTGCGCGCGGGCCACGAGGTGCATGGCTTCGACATCGACGCCGCGCGCATGGCGGCCTTCCGTGCCGAGGGCGGGGCCAGCGCCGATCTGGAGACAGCGGCCGAACGCTCGGCGGTGGTGGTCTCGGTGGTGCTGAACGCCGCGCAGACCGAGGCGGTGCTGTTCGGCCCCCAGGGCGCGGCCGCGCATATGCCCGCGGGCAGCGTGATCCTGTCCTGCGCCACGATCCCGCCGGCGGTGGCGCGCGACATGGCCGGATGCGCCGCGGCGCTGGGGCTGCATTACCTCGATGCGCCGATCTCGGGCGGGGCAGCCAAGGCCGCGCAGGGCGAATTGTCGATCATGGCGTCGGGCAGCGCCGAGGCCTTTGCCGCCGCGCGCCCGGCGCTCGATGCCATGGCCGCGGTCGTTCATGATCTGGGCACCGAGGTCGGGGCCGGCTCGGCGATGAAGGCGGTCAACCAGCTTCTGGCGGGCGTCCATATCGCCGCCATGGGCGAGGCGCTGACGCTGGCCGCCAGCCAGGGGCTGGATCTGGGCCGCGTGGTCGAGGGGATCTCGGCCTCGGCCGGCAGCAGCTGGATGTTCGAGAACCGCGCCCCCCATGTCGTCGGCGCCGATTACAAGCCGCGCTCGACCGTGGCGATCTGGCCCAAGGATCTGGGCATCATCTCCGACATCGCCGGGGCGGCGGGCTGCCCCGTGCCGATGACCGCGAGCGCGCTGGCCCAGTTCCGCGCCGCCGCCGCCGCGGGCCTGGCCGGAGAGGACGACGCCGCGGTGACCAAGGTCTATGCCCGCGCCGCCCATGTCACCCTGCCGGGAGAGGCGCCATGAAGCTGGGCTGCATCGGGGATGATTTCACCGGCTCGTCCGATCTGGGCAACACGCTGACCCGCGCGGGCATGGCCTGCGTGCAATATGTGGGCGTGCCCGACACCCCCGCCGCCCCCGAGGTCGAGGCCGGGATCGTCGCGCTCAAGTCGCGCTCGATCGCGCCCGAGGCCGCGGTCGAGATGTCGCTCCGCGCGCTCGACTGGCTTCTGGCGCAGGGCTGCACGCAGATCCTGTTCAAATATTGCTCGACCTCCGATTCGACCCCGCAGGGCAATATCGGCCCGGTGGCGCGCGCTGGCCGAACGGCTGGGCGAAAGGACGGTGATCTATTGCCCCGCCTTCCCGGCCACGGGGCGGTCGATCTACATGGGCCACCTGTTCGTGGGCGACCGGCTGCTATCGGAAAGCGGGATGCAGGCGCATCCGCTGACGCCAATGACCGACCCCGACCTGCGCCGCTGGCTGGCGCCGCAGCTGGGCCTGCCGGTGGGCCATCTGCCCGCGTCCATCCTGCGGCAGGGCGCACCGGCGATCCGCGCGCATCTGGCCGCCGAGACCGCGGCCGGGCGCGGCCATCTGATCGCCGATGCGCTGAGCGATGACGATCTGCGCGTGCTGGGTCAGGCGCTGGCCGATCGCAAGCTGATCACCGGCGGCTCGGGCATCGCGCTGGGATTGCCGGCGAATTCCGGCCTTGCCCCGACGGCGCGCGCGCTCGTGGCGGGCGGGGTCACGCGCCTGATCACCGCGGGCGGCGAAACCTCGGGCGCCGTGGTCGAGGCGCTCGCGCCGCAAAGCCTGGCCATCGGCCCCGAGATCGACCCCGGCGTGCCGGTCATGCGCGCGGGCCCCGACCTGGTGCTGGCGCTCAAGTCCGGCAATTTCGGCGCGCCCGATTTCTTCGCCAAGGCCGCCGCCCTGATGGAGCGCGGCCAATGACCGACAGCGCCCGGCACGCCGAGACCGCCTTGCGCGAGGAAATCTGCCGCCAGGGCGCGTTGCTCTTCACGCGCGGGCTGACCGGCGGGGCCACCGGCAACATCTCGGCGCGCACCGAGGACGGCGGCCTTCTGGTCACGCCCACGGGCGCAAGCCTGGGGCGGCTGGACCCTGCCCGGCTGACCCGGTTCGACGCGCAGGGGCGGCATGTCTCGGGCGATCCGCCCATTGCCGCCGCTGACCGCCTACTCCATCATGCGGCTGGGCAAGGTGCAGCTTTTGCCCTTCTTCGTGCCGGGCGATCCGGCGATGGGGGATGCGGTGCGCGGGCTGGCCGGGCGGCGCTCGGCGGTGGTTCTGGCCAATCACGGGCCCGTCGTGGCCGCGCGCGATCTCGAGGCGGCGGTCTTCGCCATCGAGGAACTGGAAGAGACCGCGCGGCTGGCGCTTTTGCTGCGCGGCGCCGATCCGCGGATGCTGTCGCCCGAGCAGATCCGCGCCGTGGTGACCAAATTCGACGTGGAGTGGGATTGATGCTGTTTTCCGCCAACCTGGGCTTCCTGTTCCGCGACCGCCCCCTGCCCGAGGCGGTGTCGGCCGCGCGCCGGCACGGGTTCGACGCGGTCGAATGCCACTGGCCCTATGACACCCCGGCCGAGGAGCTGCGCACCGCGCTGATCGACGCCGATTTCCGCATGCAGGGCCTGAACACCCGGCCCGGCGATGTGGCCGCGGGCGAATTCGGGCTGGCCGCCCTGCCCGGCGCGGTGGACCGCGCGCGCGCCGCCATCGACGAGGCCATCGCCTATGCCGCCGCCATCGGCGCCGGGAACGTGCATGTCATGGCCGGGCGCTCGGACGGCGGGATCGCGGCCGAGGACACGTTCCGCGCGAACCTTGACCACGCCTGCCGGGCTGCGGCGGAACGGGGCCTGAGCATCCTGATCGAGCCGATCAACCTGCGCGACGTCGCGGGCTATCACCTGTCGCGGGCCGAACATGCCGCCGAGATCATCACCGCGCTGGGGCATGCCAACCTGAAGATGATGTTCGACTGCTATCACCTCCAGATCATGCAGGGCGACCTGACGCGGCTGTTCGAGAAACACGCCGCGATGGTGGGCCATGTGCAGATCGCCGCCGTGCCCGACCGGGGCGAGCCCGACGCGGGCGAGCTGAACTATCCCGACCTTCTGGCCGCGATCCTGCGCGCGGGCTTCACCGCGCCGGTGGGCGCCGAATACAAGCCCCGCAGCGGCGACACCGAGGCCGGCCTGGGCTGGCTGCCCGCCTTCCGCAAGATCGGAGACCTTGCATGACCCCCCTCAAGACCCGCGTTCTGGCCGGCGAGATGGTGCCCGCCGCCTGGTGTGATTTCGGCTCGGCCGATGTGGCCGAAGCCATGGTGCACAACGGCTGGCCGGTGCAGGTGATCGACGGCGAGCACGGCATCGGTGATCTGGAACGCTGGGTCGGCATTGCCCGCGCGATCGAGGCCGCGGGCGGCACCCCAATCCTGCGCGTCCCCGAAGGGGCGCCGGCGCTGCTCAAGCGCGTGCTCGACCGCGGGTTCCGCTCGATCATCGTGCCGATGGTCAACACCGCCGAACAGGCGCGCCAGATCGTCGAGGCCTGTCTCTATCCCGGCCAGGGCGGCGCGCGCGGCTTCGGCGCGCCGCTGGCCCGCGCGGCCGGTTTCGGCGCCAGGACCGATTATGTCACCGAGGCCGGGGACGAGCTTCTGCTGATCCTGCAATGCGAGACGGTCGAGGCGGTCGAGAACCTGGCCCAGATCTGCGCCGTTCCGGGGGTGGGGATGATCTTCATCGGGCCCAATGACCTGTCGGGCTCGATGGGGATGCTGGGCCAACTGGCCGCGCCCGAATTCCACGCGATGCTGGCGCGGATCGAGGCCACCTGCGCCGCCGCGGGCATGCCGCTGGGCACGATCACCGGGCCGGGCCGGGGCTATTCGGTGTTGCGCGACAAGGGCTATCGGCTGGCCGTGGCCGAGGCCGACGTGGTGCTTCTGGCGCGGGCCGCTGCTGCCGCGGCGCAGGCGCGCGACGCCGAACTGGCCGGCGAGGGCGTGGCCCCCACCAGCTTCGGCTACTGAGACGCCGCTGTCCTGCACCCTCCGGGCCAATGGCCCGGAGGGTTCCGTTTCTTCCCGCAGCTCAGCGCAGGTCTTCGGGCAGGATCTCGTCGGGGATGTTCTGATAGCAGACCGGCCGCAGGAAGCGCCGGATCGCCATCGTGCCGACCGAGGTCGCCCCGAAATTGATCGAGGCCGGATAGGGCCCGCCATGCACCATCGCCTCGCAGACCTCGACCCCGGTCGGAAAGCCGTTGGCCAGCACCTGCCCCGCCTTGCGCTCGAGGATCGGCATCAGCCGGCGCGCCAGATCGGCATCGCCCGCATCCATGTGCAGCGTGGCCGTCAGCTGGCCCTCGAAGCTGCGGGCGATCTCGATCATCTCGGCCTCGGTCTCGGCGGTGACGATCAGACCCAGCGGGCCGAAGACCTCCTCGCCCAGGGCGTGATTGCCCAGCCAGTCCCGGCCCGAGACGACAAAGAGGAACGGCGTCGCCTCGCGCTGGTTGCACATCGAGGTCAGCACTTCGCGCACGCCCGGCACATTGGCCACGCGGTCGCGCCCGGCGCGATAGGCCTGGGCGATGCCCTCGGTCAGCATGACCTGCGCGCCGGTTCCGGCCAGCGCGTCGCGCGCGGCCTCGGCCACGATCCCGGCCTGATCGGCGCGCACGACGGCGATGCCAGGATTGGTGCAGAACTGCCCCGCCCCCATCGTCAGCGAGCCCGCCCAGCCGCGCCCGATCGCGGCGCCGCGCGCGGCCACCGCCTCGGGCAGCAGGAACATCGGGTTGACCAAGCCCAACTCGCCGAAGAAGGGGATGGGTTCGGGCCGCGCGGCGCACAGATCGAAGAGCGCCCGCCCCCGGCCAGCGATCCGGTGAAGCCCACCGCCTTGATGCGCGGATGCTGGACCAGCGCCGTGCCCACATCGCGCCGCCCGCCCTGCACCAGCGAGAAGACGCCCGGATGCAGGCCGCAGGCTGTCACCGCGGCATGGATGGCCTCGGCCACGATCTCGCCGGTGCCGGGATGGGCGGAATGGCCCTTGACCACCACCGGGCAGCCCGCCGCCAGCGCCGAGGCCGTGTCGCCCCCCGCGACCGAAAACGCCAGCGGGAAGTTCGACGCGCCAAAGACCGCCACCGGCCCGATCGGACGTTGCATCAGCCGCAGGTCGGGGCGCGGCAGCGGCGCCCGGTCGGGCAGCGCCACGTCATGCCGCCGGTCAAGATAATCGCCCGCGCGGATATGCGCCGCAAACAGCCGCAACTGCCCCGTCGTCCGGCTGCGCTCGCCCTGAAGACGCGCCTCGGGCAGGCCGGTTTCCTGGGGGCCGATCTCGGTGATCTGGGCGGCGCGGGCCTCGATCTCGTCGGCGATCCGCTCAAGGAAGGCGGCGCGGACCTCGCGCGGGGACTGGCCATAGCTCCAGAACGCGTCCTCGGCGGCTTCGCAGGCCCGATCGACCAGATCCACCGTGCCCACGCCGAAGCTGTGCACGGGGCCATGCGCGGGCTGGCTGTCGAAGCTCTGCGGGCTGGCCACCCATTCGCCCGCGATCAGATGCTTGCCATGCGGCGTGAAGGTCATCTTTCTCCCTTTCCGTAAATTCGAATATTCCTGTTTTTCCTAATGGCTGTGACGACCGACCGGATTGCCGCGGCAGCCCTTCAGGAAGTCGAGATCGGCGCCGGTGTCGGCCCCCTCGACATGTGCCTGGTGCAGCCAGGCATAGCCGCTCGTGGCGGTCTCGTGCGTGGGGGCCCAGGCGGCCAGACGCGCCGCGATCTCGGCCTGCGGCAGGTCCAGATGCAGCCGCCGGTTGGGCACGTCCATCTCGATCATGTCGCCGTCGCGCACGATGGCCAGCGGCCCGCCCGCCGCCGCCTCGGGCGCGGTATGCAGCACCACCGTCCCGTAGGCCGTGCCCGACATGCGCGCATCCGAGATGCGGACCATATCGGTGATGCCCTTGCGCAGCACCTTGGGCGGCAGGCCCATGTTGCCCACCTCGGCCATGCCGGGATCGCCCTTCGGCCCGCAATTCTTCAGCACCATCACGCAGGTCTCGTCGATATCCAGCGCCTCGTCGGCGATCCGCGCCTTGTAATCGTCGATGTCCTCGAAGACGACGGCGCGGTCGCGGTGCACCAGCAGATGCGGGCTGGCCGCCGAGGGCTTGAGCACCGCCCCCCGCGGCGCAAGATTGCCGCGCAGCACCGCAATGCCGCCCTGCGGGGTCAGCGCGCGCTCGACCGGGCGGATGACCTCGGGGTTATGGTTGACCGCACCCGTCACCTCGTCCCAGATCGCCGCCCCCGAGACCGTCAGCGCGTCGCGGTGCAGAAGGCCCGCCTCGCCCAGATGGCGCAGCACGACCGGCAGGCCGCCGGCGTAGAAGAATTCCTCCATCAGGTATTCGCCCGACGGCATCAGGTTGACGATGGTGGCCACGTCGCGCCCGCAGCGGTCCCAGTCGTCCAGCGTCAGGTCAAGCCCGACACGGCCGGCAATGGCCAGCAGGGGGATGACCGCATTGGTCGATCCGCCGATGGCGCCGTTGGTGCCGATGGCGTTCTCGAAGGCCGCGCGCGTCAGGATGTCCGAGGGCTTGAGGTCGTCCTTGACCATCTGCACGATGCGCCGCCCGGTCAGCTGCGCCATCATCCGCCGCCGGCTGTCCACCGCCGGGATCGCGGCATTGCCCGACAGCGCCATGCCCAGCGCCTCGGCCATCGAGGCCATGGTCGAGGCCGTGCCCATCGTGTTGCAGGTGCCGGTCGAGCGGCTCATCGAGGCTTCGGCCTCGAGGAAGTCCTCGGCGGTCATCTCGCCGGCCTTCACGGCTTCGGAGAATTTCCACAGATGCGTGCCCGAGCCCACGCGCTCGCCGCGGAACTGGCCGTTCAGCATCGGCCCGCCGGTGACCACGATCGACGGGATATCGGTCGAGGCCGCCGCCATCAGCAGCGACGGCGTGGTCTTGTCGCAGCCCACCATCAGCACCGCCCCGTCGATGGGCTGGGCGCGCAGGGTTTCCTCGACCGCCATCGCGGCCAGGTTGCGAAACATCATCGCCGTGGGGCGAAAGGTGTTCTCGCTGGCCGAGAAGACCGGCACCTCGACGGGAAAGCCCCCCGCCTCCCAGACGCCGGCCTTCACCTTCTCGGCCAGCTCGCGCAGATGGTCGTTGCAGGGCGTCAGCTCGGGCCAGGTGTTGAGGATGCCGATCACCGGGCGGCCGTCGAACAGGTCATGCGGCCAGCCCTGATGCTTCATCCAGCCCCGGTGCTAGATCGCATCGCGCGAGGTGCCGGCGAACCAGTCCTGCGAGCGCAGGCGCCGCGGCCAGGGGGCGGGGGTGAAGGGGGGCATCTCGATCTCCGGGGACGAAATTTGGTATGCCAAAACGCGAAGCCGGCCGATATGCAAGGGCCATGCCCGGAAACGCCCCGCAATTTCGCCGCGCGGGAAGGCCTGGCTTCACCTATGCTGTAGCCAGACTGAAGGAGCGCCGATGAGCCGCGACCTGAACCTGACCGCCATGGTGCATTTCGAGGCCACCGCCCGGCTGGGCGGGGTGACGCGCGCGGCCGAGGAACTGGGGATCTCGGCCTCGGCGGTCAGCCAGCAATTGCGCGCGCTGGAACAGCAGATGGGCGTGCAGCTCTTTCGGCGCGAGGGGCGGCGGCTGGTGCTGACGCTCGATGGCGAGCGGCTGTTCCAGGCCTCGACCGGGGCCTTTCGCACCATCCGCGACGTTCGCGCCGCGATCCAGCGCCAGCGGCAGGCGCATCTGCTGTCGATCCGCACCTCGCCGTCCTTCGGGGTGCGCCGGCTGGCGCGCTTTGCCGAAAGCCATCCCGATTGGGATCTGCGCATCGACGCCGCACCCGATTTCTCGGATTTCGAGACCGAATCGGTCGATCTGGACCTGCGCTACGGGATCGGGAACTGGCCCGGCCTTGTCGCCGAGCCGGTGCTGAACGATCTGGTGCTGCCGCTCTGCGCGCCGGGCTATCTGGCGCGGCTGCGGGCCGAATGCGGGCCCGACCCGGCCGACCTGATCCGTGCCGCCCGCCTGATCGACAGCGCCAAGGCGCATCTGCGCTGGGACGGCTGGGTGGCGCGGATGGGGATCGACGGGGTGACGCTGGCGCTGCCCTATCGCTTCGACCGCTCGTCGATGTCGATCCAGATGGCGCGCGACGGGATGGGCGTGGTCCTCGAAAGCGCCACGCTGGCGATGGCGGAACTGGCCGAGGGCAGCCTCGTGCCGCTGTCGCCCGCTTTCGAGGTGCTGGAATTTCCCGCCTATTGGCTGGTCTGCCCGACCCGCCAGCGCGCCCGCCGCGCGGTGCGCGCATTCGCCGACTGGATCGGCGCCGAGGCCGCCCGCCACACCGCCGAGGCCCGCGCCCGTCTGACGGAGGCGGGCGCCCGGATCGTGTCAGTGGATATGTGAGCCGCCGTTCACGTCGATCTCGGTGCCGGTGCAATAGGACGACAGGTCCGAGGCCAGGAACAGCGCGCAACCCGCCACCTCATGCGCAGCACCGGGCCGGCCCAGCGGAATGCCCGCCACGATCGCAGCCATATCCGCGTCCGAGAGCTTGCCGCCGGTGATGTCGGTGGCGATGAGCGACGGGCAGATCGCGTTGACGCGGATATTGTCGGAGCCCAGCACGCCCGCCTTGGCCTTGGTCAGGCCCAGCACGCCCGCCTTGGCCGCCGAATAATGCGGCCCGCCGAAGATGCCGCCGCCGCGCTGCGCCGAGACCGAGGACATGTTGACGATGGAGCCCCCGCCCAGCGCCCGCATCACCGGGATCACCGCCTGCGAGGCATAGAGCGTGCCGCGCAGGTTCACGTCCAGCACGGCGTCGTAATTCTCGGGCGCGATCTCGAGCGTGCGCAGCGGCTGGGTGATGCCGGCGATGTTGACCAGCACATCCACCCGGCCCCAGCCCGCCGCCAGATCCTCGATCGCGGCAAAGATTGCGTCGCGGTCGGTGACCGAGCAATCCGCCCCCAGATGCCCGTCACCCGGCAGATCGGCCGCGGCTTCGGCCGCCCCCTTCAGGTCGAGAATGGCCACGCGCGCGCCATGCTCGGCGAAAAGCTGCGCCGTGGCCTTGCCCAGCCCGCGGGGCGAGGCCGCCCCGGTGATGATGGCGGTCCGATCCTTCAGCAGCATCACAGCCACCCCTTGATCGCCTGCGCCACGCGCCCGACCGACAGGCCGTACATCTCGTGCAGCGTCGTCAGCGCGCCGGCCTCGAGGAATTCGTCGGGCAGCCCGATCATGCGGAACCGCGGGGCCGCAACGCCCGCCTGGAGCAGCACGCCCGCGACGGCCTCGCCCAGCCCGCCCACGACCGTGTGGTTCTCGGCGGTGACGACAAGACGGCGGGCGCGCGCGGCCTCGGCCAGGATCGTCTCGCGGTCAAGCGGCTTGATCGTCGGCGAATGCAGAACCGCGACCTCGATCCCCTCGGCGGCCAGACGCTGGGCGGCATCGAGCGCGCGCATCGTCATGATCCCCGACGCGATCACCAGCACGTCCCCCCCCTCGCGGATCAGCTGCGCGCGGCCCAGACGGAATTCGTAATCGGGCTTGTGGCGGCGGATCACGTCGGGAACCTTGCCGCGCAACAGCCGCGCATAGACCGGCCCGTCATGGGCCAGCATCTGCGGCACCGCGCCGGAAATGTCGGCCGCGTCACAGGGGTCGATGATGGTCAGGTTGGGCAGGCCGCGGAAGATCGCCAGATCCTCGGTCGCCTGGTGGCTGGGGCCATAGCCCGTGGTCAGGCCGGGCAGCGCGCAGACGATCTTGACCGGCAGGTTCTCCTCGGCGATGGCCATGCAGATGAAGTCATAGGCCCGGCGCGCGGCAAAGACCGCATAGGTCGTGGCAAAGGGGATGAACCCCTCGCGGGCCATGCCGGCGGCGGCCGAGATCATCCGCTGCTCGGCCATGCCCATCTGAAAGAAGCGCGCGGGGAAGGCGCGGGCCCATTCGCCGGGCTCGACGCGCACGAAATGGGTGATCTCGCGGGCTTCCAGGAAATCGCCCCCCTTGCACATCCGGGTATCGCAGATGATGACACGCGGCTGATCGCCCGCATGGGTGCGCGCAGCGTCAAAGGCCGCGACCAGCGCGTCGATGTCATCGCCGTCCACACGCTGGGCAAACCAGCCAAAGGCGGTCCATTTCTCGGCCAGGGGTTCGGCGCACAGCATCCCGGTCGAGGCGCCATCGGCCTGCATATCGTTGAAATCGACCAGGCAGATCAGGTTCGACAGCTTGTGATGGGCGGCCGACATTGCCGCTTCCCAGGTCGAGCCCTCGCCCGGTTCGCCGTCCGACATCAGGTTGTAGACCCGCGCGGGATTGCCCTTGGCACGCAGCCCCAGCGCCATGCCGACACCGATCCCCGGCCCGTGCCCCAGCGAGCCGCCCGTGATCTCCATGCCCGGCGTATAGGCCGCCATGCCCGACATCGGCATGCGGCTGTCGTCCATGCCGTAGGTCTGCAATTCTTCTTCGGGCAGGACGCCGGCCTCCATCAGCGCGGCATAAAGCGCGATGGCATAATGCCCGATCGACAGAAGGAAGCGGTCGCGCCCCTCCCATTCGGGGTCTTCGGGGCGCAGGTTCAGCGCGTGGAAATAGCTGACCGCCAGCACATCGGCGACGCCCAGCGCCTGGCCCACATAGCCCTGCCCCTGCACCTCGCCCATCTGGAGCGCCTTGCGCCGGATGTTCCAGGCACGCCGCGCCAGCGAGACGTTGGACCTCCGCGCCGCCGTTTCGACTTGTGTCATTGTCTCCTCCGTTTGGCGCAGCTAACGCCAGCGGAGGGGGGCGGTCCACGTCGCGCTCTTATCGAAACGTGAAGCCTGGCTAAACGGTTTCCGGGGCGCTTTCGAACAGCGGGCCCACGCCGTGGCTGCGCAGGCCTTCATCCGTGCGCATCAGGAACAGCGCCTGAAGACCCAGCCGCCGGGCCAGATCGGCGCCGGCGTCGGGGCCCAGCACGGTCAGCGCGGTCGCCCAGCCATCGGCCAGCATGCAGCTGGGCGCCACCACCGTCACCGAGGCGGGCGCCGCCAGCAGCGGGCCGCCGCGCGCCGGGTCCATCGTATGCGCCAGCCGCCGCCCGCCGAGCGTCACGAAATGGCGGTAATCGCCCGAGGTCGCCACCGCCGCATCGTGCAGCTCAAGCACCGAATGAAGCGCGCGGACCCCGTCCTCGGGGCGCTCGACCGCCAGCGTCCAGGGGCGGCCGTCGGGTTGCAGGCCCATGGCCACCAGCTCGCCGTCGATGCCGAAAAGGCCCGCGTTCCGCCCCGCCCCCCGCGCCACCGCCGCCAGCCGGTCGGCGCCATAGCCCTTGGCGATGCCGCCCAGATCGGCGCTGAGCGGACCATGCTTGCGCGCGCGTCGGTTGGGGCTGTCGATCTCCAGCACCTCATGCGCGGGGCGGCGGGGCGCGGCAAGGGCGGCACGGATGCCGGCCTCGCTGGCGGGATCGGCACAGAAACCCCAGGCCCGCACCGCATCCCCCATGCCGATGTCGAAGGCCCCGCCCGAGGCCCGCCCGATCTCGAGCGCCGTCTCCAGCACCTCCAGAAGCCGCGCCGGCAGATCGACCCAGACGCCCGGCGCCGCCCGGTTCAGCCGCATCAGGTCGCTGTCGGCCCGCCAGGTCGACATCTGCGCGTCGACCTCGGCCACCGCCGCGGCGAAGGCGGCCCGCAAACCGTCGGTCGGGGCGCCTGCGGGCAGATCCAGCCGGGCCGACCAGCGCGTGCCCATGGTCGGGCCGTTCAGCGTCACCCGCGACAGGTGGCTGGTGCGATCAATAGACATCTTCGGCATAGCGTCCCTCGGCTTTCAGATGGGCGGGGCTCAGCCCGTGCGGGGCCAGGATCTCGGCCAGCGCCTCGGCCACACCCGCGGCCATGTCGCGCCCGCCGCAGACCATGACCTGCGCGCCGTCCGCGATCAGCCGCGCCACCCGCACCCCATCGGCACGCAGCGCATCCTGCACATGGGCCCGCGGGGTCATCCGCGAAAAGGCCGTGGTGACCGAACTCAGCCGTCCCTCGGCCTGCCAGCGGGCCAGATCCTCGCCGAACAGCAGATCGCTCTCGGGGTGGCGGGCGCCGAAGAACAGGTGCATCGGCCGGCGGCGGTCATTGGCGCGGGCAAAGCCGGCCAGCGGACCGATCCCCGTGCCCGCCCCGATCAGGATCACCGGCGCATCGCCGGTGGCCGGGCGGAAGGCGGGGTTGGGCCGCAGATAGGCGCGGATGGTGTCGCCCACCTCGAGCCCCGTCAGCTGCCCCGAGCACAGCCCGCCGGGATGGCGCTTCACGCAGATCTCGACAAAGCCGTCGCGGCTGCCCGAGGCCAGCGAATAGAACCGCGGCAGCGTCGCGCCCTCGGGGATCACGGCCAGCAGGTCGCCCGCCTCGAAGTTGCCGAACGCGCGCCCCGTCAGCCGCGCCCACAGGCCCGCCTGCGGCAGGGCAAAGCGCAGGATGGCGGTGGGGGCCTGAACCTCGGCGCCGAAATCGCGCCGCGCGACAAGCGTGAGGGTCTGCGCAGGCGGCGCGTCGGGGCGGTGGTCCAGCGCAAGCGACACGCCCATCGCCTGGCTCAGCGCCCGGCCCCAGCGCGCGAAATCCTGCGCCGACCCGCGGTCGACCGTATCCATGGACAGGAAGCTGCGCCCGCCGCGGGCCTCGATCTCGGCCTGAACCCGCGCGGCATAGCCGCAGAAATTCGGGAAGGACCGATCACCGAAGCCCAGCACCGCGACCGGCATCTCGGGCGCCGCGGGCATCGCCGCAAGCGTCTCGAGAAAGCCTCGGGCCGTGGCCGGCACGTCACCGTCACCATAGGTCGCGGCCATCAGGATCAGCCGCCGCGCCTGCGGATAGCGGTCGGGCGCGAAACCCGACATCGGCCCGACATGGACGGCCTGCCCCGCCGCGCGCAGCGCCTTGGCCGCCGTTTCGGCAAAGCCCCAGGTGGTGCCGCCCTCGCTGCCGACCAGGATCACGGTCTGGGCGTCGCGCGCGCGGGCATTGCCGCGCGGACGGCGGCGCCACTGACGCCCGCCCAGCCAGATCTTGATCCCCGACCAGGCCAGCACCGGCACGCCCAGCGCCGCCAGCCCCAGCACCAGCGCCCAGAGAGGCGCGCCCTCGCCGGTGTGCAGCCAGTAGATCGTCTCGTTCACGCGATCCCAGAGCGTCGCCTCCTGCCAGACCAGCAGCGCGCCGGTCCCCTGATCAAGATATCCCTGGCCCGCCGCGGTCTTCAGCGTGAACACGTCCGAGGCGTCGCCCGCATAGGGGAAGTTCAGCGCGCGCAGCACCGACAGCGGCGTGTCGCGCAGCGTCGCCATGGCGGCCGGGCTCATCCCCGTGACGCCCGAAACGGCGCCGGGAAAGGCGGGCGGCCCCGACACATCGGGCAGCAGCTCGAAGGTCGAAGCCGTCATCCACAGACCCGTCAGCGACGACACGATCAGCCCCAGCGCCGCGATGCGCGCGATCTCGGCGTGAAGGCGGCTGGCGAAGGGGCCGCGCACGGGCAGGACCAGCCGATGCCAGCCGCCCATGCGCCGCGCCAGAAGCGCCAGCCCCGAGACCGAGATCACCAGCATCAGCGCCGCGGCGGCCGCAACCGTCAGCCGGCCCCCGTCATCGAGAAACAGCGCCCGATGCAGGTTGACCAGCCAGCGCTGGACCCCCGAGGCATCGGCCGAGGCCACGCCCGCGCCCGTCGCCGGATCGATGACCGCGGCGCCGGGCTGGCCGTTCTCGAACCAATAGGCGGTGATGCGGCCCGAGGGCGCGCGCCGGATCTGCTCGACCCCCGGATGGAGGGCCACGACCCGTCCGGCCAGCTCGGCCACGCTCAGATCGGCCTCGGCCTGGGCCGGCGTGCGCGCCGCCTCGAGCGCGGGCATCACCGAAAGCGTGGCGCCCGACAGGCTGACCACCACCAGAAGCGCCGCGGCCAGAAGCCCCGGCCATCTGTGCATGTGCCGCATCATCGCCCCGCCCCCTTACATGTCGTAGCGGAAGCCGGCGATATAGCTCCGCCCGGCGGTGGTCTGACCCGCGCCGTCACGCGTCAGCGGCACGACGATTTCGGAGGGGCTGTCGCGCATGTCCTCGACCGAGGCGTCGATATGCAGCTGATAGCCCGCGTCGAAGATGGCATCGGCCAGGTCGAGCGTGATCTTCAGCTCGCGCCCCGCGCCGACCGACGCGCCGGTGATCCCGTCCACCTGCGCGGTGTTACCGCCGGTGGCGCGATACCAATCGCTCAGGTGCTTGTAATACTTGGACTTGGGCCCGGCCATCCACAGGCTGCCGACATAGGCGCCCGAGGCATCGGTGACGTAAAGCGCCAGATAGGCGCCGTCGCCGCCGTAATTGCGAAGCTGCGTGGTGAAGGTGACGGGCGCAGCCGCGGCCAGCGCCGGCAGCGTCAGCGCCGTGCTCAGCGCCAGCGCGCCCAGAAGCGGCCTGGTGGGAATGCGGGTGGAAAGGGTCATGTCTGTTCTCCGGAATGCTGTCGTGATGGGATCGTTCTGCCCGCCCGGCCTGAGGCGTTTCTGACGCGGGCGGGAAATTGTCTTCAGCCTGGCGTCAGGGAGGCGAGCGGCGCGCATCCGTATCGTCGTCATCGCCCCACCAGCCCCGAAAGCCGGGCAGCCGGTGATGGCCGCGCCGCCCCTCGCGGTGGTGGCCGCGTTCAAGCTCCAGCACCTCGAGCGTGGCCGGGTCGAGCCGCACCTCGATCGCGGTGCCGTCGGCATCGCGGCCGCGGATCTCGTAGCAGCCGTCGTCGATCTTGAGCCGCCGCACGGTCCAGCCCCGGCTTTCGGCCATGCTCAGGACCGCCGCGCGCGGCTGCCACCTGTCCAGCGGCACGAAGCAATCCTCGTCCGCCAGCGCCGCGCTTCCCAGCCAGACCGACAGCGACAGGGCCACCAGCCCCAATTCGCGCGTCATCTCGCGTTCTCCTTGTCGTTCGGAAACCGCGGGCAGGATGGCAGGATGAAGCTGACGCCCGGCTGAAGCAGGGCGGGGGAAAGCCGTCAGGAAACGGTCAGGCCCGCAGCGAATGCCACGGGCCTGGACCGGATGAAATCATGGCAAAACGGGGGTGGGGCGTCAGAAATCGAGACCCAGATCGAGCGTGCGCGCCGAATGCGTCAGCGCGCCCACCGAGATGAAGTCGACCCCGGTCGCGGCCACCTCGGCGATGCGCTCAAGGCACATGTTCCCCGAGGCTTCGGTGACCATCCGCCCCGCGACCATCTCGACCGCGCGCGTCAGCGTCGGTGTGTCCATGTTGTCCAGCAGCACGACATCGGCGCCGCCCTCGTCCAGAACCTCGGCCAGCTGATCGAGGCTGTCGACCTCGATCTCGACGCGCATCATGTGCGACCGCGCCCGCGCCGCCGCCTGCAACACCGGACGAATGCCTCCGGCGGCGGCAATGTGGTTGTCCTTGATCAGGATGGCATCCGACAGCCCGTAGCGGTGGTTCGAGCCGCCCCCGTGCACCACGGCGGCCTTCTCGACGATGCGCAGACCGGGCGTGGTCTTGCGCGTGCAGGTGATGCGCGCGGCGTGCCCTTCGGTGCGGGCCACGAAGGCCGCGGTCAGCGTGGCGATGCCGCTCAGCCGGCCGGCAAAGTTCAGCGCCACGCGCTCGGCCATCAGGATCGAGGCCGCCGCGCCTTCGATCGTCATCAGCCGTTCGCCGGGGCCGCAGGGACGCCCGTCGGCCGAATGCAGCGTCAGCCGCAGGCCGGGGTCCACCATGCGAAAGGCCATGGCCGCGACCTGAAGCCCCGAAACCACCCCCGGTTCGCGCGCATTGAGAGCGGCGGCATATTGCAGGCCCGGCGGGATCACCGCGCGGGTGGTGGCGTCGCCCATCGGCGACAGGTCTTCGGTCAGCGCGGCGCGCACCAGCGGCTCAAGCAGGAGGTCGGGCAGAAAGCTCATGCGGGCATCTCCTCGCAGGCGCGGGCGCGGATCTCCAGCGCCTCGGTCAGGGTCAGCAGGCTGCGCCGGGCCTGCGCGGGATCGGGATCGGGGTGATCGGTGCGGGCGTGTCCGCCGCGGCTCTCGCGCCGGGCCAGCGCCGCCGCGGCGATCAGCGTCGCCGCCGCCGTCATGTTGGTCAGCTGCGGACAATCGCCCGCGGCGGTCTCGATGTCGGCAATCTCGGCCAGGGCGCGGCGCAGGCCGGGGCCGTTGCGCAACACGCCGACCTCGGCGCTCATCACCCGGCGCAGCCGCGTGATCAGCACCGGATCAGGCGTCACACCGCCCGTCGCGGGGAAGGTCAGATCGACCGGCGGCACCGCCGAGGCCGGGGCCGGGCCCAGATCGGCGGCAATGTCATCACTGGCGCGCCGGGCGAAGACCAGCGCCTCGAGAAGTCCGTTCGAGGCCAGACGGTTGGCGCCATGCAGCCCGGTCGAGGCCGCCTCGCCCACGACCCACAGCCCCGGCAGAGAAGCCCGCCCCCGGTCCGAGGTCGCAACGCCCCCCATGTGATAATGCGCCGCCGGCACCACCGGAATGGGCTGGGTCACCGGGTCGATCCCGGCCTCGCGGCAGGCCGCAGCCACGGCGGGGAAACGTTCGAGAAGGGCCGCACCCAGAACCGCGCGGGTGTCCAGAACCGGCCGCCGCCCGGCGCGATGCTCGGCGAAGATGGCGCGGGCGACGATATCGCGCGGCGCCAGCTCGGCATCGGGATGGACCGCGGTCATGAAGCGCGTGCCTTCGGAATTGAGCAGCACCGCACCTTCGCCGCGCAGGGCCTCGGTGGCCAGCGGCGCGGGGTCCTGGCCCACGTCGATCGCGGTGGGATGGAACTGCACGAATTCGGCGTCGGCCACCTGGGCACCCGCGCGCGCAGCCATGCCCACCGCCTGGCCACGCACCCGCGGCGGGTTGGTCGTCACCGCAAACAGCCCGCCCGAGCCGCCCGCTGCCAGCAGCACCGCCGCCGCGCGCACGCTGACCGCCCCCGAGGGCGCGCCCGAACGCACCAGCCGCACCCCGGCCACGCGCCCCTGATCGACCACAAGATCGGTCGCCATCACGCCTTCGGCCACCTGCACAGACGGCGCGGCGCGCACCGCGCGGATCAGCGCGTGCATGATCTCGGCCCCGGCCTGATCGCCCTTGACGCGCACCACGCGCGGCCGGCCATGCGCGGCCTCGCGCGACATCACAAAACCGCCCGCCGCATCGCGGTCGAAGGGCACGCCCAGCTCGGCCAGAACGGCGATATGTTCGGGCGCGGCCGCGGTCACCAGCCGGGCGATGGCGGCATCCACCGTGCCCGCCCCCGCGCGCATCGTGTCGGCGGCATGATCGGCGGGGCTGTCGGTCGCGCCCACGGCCGCGGCCACGCCCCCCTGCGCCCAGACCGACGAGGCCCCTTCGCCCAGGCTCTCGGGCGAGATCACCAGAACCGGCCGCGGCGCCAGATCCAGCGCCGCGGACAGGGCGGCCAGCCCCGCCCCCACGATCACCACGCGATCGGTGTTGCGCTCGGCGGTCATTTCGCGGCGGAGGAAAGCTCGATCATCCGTTCCACGGCGCGGCGCGCGCCTTCGGAAACGGCGGGATCGACCGTGACTTCGTGGGTCATCGTATGCAGCGACCACAGGATCTTCTCGAGCGTGATCATCTGCATGTAGGGGCACAGGTTGCACGGGCCGCGGAAATCCACGCCCGGAACCGCATCGGCGATATTCGCGGCCATCGAACATTCGGTCAGCAGCATCGCCGCGGCAGGGCGCTCGGTGCTGACATAATCGATGATCGCCGCGGTCGAGCCCGCGAAATCCGAGGCCGCCACCACATCGGGCGGACATTCGGGATGGGCGATGATGCGGGTGTCGGGCGCATGTTCGCGGAAGCTGCGCAGATCCGCAGCGGTGAAGCGTTCATGCACGATACACGAGCCATCCCACCAGACCACGTTCTTCTCGGGCACCTGCGCGGCCACGTTCTGCGCCAGATAGCGGTCGGGCGTCATGATGACGGTGTCGGCCTCCTGCGCGCGCACGATCTGGACCGCATTCGAGGAGGTGCAGCACACATCCGAGGCCGCCTTCACCTCGGCGGTGGTGTTGACATAGCTGACCACCGGCGCACCGGGATAGCGCGCGCGCATCTCGGCGATGCCCGCAGGCGTGATCGCATCGGCCAGCGAACAGCCCGCCTGCGTATCCGGGATCAGCACGGTCTTGGCCGGGTTCAGCACCTTCGAGGTCTCGGCCATGAAATGCACGCCCGCCTGCACGATCACCTGGGCTTCGACACGCGTCGCCTCGATCGCCAGTTGCAGGCTGTCGCCCACCACATCGGCCACGCCGTGATAGATCTCGGGGCGCATGTAGTTATGCGCCAGGATCACGGCGCCGCGCTCGGCCTTCAGGGCATTGATGGCGGCGACATAGGGCGCATGCAGCGCCCAATCGGCCAGCGGCACCACCCGCGCCATGCGCGCATGGATGTCGGCCATCCGTTCGGCCAGCGCCAGATCGGGGGCGAGGTCATAGGCCTCGGCCAGGGTGGCGCGCATTTGGGCTATGTCCAGCATTGACGTCTCTCTGATCCGCGATTCCACGCCCTATAAAGCCCCCGGCGCCGGGGTTGAACGAAAAATTGCGCAGCGCGGCCATTGGCGCAACTTCGTGTCGCGCCCGCACGGCCCCTGCCGCGCCCGCCGGGCGCAGGGGCGCGGGTCGGCAAATATGCCTCAGAAATCGAGGTTTTCGACGCTGAGCGCGTTGGCCTGGATGAACTCGCGGCGGGGTTCGACGACATCGCCCATCAGCTTGGTAAAAATGTCGTCAGCTTCGGCCACATCGTCGATGCGGACCTGAAGCAGCGTGCGGGCCGCCGGGTCCAGCGTGGTTTCCCACAATTGCTCGGGGTTCATCTCGCCCAGACCCTTGTAGCGTTGCAGCGACAGCCCCTTCTCGCCTTCGGTCAGGATCGCCGACAGCAGTTCCAGCGGGCCGTGCACCAGTTGCTCGCGGTCCTTGCGGATCAGCAGCGCCGGCTGGGCATAGACCTCGCGCAGGGCGTCGGTATGGGTCGAGAGCCGCCGCGCCTCGGGCGAGCGCAGGACGGGCCCGTCCAGAACCCTCTCTTCCTCGACCCCGCGCAGCACGCGCGCCAGCCGCAGCCCGTGGTCCTGCGTCGGCCGCCCCTGCCAGCCGCGTTCGTATTCCACCGCTACCAGATCCAGCCGCGCGGCTACCTGATCGGCCACGCCCTGGGCATCGGCCTCGACCGCGCCGGGCAGCATGGCGCCGGCAATCGCCGCCTGTTCCAGGATGCGGGCCGGGTAATGCGTGGGAAAGGCGTTGAGGATGCGGCGCACCACGCGGGCCTCCTCGACCACGCGCACCAGATCGGCGCCGGCGATCTCGGTGCCGTCGCCCAGGCGCAGCCGCGTGCCCTCGACCCCCTGATGGATCAGGAAATCCTCGAGCGCGGCCTGATCCTTGAGATAGACCTCGGACTTGCCGCGCGCCACTTTGTAAAGCGGCGGCTGCGCGATGTAGAGATAGCCGTGCTCGATCAGCTCGGGCATCTGCCGGAAGAAGAAGGTCAGCAGAAGCGTGCGGATATGGGCGCCGTCCACATCCGCGTCGGTCATGATGATGATCTTGTGATAGCGCAGCTTGGACAGGTCGAATTCATCGCGCCCGATGCCGGTGCCCAGCGCCGTGATCAGCGTGCCGACCGTCTCGGAGGACAGCATCCGGTCGAAGCGCGCGCGCTCGACGTTCAGGATCTTGCCGCGCAGGGGCAGGACGGCCTGGTTCTTGCGCGCGCGGCCCTGCTTGGCCGACCCGCCGGCCGAGTCACCCTCGACGATGAACAGTTCCGACAGCGCGGGATCCTTTTCCTGGCAATCGGCCAGCTTGCCGGGCAGCGAGGCGACATCCATCGCCGTCTTGCGCCGCGTCAGCTCGCGCGCCTTGCGCGCCGCCTCGCGGGCCAGCGCGGCCTCGATGATCTTGCCGACGATGGTGCGCGCGGGGCCGGGGTTTTCCTCGAACCATTCGGCCAGCTTCTCGTTGACCAGGCTTTCCACCGCGGGGCGCACCTCGGACGAGACCAGCTTGTCCTTGGTCTGGCTGGAGAATTTCGGGTCGGGCACCTTGACCGACAGAACGCAGGTCAGCCCCTCGCGGGCGTCGTCGCCGGTGAAGTCGACCTTTTCCTTGCGCGCGATCCCCGAGGATTGGGCATAGCCGTTGATGCAGCGCGTCAGCGCCGCGCGAAAGCCCGCAAGGTGGGTGCCGCCGTCACGCTGGGGAATGTTGTTGGTAAAGGGCAGGACGGTTTCGTGATAGCTGTCGTTCCACCACATCGCCACCTCGACGCCGATGCCGCGCAGCTCGCCCGAGATGAAGATCGGCTCGGCCATGACGGGCGTCTTCGAGCGGTCCAGATAGCGCACGAATTCCCGCACGCCGCCTTCATAGAACAGCTCGGTGCGCAGGGGCTCGGCGGGGCGTTCGTCCTCGATCAGGATGCGCACGCCGGAATTCAGGAAGGCCAGTTCGCGCAGCCGGTTTTCCAGCGTGCGGAACACGTAGTCGATATGCGAGAAGGTCTCGAGGCTGGCCAGGAAACGCACCTCGGTCCCGGTCTCATCGGCCGGGCAATCGCCGACCACGCGCAGGTGCTCGACCGTGTCGCCATGCTCGAAACGGGCGTAATGCTCGTGGCCGTTGCGCCAGATGCGCAGCTCCAGCCATTCCGAAAGCGCGTTCACGACCGAGACGCCCACACCGTGCAAGCCCCCGGAAACCTTGTAGGAATTCTGGTCGAACTTGCCGCCGGCATGCAGCTGGGTCATGATGACCTCGGCGGCCGAGACGCCTTCTTCGGGGTGCAGATCGGTGGGAATGCCGCGACCGTTGTCACGCACCGACACCGACCCGTCGGCATGGATCTTCACGGAGACGAAATCGGCATGCCCGGCCAGCGCCTCGTCGATGCCGTTATCCACGACCTCGTAGACCATGTGATGCAGGCCCGAGCCGTCGTCGGTGTCGCCGATATACATGCCGGGACGTTTGCGCACGGCTTCCAGGCCCTTGAGAACCTTGATGGATTCGGCGCCGTAGCTGGCTTGTTCGGTCATCGGGAAAATCCTGCCTTTCGCTTTCGCGGGTTATAGGCGCGCGGGGGCGGAATGTCACGCCAAAGACGGGCCGGGAAGCGCCATCCGCCCCCCCCGATCCCCCAGCGCATCAAAGAGTTCGGGCCCTGTGCCGGTCATCAGCGCCTGAAGCCCCAGCGCGCAGATCTCGTCATAGAGCGCGGCGCGGCGATCGGCGTCCAGATGCGCGGCCACCTCGTCGAGAAGCACCACCACCGGCGCGCCCTCGGCGGCCAGCGCGCGCGCATTGGCCAGCACGATCGACACCAGAAGCGCCTTCTGCTCGCCCGTCGAGGCCAGCGCCGCGGGCGTGCCGCGCGCCGCCCAGACCGCGGTCAGATCGGCGCGGTGCGGCCCTTCAAGCGTGCGCCCGGCGGCCATGTCGCGCGCCCGCCCGCGCGCCAGCGCCGCGGCCAGATCCTCGGGGCCCGCGTCGGTCACGGCCAGATCGGCGGCGGGAAAGCCGGTCGCGGCCTCGGCCTGGGCGGCCATGATCCGGTCCAGCGCCGCGGCCCGGCCTGCGCGGATGCGCACCGCCGCTTCGGCCATCGTGGCTTCGAGCGCGGCAAACCAGGCCCCGTCGCGCACACCGTCGCGCAGCAGGCGGTTGCGGTCGCGCATGGCCTTTTCATAGGCCAGCACCGTCTCGGCATGATCGGGGTGAAACGACAGCGTCAGCCGGTCCAGAAAGCGCCGCCGCCCCTCGGGCGCCTCGGTCCAGAGCCGGTCCATCGACGGCACCAGCCACAGGATGCGCAAAAGCCCCCCCAGCGCCACCTGCGGCGCGGCCTTCTCGTCGATGCGGACGCTGCGCGCGGCCCCGGGGGCGGCGCCGGTCTCGATCTCGGAGCCCGCGCCCAGACGCGCGCGGATCTTCCACCCCAGCGTTCCGGGATGGCGCGCCAGTTCGTCGGGGGCGGCCCGGCGCAGGCCCCGGCCCGGCGACAACAGCGACACGGCCTCAAGGATGTTGGTCTTGCCCGCCCCGTTCGGCCCGAAGATGGCCAGCGGGCGGCCGTCGAGATCCATCGACAGCCGCGCATGGGACCGGAACTGGGCCAGCGTCAGATGGGCCAGCAAGCCCGATCAGACCCGCATCGGCATGACGACATAGACCGCCGAGGTGTCATTGCCCTCGCGCATCAGGGTCGGGTCGCCCGAGGAATTGAACAGGAAGACGGCGTTCTCGCGGTCGACCTGGCTGGCGATTTCCAGCAGATACTTGGCGTTGAAGCCGATCTCGAGCCGTTCATCGCCATAGGCCACGGCCAGCTCTTCCTCGGCGGCGCCGGCATCGGGGGCGTTGACCGACAGGACCAGCCGGTCCTCGTCAAGCGACAGCTTGACCGCACGCGCGCGTTCCGAGGACACCGTCGCCACCCGGTCCACCGCCTTGGCGAATTCGGCCGCGTCCACCTCGAGTCGGCGGGAATTGCCCATCGGGATGACGCGGGCGTAATCGGGGAAGGTGCCGTCGATGACCTTGGAGGTCAGCGTGATATGCGGCGTGGCGAAGCGGATCTTGGTTTCCGAGACCGAGACGGCGATCTGCGCCTCGTCGTCGTCGAGAAGCTTGCGCAATTCGCCCACGGTCTTGCGCGGCACGATCACGCCGGGCATGTCCTCGGCGCCGGCCGGCAGCGGCGCGTCGATCCGCGCCAGGCGGTGGCCGTCGGTGGCCACGCAGCGCAGAACCGGGCCGTCCTCGCCGGTGGCGACATGCATGAAGACGCCGTTCAGGTAATAGCGCGTCTCCTCGGTCGAGATGGCGAATTTCGATTTCTCGAACAGACGCTTGAGCGTGCCGGCATTGGCCGAGAAATTCGCCGTGTATTCCGACGAGGCCATGACCGGGAAATCCTCACGCGGGAGGGTGGCCAGGTTGAAATGCGACCGACCCGCCTGCACCGTAAGCCGCCCCGCCACCGCGTCCGCGGTCAGCGACACCAGCGCCCCGTCGGGCAGCTTGCGCGCGATCTCGTGCAGCATCACCGCCGAAACCGTGGTGGCGCCGGCGCGTTCGACCTGGGCGGGCGCGCGCTCGACCACCTCGATATCAAGATCGGTGGCGCGGAAGGACACCGAATCCCCCTCGGCCTCGATCAGCACATTCGCCAGGATCGGAATCGTGTTACGCCGCTCGACGACCGATTGCGCCTGGGCCATTGCCTTGAGCAGAGCCGCGCGTTCGATGCTGATCTTCATCTCGTCCCCCCAGGATTACGGGAGGCGAAAGTTAGCAAGTTTCGCCCCGATCACAAGCGGTTTGGGTAATTGCGTGACAGGCTGTGGCCGCCCTGCGTCAGATCAGCTTTCGATCAGGCGCCGCAGCAGGGCCACGTCCTCGGCCAGTTGCCGGTCATCGGCCATCAACGACTCGATCTTGCGCACGCCATGCATGATCGTGGTGTGATCGCGCCCGCCGAAACGCCGCCCGATCTCGGGCAGGGACCGCGTGGTCATCTTCTTCGACAGATACATGGCGATCTGGCGCGGGCGGGCGTAGTTGCGCAGCCGCTTGGGCCCGATCATGTCCGACAGGCGGATGTTGAAATGCTCGGCCACCTTGCGCTGGATCTCGTCGATCGAGACCTTGCGTTCGCTGTCGCGCAGGATGTCGGTCAGGCATTCCTGCGCCAGATCGAGCGAGATCTCGCGGCCGACCAGGCTGGCAAAGGCGAAAAGCCGCATCAACGCGCCTTCCAGAACGCGCACGTTGGTGGCGATGCGGTGGGCCAGGAATTCGATCACCGAATGCTCGATGCTGACGCCCGGATACTGACTGCGGTAGAGGTCGATCTTGGTTTGCAAGATGCCCAGGCGCAGCTCGTAATCGGTGGGATGCAGATCGACGACCAACCCGCATTGCAGGCGCGACTTGATCCGTTCCTCAAGATCCTTGATCTCGCCCGGCGCGCGGTCGGCCGAAATGACGATCTGCTTGCGCTGATCAACCAGCGCGTTGAACGTGTGGAAGAATTCTTCCTGCGTGCTGTCCTTGCCGGCGATGAATTGCACGTCATCGACCATCAGCACGTCGACCGAGCGGAACAGCCCCTTGAAGTCCATGATCTGGCGTTCGCGCAGCGCGTTGATGAAGCGATACATGAACTGCTCGGCCGACAGATAGAGCACGCGCGCCTGCGGCTGCTGGACGCGCAGCTCATGGGCGATGGCGTGCATCAGGTGGGTCTTGCCCAGGCCCACACCGCCATAGAGAAACAGCGGGTTGAAGGTGACCGGGCCGCCCTCGGCGACGCGGCGCGCGGCGGCATGGGCCAGTTCGTTGGGCTTGCCGACCACGAAATTCGAGAAGGTGAAGCGGGAATCGAGCGGGGCCGAGCGCAGATCGTCGGTCTCGGGGTTGCGCGCCGTGGCGGGCACGGATTGAGCTTCAGGGGCGGCCTGGGTTTCGGGGGCGGGCGCATCGCCCGCAGTGGCCATCGCCGCAGCCGGAACCGCCGCCGAAGTCACAGCCGACACGCTGACAGGCCGCACCGGCGCGACCACGAATTCCACGCGCTCGACCTCGGCCCCGGCCGCACGCAATTCGGTCAGCAGCTTTTCGGCATAATTGCGCGCCACCCAGTCGCGCATGAACTTGGTCGGTGCCTCGATCCGCGCCGTCGAGGAGGTCAGGTCCGCAAGACGCAGCGGTTCGATCCAGCTGGCAAAGGCATTCCGTCCAACCCGAACTACAAAAACGTCGCAGACCTTACCCCAGATTTCGTCTCTCATCGCTGTGCCCGATTCTTAAATTTCTTGAAGCGCCCCAAGAATGGGGTCTTGGCAAGTTTCGGCCGGGCACGACGCATACCTCCCGTCACGTCAATAGCGACGGCAAGCCCGGCTTCAGCCGGTCAGCGCAAACGTTCTGTCGTCGTATGATGATCCCTCTTGGCAGTGAGGTATCCCCGCGAAAGGCAGCTTCGCGGCATACGAACTGGATTGTCCCCCAGGCGAGTGACTCGCAGGGAGCAAATTACCAAGCCGCCCACAGCGCGCGCAACCAAACATAGAGCTTGACGCTTCCTTTGCGTGAGCGAATCTGCGCGACGTGAGAGCACGCCCTCAAGCTTCTGAAAAGACAGAAAGAAATGCAAAAAGGCGCGCCAACGGCACGCCTTTTTCAAATTCGCCATGAACGGCGTGTCAGGCCGAGATCGCCTTCACGCGGGCGGCCAGACGCGAGATCTTGCGCGAGGCGGTGTTCTTGTGCAGCACACCTTTCGTCACGCCGCGGGCCAGCTCCGGCTGCGCGGCACGCAGGGCGGCCAGCGCGGCTTCGGCGCTACCCGAAGCGATGGCTTCCTCGACCTTGCGCACGAAGGTGCGGATGCGCGAACGACGCGCCTTGTTCACATCATTGCGGCGCTCGTTCTGGCGTGCGCGCTTCTTGGACTGGGGCGTGTTAGCCATTTCGCGATTCCGATTTTCGGGACTGGATATAATCTGAGGACGCGCTTCTAGAAGCACATCGGCACGAAGTCAACATGCTACATGCAGCGCGCGGTGTCTTTCCCCCGCGACCGGGCTCAACGGTCGCGGAACTGGGGCTGGCGTTTCTCGAGGAAGGCGGTCATCCCCTCCTTCTGATCTTCGGTCGCAAAGAGCGCGTGGAAGACGCGCCGTTCGAACAGCAGACCCTCGCGCAACGTCGTCTCGTACGAGCGGTTGACGCATTCCTTGACCACCTTGACCGTCAGCGCCGATTTCTCGGCGATCTTGCGCGCGGCCGACAGCGCCTCGGGCACCAGCTTGGCCACCGGCACGACCCGGCTGACCAGGCCCGAGCGCTCGGCCTCGGCCGCGTCCATGAAGCGGCCCGTCAGGTGCATGTCCATGGATTTCGACTTGCCCACGAAGCGCGTCAGACGCTGGGTGCCGCCGATGCCGGCGACCACGCCCAGGTTGATCTCGGGCTGGCCGAACTTGGCGTTGTCGGCGCAGATGATGAAGTCGCAGATCATCGCCAGCTCGCAGCCGCCGCCCAGCGCATAGCCGGCAACGGCCGCGATGATCGGCTTGCGCACGCGCAGCATGGCTTCGGTTTCGGGGGTGAAGAAATCCTCGCCGAACATGTCGACGAAGCCCTTTTCCGACATCTCCTTGATGTCGGCGCCGGCGGCAAAGGCCTTCTCCGAGCCGGTCAGCACGATGCAGCGCACCGCGTCATTGGCATCGGCTGCGGTCAGCGCTTCGGCCAGCTCACCCAGCAGTTTGGAATTCAATGCGTTGAGCGCCTCGGGGCGGTTCAGCCGGATCAGCGCGACTTCGTCCTCGATCTCGACGATCAGCGTTTCATAGGCCATGGGGGCGCCTCCCTTGCGTCTGGGCCTTGTCCTCGGGGCCGAGTCCTAGCAGGCCCGGCCGCTTTGGCAAGTCATCTCTGGCAGGCCGGGCAGAAGAAGCTGGACCGGCCCGATTGGATGACGCGACGTATCGTTCCAGGGCAGCCGTCGCGCAGACAGGGTGCGCCCTCGCGGCCATAGACCCGGAAATCATGCTGGAAATAGCCCAGCTCGCCGTCGGGGCGACGGTGATCGCGCAGACTTGAGCCCCCCGCCGCGATGGCGCGCAAGAGGGTGGCGCGGATGGCCGTCACCAGATCCTCGAGCCGCGCGCGAGCGATCCGGCCCGCCGCCCGGCGCGGGTCGATCCCGGCCTGATGCAGCGCCTCGGCGACATAGATATTGCCCAGCCCCGCCACGATCCGCTGATCCAGAAGCGCGGCCTTGATCGGCGTCTTGCGCCCCGCCAGCAGCGCCGCCAGATAGGCCGCGTCAAAGCCGTTGCCCAGGGGTTCGGGGCCCAGCCCCGCTAGCAGGGGATGGCCCTCGGCCGCATCGGTCGCCACCAGATCCATCGCCCCGAAACGGCGCGGATCGTTGAAGGTGACGACCGCCCCCGCCGCCGTGGTCAGGATCACATGATCGTGCTTGCCCGGCGCCGCCTGCGGGTGGTGAAAGACGCCCGGCATGGTCGCGCCCTCGGGCAGGGAAATCAGCATCCGCCCCGACATGCCCAGATGGATCAGCAACGTCTCGGCCCGGTCCAGATCGGCCAGGATGTATTTCGACCGCCGCCGCAGCCCAAGAATCCTTGCCCCCGTCAGCCGCGCCGCCATGTCGGGCGGGAAGGGCCAGCGCAGGTCCGGCCGGCGCAGCTCGGCCCGCTGGATCACGGCGCCGTCCAGCACCGGCTCCAGACCCCGGCGCACGGTTTCCACCTCGGGCAGTTCGGGCATGGCTCCTCCGCAGGGAATGGGGCGCGGCAAGCCTGTCATTGTGTTGCCCCGCAAGAGCCGTATAAGAGGGGGGTCCAACAGGAAACGGCAAGACCCATGAACGCACAAACCCAGTCCGGCACCGAGAACACCACCCATTTCGGCTTTCAGACCGTTGCCGAGGGCGAGAAGGCGGGCCTGGTCCACGGCGTGTTCTCGCGCGTGGCGTCGAAATACGACCTGATGAACGACCTGATGAGCGCCGGCATCCACCGTCTGTGGAAGGACGCGATGATGGACTGGCTGGCCCCGCGTCCCGGTCAGCGGCTTCTGGACGTGGCCGGCGGCACGGGCGACATCTCGTTCCGCTTCCTGCGCCGCGCGCCCGGCGCCAGCGCCACGGTCTGCGACATGACCGAAAGCATGCTGATCGAGGGCCAGAAACGCGCCGAGGCCGAAAGCTTTGCCGATGCGCTCGACTGGGTGGTGGGCGATGCGATGAACCTGCCCTTCGAGAGCAATTCCTTCGACGTCTACACCATCTCCTTTGGCATCCGGAACGTGACGCGCGTCCAGGACGCCCTGTCCGAGGCCTATCGCGTCCTGAAACCCGGCGGCCGCCTGATGGTGCTGGAATTCAGCCAGATCCCCAACGATCTGATGCAGAAGGCCTATGACCTCTATTCGTTCAACGTCATCCCGCTGATGGGCGAAGTGGTGACGGGCGACCGCGACAGCTATCAATATCTGGTCGAATCGATCCGCAAGTTCCCCGACCAGAACACCTTTGCCTCGATGATCCGCACCGCCGGCTTCGAGCAGGTGAAATACCGCAACCTCTCGATGGGCATTGCCGCGCTGCATTCGGGCTGGAAGATCTGACATGCGCGGCCCGCACAACGTCTGGCGGCTGATCCGCACAGGCGCGACGTTCGAACGCACCGGCGCCATGAAGGTGGCGCTCGAGGCGATGGAAGCGCCCGCACGCCTGCGGCTGGCCGCGCGCGTCGTCGGCTGGCCCTTCCGCTGGCTGGGCATCCGCGGCGACGAGAACCTGCCGCCCGTGACCCGCGCCATCACCGCGCTGGGCCCGGCCTACATCAAGTTCGGCCAGATCATGTCCACCCGTCCCGATGTGGTCGGCGTGGAGCTGGCCGACCAGCTGCGCGTTCTCCAGGACAAGCTTCCGCCCTTCAGCGTGGCCGAGGCCAAGACCCAGATCCTCGAGGAGATCGGCGTTCCGGTCGAGGTCGCCTTCTCGGAATTCTCCGAACCGATCGCGGCCGCCTCGATCGCGCAGGTCCACCGCGCCCGGCGCGCCGACACCGGCGAGGAAGTCGCCGTCAAGGTGCTGCGTCCGGGGGTGGAACGCGCCTTCCGCCGCGATCTGGATGCGTTCAACTTCCTGGCCAACCTGATCGAATTCTTCCTGCCCGGCTCGCGGCGGCTGCGCCCGACCGAGGTCGTGTCGCATTTCGCCAGCGTGGTCGAGGGCGAACTGGACCTGCGCATCGAAGCCGCCGCCGCGCTGGAATTCGCCGCCAACACCGCCCGCGACAAGGGCTTTGACGTGCCGCGCCCGCATCTGGACCTGTCGGCCAAGCGGGTGATGACCATGACCTGGGTCACCGGCGCGCCCCTGGGCGACGTGCCCGCGCTGGTGGCGGCGGGCCATGACCCGCACGAGCTGGGCGAGCGCGTGCTGTCGCTGTTCCTCAGCCATGCGCTGCGCGACGGCTATTTCCATGCCGACATGCACCAGGGCAACATGAAGGTGGCCCCGAACGGCGACATCGTCGCCTATGATTTCGGGATCATGGGGCAGATCGACGAATACACCCGCCGCGTCTACGCCGAGATCCTGATGGGCTTCATCCGGCGCGATTATCGCCGCGTCGCCGAGGTGCATTTCGAGGCAGGCTATGTGCCGCGCGACCGCAGCGTGGAGGATTTCGCCCGCGCCCTGCGTTCGGTCGGCGAGCCCATCTTCGGCATGCAGGCCGAGCAGATCTCGATGGCGCGGCTCCTGGCCTATCTCTTCGAGGTGACCGAGCGCTTCGGCATGGCCACCCGCACCGAGCTGATCTTGCTGCAACGCACGATGGTCGTGGTCGAAGGCGTGGCGCGCTCGCTCAATTCCTCGGTCAACATGTGGGACATCGCCAAGCCCGTGGTCGAGGATTACATCCGCGAGAACCTCGGGCCCAAGGCCGTGGCCCGCGACATGGCCCGCACCGCGCGCGTCTTCGGGCGCTATGGCTCGCGCATGCCCGAGATCGTCGAGACCCTGCTCGAACGTCAGCTGGAACAGCCCGAACCGCCGCCGCCGCCCTCGAAGCTGCGCGACGTCGGGCTGGTGGCCACGGGGGGCGGTCTCGTGGCGCTGGGGGTTCTTCTGGCGGGGCTGCTCTAGGGCAGCCCCTTCCCGTTTCGGGCCCGTTTCGGGCTCAGGCGGTTTCGGATTTCGCCCCGGGGCGCAGGATCCGCTGCGTCAGCGTCACCCCCGCCCAGGCCGAAAAGCCGGTCAGCACCGCGCCCCAGGGCACGTCGCTCAGCACCATTTCCAGCGCCCAGGCCTCCATGATGGCGTAATTGGTGAATTCATAGGTGCCATAGGCGATGGCGCCCAGAAGCCCCCCGCGCCACAGCGCCGAAAAGGCGCTGCCCGCGCGATAGGCCGGCCAGCCCACCAGAAGCACCACCCCCACCGGATAGCCCAGATAGAAGATCGCCGCCGGACCCAGACGGATCTCGTCCAGCATCAGATCCCCGATATGGCGTTCGAACATCGGCGCCATGTAGCTGGCCAGCATGACCGCATCTATCCCCAGAAGGATGACCATGGTCACGACCAGAAGCACGACAAAGGACAGAACCGCGCGCATCGCTTTCTCCCTGTTGGTTGCGTTTCCCTCATATTAGGGCGCGCGGGCCATTCGCACAGGACGGCGCGGGCCCGCTCAGGTGCAGATCTCGACGCGGGTGCCCCATTGCGTGCAGCGCGCGGCCAGATCGCCCGGCAAGGCGCGGTCGGTGAAGAAGGTGTCGATGGCCGACAGGGGCGCGATCCGGGCGGGGGCGGTGCGCTGGAACTTGGACTGGTCGGCCACCAGAAAGGCGCGGCGCGCCTGGCGCAGGATCGTCTGGCTGACGCCGACCTCCTGGATGTCGAAATCCAGCAGGTCGCCGTCCGCATCCAGCGCCGAACAGCCGATCACCGCGAAATCCACCTTGAACTGTTCGATCATGCGCTGGGTGACGCCGCCGACCAGCCCCCCGTCCGAGCGCCGCAGCACGCCCCCCGCCACGATCACCTGACAGCTTTCGCTGGCCACCAGGATATTGGCCACGTTCATGTTGTTGGTCACCACCATCAGGTTGCGATGCCCCAGAAGCGCGCGCGCCACCGCCTCGGTCGAGGTGCCGATATTGAGAAACACCGACGCCTCGTCGGGGATCGCGGCCGCGCAACGTTCGGCGATGGCGGCCTTGGCGGCGGCGTTCAGGTCGCGCCGCGCCTCATAGCCGATGTTCGTCACCCCCGACGGCAGGATCGCCCCGCCATGCACGCGCTCGAGCCGGCCGGCCTCGGCCAGCTCGCTCAGATCGCGGCGGATCGTCTGATGCGTCACCCCGAAATGCTCGGCCAGCCCCTCGACGGTCACGCGCCCCTCGCGGCGGGCAATCTCGAGGATCTCGGGATGGCGGAAGGTCTGCGACATGAGCACGCCCCGTTCGGTTTCCCAAGGCTTGGCCGTTCAGGGCCGGCTTGGCAAGCGCCGGCGCCGGAAATGCTGCGAATGCGAACACAAACGCGCATTATTCTGCGCCGCAGAGAGCAATATCGCGCGCCAGATACCGCGCAAGCGAACACAAACGAACATTCTCTTTGACAGAATGTCGCGGATGCGGTTTGGTCACGGCACAGGAGCACAACCCGGAGAGCCTCGTGACGGCCCCTCAGGAGACCCAGATCACCGACCTTTTCGTCATCGGCGGCGGCATCAACGGCTGCGGCATCGCGCGCGATGCGGCCGGGCGCGGGCTCAGCGTGACCCTGGCCGAAAGGGGCGATCTGGCGCAGGCGACCTCCTCGGCCTCGACCAAGCTGTTTCACGGCGGGCTGCGCTATCTTGAATATTTCGAGTTCCGTCTGGTCCGCGAGGCCCTGATCGAGCGCGAAACCCTCCTGCGCGCCATGCCCCATATCTCGTGGCCGCTGCGCTTCGTTCTGCCCTGGCACGCCGACATGCGCTTTGAAAGCGACACGCCCACCTCGCGGCTTCTGTCGGGGCTGATGCCCTGGATGCGCGGGCGGCGACCGGCGTGGCTTCTGCGTCTGGGGCTGCATCTCTATGACCATCTGGGCGGGCGGCAGATCCTGCCGGCGGCGCGCCGTCTGGATCTGCGCCGCGACCCGGCCGGGGCGCCGCTTCAGGACCGCTTCGTGCAGGCCTTCGAATATTCCGATTGCTGGATCGACGATTCGCGGCTGGTCGTGCTGAACGCGCGCGATGCCGCCGCCCGAGGCGCCGAGATCCTGACGCGCGCCCGCGTGAGGGGCGCGCGCGTCGAGAACGGGCTGTGGGTGGTGACGCTGGAAACCGCGCAGGGCCGGACCGAGGAGCGGCGCGCGCGGGCGCTGGTCAATGCCGCCGGCCCCTGGGTCGGCGCGGTGCTGGGCCTTCTGCCCGGCGCCGATCACAGCGCCGGCGTCCGGCTGGTGCGCGGCAGCCATATCGTGACGCGGCGCCTTTTCGATCACGACCGGGCCTATTTCTTCCAGGGCCGCGACGGGCGCATCATCTTCGCCATCCCCTATGAAAACGACTTCACCCTGATCGGCACCACCGATGCCGAGCACGACCGCCCCGACCACCGCCCCGAATGCACGCCCGCGGAACGGCGCTATCTGATCGACTTCGCCAACCAGTATTTGCGCACGCCGGTATCCGAAGACGACATCGTCTGGACCTATTCCGGGGTGCGCCCGCTCTATGATGACGGCGCCAAGTCGGCCACCGCGGCCACGCGCGATTACGTCTTGCGGCTGGACACGGCCCCCGGCGCGCCGCTTCTCAATGTCTTCGGCGGCAAGATCACCACCTATCGCCGGCTGGCCGAATCCGCGCTGGAGAAGCTGCGCCCGCTTGTCGGCGGATCGGGCCGCTGGACCGCGCGGGTGGCGCTGCCGGGGGGCGATTTCCCGGTCAACGGGGCCGCACGGCTGACCGAAGATCTGCGCGCGCGCTACCCGTTCCTGACCGACGCCTGGGCCAGGCGGCTGGTGCGTGCCTATGGCACCGATGCCTTCAAGATGCTGGGCACCGCGCGCTGCGCCGAGGATCTGGGTCAGGATTTCGGCGCGACATTGACCGCAGGCGAGTTAGACTGGCTGCGCTCAACCGAATTTGCCGTCACCGCCGAGGACGTGGTCTGGCGGCGCTCGAAACTGGGGTTGCGACTGACGAACGAGGAGGTCCGCGCGATCGACGCCTATCTGGCGCGACGTGCGGTGTCAGCCGCTTCCGCCGCCGAATAGAGGAGGGAGAGGGGGAGGAGATGACGCTGGAATTGAGGGGGGTGACCAAATCGGTCGCCGGGATGGCGCATATCCATCCCACCGATCTGCGCCTGGAACGCGGCACGATGAACGTGCTTCTGGGGCCGACCGGGTCGGGCAAGACCTCGCTGATGCGGCTGATGGCAGGGCTGGATCGGCCCGGCGCCGGGCGCATCCTGTGGGACGGCGCCGATGTCACCGGGATGCGGGTGCAGGACCGCGGCGTGGCGATGGTCTATCAGCAGTTCATCAACTACCCCTCGATGAGCGTCTTCGACAACATCGCCTCGCCGCTGCGGCTGATGGGCAAGAGCCAGGCCGAGATCGCGCGCGCCGTGGCCGAAACCGCCGAGATGCTGCGGCTGACGCCGATGCTGGGGCGCAAGCCGCTCGAGCTGTCGGGCGGCCAGCAGCAACGCTGCGCGCTGGCCCGTGCGCTGGTCAAGGGCGCGGGGCTGGTCCTTCTGGACGAGCCGCTGGCCAATCTGGACTACAAGCTGCGCGAGGAATTGCGCGCCGAGATCCCGCGCATCTTCGCCGCCTCGGGCTCGATCTTCGTCTATGCCACGACCGAACCCGAGGAGGCGCTTCTGCTGGGCGGCAACACGGCAACCCTGTGGGAGGGCCGCGTGACCCAGTTCGGCCCCACCCCGCAGGTCTATCGCCAGCCGGTCGATGCCACCACCGCGCGCGTCTTCTCGGACCCGCCGATGAATTTCCTGTCCATCGCCAAGCTGGGCGGCCGGCTGGTCTTCGGCGACGGGCAGGCCGTGCCCGCCCGCGGCGCGCTGGCCGATCTGGCGGACGGGCGCTATCTGGCGGGCTTTCGGCCCAACCACCTGGAGATCGGGCGCCATTCCGGCGATGCGATGGAATTCACCGCGCGGCTGGGCGAATTCGAGCTGACCGGATCGGAAACCTTCATCCATCTCGACCATCACGGCGCGCGCTGGGTGGGGCTGATCCACGGCGTCCATCCGCTGACGCCGGGCCAGCCGATCCGCGTCTATCTCGACCCCGCGCATGTCTATGTCTTCGCACCCGACGGCCGGCTGGTCGCGCCCGCGCCCTATGCGCTGGCCGCCTGAGGCAAGGAAAGGCACCCCGATGGCACGCATCACCCTTCAGAACCTGGCCCATTCCTATCTGCGCAGCCCCCGCGACCCCGCCGACTGGGCGCTCAAGGAGATGACCCACACCTGGACCGACGGCGAGGCCTATGCCCTGCTGGGCGCCTCGGGCTGCGGGAAATCGACCCTGCTCAACATCATCTCGGGGCTGTTGCAGCCCAGCCAGGGGCGGATCTTCTTCGATGACCGCGACGTGACCGATGCCCCTACAGCCGAACGCAACATCGCCCAGGTGTTCCAGTTCCCCGTCGTCTACGACACGATGACGGTGCACGACAATCTGGCCTTCCCGCTCAAGAACCGCGGGCGCAGCGCCGCGCAGATCGCGGCGCGGGTGCAGAAGGTGGCGCAGATGATCGGCCTCGAGGACATGCTCCAGCGCAAGGCGCGCGGGCTGGGCGCAGACATGAAGCAGAAGATCAGCCTCGGCCGCGGCATGGTCCGCGAGGACGTGAACGCGCTTCTCTTCGACGAGCCGCTGACCGTGATCGACCCGCACATGAAATGGGAATTGCGCACCCAGCTGAAGGGTCTGCACCGCGAATTCGGCCACACGATGATCTATGTCACCCATGACCAGACCGAGGCGCTGACCTTCGCCGACAAGGTGGTGGTCATGCATGACGGCCGCGTCGTCCAGATCGGCACGCCGCAGGATCTGTTCGAACGCCCCGCGCATACCTTCGTGGGCTATTTCATCGGCTCGCCCGGCATGAACCTGATGCCCGCCCGCATCGAGGGCGACCGCGCCATCGTCGATGGCGTCGCGCTGCCGCTGGGGGCGCGTTACGGCGCGGTGTCGGGCCGCGTCGAGATCGGCATCCGCCCCGAATTCGCCACCCTGACCGACGCCGACGGCCTGCCCGTCCGCATCCGCCGCATCGAGGATGTGGGCCGTCACCGCATCCTGCGCGCGGAATGTTTCGGCCGCGAGATCAACATCATCCAGCGCGAGGGGGAGAGCATCCCCGCCGAAGGCCCCCGCGTGGCCTTCGACCCCGCGCATGTCAACGTCTACGCCGACGACTGGCGCGTCGAGGGGGAGGCCGCCTGATGAAACCCGTCAACCACAAGGCCTGGTTCCTGGTCCTGCCGATGCTGGTGATCGTGGCCTTTTCCGCCGTGATCCCGCTGATGACCGTGGTCAATTACTCGGTGCAGGACACGTTCGGGAACAACGTCTTCTTCTGGGCCGGCCTCGAATGGTTCGAGGAAATGGTGAATTCCGAACGCCTGCATGCCGCGCTGGGCCGGCAGGTGCTGTTCTCGGCCATCATCCTGGCGATCGAGGTGCCGCTGGGCATCTATGTGGCGCTGAACATGCCGCGAAAGGGCTTCTGGGCCAGCTTCTGTCTGGTGCTGATGGCGCTGCCGCTTCTCATCCCGTTCAACGTGGTCGGCACGATCTGGCAGATCTTCGGGCGGGTGGACATCGGGCTTCTGGGCCACACGCTGGCGGCGCTGGGGATCGACTACAACTACACCCAGGACGTCTTCGCCGCCTGGGCCACGGTCATCGTGATGGATGTCTGGCACTGGACCTCGCTGGTGGCGCTGCTGGCCTATGCCGGGCTGCGCTCGATCCCCGACGCCTATTATCAGGCGGCGCGGATCGACCAGGCCAGCCGCTGGGCGGTGTTTCGCTACATCGAGCTTCCCAAGATGCAGGGCGTGCTGATGATCGCGGTGCTGCTGCGCTTCATGGACAGCTTCATGATCTACACCGAGCCCTTCGTGGTGACCGGGGGCGGGCCGGGCAATGCCACCACCTTCCTGTCGATCGACCTGGTGAAACTGGCGCTGGGGCAGTTCGACCTGGGCCCCGCGGCCGCCTTCTCGATCATGTATTTCCTGGTGATCTTGTTGATTTCGTGGGTGTTCTACACCGTGATGACCAATCTCGACCGCGAGGAGGGCCGCTGAGATGCGCATGAAGGGCGCGGGGCTGGTGATGGCCCTCTATCTGTTGTTCCTGATGGTGCCGATCTACTGGCTTTTGAACATGAGCCTGAAGACGAACACCGAGATCCTGTCCACCTTCTCGCTGTGGCCCCGGGATCTGACGCTGGCCAATTACGCCACCATCCTGACCGATCCGTCGTGGTACATGGGCTATGTCAACAGCCTGATCTACGTGGGCATGAACACGGTCATCTCGATCACCGTGGCGTTGCCGGCGGCCTATGCCTTCAGCCGCTATTCCTTCCTGGGCGACAAGCACCTGTTCTTCTGGCTGCTGACCAACCGCATGGCGCCGCCCGCGGTCTTTGCGCTGCCGTTCTTCCAGCTCTATTCGTCGGTCGGGCTGTTCGACACCCATATCGCGGTGGCGCTGGCGCATTGCCTGTTCAACGTGCCGCTGGCGGTCTGGATCCTCGAGGGCTTCATGCGGGGCGTCCCCCGCGAGATCGACGAGACCGCCTATATCGACGGCTATTCCTTCCCGCGCTTCTTCGTGAAGATCTTCATGCCGCTGATCGCGTCGGGCATCGGGGTCGCGGCCTTCTTCTGCTTCATGTTCTCCTGGGTCGAGCTGCTGCTGTCGCGCACGCTGACCTCGGTCAATGCCAAGCCCATCGCCGCCACGATGACCCGCACGGTCTCGGCCTCGGGGATGGATTGGGGCGTGCTGGCGGCGGCGGGGGTGCTGACCATCGTGCCCGGCGCGCTCGTGATCTGGTTCGTGCGCAACTACATTGCCAAGGGCTTTGCCCTGGGGAGGGTGTGATGCGCGCCGACCGCGAGGACATGATCCGCGACGCCCTTGCCGCCCTGCCCGAGGGGGAATTCCACCTGCCCGATGCGCTGGGGGCGGCCTGGGACACGCTGTGGATCGGCGAGAAGGTCGGCCTGGGCAACGACTTCCTGAAAGCCGTGCGCGCGGGCCGCTTCGCCGGGATCGAGGACACCGGCCGCAAGGACCACGGCCTGCATCTCTACGTCAAAAGGAGCACCTGATGGACTGGATGGCCTGGACCTGGCCCACGGCGCTGTTCTTCGCCACGATCGCCTGTCTTCTGGTGATCTTCACGCTGCTGGCCGCACGCTTCCCCGAGACGCCGCGCACCGGCGTGTTGCGCATCGAGACCACGCGCGGGGACCGGCTGTTCATCACGCTGCTCGGCTCGGCCTTCATCTGCCTGGGCTGGCTTGCGCTTTTCGGGGCGCCCCTGTGGGGCGGTCTCGTCACCTGTCTTGTCTGGGCCACGGCGGTGTTCCGCTGGGTCTAGGGAGGGAACCAAGAAACCAAGACGGCAAACTCTGGGAGGAGAACATGAGATTGCACCGCACGACGGCCATGGCGCTTGCGCTGCTGGCCACGACGCCCGCCTGGGCTGGCATGGAGGAGGCACGCCAGTTCCTGGATACCGAGATCGGCGACATGTCGGCGCTGAGCCGCGCCGAGCAGGAAGCCGAGATGCAATGGTTCATCGATGCCGCAGCCCCCTTTGCCGGCATGGAAATCAAGGTCGTCTCGGAAACCATCACCACGCATGAATACGAATCCAAGGTGCTGGCCCCGGCCTTCACCGCGATCACCGGCATCAAGATCACCCACGACCTGATCGGCGAGGGGGACGTGGTCGAGAAGCTTCAGACCCAGATGCAATCGGGCGAGAATATCTATGACGCCTACATCAACGACAGCGACCTGATCGGCACCCACTGGCGCTATCAGCAGGCGCGCAACCTGACCGACTGGATCGCCGGCGAGGGCGCCGATGTCACCAACCCCGGCCTGGACCTGGACGACTTCATCGGCACGTCCTTCACCACCGGGCCGGATGGCAAGCTCTACCAGTTGCCCGACCAGCAATTCGCCAACCTCTACTGGTTCCGCTACGACTGGTTCAGCGACCCCAGGACGCGCGCGGATTTCAAGGCGGCCTACGGCTATGACCTGGGCGTTCCGGTCAACTGGTCGGCCTATGAGGATATCGCCGAATTCTTCACCGGCCGCGACATGAGCTATCTGGGCGGGCCGACCGAAGTCTATGGCAACATGGATTACGGCAAGAAGGACCCCAGCCTTGGCTGGCGCTTCACCGATGCCTGGATGTCGATGGCCGGCATGGGCGACAAGGGCGAACCGAACGGCCTGCCGGTCGATGAATGGGGCATCCGCGTCAACGAGAAATCCCAGCCCGTGGGCTCGTGCGTCGATCGCGGCGGGGCGACCAACGGCCCGGCGGCGGTCTATGCCATCGAGAAATACATCAAGTGGCTCAAGGACTACACGCCCCCGGCCGCGGCGGGCATGACCTTCTCGGAGGCGGGGCCGGTGCCGGCGCAGGGCAACATCGCCCAGCAGATGTTCTGGTACACCGCCTTCACCGCCGACATGGTCAAGCCCGGCCTGCCGGTCATGAACGAGGACGGCACGCCGAAATGGCGGATGGCCCCCTCGCCGCATGGCGCCTATTGGGAAGACGGCATGAAGGTCGGCTATCAGGATGCGGGCTCGTGGACGCTGATGGGCTCGACCCCGGTCGATCGGGCCAAGGCCGCCTGGCTCTATGCGCAATTCGTGACCTCGAAGACGGTCGACGTGAAGAAATCCCACGTCGGGCTGACCTTCATCCGCGAAAGCAGCATCAACCACCCGTCCTTCACCGAACGCGCCCCGCAGCTGGGCGGTCTGGTGGAATTCTACCGTTCGCCGGCGCGGGTGCAGTGGTCGCCCACCGGGACCAACGTGCCCGACTATCCCAAGCTGGCGCAGCTGTGGTGGCAGAACATCGGCGATGCCTCCTCGGGCGCGAAATCCGCGCAAGAGGCGCTTGATGCGCTCTGCGCCCAGCAGGAGCGCGTTCTCGAGCGGCTGGAACGCGCGGGCGTTCAGGGCGATCTGGGGCCGCACATGAACGACCCGCAAGATCCGCAATACTGGCTCGACCAGCCCGGCGCGCCCAAGCCCAAGCTGGCCAACGAGAAACCCGATCCGATCACCGTGGATTATGACCAGCTGATCGCCTCCTGGCAGTGACCCTGGCCGCCGCGGGGGCCCTTGCCGGGCCTTCGCGGCGCCGCCCCCTGGGCGCGCCTCTCCCCCCTTGCCGGCGACGGGTGCGCCCGCCTACCCTTCCCCGACCCGACCTCCGCCATCCGGCCCCGACAGGACACGCCGTAAAGGAACGCCGCATGAGCTATATCCTTGCCATCGACCAGGGCACCACCTCCAGCCGCGCCATCCTGTTCGACGCCGAAATGCGCGTCGTTTCGGTGGCCCAGGAGGAATTCCCCCAGCATTTCCCGGATTCGGGCTGGGTCGAACATGACCCGGCCGATCTGTGGTCCACCACCGCCGCCACCTGCCGCGCCGCGATCGAACGCGCCGATCTGGGCCCTGAATCCATCGCCGCCATCGGCATCACCAACCAGCGCGAGACCACGCTTTTGTGGAACCGCGCGACCGGCCAGCCCCTGGGCCGCGCCATCGTCTGGCAGGACCGCCGCACCGCCCCCATCTGCGAGGCCCTGCGCGCCGAAGGCCACGAGGAAATGATCCGCACCCGCACCGGGCTGTTGCTCGACCCCTATTTCTCGGGGACCAAGCTCAAGTGGATGCTCGACACCCTGCCCGGCGCGCGCGCGGCCGCGCAGCGGGGCGAGCTGGCCTTCGGCACGGTGGATTGCTTCCTGATCTGGAAGCTGACCGGCGGGCGCGTCCATGCCACCGACGCCACCAATGCCGCGCGCACGATGCTGTTCAACATCCACACCGGCACCTGGGACGCCGAGGTCTGCGCGCTGCTCGATATCCCGATGGAGCTTCTGCCCGAGGTGCGGGATTCCGCCGGTGATTTCGGCACCACCCGCGCCGATCTCTTCGGCCGCGAGATCCCGATCCTGGGCGTGGCGGGCGACCAGCAGGCCGCCACCATCGGCCAGGCCTGCTTTACCCCCGGCATGGTCAAATCGACCTATGGCACGGGCTGTTTCGCGCTGCTGAACACCGGCGACCAGCCGGTGCTGTCGCAGAACCGGCTTCTGACCACCATCGCCTATCGGATCGACGGGCGCACGACCTATGCGCTGGAAGGCTCGATCTTCATCGCCGGCGCGGTGGTGCAATGGCTGCGCGACGGGCTGAAGATCATCCGCGAAGCGCGCGAGACGCAAAGCCTGGCCGAAACCGCCGATCCGGCGCAGGACGTGGTTCTGGTGCCGGCCTTCACCGGGCTGGGCGCGCCCTACTGGAACCCCGACTGCCGCGGCGCCATCTACGGGCTGACGCGCAATTCCGGCCCCGCCGAGCTGGCGCGCGCGGCGCTGGAAAGCGTGGGCTTCCAGACCCGCGACCTGATCGAGGCCATGCGCGCCGACTGGGCGGGCTTCGGCGAAGCGGTGCTGCGCGTCGATGGCGGCATGAGCGCCTCGGACTGGGCGATGCAATTCCTGGCCGACATTCTGGGCGCGCCGGTCGACCGCCCGCAGGTGCTGGAAACCACGGCGCTGGGCGCGGCATGGCTTGCCGGGATGCGCGCGGGCCTCTACCCTTCGATGGAGGATTTCGCGGCGTCCTGGGCGCGCGGGCACAGATTCGATCCCGCCATGCCCCCCGAGATCCGCGCCCGCCGCTATGCCCGCTGGCAGCGCGCGGTCACCGCCACGCTGGGGGTTTGACACCCGCCGCGGCGCCGCTTTTCGGGAAAGGCCTTCGAGATGACCTCCTTTGCGCTGCGCACCCCGACCGAGATCCGCTTTGGCCGGGGGGTCGCGGCCGGCGCCGCCGAGGCCATCGCCGCCTTTGGTCCGGCGACGGTCCTGGTTCACGGCGCCAACCCGGCCCGCGCGGGCTGGCTGATCGACGCGCTTCTGGCGCGCGGGGTGGCGATCACCGCGATCTCCTGCCCCGCCGAACCCGACCTGCCCATGCTCGACGACGCCCTGGCCGCCGCGCGCGCCGATGCGCCGGCCTCGGTGGTGGGGCTGGGCGGGGGCGCGGCGCTTGATCTGGCCAAGGCGCTGGCGGCGCTGATCCCCGCCCCCGAAGGGCCGATGGCCTATTTCGAGGTGGTCGGCGCCGGCAAGCCGCTTGCCGCCGCCCCCCTGCCCTTCGTGGCGCTGCCCACCACCGCCGGCACCGGCACCGAGGTCACGCAGAACGCCGTCATCGGCATCCCCGAGGCCGGGCGCAAGGTCAGCCTGCGCAGCCCGGCCATGCTGGCGCGGCTGGCGCTGGTCGATCCGGCGCTGACCGATCATTGCCCGCGGGCGGTGACGCTGGCTTCGGGCCTCGATGCACTGACGCAGGTGATCGAGCCCTGGCTGTCGGCGCGCGCCAATTCGCTGACCGATGCCTTGTGCGAGAAGGCCATTCCGCTGGGGCTGCGGGCGCTGGCGACGTTGATGCATGCCGAGGATGCGCAGGCGCGCGACGACATGGCCCTGACCAGCCTGTTCGGCGGGCTGGCGCTGGCCAATGCGGGCCTGGGCGCGGTGCATGGGCTGGCGGGCGTTCTGGGCGCCGAGACCGGGGCCGCGCATGGCGCGATCTGCGGGGCGCTGCTGCCGCATGTGCTGGCCGCCAACCGCACCGCGCTTCCCAATGACGACATGCGCCAGCTGCGGCTGGCCACGCTGGATGGCTGGATCGCGCGGCATCTGTGGGTCTCGCCCGAAGGGCTGGCCGAATGGATCAGGGACGCCGGTCTGCCGGGCCTGGGCGCGATGGGCCTGCGGAGCGCGCGCATCCCGCAGGTGGCCGAGGCCTCGGCGGCGGCCTCGTCGATGAAGGCCAATCCGGTGGTCCTACCGCCCGAGACCCTGCGCGCGATCCTGCGCGCCGCGCTCTAGCGGCGCAGCCGGGCAAAGGCCTCCGAGGCCGCCCATCCCGCCGCCACCGCCACGATCAGCGACAAAAGGCCATAGCCCAGCGGGCTGTTCTTGGACAGCGCCGAGACCCAGCGTTCAAGCCCCACCTTCTGCACCGAGATCGCCGCCTGATATTTGTCGATCAGCCGCCCGTCGCGGGTCAGGAAGATGCGCGCCTTGTAATTGCCCTCGACCAGATTGGCCGGAAGCAGGAATTCGGCGCGAAACAGGGTCTGTTCGATCAGCCGCACGCCGCGTTCGTTCAGCGCATAGAGGCCCTCGTTCTCGCGGATGCGCAAGAGCGCCTCGGTGAAGGGGCGCGTGTCCTCGACCTCGACCGGGCCGTCAAAGGATCGGATCGCCAGCGGCACCGAGATCCTTTCGCGCTGGTCGATCTCGGGGCGCAGGATGGTGCTCAGCGTGCCGGTGGTGGCCACCGCGTAATAGCTGGGCGCGGCAGCGATGCCAACGCTTTCGGTGTTGATCCAGATGCCGAAGCGGCGGTCCTTGCGGCGCACGGTGACGGCGCCGGGCGGGCCTTCCAGCGTCACGATGACATGCAAGGGCGCGCCATAGGGTTCGGGCGCATCGCGCCGCACCGCGCCATAGATCAGCACCTCGGAGCCGGTGAATTGGGTGGTGATGCCGATGTTGTCCTTGCTCATCGCCGCGACCAGTTCCTCGGCCGCGTGCAGCGGCGTGGCGATCAGCAGGAAAAGAAGCGCCAGCACGCGTTGCATCATTGCCCCCCCCGCGCCGCCAGCGAGAACAATTCATCCGGGCGCAGCACCAGATCAAAGCCCAGCTTGAGCGCGACGCTCAGCACCAGAAGCGCCAGCAGGATGCGCAGTTCCTCGGCCTTGAGGCGTGCCGAGAGCCGCGAACCGATCTGCGCCCCGACGACCCCGCCGAGGATCAGCAGAAGCGCCAGCACCGCATCGACCGAGCGGTTGGTGACGGCATGGGCCAGCGTGGTGAAGGCCGACACGAAGATGATCTGGAAGAGCGACGTGCCGATGACGACCTTGGTCGGCATGCCCAGCAGATAGATCATCGCCGGAACCATGATGAAGCCGCCGCCCACGCCCATGATCGCGGCCAGAACCCCCACGGCAAACCCCACCAGAAGCGGCGGGATCAGCGAGATATAGAGCCCCGAGGCGCGGAACTTCACCTTGAACGGAAGGCGGTGGATCCAGGTGTGCTGGTTGCGCTTGCTCGCGCGCTTGCCGCTGCGCTGGCGATGCCGGGCGCGCAGGCCCTCTTGCAGCATCAGCGCCCCGATCGCGCCCAGAAAGACCACATAGGACAATTGCACGACCAGATCGATCTGGCCCAGCGCGCGCAACAGGTTGAAAAGCCAGATCCCCGAGGCCGAACCCGCGATCCCGCCGATCAGCAGCACCACCCCCATCGGGATATCCACGGTCTTGCGCCGCAGATGCGCCAGCACCCCCGACACCGAGGACGCGACGACCTGGTTCGAGCCCGTCGCCACCGCCACCGCCGGCGGAATGCCGATGAAGAACAAAAGCGGCGTGATCAGGAAGCCGCCGCCCACGCCGAACAGGCCCGAGAGGATCCCCACCAACCCGCCAAGCCCGAAAAGCAGAAAGGCATTCACCGAAACTTCGGCGATGGGCAGAAAGATCTGCATGGTGTCCCGGTCCCGCTCTGGCCCGAGCATGCCCCGCGCGGGCCGCCCTGTCAAAATCACATCATGGCTGTCTCAAGAAATCCTGAAGCATCCGCCGCAACACGCGCTCCAGCCGCGCCGCCCCCAGGGGCGCCATGGCCTTGGTGTGTTCGTGGCTGATCGCTTCCTCCGAGAGGCCCGCCCCCATGTTGGTGATGACCGAGACCGCCGCCACCTGCAACCCCAGGAACCGCGCCAGGATCACTTCGGGGACGGTGGACATGCCCACGGCATCGGCGCCCAGCACGCGCGCGGCGCGGATCTCGGCCGGGGTCTCGAACGACGGCCCCGAGAACCAGGCATAGACACCTTCGGGCAGATCCTCGCCCAGCGCCTGCGCCGCGGCGCGCAGACCGGCGCGCAGGGCGGGGTCATGGGCGTCGGTCATCGGCACGAAGCGCGCGTCAGAGGGTTCGCCGATCAGCGGGTTCAGGCCGCTGAAGGCGATGTGGTCAGACAGCAGCATCACCCCCCCCGGCGGCAGATCAGCGCGCAGCGAGCCCGCCGCATTGGTCAGGATCAGCCGGCCACAGCCCAGATCGCGCAGCACCTCGAGCGGCAGGCGCATCGCATCGGCGCGCCCGCTTTCATAGTAATGCGCCCGCCCGGCCAGAACGGCGACGCGCACGCCTTCAAGCTGGCCCAGCACCAGCCGCGGCGAATGCCCCGAGACCGAGGTGTGCGGAAAGCCCGGAAGATCGGCATAGGGGATCGACACGCCCGCGACCGCATCGGCCAGATGGCCCAGCCCCGACCCCAGCACCAGCGCGAACTCGGGCGGTTCCGCCCCGGCACGGGCGGCGATCAGGCGGGCAAGCTCAGCGCTCCTTGACATAGGGTTCTCCTCCGGCGCGGGGCGGGATGGCCTTGCCGACAAAGCCCGCCAGAATGATGACGGTCAGCACGTAGGGCAGCGCCTGCATGGCTTGCACGGGGATGACCACCCCCCCGAGATCCAGGTTCTGATAACGGTTCGACACCGCCTCCAGCAGGCCAAAGAGCATGGTCGCCCCCAGCGCGGGCACCGGCCGCCACTTGGCGAAGATCAGCGCCGCCAGCGCGATATAGCCGCGCCCGGCCGTCATTTCCTTCACGAAACCGGCCGAAAGCGCGATGGCCAGATAGGCCCCGGCCAGCCCGCACAGGACGCCGGTGATGGTCAGCGCCAGATACCGCATCCGCGCGACCGAGATCCCGGCGGTGTCCACGGCGGCGGGGTTCTCGCCCACCGCGCGCAGCCGCAGCCCGAAGCGCGTGCGCGCAAGCACCCACCACGACAGCGGCACCAGCGCGAAGGCCAGATAGACCAGGATCGAATGCCCCGAGATCAGATCGGCATAGACCGGCCCGATCACCGGCACCTCGCGCAGGGTCTCGGCGCCCGGCAGGGTGATCGGCTGGAACCGGCCCTCCTTCATCAGCGACGGCGTGCGCCCGCCCAGATGAAAGAGGTTCTGCCCCAACAGCACCGTCAGCCCCGAGGCCAGGAAGTTGATCGCCACCCCCGAGATCAGCTGGTTGCCGCGAAAGCTGATCGAGGCCAGCGCATGCACCATGCCCAGCGCGACCGACCCCGCGACCCCCGCCAGAAGGCCCGCCCAGGGCGAGCCCGTCACCGCCGCCACCGCACCCGCGCAGAAGGCCGCCATCAGCATCTTGCCTTCAAGACCGATGTCGAAGACACCCGCGCGTTCCGAGAACAGCCCCGCAAGGCAGGCCAGAAGCAGGGGCGTGCCCAGGCGCACGGTGGAATCGAGGATCTGGAGAAGCGTTGCGAAATCCATCACGCCGCCCCCCGGCTGCGCGCAAACAGCCGCTCGACCGGCGCGCGCACCATGTTGTCAAGCGCGCCGGTGAACAGGATGACCAGCGCCTGGATCACGGTGATCAGCTCGCGCGGGATGGTGGTCCACAGCGCCAGCTCGGCGCCGCCCTGATAGAGGAACCCGAAGAGAAGCGCGGCCAGCAGCACCCCCAGCGGATGGCTGCGCCCCATCAGCGCCACCGCGATGCCGATGAAGCCCGCCCCCTCGACCGCGTTCAGGACCAGCCGCTCGGCCTCGCCCATGACGGTGTTGACCGCCATCATCCCCGCCAGCGCCCCCGAGATCAGCATGGCGATCAGGGTGATGCGCACCGGGTTGATGCCGGCATAGACCGCGGCGCGCTCGGACTTGCCGAAGGCGCGCAGCTCGTAGCCGAAGCGCGTGCGCCAGATCAGCACCCAGACCAGAAAACAGGCCAGAAGCGCGATCAGGAACGAGACATTGGCCGGCGTGTTGCGCCCCCAGGCGATACCCAGCGCGGCGGCCATGTCATGCAGCGTGGGCAGCGACGTGCCCGGCGGAAAGCGCCCCGTGGCCGGGTCCATCGAGCCGGTGGGCCGCAGCACGTTGACCAGCAGATAGTTCAGCACCGAGGCGCCGATGAAGTTGAACATGATCGTGGTGATGACGATATGGCTGCCGCGCCGCGCCTGAAGCCAGGCGGGAATGGCCGCCCAGGCCGCCCCGAAGAGCGCCGCGCCCAGCGTCGCCGCGGGCAGCGCCAGCGCCCAATGCGGCCAGGGCAGCGCCAGGCAGACCAGCGCCACGCCCAGGCCCCCCAGCGTCGCCTGCCCCTCGCCGCCGATGTTGAACAGGCTGGCATGGAAGGCCACCGCCACCGCCAGCCCGGTGAAGATGAAATTCGTGGCGTAATAGAGCGTGAAGCCCCAGCCGTAGGACGAGCCCAGCGCACCGTCGATCATGATGCGCACCGCCGCCACCGGGTCTTCGCCGATGGCCAGGATCACCAGCCCCGAGATGGCGAAGGCCAGCACCAGATTCAGCGCCGGGATCAGCGCCACATCCGCCCATCTCGGCAGGGCTCCGCTAGCGCTCATGCCGCGCCCTCCGCCATGCCGGCCATCATCAGGCCCAGTTCGCGTTCGTCGGTCTGACCGGGCAGGCGTTCGCCCATGATGCGCCCGTCGAACATGACCGCGATGCGGTCGGCCAGCCCCAGGATCTCGTCCAGCTCGACCGAGACCAGAAGCACCGCCTTGCCGGCATCGCGCAAGGCCACGATGCGGCGGTGGATGAATTCGATCGCGCCGATATCGACCCCGCGCGTGGGCTGCCCCACCAGCAGCAGATCGGGGTTGCGCTCGATCTCGCGGGCGACCACGATCTTCTGCTGGTTGCCCCCGGAAAACGCCCGCGCCGGCAGCATCGGCAGCGGCGGGCGCACGTCGAAATCGGCCATCGCGCGCGCACAGGCCGTCTGCATCGCGGCATTGTCCATCAGGATCGCGTTGCGGCGGTATTCGGGCGCGTCGTGATAGCCGAAGGCGATGTTCTCCCAGGCGGCGAAATCCATGATCAGCCCGCGCGACTGGCGGTCCTCGGGGACATGGGCGATGCCCCGCGCGCGCCGGCTGCGCCCGTCCGAGCGCCGCCCCGTCAGGTCGATCGGCGCCCCGTTCAGCAACACCCGCCCCTCGGCACGCTGATAGCCGCCCAGAACCTGCAACAATTCGGACTGGCCGTTCCCGGCCACCCCGGCAATGCCCAGGATCTCGCCGGCGCGCAGGCTCAGGTCGATGCCGCGCAGCCGTTCGACGCCGCGATCATCGGTCACCCGCAGCCCCTCGACGCGCAGCACCTCGGGGCCGGGCTGCGCTGGCGCCTTGGCCACCTGCAACAGCACCTTGCGCCCCACCATCCGCTCGGCCAGATCCTCGGGGCCGGTTTCAGCGGTGCGCAGGGTCGCGGTCATCTCGCCCCGGCGCATGACGCTGACGGTGTCGGTGATCTCCATGATCTCGCGCAGCTTGTGGGTGATCAGGATCACCGTGCGCCCCTGCTGGCGCAGATTGGCCAGGATGCGGAACAGGTGGTCGGCCTCGGCCGGGGTCAGCACGCCCGTGGGCTCGTCCAGGATCAGGATGCGCGCGTCACGGTAAAGCGCCTTGAGGATCTCGACGCGCTGCTGATGGCCGACCGACAGATCCTCGACGATCGCATCGGGATCGACCTCCAGCTCGTAGTCGCGGGCCAGCTGCGCCAGCTCGGCGCGCGCCCGCGCCAGCGAGCGGCGCAGGAGCGGTCCGTCCTCGGCGCCCAGGATCACGTTTTCCAGAACCGAGAGGTTCTGCACCAGCTTGAAATGCTGGAACACCATGCCGATGCCGGCGCGGATGGCGGCCTGGCTGTCGGGGATGGCAACGGGACGGCCGTCGATCAGGATCTCGCCCGCGTCGGCGCGGTAGAAGCCGTAAAGGATCGACATCAGCGTGGACTTGCCCGCGCCGTTCTCGCCGATGATGCCGTGGATCGTGCCCGGCGCCACGCGCAGGGAAATGTCGCGGTTGGCCTGCACCGGGCCGAACGCCTTGGAGATGGAGCGCAGCTCGATCGCCGGGGGGGCGGTGGCCGCCCCCCGTGTTGTCGCCGGTGCCGCCGGGGCCGTCTGCATCGGTTCAGTTCACCGGGCAGGTGTTGTCGGTCATGTAATCGTGGACCTTGATCTCGCCCGCGACGATCGCGGCCGCCGCCGCATCCACCGCGGCCTTCATCTCGGGCGTGACCAGATCGGCGTTGTTGTCGTCAAGCGCATAGCCCACGCCCTGCTTGGCCAGATCCATCACGTTGATCCCGGTTTCCATGTCCGCCCCGGCCATGAAGGCGCCATAAACGGAATTGTCCACGCGCTTGATCATCGAGGTCAGGACCTGGCCGGGATGCAGGTGGTTCTGGTTGCTGTCCACGCCGATCGACAGGATGCCGCCATCGGCCGCGGCCTGAAGCACCCCCAGCCCGGTCGAGCCCGCGGCGGCATAGATCACGTCCGCCCCCTGCGCGATCTGCGCCATGGCCAGCTCGCTGCCCTTGACCGGATCGGCCCAGGCGGCAGGCGTCGTGCCGGTCATGTTGACGATGACGCGGGCGTCGGGATTGGCCGCCTTCACGCCCTGGGTATAGCCGCAGGCGAACTTGCGGATCAGCGGAATATCCATGCCGCCCACGAAGCCGACCGTGCCGGTCTTCGAGGCCATCGCCGCCATCATCCCGACCAGATACGAGCCCTGCTCCTCCTGGAAGACGACCGAGCGCACGTTGGGTTGATCGACCACGGCGTCGATGATGGCGAATTTGGTGTCGGGATAGTCGGGGGCCACGGTATCGAGAACGTTGCCGAAGGCAAAGCCCGTCATCACGATCGGGTTGGCCCCGGTTTCGGCCAGCCGGCGCAGCGCCTGTTCGCGCTGGGCCTCGGATTGCATCTCCAGTTCCTTGTAGCTGCCGCCGGTCTCGGCCACCCAGCGCTGCGCGCCGTTATAGGCCGCCTCGTTGAACGACTTGTCGAACTTGCCGCCCAGATCATAGATCAGCGCCGGATCGGCCGCGGCCATTCCCGCGCCCAGCGCCAGCGCCGCCGTTGCGCCCAGAAGGTGTTTCATGAGGGTCATCCTGATCTCCCGTCGAAAGCCGCCGAAGGCCCGTTGCGCGGGACTTCCACCCGCCTTTTTCCCTGTGGATTAGGGCCGACAGCCGCCAGAGGGTCAAGAGCGAAGGCACGAAGGGCCACCCTGTGGACGCGGCGGGACGGAAACTGCCTCAGGAAAGGGCGCGGGTCAGGATCAGGGCGTCCTGCGCTTCGCCCTGAGGCGTGCGAAAATAACCCCGCCGGCAGCCCGCCTCGGCCCAGCCGCCACAGGCATAGAGCGCGCGCGCCGCGGCATTCGGGGCCGCCACCTCGAGAAAGGCCGTGACCGCGCCAGCCGCGCGCGCGTGGGCCTCGAACGCGGCCAGAAGCGCCGCGCCGATCCCCTGCCGGCGCGCGGCGGGATCGACGGCCAGGGTCAGAAGCTCGGCCTCGTCGGCGATGACACGACCCATGATGAAGCCTTCGGGCCGGGCGATCACGAAGACCCCGCGCGCGGCCAGAAGATCGGCGAATTCGGTCGCCGACCAGGGCCGCGGTGTGGTGAAACAGGCGCCGTGCAGGCGGGCCAGATCCGCGGGCGTCATGTCAAACGATGACCGGCGCGGGGTCGGACGGGGGCGCGGCATCAGCGGCGCGCAGGTAAAGCGGCGCGGGCCGCCCCTGCGGCAGGGTGCCGGCGGCAAGGCGCGCCGCCGCGATCTGCGCCATGGCCACGGCCAGCGGCTGGGCGGGCGCCAGCGTGGCAAGCCCCAGCGCCTGGGCGGCCGATCCGGTGGCCCGCAGCCCCGGCAGGCGCGGCACATCCCCCGGCAGTCCCAGCGCAGGCGACGTTGATGCAGGCAAGCTGGGCGCGTCTTCGAAAAGCTGCCAGTAGATTTCTCCGCGGCGGGCGTCCTCGGCCACGACCAGCGGGCGCGGCAGGCCCTCGGCCAGCGCCTCGAGCGTGCCGATCCCGTGGACCGGCAGGCCCAGCGCCAGCGCCAGCCCCCGCGCCGCGGCGACCGAGATCCGCACGCCAGTGAAATTGCCCGGCCCCACGCCCACGGCCAGCCCGCCCAGATCGCGCCAGCCCAGGCCCGCCTCGGCCAGCGTCTCCTCGAGGAGCGGCATCAGCCGTTCGGCCTGACCGCGGGCCATTTCCTCGTGGCGGGCGGCGATCCGCGCGCCTTCTGCCGAAACGAGCGCGGCCGCGCAATGCGCGGCCGAGGTGTCGAAGGCCAGGACGGGTCCGGGCTCAGGGCGCAACGGGGCGCACCTCGCTGACTTCGGGGATGTAGTGCCGCAACAGGTTCTCGATGCCCATCTTCAGCGTCAGGGTCGAGGACGGGCAGCCCGCACAGGCGCCCTGCATGTGCAGATAGACGATGCCGCGGTCAAAGCCGTGGAAGGTGATGTCGCCGCCATCCTGCGCCACCGCCGGCCGCACGCGGGTGTCCAGAAGTTCCTTGATCTGCGCGATCACGCGGGCATCGGGGCTGTCGGCGTCGCTGTCGTTATGCCCGCCGGTCGCCGCGGCCGCCGCGGCCAGAACCGGCTCGCCGGACTGGAAATGCTCCATGATCGCGCCCAGGACGCCGGGCTTCACATGGTCCCAATCGGCGCTCTCGGCCTTGGTCACGGTCACGAAATCGTGCCCGAAGAAGACCGCCGTCACCCCGTTCACCGCAAAGATCCGCCCCGCCAGCGGCGAGGTTCCGGCCGCCTCGGGGCCCGCGAAATCGGCGGTGCCGCTTTCCAGAACGGTCTGGCCGGGCAGGAATTTCAGCGTGGCCGGGTTGGGGGTGGTCTCGGTCTGGATGAACATCGCGCGCGCTCCCTTGGAGGTATGGGGGTGATATGCGCCCGCCCTGCCCTCAAGTCAAGTTTGGAACCATTCCAGAATATATCTTTTACGGGCACCCATCCGCACGATCCGGTGCCCAATGGATCAGGTAATCGACTCGAGCCGTTCCTTGGACATGTCGCCCGGCACGACCGTCAGCGGACAAGGCAAAGTGCCGGCATTGCGGGTCATCTGCGTGACCAGCGGCCCCGGCCCGGTCTTCTTGTCCGTGCCCGCGCCCAGCACCAGAACCCCGATCTCGGGGTCAGTGCGGATCACGTCCAGGATCTCGGTCACCGGCTCGCCCTCGCGGATGACCAGCTCGGGGTCCACCCCCTGCCGGTCGCGCATCCACTTGGCGAAAACCTCGAAATGGGCCTCGATGCGTTCACGCGCCTCCTCGCGCATGATCGCACCGACCCCGATCCAATGCTGGTATTCCTCGGGCGGGATGACGGACAGGATGGTCACCCCGCCGCCGGTCCGGGCCGCCCGCATCGCCGCGAATCGCATCGCGTTGAGACATTCGCGGGTGTCGTCGAGCACCACCAGAAACTTGCGCATTCTCCCCCCTCCGGGCCACGTTCTAGATGCGGGCCGTCGTCAGCGCCCAGTCCCAGTATAGCTCGCGGACGCGGCGGGTCACCGGGCCATGCGGATAGCGCGCGTCCTCGAAGGCGGCGACCGGGGTCACCTTGGCGAAGTTGCCCGACAGGAACACCTCGTCGGCGCAGCGCACATCGTCCAGCGTCAGGATGCATTCGTGCACCCGCATCCCGTCGGCGCGCAGGTTGGCAATGTGGCGCGCGCGCGTGATGCCCGACAGGAAGGTGCCGTTGGCGATGGGGGTGAACAGCTCGCCGTCCTTGACAATGAAGACATTGGCGGTGGCGCTTTCGGCCACGTTGCCCATCGCGTCCTGCACCAGCGCATTGCCAAAGCCCTTGGCGCGCGCCTCGACCAGCATCCGGGCGTTGTTGGGATAAAGGCAGCCGGCCTTGGCGTTGCACACGTTGTCGGCCAGCACGGGGCGGCGGAACTGGGTGGTGGTCAGCGTCGTCGTGGCAAAGGGATCGGGCATCGCCACCTGTTCGAGGCAGAGCGCAAAGCCCGTCGCCCCCGGCGCCGGCGCCACACCCAGTTCCGAGCCGTTGAGCGCCCAATACATCGGCCGCACATAGACCGCCGCGCCGGGCTCATACTTGCGCAGCCCCTCGAGCGCGATCTCGACCATGGTCGCGGTGTCGATCGTGGGGGTGATCATCAGCGCCTCGGCCGAGCGGTTGACGCGCGCGCAATGGGCCTCGAGATCGGGGGCCACGCCGTCGAACAGCCGCGCCCCGTCGAAGACCGAAGACCCCTGCCAGATGCCGTGATCGGCGGCCCGCATCACCGGGATGTCGCCCTCGTGCCAGGCGCCCTCGAACCAGGTGCGGATATTGGTGCCGAATGCCATTGGGATGCCTCATTTTTCGTCCGGGCGTCACACTAGGCCCGCGTGCGGGCCTTCGTCCAGCGTCAAAGGCGCCGGGGCCGCCTTGCGTCAGGCGCCGTTTGCAGCGATCCTTTGCGCCCCGACAGGAACGCCCCATGCCCCAGCCCGACCCCAACCTGCGCCCCGAGCGCCTGCCCGACGACACCGACCGCGCGCTGCGTCCGCAGGCGCTGGCGGATTTCGTGGGCCAGGCCGAGGCCCGCGCCAACCTGCGCGTGTTCATCGAAAGTGCGCGGATGCGCGGCCAGGCCATGGACCACACGCTGTTCTTCGGCCCGCCGGGTCTGGGCAAGACCACGCTGGCGCAGATCATGGCGCGCGAGCTGGGCGTGAATTTCAAGATGACCTCGGGACCGGTGCTGGCCAAGGCCGGCGATCTGGCCGCGATCCTGACCAATCTCGAGGCGCGCGACGTTCTCTTCATCGACGAGATCCACCGCATGAACCCCGCGGTCGAGGAGGTGCTCTATCCGGCGATGGAGGATTACGAGCTGGATCTCGTGATCGGCGAGGGGCCGGCCGCGCGCACCGTGCGCATCGAGCTTCAGCCCTTCACCCTGGTCGGCGCGACCACGCGGCTGGGCCTTCTGACCACCCCGCTGCGCGACCGGTTCGGCATTCCGACGCGGCTCCAGTTCTACACGGTCGAGGAGCTTGAGCAGATCGTGGCGCGCGGCGCGCGGCTGATGGATATCCCGGCCGAACCCGCCGGCGTCCACGAGATCGCCCGGCGCGCGCGCGGCACGCCGCGGATCGCGGGGCGGCTGTTGCGCCGGGTGGTGGATTTCGCGCTGGTCGAGGGCGGCGGGAAGATCACCCGCGCCATCGCCGACAATGCGCTGACCCGGCTGGGGGTGGACGATCTGGGTCTGGACGGGGCGGACCGGCGCTATCTGATGCTGATCGCGGAACATTACGGCGGCGGTCCGGTGGGGGTCGAGACGATCGCCGCGGCGCTGTCGGAATCGCGCGATGCGATCGAGGAGGTGATCGAACCCTATCTGCTGCAACAGGGGCTGGTCAGCCGCACCCCGCGCGGGCGGATGCTGGGCGCGCGGGCCTGGCGGCATCTGGGGCTGGCCCAGCCTGTGGCCAACCCCGGCCCCGGTCCGGCCGCGGCGCAGGCCCAGACCGACATGTTCGAGACCGACTAGGCCCCGCCCAAACACCCCCCGCCCCTTGCCCAACGGGCTTGCACCGAAGCGGCAAGCCGCCTATATGACCCCCCGAGAGGTTGGCTCGGGCAGGCGCCTTGCCAACCCGGTCAGGTCCGGAAGGAAGCAGCCGTAACAAGTCCCGTCTGGGTCGATGTCCAGCCTCTCACTCCTTCCCCCCGTTTACCTTCGGCCGCGCGCCGCCTAATGTAGGCCCCGCCCTCCGGGCTCAGACCATGGGGAGTTCATGTCCGAAAGCGCCGGCTATCAGGTTCTGGCCCGCAAGTATCGGCCCGCCACCTTCGCCGACCTGATCGGACAGGAGGCGATGGTCCGCACCCTGAAGAACGCCTTTGACGCCGGGCGCATTGCCCATGCCTTCGTGCTGACCGGGGTGCGCGGCGTCGGCAAGACCACCACCGCGCGCATCGTCGCCAAGGGGCTGAACTGCATCGGCCCGGACGGCACCGGCGGCCCCACCACCGAGCCCTGCGGCGAATGCGAGCATTGCCGCGCCATCGCCGAGGGGCGCCATGTCGACGTGATGGAGATGGACGCGGCCTCGCGCACCGGGGTCGGCGACATCCGCGAGATCATCGACAGCGTGCATTACCGGGCGGCCTCGGCGCGCTACAAGGTCTATGTCATCGACGAGGTCCACATGCTCTCGACCAGCGCCTTCAACGCGCTGCTCAAGACGCTGGAGGAACCGCCCGCCCATGTGAAATTCATCTTCGCCACGACCGAGATCCGCAAGGTGCCGGTCACGGTGCTCTCGCGCTGCCAGCGCTTCGATCTGCGCCGGATCGAGCCCGAGACGATGATCGCGCATCTGGCCGATATCGCCGGGCGCGAGAATGCCCGCATCGCGCCCGACGCGCTGGCGCTGATCGCGCGCGCGGCCGAAGGCTCGATGCGCGACGCCATGAGCCTGATGGATCAGGCCATCGCCCATGGCGCCGGCGAGACCCAGGCCGACCAGGTGCGCGCCATGCTGGGGCTGGCCGACCGCGGGCGGGTGCTGGACCTTTTCGACCTGATCCTTCGGGGCGATGCCGCGGGGGCCTTGTCCGAGCTGGGCACGCAATATGCCGATGGCGCCGACCCGATGGCGGTGCTGCGCGATCTGGCCGAGATCACCCATTGGATCAGCGTGATCCACATCACCCCCGAGGCCGCCGACGACCCCACCGTGTCGCCCGACGAACGCGACCGCGGCCGGCAACTGGCGCAGACCGTGCCCATGCGGGTGCTGACACGGATGTGGCAGATGCTGCTCAAGGCGCTGGAAGAAGTGGGCAGCGCCCCCAATGCGATGATGGCCGCCGAGATGGCGGTGATCCGCATGACCCATGTGGCCGACCTGCCCGACCCCGAGAAGCTGCTCCGCCGCATCCACGAGGGCGCGCCGGGTGCCGCCGCGGCGGGCTTTCACGCCGGGAACGGCGCGGGCAACGGGTCGGGCAACGGCGCGGGGGCCCCGCGCGCGCAGCTGCCATCGTGGCGGGCGGGCGCAGGCGGGATGCTGGTTGCCGCCACGGCGCCGGCCGAAAGCCCCGACGCGGGGCTTGGCCAATACGCCACCTTCGACGATGTGGTCGGGCTGATCCGGCGCATGCGCGACATGAAGCTTCTGCTGAACGTGGAAAGCCACGTCCGGCTGGTGCGCTATGCCCCCGGCCGGATCGAATTCGAACCCGGCCCCGATGCGCCCGCCGATCTGGCCGCGACCTTGGGCGCGCGGCTTCAGGGCTGGACCGGCGCGCGCTGGGGGATCTCGGTCACCAACGGCGGCGGCGCCCCCACCATTGCCGAGACGCGCGCCGCCGAACGGGCCGCCAACGAGGCCGCAGCGCTTGAAAACCCGGTGGTGCAGGCGGTCTTTGCCACATTCCCCGAGGCCCGCTTCGCCGCTATCACCCCCCATCAACCGCCCGAGGCGCTGGAGACGCTCGAGGCGGTCGACGACGACTGGGACCCCTTCGAGGACAATTGAGGAGAGACGCATGTTCAAGGGTTTGGGCGCCATGGGCGACATGGCCAAGATGATGAAGGCCGCCAAGGAAATGCAGACCCGCATGGCGCAGCTTCAGGAAGACATGAACGAGATGACCGTCGTGGGCGAATCCGGCGCGGGCCTGATCAAGGCCGAGGCGACCGCCAAGGGCGAGCTGATCGGCCTGGCCATCGACCCGTCGATCTTCACCGCCGAGGACAAGGAAGTCGTCGAGGATCTGATCCTGGCCGCGATCAAGGACGCCCAAAAGAAGGCGCAGGAGCGCGCTCAGGAAGAGATGCAGAAGCTCTCCGAGGAGCTGGGCCTGCCCACCAACCTCAACCTGCCGTTCTGATCGGCGATGTCCGACCCCGGCAGCCGGATCGAGGATCTGGTCGCGCTGATGGCGCGGCTGCCGGGGCTCGGGCCGCGCTCGGCCCGGCGTGCGGTGCTGCATCTGATCCGGCGGCGCGGCACGCTGATGGCGCCCCTGGCGCAGGCGCTGGCCGAGGTGGCCGCCCACACCCGCGACTGTTCGATCTGCGGCAATATCGCCGAGGCCGATACCTGCGATCTGTGCCGCAACCCCGCCCGCGCCACCGGCGAGATCTGCGTGGTCGAGGATGTCTCGGACCTCTGGGCGATGGAGCGCGGCGGCGCCTTCCGCGGGCGCTATCACGTTCTGGGCGGCACGCTCAGCGCGCTTGACGCCGTGGGCCCCGACGAGCTGGGCATCCCGCGGCTGGTCGCGCGCGTGGCCGACGAAGGCATCCGCGAGGTGATCGTGGCGCTCAATGCCACGGTCGAGGGCCAGACCACCGCCCATTACATCGCCGAGGCGCTGGCGCCCACGGGCGTCACCGTCACCGGGCTGGCGCAGGGCGTGCCGATCGGGGGCGAGCTGGATTATCTCGACGACGGCACGATCCAGGCCGCGCTGCGCGCCCGGCGCAGCCTTCAGGGTTAGGGCGGCAGCCATGGCGACCCGCCCCGAAACCGCGGATTTCCTGCTGGAATGTCTGGATGGCGCGGGCGTCGAGATCCGCCTGCGGCGCATGTTCGGGGAATATTGCGTCTATGCCGACGACAAGGTCGCGGCACTGCTGTGCGACGACGCGCTTTTCGTCAAGCCCGTGCCCGAGGCGCGCGCCTATCTGGGCAGTGTGACCGAAGCCCCGCCCTATGACGGCGCCAAGCCGCATTTCCGGCTGGACCCCGACACCTGGGAAGACCGCGACCGGCTGGGCGGTCTGATGCGGCTTCTGGCGCAGGTCTTGCCGGCGCCGAAACCGCGCAAGCCCCGCACCGCAAAAACCCGCCCTCAGAGAACGGCGAGTTCGGGCCCCGGCGGCAAGCCGCGGCGGTCGCGGTAACGTTCCACCAGCCGCGCATAACGCCCCGAACGGGCCCGCGCCTCGCGGTGGAGCGCGCGAAACACCCCCGGTTGCAGCCGGTCGCCCAGAAGCGCACCCAGCACCCGGTCCATCAGCCCCGCTGCCGCCATCAGCCGCAGCGCCGGATGGCCGCCGAACGGCATGGCCAGCACCCGCAGCCCCGGAAAGGCCAGCCCCAGCGCCGCCGCATGCGCCCGGTCGCGCGGGGCAAGAAACGGATCATGGAGAACCAGCCCGCGCAGACCGGCCGGTGCCAGCGCGCGCAGCCGGTCCGGGTCGGGGGCGGGCAGCCCTTCGCAGGCCATCTCGTCGCGCAGATCGGCGGGCACGTCGTCGTCCTGCGCGCGGCAGCGGGGCGAAACCAGCAGCATCCGCGCAGCCCCCAGCGCCGCCGCGGTGCGCAAGGCGCCATAGGCCCCCTGCCCGATCGCCAGAACCGCCAGATCATCGGCCGCCGCCGAGGCCCCCGACAGCGCGCCCCGCGCAGACGGTCCACCCCGGCATTGCCGCCGAAATCGGGCGTGTCCGAGACCACGCACAGATGCGCCCAATCCGCCGCCAGCGCATGCCGGGTCAGCGTGGGCGCGCTGACCACGGGGCTGGTGGATTGGGGGCAGTCGTAGGACAGCAGAACACGGGCCGTCGCCTGGCCATGCAACACCGCCCGCAGCGTGGGGGTTTCATGAATGACGTGGGAAACCGGATCGTGAAACACAGCTGATCGTTCCTTGCAATCGGCCATCACGGCGGGCGCGATACCGGGGGGGCCTTCTGCCGGCTCGGTGTCACCGGCGGCACCCCCACTCCCCCACCCATCGTAAGCGACCGCGCCCTCACGCAAGGTTATCCGCCCCGCCCACGCGGGCCTGCAAAACGAGAAGGGGCGCCCCCGAAGGCGCGCCCCTAAAAGGGTCTGCAATGTCCGGCGAACCGGATCAGGAGGCCGGCGCGGCCTCGGGCGCGGCGGCGGCACCGGCTTGCGCCGATTTCGGCCCCGACACGATCAGCGGCAAGAGCTCGGCACCATGCGAAAGGCCCACGCCCCCCTGCGGAGGCTCGCGCCAGCTCAGCGTGTCGAAGCTGCCGCAATTGTCACAGACGGGCGCCCATTCGGCCTGGATGTTGTGACATTTGTCACAGCACCATTGCGGGCCGCGGCTGGCCACCAGCGCGCGCGACAGGAAGCCCCGCACGACCGCGTCGTCCTCGCCCTCGCCGCGGGCGATGGCGGCCATGATGGCCAGCACGCGGGCATTGGGTTCCTTTTCGGTCAGATCGCCCAGCGCCCGGCGCGCCGACACGAAATCTTCGGCCGCGACATAAAGCTCGGCTTGCAGAAGGCGCGTCTCGACATGGCTGGGATAGGCCGCGACCAGCGTCTCGAAGCGGGTCAGGCGCTGCGCCGGCGTCTCGTCGGGCTCGATCGCGGCAAAGGCGGCGGCGATATCGGGATGGGGGTTGGCTTCCCAGGCCTTGACCAGAACGCGGGTGGCGTTCTTGGCGTCGCCCTTCTCGATATAGGCCTGCGAGGCCAGAACCACCGCCGGCACCAGATCCGGCGAGGATTTGGCCGCCGCGATCGCGGCTTCGCGGGCCTGGATCGTGGCGCCTTCGGCGAAGATGCCCTTGGCCTCCTGAAGCGCCAGAAGCGCGTCGCGGCGGCGGTGCACGTCGCGTGGCAGAAGCCCCTGACGCGCCTTGGCGCCCAGCACGTTGCGCGCGCCCTTCCAGTCGCCCTTCTCGGTCTGGAGCTTCAGCAGCGTGTTCTGCACCTCCTGATGGCGGGGCTTCAGCGCAAAGGCCTTTTCGGCCAGTTTCAGCGCGGTGGCCGTGTCGCCCGCGGTCAGCTTCAGCCGCATCAGACCCTGGATGCCGACAAAGCGCGTGCGCTTGTCGTTGAGCAGGTTCTTGTAGGCGGCTTCGGCCTTGCGCGGGTCGCCCGCGACCTCGGCGGCCTGCGCGGCCAGAAGCTGGGTCAGCTCGGGACGCTTGAGATACCGCTCGGCGCGCTGGGCCTTGACCTGCGCGATCCGCCCCTCGCCCGAGGCGATGGCCAGCATGCCCTCGGCCAGCGCCTCATAGCCCTTGCGGGCACGGGTGCGGGTCAGGAAGCGGGTCACCGCAGTGGTGTCGCCCAGAAGAAAGCGCAGGAAGGCAAAGCCCAGACCCAGCAGCTTGAACAAAAGCCAGATGGCAAACAGCCCGGCCAGCGCCACGATCACCGCCTGAAGCGCGCCCAGGTTGAATTCCCAGTTCGCCACGACGATGCGCAGGCTCTGCCCCGAATCGGCCAGATAGGTTGCCCCCACCGCCGCGGCCCCGACCGCCGCGAAGAACAACAGGACCTTGATGATAACCCGGATCATCGCGTTCTCCTCAGTTCACGCTCTGGGCCAGGTCGGCCAGCGCCTTGGTTGCATCAAGACGGGCCTGCGCCATCGCGGTCCAGTCCGACAGGGCCGCCTGAGCCGCCTGCGGCAGCGCGCCGACCTCGGCAAGGGCGGTTTCCATGTCACCCGCCGCCGTGGCCGCACCCGCGCGCGCCAGAATGGCGTCGGGGGAATTGCCCTCGGCCGGCTCGAGCGAGCGCGCCCCGGTCTGCGCCAGGAAGAACGCGCCCAGCTTGCCCAGCGTGTCATCGCCCGCGGCTTCCTTGCGCGCCGCACCCAGCGCAACGCGCGCGGCCGGCTCGAACGCCCGGGTCAGTTCCGCGATGGTCGGCACATGGCCCTTGAGCGCGGACGGCAGGTCCACCCCGGCGGCGGCCAGCTGCGCCTTGGCCATCTCGGCGGGGGCGTCGCTTTCCACCGCCGCCGTCAGCGCGGCCACGGCGGCTTCGGCGCGGGCCTTGCGGGCATCCTCGGCGGCGCTGGCGCGCATCGCGGCGGCCTCGTCCTCGGCGGCCTTGATCTTGGCGGTCATCTCGGCCGTCGCCGCAGCGATCTGCTGGTCGATGGCCTCGGCGGTGGTGCGGTTCTTCTGGAACTGCTCGCGCAGATCGGCCAGTTCGCGTTCGAAGGCGTCGATCGCCGTGGCCGAGGCGGCGCCGCCATCCACCGGGCGCTTCTCGATCTCGAGCACGCGCGCATCAAGCGCGGACAGGTCATCACGCAGCGCGGACAGCGCGTCCTCGACCGGGCCCAGATCCACCGGCGCACCTTCGGCGGGCGCGGGCGCCGTCGCCGGAAGCGCGGCCAGCTGCGCCTTCAGATCGGCGATCTCGGCCGATTGGGCGTCCAGCGCGGCCTGAAGCGGCGCGGGGTCAAAGGCCGGAGCCGTTGCCGCAGCCGAGGGCCGGAATTGCGCGGGCAGATAGGGTTCGATCTGCGGCAAGCCATAGACCACCGCCCCGGCGCCCACGGCCGCCGCCGCGACCCCGCCCAGAAGCGTGGACATGAAGCCGCCGCCACCACCACCGCCCGAACGCGGCGCGGCCTCGCGGCTGTCGTCGTCATATTCGGCCTCGGTAGCGTCGCCGCCCCAAGGCGCGCGGCCATCCTCCGATGAGGGCGCGCGATCGTCCGTCGCCGCGTCTTCCTCGGCCAGGCGGGCGTCATAGCTGGGATCGTAATCGGCCATGGTGAAGGGCTTGTCCTTCAGGTCGAGATCAACCTCGACCGTGGCGTCGGATGCCGCTTCGGGGGCATCGCCCCGACCCTCGTCGATCTCGGCATCGACGACCGTCTTGTCTTCGGTTTGGGCCTTCGCCTCCGGGTTTTCGTCGCCGGTCTCGGGCTTCATGACTGGGTATCCCTCCGCAAGGGGCCGTCTGGCGGCCTTCATTTTCGCACGTCACTCTAGACGCAGGCGCGCGCTGCCTCAACCCGCATCACTCGGGCGCGCCGATCCCCGAAGCCGGCGAAACCAGCGCCGCCATCGCATTTCGGCAGGCCGCGAGCATCGCCGCCCCGTCGGGCGCAGCCGCCCGTTCGACCGGCAGACCCAGGGGTGCCGCGGCGCGCGCCACGGCAGCGCTGATCGCCACCAGATGCACAGGCGCAACGGCCCCCGCCGCCGCCGTCACGAAAAGGGCGGCCGAGCGCGGCGAGAAAAGCGGCACCAGAACCGGCACCGCCCCCGCAAGCGCGGCGCACGCATCATCCGCCAGGGGCAGCGCCACCTGATCATAGACCACCGCCTCATCGGCCACGCGCCCCGCCGCGCGCAGCATCTGCGCGACATCGGCCGCAACGTGGCGGCCGCGGGCATGCACGAAGGGCCCGTCGGCGCCGCTGTCCAGGATGGCCTGCGCCAGCCCCGCCCCGTCGCCCGGCCCCACGGTCACGGCGAACCCCGCGGCTTCGGCGGCGCGCGCCGTGCGCCCGCCCACGCACCAGGCCCGCCGCCCCGCCGCGGGCGAGCGCGCCACGAACGGCCCCACGGCCGCCTCCGAGGTCAGGATGACCTCGGGCGCGGGGGGGATCTCGGCGGGCAGGGCGACAATCTCCTGAAGCGGGGACACGATGACCTCGAACCCGGCGGCCTCGGCGCCCAGATCGCGGGCAAAGCGGCGCGCGGCGGGCGCGGGACGGGTCAGAAGCAGGATCGGGCGCATGGCTCCCCCCTCTGGGCTGCGGGATGCTGGCGGATTGTGCCGGGCGTCCGGCCCGTGTTACCTGCGAGCCGGACAACGGGCAATCGGACAGATGACACGCACCCTGACGGTTCTGGGCATCGAATCAAGCTGCGACGATACCGCCGCGGCGGTGGTGCGCGCAGGCTCCGGCCCGGCGGGGGCCGAGATCCTGGCCTCGGTCGTGGCGGGGCAGACCGAATTGCACGCAGCCTTCGGCGGCGTGGTCCCCGAGATCGCCGCCCGCGCCCATGCCGAGAAGATCGACCTGTGCATCGAGGAAGCGCTGATGCGCGCGGGCCTGACCCTGGCCGATCTGGACGCGGTGGCGGTGACCTCGGGGCCCGGTCTCATCGGCGGGGTGATGGCCGGGGTGATGTGCGCGCGCGGGCTGGCCGCGGGGGCGGGGCTGCCGCTGATCGGGGTCAACCACCTGGCCGGGCACGCGCTGACCCCGCGGCTGACCGACGGGCTGGACTTTCCCTATCTGATGCTTCTGGTCTCGGGCGGGCATTGCCAGTTCCTGATCGTGGAGGGCCCCGAAAGCTTCACCCGGCTGGGCGGCACCATCGACGACGCGCCGGGCGAGGCCTTCGACAAGACCGCCAAGCTGCTGGCGCTGCCGCAGCCCGGCGGACCCGCCGTCGAGACCGAGGCCCGCGCCGGCGATCCCGGCCGCTTTGCCTTTCCGCGCCCGCTGATGGACCGTCCGGGCTGCGACATGTCCTTTTCCGGGCTGAAGACGGCGCTTCTGCGCGCCCGCGACGGGGTGATGGAGAACGGCACGCTGCGCCGCGCCGACCGCGCCGATCTCTGCGCGGGGTTCCAGGCGGCGGTGGCCGATGTGCTGGCCGGGAAATCGGCGCGCGCGCTGGCGGCGATGCGCGCGCGCGGGCTGGCCCCCAGCGCCTTTGCCGTGGCCGGGGGCGTGGCGGCGAATGCGGCGATCCGGGCGCGGCTGACGGCGCTTTGCGCGGGCGAGGGGCTGGACTTCGTGGCCCCGCCCCTGCGGCTTTGCACCGACAATGCGGCGATGATCGCCTGGGCGGGGATCGAGCGGCTACGCGCCGGAACGGCACCGGGCGCCGATCTGGTGCCCCGGCCGCGCTGGCCGCTGGATCAGGCGGCCGCGCCCATGCTGGGGGCGGGAAAACGGGGGGCAAAGGCATGAGCATTGCGGTTCTGGGCGCAGGCGCCTTCGGGGCGGCGCTGGCGGTGACGCTGGCACAGCAGGGTCCGGTCACGCTCTGGGCGCGCGACGGGGCGGCGGTCGAGACCATGCGCGCCACCCGCCAGATCCCGCGCCTGCCGGGGGTGACGCTACCCGAAACGGTGCGGGTGACCGCCGATCTGGCCGAGACCGACACCGCGGGGGTCGTGCTGCTGGCGCTGCCGATGCAGGCGCTGGGGGCATTCCTGGCCGATCATCCGCGGCCCAACCCGGCGCTGGTGGCCTGTTGCAAGGGGATCGACCTGGCCACGGGGCGCGGGCCCAGCGCGCTGATCGCCGAGACCTGCCCGAATGCGCAGCCGGCCGTTCTGACCGGGCCGTCCTTTGCCGCCGACATCGCCCGCGGCCTGCCCACGGCGCTGACGCTGGCCTGCGCGGATGCGGGCACGGGGGCCGCGCTGCAACTGGCGCTGTCGACGCCGACGCTGCGGCTCTATCGCTCGACCGACGTGACCGGCGCCGAGCTGGGCGGCGCGCTGAAGAACGTGATCGCCATTGCCGCGGGGGTGACGATGGGCGCGGGCCTGGGCGATTCGGCGCGCGCGGCGTTGATGACGCGCGGCTTTGCCGAGATGAACCGCCTGGCCGCCGCGATGGGCGCGCGCCCCGAGACGCTGGCCGGGCTGTCGGGGCTGGGGGATCTGGTGCTGACCTGCACCTCGGCGCAATCGCGCAATTATCGCTACGGCCATGCGCTGGGCGCGGGCGAGACCTTCGACCCCCGCACCACCGTCGAGGGCGCCGCCACCGCCGGCGCCGCAGCCGCCATCGCCGCCGCGCGCGGTCTCGAGATGCCGGTGACCGAGATGGTCGCCGCCCTTGTCGCGCGCCGCATCGGTGTGGAAGATGCCATGGCGGCGCTGCTGGCCCGCCCCCTGAAGGAGGAATGAATGCACTTCGCCCTGATCTGCCGGGACAAGCCCGGCCACCTGGACACCCGCCTTGCCAACCGCGAGGCCCATCTGGCCTTTGCCCGCGAAAGCGGCGTGGTGGTTCTGGGCGGACCGCTGCTGGACGGAGGCGCGATGTGCGGCTCGCTCGTCGTGCTCGAGGTCGAGGACCGCGCCGCCGCCGAGGCCTGGGCCGCCGCCGATCCCTATGGCAAGGCCGGCCTCTTCGAGAGCGTCGAGATCATCGAATGGAAGCGGGTCGTCGGCTGATGGCCTACTGGCTGTTCAAATCCGAACCCGACAAGTGGTCCTGGGACCAGCAGGTCGCCCGCGGCGATATCGGCGAACAATGGGACGGCGTGCGCAACTATCTGGCGCGCAACAACATGCGCGCGATGAAGCTGGGCGATCTGGGCTTCTTCTACCATTCCAACCAGGGCAAGGAGATCGTCGGCATCGTCGAGGTCTGCGCCGAGGCCCATCCCGACAGCACCACCGACGATCCGCGCTGGGAATGCGTGGACATCCGCGCGGTGCTGCCGCTGGCGCGCCCGGTGACGCTGGCCGCGGTCAAGGCCGAGCCGCGCCTGGCTGAGATGGCGCTGGTCACCAGCATGCGCCTGTCGGTCCAGCCGGTCCGCCCCGAGGAATGGAAGATCGTCTGCGAGATGGGCGGGGTCGATCCCTGATCCGCTATGGGCCCTGAAACAGGCCGGGCCCTGATCCGCGATGGGGGCAGGTAACCGTGTCTGGCGGGCGGGTATCTGGCGGGCTTCGCGCGGGGACCGTTCGGTGCCGCGCCGGAAGACACGGCGCGCATGCAAAACAGGCCGCCCGAACAGGTAGCCGAAAGCGCACATGGATGTATGGAGTCAAGATAACAGGAGGGCCCCGGCACCCCTACCAGGACCCTCCACCACCCCACGTGCTCCCCTACGCACCACACGTGAACTTTAGAACGGGTCCTGGCCTTCCTGGCCGGCTGCAAGAAGGATTAGCCCGCGGTCGGATTCGTTGCAAGCTCAGGTTGCGGACAAAGCGTCACCAATTCAACTGGTTATCGTAGCGTTTGGTTAACCCGCCGGTGCAGGCACGCTTGGCACGCGCCACCGATGCGCTAGCTTGCCCGCAGGAGGACGCCATGCCCGACGCCCTGATCGTGGCCCACGGGTCGCCCGCAGACCCCGAGCCGGCGCAGAACACATTGGAATCGCTGGCACAAGCGGTCGAACGCCGGCTGCCCGGCTGGCGCGTGCGGGCCGCGACCCTGGCCGCGCCCGGTGCGTTGGAACGCGCCGCAGAGGGGCTGCATGCCGCGCGCGTCTATCCCTTCTTCATGGCCCAAGGCGTCTTCACCGGGCGCATCCTGCCCGACAGACTGCGCCGCGCGGGCCTGTCGGGCGAGATCCTGCCCCCCTTCGGCACCGACCCCGATCTGATCGAGCTGGCGACTCGGGCCGTGGCGCCCCTGGCGGGCCATGGCGTGATCCTGGCCGCGCATGGGTCGCGCTCGGGCTCGCCCGCCCGGCTGTCGGCGCGCAACATGGCGCGGGCGTTGCGCGCGCGGCTGCCGGGAACCACCGTCGCCGTGGGTCTGATCGAGGAACCACCCTATCTGGTCGATGTCGCGCGCGCGCTGCCCCGCGCCGCCTGCCTGCCCTTCTTTGCCCTGGCGGCGGGCCATGTCTGCGACGACATCCCCGCAGCCCTGGCCCAGGCCGGCGCGACGGGATCGATTCTGCCGCATCTGGGGGCTGATCCGGGCGTTCCCGGTCTGATCTCTGCGGCACTTTGCGCGCCCCGGAGCGGCGCCGGAATTGTCATCTGACTGTTACATGGTTTTTGCATAAGCGTCATCCAAGGCGCCTACCACGGGGCGCGTGCCGACATTTCGGCAAGGCTGACACCTTCGGGAGCAATCCATGAAAACCGTGAAATACACTGTCTCGGCGCTGGCTCTGGCCGCCGTCTCCGCCACTGCCGCCGCCGCGCGCGACCAGGTTCAGGTCGCCGGTTCGTCGACCGTCCTGCCCTATGCCACCATCGTGGCCGAAGCCTTCGGCGAAAACACCGACTTCCCGACCCCGGTCGTGGAATCGGGCGGCTCGTCGGCTGGCCTCAAGAAATTCTGCGAAGGCGTGGGCGAGAACACCATCGACATCGCCAATGCCTCGCGCAAGATCAAGGACAAGGAAGTTGCCGCCTGCGCCGAAGCCGGCGTGAGCGACATCATCGAAGTCCGCATCGGCTATGACGGGATCGTCTTCGCCTCGGACATCAACGGCCCGGAATTCGCCTTCACCCCGGCCGACTGGTACAAGGCCCTGGCCGCCGAAGTCGTCGTCGACGGCGAGCTGGTTGCCAACCCCTACACCAAGTGGAACGAAGTCAACCCGGCGTTCCCCGATCAGGACATCCTGGCCTTCGTGCCCGGCACCAAGCACGGCACCCGCGAAGTGTTCGAGGAAAAGGTGATCCTGGCCGGCTGTGAAGAAACCGGCGCCCTGGAAGCCCTGGTCGGCATGAAAGGCGACGAGAAAGCCGCCGAAGGCACCTGCATGGCGCTGCGCACCGACGGCCGCGCCGTGGACATCGACGGCGACTACACCGAGACCCTGGCCCGCGTGGACAGCAACAAGGCCGGCTTCGGCGTCTTCGGTCTGGCGTTCTACGAGAACAACACCGACAAGCTGCGCGTCGCCACCATGTCGGGTGTCGTGCCCTCGACCGAGTCGATCGCCTCGGGTGAATACCCGGTGTCGCGTCCGCTCTACTTCTACATCAAGAAAGCCCATATCGGCGTGATCCCCGGTCTGAAGGAATACGCCGAATTCTTCGTCTCCGACGACATGGCCGGCCCCGATGGCCCGCTGGCCGCCTATGGCCTGGTTTCCGACCCGGAACTGGCTGCCACCCAGGCGATGGTCGCCGCCGAAGAGACCATGAAGTAATCGGCTTCGGGGTGGGCGCCGGATCGGGTGCCCACCCCACCTTCTTCTTCCCCCCCCCTCCCCTCTCTCCTTTCTGTCGTGTCCTTTCCGGTGCTCGTTCGTTTGTCCCTTTTTCAATCGCCGATGACGACGAGGAACGCATGTCTGTCCCCCTCCTCCTATTGATCGTGCTGGCGCTTGGCCTGGCGGGTTTCTTCGCCGGGCGCATGCGCGCGCTCTCCGTCGCAGGCGGCGATCTTCGCAATCTGCATTCCCTTCCCGGCTTCTATGGCTGGTCCGTGGCCATCCTGGCGTCGGCGCCGGCCATTCTGGTCATGGTGATCTGGATCGCCGTGCAGCCCATCGTGATCGACCGTTCGGTCAGCGCGATGATCCCCGAGACCGCCATTTCCGACGGATCGACCCGCGATCTGGTCATGGCCGATGTCCGCCGCATCGCCGAAGGGCTGGATCAGGCGGTCGCCGCCGGGGCCCTGACCCCTGACGGCGCCTCGAACATCCGCGCCGGCCTGTCCGACGTGCGCGGCCGGCTGGCCGAGGTGGGCGTCGCGCTGGGGGCAAACGTCAGTTCCGAGTCGCTGCGGGCCGCGCAATCCTATCGGTCCGGGCTGGCCGCGGGTCGGCTGGGCATGACCGCGGTCGTCCTGGCGCTGGCGCTGGGCGGTCTGGGCTATGGCCTGGCGCGGATCACGCCGCGCTTCCGCGCCCGCAACACCGTCGAATTGGCAGTGCGGATGGGCCTGATCCTGTGTTCGATGATCGCCATCGCCACCACGGTGGGCATCGTGCTGTCGATGGTCTTCGAGACGGTCAACTTCTTCGGCCAGTATCCCTGGCAGGACTTCTTCTTCGGGATCGAATGGTCGCCCAACTTCCGCGGCAATTCCTCGCTGGGGGTGCTGCCGCTGCTGTGGGGCACGATGTATGTATCGGCCATCGCGCTGTCGGTGGCGGTGCCGGTGGGTCTGTTCTCGGCCATCTACCTGTCCGAATATGCGGGACCGAAGTTCCGCGCCGTGGTCAAGCCCGCGATCGAGGTTCTGGCCGGCATCCCGACCATCGTCTACGGTCTCTTCGCGCTGATCACCGTGGGCCCGCTTCTGCGCGACTACATCGCCCAGCCGCTGGGCCTGGGCGATTCCGGGTCGTCGGTGATGACCGCGGGCCTGGTGATGGGGGTCATGATCATCCCCTTCGTGTCGTCGCTGTCCGATGACATCATCAACGCCGTGCCGCAAAGCCTGCGCGACGGCTCGCTGGCGCTGGGGGCCACCAATTCGGAAACCATCCGTCAGGTGATCCTGCCGGCCGCGCTGCCGGGGATCGTGGGGGCGGTGCTGCTGGCCGCCAGCCGCGCCATCGGCGAGACGATGATCGTGGTGCTGGGGGCCGGGGCCGCCGCGCGGATGAGCCTCAACCCCTTCGAGGCGATGACCACCATGACGGTGAAGATCGTGAGCCAGCTGACCGGCGACACCGATTTCGCCGCGCCCGAGACCCTGGTCGCCTTTGCGCTGGGCCTCACGCTTTTCGTCATCACGCTGGCGCTGAACATCGTGGCGCTGTGGATCGTGCGGACCTACCGGGAGCAATACGAATGACCGACGCAAGTGCACAATTCGAGGGGCGCGGGCGTCCCTCGCTGCGGGTGCAGGATGCCCGGACCCGCCGCCGCAATGCCGCCGAGAAACGGTTTCGCGCCTATGGTCTGGTGGCCATCGGCGTGGGCATCCTGGCGCTGTTCGTCCTGCTGGCCTCGATCTTCGGCAACGGCAGTTCGGCCTTCTTCCAGACCAAGATCCAGCTTCAGGTTCCGCTGGAGGAAAAGGCGCTGGACAAGTCCGGCACCCGCGACCCCGAGGCGATGAAGAAGGTCACCACCGTCGGCTATGGCCGGGTTCTGAAGGCGGCGCTGGCCGACCTGATCGCCCGCGAGGGGATCGAGATCGACGGCCTGTCCAAGCGCGACATCGACAGCTTCCTGTCCAAGGAAGCCCCCGCCCAGCTGCGCAACCATGTGCTGGCCAACCCCGACCTGATCGGCACGACCATCGCCTTCGAGGTCATGACCAACGGCCGGATCGACGGCTATTTCAAGGGCCGCGTCAGCCTGGATTCGGCCGAGCTTGACTCGAATGTCTCGCCGGCGCAGCTGCATCTGGCCGATGCGCTGAAGGACCGCGGGCTTCTGGGCACCGGCTTCAACCTGGACTTCCTGACCGCGCCGGATGCCTCCGACCAGCGCCCCGAGGCCGCGGGCCTGGGCGTGGCGATCATCGGCTCGGCCTACATGATGATCGTGGTGCTGTGCCTGGCGCTGCCGATCGGCGTGGCGGCTTCGATCTATCTCGAGGAATTCGCCCGCAAGAACTGGCTGACCGACCTCATCGAGGTGAACATCGCCAACCTGGCCGCCGTGCCCTCGATCGTCTTCGGGATCCTGGGTCTGGCCATCTTCATCAACTTCGCCGGGCTGCCGCAATCGGCGCCGATCGTCGGCGGGCTGGTGCTGACGCTGATGACCCTGCCCACTATCATCATCTCGACGCGCGCGGCGCTCAGGGCGGTGCCGCCCTCGATCAAGGATGCGGCGCTGGGCATCGGGGCGTCGAAGACGCAGGCGGTGTTCCACCACGTCCTGCCGCTGGCCGCACCGGGCATCCTGACCGGGACGATCATCGGCCTGGCACAGGCGCTGGGCGAAACCGCACCGCTGCTGCTGATCGGGATGGTGGCCTTTGTCCGCGAATATCCCGGCGCCCCGGTCGAGGGCTTCTTCGATCCCGCCTCGGCCTTGCCGGTGCAGGTCTACAACTGGACGCAACGCGCCGACCCGGCCTTTGTCGAACGGGCCTCGGGGGCGATCATCGTGCTTCTGGCGTTCCTCGTGGTGATGAACACCATCGCCATCGTGCTGCGTCGGCGCTACGAGCGGCGCTGGTAAGGGAGGCCGGACCATGAACGACATGCGACTGATGGAGCGCAGCGCAATGACCAATGACGTGAAGATTTCGGCCAGCCAGGTGCAGGTCTTCTATGGCGAGAGCCACGCGATCAAGGATGTGAACGTGGATATCCTCGACAAGACCGTGACGGCGTTCATCGGGCCGTCGGGCTGCGGGAAATCGACCTTCCTGCGCTGTCTCAACCGGATGAACGACACGATCGACATCTGCCGCGTGGAAGGCCGGATCACGCTGGACGGCGAAGACATCTATGACCGCGAGGTGGACCCCGTGCAGCTGCGCGCCCGCGTCGGCATGGTGTTCCAGAAACCCAACCCCTTCCCCAAGTCGATCTACGACAACGTGGCCTATGGGCCCAAGATCCACGGCCAGGTGCGCAGCCGCGACGAGCTGGACGAGGTGGTCGAGAAATCCCTGCGCCGCGCCGCGCTGTGGGACGAGGTCAAGGACCGTCTGTCCGCCCCCGGCACCGGCCTTTCGGGCGGCCAGCAACAGCGCCTGTGCATCGCGCGCGCGGTGGCCACCAGCCCCGAGGTGCTGCTGATGGACGAACCGTGCTCGGCGCTCGACCCGATCGCCACGGCGCAGGTCGAGGAACTGATCGACGAGCTGCGCGAACAATTCTCGGTGGTGATCGTCACCCACTCGATGCAGCAGGCCGCGCGGGTGTCGCAGCGCACCGCCTTCTTCCACCTGGGCAACCTGGTCGAATACGGCGAAACCGGCCAGATCTTCACCAATCCGGGCGATCCGCGCACTGAAAGCTACATTACCGGTCGTATCGGTTAAGGGGGGAGAACCAGACCATGGCCAACGAACATCACATCGCGTCGGCATTCGACCGCGATCTCGAAGCCTGCCAGGCGCTTGTCGTCAAGATGGGCGGCATGGTCGAGGCCGCGATCCTCGATGCCGCGCTGGCGCTCGAGATGCGCGACGAGGAACTGGCCGAAGCCGTGCGCAAGCGCGACAAGGCCATTGACGCGCTGGAAGCCCAGATCAACGAGGAAGCCGCCCGCCTGATCGCGCTGCGCGCGCCCACCGCGTCGGACCTGCGGCTGGCGCTGACGGTGATGAAGATCGCCACCAGCCTTGAACGCGTGGGCGATTACGCCAAGAACATCGCCAAGCGCACCCATGTTCTGGCCCACATGACGCCGATCAACGGCTCGGCCGGGGCGATCCGGCGCATGGCCAAGGCCGCCGAGGAAATGCTGCGCGACGCGCTCGACAGCTATATCCAGCGCGACGAGAAGCTGGCCGCCGACGTGCGCGCCCGCGATGTCGAGGTGGATCAGATGTATAACGCGCTGTTCCGCGAATTCCTGACCTACATGCTGGAAGACCCGCGCTCGATCACGGCCTGCATGCATCTGCATTTCATCGCCAAGAACGTCGAGCGCATGGGCGATCACGCGACCTCGATCGCCGAGCAGGTGATCTTCCTGGTCACGGGCGATCTGCCCGAGGAGCCGCGGCCCAAGACCAGCAGCGTCACCGATTTCGATATCGAGAACGAGAGGTAACGGGCATGGCGGCACAGCAAGCCCCCTGTGTCCTGGTTGTCGAGGATGAAGGTGCCCAACGCGAGGTCCTGCGCTACAATCTCGAGGCCGAGGGTTTCCGTGTGGCGATGGCCGAAAACGGCGACGAAGCGCTCTTGCTCGTCGCCGAGGAAAAGCCGGATCTGATCGTGCTGGACTGGATGCTGCCCAATGTCTCGGGGATCGAGATCTGCCGGCGCGTGAAGGCCAATCCCGACACCCGCAATATCCCGATCATCATGCTTTCGGCGCGGTCCGAGGAAAACGACCGCGTGCGCGGTCTTGAGACCGGGGCGGATGATTACGTCGTGAAGCCCTATTCGGTGGTGGAGCTGATGGCGCGGCTGCGCACGCAATTGCGCCGCACGCGCCCCGCCGCGATGGGCGAGCGGCTGGTGTTCGAGGATATCATCCTCGATTCCGCCGAACACCGCGTCTACCGCGACGGCCAGCAATTGCACCTGGGCCCGACCGAATTCCGCCTGCTGTCGACGATGATGGAAAAACCCGGCCGGGTCTGGACGCGCGAGCAGCTTCTGGACCGCGTCTGGGGGCGCGACATCTATGTCGACACGCGCACCATCGACGTGCATGTGGGCCGGCTGCGCAAGGCGCTGATGGCCAAGGGCGGCTCGGACCCGGTGCGCACGGTGCGCGGCACCGGCTATTCGCTGGGCTGATCTTTTCCCGCGCCTTGCTTCTGCGATCCGCGCGATCAGGCGCGGGTCGCCAGAAAGGCATCCACCTCGGCACCGGCGGGAATGGCCTCGGCCGCGCCCGCCCGGCAGACCGCAATGGCCGAAGCGGCCGCGGCGCGCCGGGCCGCCTGCGCGCGGGTCAGCCCCTGCGCCAGCCCCGCCACCAGATAGCCTGCGAACGTGTCGCCCGCGCCGGTGGTGTCGACCGCGCGCACCGGGAAAGCCGGCACGCGGATCACCTCGGCCTGCGCAAAGAGATGCCAGTCGGCCCCTTCGGCCCCGCGCGTCACGATCACCTCGGGCACGCCCAGATCGGCCAGCCCGCAGCCCAGTGCCGCCTGCATCTGCTCGGCCTCAAGCGCGTTCAGCACCAGAAGCGTCAGATGCGGCAGCAGATCGCGCAGCGCGGCGGCGTCGAAGGGGGCTGCGGTGTGGATCACATGCATCCCGCGCGCCCGCGCCAGCGCCGCCGCCTCGATCCCGGCCGAGGTCTCGTTCTGGGTCAGAAGCGCATCCCCCGGCTGGGCCGCGGCCAGCGCCTCGGCCACCCAATCGGCGCCCAGCGCGCGGTTGGCGCCGGGATGGATCAGGATCGAATTCTCGGCCCCGTCATCGACCATGATCACCGCATGGCCCGTCACCGTCGAGAGCCGCGCGACATAGCCGCAATCGACCCCGAAGCCCTCGAGACGGGCAACCGCCCAGTCGCCGTCAGGCCCCACCGCGCCGATATGGCAGACACGGGCGCCCGCGCGCGCCACCGCCACCGATTGGTTGGCGCCCTTGCCGCCCAGCCCGGTCGACAGGCTGCGGGCGGCGACGGTCTCTCCCGGCGCGGGCAGGCGCCCGACGCGATAGACGTGATCGAGATTGATCGAGCCGAGATTGAAGACCTGCATCGCCCCGCGCGCGTCAGCCCCCCTGACCCAGCCGGCAGGCGGCGATGGCGGCCATGTTGACGATGTCATTGGCCGTGGACAGCGTGGAACAGATCTGGATCGGTTTCTCGACCCCGGTCAGGATCGGACCGATCACCGTGGCCCCGGCCAGCTCCTGCATCATCTTGACCGAGATCGACGCCGAATGCCGCGCCGGCACCACCAGAACGTTGGCAGGCCCGGTCAGGCGGCAGAAGGGATAATTGGCCATCTGATCGGGGTTCAACGCCACATCCGCGGCCATCTCGCCGTCATATTCGAAGGTTGCGCCGCGCGCATCCAGCACCGAAGGCGCCATATGCATCTTCATCGCGCGTTCCGAAACCGGATAGCCGAAGGTCGAGAACGACAGGAAGGCCACCCGCGGCTCGAGGCCCAGCCCGCGTGCCACCATCGCGCCGCGCTCGGCAATGTCGGCCAGGTCGTTCTCGTCGGGCCATTCATGCACCAGGGTATCGCCCAGCAGCACGATCCGCCCCTTGTGCAGGATCGCCGTGATCCCGACCGCCCCATCCGAGGGCCGCGCGTCAAAGACGTGGTTGATCAGGTCAAGCACATGCGCCGACTTGCGCGTGGCGCCGGTGACCAGCCCGTCGGCATGGCCATGCGCCAGCATCAGCGCGGCAAAGACATGGCGGTCGCGGCTGGCCAGCTTGTGGGCGTCGTTGCGGTCGAAGCCCTTGCGCTGAAGCCGGCGATACAGGAAATCCTTGTAGGCATCGAGGTTCCTGGTATTGGCGGCGTTCACCACCTTGATCTCGCGCACGGCATCGCCCAGCCCCGCCGCCTCGAGCTTGTCCTTCACGTCGGTTTCGCGGCCCACGACCATCGACCGGCCCATCCCCGAGCGCTGCCAGGCCACCGCGGCGCGCAGCACGCGCGGATCGTCGCCCTCGGCAAAGATCATCCGCGCCTGCGCCGATTTCGCGCGCGCATGGATGCCTTGCAGGATCGAGGCGGTGGGGTCCATCCGCGCCTTCAGGCTCAGCTCATAGGCGGCCATGTCGATGATCGGACGCCGCGCGACCCCGGTCGCCATGCCCGCCCGCGCCACCGCCGGCGGCACGACATGGATCAGGCGCGGGTCGAAGGGCGTGGGGATGATGTAGTCGCGCCCGAAGGTCAGCTTGCGGCCATAGGCCATGGCGACCTCGTCGGGGACATCCTCGCGCGCAAGCTCGGCCAGCGCCCGCGCGCAGGCCAGCTTCATGTCGTCGTTGATGGCGCGCGCATGAATGTCGAGCGCGCCGCGGAACAGATAGGGGAAGCCCAGGACGTTGTTGACCTGGTTGGGGTAGTCCGAACGCCCCGTGGCCACGATCGCATCGGGGCGCACGGCATGGGCTTCCTCGGGGGTGATCTCGGGATCGGGGTTGGCCATGGCGAAGATGACCGGATTGTCGGCCATCGAGGCCACCATGTCCTGCGTCACCGCACCCTTGGCCGACACACCCAGGAAGACATCGGCCCCCACCATCGCCTCTTCCAGCGTGCGCAGCGTGGTATGCGCCGCATGGGCCGATTTCCACTGGTTCATGCCTTCGGTGCGGCCCTGGTAGATCACGCCCTTGGTGTCGCACATGATGCAATTGTCATGCTGGGCGCCCATCGCCTTGATGAGCTCGAGACAGGCGATGCCCGCCGCCCCGGCGCCGTTCAGCACGATCCGGCAATCCTCGATCTTCTTGCCCGAGAGTTCCAGCGCGTTGATGAGACCCGCCGCGCAGATCACCGCGGTGCCGTGCTGGTCGTCATGGAACACGGGGATGTCCATGATCTCCTTGAGGCGCTGCTCGATGATGAAGCATTCGGGCGCCTTGATGTCCTCGAGGTTGATGCCGCCGAAGGTCGGCCCCATCAGCTTGACCGCCTGGATGATTTCCTCGGGGTCTTCGGTGTCCAGCTCGATGTCGATGGCGTTGACATCGGCGAAGCGCTTGAACAGGACGGCCTTGCCTTCCATCACCGGCTTCGAGGCCAGCGCGCCCAGATTGCCCAGGCCCAGAATGGCGGTGCCATTCGTCACCACGGCGACCATGTTGCCCTTGACGGTATAGTCATAGGCGGTCTCGGGGCGCTCGGCGATGGCTTCCACCGGAACGGCAACACCGGGGCTGTAGGCAAGGCTCAGTTCCCGCTGCGTCGCCATGGGCTTGGTCGCGGAAATCTCGAATTTGCCGGGGCGCGGATCAAGGTGATAGGCCAGCGCCTCTTCGGGGGTGATGCGGTTCTTGGTGGACATGACGGGGGCGGCTCCTCCTGCAAGCCCTGCCCTCTTAGCGCCAAGGTCCAACGGCCTCAATGGATTTGGCGCTTTTCGGGGCGCGGCAGCTTCGCTAGGTTCCGCGCCAAACCGGGGGGGACAGACGTGAGCGCATCCACCATCACGCCGATGATGGCGCAATATCTGGAGATCAGGGCCGCCAATCCGGGCGCGCTGCTGTTCTATCGGATGGGGGATTTCTACGAGATGTTCTTCGAGGACGCGGTGGCGGCCTCGGCGGCGCTCGACATTGCGCTGACCAAGCGCGGCACCCACGAGGGCGAGCCGATCCCGATGTGCGGCGTGCCCGTCCATGCCGCGGAAGGCTATCTGCTGACGCTGATCCGCAAGGGGTTCCGCGTGGCCATCGCCGAGCAGATGGAAGACCCGGCCGAGGCCCGCAAGCGCGGCGCGAAATCCGTGGTCCGGCGCGAGGTGGTGCGCCTGGTCACCCCCGGCACCCTGACCGAGGAAAGCCTTCTGGAGGCCCGGCGCGCCAATTACCTGGCGGCCTGGGCGGGGCTGCGCGATCAGGGCGCGCTGGCCTGGGTGGATATCTCGACCGGGGAATTCCGGGTGATGGAATGCCCGCTGATGCGGCTGGGGCCGGAACTGGCCCGGCTGACCCCGCGCGAGGTGCTGGTGTCCGAGACGAACGAGGCCGAAATCGCCGAATTCGTGACGGTTTCGGGGGCGGCACTGACGCCCCTGGCGCGCGCCAGCTTCGACAGCCAGGGCGCGGAAAAGCGGCTGTGCGCGCTGTGGCAGGTGGGCACGCTCGATGCCTTTGGCAGTTTCGCGCGGGCCGAATTGTCGGCGATGGGGGCGCTGGCCGATTACATCGACCTGACCCAGCGCGGGCGGCTGCCGCTGCTGCGCCCGCCGGTGCGTGAATCGCTGGGCGGGGTCGTGCAGATCGACGCGGCCACGCGGCGCAACCTGGAACTGACGCAGGCGCTTTCGGGCGGGCGCGAGGGCTCGCTTCTGGCGACGATCGACCGCACCCGCACCGCCGCCGGCGCGCGCCTGCTGGAACGCCGGATCGCGGCCCCCGCGCGCGATCTGCGCGAGATCCGCGACCGCCAGACGGCGGTGCAATACCTGCTCGACGACAGCCTGTTTCGCGCCGATCTGCGCGAGGCCCTGGGCCGTGTGCCCGACATGGACCGCGCGCTGTCGCGGCTGGCGCTGGAGCGGGGCGGGCCGCGCGACATGACCGCGATCCGCGCGGGCCTTGCGCAGGCCGAGACCATCGCCGCGATGCTGCAAGACGCCCCCGACCGGCTGGCCCGCGCGGCCCAGGCGCTGGTCGGCCACGAGACCCTTCTGGCCCGGCTCGAGGCGGCGCTGATCGACAGCCCCCCGCTTCTGGCGCGCGACGGCGGCTTCATCGCCCAGGGCTTCGATGCCGAACTGGACGAAACCCGCCGTCTGCGCGACGAGGGGCGCGGCGTCATCGCCGCCATGCAGGCCCGCTATGCCAGCGAAACCGGGATCTCGGCGCTGAAGATCAAGCACAATAACGTGCTGGGCTATTTCATCGAGACCACGGCCACCCATGCCGAACGGATGCTGGCGCCACCGCTGAGCGAGACCTTCATCCACCGCCAGACCACCGCGAACCAGATCCGCTTCACCACGGTCGAGCTGAGCGCGCTGGAAACGCGCATCCTGAACGCGGGCGCGCAGGCGCTCGAGATCGAGAAGCGTCTCTTCGACGAGATGCGCCGCGCCATTCTGGACGAGGCCGGGCGCATCGGGGCCGCCGCCGCCGCGCTGGCCGAGATCGACGTGGCCGCGGGCTTTGCGGAGCTGGCGGCGGGCGGCGAATGGTGCGCGCCCATCGTGGACGACAGCCGCGCCTTCGAGATCGAGGCCGGGCGGCATCCGGTCGTGGAGGCCGCGTTGAGCCGCGCGGGCGCGCCCTTCGTGGCCAATGATTGCAAGCTGAGCCAGGGGCAATCGCCCGCGATCTGGTTGCTGACCGGGCCGAACATGGCCGGTAAATCGACCTTCCTGCGGCAGAACGCGCTGATCGCGCTGCTGGCGCAGGCGGGGGCGCATGTGCCGGCGCGGCGGGCGCGGCTGGGGCTGGTCAGCCAGATCTTCAGCCGGGTCGGCGCCTCGGACGATCTGGCGCGGGGGCGGTCGACCTTCATGGTCGAGATGGTCGAGACCGCCGCCATCCTGAACCAGGCCGATGACCGGGCGCTGGTGATCCTGGACGAGATCGGGCGCGGCACGGCCACCTGGGACGGGCTGTCCATCGCCTGGGCGGTGCTCGAGCATCTGCACGCCACGAACCGGTGCCGGGCGCTGTTTGCCACCCATTACCACGAGATGACGGGGCTGGCGGCCAAGCTGGACGGGGTGGAAAACGCCACCGTCAGCGTGAAGGAATGGAACGGCGAGGTGATCTTCCTGCACGAGGTCCGGCGAGGTGCCGCGGATCGGTCCTATGGCGTGCAGGTGGCGCGTCTGGCCGGTCTTCCGGCCAGCGTGGTCGAGCGCGCGCGGGTGCTTCTGGAAACGCTGGAGGCGGGCGCGCGCGATGGCGGCCCGCGGCCGGCAGCCCTTCTGGACGACCTGCCGCTGTTTCAGGCCCAGGTTCCGGCACCCGCGGCGCCGCAGCCTGTCTCGAACCCGCTGGCCGAGCATCTGGCTGATCTGCACCCCGACGACATGACCCCGCGCGAGGCGCTCGAGGCGCTCTATGCCCTCAAACGGCTTGCCGCAGATGGGTCGTGCTGACGGTCTCGGCCTTGGCCGGCTGAACCGCGGCGACATCGGCGCCCTTGGTGAAACCGGTCCCGATTTCCGGGATCGTGGCCATGGTCGCGCCCTCGTCCGGGACCGACGGGAAATCGACCTCGGGCAGGTCGGGCAGCGTGCCGGCCTCGACCTCGGTCTCGTCCGAGGTGGCGGAGGTCGACGTCGCGGCGCCGGTGCCGTCGGCGGCGTCCTTGTCGCGGCTGGCGCGGGTGGATTTGGCGTCGTCCTCGCGGTTGGCCATGGCGGCCATCTTCGAGGCCTCGGGCGCCTTGGTCATGTCCTTCTGGGACTGGGCCAGCGCCGGCGCGCTGGTCGCCGAGCGGAAGGCCGCAGCCGCGGCAATGGCCGCCGCGGCGCTGGCGCCGGGGATGACTTCCTTGACCTCGACCCCGGCCTTGGAGGCCGCTTCGGCCGAGGCAGGCCCCATGGCCGACAGGACCGCCGACAGCGCCGAGGCGGCGGCTGCGGGATTGGCCGCGGCCACGGTGGCCAGGGCCTGCTTTTCCTTGACGTTATTCACGACCGACGAGGTCGCAGCATGGGCGGTGGCCAGATCGGAGACCACGCCCGCAAGATCTTCGTGGACACGGTTGCTCTGTTGGATCTGGGACATCATGCTGGCCCAGGACGTGCCGACGAGCGAGCTGGAGAGTGACATCGGGATACCTTGGAAACAGAACTCTATCTGTCAAAGATACCCCGAAAATGCCTCGCGGTCTTTTTGTGATTTGTTAATGGGTTAAGAGACCGTGAATCACGATTTCGGCGTCGAGGACACCCCCACCTGCGCCGGACGCAGCAGCCGGTCATGGATCACGAAACCCTCGGCCATCACCTGGATGATGTCGCCGGCCGTGGTGCCGGGCACGGGGGCTTCGAACATCGCCTGATGCAGCTGCGGGTCAAAGCTGTCCCCGACCGCCGGGCTGACCGGCTTAATCCCATGTTTTGCAAAGGTATTCACCAGTTCGCGCAGGGTCAGTTCGACGCCTTCGATCAGCGCCGCGGCGGCCGCGCGCTGCTCGTCGGTGGCCGCTTCCAGCGCCCGCTTGAGCGCGTCATGCACGGGCAGAAGATCGCGCGCCAGCTTGGTGCCGCCGAATTGCTCGGCCTCGCGGCGCTCGCGCTCGAAGCGCTTGCGGTTGTTCTCGGAATCCGCCAGCGCGCGCATGAAACGGTCGCGCAGCTCGTCGCGTTCGGCACGAAGCGATTCGATCTCGTCCGCCGCGGCCTCGGCGGCACCCGCAGTGTCCTCGTCGATCGCGGCCTGATTCTCGGCCAGTTCGTCCTTCTTCATCTCGCTCATCGTCATCCTCCGGGCTGGCCCGACAGAAGCCGGCCCACCAACTGTGCCGTATAATCGACGATCGGAACGATCCGGCCATAGTTCAGCCGTGTCGGGCCGATCACGCCCACCGCTCCGATCACCTTCCGATCCGCGTTCATATAGGGAGAGACCACCAGAGAGGAACCCGAAAGTGAAAAAAGCTTGTTCTCCGAGCCGATGAAAATGCGCACGCCCTCGCCCTGTTCGGTCAGTTCGATGAAGTCGGCCAGATCGCGCGTGCGCTCGAGATCGTCGAACAGGATGCGGATGCGCTCGAGATCCTCGGCAACGGCGCCCTCGATCAGATTGGAGCGCCCGCGCACGATCAGCCGTTCGCGGTGGACGGGCCCGTCATCCCATTGCGCCAGCCCCTGTTCGATCAGATCCGCGGCCAGAAGGTCCAGTTCCGCGCGCCGGCGGTCGATCTCGGCGCCGATGGCGCTGCGCAGATCACCCAGGCTGCGGCCCTCGGCGATGGCGTTGAGGAAATTCGCCGCCTCGCGCATCGACGAAGGCGTCTGTCCGGGCGGCGGCGTGAACAGACGGTTCTCGACCTGGCCATCGGCAAAGACCAGAACCACCAAAGCCCGGTCCGGCGCAAGGCCCACGAATTCGACGTGCCGGATCGGCGCCTCGTGCTTGGGCGACAGGACCAGCGACGCCCCCCGCGTGATCGCCGAAAGCACCCCCCCCACCCGGTCGAGCAGCGCACCCACGTCCTGATCGTTGCGCGCCAGCCCGGCCTCGATGCGGGTCCGGTCGGTCTCGTCGACCTCGCCGACCTCGAGAATGCCATCGACGAACATCCGCAGACCCAGATGCGTGGGGATGCGCCCGGCCGAGACATGCGGGCTGTCCAGAAGCCCCATGAATTCCAGATCCTGCATCACGTTGCGCACGGTCGCGGCCGAGATCTTCTCGGAAAGCTGCCGTGTCAGCGTGCGCGAGCCCACGGGCTCGCCGGTTTCCAGATACCCCTCGACCACGCGGCGAAACACCTCGCGCGAGCGGTCGTTCAGATCCTGAAGCGCGGTGCCGTTATCAGCCATCTTCCACCCTCGATGCCTGTCCCCCGGTTAGTGGCGGCCGGGGGATGCGTCAATCGGGGTTGCATGGGGGCACGGGCGGCCTTTAATGGACCCGACCCGAGCGAAAGGAAGAACCATGCGCCCCTCTGGCAGAAAATTGGATGAAATGCGCAAGATTTCAATCGAGCCGAATGTCTCCAAACACGCCGAGGGCTCCTGCCTGATCCGAATGGGCGACACACGCGTGCTGTGCACGGCCACCATCGAGGACCGCCCGCCGCCCTTCCTGAAGGGCACGGGCCTGGGCTGGGTGACGGCCGAATACGGCATGCTGCCGCGCGCCACCAACACCCGCAACCGCCGCGAGGCCGCCGCCGGCAAGCAATCCGGCCGCACGCAGGAAATCCAGCGTCTGATCGGCCGGGCCCTGCGCGCCGGCATCGACCGCGTGGCCCTGGGCGAGCGCCAGATCGTGGTGGATTGCGACGTGCTCCAGGCCGATGGCGGCACCCGCTGCGCCTCGATCACCGGCGGCTGGGTGGCGCTGCGCCTGGCGGTGAACAAGCTGATGAAGGCCGGGATCTGCGCCTCGGACCCGATCGTGGACAACGTGGCCGCGATTTCCTGCGGGATCTATGCCGGTCAGCCGGTGCTGGATCTGGATTACGCCGAGGACAGCGAGGCCGGCGTGGACGGCAATTTCGTGATGACCGGCCGTGGACGCCTGATCGAGGTGCAGATGTCGGCCGAGGGCGCCACCTTCGACCGCACCCAGATGTCGGAACTGCTGGATCTGGCGCAAAAGGGCGTCGCCTCGCTGGTCACGGCGCAGAACGTGGCGCTGTGATGCGGAAGTTTTCCGGGAAAAAGCTGCTGGTGGCCACGCATAACGCCGGCAAGCTTGAGGAGATCGCGGCGCTTCTGGCGCCCTTCGGCATCGAGGTCGTGGGCGCCAAGGCGATGAACCTGCCCGAACCCGCCGAGACCGAGACCACCTTTGTCGGCAATGCCCGCATCAAGGCCCATGCCGCGGCGCGGGCCACGGGCCTGCCGGCGCTGGCCGATGACAGCGGGATCGAGGTCGACGGCCTTGACGGCGCGCCGGGCGTCTATACCGCCGATTGGGCCGAAACCCCCGAGGGCCGCGATTTCGTCAAGGCGATGACGCGCACCTGGGACGCGCTTCAGGCGCGCAACGCCCCTTTCCCGCGCACCGCGCGCTTTCGCGCCACGCTGGTCCTGGCCTGGCCCGACGGCCATGACGAGGTCTTCGAGGGCCGCGTCGAAGGCCAGGTGGTCTGGCCCATGCGCGGTCGTCAGGGCCACGGCTATGACCCGATGTTCGTGCCCGAGGGCCACGAGATCACCTTTGCCGAGATGGACCCGGCGAAGAAGAACGAAATCAGCCACCGCGCCGATGCCTTTTCCCGGCTCGTCGCCTGTTTCGAGGATTGACATGAGCGAAACCCGCCGCATTTCCACCGGATCGGCCTTCGAGACGACCATGGGATATTCCCGCGCCATCGTGAAGGGCGACTGGTGCTTTGTCTCCGGCGTCACCGGCTATGATTACGCCACGATGACCATGCCCGAGAGCATCGCCGATCAGGCGCGCAACTGCTTTGCCACCATCCGCGGCGTGCTGGATCAGGCGGGCTTTGCCATGGAGGACATCGTGCGCGTACAATACACGGTGACCGACGCGGCCGAGGTGGACGCGCTGATCCCGGCGCTGGGCGAGTCGCTCTCCGAGATCCGCCCCGCCGCGACGATGGTCATCGCCGGGCTGATCAAGCCCGAGATGAAGGTCGAGATCGAAGTCACCGCGTTCCGGGGCTGAGATTGGACGACTGGCGCCACGGCGGGTTCGGGGTCTATGTCCACTGGCCCTTCTGTGCCGCCAAATGCCCCTATTGCGATTTCAACAGCCATGTCGCCGCCACGGTCGATCAGGACCGCTGGCGGCGCGCCCTTCTGGCCGAGATCGACCGGCTGGCCGCCGAAACGCCCGGCCGCGTGGTCGAGACCGTGTTCTTCGGCGGCGGCACGCCCTCGCTGATGGACCCGTCCGTCACCGCGGCCGTGATCGCGCGCATCGGCGCCCGCTGGCAGATGGCGCCGGATGTCGAGATCACGCTTGAGGCCAACCCCGGCTCGGTCGAGGCCGGACGTTTCCGCGACTATATCGGCGCCGGCGTGAACCGGCTGTCGCTGGGGGTGCAGGCGCTCGACGATGCCGATCTGAAGCGTCTGGGCCGCATCCATGACGTGGCCGAGGCCCGGCGCGCCATCGCCATTGCGCAATCGGTCTGTGATCGGGTCAGCCTTGATCTGATCTATGCCCGCCAGAACCAGACGCCCGAGGCCTGGGCCGCGGAATTGCATGCGGCGCTTCGCCTTTCGCAGGGGCATCTGTCGCTTTACCAGCTGACCATCGAGGACGGCACGACCTTCGCCAAACGCGCCCGTGCGGGCCAGCTTCCCGGCCTTCCGGACGAAGACCGCGGCACCGACATGTATCTGATAACGAACGAGATTTGCGACGAAGCGGGCCTTCCGGCCTATGAGATCAGCAACCATGCGGCGCCCGGTCAGGAATGCCGGCACAACATGATCTACTGGCGCTATGGCGATTATGCCGGGATCGGCCCCGGCGCGCATGGGCGCATGACCCTGGGGGGCCAGCGCCATGCCACCGCCGGGCACCGCGCGCCCGCGCTCTGGCTTCAGGCGGTGGAAGAGCAGGGCTCGGGCGAGGTTTCACGTGAAACTCTGCGCCGCGCCGAGGAGGCCGAGGAATACCTTCTGATGGCGCTCCGCACGCGCGAGGGGGTGGACGCCGACCGTTACGCCGCGCTGGCCGGTCACCCCCTGCCCCGCGCCCGCATCGACGATCTGTCCGAATTCGGGCTTCTGGAAATGCACGACGGCCGCCTGCGGGCGACGCGCGACGGCCGTCTTCTGCTGAACCGGCTGATCGTGGAGCTATCCGAGACGCCCTAGCAGATACCGCTGAGCCGCTGGCACAGCGCGTCCAGTTCCTCGAGATCACGATAGGAAATGGTCACCGAGCCCCCCCCGGCGCCGACATGGTCGATCGACACCGGCATCTTCAGCGTCGCCGTCAGGTCGGCTTCAAGCGCCAGCGTATCGGCATCCTTGTCGCGGCGCGGGGCCTGGCGCTTTTCCGACGGGCCACGGCCGGTGCCCTTGATCTCGGTTGCCATGCGCTCGGCCTCGCGCACCGACATCCCCGACGACAGGATGCGCCGGGCCAGCGCATCGGGGTCGGGCGCATTGATCAGCGCGCGCGCATGGCCCGCGCTCAGATCGCCGCGGCGCACCATGTCCTGAACCGAGTCCGGCAAGGTGAGCAAACGCAGGAGGTTGGCGATATGGCTGCGGCTCTTGGACAGCGCCTCGGCGATCTTTTCCTGCGTATGGCCGAACTTGTCCATCAGCTGTCGATAGGCCATCGCCTCTTCGATGGCGCTCAGATCGGCGCGCTGGATGTTCTCGATGATGGCGACTTCCAGCGTCTCGGTGTCGTCCAGCTCACGCACGATGGCGGGCACGACGTCGATCCGCGCCAGCTGCGCCGCCCGCCAGCGGCGTTCCCCGGCCACGATCTCATAGCCCTGCGGGTCGCGCGGATTGGGGCGCAGGATCAGCGGCTGGATGATGCCCTTTTCACGCAAGGACTGCGCCAGTTCCTCCAGCGCCTCGGGCGCAAAGACCCGCCGCGGCTGCGTCGGGTTGGCCTCGATCTTCTCGATCGGGATCTGGGCGATGTCCCCCTTGCGCGGGGCGCTTTCAGCGGGCGCGGCGCTCGACAGGTTCACATCTGCCATCAGGGCCGACAGGCCCCGGCCCAATCCACGCCGTTCATTGCGGCTGCTCATCCGGCTTTCTCCATTGGTCTTGCGCCACCCCAGCGGCGATCGAGCTCGTCGGCCAGCGCGCGATAGGCCACGCTCCCGCGCGAGGAACTGTCGTATTGCAGCGCGGGCTTACCGTGCGAGGGCGCCTCGGACAGCCGCACGTTGCGCGGAATGATCGTGCTGAAGACCAGTTCGCCCAGGGTTTCGCGTGCATCCTGCTCGACCTGAAGCGCCAGGTTGTTGCGCGCGTCGAACATGGTCAGCACCACGCCTTCGATCCGCAGCGCGGGATTGGCGGCCTCGCGCACCTGGCGGATGGTCAGCATCAGCTGCGACAGCCCCTCAAGCGCGAAAAACTCGGACTGCAAGGGCACCAGAACCGAATCCGCGGCCACCAGCGCATTCACCGTCAACAGGTTCAGCGACGGCGGGCAGTCGATCAGGATCAGATCCAGATCCAGCACCTCGACCCCCGGCTGGCGCAAGGCATCGCTGAGCAGGAAGCTGCGCTTTTCGTTCGACACCAGTTCGATATCGGCCGAGGCCAGATCGGGCGTCGCCGGACACACGAACAGCTCCTCGACCTCGGTGCGCACGATGGCTTCGGCCAGGGTCGCGTCCTCGGTCAGCACGTCAAAGCTGGTGATGCTGCGGGTCGAGACCTCGCAGCCCAGCCCGGTCGAGGCATTGCCCTGCGGGTCGAGATCCACCACCAGAACACGCCGCCCGCGTTCGACCATGGCGGCGGCAAGATTGATTGCGGTTGTCGTCTTGCCGACGCCGCCTTTCTGGTTCGCCACGGCGATGATTCTGGGCTTCACGGTCGGACCCCCATGATTGATCTACTGAGCCAGGGAAAGATCGCGGATTTCGAGAAGTACCGCGGCTTTATCCGTGATACTCGGATGCGCCGCAAAAGTGAATGTCGCATGCGCCTGGGCGGCGGCAAGTTCATCGCGCCAGGCCTTGCCTTTCGGGAAGATCGCCACACCGCCTGGGGCGAGATGCCGCTGTGCATAAGTGGCCAGCCGGTCAAGCGGCGCCAAGGCGCGCGCGGTCAGCACATCCGCCCCCAGCGGCGCCAGCGATTCGATTCGCGCGGTCTCGACCCGTGCCGACAGCCCCAGATCGCGGATCACCGTCTCGAGAAAGGCCGCTTTGCGCCGGTCGGATTCGACCAGCGTCACCGTGAGGTCCGGCGCCCTCTCGCGCGCCATGATCGCCAGCGGAATGGCCGGAAAGCCCGCGCCCGAGCCCAGATCCGCCAGGTGTCGCGCCGGGCCGGGCAGAAGTTCGAAGACCTGGGCACTGTCAAGAAAATGGCGCCCCCACAGCGCATCCAGCGTTCCCGGCGCCACCAGATTGATCGCGCGGGACCATTTGGTCAGAAGCGCTGCATAGGCGTCAAAAGCCGCGAGTGTTTCACGTGAAACGGCCGTGCGCGCGGCGAAGGCATCCCGATCAACGATGCTCATGCCGCACCGCGGTCCCGTGCCAGGCGCCGCAGCCGCGCAAGGATGAGGGTCAGCGCCGCCGGCGTCATCCCCTCGATCCGGCCCGCTTCGGCAAGATTCTGTGGGCGGACATAGGCCAGTTTCGCGCCCAGCTCGCCCGACAGACCGCTGATCGCGGCATAGTCGAAATCATCGGGAATGCGCATGTCCTCGTCCCGGCGCAGCATCTCGACAGCGGCATCCTGACGGTGCGCGTATTTCTCATAGGTGGCGTCGCGCGACAATTGCGTCAGCGTCTCGGGATCGAGCCCCTCCATCACCCCGCCCTGCGCCAGAAGCGCGGCGGCGGTGTCGGGAACGATGGACAGATAATCCATCAGGCTGCGCCGTTCGCCGCTGGCAGCATAGGGCAGCCCCCAATCCTCGGCCTCGGCGCGCGTCACGATCCGTGCGGACAGTTGATCGCGCGCCGCAGAGAGCGCCGCCATCTTGGCGCCAAAGGCCGCCTTGCGCGTTTCGGACACCAGCCCAAGGGAAATCCCCGTTTCGGTCAGCCGCTGATCGGCATTGTCGGCGCGCAGGCTCAGCCGGTATTCCGCGCGCGAGGTGAACATGCGGTAGGGTTCGGTCGCACCATTGGCGCGCAGATCGTCGATCATCACGCCGATATAGCTGTCGCGGCGGCTGGGCAGCCACGGGTCTTCGCCCCGGACAAGACGCACGGCATTGACGCCGGCCACCAGCCCCTGCCCGCCCGCTTCCTCGTACCCGGTCGTGCCGTTGATCTGCCCGGCCAGGAACAGCCCCGGCAGCGCCGTCAGCTCAAGCGAGCCCTTCAACCCGCGCGGGTCGAAGTAATCATATTCGATCGCATAGCCCGGCTGGAGGATGCGCACCGACTCGAGCCCGCGGATCGACCGGACATAGGCGTCCTGCACATCCTCGGGTAGCGAGGTCGAGATCCCGTTGGGATAGACCGTGTGATCCTCAAGCCCCTCGGGTTCGAGAAAGATCTGATGCGAATCCTTGTCGGCGAAGCGCACCACCTTGTCCTCGACCGAGGGGCAATAGCGCGGCCCGGTCGACGAGATATAGCCGCCGTAAAGCGCCGAGCGGCTCAGGTTCTCGCGGATGATCTCATGCGTGCGGGCATTGGTATGGGTGATGCCGCAGGCGATCTGGCGCACGAAAGGCGCGCGGTTCAGGAAGGAAAACATCACCGGCTCGGCGTCACCTTCCTGCCGGTCGAGGATCGCCCAGTCGATGCTGCGTCCGTCAAGCCGCGGCGGCGTGCCGGTCTTGAGACGCCCGACCCCAAGGCCCAGATCACGCAGCCGATCCCCCAGACGGTCGGCCGAGGCATCGCCCATGCGCCCGCCGCGCAGCTGCCGGTCGCCGATATGCAAGGTGCCGCGCAGGAAGGTGCCTGCCGTCAGGATCACGGCCCCCGCCTCCAGCGTCGTGCCGTCAGCCAAAACGACGCCCGTGACGCGGCCGGTATCGACGCGCAGATCGGTTACCTCGGCCTCGATCACGCGCAGATTCGCCATGCCGGTCATCTCGGCCTGCATCTCGGCACGATAAAGCGCCCGGTCGATCTGTGCCCGCGGCCCCTGCACTGCCGGCCCCTTGCGGCGGTTCAGCAGCCGGAACTGGATACCCGCGCGGTCGGACACGCGGCCCATCACGCCATCCAGCGCGTCAATCTCGCGGATGATATGGCCCTTGCCCAGGCCCCCCATCGCCGGGTTGCACGACATCACGCCCAGATCACGCGTGCTCAGCGTGACCAGTGCCACCTGCGCCCCCATCCGCGCCGCGGCATGGGCAGCCTCGGTTCCGGCATGACCGCCGCCGATCACGATGACATCAAACCGTTTCACGTGAAACACGCCTCACTTGCCGATACAGAAGCTCGAGAAGATGGTGTCGAGCAGATCCTCGACCCCGATCTTCCCGATCAGGATTTCCAGCGCGCGCGCCGCACTGCGCAATTCTTCGGCCACAATTTCGCTTGCCGCGCCCCCCGGATCAAGCGCCGCGCGTGCACGATCCAGTGCGTCCGCCGCCGCCGCGATCCCCTGCCGCTGGCGCAGACGCACGGCCAGCCCGGCCCCCGAGGCCCGTTGCGACAGGATCTCGCCGATCTCGGACAGAAGCTCGGGCACCCCTGCCCCGGTCTTTCCCGACACACCCCCGGCCGCGGGCGTGTCGGATTTGGCGATGCGCACCAGATCGCCGGGCTGAACCTGCGCCAACTCCGTGGGATCTTCGCCGGGGGCGATCAGGAACACCCGCAGATCGGCGTCACGCGCCCGTTCCTGCGCACGCGCGATCCCGATGGCCTCGACCGCATCCGTCGCCTCGCGCAGACCGGCGGTATCAAGGAAGGTCACCGCCAGCCCGGCCAGATCCATCCGCACCTCGATCACGTCGCGCGTGGTTCCGGCAATATCCGAGGTGATCGCCGCATCGCGCCCGGCAAGCGCGTTCAGCAGCGTCGATTTCCCCACATTGGGCCGCCCGATGATGGCCACTTCAAAGCCTTCGCGGATACGCTCGGCCGCACCGAAGCCCGCGATCTGCGCCGACAGATCCGCCTGCACCCGCGCCAGAAGCGCGGTGACCTCTGGCGTCACGTCGACCGGCACATCCTCGTCGGCAAAGTCGATGGTCGCCTCGATCAGCGCCGCCGCCTGCACCAGATCGCGCCGCCAACTTTCGGCCAGCCGCCCCAGCGCGCCCGACAGGCTGCGCTGCGCCTGGCGCCGCTGGGCTTCGGTCTCGGCCTCGATCAGATCCGCCAGCCCCTCGACCTGCTCGAGATCAAGCCGCCCGTTCTCCAGCGCGCGGCGGGTGAATTCGCCGGGCTCGGCCAGCCGCAGCCCCGGCATCTGGCCAAGCGCGCGCATCACCGCATCGACCACGGCGATCGAGCCATGCACCTGAAGTTCCGCCGAAGGCTCGCCGGTGAAGCTGGCCCCTTCGGCAAAGACGATCACCAGCGCGTCGTCGAGAATATCGCCCTGCCAGATCAGCCGCCGCAGCGCCGCGCGCCGCGGTTCGGGCAAACGTCCGCCACAGAGCGCCGACACCGCATCCCAGGCCCCTGCCCCGGAGATGCGGAGAACCGAGACACCCGCCTTGCCGCGGGCCGAAGCCAGCGCAAAGATCGTGTCCATCGCGCCGGCCCTGTCAGGCGTTCATCGAATCGAAGAACTCGCCGTTCGTCTTCGTCTGCTTGAGCTTGGAAATCAGGAACTCGATCGCGTCGGTAGTGCCCATCGGGTTCAGGATGCGGCGCAAGAGATAGGTCTTCTGAAGGTCTTTCTGATCGACCAGCAGCTCTTCCTTCCGCGTGCCGGACTTGAGGATGTCCATCGCCGGGAAGACGCGCTTGTCGGCCACCTTGCGGTCGAGAACGATCTCGCTGTTACCGGTGCCCTTGAATTCCTCGAAGATCACCTCGTCCATGCGCGAACCGGTGTCGATCAGCGCCGTGGCGATGATGGTCAGCGACCCGCCTTCCTCGATGTTGCGCGCAGCACCGAAGAACCGCTTGGGCCGTTGCAGGGCGTTGGCATCCACACCACCGGTCAGAACCTTGCCCGAGGACGGCACGACCGTGTTGAAGGCACGACCAAGTCTTGTGATCGAGTCGAGAAGAATCACAACATCTCGTTTATGTTCGACCAGGCGCTTGGCCTTTTCGATCACCATTTCCGACACGGCGACGTGGCGCGTGGCCGGTTCGTCGAAGGTCGACGAGATCACCTCGCCCTTCACCGACCGCTGCATGTCCGTCACCTCTTCGGGGCGTTCGTCGATCAGCAGCACGATCAGATAGCACTCGGGGTGGTTCTTCTCGATCGAATGGGCGATGTTTTGCAAAAGCACCGTCTTGCCGGTCCGCGGCGGCGCCACGATCAGCGACCGCTGCCCCTTCCCGATCGGCGCCACCAGGTCGATGATCCGGGCCGAGCGATCCTTGATCGTCGGATCCTCGATCTCCATCTTCAGCCGTTCGTTGGGGTAAAGCGGCGTCAGGTTGTCGAAGGCGACCTTGTGACGGGCGCGCTCGGGCTCCTCGAAGTTGATCTTCTCGACCGTGGTCAGCGCGAAATAGCGTTCGTTCTCGCCTGGCGCGCGGATCACGCCCGAAACCGTGTCGCCGGTGCGCAGGCTGTATTGGCGGATCATGTCGGGGCTGACATAGATGTCATCGGGGCCCGGCAGATAATTGGCCTCGGTCGAGCGCAGGAAGCCAAAGCCGTCCTGAAGCACCTCGAGAACGCCATCCCCGCCGATCACCCAATCTTCCTCGGCATGCTCCTTGAGGATCGAGAACATCATCTCGCCCTTGCGCATGGTCGAGGCGTTCTCGATCTCCCATTCCTCGGCCAGCGAGAGAAGCTCGGCCGGGCTCTTGGCCTTCAGGTCAGAAAGGTTCAGGCGTTCGGTCATGGGTCCACCACGGGTTGCCGCCGCCCCCGGATCCCCGGAAAGCGCTGGTTCGTCAGGTATAAGGAAGGCGCGCCAACCGGACGGCCGGGCGCGCCTCACATAGCCTTGCAACCGTGAAGAGTCAACGAAACTTCGGCTTCGTCACCATTTCACCAGAACGGACAGGACGATGATCACCATCAGGATCGTGGGGATCTCGTTCATCATGCGATAGCGCCGGCCGCTCAGCGTGTTCTCGCCGCGCTCGAAATCCTTGCGCCGGGCCGCAAGCCAGAGATGGAAGATCGTCATGGCGATGATCGAGAAGCCCTTGGTCCAGGGCCAGATCGTGCTCCAGTCGATGACGCCGGGCGTGAACACCAGCAAAAGACCGAAGAACCACGTCGAGATGGCGGCGGGGTTCATGATCGCGCGCAGAAGCTTGCGTTCCATCACCTTGAAGGTGGCGTCGGTGTCGGTGCCGGGCTGCGTGGCCTCGACGTGATAGACATAGATCCGGGGCAGATAGAACAGCCCCGCCATCCAGGCCAGGACGGACATCACGTGGAACGCCTTGATCCAGAAATACCAGTTCAGAAGAAAGTCGCCCATGGGGTCCGCCCTCGAAGTTTGAACACCTCTTCCTAAAAAGAAGAAGATAGAAAGAAAAGATGATGATGTGGATGGGGGGGTGGATAAGCGGGAAAACTGACCTGTCCCGTTCACTATCCACAGGGTGCCTGCCTTGGGACAACATTGTGTATAAGCCCCCGAGTGTGTGGATAACTTTTTATAACGTATATATTTCAATGTCTTGGCGTGATATGGCCGCGGGGACAATCCTGACCTGTGTCATAGCTGCGACGCTTTCCCACAGTGATGGGAAGAAAGCCTCCCGCTCTGGACAAACCTTGCTGATTTCTTGACAAGATGGACCCATATCCCCTGGCATCCGCCATCACCGGAACCGCCCCCAGGGCGCCCATGAATTGCCCACAGATCCATGCACACCCCCTTGATCCTGGCGTCAGCGTCCGAAACCCGTGCCCGCCTGCTGCGCAACACTGGCATTCTGCCCGTGATCCAGCCGGCCCGGCTGGACGAAGCCGCCATCCGTGACGAACTGAGCGCGCTGGGACTCGACCCTGCCCGCCAGGCCGAGGTTCTGGCCGAACGCAAGGCCATGACCATTTCAGCGCGCAATGCCGCCACCATCGTTCTGGGTGGTGACCAGATCCTTGATTGCGAGGGGCGCATCTTCGCCAAGCCCCACACGCAGGAGGAAACCTGCGCCCAGATCGCCGCGCTTTCGGGGCGCCAGCACCGGCTGACCACGGCCGTCGTGGCCGCGCGCGGCGGCGAGATCCTGTGGCGGCACACGGTCGAGGCGCATCTGACCATGCATCAGATCCCCGAGCCCGAGATCCGTGCCTATGTCGCGCGGAACTGGCCGGGGCTGAAGCATTCGGTCGGCGGCTACAAGATCGAGGAAGAGGGCCTGCGTCTCTTCTCGCGGATCGAGGGCGATTATTTCTCGATCCTGGGCTTGCCGCTGGTCGAATTCCTGACCTTCCTGCGCGAAAAGGGAGACATCGGCTCATGAGCGGCGCGCGCATTCCGCTGGCCGGCGTGATCGGGGCGCCGGTGGCGCATTCGCGCTCGCCCTTGCTGCATGGGCATTGGCTGGCCCGTCATGGCCTGCCGGGTCATTACGTGCCGCTTCATGTCGAGGCCGCGGATCTGCCGGCGGTGTTGGCCGCCCTGCCCCGCGCGGGCTTCGTGGGCGCCAATGTCACCATCCCGCACAAGGAAGCCGTGCTTTCCCTGGCCGACGAGGTCACCGCGACCGCGCGTCGGATCGGGGCGGCGAACACGCTGGTCTTCCGCTCCGACGGCAGCCTTCTGGCCGACAACACCGATGCCCATGGCTTTGCCGCCAACATGCGCCAATCCGCGCCCGACTGGCGGCCCGAAACCGGCCCTGCGGCGGTGATCGGGGCCGGGGGCGCGGCGCGCGCCATCCTTGCGGCGCTGCTGGATCTGGATGTGCCGCGCATCCGCATCGCCAACCGCACGCTGGACCGCGCGCAGGCGCTGCGGGCCGAGTTCGGGTCCCGCATCGACGTCTGCGACTGGGACGAACGTTCGGATATGCTGGACGGCGCGGTGACGCTGGTCAATTGCTCGTCTCTGGGGATGGTGGGCAAGGCGCCGCTGGAGATCGCGCTTGATGCCCTGCCGGCTTCGGCCACGGTCTGCGACATCGTCTATACCCCGCTCGAGACACCGCTTCTGCGCGCGGCGCGGGCGAAGGGCTGCGTGGGTGTCGACGGTCTGGGGATGCTTCTGCATCAGGCCGCGCCCGCCTTCGAGCATTGGTTCGGCATCCGCCCCGAGGTTGACCAGACCCTGCGCGATCTGGTTCTGGGGACATGAAAGGGCCGTTCCGTCTGGGCCTGACCGGCTCGATCGGGATGGGCAAATCGACCACGGCGCAGATGTTTGCCGCCGAAGGGGTTCCGGTCTGGGATGCCGATGCGACGGTGCATGCGCTCTATGCGCCGGGCGGGGATGCGGTCGCGCCGGTGGGCGCGGCTTTCCCCGATGCACTGCGGGATGGCGCCATCGACCGGGCCGCGCTCAAGGCGGCGCTGGCGCGCGATGCGGGCGCGCTGGCGCGGCTCGAGGCGATCGTGCACCCGCTGGTGGCCGCAAGCCGGGCCGCGTTCCTGCGCGCCCATGCCGATGCCGGGCTGGTGCTGCTGGATGTGCCGCTTCTCTTCGAGACCGGGCTGGACGCCGATCTGGACGCGACGCTGGTCGTCAGCGCACCGCCCGAGGTGCAGCGCCGCCGCGTTCTGGCGCGCCCCGGCATGACCGGCGAACAGCTGGATCTGATCCTGGCGCGGCAAATGTCGGATGCCGACAAGCGCGCGCGCGCGACCCATGTCATCGAAACCCGCGACATGGAGAGCACGCGCGCTGAAGTGCGGGCCCTGATCGAAAGGTTACGCGATGCGCGAGATCGTTCTTGATACCGAAACCACCGGCTTCGACCCCGAAAGCGGCGACCGTCTGGTCGAGATCGGCGCGGTCGAGCTGATGAACCACATGCCCACGGGGCGGATCTATCACCAATATATCAACCCCGAACGCGACATGCCGGTCGAGGCCTTCAACGTCCACGGCCTGAGCGCGGAATTCCTGTCCGACAAGCCGAAATTCGCGGAAATCGTGCAGGAGTTCCTGGATTTCGTGGGTCAGGACGCCAAGCTGGTGATCCATAACGCCAGCTTCGACATGAAGTTCCTGAACGCCGAGCTGAAATGGGCGCGCAAGCCGATCCTGCCGATGAGCCGCGCGATCGACACGCTTCAGATGGCGCGGCAGAAATTCCCCGGCTCGCCGGCGACGCTCGATGCGCTGTGCCGCCGCTTCGGGGTGGATCTGTCGGTGCGCGAGAAACACGGCGCCCTTCTCGACAGCGAGCTTCTGGCCGAGGTCTATCTGGAACTTGTCGGGGGGCGTCAGCCGGGGCTGGTGCTGTCTGCCGCGCAAGATCGTGGCCCGGTGCAGAGCGGACCGGGCGAAGATTGGCGCCCGCGTCCGCGGCCCGTTCCGCTGCCCCCGCGGCTGACCGAGGAGGAAGCCGCCGCCCATGCCGCCATGGTCGAGAAGATGGGCGAAAAGGCGATCTGGCTGCGCCGCAGCCCGAAATGAAAAGGGGCCCCGCGGGGCCCCTTCGTGGTTCTAGCGGATCACCGTTTCCGGCCCCATGATCTGTGTCGGCAGCCAGATCGACAGTTCCGGCACGAAGGTCACCAGGATCAGGAAGATCGACAGCACGCCCAGGAACGGGAGGGCGGCGCGCACCACGCGCATCAGCGGCATTCCCGCCACGCCCGAGGTCACGAACAGGTTGAGCCCGACAGGCGGCGTGATCATCCCGATCTCCATGTTCACCACCATGATGATGCCCAGGTGGATGGGGTCCACGCCCAGCTCCATGGCGATGGGAAAGACCAGCGGCGCCACGATCAGGATCAGCCCCGAGGGCTCCATGAACTGGCCGCCGATCAGCAGCAGGATGTTCAGCATCACCAGGAACATGATCTTGCCGAAGCCCGCGTCGAGCATGATCCCCGCGATCTCCTGGGGGATGCGTTCCTCGGTCAGCACATGCTTGAGGATCAGCGCATTGGCGATGATGAACATCAGCGTGATGGTCAGCTTGCCGGCGTCGAACAGCGTGTCGCGCGTGTCGCGGTGGAAGAAGGCGGTGACCAGCGCATGCGGCCGGCGCAGCAGCGACGTGGGCCGCCCGTCCGGGTTCGACAGCGGGCCCATGTCGCGGTAGACGAAGCTGGCCACGAAGAAGGCATAGACCGCGGCCACCGCGGCGGCTTCGGTCGGGGTGAAGATCGCCTTGGTGACGCCGGGAAAACCATAGAGCCCCACCATGATGATGACGATCAGCATCAGCCCCCAGAAGCTGTCGGCAAAGGACAGAAAGACCTCGCGCCAGCCTTGCCAGGTGCCCTTGGGCAGGTTCTTCCAGATGGCAATGCCCAGGATCGCGGCCATCAGCATGACACCGGCCAGGATGCCCGGAAACACCCCGGCCAGGAACATCCGCCCGACCGAGACATCGGTGGCCGAGGCATAGACCACCATCACGATCGACGGCGGGATAAGGATGCCCAGCGTGCCGGCGTTGCAGATCACCCCGGCGGCGAAATCCTTGCTGTAGCCCACCTGCCGCATGGCCGCGATCACGATCGAGCCGATCGCCACCACGGTCGCGGGCGACGACCCCGAAAGGGCGGCGAACATCATGCAGGCCAGCACCCCGGAAATGGCCAGACCGCCCGGCAGATGGCCCACGCAGGCCACGGCAAAGCGGATGATCCGCTGCGCCACGCCGCCCGTCGACATGAAGCTTGAGGCCAGGATGAAGAAGGGAATGGCCAGGAGCGTCGCGTGGCCGGCCATGGCGTTGTAGAGCGTCTGCGCGATCGAGGCCAGCGAGGTGTCGGAATAGATCAGCAGGAAGATCATCGACGACAGGCCCAGCGAGATGGCGATCGGCACGCCGATCAGCATCAGCCCGATGATCAGAAGAAAGAGGAAGGCGATCTGCATGGCTCAGTCTTCCGTGTTCAGGTGGCGGGCATCGACGACGGCATCTTCGGCCTCGTGGCTGACGATGATGCAATCGCGCCGGCCGCGGATCACGTGCCAGCCGGCTTCGAGCAGGCGCACGAACATCAGGAACGCCCCCAGCGGCACGATCAGATAGGGCACGACGCGGGGCATCTTCTCATAGGCTTCGCCCTGATTGATGAGCGGTTCGAGAAAACGCAGGAAATCGGGAATGGGGGTCACGTCCAGCTCGTACCAGGCCTGATCGCGGGTGCGCTCGAAGCCGGTGGGGAACCAATGCCCCGAGGTCCGGTCAAGCCCCGCGAAGGGCGCCCAGAAATCCCACGCGCCCTTCATCAGCAGGGCCGCATAGATCAGGCAGGCCGCCACCGCCGTCAGGGTGATGATCCGCCGGCCCTTCGGCGGCAGGACCGCCAGCAGGATATCCACCCCGAGGTTCGCGGTGATCTTGATCGCATGGGCCATCCCGAACAGGACCAGCCAGGCAAACAGCACCAGCGTCGCCTCGAGCCCCCAGATGATGGACGAATTGAAAACGTAGCGCAGCACGACATTGACGAAGGTCAGCAACGTCATCGCCCCCATGATCAGGGCAATGGCGGTTTCCTCGAAGCTGTGCACCAGCCGGCCTAAGGCGGTCTGGGGAACGAAGGCGCGGCTCATCCGGGCGGCCTCTCTACTTTCGGGCAGGGCCGGCGGGCGCCGGCACGGGTCGGAACAAGGGGGGACGCGCGCCCCCCGCGGCATGCTCAGGGGGCAGGGTGCGACCTTGCGGCCCCGACCCTGCCCCCGGCGTGTTCAGAAGATGCGGCATGCGAAGGGGGGCGGGCCCGCAGGCCGCGCACCCCGATCGGTCAGTGACGCGTGTTGACCTCCTGGGCGAAGTCGATCTTCTCCTCGCCGATCCCGTCCTTGAACTGGTCCCAGACCGGGCGCATCGTGGCCGCCCAGGCGGCGCGCTGTTCGGGGGTCAGTTCGCGCACGGTATAGCCGGCGTCGATGATCGCCTGACGGGACTTGGCCTCGACCTCGTTGACCTGGGCGTTCCGGGTCTCGGTCACCTCATGCAGGATGCGCGAAAGATCGTCGCGCACCGCCGGATCGAGGCCGTCCCACCAATCCACCGATACGACGACCAGATAGTCCAGCACGCCGTGGTTGGTTTCGGTGATGCCGTCCTGCACCTCGTGGAACTTCTGGCCGTAGATGTTCGACCAGGTGTTTTCCTGGCCGTCCACGACGCCCATTTGCAGCGCGCCGTAGACCTCGGAGAAGGCCATCGGCTGCGGCGAGGCGCCCAGCGCCTCCATCTGCGCGATCAGCACATCCGAGGGCTGGACGCGGAATTTCAGACCTTCGGCATCCTCGGGCAACACCAGCGGCGTGTTGGCCGAGAATTGCTTCATGCCCGAATGCCAGAACTCGAGGCCCAGAAGACCGCGGCGTTCCATCGAGGCCTTCATCTCCTGGCCGACTTCCGAGGCCTGGAACTCGTCGACCGCATCCATGTTCTTGAACATGAAGGGCAGGTCGAAGATGCTGAAGACCTTGGTGAAGGCTTCGAATTTCGACAGCGACGGCGCGGCCATCTGGACGTCGCCGGCCAGCATCGCCTCAAGCACCTTGTCGTCGTCGTAAAGGGTCGAGTTCGGATAGACCTCGACACAGACGCGGCCGTTCATCTCCTCGTTGACGCGATCGGCGAACAGCTGCGCGGCAATCCCCTTGGGGTGACGGTCGGCATTCGTCACATGCGAGAACTTGATGGTCATCTCGCCCGGATCGCATTGCGCAAAGGCGGCGGTGCCGCTGGCAAGGCTTGCGGCAAGCGTCAGCGCCGCAAGAGTTGCGGTGGTCGTCTTGGACATGTCTCTTCCTCCCGGTTCGTTCCGTGGCCGCCTATGGTGCGGTCTGCGGTCAGTCTGGCGGTGGCGGGTCGCCTTCGTGCCGGCTACTTTGCCCCAAGCTGGCATGCCAAGCCAAGTCAAATTTGCGTTCCTGGGGCCCGGAACGTATGTCGCAACGCACCCGCGGGGGCCCTGCGCGCCAATCTAGCCCTTCCTTGACACCGCTAGATTGGCTAGTCAGGGGCGATCCGCCGCCCGAAGGAAGGACAGAGGTGCCGCGATGGTGGTCCGACACGAGCGCCCCAGCCCCGATCCGCAGTATCGCGTGACCGCGCCCCTGATGCTCAGCCTTGCCGACGGAACCACGGTGAAGCTGCGCCAGTGGACGACGCGGGCGGTCTATGATCCCGCGCTCGAGGCGGCGGATCTGTCGGGCGCGTTGCTGTCCATTCCGTTTCAGGGGGTCACCCTCACCTTTGCGGTCGCGCTGGTGCCGGGCGATCTGCCGCGGGAATTCCTGTTCGACGGGCTCAACAGCCGCCAGCGCGAGATCCTGGGGCTGTTTCACAAGAACCTGCTCAGCGGGCGGATGGTCGACACCGGCGAGATGATCGCGGCGCTGGATGCGCCGGTCGATCTGGTCCCCATGGAGGAGACGCCCCGCGAACGCGCTGCCGCCACCGCCGATCTGATCCCGCAGGGCTGGCGCGCGGCGGGCATGGTGGCCGTCTATGCCGGGCTCTTCGTTCTGGTCTTCGGCTTTCTGGGCGGGCTGGCCTTCAACCGGCTGAACTGGGTCGAGACGCCGGTCGCGCAGGTGATCGGGCCGGCCGCGGCGGCGGACGGCGGGTTCACGGTGGCCGCGCATCTGCCGGCGGATCGGGTGATGGATGTCTGGACCGGGATGCGCGGCGAGGTCGCGGCCATGTCGAACGGCCGGCGCATCGAGACCCAGGCCCGGATCGTGGCGATCGCGCCCGATGCGGCGGGGGGGCTGCGGCTGACGCTTCAGGCCGCGCCGGTTGACGCGGGGCAGGCCGACGAGGAGCAGGCCTTCGCGCCGGGCCAGCCGGTCGCGGTGTCGCTGTTTCGCAACAGCCTGCGACGGCTGATCTTCGGTTCGGACGCAGGCTGAGGGCGGCGCCCATGTCCGATGGCCGCCGCGCGCCCCAGATCCATGCGCTCGAGAAGCGGATCGCGGCGACGGTTGCCGCGCTCGAGTTGCCCGAAGGCCAGCGCCCGCCGCGCTATGACGGGGCCTTCGTGGCGCAGGCAGCGCTGGTTCTGGGTGCGCTGGTCGCGGCGGCGATCCTGGTGCCGAACCGATTTCTCGACCCGTCCTTCCGGCATCTGTCCGTGGCGCTGGGTCTTCTGGGGCTGTGGCGGTTCAGCTGGTGGTTCAATCACGCCCTGCGGGCGGTCTGGTTCCGCCGGCGGCGCTGGCCGGGAATGCGGGCGCGGGCCGATGCGCTGTGGCAGGGCGGCTGGCGGCCGCGGCGTCTGCATATCCAGATGACCACCTACCGCGAGGAACCGGCAATCACTCGCCGCGTCCTGGCCTCCATCGTGTCGCAGGTGCGCCGCGAGAAGGTGCCGACCTCGCTGTGGGTGGGGACCGGATCGGCCGGCGACGAAGCGGTGATCCGCGATTACATCGCCACCCATGCCGCTGATCTGGGCGCCGATCTGCTGGAGGTGGTGCTGATGCGCCAGAACCAGCCGGGCAAGCGCATGGCCATTGGCATGATCCTGCGGGGCATGGCGCGTCAGGGCGTCGAACCAGACGATCTTGTCATTTTCATGGACGGAGACACCATATATGGCAGCGATGTGCTGCGGAAGGTTTTGCCGGTCTTTGCCGCTGACCCCGGCCTTCAGGCGCTGACCACCGACGAGGAGGTGATCTGCCACGGCCCGGCCTGGATGGGCTCGTGGCTCAGGATGCGGTTCGCCCAGCGGCGCCTGGCGATGCAGTCGCATGCGCTGTCGGACCGGGTGCTGACGCTGACCGGGCGCTTCAGCGTCTTTCGCGCGCGCCACATCATCGACGCGCGTTTCATCCGCACGATCGAGGCCGACCATCTGGATCATTGGCTGTGGGGGCGGTTCCGCTTCCTGTCGGGCGACGACAAGTCCACCTGGTATCACCTGCTCGCGCGGCGGGCGCGCATGACCTATGTGCCGGACGCCTGCGTCTATACCGTCGAGATCGTGTCTGGCCGCGGCATCCAGCGCATGAACGAGAATTTCCGCCGCTGGTCGGGCAACATGCTGCGCAACGGCACGCGCGCGATCGCGCTGGGCCCGCGGGTGGTGCCGCCCTTCATCTGGTGGTGCCTGATCGACCAGCGCATTGCCATCTGGACGGTGATGGTCAGCCCCGCGCTGGCGCTCTTTGGCGCGCTGCGCGACCCGTTCTATCTGGCCAGCCTGATGATCTGGGTCGTGGCCACGCGGCTGGTGCTGGTGTCGGTTCTCTACCGCCATGCCCGCCGCGCCGAGATGGCCTGGACGTTCCTTCTCTACGTCAACCAGATCTTCAACGCGACGGTGAAGATCTACATGATCTTTCACCTGGCGCGCCAGAAATGGTTCAACCGCGGCAACCAGAGGGCGCAGGCGGCGCGCATCGGCTGGAAGGATGCAGTTGCCAAGATCCAGATGCTGACCAGCGTCGCGGCTTTCCTGACCCTGCTGGGGATCTATGCCGGCGCCCTGCCGGTGCCGTTCTAGGCCGGGCAGGGGGGGGCCGCCTGGCGGCTCAGGCCAACAGGATCTGATCTGCAAGCGCCGCGATCGGATCGAAGACCGATGTGCTGCCCTGCACCATGATCTCGACCCCGTCCAGGCTCAGCTCGACCGCGCCGCCGCTGCCCAGGCTCAGGTGATCGGTGATCTGGTCGCCATCCGCCAGCGAAAGCCCGACCAGCATGATCGTGTCGAGCGCCCATTCGAAGCCCAGGATGAGATCGGTGGTGCCATCGGCGGCTTCAGGCGTGAAGACGAAGACGTCACTGCCGTCGCCGCCGTTCAGCAGATCCGCCCCGGCGCCGCCTTCCAGCGTGTCGCTGCCGGTGCCGCCCGACAGCGTGTCCTGGCCTGCGCCGCCCGACAGGCTGTCGTTGCCCGCGCCCCCGGCCACGAGATCCGCGCCATCCTCGCCCGAAAGCGTGTCATTGCCGCCTTCGCCCCAAAGCTGGTCGTCGCCGTCCCCGCCTTCGAGAAGATCCTCGGCCGCGCCGCCATAGAGCGTGTCGTCGCCGCTCTCGCCGACCAGCGTGTCGCGCCCGTCGCCGCCTTCCAGCGAATCCGCGCCGCTGCCGCCGCGCAGCATGTCGGCGCCGGTCTCGCCGAACAGGCTGTCATCGCCGGAATTGCCGTTCAGCACATCGTCGCCCGTTCCCCCCTGCAAGAGGTCGTGGCCCGTGCCGCCCGAAAGGTCGTCGTTGCCGTCCGATCCGGCCAGGATGTCGTTGCCGGTGCCACCCGACAGGCTGTCGTTGCCGGTGCCGCCGACAAGGCTGTCGTCGCCGCTGCCGCCCCACAGCGTGTCATTGCCCAGGCCCCCGGACAGAAGGTCCGCGCCAGCATCGCCCCAGATAAGGTCGCTGCCGCTTTCCCCCCACAGCTGGTCATCGCCGCTGTTGCCGTGCAGCGTGTCATCACCGCTGCCGCCCCAGAGCGTGTCATCACCGGTCCCGCCCAGAAGATCGTCGTAGCCGTCGCCGCCTTCCAGCGAATCCGCGCCGCTGCCCCCCGACAGCGTGTCATCGGATTTCCCGCCCGACAGCGTATCGTCGCCGCTGCCGCCCGACAGGCTGTCGCGGCCGCTGCCGCCCGACAGGCTGTCGCGGCCGCTGCCGCCGGTCAGCAGATCGCCGCCCGCATCCCCCGCAAGCGTGTCGTCGCCGGTGTCCCCCGACAGCGTGTCATCGCCGCTGTCGCCGGACAGGTCGTCATCAGCGGTTCCGCCCGACAGGGTGTCGTCGCCGCTGCCGCCCGCCAGCAGATCCGCGCCGTCGCCGCCCTCGAGCAGGTCTTCACCCGCGCCGCCCGACAGCGTGTCGTGTCCGCTGTCACCGCGCAGCGTATCCTCCCCGGCGCCCCCCGACAGGCTGTCGTCGCCGCGCGCACCGGTGATCAGGTCGTCGCCGCTGCCGCCGGTCAGATCATCGTCTTCATCGCTGCCGGCAAGGGTCGTGGCCGCGTCGCGCGGGCCGCGCGCGGGCAAGCCGGTGTCGCCGTCCCGCGGGCCGTGGCCGCGCGCGCCGGGCTGCGGGATGCCCGCGTCATTGCGCAGATCATTCGGCGCCGCAGCGGGCAGGGTGTCACGGCGCGCCGCGGCACCGTCGATGTCGGACATGCGGGACCGGATGGGGCTGACCAGGTTCAGGCTCATTCTGGGGTTCCTGTCGTTTTCCAGCGCAGGGGCGCGGCTTACCAGCCGATGCCCGAGACGCTCTGCGGTTGCTGACTGCGGTCGCGGAACAGGCGGGCGACGTCGATCACCGGCGTTCCGGTTTCCGACACCGCCTGGCGATAGGCGTCGCAGGAATGGGTGACGATCACCGCCTCGGCGCCGGCGATGGCGGCCTCGGGGGTGGCGCGCAACATTCCCGCCAGCCGCGGCGCCAGATCGCGCAGCCCCGGCGCGGCGTGGCGCACATAGTCAAGCTGCGCCTCGATACGGGTTTCGGCGGTGACGGCGCGGTCATGCGCGGTCACGTCGACCCCGTCGGCATGAAGGGCGGCGATCACCTCCAGAATGGGGGATTCGCGCAGATCGTCGGTGCCGGGCTTGAAGGCCAGCCCCAGCACCGCCACCCGCCGCGCCCCGGTCCGGCGCACCATCTCCAGCGCCTCGGCGATCTGGGCGCGGTTCGAACGCTCGAGATTGCGGATCATCGGCAGATCCACCCCCAGCGCGCCGGCCAGATGGGTGACGGCGCGCACCTCCTTGGGCAGGCACGAGCCGCCATAGGCAAAGCCGGGCTTGAGGTAATAGGGCGACAGGTTCAGCTTGGTGTCGCGCACGAAGATGTCCATGACCGCGTGGCTGTCCACCTCGAGCGGCTTGCACAGCCGCCCGATCTCGTTGGCGAAGGTGACCTTGGCCGCATGCCAGACATTGTCGACATATTTGACCATCTCGGCGGTCTCGATCGAGGTCAGGACCGGCGCCGGATCGACGGGCTCGTAGATGCGCGACACGATCGCCGCGGCGCGGTCGTCGCTGGCGCCGATCACGGTCTTGGGCGGGGCGTTGAAATCGGCAACGGCCACGCCTTCGCGCAGGAATTCGGGGTTGAAGCACACGCCGAAATCCACGCCCGCGACCCGGCCCGAGGCGCGCTCGATCTCGGGGACCATGACGCCCATCGTGGACCCCGGCGGGATCGAGCAGCGCATGACCACCACGTGATAGGCGTTCTTGACGCGCAGCCCCTGGCCGATGGCCTGTGCCGCGGCACGGATATAGCGCAGGTCGCACGACCCGTCCTCGGCCGTGGGCGTGCCGACCGACACGAAGGTGACGTCGGTGTCCTGCACCGCGCGCACCAGATCGTCGGTGGCCTCGATCAGCCCGGCCTCGCAGCCTTCGGACAGAAGCCGGTCCAGATCGTGTTCGTGCAGGGGCGCGCGGCCGGCGCGGATCGCATCCACCTTGACCGGGTCCAGATCCACCCCCACGACCCGATGGCCCAGCGCCGACAGACAGGCGGTCGAGACCGCGCCGACATAGCCCAGACCGACGACCGAGATCGCCGGGCGGGTGTCGATCACTTCGAAGGGACGGAAGGCTTGCGGGCTTGCCTGGTGCAGCATCGGACTCTGGGCCTCGGTTTGCATTAAGGTTTTGTTAACCTTAAGAAGCTGGTGAAAAGCGGCAGAACTTGGCCAGGCTCCGGGCGGTTTCGGGATCATTTTCGACCGCGCATGGGTCACGGCTTGCGTCCGGCGGCCGTCCGCGGTTCGCTGGGGCCGTCTGCCCTTGCATCTGTCACGGAGGCTCCGGCCCATGCGACTGAACTTCCTGCGGCGCACCCGCACCGCCCACCCGGTGCCCGCGCCCACCGCGTTTTCGGGCGATCCGGCGCGCTGTGCAGAGCCGGTGGTGGCCATCGGCGATGTGCACGGCGAGGCCGATCTTCTGGCGCAGCTTCTCGAACGGATCGACGCGCAGCATCCGGGGCACCGGATCGTGGGCCTGGGCGATTACATCGACCGGGGCGAGAACAGCGCGCGGGTGCTGGAGCTGCTGGAGCAGGCCGATGCGCTGTGCCTGCGCGGCAATCACGAAGAGATGCTGCTGGATTTCCTGGACGATCCGGCGGGCCGGGGCCCGTCATGGCTTGGCAACGGCGGGCTTCAGACGCTTTTCAGCCTGCGCGTGGCCGGGCCCACCGCCAGCACCGACCCGGAGGCTTTGCACAAGGTGGCACGGGATCTGGCCGCCGCGCTGGGTGCAGACCGTCTGGCCTGGCTGCGCGGCCTGCCGCGGTCGTGGCAAAGCGGCAATGTCGGCTTTGTCCATGCCGGGGCCGATCCCGCGCTTGCCTTCGACAAACAGCCCGACCGTGCGCTGACCTGGGGGCATCCGCACTTTGCCAGAGCGCCGCGGGCCGACGGGCTGTGGATCGTGCATGGCCACCGTGTCGTGCCCGAGGCGACGATGGCAGACGGGGTGATTTCGGTCGATACCGGTGCCTATGCCACCGGCCGATTGTCGGCCGTGGTCCTGAATGACGCGGGGGTGTCGTTCCTGTCAACCTGAACCGGCATGAAAAACGCCACCCGCGGGCGGATGGCGTCAGGACGTGCCGGCTGGTCGGGGCTTAGTGCCCGGTGCCGCGCATCACCACCCCGGCGGTGCCCAGCATCATGCCCAGATCGGTCGCCAGCGACACCTGACCCAGATACTCCTCGTCGAATTTCACCTGGTCGACGAAGGCCGTGGTGCCGCGGCCCGACAGCTGCCACGGCCCGGTGATCCCCGGACGCAGCTTGAAATAGGCCTGCCCACCGGCGGCGCGATAGAGCTGCTCCTGATCTTTCAGGAAGGGCCGCGGTCCGACGAAGCTCATCGTGCCGTTGAACACGTTGAAAAGCTGGGGCAATTCATCAAGCGACGTCTTGCGCAGGAACTGCCCGATCCGCGTGATCCGCGGGTCGACGCGCAGCTTCTGGTAGGTATGCCACTCCTGCGCGACCTGCGGGTCGCGTTCGCACATCTCGCGCAGGCGCGCTTCGGCATTCACGGCCATGGTGCGCAACTTGATGCAGTTGAAGGTCCGTCCGCCCAGCCCGATGCGCGGCTGCACGAAGAAGCCGGGCCCGCCGTCCAGCCGGACAAGCGCCCACAGAAGAAAGATGACCGGAAGAAGGATCGGGGCAATCAGAAGCGCGATCAGCAGATCGAGCATCCGTTTGCCGAAAGAGAGATAAAGGGAAGGTCGGTCTTCCTGGCGGGTTGCCGCGCCAGGAAGCGGAATGGCCGCGCTGAATGAAGACGCGCCGAACTTGAAAGAGTCGTTCACAGTTTTGGCCCCCGAACAAAACACAATCACCCAAGACGAGGTGGGCCCCGTCCACGTCCCAAGATTGGCAGCAGATGTGTGACAACCACAGAACGTTTCGGATTAAGTAAGATCACGTTAAGCAGATCGGCCGATTCCGGTCAATAAATGTGCTTAACAAAAGATTAACGATCAAATTACCGACGTTTAACAGCTTTTGGAGCAGCGTCTCTGACCAATCAGTATAGCCCAGGTGAATATGGGTGATTCAAAAGCAACTCAAGATTGCTTATCTTCGCCATGATGCCTAAAAATTAGGAGGATCCGGGTCCAGGGTGATTCTCTGCCGCGTGGGGGCTCTCAGGCCCGTGCCGCGATCAGCGCCCCGGCAAGATGGGTCGCCGCGACCACCCCGTCGATCACCCGAAGCCCGGTGCGGCCTTGCATGTCCTCGGCAAGGCGGGTCATCCCCGCGCATCCCAGAATGGCGGTGCTCACGCCGTCTTCGCGGCCCGCGGCCCGGATCGCCCCGGCCAGCCGGTCGCGCGTCTGCGGCGCGCCGTCCTCGACCTCCAGCACGGCAAGCCCGCTGGCATGGATCGCGGCGCAATGCTCGGCAAAGCCATAGCGGGCGACATTCTCCGCGATCACCGGCACCGAAACCGGCAGGGTCGTCACCACCGAAAAGCGCCCCCCCAACAGCGCGCCCATGTGAAAGGCGGCCTGGCCGATCCCGATCACCGGGCAATGGGCGGCGGCGCGCAAGGCCTCAAGGCCCGTGTCGTCAAAGCACGCGATCACGATCGCCGCCACCCCTTCGGCCCGCGCCCGCGGCAGCATCGCCAGCAGGCCCGGCACCGCGGCGGCGCCGTCCTCGGGGCCCTGGATCGCGGCCGGCGCGTCGTGGTTGGTCCAGCCCTCGATCCGGGTGCCGGGGCAGACCATGCGGGCGCGCTCCACCACGCTTTGGGTCATGGCGGCCGTGGAATTGGGGTTCAGGAACAGGATCGTCATTCAGACACCCTTGCCCGCGTCCGACCCGGCCCTGGCCCGCATCCGGCCCATGATCGCCACCCCCGCCAGGAACACCCCGATGATGAGGAGCGAGAACAGCGTGGTCAGCGTGCCCAGCGCATAGATCACCGGGGTGGTGACATTGGTGGTCATCCCGAAGATCTCGAGAGGCAGCGTGTTGTGGCTTCCCGACGTCAGCAGCGTGCGCGCGAATTCGTCATAGCTGAGCGTGAAGCCGAACAGCGCCACCCCGATCAGCGACGGCGCGATGATCGGCAAAACCACGTGCCGGATCGTCTGCCAGGCGGTGGCGCCCTGATCGCGGGCGGCTTCCTCGAAGCTCTTGTCGAACCGGTTGAACACCGCGAACATGATCAAGAGGCCGAAGGGCAGGGTCCAGGTCAGCTGCGCGCCGAAGCCCGCGCCCGCCCAATGCACCGGCAGGCCCAGCTGGTCAAAGATCAGCCCCACGCCAAGCGACACCAGGATCGACGGGATCACCAGCGACGTGATCGCCAGATAGAACAGCACGGCCGACCCGGCAAAGCGCTTGCGGAACGCCAGCCCCGCCATGACCGAAACGACGACGGTCGTGACCATCACCATCAGCCCCAGCACCAGGCTGCGCCGGAACGCGCCCCAGATGTCGCCCACGGCCTGTTCCTGAAACAGATCGCGGAACCAATGCAGCGACACGCCGCGCATCGGGAAGGTCAGCCCCCCCTCCGGCCCCTGAAAGCTCAGGATGCCGATGGTCAGCGTCGGGCCATAGAGAAACAGCACGAACAGCACGAAGAAGGCGGCCAGAAGATAGAAGGACAGCGGACGCGGCTCCATCTCACAGCTCCTTGCGAATGTTGACAAAGCGCAGAAGGATGCCGATCACGATCAGCACCGTCGCCAGCAGCACGATCGAGGTCGCCGCCGCCGAAGGGTATTGCAAAAGCGCGATGTCGTTCGAGATCAGTCGGCCGACATTGGCGCTCTGGCTGCCCGACATGAAGCGCACGGTGATGAAATCGCCCATGACCAGCGTCACCACGAAGATCGTGCCGATCATGATGCCGGGCTTGGTCAAGGGCAGGATCACGTTGACCAGGGTCTGCACCCCGCTTGCGCCGGCATCGCGCGCCGCCTCCAGAAGCGACCGGTCGATGCGCATCATCGTGTTGAAGATCGGCACTACCATGCACAGCGTGTAAAGGTGCACGAAGGCCAGGATCACCGAGAAATCCGAATAGAGCAGCCATTCCAGCGGCTGGTCGATCACCCCCCACGAGATCAGCGTCTGGTTGGCGATGCCGTTGCGCCCCAGAAACGGGATCCACGAGATCATGCGGATGATGTTCGAGGTCCAGAACGGGATCGTGCACAGAAGGAACAGCGCGATCTGCATGTTCTGGCTGCGCACGTGAAAGGCCAGGAAATAGGCCACGGTAAAGCCGATCGACAGCGTCAGCGCCCAGGTGATCGCGGCATATTTGAACGTCGCCAGAAACACCTTCCAGGTCACCGGCGACGCGAACAGGAATTCGTAATTCTCCAGCGTGAACGCGGGAATAATCGAGAATTCGGTGGCCTGCCAGAAGCTCACCACCCCGATCATGACGATGGGCGCCACCAGAAAGGCCAGCATCACCAGGGCCAGCGGCGCCGCCTGCACCCATCCCGGAAGAGATCCGTTTATCCGCATGGCTCCTGCCTTCGATCTGGTCAAAATATCCTCGGGGGGACCGGGGGGCAGACAGCCCCCCGGCCGCAACGTCAGCGCAAGGCCGGGCTCACGAGGCGATGAACTCGTTCCACTTGCGCACCATGTAGCGGTTCTCGTCCATCACCGCGTTCCAGCAGGCCACGCGGCCCATGCGCTCCTCGAACGACCCGCCGTCGCGCACCTCGCCGGCCTGGGCCAGCGTGTCGCCGGTGGGCGAGGTGATGGTATCGGTCGCGGGCTTGCCCTCGAACCAATAGCCCCATTCGTTCTCGGTCATGAAATTCTTCGAGGTCTCCGGCACCGCCGAATAATAGCCCTGGCGCATCAGATAGCCGCCGACCCAGCCCGACAGATACCAGTTGATGTATTCATAGGCCGCTTCCAGCGCCATGCCCGACAGGTTCTTCGACAGACCGATGCCGCCACCCCACGACCGATAGCCCTCCTTCAGCGGCTGGTAGACACACGGGATGCCGCGCGACTTGACCGCGGTGATGGCGGGCGACCACATCGACTGGATCACGACCTCGCCCGAGGCCATCAGGTTCACGCTCTCGTCGAAGGTCTTCCAGAAGGCGCGGAACTGGCCGCTTTTCTTGGCCTCGGTGAAGATCGCCATGGTGCGGTCGATCTCCTCGCGGGTCATGTTGCCCTTGTCGCCATAGGTGATCTCGCCCATCGCCTCGCAGACCATGGCCATATCCATGATCCCGATCGACGAAATGTCGAGGATCGAGGCCTTGCCGCGGAATTCGGGGTTCAGCAGCTCCGCCCAGCTCTCGATCGGGCGCCCGATCAGGTCGGGGCGGATGCCCAGCGTGTCGGCGTTGTAGATGGTGGGGATCAGGGTCATCCAACCCGTCTCCTCCTTGGCGAAGACGGTCGAGTCCGGCCCCTCGACAAAGCCCACGGTATGGGGCGCGGTGCCCTGCGCGATCACGCTCTCGGGGGTCAGCTTGCCCGACCGGAAGATGCCCACGATCTTGTCATAGTTCTTGATCTTCGAGGTATCCATCGCCTGAAGGTTGCCGGTCGGCCAGACCTTCTTGCAGATCCAGTATTCGATATCGGCGATGTCGAAGCTGTCGGGCTGGGTCGCGGCGCGCTGGGTCACCGCGTCGCTGTCCAGCGCGGTCATGCTCAGCGTGAAGCCCAGGTCTTCCTTCACCTTCCTGGCCACGTCATTGAGGTTCGACACCCCGGTGCCGAACTGGCGCAGGGTGATGTCCTTGATCTCCTGCGCCCAGATCATCGGCGCGGGCAGGGCCGAGGCCGCCATCGCGGCCGCGCCCGTCTTCAGGATCGAGCGGCGGGAATATCTCATCTCCGACATGGGGATCACTCTCCGGTTGGGGAATTCAGTTCTGGAGGCGGTGCAGCCGCCCCTCGTCCCAGGCCAGGCGGACGGCCTCGCCGGGGTTTGTGGGTCGGGAAAAGAAGCGTGCCTCGGGGACCAGCGCCTGGATCTCCTGCGCGCCCTCGGCCAGCGCGGCGGTCACGGCGACGAAGCTGCCCTGATATTCGACCGCCTGCACGGTGGCGTCATGGCCCGTCCCGGTCTCGGCCAGCTGCACGTCATCGGCGCGCAGCGCACAGCGCGCGCCGTTCAGCGTCAGCACGTTGTGTCCGCCGATGAAGCGCGCCACGAATTCGGTCAGCGGCGCGTTGAACACGTCGCGCGCGGGGCCCGATTGCTCGATCCGGCCGCCGTTCATCACCACGATCTCGTCGGCCAGCGCCAGCGCCAGCGCCTCGTCCTGGCCGTGGGTGACGTGGATGAAGGTGATGCCCAGCTCGCGCTGGAGCCGCTTCAGCTCGGCCCGCATGCGGATGCGCAGGAACGGGTCCAGCGCCGACAGCGGCTCGTCCAGCAAGGCACCCGCGGGTCGGTGACCAGCGCCCGCGCCAGCGCCACGCGCTGCTGCTGCCCGCCCGAAAGCTGCGCCGGCAGCCGGTCGGGCAGATGCGCCATGTCGACCAGCTCCAGCATCTCGGTGGCGCGCTTGTGCCGGGTGGCGCGGTCCACACCCTTCATCTTCAGCGAGAAGGCCACGTTGTCGCGCACGTTCAGATGCGGGAACAGCGCGTAATTCTGGAACATCATCGCCGTGCCGCGCTGCGCCGGGGCCAGCCCGGTCACGTCCTGGCCTTCCAGGATCACGCTGCCTTCGGTGATGCTCTCGTGCCCGGCGATCATCCGCAGGGTCGAGGATTTCCCGCAGCCCGACGGCCCCAGCAGGCAGACATAGCTTCCCCCCGCGAAGACATGATCGACATCATCCACGGCCGTCGTGCCGCCGTAGCGTTTCGACACATGCACCAGTTCGAGATCGCGCCCTGTCCGCATCCGGTTGCCCCTTTCTGGCTCGGTCCTGTCTCAGGCTGACCTTTGTCGTGGCGAAAAGGGGAGCATTTTCTGGAATACCGGGCCGGCCAGACCGCTGTTGGCGCGAATTTGGGCGTGTCGTGTCGTGCACAAATTCGTGGACAAGATCGTATACAATCCTGTGTGCAGTCGTTGCCCCTTGCGTGTCCACTCAAGCTGAGTCGAAGCTGGCCCCGACCTCAACACGCGGACCATCATGACCGAACAGGGTGCCACCAGCGATCACATCGCCGACAGGATCGCCGAAGCGATCTTCGAACACCGGATCAACCCCGGCACCAAGCTGGGCGAGGACGAGGTGGGCGAGATCTACGGCGTCTCGCGCACGGTGGTGCGGGCGGCGATGCAGAAGCTGGCGCATCGGCGGCTGATCGACCTGCGGCGCAACCGCGGGGCCTTTGTCGCCCAGCCCAGCATGCGCGAGGCCCGCGAGGTTTTCGAAGCGCGCGCGCTGCTCGAACCGCGGACAGCGCGGTCGGCGGCCGAGCGCGCCACATCCGCCGACCTTGAGGCGCTGCAACGTCACATCGACGACGAACACCAGGCGCTGGCCGCCGGCGATCCGGGGCGGGCGCTGCATCTGTCGGGGGTGTTTCACATCGAGATCGCGCGCATTGCCGATCAATCGACGATCGCGGAATTCGTCGAACAGCTGATCGCGCGGTCGTCGCTGATCATCGCGCTTTACTGGCAGCGGCGCGCGGCCCTTTGCGAAAGCCACGCCCATGACGCGATCCTGCGCACCTTTGCCGAACGCGACGGGGACCGGGCCGAGGAGCTGATGAAGAGCCACCTCCTCGATCTGGTGTCATCGCTGGGGCTGCGCGACGCGCCGCCCGCGCCGCGCACCCTGCGCGAGGCCCTGCGTTAGAGGCCCAGCGCCTGCGCGAAGGCGCTGCGGAACACCTTGGACAATTCGGTCAGCGGGGCCGCGTCGCCGCCCAGGCTGATCGCATCGCCGCCAAAGCGGCCGATGATGCTGACCGGCACGCCGGCCGCTTTGCCCGCCGCGACCAGCGCCTCGGCATCGGCGGGGCTGGCGGCGACCAGATAGCGGGCCTGATCCTCGCCGAAGAGGGCGGCGATGTCGCTGTCGTCGAGCGTGACACCGACGCCCGAGGCCTCGGCCATCTCGAAGGCGGCCAGCGCCAGCCCGCCCTCGGACAGGTCGGTCGCGCCGCGCAGATGCGCCCGCTGGGCCCGCAGGAATTCCCCGTGGCGGCGTTCGCGTTCCAGATCGACCGCGGGTGCATCGCCGTCTTCCATGCCGAAGGCCTCGGCGATCAGCGCCGACTGGCCCAGATGCGTCCCGCGCGTCCCGATCAGCACCGCGGCGTCGCCCTCGGCGGCCAGACCGCCGATGATCTCGTCGGCCGTGCGCAGAAGACCCACGGCGCCGATGGTCGGCGTGGGCAGGATGCCCTTGCCGTCGGTCTCGTTGTAAAGCGAGACGTTGCCCGACACGACGGGGAAGTCGAGCGCACGGCAGGCCTCGCCGATGCCCTTGATGGCGCCGACGAACTGACCCATGATCTCGGGCTTCTCGGGGTTGCCGAAGTTCAGGTTGTCGGTCGCGGCCAGCGGCTCGGCCCCCACGGCGCAGAGGTTGCGCCAGGCTTCGGCCACGGCCTGTTTGCCGCCCTCGTAGGGGTTGGCGCGGACATAGCGCGGCGTCACGTCCGAGGTGAAGGCCAGCGCCTTTTCGGTCCCGTGCACGCGCACGATCCCGGCGCCCAGACCGGGCCGGCGCAGCGTGTCGGCCATGACCTGCGTGTCATATTGTTCCCAGACCCAGGCCTTGTGGGCATGGTTGGGGCTGCCGATCAGCGCCATCAGCCCGGCAATCGGCGCGATCTCGGGCAGGGCCCCCAGCGGCGCGGCGGCGGGCGTTTCCACCCAGGGGCGGTCGTATTCCGGCGCGCTCGAGGCCAGTTTCGACAGCGGCAGGTCGGCCTTGACGGTGTTGCCATGCACGATCAGGAAGCGGTCCTCGGGGATGGTCTCGCCGACGATGGCGAAATCCAGATCCCATTTCTCGAAGATGGCGCGGGCCTCGGCCTCCTTCTCGGGCTTGAGGACCATCAGCATGCGTTCCTGGCTTTCCGAGAGCATCATCTCGTAGGCCGTCATGTTGGCTTCGCGCTGGGGCACGGCATCGAGGTTCAGCCGGATGCCCAGGCCGCCCTTGTCGCCCATCTCGACGGCCGAGCAGGTCAGCCCCGCGGCGCCCATGTCCTGGATCGAGATGACCGAGCCCGAGTCCATCAGCTCGAGGCAGGCCTCGAGCAGGCATTTCTCGGTGAAGGGGTCGCCGACCTGCACGGTGGGGCGCTTTTCCTCGATCGTGTCATCGAATTCGGCCGAGGCCATGGTGGCGCCGCCGACGCCGTCGCGCCCGGTCTTGGCGCCCAGATAGACGACCGGCATCCCCACGCCCGAGGCGGCCGAGTAGAAGATCTTGTCGGTTTCGGCCAGGCCCGCGGCAAAGGCGTTCACCAGGCAATTGCCGTTGTAGGAGCGGTGAAAGCGCACCTCGCCGCCCACGTTCGGCACGCCAAAGCAATTGCCATAGCTGCCGATCCCCTCGACCACGCCCTTGACCAGATGGGTGGTCTTCTCGTGGCCGGGCAGCCCGAAGCTGAGCGCATCCATCGCCGCGATCGGCCGCGCGCCCATGGTGAAGACATCGCGCAGGATGCCGCCCACGCCGGTGGCCGCGCCCTGATGGGGCTCGATGTAGGAGGGGTGGTTGTGGCTTTCCATCTTGAAGACCACGGCCTGCCCGTCGCCGATATCGACCACGCCGGCGTTCTCGCCGGGGCCGCAGATGACGCGTTCGCCGGTGGTGTGCAGCGTGCGCAGCCATTTCTTCGACGACTTGTAGGAGCAATGCTCGTTCCACATCGCCGAGAAGATGCCCAGCTCGGTGAAGGTCGGCTCGCGGCCGATGATCTCGAGGATGCGCGCATATTCGTCGGGCTTGAGCCCGTGCGCGGCAATCAGGTCTTGGGTGATCTGGGGCTCTTGCATCTCGGACCTCTTCGGCTGCTGGGCGCGGTTTAGAACATGCGCCCGGCGCGGGGAAGGGAAAGTTCGAGACAAGACGCCGCCCGCGCGAGAATCGCGCCGCGTCTGCCCGCGCGAGAATCGCGCCGCGTCGTGCCCGCGCGAAACGCGGCTTGCTTTCCGGGATGTGGGGGGATTTCGTGTTGAGAGCCACCGGGTTTGTCCTTTCGGATCTCGGCAACCCCTCGGCAACCCCTTGAAAACACGCGGGCCGATTTTGGATCGGCAACGAGGTTACCCATTTTGGTCACGGATCTTGTCCGGGCGGGCACGGTCTGTCGCGAGATTTAAGAGCTACGCAACCACGGCGTTTCGCTCACAGCGACCAATAAGCCCTCTGGACTGAGAAAGCGCGTCACTTTCTGGCCCCAAGGCTCTTCCCGGTTGGAGATCAGCAGATGATAGCCACGAGTCAGCAGCCCTTCTGTAGCGATGGTGATATTCTCCACATCGAACTCTAGCCATGCCTGTGGTGTCGGTAGATCGGTAGGCCACTCATCACGGCCGAAACAGGACTGCGCGGCTTGCGTGAGCGGCCAAAGCGCAAAATGCCTGCACCCCTCTACCTCGCCATCTTCGGTCGAAAGATAGTCCGTGTTATCGCCGTATGGTTTGAGTGGTAAACCAAGTGTCTCCGCATAAAGCGCCTGACTTTTCGCCGAATCTCTGGTTATTGGGCCAAAACCAGCGACAAAAAGCACGCCAAGACCTGAAAATTCCTGCTTCATGTTTGCCTCAGTCACGTATCTGAGTCCTGTCGGGCCATCTGTACATGTTTTCCTGTCCGCTTTAGCATAGTCTCCCGATCTCGGAGGTCCAATGACGGTTTCAGGCTCGAAGCGGGCCTTGAGGTTTCGTAAAGCGGCGCATCCGCGTGTCGGGGACAGATGAGGTGTTTGCCCTCAAGCGGCAGGCAGACCGAGACAGGGCGCAGCGGCACCCAAGGGGCATTTCGTGCCCCCGAAAGGACAAATGTCCTGACTGTCGATATTCGGGAAATGGTCGGAGCGAGAGGATTCGAACCTCCGACCCCCTGCTCCCGAAGCAGGTGCGCTACCAGGCTGCGCTACGCTCCGACCGTGAGGGGGGAGTTACCGATTCCCGTCTGGCTTTGCAAGGGGGGAATCTGCGGCGATTGTGTCCGCTATCCGGGCCAGCGCGCCAGCCGGCCGAGGATGTCGGAATGCAGGGCCGCGGGCGCGGCCACGATGCCGTCGGTCTGGGGCGGTGCGCGGTTGAAGGCCAGCGGTCCGCCCAGCCGGTCGGTCACCCGCGCCCCGGCCCGTTCGGCGATCAGCGCGCCCGCCGCGATGTCCCATTCCCAGGCCGGGCGCAGCGACAGCGTGGCGTCGAAGCGGCCCTCGGCCACCAGGCACAGCCGCCAGGCGATCGAGGGCCGGAACGCCCGGCGAAAGACCGGCACGTTGCCGCCGCGCCAATTGCCCGGATGCGCCGAGGCGGTGCTGGTCAGAACCTGCGCGGCGCTCAGGTCGGCGGCGGCGCTGGCCCGGATCGGGTGGCCGTCGCGCAGGGCGGGGCCGTCGGCGGTGGCGGCATAGCTGATCCCGCGCGCGGGCAGATGCACCAGCGCCGCGATGGGCCGGCCGGCCTCGATCACGGCAAGCGAGATCGAGAACCCCTCCTGCCCCTCGAGAAAGGCGCGGGTGCCGTCGATCGGGTCGACCACGAAGACCCGGCCCGCGCGCAGCCGCGCCGGTTCGGGCGGGCTTTCCTCGGACAGCCAGCCATAGCCGGGCCGGGCCGCCCGCAGGACGCGCGCCAGTTCGGCATCGACGGCCAGATCGGCCTGCGACACCGGCCCGCCGCCATCGGGCTTTTCCCAGGATTGCGGCGCCGCGCGCCAGAAGCGCAGCGCGACGCGGGCCGCGGTCTCGGCGGCCTCGTGCAGAAGCGCGAGGTCAGCTCCCGGCAAGGGTCAGCCCCTCGACCAGAAGCGACGGCACGACATGGCTCTGATGGGCCTTGCCGTCATTGGCCGGGATGATCCGGGCCAGCATCTCGCGCAGGTTGCCCGCCACGGTGCATTCGTTGACCGGATAGGCGATCTGGCCGTTCTCGACCCAGAAGCCCGCCGCCCCGCGCGAATAATCGCCCGTGGTGGGGTTGATGGTCGAGCCGATCATCGAGGTGACCAGAAGCCCGCGCCCCATCTCGGCGATCAGCTCCGCGCGGGTCTTCGTGCCGGGCGTCAGCGCCACGTTCGACACGCTGGGGCCGGGCGGGCCCGAGACCCCGCGCGCGGCCGAGGCGGTCGAGCGCAGCCCCAGCTTGCGCGCGGTGCCGAGGTCGAGCGTATAGCCCATCAGCACACCGTTCTCGACGATCGCGCGGCGCGCGCAGGCCAGACCTTCGGCGTCGAAGCGCCGCGAGCCGGGCACGCGCGGGCGCAGCGGATCTTCGATCAGCGACAGGCCGGGGGGCAAGACCTCCTCGCCCAGCGCATCGCGCAGCCAGCTTGCACCGCGCGCGATGCTGGTGCCGTTGATCGCCGACAGAAGATGCCCGATCAGCCCGCCCGAGATGCGTTCGTCATAAAGCACCGGGAAGCTGCCGGTCGGGGGCTTGCGCGCACCCAGCCGGGCAACGGCGCGTTCGCCGGCCTCCTGGCCGATGCTTTCGGGGCTGGGCAGGTCGGCGGCGAAGATCCGGCTTTCGGCCGACCAGTCGCGTTCCATCCCCGTGCCTTCGCCGGCAATGGCCACGCAGGACACCGCCCGCGACGACCGCGCCAGCGCGCCGCGAAACCCGTTCGAGGCCGCCAGATGCACCAGACGCTGCGAATGGCTGGCGCTGGCCGATTGCACCTGCGACACGCCCGCAATGCCAAGCGCGGCGGCTTCGGCGGCGCGGGCCTCGGCCTCGAGCTGATCGGGCGCGGGCGCGTCGGCCGGGTCGCACAATTCCAGCCCGCCGGCATCGCGCGCAGCACTCAGCTGGTCGGGGTCGGCCAGCCCGGCATGCGGGTCGACGGGGGCCTCGCGCGCCATTGCCACGGCGCGTTCGGCCATGGCCAGCAACGTGGGTTCGGACACATCCGAGGCCGAGACACAGGCCTGCCGCGCGCCGCTTGCGTCGCGGATCAGCGCGCGCAGCCCGATCTCGACGCCCTCGGCGCGTTCAGCCTGTTCCAGCGCACCGGCCCGCACGTCGATCGAGACCGACCGGCCCGAAAGGACCAGCACATCCGCCTGATCGGCGCCCGCGCGCCCGGCGGCATCCAGAAGGCGGCTGGCCAGGTCGGCCAGCCGTTCGGGAGCGTGCAATTCCATGCCTTGCCCTTACTTCAGACGCTGGCCGTTGGCGTAGATCGTGCCATCGGCCTTCATCTCGATTTTCGAGGTCAGCGTGTCCTCGCCCTGCGGCACGCCGAAAAGCCCCATCATCATGCGCGCGCCCATCGCCTGATCCTGCGGCAGAAGCTTCATCGCCACCAGCTTGTCGATCAGCGCATTACCGCCCACCAGCTTGAGGTCAACGGCGCCCTGCGGCATCGGCACGGGGCCCGAATTGTCGATGGTGCCGCCGCCCGCGCCGGTCAGCTGCGCCCCGGCGGCGCGCAACTCCAGCGCCTTGATGTCCACGGTGTCGATCTGGCCCGGCGCCGTTTCGGTTTCCGCCATGGCCGGGTCGAACACATCCATGTCCAGCCGCGCCGTGCCGGCCAGATCCACCATCAGCCGCGCGGGATCCCGCGGCAGCTGCGCGGTCGGGTCGAACATCGCCCAGAGGGCATCGGAAATGGTCACGCCGTCCATGTCCCACAGGAAGGCAAAGGGCTGGGCCGCGTCGGATTTCATCAGCGGCATGGAGAAGTTGAACGCGGCCTGGGACATCGACGCCGCGATCGGCACCGGCACGTCGGGGGCGTTCACGCTGACCTCGATCCCGCGGCCATGCCCGCCATAGGACAGGCCGGCCTTCGACATGGAAAAGGACACGTCGGCGCTGTCGGTGCGCGCGCTCATCGAGCCCTTGCCCTCGGGGCTGGCGGTGTCGACGGTGTAATCCATGTTGCCGTAGGCGATGCGGCCCTGCGCGGCAAAGCCGTCGTTCAGCGCCTTGCGCAGGTCGGCCATGTCGGTCTGCGCGGGCAGGGCGACCTCGCTGTCAAAGTCGATGGCGTTGGCCTTGCCGGCCGCGGTGACGGTGCTGCCGTCCTCGGGGTTCGCGCCCGACAGCGAGAAGGTCATCTTCGCGGCGTGGAACTTGGACACCAGCCCGCGCGACGGGCCTTGCGTCAGCACATAGCTGCCGGTGTTGTCGGTCAGCGTGAATTGCATGCGCAGCGGCACGTCTTCGCGGCCGGCCTGCATGCCCGTCACCTCGACCGCGACTTCGGGCACGACCAGATCATAGGACATCGCATCGGGCGTGCCCGAGACCACCGCGCGCAGATCCTTCTGGCGGACGACAGCTTCGGTGGTGACCTTCTTGCCGTCCTCGGGCATGGCTTCGACATGGAAGGGGATCTCGGGGGCCATCTGCACCTCGACCCGGCCGTCGCCCATGTCGCGCAGGCGCAGTTCGGGCAGGGTCAGCGCAAAGCTCGATCCGTCGCGGCTGCTGGTCAGCTGCGTGTCCGAGATGACCAGCGTGTCGCCCTGACGGCTGCGGCTGCCCACGGTCAATTGCTGGCCAAGGTCGCGGTAATAGCCGGTCCAGCCCTCCCAGACCTGTTCGGGGGTGACATCGGCCATGGCCATGCTGGCGGTGGTGGCAAAGAGGGCGGCCAGCGCCGCGCCCGAGCCGGTTTTCCTGCAAGAGAACATCTGCGATCCTTCGCGCGAAAGGGGTGTTGGCCCGAAGCATCCGCGCAGCATCCGCAATGGTCAAGCCCTTCTGCCGCTGTTAGGAAACGTCACGGGGATGATTTCGACCGGGGAGGGGGGGCGATGATCGAGACCGATATCCAGGACGGGCTGTGGGTGATCCGCATCAGCCGCGCCGACAAGGCCAATTCGCTGACACGCGCGATGCTGGAACAGCTGGACGCGCTGGCCACGCGGGCGGGCCAGGAGGGGGCGCGGGCCGTCATCCTGACCGGCGCGGGCAAGGTCTTCTCGGCGGGGGCGGATCTGGACGAGGCGCGCGCGGGCCTGGCCACGGCCGATGTCTGGGAACGGCTGTCGGCGCGGATCGCGGATCTGCCCTGCCTGACGATCGCGGCGCTGAACGGGACGCTGGCGGGCGGCGCCTTCGGCATGGCGCTGGCCTGCGACCTGCGCATTGCCGTGCCCGAGGCGCGGTTCTTCTATCCGGTGATGAAGCTCGGGTTCCTGCCGCAGCCGTCGGACCCGCTGCGGCTGGCCGCGCTGGTCGGGCCGGCGCGCGCCAAGATGATCCTGATGGCGGGCCAGAAGATCGAGGCGCCCGAGGCGCTGTCCTGGGGGCTGATCGACCGGATCGTGCCGCCCGAGGCGTTGATGGAGACCGCGCAGGCGCTCAGCGCCGATGCCGCGGCGGCCAGCCCCGACCATGTCGCCGGGATCAAGGCGCTGTTCGGTCCGCTGCCGCGGGCCTGAGGGGGCGCGCAGACCCGGCCCCGCGTTCGGGCCGGGCCCGCTGACGCGCTCAGGCGTAGACGGATTCGCGGCCGAAATGCTTGACCAGCATGTAATAGACCACGGCGCGATACTTGTGCCGTTCGGAATGGCCATAGGTGTCAAGCACGCTGGCAATGGCCGCATCCAGTTCGGGGCCGTCGGGAAGGCCCAGCTTGCGGATCAGGAAATTGGTCTTCACCGTGGCCAGCTCGGCCGGCTGGCTGCCGGCCACGGTCGCGGCGTCGGCGTCATAGATCGCCGGGCCGCAGCCGATGGTGACCTTGCGCAGAAGATCCATGTCCGGGGTCATGCCGCATTTCTCGCGCAGATCCTCGGCATATCTGGCGATCAGATCGTCTCGTTTTCCCATGAAGGCCCCCCATCTGTCAGGCCAGGGCCGGCCGGAGCGGATGCGCGGCCGCCTGGTCAGGCAAAGCCTAGGACAGGCCCTTTCGCAAACAAAGGGAATTCTCGCCCGCGGGGGGTGGCGCCTGGTGGCGGCGGCAGGGTCTTGCCGGTGCGCGCAGCTTCGGCAACGCCCGGCAAGACCGCTGGCGGGGCGATCAGCTCCGGTTGAGCTGGATGAAATACTGGTTGGCCATGACCTTGATGGTGGCGGTGTCGCCCAGCCGTTCCATCACCGCATCGACCGCACGCTTGACCGGCGCGCCCAGGCTTTCGGTCTGCCAGTGATAATCGTCGCCCGAGATGATCCCGTCGGGCTTGACCTTCTGGAGGCAGATCTCGAGATCCTCGTTGATGAAGGGCTCGTTGTGGTTGCCGTCGATATAGACCCAGTCGAGGCTGCCATCGGGCAGTTCCGCCATCCCCTCGGCCGAGGTGGCGCGGTGGATGTGGACGCGCGGGTCGTCCTTGAACTTGTCCACCACCATCTCGTAGCGGCCTTCCATCAGATCCTTGTTCTTGCGCCGCCCGAAGCCGGTGTTCGAGAATTCGGGCATGTAGAGCCAGGGGTCGATCAGATGCAGCTCGGCGGGTTCGGTCTCGGCCAGGATGCGCTCGGAAAAGCCCCCCTCCCAGACGCCGATCTCGGCGCATTTCGCGCCCTTGGGCATCATTTGCAGGAGCTTGCCGCGCAGGACGGCCCGACGTGAGGTTTCCATGTCAAGAATTCCAAGGTTCCAGAATTATCTTCACGCCGAGTTGAAATCCGTTTTGCGGCGGCGACAAGGCGAAAGCAGGAAAAAAGGGCGGGATCATTCCGATCCCGCCCCTTTCCGAAACCTGTAACCGCGGCAATCAATAGCGGTAATGGTCGGCCTTGTAGGGGCCTTCCACCGTCACGCCGATATATTCGGCCTGATCGGGGCGCAGCTGGGTCAGCTTGACGCCGATCTTGTCGAGATGCAGGCGCGCGACCTTCTCGTCGAGATGCTTGGGCAGGATATAGACGCCCGGCGCGTATTGCTCGCCCTTGGTCCACAGCTCGATCTGCGCCAGCACCTGGTTGGTGAAGCTGGCCGACATCACGAAGCTGGGGTGGCCGGTGGCATTGCCGAGGTTCAGCAGACGGCCTTCGGACAGCAGGATGATCCGCGCGCCCGAGGGCATCTCGATCATGTCCACCTGGTCCTTGATGTTGGTCCATTTGTGGTTCTTGAGCGCGGCGACCTGGATCTCGTTGTCGAAGTGGCCGATGTTGCCGACAATGGCCATGTCCTTCATCGCGCGCATGTGCTCGATGCGGATCACGTCCTTGTTGCCGGTGGTGGTGATGAAGATGTCGGCGTCGGCCACCACGTCTTCCAGGATGACCACCTCGAAACCGTCCATCGCCGCCTGAAGTGCGCAGATCGGGTCGACCTCGGTCACCTTCACGCGGGCGCCGGCGCCGCGCAGGCTGGCGGCCGAGCCCTTGCCCACGTCGCCGTAACCGCAGACCACGGCGACCTTGCCGGCCAGCATCACGTCGGTGGCGCGGCGGATACCGTCGACCAGCGATTCCTTGCAGCCGTATTTGTTGTCGAATTTCGACTTGGTGACGCTGTCGTTCACGTTGATCGCCGGGAAGGGCAGCAGGCCCTTCTTGTGCAGGTCATAGAGACGGTGCACGCCGGTGGTGGTTTCTTCCGAAACGCCCTTGATCGCGTCGCGCTGCGCGGTGAACCAGCCGGGGCTGGCCTCGAGGCGCTTCCTGATCTGGTTGAACAGGCACACTTCCTCTTCCGAGGTGGGCGTGGCGATCAGGTCGGTTTCACCGGCTTCGACCCGCGCGCCCAGAAGGATATAGAGCGTGGCATCGCCGCCGTCGTCCAGGATCATGTTGGCCGGGCCGTCCTCGAACTGGAAGATGCGGTCGGTGTAGGACCAGTATTCCTCGAGGGTTTCGCCCTTCACGGCAAAGACCGGCACGCCCGATTCCGCGATCGCCGCGGCGGCGTGGTCCTGGGTCGAGAAGATGTTGCACGACGCCCAGCGCACATCCGCGCCCAGCGCCACCAGCGTTTCGATCAGGACGGCGGTCTGGATCGTCATGTGCAGCGAGCCGGCGATACGCGCACCCTTCAGCGGCTTTGCCGCGCCATATTCGGTGCGCAGCGCCATCAGGCCCGGCATCTCGGTTTCGGCGATATCCAGTTCCTTGCGGCCGAAAGCCGCCAGCGCGATGTCCTTGACGATGTAATCCTTGGCCATGGGCCGCTCTCCTTGAACCTTTGTCCGCGCCGGGATAGCACCGGCTCGTCTCTTTCACAATCTTTCTGCCCGGTCAGGGTTTCTCCTTTGCAAAGGCCATCCATGAGACCTCCGCGCGCCTGGCAACGCATGCTCTCGGGTCGACGGCTCGATCTTCTGGATCCGACGCCCGTCGATATCGAGATGGAGGACATCGCCCACGGGCTTGCCTTCGTGGCGCGCTGGAACGGGCAGACGCGGGGCGACTGGCCCTATTCGGTGGCCGAACATTCGATCCTGGTCGAGGCGCTGTTCACCCGCGCGAACCCCGGCATCGGCGCGCGCTGGCAGATGGCCGCGCTTTTGCATGATGCGCCCGAATATGTGCTGGGGGACATGATCTCGCCAGTGAAGGCCGCGGTCGGGCCGGGGTATGAGGCGCTCGAGACGCGGGTGGCGCGCGCGGTGCATCTGCGCTTTGGCCTGCCGGCGGATCTGCCGGTGCCGATCAAGCGCGCGATCAAGCAGGCCGATCGGGTGTCGGCCTGGCTTGAGGCGGTGCAGATCGCGGGCTTTTCCGAGACCGAGGCCGACGGGTTCTTCGGCCGGCCCGATCCGGTGCTGATCCGCGGGATGGTCCTGCGTCTGCGCCCGCCGGCCGAGGCGCGCCGTGACCTTGTGGCGCGCCATGCCGCGCTGCTGCGGGCGATGGCCGATCCGGGCGCCTGAGCGCAGGCCGGAAGTGATGGCCATGAGCCCCGCGCGGGTGTAGGACGCGGCAATGACACAGGAAACTCCGCCCCTCCGGCCGCGCATCGCGGTCCTGATGGCCACGCGCGACGGGGCGGCGCATCTGCGCGCCCAGCTCGACTCGATCGCCGCGCAGAGCCTGCCGCCGGCCTGGGTGGTGGTGTCCGATGACGGCTCGCGCGATGGCACGCGCCGGATCGTCGAGGATTTCGCCGCGCGCCATCCCGCCATTGCCGTCGAATGGCGCGACGGGCCGCGGCGGGGGGCGGCGCGCAACTTCCTGATGCTGATCCGTCATCCCCCGCCCGAGGCCGACATGATCGCGCTGTCCGATCAGGACGATGTCTGGTGCGCCGACAAGCTGGAGCGCGGCGCCGCGGCGCTGGCGGGGCTGCCCGACGGAATGCCCGGCCTCTTTTGCGGCCGAACCTGGGCCTGCGACGCCGATCTCAATATCAAGTGGCCCTCGCGCCAGCCCGCGCGGCCGCCCAGCTTTCGGCACGCGCTGGTCCAGAGCCTTGCAGGCGGCAACACGATGATGATGAACCGCGCCGGGCAGCGCCTTCTGGCCGCCGCCAGCCGCGAGGCGCGCAAGATCGTGATGCATGATTGGTGGATCTACCAGATCATGACCGGGGCCGGGGGCAAGGTGATCTTTTCCGCCGAGCCGCTTCTTTATTACCGCCAGCACGGGGGCAATGCCTTTGGCGCCAACCGCGGGCTGGCGGCGCGGATCTGGCGGATGCGGCTGATGCTGGCGGGACGCTTCAATTACTGGAACAGCCTCAATATCAAGGCGTTGCGGGCCTCGCGGCACCGGCTGACGGCCGAAAACCGCGCCCTGCTCGAAGCCTTTGTGGCGATGCGTCGCGCGCCGCTTCTGGTGCGCATCCGCATGCAGCGCCATCTGAAATTCCACCGCGAGGATCTGCCCGCGAACCTGTCGCTCTGGGCCGCGGTGATCCTGGGGCGGCTGTAGGATCGGAGCTTTCGCCGCCCTGCCGCTTGCGCCAGACTGACGCCAAGGAAGGAGCTTTCATGACCCAGCAGACCCGTGCCCCCCGCCTGTGCGTCCTGATCGACGCCGACAACGTTCCGGCAGGCTATGCCGAAGCCATCTTTGAGGAGATCGCGAGCCTGGGCGAAGCCAGCGTCCGGCGCATCTATGGCGACTGGTCGGCCCAGCGCCTGGGCAAGTGGGCCGAGAAGGTCGCGGCGCTTGGCCTCGTGGCCGATCAGCAATTCGCCAATACCAAGGGCAAGAACGCCTCGGATATCGGCCTGGTGATCGCGGCGATGGATTTCCTGCATTCGGGGCTGTTCGACGGCTTTGTCCTGGTGTCTTCGGACAGCGACTTCACCCGCCTGGCCGCGCGCATCCGCGAACAGGGTCTTGATGTCTATGGCATCGGCGAGAAGAAGACGCCCGAGGCCTTTCGCATGGCCTGCAAGCGCTTCATCTATGTCGAGAACCTGGGCGAGGACGACGCCCCCGCCGAGAAGGGCGCCGCGCCCGGCCCCGGCCCCGCGCCGCGCCAGAAGGAGAACGCCAAGACCGCGATCCCGCTCATCGTCTCGGCGATGCGGGCCATCGGCGGCGACGAGGACTGGTTCTCGCTGGGTCAGATCGGGCAGTTCATCTCGCAGGCCAATCCCGATTTCGACACCCGCTCCTATGGCGCGGCGAAACTGTCGGATCTGATCGCCAAGACCGGGCGGTTCGAGATGAAGAAGGGCCCCGGCGGCCAGCTTCTGGTGCGCGACCTCGCCTGAGGCCGCGCACCGGGTCAGGCGCGCGGCGGCACGTCAAGGCCGCGCGCAACCGCCGGACGCGCCAGGAACCGGTCGAGATAGGCCGCAACGCGCGGATATTTCGCCAGCTCCAGCACGTCGGCGGCCTTGTAGTTCACATGCAACGCCCGCAGCCAGGGCGCGATCGCCATGTCGGCGATGCTGAAGTCGTCCACCACCCAGTCGCGGCCCTCAAGACGCGCCTCGAGCACGCCCAGAAGCCGCTGCGTCTCGGTCTGGTAGCGGGCCTTGGGGCGCGGGTCTTCGATCTCGCGGCCGCCGAAGGCGTGGAAGAAGCCGAACTGACCGAACATCGGCCCGACGCCGCCCATCTGGAACATCAGCCATTGCAGCACCTCCCAGCGGCGGTCGGCGGGCCAGAACATCCCCGTCTTTTCAGCTAGATAGCACAGGATCGCGCCGCTTTCGAACAGCGGCAGCGGTTGGCCGCCGGGGCCGTCGGGGTCGATGATCGCGGGGATCTTGTTGTTGGGGTTCAGCGACAGGAATTCGGGCGTCATCTGATCGTCGGTGTCGAAGGACACGCGATGGGCCTCGTAGGGCAGGCCCATTTCCTCGAGCGCGATCGAGATCTTGAGGCCATTGGGCGTGGGCAGCGAATAGAGCTGGATGCGGTCGGGGTGTTGCGCCGGCCAACGGCGGGTGATCGGAAATTGCGAAAGATCAGTCATGGTCGGGTCCATCTCGGCTGTGTTCCCCCCGAGATAGGGCCGCGCGGCGGGCAGGGAAGGGGGTGGCTTGCGCTGCGGCGCGATGCGCGTCAGGATTGCGTCCTGACCTGTGTCTTTCGAAGGATCTTGCGCGATGGGCCCCCTTGATGCCACCGATGCCCGTATCCTGACGGTGTTGCAGAAGGATGGCCGCATCTCGAACGCCGAGCTGGCCGAGCGGGTGAACCTGTCGGCCTCGGCCTGTCACCGGCGCGTCGCGCGGCTCGAGGCGGCGGGATATATCCGCGCCTATGTGGCGCTTCTCGATGCGCGCAAGATCGGGCGGCCGACGACCGTCTTTGTCGAGATCACGCTGTCGGGGCAGGCCGATGAGCTGCTCGAGGCGTTCGAGCGCGAGGTGCGCAAGATCCCGAATGTTCTGGAATGCCATCTGATGGCGGGGACGGCCGATTACCTGCTGAAGGTGGTGGCCGAGGACACCGAGGATTTCGCGCGCATCCACCGCGCCTATCTGGTGCGGTTGCCGGGCGTTCAGCAGATGCAAAGCTCGTTCGCGCTGCGCACGGTGTTCAAGACCACTGCGCTTCCGGTCTGAGAGGGTCAGACCAGAAGCGAAAACGTGCTTCTCGACGTGTTCTGAAGCAGCATGAGTGCGGTGGAATTGCCCGACATGCTGTTGCCCGAGGTCATCTGCGAGCGGACGAGGTAAAGCTTGGTCAGCTTTTCCAGCGTATCGCCGGTGAAATCGGTCGGATCCTTGGTGCCCAGGAAGGCCTCGGACTTTGCGGACAGCATCTCGACCTGCTTGTCGACGTCAAGCGAGCCGAAGGCCGAGGGCAGGCCGAAGGCCGTCTTGACCACGGTGGCCAGCGGCGTGGAGCCGATGATCTTGAGCCATTTCGTGGTCTGCGAGCTGGTGCTGCCAGCGATCTCGGGGAATTCGCGCTGGGCGTTGAGCACCATGCGCATCGAATCGTCCTGATCACCGACCGCGATCTCGAACTGACGACTTTCGTATTTCGAGAGGATGTCGTCGGCGAAATCCGACATCCCGGTGTTGGGCGTGCTGAGGCCGAAGCCGAAGGCCGCGGACATGTTGTAATAGGCCTTGTTCGACAGCTTGTTGGCCAGCGCGTCAGGTTCGATCGTGCCGTCTTCCAGCACCTTGCGGATGAAATACTTGTTGTTGATATCGTCATCGAGACCAAAGGCGCCCAAGGCCACCTTCAGCAGACGCCGATCCGAGACAAGTTCTTCCGCGGAGGTGATCGAGCCGATCTTCTCGCGGAAATAGTCTTCATCGCGCTGAACTTGAGCAGAGGCGACGAAGGCCGCCTGCTGCTTTTCCATGGTCCGTTCGAGGAACTTCCAGCCGGCATAGCCGGAGAAAGGAACGACGGGGGTATAGGTCATGCCCGGCCCGCGGCAAGGAGCCGCTCCTCCCGAGGCAGAAGGCTGCGCAACGCCTTGAGGGCTTGATAGAATTGATCCTCGAGCACCGCGCCGGTGGCGGTGTTGAGAAGGGCCCGGCTGTCGTGGTCGGTCAGCACCTGGCTGAGCTGTTCGATCCCGCGCATCAATTGCATGCGCGCCTCGGTCGGCTCGACGTCGCCCGACAGGACGAGCTGCGCGATATAGCACACACGGCGGACGGGGGTGTTGACCTCTTCCGGGTGAATGGCGTCGCGCAGACGCAGGATATTGGCATTGGGGGTCATGATCGCCAGACGCGAGCGGCGATCACCGTTTTCAATGACGGCACCGTTGATGAGGACACGTTCCTTCGGTGCGAGTTTCAGCACCAGCCCTGTCATCCTTGCACCCCTGCCGGACGCAGACCGCGCATGATGGCGGTGTTGATGTCGATCAGCACGTCGGGCGACGCCTGACGGGCCAGAACCTTGCTGGTGTGCTTGAAGGTGAATTCGGCAAGATAGAAGATGCGGGCCCGCAGCGCCGGGGGCAGGGAATTGTCCTTGTCCGAGACGTCCGAGGCGAGCATCGTCCAGAGACGGCGGTTATCGTGGAGGGCTTGGGCCAGCGACGAGAACTGCACGGGGCCACCCGCAGCGGCGGCCTTGATGCGGTGGGTGATACGGGCGAAGGCCTCGAATTCGACGTCACGCGCGGTGCGGGTGGGGCGACCCGCCGAGGAATAGGCCGTTTTGGCCATGGCAAAAGCGTTCACGGTTCATCCTTCCGATGAATGAGAGCTAGAGATCACGGCTTTGCCGCGAAGTGCCGGGGCGCCTTTCAAGGCGCCCCGGTCATGGCCGTTAGCGGAACAGCGAAAGGATGTTCTGCGGCGCCTGGTTGGCGATCGACAGAGCCTGGATGCCCAGCTGCTGCTGGGTTTGCAGGGCCTGAAGACGGGCCGAGGCTTCTTCCATGTCGGCGTCAACCAGCGAGCTGATGCCGTTTTTCAGCGAGTCGGTCAGCGAGTCGACGAAGTTCTTTTGGGTTTCGATACGACCGGCAACCGAACCGAAGGCCGCGGACGCTTCGGTCGAGGTGGCGATCAGGCCTTCGATCGCGCCCAGAGCAGCGGCGGCACCGCCATCGGAGGTCACGTCGATCTCCTTGAGCAGGCTCATGCCGCCACCCACGGTCCCGAAGGTCGAGGTGGTCACATCACCCGCCGCCGCAGCGGCCATTGCGCCGGAACCCAGCGATTTCACCGAGATCGCAGCGCCGCTGACCGTCACCGAGAAGCTGTCCGACAGCTCTTGTTCGGCCAGGCGGAAGTTGATCACGTCGGCCAGACCCTTGGCCACGTCGGCCGCAGTGTCACCGTCCTTGGCGACGTAGAGCGCGGCTTTCTTCGTCGCGTCGGTCAGCGACGCGAAGGGCGTGCCGGTGACGGCGGCGTCGAACTTCGTCATGTCGAAGCTGAAGCCGTCGCCCGCCATGATGGCCTTGGTCCGACCCGAAGTGGTGGTTTCGCCCACGACCGTGTAGGTGGCCGCAGCCGCGCCGTTCGCCGTTGCCGTGCCCGCCGCGGTGAACGCGGCAGCCGCCAGAGCCGCGCCGGAACCCGCTTTCGCGGTTTGGGTGCCAAGGTCTTGCTTCTCGACGGTGATATTGGACGCCGCAACGCCCGAGGACGAACGATCGAGCGACGACAGCACGTCGATCTGGCTCGAGCCGTCGACAATGCCCGCGGTGGTGTAGGCCGAGGTCGACTCGGTGTTGTCGAGAAGGTTCAGCCCGTTGAACTGGGCCGCGCCCACGACGGCCGAGATCTGATCCGTCAGGGCAGTGATGTCCTTTTGGATCGTGTCGCGGTCGACGTTCGCCTCCTGCGCGGAGACGATCTTTTCCTTCATTTTGTTCAGAAGGTCGGTGACGGTCTCCGAAGCGCTCGACGCAACGGCAACGGTCGATTCGCCCAGCGACAGCGAGCTCGAGATGGCCTCGAAGCCCGTCACATCCGATTCCATGACCTTGGAGATCGCCCAGACAGCGGCGTTGTCCTTGGCCGTCGCGACCGATTTACCGGTCGAGATGTCGTTCTGGGTTTTCGAGAGGTTGGAGTTGATGCCTTTGAGGGTTTGCAGCGCGACCATCGCGCCGGAGTTCGTCAGAATGCTCGACATATCGAGTCCTTCATCGTTCGGCGCTTTGCGCCGGGTTTCACAAGCCGCCGTGTTGGCAGCGCTCGTGGCGTTCTGACCCATGCGACGCGAGGTTGTGAGCAGCGCCCGACCCCGTGTCGCGCCATCCCGTGAGATGCCCAGCCAAGGTGCCCCCGAAGCCCTAACAAGTCGCTAATATCCACGGGCCCAGACCGTGGAAATCACGGTTAATACAGACAATTTTCGCATCATGGTTTACGTCGGTGCGCGCCGGATCGGGCTGCGCTTGGCCGGTGTTTGAGATGTGAAAACCCCCGGAACGGAAAGCCGTTCCGGGGGGTGATCACTGACAAAGCCGCAGGGGCGTGTGTGGGGGGGGTCAGGCGCGCCGCTCGAGGCTGGCGGCATCGGCGCCGATCTTGCGTGCGCGTCCGCGCGAATCGTAACTTTCGATGCCCTTGCCGGCATTGCGGATCATCTCGAGCCGGCGCTGGGCCGCGCGCAGGCCACGCAATGCCGCGCCCAGCAGGCGCTGATTCTCTTCGAAGCGCGGACGCAGGCGCTGCACCTCGGCGGCTTGCGCCGGGCCGATCGCGGCGACCAGCTCTTCCTTGCGGCGCACGATTTCGGCCACGTCGCCAAGCCGCGCGTGACGAATCGCGTGGCGTTCCAGGTCCAGAACCTCTTCGAGATCCGCGATCAGATCGGTCGTATCAGACATCTTCCATCCTTTTCACCATGGCCTGGAACAAGGATTCCGCCAGACCGATTCCGCCCGCCTTCGCCATTGCATGCGCATGTTCATTGCGCAGGAAGGACGAGAATTGTTCTTCGCCGATGCCGCCGCCAAAGGCTTCGCGCGCCTCTCCGAAGCCGGCTTCCTTCAGCATTTCCGACAGGAAGGAGGCTTCAAGTTCCACCGCCGCCTTGCGCAGCGCCTCCATCTTGTCCGAGGTCTTCGCGCCGGCCTGTGCAAGGCTGCCGGCGGGCGGGGCCGTTGATGGCGCCAGAGTGATCGGATCTGCCATTGGGTTCTCCCTTGGCGTGCAAATTTTCCCGAATATGAGGGGGGGCGGGTAAAGAACTGGTAACCTCGACGCGACATCCTGCCCAAGAACACCGGCAGAACGTCGAGAGGAAAATGATTCCGTTGGCCCTTGTAGAAGTCGTGTCCGTCAAGCCGCGCGCTGCGCTGGCAGAGGGTGGTGTGTCCGGTTCCGAAGGGACGTCGGACGGAGGCGGTTTTGCGCGGATGTTTGACGCCGACGAGGCGGCGACCGCGCGTGACGCAAAGGCGCGCAGCGCGCCGGACCGGACCGATGCGGCGGGGGATCGGGCAGCCGCGGGCGCGACCGAACCCACCCGTCCCGCAGCGCGGGGCGCGGCGTCGGCGGATGCGGCGGCAAGCGACACGATGGCTGGCGATGGGGTGTCCGGCGAAAGCGCCGATTCCGAGGATTCCGAAAGTGCCGAAGTCGGCCCGCGCGCTTCGTCCGGGGATGTGGCGCCGGAGACGGTGCCCAACGCGGCCCTTCTCGCCCCGGCATCTGCCGAATCGGCGCGCGCCGTGACCGGCAAGGCGGATCTGGCCGTTGAAAAGGCACAGGTTTCGGCCGCGGGCGCTGCTGCGGTGGTGGCCAGCGGTGCGGGTAAGGCCGCGGTGTCCGCTGGGCCGGGTGCTCCGCCGAAAACCGCCGCACAGGCCGCGCCCGTGTCGCCGGGTGTCCGCGAAAGTGGCGAAGCGGCCGCGGCGCCCAGGGCGCAGCCCGCACCGGAGACGGCACAGAGCGCCAAGGACAAGGGCACGCCCGATGGGGCTGGCTCGATCCGTGTTGCCGCGGCATCGGGCGCAGCGTCGATGGGCGCAGCGTCGGGGACTGTCGTGCCCTCTGCGCGCGAAACGAAGTCGGATGGCGCCGATGCCAAGCTGTCGCCCGGCGCCGTGGCGGCGACTGCGGCGCAGAGCGGAACGCCTGCGCCCGCCGATGCCGCGGGTGTCGTGCCGCACCGCAGCCCGCTGCGCGCGACCGGCGCGGGGGCATCGACCGAATCATCTGCCGCGCAAGCGGCGGCGTCTCAGGGTGCAACGACACAGGGCCGCGCGGGTCTGACCGCGGCGGGGGCGATGGCCTCCACGGGGGCGGAACAGCCGGCGCCCGCCACCGGACCGGCCCTGACCAGTGCGGCGCCGCAGCCCGCGCAGAAGGGCACGGGCTTTGCCGTCGCGGCGGACAGCGCGCCGGAAACACCGCGCGCCTCGTCCGAGGCCGCGACGGCGCCGCAGCCCTCTGCTGCGCTGTCGCAAGGCACGCGCGCGACGGCGGGCGCCGCGGTGTCAAGCCAGCCGGGCCCGACCGCCCCCGACGCGATCACCGCCGCCACGGGGATGGAGGCGCGCGTTCGCGTCCTGTCCGAGGGGGCGACAAGTGCTGCCGTGACCGGCGCGGCTCCGGCGGAGACTGTGCAGACCGCGATACCCGCCGCCGCGCAGGGGGCCGCGCTGATGATCGCCGCCCGCGCAGGCGGTGCCGCGCGCGGCGCCGAGCCGAGCGCCGCTGCCGCCCCCGTTGCCGATACGAAGGGTCTGCCGAGCGCCGCCGCCGCTGCGGCGCTGTCGCCGACCCCGGCGGCCGGGACGCCTGCCGAGGCACTGGAACCGGGCGATGCCGTGCCCGCGGATCCTGCGTCCCTCGATCCGCGCGATTCTGTGGCGCTGAACGCGACGCAGGGCGACAAGCCTGCCGCGCCGCGCGCGCCCGATGCGCCCGCGCCCGCGCCGCAAACGTCGGCCATGCGCCCCGCGCCGACCCAGGTCCGAACGGTCGAAGCCCCGCAGGCCGCGGCCGCGACGGACAGTGCCGCGCCGTCCGAGACCTACCGGGCCGAGGATGCGCCGGCTGCCGTGGACAGCACGCCCAAGGCGGTCGTCGCCGCACAGCAGGCCGCACAATCCGCGGCGACGGCGGCGCCGGTCGCCACCGCGGTCGAGACCGGCACGCTGGCTGCGGCCAGCGGCGCCGCGCCGCTTGACCTTGATCCTGTCGCGCAGGATCCGGCCCGCGCCCATGCCAGCACGTCGCATGCGGCCACCACCGCCTCGGCGCAGGAGGCGCGCGCCGTGGTGCAGCAGGTCTCGGCGGCGATCGCGCGCTTTCCCGATCGCGCGATCGAACTGACCCTTTCGCCCGAGGAGCTGGGCCGCGTGCGTCTGGTCATGACCGGCGCCGAGAACGGGATGAATGTCGTCATCCAGGCCGATCGCGCGGATACTCTGGATCTCATGCGCCGCAACATCGAGATGCTGGCCCGCGATTTCCGCGAGATGGGCTATGATTCGGTGTCCTTCAGCTTTTCTGACCAGGGCACGAATGGCGGCGCCTGGCAGGGGCAGGGCGACGGCGAGGGGCAGGCCCGCTCCGGCTCGGCAAGCGGTCAGCCGGCGTCGACCCCGGTCGCCGCTGCGTCCGAAACCCTCCAACCCCGATCGTCGGGCCAATCCGGTCTCGACCTGCGTTTCTAGAAAGGAAAAGCCCATGGTTACGGCCGTTTCCGGCGCGAATGCCACGACGACCACCGCAACGAACAGCACCAGCAGTTCGTCCAACGGTATGATCAGTTCTGATTTCGAGACCTTCCTCGTCATGCTGACGGCGCAGCTCGAGAATCAGGATCCTCTGAACCCTGTCGAAAGCAGCGATTATGCGGTGCAGCTGGCCACCTTCTCGGGGGTCGAGCAGCAGGTGAAGACCAACAATCTTCTCGAAACCCTGTCGGCGCAGATGGGTCTGGTCGGCGTGGGGCAATATGCCAGTTGGGTGGGCATGGATGCGCGCGCGGCCGCGCCATCCTGGTTCGACGGGTCGAGCCCGATCACCCTGTCGCCCAACCCCGTGTCCGGCGCCGATGGCGCGGTTCTGGTGGTCAGCGATGCCGACGGCAATGTCGTCGAGCGGACGGCGATTTCCGCCACGACGGATACTCTGGAATGGAACGGGACGGCTACGGATGGCAGCACCTATCCCGAGGGCCTCTATACCTTCCAGCTTGAAAGCTACAGCGGCGACGAGCTGCTCTCGACCGATGTCGTCGAGACCTATACCCGCATCACCGAGGCACAGGGCAGTGCCAATGGTGCGGTGCTTCTTCTGGAAGGCGGCACCATGATTTCGGTCGGCGATATCACCGCGCTGCGCTGAACGCGGCCGGCGGCACTGCGTCGGGATATCCCGCGGGTGCCGGCCGCAGCGGCGGCGAAGATCAGACCAACACGCGGCGCCCCCTCGACAACGGGGAGGGCGGGCTCACGCATATGTGCTCCCGGCCGGGGTTGCGCGCACTCTGCGCCATGCCCCGTCAGATGGTGGAGGGAAGCCGCGATCCGGCGCGACATGAACGGCGCGATGGCGGCCGAGCTGGATCGGGCGATCTTCCTCGGGACCGGCGCGGACGGGCAACCGCTGGGCGTCATCACCGGGGCGGCGACCTATGGCATCCCCACGACTGCCGTTGATGCTGCGGCGTCCTGGGCGACCTATCGCGGCGCCGTGGTGCGGTTCATGACCCGCAATGCCGCCTCGACCCCGGCCGATGTGCGCGCGCTGATCCGGCCCGAGGTCTGGGACTACATGGAAGACCAGCTGACCGCGACGGCCGCGCCGAAATTCGAGTTTGACCGGATGGCCGAGAAGATGGACGGCATCGCCATGTCCTCGACCGCGCTTGCGGCGCCGACCGGCACGCCCGCGGCCTGTTCGTCGCTTCTGACCACCTCGGCGGGGGGCGTGGCGCCGGTCTTCGTGGGCATGTGGGGCGCGGTGGACCTGATCCGCGACCCGTTCACCGATGCGGCCTCGGGCGGGCTGCGGCTGACCGC
>NZ_FTOM01000008.1 GCF_900156695.1 Phaeovulum vinaykumarii
CTAAATATGGCAGCGGCAGCACGCCGGACACCACATCTAGATGCGGGCCCCCGCAAAAAGCCCAAGTGCCCGCCACAAAGACCCACGCACCAAACGGGAATCAGAAAAGCCGACCAACCGCCCCGCCCGCGCCTGAAACGGCCCCCAAACCTCGAACGCCCTTTGTCACAAGGCCCCGGCGCCCGTCACAGAGCCGTCACGGGCGATTCCCGTCCCCGCGAGACACGCGACGCAGCCGAGTCGCCACGCCCCGAAACGAAATCGGCCGCAGGCTGTGCACCCGCGGCCGTCCGGCATGATCAGGGGGAAGGCGCCACGCGTCAGCCGTCAGCGCCGTCGAGAACCACCTCGATCTCGGGCTGGGGCGCCTGCTCGGCCGCGCCCACGCCCTGGGCCTGCTGCGAGCCGACACCGGGCAGACGCAGTTCCGCCATCAGGTCGCGCAGTTCCTGCCGGGCGGCCAGGTTCGACATGTTCAGGTTCTCGATCCCCAGGTCGCGCAGATCGAGCAGGGTCAGCCCGCGCGGGAACAATTCGCGGAAGATCACCCGTTCCGAGAAGCCGGGCGCCACCCGGAAGCCGATGCGCCGCGACAGCTGGTCGAGCGCGGCGCCCACCTTGCGCTTGTTGTGCATCTGCTGCGCCCCCAGCCGGTTGCGCAGCACGATCCAGTCGATGGGCTTCAACCCCGCCCGCGCGCGCAGCTGACGGGCCGACCAGACCATTTCGGCATAGATCGACGGGCCGGTGACGCGGCTGGTCTCGGGGTCGATTCGCGCCAGCAGGTCAAAGTCGATGAAACTGTCGTTGAGCGGCGTCACCAGCGTGTCGGCCAGCGAATGGGCGACCTGGCTCAGCCGGGTATGGCTGCCGGGGCAGTCGATCACGATGAAGTCGCTGACGGGCTCCAGCTCGGCGACCGCAGCCGACAGGCGGTGGTCATAGGGGTTCTCCCCCGGCGCCAGCCCCGCGGCATCGGCCTCGGGCAATTCGCGGTAATCGGGCACCGGCAGCTCCAGCCCCTCGCGCGCAAGGAAGGCCAGGCGGTTCTCGACATAGCGGCCGAAGCTGCGCTGCCGCAGGTCGAGATCCAGCGCCCCCACCCGGAAGCCCATGCGCACCAGCGCCGTCGAGACATGCATGCAGGTGGTGGACTTGCCCGAGCCCCCCTTCTCGTTGCCGAAGACGATGATATGCGCCACGCAGACCTCCGAATGGGCGGTTCCTGAAATGAAAAGGCGCGCCGTTTCCGGCGCGCCTCGACCATATCTTGTGCGTCCCCCAAGGGGAAGCGCCAGCGGATCAGAAGCCCAGGCCGGCGTATTTGTTCTTGAACTTGGACACGCGGCCCCCGGTGTCCATGAGCTTGGCATTGCCGCCGGTCCAGGCCGGATGCGAGGTCGGGTCGATGTCGAGAGACATCGTGTCGCCGTCCTTGCCCCAGGTCGAGCGGACCTTGAAGGTCGTGCCGTCGGTCATCTTCACTTCGATGAAGTGGTAATCGGGATGGATGTCGGCTTTCATGGTCCCGCTCCTTACTCGGATTTCGGCTTGTAGTTGGTGACTTCGGCGATACGGGCCGATTTGCCGCGACGGTTGCGCAGGTAGTAGAGCTTGGCGCGGCGGACGCGGCCGCGGCGAACCACCTCGATCGAGTCGATGTTGGTCGAGTAGAGCGGGAAGACGCGCTCGACGCCTTCGCCGAAGGAAATCTTGCGGACGGTGAACGAGGCCGCGATGGTGTTGCCGCCCTTGCGCGCGATGCAGACGCCTTCGTAGTTCTGCACACGCGACCGGGTGCCCTCGGTCACCTTGTAGCCGACGCGCACGGTGTCGCCGGCCTTGAAGTCGGGGATGTTCTTGCCGAGCGCCGCGATCTGTTCGGCCTCGAGCTGAGCGATCAGGTTCATCGCCAGGTTCCTTTCGATGCTCGCGGTTGTTCCGCGAAGATGTGCGCGCCTCAGAGCTCTCGGTCTTCTTCCGGGTCCCTTCCGTGTCGCGCACGGAAAGCCCGCCAGAGATCAGGTCGACGTTCCTTTGTCAGCCTTTCGGCCATGTCCTGCCGCCAGTCGGCGATCTTCGCGTGGTGGCCCGATAGAAGAATATCGGGAACCGCGCGGCCTTCCCAGGTGACAGGGCGGGTATACTGCGGGTGTTCCAGAAGACCGTCCGAGAAGGATTCCTCCTCGGTGGACGCCTGATTCCCGAGCACGCGGGGTATAAGGCGAACCGTCGCATCGATCAAGACCTGAGCGGCGATCTCGCCCCCGGTCAGCACATAATCCCCGATGCTGATTTCCTCGACCCCGTAATGGTCCAGAACGCGCTGGTCCACCCCCTCGAAGCGGCCGCACAGGATGGTCATCCCCTCGGCCTGGGCAAAGCGGCGCGCCGTGGCCTGATCGAGCGGGCGTCCCCGCGGCGACATGTAGATGACAGGCCAGCGCGCCCGGTCCATCGGCGTGCCGATCGCGGCCTGATCGAGCGCGGCGCCCACGACATCGGCGCGCAGCACCATGCCCGCGCCCCCGCCCGCGGGCGTGTCGTCCACGTTGCGGTGCTTGCCGATCCCGAAGGGGCGCAGGTCGATCGTCTCGAGGCTCCACAGCCCGTCCTGCATCGCCTTGCCGGTCAGCGACAGGCCCAGCGTGCCGGGAAAGGCCTCGGGAAACAGCGTCACGATGCGCGCGCACCACGCACCCCGAAGGCGCGGGGTGCCGCCCATCAGCTCGCGCGGTTGCACCGAGGCCGAAATCGACATGCGGCCATGCGACCGGGGTTTGGGGGGGGCGTCGTCACTCACCGGCGGTCTCCTTTGTGCGCAGGGCATTGGCCAGCGCCCGCTTGCGCGCCAGAAGCCCCCGCTTGGGACCGGGCGCGCGGTTGAGGTCGATGAACTGCGCCACCACCTCAGGCGGGGACGCGGCGTTCAGATGTCCGGTCGGGGGCAGCCCGGCGCGCAGGGCGGGGCTGACCTGCGCCAGATCGAGAAGCGGCGTCAACGGCCCCTGCGGCAGGTCGCGGCAGGCCTCCAGCGGATGGGTGACCACCCGCACCGGCGCCACCTGCGTGGCAATCTCCCGCGCCAGTCCTTCCAGATCGGCATGCGGCGCCATGCGCGCGGCAAAGGCGTCGAAATCCTCCACAAGGCCCGGATGCCGCGCGGCCTGCCCGTGAAGGCTGCGCAGCCACGGCCCCGGCGCACGGGTCGAGAAATAAATACACGTCTCGCGGCTTTCCCCGAAGACCAGCCCCGCCACCTCGGCCACGGCCGCGATCAGCCGCGGCGCGGCGGCATAGCCATCGACGTCCGGGTGCCCCGGCAGCGCGCCGCAGAAATCCTCGCACGACAACAGAAGGGGGCGGGGATCATCCTTGTCGAAGGCGTCCAGATAATTGGCCAGGAACCCGCGCAGGAAATCCAGATCCTGGGGGTCGCGGCCGCGCGAATAGGCCCGCGCGCTTTCGGTCGCGTCGATCATGTCGGCGCGCAGGCCCACCACGACCTCGGGGGCCAGCAGATCGCGCGACGCCTCCAGCGCGGCCTGCACGCTGGTCGAGGCGGTGCGGTGAAACCCCGCGTGGATCACAAGACGGGGGCGGCGGCCCTGCATCGCGGTCCCCTCCCCCCTCAATCCGCGGCCGGCGCCGGACCGGCCAGAAGCGCGCGCTTGGCCTGCGCAAGCGCGCGATCGTCGGTCAGGGTGCGGTTCAGCTCCAGCAGCTGCTCGGTCACGGCGCGGGGGGGCGCGGCATTGGCGGGCACGGGCAGCGCGAATTCGGCCATCTGCGCGCGCGAAAGGCGCAGGAAATCGACAAAGGGCTGGGCCGGGCCGAAGGGCGCAGCCGACAGCGCGGCCAGATCGCGGATATCGAAATGCACGCCCCGCACCCCCTTTTGCAGCCGCGCGACCTGTTCGGCCAGCGGCACCCGCGACAGGCGTGCGCGAAACGGCGCAAGATCTTCGGTGAAGGGCACGATCTGCGCCGTCTTGCGAACCTGATGCGCCCAGACGCTTTCTTCCCAGGCGGCCTGATCGCGCAGGGACAGATGCACCGTCACCTCGACGGGCCAGGGCAGCGCCTGAAACGCCGCCAGCACCGCGCGCAGGATCGGCGCGGCAAAGGGATAGGGCGCGTGCCCGGTCCCGCGGGGCATCTCGCCCAGAAGGTTCTCGCAGCTGACAAGGATCGTGCGCCGCGGACCCAGATCCAGATCGGCCAGAACCGCGGCCATCTCGGCGGTCACGGCGGCAAGGCTGGCGTCCGCGCGGTCGAAGGCGGCGGCAAAGACGGCCGCTTCAAGCGCGCCCAGCCGCCACGGCAGCACCAGCGCCGCGCGCGGCCAGATCAGCTTGCGGTTGGCATAGAGAAAATCCTGCGCAGTGGTCGTGCCTGTCTTGTGAAAGCCCGGATGCAGCAGGACGCGCATCATTCCACTTCCTCGGGGGGGTCGGCCACGATGCGCCCCGCGGCCAGGTCCACCGTGGGCACCACGGCGCGGGTGAAGGGCAGCATCAGCGTGGACCGGCGGCCCGGCGCGAACACCTCGAGGATATCGCCGGCGCCGAAGTTCTGGACCGCGCGCACGCGCCCCAGCACCACCCCGCCGGGGTCCACCACCTCAAGACCGATCAGGTCGGCGTGATAGAATTCGTCATCGGGCAGCGACGGCAACAGCCCCCGGTCGGCCCACAGGCTGACCCCGCGCAGCGCCTCGGCGTCCTCGCGGGTGGAGATGCCCGACAGCCGGGCGCCCAGGCCCCCGTTGACGGGCCGCGTCAGCCGCACCGTGAAGCTGCGGCTGCCGTCTTCGGTGTAAAGGGGGGCATAGCCGGCGATATCCTCGGGGCGGGCGCAGAAGCTTTTCAGCCGCACCTCGCCCTTGACCCCGAAGGCCCCGGCAATGGCGCCCACGCAGATGCGATTGCCCGCCGCCATGGCTGCCCCCCTGCCTGTCGCTTATTCCGCGGCGTCGGCGGTCTTGGCGGCCTTTTCCTCGGCGCGTTGCTTGGCCTTGTCGCCCGGAACGCCCTTCTTGAGGTTGGCCCGCGCGGCCTTGGGACGCGCGCCAGCAGCTTCGAGGAAGCGCGCAACGCGGTCGGTCGGCTGGGCGCCCTGCTCCAGCCAGTATTGCACGCGCTCCATGTTCATCTTGACGCGGTCTTCGCTGTCCTTGGGCAGAAGCGGGTTGTAGGTGCCCAGCTTCTCGATGAAGCGGCCGTCGCGCGGCATGCGCGAGTCAGAGGCGACGATCGCGTAATGCGGCCGTTTCTTCGAGCCCCCACGGGCGAGGCGGATCTTCATAGCCATGTCGTTTTCTCCTTCAATGGCGGGCTTGGGGCATGGGCGCCCCGGCTTTGGTCACTTCTGGAAGCTCTCGTGATGCCGGATGACTTCCGAAATCACGAAGCCCAGAAACTTGCGGGCGAATTCGGGATCGAGATCGGCCTCGATCGCCAGTTTTTCCAGCCGCTCGATCTGACGCGCCTCGCGCGCGGGGTCCGAGGGCGGAAGCTCGTGGCTGGCCTTGAGGCGCCCCACCGCCTGCGTGCGCTTGAACCGCTCGGCCAGCGTATAGACCAGGATCGCGTCCAGCCGGTCGATGCTGTCGCGGTGCTCCTTCAGGATTTCGGCGGCGCGCGTGGAGGCGTCGGTCTCGGCGCGAAGGGTAGGATCGGTCGTCATGCGGCCTCCGGGGCAGAGGGGGCCTTGTGGCGCCAGGCAACGGCCGGGCGGCCGTCGGGCACGGCAGCCCCGGTGTCGGCCACCGCGCCCAGGCCACGGGCCAGCGCGATGGAACGGGTGTTGTCGGGCGCGATGTAGCTGACCGCGGTGGTCCAGCCCAGATCGCGGAAGGCATGATCCAGCGTGGCGCGCGCGGCTTCGCGGGCAAGGCCCTGCCCCTGGGCCGCGGCATCCCAGACCGACCACAGGATCTCGGGCTCGGGCCAGCCGGCGGGATGCCAGGGCCCGGCCATGCCCAGCGCGCGATCGTCCCCCGCGCGGGTGAAGACAAAGGCGCCAAAGCCCCGCATCACCCAATGCCCGATGACATGGCCGAAGGCGCGCCAGGCCAGCGCCTCGTCCATATCGGCCGGGCGCATGAAGCGGCCCCGGTCGGACAGGATGAAATCGCGCCAGATCGGCCAGTCGGACGCAGCGGGCGCCCGCAGGACCAGCCGTTCGGTCCGCAATTCCGGGGTGGGCGACAGCGTGATCATTTCTTCTTGCCGAAGCCCCCGAGCCCCGAGAGGCCCGCCGGCAGGTCCAGCCCGCCGGCGCCGCCCAGACCGCCGGGCAGCTTGCCGCCCATCTTGTCCTGCATGGCGCGCGCGGCCTCTTCCATCTGCGCGGGGTCCATCTTGCCCAGATCGGGCATGCCCTTGCCGGTCATGGCGCGCATGGCCTGTTTCAGCATGCCGCCCTTGCCCATCTTGCCCAGCTTCTTCATCGTGTCCGACATCTGCCGGTGCATCTTGAGAAGACGGTTCAGGTCGGTCACCTCGAGGCCCGCCCCCGCGGCCACGCGGCGCTTGCGGCTGGCCTGCATGATCTGCGGATTGGCGCGTTCCTTCTTGGTCATCGAATTGATGAGCGCGATCTGCTGGCGCAGGATCTTGTCGTCAAAGCCCGCGTCCTCGGCGGCCTTGGCCATCTTGCCCATGCCCGGCATCATGCCCATGACGCCCTGCATGCCGCCCATCTTGAGCATCTGCTCAAGCTGCATGCGCAGGTCGTTCATGTTGAAAAGGCCCTTCTGGAACCGTTTCATCATGCGCTCGGCCTGCTCGGCCTCGATCGTGGCCTGTGCCTTCTCGACCAGCGAAACGATATCGCCCATGCCCAGGATGCGGCCCGCGATGCGCCGTGCCTCGAAGGTCTCGAGCGCGTCGATCTTCTCGCCCATGCCGACAAAGCGGATCGGCTTGCCGGTGATGGCGCGCATCGACAGCGCCGCACCGCCGCGCCCGTCGCCGTCCATCCGCGTCAGCACGACGCCGGAGATGCCGACCTTGTCCTCGAATTCGGTGGCCACGTTGACCGCGTCCTGACCGGTCAGACCGTCCACGACCAGAAGCGTCTCGCGCGGCTGGGCGATGTCGCGCACCGCCTGGACCTCGTCCATCAGCACTTCGTCGATGTGCAGACGGCCCGCGGTGTCCAGCATGTAGACATCATAGCCGCCCAGCGTCGCCTGCGACTTGGCGCGCTTGGCGATCTGCACCGCGCTTTCGCCCTTGACGATGGGCAGCGTGTCCACGCCGATCTGCTGGCCCAGGATCGCCAGCTGTTCCATCGCAGCCGGGCGGTTGGTGTCGAGCGAGGCCATCAGCACGCGCTTGCCCTCGCGTTCGGACAGGCGGCGGGCCAGCTTGGCGGTGGTGGTGGTCTTGCCCGAGCCCTGAAGGCCGACCATCAGGATCGGCGCGGGCGGGTTGTCGATCTTGAGGGCCTCGGGTTCGTCCTCGCCCTCGAGAACCTGGATCAGCTCGTCGTGGACGATCTTGACGACCAGCTGGCCCGGCGTGACCGATTTCAGAACCTCCTGACCGACGGCGCGCTTTTGCACCGCGGCCACGAAATCCCGCGCCACCGGCAGCGACACGTCCGCCTCAAGGAGCGCCACGCGGACCTCGCGCATCGCGGTCGAGACATCGGCCTCGGTCAGCGCACCCTGCTTCGTCAGGCGTTCGAACACGCCGCCAAGGCGCTCGGACAGACTTTCGAACATCGCGTGCCCTCCTCGGGCCATTCAAAACGACAAAGACGCCAGTGGGCGCAACGCGCTGACTGGCGGCGATCCCCGCGCATGGGCAGGGACCGAAGGCTTCGCACCTTCGGGAACTCGGGGTCGGGATAGGCCGAACGGGGGCACGGTGTCAAGCGCGAAGGGGCCTGAGCGCGGACCCCGGACCTCATGCCCTGGGGCCCACCCCTTCGCGCCTGTCCGTCGGCACGGTCCGAAGACCCCGCCTGTTGCGGCCCGCCGGACGGCGGGGCAATCGTGCAAGGCCCGCCCCTTGGGCGCGGGCCGGAACGGATCAGGCGGCCAGCTTCGCCAGCGCGGCCTCGGCGCGCGCAAGGCCCGCCTCGGCGCCGAAGGCCATCTGGTCGGCAACCACGAATTCCACATCCGTGATCCCGAAGAAACCCAGCATGTGGCGCAGATACCCCGAGGCGAAATCGGCCTCGGACCCCATCGCAACCCCGTCCGAAGACATCGCCACGATGGCGCGCTTGCCCTTCAGCAGGCCCTCGGGGCCGGCCTCGGTGTAGACGAAGGTCTCGCCGCGCCGCGCCAACTGGTCAAGCCAGGCCTTCAGCTGCGCGGGCACCGAGAAATTGTAGACCGGCAGCCCGATCACCAGCACATCGGCGGCGCGTACCTCGTCCAGATAGGCATCGGCCTGCGCGCGGATGGCCTGCTGATCGGCATCGAGCGTCGCCGGATCGGCAAAGACCGCGCCCAGCCAGGCGCCGTCGATCTGGGGCACGCCCGGCGACAGGTCGCGCGCGGTGACCGTGGCGCCGGGCGCCGCGGCTTGCAGTTTCTCGACGATCTTCGCGGTCAGGCCGCGGCTCACCGAAGCGTCGCCCTTGATCGAGGCGTCGACGCGCAGAATGTGGGTCATGTCAGTCTCCTGTCCGGGCTTCCGGGAACGTCTGTCTGACGGGGAATATCCCCACTTGCGCATTCGCACACAACTGGCAGTATTGAACGCACGATGTTCACAAGCGCACAGAACCGCGGCCCCTCGTGGGAGGGGCTTCGCGTGGCCTGGGAAGTGGCCCGCGCCGGCACCGTCTCGGGGGCGGCGCAGGCGCTGGGCGTGCATCACGCCACCATCATCCGCCATGTCGAGGCGCTGGAGGCCGAACTGGGCGTGCGCCTGTTCCAGCGCCATGCCCGCGGCTACACGCCCACCGAGGCCGGCCACCACCTTCTGGCCGCGGGGCAGACCGCCGAGGAGCTGTTTGCGCAGGCGGTGGCGCGGATGCAGGGCGCGGGCGAGGAAATCTCGGGCGAGCTGATCGTGACCGCGCTGCCGGTGCTGTCGCGGCTGGTGATGCCGGCGCTGGCGCGGCTGACGGCGGCGCATCCGGGGCTGCGGCTGCGCTATCTGACCGACCTGCGGCTGTTCCGGCTGGAGCACGGCGAGGCCCATGTCGCCATCCGCGCCGGCGCCCGCCCGACCGAACCCGATTACGTCGTGCAATCCTTCGGCCGGCTTCCGGTCGCGCTCTGCGCCTCGGACAGCTACATCGCCGCCCACGGCCTGCCCGAGACCGAAGCCGACCTGCGCCGCCATCTGTTCGTGGGCCCCGAGGGCGCCGACATGCGCGCGCCCTTCCATCTGTGGCTGACCGCGCATGTGCCGCCCGACCGGATCGTGCTGCGCGCCAATTCCCCCGAAGCCCGCGAAGCCGCGGTGCGCGCCGGGCTGGGGATGGGCTTCGTGACCCGCGTGCCCGATCTTCCGGCAGGGTTGACCGAGGTGCAGACCAGCCTTGACGAATGGGCCTCGAATCTGTGGCTTGTCAGTCACGTAGACCTTCACCGCTCGCCAAAAGTGCAGGCGGTCCTTGCAGCCCTCAAGGCGGGGGCGCAGGGCTGCGCCGAGACGGGCGCGACGGGCTGAGCACCGGCACCGCGCCCCAGACACGACCGGGGCAAGACACCATGACATCGGGCGAAATCCGCGGCCATCTGGCCATGCTGGTCTTTGCGGCCTTCGTGGCCGGTTCCTTTCCGCTGGGCGCGATGGTGGCCAATGTCGTCGACCCCGCGGCGCTGAACACGCTGCGCTTCGCGCTGGCGGCGGGGCTGCTGCTGGGGGTGGCGCTGGCCACGCGCGGGCGCGCAGCCTATCGCGGCGCCTTTGCCGCGCCCTGGCGCCACCTGATCCTGGGCGGGCTCTTTGCGGCCTATTTCGTGATGATGTTCGAGGGGTTGAAAACCGCGACGCCGGTCGATGCCTCGGCCATCTTCACGCTGACGCCGTTGATGTCGGCGGTCTTCGGGCTGGTGCTGCTGGGCCAGCGCGTGACCTTGCGCATTGCCGCGGCGCTGCTGCTGGGGGCGGCGGGGGCGCTGTGGGTCATCTTTCGCGGCGACTTCGCGGCGCTGGTGCGCTTCGAGATCGGGCGCGGCGAGGCGATCTATTTCCTGGGCTGCGTGGCCCATGCAATCTACACGCCACTGGTGCGGCTTCTCAACCGCGGCGAGCCGGCGGTGGTCTTCTCGCAGGTGGTGCTGAGCGCCAGCTTCGCGCTGCTGGCGGTCTATGCCGCCCCGGCGATCCTGGCCACCGACTGGCTGCACCAACCCATGATCGTCTGGATCGCGCTGGCCTATACGGCGGTCTTTGCCACCTCGGCCACAGCGGTGCTGCTGCAATTCGCGGCGCTGTCGCTGCCCTCGTCGAAGGTGATGGCCTATACCTATCTGGTGCCCAGCACGGTGATCTTGTGGCAGGTGGCGCTGGGGGCGGGGATGCCGCCGGCGATCACGCTGCCGGGGATCGCGGCGACGGTGGCGGCGCTGGCGATCCTGTTGCGCGCCTGAACGGGGCGCGGAAACGGCAAGGGGCGCGCCCATCGCCGGACGCGCCCCCCTTTGATGTCCTGCCGCGGCGGCCTTATTCGGCCGCGCGCGGTTCGGGATCGGCCAGATCGACGATATCGGCCATGATCCGGTTCAGGTCGAAATCCTTGGGCGTGTAGACCCGCGCCACGCCCATTTCCTTCAGCCGGACCGCATCTTCGTCGGGGATGATGCCGCCCACCGCCACCGGGATATGACCCAGCCCCGCCGCGCGCAGCCGGGTCATCATGTCCTCGAGCAGCGGCAGGTGGCTGCCCGACAGGATCGACAGGCCGATCACATGCGCGCCGTCCTCGGCGGCCTTGGCGACCAGCTCCTCGGGGGTCAGGCGGATGCCGTCATAGGTGATGTCCATGCCGCAGTCGCGGGCGCGGAAGGCAATCTGCTCGGCGCCGTTCGAATGCCCGTCAAGGCCCGGCTTGCCCACCAGGAACTTGAGCCGACGGCCCAGCCGCGCCGAGACCGCATCGACCGCCGCACGCAGATCATCCAGGTTCTCGGTCCGGTTCGAGGGGTTCTTCGACACGCCCGTCGGGCCGCGGTATTCGCCATGCACCTGGCGCATGATCCCCGACCATTCGCCGGTGGTCGCCCCGGCCTTGGCCGCCGCGATCGAGGCGGGCATGATGTTCTGCCCGCTGGCCGCCGCCTCGCGCAGCGCGCCCAGCGCCAGCTGCACCGCACCTTCGTCGCGGGCCGCGCGCCAGGCATTCAGCCGCGCGATCTGGTCGGCCTCGACCGCCGGATCCACCACCATGATGCCGCCATCGCCCGCCGTCAGCGGCGAGGGCTCGCCCTGCTGCCAGCGGTTCACGCCGACCACGACCGTCTCGCCCGATTCGATGCGGGCGATGCGCGCGGCATTGGCTTCGACCAGACGGCCCTTCATGTAGTCGATCGCGGCGATCGCACCACCCATGGCGTCAAGCGTCGCCAGCTCCTCGCGGGCGCCGGCCTTCAGCTCCTCGACCTTGGCAGTCACGGCAGGGTTGCCGTCAAAGAGGTCGGCATATTCCAGAAGGTCGGTCTCATAGGCCATGATCTGCTGCATGCGCAGCGACCATTGCTGGTCCCAGGGCCGCGGCAGGCCCAGCGCCTCGTTCCAGGCCGGAAGCTGCACCGCCCGCGCGCGCGCGTTCTTGGACAGCGTGACGGCCAGCATCTCGATCAGGATGCGGTAGACGTTGTTCTCGGGCTGCGGCTCGGTCAGGCCAAGGCTGTTGACCTGCACCCCATAGCGAAAGCGGCGATAGCGCGCGTCCTCGATCCCGTAGCGCTCGCGGCAGATCTCGTCCCACAGTTCGGTGAAGGCGCGCATCTTGCACATCTCGGTGACGAAGCGAATGCCCGCGTTCACGAAGAACGAGATGCGCCCCACCATCGCCGGGAAAGCCTCGGGCGCGACCCGGCCCTTCAGGTCGTCCAGCACCGCCAGCGCCGTGGCCAGCGCATAGGCCAGCTCCTGCTGCGGCGTCGCCCCCGCTTCCTGGAGGTGATAGGAACACACGTTCATCGGGTTCCATTTGGGCAGGTGCTGGGCGGTATAGGCGGCGACGTCCGTGATCAGGCGCAGGCTGGGCTTGGGCGGGCAGATATAGGTGCCGCGGCTCAGATATTCCTTCATGATGTCGTTCTGGACCGTGCCCTGAAGCCGCGAGATATCCGCGCCCTGTTCCTCGGCCACCGCGATATAGAGCGACAGAAGCCACGCCGCCGGCGCGTTGATCGTCATCGAGGTATTCATCTGTTCGAGCGGGATGCCGTCGAACAACGTGCGCATGTCGCCCAGATGGCTGATCGGCACGCCGACCTTGCCCACCTCGCCGCGCGACAGCACGTGGTCGCTGTCATAGCCGGTCTGGGTCGGCAGGTCGAAGGCCACCGAAAGCCCGGTCTGCCCCTTGGCCAGGTTCATCCGGTAGAGTTCGTTGGATTTCGCAGCCGTGGAATGGCCCGCATAGGTCCGAAAGAGCCATGGCTTGTCGCGGGCGGGGGTCTGGGCTTGGTCAGTCATGCGGGCCTCCGTCAGGCGGGCGATTCAGCGATGCTTCGCAACAAAGTTCTTCACTAACGCGTTTACGCGAAAGAATGTGTCCCTGTCAATTCGCCGCGCTGCGGCATGCGGGCCACGTCTTCCCCCTGCGACCCGACGGCACCCCTTCGAAACCGGCACAGTTTTCGTTTGCAAAAGCCGCGGCAGAGGCAAATCCTTCTTCTGGCGGGGCCGCCAGAGCCACGCGGAAGGAAAAAATCCGGAGGGTGAACATGTTCATGCGGCCAGTCATCAATCTTGCCATTGCCGGCGCAATCATCGCAACGACGGCTCTGCCGGCGGCGGCGCTCGATCGTCGCGTGCGTATCGTGAACAAGACCGGCTACACGATGGTGCAGTTCTATGGGTCCAACGTGGGCAGCGATTCCTGGGAGGAGGACATCCTGGGCAGCGACGTCCTGCCGTCGGGATCGTCGGTCATCGTGAACTTCGACGACGCCTCGGGCTATTGCAAATTCGACTTCAAGGCCGTGTTCGACGATGGCGACGAACTGGTCAGGAAGGGCGTGAACGTCTGCGAGATCGGCACGTTCACCTATAACTGATCCGGCCAAGGGTCATAAAATTACAATCGGCGGCCGCTGTGTATTGCATTGTTGCGCCGTCGAAAGTATCTCCTCGGGGATCGCCGCCGATTCTGCACCGCGGCGAAAACTGGAGGAGACACCCGATGGCCCTTGACGTGCACCCCGACATCGCGCCCTACGAGGCGCCGGAGAAAGACCTCTACGAGATCGGCGAGATCCCGCCCCTGGGGTATGTGCCGAAGAAGATGTATGCCTGGGCGATCCGGCGCGAACGCCACGGCGAGCCCGAGCAGGCGATGCAGGTCGAGGTCGTCGACACGCCCGAGATCGACAGCCACGAAGTGCTGGTCCTGGTGATGGCCGCGGGCGTCAACTACAACGGCATCTGGGCCGGTCTGGGCATCCCCGTGTCGCCCTTCGACAGCCACAAGGCCCCCTATCACATTGCCGGCTCCGATGCCTCGGGCATCGTCTGGAAGGTGGGCGACAAGGTCAAGCGCTGGAAGGTCGGCGACGAGGTCGTGATCCACTGCAACCAGACCGACGGCGACGACGAGGAATGCAACGGCGGCGACCCGATGTTCTCGCCCAGCCAGCGGATCTGGGGCTACGAGACCCCGGACGGTTCCTTCGCGCAATTCACCAACGTGCAGGCCCAGCAGCTCCTGCCGCGGCCCAAGCACCTGACCTGGGAAGAGGCCGCCTGCTATACGCTGACGCTGGCCACCGCCTGGCGGATGCTGTTCGGCCACAAGCCGCATGACCTGAAGCCCGGCCAGAACGTGCTGGTCTGGGGCGCCTCGGGCGGGCTGGGCTCGTATGCGATCCAGCTCATCAATGCCGCCGGCGCCAATGCCATCGGCGTCATCTCCGACGAGGACAAGCGCGACTTCGTGATGGGGCTGGGCGCCAAGGGCGTGATCAACCGCAAGGACTTCAACTGCTGGGGCCAGCTGCCCAAGGTCAACACCCCCGAATATGCCGCCTGGTTCAAGGAAGCGCGCAAGTTCGGCGCCGCGATCTGGGAAACGACCGGCAAGGGCAACAACGTCGACATGGTGTTCGAGCACCCCGGCGAGGCCACCTTCCCGGTGTCGGTCTTCGTGGTCAAGCGCGGCGGCATGGTGGTGATCTGCGCCGGGACCACCGGCTTCAACCTGACCTTCGACGTGCGCTATCTGTGGATGCACCAGAAGCGCATCCAGGGCAGCCACTTCGCCAACCTCAAGCAGGCCGCGGCCGCCAACAAGCTGATGCTCGAGCGCCGTCTCGACCCCTGCATGTCCGAGGTCTTCCCCTGGGCCGAGATCCCGGCCGCGCATACCAAGATGTATCGCAACCAGCACAAGCCGGGCAACATGGCGGTGCTGGTGCAGGCGCCGCGCACGGGCCTGCGCACCCTCGAAGACGTGCTCGAGGCCGGCCCCGTCAAGGCCTGAGCGCCCCCCATTTCCGGCACAGCTTCGCCCCGCCCGGTCCGTCCGGGCGGGGTTTTGCGTCCGAAAGAGGAGCATTTTTACGAAATCGTAAGTGCTGACGCGTTTAGGTGAAGTGTCTCTCTGGGGGCGGTTCCGCGTCTGGCTGGCCGGGCCGCCCCTCTGGTTTTCTGCCGGTTCGGGACCCTCTCGACCGGCGCACGTTGCGGAGCCCGCCGGTCATGCGCCTGATCCTTGCCGTTCTCCTTGCACTTCTGCCGCTGGACGCGCAGGCCGAACAGGTGCTGTTGCGCCTGACCGGGCCGGCCGGCGGTCTGGCGCTGACGCGGGCCGATCTGGACGCGCTGCCCCAGCAGGATTTCGACACCACGACCATCTGGACCGAGGGCGTGCACCATTTCTCCGGCCCGGCGCTGGCCGATGTCGTGGCGCTGGTCGGGCTGACGGGCCTGCCCCTGCGGCTGAGCGCGGCCAATGATTATGCCGTCGATTTCGCGGCCGCCGACATCGGCCCGACCGCCCCGATCATCGCCACGCGCATCGACAGGGCCGCCTTTTCCGCGCGCCAGAAAGGACCGCTCTGGGTGGTCTATCCCTTTGACGCGGCAGACGAATACCGAACCGAGGCCATCTATGCCCGCGCCATCTGGCAATTGGTGGCGATCGAGGCGCGAACCCCATGAGGCGCCCGCCCGGTTCGCGCGCGCCAGCCGAGCTTGCGCTGCGGATCTTTCCGTGGCTCGTGCCGCTTCTGGGCGTGGTGCTTCTGGGCGTCGCGGTGCTGCTGTTCTCGGCCAACCAGATCAACCGCAACCTTGAACGCAACCAGGCCGCGCGGACCGACAATACCTCGTGGGTGGTGGCCCAGGCCGAAGTCGACCTGCTGAAACTGCAACGCGCGCTGGATGCGACGGCGGAGTCGCGCATGCTGACGGACACGAACCTGGCCACGCTGCGCCAGCGCTTCGACGTGTTCTATAGCCGCATCGACGTGATCGGCCGCAACCTGGCGCAGCAGGATTGGTTCGGCGCGCCGGAGCTTCGCCAGCAATGGGACACATTGCGCGGCCATCTCAGGGACCAGGCCGCGCTGATCGACGCGCCGCCGCTCCTGCTGGCCGAAAGCCTGCCCGCACTGCGCGCCGATCTTGCACGGCAATCGACCGCCGTGCGCGCCTTCACGCTGGACGCGCTTTTGCAAACCGTCGAGCGATCGGACGCGGAACGCCACGCCCTCAACGGCCTGCTGGCCCGGTTCTCGGTGGCTGCGCTGCTGCTGATCGGGCTGCTTGTCGGGGCCACCTGGGTGATGGTGGTGCTGACGCGTCGACTTCAGGCGCGCGCGCTGGCCACCGAACGCATCCGTTCGAACCTCGAGAAGACGATAGATGCCTCGCTCGACGCGGTGATCGTGGCCGATGCGCGCGGCCATATCACCCATTTCAACGCCGCGGCCGAGGCGATCTTCGGCTATTCCCGCGCCGAAGCCGTCGGGCGCGACTATATCGACATGCTGGTGCCCGAGCGCATGCGCGCCATGCGCGCCCAGGCGCTGGCGGAATTCCACCGCACCGGCACCGGCGTTCTGGCCAACCGCGGCCGCGTGGTGGTGCCGTCGCTGCGCAAGGACGGCACCGAAGTCCCGATCGAGGTCGTCGTGATCTCGGACCGCGACGCGACGGGCGAGCCCGTGTTTTTCAGCTTTGTCCGCGACATCTCGGACCAGATGCGGATCGAGACCAACCTCAAGCGATCGCGCGACGCCGCCCTGCGCTCGGAGGAGGCCAAGACCCGCTTCCTTGCGGTGATGAGCCACGAGATGCGCACCCCGATGAACGGACTGATCGCCGCGCTGGACATCGTGTTACGCACCACCGATCTGACCGAGAAACAGCGCCATTTCCTGGCCATCGCGCGGTCGTGCTCGGCCAATGCGCTCGAGCAGATCAATGACGTTCTGGAAATCTCGCGGCTCGATTCCGGGAATGCGCCCGAAGCCCCCAGCGCCTTCGATCTGTGCCGGATGCTGCGCGAGGCAGCCGAACAGGGGCGCCCCCTGGCCGAGCAACGCGGCAATACGGTGCATCTGCGGCTGCCCGATGACGCGCCGGCGCGGGTCACGGGCCACCGGCGCCTGTTCGCGCGCGTGCTGGGCAACCTTCTGGGAAATGCTCTGAAATTCACCCGCGACGGGCGGATCGACCTGCGGCTGGCGCTGACACCGCGGCCAGGCGGCGGCTGGATCGCGCGGGTCGAGGTCGAGGATACCGGGATCGGCATCGCGGAAGACAAGCTCGACCGGATCTTCAACGCCTTCGAAACGCTCGATTCAGGTTATGACCGCGCGACCGAAGGGACGGGCCTCGGGCTGGGGATCGCGCGGCGGGCGGCGCGGCTCATGGGCGGCGATGTGGGCGTGGAAAGTCGGCTGGGCGCGGGCAGCCTGTTCTGGTTCACCGCGCGTCTCGACCCGGCGGGTGCCGATCTGCCCGATACCGTCGACGACCTGACCGACGCCTTCCCGCTTCCGGCCTCGCTGACCACGCCTGCGCCCTCGGGCGCCCTCCCCGACGATACCCCTGGAACCGACACGCCCTCGGGCCCGCGCCCTGACGGGCTCGATGTGCTGGTGGTCGAGGACAACCCCGTGAACCGCATCGTTCTGCGCGAGATGCTTCAGCATCTGGGCCACGGCGTCACCGAAGCGGTGAATGGCGCCGAAGCCGTGGAGATGGCGCGCGCGCATGCCTTCGACCTGATCTTCATGGATATCTCGATGCCGGTGATGGACGGCGTGGCGGCCACCCGCGCACTGCGCGCCGAACCCGGCGCCTCGGACGGGGTGCCGATCGTGGGGCTGACCGCCCATACCCTGCCCGAGGAACTTCAGCGCTTTGCCCAGGCCGGCCTTGACCCGGTGCTGACCAAGCCCATCACGCTCAACGCGCTGCGCATTTTCCTTGAAGGCGCGCCCGACCAGGAGATCCCCCCGCCCGCGCCGCCGCAGATCCCGCCGGTTCTGGATGTGGCGGTGCGCAATGATCTGGCCAGCGCGCTGCCGCCGGAGGTGCTGCACCAGACCGCCGACCGGTTCCTGTCCGAGATCGCCGCCTTCCTCGAGGATCTGGCGCGCCAGATCGAGGCGGGCGATCATGACCGGATCGCCGCCACGGCGCACAAGGGCTGCGGCTCGGCCTCGGTCTTCGGGGCTCCGCGGCTGGTGGCGGCGCTGCGCCGGATCGAGACGCAGGCCAAGCAGGGGAATGCGGCGGGGGGCGATCAGGCCCCGCTCCTTGCGGCCGCACGGGCCGAGCTGGACGCGGTGCGCGCAGCCCTCGCCGCCGAGGACCGGCCCGCCATCGCCGTCTGAGATCAGGCCGGGTTGATCGTCACCTTCACATCCGCGGGCGGCGCGTAATAGGGCGCCGAGGTCACCAGAACCTGCGCCCCGGCAGCGGCGTAATCGCCCGCGTTCTGCGCATTCACGCCCCCCGCCGCGGCCAGGCAGACCGCGCTGTCCCCCAGCGCGCGCGCAACTTCGGCCACCGCCTCGGGGGCGAATTTCTCCAGCTGGACGACATCGGCGCCCCATTCGGCCGCGCTCAGCGCCTCGTCGCGGGTGGTGACCTCGACCACGATCTTGCGCTCGGGGCAAGCCGCGCGCAAACGCCCGATCTTGCGCTTGAGACAGGCCGCAGCATCGAAGACGCGGTGTTCGGGAAACAGCAGCACCGTATCCGACAGCCCGGCGCGATGGATGCCGGCGCCCCCCGCAACCACCGCCTTGAACGACAGCGCGCGCGTGCCGGGCACCGCCTTGCGGGTGCAGGCCACCCGCACCTCGGGCGCGGCCCCCTGCGCCGCCGCCACGATCGCCGCGGCGCGCGTGGCCAGCCCCGAGGCCCATTCGACCAACGTCTGCGACACTTTCCAGCCCGCCAGCAGCGCCTCGGCCGACCCCGAGGCCCCCAGGATCAACCCGCCCGCCTCGACCCGGCTACCCGACGGCGCGGCCAGATCCACGGCGCAGCCCAGAAGCTCGAGCATCCGCGTCGCCTCCTCCGAGCCCGCCACGACCATCGGCCCACGCGCGGCAAAGACCATCCGCCCGCGCGCCTGCCCGAAGGCCAGCGCCCGTGTCGTCAGGTCGCCGTAGGGCACATCCTCGTCCAGCAGGTCCCGCAAGGTCGCATCGTCCAGCGTCAACATCATGCCCTCCGACAAAAGCGATATTCGACAAAAGCGTTATGTCCGACAGGAAAGCACGAAACACGCCAAGCCGAAAAGGCCAATGATTGCAAAGCCCACCGACAGGGGCGTTTGGCCGCTGTCAGATTTGCGACGCAGGCATCAGCACAGCCGCGACAAGGCCGCGCGCAGGTCGGGCACATCGTCGAGCCCCTCGATCAGCGCGGCAAGATCCGCCGCCCCCGCACCCAGGACCGGCTCGGCCAGCGCCATGAACTTGGCGCGCCGGGCCGCGGCATCGGGGAAGGTCGCGGGCTCGCCCGAGGGGTCGGGAATGTGCCGTTCGACCACGCCGTCGGGGAAGGTCACGCGCAGGCGCGCGCCAAAGGGATGCGGCGCGGCCTCGAGCGTCGCGTCGCGCACCACGCGCACCCGGTCGGCCAGCGCATCCAGCGCGGGATCGCCCAGCCGGGCGAAATCGTCCCAGCCAAAGGCGCCCTGGTCGATCATCACCGCCGCGGTGAAGGGCATCGAGAATTGCCCGTCAACCACCGAACGCGCGCGCCGCGCCTTGTCGATCGGATCGGCAGTCAGCTTGATCCCGTTGCGATGCAGCCCCACCTCGACCGCCAGGAAATCGGCCGCCGGGCGCGTGGCCCGCAAGGCCGCCAGCCCGTCGAGCGCGGCATGGGTGTAGCGGCACGAGGGATAGGGCTTGACCCCGATCTTCAGCGTCTCCCAATCCGTGCCAAGGTTGGCCACCGCCACCGCCGGATCGGCGCCGTCGGTATAGGCATGCAGGAACCCGGCCTTGCCTTCGATGGGCGCGGCCGCGCCGACAAAGCCCCGTCGCGCCAGCGCCGCCGCCAGAACCGCGTTCATCGCCGCCTGCCCCACCTGCCAGCGCTTGTTCCACGCGCCATTGGCCAGGAATTGCAGCGACCCCGCCGCCTGCGAACCCGCCACCCCGAAGGCCGCGGCCATCGCATCGGCCCCGAGCCCCCAGAGCCGCCCCGCCGCAGCCGCCGCCCCGAAGGTGCCCGCCGTCGCCGTGGGGTGGAACCCGCGCGCGTAATGCGCCGCGGGGTCAAGCGCATTGCCAAGCCGGCAGCAGACCTCATAGCCGATCACGATCGCGCTCAGCACCTCGGCGCCGGACGCGCCCGCCGCCTGCCCCGCCGCGAAGGCCGCCGCCACGACCGGCGCGGAAGGATGCAGCGACGAGGCTGCGTGGGTGTCGTCGAAATCCAGCGTGTGGCCCAGCATCCCGATGACCAGCGCCGCCGTCGCCGGCGCATGCCCGCGCGCCAGCCCCGGCACCCGCGCCGGTCCCGGCCGGTCCAGATCCAGATCCGCCAGAACCGCCATCAGGCAATCGGTCGAGCCGGGTTCGTGGCCCGCGCGCACGACCGAGCCCAGAAGGTCCAGCGTCAGCGCCGCCGCACGCTGGCGCACCGGGGCGGGGATCGCGTCGCCGGGCGTCTGCGCGGCGAATTCGGCCAGCAGGCCGGTGACGGGAATGGCGGTCATGGCGGTCTCCTTGCTGGGCGCAAGCTTAGGCCAGGGCGCCACGTCGGCCAAGGGGCGGCGCGGGCCCTCTTGCCGCTACCCATACAGAAATGTTATATGCCAGCATGGACCTTCGCCAATTTCGCTATTTCATCGCCATCGTCGAGGACGGCTCGGTCTCGGCAGCGGCGCGGCGGCTGAACATCGCCCAGCCGGCGCTGTCGCTGCATCTGCGCAACATGGAGGCCGAGCTGGGCACCCGCCTTCTGGTCCGCAGTCCGCGCGGCGTCACCCCCACCGACGCGGGTCGGCTTCTGTGCGAACGCGGGCGCCACCTTCTGGACGCGGTCGAGGACACCTTGGCAGCCGTGCGCGCCTTTGACGCCGCCCCTGAGGGCGAGGTGCAGATCGGTCTGCCCGGCACGCTGGCCGAGCTATTGGCCGCACCGCTGGTCCTGGCCATGCGCCGGCGGTTTCCCAAGGTGCGGCTGCGCGTGGCCGAGGCGATGTCGGGTTTCGTGCGCGGCTGGCTGGCCGAGGGGCGCGTCGATCTGGGCCTGATCTACATGCCGATGGGCGGGCGCGGGCTGCGGCCCCAGCCGGTCCTGTCCGAAGAATTGCGCCTGTTCGCCACCACCCGCCCCGCGCCCTTGCCCGACCTGCCCGATGTGCCGTTCGACCCCGGCCGCCTGGCCGGTCTGCCGCTGGTCCTGCCCGGCCCGGCGCACGGGCTGCGCGTCCTTCTCGACGCCGAGATCGAGGCCCGCGGCACCCGCCTGACCCGCGTGGTCGAGGTCGAAAGTTACAAGGCAATCAAGGCCCTGGTGCTTGAGGGGCTGGGCTTTTCGGTGCTGCCGGTCAATGCGATCTCGGCCGAGGTCGCCTCGGGGCACCTGCGCTGGTGGCCGCTGGGCACGCCGCCGCTCCGCCGTCAGATCCATCTGGCGCTGACACCCGCGCGCCCGCCCACCAAGGCCGCGCTGGCCGTCGAACGGGTGTGCCGCGAGACGCTCGAGGAGCTGACCGCGACGGGGCGCTGGCGACTGAACGCCTGACGCCTGCGCTCAGGGCTTGCGCAGCACATGCACCTGCATCGGCTGCGACAAGGCAAAGCCGCGCGGATGCGGCGCGGCGCGACCCATGAAGGTGGCCTCCAGCTCGAGCGCGCGGGCCTCGGCCAGCGCCTTGCGGCCGGGTTCGATCGACACGACCCGATGCACGAAGGAATTGAAATCCGGCGTGAATTCCAGCCGGTCATAGCAATAGGCACGGGTTTCGACCAACCGCCCCTCGGACACGGCGGCCTGCACCGCCGCCTCGGCCGCCGCCCGGATCCGGGTTTCGTCGTCGATGACGGCCAGCACCTCGGACAGCGCCCCCGAGGCGATGGGCTCGATCACCACGATCGGGGCACCGGCACGGGTGACGCGGGCCGCTTCGTCCAGCGCGGCGCCCATCAGCGCCTCGGGGACATGGTGCAGCGAATTGACGAAAAGCGCGGCATCGAAGGCGCCATCCGAGAAGGGCAGCGCCTCGGCCCCGGCACGCACCACCGGCGCCAGCGGCTTGGGCACCTCCTGCGGATCAACCCCCACCCAACCGGCGCCCGCCCGCGTCAGCGGCGCCGCCAGCCCGCCCGAACCCGCCCCGATGTCCAGCACAAGGCGCCCGGCCAGCGGGTCCAGAACATCGGCGATCACGTCAAAGGCATTGCGGGGGGCGGCTTGGGTCATCTTTCTCTCCCTGATCTGGGCCGATCATATGCCGGGCGGCGCTGTTGGTAAGTGGCCAGATTGTCCCTGACCATATCGACTTTCTATACCCCCATCCCACGCCGATCTTGGCCGCACCACCCCTGCCCCGCTATGCAGGGACAGGCAATGGACCCGAAAGGACGATCGCATGGACCTCTATGACGACATCCGCACCGAGGTCGCGCGGCTCTGTGCGACCTTTGCGCCCGACTACTGGCGCCAGAAGGACCGCGAAAGCGCCTATCCGACCGAATTCGTCGAGGCGCTGACCCGCGCGGGCTGGCTGGCCGCGCTGGTCCCCGAGGAATACGGCGGCGCGGGCCTGCCGCTGTCGGCCGCAGCCGCGATCCTCGAGGAAATCCAGCGCGCGGGCGCCAATGGCGCGGCCTGCCATGCGCAGATGTATATCATGGGCGCGCTTCTGCGGCATGGCTCGCCGGCGCAGAAGGACCGCTATCTGCCGGGCATCGCGTCGGGCGAGCTGCGCCTTCAGGCCTTTGGCGTGACCGAGCCCACCTCGGGCACGGACACGACCTCGATCCGCACGACCGCCGTCCGGAAGGGCGATCATTACGTCGTCAACGGCCAGAAGGTCTGGACCAGCCGGGCCGAGCATTCCGACCTGATGCTGCTGCTGGCGCGCACCACGCCCCGCGACCAGGTGGCCAAGCGCACCGACGGGCTGTCGGTCTTCATCCTCGACATGCGCGAGGCGCGCGAGAACGGGCTGACCATCCGCCCCATCCGCGCGATGATGAACCATTCCACGACCGAGGTCTTCTTCGACAACGTGCGCGTGCCGGCCGAGAACCTGATCGGCGAGGAAGGCAAGGGCTTCCGCTATATCCTGTCGGGCATGAACGCCGAACGCATCCTGATCGCGGCGGAATGCATCGGGGACGCCAAGTGGTTTTTGCAAAAGGCCACCGATTACGCCAATGAACGCGTCGTCTTCGGCCGGCCCATCGGCCAGAATCAGGGCGTGCAATTCCCCATCGCGCGCGCCTATGCGCAGATGCGCGCCGCCGAGCTGATGGTGGCCGAGGCCGCGCGCCGCTTCGAGGCCGGCGAGAATTGCGGCGCCGAGGCCAACATGGCCAAGATGCTGGCCGCCGAAGCCAGCTGGGCCGCGGGCGAGACCTGCCTGCAAACCCACGGCGGCTTCGGCTTTGCCGAGGAATACGACATCGAGCGCAAGTTCCGCGAGACGCGCCTCTATCAGGTCGCGCCCATCTCGACCAACCTGATCCTGTCCTATCTGGCCGAACATGTGCTCGGCCTGCCGAGGTCGTATTGATGCGCCCGCTCGAAGGGCTGAATGTCGTTGCGGTCGAACAGGCCGTCGCCGCGCCCTATTGCACCGCGCGGCTGGCCGATGCGGGCGCGCGCGTTTGCAAGATCGAGCGCCCTACGGGGGATTTCGCGCGCGGCTATGATTCGGTGGCCCGGGGGCAGTCGAGCTATTTCGTCTGGCTCAACCGCGGCAAGGAAAGCCATGTGCTGGATCTGGCGCAGGACGAGGGCCGCGCGCATCTGGCCGAGATGATCGCGGGTGCCGACGTGCTGGTGCAGAACCTCAAGCCGGGTGCGATGGGGCGAATGGGGTTGGACCCGGCGGCGCTGTGCGCGCGTCATCCGCGGCTGATCGCCTGTTCGATCTCGGGCTATGGCGAGGGGGGGCCGATGGCCGAACGCAAGGCCTATGACCTGCTGATCCAGGCCGAATCGGGTCTGGCCTCGATCACCGGCGGGCCCGAATCGCCCGCGCGCGTGGGGATCTCGGTGGTCGATATCGCCACCGGGGCGGCCGCGCACAGCGCCATCCTCGAAGCGCTGATCGCGCGCGGCATCACCGGGCGGGGCTGTCACATCGCGGTGTCGATGTTCGACGTGATCGCCGATTGGCTGGCCGTGCCGCTTCTTCAGGCCGAGGGCGGGCAGCCCCCCGCGCGGGTCGGGCTGTCGCATCCCTCGATCGCGCCCTATGGCGCCTTTGCCGCAGCCGATGGCAGGGTGTTCCTGATCTCGATCCAGAGCGACCGGGAATGGACGATTTTCTGCCGGGAAATTCTGGAAGAACCGGAATTAGCGGAAGATCCGATGTTTCAGAATAATGTGGCGCGCGTGCAGAACCGTGCCGAAACCGACGCGCTGGTGCGGGCGGCCTTTGCCCGCCACGAGGGCGCGGCGCTCGAGGCGCGACTGGCTGCGGCCGATGTCGCCTTTGCCGCCGTCAACGACATGGCGGGCCTTTCGGCGCATCCGCATCTGCGCCGCGCGCAGGTCGACACCCCGGCCGGCCCCGTGGCGATCCCCGCGCCGCCCGCGCTGTTCGACGGCACGGCCCGCGCGCTGGGCCCCGTTCCCGCAATCGGAGAGGTGCCATGATCGACCTTGACCACCTGCGCCGCTGGATCGGCCGCAGCGATAGCGCCCAGGAACGGCTGAGCCCGGATCTGATCGCGCGCCTCTGCGCCACGCTCGACCAGCCCACGCCCGAAGGGACCGCGCCGCTTCTGATCCACCTGTGCCTGGCGCCGCCGGTGGTGCCCACGGCGCGGCTGGGCCCCGACGGTCACCCCGCGCGCGGTGGCTTCCTGCCGCCAGTAGCGTTGCCCAACCGCATGTGGGCCGGCGGCGCCTTCACCTTTCACAGGCCTTTGAAATCCAGCGATAATGTCACGCGGCACTCCACCATCCGCGACGTGGTTCTGAAAGAGGGGCGCTCGGGGCCGCTGTGCTTTGTCACCGTCGATCACCGGATCGAGACCGACGGCGCCCTGGCGATCGAGGAACGCCAGGATATCGTCTATCGCCCGGCCAGCCGCCCCGGCCCGCGCCGCGGCGACCCCGCCCCGCGCGGCGCGTTCCACGAGGGCGTCAACGGCGCGGCGGTGGTTCTGTTCCGCTATTCGGCGCTGACCTTCAACGGCCACCGCATCCATTACGACCGCCCGCATACGGTCGAGGTCGAGGGCTATCCCGGCCTTGTCGTGCATGGCCCGTTGCAGGCCACCTGGCTGTGCCAATTCGCCGAACGGATCGCGGGGCGCGCGCCTGCCCGGTTCGAATTCCGCGCGCTCTCGCCCCTCTTCGACGGTGACGCCATCTCGATCAACGCGGACTGGGAGGGGGGCGAGCTGGCGCTCTGGACGGCGGCCGAAGGCGGGCCCATCGCCATGCAGGCCCGCGCCTTCTGGGAATGAAGAAGGGCGCCGCACGGCGCCCTTTCTCAATTTCGGGAATAGCTGAATTTTCAGGGATCAGCCGCGCAGAACCGCGCCGCTGGCCTTGCCGACCTTTTCCACGACCTTGGCGCAGACGGCCTCGATCTCCTTGTCGGTCAGCGTGGTCGCGCGCGGTTGCAGGCGCACGGCCAGAGCCACGGATTTCTTGCCCGCGCCCATCTGCGCCTCGGCCTTCTCGCCGGCGAAGACGTCAAAGACCGACACGCGCTCGATCAGGGCCTTGTCGGCGCCCTGCGCGGCGTTGACCAGAACGCTGGCCTCGACACCGGCATCCACCACGAAGGCAAAGTCACGCTCGACCGCCTGAAGATCCGACAGCACCAGCGCCGGACGCGTGGGCGTCTTCGTCTTCGGGAAGGGCACGTTCTCGAGCCAGATGCTGAAGGCCACCGCCGGCCCCTTGAGCCCCAGATCGCGCAGCACGCGGGGATGGATCTCGCCGAAGACGGCCAGCCGGTTCGGCCCCAGCCCCATCACGCCCGCGCGGCCGGGATGCCACCAGCCATCGAGCTTGCGCGAGATCTGCATCCGCGCAGGCGCCCCCACGGCGGCCAGAACCGCCTCGGCATCGGCCTTGGCGTCGAACACGTCCACCCCGCGGCGCGAGGCCCAGGGGTCGCGCGCCGCCGTGGCGCCGACCAGAAGGCCCGCGGCCTGAAGACGCTGCTCGCCCGGCTCGCCGCCGTGGAAGACCGGCCCCACCTCGAACAGCGCCATCTCGCCCTGCCCGCGCGCCTGGTTGCGCGCCGCAGCTTGCAGAAGGCCCGGAAGAAGGTCCGGCCGCAGATGCGTCATTTCCGACGAGATCGGGTTTTCCAGCCGCGTCGCCTCGGCCCCGCCGCCGAACATCGCCGCGGCCCCCGCGTCGATGAAGGAATAGGTTACGCATTCGTTATAGCCCAGCGCCGCAATCTGGCGCCGCGCGATGCGCTCGCGCACCTGCATCGGCATCAGGATCGGACCGGGCACGCCCACCGTCTCGCGCGCGAGGGGCTTGCCCTCCAGCTTGGTCAGCGAGGCCACGCGGGCCACTTCCTCGACCAGATCGGCCTCGCCCAGCACATCGGGGCGCCAGCTCGGCGGATGCGCCATGTCCCCGTCCAGCGTGAAGCCCAGCGACTCGAGCGTGGCGCGTTGCGTGGCTTCGGGAATCTCCATGCCGACAAGACGTTGCACGCGGGCCGGGTCCAGCCGATAGGCGCGGCCCGTGTCGGGCACGGCGCCGTCCGAGACCACCGCGGAGGCCTCGCCGCCGCAGAGATCCAGCACCATCTGCGTGGCCAGCTCCAGCCCCGGAAGGGTGAAGTCCGGGTCCACGCCGCGTTCGAAGCGATAGCGCGCGTCCGAGTTGATCTTGAGCGCGCGCCCCGTGGCGGCAATGGTGATCGGATCCCAATAGGCGCTTTCCAGGAACACGTCGGTCGTGTCCTCGGTGCAGCCCGACAGCTCGCCCCCCATCACGCCGGCCAGGCTTTCGGGGCCGGCGTCATCGCAGATCACCATCTGACCTGCGCGCAAGGTATAAGTCTTGCCGTCCAGCGCCAGGAACTCCTCGCCGCCGCGGGCGGGCACGATGCGCAGATCGCCCTTGACCTTGCCGGCGTCGAAGACGTGCAGCGGGCGGTTCAGGTCATAGGTGAAGAAGTTGGTGATATCGACCAGCGCCGAGATCGGCCGCAGCCCGATCGCCGTCAGCCGCGCCTTCAGCCAGTCGGGGCTTTCGCCGTTCGTCACGCCGCGGATCAGGCGCCCGGTGAAATAGGGGCAGCCCTTCTGCTTCAGGCTGTCGTCGATCTGCACCTTGATCGGGCTGTCAAAGCCGCCCGGCACCGGCGTGATCTCGAGCGGCTTGAGCCGCCCCAGCCCGCGCGCCGCCAGATCGCGCGCCACGCCGCGCACGCCCAGCGCATCGGGGCGGTTGGGGGTGATGGCGATGTCGATCACCGGATCCACGGCGTCGGGGCGGTTCTCGGCCAGCCAGTCCACGAAACGATCACCCACCTTGCCCGAGGGCAATTCGATGATGCCGTCATGTTCGTCCGACAGTTCCAGCTCGCGTTCCGAGGCCATCATGCCGTGGCTCTCGACGCCGCGGATCTTGCCCACGCCCAGCGTCACGTCGATGCCGGGGACATAATCGCCGGGCTTGCACAGGACCACGGTGATGCCGGCGCGCGCATTGGGGGCGCCGCAGACGATCTGCTTCTCGCCCTCGTCGGTCTCGACCCGGCAGACGCGCAGCTTGTCGGCATCGGGGTGCTGTTCGGCATGGACCACGCGCGCCAGCGTGAAGGGCGCCAGCTTCGCGGCGGGGTTCACGACCTCCTCGACCTCGAGGCCAAGATCGGTCAGCGCCGCGGCGATCTCCTCGACCGAGGCGTCGGTTTCGAGATGGTCTTTCAGCCAGGAGAGGGTGAATTTCATAGCGTGATCCCCAGCTTTTCGGCGGCTGCCTGTTTCAGATAAGCAACGGCAATGTCTTTCATCATACCCAAGGTAGCGCCGCCGACGGCAGCGGCGCCTTCCTTGGTCTTCTCCCAGATGCCGTCATTTCTGATGGCATCAAGGTAATCGTGGCCCGCGGAAGTAAGGCGCATCCCATGCTTGCCCACTGGCGCCACCAGACCTTCGTCTATCATCAGGTGAACGTGCCCGCGCTCATTCCACTCTGCGTCGTCGTCCTTCGTTAATCCGGGCATGAATAGTAGCCAATCCTCGTCGGCTTCATACTTGAACAGAAGCTCTCGGATATATTCATCGTCCCGCTTCACCGGCTAAGCCCCCCGAACACCGTCGGCAGGTCCAGCGCACTGAAGCCATAATGTTTCAGCCAGCGCAGGTCGCTTTCGAAGAAGGCGCGCAGGTCGGGGATGCCGTATTTCAGCATGGCCAGACGGTCGATGCCCATGCCGAAGGCAAAGCCCTGGAATTCGTCGGGGTTGACGCCCGCGGCGGCCAGCACCTTGGGGTGCACCATGCCCGAGCCCAGGATCTCCATCCAGTCGTTGCCCTGCCCGATCTTGAGCTGGCCGCCCTCCCACGAGCAGCGGATGTCCACCTCGGCCGAAGGTTCGGTGAAGGGGAAGTGGCTGGCGCGGAAGCGCAGCTCGACGTCCGGCACCTCGAAGAAGCTGCGGCAGAATTCTTCCAGCACCCATTTGAGGTTCGCCATCGAGATGTCGCGGCCGATGGCCAGCCCCTCGACCTGGTGGAACATCGGCGTGTGGGTCTGGTCCATGTCCATGCGGTAGACGCGGCCCGGCGCGATCACGCGGATGGGCGCGCCCTGGGCCTGCATGGCGCGGATCTGCACCGGGCTCGTGTGGGTGCGCAGCACATGCGGCGGGCGCGGGTCGGCCGGATCGCGCGCCATGAAGAAGGTGTCGTGTTCCTGGCGCGCGGGATGTTCGGGCGCGATGTTGAGCGCGTCGAAGTTGAACCAGTCGCTTTCGACCTGCGGACCCTCGGCCACGGCAAAGCCCATGTCGGCGAAGATCGCGGTGATCTCGTCCATGACCTGGGACACGGGGTGGATGGTGCCGGTGCGGCGCGGACGGGCGGGCAGCGTGACATCCAGCCATTCGGCGGCCAGGCGCGCCTCGAGCGCGGCATCGGCCAGCGCGGCCTTGCGCGCGCGCAGCGCCGCGTCGATCTCGTCCTTGAGCGCGTTGAGCCGGGCACCGGCGGCCTGACGCTCGTCGGCGGCCATCTTGCCCAGTTCGCGCATCTTCAGGCTGATCTCGCCCTTCTTGCCCAGCGCCCCCACCCGGATGGCTTCCAGCGCGGCTTCGTCCGCGGCCTCCCTGATCGCGTCCAGATACCGGCTCAGCAGCGCGTCGAGATCGTCGGCCATGTCGTCCCTCTCCTGAAGTCGCGCCCGTGCTAGCCAGAGGGCGGCGCGAATGCAAGCATGCAAAGAAAAACCCGCACAGGCCGGGGCCTGCGCGGGTGTCGATCGTCCCGATGTCGGGAAATCAGGCGGCCTGCGCGGCCTTGGCCTTTTCCAGGATGGCGGCAAAGGCCTCGGGTTCGTTGATGGCCAGATCGGCCAGAACCTTGCGGTCAACCTCGATGCCGGCCAGCGACAGCAGGTTGATGAAACGCGAATAGGTCATCTCGGCGTCCAGCGCGCGGACGGCGGCGTTGATCCGCTGGATCCACAGCGCGCGGAAGTTGCGCTTGCGCTGCTTGCGGTCGCGCGTGGCGTATTGCATCGCCTTGTCGACGGCCTGCGTGGCCGTGCGGAAGTTGCGCGAGCGTGCGGAATAATAGCCCTTGGCCTTCTTGATGACCTTGCGGTGGGCGGCGTGAGTGACCTTGCCGGATTTGACGCGTGCCATGTGCGAGCCTCCCCCTTAGCGGTTATAGGGCATGTATTTCTTGACGATCTTGGCGTCGCAATCGGCCAGGACCATCGTGCCCGCGGTCTCGCGGATGAACTTCGGCGTGCGCTTGATCATGCCGTGCCGCTTGCCGGCGGGGCCCACTTTCACCTTGCCAGAGGCGGTGAACTTGAACCGCTTTTTCGCAGCGGACTTGGTCTTCATCTTGGGCATTTCCATCTCCTTTCAGAGGCGGTTATCGCGCGACTCGGCATGCCACACCGGCCGGACGCGCGGGTTTGGAGCGTGCGCCATACACGCCAGCGGACCCTTTGGCAAGAAAGAAACCGCCCCGAAGGGCGGCCCCGGCCGTTCCGGCGCTGCGCGCGCGCTCAGATCTCGGCAACGGCGCGCTGCACCACGCGCGCAAAGACATCGGGCACGTCGTCGGGCGCATAGCCGCCCGGCTTCGAGACCATCGCCATCAGGATCAGGCAGCCGCCCGACACGATCGACACCGCCGCCCCCCGCGGCGAATGCCCTCCGGACAGCGAGGACAGCATCGCGGGAATCGAAAACGCCGCGATCACCAGCCCAAGCACCAGAAAAACATCACTTTCCATACCCGTCACACCCGGTTGTTAACCCGGCGTTAAGGTTACTCCGGGTCGGTGCGGAAAATCAAACGCTCATCGCAGGGGGCCACGCGCAGGATGTTGGTCGTGCCCTGCACGTTGAAGGGCACCCCGGCGATGACCACGATCTGGTGGGTCTCGTCGGCAAAGCCGAAGTCGCGGGCGGCGCGGGCGGCGTTGACCACGGCCATCTTGAAGCGCTCGACTTCCTCGCAGCGCACGGTGTGCACGCCCCAGGTCAGCGCCAGCCGGCGCAGCGTGTCGGTGATGGGCGACAGCGCGATCACCGGCACCTTGGGCCGTTCGCGCGCCACCAGCCCGACCGTGCGCCCCGACTGGGTATAGCAGCAGATGGCCGAGACATCGGTGGTCTCGGCGATCTCGCGGGCGGCAGCCACGATCCCTTCGGCCACGGTGTGACGCACGGCGTTGCGGCTGGCCTCGATGATGGCGCGGAAGGTGGGGTCATCCTCGACCGACTGGGCCACGGAATCCATCGTGCGCACAGCCTCGACCGGATAGCGCCCCGCCGCCGATTCCGCCGACAGCATCACCGCATCGGCGCCTTCGTAGATGGCGGTGGCCACGTCCGAGACCTCGGCGCGGGTGGGCATCGGGCTTTCGATCATGCTCTCGAGCATCTGCGTGGCCACGATCACCGGCTTGGCGGCCGCGCGCGCACCACGGATCAGCTGCTTCTGGATCGGCGGCACCGCATGAACAGGCAGTTCCACCCCCAGATCGCCGCGCGCGACCATGATCCCGTCCGACACCTTCAGGATCTCGGGATAGGCCTTCACCGCGGCCGGCTTCTCGATCTTGGACAGGATCGCGGCACGCCCGCGGGCCAGCTCGCGCGCCTCGATCACATCCTCGGGGCGCTGCACGAAAGACAGCGCCAGCCAGTCCACGCCCATCTCGCAGGCGAATTCCAGATCTTCGCGGTCCTTGTCCGACAGCGCCGCCACCGGCAGCACCACATCGGGCACGTTCACGCCCTTGCGGTTCGAGATGGTGCCGCCCACCGTCACCACGCAATCGGCGAACTCGGGGCCGCAATCCTGGACCCGCAGGCGGATCTTGCCGTCGTTGACCAGAAGCGTGGTGCCCGGCACCAGCGCGGCAAAGATCTCGGGGTGGGGCAGGCAGACGCGGTGGCCATCGCCGTCGGCGGGGTTGAGGTCGAAGCGGAAGAGGTTGCCCTCCTCGAGATCGGCGGCGCCCACGGCAAAGGTGCCCACGCGCAGCTTCGGCCCCTGAAGGTCGGCCAGCACGGCGATGGGGCGACCGGTCTCTTCCTCGATGCGGCGCAGGATGTCATAGCGTTCGCGGTGATCGTCATGCGTGCCGTGGCTCATGTTGAGCCGGAACACGTCCGCCCCCGCCGCGAACAGCGCCTTGATCGTTTCGTAATCGCTTGAAGACGGGCCCAGCGTGGCCACGATCTTGACGTTGCGAAGGCGTCTCATCCTGCCTCTTTCTCCGGTTGTGTCGGCGCTAACATGCATTCTCTATCGCGCATATTGCCCCAGGGGGCAACTGGCGCCCCACGCTGCGCTGCGGTAATGAAACCCAATTCAACCCGAAAGGTTACAGCAAGATGACCGAACACCCGATCGTGAGCGCGGGCCTCGAACGGCCGGGACGCTGGCTGGTGACCTGCGACCATGCCACGAACCGCGTGCCCGACTGGGTGAATGGCGGCGACCTGGGGTTGCCGGCGGCGGACATGGCGCGCCACATCGCCTTCGATCCCGGCGCGCTGGGGGTGGCGCAGGCGCTGGCCGAGATCCTGGACAGCCCGATGATCGGGGCGGATTTCTCGCGGCTGGTGATCGACCCCAACCGCGGCGAACGCGACCCCACGCTGGTCATGCAGCTCTATGACGGCACGATCATCCCGGCCAATCGCGCCATCCCGGCGGCGGGCGTCGCGGAACGTCTGGACCGTCTGTGGCGCCCCTATCACACCGCCTACGAGACCCTGGCCGCCGCCCGTCCCGACCGGGCGATCTGTGCGATCCATTCCTTCACCCCGCAATTGCGCGCCCAGCCGCCGCGGCCCTGGCAGATCGGCATCCTTCATGCGCCCGCCGACACGCGCCTGGCGCTGCCGCTGATCGCGGCACTGCGGGCGGCGGGCTATTGCGTGGGCGACAACGAACCCTATGCCGGCCATCTGCCGGGGGATTCCATCGACACCCATGCGCTGCGCCAAGGCCGGGCGAATGTGCTGATCGAATTGCGCAACGATCTGATTTCAACGCCCGAGTCGCAGCGCGAATGGGCGGCGATCCTGGCGCCCTTCCTGACCCGTCTGCTGGCCGAACTGCCGCGCTGAAGTTTCTCACCCAAGACCAATCTTCGGCAACACCCCGGATTGTTTCCACGCACACCGACAGGCAGACGCCGGGCACCACATTCCCGCCTAATTGCTTGCCTTCGGGTTAACCTGGGGGCACTGTCCGCGCGTTAACTTGTTGCTGCCGGAGATCGCCATGATCGGCTTGATGACGTTGTTCTCGCTCGCCATGCTGGGCGGTCTTGCTACCCTCTTCGACACTTCCGACGATGACGGGGGAAGCTCGCACACCTCCGACGGCGAGGAGATGAACGGCACCGCCGGCAACGACACCCTGGAAGGCTCCAAGGGGGATGACACCATCGCCGGCGGCGACGGCGATGACATGGTCGAGGCCGGCGACGGCAACGACATCATCTACGACAGCGCCGGGGCCGACCTGCTGGAAGGCGGTGCGGGCAATGACGTCATCGTGGATGATGGCGGCGCCTCGACGATCCACGGCGGCGACGGCAACGACACCATATTCGCCTCGGACGATCCCGACGACGGCGACGGCGCCGACCGGATCGGCGGCGAGAACGGCGACGACGTGATCTATGGCGACGACGGCGACACGCTCTGGGGCGGGGCCGGCAACGACATCTTCGGCGTCGACATGGACGACTATAACAACCCCGACGCCCGATCCGTGGTGGTGGCCGATTACGTCAAGGGCGAGGATCAGCTGTTCATCGACTATGACCCCGCCATGCATTCCGGCGCCGTCACCCTGGAGCTGGCCGCCAACGGCAAGGACACGCTGGTCAAGATGGACGATCAGGTGGCCTTCATCCTGCAAAGCCGGCAGCTTGAAGAAGTGTCGATAGACGACATCTCGGCCATGCCCTACATGCCCGACGACATCAACGAGATCACCGGCACCGCAGGCAACGACACCCTGACCGGCGGCGCGGGCGCCGATGCGATCGTGGCCCTGGGCGGCAACGACAGCATCGTGGATACGCAGGGCGACAATATCATCGACGCGGGCGACGGCGCCGACACCATCACCACCGGCACGGGCGATGACGTGGTTGCGGCCGGCGCAGGCGACGATGTGGTGCAGGACGGCGACGGCGACGACGTCACCCGTCTGGGCGGGGGCAACGACATCTATTCCACCCTGCCCACCGACACCGGCAACGACGTGGTCCAGGGCGGCACCGGCAACGACACCCTCACCAGCGGCGCCGGCGACGACACGCTGACGGGCGACGACGGCAACGACACCCTGGCCGACGACGCGGGCCAGAACTGGCTGGACGGCGGGCCGGGCAACGACACGCTGTCGGCCAGCGACGACCCCACCGCGGCCGCGGCGCCCGATGTCCTTCTGGGCGGGGCGGGCGATGACGTGATCGCGGGCGATTACGGCGACCAGATGACCGGCGGCGAGGGCGCGGATACCTTCGCGCTCAGCGTCACCGCCGCCAGCGCCTCGGGCACCTGGAGCCATATCACCGATTACACTGCCGGCACCGACACGATCGAGATCAGCTACGACGCGACCTCGTATCAGCCCGATGTCACCGTGGAATGGACCCCCAGCGGCGGCGGCACGCTGGTGCGCCTGGACGGCGCGCCCGCGGTCGTGCTGACCGGCGTCGCCCCCGATGAGGTGAACCTGTCCGACATCACCCTGGTTCCGGTGGGCGTTGCCCCCAACCCGGTGGGCCAGACCCTGACCGGCACGGCGGGCGATGACGCGCTGACCGGCGGGGCCGGCAACGACACCATCACCGGCGGCGCGGGCAATGACACGCTCGACGGCTACTGGGGCGACGATCTGATCACCGACGACGCCGGCAACGACCTGGTCTATCTGGGCGAGGGCAACGACACCTATGACGGCACCACCGGCAGCGGGTCCGACACGATCTTCGGCGGCGACGGCAATGACACCATCACCGACGTGAACACCGGCGCCCCCACGGCCGAGAGCATCGCCCTGAACGGCGACGATGGCGCCGACGTGCTGATCCAGCAGGACGGCAACGCCACGCTGATGGGCGGCAGCGGCGACGACACGCTGGCCGGCGACGACAGCCTGGACGGCGCGCCCGACGTGCTGTCCGGCGGACCGGGCGCCGACGTGATCTATGGCGATCACGGCGATTACATCTGGGGCGGGCTCGACGCCGATGCCTATGTGGTCAGCTATACCGCCAACAGCGGCTCGGACGCCTGGGTGCATGTGCAGGATTACGACGCCACCGAAGATGGGGTGATCGTGGTCTACGACGAGACCGCCTATCCGACCACGCCGGTTCTCAGCTTCGCGGCCTCGGCCGACGGGCTGTCGACGCTGGTGCAGGCCAATGGCGCGACCGTCGCCATCCTGACCGGGGTCCAGCCCGATGCGGTGGCCACCAACCGCGTCTTCGCCATGAGCGAAACCGCGCTGGCCTCGGCCACCCCGGCGCTGGCCAATCTGGTCTAACGACAGGGGGCTGCGCGCGCCCCCCTTTTCCGCCGCGAACGCCGGGCCTCAGCGCCCGGCGTTTTCCACGAAATCGACCAGCTTCGGCAGGCAGACGCGCTTGAGGTCATAGGTCGCGCGGATGCCGTCACGCGCCGCCCCGCGCAAGGGCGCGAAACGCTCGGGCTCGGCCAGGCATTCCGTCAGCACCCGCGACCAGCCCTCGATGTCGAAGAAATCGACCAGCCGGCCGTTCTCGCCGTCGCGGATCATCTCGCGCACGGGGCCGGTGTCCGAGGCCACGACCAGCGCCCCCGCGCCCAGGCTTTCCATCAGCGACCAGCTCAGCACGAAGGGATAGGTCAGATAGGCGTGCACCCGCGCCACATGCAGCAGCTTGACATAGGTGGGATAGGGCACGCGGCCCAGGAAATGCAGCCGCGACATGTCGATCCGGTCCTGCACCTCGGTCAGGAACCGCTGCTTCCAGCTGATCCCGTCCTTGGGCGCGGCGCCATAGCTCTGACCCTCGTCGCCGATGATGACCACATGCGCCTCGGGGCGGGCCGCCATCACCCCCGGCAGCGCCCGCATGAAGCTGTGATAGCCGCGATAGGGCTCGAGCGAGCGGTTGACGAAGCTCAGAACCTCGTCGCCGACGCGGAAGGTGTGCCCGCCGGGGATCTCCAGCGTGGCCGAGGGGTCGGGCGTCAGCCGGTCGGTGTCGATCCCGTCATGGATCACGGTGATCTTGGCGCGCAGCTCCGGCGGGAAGGTCGCGGCCTGGAATTCGGTGGGCGACAGGCCGGCATCGGCCTGCACCATCGACTGGATCAGATGCGCCGCCCGCGCCGTGGTCGAGATGCGGCTTCCCAGATTGTCGCGCGCGAATTCGGGGTCGAAATCGGTGTCCAGCCCCGTGGTCTGATACATCAGCTCGGCATAGACGATCAGCTTCGCCTCGGGCCAGACCTCCTTGAGAAACAGCGTCTCGCCCCAGCCCGAATGCCCCACGATCACGTCGGGCACATAGCCGTGCCGGTCGCGCAAGGTGCGCGCAGCCAGCGCCGCCCGCATGCCGCGTTCGGCGCTTTCGGCATAGAGCCGGGTCAGCGGCGAGGACAGCGTGACCTTCTCGGGGTTGCGATACTTGACCACCTTCACCGGCGAGGGGCGGTTGTTCGACTCGGCGGTCAGGGCCAGCACCTCGTGGCCGCGCTGGGCCAGAGCCGGGGCCAGATGGGGAAACTGCCCCGGAAAGTTCTGGTGAACGAACAGGATCTTCAAGGCGCCTCTCCCAGGGCTGCGGCCATCAGGGCACGGGTGTAATCGCTGCGCGGCGCGGCAAAGATCTCGGCGGCGGGGCCCGCCTCGACCACCTGGCCGGATTTCATCACCATCAGCTTGTGCGACAGCGCCCGCACCACGCGCAGGTCGTGGCTGATGAACAGATAGGCCAGGCCGTGCCGGCGTTGCAGATCGCGCAGAAGCTCGACGATCTGCACCTGAACGGTCATGTCCAGCGCCGAGGTCGGCTCGTCCAGAACCACCACCCTGGGGCGCAGGATCATGGCCCGCGCAATGGCGATCCGCTGGCGCTGCCCGCCCGAGAATTCATGCGGATAGCGCGCCATCGCCGCCGGATCGAGCCCGGTCTCGGCCATGATCTCGGCCACCATCTCGCGGCGGTTGCGGCCCGGTTCGACCCCGTGGACCGACAGCCCTTCGGCGATGATCTCCTCGACCGTCATCCGCGGCGAGAGGCTGCCGAACGGGTCCTGGAACACGATCTGCATGTCGCGGCGCAGCCGGCGCAGGTCGCGCCCGCCCAGGGCCGAGATGTCCTCGCCGCAAAACGAGATGCGCCCCTCGGAGGCGATCAGCCGCATCAGCGCCAGCGCCAGCGTGGTCTTGCCCGACCCGCTCTCGCCGACGATGCCCAGCGTCTCGCCCGCGCGCACCGACAGATCCGCCTCCTCGACGGCGCGGACATGGCCCACGGTCTTGCGCAAAAGCCCGCGCTGGATCGGGAACCAGACCTTCAGCCCTTCGGCGCGCAACACCTCTGCGGCGTCACGGGCCACCGGATCGGCCCCGCCCTGCGGCTGGGCGGCCAGCAGCTTGCGCGTGTAGGGGTGCTGCGGATCGGCAAAGAGACGCTCGACCGGGCCCTGCTCGACGATCTCGCCGCCCTGCATCACGCAGACCCGGTCCGCGATGCGCCGCACCACCCCAAGATCGTGGCTGATGAACAGTAGGCTCATCCCCTCGGCGCGCTTGAGATCGGCCAGAAGCTCGAGGATCTGCGCCTGGATCGTGACATCGAGCGCGGTGGTCGGCTCGTCGGCGATCAGCAGTTCGGGGCCATTGGCCAGCGCCATGGCGATCATCACGCGCTGACGCTGCCCGCCCGAAAGCTGGTGCGGATAATCCTTGAGCCGGCGCTCGGGCGCGTCGATGCCCACCCGTGCCAGCAACTCGATGATGCGGGTGCGCGCGGCCTCGCCGGTCAGCCCCTGATGCAGCGCGAGGCTTTCGCCGATCTGCTTTTCCAGCGTGTGCAGCGGGTTGAGCGAGGTCATCGGCTCCTGGAAGATGAAGCTGATGTCATTGCCGCGCACCGCGCGCAGGCGGGCTTCATCGGCGCCCACCATCTCGGCGCCGGCATAGCGGATCGAGCCCGAGACCTCGGCATTGCGCCCCAGAAGCGCCACCGTGGACAGCGCCGTCACCGACTTGCCCGAGCCGCTTTCGCCGACCAGCGCAACCGTCTCGCCGCGCCCCACCCCGAAGGAGACGCCGCGAACGGCCTCGATGCGCTTGCCATCCTGATGGAAGGCCACGCGCAGATCCGACACATCGAGCACGAGCGAGGAAGCCATGTCCTTCATGCGAAGGTCTTTCTGGGGTCGAAGGCGTCGCGCACGCCCTCGAAGATGAAGACCAGAAGCGACAGCATGATCGCAAAGGTGAAGAAGGCCGAGAACGCCAGCCACGGCGCCTGGAGGTTCTGCTTGGCCTGAAGCGCAAGCTCGCCCAGCGACGGCGCCGAGGACGGCAGCCCATAGCCCAGATAATCGAGCGAGGCGAGCGAGGCGATCGTCCCCGTGACCACGAAGGGCAGCAGCGTCAGCGTGGCCACCATCGCATTGGGCAGGATGTGGCGAAACATGATGACCCGGTCCGACACCCCCAGCGCCCGCGCCGCGCGCACATATTCGAAGTTGCGCGCGCGCAGGAATTCGGCCCGCACCACCCCCGTCAGCGCCGGCCAGCCGAACAGGATCGACACGAAGACCAGAAGCCAGAAGCTGCGCCCCAGGATGGCGAACAGGATGATGATGACATAAAGCGAGGGCGTCGAGGACCAGATCTCGAGCGCGCGCTGGAAGATCAGGTCGGTCCGGCCACCGAAATAGCCCTGCACCGCGCCGGCGGCGATGCCGATCGCGCTGGCAACCGAGGTCACGATCAGCGTGAACAGGATCGAGGTGCGGAAGCCATAGATCACCCGCGCGGCCACGTCGCGCGCGGTGTCATCGGTGCCCAGCCAGTGATCGGCATCGGGCGCCGAGGGCGCGGTGCCCACGTTGTTGATGGTGCGATAATGATAGGGGATCGGCGGCCACAGCATCCAGCCGCGCTCGACCGGCGTGCCGTCGACCGCGCCGGTCGAACGCGCCTCGGCCATCACCTCCTCGGGGGCGTCCCAGCATTCCTGCCGTCCGCCGGTCACGATCAGGCATTGCACGGCCTCGTCGCGGTAGATCGCCTCGGTGGCGAAATCGCCGCCGAAGGCGGTCTCGGGGTAGAAGCGATAGGCCGGCACGAACCATTCGCCGCGATAGCTGACCAGGATCGGCTTGTCGTTGGCCACGATCTCGGCCAGCATCGACACGACGAACAGCACCAGAAAGATCCACAGCGACCAGAACGCCCGGCGGTTGGCCTTGAAGTTGCGCCAGCGGCGCGCGTTGAGCGGCGAAAGCGCCATCAGCCGGCCCTCCGCTCGAAGTCGATGCGCGGATCCACGAAGACATACATCAGGTCCGACAGGATCCCCACGACCAGCCCCATCAGCCCGAAGACATAGAGCGTGCCGAAGATCACCGGATAATCGCGCGCCACCGCCGCCTCGAAGCCCAGCCGGCCCAGCCCGTCCAGCGAGAAGATCGTCTCGATCAGGATCGAGGCGCCGAAGAACACCCCCAGGAACAGCGACGGAAAGCCCGCGATCACGATCAGCATCGCGTTGCGGAACACATGGCCGTAAAGGACGCGGGATTCCGTCAGCCCCTTGGCGCGGGCGGTGATGACATATTGCTTGTTGATCTCGTCCAGAAAGGAATTCTTGGTCAGCAGCGTCAGCGTGGCAAAGCTGGCGATGGTCGAGGCCACGACCGGCAGCGTGATATGCCACAGATAGTCGATCGCCTTGCCCCACAGGCTCAGCTCGGCCCAATTGTCCGAGGTCAGCCCGCGCAGGGGGAATATCTTCCAATAGCTGCCGCCCGCAAACAGCACCATCAGCAGAACCGCGAACAGGAAGCCGGGAATGGCATAGCCGACGATGATCGCCCCCGAGGTCCAGGTGTCGAAGGGCGTGCCATCCCGCACCGCCTTGCGGATGCCCAGCGGGATCGAGATCAGATAGGCCAGCAGCGTCGACCACAGCCCCAGCGTGATCGAGACGGGCATCTTCTCGGCCACCAGATCGACCACCGGGATCGAGCGGAAAAAGCTCTCGCCGAAGTCGAAGCGCAGATAATTGCCCATCATGATGAAGAAGCGTTCCGCGGCGCCGATGGTCTGCTTGCGGCATTCGGGGGCGGCCAGATCGGGCGGGCCCGCGAAATCGGGATCACAGACCACGCGGGCAAAGCCCATCTGCACCTCGAGCGCGTCCAGCATCTCGGGCGGCAGACCGCGGGCACCGGCATAGCGGTCCTCGCCCGTGGGGGCCTGCATCCCCGCATCCCCCCCGCCGGCGATGTTGCGGAACACGTCGGCCTCGCCCTCGACACGGGCGATGATCTGCTCGATCGGCCCGCCGGGCACGAATTGCGTCAGCGCGAAGTTCACCACCATGATCCCGACCAGCGTCGGGATGATCAGCAACAGCCGCCGGAGGATATAGGCGCCCATGCCTGTCCTGCCTCTGCTCTTTCCTGCCTGGCCCTCAGAAGGCGCCCGCGGCGCGCAGCTTTTCGGCCTTTTCGGCGTTGTACCACCAGAAGTCCAACGCGCCCAGCGCATAAGGCGGCAGCGGGTCGGGGTGTTCATACATGTCGTAGTAGGCCACCGTATGCTGGGCCTTGAACCATTGCGGCACCCAGAAGCGCCAGGCCCGCAGCACGCGGTCCAGCGCATGGACCGCGACGGTCATCTCCGCGCGCGTCGTCGCGGCCTCGACCCGCGCGATCAGCGCATCGACCGCCGGATCGGCCAGCCCCATGGCGTTGAAGGCATCGCCCACCGAATTCGAGCCGAAATATTGCTGGAGCCCCGCACCGGGGATGTAATCCTGACCCAGCTGGGCGGTGATCATGTCAAAGTCGTGGTTGCGCTCGCGGTTGGTGTATTGGGCGTCATCCACGCGGGTGTGGACCGCATCCACGCCCAGCCGGCGCAGGTTCTCGACATAGGGGTTGATGACCCGGTCGAAGGTCTGGCTGTCGTTCAGGATCTCGACGCGCAGGGTCTCGCCGGCGGCGTTGCGGCGCAGCCCGTCATCGCCCACGACCCAGCCCGCCGCATCCAGAAGCGCGGCCGCCTTGCGCATGTTGCCCCGGTCAAGCTGGCGCTTGCCCGACACCGGCGGCATCACCGCGGGATCGCGCAGCACACCGTCGGGCAATTGCTCGGCCAGCGGGCGCAGAAGCGCCAGCTCGGCCTCGGACGGCGTGCCCTGCGCGGCCAGCTCCGAATTGTCCCAGAAGGATGTGGTCCGCGTGTAAAGCCCGTAGAACAGCGTCTCGTTCGACCATTCGAAATTGAACATCAGCCCCAGCGCCTCGCGCACGCGGATGTCCTGGAACCGCGCGCGGCGCAGGTTGATGGCAAAGCTCTGCCCGGTGCTGATGGTGCCATCGGGCAGCATCCGCTGGACAACCCAGCCCTTTTCCAGCGCCGGGAAATCGTAGCGGGTCGCCCAGATCAGCGACGAGGCCTCGTTGCGGAAGGTATAGGCCCCGGCCTTGAACCCTTCGAAGGCGGCTTCGTAATCGCCGAAATACTCGATGCGGATGCGGTCGAAATTGTTGCGCCCCACATTCAGCGGCAGATCGCGGCCCCAATACTCGGGGTTGCGTTTCCAGACCACGCGCCGGCCCATGTCGGCGCTGTCCAGAACATAGGGCCCCGAACCCAGGAAGGGCGCGTCCTGGCTCTGTTCGAGATCCAGCCCGCGGCGGTCGTGATCGGCGCGCGAGAAGACCGGCAGCCCCCCGACCTGCTGGATCAGGTCGCGGCGGGGATAGCCGGGCTTGAAGGTGAAGCGGATCGACAGCGGGTCCAGCACCTCGGCGCTCTCGACCTGCTGGGACAGCACCGCGCGGAACGAACTCAGCCCCTTGTCACGCAGCAATTCATACGAGAACAGGACATCCTCGGCGGTGACGGGGCTGCCGTCGGAAAAGCGGGCCTCGGGGCGCAGGTGAAAAACCACCCAGTCGCGGCTTTCGGGATATTCGAGACGCTCCGCCAGCAGGCCATAGGCCGCGCCGATCTCGTCGGCGGTGCCGGCCAGCAGCGATTCATGGACCACCGAGGACAGGGCCGCCGCGCGGCCGCGGATCGTGTAGGGGTTGAAGCTGTCAAATCCCCCCGGCGCCCAGACCGAGATCTCGCCGCCCTTGGGGGCCGCGGGGTTGACGTAATCGAGATGCGCGAAATCGGGGCCGTATTTCAGGTCGCCGAAGGTCGAGATGCCATGCGCGCGGATCACCACCTCGGCCTGCGCCACCGCCGCCCAGAATGTCAGCATCGCCACGATCAGCCCGCGCATCCATGATGCCATCTCGTCTGCCTCCCCTGAAGTCGTGTGTCCTAGCTAAGACCGCGCATGGCCGCGCTTCAAGCCGCGATTGCGCCGGATCGGCGGAATTGCCCGCCGGATCGGCGCGGGGCGCACACGCGCAAGGCGAATTCGCCCATGAAAAAGGGCCCCGCTTGCGCGAGGCCCCGTCAGATCCCGGTGCCCATGCGGGCGACGGATCATTCGTTGACGCTGTCCTTCAGGGTCTTGGCGATGGTCACCTTCACCTGCTTGTCGGCCGGCTTCATCATGGTCTCGCCAGTGGCAGGGTTGCGGACCTGGCGCTCGGGGCGCGCCCGGCAGGAGACCTTCCCGATGCCCGGCAGAGTGACCGCGCCGCCGGCCGCAACCTCGCGCGTCACGATCGCGGCGATCGCGTCGAGAGCGGCAGCGGCGGCTTTCTTGTCGGAACCCATCTCTTCGGCCAGGGCCGCCACCAGCTGGGTCTTGGTCATCGGTTTCGACATTCTCTGTCTCCTCTCCGCTGCCCCTTGTGTTCGGGGCATGTGAAAAACTGTCCCGCCGCCGATGCGGCATGATGGCCTGTAACACACGGTTTTCCCCAACGACGCAAGCGATTTCGCGCAGCGACTGCACTTTTTCGCGCCACGTCGTTGACGGTGAAGACGGCTAGAGAAACGCGGTTTCGTCGAAGCTGCGCAGCTTGCGGCTGTGGATGCGCTCAAGCGGCATGTCGCGCAACTTCTCCATTGCGCGCACCCCGATCCGCAGGTGGCTGGCGACCTGGGTGCGGTAGAATTCGGTCGCCATGCCGGGCAGTTTCAGCTCGCCGTGAAGCGGCTTGTCGGACACGCACAACAGCGTGCCATAGGGCACCCGGAAGCGGAAGCCGTTGGCCGCGATGGTGGCGCTTTCCATGTCCAGCGCGACGGCGCGCGACTGGCTCAGCCGCTGGACCGGGCCGGACTGGTCGCGCAACTCCCAGTTGCGGTTGTCGATCGTGGCCACGGTGCCGGTGCGCATGATCCGCTTCAGGTCATAGCCCTCGAGGCGCGTGACCTCGGCCACGGCTTCCTGAAGCGCGATCTGGATCTCGGCCAGCGCCGGGATCGGCACCCAGACCGGCAGGTCGTCGTCCAGAACGTGATCCTCGCGCAGATAGGCATGGGCCAGAACGTAATCGCCCAGCCGCTGCGAATTGCGCAGCCCCGCGCAATGACCCACCATCAGCCAGGCATGCGGGCGCAGCACCGCAATATGGTCGGTGGCGGTCTTGGCGTTCGACGGCCCCACCCCGATGTTGACCAGCGTGACCCCCTGCCCGTCCGGGCGCTTGAGGTGATAGCTGGGCATCTGCGGCAGCTTGGCGGGCACCGGAAGGTGCTGGTCGGGCGCGGTGATCGACTGGTCGCCCGGCCCCACGAATTCGCTGTAGCCCGAGGCCGGATCGCCCAGCGCCGCGCGGGCCAGCGCCTCGAATTCCTCGACGTAGAACTGGTAGTTGGTGAACAGGACGTGGTTCTGGAAATGCTCGGGCCGGGTGGCGGTGTAATGGGCCAGCCGCGCCAGCGAATAATCCACCCGTTGCGCGGTGAAGGGCGCCAGATGCCCCGAGCCGTCGGGGTTCGGCCCGGCGGTGCCGTTCACGATATCGTCGTTCATCGAGGCCAGGTCCGGCACGTCGAAGACATCGCGCAGCGAATAGTCCAGAACCCCCTCCTGCGGGATGGTCAGATCCGCGCGCGAGGCCACGGCGAAATGCACCGGGATCGGCGTCTGCGAGGAACCCACCTCGACCGGCACGCCATGCGCGCGGATCAGAAGATCCAACTGCTGGGTCAGATAGTTGCGAAACAGGTCCGGGCGCGTGATCGTGGCGCTGTAGGTGCCCGGCTCGGCGACATGACCGAAGGCCAGGCGGCTGTCGGACTTGGTGTGGCTGGCGGTGGTGATGCGCACCTGCGGGTAGAAGGCGCGCTGGCGGGTCTCGGGGCGCAGCCCCTCGGCCGCGCGCGAGAAGGCCTGCGCCAGAAAGCCCGTCGCTTCCTCGTAGAGCGCGCAGAGCCGCGCCACCGCGGCCCCGGCATCGGTGAAAGGTTCCATCGGCGCCGGCGGCGGGCTGGCAACCGTCAGAGGGTCGGCAGAATTCATGCGAAAAGATCCGTCAGTTCAAATCGGGTGACATCCACCAGCCCCAGATCCGAGATCCGCAATTCCGGGATCACCACCAGGGCCAGCAGGCTATGTTGCATGTAGGCGTTATTGAGCGTGCATCCACATTCGGCCATCGCCGCGACCATGCGCGCGGCGTCGCGGGCGACCTGGGCGGCCGGCGCGTCCGACATCAGCCCGGCGATGGGCAGCGCGACATGCGCGATCTCGGCGCCGTCCTTCCAGACGGTGATGCCGCCGCCGGTCTCGCCCAGGCGGTTGGCTGCCGCCGCCATCAGCGCGCAGTCGGTGCCCACCACGATCATGTGGTGGCTGTCATGCGCCACGGTCGAGGCCATGGCCATCCGCCCGCGGTAGCCAAAGCCCGACACCAGGCCATTGGTCACCTTCCCCGTGGCGCGGTGCCGCTCGACCAGCGCGATCTGGGCAATGTCGCGCGCGGGATCGGGGCCGACGCAGCCGTCGGTCACCTCCATCTCGGCGCTCAGGGCGCGGGTGGGGGCCTGGTTCTCGAGCACGCCGATCACGCGGGCGGTGACGCGCCGGGCGCCCGCCGGGGCCACGATCTCGAAATCCGGCGCGGTCAACTGCCGGCCCAGCCGCACCGTGGCACGGACATGCGCGGGCCAGTCGTAATGCGGGCAGTCCACCATCAGCCGTCCGTCCGTCGCCACGATGCGCCCGCGCGCGATCACCTGTTCGATCGGCAGCGTGCGCAGATCCGAGGTCAGGATCAGATCGGCCCGCCGCCCCGGCGCGATCGAGCCCAGCTCGCGCGCAAGGCCGAAATGGGTGGCGGTGTTGATCGTGCACATCTGAAGCGCCACCAGCGGATCGGCACCGCAGTCGATGGCATGGCGCAGGACGCGGTTCATGTGGCCCTCGTGGACCAGCGTGCCGGAATGGCAATCGTCGGTGCACAGGATGAAGCCGCGCGGATCGAGCCCCTTTTCGGTCACCGCGGTGATCTGGGATTTCACGTCATACCAGGCGCTGCCCAGCCGCATCATCGCAGCCATGCCCAGCCGCACGCGGGCGATGGCATCGGCCTCGCAGGTGCCTTCGTGGTCGTCGGCAGGCCCGCCCGCGGCATAGGCGGCAAAGGCCGGGCCCAGATCGGGGCTGGCGTAATGCCCGCCCACGGTCTTGCCCGCGGCCTGCGTCGCGCCGATCTCGGCCAGCATCTTCGGATCGGCCCCGATCACGCCGGGAAAGTTCATCATCTCGCCCAGACCGATGATGCCGGGCCAGGTCATCGCCTCGGCCACGTCGGCGGGGGTGATCTCGTGGCCCGTGGTCTCGAGCCCCGGCGCCGAGGGCGCGCAGGAGGGCATCTGCGTGAAGATGTTGATCGGCTGAAGCGCGGCCTCGTCATGCATCATCCGCACGCCCGCAAGGCCCAGCACATTGGCGATCTCGTGGGGGTCGGTGAACATGGTCGTGGTGCCATGCGGGATCACCGCGGCGGCGAATTCCGCAGGCGTCAGCATCCCGCTTTCGATATGCATATGCGCGTCGCACAGGCCGGGGATCAGATAGCGCCCCTCGGCCTCGATCACCTGCGTCTGCGGGCCGATGCAATGCCCGGCATCGGGGCCGACATAGGCGAAACGGCCCTCGGCCACGGCCACCTGCCAGCCGTCAAGCACCTCGCGCGTGTGGACATTGACCAGCCGCCCGCCACGAATGACAAGGTCGGCCGCCTCGCGGCCCGCGGCGACGGCGATCAGGCGCGGCGCGGCCTCGGGCCAGCTTTTCAGAATGTTCGCGTGTTCCATGCCAAAGGGTCGCACCACGCCCGCCCGCAGGCAAGTGAAGTTATCGCAATGTTGGCTCTTGCCGCCGCCCCCCGCGCCGTTCGATAGTCGGTCCCATGAAAACGCTTCTGTCCATCGGTCACGGCTATTCCGCCCAGGCGTTGGCCCCGCTTCTGCTGGGCCAGGGCTTTCGCATCATTGCCACCACCCGCAGCCCCGAAAAGGCCGCGCGCCTGCGCGCCGAAGGGGTCGAGTCGCTTGTCTGGCCCGGCGCAGACCTGCGTCCGGCGCTGGCCGAGGCCACGCATCTGCTCAGCTCGGTCGCGCCGGACGCGGCGGGCGATCCCGTCCTGGAGGCGCTGGCCGCGGATCTGCGCGGGACCAACCACCTGGAATGGGTGGGATATCTCTCGACCACCGGCGTCTATGGCGACCGCAAGGGCGGCTGGGTCGACGAGGACAGCCCCCTGACGCCCGGCACCGAGCGCGGCCGCGCCCGCGTGCAGGCCGAAGCCGACTGGCGCGCGACGGGCCTTCCGCTGCACATCTTCCGGCTGGCCGGCATCTACGGCCCAGGCCGCGGCCCCTTCGAGAAGGTCCGCAACGGCACCGCAAGGCGGATCGTGAAACCCGGCCAGGTCTTTTCGCGCGTGCATGTCGATGACATCGCGCAGGTGCTGGCGGCCTCGATCGCGCGGCCCGATCCGGGGCGCGTCTACAATGTCTGCGACGACGACCCCGCCCCCCCCGAGGACATCATCGCCCATGCCGCGGCGCTGCTGCGGTTGCCGGTGCCGCCGGCGGTGTCGTGGGAGGCGGTGAACCTGCCGCCGATGGCGCGCAGCTTCTATTCGGAATCGAAACGCGTGCGCAACGACCGGATCAAGTCCGAACTGGGCGTGACGCTGATCCACCCCGACTACCGCGCGGGGCTGGCGGCGGTCCTGCGGGCGGAAACCGGCGCATGAGGCGGCTGCGGGCGGTCATCGCGCATCGCTGGCGCGGCTGGCTGGTGCTGGGGGCGCTGGTCGTGGTGGGGCTGCGCACCGATCCGCGCACGGTCGAACATTGGGGCGACAATTACCAGATCGCGCTGCCGGTTCTGGCGCTGGCCTGCGAGGCCACGAACGGCGGCGCGCTGGAATATGCCGGGCGCTATGCGGTGATGTTCGTGGGGCTGCACGGCACCAAGCGCGCCCTGGGCGAGACGCCGCTGAACGCCCGCCCGCGCGGCGGCTACGAGGGCTTTCCCTCGGGCCATACCGCCACCGCCACCTTTGGCGCGGCGAATCTGATGACCTCCTGCGTCAAGCGCCAGCCGGTCGTGCAGACGGCCATCGCGCTGGCGGCGGGCTATACCGGGGCCTCGCGCATCGCCACGGGCTGGCATGACATCTGGCAGGTGATGGCCGGGGCGATCTGGGGGATCCTGTGCGCGCTGGCCTTCGGCAAGGGCCGCGCGCCGCGCCGGCTGCTGGTGCGCGCCTGGGCCTGGCGCCGCAACCGCAGGGCCGCCCCCTCCGAAACGTGCCCCCCCAAAATGTGCCCCCCCGAAACGTGAACGGCGCCGGGGAAGCCCCGACGCCGCATCCGTCATTCCAAAGGCGCCACATCCGGCGCGCGTGTCATTCGGCGGCGGTGCGCCCCGACCATTCGGCCCCGGCCTCGCCATGCAGGAACCCGTCCGAGAACCGCCCGCCCGGCGCTTCGGGCAAAAGCTGGGCAACCAGTTCGTCGCCCGAGATGCGCCCGGCAATCCGGTCGGCATAGCCCTGGCAGAGATCGGCGAAATGCCCGGTTTGCGGCGACAGGCGCAGCGCCTGAACGCCGGCCTCGCGCAGCGCTTCGATCTGATGGGCCATGCAGGCGGTGCTGGCCGAAAGCGTCTGCACCCCGTTGACCGCCAGGAACGGCTGACCATCCAGCGTGTCGACCTCGCGGCCGTCCAGATCCTCGCCGCAGACGAACTGGCAATTGTCCTTGGCGCGGTCATGCAGGCGCGCGTGATAGCACCGCCCCGAAATCGCCAGCGGCAGACGGCCGTGGCCCCAGACCTCGATGGCGACGCCTTCCTCGGCGCCCGCACGCGCCAGCGTGGCGATCGATTCAACCGGCATCTCGGGCGGCAGGCAGATCCGCGTGGCGCCGCGTTTGGCCATCCAGCGCAGCGTGCCTTCGTTGTAGACATTGACCAGCGGGCTGATCCACAGCTCGGTGCCCTCGGGGATCAGGCGCAGCGCGGCAATGTCGGCCACCTCGATCGGCAGGCCCATCTCGAGCAGGTCGCCCACCATCTTGCGTTCGCGCTTGAGGGTGATCAGCGCCAGCGTCGACAGCGCCACCGACTTGCCGCCGGCTTGCAGTTTCTCGATCGCGGGCGGGATCTGGTCGGTCCAGAACGACATCCGCTTCGAGCAGACGACCTCGCCCAGGACCACGCGCTGCACCGGCGCGGAGACAAGCGAGTCATAAAGGTCGCGCACCTGCGCGGCCGACCAGAAGAAAAGGTTGGGTCCGACGGTCAGTTCCATGTGTCTTCCCCCTTATCGCCAGGTCTTGGCATAGGCGCCGGCGGTGCCGGCCTGCCCCTCGGCCAGACGCGCCAGCGCGCCTTCGGGCATCGGGCGGCCTTCCTCCACGGCCTCGACCGCGGCGCGGAAGGTGCGCACGACCTCGGCAACATAGGCGCGCGAGCGCTGCCGCCCCTCGATCTTGAGCGCGGTGACCCCGGCCTTGGCCAGCGCCGGGATCAGGTGGCGCGCGTCAAGGCTGACCGGATCTTCGAAGACATGGCCGGTCTGGTTCTCGGAGGTGAAGCAGCCCTTGCACAGCGTCGGATAGGGCGCGGGCCGGTCCTTGGGCGTGCGGTTGATGGTGAACCCGCCCAGCCGCGCGGCCAGTTCGTTGCCTTCCTCGGCATAGGCCACATGGCTTGCCGGCGAGCAGACGCCGTTCATGTTGGGCGATTTGCCGGTGGCATAGGACGACAGCGAGCAGCGCCCCTCGGCCATCACGCACAGCCCGCCGAACACGAAGACCTCGGTCTCGGCGTCGATTTCCTTGTTGATCTCGGCGATCTCCTGAACCGTCAGCACCCGCGGCAGCACCACGCGCTTCACGTCAAAGGTCTCGGCGTAGAAGTTGATCGCATCGGGGTTGGCGGCGGCGGCCTGCACCGACAGGTGCCGGCGCAGACGCGGGTGATGCGTCGCGGCGTAGTCCAGCAGGCCCACATCGGCCAGGATCACGGCATCGGCGCCCGCGGCCTCGGCATCGGCCAGGCGCTGATGCCACAGCTTTTCACCGCCCGCGCGCGGAAATGTGTTCAGCGCGACCAGCACCTTGGCGCCGCGCTTGTGCGCGCCGGCCACGGCCTCGGTCAGTTCCTCGGTCGAGAAGTTCAGCCCCGGAAAATTGCGCGCGTTGGTCTCGTCCGAGAACCCGCAATAGACCGAATGCGCGCCGGCCTCGACCGCGGCGCGCAACGCGGCGGGGGTTCCCGCCGGGCAGACCAGTTCCATCATGTCCAGCCTCCTGCCAGCGTATCGACCCGATGCAGCACCACGCCCGACTGTTTCTCAGCCTGCGCGATCGCGGCCCGCAGGAACCCGCGCATCGGACCGGCCATCTCGGCCAGTTCCTCGGTCAGGTCCAGTTCGGCGTCGTCGATGGCGTTGCGAAGCGCGACCACGGCGGAGGTATCCCCCTCCACCACCAGATCGCGCGAGAAGAAGAGCGCGTCGCCGTCATAGGCGCCGTGCATCATGCCCAGGAACCCCGCCATGGGACCGGCGATGCGCGCATCCGACGGCGGCGCCGTCCGGTGGGCCGACAGCCGCACCTTGCCGCCGCGCAGGTCCATCAGGAACACCATCGGCAGGTCGGTCGGGTCCAGCGCGAACCGCTTGTTGCCATGTTCGCCCAGCCGCCGGAACATGCTTGCATGGCGCTTGGCGATACGGCGCGACAGCGCCGACAGCGCGATGCTGACCGGCATCAGCGGCAAGGGGCGCATCGCCGCACCCACAAGGCGGGGCAAGCGCGGGATCGAAGGGGCGTGATCGGCCATTGACGTGTCCTTTCCGCAGGCATCCCGAAAACCCCGCGGGGATACGCGGAGCAGCAAGGGACGGTCCTGATTGCGCCGGTTTAGCGACAATGCCAATGCGGCAACTTGATCGAGGTCAAACCATCGCCGGGGGCGCCCTGCTATCCCGCGGCGATGGCCAAGCGCCGATTTTCCCTGTGAAAGGCTCGACATGCGCAAACTGCCCGTCTTCCCCAGCCTGCGCAGCTTCCTGGACTGGTCGAAGGGCCGGGGGGAACTGAGCACCCTTCCCGACCCGGTGCGCGTCGTTCACCAGATGACCGCCGTTCACGATGCCGTGTTGCGCCGGTCGGGTCCGGTGCTGCGTTTCGACGCCCCGATCCTGGCCGATGGCACCCGTTCGTCGATTCCCGTGGTGACCAATGTCTTCGGCACGACCGAACGCGTGGCCGCGGGCCTGGGGCTGCCGCTCGACCGGGTGTCCGAATTCGGCGAATTCCTGGCCTCGCTGCGCGCGCCCGCCCCGGTCGAGGGCATGCGCGATGCGATGTCGCGCTGGCCCATGCTCAAGGCGGCGCTGTCCACCCGGCCCAAGATGTCGAAGACAGGCCCGGTGCAGGAGGTGGTTCTGGAGGGCGACGCGGTCGACATGACCCGCATTCCCGTGCAGACGCCCTGGCCGGGCGATGCCGGCCCGCTGCTGACCTGGACCACCGTCATCACCCGCGCCCATGGCACCGAAGCCGACGCCGCCGCGCGCTATAACCTGGGCGTCTATCGCGCGCAGGTCATCGGCCGCGACCGCATCATCATGCGCTGGCTGGCGCATCGGGGCGGGGCCGCGCATCACCGCACCTGGGCGCAGGCCAACGAACCCATGCCCGTGGCCGTGGTGCTGGGCGCCGATCCCGCCACGCTTCTGGCCGCGGCGCTGCCCCTGCCCGAGGGCGTGTCGGAGCTGACCTTCTCCGGCGTGCTGCGGGGCGAACGCGCGCATCTGGTGCCGGCGAAGACCGTGCCGCTTCTGGTCCCGGCCGAGGCGGAGATGGTCCTCGAGGGCTGGATCCACCCCGGCGAGACCGCCGACGAGGGCCCCTTTGGCGATCACACCGGCTATTACAATTCGGTCGAGCCCTTCCCGGTCATGCGCGTCTCGGCCATCACCCATCGGCGCGACCCGCTCTATCTGTCCACCTATACCGGCCGCCCGCCGGACGAGCCCTCGATCATCGGCGAGGTGTTCAACGACCTGGCGCTGCCGGTGATCCGCCAGCAGATCCCCGAGGTCGTGGACATGTGGCTGCCGCCGGCGGCCTGTTCCTACCGCATGGCGGTGGTGTCGATCCGCAAGCGCTATGCCGGGCAGGGCCGGCGGGTGATGATGGCGCTGTGGGGGATGCTGGCGCAATTCTCCTATACCAAGTTCGTGGTGGTGGTGGATGACGACATCGACGTGCGCAACTGGGACGACATCGCCTGGGCGCTGGCCACGCGCATGGACCCCGGCCGCGACGTGATGGTCGTGGACCGCACGCCGATGGATTATCTCGACTTTGCCTCGCCGCTCGAGGGGCTGGCCGGCAAGCTGGGCATCGACGCCACCAACAAGATCGGCGCCGAGACCACGCGCGAATGGGGCCAGGTCATGGCGCTCGATCCGGGCGACCGCGACTTTGCCGCCGATCTGATCGCGCGCCGCCTGCCGGGGCTGAAATGACCGCGCCGCGGGTGGTGCTGGGGGTCTCGGGGGCGTCGGGGGCGGTGCTCTCGCTGGCCTGTGCGCGCATGCTGGCCGAGATGGGCGCCGAGATCGACCTGGTGATCTCGCCCGCGGGGGAACGCACCCTGCTCGAGGAAATCGGCCCCGGCGCGCGCGCCGATCTGACGGCGCTGGTGACGCGGACGCTGCCGGTGCGCGATGTCGGCGCGGCGGTGGCTTCGGGCTCGGCGCGGGTGGCGGGGATGATCGTGGCGCCCTGCTCGATGCGCTCGGTCGCGGCCATCGCGCATGGGCTTGACGACAACCTGCTGACGCGGGCGGCCTCGGTCCAGCTCAAGGAGCGCCGGCCGCTGATCCTGATCGCGCGCGAGGCGCCGCTGACGCTGGCGCATCTTCGCAACATGACCGCGGTGACCGAGATGGGCGGCATCATCCTGCCGCCGGTCCCGGCCTTCTACCTGCGCCCCGCGGGGGTCGAGGAGATCGCCGCGCAAATCGCTGCGCGGGCGGTGGACCTGTTGCGGCTGGCCCCGCCGCGCGCCCGCGCCTGGAGCCCCGAGGCGCCCGGAAACTGAGGCATCCCGCGAACTGAGACCTTCCGCCGGCGCGTGGGGGGGTCAGCGCCTTTCGGGAACGGGCCGGGCGCCGGGTGTGCCAGGCCGCAGGCGCGGGCCGCACAGGACCGGGCCCATCGCCCCAAGCCACAGCGCCCAGGCCAGAAGCCACAACGCCAGCGGCGCCCCGATCGCGCCGCCCGCACGCAGCACCGCCGCGGCAAAGAGCGCGGCAAACCCCGCCGCCAGCAGGGGCGGCGCGGCCAGCGCGCGCCCGGTCTGGCCCAGCGCGCCGCGCGCCATGACCGCCATGGACATGCCGCTGAGCGCCGCGATCGCCATCAGATGCACCGCCGTGACCAGATCCTGCGCGCCCCAGAGCGCCGCGGCCCAAAGCAGTGCACCGGCCCCCAGCCCCAGATGCGCGGCAAGGAAGGCCGCCAGCATCGCATCGGCCCCGCCGCGCACCCGCCAGGCAATGACCCGCGCCAGCACCGCAACGCCCGCCAGCGTCAGAAGCGGCGCCACCGCCCAAGGGAGACCCAGCACCGCCGCCGCCGCAAGCCCCAGCCCCGCGACTGCGCCCGCTTCGGCCCAGAGCGGGTCGCGCCCCCCGCCCCGCGCCTGCACCCCACGCGCGCGGGCCTGCATCACCCGGTTGCGCACCATACCCTGCGTCAGCCGCCCGCCGAACCAGGCGTTCATCATCCCGCAGGCCAGGATCCCGGCCAGGAACCCCGCCCGCGCAAGGCCGGGGGCAAACCCCGTCCAGTCCAGATGCACCGCCAGATTGGCCGCCCAATGCACGCCCAGAATGATCACGAAGACGCCCGTCTGAAGCCGTGGACGGCGGAGCATCTGCGCGATCATGGGCGCGCCGACCAGCGGCGCGAAGCCCAGATCGAGCAGGGCGACCAGCGCCGGCGGCAGCCCCGCCGAACCCGCGATCGCCGCCCGCCCGGCCAGCCACAGGCCCGCCGCCATCAGCACGAAGGCACGCCGCGACAGGCCGCGCGGCGGCGCGCCCATGAAGATGCCCGCCAGCACCGCCCCGCCGTAACCGAAGACCAGCTCATGCGCATGCCATTGCGCCGCCGGCATCCGTAGCGCCAGCGGCATTCCAAGGCCCCCCAGATGCACGGCCCAGATCAGCATGGCCAGAAACGCCCCCAGACCGGCGGCCAGATGCATCAGCCGGAAGGGCTCGGCCGTGATCCGGGCCAGGGTCGGGAAAAGCGCGGAACGGATATCCATCGCGGGTCTGTGCCATGTCCCCCGCCGCCGGGCAAGCGCCCCCGCATGTCGGAACGGGCTGATCCGATCGGGCGCCCCCGCCGGTCAGAACGCGGCCCGCCCGGGTCTGGACGGGCGGGCCGCTTGCGCGCGCGCCGGGCCACCGCCCCCCAAGGGACAGGAGGGCGGGCCGGCGCCGCGCCAAACCTCAGCCGTAGGTGCGGCGGTCCTCGATCACCTTGCCGTCATTGGGCAGGGCGCCGGGGGCCACGATCTCGACCCGGCCCTTCATCTTGAGCACCTCGACCACCGAGGCCTCGTAGGGCGCAGCCTCGGCCGAGGGCGTCTCGACCTGCACGCGCATCACGTCCATCTCGCCCTCGCGCTCGGCCACGACGCGGGCACGGGCGACCTCGGGGTGGCGGGCGACGAAGGCGGCCACCTGCTCGGGGCGCACGAACATGCCCTTGATCTTGGTGGTCTGGTCGGCGCGCCCCATCCAGCCCTTGATGCGCATGTTGGTGCGCCCGCAGGGCGAGACCCCCGGCAGCACCGCCGACAGATCCCCGGTGGCAAAGCGCACCAGCGGGTAATCGGGGTTGAGCGTGGTCACGACGACCTCGCCGACCTCGCCCTCGGGGACGGGATCGCCGGTGCCGGGGCGCACGATCTCGACGATCACGCCCTCGTCGACGATCATCCCCTCCATCGCGGGGCTTTCATAGGCGATATTGCCCAGATCGGCGGTGGCATAGCATTGCAGGCAGGCAATGCCGCGGGCGCGGTATTCGGCGCGCAGCGACGGGAAGAGCGCGCCCCCCCCCACCGCCGCGCGCGAGATCTTGAGCACCTCGCCCATCTCGTCGGCCTTGTCGAGGATCACCTTCAGGAAATCGGGCGTGCCGGCATAGACGCTGGTGCCGATGTCGGCGGCGGCGCGCACCTGAAGTTCGGTCTGGCCGGTGCCGGCGGGCAGAACCGCCGCCCCCACCGCGCGCGCACCGGATTCGAAGATCATCCCCGCGGGCGTCAGGTGATAGCCAAAGCAGTTCTGCACGATATCGCCCGGCCCCACCCCCGCGGCATGCAGGAACCGGCCCATCCGCCACCAATCGGGCGCGGTCGAGCCGGGTTCGTAGATCGGGCCGGGGCTCTGGAAGATATGCTCGAACCCCGAGGCGTCGCGCGTGGTCAGCCCGCCGAAGGGGGCGTGGCGCTTCTGCGCGGCGCCCAGGTCGGACTTGCGCAGCACCGGCAGCCGCGCCAGATCGGCCAGCGTGGTGATCCGGGTCGGGTCCAGATCGCCCAGATGCGCGGCGATCCCCGGCGCGCCCAGCGCCCGCGCGATCTGCACCGGCAGGGCGCGGGCCAGATCCTCGGCGCGCCGCTCGGCGCTGCGGGTCTCGAGGGTGTCGAAGGGACGGGTCATGTCGGGGCCTCCTCGGGGCGCGGCGGAAGGGGAAGGAACGTGGGCTCAGGCCAGCCAGCGCTTGCGGCGGCGATAGCTGCGCACCTCGCGGAAGGACTTGCGGCCCTCGTCGGACATGCCGAGATAGAATTCCTTGACGTCGGGGTTCTCGCGCAGGGCGGCGGCGGGGCCATCCATCACCACGCGGCCCGATTCCAGAATATAGCCGTAATGGGCATAGCGCAGCGCGACATTGGTGTTCTGCTCGGCCAGAAGGAAGGTCACGCCCTCGTTCTCGTTCACGGCCTTGACGATCTCGAAGATCTGCTCGACCAGCTGCGGCGCAAGCCCCATCGAGGGCTCGTCGAGAAGGATCGTCTCGGGGCGCGACATCAGCGCCCGGCCGATGGCGACCATCTGCTGTTCGCCCCCCGAGGTATAGCCCGCCTGCGAACGCCGCCGCTCGCGCAGGCGGGGGAAATATTCATAGACCATCTCCAGATCGGCGGCGATGGCGGCGCGGCCGTCGGTGCGGGTATAGGCGCCGGTCAGAAGGTTCTCCTCGACGGTCAGGTGCTCGAAGCAATGCCGCCCCTCCATCACCTGGATGACGCCCTTGCGCACCAGATCGGCGGGCGCCATGTCCTGAATGCCCTCGCCGCGATAGACGATCGAGCCCTTGGTGACCTCGCCGCGTTCGGATTTCAGAAGATTGGAAATGGCCTTGAGCGTGGTGGTCTTGCCCGCGCCATTGCCGCCCAGAAGGGCCGTGATCCCGCCCTTGGGCACCGACAGGCTGACCCCTTTCAGCACCAGGATGACGTGATTGTAGATCACCTCGATGTTGTTGACCTCGAGCAGCGTCTCGACCTGCGTCTCGGGCGTGGGCTTGGCGTCGAACATGGGGCCTCCGGGCGATGGGCGCGCCAGATGCGCGCCGGGTTCGGAAGGCACCGCCCGGGGGTCCGGGCGGTGCGAATGGCAGACGCGCCGCTTACTGGCAGCGCGGGGTGATGTTGTTCTCGGCCGCGAAGGCCGCCGAATCCTCGGCCACCAGCGGGTCGAGCACCGCGTCATCGGGCGCGATGAAGCCGGTGATCGAATTCCACGTGCCGGCCGCGGCATCCCATTGCTGGATCATCGCCGCGCCGGGGCCACCGTGGTCGGTGCACGAGGCCGCGAAGGGCGGACCGAATTGCGGCAGGCCCAGTTCGGCCATGCGCTCCTCGGTGATCTCGAGGTTCTCGAACCCGTCGCGGACCTGCGCGGCATTCACCGCCGAAGTGCCGTGGATCTCCTGACCCTTGCGGATGGCCTCGGCGATCACCATCGCCGCATACATCCCGCGCGAATAGAGCACGGTGCCGACCATGTCGCCCGCGCCGGCGGCCTTGCCCGCATCGACGACATATTTCTGGATGTCGGCATAGATCGGGTAATCCATCCCGGTGCCGTGCATGGTCAGCGCCTTGTAGCCGTTGGCGCCGTCACCCGCGGGCTTCACGTCGTTTTCCGAGCCCGACCACCAGATGCCGATGAAATGATCCATCGGATAGCGGATGTTCACCGCCTCCTGGATGGCGACCTGGTTCATGACGCCCCAGCCCCACATCAGCACGTAATCGGGCTTGTCACGACGGATCTGGAGCCACTGGCTCTTCTGCTCCTGGCCGGGGTGATCGACCGGCACCGCCTGCAGCTCGAAGCCGTGTTTCTCGGACAGCGCCTGAAGGGTGCGGATCGGCTCCTTGCCATAGGCCGAATTGTGATAGAGCAGCGTGACCTTCTTGCCGGCCAGATCGCCGCCGTTCTCGTCCAGAAGATACTTGATCGCCACCGAGGCGCCGTCCCAGTAGTTGGCCGGATAGTTGAACACCCATTCGAACACCGAGCCATTGGCCGCCGAGGTGCGCCCGTAGCCGGGGGTGTAGAGGGTGATGCCGTCGGCGGTGACCTTGGGGATCAGCTGATAGGTGATGCCGGTCGACAGCGGGTTATAGGCCAGCGCACCCATGCCCTTGGTCGACTCATAGCATTCGACGCCCTTTTCGGTGTTATAGGCGGTCTCGCATTCGGGCACCTGCACGATCTCGCCGCCGATGCCGCCGTCGCGCTCGTTCAGAAGCGTGAAATAGTCGTTGAAGCCGTCGGCATAGGGGATGCCGTTCGCCGCATAGGCGCCGGTGCGATAGCTCAGGTTCGGGACGACCAGATCGGCCATCGCCGGGCCCGCCAGCGCGATCGCGGTCACCACCGCGGTCGTGAACTTGGACTTCATGGATTCTCCTCCCAGAGATGTTGGTGTGCACGCCGCCTTGGGGCGGTCTTCGTCTTGGGCGGCCCCCGTCAAAGGGGGCCCCCGCCTAGTGCGGGAAGGGCCAGAGCCGGAGTTTCTCCTTGGTCAGGCGCCACAGCTGCGCCAGCCCGTGCGGCTCGACGATCAGGAAGATGATGATCAGCGCGCCGACGATCATCAGCTCGATATGGGCGGCCAGGTCGGTGGGCCATCCCAGCGTGCCGACCAGAACGTTCTTGAGAAGCACCGGCAGCAGCACCAGGAAGGCCGCGCCCGCGAAGCTTCCGAAGATCGACCCCAGCCCGCCGATGATGACCATGAACAGGATCAGGAAGGACTTCTGGATGCCGAAGGATTCGCCCACCTCGGCCGCGCCCAGATAGACCGAGAAGAACAGCGCCCCCGCCACCCCGATATAGAACGAGCTGACCGCAAAGGCCGACAGCTTGGTGGTCAGCGGGTTCACCCCGATGATCTCGGCGGCGATGTCCATGTCGCGGATGGCCATCCACTTGCGGCCGGTGGTGCCGCGGGTCAGGTTGCGCGCCACCAGCGCCAGCACGAAGACGAAGGCCAGGCAGAACAGGTATTTCGCCGAAGCCGAGGTCTGCGCGCCGGTCACGAACTGGCCCAGGAAGGTGCGTTCGGGCGCGGTGATCTGGCCCGAGGCCGAGTTGTTGTAGAACCACGGCACCTTGTTGAAGAGCCAGACCAGGAAGAACTGCGCCGCCAGCGTCGCCACGGCCAGATAGAACCCCTTGATCCGCAGGGACGGCAGCCCGAACAGCACCCCCACCCCGGCGGTGACCAGCCCCGCCAGCAGCACGTTGAGCACCATCGACATCTCGGGGAAGGCGGTCATCAGCTTGTAGCAGGCATAGGCCCCCACCGCCATGAACCCGCCCGTGCCCAAGCTGACCTGCCCGGCATACCCGGTCAGGATGTTCAGCCCCAGCGCCGCGATCGCATAGATCAGGAAGGGCACGAAGACCGCATTGGCCCAGTAGTCGTTGATGAAGAAGGGCACCACGGCAAAGGCCGCCGCGACGGTGGTGTAATAGGCGATCCGGTCGAAGCGGATCGGGAAGGTCTGGTTGTCCTCGCGGTAAGTGGTCTTGAAATCGCCGGCTTCACGGTAAAGCATGATGGACCTCCCTCAGACCCGTTCGATGATGCGTTCGCCGAACAGCCCCTGGGGCCGGAAGACGAGGAAAAGGAGCGCCAGCATGTAGGCGAACCAGTTTTCGGTGGCGCCGCCGATCATCGGACCGATGGAGAATTCGAAGAGCTTCTCGCCCACGCCGATGATGAGCCCGCCGACGATGGCGCCGGGGATCGAGGTGAAGCCGCCCAGCATCAGCACCGGCAGCGCCTTGAGCGCGATCAGCGACAGCGAGAATTGCACCCCCGACTTGGTGCCCCACATGATCCCCGCGACCAGCGCCACGAAGCCCGCGATCGACCAGACCAGCACCCAGATGAAGCGCAGGCTGATGCCGACCGACAGCGCCGCCTGGTGGTCATCGGCCACCGCACGCAGCGCCCGGCCCTGCTTGGAATACTGGCTGAAGACGGTCAGCGCCGTCACCAGGGCCACGGCCACGACCGTCGCCACGATGTCGAGATTGTCGATGAAGAAGCCATAGCCGAACCAGTCGGCGGTCACGCTCTCGATGGTCTCGGAGATGCCCTGCGGCAGGCCCACGTCCAGCTTCTTGATGTCGGCGCCCCACATGACGTCGCCGAAACCCTCAAGGAAATAGGCCAGCCCGATCGTGGCCATGAACAGGATGATCGGCGCCTGGTTGACCAGATGCTTGAGCACCAGCTTCTCGACCGCGATCGCCATCAGCACCATGACCCCCGCGGTCAGCGCGATCGCCACCACCGCCGGCAGGTGCCAGCCGAAATGGTGCAGATCGGTGCCGAAGACGGCGTTGATCAGATGCGCGAAGGGCACCTGGCCCTGTTGCAGGCCCACCAGCGTCAGCGCCGCGAACAGCGCCAGCACGCCCTGGGCGTAGTTGAAGATCCCGCTGGCCTTGAAGATCAGGACGAAACCCAGCGCCACGAGCGAATACATCACCCCGGCCATGAGGCCGTTGAGCGTGACCTCCATCGCATAAACGAGTTGATCCGGCATGCTGTCCCCCCTAGTCGTGCGCCACGCCGAGATAGGCGTCGATCACATCTTGATTGTTGCGCACCTCCTCGGGCGGCCCGTCACCGATCTTGCGGCCGTAATCCATGACCACCACGCGGTCGGACAGGTCCATGACCACGCCCATGTCATGCTCGATCAGAACGATCGTGGTGCCGAATTCGTCGTTCAGGTCGAGGATGAAGCGGGACATGTCCTCCTTTTCCTCGACGTTCATGCCCGCCATCGGTTCATCGAGCAGCAGAAGCTTGGGCTCGGCGGCCAGCGCCCGGGCCAGCTCGACCCGCTTCTTGAGGCCATAGGGCAGCCGGCCGACCGGCGTCTTGCGGATATTCTGGATTTCCAGGAAGTCGATGATGCGCTCGACCTTCTCGCGGTGCGCGATCTCCTCGCGCTCGGCCGCGCCATACCACAGCGCCTGTGACAGAAGCCCCGCCTTCATCCGCGTCAGCCGGCCGGTCATGATGTTGTCCAGCACCGTCATCCCGTCGAACAGCGCGATGTTCTGGAAGGTGCGGGCAACGCCCAGCCGCGCCACCTGATAGGGCTTCATCGGCCCGCGGCGCACGCCCTTGAACCAGACCTCGCCTTCGGTGGGCACATAGAACCCCGAGATGACGTTCAGCATCGAGGACTTGCCGGCGCCGTTCGGGCCGATGATCGCGCGGATCTCGCCGTCGCGGATGTCGAAGCTGATGTCCTTGATCGCCACCACGCCGCCGAAGCGCAGGGTGATGTTCTTCATCTCCATCAGCACGCCGCCGATCTGGCGTCCGTCTGCGGTGACGTAGCCTTCGCTCATGTCCTTCATTCCGCGGCCATCCTTCCCTCGGGGGCCACCACGGCGTCGGCGATGCGCAAGGTGGCCTTGATGGCACCCTTGCGACCGTCCTCATAGGTGACTTCGGTCTCGGTGTAGATGCTGTCGCGCCCGTCATAGAGGGCCGCGATCAGATCGGCATATTTCTCGGCGATGATGTTGCGGCGCACCTTGCGGGTGCGGGTCAGCTCGCCGTCGTCGGCATCCAGTTCCTTGTGCAGCACCAGGAAGCGGTGGACCTGGCAGCCCGACAGCATCGGATCGCGCGCCACCGAGGCATTCACCTCGGCCACATGTTCCGAGATCATCTGATAGACCTGCGGATGCCCGGCCAGCTCCTGATACGAGGCATAGGCGATGTTGTTGCGTTCAGCCCAGTTGCCCACCGCCGTCAGGTCGATGTTGATGAAGGCGGTGCAGCGGTCGCGCCCGGCGCCGAACACCACCGCCTCGAGGATGGCGGGATAGAACTTGAGCTTGTTCTCGACGTATTTGGGCGCGAACAGCCGCCCGTCGGACAGCTTGCCCACGTCCTTGGCGCGGTCGATGATGCGCAGATGGCCGGTGTCGTCCTCGAAGAAGCCCGCGTCACCCGTCGCCACCCAGCCCTCGGGATCCTTGGTCGAGGCCGTGCTTTCGGCATTCTTGAAATATTCGACAAAGGTGCCGGGGCTTCGGTAATAGACCTCGCCGCTATCGCCGATGCGGACCTCGACGCCGGGGCTGGGCACGCCCACCGTGTCCGAACGCACCTGGCCGTCGGGCTGCTGGGTGATGAACACCGAGGCCTCGGTCTGGCCATAGAGCTGCTTGAGGTTGATCCCCAGCGAGCGGTAGAATTCGAAGATCTCGGGGCCGATCGCCTCGCCGGCGGTATAGCCCACCCGGATGCGCGAGAAACCCAGCGTGTTCTTCAGCGGTCCATAGATCAGAAGGCCGCCCAGCGCATAGTTCAGCCGGTCCAGCACGCCCACGGGCTTGCCGTCCAGAATGGCCGGGCCGACGCGGCGGGCCAGCGCCATGTAGCGGTCGAACAGGCCCTTCTTGAAGCGGCCGGCGTCCTCCATGCGGATCATGACATTGGTCAGCTGGGTCTCGAACACCCGCGGCGGCGCGAAGAAATAGGTCGGCCCGATCTCGCGCAGGTCGGTCATCATCGTGCCGGGGCTTTCGGGGCAATTGACGCAAAAGCCCGTCCACATCGCCTGCCCGATCGAGAAGATGAAATCGCCCACCCAGGCCATCGGCAGATAGGCCAGCACCTCGTCGAGCGCGTTCAGGTTGTCGAAGGCGGCGGAATTCTTGGCCGTCTCGATGATGTTGCGGTTCGACAGCACCACGCCCTTGGGCCGGCCCGTGGTCCCCGAGGTATAGAGCATCACGCAGGTGCTGTCATAGTCCAGCTCGGCCATGCGCGCGTCCAGTTCCGCGTCATAGCGGTAATGGCCCGCCCGCCCCTCGGCTTGCAGGTCCGACAGCGCATTCATGCGGGAATGGTCGTATTTCCGCATCCCGCGCTTGTCGGTGTAAAGGATATGCTTGATCTCGGGCACGCGATCTTCGACCTCAAGCACCTTGTCGACCTGTTCCTGATCGCCGCAGACCACGAAGCGCGCGCCGCAATGGTCCAGCACATAGGCCATCTCCTCGGCCACCGCGTCCTGGTAAAGCGGCACCGGAACCGCGCCGCACATCTGCGCGGCCACCATCGACCAGTAATGCATCGGCCGGTTGCGCCCGATGATGGCGACGTGGTCGCCCCGCTCGACCCCGATCGACAGCATGCCCAGCGCCAGCGCGCGGATCTCTTCGGCGGCCTGGACCCAGGTCCAGCTCTGCCAGATGCCGAATTCCTTTTCGCGGTAAGCCGGCAAGCCGCCATGCAACTTCACGTTGCGCGCCAGCAGCGCCGGAATGGACCGGGGGGTGTCCCCGTCCGGATGTCGGTTGGCCAAGTTGTCCTCCCTCGCGCCGTTGACCGGCGTCCTCGCGCGCGCCCTGCGCAAGGGGGAAGGGCCCCTCCAGACCCTTCCCCTCGCGTGCCGCCGGGTTCCGTCCTCCTCCGGTTCCCGACAGCCGGCGCCTCCTCCGGGGATCACGCTCGCGGGAAAAACTTGCGTGATTTTTTCCCAATTCTTACGAATTCTTTCAGCCGCATTCCGGCGCTGGCGGCCCTGCGCGCGCGGTGCTAGCCATGACGCGGGAGGGCGGTCACATGGGCAATGACGACGGACGCGAACGGCTGATCCAGGCGGGGCTGAACCTGATCCAGCAGGCCCTGTCGATCTTTGACAGCGACCTGCGGCTGGCGGCGGCGAATCGCCCCTATCAGGTGATGTTCGACCTGCCCGACGCGCTGACCCAGCCCGGCACCAGCTTCGAGGACACGATACGCTTTCTGGTGATGCGCGGCGAATACGGGCCGCTGTCGGACCCCGAGGCGATGATCGCCGAGCGCGTCGAACAGGCCCGCACCTTCCGCGCCCATTACATGGAGCGCACCCGCGCCAACGGCCGCACCATCGCCGTCGAGGGCGCGCCGCTGCCGCAGGGCGGCTGGGTCACGGTCTATACCGACATCACCGACATCAAGGCGCAGGAAGCGCTGCTGCACGCGCGCTCGGAGGTGCTGTCGAGCCAGCTTCTGGCCCATGCCGAACGTCTGGCGCAGGCCAACCGCGAACTGGCCGCGACCAATGCAGCACTCGAGGAAGCCAAGCGCGAACTGACCGAGATCGAGGCCCGCACCCGGCAGGTGACCGAGATGATGCCGGCCCATATCGCGCATATGGACCGCGACTTCCACTATACCTATTCCAACCGCCAGCTCACGGCGGTGATGCCCGGATCGCTGTCCGAGATCGTCGGCCGGCCCGCGATCGAGGCCCTGGGCGCGGACACCTTCCACCGGATCGAACCGGGCCTGCGCCGCGCGCTGGAGGGCGAGGCCAACGTGATCGAGATCAGCCACACGCCCTCGGGGCGGCGCATCCGCATCGCGCTGACCCCGGACCGGGTGGGCGAGGGGGCGGTGAACGGCGTCTATATCCTGTCAACCGATGTCACCGGCGAGGCCCAGGCCCGCGCGGCCCTGGCCCAGAGCGCCAAGCGCGAGCTGGCCGCGCAGCTCACCTCGGGGCTGGCGCATGATTTCGCCAATCTGCTGACCATCATCCTGGGGCTTCAGGGGCGGCTCGAGCGCAGCCCCGGCCTGGGCCCCGAGGCGCTGGAACTGGTGCGCGCGACCCTGGCCGCGGCGCGGCGCGGCGGCACGCTGCTGGACCGGATCGCGGCGATTTCCGGGCCGCGGGCGCTGCGCCCCCAGCCCACCGATCTGCGCGCCTTCCTGGCCGATCTGGTGGCGATGGCGGCACCGACGCTGGGCGACGGGGTGCAGGTGCGCCAGGACGTGCAGGGGCTGGACGGCCCGCTTCTGCTGGACCCCGGCCCGCTTCAGGACAGCCTGCTGAACCTGATGCTGAACGCGCGCGACGCGATGGCCGGGCGCGGCGCGATCACCATCGCCGCGCATCCGGTGCGCGACACCTGGGTCGAGATCGCCGTCGCCGACAGCGGGCCGGGGTTTTCCCCCGAGGCGCTGGACCACGCGCTGGATCCGTTCTTCACCACCAAGGGCGGCGAGGGCTCGGGGCTGGGGCTGTCGATGGTCTATGACCAGACCAAGCTGGCCGGTGGCACCGTCAGCCTGGCCAATGCCCCCGGCGGCGGCGCCGAGGTGACCTTGCGCCTGCCGCTGCGCCCGGCCGAACCGCCGCCCCCCGAAATGCTGGTGCTGCTGGTCGAGGACAACGAGGACATCCGCCAGAACGTGCGCGAGATGCTGTGCGAGATGGGGCATTCCGTGCTCGAGACCACCTCGGCCGCCGAGGCGCTGGACCTTGCGGCCGTCGCCAATCCGGGCTTTGTTCTGTCCGACATCCAGCTTGCCGGCGGGCTGACCGGGCTGACCCTTCTCGAGGCGCTCGAGGCCGGCGGCATCGCCTGCGGGCGCGGGCTGATGACCTCGCTGCCGGCGGGGCATCCGCTGCGCGCGCGGGCGCCCTGCCCGGTGATCTCGAAACCCTTCGGGCCGGCCGAGCTGGCCAGCCTTCTTGCCGCCGGAGCCAATCGTTGAAAGCCCCCCATATCGCCATTCTCGACGATGAACCCGAAATCCGGCGGATGCTGTCGGATGCGCTCGAGGAAGCGGGGTTCCGCACCACCGCCTATGCGCGGGCGGGCGAGTTCGAGGTGGGGCTCAAGCGCTCGGCCCCCGATGTCTGTCTGGTGGATCTGGGCCTGCCCGACCGCGACGGGCTGGCGCTGGTGCATCGGCTGGCGCTCGAATCGGGGGCGGCGATCATCATCATCTCGGGGCGCGCGCAGGTGCAGGACCGGGTGACCGGCCTCGAACTGGGCGCCGACGATTACATCATCAAGCCCTTTGATCCCGCCGAGGTGGTGGCCCGCATCCGCGCCCGGCTGCGCAAGGGCCGCACCGAGGCCGCGCCCAGCCTGCAACGCGCGCGTTTCGCCGATTGGGTGGCCGAATTCGACCGCTATGTGCTGATCGCGCCCGACGGGACCGAAACCCCCTTTTCCCATGCCGAGGGCGAGGTGCTGCGCCTGTTTCTCGACAGCCCGAAACGCCTGATCTCGCGCGCGCAGATGCAAGAGGCGCTGGGCGGCGGCGCGGGCGAAAGCTTCGACCGGGCGATGGATGTGCGCATCTCGCGGTTGCGCACCAAGCTGGGCGAAGACCCCAAGAACCCCCGCCTGATCAAGACGATCTACGGCGCGGGCTATATCTTCCTGGGCGACGTGAGCTGGAACTGAGCCCCGACCTGGAGCTGAGCCGGGGCCCGGATCTGCGCCCGGCAGTTGAAAGGGCCGGAAGCGGTCGCCCGCCCCCGGCCCCTTTTTCTCGACACGATCTTCATCGCGCGGTGCGCGCGGGGCTCAGTGCACCGGCGCCCCTTCGCGTTCGGCCGCGGCCGCAACCGGCCGGCCGTTGAGCGTGAGCCCGCCCAGATCGGCGCCGACCGTCAGCACCTCGCCATCCTTGAGCCCGCCCGAAAGGATCATCTCGGCCAGCGGGTCCTGGATGTTGCGCTGGATCACCCGCTTGAGCGGGCGCGCCCCGAAGACCGGATCATAGCCCTCGTCGGCCAGCCACTTGCGGGCGTCGTCATCAAGCTCCAGCGCGATCTTGCGCGCCGCCAGCCGTTTTTCCAGCCGCTTGAGCTGGATCGTGACGATCCCGTCCATATCGGCCCGCGTGAGCCGGTCGAAGATGATCGTCTCATCCAGACGGTTCAGGAATTCGGGGCGGAAATGCATCCGCACCGCCTCCATCACCTCGGCACGGGCCGCGGCGCTGTCGGTGCCCTCGGGCAGCTGGCTCAGCGCCTGGCTGCCCAGGTTCGAGGTCAGCACGATCAGCGTCTGCTTGAAGTCGACCGTGCGCCCCTGCCCGTCGGTCAGCACCCCGTCGTCAAGCACCTGCAACAGCACGTTGAAGACATCCGGGTGCGCCTTCTCGACCTCGTCGAACAGAAGCACCTGATAGGGCCTGCGGCGGACGGCCTCGGTCAGAACGCCCCCCTCGTCATAGCCGACATAGCCGGGCGGCGCCCCGATCAGCCGGGCGACGGCATGTTTCTCCATGAATTCCGACATGTCGATGCGCACCATCGCCTGGTCGTCGTCAAAGAGATATTCGGCCACCGCCTTCGTCAGCTCGGTCTTGCCGACGCCGGTCGGCCCCAGGAACAGGAAGCTGCCCAGCGGGCGGTTCTCGTCGTTGAGCCCCGCACGCGCCCGGCGCACGGCATTGGCCACCGCCTTGACCGCCGCCGCCTGACCGACGACGCGCTTGTGAAGCTCCTCCTCCATCTTGAGGAGCTTCTCACGCTCGCCCTCCAGCATCTTCGACGTCGGAATGCCGGTCCAGCGTTCCACCACCTCGGCGATCTGCTCGGGGCGCACGGCTTCCTCGACCATCAGGCCGTCGGGTTCCTTCTCGGCCTCGGCCAGCTTCTTCTCCAGCTCGGGGATGCGGCCATATTGCAATTCGCCGGCGCGGCCGAAGTTGCCCTCGCGCTTGGCGGCCTCAAGCTCGGCGCGCGCCCGGTCGAGCTGCTCCTTGATCGTGCGCGCGGCATCCAGCCGGTCGCGTTCGCCCTGCCAGCGCGCCGTCATCTCGGCCGAACGCTGTTGCAGGTCGGCCAGTTCCTTCTCGAGCGTCTCGAGACGGTCCTGCGAGGCCGCATCGTCTTCCTTGCGCAGGGCCTCGGCCTCGATCTGCATCTGGAGGATCTGCCGATCCAGCGCGTCCAGCTCCTCGGGCTTGCTGTCCACTTCCATGCGCAGCCGCGACGCCGCCTCGTCGACAAGGTCGATCGCCTTGTCGGGCAGGAAGCGGTCGGTGATGTAGCGATGCGACAGCGTCGCTGCCGCCACCAGCGCCGAATCCGAGATCCGCACCCCGTGGTGAAGCTCGTATTTCTCCTTGATGCCGCGCAGGATCGACACCGTGTCCTCGACGGTGGGTTCCGCGACGAAGACCGGCTGGAAACGCCGGGCCAGGGCTGCGTCCTTCTCGACATACTTGCGGTATTCATCGAGCGTGGTCGCCCCGATGCAGTGCAATTCGCCCCGCGCCAGCGCCGGCTTGATGAGGTTGGCGGCATCCATCGCGCCGTCGGACTTGCCGGCGCCGACCAGGGTGTGCATCTCGTCGATGAACAGGATGATCTCGCCGGCGGCGGCCTCGATCTCCTTGAGGATGGCCTTCAGACGTTCCTCGAATTCACCGCGATACTTGGCCCCCGCGATCAGCGCGCCCATGTCCAGCGCCAGCAGCCGCTTGTTGCGCAGGCTCTCGGGCACGTCACCCGAGATGATGCGCAGCGCCAGCCCCTCGGCGATGGCGGTCTTGCCGACGCCGGGTTCCCCGATCAGGACCGGGTTGTTCTTGGTGCGCCGCGACAGCACCTGCATGGTGCGCCGGATTTCCTCGTCGCGGCCGATGATCGGGTCGATCTTGCCTTCCTCGGCGGCGGCGGTCAGGTCGCGGGCGTATTTCTTCAGCGCGTCATAGCCTTCCTCGGCCGAGGCCGAGTCGGCCGTGCGGCCCTTGCGGATGTCGTTCACCGCCGCGTTGAGCTTTTGCGCAGTCACCGCGCCGGCATCCAGCGCATCCTTGGCGCGGGTGTTCACCATCGCCAGCGCCATCAGCAGCCGTTCGACCGGCACGAAGCTGTCGCCGGCCTTCTTGGCCAGCTTCTCGGCCTCGTCGAGCACGCGCACCATCGAAGTATCGACATAGACCTGCCCGTCACCGCCCGACACCTTGGGCAGCCGCGCCACCGCGGCATCCACTGCCTCGGCCACGCGCTTGGGCTCGCCCCCGGCCCGGCTGATGAGATTGGCAGACAGGCCCTGGTCGTCATCCATCAGGGCCTTGAGAAGATGCTCGGGCACCACGCGCTGGTGACCTTCGCGCATCGCAATGGTCTGGGCGGATTGCAGGAAACCGCGCGACCGTTCCGTGAACTTTTCCAGGTTCATCGGCTACTCCTTCCATTGAAGCCCCCGAAGCTTCGTGCGCCCGTCATGGCACGCACTTCTCCGGGTCTTGAGGCAAAGGTGGCGATGCCGGCGCCCCGCTTCAAGAGGGGGGCAGGCTTGACCCGCACGCCCCTTCGGCGCAAGGGAAGGGCGCAACAGGGGACCACGCGAGGGAGATGACCCGATGAGCCGAACCGACGACCGCCTGATCGTGGCACTGGACGTGCCGGATGCGCATTCCGGGCTGGAGCTGGCCGCGCGGATCGGGGATGCGGTGTCGTTCTACAAGATCGGGCTTGGCATGCTGACCGGCGGCGGTCTGGCGCTGGCGCGCGAGCTGAAGGACGAGCACGACAAGCGCATCTTCCTGGACATGAAGCTCTTTGACATCGGCGCCACGGTCGAGGCGGCGGTGCGTGGCCTGGCCCGCTTCGATCTGGATTTCCTGACCGTGCACGGCGACCCCCATGTGGTGCGCGCCGCGCGCGAAGGGGCGGCGGGCAGCGCCACGAAGATCCTGGCGGTGACGATCCTGACCTCGCTTGATCGCGGGGATCTGGACGCCAGCCTGATCCGGGCGGGCGATCTGGCCGATCTGGTGGTGGAACGCGCCGGGCGCGCCTTCGAGGCCGGCGCCGATGGCGTGATCGCCAGCCCGCGCGAGGCGGCGCTGATCCGTGCCTTGCCGCAGGCCGCGGGCAAGCTGATCGTCACGCCGGGGGTGCGGCCCGCGGGGGCGGCGCTGGGCGACCAGAAGCGGGTCGAGACGCCGGCCGCCGCGATCGGGGCGGGCGCCGATCATATCGTGGTGGGCCGCCCGGTCTGGCAAGCCGCCGATCCGCGCGCCGCGGCGCAGGCGATCCTGGCCGAACTGCCCTGACCGCGCGTCTGCCCCCCAGGCGGCGTCAGGACGGGGGGTGGTCGTCGTTGATGTCGCGGGTCCAGATACGCGTCTGGCCCCGCGTCACCCCCATCACCCGGCGCAGCACCGCCCAGGCCAGCGCCGAGGCCAGCGCCAGCACCACCAGCGCCACCGGCAGCGAAGGGCCCAACACCCCGGCCCACAGAAGCCCCGCAACCCCCAGCGCCCCGATGCCGAAGCCCAGCAGGATCTGCCCCGGCATCACCATCTCGAGGCCCGCCAGCACCAGCCCGGCCACGGCCCAGACCCACGGCTGCTGCCAGATCATGCGCCCTTCCTCCCCTTGAGCAGGCCAAACGCATCGCCAAAGGCCTCGAGCGCCGAGGTCGGCATCAGCACGGTCTGCCGCCCCGCGCCATCGGCCACCTTGGCGATGGCCTCGACCTGTTTCAGCGCCACCTGATATTGCGCCGCTTCAAGACCGTTTTCCTTGATCGCCGCGGCCACGACACCGGTGGCATAGGCCTCGGCCTCGGCCAGGATGCGGCGCGCCTTGGCCTGCTGTTCGGCGGCATAAAGCTCGGCATCGGCGGCCAGCTCGACCGACCGCTTCTTGCCCTCGGCCTCGGTGACCTGCGCGCGCCGGGCGCGTTCGGCATTGAGCTGCTGGAGCATCGCCGCGCGCGTGGCCTCGTCAAGGTTCACGTCCAGGATCTCGGCCCGCGTCACCTCGATCCCCCAATCGTCCACGATATTGGCCAGATGCGCGCGGATGGATTCGATCAGCGCCGCGCGGTTCGATTGCACCGCATCCAGCTCCATCCGCCCGATTTCCGAGCGCACGATCCCGGCCACGGTGGTGGCGATCGCGGCATCCACGTCGCGGATGCGATAGACCGACTTCTCGGGTTCGATGATGCGATAGAAGACGCTCGTGTCCACGGCCACCAGCACGTTGTCCGAGGTGATCGCATCCTGCCGGTTGGTCGGCAATTGCCGTTCCAGCACCGAGATGCGATGCGCCACGCGGTCCAGGAAGGGCACGATGAAGTTGATCCCCGGCCCCAGCACCGACCGCAGCCGGCCAAAGCGTTCGACCACGTATTTCTCGGATTGCGGAACGATCCGCACCCCCTTGAAGACGGCAAGGATCACGATCCCCGCCAGAACCAGCAACGTCAGATCGCCGCCGCCCAGAAAAGCGCTCATCGGGTCCATGCCCGTCTCCTCGTTTCCAGATCCGTCGCTCAAGGATAGGACAGGTGACAATGGCGCAAAATGGGCGGGCATGCGAAAACTGCGCCATCCGGGGGAAAAGATGCCTGCATTGTGCCGAGATTGCCTGTCCACCTTCGAGACGCGGCCGCCGCGCTGTCCGCGCTGTGCCGGCCGGCGGCTGGTGGATGACCCCGAATTGCTTGATCTCGGCATCGCGCATCTGGATTGCGACGCCTTCTATGCCAGCGTCGAAAAGCGCGACGACCCCGCCCTGGCCGCGCGGCCCGTCATCGTGGGCGGGGGCGCGCGCGGGGTCGTGGCCACCTGCTGCTATGTCGCGCGGATCGCGGGCGTGCGCTCGGCGATGCCGATGTTCCGGGCGCTGAAGCTCTGCCCCGATGCGGTGGTGATCCGCCCGCGCATGGCCCATTACGCCGCCGTCTCGCGCCAGATCCGCGCGCGGATGGAGGCGCTGACCCCCGCGGTCGAGCCGCTCTCGCTCGACGAGGCGTTTCTGGACCTGCGCGGGACCGCGCGGCTGCATGGCGCGCCGCCGGCGGTGCTGCTGGCGCGTCTTGCGCGCGAGATCGAACAGGATCTGGGCGTGACCGTCTCGGTCGGGCTGTCGCACAACAAGTTCCTGGCCAAGATCGCCTCGGATCTCGACAAGCCGCGCGGTTTCTCGGTGATCGGGCAGGCCGCAACCCGGGACTTCCTGCGCGACCAGCCCGTCAGCCTGATCTGGGGCGTGGGCGAGGCCACCCGCCGCGCGCTGGCCGGGGCGGGGCTGCGCCGGCTGGCCGATGTGCGCGCGCGCGATCGCGCCTGGATGCAGGGGCGTTTCGGGGCCTCGGGGGCGCGGATCTGGGATCTGGCGCAGGGCCACGACAGCCGCCGGGTCGACCCCCGCCAGCCGATCAAGTCGGTCTCGCACGAGACCACCTTCGAGACCGACATCGGTGAGCGCGCCGCGCTCGAGGCGCATCTGTGGCACCTGTCCGAGAAGGTCTCGGACAGGCTCAAGGCGCGCGATCTGGCCGGGAACGTGGTCACGCTGAAGCTGCGGCGGGCCGATTTCAGCCTGTTGACCCGCCAGCACCGGCTGGCCGAGCCCAGCCAGCTGGGCGACACGATGTTCCGCACCGCGCGCGATCTGCTGGCCGCGCTGCCCGAGACCGGGCCCTTTCGGCTGATCGGTGTGGGCATGTCGGATCTGGGCCCCGCCACCGGCGATCCGGCCGGCGATCTGCTGGACCCGCAGGCGGGGATGCGTGCGCGCGCCGAACGCGCCCGCGACGCGATCCGCGCGCGGTTCGGGGCGCAGGCCATCACCACCGGCCGCGGCTGGCGCCCCGAGCGCGACTAGCCGCCCCCCGCGGGCGCCCCCTGCGTCATCCCGCCACACCTCCTCCGAAAGGCCGTGTTAAACACGCGCGTCCCAGAGTGTCCGCCGTGGGAACGAACGGATGAAGGGGGACACCATGTCCGAACATTTCGAAGACGGGATCAAGGTGGTGAAGCTGCACGACAAGCATCCCGTCCATGAGCTGGACGCCGAACAACGCGCCATCCTGGCGATCTGGCGGCAGATGAACGGCGCGCCCGATTTCGAGAACACCGCGGCCGACAAGCCGCAGGGCTGAGCCGGCCTCTGGGCTGAGGCCAGGCGCCCGCCGTCAAGCGGCCCGCCACCGGAACGCCCGCCGCCCGAACGCCAGTCATCGAAGAGCCAGTCATCGAAGAGCCAGGCGCGCGGGCGCGTGACGTTCCGTCATCTGCCCGCGCCCGCTCTTGGCGCCCCCCGCCCCGCCCGCCTAGTCTCGTCCGGCAAGGGATAATGGGAAGGGGGGAGCACCATGTCCGATATCGTCATCCTGTCCGGGGCGCGCACCGCCATCGGCACCTTTGGCGGCAGCCTGGCCGGCCAGCCGCCGATCGAGCTGGCCACCATCGCCGCGCGCGCCGCCATCGCCCGCGCCGGGCTCGAGGCTGCGCAGATCGACCAGGTGGTCTTCGGCCATATCCTGAACACCGAACCGCGCGACATGTATCTGTCGCGCGTGGCCGCCATGCAGGCCGGCGTCCCCGAAACGAGCCCCGCGATGAACGTCAACCGGCTGTGCGGATCGGGCGTGCAATCGGTGGTCTCGGCGGCGCAGGCGCTGGCCTTGGGCGAAGGCCAGATCGCGCTGGCCGGCGGCGCCGACGTGATGAGCCGCGCCCCCCATATCCTGCCCGCGGCCCGCTTCGGCCAGAAGATGGGCGATGTCTCGGCCGTCGACATGATGACCGGGGCGCTGTCGTGCCCCTTCGGCACCGGGCACATGGGCGTCACCGCCGAGAACATCGCGCGCGAGATGTCGATCAGCCGCGCCGATCAGGACGCCTTCGCGCTGGAAAGCCAGCGCCGGGCGGCCGCCGCCATCGCCGCGGGCCATTTCCGAGACGAGATCGTCCCCGTCGAGATCCGCAGCCGCAAGGGCGTGGTCATCTTCGACACCGACGAACACCCCAAGACCACCAGCCTCGAGGCGCTGGCCGCGCTCCGCCCCGCCTTCCAGCGCGACGGCACCGTCACCGCGGGCAATGCCTCGGGCCTGAACGACGCCGCCGCCGCGGTGGTGCTGGCGCGCGCGGATGCCGCGCAGGCGGCGGGGCTGACCCCCATGGCGCGGATCATCGGCTGGGCCGTGGCCGGCGTCCGCCCCGAGGTGATGGGCTATGGCCCGATCCCGGCGGTGCGGCTTCTGTGCACGCGCACGGGCCTTTCGGTTACGGATTTCGACGTGATCGAATCGAACGAGGCCTTCGCGGCACAGGCGCTGGCGGTGACGCGCGGGCTCGATCTTAACCCCGAGAAGGTCAACCCCGACGGCGGCGCCATTGCGCTGGGCCATCCGATCGGGGCCACCGGCACGATCCTGATCGTCAAGGCGCTCCATGCGCTCCGGCGGCGGGGCGGCGGGCGCGCGCTCGTGACCATGTGCATCGGCGGCGGGCAGGGCATCGCGCTGGCACTTGAGCACGGCTGACCCTGCGCGCTTGCAAGACGCCGGGGAAAGGCACAGACTTCCCCGCAGGGGGCCCGGCATCGCGGCCCCGGACAAGGGGGGAACATGCTTCCGATCAGCCCGGCCAAGGTGGCCCATGTCATCATCCGCGCGCGCCAGTTCGACGCCGGGATGGGGGCCTTCGAGGGGGGCGGCAGCCGCGCGGCCGGTGCCGAGCTGGCCGCCTTCGTCAAGGGCCTGAACGAGGAGGAGAAAGCCGCGCTGGTCGCGGTCTTCTGGATCGGGCGCGGCACCTATGGCCCGGACGAGCTGGCCGAGGCCATCGAGACCGCCCGCGCCGAGGCCAGCACCCCCACCGAGGATTACCTGATGGGGGTGCCGCTTCTGGCCGATTACCTCGAGGACGGGCTCGAGGCGCTGGGCCTCTCGGTCGAGGACGCCGAGGACAGCGTCCTGCGCATGACCTGAGCGGGCCGGCGCAGCCGGCACCTGCGCAGGGAGCCGGATCGGGCCTCGAACGGGGGCCCGCTCAGGCCCCCGGCACCGCCATGTGACGGGCGAATTCCGCCCGCGCCCGCGCCCAGATCGCCGAATTCGGATCGGCCAGTTCGCGCAGCGCCGGCAGCAGTTGGGCGGCGTAATCCTCGCTCGATTCCCGCGGCAGCATCGAGGGCAGGTTGTCGATGGCCGTCACGTCCAGCACCGGCTCGGTTGCCACGCGCAGCGCCGGCGCGGCCCAGTCGGTGGTGCGGTCATAGACCTTGACGGGCGAGAAATCCGAGGTCGGGTCGCAGGCGATATCGCCGATCACCCGCAGCGCCCGTGGCACCGTCAGCGCCGAACGCGGCACGAAGACCGGACAGCCCGGCCGCGCCAGGATGCAGTTGAGAAAGATCTCGTGGGCCAGAACTTCCGGGAAGGGGCCGCCATGCGCGGTCTCGGCCATGTCCCAGCGCGTGACCGGGGCGCCCATCTCGGTGCACAGATCCGCCGCCCCTGAGCCCACCCGGCCCAGCGCCCCGATGACCAGCGCGCGCGGCCGCGGGCCGTCGCCCAGATCGCGCGCCAGATCGGCCAGAAGCGCCGCCTTGTCGGGATAGGCCGCAACCGCCCCCGCAATGTCGCCGCGCGCCTGCGTCGCCCAGCATTTCAGCGCCACCGCCGCCCCGGCATAGCCCGCCCAATAGCCAAAGGCCGCCACCCGGCGCCCGGCATCATCGACCAGATATTCCAGATCCAGAAGCGTGCCGCCCCCGGCCCGGAACCGGCGCAGCAGCACCTGTCCCGCGGGCTGGCCCTTGAAGGCATGGCCGAACATGATGTGGACATGCGGCAGGGGCGTGCCATCCTCGGGCAGCTCCTTGAGGCCGAAGATGATGGCATCGCGCGGGGCCTCGGGCCAGCTTGCAAAGGGCGCGATCTCGCAGCCCGCCTCGGCATAGCCCGCGGTGGGGATCACGCGGTGGGGGCTGTCCTCCACCGTCACGCGCAGGCCCTGCGCAATCAGCGCCGCCGCGCCCGCAGGCGTCAGCCCCACGCGTTCCTCGTTGGGGCGCTGCTCGCCCCGGACCCACAGATGCACCATGTCGCCCCCCCCTGATTTGGCCCCTTCCTAGCCCGGCCCGCCCGCGGCCGAAAGGGCTCAGCGGGTCTGCGCGCGTTGCAGGGCGGGACGGGCGCGCATCCGCGCGAGATACTCCGACAGCCGCGCCTCCACGATCGGGAAGCGCGCCGAGATCGCCCAGATCCCGCAATGCGTCAGGATGATGTCGGGCACCGTCATCACCTCGCCCATGATGAAGGGCCCCTCGCCCATGCGCTGGACCAGGATGCGCTGGCTGCGCTCGAATTCCCAGCGCAGGGAATTCTTGATGCCGGCCATGCGCAGCTCCTCGGGCAGAACGAAGGAATGGCGCGCGGCCAGCCACAGCGCGGCGTCGAATTCGTCCAGCAGGAATTGCGTCAGGCTGTCCTGACGGGCGCGCTCCAGCGTGCCGGCGGGATGGGTCAGCGCGCCGTGGCGGTCGGCCAGGAACTGGATGATCGCAGTGGAATCGGTGATCGGCGTGCCATCGGCGATCAGCACCGGCACCTTGCCGGCGGGGTTGAAGGCCACGACCCCCTCGCTCTGCGGATTGGCGGGCACATGGGCGTAGTCCACGCCCAGCTCCTCGAGCATCCACAGCACGCGCAGCGCCCGGCTCTGGGCCGTTCCGATCACCTGATACATGGCAGTTCTCCCTTTGGGCCCATTGGGCCATGTCCGCGCGCGCAAGACAAGCCGCGCCCCGCAGCGTCACAGCCGGCGCGCGCGCGGCCCGCGCCCCCCTCGATGGGGGGCCGGGGCGCTCCTCCCCCCGCTTTCCGCCCCGCGCGAGGGGCCCGCCTTTCCGCCCCACGCCGCGCCATTGTCACCGGCACAAATCCCGCGTTGACGGCACGCGCCGCGATGCCCCACCCTCTCGACCTCAAATCATTCCAGGGCTGCCCGCCATGCATGCTCCGGCCAAGACACCCCTCTTCACGCCCGTCCTTCTGGCCGGGGCGCTGATCCTCATGCTGGGCTTTGCCGTGCGCGCCTCCTTCGGCGTGTTCCAGATCCCGATCGCGGCCGAATTCGGCTGGCCGCGGGCCGAATTCTCGCTGGCCATCGCCATCCAGAACCTGGCCTGGGGGATCGGCCAGCCGATCTTCGGCGCCCTGGCCGAGCGTTTCGGCGACCGCCGCGCCATCCTTCTGGGCGCGCTCTTCTATGCCGTGGGGCTGCTGGCCTCGGCCCATGCGATGACGCCCCTGGCCCATCAGCTGCTCGAGATCCTCGTGGGTTTCGGCGTCGCCGGCACGGGCTTCGGCGTCATCCTCGCGGTCGTGGGCCGCGCCAGCTCCGACGAGAACCGCTCGCTCGCGCTGGGGATCACCACCGCCGCGGGCTCCGCCGGGCAGGTCTTCGGCGCGCCGGTCGCCGCGGCGCTCCTTCAGGTCATGCCCTGGCAGACGATCTTCATGATCTTCGCCGCCGTGATCCTGGCCTCGATGGCCGCCCTTCCGGCCCTGCGCGCGCCCGAAGACACCGCCGATCCCACCGCAACGGGCCACCCCGCCGACCCCGAGCCGATGGGCCGCACCGTTGCCCGCGCCTTCCGCGACCCTTCCTTCACGCTGATCTTCCTCGGCTTCTTCTCCTGCGGCTATCAGCTGGCCTTCGTCACTGCCCATTTCCCCGCGCTGGTGACCGAGATGTGCGGCGCGGTCGATCCCACGGGGATGCTGGCGGCGCTGGGGATCTCCTCGACCAGCGCGCTGGGGGCGGCCTCGATCGCGCTGATCGGGCTGGCCAATATCGCCGGCACGATCACCGCCGGCTGGCTGGGCAAGCGGCACTCGAAGAAGCTTCTTCTGGCCGGGATCTATGCGCTGCGCACGCTGATCGCGGCGGCCTTCATCCTGGCGCCGATCACGCCTGCCAGCGTGCTCCTGTTTTCACTGCTGATGGGGCTCTTGTGGCTGGCCACGGTGCCGCTGACCTCGGGGCTCGTGGCCCAGATCTACGGGCTGCGCTACATGGGCACGCTCTATGGCTTCGTGTTCCTGTCCCACCAGATCGGGTCGTTCCTGGGCGTCTGGCTGGGCGGGCTGCTCTATGACATCTACGGCAATTACACGCTGGTCTGGTGGGTGGGCGTGGCGGTGGGCGCCTTCTCGGCGCTGGTCCACCTGCCCGTGCGCGAAACCCCGCGCCGCTTCGCCCCCGCCTGACGCAGGGCGCCAGCCCCGACACCCCGCGCCGGCCGGCCCCGCTGGGGCTGGCCCCGGCCCGAGGGCTCTCGATGGGCCCGAGGGGCGGCCCCCGCCCCCTCGCCCACCGGGGATCAGCCGCGCGCGACCTCCAGGATATGGCGCGCCATCATCAGATCCAGATGCGCCCCGCCGCCATTCTTGGCGACCGTGATCTCGTCTTCGGAACGGCGCGCAAAGCCCCCGCCCGGCAGATCATAGAAATCGGCCACGATATCTTCGGGCGTGATCACCCCGCGGCGCAAGGGATCCTCGATCTCGCCGATATGACCGATGGTCGTGGCGCGCGCGTCGACGAACAGCCGCGCCCGGCGCAGCACCGCGTCATCGGCCTCGCGCATGTCGGGCCGATAGGCCCCGATCAGATCGACATGCGTGCCGGGGCGCAGCCATTCGCCGTGCAGGACGGGGGTCGTCGACATCGTGGTCGTGGCGATGATCTCGGCCGCCGCCACCGCCTGCGCCAGATCCCCGGCCACCTCGGCCCCGATCCGCGCGGCCAGATCCTCGGCCGTGGCGCGGGTGCGGTTCCACAGCGTCACCTGCGCCCCCGGAAAGCCCGCCCGATAGGCCGCCGCCATCGACGCCGCCACCTTCCCCGCGCCGATGATCAGCACCCGCCGCGCCTCGGGCCGCGCCAGCCGCCGTGCCGCCAGCAGGCTGTCGGCCGCCGTCTTCCAGCGCGTCAGCAGGTGGAAATCAATGATCGCTTCCAGAAGCCCGGTCCGGTCGTCATACAGCGTCACGCCGCCGTTGACCTGCCCCAGCCCCTGCGCGCCATTGCCCGGAAAGATCGTGGCCGCCTTGACCGCCAGCCCCAGCCCGTCGATCCAGGCCGAACGCGTCAGCAGCGTGTCCTTGCCGCGATAGAGAAAGCTGTCGGCCACCTCGGCGCGCGGCAGCGCATGGCCCGCCGCCAGCGCATCCGAGGCCGCAATCCAGTCCATCCGGGCCTCGACCTCGGGCCCCACGATCGTCATGCTCATCAGATGTCCCCCGGCTCGAGCACCCCTTCCGCCACCAGCCGCGCGACCAGACCCTCGGCGCCCTCGAACAGGTGCCCGCGCCAGCCCCGCGCCTCGGCGGCGGCGACATTCTCGGGCTTGTCGTCGGTGAAGAAGAGCTCTGCCCCCGCATAGCCGGTTTCCCGTTCGAGCACGGCATAGATCTCGGGGTCGGGCTTGAGGGCCCGCAGATGCGCCGAGATGAAGCGCGCGTCGAACTCGCGCAGGGCGGGATACATGCTTTCGGCGCGCGCGAAGCTCTCGTCGCCGAAATTCGACAGCGCAAAGACCGGCACCCCGCGCCGGCGCAGGGCCCGCAGGGCCGCCACCGACCCCGATATCTCGGGGGCGAACATCTCGCCCCAATGGCTGTCCCACATCCTGATCAGCGCGGCATGCTCGGGATGCGCGGCGGCAAAATCGGCGATGGTCTGGGCAAAGGGCGCACCGGCGTCGATCGACAGGTTCATCGCATCGACCCCCACGACCTTCAGCAGATGCCGGCGCGCCGTCTCGCCGATCAGCGGATCATAGACGCGCTCGGGGTGCCATTCGACCAGCACATTGCCGATGTCGAAGACGATGGCGGCGGGCGGACGGGTCATGCCCACAGCGCCTCGGCATGGAAGCTCACATGGTCGGGCATGAAAGTCGAGATCATGAAATAGGAATGGTCATAGCCCTTCTGCATCCGCACCGCACCGGGCTGGCGGCGGGCACACATGGCCTCGGCCAGGGCCTCGGGCATCAGCGCATTGACGAAGGGATCGGTGGTGCCCTGATCGACCAGCACCTCGCCGTCGAAGCCGCGCTCGCGCATCAGCAGCGTGGCATCATGGCCCGCCCAGCCGCTTTCCTCGGCGCCCAGATAGTTCAGGAAATGCTTGCGCCCCCAGTCCGAGGCCGTGGGATGCGCGATCGGCGCGAAGGCCGAAACCGACCGATAACGCCCCGGCAGGCGCATGGCCAGCGTCAGCGCCCCATGCCCGCCCATCGAATGGCCGCAGATCGACTGGCGCTCGGGGTCGATGGGGAAGGTCGTGTCCAGAAGGCGCGGCAGATCCTCGGCGATGTAATCCCACATCTGGTAATGCTGCGCCCAAGGGTCTTGGGTGGCGTTGACGTAGAAGCCCGCGCCCTGGCCCAGGTCATAGGCCGGATCGTCGGGCACGTCGGTCCCGCGCGGCGAGGTATCGGGGAACACCAGCGCGATCCCGGCCTCGGCGGCCCATTTCTGCGCACCGGCCTTGGTCATGGCGTTTTCATGCGTGCAGGTCAGGCCCGACAGATACCACAGCACCGGCACCGGCGCGATCTCGGCCTCGGCGGGCAGGAACAGACCAAAGGTCATTTCGCAATTCGTGGCCGAGGAGGCATGGGCATAGACGCCCTGGACCCCTCCGAAACAGCGGTTTTCCGAAATCGTGCGCATGGGCCTCTCCTTCAGGAATGGATGGCGAGATGGGCAATCACCCAAGGAACCGTCAGGATGCTGACGGCGGTCGAGATCAGGATCGAGGCCGACACCCGCGACGGTGCAACCCCGTAATGGGCGGCCAGGATATAGACATTGCCCGCCACCGGCAGGGCGGCCGCGGCCACCATCACCCCGGCGTCGAAGGGGCGGACATCGAAGAGCATCGTCGCCGCGATCCAGACCGCGGCCGGATGCGCCACCAGCTTGAGCAGCGACAGCCACATCGCCGGGCGCAGCCGCTCGGCCGCGCGCGCCGCCAGCGAGGCGCCGATGGCAAAGAGCGCGCCGGGCGTTGCCGCCGCGCCCAGGATGGACACGAATTCCCCCAGCGGGCGCGGCATCGGCAGATCGGCCGCCGCCCAGGCCAGGCCGGCCAGCATCGACACGATCATCGGGTTGCGCACCAGCCCCAGGCCCAGCGCCGCAAACAGCGACGGCGACACCCGCCCGTGCCGGGCCTTGGTGACCAGCAGCGTGAAGACCGACGAGAACACGATCAGGTCGATGGCCAGCACCATCAGCACCGGCCCCACCGCATCGGGGCCCAGCAGCACGACCAGCATCGGCACGCCCAGAAAGCCCGTGTTCCCGGTCATGCCGGTATGGGCCTCCATCGCCGCCTCGGCCAGGCCCAGCCGGCGCCCCATCGCCCCGACCAGCCCCAGCAGCCAGACCGCCCCCGACCCCACCAGATAGGCCAGCACGAATTGCGTGTCGTAAAGCTCGCGCAGCGACAGGTTCGCCGAGAACGAGAACAGCATCGCCGACAGCGCGAAATAGAACACGAATTTCGTCAGCCAGGCCGTGGCCTCGGGCGGAAAGAAGCGCGTGCGGCCGGCGCCATAGCCGACCGCGATCAGACCGAAGAACGGCAGGGTCTTGAGAAAGATCTCCAGCATGCGAAAGGGCTAGCACGCGCCGGGCCCGCCGCCTAGGCCCCCCGGCGTCAGCCGGCGCCGATCAGGGCCCCCGCGGCAAAGACCAGCGCGCCGCCCAGCACCACCTGGAAGACGGCGCGGAAGAAGGGCGTCTCCATGTAGCGGTTCTGGATCCAGGCAATGGCCCAGAGCTCGACGAAGACGATGATCATGGCGATCGTGGTCGCGGTCCAGAAATCGGGGATCAGATAGGGCAGCGCGTGCCCCAGCCCGCCCAGCGTCGTCATCACCCCCGAGGCCAGGCCCCGCTTGACCGGCGAACCGCGCCCCGAGATCACGCCATCGTCATGCGCGGCCTCGGTGAAGCCCATCGAGATCCCCGCACCGACCGAAGCCGCAAGCCCGACCAGGAAGGTGGTCGAGGTGTCCTGCGTGGCAAAGGCGGTGGCAAAGATCGGCGCCAGCGTCGAGACCGACCCGTCCATCAGCCCCGCCAGGCCCGGCTGCACCCAGGTCAGCACGAACTGGCGATGCGCGGCGCGGTCTTCCTCGGCCTTGGCGTCTTCGTCCAGATGCCGTTCGACCAGCTTCTCGGCGCGTTTCTCGTGCCCGGCCTCGGCCGCGGCCAGATCGCCCAGCAGCTTGCGCGTGTCGGCATCGCTCGAGCGCTGCGCGGCGCGGGTGTAGAAGCGGGCCGAGGCGCGCTCCATCTCCTCGGCCTCGCCGCGGATCGTCTCGAGCGGCAGGTTCTCGGTCAGCCAGACGGGCCGGCGCGCGTAAAAGCCCGCGACATGCTCGCGCCGGATCGGCGGGATCACGTCGCCGAACCGCTTGCGATAGCGGTCGATCAGATGGCGGCGGTGGATGTCCTCTTCTTCGGCCATGCCCTCGAAGATCTTGGCCGAATCCGGATAATCCTCGCGCAGTTTCTCGGCGAAGAGGCGGTAGATCTGCGCATCTTCTTCCTCGGACGAGATCGCCAGCGCGAGAACCTCGCGTTCGGAGAGGTCGGAGAAGCGGCGGCGGGAGGCGAAACCAGGGATCATGCGTCACCTTTTCTGGAACGATTCCAATCTAGCGGCCCGAGCGCGCTCCGGCAAGCCGTCGTGAAATCCATGCGGGTCGATGCGCCCCGGCCACAAAGGGCCCGCGGGTCGCGTGGTCCATGCCGCGAAGGGGGGAGGAAGGCACCCCGCCCCGCGAATCGCCGGCAAATATGAGATGAATACTCACCTTTGTCGCGCGCCGCGCGCCGGGGGTGCGGTTTTGTCGCCCGGACCGGCGGCGCGCCGGGCCCGCGTTTTGGCCCATGGCCCGAATTTTCGGCAAGGATGCCCGCCGCTTGCGCGCCCTGCGACCCGCGGGCGGGGGGCGTGGCGCGGTTTCGCGGCCGGCGCCGGGCCCGACCCCGCCGCCATGGGCATGCGGCACGGCCGGGCATTGACGCCCGGTCCCGCCCCCCCTTAGGTGGACATCGGACCCGGCAAGCAAGGGAGGGGAAGATGCCCGCACCCCACGACGCCCTGATCGTCATTGATCTGCAAAACGATTTCTGCCCCGGCGGCGCGCTGGCCGTCAGCGGCGGCGACGAGATCGTCGGCCCTGTGAACGCGCTTCTGGATCAATATCCGATCCGCGTGCTGACGCAGGACTGGCACCCGGCCGATCATGCCTCGTTTGCGTCGAACCACCCCGGCGCCGCGCCCTTTTCGGTGACCGAAATGCCCTATGGCGCGCAGGTGCTCTGGCCGGGCCATTGCGTGCAGGGAACCCAAGGGGCGGCCTTCCATCCCGACCTGCACAGCGACCGCGCGGACCTGATCCTGCGCAAGGGCTTTCGCGCCGGGATCGACAGCTATTCGGCCTTCTTCGAGAATGACCGCGAAACGCCCACCGGCCTTGAGGGCTATCTGCGCACGCGCGGCGCCACGCATCTGACCTTTGTCGGACTGGCGCTGGATTTCTGCGTGGGCTGGTCGGCGATCGACGCCGCGCGGCTGGGCTTTTCGGTGACCGTTCTCGAAAGCGCCTGCCGTGCGATCGACCTCGACGGTTCGCTGGCCGCCGCACGCGCGGCGATGATCGAGGTCGGCGTGGTTCTGGAACCGGCCCATGGTTGATATTGCCAAGCGCGTCTACGACCACCGCTGGAAGATCGACCCGGTGGTGCGCTCGTTGCTGGACACCGACTTCTACAAACTGCTGATGTGCCAATCGGTGTATCGCAACCACCCCGACGCCGAGGTCACCTTCTCGCTGATCAACCGCTCGACCGACATCCGCCTGGCCGAGCTGATCGACGAAGGCGAATTGCGCGAGCAGCTCGACCATATCCGCACCTTGCGCCTGACCCGCGGCGAAAGCACCTGGCTGCGCGGCAACACCTTCTATGGCAAGCGCCAGATGTTCCGGCCCGATTTCATGGAATGGTTCGAGGGGCTGCAACTGCCGCCCTATCACCTGGAGATCCGCGACGGCCAGTTCGAGCTGACCTTCGAGGGGCGCTGGCCCGAGGTGATGATGTGGGAGATCCCGGCGCTGGCGGTGCTGATGGAGCTGCGCTCGCGCGTGGTGCTGGAGCGGCTGGGCAAGTTCGAGCTTCAGGTTCTCTATGCCCGCGCGATGACCAAGCTGTGGGAGAAGATCGAGCGCCTGCGCCAGCTGGACCACCTGAAGGTGGCCGATTTCGGCACCCGGCGGCGGCATTCCTTCCTGTGGCAGGATTGGTGCGTGCAGGCGATGATGGAGGGGCTGGGCCGCGCCTTCATCGGCACGTCGAATTGCCTGATCGCCATGCGCCACGACATCGAGGCCATCGGCACCAATGCGCATGAATTGCCGATGGTGACCGCCGCACTTGCCGAGACCGACGAAGACCTGCGCGAGGCCCCCTATCGCGTTCTGGCCGACTGGCACGAGGAACACGACGGCAACCTGCGCATCATCCTGCCAGACACCTATGGCACGAAAGGTTTCCTGGAGCATGCGCCCGACTGGCTGGCCGGCTGGACCGGCATCCGCATCGATTCGGGCGATCCCGCCGAGGGGACCGAGGCCGCCATCGCCTGGTGGAAGGCCCGCGGCGAGGATCCGACGCGCAAGCTGGTGATCTTCTCCGACGGGCTCGATGTCGAGAAGATCGAGGAATTGCACGCGCAATTCGCCGGAAGGGTGAAGGTGTCCTTTGGCTGGGGCACGCTTCTGACCAATGATTTCCGCGGGCTGGCGGCGGGCGACGGGCTGGCGCCCTTCAGCCTGGTCTGCAAGGCGGTGCGCGCCAACGGGCGGCCCACGGTCAAGCTGTCGGACAATCCGCTGAAGGCGATGGGCCCGCCCGAGGAGATCGCGCGTTACAAGCGGGTGTTCGGGGTCGGCGATCAGGTGGCGCGACCGGTCGTGGTCTGAGAGAGCCCCGCACGGAAGAGCGGCCCTTGGCCCCATCGAGGGGCCGCGGCCCGCGCGCGGCGGGGCCGGACGGCCCCACGCGCCGCCCGGACCGACGGGCGCGCGCATGTCAATCGACGCAGCGGCCCCAGAGGTCGTATTCGCCGGCCTCGTCCACCTCGACGGTGACGATCTGGCCGGGTTCCAGCCCCTCGAACCCTTCGTCGATGAAGAGGTTGCCGTCGATCTCGGGGGCGTCCCACATGGTGCGGCAGGTCGCGCCCTCGGCATCGACCGCATCCACGATCACCTCGATCCGGCGGCCCACCTTGGCGGCCAGGCGCGCCTCGGAGATGGCCTGCGCCTTTTCCATGAACCGCGCCCAGCGCTCGTGCTTGATCTCGGCCGGGACGTGATCGGGCAGGTCGTTGGCCGCTGCCCCCGCCACGTTCTCGTATTGGAAGCAGCCCACACGGTCGAGCTGGGCCTCCTCGAGCCAGTCGAGCAGATGCTGGAATTCGGCCTCGGTCTCGCCGGGGTAACCGACGATGAAGGTCGAACGGATCGCAAGGTCGGGGCAGTCACGCCGCCAGGCGGCGATCTCGTCGAGGGTCCTTGCCGCCGCGGCCGGGCGCGCCATGCGCCGCAGCGTGTCGGGATGGGCATGCTGGAACGGGATGTCGAGATAGGGCAGCACCAGCCCTTCGGCCATCAGCGGGATCAGCTCGCGCACATGCGGATAGGGATAGACGTAATGCAGCCGGACCCAGGCGCCCAGGCTGCCCAGATCGCGCGCCAGATCGGTGATATGGGCACGGTGGCCGCGGTCCTCGGCGTGGCGGATGTCGACGCCATAGGCCGAGGTGTCCTGCGAGATCACCATCAGCTCGCGCACGCCCTCGGCCACCAGCCGCTCGGCCTCGCGCAGGACGGCATGGGCGGGACGGCTGACCAGACGGCCGCGCAGATCGGGAATGATGCAGAAGCGGCAATGGTGATTGCAGCCCTCGGAAATCTTGAGATAGGCGAAATGCCGGGGCGTGAGCCGCACCGACGAGGCCGGCATCAGATCGACGAAGGGGTCGGGCGCGGGCGGCAGCGCGGCATGGACCGCGTCGATCACCGCCTCGTATTGATGCGGGCCCGTCACCGCCAGAACGCCCGGATGCGCGCCCGAGACATACTCGGGCTCGGCGCCCAGGCAGCCGGTCACGATCACGCGGCCGTTCTCGGCCAGGGCCTCACCGATGGCCTCGAGGCTTTCGGCCTTGGCGCTGTCGAGAAAGCCGCAGGTGTTGACGATGACGACGCCGGCGCCCTGATAGTCGGGGCTGATCGCATAGCCCTCGGCGCGCAGGCGGGTCAGAATGCGTTCGGAATCCACCAGCGCCTTGGGGCAGCCCAGCGAGACCATGCCCACCCGCGGCTGGCCGGGGCGGGGGGCGGTGTCGAAGCGCGGCGCGGGCGCCAGGTCGGGGCGGAGATTCGGAGGGTTGGTCATGGCGCGGCTATAGCCCGAGCCGGCGCGCGCGCCTAGCCCTTCAGATCCGGCCCCGCCAGACCCGGCGCGACGTTGGCCCAAGGGAAACAATGCACGCGCGCCGTGCCGCCGTCACGGGAACAGCGGCGCCAGGATGCCGGAGACCCAGAGCGTCAGCCCGTCGGCATGCATGATCCAGGCCCCCAGCTGTTCCAGCGCATTGCCCTGCGCCAGCTGATCCACCCGCAGGTCATAGACGCGCGCGCCCAGCCCCGCATGCATGCCGCCCTTGAACAGCAGGAACCCCGCCAGAAGCAGCGCCATAGGGCGCATCCACAGCCCGTCGCGCCGCGGCGACACGATCTGATCGAAGTCGGCACGGCTCAGCGCCCCGGATGCCTCGAACCCGCCGCCCGCGGCATGCGTGCGGTCGATGCGTTGCAGGCGGCGCTCAAACTCGGTCAGATCTCGATCCATCACATTACCCCACTGCGGCTTTCGCCGAACGCCCCTGACGGGCATTTGGCGTTAGCATTCGGTTAAGGAAATGTAACACGTCCGAGAGAATGACGCGAAAGGATCAACCGCCCAATCACGCGCTACTGTTTCCGCTGCATGACCAATGTCGACCACTCGCCCAGATCTTCGCGGGCATTCTGGTTAAAGCCCGCAGCCTCATAGGCGGTCACCACCTCGGGGGCTTGCTCGCACAGGATCCCGGAGAGAATCACCCGCCCGCCGGGCGCCACGGCCGCCGCCATCGCCGGGGCCAGCGTGATCAGAGGCCCCTTCAGGATATTGGCCAGCACCAGATCATAGGGCGCCGCGGCCTTCAGGCGGGGATGGTCGAACCCCGCCGCCTCGAGACAGATCACCCGCCCGCCCAGGCCGTTGGCCTCGACATTGGCGGCCGCGGTCTCGACCGCCACCGGGTCGATGTCCGAGGCCAGCATCTCGCCCGGCCAGAGCGTGGCCGCCGCCATCGCCAGGACCGCGGTGCCGCAGCCGATATCGGCCACCGCCTTCGGGGTCACCCCTTCCGCGGCCAGCCGGTCCAGCGCCAGCAGACAGCCCTTGGTGGTGCCGTGGTGCCCGGTGCCGAAGGCCATCGCGGCATCAATGCGCAGCGCGGTGACACCCGCGGGCACCTTGTCGGCGTCATGGCTGCCATAGACGAAGAAGCGCCCCGCCTCGACCGGGCAAAGCTCGCGCTTCACATGCGCGACCCAATCGGTCTCGGGCACCTCGGACAACGCAAAGGGCTCGGCCCCGAAGGCCGCCGCGGCCAGCGCCAGCGCGGTGTCGTCGGGGGCCTCCTCGTCGTAATAGGCGCCCACCTCGTAGCGGCCCGAGCCGTCCTCGATCTCGAAGACGCCAACCCCCAGCGGCGTGGGCTCCATCTCCTCGAGAAACTCGCCCAGCCGCTCGGCGGCATCGCGGGAAGCAAGCGTGGTCAGCGCGGTCCAGGTGGTCATGGCGTCTCCTTTGGGGTTGCCCGCTTAGAGCCCGCCCCGGCCCGTCCGTCAAGCCGGGGGACCGATCACCAGCAGATCGCGCGCGGCCAGCGAGACCGACACCTCCTCGCCCACGCGCGGGGGCGCCTTCTGCGAGGTGTTGAACGTGTCGAAGGCCAGCACCTCGCCGCCCAGTTCGGCCTTGAGACGGATCACCGCGCCCAGAAAGTCCACCTCGACCACGCGCCCGCGCAGGACGGTTTCACGGCCCGGCGCGGGCCCCAGCGACACCATCTCGGGGCGCAGGCCCAGCGTCACCTGCCCCGCCGGCAGCGCCCGGTCCAGAACGGCCTCGGTGCCGGCCAGAAGCACGCGCCCCGTGCCGGGGTCGATCACCTCGGCCTGAACCGTGTTGAGCGCGCCGACAAAGCCCGCAACAAAGCGGGTGGCGGGGGTGTTGTAGATCTGGAAGGGGGTGCCCACCTGATCGGCGCGGCCCTGATGCATGACCACGATGCGGTCCGACATGGACAGCGCCTCCTCCTGGTCATGGGTGACATAGATCGTGGTGATGCCCAGCTTCTTCTGGATGGCGCGGATCTCGGCGCGCAGCGACACGCGGATCTTGGCGTCAAGCGCCGACAGCGGCTCGTCCAGCAGCAGAACCTGCGGGCGCACCGCCAGCGCGCGCGCCAGCGCCACGCGCTGCTGCTGCCCGCCCGACAGCTGGAACGGATAGCGCCCCGCCAGATCCGGCAGGCCGATCATCTCCAGCATCTCGGCCACGCGCGCCCGGATCAGCGCGCGCGACGCCCCCGCCACCTTCAACCCGAAGGCCACGTTCTGCCCCACCGTCAGGTTGGGAAACAGCGCATAGCTCTGGAACACCATGCCGATGTTGCGCTGGTTGGGCCTGAGGCGCACGATGTCGCGGCCGTCGATCTCGATACGCCCGGCGGTAGGGGTCTCGAAGCCCGCCACCATGCGCAGGGTGGTGGTCTTGCCGCAGCCCGACGGGCCAAGGAAGCTGATGAATTCGCCCTGCTCGACCGCAAGCGAGAAGTCGTGCACCACGCGCGTGGGGCCAAAGGATTTTTCCAGGTTGGAGATGTTCAGAAAGCTCATGTCACGCGGTCCGGCCATGTCGGGTGAAGCGGCTGACAAGCTGGATCAGGCCCATGCAGGCCCAGGTGATCGCAAAGGCGATGACCGCCAGCGCCGCCGGTTCATAGGCGCGGTTGGCGCCCATCAGTTGCAGATAGGGCCCGAAGGCCGGGCGATTGAGAAGCGCCGCCAGCACGAATTCGCCGATCACGATGGCAAAGGTCAGGAAGGCGCCCGACAGCACCGCCACCAGCACGTTGGGCAAGATCACGCGCGCCAGGATGGTGACCCAGCCCGCCCCCAGCGATTGCGCCGCCTCGGTCAGGGTGCCCACGTCGATGCTGCGCAGCCCGGTGTCCACGGCGCGGTACATGTAGGGCAGCGACAGCGTGGCATAGCCGAACATCAGCAGAAGGTTCGTGCCCATCGTCGTGCCGGTCAGCGGCAGCCAGCTCGAGGTGTTGTAAAGCCGCAGGTAGCCAAAGACGATGACGATCGGCGGAATGACCAGCGGCATCAGCGTCAGGAACTCGACGTAGGGCCGCAGCCGGGGCAGCTTGAGGCGCACCCAATAGGCCGTGGGCACCACCAGCAGGACGCCGAAGACGATGGTGGCCAGCGCCATCACCACCGAATAGCTGAACGTCTCCTGGAAGCGGGGATCCGCGAGCACCTTGCGATAGGCGTCGAACGAATATTCCCCCCGCCGCATCCGCAGCGAGAATTCCACCGTCCCGATGAGCGGCAGCGCGAAATAGATCAGCCCGAAGGTCAGCGCGATCCAGGACCAGATGCGGGTCATTTCATCCACCTTTCGCTGCGCGCCCGAAGCCAGACGTAAAGCCCGTTGGCGATGCCCGTCACCACGATCATGCCGAAGGCCAGCGCATAGCCCAGATGCGGATCCTGAAGGACATCGCCGCGGATCTGCGCGAACAGCACGATCGGCACGATCGACAGCGACGATCCGGTCAGCGCATAGGCCGTGGCCACCGCACCGAAGGCATTGGCGAAGAGAAGCGCGAAGGTGCCCAGAAGCGCCGGCGTCAGGATCGGCAGCGCCACCATGCGCCAGTATTGCAGCCCCGAGGCGCCCAGGATCTCGGCGGCCTCGCGCCACTCGCGCTTGAGGCCGTCGAGCGCGGGCGTGATGATCAGGATCATCAGCGGGATCTGGAAGAACATGTAGGTCAGCGTCAGCCCCGAGAAGGACAGCAGGTTGAAGCTGATCGGAGGGGCATAGATGTTGATGCCGAACCAGTCGCGCAGCAGCACCGTGACCAGCCCCAGCCGCCCCAGCGTGGCCAGGAAGGCAAAGGCCAGCGGCACGCCGGCAAAGTTCGACGCCACCCCCGAGAATGTCAGCAGCGGCGCCCGGATGCCCCGCGGCAGCCCCCCCAGCGTGATCGCGGCGGCCATGGCAAAGCCGATCAGGCAGCCCATCGCCGAGGACGCCAGCGAGATCTTGATCGAGATGAGGTAATAATCCGGGATCGGCCCGTCGAAGAGCTGCATCACATGGGCCAGCGTGAAGCCGCCGTCGGGGGCCTCGAACGCGCCCAGCACGATCTTCATCGTGGGAAGCAGCAGGAACAGCGTGGCAAACAGCACGAAGGGCACGATGCCCAGCCAGCGCAGGGCGCTGCCGAGGGCCTGGCCGGGCGGGGCGGTCGGGGGGCTCTGGGTCATGCGTGCAGGGGGCCTTTCGTCGAGCCGAGGGGGAACACCCGCCCCCCTCGGCCCCGGTTCACGCGTTACTGGACGTTGGCGCCCACCACGGCATCCCAGCCGCCGGTGACCACGTCCTTGTTCGCCGCCTGCTCGTCGAGCGTCGGGAAATAGGCCGCCTCGTAGCTGGCCGCGGGGGGCAGCGCCTCCAGAAGCTCCTGCGGGATCTTGCCGTCGGCGGCCATCGCGTTGAAGCGCGCCGGGTGGCAATAGCCCTTAAGCCACAGTGACTGGCCTTCGTCGGAATAGAGATATTCCATCCACAGCTTGGCCGCGTTGGGATGCGGCGCATGGGCCGAGATCGCCTGCACATAGACACCGGCCAGAACGCCCGTCTTCGGGACGACCACGTCCACCGGCGGGTTGCCGCCCAGCGCATCACGCCACGACAGCGCGTTGTAATCCCAGGCGATGACGATCGGCGTGGCGCCCTGGGCCAGGGTGCCAGCCTTGCCGATGACCGGGACGAAATTGCCGGCCTTGTTCATCTCGGCAAAGAACTCGAGGCCGCGCGCGCCGGCTTCGGCGCCGGGCGCACCGCCCATGGCCATGCCCGCCGCCAGCACGCCCGAGATCGCCTGGTTCGAGGCGCGCGGATCGCCCGCCAGCGCCACCGAAGCCGCCAGCTCGGGCTTGAGCAGGTCGGACCAGTCGGCCGGGGTCTCGGCCACGATGTCCTTGTTCACCATGAACGACAGCACGCCGTAATAATCGCCATACCAATAGCCGTCGGCATCCTTGATCGAGGCCGGGATCTCGTCCCAGGTGGCGACCTTGTAGGGCTGGAGCAGCCCCTCTTCCTTGGCCGCCGGGCCATAGGACAGGCCCACGTCGATGACGTCGGGCGCCTGCGGGCCGGTGTTGCCGACGTTGGCGCGGATCGCTTCCAGCTCGTCGGCCGAGCCCGCATCGGGGTTCAGCTCGTTGATGGTGATCTCGGGATATTTGGCCTTGAAGCCCTCGATCACGGCGCCATAGCCGCACCAGTCATGCGGCAGGGCGATCGTGGTCAGCATGCCCTCGGCCTTTGCGGCTTCTTCAAGGGCGGCCATGTCCCCGGCCTGGGCAAGCGTGGTGCCCGCCATCAGCAGCGCCAGCGCGCTCAGGGCATGGATCGGTTTCGGTGTCATCTGACATACTCCCCGTTGTCGGTGATCGCGGGCCAGAACACTGGCCCCCGCGACGGCTCTAGGCCCGCGACGTGACAGTTTCACGACGCCGGGCGGCAGGGCCCTCCGACAAGCGCATGGCGCGCGCCACGGACGGGTCCGGCGCGGGCAAGCCTTGATTCGAATCCGCGCCGGCGCAACGATTCCGTTACGCGATTGTCACATTTCGGCGCCCGTCGGCCGGAATTGCCTCAGGGCGCGGCAGTTCCCTCTGGCTCGGCCTCGCGGGCGGCCCTGGCTGCGGCTTCGACCGCGGCACGGTCGGCCTCGATCGCGCGGGTATCGCTTGCCGGAACCAGATAGCCGGTGGACAATTCGACCATCTCGCCTTCCATCTCCAGGCTCTCGGCACGGGTGCGCACCTTGACCGGCGTGCCCAGCGGCACCTCGTCATACATGTCGATGATGTCCTGATTGAACAGCCGGATGCAGCCTGCCGAGGTCGCCTTGCCGATCGAGGTCGGGTCCATCGTGCCGTGAATGCGGTAATAGCTGTCCTTGCCCCCGCGGTAGAGATAGAGCGCGCGCGCCCCCAGCGGGTTGTCGAGCCCGCCCGGAAGCCCCGCCGCCACCGGCCCGTAAAGCGCGGGATCCTGGCGAATCATGTTCCTGGTGGGCGCCCAATAGGGGTATTCCTCCTTGCGCCGGATCACCGCCCGGCCGCGGAAGCCGCGCCCCTCGCGGCCGACGGCGATGCCAAAGCGCATGGCCTTGCCCGGCTCGACGATGTGATAGAGCACGCGCGCATAGGGATCCACGACCACCGTGCCCGCGGGTTCGGGGCCGTCGTAATTCACCCAGCGCCGGCGGTTGCGTTCGACCAGATACTTCGGATTGACCGCGGGCACCGTGCGGTCGCCGTCCTCGCGGGCGGCATATTCGGGCGGCACAATGCCGGGCGCCATCCCCGGACCGGCCGGGGCACAGCCCGCAAGCACCAGCGCCAGCGCCCCCATCCCCAGAACCGCGCGCAGAGGACCGCCGCCCCCGAACAGGCGCGGACCACGGACACGCGGGGCAGACACGGGCACGGACGGGGCGTTCGCGCGACGGCGCAGGGCAGCAATCAGGGGCAAGGGGCTGATCCTCGGGCAAAATCGGTTGGGGCATAGGAAACACCCCCCGCCCCGAGGTCAAGCCCGCTTGGCCGCATGTGTCCCTCTGGACCGCCCCGCGCGGCCCGTCTAGCCTGCGCAAAGACCACCGAAGGCGCGACAGGGAGACGGCACGCGAACATGGCACGCATCGTGATCCGGCGACTGGCGATCTTCGCGCTCAGCCTCTGGGCGGCCAGCGTGATCGTCTTTGCCGCGATCGAGGTGGTGCCGGGCGATCCGGCGGCGCTGATGCTGGGCCTCAATGCCACGCCCGAGACGCTGGCCGCCGCCCGCGCGAGCCTTGGCCTCGATCAGCCGCCGGCGCTGCGCTATCTCGACTGGGTGGGGGGCTTCCTGCGCGGCGATCTCGGGCAATCGTGGACCTACAAGGTGCCGGTGGCCGATCTGGTGGCCGACCGGGCCGCGGTGTCGGTGCCGCTGGCCGCGATCGCGCTGGGTCTGTCGACGGCGCTGGCGCTGCCCCTGGGGCTGATCGCGGCGGCGCGGCGCGGGCGGGCGGCCGATGCCGCGGTGATGGGGGTGACGCAGCTGGGGCTGGCGGTGCCCAACTTCTGGTTTGCCATGCTGCTGGTCCTTCTCTTCGCGCTGCATTGGCGGGTGCTGCCGGCGGGCGGCTTTCCGGGCTGGAGCGACCCGGCCACGGGCCTGCGCGCGCTGATCCTGCCGGCGGTGGCGCTGGCGTTGCCACAGGCGGCGATCCTGGCGCGCGTGCTGCGCTCGGCGCTGATCGAGGTGCTGGCGCAGGAGTACATCCGCACCGCCCGCGCCAAGGGCCTGAGCCGGGGGGCCACGCTCCTGCGCCATGCGCTGCGCAATGCCGCGCTGCCGGTGCTGACCATCCTCGGCATGCAATTCTCGTTCCTGCTGGCCGGCACGATCATCATCGAGAACGTGTTCTACCTGCCGGGGCTGGGGCGGCTGGTCTTCCAGGCGATCACCCAGCGCGACCTGATCGTGGTGGAATCGGTCGTCATGCTGCTGGTGGTGGCCGTCATCACCGTGACCTTCCTGACCGAGATCGCCTATGCCCTGGCCGATCCGCGGCTGCGGGGGCGCGCATGAGGGCGGCGCCGGGGCTGATCGCGGGCGGCGTGCTGAGCGCAGCCGCGGCGGCGGCGGCGCTGGTGTCGCTGGTCTGGACCCCGCATGACCCGCAGGCGATGCAGATCGCCGCGCGCCTGGCCCCGCCTTCGGCCGCGCATTGGCTGGGCACCGATCATTTCGGCCGCGACATCGCCGCGATGCTGATGGCGGGCGCGCGGGTGTCGCTGGGCGTTGCCGTCGTGGCGGTGGGGATCGGCGTGGGGCTGGGCGTGCCGGCGGGGCTGTGGGCGGCGGCGCGCGGCGGCTGGGTGGACGAGGCCGTGATGCGCCTCAACGACGTGGTCTTCGCCTTCCCGGCGCTGGTCTCGGCGATCCTCATCACCGCGGTCCTGGGGCCCTCGGCCACCAATGCCATCGTCGCCATCGGCATCTTCAACATCCCCGTCTTTGCCCGTGTCGCGCGGGCAGGCGCGCTGTCGATATGGACGCTGGATTTCATCCGCGCCGCCCGCCTGGCCGGCAAAGGAAGGGCGCGGATCTCGGTCGAACATGTCCTGCCCAACATCGCCGGGCTTCTGATCGTGCAGGCGACGATCCAGTTCTCGCTGGCGATCCTGGCCGAGGCGGGCCTGTCCTATGTGGGCCTGGGCGTGCAGCCGCCCGCGCCCAGCTGGGGCCGCATGCTGGCCGAGGCCCAGACCATGGCCGCCATCGCCCCGCATGTGGCGATCTTTCCGGGGCTGGCCATCGTGACCGCGGTGCTGGGGCTGAACCTGCTGGGCGACGGGCTGCGCGATGCGCTCGACCCGCGCCTGCGGCCGGTGAGGACGGGCGGATGAGCCTTCTGTCGCTGCGCGGGCTGACGCTGGATCTGGACGGGCGGCGGCTGCTGGAGGGCGTCGATCTTGACCTTGCCCCCGGCGAGAGGCTGGGCCTTGTCGGCGCCTCGGGGTCGGGCAAGTCATTGACGGCGCTGGCCGCGCTGGGGCTGGCGCCCGATCGCGCGCGCGTCACCGGCTCGGTCCGCCTGGAGGGGCGCGAGATCCTGGGTCTGCCCGACCGGGCGCTCTGCGCGCTGCGCGGCGGGCGCATCGGCATGGTCTTTCAGGAGCCGATGACCGCGCTCAACCCCACCATGCGGATCGGCGCGCAGGTGGCCGAGACCGTGCGCCTGCACCGCCACGCCAGCCGCGCCGAGGCCGCCCGCATCGCCCGCGACCGGCTGGCCCGCGTCGGCATCGCGGACCCCGACCGTTATCCCCATGCGCTGTCGGGCGGGCAGCGCCAGCGCGTGGCCATCGCCATGGCCATCGCCTGCCGCCCCGCGCTGCTGATCGCCGACGAGCCCACAACCGCGCTCGATGTCACCACCCAGGCCGAGGTGCTGGACCTGCTGCGCGGTCTGTGCACCGACGAGGGCATGGGCCTTGTCCTCATCACCCATGACCTGGGCGTGGTGGCCGGGCTGACCGGGCGCGTTTCGGTGATGGAGGCCGGGCGCATCGTCGAGACCGGGCCGACCGCGCAGATCTTCGCCCGGCCCCAGGCCGCGATCACGCGCCGTCTGATCGCGGTGCAGCGGCCGCGCGTCGCCCCCGCCCGTCCCCGTGGCGCGCCGCTCCTGCAGGTGCGCGGGGCGGTGCGGCTCTATCCGCAGCCGCGGGCGGGGCTGGTCGGGCCGCGGCCGCATCTGCGCGCGCTCGACGGGGTGGAGCTGACGCTCCATGCCGGGGAATCGCTGGGGCTGGTCGGGCCCTCGGGCTGCGGGAAATCCACGCTGACGCGGGCGCTGGTCGGGCTCGAGCCGCTGGACGCGGGCCAGGTGACCCTTGACGGTGCGCCCGTCGGCCCCGAGATGGCCCCGGCCCTGCGCGCGCGCATGCAGATGGTGTTCCAGGACCCCTACGGCAGCTTCAACCCCCGCCACCGGGTCGCCCGCCTTCTGGCCGAGCCCTTCCACCTGACCGGCCGGCCCGCCGACTGGCGCGACCGCGTGGCCCGTGCGCTGACCGAGGTGGGCCTGACCCCCGCGGACGCGGATCGCTACATCCACCAATTCTCGGGCGGGCAGCGCCAGCGGCTGGCCATCGCCCGCGCGCTGATCACCCGCCCGCAGCTGATCGTTCTGGACGAGGCGGTCTCGGCGCTTGATGTCGAGGTGCGCGCGCAGGTGCTGGACCTGCTGGCGCGGCTGCGCGACAGCCACGGGCTGGCCTATCTGTTCATCAGCCACGACCTGTCGGTGGTGCGCGCGCTGGTTTCGCGCGTGGCGGTGATGGAGGCCGGCCGCATCGTCGAGGACGGCCCGACCGAGGCGGTCTTTGCCAACCCCCGCCACCCGCTGACCCGGCGCCTGATCGCCGCCATTCCCGAAATACCCGGTCAAGATATCCCGCCGCCCGCGTGACAGGAGGAGGCCACGCATGAGACACGACACCAAAGCGCCCCTGTGGTTCGACCCCGGCCAGATGCTGATCGGCGGCGAATGGGGCACCCCGCGCGCGACGCTTCCGGTCGAAGACCCCTCGACCGGCCGGGTCTTCGCCGAGATCGCCCGTGGAACCCCCGAGGACATCGACGCCGCCGTCGAGGCCGCCCGCACCGCCTTCGAAGGCGAATGGGGCGCGCTGCCGGCCTTCGAGAGGGGGCGGCTTCTGGCGCGGCTGGGCGATCTGGTCGCGGGCCGGGCCGAGGCGCTGGCCGAGATCGAATCGCGCGACGTGGGCAAGCCGCTGGCGCAGGCCCGCGCCGATGTGGCCGCGCTGTGCCGGTATCTGGAGTTCTACGCCGGGGCCGCCGACAAGCTGATGGGCGAGACGATCCCCTTCCAGCCCGGCTATACCGTCTACACCTTGCGCGAACCCCATGGCGTGACCGCCCATATCGTGCCCTGGAACTATCCGATGCAGATCATCGGCCGGTCGGTCGGGGCGGCGCTGGCGGCCGGGAACGCCTGTGTCGTCAAGCCCGCCGAGGAGGCCAGCCTGACCGCGCTGGCCTTCGCCCACCTGGCCGAGGAGGCGGGCTTTCCTCCCGGCGCGCTCAACATCGTGCCCGGCCTGGGCGAGGAAGCGGGTGCGGCCCTGTCCGCCCATCCCGGCATCGACCATGTGTCCTTCACCGGATCGGTCGGCGTGGGGCAGATGGTGCAGGCGGCCGCGGCGGCCAATGTGGTGCCGGTCACGCTCGAACTGGGCGGGAAATCGCCCCAGATCGTCTTTGCCGATGCCGATCTGGACCGCGCGCTACCCTTTCTGGTCAACGCCGGCCTCCAGAACGCGGGGCAGACCTGCTCGGCAGCCTCGCGCATCCTGGTGGCAGCGCCGATCCTCGAGGAGGTGCTTGCGCGCATGGCCGCGCGCTATGGCGCGCTGCGGGTGGGCCCGGCGCTGTCGGGGGCCGATGTGGGCCCGCTGATCTCGGCGCGCCAGAAACGCACGGTCGAGGGTTATCTCGCGCTGGGCCGCGATCTCGAGACCGTGGCCCAGGCCCCGCTGCCCGCCGATCTGCCCGCGGGCGGGCATTACGTGGCGCCGCGGCTGATGCGGGCGCCCGACCCCGGCCACCGCCTTGCGCGCGAGGAAATCTTCGGCCCCGCGCAGCTGGTCATCCCCTTCACCGACGAGGACGCGGCCGTAGCCATCGCCAATGGCACGGGCTACGGCCTTGTCGCCGGGGTCTGGAGCCGCGACGGCGGCCGCAGCATGCGGCTGGCGCGGCGACTGCGCGCGGGTCAGGTGTTCCTGAACAACTACGGCGCCGGCGGCGGGGTCGAGCTGCCCTTCGGCGGCCGCGGCCTGTCGGGGCACGGCCGCGAAAAGGGGTTCGAGGCGCTCTATGGCTTCACCGCGCTCAAGACCGTGGCCGCCTGGCACGGATAGCGCGCGAACGGGGCGCCACGCGCATCTCGGGCTTGCCTGACAGATCGCGTTTGGTGAATATCACGCGCGACAGCGGCGCCGGGATCGGGAGACGGCGCGCCCGTGCATCGGGCGACAGGGGGGGGAGAGCGCATTCATGCGACTGGCAGGCAAGACCGCGATCGTGACCGGCGCGGCCTCGGGGTTTGGTGCGGGCATCGCCCAGCGCTTCGTGGCCGAGGGCGCTCAGGTGATGATCGCCGACATCAACGCCGCCGCCGCCGAGGCGCGGGCCGAGGAGATGGGCGCGATGGCCTGCCCGGTGGATGTGGCCGACGGCGTGTCGGTCGCGGCAATGGCCGCGGCGGCGCAGGCCGCCTGGGGGCGCGTGGACATCCTGGTCAACAATGCCGGCGTCACCCATCTGCCGCAGCCCCTCGAGGAGGTGTCCGAGGACGACTTCGACCGGGTGTGGCGGGTCAACGTGCGCTCGGTCTATCTGACGGCGCGCGCCTTCGTGCCGATGATGAAGGCGGCCGGGACGGGCGCCATTCTCAACGTGGCCTCGACCGCCGGGCTATCACCGCGCCCGCGGCTGAGCTGGTACAACGCCTCCAAGGGCTGGATGCTGAGCGCCACCGAAGCCATGGCCATCGAACTGGCCCCCGACGGCGTGCGCGTCAACGCGCTGGCCCCCGTGGCCGGCGAGACCCCGCTTCTGGCGTCCTTCATGGGCGGGGACACCCCCGAGATGCGGGCGAAATTCCTGTCCACCATCCCGATCGGGCGCTTCTCGACACCGGCCGACATGGCCGCGGCGGCGACTTTCCTGTGCTCGGACGAGGCGGCCATGATCACCGGCGCGGTTCTGCGTGTCGATGGCGGCCGCTGCATCTGACGGGGGGACAGGCTCATGCAACCAGGCGCGCGCAACCTGATCACCGACATCGAGGGCCTTCGGGTCGGCAATGCCGCCGATGAACGCTTGCGCTCGGGGACCACGGTGCTTGTGGCCGACCGGCCGGTGATGGCGGCGGTGCAGGTGATGGGCGGCGCCCCCGGCACCCGCGAGACCGACCTTCTGGCCCCCGACCGTCTGGTCAGCGCGGTCGATGCACTGGTGCTGTCGGGGGGATCGGCCTTCGGGCTGGAGGCCGCGGGCGGCGTCATGGACGGGCTGCGCGCGATGGGCCGCGGCTTTGCCGTGGGCCCCGTGCGCGTGCCGATCGTGCCTGCCGCGATCCTGTTCGACCTGACCAACGGCGGCGACAAAAACTGGACCACGAACCCCTATCCGGCGCTGGGCCGCGCCGCCCTGGCCAATGCCGCGCCAGCGTTCGAGATCGGCACCGCGGGCGCCGGCACCGGGGCGATCACCGCCAATCTCAAGGGGGGGCTGGGGTCGGCCTCGGCGGTGCTGGACAGCGGGCTGACCCTGGGCGCGCTGGTCGCGGTCAACAGCCTGGGCGCCGTGACCGTGGGGGAAAGCCCGCATTTCTGGGCCGCCCCCTGGGAGATGGAGGCCGAATTCGGCGGCCTCGGCCCCGCGCCCGATCTTTCCGGGATCGCCGCGGCCGAGCCGATGCCGCTCAAGCGGCTGCGCGAGGCCACGACCATCGCCATCGTCGCCACCGATGCCAAGCTCGATCAGGGGCAGTTGCAGCGGCTGGCCGTGGCCGCCCATGACGGCATGGCGCGCGCCATCGTGCCCAGCCACACGCCCTTCGACGGCGATCTGGTCTTCTCGGTCAGCACCGGGGCGCGCCCGCTCTGCGATCCGCTGGCCGATCCCTTCGTGCTGGGCCATGCCGCCGCCGCGTGCCTTGCGCGCGCCATCGCCCGTGCGGTCCACGCCGCCCGGCCCCAGCCCGGCGACATGTCCCCGGCCTATCCCGCCTACCACCGCGCGGCGCTTGCCGCACGCGGCCTGCGCGCCTAGGCTGGACGCATCCCAGGCGGAGGAACCCCACCATGACACCGCGCAGTTTGCTGCCCCAGTCTCGCCTTTTGCCCCTGTCCCTGATCGCCGCGACGCTGGCCCTGCCGGCCACCGCGGCCCGTGCGGACGAGGTCACCGACACGCTGAACGCCGCGCGCGCGGCCTATGAGGCCGGCGATATCGCCGCGGCCACCGAAGAGGTCGCCTTTGCCAGCCAGCTTCTTCAGGCGATGAAGGTCGAGGGGCTGGCGGCCTTTCTGCCCGCCGCCCCCGAGGGCTGGACCCGCGAGATCGACACCGAGATGAATGCGGGCCTTGCGATGATGGGCGGCGGCGCGGGGGCCGCGGCGCGCTATGACAACGGCACCGACAGCTTCACCATCACGCTGATGGCCGACAATCCGATGGTGGCCGCCATGTCCGGCATGCTGGGCGGGGCGATGATGGGCGCCATGGGCAAGATCACCCGCATCGGCCGCGAGAAATTCGTCCAGCAGGACGGCGGCGATCTGGTCGCGCTGGTCGGCAACCGCGTTCTGGTGCAGGCCGAGGGCGCCGATCTCGAGGTGATGCGCCCGGTTCTTGCGGCCATCGACTTTCCCACCCTGGCCGACTGGGGCCGCTGACGGGCGACGCGCCCGATGCCAGACGCTCAGGGCCCCGCGCGCCCCAGCACCGTATCCAGAAGGGGCGCGGGGCCCGCAAGCCCCTCGATCACGTCGAAATGGTGCCGCCCGGCCTCCTCGGTCAGCGGCACGCCCCAGGCCTGCGCCAGATCGCGGCTTTGTTCCAGAAAGGCGGGGCGTTCGTCCGCGCCCACCCACAGATGCACATCCGCCCCCGGCCGCGGCACCAGCAGCGCGGGGCTTTCGGCGGCCACCTCGGCGGCGTCGATCCTCAGCTGGGCGTTCATCGAGGTGCGCATCAGGGGCGCCAGATCCCCCAGCCCCGAGATCGGCACGATCCGCCCCAGCCGCGCGGCCACCCCCGGCGGCAGCGCCGCCCCGGCCCATAGACCAGCCCCGGCGTCAGCCGCGCCCCCAGCGCCCGACGAAAGGCCGCCGCCTGCGCCACCCAGCGGTCGGGATAAAGCGCGCCCTCGGGGATATGGGCGGCGTTGGCATAGGCGTCGTCCAGGTCCATCAGATCACGGGCTCTTGCAGGGGGAACGGGGGCCGCCGTGCTGGACAAGCACCGGCGGGAATGCTCAACCTCTAGCACGTTCTGACCCGAGGTGCACATGACCGATTCCGCGACCCGCCTGAAAAGCCTGCTCAAAGACCCCTCGCTTCTGGCGACGCGCGCCTATGTGGCCGGCGAATGGATCGCGGCCGACGACGGCGCCACCTTCGCCGTGACGAACCCCGCCCATGGCGACGTGATCTGCGAGGTGCCCGACCTTGGCCGCGCCGAGACCGCCCGCGCCATTGCCGCGGCACAGACGGCAATGACGGATTGGGCCGCGCGCACCGGCAAGGAACGCGCCCAGATCCTGCGCCGCTGGTTCGAGCTGATGATCGAGAACCAGGACGATCTGGCCGCGATCCTGACCGCCGAGATGGGCAAGCCGCTGGCCGAAGCCAAGGGCGAGATCGCCTATGGCGCCAGCTTCATCGAATGGTTCGGCGAAGAGGCCAAGCGCATCTACGGCGAGACCATCCCCGGCCACATGCGCGACAAGCGCATCACCGTGCTGAAACAGCCGATCGGCGTGGTGGGCTCGATCACGCCGTGGAACTTTCCCAATGCGATGATCACCCGCAAATGCGGCCCGGCGCTGGCGGCAGGCTGCGGCTTTGTCGCCCGGCCCGCGGCCGAGACCCCGCTTTCGGCGCTGGCGCTGGCGGTGCTGGGCGAACGCGCGGGCCTGCCGGCGGGTATCCTGTCGGTAATCACCTCGACGCAATCCTCGGCCATCGGCAAGGAATTCTGCGAAAACCCCGTGGTGCGCAAGCTCACCTTCACCGGCTCGACCGAGGTCGGGCGCATCCTGTTGCGCCAGGCCGCCGATCAGGTGATGAAATGCTCGATGGAGCTGGGCGGCAACGCGCCCTTCATCGTCTTCGACGACGCCGATCTGGACGCCGCCGTGCAGGGCGCCATGGCCTCGAAGTTCCGCAACAACGGCCAGACCTGCGTCTGCGCCAACCGCATCTATGTGCAATCCGGCGTCCATGATGCCTTCGCCGCCAAGCTGGCCCAGGCCGTGGCCGCGCTGCGGGTGGGCGACGGGCTGGACGCCGGCGTCGAGACGGGCCCGCTGATCAACGAAAAGGCCGTCGAGAAGGTCGAGGAACATATCGCCGATGTCGTCGCCGGCGGCGGACAGGTGCTGACCGGCGGGCGCCGGCATGCGCTGGGCGGCACCTATTTCGAACCGACCGTGGTGACCGGCGTCACCCAGGACATGAAAGTGTCGACCGAGGAAACCTTTGGCCCGCTGGCGCCGCTCTTTCGCTTCGAGACCGAGGAAGAGGTGATCGCGCAGGCCAATGCCACGATCTTCGGGCTGGCCAGCTATTTCTACGCCCGCGACATCGGCCGGATCACCCGCGTGCAGGAAGGGCTGGAATATGGCATCGTCGGCGTGAACACCGGCATCATCTCGACCGAGGTCGCCCCCTTCGGCGGGGTCAAGCAATCGGGGCTGGGCCGCGAGGGTTCGCGTCACGGGATCGAGGATTACCTCGAGATGAAATACGTCTGCCTGTCGATCTGAGCACGGCCGCGCCGATCTGCAATGACGAAGGGCCGCCCCTCGGGGCGGCCCTTTGCATTTCCGCGGACCCGTGCGGGGACTGGCTCAGCGATGATCGTCGTCGTCGTCATCGGCATCGCCGTCGGGAAGGTTGAAGAAGCTGTCCGCATCGGAATAGTCGCGCGGGTTTTCCTCTTCCTCGCCCTCGGCGCCGCCGCCCAGGGTGAAATTCTCCAGCCCGGCGATGGCGGTCGGCAGGCGCGGTTCGGTCGACATGGCCAGCGAGGATTCCGTCGACACCAGCTTGCGCCGTTCGTCGTCGGTCATCATGCCCCCCTCGGCGGCCTTGCGGCGGGCGGCCTTCTGCACCTCGGTGTCCAGCTCGGACTGGCGGCACAGCCCCAGCGCCACCGGGTCGATCGGCTGGATATTGGCGATGTTCCAATGCGTCCGCTCGCGGATCGAGGCGATCGTGGGCTTTGTCGTGCCGACCAGACGCGCGATCTGGGCATCGGCCAGCTCGGGGTGGAACTTGACCAGCCACAGGATCGCGGCGGGGCGGTCCTGACGCTTGGACAGCGGCGTATAGCGCGGCCCGCGGCGCTTTTCCTCGCCCACGGCGGCGGGGTTGAACTTGAGCCGCAGCTTGTAGAGCGGGTCTTTCTCGCCCTTCTCGATCTCGCCGGGGTCAAGCTGGTTCGAGGCGACCGGGTCAAAGCCCTTCACGCCCGCGGCCACGTCACCGTCAGCGATGCCCTGCACTTCCAGCTCGTGCATGCCGCAGAAATCCGCGATCTGCTTGAACGTCAGCGTGGTATTGTCCACAAGCCAGACGGCGGTGGCCTTGGACATCAACGGCTTCGAGGTCATGGGACTCTCTCCATTGCACAAACCTTTCCCGCGCCGGGAAAACGGCTGCGGCCGGGGCCGCGGGTCCACTTTCGGGGGGATTGCGCCCGTGTATAGTGGAGAAAGGCGTTGGAGGAAAGTGAAAATGCGTATGGGAATGCGGGCGGCGGCGGGGCTGGCGGCGCTGGTGCTGGCGGTTTCGGCGGCCCTGGCCGAGGGCGAGAGGGCGGGCGATTTCGACCATTACGTGCTGGCGCTGTCGTGGTCGCCTTCGTGGTGCGCGACGACCGGCGCGACACGGGGCGACCCGCAATGCGCGCCCGGACGCGCGGCGCGCTTCGTGCTGCATGGGCTCTGGCCGCAATACGGCGATGGCGGCTGGCCCAGCTTCTGTCACAGCCCGGCGCCGGACCCGAGCCGGGCGCAAACCGCCGCGATGGCCGACATCATGGGCAATCCGGGCGCGGCCTGGTACCAGTGGAAGAAGCACGGGCGCTGTGCGGGCCTGGCCGCGGCGGATTATTTCAGTCTGGCGCGCCGGGCGCTGGCCGGAGTGACCATCCCGCCGGTCCTGCAGGAGATCGACCACGACGTGCGCCTGCCCGCGTCGGTGATCGAGGCGGCCTTTCTCGAGGTCAACCCCGCGTTTCGTCCGGACATGGTGACGATCACCTGCAAGGGCGAAAGGATCGCCGAGGTGCGGCTGTGCCTGACGCGCGATCTGGCCCCGCGGCCCTGCGCGGGGCCCGCCGCGCGCGACTGCCGGGCGCAATCGGCGCTTCTGGCCGCGCCGCGCTGAGAGAGCCGCACACGGCAGCCCCCGCGCGCAACCGGCCCCGTGCGCAACCGCCCCGCGCGCCGGACAGCGCCCGCGCGGGCGGCTCAGATGTAGCCCGCGCCCCGGAAGCTCAGCTCGCGGCTCTTGCCCACGATCAGGTGGTCGTGCAGCACGATCCCCAGCACCTGCACCGCATCCATGATCTGGTTGGTCAGCGCGATATCGGCTTCGGAGGGGGTGGGGTCGCCCGAGGGGTGGTTGTGCACCAGGATCAGCGCCGAGGCGTTGAGTTCCAGCGCCCGCTTGACCACCTCGCGCGGGTAGACCGGCACATGATCCACCGTGCCGCTGGCCTGCGCCTCGTCGGCGATCAGCACGTTCTTGCGGTCGAGATAGAGCACGCGGAATTGTTCGGTCTCGCGGTGCGCCATCGCCGTGTGACAATAATCGACCAGCGCATCCCACGACGACAGCACCGGCCGGTGCATCACCTTCGCGCGGGCCAGACGATGCGCGGCGGCCTCGACGATCTTGAGCTCGGTCACCACGGCCTCGCCCACGCCATCGATCTGCATCAGCCGGCTGACGGGGGCCGAGATCACCCGGTTGAAATCGCCGAAGGCATCGAGCAGCGCGCGCGCCAGCGGCTTCACGTCCATGCGCGGGATCGCCCGGAACAGCACCAGCTCCAGCAATTCGTAATCCGGCATGGCCTGCGCGCCACCCTCCAGGAAGCGCGTGCGCAGACGGCGGCGATGGTCGCGGATATAGGAGGGGGGCCGCCCGTTGGGCAGCGGGGACAGGGCCTGCACCTCGTCGGGATCGGCGGGCGATCCGAACAGGGGCATGGGGGCTTCATGAAAGGCGCGATGCTGACTCATGGAGCCAGCATCGCCATTCTTGGTGAAACAAGAGTTAACGCAGGCGCGCGGGCTCAGCCCTTCATGCCATCCCAGAAGCTCTTGACCTTCTTGAAGAAACTCGAGCTTTCGGGGCTGTTGTCGGCCTCGATCCGCTCGAATTCCTGCAACAGTTCCTTTTGCCGCGCGGTCAGGTTCACCGGCGTCTCGACGGCCAGCTCGATGACCATGTCGCCGACCCCGGTGCCGCGCAGCGCCGGCATGCCCTTGCCGCGCAGGCGCATCTGTCGGCCCGACTGGCTGCCCGAGGGGATCTTCACCCGGCTCTTGCCGCCGTCGATCGTGGGCACCTCGACCTCGCCGCCCAGCGCGGCCGAGGCCATCGACACCGGCACGCGGCAGAACAGGGTCTGCCCGTCACGCTGGAAGATCGCGTGTTCGCGCACCTCGATGAAGATATAGAGATCGCCCGTCGGCCCGCCGCGCAGGCCCGCCTCGCCCTCGCCGGCCAGACGGATACGGGTTCCAGTTTCGACCCCCGCGGGGATGTTGACGGCCAGTTGGCGGTCCTTCTCGATCCGGCCGGTGCCCTGACAGGACCGGCAGGGGTTCTTGACCACCTGGCCCACACCGCCACAGGTCGGACAGGCGCGCTCGACGGTGAAGAAGCCGTTTTGCGCGCGCACCTTGCCCATGCCCGAACAGGTCGGGCAGGTCACCGGCTCGGCGCCGCCCTCGGCCCCGGTGCCGTTGCAGGCGGTGCAGGCCGACGACCCCGGAACGGTGATCGTCTTCTGCACGCCCTTGAAGGCTTCCTCGAGGGAGATGCGCAGATTATAGCGCAGGTCCGATCCCCGCGAGGCGCGCGAGCGCGGGCCGCCAGGCCCCCCGCGTCCGCCCATGAAGTCGCCGAAGAGGTCTTCGAACACATCCGAGAAGGCCGAGGCGAAATCACCCTGCCCGGCATAACCACCGCGCGGACCGCCCCCGCCCATGCCACCTTCGAAGGCGGCGTGACCGAAGCGGTCATAGGCGGCCTTCTTCTCGGCATCCTTGAGCACGTCATAGGCCTCGTTCACTTCCTTGAAGCGGGCCTCGGCGTCGGCATCGTCCTTGTTGCGGTCGGGGTGAAGTTCCTTCGCCTTCTTGCGATAGGCTTTCTTGATCTCGTCGGCCGAGGCGCCCCGGGCCACGCCCAGAACCTCGTAGAAGTCACGCTTTGCCATGCCATTCCCCCGGCAACGAAACAGAACAGCCGGCCCCCGTCATCGCAGGGGACCGGCCACGTCGGTTCCGGCGCTTACTTGCGCTTGTCTTCGCCCAGATCCTCGAAGTCGGCATCCACGATGTCGTCATCGACGCTGCGCGGGCCTTCTTCCTCGTCATCCGCGCCGGTCGACTGACCGGCCTTGGCAGCCTCGGCCTTGTAGATGGCCTCGCCCAGCTTCATCGCGGCATCGGTCAGGTTCTGGATCGCGCCCTTGATCTTGCCGGCGTCTTCCGACTTGAGGGCTTCTTCCAGCGCGTTGCAGGCCAGCTCGATCGCCTCGACGGTCGAGGCATCGACCTTTTCGCCGTGCTCCTCGAGCGACTTGCGGGTCGAATGCAGCAGGCTCTCGCCCTGGTTGTGGGCTTCGACCAGCTCCTTGCGGGCCTTGTCGGCCTCGGCATTGGCTTCGGCGTCGCGGATCATCTTCTCGATGTCCTCGTCCGACAGGCCGCCCGAGGCCTGGATGGTGATCTTCTGTTCCTTGCCGGTGCCCTTGTCCTTGGCACTGACCGACACGATGCCGTTGGCGTCGATGTCGAAGGTCACCTCGATCTGCGGCATGCCGCGCGGCGCGGGCGGGATGTCTTCCAGGTTGAACATGCCCAGAAGCTTGTTGTCCGCGGCCATCTCGCGTTCGCCCTGGAACACCCGGATCGTCACGGCGTTCTGGTTGTCCTCGGCGGTCGAGAAGATCTGGCTCTTCTTGGTCGGGATGGTGGTGTTGCGGTCGATCAGACGGGTGAACACGCCCCCCAGCGTCTCGATGCCCAGGCTCAGCGGCGTGACGTCCAGCAGCACCACGTCCTTCACGTCACCCTGAAGCACGCCGGCCTGGATGGCCGCGCCCAGCGCCACCACCTCGTCGGGGTTGACGCCCTTGTGGGGCTCCTTGCCGAAGAACTTGGTCACTTCCTCGATGACCTTGGGCATGCGGGTCATCCCGCCGACCAGAACCACCTCGTCGATCTCGTCCTTGGAGACGCCGGCATCCTTGAGCGCGGCCTTGCAGGGGTCGAGCGATTTCTTGATCAGGTCGCCCACCAGGCTTTCCAGCTTGGCGCGGGTCAGCTTCATGACCATGTGCAGCGGCGTGCCCGAGGTCGCATCCATCGAGATGAAGGGCTGGTTGATCTCGGTCTGCTGGCTCGAGGACAGTTCGATCTTGGCCTTCTCGGCGGCTTCCTTCAGACGCTGAAGGGCCATCTTGTCCTTGGTCAGGTCGACGCCGTGCTCCTTCTTGAACTCGTCAGCCAGGTAGTTGACGATCCGCATGTCGAAGTCTTCGCCGCCCAGGAACGTGTCCCCGTTGGTCGATTTCACCTCGAACAGGCCGTCGTCGATTTCCAGGATGGTGATGTCGAAGGTGCCGCCGCCAAGGTCATAGACGGCGATGGTCTTGGTGTCCTTCTTGTCCAGACCATAGGCCAGCGCGGCGGCCGTCGGCTCGTTGATGATGCGCAGCACCTCGAGCCCGGCGATCTTGCCGGCGTCCTTGGTGGCCTGACGCTGGGCGTCGTTGAAATAGGCCGGAACGGTGATGACCGCCTGGGTGACGGTGTCGCCCAGATAGCTTTCGGCGGTTTCCTTCATCTTCTGCAAGATGACGGCCGAAACCTGCGCGGGGCTGAATTTCTCGCCCTTGACCTCGACCCAGGCGTCGCCGTTGCCCCCGTCCACGATGGAATAGGGAACCAGCTTCTTGTCCTTCTCGACTTCCGCATCGGTGGTGCGGCGGCCGATCAGGCGCTTGACGGCGAAAATGGTGTTGGTGGGGTTGGTGACAGCCTGACGCTTGGCGGGCTGACCGACCAGACGTTCGTTGTCGGTATAGGCGACGATCGAGGGCGTGGTGCGCGCCCCTTCCGAGTTCTCGATGACGCGGGGCTGCGACCCGTCCATGATGGCAACGCAGCTGTTCGTGGTCCCGAGGTCGATCCCGATGACTTTGGCCATGTGCTTACCTCTCTTCGGCGATGTTGTGGAACGCAGGCCCGAGCGCGGCTCCTGCCTTCCGATCCCAATCTTGAGTTCCGTCCGGGCCGGGACCGCATGGCCCCGATCCGGCTTCCCGGGGTATATAAGGAGGGGGGCGCAGTGCTGCAAGCGTGCCCCCCCGTCCAAATCGGAGGGAAAAACCTGAAAACTTCGCGCGAATATCCCCCGTCCGATCCCGCTGCACAGACCGCGGGCGCCGACGCCCCGCGCCCGGCCCCGCAGGCCCTGCGCGATTTCCGGCATTACCCCGGCTGGTTCACCCCCGACGAACAGCGCACCCTGGTCGACGAGATCCGCGCGGTTGCCGCGGCGGCGCCCTTCGTGACCCCGGTCACCCGGCGCGGACAGCCGCTGAGCGTGCGCATGACCTCGGCGGGGCGGTTCGGCTGGATCGGCGACCGGCGCGGCTATCGCTATGCCGAAACCCACCCCGCGGGCATGGGCTGGCCACCGATCCCGCCGCGCCTTCTGGATCTGTGGGCCGCGGTGGCGCCCGATGCGCGCCCGCCCGAATCGTGCCTGATCAATTACTATGGCGAGGGCGCGCGCATGGGCCTGCACCAGGACCGCGACGAGGCCGACCTGAGCCAACCCGTCGTCTCGGTCTCGCTGGGCGATGACGCGCTTTTTCGCGTGGGCAACGTCGCGCGCGGCGGGTCCACCGAAAGCCTGTGGCTGCGCTCGGGCGATGTGCTGGTGATGGGCGGGCCGGGGCGGCTGCGTCACCACGGGGTGGACCGGATCGCCTTCGGCACATCGGCGCTTCTGGCGCAGGGCGGGCGGATCAACCTGACGCTGCGGGTCGTGACCTGACCCGCGCGCTTCCCGTCAGCCGCCGTGCCGTCAGCCGCGCAGGGCCGGCAGGAAGATCTCGGTCACCAGAAGCGGCACCTGCTCGAAGCTGAACAGGCTGCGGCGCGCCCAGACGCCCGGCGCCTCGGGGGCGGCGCGCGCGATCAGCGCATCAAGCGGATGCAGCGCATCGAGAAACGCCCCCTGCCGCAGCGAGAAGGGCGCCGCCCGCCCGCCGGCAAAGAGCAGCGCGCCCAGGGGTTTCGTGCCCAGGCTTTCCAGCGTCTCGGCCCGCGCCGATGCCGGCCAGATCGTGCGCGCCGCCAGCAGCGGGCCGCGCGCGGCCGACAGGATGACCTCGCGCGCGATGACGGGGGCTTGCAGGATCGCGGTCTCGTCGGGCAGCGGCTGGGCGGGGCCCTGGGCCACCAGCTCGACCGTGACCGGCCCGGCCGCGACCTCGAGAGCGGCGGTCATCGAGGTCTCGAGCCCCATCCAGCCGCGCATGTCCACCGGCAGCGCGGCCAGATGCGCCGCGTTCAGATCCTGCCAGGTCTCCGGTGCGGACAGATCGCCCGGACCATGAAAAAGCCGCGCACCCAAATCCGTCTCCCCTGATTGCCTGCGTGATGCGCGCGCACCATGCCCCAAGCGCGGGCCGGGGAAAAGGGGGCGGCGGCGCCGGGACCAGACCAGCCGTCAGAGCAGACGTTCGGGCAGCACCAGCCCGCGCAGAAGATCCTGCGCCTGCATCGGGCGCTTGCCCTCGCGCTGGGCCTCGAGCACCTCGACCGCGCCCGACCCGCAGGCGATGCGCAGCCCCGACAGCACCGTCCCCGGCGCGCCCTGCCCGTCCACGACCCCCGCGCGCAGAAGCTTGAGCCGCTCGCCCGCCACCTCGACCCAGGCGCCGGGAAAGGGCGACAGGCCGTTGATGTGGCGCGCGACCTCGGCCGCCGGGCGGGTGAAATCCACCCGCGCCTCGGCCTTGTCGATCTTGTGGGCATAGCACACGCCCGCCTCGGGCTGGGGCGCGGGCTCCAGATCCTCCAGCCGCTCCAGCGCCTCGAGGATCGCCGCCGCGCCCAGATCCGACAGACGGTCATGCAGCTCGGCCGTGGTCTCGCGGTCATGGATCGGGATCGCGCGGCGCAGGAGCACCGGCCCGGTGTCGAGCCCGGCCTCCATCTGCATGATGCAGACGCCGGTTTCCGTGTCGCCCGCCATGATCGCGCGGTGGATCGGCGCCGCCCCCCGCCAGCGCGGCAAAAGCGAGGCATGGATGTTCAGACAGCCGCGCGCCGGCGCATCCAGCACCGCCTGCGGCAGGATCAGCCCATAGGCCACGACCACCGCCAGATCGGCCCCCAGCGCGGCGAATCCGGCCTGCTCATTGGCGCCCTTGAGGCTGCGCGGATGGCGCACGGGCAGGCCCAGCGCCTCGGCCCGCGCCTGCACCGGGGACGGGCGGTCCTTCTTGCCGCGGCCAGCCGGGCGCGGCGGCTGGCAATAGACGGCCAGCACCTCGTGATGGGCGTGAAGCGCCTCGAGCACCGGCACGCTGAAGTCGGGCGTGCCCATGAACACCACCCGCCGCTTCATTTGCGCGCCCATTTGGCGGATTTCTGCACCAGCATCTTGCGGCGCAGCGGCGACAGGTGGTCGACATAGACCTTGCCGTTCAGGTGATCGATCTGGTGCTGGACGCTGGTCGCCCAGAGCGAGACGAAATCGCGCTCCTCGATCTCGCCCTGATCGTTGAGATAGCGCACCGTCACCGCCCGCGGCCGCGAGACCTTGGCCGACACGCCCGGCAGGTTGGGGCTGGCTTCCTCGTAGCTGCGGAATTGCACCGAGGCATGCAGGATCTCGGGGTTGGCCATGCGGATGACCTGGCCGCGCGCCTCGGAGCAATCGACCACGGCCAGACGCAGCATGATGCCGATCTGCGGCGCGGCCAGTCCGACGCCCTGGCCGGGCATGGCCTCCATCGTGTCGATCATGTCATCCCAGATCATCCGCACCGATTCGGTGATCGCGGGGACCGGATCGGCGGGCTTGTGCAACCGCGGGTCGGCATAGGGCAGGAACGGACGGATGGTCATGGCTGATAGGCGGCCTCGGCATTGGCGCGGGCGGCGGGATCGAGCCGGTCGAGCGTCAAGATCCCGTCCAGATGATCGGCCTCGTGCTGCACGCAGGCAGCGGTAAAGCCGGTGAAGGTCTCGTCATGGGCGGCGCCATCCAGATCGCGCCAGCGCATCCGCACCCGCGCGGGCCGGGTGACAAAGGTCTGGATGCCGGGGATCGACAAACAGCCCTCGGCGCGGCCGGCGGTGTCATCGCCCAGCGGCTCGAGCACGGGGTCCAGCACCACGCGCGGGCTGGCGGGGCCGTCCGTCCAGTCGGTGTCCATGACGAAGAGGCGCAGCCCCACGCCCACCTGCGGCGCGGCCAGACCGCGGCCGGGCGCGGCATACATCGTCTCGAGCATGTCGGCGGCCAGTTGCCGGACCGCGTCGGTCACCGTGCCCACGGGGGCGGCCGCCTGCGACAGGCGCGGATCGGGCCAGCGCAGGATCGGCAGAAGGCTCACGCCAGGCCGCGCGCGCGGTCGCGCTTGAGCTTCTCCATCTTGCGGGTGATCATCTTGCGCTTGATCGGCCCCAGATAGTCGATGAAGAGCTTGCCCTCGAGGTGGTCGAATTCGTGCTGCGCGCAGGTCGCCCAGAGATCGCCGAATTCCTGCTCGTGCTCCTTGCCGTCCACGTCGAACCAGCGCATCCGCACCATCTGCGGGCGGGTCACGTCGGCAAAGGTGCCGGGGATCGACAGGCAGCCTTCCTCGTAGATGCCGGTTTCCTCGGAGGTCCAGGTGATCTCGGGATTGATGAGGACCATCGGCTCGGGCAGGCCCTCCTTCTCCTTCTTGCAATCCATCACGAAGACGCGCTGCATCACGCCCAGCTGCGGCGCGGCAAGGCCGATGCCGGGGGCGTCATACATGGTCTCCAGCATGTCATCGGCAAGCTGGCGGAGATCGGCGTCGAAGCTGGCGACGGGGTCGCAAACCTTCTTGAGCCGCGGGTCGGGATGGATCAGGATCGAGCGCACAGACATGGGTCTGATTTAGGCCAAGGGCGCGGCGCGCGCAATGGATAGGGTGCCGCAGCACATTCGTTCCGCATTGAAGTGAATATTCAAAACAACGTCCTGCAAAATCGCACTTCAACAGAACCTTCGTTCGCAGTATTGAACGATCATAAGAACACAGTTACGGCCGGAGGCCTTCATGTCCAGCACCCCCGATTTCGACGAGATCATCCCCCGTCTCGGCACCCATTCCATCAAGTGGGACGGGATGGAGCCGATCTATGGCGTCCCCGCCGCCGACGGCATCCCGATGTGGGTGGCCGACATGGATTTCCGCCCGCCCAAGGCGGTGCAGCGCGCGCTGCAAGGCATGCTGGATCATGGCATCTACGGCTATTGGGGCGACAATGCCGCCTATGAGGCCGCAATCGGCTGGTGGATGCAGACCCGCCACGGCTGGCAGGTGGACCCGTCGTGGATCTTCACCACGCATGGGCTGGTCAACGGCACTGCGCTCTGTGTCGACGCCTTTACCGCGCCGGGCGACGGCGTGGTGCTGATGACGCCGGTCTATCACGCCTTTGCCCGCGTGATCCGCGCTGCGGGGCGGCAGGTGGTGGAATGCCCGCTGCGGCTGGAGGACGGGCGCTATCAGATGGATTTCGACGCCTGGGAAACGCAAATGACCGGCGCCGAGAAGATGCTGATCCTGTGCTCGCCGCATAACCCCGGCGGCCGCGTCTGGACCGCCGAGGAACTGCGCGCCACCGCCGAATTCTGCGCGCGACACGACCTGGTGCTGGTCTCGGACGAGATCCACCACGATCTGGTCTTCCCCGGCGCGCAGCATCAGGTGATGGCGACGGCCGTGCCCGAATGCCGCGATCGGCTGGTGATGATGACCGCCGCCACCAAGACCTTCAACATCGCCGGCTGCCATTCCGGCAATGTCATCATCGCCGACCCCGACCTGCGCGCGCGTTTCGCGGCGCGGATGGGGGCGATGGGGATCTCGCCCAACAGCTTTGGCATGGCCATGACCACAGCCGCCTACAGCCCCGAGGGGGCCGCCTGGGTGGATGCGCTGGTCGGCTATCTGGACGGCAACCGCAAGCTGTTCGACACGGCGGTGAACGCGGTGCCGGGGCTGCGCTCGATGGCGCTCGAATCGACCTATCTGGCCTGGGTGGATTTCTCGGGCACGGGCATGGAACCGGCCGAATTCATCGCCCGCGTGGAAAAGACCGCGCGCATCGCGGCCAACCACGGCGCCACCTTCGGCACCGGCGGCGAAAGCTTCCTGCGCTTCAACCTGGCCACGCCGCGCGCGGTCGTGGCCGAGGCGGTCGACCGGCTGGCCGCGGCCTTTGCCGATCTGCAATGATCCGGGACAGGGCGGCGCGCGCTACTTGCGCGCGCCCCAGCTCAGCGACGCCCGCTGGCGGGTGTAGAATTCGCCCATCATCCCGATCATCAGCAGCGCCAGCCCGACATAGAGCGGATAGCTGACCGATGAATAATGCGGGTTGTAGTTGATGAAGGTATAGCCGCGCGCCTGGTCGATGGTGTGAAAGAGCGGGTTCCACGAGAACAGCACCAAGATCTTGTGCGGCAGCGCATTGGCCACGAACATCTTGCCCGAAGCGACCATGTTGGCCCGCGCATAGACCGCGGCGACGATCCCCACCACCTCGGGCGACCAGGGCTTCACCGCCAGAAGCACCGTGCCGATGGCCGCGCCCGTGAACCACGCCAGAAGGAACATGCCGAAGGCGCCCACCGGGTCTTCGATCGTGATCGGGTTGAAGGCGGCGTGATAGATATAGAGCACCACCAGCATCGACAGCGTCTGGATATAGAGCGCCCCCAGCGCCGAAGACGCGATCGCCACGGCCGTGTTCATGGGCGAATGCTTCATCATCGCCGAGGTGGGCCCCTCGGCGCCCATGACCGCGCCCAGCGCCTTGGTATGCGTCAGGAACAGGAAGATCCCGCTCATCACGTAAAGCAGGAAATCGCCGCGGATCGCGTTGCCGCGCAGGCCCAGAATGTGGAACATGATATAGAAGGCCACGACCAGCAGCACGGTCTGGACGATGGCCAACAGCAGACCGATGACGGCATTCCCGTGGCTCTTGCGGATCGAGCGCACGGTCGAATGATAGATCAGCTCCATCAATGCGAAGGCCGATCCGAGCGTCGAGCGCTTGCGCTCCGCGGTGAACATGCGCTGCCTTTCCGGGGGGCCTTCCCCCTGATCTGCCGTCGTCCCTTCTATTTTTCCCCGGAAAACTTGCTGTTCCCTTTAGCGCCAAGCATAAGGGTGGGGGGAAGCGCGTTCAATCGCCGCGCAGGAACAAGGGAGTGATGGCCTTGGATTTTGACCGTCTTGTGGCACAGATGCGCCGTCTTGCGCTGGAGGCGGGGGATGTGATCCTCGAGATCTATGAAAGCCCCGATTTCGAGGTGCGCTCGAAATCCGACGAAAGCCCCGTGACCGCCGCCGACGAGGCCGCCGATGCCCTGATCTCGGCCGGGCTGCGCGCGGCCTTCCCCGAGGTGGCGCTGGTCACCGAGGAACAGGCCGCCAGCCACGACCAGCAGGTGTCCACCTTCCTGATCGTCGATCCGCTGGACGGCACCAAGGAATTCATCAAGCGCCGCGGCGATTTCACCGTCAACATCGCCTATGTCGAAGACAGCGTGCCGGTGCGCGGCGTGGTCTATGCGCCCGCCAGGGAGCGGCTGTTCTACACGCTGGCCGATGGCCGCTCGGTCGAGGAAATCGGCCCCTTCGACAAGGACGCCCCCGGCGAGACGCGGCCGCTGTCGGTGTCGATCCCCGACAACCGCGCGCTGATGGTCGTGGCGTCGAAATCCCACCGCGATCAGGCCACCGACGATTACATCGGCCGTTACGCGGTCAAGGACATGACCTCGGCGGGATCGTCGCTGAAATTCTGCCTGGTCGCCACCGGCGAGGCCGATCTCTACCCCCGGTTGGGGCGCACGATGGAATGGGACACGGCGGCGGGGGACGCGGTGCTGCGCGGCGCCGGCGGGCGGATGATCCGTTTCGAGGACCACGCCCCCTTCGCCTATGGCAAGCCGGGCTTCGAGAACCCCTTCTTCATCGCCTGCGCGCCGGGCGTTCTTCTGGCCGAGCCCTGAATGTCGGTCCTGATCGTCATTCCCGCGCGCTATGCCTCGACCCGCTATCCGGGCAAACCGCTGGTGGAATTGCGTGGCGCCTCGGGGCAGGCGCGCACGCTGATCGAGCGCAGCTGGCGCGCGGCCTGCAAGGTGGCGGGCGTGGCGCGCGTCGTCGTGGCCACCGACGACGCCCGCATCCGCGACACCGCCACGGCCTTTGGCGCCGAGGTGGTGATGACCTCCTCCGAATGCCGCAACGGCACCGAACGCTGCGCCGAAGCCCATGCCGCGCTGGGGGGCGGCCATGACATCGTGGTCAACCTGCAAGGCGACGCGCCGCTGACCCCGCATTGGTTCATCGAGGCGCTGGTGGACGGGCTTGCCGCCGACCCCGCCGCCGAGATCGCCACCCCCGTGCTGCGCTGCGAGGGCGCCATGCTGGCCGCCCTGCGCGCCGACCGGGCCGCGGGCCGGGTGGGCGGGACGACGGCGGTCTTCGGCGCCACGGGGCATGCGCTCTATTTCTCGAAGGAGGTCGTGCCCTATACCGGCTGCGATTATCCCGACGCGGCCCCCACGCCGGTCTTTCACCATGTCGGGGTCTATGCCTATCGCCCGGCGGCGCTGGCGGCCTATCCCGGCTGGCCGGTGGGGCCGCTCGAAACCCTCGAGGGGCTCGAGCAGCTGCGCTTCCTGGAAAATGGCCGCGCCGTCGCCTGTGTCGAGGTCGAGGCCCGCGGCCGCCAGTTCTGGGAGCTGAACAACCCCTCGGACGTGCCCCGCATCGAGTCGATGATGGCCGAGATGGGGCTGGACTGACACAGCCCACCCCACCGCATGATCCTGCAAGGGCCGCCCCCGCCGGGGCGGCCCTTTTCATGCCGCCGCGCCCCGCGCAAGCCCCCAAAAGGCGAAACGCGCCCCCCGAAGGGAGGCGCGTTCCACGATCACGTCAAAAGATGCGCGACGGCGGTGCGTCAGGCCTTCTTCTTGCCCTTCACCGGCGCCCAGAGGGTCTTGTTGGTGAAGTAGAGCAGGACCGACAGCACGACCAGCATCAGCACGCCGATGTAACCGGCCTGCTTGCGGGCGTTCAGCTTGGGCTCGGCGGCCCACATCAGGAACGCGGAGACGTCCTTGGCCAGCGCATGCGCATCGGTAGGCGAGCCATCCTCGTATTCCACGATGTCATCGTAGATCTGCTGCGGCATGGCGATCCAGCCGTTCCCGCGGGTGAAGGCGTGGTTCTCGTAGTAGAGCGAGCCCGCTTCTTCCTTCATCTCGCCAGTGTAGCTGGTCAGGATCGTGTAGATGTATTCAGGTCCGCCAATCCCGTTGAAGAACTGGTTCAGACCCGTGCCCAGCGGCCCCGAGAAGCCGGCGCGCGCCTTGGCCATCACCGACAGGTCCGGGCCCATGCCGTCGCCGGTCACGGTGGGGAAGTTGTCGGAGATCTTGCGCGGACGCCAGTCGTCCAGCTCGGGGTCGAAGATCTCGAGGTTGGACGCATATTCGCGCACCTCTTCGGGCGACAGTTCGGGGCCGCCCGGCTCGCCCAGGGCGCGCAGGGGGACGAACTTCATGCCGTGGCAGGCCGAGCAGATCTCGGTGAAGATCTGAAGACCGCGACGCAGCTGCGCCTTGTCGTAGGTGCCATAGGGCCCTTCGAAGGAGAAGTTGACGTCATGGACGGCGCCACCTTCGCTGGCCAACAGCGGAGCCGAGCCGAGGGCAAGGGCCGAGATGGCGGCGTAAACGAGTTTCCTCATCTTTGGAACCTTTCCCTTACTCGGCCGGATTGCCGTAATGCTCGTTGAAGTCTTCCTCGATCGTCGCCGGCTCGGGCAGCGGCGTCTCGAAGATGCCGAGCGCGGGCAGGCCGATCAGGAAGTAGGCGAACCAGTAGGTCGAGCCAATGAGCGCAATCGTCGGATAGGGCTCTTCGGTCGGCATGGCGCCCACCCAGGTCAGGATCACGAAGTCGGCCACGAACAGCCAGAACCAGATCTTGAAGGCCGGACGATAGCGCCCCGAACGCACCGGCGAGGTGTCCAGCCAGGGCGCCAGGGCCATGACCAGGATCGCGCCGAACATGGCGATCACCCCGAAGAACTTGGCGTCAACGATGCCGAAGGTCACGAAGTTGGTGATCTGCACGATCCAGACATCCGAGGTAAAGGCGCGCAGGATCGCGTAGAACGGCAGGAAGTACCATTCCGGAACGATGTGCGTCGGCGTCTGAAGCGGGTCGGCCTGGACGTAGTTGTCCGGGTGGCCCAGGTAGTTCGGCATGAAGGCCACGATGGCGAAGAACACCGCCAGAACCACGGCCAGCGCGTAGAGATCCTTGATCACGAAATACGGCCAGAAGGGCAGCGTGTCCTTCTCGGCGTCGGCTTTCGAACCGCGGCGGACCTCAACACCCGTGGGGTTGTTGTTGCCGGTGGTGTGGAAGGCCCAGATGTGCACCGCGACCAGGCCCACCAGGATGAAGGGCAGCAGGTAATGCAGCGAGAAGAAGCGGTTCAGCGTGGCGTTGTCCACAGCCGGGCCGCCCAGCAGCCAGGTCTGGATCGGTTCGCCGATGCCGGGGATCGCGCCGAACAGGCCGGTGATCACCGTGGCGCCCCAGAACGACATCTGGCCCCAGGGAAGCACATAGCCCATGAAGGCGGTGCCCATCATCACCAGGTAGATCAGCATGCCGACGATCCAGGTGACTTCGCGGGGCGACTTGTAGCTGCCGTAGTAGAGACCGCGGAAGATGTGGATATAGACCGCCACGAAGAACAGCGACGCACCGTTGGCGTGCAGGTAGCGGATCATGTGGCCGCCGTTCACGTCGCGCATGATGTGCTCGACCGAGGCGAAGGCCAGGCTGACGTGGGGGGTGTAGTGCATCGCCAGAATGATGCCGGTCACGATCTGGAGAACCAGCGTGAAGGCCAGGACGATGCCCCAGATCCACCACCAGTTGAGGTTCTTCGGCGTGGGGATCATGATCGTGTCATAGGCCAGCGCCACGATCGGCAGACGCTTGTGCAGCCAGGTCTCGGCGCCCGTGCGGGGCTCGTAATGGTCGTGCGGAATACCAGACATTCCCTCTATCCCCTTCAGCCCACGAGAATCGTGGTGTCATCGACGAATTTCGCCACCGGAATATCCAGGTTGCGCGGAGCGGGACCCTTGCGGATGCGGCCTGCCGAGTCGTAGTGCGACCCGTGGCAGGGGCAGAACCAGCCGCCGAAATCGCCCGACATGTTGCCGATCGGAACACAGCCGAGGTGGGTGCAGACGCCGATCATCAGCAGCCATTCGCCGGCTTCGTCCAGCGTGCGGTTCTGGTCGGTGGCCTTGGCAGTGCTGGGAAGGTTCGCGTTCTCGGCGTTCTGGTCGACAAGATCCCCGAGATCGACGGCGCGGGCCATGTCGATCTCTTCCTGGCTGCGGCGGCGCACGAACACGGGCTTGCCGCGCCATTTCACGGTCAACTGGGTGCCGACCTCGACCGAGCTGACATCAATGAAGATGGCCGAAAGAGCCCGGACATCCGCCGACGGGTTCATCTGGTCGATCAGCGGCCAGACGGCGGCCCCGGTCACAACGGCCCCGGCCCCGGCGGTGGTGTAATACAGAAAATCCCTTCGGCTGGACGCGTGGTCTTCTGCTTGGGACATGCGTGTTCTCCCTTCCCTGGCCTGGGTCCAGACCATGTCATATTCAGGCCGTGGAATGCCATGGCCCTGCCCGGCGCGTTTTAGCAACCGTGCCCTTACACGTCCAGCGGACATTAACGCGCAGAACCTTGAAACACGGATCGTTCAGACTGGTTACGCCAACGCTCTTGCCAATTGTAGCGCGTTTTTATCGCGTGTCACTCGGGGCTGAACACGTAACCGGCGCCCCGCACCGTCTGGAGATAGCGCGGCTCGCGCGGGTCGGGTTCGATCTTGCGCCTGAGTCGCGTGATCTGCACGTCGATGGCGCGGGCCTGGGCGCCGCCCTCGTCGCCTCCCTCCTCGGACAGGCCCCTTTCGCGGCCCAGATCCTCGATCAACTCGGCGCGACTGACCACCTCGCCGGCGCGCGCGGCAAAGATCCGCATCAAGGCGGCCTCGGTCGCGGTCAGCCGCACCGGCCCCTGTTCCGAGCACAACTCGCCCCGCTGCGCATCATAGCGCAGCCCGCCAAAGGTCAGCGGCTGCCCCTCGCGCGGGGTCTCGGGCGGCACCCGGCGCAGGATCGCGTTGATGCGCGCCAGCAATTCGCGCGGATCGAAGGGCTTGGCCAGGTAATCGTCGGCCCCCGCCTCCAGCCCCTCGATGCGTTCATGGGTCTCGCCCCGCGCGGTCAGAAGCAGGATCGGCGTGGCCAGCCGCGCACGCAGATCGCGCGTCAGGCTGATCCCGTCCTCGCCCGGCATCATCACGTCGAGCACGATCAGCGAAAACTCGAGCCCCGCCACCAGCCGCCGCGCATGCGCCGCGTCCCGGCCAACCGTGACCAGGAAGTCGTTGCGCACCAGAAACTTGCGCAGCAATTCGCGGATACGTTCGTCATCATCCACGATCAGGATATGGGCCGGCGCCTGCATGTCTCTCCCGCTCAATCGTCCGTGAGCATGAGATACTGCCGTTTGAGTTCGGGGTCCATCATCGCTTCGAGAACCTGCCGGAAGCCCGCCACCGCCTGCGGCCCCGCCGCGCGATAGGCCGCGCGCATCCGCGCCCGCTGCGCCTCCGACAGCTTGCGTTCCAGCGCCGCGCCGGTCTCGGTCAGGTAGAGATGGCGTTCGCGCTTGTCCTTGCGCCCGACCCGGCTTTCCACCAGCCCGTCCTCGATCAACGTGCGCAGGACGCGGTTCAGGCTCTGCTTGGTCACACCCAGCACCGACAGGAGCCGGTTCACCGTCAGTCCTGGCTGGCGGTTGATGAAATGCAGCGCGCGGTGATGCGCACGCCCGTAATGCAGCCCGTCGAGAATCCGGTCGGGGTCGGCGGTGAAGCCGCGATAGGCGAAGAACATCGCCTCGATCCCCTTGCGCAATTGCTCGTCCGTCAGAAACAGCAGGCTTTCGCCGCCCGCCACAGCCGTTCCGCCTTCGGCCATGCCCTCTTCCTCTTGCCCATCTCGTCGCTTTTCCGCGACTTTATGTCAGCCTTATTGACTTTCCAAGAATCAATCGTTACCCAGCGGCAGAATTTGCGCAACTTTATGCCCGATACGGACCGACGCTACGCAATATTCGCAAATTCCGACGCAAGGAGTTCTCCCATGGACGGAGCATATGACGATAGAGACGGCAAGATCTGGATGGACGGCAAGCTGGTCGACTGGCGGGCGGCCAATGTCCACCTGCTGACCCACGCGCTGCATTACGCCTCCTCGGTGTTCGAGGGCGAGCGCTGCTATTCGGGCAAGATCTTCAAGTCGCGCGAGCATTCCGAACGGCTGCTGCGGTCGGGCGATCTGCTCGACATGCCGATCCCCTATACCGTCGACCAGATCGAGGCCGCCAAGGCCGAGGTGCTGGCCGCCAACAACCTCAAGGACGCCTATGTCCGCGCCGTGGCCTGGCGGGGTTCGGGGATGGACATGGGGGTTGCCGCGCGCCGCAACCCGGTGCGCATGGCCGTCGCGGTCTGGGAATGGGGCGCCTATTACGGCGACGCCAAGTTCAAGGGCGCCAAGCTGGACATCGCGCGCTGGAAACGCCCCAGCCCGGAAACCATCCCCACCGCCGCCAAGGCCGCCGGGCTCTACATGATCTGCACCATGTCGAAGCACGCCGCCGAGGAGAAGGGCTGCTCGGACGCGCTGTTCTTCGATTATCGCGGTTACGTGGCCGAGGCGACGGGCGCCAACATCTTCTTCGTCAAGGACGGCGAGGTGCACACCCCGCTTCCCGACGCGATCCTGAACGGCATCACCCGCCAGACCGTCATCGGCATGCTGCGCGATCAGGGGATCACGGTGCATGAACGCCATATCGAGGCGCGCGAGCTCGAGGACATGCAGCAATGCTGGCTGACCGGCACCGCGGCCGAGGTCACGCCCGTGGGCCAGATCGGCGATTACACCTTCGAGGTGGGCGAACTGACCAGGAAGATCGCCACCGATTACGAAAAGCTGGTGCGGAGCTGAGACACGCCGGCGGCGGGGCGGCCGCGTCACCCCCCGCCGCACGGCCGGGCCGGGCCCGGACATCAAAAGACCCACGCGCGGCCTGCGCGTGGGTCTTTCCGTTTTCAGCAGGCCCCGCGGTTCACAGGGCGCGCCCGCGCGGGGATCAGCCTTCTTCCCCGCGTTCGATACGGGCGAATTCCTCGACCCGCTTGCCTTCGCCGGTGACCCCGGTCGGGCGCTTGTTCAATTCCTTCACCGCCGGGTGGACCCCTTCGCGGCGTTCGATCTCGGCATAGGCCTTGGCGCGGTCACCTTCATGCGTGCGGTCGTGGTCGGTGATATGACGGCTCATCTGTCGGCCCTCCTCTTCGGTTGGACACTCAATATAGCACGAAACCCATCCGATTTCACCCCTGGGGTGTCATCGCCTTGCGCGCACGGGCGCGGGCCAGGCCCAGCTGGCGTTCGCGCCAGATGATGATCACCCCGGCCCCCACGATCAGCCCCGCGCCCGCGAGCATCACCGCCGAGGGCGTTTCGGCAAAGACCAGATAGCCGATCGCCAGCGCAAAGAGCATCGAGACATAATCGAAGGGCGCCACCACCCCGGCGTCGGCATGGCGATAGGCCGAGGTCAGGCAGATCTGGCCCACCCCGCCGAAAAGCCCCGCACAGATCAGAAGCGTGGCCTCGGCCGGGTCGGGCCAGACCCAGCCGAAGGGCGCCGTCAGCAACGCCAGCCCCGCCGAGGTGACCGAGAACCAGAAGACGATCGCCGAGGTGGTCTCGGAGCGCACCAGCTTGCGCACGAAGACCTGCGCCAGCGCCGCGCAGACCGCGCCCATCAGCGTGACCATGGCGCCCAGCGCCTCGGTCTCGTTGCCGTCGGTGGCGCCCAGCCGCGGCGACAGCACGATCAGCACCCCCGCCAGCCCCAGCGCCACCGCCGACATGCGGAAGAGACGGACCTCCTCGCCCAGGAACATCGCGGCAAAGATCACCGTCAGCAGCGGCGCGGCATAGCCGATGGCCGTCACCTCGGGCAGCGGCAACAGGCCCAGCCCGGCAAAGCCCAGCCCCATCGCCGCGGTGCCGACGAAGCCGCGCCAGAAATGGCCAAGCGGGTTGGACACTTTCAGCCCCGTGGCCAGCCCGCGCGAGGCCGCCAGCCAGATCAGGATCACCGGAATGGCAAAGGCCGAGCGGAAGAAGACCGCCTCGCCCGGCGGCACCCGCCCCGAAGCCGCCTTGATCAGCGCGGCCATGGCGGCAAAGGCGCTGACCGATACCAGCTTGAACAGGATGGCGCGGGACGGGGATTGGGGCGTGGACATGCCCCCTTCTATCAGGCCTCCGACGCGCCGGGAATTGCGCGATACGCAGGGCCGCCCAACCGCGCCAGCGCCCAGCGTGCGGCATCGGCCACGGCTCGGTCGTCGGCGTCCCGATGCGCCGCGGCCAGCGGTGCAAGCGCGGGCTGGCCGGAATTGCCGATCGCATAGAGCACGTTGCGCAGGAACCGCGCATGCCCGATGCGCTTGATCGGGCTGCCCGAGAAGGCCGCGCGAAAGGCGGCCTCGTCCAGCGTGACCAGATCGGCCAGTCGGGGCGCATCGGCAAGAAGGGCATCGGCGCGGGGCGCATAGCCCGGCTCGGTCATCGGCGCGGCAAACTTGTTCCAGGGACAGGCCGCAAGACATTCGTCGCAGCCATAGATGCGGTTGCCCAGCGCCGGGCGCAGATCCGGGTCGACCGGCCCGCGATGCTCGATCGTCAGATAGGAGATGCAGCGCCGCGCATCCATCCGCCCCGGCGCGACGAAAGCCGCGGTCGGGCAGGCATCCAGACAGGACCGACAACTGCCGCAATGATCGGTCTCGGGGGCGTCGGGCGGCAGCGCGAGCGAGGTGAAGATCGCGCCCAGAAAGAACCAGTTGCCGATCTCGCGGCTGACGACATTGGTATGCTTGCCCTGCCAGCCCAGCCCCGCCGCCTGCGCCAGCGGCTTTTCCATCACCGGCGCGGTATCGACAAAGACCTTGATCTCGCCGCCGGCCTCGGCGATCAGCCAGCGCCCCAGCCGCTTGAGCCGCTTCTTGACCAGGTCGTGATAATCCCGCCCGCGGGCATAGACCGACACCGCCCCCAGATCGGGACAGGCGGTCACCGCGCGGGGATCTTCGGCCGGGCTATAGCTTTCGGCCAGCATCAGGATCGACCGCGCCTCGGGCCACAGCGCCGCCGGATTGCCGCGCCAGTTCATGCGGTCTTCCATCCAGCGCATCTGGCCGTGATAGCCCGCCGCCACGAAGGCGCGCAGCGCCGCATCGGCGTGGGGGATTGCGTCGGGCGTGGTCAGCCGCGCGGCGGTAAAGCCCTCGGCCAGCGCCTGCGCCTTGAGCCGGGCGGCCAGATCAGAAGTCAAGGAGCGCATATTGCGGCGACGGCGGAAGGCCCGGCAGCTGGTCTGCCAGAAGCGACCGGAAGGCCGGGCGCGACTTGATCTTGGCATACCAGTCGCGGACATTGGCCGAGCGGTTCCAGTCCACATCCGAGATATAGTCGAGGCACGACAGATGCGCCGCCGCCGCGAAATCGGCCAGGGTCATCACGTCGCCGGCCAGCCAGCGCCGCTGATCCAGAAGCCAGCCCATGTAATCAAGGTGGAACTTCACCGCCGCCAGGCCCGATTTCACCGCACGGCTGTCGGGATAGCCTTCCTTGCGGATCTTCTTCCAGACGCGCTCGTTCATGATGGGGCGGGTCACTTCCGCGTTGAACTTGTCATCGAACCAGAAGCACAGGCGCCGCACCTCATAGCGGGCTTCCGGGTCGGCGGGGATCAGCGCCGGGTTGGGCAGCGTCTCGTCGAGATATTCGCAGATCGCCTGGCTTTCGGCCATCAGGCGGCTGTCCATGCGCAGGACCGGCACCTTGCCGGCGGGGTTGCGGCGCAGGAAATCGGGGCTGGGATCCCAATAGCGTTCCTCGACCAGTTCGACCTCGATCTTCTTTTCCGCCAGGGTCAGGCGGACCTTGCGGCAAAAGGGCGAGAGGGCGACGTGATACAGACGATTCATGACATTTCCCGTGAGATCGGGCGCGGGGGAACCCGGTCGGTCGGCCCGCGCCTCTTGCCCCGGTGATACGGGGACAGGGGGGCGGGATCAATCCCCGCGGGTCTCGTGGGCCTTAATCCGCCGGCGCAAAGCAGCGCGCGCGCCCGTCGGCGGCGATGGTCGCGGCCCCGTCGGCAATGGCGGCGGCGCGGCGGCGCATGAAGTCATTGGGCCGCGCGGCGTTGCGGGCCTTGGGCGCGGGCAGGACGCTGGCCAGAAGCGCCGCCTGCTCGGCCGTCAGCCGGTCGGGCGAGGTGCGGAAATAGCGAAACGCGGCAGCATTGATGCCGAAGACGCCTTCGTCGAATTCGGCGACGTTGAGATAGATCTCGAGGATGCGGCGCTTGGACCAGACCAGTTCGATCATCGGCGTCAGCACCGCCTCGAGCGCCTTGCGCCCCCAGGACCGCTCCTGCCAGAGAAAGACGTTCTTGGCCACCTGCTGGCTGAGCGTCGAGGCCCCGCGCCGGGCGCCGTCGTCGATGGCGGCGCGGATCGCGCGCATGTCAAAGCCCCAGTGCAGGCAGAAATTGGCGTCCTCGGCGGCCACGACCGAGCGCGCCATGACGGGGGCGATTTCCTCCATCGGGGTCCATTGGCGGTCGACCTTGCCCAGCCGGCGTGACTCGGACCAGATCGTGGGCGTCGTGGGCGGATTGATGAGCGAAAACAACACCACCAGCGCCAGAAGCGCCGCCACCCCCGCCAGCGCCAGCCGCCCGATCCAGACCGTGACCGTGCGCATCAGGCGGCGCACGCGACCGGGCGCCGGCGCGGACTGTGCGGTCTTGCGCTTGCCACGGGCGCGGCCTTTCGCCGAAGCGGCCGTTGAAGGGGGTTTGCGAGCCATGCCGTCATAAGTCATGGCCGGGCCGCGCGGGTCAAGGGGCGGGGCGCCGCATCGCGCGCGCCCTCCGCCCCGCCATGGGCGCAGTCAGGGCCGCCGATGCAAAGGGGGCGACTGGATCGCACCTGCCGCCCCCGTTTCTTCCGTCTTCGCCCTGCGCGGCGGGCCTTATTCGGCCGGCACCGCCGCAGTCGCGTCATCCTCGGTCAGCGGATAGGGCAGATGCGCCAGCATCTCCTTGGGGCAGACCTGCACGAAACGGGTGCGCTCGACGTCCCAGTTCTGCAAGATCCCCTGCGCCTTGAGGCTGCCGGTCTCGGTCGCGTGACGCTGGATCAGCGCGCGCAGCTGGCCGTCCCAATGCGGATGGCTGACCGGGCTGGTCACCAGGCTGTCCATGTTCATGTAGTCATGGGCCACCCCGTCGGGGTCGTAGAGATAGGCCATGCCCCCGGTCATCCCGGCGCCGAAGTTGGCGCCGATGCGGCCCAGGATCACGGCCACGCCGCCGGTCATGTATTCGCAGCCGTTCGAGCCGCAGCCCTCGACCACGACCTTGGCGCCCGAGTTGCGCACCGCGAAGCGTTCGCCCGCACGGCCCGCCGCGAACAGATAGCCATCCGTCGCCCCGTAAAGCACGGTGTTGCCGATGATCGTGTTGTCGGCGGCTACCAGCGGCGAGGACATCGGCGGACGCACCGTGACGATGCCGCCCGACAGACCCTTGCCGACATAATCGTTGGCGTCGCCCGACACTTCGATCTTGAGGCCCGGCGCGGCAAAGGCGCCCAGCGACTGCCCGCACGAGCCCGTCAGCTTCACCGTCAGATGGTCGGGCTGAAGCGCGTTCTTCATCCCGAAGTTCTTGACGATCAGGCTGGAGACGCGCGTGCCGATGGTGCGGTCGGTGTTGCGCACGGCATAGCTGAGCTGCATCTTCTCGCCATCCTCGAAGAAGCGCGCCCCGTCGCGGATGATCTCGGCATCGAGCGTGTCCGGCACATGGTTGCGCGGCCGCGAGCGGTCATAGACGATCTTGTCCGAGCCATCGACCGTGATGAGCAGCGGGTTGAGGTCCAGATCGTCCAGATGCGCCGCCCCCCGGCTGACCTGGGTCAGCAGGTCCGCACGGCCGATGATCTCGTCCATCGAGCGCGCGCCCAGCGACGCCAGCAATTCACGCACCTCCTGGGCGTAGAAGGTGATCAGGTTGACCACCTTGTCGGCCGTGCCGGTGAAGCGGGCGCGCAGATATTCGTCCTGCGTGCACACGCCCACCGGGCAGGTGTTCGACTGGCACTGGCGCACCATGATGCAGCCCATGGCGATCAGCGCCGCGGTGCCGATGCCGTATTCCTCGGCGCCCATCATCGCGGCCATGACGATATCGCGCCCGGTCCGCAGGCCGCCGTCGGTGCGCAGCGTCACCCGGTCGCGCAGCTTGTTCATCGCCAGAACCTGATGCGCCTCGGTCAGGCCCATCTCCCACGGCAGACCGGCATATTTGACCGAGGTCGCGGGGCTGGCGCCGGTGCCGCCGTTGTGCCCCGAGATCAGGATCACGTCGGCCTTGGCCTTGGCCACGCCGGCCGCGATCGTGCCGACGCCGCTCGAGGCCACCAGCTTCACCGTCACCTTGGCGCGCGGGTTGATCTGCTTGAGGTCATAGATCAGCTGCGCCAGATCCTCGATCGAATAGATGTCGTGGTGCGGCGGCGGCGAGATCAGCGTGACGCCCTTGGTCGAATGGCGCAGCCGCGCAATCAGGTCGGTGACCTTCATGCCCGGAAGCTGGCCGCCCTCGCCGGGCTTGGCGCCCTGGGCCACCTTGATCTCGAGTTCCTCGCAATGGTTGAGGTATTCGGCGGTCACGCCAAAGCGCCCCGAGGCCACCTGCTTGATCTTGGCCGACGGGTTGTCGCCGTTCGGTTCGGGCAGGAAATGCGCCGGATCCTCGCCGCCCTCGCCGCTGTCGGACTTGGCGCCGATGCGGTTCATGGCCACGTTCAGGATCTTGTGCGCCTCGGGCGACAGCGCGCCCAGGCTCATGCCCGGCGTCACGAAGCGCTTGCGGATCGAGGTGATCGATTCAACTTCCTCGATCGGGACGGGCTTGCCCAGGGGCTTCACGTCCAGAAGGTCGCGGATGTGGATCGGCGGGTTCGACCGCATGACCGCGGAATATTGCTTCCACAGGTCATACGAGCTTTTCGCGCAGGCATCCTGAAGCAGCTTCATGTTCGACGCCTGCCAGGCGTGGGTCTCGCCCGAGCGGCGCATCTTGTAGAAACCGCCCACCGGCAGCAGATCCTGACCCGACAGCCAGCCCTGGGCGTGAACCTGCTCCAGCTTGTGCTGGATGCCGTGCACCCCGATCCCCGAGATCCGCGACTGCATGCCGGGGAAATATTCGGCAACCATCGCGCGCGACAGGCCCACGGCCTCGAAGTTGAGCCCGCCGCGATAGGACGAGATCACCGAGATGCCCATCTTGGACATGATCTTCAGAAGGCCCGCGTCGATGGCGTCGCGGAAACGGCGCATCGCGTCTTCCAGCGTGCCCTCGATCAGGCCGCGCGCCATGCGGTCGGCGATCGTGTCCTGGGCCAGATAGGCGTTGACCGTGGTGGCCCCGGCGCCGATCAGCACCGCGAAGTAATGCGGGTCGATGCATTCGGCCGAACGCACGTTGAGCGAGGTGAAGGTCCGCAGCCCCTTGCGCGTCAGCCACGAATGCACCGCGCTGGTGGCCAGGATCATCGGCATCGGCACGCGGTCGGCGCTCTGGTATTCATCGGTCAGGATGATGTGGTTGGCCCCCGAACGCACGGCGTCCTCGGCCTCCTGACGGATGCGCGCCAGCCCGTCGCGCAGCGCCTCCTGCCCCGCGCCCACGGCGAAGGTGCAGTCGATGCGCGCGACCGACTCGCCGAATTGATGCACCATCACCTCGAATTCCGCGTTCGCCACGAAGGGGCTCTCGAGGATCAGGATCTCGGTCTGGCTGCCGTCCTCGTCGAGCACGTTCTTGAGGTTGCCGAACCGCGTCTTGAGGCTCATCACGCGGCTTTCGCGCAAGCTGTCGATCGGCGGGTTGGTGACCTGGCTGAAGTTCTGGCGGAAGAAATGCGACAGCGGGCGATATTTGCGCGACAGCACCGCGGGCGGCGTGTCGTCGCCCATCGAGGCCACGGCTTCCTTGCCGTCATCCACCATCGGCATCAGGATCTGTTCGATCTCTTCGGTGGTGTAGCCGGCCGCGATCTGGCGGCGGCGCAGATCCTCGCCCTCGAACATCGCCTTTTCGGGGACGTCGCGCAGGATCGCGTTGAGATCGGTGACCTTCTCCAGCCATTCGCCGAAGTTCTGGCTGCCGGCCAGCAGGTTCTTCATCTCGGCGTCGTGGTAGAGCTTGCCCTCGCCCATATCGACGGCGATCATCTGGCCCGGCCCCAGCGCGCCCTTCTCGACCACGGTCGCCTCGTCGGTGGGCACCATCCCCACTTCCGAGCCGGCGATGACCAGCCCGTCACCGGTCACGACATAGCGCATCGGGCGCAGGCCGTTGCGGTCCAGCCCGCCGCAGACCCAGCGGCCGTCGGTCATGGCCAGCGCCGCGGGGCCGTCCCAGGGTTCCATCACCGCGTTGCAATAAGCATACATGTCCGCCCAGGCCTTGGGCATGTCGGTCGAGGTCTTGGAATAGGCCTCGGGGACCAGCATGGTCTTGACCATCGGCGCCGAGCGGCCCGAGCGCACCATCACCTCGAACACCGCATCAAGCGCGGCCGAGTCCGAAGAGCCCTGCGCGATGATCGGCTTGATGTCCTCGGCCGCGTCCCCGAAGGCCGTCGAGGCCATGCGGATCTCGTGGCTCTTCATCCAGTTGAGGTTGCCCTTGAGGGTGTTGATCTCGCCGTTGTGGGCCAGCATGCGGAAGGGCTGGGCCAGCCACCATTGCGGGAAGGTGTTGGTCGAATAGCGCTGGTGATAGATGGCAAAGGCGCTCTCGAAGCGGTCATCCTTGAGGTCGGGATAGAATTCCGCGACCTGCTCGGCCAGCATCATGCCCTTGTAGATGATCGACCGGCACGACAGCGAACAGATGTAGAGCTGCGGGATCTGCGCGGCGGCGGCGGCCTTCTCGATCCGACGGCGGATGATGTAGAGCTCGCGCTCGAATTGTTCCTCGTCGATGTCCTTCTCGCAGCGGATCAGGATCTGCTCGATCTCGGGACGGGTGGCATTGGCCTTCTCGCCCAGCACTTCGGTGTTCACCGGAACGTGGCGCCAGCCGTAGATGTAATGGCCCATGCGCAGCACTTCGGTTTCCACGATCGTGCGGCAACGCTCCTGCGCGCCGAAATCGACGCGCGGCAGGAACACCTGGCCCACGGCGACCAGCTTGCTCATGTCGGGCTCGTGGCCGGTGCGGCGGATCTGGTCATAGAAGAAGGGAACGGGGATCTGGACATGGATGCCCGCGCCGTCGCCGGTCTTGCCATCGGCATCCACCGCGCCGCGGTGCCACACCGCCTTGAGCGCGTCGATCCCGTTTTCCACCACCTTGCGCGAGGGCTGGCCGTCGATCGCCACGACAAGGCCCACCCCGCAGGAGGCGTGCTCGTCCTCGGCACGGTAAAGCCCGTTCTCGGCCATCCATTTGCGCTTGGTCTCTTCGGCGGCAACCCAAGCGGCGTCGTATCTGGTCATGTCTTTGCCTCCTCAGAGAGTGGGTCGGGGAAATTTCGCAGGCACGCCGGTCATCTGCGTGGTGCAATCATATTCGGGTTCGGCGGCGCCGAAGCCCTCTTCGCCCGGCAGGGCGAAGGTGACGGGCGCCTCGAGCGTATCGACCTGATCGCCGAAGGCGTTCTCGTAATGCTCGCGGTCGCCAAAGAAGATCCGCCAGTCGCGGCTGATGAACTGGCTGCCGGTGCGGCGCGAGATGAAGCTTCCGTCGGCGGCCAGGGTCTCGATCTCGAATTCGGCGCGTTCCAGCGTGATGCCGTCGATCACGACACGTTCGCCGGTCAGCCGGTCGACGCCGCGATAGCGCCGGCGTTCGCCCGCATTCGACAGCGTCTCGAAATCGTAGGTGTCCACCCCCGTCGCCAGCAGCGTCGAGAACGAGGCATGATCGGCCGCATCGGGCAGAAGCCGGTCGATCTCGCCGGTCTCGTGGTCGGTGCTCTCGATCCAGCGGGTCTCGCGGTCGATATGCGAGGTGAAGAACACCCCCTCGCCGTCGGCATAGCTGGTGCGCCGGTCGCCCGGCGCATCGGACACGCAGGAATAGGTGTTCGACACCACGCAGCCGTGAAGCTGGGCGGTGAAGGCAAGCGTGCAGCCCGCGGGCGGAACGAAATCCGCCGCAGCGGCGGGGCTTGCCAGAAGAAGGGCAAGCGCGAGCGGTCTCATTCGGCCGCGACCTCGGCGCGCCGGGCCAGCAGCTCGAGGATCGACTGTGCCGCCTCGCGCCCGTCGCGGATGGCCCAGACCACCAGCGAGGCGCCGCGCACGATGTCGCCCACGGCAAAGACGCCCGGCATCGAGGTGGCGTGACGCGCATCGGCGCGCAGCGTGCCCCAGCGCGTGACCTCGAGCCCGTCGGTGTTCCACAGCTTGGGCAGATCCTCGGGCTCGAAGCCCAGCGCCTGCACGACCAGCTCGGCGGGCTCGTCATAGAGCGCGCCCTCGACCGGCTCGGGCGAGCGGCGGCCCGACTTGTCCGGCGCGCCCAGCCGCATGCGCTGCACGCGCACCGATTTCACCGGGGTGCCGTCAAAGCCCACCGGCGCGGCCAGCCAGACGAATTCGACGCCCTCTTCCTCGGCGTTCTGCACCTCGCGCTGCGAGCCGGGCATGTTCTCGCGGTCGCGGCGGTAGAGACATTTGACCGAGGCCGCGCCCTGGCGGATGGCGGTGCGCACGCAGTCCATCGCCGTGTCGCCGCCGCCGATCACCACGACATTCTTGCCGCGCGCGTCAAGGGTGCCGTCCTCGACCTCGGGGACGGTGTCGCCGAAGCTGAGCTTGTTCGAGGCGGTCAGGTAGTCCAGCGCCCGCACGATGCCCTTGGCGTCGGCGCCGGGCTCGCGCAGCTCGCGCACCTTGTAGACGCCCGTGGCGATCAGCACCGCATCATGTTTCTGGCGGATCGCGTCGAAGGTGATGTCCACGCCGACATTGCAGTTCAGCACGAATTCGACGCCGGCCTGGGCCAGCTGGTCGACGCGCTTCATCACCACGTCCTTTTCCAGCTTGAAGCCGGGGATGCCATAGGTCAGCAGCCCGCCCGCGCGGTCCGAACGTTCGTAGACCGTCACCTTGACCCCGGCGCGGCGCAGCGCGTCGGCCGCGGCCATCCCGCCCGGACCCGAGCCGATGATGCCCACGCTTTCGGCGCGTTCGACCGCCGGGCGGATCGGCTTGACCCAACCCATGTCCCAGGCGGTGTCGGTCACGTATTTCTCGATGGCGCCGATCGTCACCGTGCCGTGGCCCGATTGCTCGATCACGCAATTGCCTTCGCACAGACGGTCCTGCGGGCAGATGCGGCCGCAGATCTCGGGAAAGGTGTTGGTGGCCTGGCTGGTCTCGTAGGCTTCCTGAAGGCGGCCCTCGGCGGTCAGGCGCAGCCAGTCAGGGATGTTGTTGCCCAGCGGGCAATGCGCCTGGCAATAGGGCACGCCGCATTGGCTGCACCGGCTGGCCTGTTCGTTGGCCTTCTGGGCCGCGAATTCGGCGTAGATCTCGTTGAAGTCGGTGGCGCGCTCTTTCGCCTCGCGCTTCTCGGGCATTTCCTTGCCGAGTTTCACGAACTTGAGCATGCGTTGCTGGGCCATGGCTGCGCCTCCCGTTTCGGGTTCAATAGGTGCGCCTTGTTACCCTTCGTTGATTGCAAATAAAAGTCAGCAAGATTGACATAAATGGCGTAATTCGACAGGGCGCATGCGATTTCGCACCCAAAATCGGATTTTTTAGGGAAGACCTGCTGACCTATCTATCAATATCCGGCCAACAGAGCGGCCAGAGCCACCCCGCCGACGATGATTCGCCACCAGCCGAAAAGCGCGTAGCCATGCCGGCTGACATAGGCCAGAAGGCCCTTGACCACGATCACGGCCGCGAAGAACGCCAGAACGAAGCCCACCGCAATGTCGCCCAGCGCCGCAGCGTCCAGCACGTCGCGGTTCTTGTAGAGATCATAGGCAAAGGCGCCCGCCATCGTCGGCATGGACAGGAAGAACGAGAATTCCGCCGCCGCCCGCTTCGACGCCCCCATCGCCAGCGCGCCGACGATCGTCGCCCCCGAGCGCGAGACGCCGGGGATCATGGCCAGACATTGGATGAAGCCGATCACCAGCGCCATCGGCAGCGGAAAGCGCATCGCGTCCTGATGGCGGGGTTTCAGCGGCAGCCGGTCCACCCAGATCAGAACCACCCCGCCCAGGATCAGCATCACCGCGATCAGGATCGGGGTCTCGAACAGCACCTGCTTGATGATGTCATGGGCCAGAACCCCGATCACCACCGCCGGCGCAAAGGCGATCAGCACCGAGGCGATGAACTTGCGCGCCGCCGGATCATGGGGTGCCGCGGCAAAGACCTGCACCAGCCGCGTGGCATAGACCCCCAGGATCGCCAGGATCGCGCCCAGCTGGATCACCACCTCGAAGGCCTTGCCGGGGCTGTCGAACCCCATGAAATGACCGGCCAGAAGGATATGGCCGGTCGACGAGACGGGGATGAATTCCGTCAGCCCCTCCAGCACGCCCAGAATCGCGGCTACAAGCGTGCTGTCGGTCATCATGTCAGTGTTTCTCGCGCATCAGTTTCGCCGAAGCCTTGATCTCTTCATATTGCCCGTCGGGGCGGAAACGCCAGAGGTACTCGGGCAGGATGGCGTCCATCGGCGTGGGCTCGACCCCCAGATCGCCCAATCCGCGGGCATCGGCGGCCACGATATTGTCACGTCCCAGATTGGACAGCTGATCCAGCGTCAGGATGCGGTTGACGACGAAGCCGCCGGTCAGCCCCGACAGGATGTCGAGCGTGGCCGCCATCGGCCAGCCCAGCGGCGCCGGGATCGACAGCACCAGCCGGTCACGCTTGATGATGCGCAGCATGCGTTCGATCAGGCGGGCAAAGGTCTCGACCTCGGGGCCGCCCAGCTCATGGACGCCCGAATGCCCGTGCAGCAGGCAGGCCTTCGCCGCCGCGGCCACGTCGCCCACATAGACCGGCTGGAAGCGCGTGCCCCCGCCCACCAGCGGGATCACCGGCATCAGCCGCGCCATGGCGGCGAAGCGGTTGAAGAACTGGTCCTCGGGGCCGAAGATCACCGACGGCCGCAGGATCGCGGCGCTGGGGAAATGTTCCAGAACGGCAGCCTCGCCGCGGGCCTTGGTGCGCGAATATTCGCTGGGCGCCCCCTCGACCGAACCGATCGAGGACAGATGCACCAGCTGCGCCACCCCCAGTTCGGCGGCCAGCCGCGCGATGGTGGCCGCGCCTTCGGCCTGCACCTCGCGGAAGCGGTTGCGCCCTTCGGGGACCAGGATGCCGACGCAATTGACCACCGCATCCGCGCCTTCCATCGCGGCGCGCACGCTGGCGGCATCGCGGATGTTGCACAGGATGGGCTCGACCTGCCCCGGCGCGCCATAGACGCGGGTGAACAGCGCCTCGTTGGGGCGGCGCACGGCGACGCGCACGCGCCAGCCCTCATGCGCCATCGCCTGCGCGACATAGCGCCCCACGAAGCCCGAGCCCCCGTAGATCGTGACCAGTTTCGACATCGCCTCTCCCCCGGCTCGTGTCTCCCTTTGACTGGCCGAGACTTAGCGCTGCACCCTGGGGCCGACAAGAAAAAAGCCCCCCGGAAAGGGCCCCGGACCCGCCCGCGACAGCCCCGCGACACCGCGATGACAAAAATCTTTTCAGACCCCGTTGACACCCCCCGCGGGTCGGGATACTCAGCGCCTCACGACACCGGCCCAGGTGGCGGAATTGGTAGACGCGCACGGTTCAGGTCCGTGTGCCGCAAGGCGTGGAGGTTCGAGTCCTCTCCTGGGCACCAATAAAAAGCCGTCCAAGCTCAATAGCTTGGGCGGCTTTTTCGTATCCCGCCGCGGCCACGTCAGGCGCCGCCCGCCCCACCGCCCGCCGCCCCGGCGCAGCCATTGCGGGGCCCCGATCCGGGGCGGCCGCGCGGGCCCGCCAACACCCACCCGAGAGAGAGGAGCCACGATGAACCTGCCGGTCTTTCTTGCCGGGCTGAGCATGGGGCTGAGCCTGATCGTGGCCATCGGCGCGCAGAACGCCTTTGTGCTGCGCCACGGGCTGCGCGGGCATCATGTGCTGGCCGTCTGCCTGGCCTGCGCGCTGTCCGATGCGGTGCTGATTCTCGCCGGGGTGGCGGGGTTCGCGCGGCTTCTGGACCTGTTCCCCTGGATCGACCCGGTGATGCGCTATGGCGGCGCGGCCTTCCTGATCTGGTATGGGGCGCGCAGCCTGATGGCGGCCCTGCGCGAGACCGGCGCGCTGGCGGCCGAAGGAGGCGCGGCAGGCACGCTGCGCGCCACCGTGACGGCGTGCCTGGCGATCACCTGGCTGAACCCGCATGTCTATCTGGACACGCTGGTCCTTCTGGGCACGATCTCGACCCAGTTCCCCGGTGCCGAAGGCTGGTTCGGCGCCGGCGCGGTCAGCGCCTCGTTCGGCTTCTTCTTCGCGCTCGGATATGGCGCGCGCCTGCTGCGCCCGGTCTTCGCCCAGCCCGCCGCCTGGCGCCTGCTGGAAGGCGGGATCGCCGTGATCATGTGGGCGATCGCGGCGCGGCTGATCCTGGGCGGCTGATGCGTGCGGGGGGCCGAAAATGGAAACCGGGGCGCGTCCTGCGACGGCCCCGGTTACCGGAAGAATGGTGGGTGATAAGAGATTCGAACTCCTGACATCTTCGATGTGAACGAAGCGCTCTACCACTGAGCTAATCACCCGTTGGCGCGGCTTTTAGCGTTGCGCTTCGGCCTGCGCAAGCCCCCATGTCATGCTTTTCGCGCTATTCTTCCGCGTCGTCGTCGGCCCCCTCCGACGGCCCGGCCCCGGCCTTGCGCCGCAGCTTGAGCGTCAGCATCTCGCCGTCGGGCTTGGCCTGGCGGCGGCTGACACGCATCTTGCCCAGACCGGGCAGGTTGACCTCGTCCCCGGCGGCCAGCGCGGCCCCCAGAACCTCCAGAACCGCCTCGGCCAGGGGCTTCACGTCGCGCTTCTTCTGGCCGGTCTGCGCCACGACCCGGTCCACGATGTCCTTCATGCGCAACATCGTCACCTCGGAGGGTTCGGGCACGGACAGATCGGCCCCGCCCCCCTGCCCCACCAGCGTGATGCCACCGCCGATGGCCAGACCGGGCCGGGGCCCGTCCGAGGCCAGCGTGGGCAGCACGCCCGAGGCCGCGGGGCCGGGCTCGGGCGGCGCCGTGGTTTCGGGCGCCACCTCTTCCGAGACAGCGGCCTCGGGCGCCGTGGCCTCGGCAGCGGCGGTGTCCTTGCGGGCCGGGCCGTCGGCTTCGGCCTTGCCATGCCCGGCGGTCTGCTTGCGGGATTTGCTCATTCCGGCTCCCTTGTCGGTTTCCCTGCGCATCATCCCCCGAAGACTAGCCCCACGGCGGGCCCGAATCCACTGCCGCGATGCGGCGGGTGGGGGCGGGCAACGCACAGTGCCGGCCACGCCTGAAGGCGGGCCGGCGCCAGGATCGGGAATGCGATCAGATCTCAGTGTGCCAGCGCGGTTCCCTCGCCCGCGCCATTCTCGCCCGAGACCAGGGCGGCTTCCTCCGCCTCCTCGTCCCATTCGACGGGCTCGGGCGCCCGCACCAGCGCGCGCGCCAGCACCTCGCGGACATGGGCCACGGGAATGATCTCGAGCCCCGCCTTCACGTTATCGGGGATCTCGGGCAGATCCTTGGCGTTTTCCTCGGGGATCAGCACGGTCTTGATGCCGCCGCGCAGCGCCGCCAGAAGCTTTTCCTTCAAGCCCCCGATCGGCAGCACATTGCCGCGCAACGTGACTTCGCCGGTCATGGCGATGTCCTTGCGCACCGGGATGCCGGTCAGCACCGACACGATCGAGGTCACCATGGCGATGCCCGCGCTGGGGCCGTCCTTGGGCGTGGCGCCTTCGGGAACGTGGACGTGGATGTCCACCTTCTCGAACTTGGGCGGCTTGACCCCGATGTCGGGCGCGACCGAGCGCACGAAGCTTGACGCCGCCTCGATCGATTCCTTCATCACGTCGCCCAGCTTGCCGGTGGTCTTCATCCGGCCCTTGCCGGGCAGCTTGAGCGCCTCGATCTGCAGAAGGTCGCCGCCGACGCTGGTCCAGGCCAGCCCGGTGACCACGCCCACCTGATCTTCCTTCTCGGCCAAGCCATAGCGGTGGCGCCGCACGCCCAGGAAATCCTCGAGGCTTTCGGGCGTCACCTCGACCTCGCGGGTCTTGCCCTTGACGATCTCGGTCACCGCCTTGCGCGCCAGCTTGGCGATCTCGCGCTCGAGGTTCCGCACCCCGGCCTCGCGCGTGTAATAGCGGATCACGTCGGTCAGCGCGGGATCGGTCAGGGCAAATTCACCCTTCTTGAGACCATGCGACTTGACCTGCTTGGGGATCAGGTGCTGCTTGGCAATCTCGCGCTTCTCGTCCTCGGTGTAGCCGGCCAGGCTGATGATCTCCATCCGGTCCAGAAGCGGGCCGGGCATGTTGTAGCTGTTGGCCGTGGTCAGGAACATCACGTTCGAGAGGTCATATTCCACCTCGAGGTAATGATCGACGAAGGTCGCGTTCTGTTCGGGATCCAGCACCTCGAGCATCGCGCTGGCCGGGTCGCCGCGGAAATCCTGACCCATCTTGTCGATTTCGTCGAGCAGGATCAGCGGGTTGGTGGTCTTGGCCTTCTTCAGCGCCTGGATGATCTTGCCCGGCATCGAGCCGATATAGGTGCGCCGGTGGCCGCGGATTTCCGATTCGTCGCGCACGCCGCCCAGGCTGATGCGGATGAACTCGCGCCCGGTGGCGCGCGCCACCGACCGCCCGAGCGAGGTCTTGCCGACGCCGGGCGGACCGACAAGGCACAGGATCGGGCCCTTGAGCTTGGTCGAACGCGCCTGCACGGCCAGATATTCGACGATGCGTTCCTTGACCTTCTCAAGGCCGTAATGATCGTCGTCGAGCACCTTCTCGGCGGCAAACAGATCCTTCTTGACCCGGCTCTTGACGCCCCAGGGAAGCGCCAGGATCCAGTCGAGATAATTGCGCACCACGGTGGCCTCGGCCGACATCGGGCTCATCGAGCGCAGCTTCTTCAGCTCGGCCTCGGCCTTCTCGCGCGCTTCCTTCGACAGCTTGGTCTTCTTGATGCGCTCTTCCAGCTCGTTCAGCTCGGACTGGCCGTCCTCGCCGTCGCCCAGCTCGCGCTGGATCGCCTTCATCTGTTCGTTGAGGTAATATTCGCGCTGGGTGCGCTCCATCTGCGACTTGACGCGCGACTTGATCTTGCGCTCGACCTGAAGGACGCTCATCTCGCCCTGCATCAGGCCGTAGACGCGTTCCAGCCGCTCGGCGACGTCGAGGGTTTCCAGAAGCTCCTGCTTCTGCGCGACCTCGATGCCCAGATGCCCCGAGACCAGATCCCCCAGGCGGTCGGCCTCGCGGGTTTCCGAGATGGCGCTCAGGGCCTCCTCGGGGATGTTCTTCTTGATCTTGGCATAGCGTTCGAATTCCTCGGCGACCGAGCGCAGCAGCGCCTTGATCGTATCCTCGTCGCCGGCGGTTTCGTCCAGAAGCTCGGCACGGGCCTCGAAGAAGCTTTCGTTTTCAAGATATTCGGCGATGCGCACGCGCGCGCGCCCTTCGACCAGCACCTTGACCGTGCCGTCGGGCAGCTTGAGCAATTGCAGCACGTTGGCCAGGACGCCGACGCGGTAGATCCCCTCCCGATCGGGGTCGTCCTCGGCCGGGTCGATCTGGCTGGCCAGCAGGATCTCGCGCTCCTCGCCCATGACTTCCTCGAGCGCGCGGACGGATTTCTCGCGTCCGACGAACAGGGGAACGATCATGTGGGGGAAGACCACGATGTCGCGCAGCGGCAGCACCGGGTAGGAGGCGGAGAGTTCGTTCATGTCAGATCCTTTGTGGCAGGCGCACCCGGTCCCAGACGCGGCAACCTGGCGCACCCCGGTCAAGCCCCCAATCTAGGGCCGCCGCGAAGCGGGTTCAACCGTCCGCCCATCCTGCCCCCTCGGGCATTCACCCGAAAGCGCCGTGCATCTGGCGGAAATGGCACGGAGTTCGGAAAATCGTTACAATTCTATCTGCCCTTGTCTTGACGCAAAGACGCCCCAGTCGCTTGTTAGCTATTCTTTAAGGTGTGAGCCGCACTCTCGGGTCACGGGTGGCACGGCGCGTTTGCGCGCCCGGCGCCACGAACAGGGGGATATCGCCATGAGTGTGGTTCCGATCAAGACCGCAGATCTGCCGTCCCGGCGCGCGCAGCCCGCCCGCCCCGCCGCGGCGGGGCAAGCCATGTCCGCCGGCTGGTGGATCCTGCCTGCCGCCGTCGCCGGCCTGGGCTTCTGGGGCGGTGTCATCTACCTGCTGGTGGCGCTCTGACTGTTGGCGCCCTGACGGCCCCAAGGGGCATTCGGGCCGCGGGCGCGGGATCGACGCGCGCCCGGTTCACCGCGGCAGCGTGAGTTCGACGCGCAGGCCGCGCAGCCTCAGACCGTCGGTCAGACGCAGCGTGCCGCCGTGGCTGCGCAGGATCTCGGCGGCAATGGCCAGCCCCAGCCCGACCCCCTGCCCGCGGTTCTGATTGCGCGCAGGATCCAGCCGGGTGAAGGGCCGCAGCGCCTCCTCGCGCCGCTCGGGCGGAATGCCGGGGCCGTCATCCTCGACCGCGATCTTCAGCATCCGCGCCCCGACCGTCAGCGTCACCTCGGCCTGGGTGCCATAGCGCACGGCATTGCCCAGAAGGTTCTCGACCGCGCGGCGCAAGGCCTGCGGGCGCAGCGTCACAAGATCCCCGTCCGCCGCCCCCGGCTCGACGATCAGCCGCACCGCCTGACCCGCACGCCGGGCGTCCTCGACGATCCCGCCCAGCCAGTCCGCCGGCACGACATCCAGCGCCGGCTCGTCGGCATTGTCGTCGCGCGCAAAGGCGAGAAAGGCGTCGATCATCCGCCCCATCTCGTCCACATCCTTTTCCAGCGCAGCGACATCCTCGTCGCCGGGCAGCATCGACAGCCCCAGACGAATCCGCGTGAGCGGGGTGCGCAGGTCATGGCTGATCCCCGACAGCATCAGCCGGCGCTGTTCGGATTGCCGCTCGATCCGGCCGCGCATCTCGACGAAGGCCGACCCCGCCGCGCGCACCTCGGTCGCGCCGGCAGGGCGATAGGGCACCACCCGCCCGCGGCCGTAATCCTGCGCCGCCCGCGCCAGCCGGCGGATGGGCCGCAGCTGGTTGCGCAGGAACAGATAGGCGATGACCGTCATCAGCAGCCCGGTGAAAACCATCAGAACCAGAAGCTGATGCGGGTTCGACGCCGACACCCGCGCCCGCGGAAAGGTCACGAACATCGGCCCGTGGCGCGTCTCGATCCACAGCCGCACGCGCCGTTCGTCCGACAAATCCACCCGCGACACGCCGCCAAGACCGCCGCGCAGCGTGGCAATGACCACCCGGCCCGAGAAATCGTAGAAGGCGCGCGGATCGGGCCCCTCGGGCGGCGGCGGCGCATCCCCGGCCAGCGCCACCCCCAGGTTCAGCGGATCGGCCACCATGCGCAGCCGGATGCGCGCCTCGCCCGGCGTGTCGGCCTTCTGCACCACGGTGTCGAGAAAACGCATCTCGCGCAGCATCACCGCCGTCATCTGCCGCGTCACCCCCTCGAAGTGGCGTTGCAGAAACACGACCGACACGACAAGCTGAAGCGAAAAGATCGGCAGGATCAGGATCAGCGCGGCCCGCCCATAAAGCCCGCGCGGCATCATGCGTTTGAGCCAGCTGAATGTCATGGCGTCACTCTAGACGCGAAGAGCGAACGAGGAAAGTCAATGTCCCCTCCCCGTCCCGGCGCGCCGCGGTGGCTGGCCCCCGGCCTGCGCGTGGTCCTGGCACCCAATCCGGGGCCGATGACGCTGCATGGCACGAACACCTATATCCTGGGCGAAGGCGCGGTGGCGGTGATCGACCCCGGCCCCGACGACCCGCACCATCTGGCCGCGATCCTGGCCGCGCTGGCGCCCGGCGAAAGCGTCAGCCATATCTTCGTGACCCATGCCCATCTCGACCATTCGCCGCTGGCCGGGCCGCTGGCGCGCGCGACCGGCGCACAGGTCCATGCCTTCGGCCCGCCCGAGGCCGGCCGATCCCCGCGCATGGCCGCCCTGGGCACGCGCATCGGCGGCGGCGAGGGCGTCGACACGGGCTTTCGCCCCGACATCTGCCTGCCCTGCGGCGCGCGCATCGAAGGGCCGGGCTGGTGGCTGCGCGCGCTGCACACGCCGGGGCATTTCTCGAATCATCTGTGCTTCGAAAGCGCGGTCGGCACCTTCAGCGGCGATCACGTGATGGGCTGGGCCTCGACGCTGATCTCGCCGCCCGATGGCGATCTCTCGGCCTATTTCACCGCGCTCGACCGGCTCGAGGCGCTGACCAGTCCGCGTCTCTTTCCCGGTCACGGCGACCCGGTCGAGGCCCCCACCGCCCGCATCGCCGAGTTGCGCGCGCACCGGCAGACGCGCACCGCGCAGATCCTGGCCGCGCTGGCAGACGGCCCCGCCAGCGCCGAGGATCTGGCACGCCGCATCTACACCGACACGCCGGCTGCGCTGATGGGCGCGGCTACCCGCAACGTTCTCGCGCACCTCCTTGATCTTGAAGAGAAAGATCAGATCCGCGCCGCCGGAGACCCCGCCCCCGAAACCCGTTTCACCCGGCTCGAAAATTTGTGACAGGAAGGCAAAAAAATCCGCATTCCCCCTCTGGACGCGCCCGAGACGGAACGCTATACAGCCCGCGTGTTCCGGCGTAGCTCAGCGGTAGAGCAGTTGACTGTTAATCAATTGGTCGTAGGTTCGATCCCTACCGCCGGAGCCAAAAATCCCAAGAAAATCAGGTAGATGTGAAAGCGCCCCGCTCGGGGTGCGCTTTGAAGCGTGCTCGGGGTAACGTTTGGGGTAACGAAAAAGGCCGCCGGGGTGCGGCGGCCTTTCGTGGTTCTCGGGCTCTCGCCCTATCCGTGCCTTGCGTGCCTTCCGCCCGTCACCGGCCGGTGAGTCGCCCCGCGCAGCACCGAGTCGCACGCCGATCGCGAGTAGCCGACAAGCTCGCCAATCTGGCGGGCGTTCATGCCCTCGCGCCCGAGCCGCCGGATCAACGCTACCGTCTGCAAGGGCATGGCACCGCGCTTGCGGCTCGCGTAACCCGCTGCGACGAGCGCCTCGTGCACGGCCGCCACGTCTTCGACGGGAAGCGCGAGCGCCTCGGCTATGGCGCGGTGCGCGGCTCTCACGCCATGCCCTCGCTCGCGGCCGAGGCGGCGGGCTCGCCGCGCGGCGACCAGCCTTCCACCTCGCGCACCTCGTCCACCGTGAGCACGCCCGCCTCGATCGCGATCTTGTGCGCCGCCCACCGGGCCGCGTGATCGCCGCGCAGAAGCCCGGAGAGGTCAACGTCGATCTCGTGGCGTTCGCGCTCGGCGTCGGTCAGGATGGAGCGCGAGAGTTCCGTTTCGAGCTTCCGCGCCCAATGCGCCAAGGTGCTTTGCGCGAAGTGCCGCAAGAGCGTCTCGGAGTTCGTGAAGCTCGCGTGATCGAGGATGCCGACAAGCGGCGCGGGCACGCCGAACGCCCGGGCGATCTCTTCCGTCGAGAACCGGCGGGCGGCGAGAATCTCGGCGTCTTCCGGCGAGATCGTCGGGAAGGGCTCGAACTTGAGTCCCTCTTCGAGCACGGCGGGTGCGCCACGGTTGACACCGCCGAAGCGCGCCATGAACGACTCCTTGAGCCGCTTCGCCGCGCCTTCGGAGAGGTTCTTCTCGTGCATGAGCACACCCGACGGCCGATCGGCGTTCTTCCAAAGCGAGCGCGCGTGCGCGTCGATCTCGACGGCGCTCTCGGCCGCCGCGAAGGCCCGGCGAAGGGGGGAAACCCCTATCACGCCGTCGTCGGTGCGGGCGCGCAGATGGAGCACCTCGGAAGGCAAGAGCCGCCGCGTCGTGCCCATAGGCGCGGAGAGGTCGTCGCCGGTTACGTGGTAGATCACGCGCCCGGGATTGACGAGTTCGACGCGGACGAGGCCCCACCGGATCGGGCGAAGCTCGACGACGCGGCCCGCACGATCGGTGACGACTTCGGCGAGCCCGTTGCCATGCAGAAGCGCCGAGGCCGCCAGCCATTCCACGAAGTCGGGCCACGACTGCCACGGGTTCGGCCCGCGCCGCACGAGGCGGGCGAACGGGTGCCCGGCGGCCTCGTGGCGCTCGTCGCCCTCGAAGCGGTAGAGGCGCACCGGAAGGCCCGCCAGTTGTCCCGAGATCACGCCAACGCACGCAGCGGTGACGGCGAGTTGCTCGGCCGGATACTTGCCCGACGGCGTGCCGAGCCAATGCGCGCCGAGAGCCGCGAGCGTCTCGTTGGACGCGGCCGAGCGCGTCTCGACGTGGCGGCGGCGGAAGAGGTCAGCGAATCCCATGATAGCCTCGCAGGTGATCGAGATAGAGCGCACGGCGGCGGGCTTCGTCGGCCACGTCGAGCGAGCGACGCGCGACGACGGTTGCCGGATAGGCCGGGCTCGGGGTGATGGTCACGTCGAGAAGCTCGACTTCGAGAAGCTCGCGCGTCGCGGGCTTGGTGGCATGGTTCCAGCGATCGCGGATCGCCCGGAAGCCGAAGCTCGCGCCGGTGATATCGCCGCGCCCGACGCTTTCCAGAACGTCGCGCCCGGCCGAGGTGTTCGCCACGTCCAGAGCGAAGAAGAGGCCCTTGCCGTCTTCCTTGAGGCGCAGCGTGCCCGCCTTGGAGCGGCCGAGCACGGCGCGCGTGTCGTGGTGGAAGAGCGCGAGAACGTCGTCGCCCCGCTTGAGCGAGGCGGCGAAAGCCCCCGGCGCGATCGTCTCGACGAAGCCGCCGAGATCGTGCGAGGGCGAGTTGAAGACGGCGGCGTAACCCTCGATCCGGCCGCCTTCAACGGCGCGGAGTTCGAGGGCACGCCGCTCTATGTCGGCGTGCCCTTCCATGTTACGCGGCCTTGATCTTCATGAGCTTGATCGCGGCGTCGTCGGTGACGATCCCGCCCACGCGCTTCGAGAGGTAGAAGCCCGTGTAGCCCTTGCGAGTCACCTCGTCGCGGATCAGGCGAACGCCCGTGCGATCCGCGATCGTGTAGCCCGCGCGGAAGTCGCCGAACGCGATCGGGAAGGCACCCACGGCGATCGAGGGCATGTCTTCGGCGATCACGACGGGGTAGCCGAGAAGCCGCGCAGGCTGGCCAGCCGCCAGAGAGTCGGCCCACATGAACCGGCCTTCGGCGTCCTTGAGCTTGTGCACGACGGCGGCCGTCGTCGAGTTCATGACGAAGGTGCCGTTCGCCCGGTAGCCCGCCCGCAGCTTGTAAACGAGGTTGATGAGATCGTCGGCGACGATCACACCGGCGGCCGCCGTCTCGACGAATTGCAGCGCACCGGCGGTGCGCGTCGCGTCGTCGGCGGCCTCGGGCGTCACGGCGAGGAAGCCCGTCGGCTTGTTCGTGCCGTTGCCGCTGATGAAGGCCGCGCCCTCGGCTTCCGCGAAAGCTCGACAAGCTGCAACAGCAAGGCCATCTGCCGAGGAAACTACAGTTTGTCGGAAAGTATGTTGGTCACGTAAGGAACGCGGCAAACCACGGGTTGATTCTGACATCGGCGCAGCTTGGGACATGCCAGATGCGACGGGGCGAAACTTCGTATTTGTGGCTGCGCAGTTTATCCGGGCGACCGTGGCCCATCGCAATCAGCGGCATGAAGTTTAGTGGTAGCTGCGCCGCCTAGACGTGCGGCACATCCGCGCGACCATCGCCCGCCAGTTCGACACGCAGTCAGCCCTGTATGATCCGCATTCGCAGGTCGCGATGATTTGTTCGTCCGGCTCGACGTGCGGCACGGGCTTTTCCTCAAGTTCCAGTTTGAGGGCTTCTTGCGCCGCGTCAAAGGTCAGCCTCTGCGTGCCCTCCAACAAGTCGCAACGAGCCTTTCGGGACAACTCGACAAGGCCACCGGCACGGCGGGCCTTCATGCCCCCTAGCAACGCGCCAAGGCCTGGCCGATCTCGTCAGCGGTCTCCCTCTCTCGGGGGTTCGGGCGCGGCGGGGTCGGGCGCGCGGAAATCGTATGTTGCGGCGCTGGGGCAGCTTCCGCCGCAGCCGGCACAGCCCGAACAGGCCGGTGCGAGGGGCGTTGCGCGATTTCGCCGAAACAGGCGGCGGCGGAACAGGAACGCCAGCGCGAGCAGGGTCACGGCCCCGACCACCGCCAGATCTGCGCCCGACATCGCCGTTTCCCCCGCGATGTCGATCGCCGGCGTCGCGGGGGGGGTGGGGGCTTCGGTCATGGGGTCTCTCCCGTCGGCTGGATCGCGGCGCGGCGCCAGGGCTTGGGCAGCGCCACCAGCAGCAAGAGCACAAGCGCGGTGACATAGACCGCCGTCATCGCCTCGAGCCCGGTCAGATCGAACATCGAGCCCAGGGTAAAGACGGCACTGGCCACACCCAGCCCCAGGATCGTCGGGAAGACGATCGAGAACCCCATCCAGGCGTAGCTGTCGGTCTGCACCCGCACCATGATCACCGTGGCAAGGCAGGGCGGATAGAGCGCGAAGAACAGCATCAGCGCCACGGCCGACAGCGCCGTGCGCCCGCCGGCCTTCTGCTCGGCGCCCATACGTTCTTCCAGGGTCACGTTCTGGCCCTCGTCCTGATCGAAGAGAACGCCCAGCGTCGACACCGAGCTTTCCCGCGCCGCAAAGGACGCCAGAAGTGCGACGTTGATCTTCCAGTCGAAGTCGGCGAATTGCGTCACCGGCTCGAGGCTGCGCCCGACCATGCCCAGAAAGCTGCTTTCGATCCGGTCCTTGCGCATCTCGCCGCGCAACGCGCTGCGAGCGTTGGCCAGCGTCCGCAGCGCGCGGGCCGCGGCCTTGTCCTCGGCGGCGCGCGCGCGCAGCACGAAGGGCGCGAAATCGGGATGCGCGGCGCGGATCCCGGCATCCAGGGCCTCGACCGCCGCGCGGCTCTGCGCGTTCAGGCGCGCGGCCTTGTAGTCGGTATAGACATTGACCAGATCGACCAGCGCCGCCTGATCGGGCACGGCGGCCAGGTTGGGGTTACCCTGGAGCGTGTCGTAGAACTGCGCGATCGCGGCTTCGGCACGGGCGTCATAGCTCGCCTGGCGGGTTTCGGGAACGCCGGGGAATTGCAAAAGCACATAGATCACCACGGCGATCGCCATCACCACCGTGCCGACCTTCTTGATGTAGAGCCAGGTGCGGTCGAAGGCGCGGCGCAGAACGCCGGTGATGGTGGGGACGTGATAGGCCGGCAGGTCCATCACGAAGGGCGCGGTGTCATAGCCGCGCAGGACGGTCCCGGTGAGAAGCCGCGCGACCAGCAGCGCCGCCAGCATCGTGAAGGTGGCCAGATAGAACAGCATCAGCCCCTTGGATTCGGGAAAATATATGTTGATCAACAACGTATAGAGCGGGATCTTCGCCATGCAGTTCATGTAGGGAACCGTCAGGATCGTCGCCATGCGCGCGCGGGCATCGGGAATGCCCTTGGTCGCCATGACACCGGGCACGGCGCAGCCACCGGCAAAAACCCCGGCCAGGATGAATGGCAGCGTCGATTGCCCGTGCAGGCCGAAGCGATGCAACACCCGGTCCAGGATGAAGGCGATCCGGGCCATGTAGCCCGAATCCTCGATGATGGCGATCAGCGCGAACAGGATCAGGAAGATCGGCACGTAATTGAGCAGCGTATTGGCGCTGTCGACCAGCCACAGACCCAATGCGCGGATCTGCGGATCGGCCAGAAAGCCCGCATCGGGCAGAAGATCGGCCACGAACATCCGCATGCCGGCCAGGAAGGGCCAGGTGATCTTGGTCAGCTCATAGCCCTGCACGATCGACAGCTGATAGATCGCCCAGACCGTCGCCACCAGGATCACCGGCGCCAGAAGCCGGTTCAGAACCAGCCGGTCGATCCTTTCGGACAGCGGCACGTGATCGTCGCGGGTGGGAACGGCCGCCGTCTGCGCCAGTTGCGCAGCCTGCGCGTCGCGCGCCGCGAAAAGCTGATCGGCAAGGCCATGCGGCGCGTCTTCTGCCGACGCCGCGCAACGGGCCTCGAACGGCGCGGGATCGACACCCCGCGCCCGCAGGATCTGCGCGGCCTCGGGGTCTTCTTCCAGAAGGGTGGTCGCCAGCCAGCGGGCGGGCAGATCGGACACCGCGGGGATGCGCGCCAGATCCGCCGTCAGCTCCGCGATCAGCGGGTCGAGCGCACCATAGTGCGGCGGCGTGCCGGGACGGGCGGCATGCGCGATGGCCTCGCGCAGCGCCTCGGCGCCCTGGCCCTTGCGCCCGACCAGCGCCACCACCGGCACCCCCAGCGCGCGTTCCAGCGCCTGCGGGTCAATTCGAAGACCGTTGCGCGCCGCCACGTCCGTCATGTTCAGCGCCACCACCATGGGGCGGCCCAACTCCAGAAGTTGCAGCGTCAGGACCAGAGACCGGCGCAGGTTCGACGCATCGAGCACATTGACGACCACATCCGGGCGGTCCTCCAGCAGCGCCTGACGGGTCACCCTTTCCTCGGGCGAGAACGAGCTGAGCGAATAGCAGCCGGGCAGGTCCAGCACCCGCAGCCGCTGGCCCGCATGCGTATAGAGACCGGATTTCTTGTCGACCGTCACGCCGGGGTAATTGGCGATATGCTGGTGCAGGCCGGTCAGAAGGTTGAACAGCGTGGACTTGCCGGCGTTCTGCTGGCCGGCCAGCGCGATCAGACGGGGCTCAGACATGTTCGATGTCGATCTGTGCGGCCTCGCGGCGGCGCAGGACGATGAAGCTGTCGCCCACGCGCAATTCGATCGGGTCATAAAGGGGCGCCGAGCGCAGCACGATCACCTCGCGGTCGGGGCGAAGCCCCAGGTCGAGCAGGCGCCGCCGGATCGCACCGCCGCCCTTCAGGCGCAGGATGCGACAGACGGTTCCGATGGGGGCGTCGCGGAGCGTGCCGCAGAAACGGCATTCGTCGGGGTCTGCGCAGCCCGGCGCGCAGGTGGCCCGCGCCCCTCGTCCCAGCCCCCCGAGCCCAAGACCACCACGGCCCCGGCCCACACCGTCCGGCCCCCCGCCCGCATCGTCACGACCGAAACCGCCGCCAGCGCGGCCGAGTTGCCTCCTGAACATCCTGCGCGTCCTTTCGATGCCATGCGCCGGGGCGAGACCCCGCCCCGGCGCGCCAGTCCTTGCGCCCGTGCGGGCGGCGTCACTCCATGTCGGCTGCGGTGATCCAGATCACGGCATCCTGGGACAGTTCCTTGCCCTCATGCTCGGTTGCGGGACCGGATCCGAGCGCG
>NZ_FTOM01000011.1 GCF_900156695.1 Phaeovulum vinaykumarii
CGGCTCCGGAGGATGTCCCTTACCCTGAATGGCCGCTCTTCGAAAACTCGGCTCGCAGCTTCGCACTCGCAGAGAAAGTCCGGAATCCGCCCCTCGCGACGGCTCCAGCCGGCAATTCGGGTCCGAAAATGGTGGCCCTGATAACGATCAGTCTGACCTAGCCGTCCGGAAACAACCCCGGCATCCAGTCGCTCGCTAGGCGCGCCGGGAAGCTCAGGTGCAGAGGCGCGCGCTGCGTGTCTGCCTTCAGCGCGCCTGCGGCCACCAGTTCCGCCGTAACCTTGCGGGCCTGACGATCGCCGACGCCCAGAAGCTCTGGTAGCGCCCCGCGTTCCACCATGCCCGCCATCAGCGCCTCACGCATCACGACGTCAGCTCCTTTGCTCAACGTCCCCGCAGCTATCTCCGCCTTGCACCAAGTCATGATCCGCTCTCGCAGCCGTTGCGGTTGCATCAGCGTTTCCATAAAACGCACCTGGTCGATGCAGGTTTCCAAAAAGAACGAGGCGAATTCGGCAAGGCGCTGCTCGGAGAGATTGCCCCGGCCATCGGCGCCGCCGTGGCGAGGCTCGTCAGCCGCCATCAGGCGCTGCTTGTACTCCGCCTCGCGACGCGCCAGCCCGCGCGAGGCCGACCACAGCCCCTCGGAACCGACGCTATCGCGAAGCATGGCATGGGCGACCATGCGCGACACGCGCCCGTTCAGGTCGACAAACGGGTGGACCCAGACCAGCCGATGATGCGCGCAAGCGGTGGCGAGAATGGCGCCGCTGCGCCCCTGCGCACCGTACATCTTGCGCATATGCGCAAGCAGGCGAGACACAGCGCCGGGACTGGGGGCAACATGGGCGCCGATCTGCACGAAATCCGTGCGGAAGGTGCCCGGCACGATCGGCGCCTCCGAGCCATCGGGCTTGCGCACGACCAGCAACTCTGGCGGCAGGTTCTCGCAAAATCGGCGGTGGATCTCGCGCAGCATGTCGGGGGCAAGCGGATGATCAGTCAATCCGCCTGCATCGATCCAGCGTTGCACTTCGATATGCGCGACGGCCTCGAGCTGCAGGTTCCGTTTCTCGATATCGGCGCTGAAATCCTGATGAAGGGCGCGCTCGATGTCGATCGGGTGGGTGTTGTGGCCCTCGATCAGGTTCGAATAATAGCAGTTCATCGACCGAACGAGATTGGCCAGCGGCGCGCGGACCGCCTCGGGTAGTGAGGCGCGCAGGCCGCTCGATAGGCTCGCCAGGTCGACGGCGAGATCGTTCAGATGTGCGCGATGCTTCGATGCCTCCTCGGGGATCAGAGGCTCCACCACGGTGATCGCCTCGCCCTTGTCGGCAATGGGGTGGGTCGACATTTCAGCGCCTTCCGTCTCTGCCCGCCCGAAGGCAGGCTATGCCTAATCAAGTTCCGGTTGGAGATCCGGTTTTTACGGTGAGGATACAGCGACTAGGCATAAGAAAACAATTATAAAAATTTCAATGTCGTCGACGCTGGGCAGATCAGATTTCCTCAGGAAGTTCCGGTTTTATTTCCGTTTTTCGTGGTATCCGGCCTGAATCTTCGGCATGGCGTATAACTCTCGATAGAGCCATGGTGATCGCGGACAAGTTCGCCAGTAGGATTCGCTTCATTCCAGGGTATGAGCGATAGACCCTCTTTCTATAACTCATGGGGATGTGGGATGTGAGTTATAGAGGATTATATGGCGCTTTAGGCCAGCGGCCCGAGGTCACGCCGATAACCGTTTGGTCTCCGGAGGCCTCACACACTCGCCTGTCACGCAGTCTCGACCATGGGTTCGTAGCGCACATCGGTCATGGCTTCGTTCAGCCAAGCCGGCTGAACATCGCCATTATTCCATTTGTAAAGATAACCCACCAGCTTATCGGTCTTGTTGCAGAGAATGCGCATGATCGGTTCGCCGGTAAGACGGGTTTTGCTAGTCATAACGCGCTCCTTTACAAGAATTTCAGAACTGGTGAACGTGGAGGCCACAAACTTTCTGAGCGGTGTTAGTGGCTTGATGATGCAACCGCAAGATGCACGCATTAGCTGCGGCGATAAATCACCGACCAAAAATCAAGCTGTCTTTATGGTTAGGTCTCTGTCTCGTTTGGTGTACCCTGCTGCAAAGCAGCGCGATCGGCGATCTCGACCAGAAGCGCATCGATCTCAGCCCATACGCGAGGCTCGAGCTGGCCTCGGATCAGGGTCCACTTGCTCAGGACATCAAGGGGATCGTGGGTGCGCAGCAGGGCGCCTACTGCAGCCGCATCGACGGCCAAAGATGTGCGCGCGCGCCATTCGGTGATCCGCGATCTCTGTTCTTCCGATGGATCGACGAAGTCTGGCCCAAGGTTCCAAGTTTTCACGGCACGACGCAGGGCGGCCCGGATCACATGGGCAGGATCGACACCGCAGTTGATCAGGGCTTCCTCCTGCCGCTCCAGTGCGTTCACCCGAATGTCGATCTTGCGCGTCGCAGGACTGCGTCTGGTCCGATGCGGGGGCGCTGGCGACGGTGGTGCGGCGGCGAGGTCCCGCCCCAGTTCGAGAGTTGGCGCTGATGGTGCGGCGCCTTCCGGCGCGGGGGCTCTCCCCGCCTGAGCAATTCCCACACGCTCGGACTTCGGCATTGCGGTCGCCTGCGCCCCCCCTTCCCTTTCCGGGTCTTCCTTCCGCTCAGAACGCAGAGATGAGGCGTAGCCCGGATCGGGCCGAGTGATGGTCGCGATTTTCTTCCGCACCGCCCTGCCCCTCACGCTGCCAGAATGTTGTTGAGAATGTCGGTCGCTTCTTCGAGCGCTTCGACGACATGGCGCACATGCGGGCGCATGAGAGGATTGGGATCGGCCTGTTTTTGCAGCGCCACTGCGTGCAAGAGACCCTTTTCGTCCATTTCCTTGTAGACATTCCGGCGCATCATCACGGTCTCGATCACCGGAAACCGCGCAATCGCCGCCTCGATGAGCGCGGCATCGGCGCGTGTGGTCTTGGGATCGACCATGTTCAACACGACGTGGTGGCGCGGCAGGCTTGCCGGGTCGTCGACACGCTCGCGCAGCTTGGCTAACCAGTCAGCGGTCTGCGCGCCGACATCGAGATCCGAGGTCGACAGCATCACCGGGGTCACGATGTGATCAGCGAGAACCGCGATCCCGTCCGACCATTCGGCCCCGACGCCTGCGGTGTCGATGAAGATGAAATCGGCCGAGTTCGCCGCATAGACCTGCTCGATCTTGCGATCCACGCCGCCGACGCTCTCGACGGTCACTGCGCGCAGAAGCGGCGATCCCAAACCGGAGGCTTCTGCCCGCCTGTGCCAGGCGCCGAGCACGCCCGTGCTGTCGGTGTCGATCATCAGCACGCGGCGCTCTGCGGCGACCGCGGCGCTGATCAGGGCGCGCGAGAGCGTGGTCTTTCCACTTCCCCCTTTCCGGGCCATCGCAGCGATCACCACGAGATTGTCGTTCGGCATGGGCGGCCTTTCTTCAAAAATGGCTAAATGCGGCAAAGATACGTTATTGCGCTAGCCTCTGAAGAAAGGGACGTCAAGCGCAAGACGGGATGCGCCTCCCCGAAGGCGCGCAACACGTCGCACAGCGCATTGTGCTGCACGCGAAAAACGGGATCCAATTGACAGATGACGGCGTCCGTAGCGCGCGATGCGGTCTCCAGATGTCGGGCACCACTCGACATTGGCCACGGTGCATCGCGCGCGGAACGGGACGCATCAGGCGCGATGCGCGATACGGGCTGCACGGGTCATTTGGCGCGCGCCCGCAGACGTGCTGCGGGGCGCACAAAACGCGGTCCAAAGGACACGCTGCACGGTCCAGAGGGCGTAGGACGCGTTGCATTGAGCGCGATGCGCGCTGCATTCGACAAAAGACGTCAAATCGGCCCGCGTGGCCGATTTTCTACATTGAGTACAAGCCCTTATTGCCTTCTCCGCTTGCGCTGAGAGAAGGCGGGCTTGTACGAAGTTGGCAAGAAATAGGAACGTATACTTCACATGACGCGCCACCGCAGACTGACCGATCAGGAGCGCCGCCAGATCGTCCGGGAACGGGCGAAAGGCGTCTCGGTCAGTGCGATCAGCCGAAGCCTGAAGGTCTCGCCCAAGACCGTCTACAACGTGCTCGGACGGGGTCGCTCCGCTGTCTCGGCCAACGACAGCCGCACACGCGTGCTGACCATGCGCGTCACCGAGCGCGACCTTCGCGGCTTCGACGCTGCCCTCGCGCGGCGCGGGATTGCGCATCGGTCAGATGCCATGCGCTGCCTGATGCTGGCCGCTGACGATCTCCTGCGTCCGGATGAGGGGATGACGGATGAATTGAGAGGGCTAAGCGCGGCGCTGAACCGGGTCGGCAACAACGTGAACCAAGTCGCGCGACGGCTGAATGAGGCCAAGCTCAGAGGCGAGCGCCTGCCCTACACGCCTGCAAGCCATGCCGAGATCCGCGATCTCGCGGTGCTCATTTTCGACATGGCGGACCAGATCCAGGAGATGTTCCGCGCGCGGCGCCGTGCGCTGAACCTCGATGTCACCAAGGCCCTTGCCGGTTTGGCGCGGCCGGGGTCGTGCCAAGAGACCGAGCATGGCGCGGAGTGAGGCGCGTGGTGTCGGGCCCGCCCTTTTCGACCGCGACTGGAGCCGGGTCTCGGGCAGCTGGCAGGGACTTGCAAAGAAGGCGCAGATGGTGCGGGCGGCGCGGGGATATTCGCCGGCCATTTTCAAGCCGATTGCGAAGGGCGGGTGCCACACCGGCGCGCAGCTGAGGGCGCAGCTCACCTATCTGACCACCAAGTCGAGCCATATCCTCGACAGCCGCGGCACCCATGACGGCAAGAAGACCCTGACCGAGGCCGAGATCGACCGGGTCGTGCGGCGCTTCGAGAACCAATGGAGCGAGCGGCACAGCCCCAAGCTCGGCCATACCTCGCATCTTCTCATGGCATTCCCCGTCGGAACCAGCGGTGAAGAGGTGCGCGCGATCACGGAAACTGTCTGCGAACGGTTCTTTCAAGGTGAGGGGTCGCAATTCGACTATATTGCTGCAATACACCAAGATCGCGCGCATCCACATGCGCATATCGTTCTGAACCGTCGCAGCAAGGATGGCGAAATGTTCTTCCTCGGCAAGGATCACCACTTCAACTACGACGCCTTCCGGGTGGCGATGGTCGAGGCGGCCCAGGTCCACGGGATCCGGCTCGAGGCGACACGGCGCCTCGACCGGGGGGTGACAACCTACCGAGCCGAGACCCGCGAAGTCTACAAGGCGCGTGACGAGGGCCGGCCACCGGTCGAGCGTCAGCGCACGGGGGCCGATCTGGCCGCGGCCCTTGAAACGGTGGCGCGCAATGCGCTGACCTATCGGGGTCTGGCTGCCGAAGCGTCGCGGTCGAATTTCGATGACGTCGCCGAGGCGCTCAAGCGCGCCAGCACCATCCTTGCCAATGGCGGTCAGATCCAATCTGACGGAGCCATTTACATGTCCCAAGACGAGACGGCGTTCGACACGCTGATTACCGAGTTTTCGCAAAACATCCGCCAGATCGAGGCCGCGATCGAGCGGGCGCCTGCGGGCGATCGACCGGAGATCGAGCGCAAACTCTCCGATGTCCTGACTTCGGTTGCGCAACTCAACCCGCTCGGGGTTCGCTCGGCCGCGCTGCTCGACGCCCCCTCCCGAGACGGGGTCTATGTGCGCGCCAATATGCGCGAAGATCAGGTTGCGCGCCTCGACGACGATACCGTGAAGGCGCGCCTCTCCGAGGTTCTGCAGGGCACGGGGATTGACCCCGAGGCCGTTGCGGCCCGCATGCGGGAGGGCGCTGGCAATGCCGCTCTCGAACGGCAGTGGCTTGCGCAGGATCTGCGCGCCGTCGCCAAGGCCGGGGATCTTGATCTGGAGAAGGACGCCGATCGCGAGGACGCACTCGACCGGTTGGAGGCCATTCATGTCCGCCTCGGCGATGCTCTGACCGATGCGCGCATCTTGCGGGTAGTCGAGGAGGTCAAGGATGACGCGGTTGCCCAGACCGAGCGCGCGGCGCTGCCGGCGCGCGAGCGGGACATCTTTGCCCCCTCCGAGCGACGCGACTTCCAAGATCTCGTGGCCCAGTTCCGCCGGACCGATTTCGACCACCCCTTCTCGGATGATCCCTCGGTCTACAAGGCAGGCGTCATCGAAGTAGAAGAGGCCCGCGCTGCCTTCAACGCCTATGCACAGCGATCGCCCGATCATGCAGAACTTGCGTCGATGGCCTGGGAGAAGATCACCGACAGCCGCAGGCCGCCCGAATATGCCGTCGCGGAGAACGATCGCAGGCTCCACGCCGGAGATATGGATCTCGCGTTGCGTGATCCTTCGCAACAGCTCGGGCCCATCACCGAGGACATGCGCACCCTCGCGCTTTATCGGGCAGAAATGCCGGATGAAGAATTCGGAATGGCGGTTGAGGAGGAGATCAGCCGGCTGCGCGCCATGGGGGCATCGCGCGCCTATATCAGTGAGCGAAGCCTGGAGATCGAAGACCAGGCGCGGCAAAGCTATGCTGAGCGGCGCTTCCTGGCAGAGACGGCTCCCGACGTAACGACGTTCCTGCGTAGGGCCGAGGCGGAGGAAGGGCACCCTCTTTCCGATGCCGCCGGGCAGCGTCTGGTCGCGCAGATCGACAGAAACCTTGCGCCCGACGCGATCACCGCCCTTCGCGCGGGTCATGCCGATGTGCTGGACAAGTTCACCCAAGACCCGCTGCGGCAGTTGGAACTCGCCAAGGCCTATCTCGAGAGCAGCGAGGTCACGGCCCACGGCGCTGCGATGGAGCGGGTGCTGGATGCCCTCGCCGAAGAGCAGATCGAGGCACAGCGCGCACGTCACGCCGCCGGGCATGGTGAAAAGGGGATCACCCATGGATAAGGGGAAGATCGCGGCCGGAATCCTGAGCCTCACGCTGGTCGGCCTCGCCATCGGCTATGTCGTGGCCACGGGCTACCTGACCATCCGCTATGGGCTGCCGACGAGGACCTTCGACATCTCCTTGCTCGCGCGGGAATATCGCGCGCTCGGGCGCGCTGCCCCGCGCGACTTCCTCTGGGTGAACCTGATCCTCGCAGGCTTTGGTATCGCTGCGCTCATGCTGAGTGTCACGCTTCTTGGCGATGCCCTCACCCGATTTGGCACGACGCATTGGCAGAGCCGGAGCGAAATGAAGCGCAACGGCTTCTTCGCCAAGCCGGGCGGCGGGTTTCTTCTGGGCAAGCTCGGCCCGCCGAAATCGAAGCGCCCCTTCCTTGTCTCGAAGACCTTTCCGCATGCGCTGATCGTGGCGCCGACGGGCCGGGGCAAGGGCGTGGGTTTCGTGATCCCGAACTTGCTCACCTACAAGGGCTCAGCCGTGGTGCTCGACGTGAAGGGCGAGAACTTCCGCGAAACCGCGCGGTTTCGCGCCAGCATGGGCGACAAGGTGTTTCGGTTTGCGCCGACCGATTGGGATCGACCGACGCATCGCTATAACCCCCTTGCGCGCATTGCGGCCATGAGCAATCCCGACCGCCAACAGATGGAACTTAAGCTCACCGCCAAGCTGTTCTTGCAAACCGACAACGAAAAACTGAGCGGGCTTCTGGCCGGGGGGATCGATCTCTTCGTGGCGGCCGGGCTTCTGGCCTTCGAGCGCGGCGTGCCGACCATCGGTGAAATCTACCGCATTACCGCATCGGGCGGCGACAAGCAGAAGGAATATCTGAAACGCGCGCAAGAGGTGAAGAACCCGTCGGCCAAGCTGATCTTTGAGCGCATGGCCTCGACCAACAACGATACTCTGACTTCCTACCTTTCGCTTCTGATGACCTCGGGTCTCGACACCTGGGATAACCGCGCGATCGATGCGGCCACGGCGACTTCGGACTTCTCCTTTCGGGATATCCGGCGGCGGCCCCATGCGATCTATCTCGTGGTCGAATCCGAGATGATCCGCCCCCTCGCCCCTTTGATCCGCCTTTTCTTCTCTGACCTCATCGCCTCTTTGCAGGCGCGGGAGCCCGGCGAAGACGAGCCTTGGCCGGTGATGATCCTGCTCGACGAGTTCGACCGGCTCGGGAAAATGCCGATCGTCGCCGAGAGCATCAAGACGTTGCGCTCCTTTGGCGGCAACCTGGCCATCGTCACCCAGACCATCCCGGCGCTGGACGAAATCTATGGTGAAAACACCCGTCGATCGCTTCAGGGCGGTGCAGGCGTGAAGCTCTACCTTACCCCGTCCGAGCAAAAGACCATCGAGGAGTTGAGCCAGGCCGTCGGCAAGACCACGAAGCGCGTGGTGACCCGCTCCCGCGCGGTCGGGCGCAATCCGTTCGAGGGGCGCAGCGTTTCCGAGCGGACCGAGGATACGCCGCTTCTGACCGAAGATCAGGCGCGACGCATGGATCTGGACGAGGTGATCCTCGTGATCGACGCGCAAATGCCGATCCGAGCGCGGCGGATCAAGTATTTCGAGGACCCGGCGCTGAAAGCACTTCATGCGACTCAGGCGGGAAGCTTCCCCTACCCCGATGAAGAGGGCTTGCGACGGGATCGGCAAATGTCCGAGACGCGGGAGACGGTGGAGAAGCTCAAGCAAGAGCTGCTGGAGGTTCGTGCGGCCACCGGGGCCCAGGGGTCACCTGCCGTTTCCAAAGCGGCAGAGGGACCAGGTGTCGAAACTCAAGAGCCTCTTCCCAAGCTCTCTGGCCGAGCGCGCGGCCGCGCAGCGCGCGCAGCGGCGGGCGGGGGGGGCTCCGGCCAGCTGTCGTTCGATCTCGCAGGATTGGGGCTAAAAGAGTCAGACAAGGCAGAGCTTGCGGCCGCAGTTCAGACGACGCGGGCGATCGTCGCGGAGTATGCGTGATGCGCAGAAGTTGCATGCAGGCGTCGACATCAAGGCCCCGATGGCATATATTGCCATCGCCTCGAATGGAGACACCTATGGCCACCCGAAACGTCGTTCTGACGGACGCGCAATCCGACCTCGTGGACCGGCTCATCGCCTCGGGTCGCTTTCAGAACGCTTCCGAGGCCCTGCGAGCTGGGCTGCGTCTGCTCGAGCGCGAGGAGGCGGAGCTGGGCGACCTGCGCAACCGCTTGGTCGCCGGGCTCGATCAGGCCCGGCGCGGCGATCTCGCCGAGGGCAGCGGCGAAGAGGCGATCCGCCGCGCCTTTGCCGCTGCGCGCGCGAGCCTCTGATCCGATGCCAACGCCTAAACCTTGGCGGCTGACGCGCGCGGCAGAAGCATCACTGATCGAAATCGCCCATTGGACCCTCGAAACCTTCGGGCCCAGGCAGGCCGCCGCCTATGAAGATGACCTGATCGCCACGTGCCGCGACATAGCCGCAGGAACAGTTGCGTCGCAGGATTGTCGCCGGCTTGTTGACGCAGACATGCCCGAGGATCTGCGTTTTGCGCGAGTGGGTCAGCATTTCGTGGTGTTCATCGAGGATGCGGCGCAGGTGATCATCATCGACATCTTGCACAACCGTACCGATCTGCCGCGACGGCTCGCGAATCTAGGCGCGCTACGCGGCCCGCGGGACCACTGACGCCGGTCGACCGGAGAGCGTACCGAACGCATTTCGAAGACGACGACTTGATCGACGAGGTCTGCCCTTACCGGCCGTTCTATCCTGCCCGCTGCAGCGGAGCTAAAACCCGGAACCTGAGTGGCGGAGTGGTAGGCACGATGTCTGTAAATGTCCCCTTAAGTCTGCGTGCGCAGCAGAATCCTTGACTCTCTGCGCTCAATCATTATGTTTGCGGTGTGCCATAAAGAGCATCTTGGGCCGGGTTATCTTGGATATTGCTCCGCCCACTTGGATGATGGTTCTGCCAAGAGGATCATTTGCAGGACACGTAAGGGTGGCGTCCGACCCCATGAGCTAAGGACGCGCTGCTACTGCGAGCACATAGATCAACGCACGGTTCCCACACGGGTGCCGTGCGTTTTTGTTCCAGAGTAGGCCGTGATCACCGACCAATGCGCATCCTCGCCACGTGGCGTACGGTGCTCGACAATCGCGGTCCCGGTCCGCGAGCGGACAGCCATCGCCCTGAGAGTCCTCCAATTGTGATCCCCGAAAAACACGGGGGTGCCCTCTCGGACAATCGTCGCGACATACCCAGCCACGGACCCAAAATCAGGAAAGCCGGCCGAGACCATCTCGCGCTGGTGCTCAGCCCAGATGTGTTCGGCGCCAAAGCCACGATTGGGGCCAGTGTGCCGTCCATGAAAGAGACGGATCTCGCCGGCCGGCAGGATAATGCCTGGCGCGCGCATCTCAAGCAGCCGCCCGAATGCGTGGGCACCCGAAGGATGCAGGATCGGGGTCATCGACATCAATCTCAGTCCTCGGTCTTTGCAGTTGTCGCACGCTGCTTGGCGGCCGCTGCCCGCGCATTTGCCCGTGCATTCGGGCGCTCTGTTTTCTGACGCGCGGCCTCACGTTCAGCCCGCTCATCGTCAAAATCCGGGGCGAGCTTCTTCAGTTTCCGAACCAGCCCATCGAGATGATAGATGTTGGATCCGAAATCCCCTGCCGCTGTCGTTTGCTGCTCGCGCCTCAGAAAACCCTGTGCTTCCAAGTCGCGAATATGCTTTTGCAAGGTCGTCTCAGACATATCCAGACGTTCTAGAAGCTTCCGTTTTGACGGGAAGGGTGGCTTCGCTGGGTCCATCCAATAGCTCAACAACTGAACCAGAATATTGAACTGGGCCGTGTTCAACCCAAGACGCTTCTGGCCCCGAACGAGAATGTTCGGAACACCGGTAAAACCATGACTCATCACGGCGGGGCCGAAGATCCTTTCGGTCGAGGACTTCTGACGCTTTGCCGGGGGGGCTTCAGCCTTATGATGCGATGTCTTCCTCTGGGGCATTGCTCGCGCCTCCTTTCGGCATTGGATCTACGAGCCACTTTTCCCGAGAACAAGGCGTCCCACGAGATTGGCGGTGTGCAGTTTCTATGCCCACCAACATTCCGCTATCCCGATGGCTGGCGTATCCCGATATCTGGGTAGCGGTACTTAGCTGTTCAGGTTCTTGGGTAAGGTGGATCGAAATCTACACCTACCCGTGGGGGCAATTATTTGCCATCGCGAAATACGCTTGGATCCAAAAATTATGCTGGTTCCACCACTTGAATAGTGTTTCTTCTTGGCAAATGCCACACTGAGTGGGCCACCGAGCGCCAGCCAAACCCGCAACCTCACAAAAGATGATGTTGCAATAGCTGCGCCTCATCATTAACTTCGTTCAGCAAGGGTGAATCCCGTAGCTGTCGCCGGCTGAAACCTTCGTCTCCTGATACTGCACTTGAACTCGATCTCTCACTCGATGGTCGTGTCTAACCGGCGATCACGGCCTTGGAGATGAGCATGATCGACGCCACCATTCCGTTTCACCTGTCCGCAGCCGACTTGCCTAACTTGAAAAAGGCCGAGGCGCTGCATATGCCGGGTATTGCCCCCAGCCTCCGCCCAGAACTAATTGCACGGGCCCTTGGCTTTCACACCGCCACTGGCTTCAGGCAGACGCTCCAAGCGGATCCTGATCGTGAGCATGAAATCAAGCTCTCTTTCCAGACGGCAGCAGACTTTGCCCGCTCTCGCGAACTCGTCGTGTTGGCTCGGAACATCTACGATATCCTCGCGACGACCGTGATGGTGAAGGAAGCCTCACGCGATCCGGAAATCAACGACATGGGGTACGGCAACAGATATCTCTGGCCGGAAAACCGCCACATCAGCGACGAGCTGGCTGGTGTGTCTGTCCACATGCAGGGCAATGTCCGGTCAGCAATCTGGCGCAAGCGGATCAGCGAATCTCGTGCCAAGGTAATGGAAATTGCGAAACGCGACAGCCTCCTTCACGCACTCGCCTACGCGTCCCGCCTCGAGAAGATCAAGACGACGCAAGAAAAAGGTACCTATTTCTTGAAACATCGAGCCGAAGAAACTCCCTTCCGGCTCTTCGGAGGCGTAGTGATTGGGCACAATTACGTATCGAACACGGATATGATCATCGCCATGCTGCATCTTGGCTTCCAGATGAATGGCCGGCACCGGATGGTCGAAAGGCTCAACCCACGGTTCAATTACTCAATGAAATCGGTCGTCGCGATGAAGCCATACTCCGTCCGCGACAAAGACGCCGCCTAATTCATCTCTACCCCCGAGCCGGGAGGGAATCACTGCTCTGGTTCGCGCCTGCAATGGTCGTTGGTGAGCGCTTCGCGCTCACCAATCAAACTTTGGACATCGGCCATGTCGGCAGCCGCGCTCTGCCTGGCGGGCCAGAGGTCAGCGCTTCTTGTTCGATTGGGACAGAACCGAACCAGCGAGTGCTTTCGTCTTGTCGGAGTAGCGATTGCTACGAAGAACCTTGGAAGCCAGATCCTCCATTTCGGCACCCGTTTGACGATCGGTGCGGGACTGTGACAGCACCGAGCCGGCAAGCTTTCGGGCAACTTGGGACGAACCTGGTTTGAACAGTGTGTCGGCTGCCAAAGAGGCAACCTGACTCGAAGTGCCTTTACGATTAATCGCCATGAGGTTCCCCCTATGTGGTGCGCGATTTTCCTAAACATACCAAATCTGGTGTTGATTTCCTACGTCTGCAAGTCTGCCGTACAAAATTTTGCTGATTTGATTGGGCGCAGCTACCCGACTCCGCATCGCCGACAGTTCGTTTTCCGCCCCTTGCGAGGATGATGGCGCTATCTGCGCACTCGGCCCTTTGCTGCCGGTCGCATTTTTGAGTGCCGCGCTCCGAACCGGCCATTCGAGCGCACCGCGGCAGGAAGTACGGTCGGCCCTGAACAGACGCACGTGCGGGGCGTAGCGCAAAGCTGCGCGCAATATGACTTCTGGCGCGGACCAGTCGTTTGCCGCGCTCCACGACCGGATATTTAAGCTGCGCGTGGGGTTAATGATTGAACGCTTTGGGCCACACTTTCGCCCAGATCATCGAAAAGGCTCGCATAAGAGGATATGTGAGAGTTTTTCAATGCGTAGCGCAAAGTATATTTCCCTCCTCACCGCGTCGGTCTCGGTGGTCACCGGGCTTGCGCTGTTCGGGGTCGCATGGGCGGGGGGGCGTGCCGCTATCATCCACGTCCTGCACGACGAGCCATCCGGGGCTTTGATCGTAGGCACGATGGCGCTTGTGGCTTTTCTGACCTGTCTGTTGTTTTTGATGCCGAGCATGTTGCGCCAGTTCGTCGAGCTTGGCGCAAGGCCCGATCTGCGCGGCCCGATCAGTTTCGGCGCAAGCTTGGTGCTGCTCACCCTTCTGTTCGGCAATGCCGTCGTGCTGATGAGACCGGAAGCTCTGCTGTTCGGCGTCCTGCCGCGCGGGGCGCTTTTCCCGATGACGCTGATCTTCGCCATACTCTTCTGCCTCGTCTTCATCTATCCTGGCCTCGCCTACCCCAAGGGCGTCCAGGTGCCGCCGCCCCGTCCCAAGCCGCAGATCGTCCACGGGCCACCTCAGCTGCCCCCGGTCCTGCGCGGCGTGTTCCGGGCCCTGCTTATCGCATACCTACTGCTCTTCCTGTTCTCCCCCTATGCGTTCCTGTTTGGCCGTGTCATTCCCGACCCCACGATTGTTGAAGCCAATCGCGAATATCTCCTTTTGACCGCTTTTCTGGCGTCGCTGCCGTTCGGTTTGCATATCGCGACACGGCCGATAACGCAGGGCCGGACGCTGATCGACCATCTCCGGGCGAAAGGACCATTTCTGCTTTCTGTTATAGCGATGAACGGGCTTGTTTGCCTGGTCTTTCCGGAACGCGGCTTGCCGATCCTTGCCAATGCCTTTGGCGATGCGAAACCCGAGGCGCGGTCTTATCGGGTGATTTCCGCGAGGCCGATGTCGGGCCTCAAGTTCTGCGGGGCGCAGGTGGTGATTGAGCTCGACCCCGAGACCGGGCGCCGCTTCGACCTGTGCCATATGCCGGTTAACATCGCCGAGCGGGCAAAGCCCGGCGATACGCTCTATTTTTTCGGTAAATCGGCGGGCTTTGGCTTGACGCCCGAGAGGGTCATGTTGCGGTCGGTTCAGGGCGATACGGCGCCCGACGTAGTGCCCGAGACTTAAACTTGGCTGAAGCGACAATGCTGGCATGCGCGTACAATGGGCAGTGTGGATTCGAGATGGCCCGCGAACACTTGGCGAGGTAGGAACATGCTGATCAGAAGCGATGTCCGCTTCCTGCGCATCTCGCCCCTCCCCCGGGGCGCGACGCGAATGGCGGCTAACGTTGATTGCTGCGCCTGCCATGCCGCGATCTCAAGGGCGGCTTCCCGCCCCCTTGCGAAGGCGACGACCTGATCCGCGCGCTCGGCCCTTGGCGGACTTTGCGGCAGAGAACTCGATGCTGCGGCGCGGCAGATCCCAGCGAATGTTTAGCCTTCACTTGCATTCTCAGCGTCGACACTTGCCGAAGCCGCATCTGGAGCGGCATCATCCGCGATCCCCTCCAGGTACTTTGCATAGGTCTTCTTGAGATAGTTAAGCGCAGCGTCGTCGTCGACATTGGACTTCAGGTTATCCTGAACGAAGCGCATCCGGCCCTTTGCGTCAGACAAGACCTCTGACCACGCCTTCACCCAAATCTCGATCGGCCCGTCCTTGAACACGCGCCCAGACGGACTGCCTTCCTGTCTGGCACGCCGACGGGCATGCTCGTCGATATCATTCGACACTGCCCAGAACACCCAACGGGTGTCCAGATCTCGGAAGCGCTCGTCGTTCGCGATGGCGAAGGCGTAGCTCTCAACCTGAGTGAGTTCCTTAGGTCCGATCACGACAGAGGGTCGCTTCAACTCGACGACGAGATGTTCGCGCTCCTCGGGGCGATTTCTCGGAACGGAACGCGAGAGCATGAGGTCGACGACGCCGACGCTCCCGTCGATCCTTTTGACCGGCGCGTCTATGATCGTGTCGTCGCCGATCATTGACCGATGCTTGCGTAGGACCTCGGTAAGCCCCTTGTCGTCCACCGTGAGACCAAACTCTTCACCGAAAATCCAAGTGTTGCCTTCGGCTATCATCCGATGCAACTGACTACGCTCCTTGAGCAGACCGCGGGTCTGGGGCTCGTAGAGCAACTGCTCGATGCCAGATAGAAAGCTGAGGCGGTCTGCCACCATCTTGGACGCGCGGATGACATTGGCCAGGTCAGCTTCTTCGAGCAGCTTGGCGAACTCGTTGATTGTGCTCCGGGGCAGGTCCAAGACCTGCGTCAGGATCGTCTGGAGCTCGTCTGGGCCGCGCTCGATGGCCTGCCGGAGCATCCGCATCTGAAAGGCGCGGCCTTTGGCGCTTTGCTGGGAGAAGTCGGAGAGGTGCTTGTTCACCGTGAGCGCTAAGATGTCGAAAACCTGCCGCTCGGCGGTCTCAACCTTCGTGGTCGGCTCTGCCTCGTAGGGGTAAGAGCGCTCCTCCTTCCAACGCTCGATCTCCGACCGTGCCTTAGCAGTGCTCGCCTCCTTGAAGTGGACCTGAATTGCCTCGGAGGCCTGGTCGACCGCGTCGGCCATGGCAGCGTCCATTTCTGCAAGGTCGATCGCGCCGCGCTCTTGCAGTCGGTCCACGTAGGCGGACTTGAGGTAAGCAGAGAAGACGTAACCCGTTGTGTGGAATTTCGGCGCGATCCTTGCGAAGGGAAAGCCGTCCTTTCCGCAAAGAAAGATCGAACGCTCCGGCGCCGAATTCCACTGGATGACCTCGAGGACCACATGATGTGGCCCTCCGTCCGCCTCAATCGGGTCGAGAGAGATGGTGTCCGACGAGGCGATGTTCGCCTCCGGGTCCAGACGCTCGCCGTCGAAGAAGATTTCCGCGTCCCGGTAGTTCTTGAGGTAGATGGCGAAGACGGACGAGAAGTCGGGGACCGCGCGCTCGGCCTCAAGCGACTTGAATTGCTTCTCCAGTTCCGAGATCGTGACTTCCACACCCGTGCCCAGAGCAGGTTCTGCGGGCTCCGGCGCAGATATCTCTACGTCTACGAGCGCGTCCTTGACGAGGGTCATCTTAAAGCCCATCAAGTTGCCCGCTTCGTCCCTGTACCGAACGATCCAGTCAGCGACCCGCCCGAGAGCGAGGGCCTTGAGCCTTCCCTTGCCCTCCTTGCCATGCAGAACGCGGGATTTTCGCTTGGACTTCGCACCGTGTCGCTTCCACGAGCCGCCCACCTTGCCGAAGAGCGCCCTCGCCTCCTCGTGAGTGAAGCCGTGGCCGTTGTCCCTGACGGAAACCGAGAGCATCCCGAGCTCGCCGCGGTCCACATCTACGTCCACTCGAGTGGCGTCCGCGTCGAGGGAGTTCCAGACGAGCTCGCATACCGCCTGTACCGGCGAGGCATTCGCCAGCTTCCTTAGGTGGTCGTGCGCAACCTCTACCCTGAAGCTCCCGTCAGCCATGGCCATACTACCAATTCCCAGATTGTTTACGCTGAGACTCGCCCCAGCGGGGGCCACTGTCAAGGCGATGCGCTGCTTCGTCCTTTTTATCGCCCTCGGGCAGGAAAGAGAAATGCCGCGGACCTAATTTGGTCACGGCTTATTGTTTTTGGGGATGTTATTGCTCCAGCCGTAGATTTGGGGCCTGCAACCAATTGAGAAACCGGCGATTGGTTTTTTCACTAGAAGCCGATGTCTGCTTTGCGAGAAAAATGGAGTCAGTTTGCCGTCGCAGCAAATTCTACTTTCCGCCCTCCACGACGCCGCATTTCACCTCACTGACCCAATCGTTTTGCCCTCTCCGCCATCCTGACCACCTGCGCGCTTGCCGTCGCCGCAGCGCTGCGCATGACGGCGGGCGCCTGCACCGCGCCGCGTCCAATAGCTTCGCCGGTGGAGAGCGCTCCAATCCGAGCCCTGCCTTGGACACCTGCGGTGTTCATCAACCCCCGCAGCACGCCTGCGGAACCGCTGACAATCGCAGGTGCAGCAGCCACCATCAGGTTCCCCGAGATGCCCCGGACGATCAGCGGCGTCGCGGCGACGAAGCCCTTCGCGAGGAATACCATCACGAAGAACGGCACAAGCGCGCCGATGCTGGTCGCAGAGTTCGGGTCGCCAAGTTGAGACAGCAGCGAATTTGCCATTCCGACGACGGTCGAGAACATGGCGGCGATGACAATCGGATAGAAGGCGTAGCTGATCGTCGTCGAGACCCACCTGTGGAAAAAATCCTTTGTCGCCTCGAAGAGCGAGAGCGCGATCATAACCGGTGCGATGCCGAGCATCAGAGCGAGCATCATCTTGGAGAAGATGAGGACGATACCGGTCATGAAGCCGAGCAGGCTGAGGAGGACAAGGCCGATGCCGCCGAGGATCGCGCCGGTCATCCAGTTCAAGTTGCTGCCGATCGCGTTGAGATACTGGCTGAACTCCGTGATGAGCCTATCGAATTCTGCGGCGAAGTAGGCGGCCCCTGCCCCGCCGCCGCCGACCGATGCGATCAACGCGCCAGCGATGTAATCGAGGCCCCCAATGACGGCATTCGCAACGGCGTTGAAATTGGCCCAGTTGAAGGCGAAGAGGCCTATCAAGGTCAGCTTGATAAAGTACCAGAAGAAGCTTGCACCATCCATGCTGCGGAATTGAAAAGCCATGTTGATGCACACGCCGATCAACGAGAGCGTCACCATCAGCAAGACGATTGTGCCGGTATTGCTTGCGACAGCCCCGAACTGCGACTCTGCGGCATCGACAAGGAAGCCATCTGCCGTTCCAACCATCCAACTGACAATGCTCATCACCAATTGCCTTGCGCTTCGCAGAGGTCGCGAACTTCGCGAGCAATCTGGTTTTGTGCCTCTCGAAGGGCCAGTTGAACTTGGGTGTGCTCCGCCTGCGTGCGCGCTGCAAACCTTTCCTCGTACTCCGCGGACGCGGCATCCCAAGGCGGGAAGCGAACCTCACAACCGCAATCGCCAGACGCCTTGATCGCCTCCCAAGACCGCAACTCGTAGAGCCGCATCAGCGTCAGCGCCTTGTACGCTTCGCGCGGATTGATCTGGTCCATCCAGGTCGGTCGAGCGGGGCGCTCATTGCAAATCCGGTATTTCTGGGGCGCCATGGTCACGGTAAGATCGTTCGTCACCTCGGGGGCGGTCTGCGCAGAGAGAGGGGCTGCGAGCATGATGGTGATTGCGGTGAAGATGGTCTTGTGCATTGCGATGTCCTTTCGGTTCATTCGGCCGCGAAGGCAGAGCGATTGTTGGCCCCTCTTCCGGCTGTTTGCTGATCTCGATGGCTTGCCTGTCCCGGCAGGAAGAACTCGGTGATGCCGCGTGCGCCGTCATGGCGGCCCGCCTGAATGATCACGTCGATGGATCCCTCGATGTAATCGACCATGTCGGCATAGGTCATCGGCACATCTGTCTTCAGGGCCGCGATGGCGAGGCGACGGACGGCAAGTTGCGGGGTCTCGGCATGCAGCGTCGTCAGAGACCCACCATGCCCGGTGTTGATCGCCTCCAGGAAGGTCATGGCTTCGCGCCCGCGAACTTCGCCCAGCACGATCCGGTCGGGACGCATGCGCAGTGTCGCAGCCAAAAGCACATCGGCACTGCGGGCCTCTGCGTCGCGATCGGCTATCAGCGTCACAGCGTTGGGTTGATCCGGGCGCAACTCGGCCGCCTCCTCGATCGTAATGATCCGCTCAACGGGCGGGATTAGCGATAGGATCTTGCGCGCCGCGACGGTCTTTCCCGTCGAGGTGCCGCCTGAGACGATCATGTTGAGCTTGTTCTCGACGCAAAAGCACAGAGCGGCATCAATGTCGCCCGAGGCCACAACGTCGCGCAGCGCGGCGTTTCGTTCTTGGCGCAGACCTTCAAGGCTGCGTTCCTTTCCAAAGAGGAACCCGAGCCGGATCGCGCCGAGCGGCACTGAAGAAAAGAACCGCAAAGATATAGAAAAACCGCCTTCCACGGCCGGCGGTTGGATCACTTGGGCCCGGATCGGGCGATCACGATAGAGGATAGAGACCGAGACGATGGGCTTTTTCGGGCTCAGCGTGGTAGACGCGGCCGAGGCGATCTGATTTCCGAGGTCTCGGATCTCGGTCTGGGTCAACGGAGACCCGAGCGACCGCATGAAGTGATCACCTTGGAATTCGCCCCAGACATGACCGTCGGGGTTGATGCAAATTTCGATCGTGTCGTCGCGCCGCATATGCGCGCCCAACCTATCGAGCGAAGCCTCCAGATAACTTGCTGCCATATCAGAAAATCTCCAGGTCGCGATCGACCATGACCGTGATCCGCGTGCCTTGGCCGACGTGAATCACCGGGCTGATCGCAAGATAGTCCTGCATCACACTCTGAGTGCTGTCGCGCAGGTCGGTGCCCACATCGCTCGCAACATCGGAGGCGGTCTCATCGTCGATCTGCCCCGCAGCGGCCGCGGGCAAAGCACCGATCAACGAAATCAACGCAGCCGAGCCGAAGCGCTGTGCGAAACGGGTGTCGACGAAGCCGGTGGTGCCGGTACGGCCAAGCGCGTCACCGCCAAAGGCGCTGATTTCCACGGTCTGGTTGTCAGGCAGGATGATCCTGTCCCAGGCCACCATCACCCGCGACTGCGCGAGCGCGACATCGGAGCGGTACCGCCCCACAAGCCGCGCACCGCGCGGGATCAGGACACGCGTGCCATCGAAGGCATGCACATCTTCTGAGACGATGGCGCGGATCGCACCCGGCAGCGTGCTGTCGAGGGCCGTCTCGGTCACCGCCTGGATCATCGTGCCCTGCACCACAGTATTGCCGGGGTTCGCGATCACTTCGGCCCGCGTGACGGATGCGGGCTTCGCGCCCGCCCGCACGAAAGCCTCGTTCTCGTTCAACCGCGCGGCCTCGAGCGTGCTTTCGCCATCCTTTCCTGCCCCCATACCGGAAAACGCGATCATCGGGGAGGCGATGCGTTCGGCGCGCGCCTCGGCTTCGGCGATGCGGCGGCGTTCAAGGTCTGCGAGCCGTAATTCCTCTTCGCTGGGGCCGATTTCCGTGGGGGTTGGCGGGGAGAGACGCGCGAGTTCGAGGTCCATGCGCATTTGCTCGAGTTGCCGGTCGCGTTCGGTCAGTTGCCGCTCGAGCGCGCGCTGCGCCTCGGTAGAGGATTCTTGCAGCGCCACGATCCGTGCCGTGAGATCGGCGATCGCCTGCTCCGCCCCGCTGTCCGATGCCTCCACCGGCCTTGCCCGCAGTTCTTCAAGCTCGGCGCGAAGCGTCGCAAGGCTCTCCATCAATGCGAGCTCCGACGCCGAAGGGCCCGTCTCCTCAGCTGGCGGGGGCGTCGGCTCCGTTGCGCGCATGGGCGCGAGGTCCCCAAAACCCGATCCGTCGGTCTGGAACTCTTCCGGAGCGGCGGTCGGCAGGGGCGCTTCGGGCGTCGGCTGCAGGGCTGCCCAAGCGAGCCCCCCCACAGCCATGATGCCGCCAACACCGAGAAGGGCGACCAGCGGGGAAGGTCGGGCGGGTCCTTTCTTCTTTTCCGTCGTGCTTTCAAGCGCGGCAAGGCGCGCTGCGAGGTCTTCTGTGTCCTGGCTCATGACGTGGGCCCGCCCATATCCTGAACACAAACCACCTCTTCGCCAAGGCGCAGGACCCATTGACGATTGACGCCTGAGACGCGGATGGTGCCATCTTTGAGCGCGGAGCTGTTCACCGCACGCTCGCCGCCCTTGGCATAGCGGAAGATCGCAGGCACCGGCGCGTTTCGCGCGAAGCGGAAATAGGTGAAGGTGCCATCATCCCAGATCGCCGTCGGCGTGAACGCCTCGCGCGCGCTGACCGCATAGTTTGCGTTCGGCGCATCGGCCGCGACCGCACGATTGGGTTGCGCACGGGTTTCGGGATAGCGGAACTGCACGACATAATGCGGGGTCTGCCGCGCCTCGACGACATGAAAATAATAGGAGCGGCGGTTGGTATAGACGGTGATATTGGTCGCCACGCCCGATGCGGCGGGCTTGATCGCGAAGGCGCGCCCGCCGGGGACACCGTCGAACTGGAAGCCTACCGTGTCGCCCGCGATGATCGAGCGGATGGTCTCGCCCTCGCCAAACTCGACGGTGGTCACGCGCGTCAAGGTCGTGACGATGCGATAAACCTGCCCCTCGGTCCAAGCCGCGACCCGAACGCGGCTGTCATGAGAGCCCGCGCGCGGCGTGGCCTCGGCAAGGGCTGCACTCGCCGCGAGCGCCAAAGCACCGGCAAGCAAAAGGGTGGGAAGAGTGGAACGCATGGAAACAGGGGTCATTCGGAACGATCCGATCGGATGGCATATTGGGTGACGGTGAATCCGAAGGGGTTTTGCCAGACGTCGTCGATCGAGCGGGTCCGTTCGGGTTGGAAAGAGAACATCAAAGTGGCGCTGAACAGGCCTTCCTGCGTGCCCTGCGGGCCGGTCAGGCGCTTTCTCAGCCGCACCTGGGCCCGGTTCCCGCCGATCAGCGTGATCGAGGCGATCTCGACAGACATTTCGGCGGCGGAGCCGTAGCGGGTGGGCGGGTAGTTTTCTTGCCCCGAGGTCCACATGGCGCGCATGCTGGCCTCGGCCGCTCCCGTGGATTGTGACAGCACGCGCCGCACGCGCAGGTCGTTGTCGAGTTGATTGTAGACTTCCCGGTCAAGCACGTAGCGGTAAATCTGCGCCTCGATGATCGCGGGACGCTCGGAAAGCCGCACCGTTTCGACGGTGGCATTCGGCAGGGCAAGACCCGTCGCTGGGTCATAAGGCACGACGACCGGCGGCGGGGTCTCGACCATCAGGGCGATAGCCGCGGCCGCGAGGCAGCCGAAAACGCCGAAGCCGGCACCGCCAAGGCCGATCAGTCGCCACTGCTGTTCGCGGCGCAGCGCACCGTAGACAAGTTCCTCTTCCACGATTTCGCGCGCACTCATCTCCCCTACCCCGCTCACGGCTGCAGATCCGGCAAGGTGAAGTCCATGTAGCGGCGTTCTTCGGCAATGGTGGCGGCATCGACCACCCCCGCATTGCCCGCGCCGAGGGTCTGGATCGCCTCGAGTTCCCACATCCTTGTCATGGCAATGGCGAGTTCCGCCGTGACGCGGGTATTGTGGTCCATCGACTCTTTGAGGTCCTTCATGTCGGGGATCTTGGCCACAAGCTTTTCGACACGCTCGAGCGACTGGGCGGCTTCGGCATGGCTGTTCTGCGCTGCGGCGGACATCACCGCGCCGGTCGTCGCGCGGGATGCGACCCCTTCAGCGCCCGGCTTCCCGCTGGTGGCGATCTCGCGCAGAGAATCCTGATCGAACCCGGCGCTCGCCAGCGCCTGTTCCATCTGCGTCCGCAACGGCCCTGCATTGGGGCCGATGAGGCTCGACCAGTCGCCTGCCTGAATGCCACGGATCAGGCCGGGGATGTCTTCGAAATTGGCCTGCAGAAGCTTGTCGAGATCACCGCCCATGGCGAGGCCAATGATGCTGCGCGGTCCGGTCAGCGAGGCATACATCTCTTTGAGCTGGTCAAACTGCTGTTGCAGCATGTCGAGTTGCGCCAGCGCATTTTCCAGAAGATCGGTCTGGATCCCGAAATCCTGCAGCATTTGCTGAAGCTGGCGGATCTCCTGAGCGATGTTCTGGGTGTCGACCGTGGGCACGCCCTGCGCGGTGACGGGTCCCGCGAGGCTGGAGGCCAGTGCGAGGGCCGCAACACCCGTGGCGAGGGAACGGGACAAGCGCCTGATCATTGCAAATTCTCCAAGGTGAAATCCATGAACTGCCGCTCGGCGGCCTGGGCGGCGGCCATCGCGAGTTGTTCCTCGCTGAGCGGCTGGGTGTGGGCGGCCTTGATCCGGGTGCGGATCGCGACCAGCCGGGCAAGCTCGGCCCGGGCATAGGTGTTGAGCGCGACGGCCTCGTGGATGTCCTTGGTCTCGCCGATGCGGGTGATGATGTCCTTCACCCGCAAGGCGGCCGCGCGCACCGAGACCAGCGAATAATCGCCATAGACGCCCGCGCCATGGGCTGAGAGGCTGAAGCTCGCATTGGCCAGAAGGACGGGATCGATGGTGCCGAGCGCGTCGATGCCGCCGACTTTCGCGAGGTAGCTGTTGTATTGCTGGGGGATCACCACGACGTAATTCTGGGTCTCGGCGAAGGGCGGGACGCCGCCGTGGTTTTGCACATTGCCCGGGCCTGCATTATAGGCTGCGAGCGCGTGGATGATGTTGCCGCCGAACATGTTCAGCATCTGCGCGAGATATCGCGCACCGCCGGCGACCTGCAGATAGGGGTCGTCGTAATAGGCCGGGTAGATCCCGAGATCGGTCGCGGTGCCTGGCATGATCTGGGTCAGTCCGAAGGCGCCCACGGGCGAGCGCGCCCCGATCTGAAAGCGGCTCTCTTGCCAGATCAGCGCCTGCAACAGGCAGCGCCATTGCACGAGCGAGAGACCCGCCCGGCTGACACCGGGCAAGCTATGGGTGTCGCGCGCCGCGCGGATGATCAACTCTTCAACGCCCTCGCGGGCATCGCCGAACATCCTCGCTGCAGCCGGGTTGTTGTCCTCTGGCGCGTAAAGACTCGCCGCAGCACTTTCGACGCCCTCAAGAGCCCCGTGCCCCGCCTCCAGCCCGGCCACGGTCCCCGCAACATCGCCGGATCGAAGCGACATGGCATCAAGCACCCCATCGAGCGAAGCGATTTGCTGCCGTTCGATCTCCGCGAGTTCCTCCTCGCGCGTCAGCCGATCCTGCTGCAGCGCCAGATCCTGATCGGTCTGCTCAATGATCGCCTGCCGCTCCGCGAAGAGCCGCGGGTCGAATGTCGGCACGCCTTGCGCTCCCACGGGCCCTGTGCAGGGGCCTGCCAACGCAAGTCCGACCATCGAGAGGGGAAGCCAGTTCCGCATGCGCTCAGTCGTCCGTCCCCGGCAACACGAATTCGCAGGCTTTGCCGCGATCTGCCACCTCAACACCTTTGGTCGAGAGCCGGGTCGCGGCTTCGCCGGCCTGCGGCTGCGTCTGACGAAAGTTGAAGCAATTGGCCTTTGGCGCTTCGTGCTGCGTGCAAGCCGCAAGCGTCAGGCCGAGGCTGAGCACCGCGAGGCTGCGGGTGATGATAGGGGTCATGTCACTCTCCAGAAATCGGGGCGGTCGCGGTAATCAGGGCCAACCAGGGCCTCGCCTTTTTCCATGCCGCCAAGGATGGTCACGAGGGGGCCAAGCGCGCTCAGATCGGCATCGATCACCACCGCGCCCCGATCATCGCGCACAAGTGCAAGACGAGAGGCGGAACCGACGCCCAAAAGCACGTCGAGTTCCTTGTCGCTCAGGCCGAGCATGGCATAATCGCTCGCCGAGGCACGGATATTGGGCAGGAGCACCTGCGTCGGCACGGCTTCCACGATGGTCTTGCCGGTGCGCGTGCGCTCGAGCTGGCTTGCGTATTGCGTCATCATCACGACGACGGCGTTTTGTTTGCGGGCGGTCACCAGCCAGTTCGAGAGCCGCTCCGCGAAATAGGCATTGTCGAGCGCCTTCCAGGCTTCATCGATCACAATGATCGTGGGCTTGCGGTCTTCGATCACCCGCTCGACGCGACGGAAGAGGTAAGAGAGGACCGCCATGCGCTCCCGCTCACTCTCGGAATCGAGAATGCCGGTCAGATCGAAGCCCGCCACATCCCCTTCGATGCTGAAACTGTCCTCGGCATTCGCGCCGAAGATCCAGCCGTAACGCCCCTCTGCCGTCCATTCCTGCATCCGCTCGAAAAGATCGCCTTCGTCATCGGTCGAGACCAGAAGCGAGGCGAAATCCGACCAGTTTCGGAGGCCGGCGTGGCAAGCGCTCGCGTTCTGCCGCACGACCTCCTGCAGGCGATTGGTCTGCACCGGGGTGAGCGATCGATCGCGGCGCTCGAGAAGGCTCGCAAGCCAGTCGGCAAGCCAGGCCTGGCCTCGCGGGTCGATCTCCGTCTGCAATGGATTGAGCCCCGTGGGGCGCCCGGCGCGCACCGTCGAATAGCTGCCCCCGAGCGCGCGGACGGCCATTTCCATGCCCGCACGATAGTCGAAAACGAAGATCCGCGCCTCCGCGCGCCGGGCCATCGTCATCAGAAACGCCGCCAGCACGGATTTTCCCGAGCCGGGACGGCCGAGGATCAACGTGTGGCCCCCCGTGGGCTCGCGATCCGGCGCGCCCTGTTCATGGAAATTGAAACGGAAGCCGCTGCGCTCGGGCGTCGGAAAGAGCGTGATCGGCACACCCCAAGGCACCTCCGGCCCGGTCTTGCCGAGCGGCGTGCGGTGGAAGGTGGCAAAATCCGCGAAATTGTGGTTCGTGATCGCCGCCTTGCGGCTACGCGCGCCGGTGTTCCCGGGATGCTGCGCCATGTAATGCGCCCGCGCCCCAAAACCTTCCGAGATCAGGTTGATGCCCGAGGTGGCTGAGATGTTGCGGATCTCGGCGGCAATGTCGTCGAGGGCAGCTTGGGTGCGCGCATAGACGGCCACCGTCATGTGGTGCTCGCCAAAGATCAGGCGCTTCGATTCCAGATCGTCCTGCGCCAGTTCCAGCTCCTGCGCAAGGCTGACCGCCCCGTCATTGGCGGCCTGCATCAGCCGCAACTGCCGCTTGATCCGGCCCGCCATGATGTTGGCGTTGATCGGAACGAAGGAATGCGTGACCACCATGTCGACGGGCAGGTTCAACTCGTCGAGCATCAGGGCGTCGGTCTTGGCGGGATAGTTTTTCACCGCGAAGATTGCGCCGAGCTTGTCGCCCACGGCACCATCGGAAAGCGCGATCGTCGTGCCTCGGAAAGTGACGCGGGTATTGGCCACGTCCTCAGCGATCACGCCCAAGCGCGACCGCGCGAAGAGCGGATGCTCCTCGCCCGTGTTCAGCGCGCCCAGAAATCCCAAAAGTTCACCGGTGCTCGCCGCGAGCAAGCGGGGTTTGAGCGCATCGAAGGACGACAGCAAAAACCCCACCACCTCGTCGAGTTTGCGCAAGCCTCGGGTGGTATCGGCCGCGAGACGTGCGCGCGACGCCCTCAGGCCGAAAGGCAGACGACTGCCGGTTTCCGGACGCTTCAGCACCGTCAGTGTCAAGGTCTTGTCGCGCAGACCCGCCTGCCCAAGATGCGCGCGCCAGCGCTGATCGACGGCGGCCGCGAACGCATCGCCCGGGATGGGCGGCAGCGTCACATCGACCGCTTTCGATACCTTGTGCAGGTAAAAGGAAAACTCCGTGCCGACCTGCGCGACGATGCCTGCCAAAAGGTCGCCGATCCGGTCGAGATGGGTGTCTTCGCTTGTGGTGCTGTTCACCCCCTCGAGCCGAATGCATTGCATCAGCTCATTGCCGCGCGTCCGGATCGTGCGGTCGGTGACGAGACTGACATAGGGCAGCATGGAAGAAAGGCGCTTCTCGCCCTTGACCCAGGCGGGCATCATCGTGAGCGGATCGAGCGCATCTTCCACCTTATCGACACATCCATCACGGGGCATAGCTGTCGCCCCCATGAAATTTGCGGTTCGCCGTGGGTGGGGTTTCTTGCAAGGTGATCACCAGAACATCGAGGAAGTTCGGATCCCAATCCGCAGCCTTCCAAAGCGCGGGCCACGCCAGCCCCGCGAAGACAGCCACCACCCCGCTCTGCATCCAGAGGAACAGCAGCGTCGCGCCAAAGAGCCAGACCATGGCGTACATGATCGGCAGACCCATCAGCTTGGGCGGCCTGAGAAGGCCGATGAACACGCGGGACTGGTCGGACATGACAGGACCTCCGGGAACTTTGGCTCAGGTCGTCCAGATCGCGGCGACGATGGTGGGGGCCGCAGCGATGCCCGCGATCGCGACCACGACCCAAAGCGCCTGGCGGAAATCGAGGATCCCGAAGAGCCAGGAGAGGAACACGCCGATCAGGGCAAGCGTGCCGATCACGATACCCAGGGGGCCGGTGATCGCGTCGACGATGCCTTGCAGCAGCGTCTGCACCGGCGAAAGATCGATGCTTTGCGCCAGCGCGGGGCTGGCCAGAACGATGAGCGTCATCGCGCCGAGCACGATGAGGGAAGGTTTGGACGTCACGACAAATCTCCTTTCAGCCGCTGGAACACGGCTGTCACGCGGGCCACATGGCCCTGGGTTTCTTGGAAGGGGGGAATGCCGCCATGGCGGGTGACCGCATCGGGGCCGGCATTATAGGCAGCGAGAGCCAGCGCAGGGTCACGAAACTGATCGAGCAGCATCAGAAGGTAGCGCGCCGAGCCGTCGAGGTTCTGGGCGATGTCATTGGGGTCGACGCCGAGATCGCGCGCCGTCTCGGGCATCAATTGACCAAGGCCAATGGCCCCGACCGGGCTGCGCGCCCGCGGATTATAGCCGCTCTCGACTTCGATATTTGCACGGTAGAAGAGCGCCCAATCGGTGACGGACAGACCTGCTTCGCGCAGGGCACTATGGCTACCGTAGCGCAGCGCCGTGCTCTCGATGGCATGAAGGATGTTTGGGGCGGCGTGGGCCGCACGGGGTGCAGCTGCGGACACGAGGCTGAGGCGATCATCATCCCCGCTGGACTGCGGTGCCGCAAATAGAAAGAGACGATCTGAAAGAGGCCCCTCCTGGGCGTCTTTTCCAGCGGTGAACGAGCGCATGTGGCGCGTCGCTTCTGCCGTGTCGATCAGCCGACCATCCGGGCTGACCTCGAAGATGAAACCGTCGGCTAAGGCCAAGGGCGCGGAACAAACGCCTGTACCAATTAGCACGACGAGCGCAAAAGCGCGGTCAGTTGTCCTTGACCAGAACCGGGCCAGTTTCTGGCGCGCCCGCGCGCCCGGGGGCAGCATGACGCTCGCGAGCCCCTTCGACGAGCGGGATGCTCGCGGTCGTGCAACCCATATCGGCAAGGAAGCTGACAAGGCCGACGATCGTCTTGAAATCGCGCAGCTTGAGAACGCTGCGGCTGGTGACGAGCATCTTGTCGTCACGCCCGTCGGGAGCAACGGCCCGGATGACCCAGACGCCGTACCAGCTGTTGTGGCGTTTTTCGGCCCCTTCTCTACAGACCACCTCGATGAGATAGCCCTCGCTAAGGAGGCCGCGCAGTCCGTCTTCTGTAACCACATTCGGTGCTTCTTCTATCATGGCCTTCCGTTGGATCCTTTCTCTGCCTGAAGTGCAGTATCGGGCCCACGGGGTCGCAACACCCCGGGCGATACAAAACAACATGATTGAAGGCAAGGCAATTTTAATGAATTGACAAAGATCGCCTTGCTCCGATAACGGTGATACCCGACGAGCTTATGATTTCAAAGGCGGTAAAGGGGTTTTGGTCTCTTCATGACTTATGCGTGCAACACGCCCCTTGTACTGATGATCGCCCTGTTTGCGACCGCCAGTCCGGCGCATGCTTGCGCCCCGCCCGCGCGGCCGTTTCTCCCCTCGTCAAAAGAGGACATGCACCTCTATGCAGACCTGATCCGAGGGGACTTCGAGACATATATCACTGAAGTTCAGGACTATTTTCGCTGCATGGATGAAGAGCGCTCGCGAACCTTTGTCGAGGCGAAAGAGGCGAGCGAGGACTACGGGCGGTTTCAGGATGCGCTTGAGTAGGTCCAGTGCCGCGTAGCCATCTGCTTCGAGCGGAGATCAGCAATCTGTTGCAGGGTGGGAGGTAAGTGATCTGGCAGCATTGCAGCCGCAGAAACTTGCGATGGCGACCGTTGGCAGGCCGCCTTAGCGGCGACGCACACACCGAAAGCCGCCCTTGTATAACCCCAGTGCCGATCGCGCGGATTTGCCCGAGCGGCTGCTCTTATGAATTATTGGGGCTACTATGCCGCAAGTCCGCTCCCCGCCTCTCACGTTGGTCTTGGTCTCGCAGACATGGTCGGCCCAAAGCAGTCGATCGGACAGCGAGACCGGAATCGTCGAAGCAGCCGTTGACGCACCCCGCAGCAAAGATCCGTACAGTCTTTCACCCCCCGAAGAAAACATCTCCGGAACCCGCTGCGGCCGAACCGCCGCAGCCGATCGCGTCGCCTACGCGCCCCGCCGGTCTGCCGTTGATGAAGACCGTGCCAGAGCCGCCCGAGAGGCTGCGCGGATGTGGGGGCGCGGGGCAGACGCCGCAGGCGTGGGGGGCATAAGCATCGCCTTGCCGCACCGCGCCGATGCCATTGACGAAGACATCGCCCGAAGCACCGGTTGCCGGTGTGGGGGGGAAGTGGCAGCCGTGGCCGGAGCCGGTGTCGCCAAGGCGGGTTGCGGCCGCCATCAGGCGATCCCCCGGCAGCCACGCGCCCAGTCGGCCCAGTCGGCGGGATAGTGGGGGTGGTCGCGGAAACTGCGGTCGTCTATGCCGAACACCACCGAGGCCGCCGCCGCCTCAAGGCACCAGTAACCGACATAAGTGCTGTTCGGGCCAAGATCTTCGGCCCGCGTCGTTTGCGCGGCCAGTTCGGAGGCCAGTTCCTTGTACCAGCCCTCGAGAAATCTTTTCAGATGATGCGGGCGGGTGAAATCGGGTTCCTCCGGGTCGATCGCCAGCCACAATTCCTGATAGGCTTCGGGCCAATGCACCGGACTTTGCGGCGCAACCTCGCCAAGGCCCAACTGACGGCGGAAGGCCGACCAGATCCGGTCATAGCCGCCGTAGTCGCGCTTGGTCAGGTCGAACCTGTCGAGCGCGTCGAAGAAGGCCCGCATCTCCAAGGGACTGGCGCAGCAAAGAACGAGCATGGAGATGTATCGATGGATGACGCTTGTGCCCATCCACGCGATGCCGTCGGGCATCTCGGTGCCGAACCGCGCGACCATCTCGGGAAACAGGTGCCCGACCCCGCGCAGACCAGGGGCCACGACTTCGGGCATCGGGGCGCCAGCTGAGTAGAGGCACAACGATGTTTCGAACAAGGCCTTAAGAAGGGGAGTTCCATCCGTCCCACCAGTTTGCGGACCTGTGGGTGGATTGTTGTAGCTATCTTCGAACGCCTCGATATCCTCGTATTGATAAGCCAAGGCCTGAACCCAGAACTCCCGAGTCGCAAGCGTATCTCTCATTGTTTTCTCCATGCGGGTGCCTGCGTTACCTCGTTGCCCTGCGCATCCCGCTATGGCAGGGCCTCATTGCTGCAGCCAGCGGGTGTCAAGGTCATCGGCTCCGCCGCCAGGGCCAGACAGACCAGCAAAATCTGGTCTTATCGCTCGGATCATGGACGCATAGTTCCCCTCTGTGATCATCCAGCGCAACGGATCGTCATAGGCGTAGGCCAGCCGAACATGTTCTCTCGAACGGCCGAACTGCAACAAAACGGATTGCCATCTGCGATGATCCACTTCTGGGTGCATTTCGCGCAAGATAGAAAGCGGACGGAGCAGGGGCGGGATGGGAAAGGTGAACCCGGTGGCGTCTCCGAGCGTGTCATAGGCCTGCCCGCCGCCGCCGCCCTTGCCGTCGGGCGAGAGCCAGAGCCAAGCAGCAACCGATATCCAATTGGAAAAGTTCCTGGGTATTGAGGGCACGATCAGCCCGATGATCTGACGGGCCTGCACGGCTTCTTGCGGGGTCATGGCTCGAATTTCGGGCGCAGGCTTTCGATGAAACCGTAGATGTCGGCCGGGGTCACGGCCCAGCATTTCGGGTCCTTGTCTTCGAACTGGACATTGAAGCGGCCCGAGGTGCGGTCGAACTGGATCAGCATCTTGAGCGGACGCGGACCGTCGCTGTAGACAGAGCGCAAGTAAGCGGCCATGGCGGGGCGCACGGTCCGCAGCCCTGCGGTAATAGCTTCGAAATCGCCGTCGGGCTTATAGAGGTACCCATAGGAATTGTCGGGGTCGCCATCTTTATCAAACCCGATGACCAGGCTGAACGTAACCCAAGGCCCTTCGAACGCCTTGTGGTTGCCAACAATCGCACCAATCAGATCGGCCATTTCACTCATGTTCACCTCGTATAGTTTTCCTGCATGTCCCGCCAAGTTATCCGATTAAATGACTGGCCTGCCTTGTTCTTGAAACTCTTTTCGTTCTCATAAACTATTTTGCCTGTCTTGGGATCCCGAACCACGTAGCTACTATCGAACATATCCGGCCGGACCGCCCCCGGCGGATAGACGTCGATCTTGTAATCCACCTCGTATCCCAGCCGGGTCCAATCGGCCCATACCGGCCATTGACCCACGCCTCGCTCCGCTGCTGTGCGGCCCGTCGGACCTGCCGTTCGCTGCACCCGCGCAGTCACGTTGATCACGCCCGCTCATCCAGGGGATGGCGCCGCGCAGCCGCGACGCGCCGACAGCACGCTGCTCAAGGCGCTGACGCGCGCCTTCCAATGGAAGCGAATGCTGGAATCGGGCGAACATGACACCATCGTCGAACAGGGATGCACGCCATAACAGATGCGAAGGGGAACGGCCTTGACCCCGGAACTCAAGCGACATACATGTAAGTGAGTGCATACTTATTATGGTGGGGCATGCGGAAACCATCCAACCTGCGCCGGGCGGAGATCATCGATGTCCTGCTTGATCTGGCCGATCGGATCGGACCGGATCGCGTCACGACCGCAGCCGTGGCTGCGGAGGTCGGGGTCAGCCATGGTGCGCTGTTTCGCCATTTCCCGACCAAGGCGGCCCTGTGGCAGGCCGTTGCCGAGCATGTATCCGAACTTCTGACCCGAGCCTGGGTGGACGCCCTTGAAGACAATCCCACCCCCGAGGGACGTGTCCGGGCCCTGGTCGCGGCCCAGCTTCGGCAGATCGCGGCCACCCCTGCTCTGCCCATGCTGCTCTTTTCCCGTGAGTTGAACGTCGAGAACGCGGAGTTGCGGACCGCCTTCAAGGATCGCCTGGCTGCCTATCACACCCATCTGGCCGAGGCTGTCCGCCAGGGCCAGGAGACGGGCTGGCTTCGCGAGGACGTGGTCCCGGGAGATGCGGCGATGCTGCTGACCTCGCTTGTGCAGGGCATGGCCATCCGCTGGGTCCTCGGGGCGCGCGATTTCGATCTTGAAGGCGAGGGGTGCCGACTGCTCGCCGTTCAACTCCGGCTTCTCGACAGGAGGGAGAACTGACGATGCGCAAGGTGTGGGCCTATGGCCTCGTAATGGCCATCCTTATCGGGGGCGGTATCCTCGCGCTTAACGCGAGATCGCTCCCGGTGACCGTGGTGTCCCCTGAGCGCGATGTGCCGCTGCGGCTCTATGGCCTTGGAACCGTGGAGGCCCGCGTGCTCAGCCAGGTGGGGTTCGAGGTCGGCGCGAGCGTGGTATCCCTGACTGCCGATGCGGGCGACCGCGTCGAGCAGGGCCGGGAACTGGCCGCTTTGCAGCATGCGGAACAGGCGGCCCGCGTGGCCCGGGCCAGCGCCGCCGTCGCGGCGAACCGGGCAAGCCGGGTCAGGGCCGAAGCCACGATCGCCCGGGCGCAGGCCGTTCTGGACCAGCGCCGCGCCGCCAATCACCGCCAGAAGGATCTCGCCCGCAAGGATGTCACGTCGATCCAGCGCGCCGAGGAAGCCCAGCGGGATGAAGACGTGGCGCGGGCCGAGCTCGATGTCGCCCGGGCCGATCTCGCGGTGATTGCGGCGCAGGGCGCGGATACGGAGGCCGCGCTGGCGCTGGAGGAGACGCTCCTTGCACAGTATCGCCTGCACGCCCCCTACGACGCGGTGATTGCGACCCGGCACGCCGAACCCGGCGAAGTGGTCAAGGCCGGCGATCCGATCTTCACCCTGTTCGACCCCGCCTCTGTCTGGATCCAGGCCTATGTGGACGAAGAACGGGCCGGGCAGATCGCCCTAGATCAGCCGGGCACGATCCGCTTGCGCTCCATGCCCCAGGCCACGTTTCACGGCAGGGTTGCCCGGATCGGCCTCGAAAGCGACCGCGCTAACGAAGAACGGCGGGTCTGGCTGAGCTGTACGGACTGCCCCGAGACCATGTATCTGGGCGAACAGGCCGAGGTTCGTATCCTGACCGGCACCCGGGACCGCGCCCTGATGGTGCCAGAACTGGCGATTGCCGGCTTCGACGGGCATCGCGGCACGGTATGGGTCGTCCGCGAGGGACGCTTCGACACCTTGGAGATGACCTTCGGTGCCCGCGACGATAAGGGCCGGGTCGAGGTCACCAGCGCGGTGCCAAACGGCGTCCGCATCGTGGCGCGCCCGGCCAGCACGCTTGTCGCCGGTGGCCGTGCCCGGATCGTGGAGGCCCCATGACGCTCGCCCTGAAAGATATCCGGCATGGTCTCTTCCGTTTCGTGCTGACCTGTTTCGGCCTGGGCCTCCTGATGACCGTCGTGCTGGCCATGATCGGCATCTATAACGGCCTAGTGGCCGATGCGCTGGCGGCCGTGAAGGCGCCCCGTGCCGATCTCTGGGTGGTCGAATCCGGCACGAGAGGGCCCTTTGCCGAAGCATCCAGCATTCCCGCGGACACACGGGATGCGGTTGCCCGGATGCCCGGGGTCGCAGAGGCCGGCGCCATTGCCTACCAGACGGTTGAGACTGCGCATGCTGGAGAACCCCTGCGCCTTTACGTGATCGGATACGAGACGGGGCACCCCGGCGGGCCGGACCGGATCGTCGCAGGCCGGGGCATCGGCGCCAGCCATTTCGAACTCGTGGCCGACCGCAAGACAGGCCTTGTTCCCGGCGATACGATCCGGCTGGGCCGTACGCGGTATTCCGTGGTCGGGCTGGTCGAGGGCGCAATGAACTCCGGCGGTGATCCTGCGGTCTATGTTACTCTCACCGATGCCCTCGATCTGCAGACCGAGCTTGCCCCTGCAGCGATGCGCGTCCAGGCGGCCCGGGGCGGCCAGCCCGTGAAGTCCGCCTCCGTCGCCGCGATCCTCGTCCGCACCACCCCGAACGCCGACGTCGATCTGCTGACGGCCACGATCCGCGAATGGAAACATCTCGGCGCTCTCACCCAAGCCGACCAGGAAAAGGTGCTTCTGGTGTCCGTCGTGGACAAGGCAAGGCGGCAGATAGGGCTTTTCCTCGGGATTTTGCTGACCGTCAGCGCCGTGGTGATCGCGCTCATCATCTACACGATGACCATGGAGAAACTGAAACAGATTGCCACGCTGAAACTGATCGGTGCGCCGGACCGGACCATCATCGGTCTCATCGTGCAGCAAGCCCTGATCCTGGGGGCCGCGGGTTGGGGCATCGGTGTGGGCCTGATCCTGCTGGTCAAGGACGACTTTCCCCGACGGGTGGTGCTGGAGCCCTTCAATGTCGTGGTGCTTGCGGGCATCATCGTGATCGTCTGTCTCGCCGCAAGCGCACTGGGCGTACGCGCCGCGATGAAGGTGGACCCGGCCACCGCCCTGGGAAGCTGATCATGAGCGGTGACATTCTCATAGACATTCAGGGCGTCGCGAAACACTTCGGAACGGCAGAGACACGTGTCGATGCCCTGCGCTCTGTCGACCTCCAAGTGAAGACCGGTGAGGTCATCGCCCTTCTCGGCCCCTCGGGGTCGGGCAAGACCACGCTTCTGAACATCATAGGATGTATTCTTGCCCCTTCCGCGGGGCGGTTGGTCCTGAACGGGGAGCCCGTTTTCGATGGCACATGGCTGCGGCGCGATCTCCGGCGGCTCCGGCTGGACAAGATCGGCTTCATTTTCCAGGCTCACAACCTCCTGCCGTTTCTGACCGCCGAAGAGAACGTCTCGCTTGTTCTGGAGCTGGCGGGCCATCCTCGGGAAGAGGCGCGGGAGCGGGCCCTTGCCTTGCTCGACTATCTCGAGGTCGGGCATCGCGCCCCGGTAAAACCCGCGCACCTGTCGGGCGGCGAGGCGCAGCGGATCGCCATTGCCCGCGCTCTTGCCAATCGCCCCCGGATCATCCTGGCCGATGAACCCACCGCAGCGCTTGACAGCAAGCGGGCTCAGCTTGTCATGGACCTGCTGCGCAAGCTGGCTGCCGAACAGGACGCCTGCATCGTTACCGTTACCCATGACGAAAAGATCTTCGACCGTTTCGACCGCCTCATCCACCTGCGCGACGGGCGGTTGGCCGAAACGCGAGAGCGCTGACTGGCTGGTGCATATGGCATACTCGGCTCCGGAGGATGTCCCTTACCCTGAATGGCCGCTCTTCGAAAACTCGGCTCGCAGCTTCGCACTCGCAGAGAAAGTCCGGAATCCGCCCCTCACGACGGCGACGACGTCTGGCATTTGAAGCATGCCGTCGAAGAGGCGTTTGGTCGACATGTCACGTTGGCGCCTTGGGATTAGGATGGCCTGTTTATGCCTTCAGCCCGCCAGCCGGAAATACCCAGCCCTCCGAACCTGCCATAGAGTCAGGGCGCTGTCGACAACGATGCCACCGCCGAATAGCAGCGCGATGGCTTGCAGGTTGGGCTCGAAAACCCCTGTCAGATAGGCGCCGAAGGCCGCTCCGTAATAGAAAATACTGACGAACAGCGACTGATAGAGCAGTAGATCGGTCCGTCCCATGCCATAAAGGAAGCTGTCGAGGATATGGTTGAGCGCGAAGACCATGTAGAAGCCCAGCATCAGCAGAACAAGCGCTACGATCCGCGCAGGCTCAGGCGAAGCCATCGCGGTGGCGACGAACCACGTCCAGCCTGGAATCGTCAGGATCCAAAGGACAATTATTCCACCGACTAGCCAGAGATAGCCGACAAGACGGCCTTGCAATTGCCCTCCGTGGTTTCCGGCATCCTGCCGCACCAGCGTGCCGAGCGTCAACACGGGCAGCAACAGCCAGCCCCAGATGAAGCTATTGGCCACCCAGAACAACCCCGCCTCATCGATCTGGTTCATCATGCGCAGGATCATCAACGAAAAAGCAAGGTTGCGTGCGGCGGATTCAAGTCCCGATTTGGCGGCGACCCGCAGCCAGTCGCGAATCCAGCCGTCGAGCGCCTGCCGGCGTGGGAGCGTGAGCAAGCGGTTGAAACCGAGGATCGCCACCGAGGGTACGCTTGGCGACGTACTGGGCATTCTTTTGCTGTGTCGCGCACTGGAGGGGGCGTCGGCCAACCTCTTCCGTCGCCGAGCTGTGACGGTCATCCAGTCTTCGCTGCGTTCGGATTACCTGGCGCGGGCAATCGAAGCGATTTGCCCCGAAACCCACATGGTGATGAAGAAGCACGACCCGATGTCCAGAAAAATGCTCCACAAGGCAGTGCATCTCCGGACCATCCCTCAAATTGGGCTGACGTCGCTTGACATCGAGGAGATCGCCAACATCGTCTCGAGAGGCGAGTGCATGATTTTCCGGTGCGACTTGGAATTTGATGATCTCGATGAGACCCTGCCAGTGCCATTTAACCTGCTTCGGCTGTGCGACATCGACACCGACATTCTGGGCCCGTTGCTGGCAATGACCTTCCCAGAAACCAGTCCTGATCTCTTCGCTCACGAATTGGGACGCTTGTCCTCCATCCAACCCTCAAGGGGGTTGACCGCGGACGAAGCGCTCTGCGCATGCGCAGGCAAGGATTTTGCCGATGCGATCGACAGCTTGATCCAGAAAACGCAGCCTCCCAAAGCTGAAGCTCCTGAAGCATTTACTCCGGATGTGGATGAGCCCGTTGTGCCCTTGGATGAGCTGGTGGGGTATGGAAAGGCCAAGCGCGCCGCACAAGGACTGATATCGTCCCTGCGTCTATACCGGGATGGGAAACTGGCATGGGAAGATGTACTCGTTGTAAAAAGCGCCTATGATCGTTTTGTCAATTTCAATCACATCAAGCGACGCTTTAACGTTCAACAGATGATCAAGACCTCAACAGATGATCAAGACCTGCCACTTCAAGCAAGTTAAGGTACCAAAATGAAAAAAGAGGCTCGGAGGCCTCTTTGTCTTCATGCGGGTGTGCTTTACCGTGGCGTGCCGACCTACTAGAGGTACACATGCAACAGCGTCCGTTAGGAAGCCCCGCTGTCTGCTGCTGATTCAGTATTTAGCACCCACGCAAGCTGAATGCAAGAAAATCTCACTTTCTGCAGTTTTTTTCAGTTCAGGATGACCATGGGCACAACTTAAAGCCTTGCAGCACATATGATTTTCTCATTTCATCAACAGTTCACTGCAGCCGTGGCCGCCCTTCCAGGGTCTCCGCACGCTCCAGCATCCGCACCACGTCCCGCAGGCTCATTCGGCGCCCCGTCATCCGGGGCGCCATCACAAGAACCTCGCAGACGGCCTCCAGCGCCTCCTGCGACAGCTTCATCTCCAGCCCGCGCCGCACGGCGAAGTCGTGCAGCTGCGCCGGGGTGATGTCGTGGACCTCGACGATCTGGCAGCGCGACAGGAACGGCTCAGGCAGGGTCACGCCGAGCACGCCGGGGATCTGGTGCAGGTCCATGATGATGTCGGCGGCGCGGCGCTCGGGCGTATCCTCGACTGTCACGACAAGGCGGCCGCGATCTTCGGCATGGACCTCGCAGCCCGCGGTGGCGGCAATTGCGACCCAGGCGGCGGGGGCAAGGGCGGGGGCGGTCTGGATCAGACAGCCGCAGATGTTGTGCATGATGCAGGCTCCGCTGTGGGGATGGGGGAAAGGGCAAGCGCCCCTGCTGGGCAGGGCGCGATACAGGCGCCGCAGCCGGTGCAGGCGGCGGGATCGATGGTCGGCGTCGCACGCCCGCCAAGGGCGGGGCGGGGCGGAAGCGGATCGCGGCGGCGTCACACTGGTCCTCGCAGATCCGGCAGCCGGTGCCCGCGCTTGACAGGCACCCCGCGCCCACCGCGACGCGCCAGGGGAAGGGAAACCCCGGCTGCAACGCCCCGGGGGCGCAGGATGTGGTGCAGGCGCCGCAAAACGTGCAGCCGCCAATCCGCAGGTCCAGAACCGGAAAGCCTTCGCCATCGCGCAGGATGATCCCCGGCGGGCAGGCGCGGGCACAGTCTCCGCATTGCGTGCAGTCGCGCACGAAAGTCACCCCGGCCCCCGTCGGGCGCGGCAGAGTTTCCGCCCGCATCCGGCCCCGCAGCAGGTTGCGACGGCTGAACGCCCCCGCCTGCGGGCCCAGTGTCGAAGGGGATGGGGTCAAACCCGGTGTCATTGCGACCTCGTTGCGCTTGCCCGCATCATCACGCTTCGGTGATCTGCTGCCTTGACTTTGGTTAGGCGGGCCGCGTCTTTCGCCACCTCTGACTTCCGCTCGCCAAGTGGTCATGCGATAACCCGGTCAAGGAGAGTGCTGCCGATGAAACCCGATGCCGACCGGATCGCCCGAAAATCCCTGCTTCTGGGCAATGTGCCGAAACCGGCGCAGGATCTGATCCTTGCCACAGCGCGCGAACGCATGTTCGAACGCGGGGCGACAATCTTTCTGCAGGGCGAGGAGGCGAACTCGGTCTATGTCGTGGTCGAAGGCTGGGTGAAGCTTTACCGCGTCGCGCCGAACGGCTCGGAGGCGGTGGTGAGCGTCTTTACCCGCGGCGACAGTTTTGGCGAGGCGGTGGCCTTCACCGGCGGCAGCTATCCGGTTTCCGCCGAAGCCGCGACCGATGTCGTGCTGGTGCGGATCGAGACGGCGGAAATCCTGCGCCTGATCGAACGGCAGCCCGGATTGGCGGTGTCGCTTCTGGCCGCAACTTTCGCGCATCTGCACCGGCTGGTGGGGCAGATCGAGCAGCTGAAGGCACGCTCGGGGGCGCAGCGCGTGGCGGAATTCCTGCTGGAACATGCAACCGAGGAGCACGGCCCCTGTGCCGTCGTGCTGCCCTATGACAAGGTGCTGATTGCCGGGCGTCTCGGTATGAAGCCGGAAAGCCTGAGCCGCGCCTTTGCCCGGCTGCGCGAAAAAGGGGTTCAGGTGCGTCAGTCGGTGGCGGAAATCGAGGAGGTCGCGGTGCTGCGCGACTATGTCGAGGAAGACCCCGGCCTGTCTTGGTCGCGCTAGGCCGGGATCAGCGCAAGACCTGCCGCAAGCATCAGGAAAATTGCCAGCCCAAGGCTGAAGCCGCGTGCGATGGCGGGCACGCGGGCAAGGTGCAGATAGCGGCGCAGGATCAGTTCGGCCTTGACCCAGGCCAGAGCCAGCACGGCCAGCGCGAAGGCCCGGCCCGTCAGGCCCGAGGCCGCCAGTGCCGTCGATCCGGCTGACAGCGCGATCAGCGCAATCCAGGTGCGGGTCAGGTTCATAGCAGGTAGATCACCGGGAACAGCAGCACCCAGACCAGATCGACCATGTGCCAGAACGCGACCCCGGTTTCGACGGCGCGGGGGCGAGCAGCCGTGGCTACCGGCGCCAGCACAAGTATGCCCGCCGCGACATGGGCCGCGTGAAAGCCCGTAAGCAGCAGATGGAAAGTAAAGAACGGATGCGTTTCGGTGCCGATGCCTTGGGCGAAAAGATCTTTGTATTCCGAAGCCTTGAGGACAAGAAAGATCCCCCCCAACGCCGAGGCCGCCGCAAGGCATAGCCGCAACCGGATCACCCGCCCGGCCTCGGCCGCCTGCACGCCAAGCGCCGCGAGCCATCCCGAAGTGACGAGCACAAGCGTGTTCACCCCGGCGCCGGTGCGGTGCAGGTGGCTTTGGGCTTCGGCAAAACCTGCCGGATCGGTCAGGCGCACGGCCAGAAAGGCGAGCATCCCCGCGCCGAAGACCAGCAGTTCCGAGACGATCAGCACCCAGATCATCAGATCGCCCGGCAGATCGTCGATCGACGAATCCGCGTTCATGCGCCCACCAGATGGCGCCAGATCTCGGGCAGCGCTGCCGTCAGGTGATCGGCATGGGGGATCACCGCAAAGCCGCCTTGGCCAAAGATGCGGGCAAAGGACGCCTTCGCCTCGCGCTCGACGGTGATGCCAAAGACCGATTGCCCGGCCATTCGCGCCTCGCGCACCGCCATGCGGCTGTCCTCCAGCCCGTGGCGGCCCTCGTAATGGTCAAGGTCGTTCGGCTTGCCGTCGGTGATGATCAAGAGCAATCGCCGTTTGCGCCCCTGTTGGGCGAGGCCCGCCGAGGCATGGCGGACCGCGGCGCCCAGACGGGTATAGAAACCGGGGCGCAGACCGGCGATGCGCGCTTCGACCGCAGGCCCCATCTTCTCGCCGAAGTCCTTGCAGGTGAGCAGGAAAACCCGGTCGCGCTTGAGCGAGGAAAAGGCGTTGATCGCCACATCATCGCCCGTCGCGTCCAAGCCCCAAGCCAGCGCTGCCAAGGCCTCGCGTTCGATATCGATCACCGCGCGGCCCGCCACAGCACTTTCGGTGGAACGGGACACGTCAAGCAGGATCGACACCGCCAGATCGCGCCTTTGCGGCCGCGATTGCTTCCACAGCCGCGCCGATGCCGTGCCCGTCGCGCGCAGATCGGTGGCGGCGCGGACGGTGGCCTCAAGGTCGATCTCGTCGCCATCAAGATGCCCGGTGGTGAAGACACGCCCGGGCCGCAGCGCCTCGAACTGCGCGCGCACGGCGCGGATGCGGCGCGCGCTTGCCGGGTCGGTGCGAAAGGCGGGCGGTTCCGGGCTTTCCGCGGCCATGCTTGCCAGCACGACGCAATGATCGGGCAGATATCGGCCCGAACGCGCCTCCCATTCCGGGTAAAGATGGCGCCCCGAAAGCCGTTCGCGCGCGGCATCCTCGGGGGCAAGGTCCAGATGCAGCTTCAACCGCGTGGCTGGGGCTTTCGAAATCTGGCCAAGCCCCAGTTCCTCTTGATCGTCAGCGGCCTTTTTCGCGTCGTCGTTTTCGTCATCCTCGACCCGGCGGTTGAGGTTGAGAAATTCCGCCCAAGACAGGATCGCTTCGAACTTGTGCAGGATGAAACTGTCGTTGCGTTCCACCTGATCGGATTTGTGGCGCCGCGCGCGGTGGGTTTTTCCCTCTCCGCTTGTCGCCTCATCAGCCGGGGCGGCATCGCGGGTTTCGACGCCGGAACCGTCCGACAGGGTCAGGGGTCGCAGATCGGGCCAAAGCGTGACCGGGCGGGCCGGGCGGTAACCGCGGGGGGCTGTTGCGGGCAGATCCTGGGCGCGAGCGGGCAGGTTGGACGTGTCGCCCAGTTCCGCGCGGATCAGGGCTTCCACCGCGGCTTCAACGGGCGGCAGCGCGGGGCGGGGTCGCGTGGCCAAGGTGGCGGCGCAGAGATCGGCGTAAAGGGGCGCAAGGCCCGGGGCTTCGGAAAGCGTCGCCGCGACCATGGCGCGGGCCGTGGCGATCCGGGCCAGATCGGCGGCCAGCGGGTCTTCGGGCGGCGTTTGCGGCGCAGGGGCAAGGGCGGCGCAAGCGGCGAGCCAAAGGTAAGTGGCGGCGTTGGCTTCTCGCGCGGGAAAAAGGGCAAGCGAGGCCGGAAGCCTCAATGCCTCGCCATCGAACGAAGCTCTGGGGATCGCTTCGGCCTCGATCCCCAGACGGCGGCGAAAGGACAGCCGGTGGCGGCTGGTTTCCGCGGCCACCGGGCGGATCTCGGTGGAGGGCGCGCCGCCAAGGCCGCGATACAACACCGCAAGCCGCCCCGCGACCTCGGCCAGATCGACCCGCGCCGCGTCATGCGAAACGGGCGCATCCAGCCCCGAGGCGAAGCGGTGCCAGAGCTTGCCGATGCTTTCCTCGGGCTCCCAGGGTTCAAACTCGATCCGGGTCATGGCGTTACCCGAACACTGCAGCCACAAGGTCGCGCAGCCCGCGTTTCACATCCGCATCATCCGACAAAGGCTCGATCATCGCCACCTCGATGGCGCGATCGACCCCCATTCCTTGCACGATCAGCGTGGCCGCATAGACGACCAACCGGGTCGAAACACCTTCCTCAAGATCCTGCCCCTTGAGCCCGCGCAGCTTGCCCGCAAGACGGACCAAACCGGCGCAGCGATCCTCGGGCAGGCCGGATTCCTGTGCCACGATGCGGGTTTCCAGAGCCGGGGCCGGAAAGTCGAAATCGAGCGCCACGAACCGTTGCCGGGTCGAAGGTTTCAGCGTTTTCAGCACGTTCTGATAGCCGGGGTTGTAAGACGCCACCAGCATGAAGCCCGGGGCAGCCTGTAACTCCTCGCCGGTTCGGTCGATGGGCAGGATGCGGCGATCGTCGGTCAGCGGGTGCAGCACCACGGTCACGTCCTTGCGGGCCTCGACCACCTCGTCAAGGTAACAGATCGCCCCTTCGCGCACGGCACGGGTCAGCGGGCCATCGACCCAGACGGTTTCCCCGCCTTTCAGAAGATAACGCCCGATCAGATCGGCGGCGGACAGGTCGTCGTGACAGGCGACGGTATAAAGCGGGCGGTTCAGCCGCGCCGCCATATGGGCGACGAAGCGGGTCTTGCCGACGCCGGTCGGGCCTTTCAGCAGCACCGGCAGATCAGCCGTCGCGGCGGCGGCAAAGACCGTGCATTCATCGCCTTGGGCGAGGTAGAAGGGGGCCGAAGCCGCCCCCTCCAAGTCTGTGACATGTGCGTTCATCGGCATCACTCCGCGGCCACGGCACGGGCGACAACTTCACGGCGCGGCATCGCCAGCGCGTAGATGAAAAGCCCAGCGCCCAGCACCACCGCCACGCCAGAGCCGAAGCGCATGACGTAGAAGATCCAGACCTGATCCTGCACCTCCATGTAGCTCATGCCCATCACCCGTTGCAGATGGGTCTGCACCGTGCCCGCAAAGGTCAGCGTGAAGGTCATGAACACCATCCCGCCCGACATCAGCCAGAACGAGGCCATGTTGAGCACCTGATTATAGGGGTCACGGCCGCGCAGCATCGGGAAGGCATAGGACATGATCGCCAAATTCAGCGAGACATAGGCGCCGAAGAAGGCAAGGTGGCCATGCGCGGCGGTGATCTGCGTGCCGTGGGTGTAAAAGTTCACCCCGTGCAGCGTGTGCAGGAAACCCCAGACCCCGGCGCCGAAAAAGGCAAGCGTGGCGCAGCCCAGCGACCACAGCAGTGCCGCCTTGTTCGGGTGATCGCGGCGGCCCTTCCAGACCATGACGAAGGCGAAAGCCATCATCGCAAAGAACGGGATCACCTCGAGCGAGGAGAAGATCGAGCCGATCCACTGCCAATAGCCCGGCGTGCCGATCCAGTAGTAATGGTGCCCGGTGCCCAGAATGCCCGAGAACAGCGACAGGGCCACGATGACGTAGAGCCACTTTTCCACCACTTCGCGGTCGACGCCGGTCAGTTTGAGCATCAGGTAAGCAAGGATCGCGGCCATGATCAGTTCCCACACGCCTTCGACCCAGAGATGGACGACATACCACCAGTATTGCTTGTCCAGCGCGAGATTGCCGGGGTTGTAAAAGGCGAACAGGAACAACAGCGCCAGACCCCAGAGGCCGAGCAGCAGGATATTGGTGATCGCGGTCTTGCGCCCCTTCAGCACCGTCATCGAGACGTTGAAAAGGAAAATCAGCGCCGCGACGACGATGCCGCCCTTGACCCAAAGCGGCTGTTCCAGAAACTCGCGCCCGTCCTTGCCCAGAAGGATGTTTCCTTCAAACAGGTTGAACGTGTAGGTCACGACCGCGCCCAAGGTGCCCACCACAAGGATCGCCAGTTGCAGATAGGCAAGGAAGGGCGAGTGGATCTCGCGTTCGCTTTCCTCTGGGATCAGGAAATAGGCGGCGCCGAAGAAGCCGAGGATCAGCCAGACAATGAGCGCATTGGTGTGCAGCATCCGGCCGATGTTGAAGGGCAAGAGCTCCGACAGGAAATTCGGCTGCACATAGATCCAGCCGATGATCAGGCCCATCAGCACCTGAATGGCAAACAGGCCAAGCGCCGTGCCCATGTAAGCCAGCGCGATTTTCTGGGTTTGGTATTTCATGGTCTTTCCCCCTCAGCCCGCGTCATTCGGCGGCCAGCCCTGGGTGTCGATCGTGTCGACCCAAAGCAGGAAATCGGCGAGGTTTTGATATTGCTCATCCGTCAGGTTGAAGTGCGGCATTTGTCGGCGCCCCTCGACGCCCGAGGGCATCGCGCCCATCCAGGCCGCCAGCGCATCTTTCGCGCCTGCGTGATCGCCCGGCTCGATGCCCCAGCGCGTCATCACGTTCGACAGCTCCGGCGCGAAATAGGCGCCCTCGCCGATGATCGTGTGGCAGTCGATGCAGGCTTTCTGTTCCCAGATCCGCTTGCCCGCGACGACCGAGGGCGTCAGCGTTTCGGCATGGGTGGAGGTGGTGGTGATGTAGCGGTGGCTCTGGGCCGAAAGGCCCAGAAAGATCGCGATGAAGAACAGTGATCCGCCATAAAATATGTTGCGGGCCATGCTCTTGGTCATGGTTTCGCGCATTGCGCCGTCCCTTCGGAGGTTTCTTGGGTGTCTTCACCAAGCCAGCCGGAGGGGTGACTCGCCTTAACGAAAGTCAATCACTCAAGAATTCGCGCGCGGCCCCAGAAGGGCGGGGGCAAGCGCAATCAGGAACAGCACAAAGGCCAATGCCCAGAGCGTCGCGGCGAGGATCGTGCCGGGGTAATAAAGCGCCAGCGGCCCGACGGCGGCGGCCCAGCGGATCAGCGCGGCCACCGGCAGCAGCACATAGGCGAGCGCGACGGGGAAAGGTGCGACGAGTGATCGGCCGGTATGGCCAAGCGTGGCACGGCTCATCACCGCCATCACCATCGTGCCGATGCCGCCGACGGCGGAAAAATGCATCGCGCCGATCTGAGATCCGATGCCGAACGCGGCCAAGCCTTGCAAGAGCGCGCCGACGCCCACAAGCGCCATGGCACCATGCAGCACGGCCAGAATAGGTTCCCCCCGTACCGCCCAGCCCTGCCAGCGCGAGATCCGGATCAACTGCGCGGCGCCCAGGGTCAACTCGGTCCCGCCGATCACCGCAGCGGGCAGGCCAAGGGTGATCGCCAGAGCGGAAGCGATCGCCGCGCCGATGGCGATCTTGTCGGCGACGGCCAGGCTGACGGACAGGCCGGCCTTGCCCAGATCGGGGGCGGCGCCCGCCATCATCGCCCGGCGCGCAAGAGCATTGCGGGTGAAGGCCGGGGTGATGCGCCCGCCGACGATGACGATCAGCGCAATCAGCGTCGCCAGCGCGCCATGCAGCCCGGCAATGGCATCGCCCCCTGCCCAGCCCAGCGCATCAAGCATGACCCGCAGATCGGCGCTCCAGATCAGGCCTATCAATGTCAGAACCATCAGATTGGCCGGTTTCGGCGCGCGCCGCAGCATCAGCCAGATCCGTCCGGCAAGGAACGGCAGGAACGACAAGGCCAGCATGGCGGCCAGCGGCGCAGGCAGGGTCCCCCATAGCCACAGGCCAAGCCGCCCTGCCAACCACAGCGCCGCCGCTGCGATCAGGAACCGCGGCCCGGCCGCAGGCGCGCCGGTCCAGTTCGGTACCGCCGTCAGCAGGAAGCCCGCTGCGGCGGCGGTGCCGAAACCAAAGATCATCTCATGGCCGTGCCACCACTGTGGGGGCAGATCGGCGGGCAGATCCATCATTCCGCCCAAGCCATGCACGGCCAACCAAAGCCCCCAAACGAGCATCGCGACCGTGGTCCAAAGCCCGGCAAGCAGAAAAAACACACGGAAGCCTTCCGAGAAAAGGCGTTTGAGGGCAGTCATGACAGGTCCTTTCGCGATCATGCCCCAGCTTGCTGCAAAGCGCCCCGGACCCCTTGATGAAAGTCAAGGATCGAGACTGCGCTGCGGGGCATCACGAAAACGGGAAAGGCAATGGAGGCCTGCATGACGGCATCATCCCCCACATCCGGCGGCGCCCGCCCCGAGGCGACAGAGCTTTCAGATCGGTTGCCGCGTCTCTCGCGCCTTGGGCTGCTGCTCTATCCGTTCGTCACGGCGGCAGTGGGGATCAACCTGTTCATGCTCGGCCTCATGGGGCAATCACTTGGCTTTGCGGCGCTTTCTCCAACCGCGGCACTGCTTTGGGCACTGCCGCTGGGTCTTCACGCCAGTGTTCTTGCCGCGCGTTGGGTTCGAAGCTTGCTGGCGGAAGCGGGCGGGCTCTGACGCGACCGCTTCGAATAATCTGCGCATCGGTCGGAACGAGTGCCGTCGGGGCATCGTGTTTTCAACCGAGCCCCCAAGTGCCCAATTCTGACGGTCGGAAGAGAAGTCCTGCGCGCGAATTTCTTCGAGAGGGCGGGAATAGGGCCCTGTATTTCATTCTTGGAAGCTGCCTGGGCATGATCAAGAAATGTGCTGATCGGTTCTCCAACACGGAGCGTTCAAACGGCTGCTCCGGTGGGAATGGCCGGACGGTCGAAAGGCAGCTCGGGGCCCAGCTTACCGATCAGAGCAACCCGATCCCATGACGTTACAATTGCCCCTTTATACGCTTTGCGTTGCTTTCTGAGCAAGGCGTGAATGACCGCTATCGCCGATTTGCCGCGAATGCGATGCCGCAACCTCACAGGCCGCTCCCCGCCCCTCGCGACGGCGATAAGTTGGTCTACGCGCTGCGATCTGCACGAACGACGGCAAAGAGCTCCGGCGCGCTTGAGTAGCGGCTTTGCAGATCAACCACGAAACACAGTAGACGTCCGAATTACCTCAGCCGCATGCGCGAGAGGCCTCTTCCTCATATGCCGCCAGTTTGTCCCGCAGGCGGCGGACCATGAGATTTTCACTCGCCTGCCCTTCCGACATTCGGCGCATCTCTTCGATGGCCCATTGCCCCTGACCAACCCGGCTGCTGGCCGCCATTAGCTGCGACACCGCCTCGTCGATATCAAGCGGGCTTGGCTCGTACCCACCACCGGCGAGCAGGTGCTCGATGGCATACAGTGCCACTCGCACGGCAAAGGCGGGATCCTTCGCACTGAAATCCCGCGCTGCGCGGATGAGCGTCGCGGGGGCGGCCTCGCTATCCGCGGCGCAGTCGAGCGCGATATCCAGATAACCGGCCGTCTTGGCGGCCGCGAACCATTTACCCCGTCGCCCGTGCCGCGCAATCAGATCCAGAAGCACCTCTCGAGGATCGCGATCACGATAGCGCCTTACAAGATCGCGCCACATTGCGAGCCAAGTATTGCCCGCAGCCGAGGACAGGCCGAAACGTCGATAGGCCTCCTCCGTCCTGCCCTGCTTCTCTAGGATGCTTTCGCAAAAGCGTGCGATATCGCCGTAGTCCCAAGGTCGCTGATTGCCCTCAAGAAGGGCCTCGGCTCGGGCAAGTGCGTCATCCTCTCGCCCCTGACGCAGCAGGGCCTCTGCCGCGAATTTCTCATCGAACCAAAGCCGAGTCTTTTTCACGGCGAGCAGGGCAAGCAAATCGTCGAAACGCCCGGCCTCCAGCAAGCAAGAGAGCGTAAGGGTGGCCGTAGGGACATGGGAATAATGCTCGTGATCCGACCACGCACGATGGATCAGATCGAGATCGAGGTCCGTATGCGCATTCTTTAACGCGGGGAAAACGGCGATCTCGCCGAACCTATCCGAAATCGGCGCGAGGTAGTCCACGCCGTCCTCGAGGATCGCCGTGCGCAGCCGATCGAGCCATTTGGCGCGGGTTTTCTCGTCGGCGGGGGCATCGATCAGGATCGGCAGGAGTTTGTCTAGGGTTAGCCGCACCGCCGAGCCAAGAGCGCCGGAGGATGTATCGATGTGTTCGAAGGCGGGCCAGATCCGCTCGGCCAACACGACCACGCCTTCGGCCGCTGTCACTGGATCGGTCCGGCGCAACGCGATAATCTCGGCGCCTGCCGATTTCAGTCGCTCTGCCGCCTTCGTCGAACCGCGCCAGCCAAGCACGCCCGCACGCATGCCGGGCCTGAACGACCATACATGGCTCGGCTTGCGTGCCATTTATCACCTCTTCCGCCAATACCGAACTATGACACGGGGGAAGGTGAGAATGAAGACAGGACACCGCCGACATACCACTTCCAGCACGTGTTGTCGTTCCTGCGTTGCCGTTTGGCGTGTTCGATGAAGCGGCAATCAGCCTCTGCGCTGAAATCTTCTTGCTATCATTAGTGTTGTTTTGTATCGCGGAGCCATTATGGAGGGAGTCGATGATATGAAACACATGGTCCGGACTGCGGTCGCTGCCGCAGCCATCAGCGTATCGAGCCTCGTGGGTTCGATCGCTCCGGCGCAGGCTTATCAGGTCGACTGCGCAATCTTGCTGTGCCTTGCAGGCGGTTGGCCAGCTTCGGCGCCCTGTGCACATGCACGGTCAGTTTTCATTCAGAGGATCACCCCCTGGCCGATCGAGCCCCCCCTACAAATCTGGCGCTGTCCGATGGGGGCCTCGTTCAACGCCCCTGCCTTTCTCTCACCGCAGGAACAACTGCGTAATGCTTCGTTCCGTAAAAGGCCTCACCTCTCTGTGCTAAAGCCAGCTTTGCCTCTGGTTCAGGTGCGAGCTGACGAAAAAGCAGACATCGACATTTCGGGGCAGGCCTTTGACTTCGTCCGAAGCATTCGCGTTTTTCATGTACAGTTCAGCCAGCATCAGAACCATGACGGCGACTGCATCACCTCGGACGCGACACGCCTCGGGTCCTATGGCATCCAAGGTGACTATCATTGGACGCGATCCAGCGCGGCCCAGGTGCCTCCCGCATCCGAGTTGCCTAATATCGACTATTGCAATCGGATCAATTACCGCTCGGTCTTCGTCGATTGGCGCGATCACGAGGGAAACTACGGCTTCGAGGAAGTCCGCTACTGAACCTGCGATTGCCTACAGAATTTTGGCTCGCACTCGATGAATTTACACCTTTCACCGTGCACCGCACCCAAAAGGGAAACGACGCCAAGCCGTGAAGCCTGACGCCGCGTTAGATAGGCCCCGTGAACAAGGGTCTTCTAGCGCACTGTCAAAACTTCTGCAACCAGTAAAGTTGTTTTGCTGGCAATAATGTTTTTTGCTCGCAGCTTAGCCTCGTCTCTTTAAGGAGACACCGACCATGGAACCCACAACCGGCCTGATCCTGCGGAGGATCACCCAGACCGAATTATCCGTTTCCGCCCACAAGCTGGCAACTGTCATCCTAGATGCCATTGCATGGAAGGATGGTTTCAACGGCCTGCCGCGCGGGACGGCGGCTTTTACCCTCACCGATCTCGCAGCAAAAATGGGAATCTCGCGCCAGTACCTCACCGAATTGCTGAGTGAGCTCGCGGCATCAGGCCTGAAACTGCGGCGCGAAAAGCCCAACGGGAAATTCGCACCTTGGCTCTTTCGCTTCGCCGCTTTTGAAACCGAGGCTGCATCTCGGGATGTTGAGTCAGCGACAGGCGACAGATCACTATCTATAGAGAAAAATAACAAAACAATATTCTTCGGACAAATCACTATTGGCGCAGACTCGAACGTTTTCCAAACTGTCTGGGCGGACGCGATCAACTCTGCAAAAGGGGCTCTGCCCTGCTGGAACGTCGATACGCAGCTGATTTGGGACCGTTTCATCGCCTTCAACAGGGCGCGCGGCAATGACAAGGTACCGGCCGGTTTCTTGCTGGGCTTCATGCGGCGATGGCGCACCTCGCTAGGCCCGGCCCCTCTGCCCGAAGCGCCATCGCGGCCACCGCGGGTATTGGAACCGAAGGAGCAGGAGTTGCTCGATCGGATCAAGGCAGCTCCAACTTCGAACCGCGAGTTTCACGCGTCAGACCTATGCCGCCTCATCGGAGAAGCAGCCTATGAGGCCCGCATCCTTCAGGTCATTCGAGACTTCGGCTGCCCGAGGTTCTCGGCCAGCCTCGCAGTGCACGGGCAGGCTGTGCTAGCAGGAGAGATCGAGCGATGAGGATGCTGCCGGAGCGCGCTGATCGCCTCGGGCTGCTGGAGTAGCCGAGCTATGTTGCAATCCTCCACGACATGGAAGGATTACAATGCTTTGGCCAGCGCCATGCTCAGAAACTATCCGCTCACCCAAAGGGGTTGATGATGCGAAGCTGGCCTTCCACCAGCAAGCCATCTTGCATGTCCTCACTCCACAGCGTGGTACAGCCCGCAACCAAAGCGCTGGCCACGATCATCGCGTCGTAGATCGAGAAGCCGTAGCGTTCCGCCAAGGCGCGACCGACGTCATGGGTCTGAAGGGTTAGGTCTTCGACAGGGCACAAGGCACGCACGCCCTCGAGAAACGCCCCTGCTTCCTCCCAACTCAGGCCAGCCTTGCGGCGGCAGTTCACCAGCGCCTCGTTCAGGACCTGAACGCTGATCCGGGGCCCCTGCCCCAGGATGACCTCAGCGCGATCGGCCTTCGGGCTGTCGTCGAGCAGGTAAAGAACGACATTCGTGTCCGCGAACTCAGCGCTCATGCGTGGCGGCGCGGCTCAGGCGTTCTGCAGCGGGCAACTTGCCCCGGAAGCGGCGCAGACCCGTCAGCACCTCATCCGCACGCGCCAGACGACGGACTCTGACTTGGCCGTCGTCCTTGATCAGGTCGATCTGATCGCCTTCCTTGAGGCCGAGTTCCCGGACAAGCTCCGCGGGCAAACGGACGGCAAGCGAGTTGCCCCATTTTGCGACCTGCATCGTGGCCTCCTGCGTGGATATATGATCAATAATGTATATCATGCTGGCTGCATGCGGAAGGGGTCTAATGCCGGAGAGTGCAGGATAGCACGCTAAAAACCCCGGATCGGCAGTTAACCCATTTTGGCGAAGCGGCGGCTTTGCTCAACCTTGATCTGGCGCAGCCCGTGATCGCGGATTTGGGATTTGATGGAGGTCCCGGCCGATCCCGTGCTTTTGCGCGCTGCGCCAGACGATCCTCGATAATCGCGCTTGGGTGTTGTGGCCCTCGATTAGGTTCGAACAGGAGCAGTTCATCGATCGGACGAGATCGGCCAGCGGTGCGCGGATGCCTTCCGGGAAGGACGACCGCAGCCCGGCCGACTGGCTCGCCAATTCGACGGCCAGGTCGTTCAGCGGAGCCCGGTATTTTGAGGCCTCCTCAGGGATAAGCGGTTCGACGATGCTGATCGCTTCGCCTTTGTCTGCTATCGTGTCGATCGACATGGTGCCCCTTGACGCAAGGCGTGTTGGCCCTCTTCGAGTTCCGGTTTTTGTTCCGGGTTACGCGGAGAGATTAGCGCACTTAACGTCAATAAAACAGAGAGACATTTGCTCCACGATCTCGGACAAAGCCCGTTATGTTCCGCAGAAAGTTCCGTTTTCTGCCCCGGCGCTTGCTTTCGCCAAGCTCTCGCTCAAGGCCATCTCCAGCCTGTCGCAACGCCCGGCTTCGTTCAGCAAACTGAGCAACGCCGACAGGGCTGCTTGATCCCTAGCCGCGGCGCGTTCGAGCGGCCGCTCACGGATCCGCGTCGCTCGGTGCTGGGCCTCAGCAAACGTCTAAAATTCTGCTTGTCGCATCTATCGCCGCTTAAGCCGCGAATGACCGTTCTCGACAAGCCGCAGCTACACTGCGGCAAACTCTTCGGCGCCAAGCGCTATAAACCAAAGGGTTCGATCAACTCCGGGCCATCGTCATTCAGGCCAAATGGAGCGACTGCGCGATGATCGAGCGCCACCAACGCTCCAAGATCTGCTACATCGTCGACGCCAGATAGCCATGCATCGCGTTCGTCGACATTAAGGGCGACAGGCATCCGGTCATGCAGCCCACCCATCGCATCCGTCGCCACCCGCGTCATAATCGTACAGGTCAGGAGACCGCGCCAACGGCTCGCCAAACCGGCAAGGAACAGATTTGCCTCGTTTCCGGCAGGATGGACGAAATGCGGCCGCCGAGCACCCTTGGGTCCGCTCCACTCGTAGAACCCGCCGACCGGCACCAAGCAACGTCCGTGCCGCCAGACCTGCCGAAACGTCGGTTTCTCGCGCGCATCCTCGATGCGGGCGTTAAACGTTGCGGCCTTCCAGTCTCTCGGGTTGGCGCCATCAAACCACGAAGGGATGAGGCCCCAGCGCGCCTCCATCGCCATGAGGGGGCGCTTGGCGAGGATCACGACCGTCTCCGTCGGCTTGATGTTGAACCGGCCGCCGAACGGGTCAAGTTTGATTTGCGACATATCCACTTCAGTGTTGCGCAGATTGGGATCGATGATCCGACCACACACGATCCAGTCCCCCCCTTGCTGATCGGCAAGGCGGCAGGATGCCCGAGCGCGGGGCCGTTGTCCTCCTCAGATCTGCCGGATGTCACGGCGGGGTCCAGCCTGACCAGCACAACCTTGGCGATTCGGCGCGATGTATTTCACCGACGGGTTGTATAGCTAGTGCTGACTGCCACTACATTTGGTCGACACGACAGCATCTAGAGCGAAAATCACATTAAATCAGCGAGTTATCAGCTTTGCCACCTGAAGCAAAACGGCATGAAGACTTTTGCGTCGGCTGGATTTGCAAAAAACTGTTGTCTGGAAGAAAGTTGCGTGCGATGTCTGGTGTTGTCGCGAAAAAGCGCAAACAACGCGTTCTCGCGACGAAACCACCAGGGCCCACCAAGAGGCCGAGAGGGCAGAATGAGCACATCGTCGAAACCGGCCGCGTCCGAATCTGTTGCCGCATCCATTGCCTCGAACGCTATCAGGCTGTCCGAGGCGCTCGACAACCATATGCGCAACAGCTTTCAACCCGAAAGCAAAAAGACGCTTCGGAAGTTCCAGCCCGCCGAGGTTTCGGAGCTGACCGGGATCAGCATGTCGAACCTGCGGACCCGGCATCAAGAAGGTGATTTTCCCGAGGTGGAAACGGACAGCCGCGGACGCAGGCTCTATTCCGCTGCCGAAATCGACCAGATCCGGCACATCATGGCCAAGACCGGGCGCAATGGCGAAGCCTACCTGCCCGGCCGACGCTCTGGCGACGCATTGCAGGTCATCTCAATCGTCAACTTCAAGGGTGGTTCCAGCAAGACGACATCGGCCATCCACCTTGCTCAGCGGTATGCGCTGCGCGGCTACCGGGTGCTGGCGATCGACATGGATCCACAGGCCAGCCTGACGACGATGTTCGGCTACAGGCCGGAGATCGAATTCGCCGAGGGCGGGACGATCTACGACGCGCTCAAATACGAAGAGCCGGTCCCGCTCAGCCAGGTGATCCGCAAGACCTATTTCCATAATCTCGATCTGGCTCCGGCCGGGCTGATGCTCTCCGAATACGAGACCGAAACAGCCTATGCGCTGCAACACAAGATCGACCCGCCTTTCACGCAGCGCCTCGCGATCGCTCTCGACGAGGTCGAAGCCAACTACGATCTCGTCATCATCGATTGCCCACCGCAGCTCGGTTTCACCACGATGACTGCGCTTTTGGCCTCGACCGGATTGCTGATCACCGTCGTGCCCAGCATGCTCGACGTGGCATCCATGGCGCAATTCCTTGAAATGGCGGGGGAAACCGTTCGTGCTCTGGAGGACGCTGCCGGGCCGATCCATTGGAATTTCCTCAAGTTCCTGATCGCGCGCTACGAGCCGACCGATGTGCCGCAGTCCCAGATGGCGGGCTTCCTCCGCTCGATCCTGCTCGATCAGGTGCTGACCACGCCGATGTTGAAATCAACCGCGATTTCCGACGCCGGCATGACGCAACAGACGATCTACGAGATCGAGCCCTCGCAGGTTCTGAAGAAAACGCTCGATCGGATCCTCGAAAGCGTGAATGGCGTTGCCGACGAGTTCGAAAAGGTGATCCAGAAAGCTTGGGCACGGGAGACTGACTGATGGCGCGTCGCAACCTGTTCCAGCCCCCTGCCCCGCCGATTGCCGGCACCGGCGAGCAATCGGCGCCCGATAGCAAGGCACGCTTCCCGAACACAGGCGCCATGAGTGGCGTCAAATCCACGTTGAAGGATCTCTCGAGCAATGCGGTGCGCGAAATCGCGCCGGATATGATCGAGGAAGATGGCCCGAAGGACCGTCTGGCCTTTGCCGACTCCGACGTCGCTCAACTCGCCGAGAGCATCCGTCTTCATGGTCAGCAAGTGCCGATCATGGTGCGTCCGATGGCCGAAAAGCCGGGCTACTACCGGATCGTCTATGGACGAAGACGGCTTCGAGCCCTGCGGCTGCTCGGCCAACCCGCGAAAGCGCTCGTCCGGGCGCTGAGCGACGACGAAGCAATCCTCGCTCAGGGCCAGGAGAATGCGCAACGTCTCGACCCGAGCTTCATCGAAAAATCGCTCTTCGCGGCAGAATTGGCGGCAAGCGGCTATGAGACGGCAGTGATCCTTGATGCGCTGGCGATCGATAAACCGATGCTGTCGCGCATGCAGAAGGTCGCTCGGAGCATCCCCGAAACCGTGCTCCGGATGATCGGCCCCGCGCACGGCATCGGGCGCCGCCGCTGGGAGGAATTGGCCGACTTAGTCAACAACCATGACCTTGATTTGACGGCCCTCGCGGAGGCAGCTTTGGCTCCGGCGAGCGAAACCTCGGATGGTCGTTTCGGGCAGCTTGCCGACGCGGCCGCTGCGGCCCTTCGTGAGCCACTTATCGCGACGAAAGCCCCCTCCCCTGCCCTGCCGATCTTGTCCGATGACGGAATACGGCTTGCTCAGGTCACGGATCAGGCCAAGGCGGTTACGGTGAAGCTTTCGAAGACCGAGGCCCCCGAGTTCGCAATGTGGTGGCTGGAGAATGCGGAGGCCGAATTGAGGCGCCTCTACAAGGAATGGCAGTCGACGAAAAAAGCCGACTGACGAGGCAAGAGAAGCAAAGAAAGGAGCACGAACGCAACCCGAAAAGTGAAAGAGCCCCCCAAGGTCATCCTCGGAGAGCCCCATCTGTCTTTTGCACCTTCAGATGTATCAGCTTCTCCGCAGCAGTCAACAACAACCGAATCGGTTGCCGAATCAATTTTGCCTTTGCGCAATAAGTGATGGCCAGAGGGCCTCTCGAGCCCGGTTTGCCGTGAAAATCGATGGCATTCATCCAAGCAACCGCAGCCTTTGGTTTGCGGGCGTCTGAAGTGTTGTCCGCGGACAACGCTCCGCCCGAACGTCACATCATCATCGAAACCCTGCGAGAAGCAGCACCGCTTCTGGGCTTGAAGCCGACTGTCCTCGCGACGCTCAACGCGATGCTCTCCTGTCTCGCGCCAAAACGAAACCACAACATGGTCTTTGCGTCCAACCTGACGCTCAGCGCGCGCCGCAATGGGGTCTCGGATCGAACGCTGCGCCGCCATGTAGCTGCGTTGATGGAGCTCAATCTCCTCGAGCGAAAGGACAGCGCGAACGGTAAACGATTCACGAAGTACGATCCTACACACAGGCAGTCGATCCATTTTGGCTTCGATCTGAGCCCGTTGTTTTGCAAGCTCGACGAGATCGCAGCGCTCGCGGTTCGCGCGCGCGCACAAGCGGAAGAGATCGCCTATCTCAAATCGAAACTCCGCGCACAGATCCGACCGATGCTGGAGGCCGATCCCAGTGACAATCGTGCGCTCGATATCCTGCGCCGTCTTCGCAACAAACTGACGGTCGAAGAGCTGTCCAGCATGTCTGCGGCGCTGCCCGACACTGTTGGAGAAACCGCCGATGATGGTGGAAAACACTCTTTACGAGCGACGGTAATGTCCGCCAGCAACGGCCAAAATGTCCGCCACCATCAGAAGTCAAAAAAAGAAAATACTGAAGAAGAAGCTGCGAGCCCGAATGACGAAGCGCCCGAAGAGAGCCTTTCCCTTCCCGAACTGATGGAAGCCTGTCCGGATGCCGCATCGTTTTCGCTGAGAAGCATTGAGGATTTTGCGGATGTGGTCACACATGCCCAGACGCTTGCACCGATGATTGGCATCGACGGCGCGACGTTGAGACAGGCCGAGCGCTGCATCGGAACTCTGCCAAGCGCGATCACCATTTGGGCAATCGTTCAGTTCCATGACCGGATCCGAAACGTTGGCGCTTATTTCCGGTCACTGACGAGCGGTGCACGAAGCCAAGAATTCAACGCGGTGAGGCTGGTGAAGCGATTGAGCAAACTCTCGGAAACACATCTCGCGACAGCGTAAGTTGTCCGCGGACAACACGCTTGGCTGAGGGAAAGTGAGAGAGGGGCTGTTTGAGGGGTGACGGGAAGTGAGATCGGGAGAGAGGCTTCCGGCGCCCGTCGCGGAGAAGATCTGATGGCGAAAGCTGCCCAGAAAATCACCCTGTCCCCCTCGCGGGACATCCCCTTCGACAAGCTCGTGCTGAGCCAGTCCAATGTCCGGCGCATCAAGGCGGGTGTTTCGGTCGAGGAACTGGCGGAAGATATCGCGCGCCGCGGGCTTCTGCAGGGCTTGAGCGTCCGCCCCGTGCTCGATGCAGAAGGTGTCGAAACCGGCACATTCGAAATCCCGGCCGGGGGTCGCCGGTTCCAGGCCCTCTCGCTGCTGGTCAAGCAAAAGCGGCTAGCGAAGACCGCGCCGATCCCCTGCATCCTGCGCGACGCCGCGTCCGACATCCTTGCCGAGGATGACTCGCTCGCCGAGAACATGCAGCGTGTTGCCCTGCACCCGCTCGACCAATTCCGCGCTTTTCAGGCTCTGCGTGAGAAAGGTCAGGGGGAGGAGGCGATCGCGGCGGCCTTCTTCGTCACGCCGCAGATCGTGAAGCAGCGCCTGAAACTCGCCTCCGTGGCCCCTGCCCTGCTCGAAGTCTATGCCGATGACGGCATGACGCTCGAGCAGCTGATGGCCTTCACGGTGAATCCCGATCATGCGCGTCAGGTCCAGGTCTGGGATGCGGTGAAGAACACCTGGAACAAAGAGCCCTACACGATCCGGCGGATGCTGACCGAAACCTCGGTGCGCGCCTCGGATCGTCGCGCGATCTTCGTGGGCATCGAGGCCTATGAAGCCGCTGGCGGTGTCGTGATGCGCGATCTGTTCCAGGGCGATGATGGCGGCTGGTTCGAGGCCCCTGCCCTGCTCGACCGGCTGGTCGCCGAGAAACTTCAGGCCGAGGCCGAAGCGCTTTCCGCTGAGGGCTGGAAGTGGATCGAGGTGGCGACCGACCTGCCCTATGGCTACAGCCACGGGCTGCGGCGTCTGGCGGGCGATCCGGCGCCGATGAGCGACGCGGAAAGTGCCTCGCATGCCGCGCTGCTCTCCGAGTACCGTGCGCTCGAGGACGAATATTCCGGGCAGGACGAATACCCCGAGGAGATCGACGCTCGGCTCGGGGCGCTTGAGCTGGCGATGGAGACCCTCGAGCAGCGGCCGCTGATCTTCGACCCGGCTGAGGTCGTCCGCGCCGGGGCCTTTGTGACCGTGGATCGCGATGGCCGTCTTGCGGTCTATCGCGGCTATGTCCGGCCCGAGGACGAACCCAGCGAGGAACTTCCGACCGATGGTGCTGAAGATGCCGAGGCGATGGGGCAGGGGGGCGATGCGGATGGCGCGGGCTGGCAGCCTGGCGCAACCGTCATTACCTCTGGCGGTCAGCCCCTCGGAGCGGAGCTTCCCGACGACGAGGAGGACGGTGCGCTGAAGCCCCTGCCCGAGCGGTTGGTGATGGAACTGACCGCCCACCGGACGCTCGCCCTGCGCGAGGCCATCGGACGGTCGCCCGACGTTGCGCTGACCCTCCTGCTCCTGAAGCTCGTGACGGACACGTTCCGCACCTCCAATGCCTCCGGCAGCTGTCTCGACGCTTCCGTGCGCCATGTGTTCATGTCGGCGCAGGCCCCCGATCTGAAAGACAGCGTGGTGGCCCAGCTGGTCCATGAGCGTCACGCCGCGTGGGAGGCCGATCTGCCCCTCGGCGATGATGCCGCGCTTTGGGAGTACCTGACAGTGCTCGACCAGGGTAGCCGTCTGGCGCTTCTGGCGCATTGCCTCAGCTTCGGGATCAATGCGCTCCACGAGAAGGTGAACCCCTATGGCGCGGGCATTTCGACCAGTGGCCTGACGCGGCGCATGGCGCATGCCGATCTTGTGGCGCGCGCGACGGATCTGGACATGGTCGAGGCGGGTTGGGAGCCGACGGTCGATGGCTATCTGGGCCGGGTGCCCAAGGCTCGCATCCTCGAGGCGGTGCGCGAGGCGAAAGGGGAGGGGGCCGCTCAGCTTCTCGACCATCTGAAGAAGGGTGAAATGGCCGCCGAGGCCGAGCGGCTGCTCAAGGGGAGCGGCTGGCTGCCCGAGGTCCTGCGCCGCGCCGATCTGATCGCTCTGGACGATGACGCGATCGCGGAAGGGCAGGGGGAGGACGCAGGTGGTTCTGCGGATGTCGATCTTCCGGCCTTCCTGAGCGCCGATCTGCCCGACAGCGCCGCGCCGTTGATCGCTGCGGAGTGATCGAGCCCATTCGAGGGCGGGGAAACCCGCCCTCTTTCCGTAAAATCATTTAATATCAATATGATGAATGCAAAAGTTCGCATTCGGAGTGAGGAAAAATGTCTGCAACCACCATCATCGACAGCGCCCCGCTCGGGGCATTGATCCGCTACACCGACGGCAGTCCCAAACCGCCTGCGCGCTTCACCAAGAAGCTTGCCGCCTGGGAGCGATCGAACGGCGTTGGCCGTCTCGTGAAGAAAGAACCGCCCCGCGCCTATCAGACCTGGACCGCGCCTGCCTCCTTCACGCTGCATGAGGGGAATTTCTCGTCCGATGGGGTCATCCTCGTCACCATCATGCGCAGCCATTCGGCGGATAGCCCGCTCGTGTTCGAAGTGGCGGAGGAACCGACGCCCGGGCAGGTGCGCGTGTTGCTGGATTTCGGCGGCAACACCGAACTCTTGCATCTGGCGGAGTCGATCACCGCGGCCGAGCTCTGGATTGCGCGCGAGGGCTATCGCAACGCCCGGCTCGAAATCGTCGGCACTGCGGACAGCGATAGGGCAGGGGGCGCGGACCTGGCCGCCTGAGCCCTGACAAGGCGTGAGGGGCTCGCCAATCGGCGGGCCTCTCACCTCACCGACCGTAACCTCGTGCCGCGATGTCGCGGGCGCCAATTGTCCATCCCCCAAAACGGAGGTCTTCAACCAAGAGCCTGGCCGGGAGGCTGGCGGCGTATCAAGCATCAGCGGGACAAGCGGCTCCTGTCGTTGGGGGACCATCCCCCGCTCGCCATTCCCTTACTTGCCCCGAATCCCGTCTTCGAGATCAACCCGCAAGGGGTCGGACTACGGGCAAGCCCGTGCCGCCGGGCGGATTCGGCCCTGTTTCACAAGAGGGGCCGAACGCACCCGGTGATGTCAGCCAGTCTTCGGGCCTGCGGGGTCTTGTCGCGCGGGGGACGGTCCCCCGCCTCCCAGACAGGAGCCAAACAGATGTCCCGCAAAGATGCCCACGCCTTCGCCGCCTCCCTCGCCGCCACGCTCATGGTCTCGATCGTCGTCTTTCAGGCAGGGGATGGAACGTTCGGCGCCGTCCCCGCCGATGAAATCGACGGCGACGAGGTCTTGATCGTCTCGGAGTATGACCCGTTCCAGATTATGGCCCGCTGAGGGCCATGACGCCTTCAAGCCCTTGCCGCGCCGAGCTTTTCGCTCGGCGCTACGCACT
>NZ_FTOM01000005.1 GCF_900156695.1 Phaeovulum vinaykumarii
CCATCAACGGTCTCTACAAGGCCGAGATCATCCATCGCCGCGGCCCTTGGCGCAGCTTCGAGGCCGTCGAATACGCGACGCTCGAATGGGGCGACTGGTTCAACAATCACCGCCTCCTCGAGCCTATCGGGAATATCCCGCCCGCAGAGGCAGAGGCCAACTTCTACGCAGATCTGGAAACTGAGGACATGGCCGCGTAACTAACGAAAATCAGCCTCCGGAAAAACCGGCGCGGTTCACCGGCGCTTGAGCGCTTCGTTATAGGCCGGCCAGTTCCTGGTCCTGTAGGCAGGAGGTGTAGCTCTGCTCATGACGCCCAGCTACCACGCTGGGTTCACAAGATGAATCCCTCACAGGATTTGTGCAACAGAGCCGGCGAAGATGGAAAACAAACCGACAAGACCGAAACGCGGCAGGTATTACAGAATCTTGAAAGACCAACGTACGGCGACACGGCCGGACGGGGGATGACCCAGGCCCGGGGGCAGGCGTTCGGCGCCACGGGGTGCGCCGCGCCGGACCTGTCGCCGGGCCTGTCGCCGCGCCTCAGGAGCTGCCCGAATAGGGGGCGAAGCGCGCCTCCTCGGGGCGCAGCGCCAGCGGCTTGCCCAGCATCGGAAAGGCCCGCTGCGGGCAATCGGGACGGTCGCACAGCTTGCAGCCCGGTCCGATCCGGGTGGCCAGATCGGGCGCCTTCAGGTTCAGCCCGCGCGCATAGACCAGGCGCTCGGCATGGGCCAGATCGCAGCCCAGCGCCACGGCGAAACGTTTTTCCGGCGCACCGAAGCCGCCCCCCCCCTGCCGCACCTGCCGCGCGATCCACAGATAGGACCGACCGTCGGGCATCTGCGCCACCTGGCGCAGCACTTCGCCGGGGCGCGAGAACGCCGCGTAGATGTTCCACAAGGGGCAAGACCCCCCGATCCGCGAGAAGTGGAAATCGGTCGCGGATTGGCGCTTGGAGATGTTGCCGGCGCGGTCGACGCGGATGAAGAAGAACGGCACCCCGCGCGCCTCGGGGCGCTGCAAGGTGGACAGCCGGTGGCAGGTCGTCTCGAAGCCCACGCCGAACCGGCGGGCCAGAAGGTCGATGTCATAGGCCAGGCTCTCGGCCGCCTCCAGAAAGGCGCCATAGGGCATCAGCAGCGCGCCGGCATAGTAATTCGCAAGCCCCACCCGCAGAAGACGCTGGGCCTCGGGGTCAAGACCCGAGGCCGCGCACAGATCCCCGAGAACCGCGCCCTGTTCCAGGAAGGCAAGCTGGGTGGCGATCTGGAAGGCCTGCTGGCCGGGCGACAGATGCGCGCCCAGATAGAGCACGCCCGCCGCCGCATCGAAGCGCCGCAAGGCGCCGTCGGTCGTCTGCGCCAGCCGGATGCCGTGCGCGCGCTGAAGCCGCGCGCCCAGCGCCGGCGCCATCCGCCCCACGGGCAGATCCGCGGCCACCGCCTCGGCGGCCCCATCCAGCGCGGGGACATGATTGCGGCGGTCGTAGAACCAGTCCCGCACCGCCTCGAAACTGGCCGGCGGGGTCGCGGGGGCGGGCGTGCTCAGCCGGCCGGCCAGCGCATCGGCGCGTTCGGACAGATCCCGCAGCCGCGCCTGCATGGCCACGATCGTGCGCGCCACCTCGGGCATGTTGGCGGCCAGGTCGCGCAGCTCGGCATGGCTGACCGCGGCGCCCTGATCGGCCAGCGCGCCGCGCAATTCGGCGATCAGCCGCGGCTCGTCGGCATCCGAGAACAGCTGCACGTCAAGGCCAAAGGCGGCGTTGAGTTTCAGCAGCACCGGCACGGTCAGGGGGCGCTGGTTGTTCTCGATCTGGTTGAGATAGCTTGCCGAGATCCCGAGACTGCGGGCCAGCGACGCCTGGGTGATCCCGCGCTCCTCGCGCAGACGCCGCAGCCTGAGGCCCATGAATGTCTTTGCCATCTTCGCAACCTTCGCAATTCACTGCGCCGCCCTTCGCAAAACAACGCCTTTTCAATACTTTATCAGACAAGAAAAAGAACCGATAGCTGCCTTTGCCAATTTTGCAAAGGTCGCCCATGTCTCCCCCTGCGCTTCCCCGATCCGGTGCCGTGACATCACCGCCCGCCGTTCTTGTCGAGATGATCTTCCCCGAACAGGCGAACCACTATGGCACGCTCTTCGGCGGGGCCGCGCTGGCGCTGATGGCGCGTGCCGCCTTCGTGACCGCAAGTCGGCGTTGCCGGGGGCCGGTGGTGATGGCGCGCTCGGAACGGGTGGATTTCACCACGCCGATCCGGATCGGGGAAATGCTGGAGCTGCGCGCCGAGATCCTGCGCGAAGGGCGCAGTTCGCTCACCGTGGGGGTCGAGGGCATCGCCCAGCCGATCGGCCCTGAAGCCCCCCGCCCCGCCCTGCAAGGACAGTTCGAGATGGTCGCCGTGGACGCCCATGGCCGGCCCCGCCCGCTTGATCAGACATCTGCTTGAACCGACGAGGAAAGACCCGATGAAGACCCATGTTCTGCGCAGCTATCGTTCGGCCGAGGCCCTGCCGCGCCCCGAGCAGCTGGCCTGGAAAATCGCCGAAGTGGCCGCCGATCCGGTGGCGGTGCGGCCCGATGTCTCGGAGATGATCATCAACCGGATCATCGACAATGCCGCGGTGGCGGCGGCAGCGGTCGCGCGGCATCCCGTGGCCTCGGCCCGCGCGCAGGCCATCTGCCACCCGATGCGCCGCGGCGCGACGATCTTCGGGCTGCCGCACACCACGCGCGTCTCGCCCGAATGGGCGGCCTGGGCCAATGGCACGGCCGTGCGCGAGCTGGATTTCCACGACACCTTCCTGGCCGCCGATTACAGCCACCCCGGCGACAACATCCCCCCGATCCTGGCGGTGGCGCAGCATTGCGGGCGTTCGGGGGCGGATCTGATCCGCGCGATCGCCACCGGCTACGAGATCCAGGTCGAGCTGGTGCGCGGCATCTGCCTGCACGAACACAAGATCGACCATATCGCGCATCTGGGCCCGTCGGCGGCGGCGGGGATCGGCACGCTTCTGAACCTGCCCGTGGAGACGATCTATCAGGCCATTCAGCAGGCGCTGCATGTAACCACCACCACCCGCCAGAGCCGCAAGGGCGAAATCTCGAGCTGGAAGGCCTTTGCCCCCGCCTTTGCCGGCAAGATGGCCATCGAGGCCGTGGACCGGGCCCTGCGCGGCGAGGGCGCCCCCAGCCCCGCCTGGGAAGGCGAGGACGGGTTCATTGCCTGGATGCTTTCGGGGCCCGAGGCGCGCTATCAGGTGCGGCTGCCCGAACCGGGCGAGGCCAAGCGCGCGATCCTCGACACCTACACCAAGGAATATTCGGCCGAATACCAGAGCCAGGCGCTGATCGACCTGGCCCGCCGGCTGGGCCCGAAGATCGGCGATCTGCGGCAGGTCGAACGCATCGTCATCCATACCTCGCATCACACCCACCACGTGATCGGCACCGGCGCGAACGATCCGCAGAAGATGGACCCCGAGGCCAGCCGCGAGACGCTGGATCATTCCATCATGTATATCTTTGCGGTGGCGCTCGAGGATGGCGGCTGGCACCACGAGAAGAGCTATGCCCCCGCCCGCGCGCGCCGGCCCGCGACGGTGGCGCTGTGGCACAAGATCTCGACCGTGGAAGACCCCGAATGGACGCGCCGCTATCACGCGCGCGATCCCGACGAAAAGGCCTTCGGCGGCCGGGTCGTGGTGACGCTGAAGGACGGGCGCGTGATCACGGACGAACTGGCGCTGGCGGATGCGCATCCCGACGGGGCCCGCCCCTTCGCGCGCGCCAATTACGTGCGCAAGTTCCTGACGCTGTCCGACGGCATCCTGACCCCGACCGAACAGTCGCGCTTTCTCGACGCCGCCGAGAACCTTGCCGATATCCCCGCCGACGGGCTCGGCATCCTGAACTTTGCCGTCGCGGCCGACAAGCTTGGCACGCCCAGCCTGCGCGGCATCTTCGACTGGGACTGAGGAGAAATGCACATGTCCGGTTCGATCCTGAAACCGAAGAAATCCGTGGCGCTCTCGGGCGTCGTTGCCGGCAACACCGCGCTGTGCAGTGTCGGCCAATCCGGCAATGACCTGAATTACCGCGGGTTCGATATTCTCGATATCGCCGAGGCCTGCGATTACGAGGAGGTGGCGCATCTGCTCATCCATGGCAGCCTGCCGACGATGGCGGAACTGGCCGCCTACCGCGCCAAGCTGCGGGCGTTGCGCGGCCTGCCGCTGGCGGTGCGCCAGACGCTCGAGGCGATCCCGGCGGCCGCGCATCCGATGGATGTGCTGCGCTCGGGCGTCTCGGCGCTGGGCTGCGTGCTGCCCGAAGCGGCCGATCACAACGCCCCCGGCGCGCGCGACATTGCCGACCGGCTGATCGCGGTGCAGGGCTCGATGCTGCTCTATTGGTATCATTTCGCGCAGAATGGCCGACGCATCGAGGTCGAGACCGACGACGACAGCATCGCGGCGCATTTCCTGCATCTGCTGCACGGGCGGCGCGCCGACGAAAGCGAGGTGCGCGCGCTGCATACCACGCTGAACCTTTACGCCGAGCACGAATTCAACGCCTCGACCTTTACCGCGCGCACCATCGCCGGGACCGGATCGGACGTCTATTCCTGCATCGCCGGCGCCATCGGGGCCTTGCGCGGGCCCAAGCACGGCGGCGCGAACGAGCAGGCCTTCGAGATCCAGAAGCGCTATGCCACCCCCGACGAGGCCGAGGCCGACATCCGCGCCCGCGTGGCGGCGAAACAGGTCATCATCGGGTTCGGCCACCCCGTCTACACGATCGCCGATCCGCGCAACGTGGTCATCAAGCGCGTGGCGCGGCGGCTGGCGCTGCAACAGGGCGCGGGGCGGATGTTCGACATCGCCGAGCGGATCGAACAGGTGATGCAGGACACCAAGGGGATGTTCCCCAACCTCGACTGGTATTCCGCGGTCTCCTATCATCACCTGGGCGTTCCGACGATGATGTTCACCCCGATCTTCGTGATTGCGCGCACGGCGGGTTGGGGGGCGCATGTGGTCGAACAGCGCCTGGATGGCAAGATCATCCGCCCCTCGGCCCATTACACCGGCCCCGATGCGCGGGCCTTCCAGCCCATCGAAGCGCGCGGCGGCCTGCTGCCGGCGCCCCTTCAGCCATCTCTTCAGGCGGAGTGAGACATGCCCTATCTGATCGGTTCCGAACATCCCGCGGCCCCGGCCGGCGCCCGGTTTCGCGCCGCCCTCGCCCGCCCCGGCATCCTGCGCCTTCCCGGCGCCCATAACGGCATGGCCGCGCTTCAGGCGCGCGCGGCGGGCTTCGAGGCGCTCTATCTCTCGGGCGCGGCGATGACGGCGCAGATGGGCCTGCCCGATCTGGGCATTCTCACCGTGGACGAGGTCGCCTTCTTCATCCGCCAGATCACCCGCGCCTGCGGGCTGCCGCTTCTGGTCGATGGCGACACCGGCTATGGCGAGGCGCTCAACGTCATGCATATGGTGCGGGTGTTCGAGGAGGCCGGCGCCGCGGCGGTCCATCTCGAAGACCAGCTTCTGCCCAAGAAATGCGGGCATCTGAACGACAAGAAGCTGGCCCTGCCCGCCGAGATGGCCGCCAAGGTCGCCGCCGCGGTGCGCGCGCGGCGGCATCTGGTGGTGATCGCGCGCACCGATGCGGCCGCGGCCGAAGGGCTCGAGGGGGCGGTGGCGCGCGCCCGGCTCTATGTCGAGGCCGGCGCGGATGCGATCTTCCCCGAGGCGCTGACCTCTGTCGAGATGTTCCGCGAGATGCGCGCCCGGCTGCCCGGCGTGCCGCTGCTGGCCAACATGACCGAATTCGGCCGCACCCCGCAACTGACGGCGGACGAGTTCGAAGCCCTGGGCTATGAGATGGTGATCTGGCCGGTGTCGTCGCTGCGGGTGGCCAACAAGGCGCAGGAGCGGCTTTATGCGGCGCTGGCGCGCGACGGGGCCACCACCGCGATGCTGCCCGAGATGCAGAGCCGCGCCGAGCTTTATGCAACGATCGGGCTGGCCGATTTCGAGGCGCTCGATACCTCGATCGCGCAGAGCGTTTTGCCGCAGCCGGACTGAGCCCGAGACCTGCGGCGAAAAGGGCCCACCGCCTGCGGGGCGCGCCGGACGGGCGCGCCCCCTTCGCGTTTGGGCCCCTTGCGTGTCCCCTTGCGTGCGGCGGGGCATGCGCCTAACCGGCCGCACGCGCCGGATCGACGGCCTCAACATCGGGCGCAAGATGAAGCTGCCGATCGGTCGTCCGGGCGATCAGATCGGGGTTGTGACTGACCAGAAGGACCGCGATCCCCCGCGTCCGGGCAAGCTCTGTCAGCAGCCCGATCACCGCGCGCTGGGTCAAGGGATCCAGACGCGAGCTGGGCTCGTCGGCAAACAGCAGCACCGGATCGAGCAGCAGCGCACGGGCAATGGCAAGGCGCTGCAACTCGCCCCCCGAAACCGCATCCGGCAAGCGCTCCAGAAGCGCCGGGTCCAGATGCAGGCGCGCCATCAGCGGGGCCAGACGGGTTTCGTCGACGCCATGCAGGGCCATCAGATCGCGCAGCCCGCGCCCCAGGGTCTGATGCGGCGCAAAGGCGGCGGGCGGGTCTTGCCAGAGCTTCTGGAACCGGATCGGCGCAAGCCCCGCGCCGCGCGTGATCTGCCCCGCAACCGGCGCGATCAGCCCCAGAAGCGCATCCCCCAGCGAGGATTTGCCCACGCCCGAGGGCCCGCACAGCCCCACCACCTCGCCCGCGTGCAGCGTGATGTCGACCCCCGAGAACAGCAGCCTGCCGCCGCGGGCAACCGCCAGCCCCGTCCCGCTCAGAACCGGCGCGCCCGGCGTCGGCGGGGGGGGCGCGGGCCAGTGGCGCGGCTCGGCGGCCACAAGTGCGGCGGTGTAGCTGTCCTGCGGCCGGTGCAGAACCTGCGCGGCGGGGCCGCGTTCGACGACCTTACCCTCGCGCAGGACGATGACCTCGCCGCCCAGCATCTCGGCCAGCTCCAGATCATGGGTGATCGTCACAAGGGCGCCGCCGGTCTCGGTGACGATGCGCAGGCGGCGGGCCACCTCGTCGCGACGGGCCAGGTCCAGCCCCTTGCTGGGCTCGTCTGCGACCACGATCCGCGCGCCCCCGGCCCGTGCCGCGGCAATGGCCAGACGCTGCGCCATGCCGCCGGACAATTCGAACGGATAGCGGTCAGCCGCCGCGGTCAGCTCCAGCGCCTCCAGATCCGCCTGCGTCGCCCGGCGGGGGGTGTCGCTCTGCGCGACCAGACGATGCACCTCCTCGACCTGGCCCCCGGCCCGCATCAGCGGGTCAAGCGCGCGCCAGGGCTCCTGCGGCAGGACCGAGATCGCACGCCCCCACAGCCCCGCCAGCGCCTGCGGGGCGTCAACGGGAACCTGCCGGCCCAGAACGGCAAGCGTGCCGCGGGCGCGCAGCCCCGCCGGCAAGGTGCCCAGAAGCGCCTGGGCAAACAGGCTCTTGCCCGATCCGGTCTCGCCGATCAGCGTGACCGACTGGCCGGCCGCCAACGCCAGCGAGATCGGCGCGACCATCTCCGCCGTCGGGCCGTCAACGGCCAGTTCCTTTACTGAAAGCAGGGTCATGCGCGCGTCTCTCCCGCGACAAGTGTCAGCGCCAGCAGCGTGATCAGCGTGGCGGCGACAGGTTGGGCCAGCGCCCAGGGCGCTTCGCGCCAATAGGGCAGCAATTCGACCATCATCAGTCCCAGCTCGGGCGTGGGTGCCCGCATGCCCACCGACACGAAGCCCAGCGCGGCAATCCCCATCACCACCGCAGCAAAGGTCAGCGCGAAGGTCGCGCGCAGCACCGGCGCCAGTTCCGGCCACAGATGCACGCGGAAGATGTAAAGCGGGCCAAAGCCCAAAAGGCGCGCGGCCGCAACCGCGGGCGCGGCAAGCCGGGCGCGGATCGTGGCGCGGGTCAGGCGGAAGATCTCGATCCACAGCGTGGCCGACAGCCCCGCCCAGAAGGCCAGCGGCTGATTGGGCAGGATGATCCCGGCGATCAGCACGACCAGCAGCGCCGGCAGCGCCACGACGCTGTCGGCCAGAAGCGTCAGCCCCCGGTCGATCCAGCCGCCGCGCCAGCTGGCCAGCGTGCCCAGCGCCACGCCGATGATCGCCGTCGTGACCAGCGTCGCCGCGGCCAGCCCCAGCGACAGCCGCAGCGCCGAGGCCAGACGCGCGGTCATCGACCGGCCCAGGTGATCGTGGCCCAGCCAATTCTCCGCCGAGGGCGGCGCAAGCGACTGCATCAGGCTCTGCGCCACCGGATCGGCCGGATGGAGAAGCGGCACCCCGAACGCGAAGGCCAGCACCGCGATCAGGAGGGCCGCACCAACATGAGACGCGGTCATCGGCGCACCTCCCGCGGGTCGAGAAGCCGCACGGCGATATCGGCCAGCGCATTGACCAGCACAAAGCCCAGCCCCATCACCAGCGCGGTCCCCTGCACCATCGGCACGTCGCGGTGAAAGACGGCGTGCACCAGCGCATGGCCGATGCCGGGCCAGCCGAAGATCGTCTCGACGACCACGACCCCCTCCATCAGCGCCACGAATTGCGTGGCCATCAACGTCAGCACCGGCACCGCGACATGGCGCAGCCCGTGCCGGCGCAGCACCTGGCCTTCGCTCAGCCCCTTCCAGCGGGCAAAGCGCCACCAGTCAGAGCCGCGCGCCTGAACCAGCGCCTCGCGGGTGATCCGCGTGCTCGCCGCCGCCAGCCCGAGCGCCAGCGTCAGCGCCGGCAGGATCAGATGCTGCGGGGCGCCATGGCCCGCCGCCGGCAGCAGCCCCAGCGCGATGGCGACGACCACGATCAGCACCAGCCCCAGCAGGAATTGCGGCGTCGCCTTCAGGCTGGCGGCCAGCAGCAGCGTCAGACGGTCGAAGGCGCCGCCGGGGCGCAGACCGGCCAGAAGGCCCAGCGGCGGCCCGATCAGCAGCGACAGCACGATCGCCATGCCGGCCAGCGTGGCGGTGGCGCCCAGCTGGTGCCCGATCTCGGCCGAGACCGGCAGCCCCGAGACCAGCGACACCCCCAGATCCCCGCGCACCAGCCCCGCAAACCAGCCCAGGAACGCCCCCACCCCGGCGGGATCGCCAAGCTGGGCGCGCACGATTTCGGCGTTCTGCGCGGTGATGTTGTCATAGCCGAACCGGGCGCCGGCGATCCGCATCACCATGTCGCCCGGCAAGGCGCGCATCATCAGAAAGCTGAGGATGGCGACAAGCACCGCCACCATCCCCGCCTGCGCCAGCCGCCATCCCAGCGCCGGGATCATTCGGCCCACTCCACCGACTTGAGGCCCAGCGTGCGTTCGAACGGATCGAGCACGACGCCCGTGATCCCCTTCGAGACGGCCATGGTCTGCTGATACCAGGCGATGGGCAGAACCGGCAGCTCGGCCTGCATCGTGGCAACCAGGGACGCGCGCGTGCCGTCGGGAGCCACGCCTTCGGCCATGGCCCGCACGCCTTCAGTGAAGGCGGGGTTCGACCAGCCCATCGCGCCCCAGTCCCCGCCCGGCGCGTAATCCTGCAACAGCGTGCCGACCGGGTCGGGGACCAGCGCGAAATTGCGCGCAAACAGCGCGGTATCCAGCGTGCCGTCGTTATGGCGGGTGGGGATCTCGGTGTAATTGGTCGCATTGATCGTGGCCCGGGCGCCGATGGCGGCAAAGGCCTGTTCCAGAACGGCGGCGACCAGCGGCAGCTCGGGACGGTCGGGATAGGTCAGGATCTCGATCTCGAGCTTTTCGCCCTGCCGTTCCAGAATGCCGTCCGGCCCGGCCTGCCATCCCAGCGCCGCAAGTGCCGCGCGCGCCGCCGCCGGATCATAGGCCAGCGGCGCCAGGCTGCTGTCATGCCAGCCGGCCATGCCCGGCGGAAACATCTGCGTGGCCCCCGCCGGATAGCGCAACACCGCCCGCGCGATGCCGTCGCGGTCGATCGCCAGGCTCAGCGCCCGGCGCATGTCGGCATCATAGCGCGCCCCATTGACCTTCAGCATCAGCACCCGCGGAATGGCCACCGAGAGAACATCGAGACCATCGGCCATGCGCAGCCGGCTGACCGAGGCGGGATCGAGGTTGATCGTCACATCGGCATCGCCGCTCTCGGCCATGAGCGCCCGCGTCTCGGCGCGGCTGGCGGCGGTATAGACCGCCTTCGGAATGGCCGGCGGGGCGCCCCAGTAGCCGTCGAAGGCCTCGACGGCCAGCGTGTTGGGCGGCGCAAGTTCGCGCACCCGATAGGCGCCGGTTCCGATCAGCGCGGTGATGCTGCCATCGGCGGCAATCGCCGAAGGGGCCACGATGGCCGAGCGGTATTCCGCCAGCATCGCCGGCAGCATGGCAAAGGGGCTCTCGAGCCGGATCTCCAGCCGATGGGCGCCCGCGGCGCGGATCTCGGCGACGGGCGCGCGGGCCAGAAGGCCGCCGTTTTGCAAGGCGCGGTTGAGCGCGGTGGCAACGGCCGCCCCGTCCATGGGCGTGCCATCGTGAAAGCGCACCCCCTCACGCAGATCAAGGCGCCAGGTCAGACCGTCCGGCGTCACCTCCCAGGCCGTGGCCAGAGCGGGCCGCAGACGGCCTTCGGCATCGGCGTCGATCAGGGTCTCGACGACATCCATCTTCAGGAAGATGTTGCCCGACTGGATCGGGTCGGGCCCTTTCAGCTCGAAGGGGGCGACGACATCAAGAACGCCGTCATTGGCCTGGGCGGGCAGCGCTGCGGTGAAAAGCATCAGGGCAAGGCATGTGGGTCGGATCATTCTGGGCTCCGTGCAGGGGCGCGTCAGCAAAGACGGCCCTGAAAACAGGGGACAATCCCCGGTCCTGCCGCCAAAGCGGGGAAACCGGGCCTGGGGTCAGATCAAGGGGGTGAAGGCCGGCCGCGCGCGGCGCAGACAGCTGTCAGATCTGGGGAAAACGACAAATGCGCGCTGACATGCCGCAGCATGTTACGCGCGCCAAGGCGTCGATCAGCATCATCTTGGTCTCCTTTCCGGGCATCCCCGCCCGGCTTGAGGGTCTATCGGATGATGGCAGGTCTCCTGACTTGCGGGTCATGGCTGGCGCGATCCTTCCCGACCCGATCCGGATCAGTGGAGCCTTTCGCGCGTGCTATCCGCCTACAGTTGCGGGGGCAGTCGCGGATTTGGCGCCTGTCCGGCACCGCACCGCGTTCCCTTTTCATCCCTGGGGGGGCAAGCCCCTTCGGGAACCATCCCGAAATCGGTAGCAAATGCCGGGGAGCCTCCACAAGTGGGAAAACGCGCAGCCGTTATCCGCCGCGCCCCCGACGCGCATCAGCCGGAAGGGACGCCCGGCGGGCGTTGCAAACGACGGGCAAAACGGACAGGGCGGACTGCGCAGCAGTTCAGTTGCGCAAGGCGGGTCGCCCATTGCTGTGCGCTGGACGGGCAAACCGCGGACGTGCCGGCCGTCAGCGACTTGATCCTGCAGGCACCGAAGGTCTGCACAACGAAAGCGACCGAGCAACGGGCATTCGCCACAGCCTCGGCCACCACCGGCGCCCCTGTGCCGATGGCGCGTTTGCGGCTGCGACGCCGACACACGAACGGATCTTTTCTCTCTCACCGGAACGCCGAAAAGCAACGGACAAGGCTGGGATCATGCGCAGCCCAACCACTGATGCCCCGTCGCTGGAGGATGCATCACGCCCTTGCCGAGCGCCGCGCGCCGGAGTTCGAACGAACCAGAGAGCCACGCGCCTTGCCGGCGCCACTTCTGGCCCGTCGCGATGCGGGGGAAGACTGGCGCGTCCCCGACCTTTACGCCCTGAGCGTACCGACGGCCGATCCGCAGCGGTCAATGTCCCGCGCCAGCAAGAGGAGTATGGCAGTGTTCCGCGTTGAAGTGAACGACAAGCAGATCACCGCCGCACGGGACGGGCTCGAGGGCACCAATCCGGCGAACATGGAAAACGCGCTCGAGACCAATTTCGAGTTCTGGATCGACAACGACACCGAGCTGAACGAGCGCGTCAACGCCTGGCTTGTGAACTGATCCCGCCATTTGCGGATCCTGCGCGTCTCTTCCCCGCGAGCTTTTCATGGCAGCGGCCGCCGGGAAGGGCGGCAACGGAAAACGGCGCGCCGCTCGCATGCGGAGATCAGATGGGCCTCAGAGAATGAAATCCGAGGCGGCCAGACCGGTGACCCCGGCCAGACAGACGGTCATCCCGGCAGTGCCGTTGCCGTCGAGGTCGGCCTGCACGCAGACGCCCGAACTGCCCTGAACCCCGAACTGCCCTGAACATAGCCGATCTCGGTGCTGCCGCCGGCGCTGAAGGCCGCCTTCCCGACGAAGCTGCTGCCCGAGAAGATCGAGAAATCCAGATGATCGGTGCCGCGGGTGAAATCGGTGACGATATCGCGCGCCGCCCCCAGGCCGCTGTCGGCGGTGGTGTAATAGACGACCTGTCGGCCCCGGCGGGGGCGGCAAAGTTCATGTCGATCTATCTTTTGCTGGCGATCGGCTTCAAGGGCGGGGTCAGCCTGGCCACGCATGGCATCCGCGCCGATCTGTTCGTGACGCTGCTGGCGGGAGTTGCCCTCTCGCTGCTGATCCCGGTTCCGGCCCATGCGCAGCTGCGGGCGATGACCCGGCTCGACCGGCTGAATGCGGCGGCGGTTGCGGGGCATTACGGCTCGATCTCGATCGTGACCTTCGTCACCGCGACAGCGTGCTTGACGGGGCCGGGATCGCCCATGACGGCTACATGGTCGCGGTCGCCGCCGCGACGGAGGCCCCGGCCATCGTCTCGGCACGGTGGCTGGCGCATCGCGGCGGCGACGCGGCGGCAAGGCCGATCCGGCTTGGACGCGAGGTGCTGGCCAATGGCTCGATCGTGCTTCTGGTCAGCGCCTTCGGCATCGGCGCGCGGGCCGGAGACCGGGGGATGGAGACCGGGGGGATGAAGACCGGGGGATGGAGATGATCGCCCCCTTCATCTTGACGCCCTTCACCGGTATCCTGTGTCTGTTCCTGCTAGACATGGGCGTGACGGCGGGGCGCAGCCTGATCGGTGTCCGGCATTTTCTGACGCCCGGACTACTCGCGGCGGGCGTGCTGATCCAGCTCGTCGGGGCGGCGCTGGGGACCGGCACGCTGATCGGGCTTTCGGGGGGCAGCCTGTTCCGGCTTGTGGTGCTGGCGGCCTCGGCCTCCTATATCGCGGTGCCGACGGCAATGCGGATGGCGCTGCCCGAAGCCGAGCCGGGGATCTCGCTGACGATGGCGCTGGGGGTGAGCTTCCCCTTCAACCTGACCTTCGGCATGCCGCTTTATCATTGGCTGACGCACCGAGGCGGGGCGCCGCGGGCCAGATGCGCCAGAAAGGCCGTCGCCGCCACCGACAGATGCTTGCCGCGCGGATGCGCGACGTTCCACGTCCGCATCAACGGAAAGCCCTGCACATCCAGCACCACCAGCCGCCCGGTGTCGACCTCGAGCGTGATCGTGTCCTGCGACAGGATCGCCAGCCCCAGCCCCGCCGCCACCGCCGCCTTGATCGCCTCGTTCGAGCCAAGCTCCATCCGCACCTGCGGCCGGATGCCTTTCTCGGAAAAGAACTTTTCCGCCGCGGCCCTGGTCCCGGATCCGGGCTCGCGCAAGATGAAGGGCGCCTCGGCAAGCGCGGCAAAGGGCACCGCGGTTCCGCCCGCCAGCGGATGGCCCGGCGGCGCCAGCACCAGAATCGGGTTGCGCGCAATCGGATTGGCGATGACGTCAAGCCCCTCGGGCGGCTGGCCAAGGATGCACAGATCATCCTCGTTTGCGGCCAGACGCGCGATCACCGTCTGCCGGTTGGTGACAGTCAGCGCCACCTCGATGCCGGGGTTTTCGGTGCAGAAATCGCCCAGGAGCCGCGGCAGGAAGTATTGCGCGGTGGACACGATCGCCAGCCGCAGCCGCCCCCGCCGCAGCCCCTGCAGATCGGCAAGCTGCATCTCCAGCCGCTCGATCCCCTCCAGCGTCTCGCGTGCCGTGGACAGCACCGCCTGCCCCGCCTCGGTCAGGAAGAGCCGCTTGCCGATCCGGTCCAGCAGCACCGCTCCGAGCGCATCCTCGAGCTGCTTGACTTGAGTGAAAACCGCGGGCTGGGTCAGGTGCAGTTCCTCGGCGGCGCGGGTGTAGCTGGCGTGCCGGGCGACCGCGGCAAAGACCTGCAACTGGCGAAGCGTGCAACGCATGATAACCTTTTCCCTATTCTGTGACTAAAAAATATTCAGTTTTGTAAAGTCAATCAAGGCCACATAGTCCCCCCCGAGCCCCCAGCAACGGGCCAGCCACACGAGGGAACCATGGCAGCCAAGACCTATGACGCAGGTGTCAAAGACTACCGCTCGATCTATTGGGAACCGCAATATCAGGTGAAGGACAGCGACATCCTCGCCGTCTTCAAGGTGGTGCCGCAACCGGGCGTGAGCCGCGAGGAAGCCGCCGCCGCGGTCGCCGCCGAAAGCTCGACCGCGACCTGGACCACGGTCTGGACCGACCTTCTGACCGATCTCGACTACTACAAGGGCCGCGCCTATGCGATCGAGGATGTCCCCGGCAACGACGAGGCCTTTTATGCCTTCATCGCCTATCCGATGGACCTGTTCGAGGAAGGTTCGGTCGTCAACGTCTTCACCTCGCTGGTCGGAAACGTCTTCGGCTTCAAGGCGGTGCGGGCGCTGCGGCTGGAGGATGTGCGGTTTCCGCTGTGGTTCGTGATGACCTGCCCCGGCGCCCCGCACGGAATGAAGGTCGAACGCGACCTGCTGGACAAATACGGCCGCCCGCTTCTGGGCTGCACGATCAAGCCGAAGCTTGGTCTGTCGGCCAAGAACTACGGCCGTGCGGTCTATGAATGCCTGCGCGGCGGGCTTGATTTCACCAAGGACGACGAGAACGTCAACAGCCAACCTTTCCTGCGCTGGCGCGACCGCTTCCTGTTCTGTCAGGAGGCGATCCAGAAGGCCGAGGCCGAAACCGGCGAGCGCAAGGGCCATTACATGAACGTCACCGCCGGGACGATGGAGGAAATCTACGAACGCGCGGAATTTGCCAAGGAAATCGGCACGCCGATCATCATGTCGGATTATCTCACCGTCGGCTGGTCGGCACATACGAGCCTGTCGCGCTGGTGCCGCAAGAACGGGATGCTGCTGCATGTCCACCGCGCCATGCATGCGGTGATGGACCGCAACCCCAATCACGGCATCAACTTCCGGGTGCTGGCGAAAATCCTTCGGCTGATGGGGGGCGACCATCTGCATTCGGGCACTGTCGTCGGCAAGCTGGAAGGCGACCGCGAGGCGACGATCGGCTGGATCAACCTTTTGCGGGATCGTCACATCAAGGCCGACCGCTCGCGCGGGATCTTTTTCGATCAGGACTGGGGGCCGCAGCCGGGGCTGTTCCCGGTCGCCTCGGGCGGCATCCATGTCTGGCACATGCCGGCGCTGGTCTCGATCTTCGGCAATGACTCGGTGCTGCAATTCGGCGGCGGCACGCTCGGCCACCCCTGGGGCAATGCCGCGGGCGCCTGCGCGAACCGGGTGGCGCTGGAGGCCTGTGTGCAGGCCCGCAACGAGGGGCGCCAGCTGGAAAAGGAAGGCAAGGAGATCCTGACCAAGGCCGCGCAATCCAGCCCTGAGCTGCGCATGGCGATGGAGACCTGGAAGGAAATCAAGTTCGAATTCGACACCGTCGACAAGCTCGATGTGCAGCACCGCTGAGCCCCGGCCCGAAAGGACAGAAAGATGAGCACCATTCAGGATTACCCCTCCCGCCTCTCGCGCCCGGAAAGCCGCAAGATGGGCACCTTTTCCTATCTGCCGCCGATGGGCGAGGCCGAAATCCGCCATCAGGTCGAGTGGATCGTGCAGAATGGCTGGAACCCGGGGATCGAGCATACCGAGCCCGAATTCGCCGCCCAGATCTACTGGTACATGTGGAAACTGCCGATGTTCGGTGAAACCGATGTCGATGCGATCCTTGCCGAGCTGAAGGCCTGCCACGAGGCGAACCCCGGCCATCACGTTCGGCTGATCGGCTACGACAACTTCACCCAAAGCCAGGGCGCCAACATGATCGTCTATCGCGGCGCCACCGTCTGAGCTGAAAGCCTGCCCGCCGCCCCTTCCCTCCCGGCGGCGGGAAAATGGCCCGCCGCATCCTCCTCTGCGGCGGGCCCCCAATCCCACGAGGCGGCCATGAACGAGACCCTGAACGATCTGACCCAGCCTTTCCGCATCGCATCCGAACCCTGGTATCGCCCCGTCGCCGATGAAATCGCGCTGTTCGAGGCCGCCCATGCGGCGCGGATGCCGGTCATGCTCAAGGGCCCGACCGGCTGCGGCAAGACCCGCTTTGTCGAACACATGGCCTGGCGGCTGGGCAAGCCCTTGGTCACCGTCGCCTGCAACGAGGACATGACCGCCTCGGATCTTGTCGGGCGCTTCCTGCTCGATGCCGCAGGCACGCGCTGGCAGGATGGACCTTTGACCTTTGCCGCCCGTCACGGCGCCATCTGCTATCTGGATGAGGTCGTCGAGGCGCGGCAGGACACGACCATAGCCATCCACCCGCTGACCGACAATCGCCGCATCCTTCCGCTTGAAAAGAAAGGCGAATTGCTGCGCGCCCATCCAGATTTCCAGCTCGTGATCAGCTACAACCCCGGCTATCAGGCGCTGATGAAGGATCTCAAGCAATCGACGAAGCAGCGCTTTGGCGCGCTCGATTTCACCTGGCCCGATCATGGCGTCGAGGTGGAGATCGTCGCCCATGAAACCGGCATCGACCCGGCCCTGGCCGAAAAGCTGGTGGCGATTGCGGAACGGGCGCGCAACCTCAAGGGGCACGGGCTCGACGAGGGGATCTCGACGCGGATGCTGGTGCATGCGGGCGGGCTGATCGCGCAGGGCGTGGCGCCGCTGGCCGCCTGCCGTATGGCGCTGGTGCGCCCGATCACCGACGATCCCGACATGCGCGACGCGCTCGATGCCGCCGTCACCACCTATTTCTGAGGCCCGCCGTGTCCGTCGCCATGTCCGCCCCGCCTGCCTCCGAGCTCCTGCCCGATGCGGTGCAGGACACGTTCAAGCGCCTCGCCCCCGAGGCCGCGCGGCAGCTTTCGGCGCAGGGCCGCGCGGTCTGGCACGCGGGGGCGGCGGCGCTTGATCGCAGCGGCAAGGGCAGCGAGGCGGTGCAGGCCTGGGCCGAAGCCGCGCTGCCGGTCGCGCGCGATCTGGGCGAGGATGTGCTGCCCGACCTGATGCGGGCCTGTCTGGCGATGGCCGCGCGCACCTCGGGCGCGGTGATCGCGCGGGTGCTGACGACGGCGCCGCTCGCCGCGCGGCGGCTGGGCGATCCCGATCTGTTCCGTGCCTATCTGGGGTTTCTGGATCTGCTGCTGGCGCAGGCGCCGCGGGGGGTGCGGCCGATGCTGGATCAGCTCGACTCGCTTCTGGGCGTGCTCACGCTGGGCGGTCTGCGCCGCTGGGCGCTGTGGGGCGCCGAGATGCACCGCACGAATTACCCCGAACAGGCACGGTATTTCGCGCTGGAAAGCGCCGAGGCGCAGGCGGTTCTGCAACGCGAACGCAAGGGCGTGCTGTTTGTCGATATCCACCGCCGCATCGGCGCCTATCTGCGCGCGCTGTGGGGGCGGGACTTTCCGATGCGCCCGACCTCGGGCGATTTCGAAACGCGCGAGGGGCTGCGGCCCTATCTGGAAGCCGGGGTGATCCATCTGCCCGACGCCTGGGACGATGGGAACGGCGCGACCGGGCTTGATCTGTATCGCGCCGCCGCCGCCCATGCCGCCGCCCATCTGGCGGCGCGGCGCGGCCCGTTGCCGATGGAGGGGCTGAGCCTGCATCAGCGCGCCTGCATCGGGCTGATCGAGGATGCACGGGCCGAGGCGCTGGCGATCGCCCGCTTTCCCGGGCTGGGGGCGCTTTGGGCGCGGTTTCACACCGGCACCGGGGCGCTCGACCGCATCGCCCGCGCGCTGCTCTCGCCCGAGGCGCCGGAAACCGACGCCGACGCGCTTTGGGCCCGCGCGCAACTGGCCGGTGCCGATCTTGCCGACGAAACTGTCGCGCGGCGCATCGGCCTTGCGCTGGCCGAACGGCTGAACCCGCGCCTGCCCGCGCCCGCCCTGCCCTATCGCGACGACAACCGCGCGCTTTGGGAGGGAGACGAGAGCGACTGGTCCGAGGCCGCCGCGCCGCCCGCGCAGATCCGCCGGTATGTTTCTGTCTCCGAGCTGGTGAACGAGGTCGAGGTCGAAACCGCGGGGGACGACGCGCAGGAAATCCTTGTCTGCGCCACCGAGCTTTTCGACGATGACGGCAGCAGTTTCAATGCACGGGAGGGCCGCCCGCCCGTGGCGCCGCCGCGCCGCTACCCGGAATTCGACCATCGCACCGGGCTTGACCGGCCCGACTGGGCGACGGTGCATGACAAGCGCCCCCGCCCCGGCGATCCGGCCCTGACCGAGGCGATCTTGCAGGAGCACCGCCCGGTTCTGGCGCGGATGCGCCGGGTGCTGGAGGCGCTGCAGCCGCAGGGCGTGCAGCGATTGCGGCGGCTGGAAGACGGCGACGATCTGGACCTGAACGCCGCCATTGCCGCCCGGCTCGACATCCGGCTTGGCCGCCAGCCCGATCCGCGGGTGATGATGCGGCAGATCCGCCGCACCCGCGATGTGACGGTGCTGCTGCTGCTGGACCTTTCGGAATCCACCAACGATCCCACCGGCACCGATGGCCGCCGCCTGATCGAGGTGACACGCGAAGCCACCGTGCTGCTGGCCGAAGCGGTGCACCGCGTCGGCGACCCCTTCGCGCTGCACGGCTTCTGCTCGGATGGGCGGCACAATGTGTTTTATCAGCGTTTCAAGGACTTTACCGAGGACTGGGGCGCCGCGCCCAAGGCCCGGCTGGCGGGGATGGAGGGGCAGCTCTCGACCCGAATGGGCGCTGCGATCCGCCATGCGGGCTGGCATCTGGCCCAGCAGCGCGCGGCGCGCAAGCTGCTTTTGGTGCTGACCGACGGGGCGCCTGCCGATATCGACGAACGCGCGCCCGCGCATCTGCGTCACGACGCCCGCGCCGCGGTGGCCGAGGTCGCACGCCAGGGCGTGCAGCCCTTCTGCCTCAGCCTCGATCCCGAGGCGGATGCCTATGTGGCGCAGATCTTCGGACCGCGCGCCTATCAGATCCTTGACCGCGTCGAGCGCCTGCCCGAACGCCTGCCGCGCCTTTACGCCGGGCTCGCCCGCTGAGCAGAGTTGCAGGGATCGGTCGCGCCACGAGCCTCGGGACCACCTGCGGCAGGACAGCTCTTGGCCATATGCATTTCGAAACCGCGTTGTCGCTGTGCATTCGCGCGGCGGCTTTCGTGCACGCTGCCGATCGGCAAGATTGGTATGTGACCGAATGCAAGGGGCAGGAGGCGTGGGTCGCGCCAAAGGCGACTTGTGCTGCCCGCAATCTCCACAACCTGCGCGTTGCATCGCTTCCGGGCGCGACGCGAAGGGCGGCTATTGGAGCCTTGGTGACGTACGCTTTCGCCATGTCGATTAGGTGAAGCTCTCGCCCGAGGGCAGGACGTAGATGTGCAGCACAAATCAAGTTTCCGGAACGGATCGAACTCTGTCTTGGTCTCTTCCCGGATCCCGAGGCATTCAGGCCGACGGGGCTCATCGTACGCCAGACCCGGCAGCGATGGGGGTCCATGTCACCGGCCGGACGTCTGCTACTGAACCGCCGCCTCGTGCAGGCGCCGGTCGATGCCATCGACTACGTGATCACCCACGAACTCTGCCACGTGGCCGAACCCCATCACGGGGCAGCCTTCTTCGATCTCCTCGACAAGGTGATGCCCGACTGGGAGCGCGGGAAGCAGAGATTGGAACGGGCCATGGCCTGAGAACTTCCGAACCCGGTCGCGGCAGCCCCAAACGCGACTCCAATCCAAGCAGTTTCGGACGCTGGATTTTCTTGTTACCTTACAAGGGCCTATGTGAGATTCACCAAAAGGGCGCAGTCATCAGGTCCAGAGAATATCGGCCCTAGGAGACCGCTTCCGGGCCGTCTAGCGAAGGCGCCAGTGCTCAGCCCCTCCCGCATAACCCTCGAATACAACGGAAAAATCCGGCCGCAGCCGGATCGGGAGAACGCTTTCGCTGGGGCAAGTGGCGGAGAGAGCGGGATTCGAACCCGCGAGACGGTTTCCCGCCTACACACTTTCCAGGCGTGCGCCTTCGACCACTCGGCCACCTCTCCGTGCCGCGTGTCTCTAGCGAAAACGGCGGGGAGAGGCAAGCCCTTGGCTGCACGCGCGCAACGAAGTTCCGCCGCGCGCGGCCTGCCCTTGTCCGGCCCTTCTTTCGAGGCGCTTCTGGCGACCATATCGGCCGGCCAGCGTCTTCGGGTGACCCGAGGCGGATCGGGGCGGATCGAGGTCTCGACCCTCGGGCGGCGCGGGCGCGGGCCTGTCCTTCGGGGCCTCTTTGCCGCAGAGAGCGCGAAAATCGCCCCGATCCCGCGGCGGGGCTTGAACGGCGCCCCGGCCCCACCCATACCTTGGTCAAGGAGACGCCCGTTCACATGATCCCTTTTCGCCTTTTCCCGCGTGGGACCGCCGCCCTGGCCCCAACGCTGATGGCCCCAACGCTGATGGCCCCCGCCGCGTTAATGGCCACGCCGGTTCACGCCGCCGCCCCTCAGGATGATCCCGCCGCCGCGGGCGTGTGGCACGACGGGCTGGCGCGCATCGCCGCCTATCTGCCCGACGCCGCGGCGCTGGATCTGTCGTTCTGGATCACGGCGGCCTCGATCGTGGGGCTTCTGGCGCTCTCGGCCTTCTTCTCGGGCTCGGAAACCGCGCTGACGGCGGCCTCGCGGGCCAAGCTGCGCGCGCGCGCCGACAAGGGCGAGCGCGGCGCCGAGGTGGCGCTGGACCTGACCGACGACAACGAACGGCTGATCGGCGCGATCCTGCTGGGCAACAATGTCGTCAACATCCTGTCGGCCTCGCTGGCGACAGCGCTTCTGACGCGGCTGGTGGGCGATGGGGGCGTGGCGCTGGCCACGCTGGTGATGACGCTGCTGGTGCTGATCTTCTCGGAGGTGCTGCCCAAGACCTATGCGATCTCGACGCCCGAATCCGCGGCCACCCGCGTCGCCCGCCCGATCCGGGTCATGGTGCTGCTGCTGGCGCCCGTCGTCACCGTGGTGCGGCTGATCGTGCGGCTTCTGTTGCGCCTTTTCGGCATGCGCACGGCGGCCGATCAGCACATGTTCTCGGTCCATGACGAGATCGCGGGCGCGCTGGCCATCGGCGCCGAGGAAGGCACCGTGCAAAAGGAAGACCGCGACCGCCTTCTGGGGGCGCTCGATCTGGGCAACCGCACGGTCGAGGAAATCATGCGCCACCGCAGCCAGATCGAGATGATCGACGCCGAGGCCGCGCCTGACCAGATCCTGGCGCGGGTGCTGGCGTCCTCGCATACGCGGCTGCCGCTTTACCGGGGCGAACGCGAGAATGTCGTGGGCGTGATCCATACCAAGGATCTTCTGCGCGCGGTCGAGAAGCTGTTGCGCGGGGATCAGGGGTCGCTGGACCGGATCGGCGGGCTGGACGTCATGAAGATCGCCATGAAGCCCTATTTCGTGCCCGAGACCACGCCGCTGGACGAGCAGATGCGCGAATTCCTCAAGCGGCGGACGCATTTCGCGCTGGTGGTGGACGAATATGGCGACCTGCGCGGGCTCATCACGCTCGAGGATATCCTCGAGGAGATCGTGGGCGAGATCACCGACGAATTCGACCTGGACGGCGAGGCGCAGATCCGCCCCATCCCCGGCGGCGATTATCTGGTGGACGGCGCGATGACGATCCGCGACCTGAACCGCGCGACCGACTGGATGCTGCCCGACGAGGAAGCCAACACCGTTGCGGGGCTGGTCATCCACGAGGCGCAGACGATCCCGACGCTGGGTCAGGTGTTCTCGTTCCACGGCTTCCGCTTCGAGGTGATGGGCCGCAAGGAAAACCGCATCACACGTCTGAAGATCCGCCCGCTGAACGGCGCCGGCGGCTGAGCTGCAAGGGGCGCGCGCCGGCAAGGGACGCCCGCTTGCTCAGGTCAGGGGGCTCAGGCCGTGGGGCTCATGTCAGGGGTTGAGCGCGTTCGACCAGGCGCGCCAGGAAGCTGGCCCCCACCGGCGCCACATCGTCGTTGAAATCATAGGCCGGGTGATGCAGCCCCGCCCCCGGCCCCTGCCCCAGGAACAGATAGGCGCCGGGCCGCGCCGCCAGCATGTAGGAGAAATCCTCCGCCCCCATGTCGCGCCCGGCCTCGGCACAGACCCCCGCGGCGCCGGCGATCTCGCGCGCGACGGTGGCGGCAAAGGCGGTCTGGTCGGGGTCGTTGACGGTGGGCGGATAGCCCTTCTGATAATCGAGCCGCGCGCTGACCCCATAGGCCGCCGCCTGCCCCGCCACGATCTCGGCCATCCGGCGCATCACCATGTCCTGGACCGCCGTGTCGAAGGTGCGCACCGTGCCGCAGATATAGGCGGTGTCGGGGATGATGTTGTCGGCGCTGCCGGTGTGGATCTGCGTGACCGACACCACCAGATCGTCGAGCGCGCGGTGATTGCGGCTGACAATGGTCTGGAGCGCCGCGACGATGCCCACCACGGCCATGATCGGATCGGCGGTCTCGTGCGGGGTGGCGCCGTGCCCGCCACGGCCCTGGACATGGATCTCGAAGGTGTCGACCGCCGCCATCAACGGCCCCGGCGTGGTGGCAAAGGTGCCGAAGTCCTGATTGGGGGCATTGTGCAGCCCGAAGACCCGGCCGATCTCGAAGCGGTCGAGCACACCTTCCTCGACCATCACCCCCGCGCCGCCGCCGTTTTCCTCGGCCGGCTGGAAGATCAGCGCCACGCGCCCGCAAAAGGCCCGCGTCTCGGCCAGGTATTTCGCCGCCCCCAGCAGCATCGTGGTATGCCCGTCATGGCCGCAGGCATGCATCTGTCCGGGGATCTCCGAGGCATGGGCGGCGCCGGTTTCCTCGGTGATGGGCAGCGCGTCGAAATCGGCCCGCAGCCCGATCGTCGGCCCCGGCCCCTGCCCCTTGATGATCGCCACGATCCCGGTGCGGGCGATCCCCTCGTGGATCTCGTCCACCCCGAACGCGCGCAGCCGCTCGGCGATGAAGGCGGCCGTCTTCGGACAGTCGAAACCCAGCTCGGGGCAGCGGTGCAACGCCCGGCGCCAGGCGGTCATCTCGTCGGCAAAGGCGGCTATGCGGTTCAGCACGGGCATTTCTGGACTCTTGCGCTGGGGGTCGGGATAAGACCCACAGGATCATCTGGGGAGTCGAAGCGCAATGGCCAAGAACGATCAAGACCTGTTCACCGAAGGCGACAGCGCCGGCGCCGAATTCGAGCGGCTCTGCGCGATCATGGCGCGGCTGCGCGACCCCGAGACCGGCTGCCCCTGGGACATCGCGCAGGATTTCGCCTCGATCACCCCCTACACGATCGAGGAGGCCCACGAGGTCGCCGATGCCATCGCGCGCGAGGCCTGGGACGAATTGCCGGGCGAGCTGGGCGATCTGGCGCTTCAGGTCGTCTATCACGCGCAGATGGCGGCCGAGGCTGATCTCTTCGACGTGCGCGCGGTGCTGGCGGCGGTCAACGCCAAGATGATCGCGCGGCATCCGCATGTCTTCGGCGACGAGAGCCGCGAGAAATCGGCCGAACAGCAAACCGAGGATTGGGAGCGCATCAAGGCCGCCGAGCGCGGCCCGGCGCGGGTTCTCGATGGCGTGGCGCTGGGGCTGCCGGCGCTGACGCGCGCGCTCAAGCTGCAAAAACGCGCAGCACGGGTGGGCTTTGACTGGCCCGAGACGGCGCAGGTCGTCGACAAGATCATCGAGGAGGCGCGCGAACTGGTCGAGGCGCGCGACGAGCTGGGCCCCGAGGCGACCTTCGAGGAATTCGGCGACCTTCTGTTCGTGATCGCCAATCTGGGCCGGCATCTGGACGTGGACCCCGAAGCGGCCCTGCGCGCGGCGAATGCCAAATTCACCCGCCGTTTCAATGCGATCGAGGACGAACTGAAAGCACGTGGCAAGGATTGGGCGCAAAGCGATCTGGCCGAGATGGACGCGCTGTGGAACGCCGCCAAGGCCGCCGAGCGCGCCGCCAAGACCTGAGGCCCGCGCGGCCCCGAGCCTCCCTCGGGACAGCATCCCCCAGAACAGCGTCCCTCGGAAAAGCGCCCCTCAGAACAGAGCCTTGCGCAGCATGTTGAGCGCGACCAGCGTCAGGAAGGCGGCAAAGACCCGGCGCAGCGGCTTGGGGTCCAGCCGATGCGCCAGTTTCGCGCCCACCGGCGCGGTCATCAGCGTCATGGCGATCACCACCAGGAAGGCCGGAATGTTGACCGCCCCCAGCGTGCCGGGCGGGGCGCCTTCGACCGGCACCATCACGAAAGCGGCCACCGACGGCACCGCGATCAGCGCGCCAAAGCCCGCCGCCGTCGCCACCGCGCGGTGGATCGGCATTCCATAGAGCGTCATCAGCGGCACCCCGAACGAGCCCCCGCCGATCCCCATCAGGACCGACAGGAAGCCGATCGCCGGCGCCACCGACCAGCGCACCCGTCCGCCCGGCATCGCCGCCCCCAGCCGCCAGTCGGCGCGCCCGAAGGCCATGTAGGCCGCGATCATCACCGCCAGCCCGCCAAAGATCGCCTGAAGCGTGGGCGTGCTCAGCCGCGCCACCGTCAGAACGCCCAGAAGTGCCCCCAGCCCGATGCCGGGACCATAGCCGCGCAGGACCGACCATTCGACCGCGCCCTTGCGGTGATGCGCCGAGACCGAGCGCGCCGAGGTCACGATGATCGTCGCCAGCGAGGTCGCCAGCGCCACCTGCATCAGCCCGTCGGGCCCGTAGCCCAGCCCCGAGAAGATCCAGAAGAAGGCCGGCACCAGCACGATGCCGCCGCCCACGCCCAGAAGGCCGGCCAGCACCCCGGCAAAGGCGCCGGCGGCCATCAGCGCGGCCAGAAGCGGAAGAAGGGTGGCAAGATCGGGCATGACGGGCCTCGCACGGCAGGGGGAACGTGCCCTGTCCTAGCCCAGCCGCGCGCGGCGCGCCAGCGCCTGCCTGTGCGCGATATGTCGGCAGCCGCGTTCTGGGGTTCTGCGCAGATAGATCGCGCCATAGCCCGGCCTATGCGCGATGTGCATGTGCCCCGCCGCGGCGTGCGGCGCGGCAGATGCACGAAACGGGCGCGGGGCCCGCGGCGGCTCAGCGGTGGCGCGCCTCGACCCGGACGGGCTGGGCGCGGCGGGGATGCAGACGCTCGGCCAGACGCGCGACCCGCCCGATGCGCGCCTTGCCTCCGCCCGTCGGCCCCGCGCCCTCGGGGGCGGCCATGCGCATGATGGTGATGGCGAATTGCACCCCGGCAAAGACGATGGCGTTGAAGACCAGAAGCATCATCAGCGCGATCCAGCCCCCCTGCGCATGCAGAACCAGATGGCGCAGCCCGCCGACATCGGCCCCCAGCAGAAGCCCCACGAAGACCAACGACAAAATCCCGCCCACCGCCACGTTGCGGATATACAGACGGACAAGGCGCGGCAGGCCCTCCTCGGGCGTGCTCGGATCGGGCGGGCTCGGATCGGGTGGGGCGGTTTGGGGGCGGTCGGGATCGGGGGTCATCGGGCTCTCCTTCGCTGGGGTCAGTTTACACTTGTTCCAGACAAAAGGACAGGCTGGCGAAGGGACAGGGCACACGCGCAAGACGGGCCACACGCGCAAGACGGGCCGGGATCAGCGCCACGATCAGCGCCGGGCCGCTCCGGCGCGCCCCGCGCTCAGCGTGTAAAGCCCGCTGGCCACGATCAGCCCCGCCCCCACCAGCATCGGCAGATCGGGGCGTTCGGCAAAGGCCAGCCAGCCCAGGATCATGGCAAAGATCAGCCGCGTGTAGCGAAAGGGCGTGACCGCCGAGACCTCGCCCAGCCGCATGGCCGCGGTCAGCGCGTAATAGGCCGCCACGCCGAAGACCGTCGCCGCGGCGATGTCGCGTGCGGCCGGCGCCGGGGGGATCGCCCAGCCGCCGGTGATCGCCATCAGGATCGCACCCGTGGGGATCAGCATGAAGAAGCCATAGATCCCCAGTTGCACGTTCGACAGCACCGCGGGCGCCGCGCGCGTGGCCAGATCGCGCCCGGCAAAGCCCGCCATGCCCAGAACCGCAAGGAGCGACGCCCAGCGAAACCCCTCGAGCCCCGGCCGCAGGATCACCAGCACCCCGGCAAAGCCGATCGCAATGGCCAGCCAGCGCCGCCAGCCCACGCGCTCGCCGAAAAGCACCGCAGCCCCGGCCACCACGACAAGCGGCGTCGCCTGCAAGATGGCCGAGGCCGACGAAAGCGGCGTCAGCGCGATGGCCAGCGTATAGCCCAGCCGCCCGGCCACTTCGGACAGCGCGCGCAGCCCGATCGCCCGGCTCAGGATCGCCGGATGCAGCAGCGCCTGGCCCCGCGCCCACGCCAGCGCGGCAAAGAAGACCATTCCGCCCAGGCCGAACAGGATCAGGATCTCGCCCACCGGCAGACGGGTGGCGGCCGATTTGATGAACATGTCCTCGAGCGCGAAACCGGCCATCGAGGCCACCATCAGCGCACTGCCTCGCGCATTGCTCAACGCCTGCCTCCCGCGGCCCGGCCGCTCTGCCCCTGCCCCGCCCGTCGCGGGCAGATCGTCGTCCCGCCTGTCGCGGGCAGATCTTCGTCCCGCCCCTTGCGGGCAAATCTTCCTAGCCTTCCGCCGCCGCGACCGGAAGCCCCTGCCGCGACATTCCGTCCCCCCCACCCCGCGCCGCCGGTTCCGTGCGCGGCTTCGGGGGCCCCGCCCCCGGCGGGCGGCCCGCCCCTCGATGGGGCGGCCGCGCGCTCCCCCCGTCTTCCTCCGGGCGGGATGAATCGCCGCAATCGGGGGGAAACCCTTTCCACCCGGTAAAGGGCGGCCTAATGTCGCCGCGGTGTCCGCGGGGGCACCGGCAGACCAAAGGACGGGATGGCAACATGCAGACGATGATCGGGGTGATCGGCGGCTCGGGCGTCTACGAGATCGCAGGCCTTCAGGACGCACAATGGCAAGATGTCGAGACCCCCTGGGGCGCGCCCTCCGACCAGATCCTGACCGGCACGCTTGACGGCGTGAAGATGGCCTTCCTGCCCCGCCACGGCCGCGGCCATGTCCATTCCCCGACCGCCGTGCCCTATCGCGCCAATATCGACGCGCTCAAGCGCCTGGGCGTGACCGATGTCGTCGCCGTCTCGGCCTGCGGCTCCTTCCGCGAGGAATACGCGCCGGGCGATTTCGTCATCATCGACCAATATATCGACCGCACCTTCGCGCGCGACAAATCCTTCTTCGGCACCGGCTGCGTGGCCCATGTGGCCCTGGCCCATCCGATCTGCGCGCGCCTGGCCCAACACTGCCTGGCCGCCGCGCGCGAGATCGGCGTGACCGTCCACGAGGGCGGCACCTATCTGACGATGGAAGGCCCGCAATTCTCGACGCTGGCGGAATCGAAGCTCTACCGCGATGTCTGGGGCTGCGACGTGATCGGCATGACCGGCATGCCCGAGGCCAAGCTCGCCCGCGAGGCCGAGCTCTGCTATGCCTCGATCGCCATGGTCACCGATTACGACAGCTGGCACCCCGACCATGACGCCGTGGACGTGGCCCAGGTGATCGCCACCGCCGGCCGGAACGCCGAAAACGCCCGCGCCCTTATCGCCCGTCTTCCCGCCCTGCTGGGGGGCGCGCGCGATCTGTGCGAGAAGGGCTGCGACACGGCGCTGACCGGCGCCATCATGACCGCGCCGGCCAAGCGCGACCCCGACGTCCTGAAGAAACTCGATGCGGTCGCCGGCCGTGTCCTGAAAGGCTGAGCCCATGAAGACCGTCAAGGATTACATCCGCACCATCCCGGATTTCCCCCACGAGGGGATCATGTTCCGCGATGTGACCACGCTGTTCTCGGATCCGCGCGGTTTCCGCATGGCCATCGACCAGCTGCTGCACCCCTATGCCGGCGAACGGATCGACCGCGTGGTCGGCCTCGAGGCGCGCGGCTTCATCCTGGGCGGTGCCATTGCCCACCAGCTGTCGGTGGGCTTTGTCCCGGTGCGCAAGAAGGGCAAGCTGCCGGGCAAGACGATCGCGCAGAGCTACACGCTGGAATACGGCGAGGCGACGGTCGAGATCCATGACGACGCGCTGCAACCGGGCGAGAAGGTTCTGATCGTCGACGACCTTCTGGCCACCGGCGGCACCTGCGAGGCCGGCATCAAGCTGGTCGAGAAACTGGGCGCCGAGGTCGTGGGCTGCGCCTTCATCGTCGACCTGCCGGAACTGGGCGGGCGCAAGCTTCTCGAAAGCCTGGGGATGAAAGTCCACATGCTGTGCGAATTCGAGGGGGCCTGAGCCATGGCAACCCGCTCGCGTCGCACACGCGTTCACACCAAGACCCTGCGCCGTGCCCGCCGCCGCGTGGCCTGTCGTTGCGCCCGTGTCGCCCGTCAGCGGCAGGGCGGACCGCATTAACCACTCTGCAAGGGAATCGCCTTACTCAGGTTCTCACACGACGGGTTGCTGCTTGCAAACACGTGAACCCGATGTGTCGCGCCCTGCTGGACCCCACCGGCAGGGCGCAAATCATTTCAGGGGGGGCGATCCTGCGGCACCGGCCGCCGCCCTCGGGCGCCTTGACCAGCGCACCCGCGCCCCTTCGTCCCCGCACCCTGTCCCGCGCCATTCTCCCTTGTCCCGCTACGCAGGGGGGCCGCAGCCGCCGCCCCACATGACAAAGGGCCGCCCGGCATCCCCCGGACGGCCCTTTGCACGATCTTGTCTCGTCAGGCACGGATCTTCTGCGCAGGGCCCCAGGGGGCCCCGCAGATCACTCCGCGGCTTCGGCGGCCTTGGCGGCCTCGATCTCGGCGGCGCGCTTCTCGACCAGTTCGACGATATGGTCGATCATCTCGTCGTTGGACAGCTTGTGGCTCTGCTTGCCGGCCAGATAGACCATCCCCGAGCCCGACCCGCCGCCGGTGAAGCCGATGTCGGTCATCGTGGCCTCGCCCGGACCGTTGACCACGCAGCCGATGACCGACAGGCTCATCGAGGTGGTGACATGGGCCAGACGCTCTTCCAGCGTCGCCACGGTCTTGATGACGTCGAAGCCCTGGCGCGCGCAGGACGGGCACGAGATGATCGTGACCCCGCGATGGCGCAGCCCCAGCGTCTTCAGGATCTCGTAGCCCACGCGGATTTCCTCGACCGGATCGGCCGAAAGGCTGACGCGGATCGTGTCGCCGATGCCCGACCACAGCAGGCTGCCCAGCCCGATCGCGGATTTGACCGTGCCGGCCATCATGCCCCCGGCCTCGGTAATGCCCAGATGCAGCGGCGCATCGGTGGCCGCGGCCAGCGCGCGATAGGCGGCATCGGCCAGGAACACGTCCGAAGCCTTCACCGAGATCTTGTATTCGTGGAAATCGTGTTCCTCGAGCAGGTTGATGTGGTGCATGGCGCTGTCCACCATCGCCTGCGGGCAGGGCTCGCCGTATTTGTCGAGCAGGTGCTTTTCAAGGCTGCCGGCATTGACGCCGATGCGGATCGAACAGCCGTGGTCCTTGGCCGCGCGCACGACCTCGGCCACGCGCTTGGAATCGCCGATGTTGCCGGGGTTGATGCGCAGGCAGGCCGCGCCCGCCTCGGCGGCCTCGAGCGCGCGCTTGTAGTGGAAATGGATGTCGGCGATGATCGGCACCGGGCTTTCGCGCACGATCTCGCGCAGGGCGCGGGTCGCGGCCTCGTCGGGCACCGAGATCCGGACGATATCGGCGCCCACATCGGCGGCGCGCAACACCTGATCCAGCGTCGCCTTCACGTCCGAGCTGTCGGTGTTGGTCATCGTCTGCACGGCGATGGGCGCATCGCCCCCCACCGGCACATTGCCCACCATGATCTGACGCGATTTGCGGCGCGGGATCTCGCGCCAGGGGCGGTGTTCATTGAGAGACATGGGAAGGGCCTTCGAAGATGAGCAAACGCTGACCCAACACATAGGCCAGACCGGCCGCGCGGGCAAGTTCGCACCCCCGCGACCATTCGCGGCGCAAGGCCCGCCGCCGCCCCATGGGCCCGCACGATCGCGTGACCGCGGGCAGGAAGGGGGGCGTGCCCCCCCTGCCCCCGTCCCTGCCCCCCGCCGTCCCTGCCCCCGCCCCGCGCGCGCCGCGATATGAAAAGGGCCCCCAGACGGGGGCCCGGAAACGGGAAAGACGGGATCGACCCCACGGCACCCGCGCCAGGGGCATCCGGTGGGCGCGTCAGGGCCGGCTCAGCCCCAGGCTGGCATCGGCCACCGCCACCGCCCGCGCCAGATCGGCGTCCGAGCCCAGATCGGCCTCGGCATAGCGCTGCCCCAGCGCCTCGGGGGCCAGGACGATGTTCTTCGACACCTGACCGCGGGCGCCGGCGGGCCCGAAGGTCTCGCCGCTCAGCGCGAAATAGATGGCGCCGGATTCGCCGGTGCGCATGACCGGCGGTTCCTCGAGCTTGGGCACCACCCAATGCTCGCCCGCATCCATCACCTTCTCGAAGAGAACAGTGCCATCGGCCGCCTGGATACGCACCCAGGACGGCCGCACCGCGATCACCGCCACTTCGGGGGCATCCTCGGCCACCGTGCGCACGGTGCCGGCCGCCGGATTTGCGCCCGCGTCAGCCGTGCCAAGCGCTTCGGCCAGAAGCGTCCGGTCGGGCGAGAGCGACCCGCTCAGAACCGGCGCTGCAACGGCTGCGGGCCGCACATCGGCAGCCGCCAGAACGCCCGCTTCCTCGGGGTCGATCGCGGCGATCGGCCCGTCGCGGGCCACCAGCACCGGGGTTTCAAGCGCCTGCGGACGATAGAGCCGGTCGACGGTCTCGGGCGCGCCCAAGCCCCCGCCGAACCCGCCCGGCGCGGCGGCGCTCAGGGTGCGGTCCTGCGCGGCCCCGGCGATGGGGTCCAGCTCGGCCGAGGCGGGCAGCGTCTCGATCGGGTCGAGCATCGCCACGACCCCCGGCGCCTGATCGACCGGCGCCAGCTCGACGCGCTGCACTTCCTGAAGGACGGTCCAGCCGCCATAGCCAAGCCCGGTCACCATCAGCGCCAGCACCATCACCGACCCCACGGCGCGCGGCTCGATGCCGGCCCAGAAGGGTTCCGAGCGCGGCACGAAGGCGGCATTGGGATCGGCCAGCGGGTCGAGGGCGGGACCGGTCGGCAGGGCCTCGCGGCGCTGTTTCGGCCCCGAGGCCGCCGCCGCCATCCCGTGCACCGGCTGAAAGCCCGTCTCGCGGCAGAACCGCTCGAAGGCCCAATCGGGATCAAGGCCGAGATAGCGCGCATAGGAGCGCACGAAGCCCGACACGAAGCTGGGGGTTTCGAAAGCGTCGAGATCGGCATTCTCGATGGCCGCGATGTAGCTCGCCTTGATGCGCAATTCGCGCTGCACATCCAGCAGCGACTTGGCCAGCGTCGCCCGCTCGCCGCGCATCACGTCACCGAGCCGCAGGTCGAAATCGTCGAACCCCCGCGGCTCAGGAAGTTCCTGCTGTTTCGGTTTGGACCACCGCCCGATCATGCGCTGCCTTTGCCCTTGCAGCATCGCTGGGGTAAGGCGGAGCGCAGGCGATGAAATCCCGCCTGCACCCCCTGTCCCGCGACGCTTTGCCGCTAGTGATAGTCGAATCGAGTCGTGTTTTCCCGACTTGTTGTGATTTCGTTATCACACCGGCACGAACGTTGCACCGCAGAAAAATTTTCAGGCGCTGGCCTCGGCACGATTCAGCGCACATTGCGCCCAGAGCGCGTCCATCGCCTTGACCAGGTGGTCGATCTGCGTGGCGTCATGCACCGGCGAGGGCGTGAAGCGCAGACGCTCGGTCCCGCGCGGCACGGTCGGGAAGTTGATCGGCTGCACGTAGATGCCGTAATCCGACAGCAGCATGTCCGACAGCGCCTTGCAGTGCACCGGGTTGCCGACATGCACCGGCACGATGTGGCTGCCGTGGTCGATGATCGGCATCCCCAGCCCCTTGAGGCGCATCTTCAGGATCTTGGCGTGCAACTGCTGGGCGTCGCGCAGCTTCTGGCCCTCGGCCGATTTCAGGAAGGCAATCGAGGCGCGCGCCCCGGCCGCAATCGCCGGCGGGAGCGAGGTCGAGAAGATGAAGCCCTTGGCATAGGAGCGCACCGCATCCACCATCTTGGCCGAGGCCGCGATATAGCCGCCGAAGACGCCATAGGCCTTGCCCAGGGTGCCGTTGAAGATGTCGATGCGGTCCATCAGGCCGTCACGTTCCGCCACGCCGGCGCCGCGCGGGCCGTACATGCCGACGGCGTGCACCTCGTCGATATAGGTCAGCGCGCCGAATTCGTCGGCCAGGTCGCAGATCGCCTCGATCGGGCCAAAGTCGCCGTCCATCGAATAGATCGACTCGAAGGCGATGACCTTCGGCGCGGCCGGATCGTCGGCTTCCAGCAGCTCGCGCAGATGGGCCACGTCGTTGTGGCGGAAGATGCGCTTCTCGCCGCCATGGCGACGGATACCCTCGATCATCGAGGCGTGGTTGAGGCTGTCGGAATAGGTGATCAGGCCGGGGAACAGCTGCGGCAGCGTCGAAAGGGTCGCGTCATTGGCGATATAGGCCGACGAGAAGACCAGCGCGGCTTCCTTGCCGTGCAGGTCGGCCAGCTCTTCTTCCAGGCGCTTGTGATAGGCGGTCGTGCCCGAGATGTTGCGCGTGCCGCCCGAGCCGGCGCCCACGGCATCCAGCGCCTCGTGCATCGCCGCCAGAACAACCGGATGCTGCCCCATGCCCAGGTAGTCGTTGCCGCACCACACCGTGATCTCGCTGGTCGAGCCATCGGGACGGTTCCAGGTTGCTTTCGGGTAGGCGCCCTTCTGACGTTCGATGTCGATGAAGGTGCGGTACCGGCCTTCTTCGTGAAGACGGCCAATCGCCCGATCGAGTGCCTGGTTGTAGTCCATTGTGCATTCCCTCGCTTATTCGCTGGGTCAAGCCATATGGCGGCCCTGAATGGTGCACATTGATACGTGTCAAATGACGGAAGCGGAACCAAATTGATCGTCGCAGGGCAAAACTGCCCAACAGGCGGTCACCGGGCAAAGCCGGCCCGAGTCCACGCGCCTTCCCCCCTTGAAATGCGGGGATTTCGCCCTTAAACGGGTGGGCTCCGCCGTCGGTGGCCCGGTTTCGGGCCCACCCTTGCACGGCGGTCACTTTCGCGTTACGCGCAAGTGTCACGCACAGGGAGAACGTCCGATGGGGATCGACCGCGAAAGCGATCTGGCCGCGAACCTTCAGATCGGGCCGACGACGCTCGGCATGGTGCGCATCTATGTCGAGGCCGAGGGCGTCGAGCTGCCGCTCGATTTCGACCCCGAGGAAGCCGAGGATATCGCCGAGGAATTGCGCGCCGCCGCCGAGGCCGCCCGCGCCATGGCGCCCAAGCCCGGCCGCCGCTGACGGCGCCCCCGCGCGCCGCGCCTTTCCTGCCCGCCCTGCCCCTTGCCTGCCCGCGCCTTGCCTGCCCGCCCCGCGCCTGCCGCCCGCTTGCGCCGCGAACGCAAACCGCCCGCCCGGCGAACCGGACGGGCGGATGCAGCGATGGCCCGGTCGGGGCCCCGCCTCATGTGACAAGGGTCACTCGGCGGGCATCTCGGATGCCGGCGCGCGCCGCTCGCGCGACGGGATCACGAAGGCCACCACCACGAAGACCGCGCCCAGGATCAGGCCCAGCATGTCGCCCGACATGCCCTGATAGAGCCCCTCGTATGTCGCTCCCGGGACCGGCGCCAGCGTGACCTTGCCGCCGAAGAGGTCGTCCAGAAGGCCCATCGACTTCACCATCGGATAGGCAAAGGTATAGGCCAGCGCCCCGGCCAGCCCGCCCAGCACGAAGACCATCGCGTCGATCCGGCCCGAAGCCGCGGCCCCGAGGCCGGTGCCCGGGCAATAGCCCGCCAGCGCCCAGCCCGCGCCCAGAAGCGCGCCGCCGATCAGCACCCCGGCATTGGCCGCCTTGACCGACATGTGGGCCACATCGACGATCCCCAGCATCTGCCCGCCGAAGATCAGGATCGAGGCCATGCCGATGGCCAGCAGGATGGCCTTCATCAGCGCCAGCGCGCGCAGCGCCAGCATGCGCCCCAGCACCGACGGATTGGTGGCGCCCACGCGGTCGAGAACGGCCCCGAAGGCGCCGCCGATGACAATGGCAAGAACGATCTGCATCATGGCTCAGCCCTTTCCGCCATAGAGCTTGCGCGCCAGCGGCACCGCCGTGGCAAAGGCGCCAAGCGCGAAGATATACCCCGAAAGCGCGGTCTGGCTCATCCCCGACATCATGTGCCCCGAGGTGCAGCCCCCCGCCAGGCGCGCCCCGAAGAGCACGATGAAACCGCCCACGAAGGCCGCCGAGAGGCGCGAGATCATGCCGCCGCGGGTCTCGGCCCAGAGCGCGGGCACCAGCATCTCGCGGCCCTTGACGCCACCGCGCAGCACCGAGGACAGCCCCGCCCCCGCCGCCAGCGCGATGACGAAGACGAAGCCATAGTTCAGCGGATCGGCGATATGGCCGGCATATTTGTCGAAATAGGCGATGGGCGAGCTGGCGCCCTCGGCACCGGCCGCGATCACGCCGGGATCGACGAAGGCCTGCCACAGCAGCCCGTCGGCGATCACGAATTGCGTCGAGACGCCGATGGGCTTGACCAGCGCCATCGCCGCAAAGAAGACGAGCCCGAGAAGCAGCCCGCCCAGTTTCCAGTCAAGAGACATGGACCTCCCTCCCTGTTGCGTCATCACATTCATATTGGTGAATTTCCCACCCTGCGCCAAGCGCCAAGAGAGACCGGCGGCAGAGGTCCGCAAACAGCCGAACGGACGCGGAAATCACCGCATGACCGACGCCGCGCACGAAGGAACCGAAAAAAAGGGGGGGGATTGGAGCGGGTGAAGGGAATCGAACCCTCGTCATCAGCTTGGGAAGCTGCTGCTCTACCATTGAGCTACACCCGCGATGGGGCGGTGCATAGCACCGGGGGCCGGGGGGCTTCAAGCCCAATGTTGCGGGTCGCGCGCGCATCCCCCAAAGCCCCCGAGAACGCGCTTCACGGCCCTGCGCCGGAGCCCCGACCTGCGCCGGCACGCGCGCCCTGCCCCCGCCCCGTCACAGGCGCGATCAAAGGGGGCACGGGCCGGAACGCGGAAACGACAACGGGCGCCCGAAGGCGCCCGTTCTGTCCAACCTGCCCCTCAAGAGGGGGATGGTAGCGGAGGAGGGATTTGAACCCCCGACACAAGGATTATGATTCCTCTGCTCTAACCAGCTGAGCTACTCCGCCAACGGGGGGTTAGGTATTCGAGCCGCGCGGGAGGGTCAAGAGGGCTTTCGCACCTTTTTGAAAAAAACTGGCTGCCCACTGCTCCGCGCCCCACCGCGCGCACCAACAACATGATAAATATGGATATTCGCATGCGGCCTGCCCACCCTCAGCCCCCCCGTAGCATCGGGCTGCCAGCCCCTCTCTGCGCCCCGGCATGCCCGCCCCGCCTGCGCCACAGGCGCGCTGCACCGGTGACGCGCTCCTGCGCCAGGGACCGATCGCACGCGCGGCCAGGAACCGGCATTTTCCGCGCGCGCCCTTGAATTGTCTTGCGCGAGGTCCGCCTGGCGACAGACTGTTCCGGCCGCAGACCAAACGAGGATCTCTTGCGCTTCATCTTCATCGACGAGGCGGGCACTGCGCCAAAGGAACCCATTCGCATTGTCCCGGGCGTGACCGTCGAAACGGATCGCCAGATGGCCCGCATCGAACGCGCACCCAAGAACGTCCACGACACCTTCGTGCCCGCCGACTTCCGGGAAGGCTTTGCCTTTCACGCCACGGAGGTCTTTTCCGGAACGGACATCGACACGCGGAGATGGCCCCTGCAAGACCGCCTTGATCTTCTGAAAGCCGTGGCAAGCCTGCCCTATGCCTTCGATGCGCCCCTTGGCCCTGGCCGCAGTGAAATCGGCGCCCGAGAAACTCCGCGCGCTTGTCCCCCAGATCTCGCCCGCCGCATTCGAGCATAGTCTGGCTTTCGCGCTGTGCATCGAGCGGGCCGATCATGACATGCGCTCACGCCTGGGCGCGACGGAGGTCGGACATGTGATCGCCGAGGACGTCACGCATATGCGCGACAAGCTCACGAAAGCGACGTTCACGTTCAGGAACGCGGAAAGACTCCTGCCTCCGGAACACCAGAACCCGAGCATCGTTGACGACGCCCTGGGGCTTGCGCCGACGAAGAAGCACCAGACGATCGCACGGATCCGGCACCAGCCGCAATTCCTGCGGCAGGCAGATGCCCCCCTGCTCGCGCTCTCGGACGCCTGCGCCTTCACTTTCCGGCGCTGGATCAGCGGCTACAACCATTCCGAAGAGCTGATGACCGCAATGCTCGGGGCCTTTCACGCCGGGAAGCTGATGCAGGGAACCGCGTGGAAACAGAGCCCCTCATCCGCGTCGCTTATCGACCATGCGGCCTACGACATATGGGAACGCAATACCCGACGCTCAGCCCGGCACCCCTTCTTGCACCAGACCGCCGCGACGGTCGCCCCCGGTGCTGGGGCATGAACGGTCGGCCAGCGACGCTTGCGGCCCTGTCGCGCGGGCGCGACCGGCTTCCCACGGACCTTGTGCCGCCCATCGCGGATCGGGGGGCTCTGCGTCCAATGCCGCGTATCTGTGCTTCTGAAAGAAAGCGCACCCTGCCCCGCCCGCGCGCGTCAGGCGCACGCAACGGCCCTTGCCGGGGCATTTGCGCGCGACTCAGATCGCCATGTCGTCGCGGTGGATCAGCGCGGCGCGGCCGGGATAGCCCAGAAGCGTCTCGATCTCGGCCGAGCGGTGCCCGGCGATCACCCGTGCCTCGGCCGCGGTATAGCGCACGAGGCCGCGCCCCAGCACATTGCCCGAGGGATCGAGGATCGAGACCGGCTCGCCGCGCCCGAAGGTGCCCGAGACACGCACCACCCCTGCCGGCAGAAGCGACTTGCCCCGCCCCAGCGCCGCCACCGCGCCCGCGTCGATGCTCACCGTCCCGCGCGGCTTCATCGCCGCAATCCAGCGCTTGCGCGCCAGCCGCGGGTCGGCATCGGCAAGAAACCAGCTGGCCCGCGCCCCCTCCGCCAGCGCGCGCAGCGGATGCAGCCCCGCGCCTTGCGTGATCGCCATGGCACAGCCCCCCGCGACCGCCGCCTTGGCCGCCATCAGCTTGGTCTTCATCCCGCCCTTCGAGACCCCCGAGACCGGATCGCCGGCCATCGCCTCGATTTCGGGGGTGATCGTCTCGATCTGCGGGATGTGGCGCGCGTCGGGGTCGGTCTGCGGATTGGCGGTATAGAGCCCGTCGACATCCGACAGCAGCACCAGCCGATCCGCCCCGATCGTCACCGCGATCTGTGCCGCCAGCCGATCATTGTCGCCATAGCGGATCTCGTCGGTGGCGACGGTGTCGTTCTCGTTGACGATGGGCACGACGCCCAGCGACAGAAGCGTCTCGACCGTCGCGCGCGAATTCAGATAACGCCGCCGGTCCTCGATATCCTCGAGCGTGACCAGAACCTGCGCGGTCTTCACGCCGTGAGGGGCCAGCGCCTCCTCGTAGGCGCGCGCCAGCCGGATCTGGCCCACCGCAGCCGCAGCCTGGGATTGTTCAAGCGGCAGCGGCCCGTCGGGCAGGTCCAGCACCCGGCGCCCCAGCGCGATGGACCCCGACGAGACCAGCACCACGTCAACACCCGCGGCGCGCAGGCCCGCGACATCCTCGGCCAGCGACCGCAGCCAATCCGCGCGCAGCCCCTGCCGGTCGACCAGCAGCGCCGAGCCGATCTTGACCACCAGACGGTGCGTGCCCTCAAGGCCCTTCGGCGCGCTCAGGGTTGCCACGAGCCCTGCTCCTCCGCCTCCCCCGCCGCGCCGCGGGCGGCATCGACCTCGGTCAGAAGCGCGCGCAGGACCGTGTCGACCCCGCTCTTGGCCACGCCCGAGATCACCGCGACCGGGCCGCCCGACGCCGCCTCGAGGGCCGCGCGCCGCGCCTCCAGATCCTCGGGCGGGATCGCATCGGCCTTGTTCAGCGCCGTGATTCGCGGCTTCTCGGCCAGAAGCTCGGAATAGGCCGCCAGCTCGTGGTCGATGGTCTGCCAATCGGCCACGACATCCTCGGACAGCCCGTCGATCAGATGCAGCAGCACCGCGCAGCGCTCGACATGGCCCAGGAACTGATCGCCCAGGCCCCGCCCTTCGGACGCGCCCTCGATCAGGCCGGGAATGTCGGCCATGACGAATTCGCGCCCGTCCACGCCCACGACGCCCAGATTGGGGTGCAGCGTGGTGAAGGGGTAATCGGCGATCTTGGGCCGCGCATTCGACACCGCCGCGAGGAAAGTGGACTTGCCGGCATTGGGCAGCCCCACCAGCCCCGCATCCGCGATCAGCTTCAGCCGCAGCCACAGCGTGCGCTCGATCCCCTCCTGGCCGGGGTTGGCGCGGCTGGGCGCGCGGTTGGTCGAGGTCTTGAAATGCAGGTTGCCCCAGCCGCCGTTGCCGCCGCGCGCCAGAAGCACGCGCTGGCCGACCTCGGTCATGTCGGCGATCAGCGTCTCGCCGTCCTCGTCCAGGATCTCGGTGCCGACCGGCACCTTCAGAACGACATCCTCGCCGTCCTTGCCGGTGCGCTGGCTGCCCATGCCGTGCTGGCCCGAGCGGGCGAAGAAATGCTGCTGATAGCGGAAGTCGATCAGCGTGTTCAGCCCGTCGACCGCCTCGGCCCAGACCGAGCCGCCCTTGCCGCCGTCGCCGCCATCGGGGCCACCGAATTCGATGAACTTCTCGCGCCGGAACGACACGCAGCCGGCGCCGCCGCCGCCCGAGCGGACATAGACCTTGGCCAGATCGAGGAATTTCATCGTGAGGAGCCCCTGTTTCGCAAGCCTGCGGGATACGCGCTGCGCCGCCATTGTTCAAGTGTCCAGGGCCCGCGCGCGTTCAAGACCCGCGTGCAGGCCGGGCGCGCCGGTCCAGCGCCGAAGGGGCGGGCCCGCCCCGGCCACGGGCCGCGCGATGTTCCCGCCCCGTCGCGCAGGCCCGCGCCTCTGGTCAGCCGGCATCTGGCAGGCTGGCGGTTGGCGGGCCGGCGGTTGGATGGGGGCGGAACGGCCTCGGCGCGCACGCCCCGCCCCGGTTCTTCGCATGAAAGGTTCTGCGCATGAAAAAGGCCGCGGCTGATGCCGCGGCCCCAGATCTTGTCGTGCATTGGCCCGGATCGGGCGCTCAGTTGCCCGTGGTCGTAGTGGACGAGCTGGAATCGTCCGCCGCGACCGCGATGCCCGCGACCACCAAGGCGCCGAGGGCAACCGTGCCGACGGTCACACCGCCCACGACACCGGCGGCCGCACCGACCAGGCCACCACCGACGCCCGCACCGGCACCCGCCGCGCCGGCACCGCCCGCGCCACCGGCACCGCCGGTCCCGGCCGCACCGCCGGTGGTCTGAGCGAAGGCGGGCGCGCCCGCCAGCGACAGCGCGAGGCAGATCGCAGTAATCTTCTTCATGACATTTCCCCGTCTTTCAGATGTCTGCACAACGCCGTCAGTCGGCGCATATTCCACGCGGATGATATGATGGAACACACAGGCCTGCAAACACTTAAATAGGGACAATCGCCAAGAAACCCGCTGCTTCGTGCCGGCCGCGCCACCCCTCCGGCGCGGGCAGCGGCATTGCCGGGCATTGACTTTCGCGGTCCGGGCGCGAAGCTGCGCCCGACGGCAGACCCGGACAGCAGAAAAGGGCCTCACATGAAGATTGCAATGATCGGCACGGGCTATGTCGGCCTGGTTTCGGGGGTGTGCTTTTCGGATTTCGGCCATGACGTGATCTGCGTCGACAAGGATCCGCGCAAGATCTCGATGCTCGAGGCCGGCGAGGTGCCGATCTACGAGCCGGGGCTCGATGCGCTGATGGCGCGCAATGTCGAGGCCGGGCGGCTGACCTTCACCGGCGATCTGAAGGCGGCGGTGGACGGGGCCGATGCCGTCTTCATCGCCGTCGGCACGCCCACGCGGCGCGGCGACGGGCATGCCGACCTCAGCTATGTGATGGCCGCCGCCGAGGAGATCGCCGCGGCAATGACCGGCTATACGGTCGTGGTCACCAAATCCACCGTGCCCGTGGGCACCAACCGCGCCGTGCGGCAGACGATTCGCAAGGCCCGGCCGGAGGCGGAATTCGACGTGGCCTCGAACCCCGAATTCCTGCGCGAGGGCGCCGCGATCGACGATTTCATGCGCCCCGACCGCGTGGTGGTGGGCGTCACCTCCGAGCGCGCCAGCGCGGTGATGGCCGAAATCTATCGCCCGCTCTTCCTGCGCGAATTCCCGATCCTGATGACCGATCTCGAGACCGCCGAGATGATCAAATATGCCGCCAATGCGTTTCTGGCGACCAAGATCACCTTCATCAACGAGATCGCGCGCCTGTGCGAGAAGGTCGGCGCCGACGTCAAGGAGGTGGCCCGCGGCATGGGGCTCGACGGGCGCATCGGCAACAAGTTCCTGCATGCCGGCCCCGGTTACGGCGGCTCGTGCTTTCCCAAGGACACCCAGGCGCTGGCCCGGATCGGCCAGGATAACGCCTGCCCGATGCAGATCACCGAGACCGTCATCAAGGTCAACGAAGAGATCAAGCGCCGCATGATCGACAAGATCGTCGATCTCTGCGACGGAACGGTCAACGGCAAGTCGATCGCGGTCCTGGGGGTGACGTTCAAGCCCAACACCGACGACATGCGCGAGGCGCCCGCGCTGACCATCGTGCCGGCGCTGATCGGGGCGGGGGCGCGGGTGCGGGTGGTCGATCCGCAGGGCCGGCGCGAGGGCGAACATCTCCTGCCCGGCGTGCATTGGAACGACGACGCCTACAAGGCCGCCCAGAACGCCGATTGCGTGGTGATCCTGACCGAATGGAACGAGTTCCGCGCGCTCGACCTCAAGAAGCTGGCGCGCAAGATGGCCACGCCGCGCATGGCCGACCTGCGCAACATCTACACTGCGCGCGATGCCCGGCGGGCGGGCTTTTCGGGCTATGTCTCGGTGGGCCGGCCCGGCCACGGCGGCGCCGAATAACACCACCCGGACGCCCCTCAAGGCGCGCGGGCCTTGGGCGGGCCGGGGTCCGGGGCCCGGCCAGGGCCCCGGCGCGGGTCGGCGGGGGGCGGCCCCCGCCGCGGGACGGGGCCCCTCGATGGGGCCGCGGCCCGCTCGCCACCTTCCGGCCCCCGCACATCATCAGCCCCCCAGTCACACCCACCCGGTCAAACCCGCCGCATCGGCAGGCTCAGCACGAAGACCGCCACCGCCGCCGACACGATCGACGGCCCTGCCGGCGTGTCCCAGTGCAGCGAGGCCCAGAGCCCCGCCCCCACCGACACCGCCCCGATCACACTTGCCGCCAGCGCCATCGTCTCGGGGCTGCGGGCGAATTGGCGCGCCGCCGCCGCCGGGATGATCAGGAGCGCCGCGATCAGAAGCGCCCCCACGATCTTGATCGCCACCGCCACCACCAGCGCCAGCGCCAGCGTCAAAACCAGCCGCTCGCGCGCGGGGTCGATCCCGGCCGCCGCCGCCAGCTCGGGGTTCAGCGTCGCCGTCAACAGCCGCTGCCAGCGCCAGACCAGAAGCCCCAGCACCGCCAGCGAGCCCGCCCAGATCACCGCCAGATCGCTTCGCCCGACCCAGAGGATATCGCCGAAAAGCCAGGCCGACAGGTCCATCCGCAGCGCCGGCTGGAACGCCGCCGCCACCAGACCCAGCGCCAGCGCGCCATGCGCCAGCACCCCCAGCACGCTGTCGGCGGCATATCCGCGTCCGGCCAGCGTCGCCACCACCAGCGCCATGGTGACCGCCACCGCCGCCACCGTGGCCGTCACCGGCAGCCCCAGCGCAAACCCCAGCGCCACGCCCAGGATCGCGGCATGCGCGGTCGCGTCGCCGAAATAGGCCATCCGGCGCCACACGACAAAGGCCCCCAAGGGCCCTGTCGCCAGCACCAGCCCCAGCCCGGCCAACCCGGCGCGCATCATGAAATCGTCAAGAAGCCCGAACTCAGACGGCATGGCGGCCCCCGCATTCGGCGCAGCGCGCGCCCTGCTCGGGCGCGGCGGCACGCCCCGCCTTCCCTCCCGCAACGGACCCGCCCGAAGCCTGAGCACTTGAACCCTGACCGCCTGAGCCTTTGGCACCGGAGCCCTGACTACTGAGGCCCTGCCCGCCGGCGATCGGCACCAACGGCACCGGATGGGCCTCGTGCGGGTGGGCCGGGTCGTGGCCATGTCCGTGGTCATGCTCGTGCCCGTGATCATGGGCGTGGCGATAAAGCGCCAGCGCCCCCCCGGTGCCCAGCCCGAACAGCGCGCGATATTCCGGCGCCGCCGAGATCACCCGCGGCGTCCCCTCGCAGCAGACATGGCCATTGAGACAGATCACCCGATCCGACGCCGACATCACCACATGCAGGTCATGGCTGACCATCAGCACCGAACAGCCGGTCTCGCCGCGGACCTCCTCGATCAGCCGATAGAAGGCGGCGGTCGCGGGCTGATCCAGCCCCGTCGTCGGCTCGTCCAGGATCAGAAGCTGCGGCCGGTCCAGAAGCGCGCGCGCCAGCATCACCCGCTGGAGCTGCCCGCCCGACAGCCCCGCGATCTGGCGCCCCGACAGCCCCGCCACCCCGGTGCGCGCCAGCGCCGCCTCGGCGGCGGCATCGCTCACCCGGCGCGGCAGCGACAGGAACCGGCGCACGCTCAGCGGCAGGCTGGCATCCAGCGCCAGCTTCTGCGGCACATAGCCCAGCCGCAGCCCCGGCGCGCGCATCACCTTGCCCCCGTCGGGCCGCGTCAGCCCGATCAGCGCCCGCACCAGCGTCGATTTCCCCGACCCGTTGGGACCGACGATGGTCACGATCTCGCCCGGCGCGATACGCAGCGACACGTCCTGAAGAACGCGCGCACCGCCATAGGCCACCGACAGATCTTCCGCCGCGATCAGCGTTTCCATCACGCGCCCTCCCCGCCGTCCTTGCCGCCGTCCTTGCCGCCGCCCCTTTCGCCGTCGTTGTCCTGCCCGACATCGGGGGCGACCTCATGCCCGCATCCGCAATCGCCGCTGCGCGCCTCCTGCGCACGGGCCGCACAGGCCGGGCACAGCCCCAGCGCCTCGATCGAGACGCGCTCGACCTGAAAGCCCGCGCTTTCGGCCACGGCATCCAGCGCCGCGCGCACCGGCGCCGAGGGCGCCTCGGCCAGCGCATCGCAGCCCCGGCAGATCAGGAAGACCGGCGCATGATCGGTGCCCGGAAAGACGCAGCCGGCAAAGGCATTGAGCCGGCGGATGCGATGCGCCAGCCCATGCTCGACCAGGAATTCAAGCGCCCGATAGGCCACCGGCGGCTGATGGCCGAACCCGTCGGCCGCCAGCCGTTCCAGCACCTCATAGGCACCCATCGCCCGATGCGCCTCGAGAAGGATCTCCAGCGTGCGCCGGCGCACCGGCGTCAGCCGCGCGCCCGTCCCCGCCAGCGCCGCCTCGGCGCGCGCCAGCGTCTGGCGCGCGCAGGCGATGTGGTCATGGGCGGCAAAGGCACGGGCGGGGCCCGCGGCGGGCAGGGGCGCGCCGGGAGGCGGGGCGTCGCCCTCCGTGGACCGCGGCGGAGCGGGATTGGCTTTCATGTTATCTTATCACATTCGGCTTGACTGTTATGCTATAACATAATTAGTTGCGACGCCGATCACAACCGTTCCGGAGGCTTTCCATGCTGCGCCCGATCCCCTGTTCGCTTCTTGCCCTGACGCTGGGCGCCATGCCCGCCTGGGCCGATGCCCCCCGCGCCGTGGCCGACATCCCGCCGGTGGGCGCGCTGGTGCAGATGGTGCTGGGCGATCTGGGCACCGCCGAGGTGCTGCTGCCGCCCAATGCCGACCCGCATTCCTTCCAGCTGCGCCCCTCGCAGGCCGCACTTCTGGCCTCGACCGCGCCGCTCTTCCGGGTGGGGCCGAAGCTGACGCCCTGGCTGGACGCTCATGCGCTCGAGGCCCGGCCCGAAGGCGCGGTAACGCCCGCCCCGCTGCTGGAGCGCATCCCCGGTCTGGTGCGGGACTTCGGCGCGGATCACGCCGAGGACGAGCACGACGATCATGAGCAGGACGACCATGCGGATCACGCGGCGGATGATCACGGCGCGCACGAGCATGACGCGCACGACGACCATGACACCCCGGCCCCCGGTGCCGCAGCCGAGGCCGATCACGATCACGAGGCGGCCGACCACGCCGAGGACGCGCATGAACATCACCACCACGAGGGCGTCGATCCCCATGCCTGGCTCGACCCCAAGGTGGCCGAAGCCTGGCTGGGCCTGATCGCCGAGGACATGGCCACGGCCGACCCCGCGCATGCCGAGACCTACCGCGCCAATGCCCGCGCCGCGCAAGACCGGATCGCGGCGCTGATCCCCGAGGTGCGCGCCCTCCTGGCCCCGGCCGCCGGGCGTCCCTTCGTCACCCAGCACGCGGCCTATGGCTATTTCGCGCATCGCTTCGATCTGGACGTGGCCGGCGCGATCTCGCCCGGCGATGCCGCCCCCCCCAGCGCCGCGCGCCTGCGCGAGGTGCAGGCGACCCTGCGCCAGGAAGGGGTGGTGTGCCTCTTCCCCGAGATCCGCAACGACCCGGCCCGCGCCGCGCTGTTGATCGAGGGCACAGATGTCCGCCTGGGCGGCGCGCTCGACCCGGTGGGATCGGCGCTGGAACAGGGCCCGGATCTCTATCCCGATCTGATCCGCGGCATGGCGCAGACGCTGACCGCCTGTCTGAAACCCTGATTGGCAGCGTCCGTATCGGGCCCCCGTATATGGACCGCATATCTGGCCTGAGTGTCTGCCTTGAGCATCTGGCCCCTGATCATGGGGCGCCCTCACGCCTGGGCGCCCCCCGCATGTCCGGCCCCTGATCCCCGGCCAGCCAGGGGCGCGCGCCCCCGCGCGCCCCTTTGACGTTGCCCCTGCCCCGGCGCGCCTTTTGCAACCCTGGGCGGCGGATGACGCTTGATCGCAGGGGCCCTAGCCTTCTATGACCGTTCAACACTCTGGGGGCGGAGGGACGGATGAGCATCAGGACCATCGGCACGCTGGACAGCGGCGCCGCGGTCGAGACGATCGCGCTGGCCGCGGGCGATCTGCGCGCCGAGGTGGTCACCCTGGGCGCGCGGCTCAACGACCTGCGGCTGGCCGGCACGCCCTGGCCGCTGGTGCTGGGCGCGGCCACCTTGGGGGGCATGACTGGCCCCATGCGCTGGTTCGGCGCGGTCGTCGGGCCGGTGGCCAACCGCCTGCGCGGCGCCCACGTCGAGATCGCGGGGCGGGTCCATGCGCTTGACGCCAATGACGGCGACGCCTGCCTGCATGGCGGGCACGCGGGCACCGCCGCCCGGCTCTGGCAGATCGCCGACACCGCCCCCGACCGCGCAACCCTGACGCTGACGCTCGAGGAGGGCGCCTGCGGCCTGCCGGGACGGCGCGAGCTGCGCATCAGCTACCGGATCAAGCCGCCGGCGACGCTTGTCGTGCGTCTCTGGGCCACGACCGATGCGCCGACGCTTCTGAACCCGGCGCTGCATCCCTACTGGAACCTCGACGGCACGCCCGACACGGGCGGTCACCGGCTGCGGATCGCGGCCGATCACGTGCTGCCCACCGATGCCGCGCATCTGCCCACCGGCGAGATCCGCCCCGTTGCCGGGCCGTGGGATCTGCGGGCCCTGCGCGCCGTCGCGGATCTGCCGCCGCTGGATCACAACTTCTGCCTGGCGCCGTCGCCGCGCCCGCTGACCGAGGTGGCCGAGCTGCGCGGCGCGCACGGGGTCTGCCTGCGGATCGCCACCACCGCGCCGGGGCTTCAGGTCCATGACGCGCGCGAGATGGACACCGCCCCCTGGCCCGGCTTGACCGGCACCCCCTACGGGCCGCGCGCGGGGCTTGCGCTGGAACCGCAGATGTGGCCCGATGCTCCGGGGCGCGCGGGTTTTCCCGCAATTGACTGCGCCGCAGGGGGACAATGGGCGCAAGAAAGCCGATACAGGCTCGTGCGCGAGGAGGTCTGAACAATGCAATCCGCTGGACAGGATGCCCTTGAGGCGCTGTTTTCCGACATCGCGCCGAAACTGGGGCTGACCCGCCCGGCGGGCCTGTGCTTCGCGGCGATCTGGTGCGCCGACGCGCCCCCCTGCGCCGATGAGCTGGTGACGGCGCTGGGGCTGTCGCGCTCGAACGTGTCGACCGCGCTCAAGGAATTGCGCGCCTGGGGGCTGGTCGGGCGGGCGCGCGTGTCAGGCGACCGGCGCGACCGCTTCACCGCCGCACCCGACCCCTGGGCGGTGGCGCGCCAGCTTCTGGCCGAGCGCACGCGGCGCGACCTGGCCCCCACGCTCGACCGGCTCTATGCGATCGAGGCCGAGACGGGCGACGCGCGCGTGGCCGGGCTGTGCGAGGTGGTCGAGGGCTTTTCCAGCTTTCTCGGGGGGCTGGCGCGTCTTGATCCCGCGGACCTGGCCGAGCATCTGGGCGGCGCCGGCGGCGAGAACGGCAAGAAGAAGAAAAAGAAGAAGGCCTGACCCCGGCCGCAGCGCCCATCGCCCCGGAGATGCCAGGCCCCCCGGAGATGCCAGGCCCCAGGGCGGCAGCCCCGCGATACGTCCCCGCGACATCACGCGCCCCACAAGACGTGTCCCACAAAATGACGACCGCGCCCGGAGACGAGAACGGCGCCTTCGGCAAAGCCGCCGCCCCCCCACGCAGGGGGGGGCACGGTTGCGCTTGCCGCTCAAGGTGCGGAGCCCGCGCGCGGGGGGGGCACGAGGCCCCGCAGATCCAACACCCGGTGCCGCCCGGCGCCCGTGCCCGCTTTTGCTGACGGCCTCGGATCGAGCAGCGCAAGGCAGCCCGGCCCCGCGCGCCATGTCTCCGAGGCGCCCCCACCGCATGCCCGCGCCCCGCGCGAAAGGCGCCGCGGCCGGGACCGCGCGACGCCGCCGCGCCCCCTGAACCCGGCCCCGCCCCCGCAGCGCGCCGTCAGCCCCGTAGCAGACGGAAAACGCCGCCCCACCGCGCCCGTGGCCCGGCGATGTGACGCAACGTAAGATCTGCGCGCCCACGCGGCGCGACGTCAGACCTGCGCGCCCATTCGGCTAGACGGCCCGCGGCACCGCGCGCAGCCCCGCGGGCCGTCTAGCCGGCGGAGAGCGGCGCCTCCTCGCGCGGGATCAGCCGCAGCCAGATGCCGTCGCGGCCGCGCACGGTCAGATGCGCCTCGGGCACCGGAACGCGGCCCGCGACCGGCTCGAAACGGAAGGCGCGCAGCAGAAGCGCCAGCAGAAGCGGCCCCTCGGCCATGGCGAAGGCCGCGCCGGGACAGACGCGCGGACCCGCCGAGAACGGGATATAGGCGTGGCGCAGCCCCTCCTTGCCGTTCGCGGTCTCCCAGCGGCCGGGGTCGAAGGCGTCGGGGTTGTCCCAGATCCGTTCGTGGCGGTGCAGGTGCCAGGGCGAGATCACCACCTGCGCCCCCTTGGGCACCGCGCGGCCGCGCCAATGCAGCGGGCAGGTCGTCTCGCGCACCATCATCGGCACCGGCGGATAGAGCCGCATCGCCTCGCGGAAGACCGCACGCGCCAGCTTCAGCTGGTTGACGACGGCAAAGCCGGGGATCTCGCGGCCGATCCGGTCGCGCGCTTCCTCGGCCAGGCGGTCCTGCCATTCGGGATGGGTGGCCAGCAGATAGAGCGACCAGGCCAGCGCCGAGGCCGAGGTCTCGTGCCCGGCCAGGAAGAAGATCGCCACCTGATCGACCATTTCCTCGGTGTCGAAGGCACGGCCGGTTTCCGGGTCGGGAAAGGTCATGATCTTGGTGGCCAGATCGTCGGGCGCGCGGCCTTCGGCGATCTCGGTCATCCGCGCGGCGGTCAGCTGCCGGATCAGCCCGCGGATCACCGAAGCCGTCCCGCGCGTGCGCGCGGAATGAAAGCGCGGCACCCAGTCGGGCAGCGGGATGAAGGCGCCCAGATTCAGGAGCGGCTGCGCCTTCTGATGGGCGCGAAACTCGGCAAAGGCGGCGGCGGCGGTCTCGTTCTCGATCGGAATGGAAAAGAGCGTGCGGAAGATCACGTCGGCGGCGGCATGGCTGGTTTCGGCCTCGATCTCCATTGGCCCCTGGCCGGCGCTGGCGCGCAGCCGCTCGACCATGGCCACGCCGCTGTCCCACATCGCCGGGAAGGTGTCGCGCAGCCGCCCGCCCTCGAAGGCCGGGTCGATGATGCGGCGCTGACGCTCCCACAGATCGCCATTGGTGATGAAGACCGACTGGCCCAGAAGCGGGCGCAGCCCCTCGCCGATGCGGCCCGACTTGGGAAAGTCACGGTTCGGCGCCTTGAGAACCGCGTCGACCAGTTCGGGCTGGTTGATCAGGAACGAATGGAAGAAGGGCGTGCGGAATTCGGCCATCCAGGCGCGATAGAGCCGCACGGGCTGCGCCGAGAGGATATCGCGGCGAAAGAGGCGCGCATAGCGCAGGAGCGACACGCGCGCCGGCCGGGGCATGGGCTTGGGCGGAAGGGGCGGCGCGGATTGCGGCGGCGCGGCATCGGGCGCGGGGGATTGGGACGGGGGGGTCATGCGCACTCCGTATAGGGGTTGAGGGGCGCGGTGATCCGCCCCGGCGAGGGGGGGCGGCCGGCGTAACGCGCGGCCAGCGTCTGCGGCCCCGCGGTGATGCGGAAATAATCGTAATCGCCGGGGCGGTCGAAGGCGCACAGATACTGGAAATGCAGCCGGAAGAAGCGCCAGCGCAATTCGGCCCAGCGTTCGGGCGACAGCGTCTGCGTGAAGGCCGCCGAGACCACCAGCGGCCATTTCCGATCCGGCGGCGCCACCCCGCTGACCGCGACCGGATCGCACAGCGCAAAGGCGCAGCCGTCGCCCGGCGCGGTGACATCGACCCAGCAGAGCGCATCGCTGCGCGACAGGTCGCGCAGATCGGCCCGCAGCCGCCCCGCCCGCGGCAGGAAGGACACCATCGGCACCACCTGCCCCAGCGTCAGGAACCCGAGCGGCGGATGCCCCTGCGGCAGGCCCGCGCGGATCAGATCGGCCAGGATCGACACGCCCAGATGCGCGCCCGAGGAATGGCCGACCACCAGCACCTCGTCCCAATCTTCGGTCAGGGCGGTGCGGATCGTGGCGCCGAATTCGGCCATCCGGGCCTCGAGCGCGGGGGGATTGGCGCCGCCTTCGCGCGCGTTCAGCGCATAATCATGCATCAGGTAATAGGCAAAGACCTTGCCGTCGGCCTTGCGGAACCGTTCGAGCACCGCGCCCAGGACCGCCGCGCCCACCGCCAGCAGCACGAGGCCGCGGCCGGGAAATTCGGGCAGACCCCAGGCCAGGAGGCGCGCCGCAGCCCAGCCCAGCCCCAGCCCGATCAGCGCCTCGAGGATCAGGAAGATCACCGGATAGAGCGCCGCGATCGTCGGCCCCTTGCGCAGCCGCATCAGCCGCCAGAGCGCGCCCGAGCCGATATAGGCCCAGGCCGTGAACAGAAGCTGCCAGTAGGTGGCCGGGATCGAATGGCCCATCGACTTGCGCACGATGTCGGACCAGACCAGCACCTCGATATGGGTCTCGACCGCCGTGCCCTCGATCCGGCCGCGCACGGTCCAGCCATAGGCGCCGGCGCCGGGCGCCTTGGGCTCCAGCGCGATCTCGTAGCCCGAGATCGCCGCCTGGTCGCGGCCTTCCTTGCGGTAAAGCTCGCGGTAGCGGCGCGGGTGGATCGGGTCATAGCCGGGGATGTAGAAGACCCGCCGCCGGCGCACCGGAGCCGTCGTTGGGGCCGCCGTTGGGGCTGTCGTCGATGCCATGCTGCCTGTCCCCCCTTCCGCCGCGCCTTCGGGGCGCCGCGACGGGCGCCCCCCCCTGGGGTCGAGACTAGGCGGGATGCAGGCGCACAGGAAGGCGCGCGCATTGCCGCAGGGGGCGGCCGAGGCAGGGGGGGACGCGCCCGGCGGGAGAGGGAAGGACCAGCCGGGAGAAGGATCAGCCGGGAGAGGCGCCGCGCCAACGGGCCTCGCGGGCCTCGATCGCGGCGATGCGGGCCTCGGTCGCGGGGTGGCTCATCGCCCAGGCCGGGCCGCCGCGCCCGCCCGCACCGGTCAGCCGGTCGAGCTTGCGAAAGAGCGATTTCTGGGGCTCGGTGCCGATGCCCGCGCGCACCAGAAGCGCCGAGGCCCAGGCGTCGGCCTCCTCCTCGTCGGCGCGCGAGAGCCGTGCCGCCAGCGCCGAGGCCAGAAGCCCCGCGATCCAGGCCCCGATCCCCAGCGGCAGGAGCCGGCCCAGAACACCCGCCAGGATCAGCCGCAGCGCGTTCTGGCCGGTGAAATCGATCATGCGGCGGCGGGAATGACCCAGCCCGACATGGCCCAGCTCGTGCGCGACGACCGAGGCGATCTCGTCGGGGGTGATCTGGCCAAGGTCGAGCTTGTCGAGAAAGCCGCGGGTCAGGAAGACGCGCCCGTCGGGGGCGGCCAGGCCGTTGACGGCGGGGGTCTCGTAGACGTGGACGGGGATCGAGGGCACCTCGAGCGCCGCGGCCAGACGGTCGAGCGCAGGCGTCAGACGCGGATCGCGGAGCGGGGTCGAGCGCGCGTCAAGCTCGCGTCGGGTGCGCCAGGCCGAGAAATGCCAGGCTGCAAGCCCGTAGAGCAGAAGCAGAAGGAAGGGCAGCAAACGGATCATGGCAGGGATATGGGGTGCGCCGCGCCGCAGGCAATGACCTGTGGGAAGGGCGCGCGCTTGGGATGGCGTCTCGGCCCCGCAAGGGGGCGAGCGCGGGCGTCCCCCATCGAGGGGGACGCCCGCGCGCCCGGCCTTGGCCGGGGGCGCCATCCCTTCACTGGCGGCCCCTTCCATGGCGGCCTGTCATCTGGTCCGCGGCGGTCTCGGGACGACAGCCCCCCGCAGGCAGGACGACACGCGTCCCCGCCGGCTACGCGCGCCCGGTTTGCGGGGGCAAGGGCGGTGCCGTCCGCCATCCTCCGCGCCGTTTGCCGACACGACACGAAAGTCAGGCGTCACACGCGGAAAAGATCACCCCAGCCCGCACGATCAGCCCAGATGCCGGGTGGCCTCGGCGATCCCCTCGAGGGTCAGCGGCACCATGCGATCCTCGAAGATCTCGCGGACGATCCCGATCGAGCGCGTATGCCCCCAGTGCTGCCGCGGCGTGGGGTTGATCCAGACATGGCGTGGCCAGGCCGCGCGCGCGCGTTCGAGCCAGACCGCCCCGGCTTCCGCGTTCCAATGTTCATTGGCGCCGCCGGCATGGGTGATCTCGTAGGGGCTCATCGAGGCATCGCCCACGAAGATGCATTTGTAGTCCGCACCATAGCGATGCAGCAGATCCCAGGTGGGCGTCTGGTCCGAAAAGCGGCGCGCATTGTCGGCCCAGACCCCCTCGTAGAGGCAATTGTGGAAATACCATGCCTGGAGATGCTTGAACTCGGCCCGCGCGGCCGAGAACAGCTCGGCCACCTGCGCCACATGCGCATCCATCGAGCCGCCCACGTCGAGAAACAGCACCACCTTGACCGCATTGTGCCGTTCGGGACGGGTGCGCACGTCGATATGGCCGGCCTCGGCGCTGGCGCGGATGGTGCCGGGCAGGTCCAGCTCCTCGAGGGCGCCGGTGCGCGCCCAGGCCCGCAGCCGCCGCAACGCCAGCTTGATGTTGCGCGTGCCCAGCTCCACCCGGTCATCGAGATCGGCAAAGTCGCGCCGGTCCCAGACCTTGACCGCACGCTGATGGCAGCTGCGGTCCTGGCCGATGCGCACGCCCTCGGGGTTATAGCCATAGGCACCGAAGGGTGACGTGCCAGCGGTGCCGATCCACTTGTTCCCGCCCTGATGGCGCGCCTGCTGTTCGGCCAGACGCTGGCGCAGGGTCTCCATCAGCTTCTCGAAGCTGCCCATGCCCTCGATCGCGGCGCGCTCCTCGGGCGAAAGCACCTTCTCGGCCAGTTTCTCGAGCCATTCGCGCGGCAGCTCGGCGCGCGCGACCGCGGCCATCGGGTCGAGCGTGGACACGGCCCCGAAACAGGCCGCGAAAGCGCGGTCGAAACGGTCGTAATGGCGCTCGTCCTTGACCATCGAGAGCCGGGCGAAATGATAGAAGGCCTCGGCCCCGCCCTGCCCCAGCCCCGCGCGCAGCCCCTTCAGGAAGTCGAGATATTCGCGCAACGAGACCGGCACGCCGGTGCGGCGCAATTCCTCAAGGAAGGGGACGAACATCGCGCCCCCCCTTGCCGCCCGGCTGCGCGCCAAGGCCGCCTGTCCCACCGCATCGCTGCATCGCCTGCCCCCCCCTGACGGCCCCGCTGACAGCCCTTCCAGACAGCCCCGCAAGGACGAAAGCGCCGCCCGAGGCCCGCCCCCCGCCCGGGGAGCGGGAGGCTCCGCGCGCGTCTCAGCCGCGGCTGCTGCGGGCCAGCGCCGCGATATCGGCCGCGCGCCGGCGCACCGCCGCATCCGAGCCGTAACCGTAGCGCGCCCAGGAGGCCGCATCAAGGCGGGCCTGTTCGGCCTGCGCCCCCGCCCCCAGCGCGCCATAGGCCTCGGCGCGGATCAGGTGCAGCGTCGCCACCAGCGCGGGGTTGTCGCCGCGGATGGCGGGCCCCATGGCGCGCCCGACCAGCGCCACCGCATCCTGCGCGCGCCCGTCCTGAAGCGCCAGCGCCGCCAGCTGCATGTCGACATGCGCGGCCTGGATGCGGGCGCCGGGCGTGGCGCGGTAGATCCGGCCGGCATTGAGGAAGGCCGAGACCGATTGCTGCGGCGCGCTGGTCATCGTCAGCCGCCCCAGCGCAAACCAGGCAAAGGCCGTGCGCGTGTCGTTCCAGCCCTGCGCCGAGGCATAGGCCAGCGCATCACGCGCCGCCCGCACCCGCATCGCGTTCGACCCCCGCCCCCCCAGCGCCCGGGACAAAAGCCGCGGGAAGGTCTGCGGGGTCGGCCCTGCCGCCGGGGCCGCGGCCCGCGCCGATCCCCCCGCGGGGTTGATCCGCGCCAGGATGCCCGGCAGCCGCGCCCCGACCTCGGGCGCGCTCAGCCCCGAATGCAGCTCGGGCGCGTAATAGGCGCGCAGGATCTTCATGTCGAAGGGCGTCAGCACGGCGTGGAAATTGTCGTCGTTGAAGACGGAATCGGGCAGCCGGTAGAGGTCGTTAAGCGGCCCCAGCGCCTGGGCGATTTCCTCGTGCAGGCAGTCGCGGACCTCCTGCGGCGCGGTGTCGGAGGGGATGAACACGGTGGCATGGCTGCGCGTGCGCAGCCGCGCCCAATCCGTGGCCCCCGACCGGCGCAGCTTCATGTATTCGTCCCAGCTGCGCACGTTGGGCACCACGAAACAGGCCACGTTGGGCACCGCCGAGACCAGCGCCTGCCGGGGCACGAACTGCACCGTGATGTCGTTTGTCGCCGCCGTCCCCGGCGCGATGTCGATCCCGGCCTCGGCGCGCAAGCGGCCGATCAGACGCGCCAGCTCGGCCTCGGCCCCCTGCGGCGCCGGCCCCGCGGTCGACACCCGCACCGGACCCTCGAAGCGGGTCAGCACCGGCAGCGCGCGCCCGCTTTCAAGGTTGAAGGACAATTCCATGAAATCGCGCGCCAGCGTGGCGTTCGAGATCACCGCCGGGCGCGAACGCGCGGGCGGCAGGGGCGTCAGCCCCGCCGTCGAGGCCCGCACCTCCGGCAGGCCAAGCGTCGCCGAGGACGCCCGCGCCATCGGCGGCGTCTGCGTCGACGCGCATCCCGCAAGCCCGAAGGCCGCGAGCAGGATCCCTGCGGCCAGCGTGCGGCTGACACGCGGGCGCGAGGGTATGCGAACACAAGGGGCAAGGCCCCTGTCATCCGCGGTGGCCGGGCACGATGGCTGTCGCGCCGGCCCGACGCGCCTGACCCCCCCGGTCAGGCCCGCCGCGGCAAGCAGTTGGTCACGCATGGCAGTGCGTATCCCCCCAGATATGTGGCTCCAGATTAGGGGCAAGCTGCGGTAACCGATAGTCAATAGTTGGGGCAGGACCGGGACAATTCGGTGTCGGGCCTTTCTTTGCGGCGTATTTTGACCCCCATCCCGCCGCCGCGGCGCCGTGATCGGCCCGCCGAAAGCGCTCTGCGGGGCGAATCCGGCCGGAATCGGGCAGTGTCCTGCCCGCGGGCACGGGGGAATCGGTCCGGCGCGCCGGGGCGCTTGCCACATTTCGGAAACAGGCGTTGCGCGGCGCGAAACATTGTGCGAGTTTTCGGCGGATCGGCGATCCAATGCCGCGCCGGGCGGGGGATTGTTTCCCGCACACCCCGGCCCTCGCGCACGCGCCGGCCCCCGCGCACGCGCCGGCAGGCCCATGCGCATGATTCGCACCCGGCCCGCCCTCAAATCGCGTCCGAAAGGCCCGAAAATCAAGACCAGTTGCACGAAGCATTAATCCCTTCCCGGTAGGAATCCGCTCGGGTTTAGGGAGATTCTCATGGCTCTGTTCAGAAGATCGCGCCGAGCTCAGGCACCGGACTGGGACGCGGCGCTTGCACGCGCCTGCGACGGCGCACTTGCCGTTGCCTGGCTGGATCCGCAGGGGCGGATCCTGCGCGCCAATGTGGCCTTTCACGCGCTGCTCGAGGCGCCGGAGGGCGCGCTCGACGGGCGGCGCCATGACGATCTGCTGGCCGAAAGCCGCGCCTGCGACCCCGATCCGCAGACGCTCTGGACCGCGCTGCGCGCCGGACAGGCGCAAAGCGCCTATGCCGAATGGCGCACGCAGACGGGGCAGCTGCGCCATGTCCAAATGTCGCTGTCGCCGATCCGCGATGACGCCGGGGCGCTGTCCCAGGTGGTCGCGCTGGCCCGTGACGTGACCGCACGGGTCGAGGCCGCGCGCCGCGACGCTGCGATGATCGAGGCGATCGGGCGCTCGAACGCGGTCATCACCTTCGATCCCGACGGCACCATCCTCGAGGCCAACGACCTGTTCCTGGCCGCGACCGGCTATACCCAGGACGAGATCGTGGGCCGCCATCACAGCATGTTCATGCCGCAAGATGAACGCGACACCGCCGACTACCGCGATCTGTGGACCGCCCTGCGCGACGGCCAGTTCCGCGCCGGCGAGATGCGCCGCGTCGCCAAGGGCGGCCGCGAGATCTGGCTTCAGGCCAGCTATAACCCGATCCGCGGCGGCGACGGACGCGTCGCGCGGGTGGTAAAGTTCGCCTCGGACATCACCGAAACCAAACGCCGCGCGCTCGATCAGGCCGGCCAGCTCAAGGCGCTGTCGCGCTCGCAGGCGGTCATCGAATTCGACCTCAAGGGCAATGTCCTGCGCGCCAACGACAATTTCCTGGCCGCCACCGGCTATGGCGCCGCGGAAATCCGCAAGTTGCACCATTCCGCCTTCGTCACGCCCGAACACCGCCAGAGCCCGGATTACGCCGCCTTCTGGCAGGCGCTGGGGCGGGGCGAATTCCGCCAGGGCGAATTCCGCCGCATCTCGAAATCCGGTCAGGACGTCTGGCTCCAGGCCACCTATAACCCGATCTTCGATGACCGCGGCCGGCCCTACAAGGTGGTGAAATTCGCCTCGGACATCACCGCGCGCAAATCCGCGATCGAGAATTTCCAGGCCGCCGTCGAGGCGCTGAGCGAAGGCGATCTGACCGTGCGCATCGACCGCGATGTTCCGGCTGAATTCGACGATCTGCGCCATGACTTCAACCTGGCCATGACGCGCATGTCGCAACTGGTCGGCTCGATCGTCGAGGGCGCCAACGCGATCCAGGCCGAGGCCGGCAGCCTTCAGGACGCCTCGGACGAACTGGGCCGGCGCACCGAGACGCAGGCCGCCTCGCTCGAGGAAACCTCGGCCGCGATCCAGCAACTGGCCTCGAATGTCCAGAAGTCCTCGCGCGATGCCAGCGCCGCCGCCGCGTCGGTGTCCGAAGCGCGCGAATTCTCGCGCTCGGGACATGCCATCGTGCGCGAAACCATCCAGGCCATGGACGATATCGAAAAAAGCTCGGACCAGATTTCCAAGATCACCAGCGTGATCGACGAGATCGCCTTCCAGACCAACCTTCTGGCGCTGAACGCAGGCGTCGAGGCCGCGCGCGCAGGCGAAGCCGGGCGTGGCTTTGCGGTCGTGGCCTCGGAGGTGCGCGCGCTGGCGCAGCGCTCCTCGGAGGCCGCGCGCGAGATCGCCGATCTGATCCGCACCTCGGACGCCCAGGTGCGTTCGGGCGTCGATCTGGTGGGCCGGTCGGGCGAGGCGCTCGACCGCATCGAGGTGCTGATCGGCGGGGTGGACGATCTGGTGCAGGCCATCGCCAGATCGGCCGCCGAGCAATCGCTGGGCCTGTCCGAGATCACCACGGCGGCCAACCAGCTTGACCAGTTGACCCAGCAGAACGCGGCGATGTTCGAGGAAAGCTCGGCCGCGGTGAAGATGCTCGAGGAACAGGCCCGCACGCTCAGCCGCGAAAGCGCGGTGTTCCGCCTGAACGATGCCGACCGCGCCGCCCCCTTGGACGACATGGGCTGGCGTCAGAGCGCCTGAGCACCTGAGCGCCCCCCGCGCGCGCGCGCGCCCCGGACATTGCCGGGGGGCGAAGGCCATGCGCCCCGCAGGCCCCCTCAGGATCCCAGGGCCAGAGGGGTCTGGGCCAGAGGGGGCTGGGCCAGAGGGGGCTGGGGCTGAGGGGGCTGGGGCTGAGGGGGCTGGGGCTGAGGGATCTGGGCGCAGGGTCTGGGGCAGAAGGCCTCAGAGATCGTAGAGCGCGCCGAACTTGGCCTCGAGATCCTCGAGAAGCGCGGTCTCGTCCGGGGCCGCCCCGCAGGCCCGCGTGATCAGCTCGGCCGGCGGGAAAAGCGCGCCGTGACGGTGGATCTTCTCGGCCAGCCAGGCCACCGGCACCTGCGCCGCACCCGCCGCCAGATGCGCGTCGAGATCGGGAAGATCGGCCCGCATCGCCCGGTTCAGACAGCCCGCATAGACATTGCCCAGCGTATAGGTCGGGAAATAGCCGAAAAGGCCCGCCGACCAATGCACATCCTGCAACAGCCCCTGCGAGGGCCGCGTGACCGGCACGCCGAAATCGGCCGCGAACCGGGTGTTCCAGGCCTCTTCCAGATCCGCGACCTCGAGCGCGCCGGAAAACAGCGCCCGCTCCAGATCGAAGCGCAGCATGATATGCAGGTTATACTGCACCTCGTCGGCTTCGGTGCGGATGAAGCCCGGATGCACGCGGTTGACGGCCGCATGGAGCGCCTCGGGCCCGGCCAGGCCATAATCGCCGAAGAGCGCCTGCATCCGTGCGTGCAGCCAGACCGAAAAGGCCATCCCGCGGCCGATCTGGTTCTCGCAGATGCGGCTCTGGCTCTCGTGGACGCCCATCGACACGCCGCCGCCCAGCGGTGTGAAGGTCATGCGCGCCGCCACGCCCTGTTCATAGAGCGCGTGGCCGACCTCGTGGATGGTGGAATAGAGACAGTTGAAGGGGTCGTCCTCGGCCACGCGGGTGGTGATGCGCACATCCGAGCCCGACCCCGAGGTGAAGGGGTGCACCGACAGATCCAGCCGCCCGCGGGTCCAGTCATAGCCGAAGGCGCCGGCGACCTCGCGGGCAAGACGCATCTGGCCGTCGGTCGGGAACTGGCCCGTCAATGCGCGCGGGGCGGGCTTGCCCAGGACGGCGGCGCGCAGGGCGACAAGGCGCGGGCGCATGCGCGCGAACATGGCGGCGATCTCGGCGGCGCGGGCGCCGGGCTCGTAGCCGTCGATCAGCGCATCATAGGCGTCGCCGCCCCCCACCCCGGCCGCGGCCATCGCCTGGCCTTCCTCGCGGCGCAAGGCCACGACGCGGGTCAGAAGCGGCAGGAAACGCGCCACATCCTCGGCGGCGCGGGCCTCGGCCCAGACGCCCTGGGCGAGGCTTGTCACCTGCGCCAGCTCGGTCGCCAGCCGCTCGGGCACGGCCGCGGCCCGGCGATGGGCATGGGCGATCAGCGCCAGCGCGCGCGCGCCTTCGACATCGGGGGCCTCGGCCGCGGCCAGCCACTCGGGGATGCGCGGATCGGTGCGCCGGGCGTGAAGAACGGCCTCCATCGCGGCCATTTCCTCGGCCCGCTCCTCGGCAGCGCCGCGCGGCATCACCGTTTCCTGGTCCCAGCCCAGACGCCCGGCCACCGCGGCCAGCGCCTCGGTGCGGCGCTGATGCGCCATCAGTTCGGCAAAGGCAGTCATCTCAGCGCCGCCGCCCCCGGATGGATTGCACGGCCGGATAGAGCGCGAAGATCCGCGCCCGCAGGACCAGCGCCAGAAGCGCAAAGCCCGCCGCAAGATGGACCAGCGGCAGCGGCGCCAGATCGGGGCGCAGCGCCCCCAGCACGCCCAGCGAGGCCTGGAGCAGCGCGCCAAGCGCCATCACCAGGAACGCCCCGCGCGTGACCGGATGCACCGAGCGGCGCGCCACCAGCCAGCCCGCCAGCGCCACCAGCACGACCAGATAGCCCAGGGCGCGGTGCCCAAAGGCCAGAACCACCGGATCGGCCAGCCCCGCAAGACCCGCCTGCGGCAGCGCCAGCACCTCGGGCGGAACGAAGGCGCCGTTCATCCGCGGCCAGTCGGCCGAGGCGGGCAGCCCCGCAAGGCCGGTCAGATGCACTCCCAGGACCAGCGTCGCCGCCAGGAGCCAGCCCGCCGCCCCGGCCCAGCGGGCCAGCCCGCGTTCGCCCATCCGCCGCGCCTGCAACAGCGCCACATCGGCCCGCCCGCGCAAAAGCGCCGGCCCGACCAGCAGCGTGAAGACCGCCGCCGTCCCCGCCGCCGACGCCGTCGCGAGCCAAGGCTGGACCGCCGAGATGATCGCGTCGAACCCGGGCCAGAGCGGCCATTGCGACAGCCCCAGATCCGCCGGCAGGCCCGCCTGCGCCGCCAGCCGTGCGACCGGCGCCTCGAGAAGACCCAGCGTGCCCCCCAGCGCCAGCAGCGCCAGCCCGAGAAGCAGCGCCAGCACCAGCGACAGCCGCCCGCCCAGACCCTTGGGCAGCTTGCCCGCCAGCGCCAGGATCGGCCAGCCCAGCACCATCAGCCCCAGCGCCGACACCGCCCCGAGCGCCTGCCCCCAGCCCGCCCACCAGAGCGGGCGGAAGGTATCGAGCGTCATCGCAGGCTCGGCCGGAACGACCAGCGTGCCCGGCCCGCCCAATGCAGGCAGGCTGGGCAGCGGCGGCAGCACCGGGCGCGGCACATGGCGCGCCATCTCGGCCGCCCAGGCCGCGGCATCGGCCGGCGGCATCAGCGACAGCGGCGCCGACCAGAGCGCCGCGGCCAGATCCGGCGCGCTCAGCCGCAGGAAGCTCTGCGCCAGCAGCACCGCCAGCACCAGAACCGAGACCACGACGAACCACAGCCGCAAAAGGCCCTGCCCGGCGCGGGTGGCACCGGGGCGGGCGTCGATCACCCCCGTCGGCGCCACACGGGCGGCGGGCGGCGGCGCGGCGGCACCGACGTCTTCGAAGATCGCGCGTTTGCGCTTGCTTGCGGGTTTCCTGGCCATCGGCCCTCCCCTCAGGATCGCGGGCCCCCGCGCGGGGGCGTTTCGTCGCGCAACTTAGGCGCGCCCGCGCGCCCCCGCAAGCCGCGGGCGCGGGCCGCTCTGTCGCGGTCAGTCCGTTCACGGAATGCGGCGCCATGCGCGCCCCGCCGCCCCCTTCGGCCCACCGCCCCCTTCGGCCCACCGCTCCCTTCGGACCGACGCGCCCCTCGGCCCGCAGCAGCCCTCAGGCGTCGCCGTCGCGCCGGCGCGCCAGTTGGCGCAGCGCGCCATGCAGCGTCTGCACGTCCTGGCGCGTCAGCCCCAGCCGGCCCCACATCTGGCGCAGATTGGCCTTCATGCCCTCGGCCTTGGTCTCGGGGAAGAAATAGCCCACCCGTTCGAGATCGTCCTCGAAATGCCGCGCCAGGTGGTCGCGCTCGAGGCCGGTGGCCATCTCGGTGCCCGGCCCTGCCACCACCTCGGGGCCGTCGAACCCCGCCCGGCTCCATTCATAGGCCGAAAGCAGCACCGCCTGCCCGAGGTTGAGCGAGGGGAATTCCGGGTTGACCGGCACCGAGATCAGCGCCCCCGCCCCTTCCAGATCGGCATTCTCGAGACCCGTGCGCTCGGGCCCGAACAGCACCGCCACCCGCGCCCCCTGCCCGATCAGCGCGCGCGCCTGGCGCATGGCGGCCTCGGGGGTCATCACCGGTTTGGACAGCTCGCGCCCGCGGGCGGTGGTGGCAAAGACCATCTGGCAATCCGCGATCGCCTCGGCCACGCCGGGGAAGACGCCGGCATGGTCGAGCACCCGCCCCGCCGCCCCCGAGGCCATGGCCACCGCGCGCGGATTGGGCCAGCCGTCGCGCGGATCGACCAGCCGCATCCGGTCAAGACCGAAATTCAGCATCGCGCGGGCGCTGGCGCCGATATTCTCGCCCATCTGCGGGCGGACAAGGACGAAGACGGGTTTCGAAGGTGCGTCGGTCATGCGCGAGCTTCTAGCACCCCGCCCACGCCCCGCCAAGCAGGCCCGTCGCCGTTCCGGCAGAGGGTGCTGGAACGGGCCCCAGAACGGGCCCCGAAACGGGCCTCTGCGCTTGCCAAGACGCCGGCGCAGACCTAAAACCCGGCAACCCGCAACCGCGCAGACCCGCAAGGATCGTTCCATGTCCGACGCCCCGTCCGAAGACCGCCCGCAGATCTGCCTGATCACGCCGCCCAGCTTCGACACCGACAGCTTTGCCGACATCCTGGCGGCCGCGCTCGATGCAGCACCCGTGGCCTGCCTGCGTCTGGCGCTGGCCAGCCGCGACGAATACGAGATCGGGCGCGCCGCCGATCTGGTCCGCCAGATCGCCCATGAGCGCGACATCCCCGTGGTGATCGAGGCGCATCTGGCGCTGGTCGGCCGGCATGGGCTCGACGGCATCCACCTGCCCGACGGCGCCCGCCATGTCCGCGCCGCGCGCAAGGAGCTGGGCGCCGATGCCATTGTCGGCGCGGCCTGCGGCGCCACCCGGCACGAAGGCATCAACGCCGGCGAGGCGGGCGCCGATTACGTCAGCTTCGGCCCCGCGGGCGCAACCGCGCTGGGCACGGCCGATCCCGCGCCCTTCGATCTGTTCGAATGGTGGTCGCAGATGATCGAGGTGCCGGTGATCGCCGAAGGCGCGCTCGATGAAGATCTGGTGCGCCGCCTGGCGCCGGTGACCGATTTCTTCGCCTTCGGCCCCGAGATCTGGTCGGCCGAAGACCCGGCCGCGGCGCTGCGCGATCTCGACCGCGCGATCGGCTGATCGAGACACCGGCCATGGAGACGCGCCTTCTGGCCGCCATTGCCGCGGCGCGCGCGGCGCGGGGCCCGCAGGCGCGGCTGATCGTGGCGCTGGCCGGGGCGCCGGCCTCGGGCAAGTCGACGCTGGCCGCCGCGGCCGTGGCGCGGCTGAATGCCGAGGGCCCCGGCACCGCGGCGCTGCTGCCGATGGACGGGTTTCACTTCGACGACACGGTTCTGGCCGCGCGTGGCCTGCTGGCCCGCAAGGGCGCGCCCGAGACATTCGACGTGGCGGGCCTTGCGCATATGCTGACCCGGCTGCGCGCCCGCGAACCCGACATCGCCATCCCGATCTTCGACCGCCGGATCGAGATCGCACGCGCGGGCGCTGCGATCATTCCCGCCGGCGCGCAGGTGATCCTGGCCGAAGGCAATTACCTGACGCTGGCGCGGGCGCCCTGGGGCGGGCTGGCGCCGCTCTTTGATCTGAGCGTGCGGCTCGATCAGCCCGAAGAGGTGCTGCGCGCGCGGCTGATGGCGCGCTGGGACGGGCTGGCGCGCTCCGAGGCGGCGCGGCGCATCGCGGAAAACGACCTGCCGAACGGCCGTCTGGTCGCCGCCGAAAGCCGGCCCGTCGATCTCGTGCTGCGCCCCTGAGAGGGCGCGCGCCTCACGAGGCGGTCTTGCCGATCCCCTCGAACCAGGCGCGGATCCGGGCGCGCTCGGCGGGCTCCATGAACGAGATATTGGCCGGCGGCATCGCCCCGGTGCGCCCGGCGCTCAGATAGATCCGCTCGGCCGCGCGGGCCACCTGTTCGGGCGTGTCGAAGACCAGCCCCCGCGGCGGCGCGGCGAAATGCGGATGCAGCGGGGTTTCGGCGTGGCACATGGTGCAGCGCATCGCCACGATATCGTTGACATCGGCAAAACCTGCGGCCAGCGCCGCGGCCTCGGGGGCGCCGTGAAGGGCGGCCGCGTCGTCACCCTCCGGATCATGCGAAACCGGCCCCAGCGCCGACAGCCAGATGATCGCGGCCCCGACCGCCGCGGCCGCGGGCCAGGTCCACCACGGATTGCCGCGCCGGGCGTGATGGCTGTTGAACCAATGCCGGATCAGCGCCCCCATCGGGAACAGCAGCGCCGCCATCAGCCAGTTCCAGTGCGCATCGAAGAACAGCGGGTAATGGTTCGACACCATCAGCACGATGACCGGCAGCGTCAGGTAATTGTTGTGCAGCGACCGCTGCTTGGCCGCCGCCCCCAGGCGGGGATCGGGGCTGCGCCCGGCGATCAGGTCGGCCACCACGATCTTCTGGTTGGGGATGATCAGCGCAAAGACATTGGCCGACATGATCGTGGCGGTGAAGGCGCCCAGATGCAGCATTGCCGCGCGCGCCGAGAACACCTGGGTGTAGAACCAGCCCATGACCAGGATCATGCCCCAGACGATCCCGATCAGAAGCGCGTCGCGCCCCAGCGTGGCCTTGCACGCCCGGTCATAGGCAAACCACCCCAGCAGCAGCGACCCCGCCGAGAGCGCGATCCCCGCCCAGACCGGCATGTCGGCCACGCGCGGGTCCAGCAGGAACAGATCCGCCCCCCAGTAATAGACCAGCCCCAGAAGCCCCATCCCCGACAGCCAGGTGGCATAGCTTTCCCATTTGAACCAGGTCAGGTCGGGCGGCATGTTCTGCGGCGCAAGGCCATATTTCTGCATGTGGTAGAAGCCACCGCCATGCACCTGCCAGGCCGCCCCGGAGACCCCCTTCGGCGCCCCCGCCTCGGGGCGCAACGACAGATCGAGCGCGATGAAATAGAACGACGAGCCGATCCAGGCGATCGCGGTGACCACATGCAGCCAGCGCATCCCGGTTTCGGCCCAGGCCATGGCAAAGCTCAGATCGCCCATCTCACCCCCTTACGGCTGTCGCCCCGGCCCCGTCGCGGGCAAGGGTCGTTTCCGGCAAAGCGCAGCCCGCCGCACAAGGCAAGAGGCCATTCCCCCCGCCACCGCGGAATGCCGCCCTGCGCGCGCGCTGCCCGGCGCGAAAGACGGCAGCACGCCGCGCACCGCCCATAATATCGGCAAGACTCTGCCAGAGACGAAAGGCCGCGCACAAATTCGCATCCCTTTCCCCGCGCAAAATGCCAATATCGTGATGCACCTGCGGCACAACGCGGCCTGCATTGCAGCTGGTGCAAAGGTGACATTCCCTGCGTGCATGTCTTTGGTTATGGAAGCTTAGCCATCCTACTGTCATGTAACGCGAGAAAATTTCGGGATTCGCAGTATCTTGACGCCCCATGCCCGCCCCTGTCCGCCGCCCCTGTCGCGCCGCGCCCTTCTGGGCGGGATGTCGGCGGCGGCCCTGCTTGGCCCTGCGGCCGGCCGCAGCGGCGCCGCCCTGGCCCAGGATCTGACGCCCCCGCCGGCAGAGACCGCGCCGGAGATGGCGCCCGACCCGGCGCAGCCCTTCTCGTTCGATCTGCTGACCGAGGAAATGCGCGCCCTGGCGGCCACGGCGCATGAACGCCCCAAGGTCAAGGCCAGTTTTCTGGACAATCTGACCTATGACGATTACCGGCTGATCAACTTCAACCCCGACCGCGCGCTGTGGAAGGGGCAAGGGACGCTGTTCACGCTGGCGGCGTTCCACATGGGCTGGCTGTTCAAGGAACCCGTGCGCCTGTTCGAGGTGGACACCAAGGCCGCCGCCGCGCGCGAGCTGACCTTCAGCACCGACGATTTCCTCTATTACAACGAGATGGCCGCGCGCGCGCCCGAACATGCGGCGATGCCGGGGGTGGCGGGCTTCCGGCTGGCCAGCCCGATGAACCGCGCCGATGTCTTCGACGAGGTGGTGGCCTTCCTGGGCGCGTCCTATTTCCGCGCGCTGGGGCGTGGCTCGGCCTACGGTCTTTCGGCGCGCGGGCTGGCGATCAACACCGGGATGCGCCGGGCCGAGGAATTCCCCCGCTTCTCGCGCTTCTACATCGAACGCCCCGCCCCCGGCGCCGAGGAGATCGTTCTCTTCGCCGCGCTGGAAAGCCCGTCGGTCACCGGCGCCTATCGCTTTGTCATTCGCCCCGGCGCGACCACGGTGATGGATGTCACGCTGCGCCTCTTCTTCCGCGCGGCGGTCGATCAGCTGGGCATCGCGCCGCTGACCTCGATGTTCCTCTTCTCCGAGAAGAACCGCGCCGATTTCGACGATTACCGCCCCAATGTGCATGACAGCGACGGGCTGTGCATCGAACGCGCCGACGGCGACGTGCTGTGGCGCCCGCTGAACAACCCGCCGCGGCTGGCCAGCTCCTATTTCGTCGAGGACAGCCCGCGCCGGTTCGGGCTGCATCAGCGCGACCGCGACTTCGACCATTACCAGGATGCCTCGGCCCGCTACGAGCGCCGGCCCTCGGTGGACGTGGAACCGCTGGGCGACTGGGGCCGCGGGGTCGTGCGTCTGGTCGAGATCCCCACCGATCTCGAGGTCAACGACAATATCGTGGCCTTCTGGGTGCCCGAGGGGCAGGTTTCCGCCGGCGAGTCGCGGGAGTTTGCCTACCGTCTGCACTGGGGAGATCTGCCCCATGACAAGGACGACACGCGCGCCTATATCGACGAGACACGCGCCGGACATGGCGGCGTGTCCGGTGTGGCAAACACCGATGGCACGCGGAAATTCGTGATCGACTTCCGGGGCGGCATCATCGCGGGGCTTCCCGGCGATGCCGAGATCGAGGCGGTGGCCTCGGTCAGCCGGGGCGAGATCGTGACAAAGACGCTCTCGCGCATTCCCGAACGCGGCATATGGCGCCTCGTTCTGGATGTCGCGGGCGATGAAGGTGAGACCGTCGAGCTGGCAGCACATCTGCGGGGATATGACCGCAAACTGTCAGAAACGTGGCTATATCAATGGATTGTGGAATGATGCTGAAGCAACACCTGACAGTCCTGGCCGAAATCGACACGCTGGTGGGCGATCTGGGCGCCCTGCCCGATGCCCCCCTGGCGATGCCGCGCCAGAGGCTGGAACCCGCGCTGATCGACCGGCGCGCCCCGGCCTTGCCGCCGGTGGCCCCCCAGGCCACGCCCGGGGCCGAGACCTGATCCATGCCGCCCGGCCTCGGCGCGGCGCTGGCGGTTGCCCGCGCGCGGGTGGCGGCGCTGGCGATCTCGGTCACCGCCGCCGCGGTGGCCTTTCAGCTGTTCATGAAATTCGGCGCCGCCGACGGGCTGGACAACCTTGACCTGACGCGGGCCGGGCTGATCCTGATCTCGACCTGGTGGCTGGCCTGGGGCGCGGCGCAGGGGCTGATGGGCCTGACCACGCGCGCCGCCCCCCCGCGCGTGAAAGCGCCGCCCCATCAGGGCCGCGCCATCGTCCTGGTCCCCGTCTACAACGAAGACCCGATGGTGACCTTCGCCCGCATCGCGGCGATGGAGGCCTCGCTTCAGGCCGCGCGCGCCGCCCGCGGCGGGGCCGAGGTGCATTTCGCCATCCTGTCGGACACGCGCAACACCGAGATCGCCGCGCTCGAACAGATCTGGTTCCTGCGGCTTCTGGCCGAGACCGGCGCGCGCGGGCGCATCTTCTATCGCCGGCGCACCGACAACACCGGCAAGAAGGCCGGCAACATCGAGGAATTCATCACCCGCTCGGGCGCGGCCTACGATTATGCGGTGATCCTTGACGCCGACAGCCTGATGGAGGGCGAGACCATCCTCGAGATGCTGGCGCGGATGGAGGCCGAGCCGCGGCTGGGCCTTTTGCAGACGCTGCCCAAGGTGGTGCGCGCGCAGACGCTGTTCGGGCGCGCGATGCAATTCTCGGCCGCCTTCTATTCGCCCGTCTTCGCCCGCGGTCTGGCGATGATGCAGGGGCGCAGCGGGCCCTTCTGGGGCCATAACGCGGCCGTGCGCGTGCGCGCCTTCGCCGAAAGCTGCGGGCTGCCCGCGCTGGCCGGCAAGCCCCCCTTCGGCGGCCATATCCTCAGCCACGATTACGTCGAGGCCGCGCTTCTGGCGCGTGCGGGCTGGACCGTGCGGCTCGATGACGATCTCGAGGGTTCGTTCGAGGAAGGCCCCGAGAACATCGTCGATCACGCCAAGCGCGACCGGCGCTGGTGCCAGGGCAACCTGCAACATGCGCGCCTGCTGGCAGCACCGCGGCTCAAGCTGTGGAGCCGCTTCGTCTTCGTGCAGGGCATCTTCGCCTATGTCGCGCCGCTGTTCTGGCTGGGCTTCATCCTGGTGTCGATCGTGGCCACGGTGACCGCGCCGCCGCCCGATTATTTCCCCACGCCCTACTGGCCCTTCCCGGTCTTTCCCGCCGACGAGACCTCGAAGGCGATCGGGCTCTTCATCGGCATCATCGGCCTTCTGATCCTGCCCAAGGCGCTGATCGCCTTTGACGCGGCCGCCTCGGGGCGCGCGGCGGGCTTCGGCGGCGGGCTGCGCGCCGCGCTCTCGACGCTGAGCGAGCTGGTCCTGTCCTCGATCACCGCGCCGGTCTTCCTGATGTATCAGACGCGGGCGGTGCTTCAGGTGCTGATGGGGCGCGACGGCGGCTGGCCCACCAACAACCGCGGCGACGGCACGCTGAGCCTGCGCACGGCGCTGGTGGCGGGGCGGTGGATCTCGGCCTGGGGACTGGCGGGGGGCGCGGCCACCTGGATCTGGGCGCCGGGCCTCGTGCCTTGGCTGTCGCCGGTGGTGGTGCCGATGGTGCTGGCGCCGCTGATCCTGTGGGCGACGGCACGGCCCTGGCGGGGGCGGCTCTTCACCACGCCCTTCGATCGGCGCGCGCCCGCGATCGTGGCGGCCCATGACGCGGTGCTGACCCGCTGGGAGGGGCTGGCCGCGCAAGGCGCCGTGCTGCCGCCGCTCGGGACGCAGACCGCGGCCGTTCCGGTTCAGCAGGAAGACGCCGATGCGCCCGCGCGCGGCATCTCGGACACTGGCGCGCCGGGGCCGGAGGCGTCACAGAACCGTCACGATCCGGCCGATGCGCCGCGACCGGCGGAGGAAACCCATGGCTGACATCACCCCCGCCCCCAAGGGGCAGGGCCGCGCGGCGCCCCCGCGCCCGACCCAACCGACGCAGGCTCAACCGGCACGGGCCCAACCAACGCAGGCCCAACCGGCACGGGCCCGCACGCGCGATCCGCGCCTGGACGTGTTCCGGGGCCTTGCGCTCATCACCATCTTCATCAACCACATGCCGGGCACGGTGTTCGAGGATTACACCTCGCGCAATTTCGGCTTTTCCGACGCGGCCGAGGCCTTCGTGCTGATGTCGGGCGTGGCCGCTGGCATCGCCTATGCGCCGGGGCTGCTGCGCCGCCCGCTCTGGCCGGGGCTGGCGCATGTCTGGGGGCGGTCCTGGACGCTCTATCTGGTCCATCTGTTCGTGACCTTCTGGGTCATGGCGGTGGTGGCGGCGGGCGCGCTCTGGCTCGACGTGACCGCGCTTCTGGGCAAGAACAACTTTGGCCCGGTCTTCCAGAAGCCGCTCGACGTGATGGTGGGCCTGCCGACGCTGGGCCATCAGTTCGGCTATGTGAACATCCTGCCGATGTATGCCGTCCTGCTGCTGGGCGCGCCGGTCATGGTCTGGATCGCGGCCTGGCGGAAATGGGCGGCGCTGGCGGTGTCGATCTCGATCTGGGTGCTGGCCGGGCAGTTCCGGCTGAACCTGCCCAATTACCCCAACGCGGGCGGCTGGTTCTTCAACCCGATCTCGTGGCAGCTGATCTTCACCGTGGGCCTTCTGACCGGCATGAGCCTGCGCGAGGGCAAGCGCTTCGTGCCGCGGCGCGGGTGGCTTCAGGCGCTGAGCGGGGGGTTCCTGGTGCTGGCGCTCGTCTGGATGAAATGGGATCCGATGAGCAGCTACATGAACCGCACGCTCCATGCCGCCTACAAGGCCGGCGTGCCCTTCTATCTGGCGGGCTTCGACAAGACCTATCTGGCGCTGCCGCGGCTGTTGCACATCCTGGCGCTGGCCTATTTCCTGTCGTCCTTTGGCGTGGTGCGGCGCGTCTGCGCGATGCGCTGGCTGGAACCCGTGTCGGTGATGGGGCGCCAGGCGCTGCCGGTCTTTGCCTTCGGCACCATCCTCAGCCTGACGGGACAGGTTCTCAAGGGCGCCTTCCCGCCCGCCTGGCAGCTTGATGCGGGCCTGATCGCGGGGGGGATCGTCGTGCTCTGGGCGCTGGCGGTCCTGCGCGAGCGCGCCCGCATCCGCCCCGCCAAGCCCGCGACCGCCGCCCCCGCGCCGGCGGCCACGTCGCCCGACAGCGTGGCGCAGGCCGCCGCCTGAGCCCCCCCGCTGAGCCCCCCGGAAAAACGAAACGCGCGCCCCCTGACGGATCGGGGGGCGCGCGCTTTTTTTGCAGGATCTGAAAACGGGTCAGGCGGTCTCGGAATCGGCCGTGGCGGGGTTCACCATCGCCTCGAGGATCGCCGACAGGTCGATCACGCCCTGGGTGTCGCCGTTGCGGTCCACCACCCGCGCCGCCCGATGCCCGTCGCGGGTCATCCGGCGGGCGACCTTCTCCAGCACCAGCCGCGCGGGATAGGAGGCCTCGGGCAGGCTCTCGCCGGGTTCGGGCACACGCGCCACGGTGCCGGCATGGATCACCCGGCTACGGTTCACCTCGCGCACGAAGGCGGCCACGTAATCGTTGGCCGGGTTCAGCACGATCTCCTGGCCGGTCCCCACCTGCTCGAGCGCGCCATCGCGCAGGATGGCGATCTTGTCGCCCAGCCGCAGCGCCTCGTCGAGATCGTGGGTGATGAAGACCACGGTCTTGCGCAGCTCCTCCTGAAGTTCCAGCAGCACCTTCTGCATGTCCACCCGGATCAGCGGGTCGAGCGCCGAGAAGGCCTCGTCCATCAGCAGGATGTCGGCGTCATTGGCCAGCGCACGGGCCAGACCCACGCGCTGCTGCATGCCGCCCGAAAGCTGCGCCGGGTAATGGCTTTCAAAGCCCTTGAGGCCCACCCGGTCGATCCAGCGCCGCGCGATCGGCTCGGCCTCGGCGCGCGGCACGCGCTGGATGTCCAGCCCGTAGAGCGTGTTTTCCAGAACCGTGCGGTGCGGCAAGAGCGCGAATTTCTGGAACACCATCGCCGTGCGCTTGCGCCGGAAGCGGCGCAGCTCGGCCTCGGACATGCGGCAGACGTCCTCGCCGTCATAGAGGATCTCGCCCGCGGTGGGGGCGATCAGCCCGTTGATGTGGCGGATCAGGGTCGACTTGCCCGAGCCCGACAGCCCCATGATGACGCTGATCTGTCCGCCCGGCAGGGTCAGGTTGATGTCCTGAAGACCCAGAACATGCCCATGCTTGCGGTTCAGGTCGGTCTTCGACAGACCGGCCTTCACGGCCTCGATATGGGCGCCCGGATCGGCGCCGAAGATCTTGTAGAGATTGCGGATCTCGATGTCGGGACGGATGTCACTCATGGCCGGCCTCACGATGTTTCTGGAGCCGCTTGCCGAAGGCCTGGCTGGTGCGGTCGAAGATGATGGCAATGGCGACCAGCGCAAAGCCGTTCAGGAAGCCGACGGTGAAGAACTGGTTGTTGATGGCCTGAAGCACGTTCTTGCCCAGACCGCCGACGCCCACCATCGAGGCGATGACGACCATGGCCAGCGCCATCATGATGGTCTGGTTGACGCCTGCCATGATCGTGGGCAGCGCCAGCGGCAATTGCACCCCCCACAGTTTCTGGCGGTCCGACGAGCCAAAGGCATCGGCGGCCTCGATCACCTCGCGGTCGACCAGGCGGATGCCCAGGTTGGTCAGCCGGATCATGGGCGGAATGGCGTAGATGACAACGGCAATCAGGCCCGGCACCTTGCCGATGCCGAAGATCACCACGACCGGGATCAGATAGACGAAGGACGGCAGCGTCTGCATGACGTCAAGCGTGGGGTTGACCACCGCCTGCACCCGGTCCGACCGTGCGGTGAAGATGCCGACCGGCAGCCCCAGCGCCACCGCCAGCAGGGTCGAGACCGTGACCATGGCCAGGGTGATCATCGTATCTTCCCAAAGCCCGACCCAGCCGATGACCAGAAGCGCAAGCGCCGCGCCGGCGACCACACGGACCGAACGCGCCCCCGCCCAGACCACGCCCAGAAGCACCGCGAAGACGATGATCCACGGGGTATTGACGAAGGTGTTCTCGAGCATGTTGAGAAACACTTGAAGCGGCGCCGTGGCCGCGTCGATGACGTCGGAGAATTCGCGCACGAGGTCGCGGAAGCCGGTGTCGATGGCCCTGCGCGCGTGACGCATGGCGGTGGCATCCACCTCGGGAAAACGGCAGATCAGCTCGGGCAATCCCCAGCAGCTAGAAGCCATAGGTCCATCCTTTCCTGAAAGACGGGCGTTGCGGGTCAGCAGGGCCCGAAGGCCCCATTCCGTCGCAGGGAGCAGGTCCGGGGTTCACGGGGAACGCATCGGGCCGACGCCGCGCGGCGGGAGTATGAAAATGCGGTCCGGACCCCTCGGCCCGGACCGCTGATGTCTCAAGGCCCTTGCGGGGCTCAGAGCGCCGCCTCGACCTTGCCGGCCACGTCCTCGGGCAGCCACTTGGTCCACATGTCCTTGTAGTTTTCAAGGAAATGGTAAGCCGCGTCCTCGTTCGTGCCCTGGTTCTCGTCCATCCAGGCCAGCACCTTGCCGACGGTCTGGTTGTCCCATTGACGGGTCTGGACGTAATCCATGGCCACGCCCGCCTTGTCGGCGAATTCCCTGGTCACCACGGTATAGACATCCGAGACGGGATAGGCGTTGACCTTGGGTTCGGGGCAATCGGGCACCGCGGTGCAGCTGTCCCATTCGGCGCGGTCGTTGGGCACGCCCCAGTCAAGGCGGGTCATCTCGTATTTGCCCAGGATCGCGGTCGGGGCCCAGTAATAGCCCAGCCAGCCCTGCTTGCGCTCATAGGCATTGGCGATCGAGCCGTCGAGACCCGCCGCCGAGCCGGTGTCAACCAGATCGAAGCCCTTGCTTTCGGCATCCAGCGCGCGGAACAGGTTGGTCGTCGACACGCGGCAGTTCCAGCCCGACGGGCAGTTGTGCACGCCCCCGCGCGACGGGTCTTCCGGCGCCGGGAACAGTTCGGGATGCTCGAGCGCGTCCTGAACGGTCTTGATCTCGGGATGGGCGTCGGCAAGGTATTTCGGGATCCACCAGCCCTCGACGCCGCCATCCGACAGCATCGGCGCGGCAATGACCATGCGGCCTTCGGCAACCGCGGCATCAAGCGGCGTGCGCACCGCGTTGACCCACAGTTCGGGCGCCAGGTCGGGCTCGGATTTCTCGTTCATCGAGGTGAAGGTGGGCATCGTGTCGCCGGTGACCAGCGTCACGTCGCAGCCATAGCCGTTTTCAAGGATGATCTTGTCGACCCAGGCCGCAACCCCGGCCGAAGCCCAGTTCATCTCGGCCACGCTGATCGCGCCACAGGCGTCCTCGGCCAGCGCGGGCGAAAGGCCGAGGCCCGCCATCAGCGCCAGAGCCGAAGCAATCCGCTGTTTGCTCATGCGTCACTCCCTTTATCGTGCGTCGCAGCCGGAAATTGACCAAAGACCGGTGGGCTGCGTTCCCGGTCCTTGCAGGTGATGAGCGGGCTCGTGTCGCGGCCGCGCCCGATGGGGCACAGGCCAGAGCCCGAAGTCCCTGCGCAGAACCTTGTGTGACAGGTCACGATGGCCATGCGACAGGGTTAACTGTGTGACCCCACGAGGATCACTCAAAAGCGACACAGAATGTCGTAAATTGACACCCCGTGGATTGCAAGCCATCGCAACCACATCCCCCGCGCAGCGCATGTCTTAGGCGGGTCCGCGGCGACGGTTGCACGCCGCGAACGACACTCTGCGCGCAAAACCGGCGTCGGCGGAACGCAAGGTCTCGCGCCAAAACACCTCAAGGATAGAGCGTTACGTCAGCATTACAACCTTGACGCGAAATTGGCGCGCGGCCAGGGCGCGAAAGGCAACATCCCCGGCGTGCGCACCGCCGGGCGCGACATCCCCTGCGCGCGCACCGTCCTTGCGCCGGGTAGTCTTGTCTGATGATCTGACATCCCCTGCCGGAGAGAGACCATGACCCGCCCCGTCCCGCCCCATCCGCTGAACCCCGCGCTGGCCGCCACCTTCGCGCCCCCGGTCATGGCGGCGCGCCGCTGGATCGCGGGGCTGGACTTCCCGCCCGACCGCCCGCTTCTCAACGTCAGCCAGGCCGCCCCCGTCGCCCCCCCGCCCGAAGCCTTGCGCCGCGCCATCGCCGAGGCCGCGCTCGAGGTGCCGCAAGCCCATCTCTATGGTCCGGTTCTGGGCCTGCCCGAATTGCGCGCCGAGATCGCGGCGCAATGGTCGCGCGCCTATGGCGGCGCGATCGGGGCCGATCAGGTGGCGATCACCCAGGGCTGCAACCAGGCCTTCTGCGCGGTGATGGCCACGCTTGCGGGCGCAGGCGATGCCGTCATCCTGCCCAGCCCCTGGTATTTCAACCATCGCATGTGGCTCGACATGGCGGGCGTGCGCACCCAGGTGCTGGACACCGGGCCGGACCTTCTGCCCGACCCCGAGGCCGCGCACGCGCTTCTTACCCCCGAGACCCGCGCCATCGTGCTGGTCACCCCCAACAACCCCGGCGGGGTGGAATATCCCGCCGATCTGGTGCGCGCCTTCGCCGATCTGGCGCGGCAGGCGGGCATCGCGCTGGTGCTGGACGAGACCTACCGCGATTTCGACGCCCGCGAAGGCGCGCCGCATGCGCTGTTCACCGACCCCGACTGGGACGACACGCTGATCCAGCTCTATTCCTTTTCCAAGGCCTACCGGCTGACCGGCCACCGCGTCGGCGCGGTTCTGGCCAGCCCCGCGCGGCTGGCGCAGGTCGAGAAATTCCTCGACACGGTGGCGATCTGCCCCGGCCAGCTGGGCCAGATGGCGGCGCTGTGGGGGATGCGCCACCTGGGCGAGTGGGTCGCGGGCGAGCGGCGCGAGATCCTGGCGCGGCGCGCGGCCATGGTGCAGGGGGCGGCGCGGCTGCCGGGCTGGCGGCTGACCGGCTGCGGGGCCTATTTCGGCTGGCTCGAACATCCGTTCGATCTGTCCTCGCACGACATGGCGCGCCGGCTGGTGACCGAGGCCGCCGTTCTGGCGCTGCCGGGCACGATGTTCACCCCCGAGGGCGACCCCCGCGGCGCCGGCGCGCTGCGCATCGCCTTTGCCAATGTCGATGCCGACGGGATCGGGGCGCTGATCGACCGGCTGGCGGCCTTCACCCCGTAAGCCCCCCCGTCTGCACCCCGCACCGCCTGCACCCCGCACCGCCTGCACCCCGCACCGGCCCTCTGGTCGATGCGGGGGACCGCCCCTTTATGCGGGGCTTTTGCATCACCTGCCCGCGCAACCGCCCTTGCCCGCGGCGTGGCAAGCGCCTAAACACCCCCGTGATGCGCGGATTTCCGCGACGGACAGCCACGGAGGAGCGGCCATGTCGAACGCATTGCGCACCAAGGGCAAGAGCATGGTCGTCTGGCTGCTCCTGGCGCTGGTGATCCTGGGGATCGGGGGCTTTGGCATCACCTCGTTCTCGGGGGGGCTGCGCAGCGTCGGCGGCGTCGGCGACACCGAGATCGACGTGAACACCTATGCCCGTGCGCTGCGCAACGAGATGCGCGCGGTCTCGGCGCAGATCGGCCAGCCCATCGACATGCAACAGGCCCAGGCGCTGCGTCTCGACCGCCGCGTGCAGGCGCGTCTGTTCGGCGATGCCGCGCTGGACGAGATGGCCGCCCGTTTCGGCGTCTCGGTCGGCGATGACGAGGTGCGCCGCCAGATCACCACGGCGCGCGCCTTCCAGGGCCCCGACGGCCGCTTCAACCGCGAGATCTACCGCGAGACGCTGGCCCGCCAGGGCCTGACCGAGGCCGGCTTCGAAGCCGACCTGCGCCGCGAGACCGCGCGCATGATCGTCGAGGGCGCCATCGCCGGCGGCCTGCCCGCCCCCGAGGTTCTGGTCGACACCTACACCGCCTATATCACCGAGACGCGCTCGATCGCCTGGATCGAACTGACCGACACCGACCTGGCCAGCCCCGTGCCGGCGCCGACCGAGGCCGATCTGAAGGCCTATTACGCCACCCACGAAAACGAATTCACCCGGCCCGAGACCCGCAAGATCCGCTATCTGTGGCTGCGCCCCGAGGATCTGGCCGACGAGGCCGCCCCCGATGACGCGCAGCTGCGCGCCGCCTATGACGCGCGCCACGACGAATTCGTCACCCCCGAGCGGCGCGTGGTCGAACGTCTGATCTTCGCCGATGAGGCCGCCGCCGAGGCCGCGCGCGACCGTCTGGACAGCGGCGCGGCCCGCTTTGCCGATCTGGCCGCCGACCGCGGCCTGACGCCGGCCGATCTGGAGCTTGGCGAGATGACCCGCATCCAGCTGGGCCGCGCGGGCGAGGCCGTCTTTGCCGCCCCCGGACCGGGCGTCGTCGGCCCCGTCGACACCGATCTGGGCCCCGCGCTCTTCTCGGTCACCGCGATCCTGCCCGCCGAGGAAACCAGCTTCGAGGAGGCCCGCGCCGAACTGGCCGCCGAGGCCACGCTGGAACGCGCACGCCGGCTGATCCTTGAGCGCGCCCCGCAGATCGAAGACCTCCTGGCCTCGGGCGCCACGCTCGAGGAGGTGGCCCGCGAAACGTCCATGAAGCTGGCGCGCCTGTCCTATGACGGCAGCGCCTCCGAAGACGGCATCGCCGCCTATACCGCCTTCCGCGAGGTCGCAGAGCAAGGCCGTGTCGAGGATTTCCCCGAACTCAAGGAGCTTGAGGACGGCGGCGTCTTCGCGCTCCAGATCGACGAGATCCAGCCCCCCGCCCCGATCCCCTATGACGAGATCGTGGACCGCGTGACCGCGGCCTGGACGGCCTCGAACATCCACAGCCGCCTGCTGGACCGCGCCGACGAGATCGTCAATGCCGTCGCCACCGGCCAGCCGCTGTCGGCGCAAGGCCTGATCACCACCGAAGTGGGGCGCCTGCCCCGCGGCGGCTTCGTCGAGGGCCTGCCCCCCGAGGTCTCGAAGGTCGCCTTCGAGCTGGAGCCCGGCCAGGCCGGCGTGGTCGATGCGCAGGGCCGCGTCCTGGTGGTGGCGCTGCATGCGCTGCACGCGGCCGACCCGGCCGACGCCGAGATCGCCGCCGTGCGCGAGACGGTCGCCGAACAGCTGTCGCAATCGCTGTCGCAGGATGTCGTGTCGATGTTTGCCCGCGCCGCCCAGGAGACGGCCGGTCTGCGCATCGACACGGGCGTCATCAACGGCGTTCACGCCCAGATGCAATAGGAGGGCCCCCATGGTCGCGCTGTTTCCCGATTTCGAGACCTTCGAGGCGGGCTGGGCCGAGGGCCGGAACCAGCTGGTCTATGCCCGACTGGCGGCCGATCTGGACACGCCGGTCTCGCTGATGCTCAAGCTGGCCGATGCGCGCGAGAATTCCTTCGTGCTGGAATCGGTGACCGGCGGCGAGGTCCGCGGACGCTATTCGATCATCGGCATGAAGCCCGACGTCATCTGGAAATGCCATGGCGAGAAAGCCTGCATCAACCGCCAGGCCCGGTTCGAGGACCGCTTCGAGGATCTGCCCGGCCATCCGTTCGAAAGCCTGCGCGCGCTGATCGCGGAAAGCCGCATCGACATGCCCGAGGGCCTGCCCGCCGCCGCGGCCGGGCTTTTCGGCTATCTCGGCTATGACATGATCCGTCTGGTCGAGCATCTGCCCGACGTGAACCCCGACCCGCTGGGCGTGCCCGATGCGGTCTTGATGCGCCCCTCGGTCGTGGCCGTGCTCGACGGGGTGAAGGGCGACGTGATCCTGTGCGCGCCCGCCTTCCAGAGCGCCGGCCTCTCGGCGCGCGCGGCCTATGCCCAGGCCGCCGAACGGGTGATGGACGCGCTGCGCGATCTCGACCGCGCGCCCGCGCAGGGCCGCGAGATGGGCGAGGTGGCGCAGGTCGGCCCGCTGCGGTCGAACTTCACCCCCGAGGGCTACAAGGCCGCGGTCGAGAAGGCCAAGGAATACATCCGCGCGGGCGACATCTTCCAGGTGGTGCCGGCGCAACGCTGGTCGGCCGATTTCCCGCTGCCGCCCTTCGCGCTCTATCGCAGCCTGCGGCGCACCAACCCCTCGCCCTTCATGTTCTTCCTGAACTTCGGCGCCTTCCAGATCGTGGGCGCCAGCCCCGAGATCCTGGTCCGCCTGCGCGAGAACGAGGTGACGATCCGCCCCATCGCCGGCACCCGCCCCCGCGGCGCGACCCCCGAGGAGGATCGCGCGCTCGAGGTCGACCTTCTGGCCGACGAAAAGGAGCTGGCCGAACATCTGATGCTGCTTGATCTGGGGCGCAACGACGTGGGCCGCGTGGCGAAGATCGGCACCGTCCACCCGACCGAGCAATTCGTGATCGAGCGCTACAGCCACGTCATGCATATCGTCTCGAATGTCGTCGGCGAATTGTCCGATGACCACGACGCGCTCTCGGCGCTTTTGGCGGGGCTGCCGGCGGGCACGGTCTCGGGCGCGCCCAAGGTTCGCGCGATGGAGATCATCGACGAGCTGGAACCCGAGAAGCGCGGCATCTACGGCGGCGGCGTGGGCTATTTCGCCGCCAATGGCGAGATGGACATGTGCATTGCGCTGCGCACCGCCGTGATCAAGGATGAGACGCTCTATATACAGGCCGGCGGCGGCGTGGTCTATGACAGCGACCCCGCGGCCGAATGGCAGGAAACCGTCAACAAGTCGCGCGCGCTGCGCAAGGCGGCCGAGGACGCGGGCCTGTTCGTCCGCCGCGGCAACTGAGCCCCCCAGCGCCACGCGAAGCCCCGTCCCCCGAGGCCCCATCTCCCGAGGCCCCCTTTACCGAAGCCCCCGTCCGCCCGGCGGGGGCTTTCTCGTGGCGTCGCCGCTTGCCGGCGCGGGGGTGGCACCGCCGTAGGATTGGCGTTGCCGGAGCGGGGGTTATTCGTCCAGCACCGCCGACAGCGGCGCCAGTTGCAGACCCTCTTCGGGGGTGGCGGCCCAGGCCATCAGCCCCTCGACGCTTTCGGGCCAGGATTGCAGCATCACCACCACCGCGCCGTCGCGGCGGGCCTCGAAGGCGGCACGGTCGAGCATCCGCTTGACCGCCTCGGCGCGCGGGCGATCGGCGTCGATCACGCGCCAGACCTGCGCCTGGGCCAGCCCCTCGCGGCGCGCCAGACGCTGCGCGGCATTCAGCCCGCGGTCCTGGGTGACAAGGCCCAGCCCGTCGCGCGTCAGCGCCTCGACCAGCTGTGCGGCCAGCACTTGGGCATTCTGGATCACCGGCGCGGGCGGCTCGATCACCGCCACCGCCTCGGGCAGGATCGAGCGCCAGCCCTGAAGAACCTGTTCCAGATCTTCAGGCTGGGCGCCCTGCGGCAGCGGCGCGGCCAGGATCGCCACCTCGAAGCCCGCGGCGCGGTAATCGGCGGCCACCTGCGCGGCATCGGGGCGCATCGGGTCCAGCGCGACAGTCACCGGAAAGCCCATGCTCTTGAGACTGGCGCGGTCGATCCCGCCCACACGCCCGCCGACATCGACCAGCACGACGGTCATCTGCGCGGCATCGTCCAGCGCCGAGAAGGGCGCGGCAAAGCGCAGCCGCGGCGGCAGGTCATCGGCGGCACGGACCTGCGGCGTTGCGCCCGCCTCGGTGTTGGCGCCCGAGCCGTTCCCCGCGCCCGCTTCGGGCTCGATCCGGGCCAGCCGGTTGACGCGGACACCTTCGGCATTCTCGAACCCCACGCTGGCGCTGCCACGCAGGCGGGCGGGCCGTTCGCTGGCCATCGGGGCGGGCCCGGCCTCGGGCGCCGCAGGGGCGGCCGCGGGCGTTTCGGGTTCGGGGGCAGGTTCGGCTTCGGGCGCCGAGAGGGGCGCGTCGGCCTCTGCCAGGGTCTCGGGGGTCTCGGCATCGGCCGCCGCGGGCGCCGCGTCGGCGGATTCAGACGGCGCGGGCTCAGACGGCGCGGGATCGGCAGGCGCGGGTTCCGGCACAGTCTCGGAAACCACAGTCTCGGGAGGCGCAATCTCGGGCGCCGCCTCGACAGGCGTCCCGGCGGCCATCGCATCAGGCGTTTCGGTGGGCATCTCGGCCGACACGTCCCCCCCCGGCATGTCCACATCCGGCGCGGCCAGCTCGGGCGCGGGCGCGCCGCCCGGCGCCAGGCGCGGCACGACGACTTCGCCCGGCGGCGGCACCGGGATCGGGGTCTCCGGCGCGATCCTTGGGGCGGCGACGGCCTCGGGCGGGACGGGGGCCAGCGTCTCGGGGGGGGCGGCCTCGGGCGGCGCGGTCTCGGCCGGGGGGACGGCCGCATCGGCCTGCGGCGCCTCGGCCCCCGGCAAGGGCGCGGTCAACGATGCCCCCGCCAGCACCAGCCCGGAAAATGCCGAGCCCAGCAGAAATCCGGAAACGACGCTTCTCGCCATGCCTGCTCCCACGCTTCTTGCCCGCTCGGGGCGCCTTCTGGCCAATCCGCGCACACGCGCGGGGCTGGCTACCACCGCGCACGCGCACGGAGGATGGCCCCACCGCGCGCCGCACGGGGGCCCGCCCGGCCCGTGGACCAATGCGCACCCCCGATCCCTCGCGCCGCATGTTCCGGGCTGTTGCCGCCCGTTTGTGCACGCCGCGTCCGTCTGTCACGCCCGCTTCCGCCATGGGGCCGCGGCGCCTTCGCCCTTGACCCCGACGCGCAAGCGCGGGCAAACAGAACCGAACGCAAGCCCCGGTTTACCGTCCTTTGACCGGGCCAGCAAGGACCGCGCGCCGATGCTTCTGTTGATCGACAATTACGACAGCTTCACCTACAACCTCGTCCATTATTTCGGAGAGGAAGGCGCCGAGGTCGTCGTGCGTCGCAACGACGCGATCGACGTGCAGGACGCCATGGGCATGGGCGCCCGCGCCATCGTGCTGAGCCCCGGCCCCTGCGACCCCGCGCAGGCCGGCATCTGCCTGCCGCTGACGCTGGCCGCGGCCGAAGCCGGCGTGCCGCTGTTCGGGGTGTGCCTGGGGCATCAGACCATCGGACAGGCTTTCGGCGGCAAGGTCATCCGCGCCGGCGAGATCGTGCACGGCAAGATGGGCCAGATCCACCACAAGGGCCAGGGCGTCTTCGAGGGGCTGCCCTCGCCCTTCGCGGCCACGCGCTATCATTCGCTGATCGTCGAACGCGAGAGCCTGCCCGACTGCCTTGAGGTCACGGCCGCGCTTGAGGGCGGCATGATCATGGGCCTGCGCCACCGCGAGGCCCCGATCGAGGGCGTGCAATTCCACCCCGAATCCATCGCCTCAGAGCATGGACACCGGATCATCCGCAACTTCCTGAACCGCGCCGGGATCGGCGGAAAGGCGGCAGCATGAGCGACATCAAGCACCTGATCGGCATCGCGGCAGAGCGTCCGCTGACCCGCGCCGAGGCCGAGGCCGCCTTTGCCGCGCTGTTCGAGGGGGCCGCGACGCCCAGCCAGATGGGCGGGCTGTTGATGGCGCTGCGCGTGCGCGGCGAAACGGTCGAGGAGATCGCCGCCGCCGCCCGCGTCATGCGCGAGAAATGCACCCCCGTCGCGGGCGTGCCGGGCGCGATGGATATCGTCGGCACCGGCGGCGACGGCAAGGGCACGCTGAACATCTCGACCGCGACGGCCTTTGTCGTGGCCGGCGCGGGCGTGCCGGTGGCCAAGCACGGCAATCGCAACCTGTCGTCGAAATCGGGGGCGGCGGATGCGCTCAGCGCCTCGGGGATCGACGTGATGCAGGGCGCCGAAGTGGCCGCGCGGGCCCTGCGCGAGGCCGGCATCTGCTTCATGATGGCGCCGATGCACCATTCGGCCATTCGCCATGTCATGCCGACGCGCCAGGAACTGGGCACGCGCACCGTCTTCAACCTGCTGGGCCCACTGACCAACCCCGCGGGCGTCACGCGCCAGCTGACCGGCGCCTTCTCGCGCGCCTGGCTGCGGCCGATGGCCGAAGTGCTGGGCGCGCTGGGCTCGGAGGCGGTCTGGCTGGTGCATGGCGCGGACGGGACGGACGAGCTGTCGATCGCCGGGCTGAGCTGGGTGGCCGAGCTGAAGGACGGCGCCGTGACCGAATTCGAGGTCCATCCCGAGGATGCGGGCCTGCCCGTCCATCCCTTCGAGGCGATCGTGGGCGGCGAGCCGGCCGAGAATGCCGCGGCCTTTGCCGCGCTTCTCGATGGCAAGACCGGCGCCTATCGGGACGCGGTGCTGCTCAATGCGGCCGCAGCCCTCAAGGTCGCGGGCAAGGCTGCGGATCTGAAGGCGGGCGTCGAGATGGCGCGCGAGAGCCTGGACAGTGGGGCGGCGCGCGCGCGGCTCGAGGCGCTCAAGGCGGCGATGGCGGCGTGATGCATATCCTCGACCGCATCCGGGCCTACAAGCTTGAGGAAATCGCCGCCGCCAAGCGGGCGTGCCCGCTTTCGGCCATCGAGGCCGAGGCGCGGGCAGCCGCGCCCGTGCGCGGCTTCCGGACGGCACTGTCGGCCAAGGTGGACGGCCCCGGCAAGGGCCTGATCGCCGAGATCAAGAAGGCCAGCCCCTCGAAGGGCCTGATCCGCCCCGATTTCGACCCGCCGGCGCTGGCGCGCGCCTATGAGGCCGGGGGCGCGGCCTGCCTGTCGGTGCTGACCGATGCGCCCTCGTTCCAGGGCGCGCCCGAGTATCTGCGGGCCGCGCGCGCGGCCTGTGCGCTGCCGGCCTTGCGCAAGGATTTCCTCTATGATCCCTATCAGGTGGCCGAGGCCCGCGCCTGGGGGGCCGATTGCATCCTGATCATCCTGGCCGCGGTCGATGACGTGCTGGCCGCGGAACTGGAGGCGGCCGCGATCGACTGGGGGATGGATGTGCTGATCGAGGTCCACGACCGCGAGGAAGCCGCGCGCGCGCTGGCGATGCGCTCGCCGCTGGTCGGGATAAATAACCGCAATCTCAAGACCTTCGATGTCTCTCTTGAGGTCACGCGCGAACTGGCGCCGATGCTGGCCGGGCGCGAGCTGGTCTGCGAGAGCGGCCTTTTCACCCCCGCCGATCTGGACGACATGGCCCGCCAGGGCGCGGCGCGCTTCCTGATCGGGGAAAGCCTGATGCGCCAGGCGGACGTGACCGCCGCCACCCGCGCGATCCTGGGATGCTGAGCCATTTCGACGACAAGGGCCACGCCCATATGGTCGATGTGGGCGACAAGCCCGCCACCCGGCGCCGGGCGGTGGCGGGGGGGCGCGTGGTGACCGCGTCCGGCACGCTGGATCTGCTGGTCGGGCCCAAGGGCGATGCGCTGGCGGTGGCGCGGCTGGCCGGGATCATGGCGGCCAAGAAGACCGCCGATCTGATCCCGCTTTGTCATCCGCTGGCGCTGTCGCATGTGGCGCTGGAGCTGACCCCCGCGCCCGAGCTGCCGGGCGTCGAGATCACTGCGACGGTCGAGACGACCGGCCCGACCGGCGTCGAGATGGAGGCGCTGACCGCGGTTTCGGTGGCGGCGCTGACGCTCTATGACATGCTCAAGGCCGCCGACAAGGGCATGCGCATCGAAGCGGTCGCGCTGCGCCTCAAGGAGGGCGGGCGCTCGGGGCGCTGGGAGGCGGCCGACTGAAAAAGCGGGGGACGCGCGCGATGATCGAGGTGGAAGAGGCGCTTGCGCGCGTGCTGGCGCTGGTGGCGCCGCTGGGCGCCGAAACGGTGGCGCTGCGCGACGCTCTGGGCCGGGTGCTGGCCGCGCCGGTGACCGCGCGCGCCGACCAGCCGCCCTTCGCGGCCTCGGCGATGGATGGCTATGCGGTTGCGGCCCCCGACCTGCGCCCCGGCGCGCGGCTGGCGCTGGGCCCCGAGATCCCCGCGGGCGCCACGCCTTCGGGCCCGCTGCCCCCCGGCACGGCGGCGCGCGTCTTCACCGGCGCGGCCGTCCCCCCCGGCACCGCGGCCGTGATCATCCAGGAGGTGGTCTGCGCGCAGGCCGGCACGATCACCCTGCCCGATCCCCTGCCGCGCGAGACGCATATCCGCCCGCAGGGCCAGGATTTCGCGCAAGGCGACAGCTTCCAGCCCGCCCGTCCGCTGCGCCCCGCCGATCTGGGGCTGATCGCGGCGATGAACCTGGCCGAGGTGAGCGTGCATCGCCGCCCCGAGGTGGCGATCCTGTCCTCGGGCGACGAGCTGGTCTGGCCGGGCGAGGATCCGGGCCCGGCGCAGATCGTGGCCTCGAACAGCCTCGCGCTGGCGGGGATGGTCACGGCCGCGGGCGGGGTGCCGCGGATGCTGCCCCTGGCGCGCGACAGTGTCGAAAGCCTGTCGGACGTGCTGGCGCTCAGCGCGGGCTGTGATCTGATCGTCAGCTCGGGCGGGGCGTCGGTCGGCGCGCATGACGTGCTGGCGCGCCATGCCGCCGAACTGGGGCTGGAGCTTGACTTCGCCCGCGTTGCCATGCGGCCGGGCAAGCCGCTGATGGCGGGGCGGCGCCACGGCGTGCCGATGCTGGGGCTGCCGGGCAACCCGGTCTCGGCGCTGGTCACGGCGACCCTGTTCCTGCGCCCGATGCTGGCGCGGATGCAGGGGCTGGAGGCACGCCCCCGTCCCGACCGCGGGGTGCTGGGCGCGCCCCTGCCCGCCAATGGCCCGCGCCGCCATTACCTGCGGGCAACGCTTGCGCGCGACGCGCAAGGACAGCCCGTGCTGACCCCCTTTGCCCATCAGGATGCCGGGCGCCAGCGGCTTCTGGCCGAGGCCGATGCGCTGGTGATCCAGCCCGCCAATGGCCCCGCCCTGCCCACCGGCGCCGAGGTCGACTTCCTGCCGCTGTAATCCCCCCCACGCCCCAGGGGCGCCTCGGAGCCCCGCGCGCGCCGTGCCGCATGCCGGGCATGCGCGCGAAAGCATGCGCGGCCTGCCTCTTGCGCTGGTGCCGGTGCGCCGCTAGCACGGGGGAGAGCATTTCCCGAACCGGACCCCGAGACATGAGCCTGCATCTGTGGCTTGCGTTTGCGCTGGCGGCGCTGGCCCTTTCCCTGACGCCCGGCCCCAATGCGCTGCTGGCGCTCGACCATGGGGCCAGGTTCGGGCCGCAGCGGGCGCTTTTCACCGTGGCCGGGGCGGCGCTGGCGATGGTGGGGATGGTCGCGGCCTCGCTGATCGGGCTGGGGGCGGTTCTGGCGGCCTCCGAGACGCTGTTCACCGCGCTGCGGCTGATCGGGGCGGGCTATCTGATCTGGCTGGGCTGGCGGCTGTGGCGCGCACCGGGATTTGCCGGGCGGACGGCGGGCGCGGCCCGTGTCCTGCCGCCGCGCCACCGGCTCTTCGCGCAAGGCTTCGCGGTCATGGTCTCGAACCCCAAGACATTGCTTTTCTTCACGCTTTTCCTGCCCGGTTTCATCGACCCCGGCGCGCCCTTCTGGCCGCAGGCGATCACGCTGGGGCTGACGCTGGCCGTCATCGAGGCCGCGGTGGAGCTGGCGCTGGCCATCGGCGCGCGCCGCCTTGCGCCCTGGCTGGCCGCCCATGCCCGCGGCTTCAACCGGACGATGGCGGCGGGCTTTGCCGCCATCGGCCTGGCACTGGCCGCCGGCGCGCGCAACTGAGACAAAGGAGACCCAATGACCGCCACCCCCGAAAGCGCCCCCGAAACCGCAGGACAAAGCCCCACGCCTGACGACCATTCCGGCCCCAATGCGCGGCCCACGCTGGGCATGGCCGAATTCGCGGCGATGCTGGCGCTCTTGTTTGCGGTGGTGGCCTTTTCCATTGACGCGATGCTGCCGGCGCTGCCCGATATCGCGCGCACGCTGATCCCCGAGGCCGCCAACCGCGCGCAGCTGGTGCTGGCGTCCTTTGTGCTGGGGATGGGGCTTGGCACCTTCATCACCGGGCCGCTGTCCGATGCGCTGGGGCGGCGGACGGTGATCGCAGGCGGCATCGTGATCTATATCGCGGCCGCCGTCGCGGCGAGCATGGCCCACAGCCTCGAGATGCTGCTGGTCGCGCGCTTCGTGCAGGGCTTCGGCTCGGCCGGGCCGCGGATCGCGGGGCTGGCGCTGGTGCGCGACATGTATGCGGGCCGCGAGATGGCGCGGGTGACCTCGATCGTGATGATCGTCTTCGTGATGATCCCGGCCTTTGCGCCCTCGATCGGGCAGCTCATCATCGGCTTTTCCGGCTGGCGCGGGGTGTTCTGGTCCTTTGTCGTCTTCGGCCTGATCGGGCTGGTGTGGTTCCTGGCCCGCCAGCCCGAGACCCTGCCCAAGAACCGGCGCCGGCCGCTGCGGCTGGGGCTGCTGGTGTCGGGCACGCGCGAGGTCTTCTCGAACCCCAACATCCGCATCTACACCGCCGTTCTGACGCTGGGCTTCGGGCAGATGTATGCGCTCTTGTCCTCGGCGCAGCAGATCTTTGCCGACACCTTCGGGCGCGGCGAGAGCTTTCCGCAATGGTTCATGCTGATGGCGATCCTGGCGGGCGGCGCGGCGGGGGCCAATGCGGTGCTTGTGGTGCGGCTGGGCATGCGGCGGATGGTGCTGGGGGCCTATGGCCTCCAGGCGCTGATCTCGACGGCGATGCTGGGGGCGTTCCTGCTGGGGCTGCTGGCGCATCCGCTGGCGTTCTACGTGTTCTTTGCCTGGGCGGTCAGCCTGTTCTTCATGGCCGGGCTGACCTTCGGCAACCTCAATGCGCTGTGCCTTCAACATGCCAGCCATATCGCGGGGCTGACGGCTTCGGCGGTCTCGGCGGTGGCGACGGTGCTGGCGGCCTTCATCGCGGCCCTGGTCGGCCAGAGCTTCGACGGCACGCCGATCCCGCTGGCCATCGGCGCCACGATCTGTTCGGGGCTGGCTTTCCTGCTGATGACGCGCACCCTGGAAGGCGAAGGCTGAGACGGCCCCCGCAGGCGCCGAGGGCCCGCTCCCCGGCCGCAGTTCATCTCCGCTTGAGCTGCTTGCGCCCTAGGGTCCAGACTCATTGAGTTTCAGAGCCAGAAGAGGACTGTTGCGGCACGGGCGATGGCGGAGAAGAAAGTCTCCGGGCATCGGTCGTATCGGGTAGCAACCCGTCGCCAGTCCTTGAGGCGGCCGAACATGATCTCGATGCGGTTGCGGCGCTTGTCGTATTTGACCGCCTTCTTGCGGGGCTTTCAACCTGGGATTGAAAGCCTTTATCCCCTTGTCTTTCAACGATTCTCTGAACCAATTAGCATCATAACCTCGATCGGCGAGCAGCCAGGCCGCTTTCGGCAGGCTGCCCAGCAGCGCCGCCGCGCCGGTGTAATCGCTGACCTGCCCGGCCGACATGAAGAACCCGATCGGTCGCGCTTTGGCATCGGCAACGGCTTGCAGCTTGGTGTTCATGCCTCCTTTTGTGCGCCGATCTGGCGCCCGCGCCCCCCTTTTTGACGCACAGGCTCGATGCGGTGCGGTGTGCCTTGAGATACTTGCGCAGGCTCACTCGATCATGATCGTCTTGTGCTCGGCACTTTCGGCGGTCAGGCCCACCATGATCCGGGCGAAGACTCCGTTATCGCTCCAGCGCTTCCAACGGTTGTAGAAGGTCTTGGCCGGGCCATATACCTTCGACGCATCGCACCACCGCAAACCATTGCGATTGATGAAGATGATGCCGCTGAGGACGCGCCGATCATCGACGCGGGGCTTGCCATGGCTTTTGGGAAAGAACGGCTTGAGGCGCTCCATCTGCGCGTTCGTCCTGCGCGTCCGTCAGCCAGTAATGATTGCTCATCGATCAGGTCTTCTCGCGGAGCCTGAATCACGTCAGAAGCCTGAAATCAATGGGTCTGGAGCCTAGCGCCGCCTGCCCTTGCCCGTCGCGGGCTTGGGCGCGGCTTTCGGGGCGGCGAGCTTCGGCGCAGCCGGGGTCGCGGGCTTCGGCGCGGCCGCGCCGCCCTTGGCCTCACCACCTTTCCCCTCAGCGGCCTTGGCCTCGGTCCCGGCCCGCGCATGGCTGGCCAGTTCGCGCGCGATGGCGAAGCTGCCCTTGATCCGGTCGGCCTCGGTCGCCCAGGCCCGCGTCACCACCAGCTTGTTGCCGGAAATCCGCGCCGCCCCCCGTTCGGCGGCGATGAAGTCGACCAGACCGGCGGGGTTGGGGAACTTGTCCATGTGAAAGGCGATCGAGGCCCCCTTGGGCCCGGCATCAAGCCGCGCGATCCGCGCGCGCTTGCACATCGCCTTGATGCGCAGCACCAGAAGCAGCGTGTTGACCTCGCGCGGGAGGGGGCCGAAACGGTCGATCAGCTCGGCCGCAAAGCCCTCGAACTCGACCTTGCGGGCCAGCCCCGACAGCCGCCGATAAAGCCCCAGCCGCACGTCCAGATCGGGGATATAGCTGTCGGGGATCAGCACCGGCACGCCCAGATTGATCTGCGGCGCCCAGGCGTCGTCGTCCTCGGGGGCGGAGATCTCGCCCGATTTCAGCCGCGCGATCGTCTCCTCGAGCATCTGCTGGTAAAGCTCATAGCCCACCTCGCGGATATGGCCCGATTGCTCGTCGCCGATCAGGTTGCCCGCGCCGCGCAGGTCCAGATCCTGCGAGGCCAGCGTGAAGCCCGCGCCCAGGCTGTCGAGGCTGCCCAGAAGCCGCAGCCGGCGCGTGGCCTGGGGCGTCAGCGGCAGGCGCGGACGCGTGGTCAGATAGCAATAGGCGCGGGTCTTGGCGCGCCCCACCCGGCCGCGGATCTGATAGAGCTGCGCCAGGCCGAACATGTCGGCGCGGTGCACGACCATCGTGTTCGCGGTGGGAATGTCGAGCCCCGATTCCACGATCGTCGTGGCCAGCAGCACGTCATACTTGCCGTCGTAGAAGGCGTTCATCCGTTCATCGAGATCGCCCGCCGACAACTGGCCGTGCGCCACGACATAGCTGACCTCGGGGACATGGGTCTTCAGGAATTCCTCGACCTCGGGAAGATCCTTGATGCGCGGGACGACATAGAAGCTCTGCCCGCCGCGGTAGCGTTCGCGCAACAGCGCCTCGCGGATCGTCACCGTGTCGAATTCCGACACATAGGTGCGGATCGCCAGCCGGTCCACGGGCGGCGTGCCGATCACCGACAGGTCGCGCACCCCCGACAGCGCCATCTGGAGCGTGCGCGGAATGGGCGTTGCGGTCAGCGTCAGCACATGCACCTCGGAGCGCATCTCCTTGAGGCGTTCCTTGTGCGCCACGCCGAAATGCTGCTCCTCGTCGACGATGATCAGGCCCAGGTTGTGGAACTTGACCCCCTTGGCCAGAACCGCATGGGTGCCGATCACGATATCGACCGACCCGTCGGCCAGACCCGCGCGGGTGGCGGCGGCCTCCTTGGCCGAGACGAACCGCGACAACGCGCGGACATTGAGCGCGGTGCCGCGGAAACGTTCGGCAAAGGTCTTGAAATGCTGACGCGCCAGCAGCGTGGTCGGCGCGATCACCGCGACCTGGGCGCCGGCACTGGCGGCCACGAAGGCCGCGCGCATGGCGACCTCGGTCTTGCCGAAGCCCACATCGCCCACCACCAGCCGGTCCATCGGCCGACCCGCCGCCATGTCGGTCAGCACGTCCTCGATCGCGGCCAGCTGGTCGTCGGTCTCCTGCCAGGGGAACCGGGCCGAGAAGGCCTCCCAGTCGTGATGTTCGGGCGCCATGACCGGGGCCGCACGCAGCACCCGTTCGGCCGCCACCCGCATCAGCCGTTCGGCGATCTGGCGGATGCGTTCCTTCAGCCTGGCCTTGCGCGCCTGCCAGGCACCGCCGCCCAGCTTGTCGAGAAGGCCCTCCTCGTGGCCATAGCGCGACAGCAGCTCGATGTTCTCGACCGGCAGATAAAGCCGGTCACCGCCGGCATATTCCAGCGCCAGGCAATCATGCGGCGCCCCCAGCGCGGTGATCGTCTCAAGCCCGGTATAACGGCCCACGCCATGTTCGACATGCACGACCAGATCGCCGGGGCTCAGGCTCTGGGCCTCGGTCAGGAAATTCTCGGCCCGGCGCTTGCGGCGCGGATTGCCGACCAGCCGGTCGCCCAGCACGTCCTGTTCCGAGATCACGGTGATCTCGCGCGGGCGGCCGTCGGTGCCGGTGCGCCCATCCGGCGCGGGCGCCTCGAAACCCTGATCGAGCGCCCAGACCGCCAGATTGAGACCCTCGCCGATCTCGCGGGCGTCCTCGATCAGCCGCGCGCCGGCCAGGCCCTCGTCGGCCATCAGCCCCGCCAGACGTTCGCGCGCCCCCCCCGAAAACGAGGCAATGACCACCGGCCCCGCCTGCATCCGCGCCACAACGTGATCCTTGAGCGCACCGAAGAGCGACAGGTTCTCGGCCTGGCGTTCGGGGGCAAAGCTGCGCCCCAGCCGCCCGCCCGCGTTCAGCACATTGGGGCCGGGGGCGGCCGCGATCACCGACAGACGCAGCACGCGCGCCGGCGCCAGCGCCGCCCGCCAGCCCGCGTCATCGAGATAAAGGAGGCCCGGCGGCGCGGGCTTGTAGACGGAATCGAGCCGGTCGCGGCGGCTCAGCGCCTCGCGGCGGCTGTCGTATTGCTCGGCGATGGTCTCCCAGCGGACGGCCGCCTGCGCATCGGCCTGATCGTCCAGCACCACCGCGGCCTGCGGCAGATACTCGAACAGCGTCTCGAGCCGGTCATGGAAAAAGCCCAGCCAATGCTCCATCCCGGCATGCTTGCGCCCCGCCGACACCGCCTCGTAGAGCGGGTCATCGCTGCCGCCGGCGCCGAATTCCACCCGATAGGCCTGACGAAAGCGGGTGATGGCGGCGTCGTCCAGGATCACCTCGCTGACCGGGGCCAGGTCGATGCGCGACAGCTTCTCGGTCGAGCGCTGCGTGACCGGATCGAAGCGGCGCGCCCCGTCGAGCACGTCGCCGAAAAGATCGAGCCGCACCGGCCCGCCCGCCCCCGGTGGGAAGATGTCGATGATGCCGCCGCGAATGGCGTAATCGCCGGGCTCGGAGACGGTGGGCGCCTGCGAAAAGCCCATGCGCACCAGAAAGGCGCGCAGGCCCGCTTCGTCGATGCGCCCGCCGACGACGGCCGAGAAGGCCGCGCCTTGCAGCGTGGCGCGCGCCGGCACCCGCTGCATCGCCGCCGACAGCGTGGTCAGCACCACCACCGGCCCCGAAAGCCCCTGCGCCAGCGCCGCCAGCGTCGCCATGCGCGCCGCCGAGATGTCGGGATTGGGCGAGACCCGGTCATAGGGCAGGCAATCCCAGGCCGGAAATTCCAGAACCACGGCCTGCGGCGCGGCAAAGGCAAGGGCGGCGCGCATGGCCCGCATCCGGCGGTCATCGCGCGCGACATGGATCACCGCCCGCCCCTGGGTCAGCTCGCGCGCCACAAGCCAGGCGTCATAGCCCTCGGGGGCGCCGGAAAGGATGTAATGTTCAGGGGCGGTCATGGGGACAGCGAGGTATCGCAGGGGCGCGCGATGTCAAGCCCGTAGTCCTGCCCGCCCCGAGTCCTGCCCGCCCCGAGTCCTGCCCGCACCCGCCCCCCGGCCCCCGGCCCGCGTGCTGCGGCTCAGAGCGCGGGCGCCAGGAACATGTCGAGGCCGATGTCGAAATTCTGCATCATCCCCCAGAAGGCGGTGAAGGTGACCGCGATCATGCCGACCACCTGCACCTTGAGCCGATGCAGCACCAGCATGTTGAGCATCACCCGCGGCTCCATCCGGCCCGCGCTCATCGCCGCCTCGATCTCGAGCGCGCGGCGCACCGTCATCGCCCAGACGATCAGCAGCGGCCCCACCATCAGCACCACGGCCTGGGCGAATTCGACGTCATACCAGAAGCCCAGCAGCATGGCCGAGGCCAGCGCGAAACTGACCCCCATGGTCAGCGCCAGCCCACCCTCGTGCCAGATCCGGGCGAACCTCTGCGCATTGAGCACAAGCAGCGCGCCCACCTCGTCGACGGCCGCGCCGCCGCGGCGGCGGGCGCGCTGGATCAGATCGAAGGGCACCCCGATCACCCAATGCGAGGCGGTGGACCACAGAACCGCCAGGGCGATCCAATACCAAAGGTTCGAGAACGACCGCATGTCGATCGCCTCGAAGAGTGCGCCGGTCAGGTTCACGCGCCGTCTTCCCCCTGCTGCCCCACCCTGCGCGGGCGGGGACGATTTCGTCCCGAGCCTAGAGGAAGCCCGGAGCGGGGGGAACACCCTCCCGCCTCTGCCATGATGCCGCGGCCCCGGTCGCTGTCGTCCCCAGTCGCTGTCGTCCCCGGTCCTGTCATCCCCGGACCTGTCATCCCCGGCCGCTGCCATGATGCCCCGGCCCCGGCCATTGTCACGATGCCGCGGCCCCGGCCGCGGGGGCCCCCGCGCGGCGGACGGGGCTTGAGATGCCCCGCGATCCGTGTCACCCCTCTATCCAAAAGCAAAAGCCCTCGGCAAGGAGGCCGTGCCATGCACCCGATCGTCCCACCCTTTCCCGTCACCCGCCTGCGCCGCATGCGCCGCTCGGCCGCGCTGCGCGACCTGGCCCAGGAGCACCGGCTGTCGGTCAAGGATCTGATCTGGCCGATCTTCATCACCGATGTCCCCGGCGCCGATGTCGAGGTGCCCTCGATGCCGGGCGTGGTGCGCCGCACGCTTGACGGTGCGGTGCGCGCCGCCGAGGAAGCCGCCGAGCTGGGCATTCCCGCGATCTGTCTCTTTCCCTTCACCGATCCGAGCCTGAAGACCGAGACCTGCGACGAGGCCTGGAACCCCGACAACCTGTCCAACCGCGTGATCCGCGCGATCAAGGCCCGCGTGCCCGAGGTCGCCATCATGACCGATATCGCGCTCGACCCCTATAATTCCAACGGCCATGACGGTCTGGTGCGCGACGGCGTGATCCTGAACGACGAGACCGTGGAATGCCTGGTCAAGATGGCGATGGCGCAGGCCGATGCGGGCGCCGACATCCTGGGCCCGTCGGACATGATGGATGGGCGCATCGGCGCCATCCGCACGGCCGTCGAGGCCGCGGGGCACCGCGATGTCACGATCATGTCCTATGCGGCGAAATATGCCTCGGCCTTCTATGGCCCGTTCCGCGACGCGGTGGGCGCCTCGGGCGCGCTCAAGGGCGACAAGAAGACCTATCAGATGAACCCCGGCAACACCGACGAGGCGCTGCGGCTGATCGCGCGCGACCTGTCGGACGGGGCCGACATGGTGATGGTGAAACCCGGCATGCCCTATCTCGACATCTGCTTCCGGGTGAAGGACAGCTTCGGCGTGCCGACCTATGCCTATCAGGTGTCGGGCGAATATGCGATGCTGATGGGCGCGGCCAACAATGGCTGGGTCAACGGCGAGGCGGTGATGCTGGAAAGCCTGCTGGCCTTCCGCCGCGCGGGCTGTGACGGGGTGCTGACCTATTTCGCGCCGCGCGTGGCCAGGCTGCTGAAGGACTGAGCCGGGCGGGCGGGGCGCGCGCGTGTCTGCCCCCCGCCCTTCCGAACCTGGGCCCTTCCCCGCATTGGCCCGATCCGAACAGGCAACACCCCGCCGCCCCGGCCCGGCCGGATGGCGGGGCTTTGCGCATTTTAGGAACCGAGCGCACAACAGGCGGTGACAGCCCCTGCAAGATCGACTAGAGATTGTGGCAAAAGGGCCGACAAAGACCTATTCATTGCGGAGCAGTCAGATGAAAAACCTGCATGACATTTCGCTTGTGGCGCCCAGCGTCGCACCGGCTTCGGGGCTGTCGCGGCGGCTGGTTGTCCTTGGCATGGGCGCGGCCGGGCTGGCCGCCTGCGGCAACGGCGTCGGCGGCCAGGGCGGCGCGCGCATCGACGCCCGGGTCGATGCCACCCGCGACTACCTGCGCAACAAGTATCCGGGCACGCGCGACCTGATGGAAAAGGCGGTCGGCATCCTCTACATGCCGCTCATGACCGAAGCGGGCTTCGGCATCGGCGGCGCCTATGGCCGCGGCGCCCTGCGCATCAACGACGTGACGGTGGATTACTATTCGGCCACCTCGGCCAGCTTCGGCTTCCAGATCGGCGCCCAGCAATATGCCCATGCGCTGTTCTTCATGACCCAGAAGGCGCTGGCCGATTTCCGCCGCGCCGATGGCTGGGCGCTGGGGGCCGATGCCCGCTATGCCCTGCCCGACCGCGGCGGCGCGATCTCGACCGAGACCACGACCACGCTGGCGCCGGTCATCGCGCTGGTGTTCGGCCAGGCCGGGCTGATCGCGGGCGCCACGCTCGAGGGCACCAAATACACCCGCATCATTCCGTGATCGGGCCCCCGCCAGGGCCGGCACCGATCCGCGAAGACCCGCAACGCGCCCTCCTTGGGGGCGCGTTTTCCGTCTGGGGCGAGCGGGCCCGGATCGGCCCCGCATCCGCGCGCCTGACCGCGTCAGGGCTGCCGGCGCGTGCGGTCCGCGGTCGGCAGGCGGCGCGCGGCCTGAGGTCCGGGGGCAGGACGAGAACGATGGGGGGCAGGCACGACGCGCGGCTGGAGCGCGCGCCGCAGAGGTCATGCGCGCCGGGGCGTTTGCGCACCGAAAACGTCACGAGAAGAAAACGTCACGACCCCAGGATGACCGACACGTAATTGCGGGTCTCGGCATAGGGCGGCACGTCGCCGTATCTGGCCACCGCCTCGGGGCCGGCGTTATAGGCCGCCAGCGCCAGCCGCCAATTGCCGAAACGGTCATACATCATGCGCAGATAGCGCGCGCCGCCGCGCAGGTTGTCATGCGGATCGGCCGCGTTCACCCCCAGCCGGGCCGCCGTCGCCGGCATCAGCTGCGCCAGCCCCTGCGCCCCCTTGGGCGACACCGCGCCGGGGTTCCAGCCGCTTTCCTGCTGCACCAGACGCAGGAACAGGTCTTCGGGCACGCCATGCGCCCGCGCCGCCGCCTTGGCCGCGGCCAGGAATTCACCCTTGTAATTGCCGCGATAGGCCGGGATCGCGGCGGCCCGCGCCGCCCCTTCCGGCCGCAGCCGGTCCGAGTTGGAATATTGATCCGAAAGCCGGGTATCAAGCAGCCGCGATTGCGCGGCAAAGAGCGACCGGCGCGATTTCGACGACGACCCCGAAAGTGACAGCCCCTCGGCCATCACCGGCTCGGGCAGCACCAGCATCAGCCCCAGACCGGCCAGCGCCACCGCGCTGCGCCCCAGCGCCCCCACGGGCCGCATGCGGCGCCCGGCCCCCTGGGCCACCTGCAACCGAGCGTCTGCGTTCATCGGATCTCCCGCGTGCTGCCTGGAAAAGCTGCGCATAAATATATCCATTCCAGGCGCGGCGCAAAGCCTCTCTTGCGCGCTGGGCCCCGCGGGGCGGCAAGATCCTGCCCGCCCGCGCGCCCATGCGGGCCCTTGCCGAACGGCAAACGCCCCCGACACTGGGCCGGGGGCGTGCGCAAAGGTGTGACAGGCGGGCCGCGAGAACGGCCCGCAACGGCGCCTCAGAGCGCCTTCTTGATCGCCTCGACCAGATCGGTGCGCTCCCAGGAGAAGCCGCCGTCGGCCTCGGGGGCGCGGCCAAAGTGGCCATAGGCCGCCGTGCGCGAATAGATCGGCTTGCACAGGTCCAGATGGGTGCGGATGCCGCGCGGGGTCAGGTCCATGACCTGGCCGACGACGCGCTCGATCTCGGCCTCGGGGACGGCGCCGGTGCCATAGGTATCGGCATAGATCGACAGCGGCTTGGCCACGCCGATCGCATAGCTGACCTGGATGCAGCAGCGTTTCGCCAGACCGGCGGCGACCACGTTCTTGGCCAGGTAGCGCGCGGCATAGGCGGCCGAGCGGTCGACCTTGGTCGGGTCCTTGCCCGAGAAGGCCCCGCCGCCATGGGGGGCAGCCCCGCCATAGGTGTCGACGATGATCTTGCGCCCGGTCAGGCCCGCGTCGCCATCAGGACCGCCGATGACGAAGGTGCCGGTCGGGTTGACCCACCATTCGGTCTCGGGGGTGATCCAGCCGTCGGGCAGGACCGCGCGGATATGCGGCTCGACGATGGCGCGGATGTCGTCCGAGCTCTGCCCTTCGTGGGCGTGCTGGGTCGACAGCACGATCGAGGTCACCCCGACCGGCACGCCGTTCTCATAGCGCACCGACAGCTGCGACTTGGCGTCGGGGCGCAGATCGGGTTCGGCGCCCGACTTGCGCGCGTCGGTCAGCCGGCGCAGGATCGCATGCGCATACTGGATCGGCGCGGGCATCATCTCGGGCGTCTCGTCGGTCGCATAACCGAACATGATGCCCTGATCGCCGGCGCCGTCCTTGTCCACGCCTTGCGCGATATGGGCCGATTGCTTGTGCAGGTAGTTCTGCACCTCGAGCGTGTTCCAGTGGAACTCGTCCTGCTCGTAGCCGATATCCTTGACGCAATCGCGCACGATCTGCGGCACCGACGCCATGAACTGGTCAAGCTTGTCGGGGTCCGACAGACCCACTTCGCCGCCGACAACCACACGGTTGGTAGTGGCAAAGGTCTCACAGGCGACGCGCGCGTTGGGCTCCTCGGCCAGGAAGGCGTCGAGCACCGCATCCGAGATCCGGTCGCAGACCTTGTCGGGATGGCCCTCCGAGACGCTCTCGGAGGTGAAGATGTAGTTCTGTCGTGTCATTTGGGACATGCTCCGATGGATTATCCCCGCCACGCCAGGAAGCCGTTGTGGCGGTTCGAGGAGAATGCCTAGACCTGCCCGGAGCGGCGGTCAATCGAAAGCGTGCCGCCTGCGGCGCCATGACAGGAAGGTGACAATGGCTATCATCAACAGAAGACCCGCCACGACCGGCCTGTCGCCTGTGCGTGCATAAAGCGTGGCGGGAAGCGCGGGCGGCAGGTCGGCATCCAGAACGCCCGCCCGATCCAGCGGCAGCGTGGCCAGAAGGCGCCCCTTCGCGTCGATCACCGCCGAGACGCCGGTATTGGCCGCGCGCACCAGCGGCAGACCGGTTTCGATCGCGCGCAGCCGCGCCTGCGCCAGATGCTGCCAGGGCCCCGAGCGCGTGCCGAACCAGGCGTCATTGGTGATCTGCATCAGCCAGTCGGGGCGCGCCGGCGCGGCCAGAAGGTCGCGGGCAAAGACCGCCTCATAGCAGATCAGCGGCTGCGCGCGCCCCAGAGCCCCCAGATCCATCAGCCGCGCGCCGGGCCCGGCGGTATAGCCATGCCCCTCCTGCGCGGCAAAGGCCGAGATGCCGTGGCGCGCCAGCAGATCGCCCATCGGCATGTATTCCCCGAAGGGCACCAGGTGGAACTTGTCATAGACCGACAGCACCTGCCCGCCGGCCCCGATCAGCGCCGCCGAATTGTAGATGCGCGGGCCGTCGCGGCGCTGGATGCCCACCACGACCGGCGTGCCCCCCGTCGCCTCGGCGATCATCTCGCGGGCGATCCGGGCCTCGTCCAGAAGATAGGGCACCGCCGTCTCGGGCCAGATGATCAGATCCGGGCGCGGCGTGCCAGGCGGGGGGGGGGCGAACGGCGGATCGGCACCGGGGCCGGGCTCGGGGGTGACACCGGCGCTCAGGTCCAGCAGCCGAAAGAAGAAGCCGCGCGCGTGATCGGGCTGCCATTTGAGCGCCTGGGCGGCATTGGGCTGGACGATGCGGATGCGCCCGGCGGGACGGGCGGCGGCCGGATCGTCCGGCGCGGGCGTCTCGAAATGGGCGGGCGTCTCGGCGGTGGCGGGCACCGCGACGGGGGCGGTGGGGGCCTCGGCCAGCCGCGCCGCGCCCCAGAGCCAGCCGCCCCCCAAAAGCCCCATCACCCCCCCCAGGGCTGCCGCGCCTGCGGGCGTCGGCCGCAACTGCGACAGGGCCGCCGCCGCCAGGGTCAGGACCAGCGACAGCGCCAGCGCGCCCCCCAATGATGCGATCTGGCCCATCGGCGTGGGGATCAGCACATGCCCCACCAGTGCCCAGGGAAAGCCGGTCAGGAGCACGCTGCGCAGCGCTTCCGACAGGACCAGCCCCAGCGCAAAGACCAGCGCCGCAGGGCCCTGAACGCCCCGAAGCGGCGCCCCTGCGCCTGCGGCGCCCCCCAAAGCACGGCCCGGCGTGGCCGCCGAAACCACCCCGGCCAAAGCGCCCGCCAAAGCCCCCGCCAGCGCCCAGAACAGCCCCATGCCCGCGGCCATGGCCGCCAGCGCAAAAGGCGCCATCCAGGCATAGCGTTCGGCCTCGACCTGAAACGGCTCGACAATCCACGACAGCGCCACCGCACCATAGCCAAGCCCGGCCCAGAAAGCCGTCCCCGCAGGACCGCGCATCGCCCGCCACAGGCGCCGCGCGGGCCCGGCCGCAGGCCGGGCCCGCGCCCCCGGGCGTGCCGAAGGCGCGCAATCCCTCGTGGCGACCCGATCACCCGCCGCGACCCGGTGTCCGATCAGCGCAAAAAGCCCCGCCAGCGCCAGAAGCGACAGCCCCCAGAGCCCCCAGGGCGCCTGCCCCAGCGCGGCAAGCGCCCCGAGCCCGGCGGCAAGACCGCCGCGCCCAAGCGCAGGCCAGATCCGATGTAACCGCCCCAGGCGCCGCGTGCCTTGCCCGTCCCGCATGAGACCCCTTCCCCCGTCAGGTCCGCCCCGATCCCGCCGCCGTCCTGCCACCGGCAACCGGCAACCGCGGCCAGGATCAAGCCCCTGCAAATCCCGCCAACCGGCTCCCGTCCGCCAGATCCCGGCATCCGCCCGTCGCGGCGCCCCGCACAGCGTCACGACCGGGCCGTGCCCAGACGACGAAACCGCACGGGCACTGCGCCGCGCATCCCGCCGCAGTGACGGCCAGCCGCGGGCCGGTTCAGCCGTCGCCCCCCCGGACCGGCAGCCGCAACCGCAACCGCTTGATCCGCCGCGGGTCGGCGTCGATCACCTCGACCTCGACCCCGCTTTCCAGCACCACGACCTCGCCGCGCGCGGGCACCCGTCCCAGCGCCATGAAGACAAGCCCGCCCAGCGTGTCGACCTCATCGCGCTCGGCCGGGTCCGCCACCAGCGCCATGCCGATCTCGGCCTCGAAATCCTCGAGCGGCGCGCGCGCCTGGGCCAGATAGACGCCCGGCTTCTCGGCCAGCCACAGCCCGTCCTCGGTCTCGTCGTGCTCGTCCTCGATCTCGCCGATCACCTGCTCGATCAGATCCTCGAGCGTGACCAGCCCGTCCACCCCGCCATATTCGTCGATCACCAGCGCCATGTGGATGCGCTGGCTCTGCATCTTCTGCAACAGCACCCCGATCGGCATCGACGGCGGCACATAGAGCAGCGGACGCAACAGGTTGCGCAGCGAGAACCGGCCCGGCTGGGCACAAAAGCCCTGTTCCAGCGCCAGATCCTTGAGGTGGATCAGCCCCAGCGGGCTGTCGAGCGTGCCGCGAAACACCGGCAGCCGGGAAAAGCCGTTCTCGCGGAAGATCTGCACCAGATCCTCGAGCGTGATCGTCACCGGCACCGCCACGATCTCGGCCTTGGGAATGGCGACATCCTCGACGCGCATGTTGCGCAGATTGCCGATCCCCGGCGTGGGGCCCGCGCGATCGGCGCGCGGGGCGGGTTCGGCGGCGGGGGGATCCTCGCCCTCGGGGTTCAGCACCCCGAAGAGCCGCCCCAGGAGGCCGCGCGGCGCCTGATCGGCGCCCCCGGCCTCGGGGCTAGAGTGGGGGTCGGTTTCGGCGTCCTGCGACGGGTCGTCGGCGGGATGTGACATCAGGCGTCCTCGGAAAGACCGGACAGGCCGGCCCTGGAAAGAACGGTGCCGGGGGCGGCACCATCGGGGGCAGGATCGGGGGCGGTATCGGGGCCGGAAACGTCAGAACCGGCGACGTCAGGGCCAGAGACATCGGGGCCAGAGACATCGGGGCGGGCAGCACCCGCGGGCGCCCCGGCGGCCCCGCCCTCAGGGGCCAGCGGATCCGCGGCGCGGAATTCGGCCGCCGCGGCGGGATCGGCATAGGGATCGGCAATCCCCAGCCCCGCCAGGATCCGCGTCTCGAGCGCTTCCATCACCTCGGCATCCGCCTCCTCGAGATGGTCATAGCCCAGAAGATGCAACATTGCGTGAACGAGAAGATGCGTCACATGGTCCTGAAGACGCTTGCCCTGCTCGGCGGCCTCGCGCACGCAGGTCTCCCAGGCGATGGCGATATCGCCCAGCTCGGCGGGCATGATCGCGCTGCCCGGCGCGGGCAGATCGGGCCGCCCGCCCGCCACCTCGGCGCCGCGCTCCTCCGAGGGCCAGGACAGCACGTTCGTCGGCGTGTTCTTGCCGCGGAATTCCGCATTCAGCGCCGCGATGCGGGCATCCCCGCAGGCCAGGCAGGCCAGGGTGAAGCCCGTGCCCGGCAGATCGAGCGCCGCCAGAACGGCACGCGCCGCCCTGTCGGCCAATGTCTCGAGGTCGATCCCGTCCCAGCGGGGCTCCTCGATCAGCGTATCAACCAGAGGTTCCATGGCATCGCTTTAAGGCCCGGCCCGCAGCCGGACAAGGGGGCCTGTGCACCGACGGGCGGCGGCGCGCGGAAGGGGCCGCGGCGCGCTCAGGCCCGCGGGGCGGCTTCGTCACGGCCATAAGCCTCAATGATCCGGGCCACCAGCGGATGGCGCACCACGTCGCGGGCGGTGAAATAGTTGAGACTGACCCCCTTGACCCCGGCCAGGATGCGTTCGGCATCGGCCAGCCCCGAGGGCACGCCGCGCGGCAGGTCGACCTGCGTGCGGTCGCCGGTGACGACCATGCGCGAGCCCTCGCCCAGGCGGGTCAGGAACATCTTCATCTGCATGGTGGTGGCGTTCTGGGCCTCGTCCAGCACCACGAAGGCATTGGACAGCGTGCGCCCGCGCATGAAGGCCAGCGGCGCGATCTCGATGCGCTTTTCCTCCATCAGCTTCTGCACCTGCTTGGCCGGCAGGAAATCGTTCAGCGCATCATAGAGCGGCTGCATGTAGGGATCGACCTTGTCCTTCATGTCGCCGGGCAGGAAGCCCAGACGCTCGCCGGCCTCGACCGCCGGACGCGACAGGATGATGCGCTCGACATTGCCGCCGATCAGCATGGTCACGCCCACCGCGACCGCCAGATAGGTCTTGCCGGTGCCCGCCGGGCCGATGCCGAAGGCCAGCTCGTGGCGGAACAGGTTCTGGACATAGGCCTTCTGCGCCTCGGTGCGCGGCTCGACCTGCTTCTTGCGGGTGCGGATCTCGTAATGGCCGGCGGCGAACATCTCGAGCTGCTCATCAAGACCGACCGGATCGCGGCCCGGATCGCCCAGCCGCAGCGCGGTGTCGATCTCGGCGGCATCGACCGGGCGCCCCTGCTCGAGCCGGGCATAAAGCGCGTTCAGCACCGCCGCGGTCTGACGCTGGGCCTCGGGCGGGCCGATCACCGCCAGAAGGTTCCCGCGGCGCAGCACATGCACCCCCAGCTTGTGTTCGATCTGCGCCAGATTGCGGTCGAATCCACCGCACAGCTCGATCAGCAGACGATTGTCGGGAAATTCGAGCAGCGTCTCATGCGGCGCCGCAGTGCTTGGCGGGGGGGTGATCGCGCTCAGACCCACAACGACTCCCTTGGTTCGAGACTTCCCAGAAATGGTGCCTGCCGGCCGGGGCCCGCGCAAGGGCTTGTTTGCCGCCAAGCCGCGCGCGGCGCAATCTTCACGCGATTGCGACATTTGCACCGAAAGCGCCCCGATCCGGCCTGCCAAAGCGGCACAATAGAAAACCGCACGAAATCAGGGGCTTGGCACTGGCGCTAGACAGAAAACGGCCCCCGGATGCCTGGCATCGGGGGGCCGCGATCAGGGGCGCGCTGCGCAGGCCTCAGAGCGGGTCGGGAATCGTCGAGCCCGACTTGAACGGCCCGACGGCGGTCGAGGCCGGCCCCGCGCCCGAGCAGATCGGGCGGCCGTAATCGTCCACGCGCTGGGTCAGATAGCCTTCGACGCCATCGTCGATGATCCAGTGGTCGCAGCCCTCGGGGTCGATCCAGACCCCCGCCTTGAGCGCCGACAGGTGCTTGGCATCGGTGCCGCGGTCGCGCGACTTGTCGGGGCCGACATCATCGCAGGCAGCAAGGCCCGCCAGGGCGCCGACGGCGAGAAGGATGCGGATCGGGGTCATGGTCGGGCCTCTCATTTCACGCAGATGATCTCGACACGGCGATTCTGCGCCATGCCCGCGGCGGTGGAATTGGTCGCGCGCGGGTAACGCTCGCCATACCAGTTGACGGCCAAGACCGGCGCGCCCACGCCATTGGCCACGCGCGCCACGGCTTCGGCCCGGCGCTTGGACAGGCGCATGTTGTATTCATCCGAGGCCCGGCTGTCGGTATGCCCGGTGATGATGAAGCTGCGCGCCTGCGCGGTCTTGAAGAAGTTTTCCAGCCGGCGGCGCCCCTCGCCCGAGATGCCGGCGCGGTCGGTGGCAAACAGCTGGTCGGTCGGGAAGACGCCGCAGACGTCGCGGTGGCAGACCGGGCGGCCGTCGCGGGTCTGGCGGGCGTCCATGTACCCCTCGGCGCCGTCGTCCATGACCCAATGTTCACAGCCATCGGGGTCGATCCAGATGGTGGGAATGTAGCGTTCGCTGCTGGCGACCGGCTGCGCGACCGCTGCCCCCGCCAGAAGTGCCAGCGCCGCAGCGGCCCCTGCCAAAGGCTTCACAAGCTTGCCGATCATCGTCCCTCACGCCTCCACCTGCGCCCGCACCCCCAGATGATGGGCCCTGTGGTGCGGATTCACGAAATCTTCACCAGCCTAACGAAACCTGAGGGAATTGAAAGCCGTTTTCCCAAGATATTGTGTCCACCCACGCAACGAAACCGGCAATTTTGCCGGAATTGACACAAGCGCCGCCCCAATTCCGCAAAAAGCCCGCCGGAATGTTGCAAAAGCGCGCCAGAGGGCCCGCGAAGGCGTGACCTCAGGCCGCGGGGGTGTCGATCAGCTCGGCGGTCAGCGAATTGGGCAGGGCCTGCGTGATTCTCACCCGCCGGATCTGGCCCGGCCCCAGATCCGCGCCGGTGGCATGCACCGCCTGAAGCCAGGGCGACTTGCCGGTCCATTGCCCCGGCTCGCGGCCCGGTTTCTCGAACAGAACCTCGCATTCGCGGCCCACCATCGCCGCCTGCGCCGCCTGCTGCTGTTCGGTGATCAGCGCCTGAAGCCGATAGAGCCGTTCATCGGCCACCGCCGGATCGACGGGCGGGGCCTCGGCCGCGGGCGTGCCCGGACGGGGCGAATACTTGAACGAATAGGCCGCGCCATAGCGGGCCGCGCGCACCATCTCGAGCGTGGCCTCGAAATCGGCCTCGGTCTCGCCGGGAAAGCCCACGATGAAATCGCCCGAAAGCAGGATATCGGGGCGCGCGGCGCGGATCCGGTCGAGCAGCGCCAGATATTCGGCGCCCGTATGCCGGCGATTCATTGCCTTGAGAATGCGGTCCGAGCCCGATTGCACCGGCAGATGCAGATAGGGCATCAGCTTGGGCTGGTCCCGATGCGCCGCGATTAGGTCGTCGGTGAAATCGTTGGGATGCGAGGTGGTATAGCGGATGCGCGCGATCCCCTCGATCCCGGCCACCGCCTCGATCAGCCGCCCCAGCCCCCATTCGTCGCCCGCAGGGCCCACCCCGTGCCAGGCGTTGACGTTCTGGCCCAGAAGCATCACCTCGCGCACGCCGCGATCGGCCAGCGCCTGCGCCTCCTCGAGGATGCGCGCGACGGGGCGGCTCATCTCGGCGCCGCGGGTATAGGGGACCACGCAGAAGGCACAGAACTTGTCGCAGCCCTCCTGCACGGTCAGAAAGGCCGTGGGCCGGCCGCCCGCGCGCCCCGGCAGGGCGGCGAACTTGTCCTCGGCGGGGAAATCGGTCTCGACGGGGCGGGCACCCTCCTGCGCCGCGCGCACCAGCTCGGGCAGCCGGTGGAACGCCTGCGAGCCCACGACCAGATCGACCAGCGGCGCGCGTTCGAGGATCTCGGCGCCCTCGGCCTGGGCCACGCAACCCGCCACCCCGATGCGCAGGCCGGGACGCGCCTGCTTGAGCGGGCGCAGCCGGCCCAGCTCGGAATAGACCTTCTCGGCCGCCTTCTCGCGGATGTGGCAGGTGTTGAGAAGGATCAGGTCGGCCTCGGCGGGGTCGGCGGTCAGCGCATAGCCCTCCTGCGCCATCGTCTCGGCCATGCGCTCGCTGTCATGGGCGTTCATCTGGCAACCATAGGTCTTGATGAACAGCTTGCGCGCGGGGGCGGTTTCGGTGTCGGGCGCGGCGGCAGCGTCGGTCATGGCATCACTCGGCAAGGGGGGAACGGATGAGCGCCCCGACAGACGGGCTGACAAGACGGGCGGGGTTTGCGCGCCTCCTAGCGCGGAACGGGGCCTTTCGCAACATCGCGGCGGGTTGCAAAACCCGCGCCCCTGGCCGATCCTCCGCGCGCCGGGCCGGGGCCCGGTCCGCAGACAGGGGAACCGGGCCGACATGAACTATACCTCGCTTGCCGATTTCCTGGCGCGCGGGCGCGCGGTGCTGGCGCGCGGGCCGGTGGCGCTGATCCTGGTCGAGGATCTGATCGAGGTCGAGAGCACCTTGCGCCACCACCTGGATCTGGGCTTTCGCGCCGTGCTGGTGCTGGCCCCGCGCGAGCTGGAGCTGCCCGAGGATCTGGCCGCGCGCATCCACCGCATCGCCTTCGACCAGCGCGGGCCGCAGGCGCTGGCGCAGGCCGTCAACCCGGTGATCGAGGCCTGCGCGCCCGGCGTGTGGTTCTATTACTGCTACAACGCCGAATACCTGTTCTTCCCCTTCTGCGAGCACCGCACGATCGGCGAGATGCTGGCCTTTCACACCGAGGAACGGCGCGAGGCTATGCTGACCTATGCCGTCGATCTCTATGCCGAGGATCTGGGCACCCACCCGTCGGGCGTGGATCGTGCCAGCGCCATGCTGGACCGGGCGGGCTATTTCGCGCTGGTGCGCAAGGACGCCGACGGTCGCCATCTCGACCGGCAATACGATTTCTTCGGCGGGCTGCGCTGGCGCTTCGAGGAACACATCCCCCCCCAACGGCGCAAGATCGACCGCATCTCGATCCTGCGCACGCGCAAGGGGCTGCGGCTGGCGCCCGATTACACGCTGAACGACCCCGAGATGAACACCTATGCCTGCCCCTGGCACCACAACCTTACGGCGGCGGTGATGTCCTTCCGGGTGGCCAAGGCGCTCAAGCTCAACCCCGGCTCGACCTTCGATATCCCCAATTTCCGCTGGTATAATTCGGTGCGCTTCGAATGGTCCTCGCAGCAGCTCATGGACCTGGGCCTGATGGAGCCGGGCCAGTGGTTCTGAAATCCTGAGGTTCTGAGACCCTGAGCGCCGTGCGGGCGTCCGGTCGGGCGGGCCGCTTCAGGCCTCGGCCACGAATTGCGCGGCGACGATGGACCAGCCCGAAGGCCCTTCTTCCAGCGTCGCGGCAAAGAGCGCGCCGACCCTGCCCGCATCCGAGCCGTCGGGATTGAGAATGCCCGACAGCACATAGCGTTGCAGCATCACCGCGCCGCCCTGCCCCACCGGCCGCAGCTTGCCCCGCCCGGTGACCAGCCGCGCGCGGGCAAAGGCGCCCTCGAATTCGCCGGCCAGCACCTCGGCGATGGCGCGCCGTCCCTCGGCCGCGGCCCCCGTCAGCGACAGGAAATCGGCGTCCTCGGCAAAGAGCGCGGCAAGGGCCGCCGCATCGCGTGCGCCCCAGGCCTGGGCAAAGGCGCGCGGCAGGCTCTGGGGCGTCAGCACTTCGGGCGGGGCGCTCATGCCCGCGCGTCCGGAGAAGGCGTCTCGGGAACCAGCTTGCCGGGGTTGAGCAGGTTTCGCGGGTCAAGTGCGGCCTTCAGCGCGCCCATGACCGCCCAGCCCTCGCCATGTTCGGCCTGCATGTAGGCGCGCTTGCCGATGCCCACGCCATGTTCGCCCGTGACCGTGCCCCCCATCGCCAGCGCGCGTTCGGCCATGCGGCCCGCCACCCGCTTGGCGCGGGCCAGTTCGTCGGGATTGTCGCGTTCCAGAAGCAGGATGGCGTGGAAATTGCCGTCGCCGACATGGCCCAGGATCGGCCCCACCAGACCTTCGGCACGGATATCGGCGCGGGTCTCGGCCACCGCTTCGGCCAGCCGCGAGATCGGCACGCAGATGTCCGTCACCAGCCCGATCGAGCCCGGCCGCCAGGCCAGGCAGGCCGGATAGGCGCCGTGGCGCATCTTCCACAGCGCGTTGCGCGCCTCGGTGCTGGCCGCCCAGTCGAAATCGGCCCCGCCCATCTCGGCGACGATGGCGCCGAAGGCCTCGGCCTGCTCGGCCACCCCCGCCTGCGAGCCGTGGAATTCGATCAGCAGATGCGGCTTTTCGGGCATGTCGGTGCGCGCATAGGCGTTGAAGGCGCGCGCCACGTCCTCGTCCACGAATTCGATCCGCGCCATCGGCAGACCCATCTGGATCGTGGCCATCACCGTCTCGACCGCCGCCTCGAAGCTGTCGAAGGCGCAGACCGCCGAGGTGATCGCCTCGGGCTGGCCATGCAGGCGCAGCGTCAGTTCGGTGATGATGCCGAGCGTGCCCTCCGAGCCCAGCATCAGCGCGGTCAGGTCATAGCCCGCCGCCGATTTCGCCGCGCGCGAGCCGGTGCGGATGATGCGCCCGTCGGCCAGCACCACCTCAAGGCCCATCACGTTGTCGCGCATCGAGCCATAGCGCACCGTGGTCGTGCCCGAGGCGCGCGTGGCCGCCATCCCCCCGATCGAGGCATTGGCGCCGGGATCGACCGGAAAGAACAGGCCCGTCGCGCGCAATTCGGCGTTCAGCTCCTCGCGGGTGATGCCGGGTTCGACCACAACCTGCATGTCCTCGGCATGAAGCGCCCGGATCGCCCGCATCCGGCTCAGGTCCAGCGTCAGCCCGCCCTCGGTCGCCAGCGCCTGCGCCTCGAGCGAGGTGCCCGTGCCCCAGGCCACGATCGGCAGCCCGTGCGCGGCGCAGATCCTGACGATGCGCGACACTTCCTCGGTGGTTTCGGGCCAGGCCACGGCATCGGGCGGGGTGGCCGGATACCAGGCTTCGGAATGGGCGTGATGGTCGAGATCGGCAGGCTTGCGCGACAGCCGCTGCCCCAGAAGCGCCGAAAGCGCATCAAGCGCGGCCTCACGCGCGGCGGCGGTCTGCGGGGCGGGCGCGGTCTGCGGGGCGGGGCGGGACAAGGTGTCAGGCATGGAAGGTCTCCGGGTGGTCACGGGCTCAGCGCAGGGGCGGACGCGCGCAAGTTAGGTCCAACCGCAGGCCGGCGGAAGGGGGGGCGGGCAAGTGCCGCGTCTTTCCGCCGGCCCGCCCCTTGCCGCCGCCGCTCCCGTGGCGTCCCCCCGTGACGCGCCCCATTGGTTACGCGCCCTGCCCGGCTCAGGCGGTGCCGGCCAGGGGGCGGCAGGCGCGCGCCAGCCAGGCCCGCGCGCTGTCGCTGACCTGCGGGCCGACCTCGGCCAGAACGCGCGCGTGATAGGCATCCAGCCAGGCGATCTCCTCGGCCGAGAGCGCCGCCCGATCGACCAGCCGCAGATCGAAGGGCACCAGCGTCAGCGTCGACAGTTCCAGCATCGCGCGCCCCGGATCGCCCCCCGGCAGCGCCGGCGCAGACGCCACCAGCACCAGGTTTTCCAGCCGGATGCCATAGGCGCCCTCGCGGTAATGGCCGGGCTCGTTCGACAGGATCATCCCCGGCTCGAGCGGCACATCGGACAGCCGCGAGAACCGCTGCGGCCCCTCGTGCACGCACAGATACGCCCCCACGCCATGCCCGGTGCCGTGGTCGTAATCGCGCCCCGACAGCCACAGCGGATAGCGCGCCAGCGCGTCGAGATCGCGCCCCGCGAGCCCGGCCGGCCAGCGCGCCCGCGACAGCGCGATCAGCCCGCGCAGGACGCGGGTATAGGCGTCGCGGACCTCGGGTGCGACGGGCCCCGTGGCCAGCGTGCGGGTGATGTCGGTGGTGCCGTCCGCATATTGGCCGCCCGAATCGACCAGCACCACGTCGCCGGGGTGGATCTTGCGGTTGGTCGCGGTCGTGACGCGGTAATGGACGATGGCGCCATTCGGCCCGGCGCCGCAGATCGTGTCGAAGGCGATCTCGCGCAGCGCGCCGGTGGCGGCGCGAAAGGCCTCGAGACGGCGCACCACGTCGATCTCGGTCTGATGGCCGCCGGGCAAGGCCTCGTCGCACCAGGCCAGGAATTCGACCATCGCCGCCCCGTCGCGCAGATGCGCCGCGCGCGCGCCCGCGATCTCGGCCGGGGTCTTGCGCGCCTTGGGCAAAAGGCAGGGGTCCGCGCCGGTCTCGACGGCAACGCCGGCCTCGTGCAGTTCCAGCACCACCTGGCGCGGCACGCTGTCGGCGGCCACAAGGACCGGCCCGCCGAGGCTGCGCAGCGCCGGCCCGAAGGCCGAGACCGGGCGCAAAGTGATTTCCGGGCCGAGATGGGCGCGCAGATCCTCGGAGATCTTCTCGGGCGCGGTGAACAGGCTCAGCCGGCCGGTGTCATGCAAGATGGCGAAGGCCAGAACCACCGGATTGCGGGCGATATCGGCGCCGCGGATGTTCAGCAGCCACGAGACCGAATCGGCCAGCGTCAGCACCGCCGCCGACAGCCCGCGCGCACGCAGATCGGCGGCCAGCTCGGCGCGTTTCTCGGCACTGGTCCGGCCCGCCAGCGCATCGGGATGGGCGCAGGCGGGGGCGGCGGGCGGCGCGGGCTGGTCGGTCCAGATCTGATCGACCAGATTGGCGTGGGGCACCAGCGTGATCCCCGCAGACGCCAGCCGCGTCTCGAGGCGGGTGATCTCGGCCTCGGTGTGCAGCCAGGGGTCAAAGCCCACGCGCCCGCCTTCGGGCAGATGCGCGACCAGCCAATCCTCAAGGCGCGTCTCGGGCCAGGGCACGGGGGTGAAATGCGCGCCGTCGACCTCGGCGCGGACCTGCACCCGGTAGCGCCCGTCGATGAAGACCCCGGCCTGGTCGTGAAGGATCGCCGCGAAGCCGGCCGAGCCGGAAAAGCCCGTCAGCCAGGCCAGCCGCGCATCATGGGGGGCCACATATTCGCCCTGATGGGCATCGGCGCGCGGCACCAGCCAGCCCGCAAGCCCCGCCTCGGCCATCTTCTCGCGCAGCGCCGCAAGCCGGGGCGGGCCGTCCGCGGGGCGGGTGACGGCATCGAAGGTCTGGAAGGTCATCTGGTTCTCTCCCTGAGAATTTCTGGGACGTTCTGTGGGGCGGTCGGCGCAGCTGTCGGGGCGGCGGCATCGTTGCGCCCTTCGCACAGGGTTTCCAGCCCCTTGCGCGCGGAATGTCAAACAGGTCGGGGGCGGGCGGCGCTCAGAGGCGGGCCAGACGCTCGGTCAGCAGCGCAAAGACCCCCTCGGCATCGACATCGCCCATGAACATCGCATTGGGCGCGCGGTCGGTGACGCGCCACCAATCGGCGACGCTCATGCCCAGGGTCAGGGGGCTGTCGACCTCGATTTCCACGTTGACATGGCGCCCCGAGAAGAGCCCCGGCGCCAGCAGATAGGCAATCACGCAAGGGTCGTGCAGCGGCGCGCCGGCGCTGCCATATTTGGCCATGTCGAAGCGCTCGAAGAAATCGGTCCAACTGGCCACGGCATGGCCAACCGGCGTGCCCAGCGCGCGAAAGGCCTCGACCCGCGGGCGGGTGGTCAGCACCTTGTGGGTCACATCGAGCGGCATCACCACCTTGGGCACGCCCGCACGGAACACGGTCGCGGCCGCTTCGGGGTCCACATGGATGTTGAATTCCGCCGCCGGGGTGATGTTGCCCACCTCGAAATAGGCCCCGCCCATCATCACGATCTCGGCGATGCGCGGCGCGATGTCGGGGGCGCGGGTCAGGGCCAGCGCGATATTGGTCAGGGGCCCCAGCGTGCACAGCGTCACCGCGCCGGGCGGCTCGGCGCGCAGCGTCTCGATCAGGAAATCCACCGCGTGGCGGTCGCGCAGGGCCATCGCCGGTTCGGGCAGCGCGATGCCGTCAAGGCCGGTGCGCCCGTGCACATGCTCGGCCGTCTTGAGCGGGCGGGACAAGGGCGCCTCGGCCCCCGCGAACACCGCCACATCCGGGCGTCCGGCCAGTTCGCAGACCACGCGGGCGTTCTTCGCCGTCAGCTCCAGGGCCACGTTGCCGGCCACGCAGGTCAGGCCCAGCACCTCGAGCTCGGGGCTGGCCAGCGCCAGCAGGATCGCCACGGCGTCATCCTGGCCGGGGTCGGTGTCGATGATGATCTTGCGCCGGCTCATCGGGCGTCTCCCTGTCGTCTTTCAGCGCCGTCTTTCGGCGCCGTCTCTGGACCACCTGCGCCGTGTCTTTTGCGCAACCGTGGACAATCTCTGATGCCGGCGGGGGCCCCGCCCGAATTTCGACACAATTGGACCGTTTCTGAGGGGCATGGCCGTCCCGAGCGGCGCCCCGCCACGGGGCACGACCCGCGGCACCACCGCTACCGCCTGCGCGGCCACATTCACATGCCCCGCCGGGGCAGACAATGGCACAAGCCCCGCCGGGGCAAACAATGGAGGAGAAGACCCGATCTCGCCGACGCCGCCCCATCGTGATGGGGGCGGGCGCAACCCACCCGCGATCCGGGCGCGTGCCCTGCACGCCAAGCCCCCCGCGCGTGGCAAGAATGACGCAAAAGCGGCAGAGACGTCATCGGGACGCCTTGCCATTTCCCCGGCGGCTTTCCATAAGCACAGCCCCGAACAAAGGCGCGGGCCCTTCGTGGCCGGCGCCCCCGCGCCCGGAGACCTGCTCGCCTCCGGGCGCGCGCGGGGGATGCCCCCGCCGCGCGGCGGGACAGGCCCGTCCCGGTCCTTCGCGTCTCAGCCGTCGAAATCGAGCGATTCGATCAGCCGCAGTGCCTCGGCGCGGGCCTGGGCAATGTCCGCCAGACCCAGGCTGTCGGGCGTGAAGGGCCCCCAGCTGGCCACCACCTCCGAGGACGGAACGCCGGGCTTGACGGGGAATTCGTGGTTGGTTTCGGCATAGATGCGCTGGGCCTCGTCCGAGACCAGGAATTCCATCAGCTTCAGCGCCGCGTCGCGGTTGGGCGCGGCGCGGGTCATGGCCACGCCCGAGACGTTGAGATGCGTGCCCGCCCCCTCGAAGGTGGCGAAGTCGACGCGCACGGCGCGGGCGGCCTCGGCGTCCTGCGGGCTCTCGAGCATCTCGCCCATGTAATAGGTGTTGCCCAGCGACAGGTCGCACTGCCCCGCCCAGATGGCGCGGACCTGGGCACGGTCGTTGCCCTCGGGCTTGCGCACGAGATTGGCGCGCAGGCCGGTCAGCCAGTCGCGGGTGGCGGCCTCGCCGTGGTGCAGAAGATAGGCCGCCGTCAGCGCGACGTTGTAATCGGCGGTGAAGGGGCGGGTGCAGATCCGGCCCTTCCATTTCGGATCGGCCAGATCTTCGTAGGTGGTCACCGTGCCGGCGGGCACGCGGTCCTTCGAGGCATAGACGATGCGCGCGCGCGTGGTCAGGGCGAACCAATGGCCCTCGGGGTCGCGCAATTCGGCCGGGATCGCGGCGTCGAGGACGTCGGACTGCACCGGCTGCGTCACCCCGGCTGCAACCACCTGCGACAGCCGCGCGATGTCGACCGTCATCACCAGATCGGCGGGGCTGCGGTCGCCCTCGGCGCGCAGGCGCTCGACCATGCCCTTGTCGACGAAGGCGACATTGACGGGGATGCCGGTCTCGGCGGTGAAGGCGGCAAAGAGCGGCTCGACCAGTTCGGGCTGGCGGTGGGAATAGACGTTGACATCGGCCAGCGCGGGCACGGCAGCGGTCGTGCCGGCCAGCGCCGCCAGCACGGCGCCGGGCCGGGTCATGCGGCGGGCCAGGGTGAAGAACGATCGGACAGGGGGCATCGACAACCTCATTGCTTCGGGCGCCCGCATAAAAGCCGAGTCTTTTGCTTGGGTCAAGATGCCGCAGCCCGACGCCTGACAAGCGCAAGCGGGGGAAGCCGCCGAGACCCCCATCGAGGGGGCCTCGGCGGCCGGGACGCGCCTGCGCACGCGCGCGCGCCCCGAAGGCGCACCCCAACCGTTTCGCCCCCGATCCGCCGCGCGAAAATCCCGGCCCGTCCCCCGCGGCAAAAGCTGAAAGCCGCGCACACCGAGCCAAGGCGGACGCGCCGGGCAAACCAGGGCGGCGATGGAGAGGGGGCCGCGCGGGCAGGTCCGGGCGGGGGGAGGCAGCGCCTTCCCCGCCCTCGGCGGCCCCTCGATGGGGCGGCCGAGGGCCCCTCCCCCCGGCGCCCACCCCGGAACCGCCGCCGCGGGCGCCGACCGCGCTCAGCCCTCGAGCGCCTCGAGCCGTTCCAGCGCCTCGAGCCACAGCGCCTCGGCCCGCGCCATGCCCTCGCCCGCCTCGGCGCGTTTCTTTTGCCATTTCTCGGCCTCGGCCGCCTTTCCGGCCTCATAGAGCGCGGGATCGGCCAGGATCGCATCCAGCTTCTCGATCATCTCGGTCAGCTTCTCGACCCGATCCTCGCAGCGCCGCGCCTCGGCACGCGCGGCCAGCAGCGCCTCGCGCCCGGCCTTCTCGGCCTGGTTGCGGCGCGCCTTTTCCTCGGCGCGCGCGGGGGCCTTCTGGTCGGTCTCGCCCGCCAGAAGCTCGGCGCGATAGCTCTCCAGATCACCCGCATAGGGCGCGACCGCGCCCCCCCCGACCTTCCACAGACGGTCCGCGACCAGCCCCAGAAGATGCATGTCGTGGCTGACCAGAACCACCGCCCCGGTATAGGCGTTGAGCGCCTCGACCAGCGCCTCGCGGCTTTCCATGTCAAGGTGGTTGGTCGGCTCGTCGAGGATCAGAAGATGCGGCGCCGACAGCGTGGCCAGCAGAAGCGACAGCCGCGCCTTCTGCCCGCCCGACAGCCGCCCCACCACCGTCTCGGCCTGCTCGGCCATCAGCCCGAACCCCGCCGCCCGCGCCCGCAGCCGCACCGGCGCCTCCTCGGGCAGCGCACGCGCCAGATGCTGGAGCGGCGTCTCGTCGAGATGCAGCTCGTCGACCTGATGCTGGGCGAAATAGCCCACCCGCAGCCGCCCCGAGCGCGTCACCTGCCCGCCCATCGGCGCCAGCCGGTCGGCCAGCAGCTTCGACAGCGTCGACTTGCCCTCGCCGTTGCGGCCCAGCAGCGCGATCCGGTCATCCTGGTCGATGCGCAGCGACAGGTTGCGCAGCACCGCCCGCCCCTCATAGCCCACCGACACCCCCTCGAGCGCCAGAATGGGCGGCGACAATTGCTCGGGCGCGGGAAAGCTGAAGGCGCGGGACTTGGCCTCCTCGGGGGCGGTGATCGGCTCCAGCCGCTCGAGCATCTTCAGCCGCGCCTGCGCCTGCGTCGCCTTCGAGGCCTTGGCGCGGAACCGGTCCACGAAGCTTTGCAGATGCGCGCGCCGGGCCTCGACCTTCTTGGCCTCGGCCGCCTGCACCGCCTGCGCCGCCGCGCGCGCCTTGACGAAGGCGTCATAGCCCCCCTGCCACAGCGTCAGCTTGCGGTTGTCCAGATGCAGGATCGCCCCCACCGCCCGGTTCAGAAGCCCGCGGTCGTGGCTGATGACGATCACCGTATGCGGATAGCGCGCGAGATAGCTTTCGAGCCAGAGCGCGCCCTCGAGGTCAAGATAGTTCGTCGGCTCGTCCAGAAGCAGCACGTCGGGCTGGGCAAACAGCACCCCCGCCAGCGCCACCCGCATCCGCCAGCCGCCCGAGAAATCCGAACAGGGCCGGGCCTGGGCCGCGGCGTCAAAGCCAAGCCCGCGCAGGATGGCGCTGGCGCGCGCCTCGGCGGACCAGGCGTCGATATCGGCCAGCCGCGTCTGGATCTCGGCGATGCGCGCGGGATCCTGCGCGGTCTCGGCCTCGGCCAGAAGTGCCGCGCGCTCGGTATCGGCGGCCAGCACCGTATCGAGCAGCGACACAGAATTGCCCGGCACCTCCTGGGCCACGCCGCCGATGCGCGCGCGCGCAGGCAACGAGATCGTGCCCCCCTCGAGCGCCAGCTCGCCCCGGATCAGGCGAAAGAGCGTGGTCTTGCCCGCGCCGTTGCGCCCCACGAGGCCGATCTTGTGGCCCGCCGGCACGATGGCCGAGGCGCCTTCGAACAGGGGGCGGCCCTCGACGGAATAGGTGATATCGGTGATCTTCAGCATGAGCGGCAGCCTTGCCCCGTTCCGCGCGCGCCGTCAACGTGGGCGCTGCACCCGGACGCGCCCGATCCCGGCCGGGTGCGCAGGGTGACACCGCCCGATCCCGGCCGGATGGGGCGCGACACCCGCCCGATTGTGGCCGCCGCGCCCCGCCCCGCGGCCCCGGCGCACCATGATGTCGGGGCGGGCTTTCCTTTGCCCCGCCGCCGTGATAGGCGCGCGGCCAGAAACATCCCGCGTCCGGCCATCGTGCCGGCGCCCACCGCATGAGGACCACATGGCCATCGAACGCACGCTCTCGATCATCAAACCCGACGCCACCAAGCGCAACCTTACCGGCAAGATCAACGCCAAGTTCGAGGAAGCCGGCCTGCGCATCGTGGCGCAGAAACGCATCAAGCTGACCATGGAACAGGCCGGCAAGTTCTACGAAGTGCACAAGGAACGCCCCTTCTACGGCGAGCTGTGCGAATTCATGGCCTCGGAGCCGGTCGTGGTGCAGGTGCTCGAAGGGGAAGGCGCCATCGCCAAGAACCGCGAAGTGATGGGCGCGACCAACCCCGCCGATGCCGCCGACGGCACCATCCGCAAGGAATTCGCCCTGTCGGTCGGCGAGAACTCGGTCCACGGCTCGGACGCGCCGGAAACCGCCGCGCAGGAGATCTCGTTCTTCTTCTCGGGTCTCGAGCTGGTCGGCTGATCCCGCCGCTCGGCGCGCCGCACGCGCCAAGCGATTTCGGGCCACGCGATTTCGGGCCGCGCCTTTCGGGGGGCGGCCCTTTTCATGTCTGACCCTTTGCGTGCAGGGGCGCGCTTGCCGGGGCCGGTGACGGGGCTAGATCAGGGGGGAACGGCCGCGCCATGGCGCCGGCCCCACCGGAGATCCCATGCCCCTGCCCCAGACCGCCAGCCCGACATCCGAGACCCTGCCGCGCGTTTCCCTGACCGGGGCGCGGTTCGACAATTCCTATGCCCGGCTGCCCGAACGCTTCTTTGCGCGCCTGCCGCCCACCCCGGTCGCGCATCCGCATCTTCTGGCGCTGAATGCCGATCTGGCGGTGCAGCTGGGGCTTGATCCGCAGGCGCTGGCGGCCGCACCCGACTGGATGGCGGGCAATGCCCTGCCCGAGGGCGCCGAACCGCTGGCGCAGGCCTATGCGGGGCACCAGTTCGGGGGATTCGTGCCGCAGCTGGGCGACGGGCGCGCGATCCTGCTGGGCGAGCTGATCCCCCCCGCGGGCGGGCGCGTCGATCTGCAACTGAAGGGCGCGGGCCCCACGCCCTGGTCGCGGCGCGGCGACGGGCGCGCCTGGATCGGGCCGGTCCTGCGCGAATATCTGGTCAGCGAGGCCATGGCCGCGCTGGGCGTGCCAACCACGCGGGCGCTGGCGGCGATGGGCACGGGCGAGATGGTGGCGCGCGGGCGCGGCCTGCCCGGCGCGGTGCTGGTGCGGGTGGCGGCCTCGCATCTGCGGGTGGGCACCTTCGAATATTTCGCGGCCCGCGGCGATACCGAGGCCCTTGCGATGCTGACCGAGCACGCGCTGGCCCGCCATTACCCGGACCGCGATCCTCCCGGCGACACCCCGGCCGCGCGCCTTCTGCATGCCGTGACCGACGCCCAGGCCCGGCTGGTGGCGCGCTGGATGGCGCTGGGCTTCGTGCATGGGGTGATGAACACCGACAATTGCGCCATCTCGGGCGAGACGATCGACTATGGCCCTTGCGCCTTTCTCGACGCCTATCACCCCGACACGGTGTTTTCCTCGATCGACGCGACGGGGCGCTATGCCTGGGGTCAGCAGCCGCAGATGGCGCTGTGGAACCTGGCGCAGCTGGCCTCGGCGCTGCTGCCGCTGATGGGGGCGGACGGGGTGGCGCGGGCCAATGCGGCGCTGGCGGGGTTCGCCCCCCTCTACCAGAGCGAATGGCTGCGCCATTTCGGGGCGCGGATCGGGCTGGCCGAGCCCACCCCCGAGGACCGCGCGCTGATCGAGACCCTCCTGTCGCGGATGGCGCGGCTGGGCGCCGATTTCACCCGTGTCTTCGCGGGGCTGGCCGATGGCTCGGCGCGCGCCGAATTCGCCGATCCCGCGGCCTTCGACGCCTGGGCGCAGGACTGGCGCGCCCGGCTGCGTCAGGGGACCGGGGCCGATCCCGAAGCGGTGATGGCCGCGGCCAACCCCCGCCGCATCCCGCGCAACCACCGCATCAAGGCCGTGATCGAGGCGGCTGTCACGGGCGATATGGCCCCGTTCGAGCGCCTGCACGCCGCCCTTTCGGCGCCTTTCGAGGATCGCGCCGAATGGGACGACCTGGCCCTGCCGCCCAGCCCCGACGAACGCGTGACCCAGACCTTCTGCGGCACCTGACGCGGGCGGGTGCGCCCCCCTGCCCGCGAACGCACCCCTGCCCCGCGAAATTGTCATGGGCACATTTTCGTCGCCGCGCCCGGCTTGCGCGCGACCCCGGCGCAGGCTAGCGAAAAGGGGTATTCCCTTCATTCAGGACCGTCTCGATGGAGAACCTGCGCGGGGCGCTTTTGATGACCGCCTCCATGGCGGGCTTTGCGCTCGAGGATCTGTTCGTCAAGCTTCTGACCCAGCGCCTGCCCGTGGGCGAGGTGCTGGCGATCCTGGGCATCCTGGGCACGCTGGTCTTTGCCGCCGGCACCATGCTGCGCCGCGAGGCGGTGATCAGCCGCGCCATGCTGCGCCCCGTCGTCATCGCGCGCAACACCGGCGAGCTGGTCGGGACGCTGGGCTTCGTTCTGGCCATCGCGCTGACGCCGCTGGCGCAGGCCTCGGCCATCTTGCAGGCGCTGCCGCTGGTGGTCACGCTGGGGGCGGTGCTGTTTCTGGGCGAACGCGTCGGCTGGCGGCGCTGGTCGGCCATCGCGGTCGGTTTCCTGGGCGTGATGATCGTGCTGCGCCCCGGCGCTGCGGGCTTCGACCCCAAGTCGATCTTCGCGGTGATCGGGGTGCTGGGACTGGCCGCGCGTGATCTGGTCACGCGCCGGGTGCCGCGCGATGTCTCGGCCTGGCAATTGTCGACCTGGGCCTTTGCCACGGTGGTGCCGGCGGGTCTGGTGCTGATGGTGGTGACCGGCGCGCGCCCGCTGATGCCCCACCCCTGGGAGCTTCTGGCCATCACCGGCGGCGTGGGCTTCGGCGTCATGGGATACCTCGCGCTGGTCGCGGCCATGCGCATGGGCGACGTCTCCTCGGTCACGCCCTTCCGCTACACGCGCCTTGTCTTCGCCGTCATCATCGGCTGGGCGGTCTTTGCCGAAACGCCCGACCTCGCCACGCTGATCGGCGGTGCGGTGATCGTGGCCTCGGGGATCTACACGGTGATGCGCGAGGCAGCGTTGCGGCGGCGCAGCATCTGACCCCTTCCCCCCCCGGAACCATTGCGGTATGCAGCGCGCAAGTTTCCATATCCCGAAGGGGGGGACCATGAGCACCATCATCGACATCCACGCCCGCGAGATCCTCGACAGCCGGGGCAACCCCACCGTCGAAGTCGACGTCATTCTGGAAGACGGCACCATGGGCCGCGCCGCCGTGCCCTCGGGCGCCTCGACCGGCGCGCACGAAGCCGTCGAGCGCCGCGACGGCGACAAGGCGCGCTACATGGGCAAGGGCGTCCTTGAGGCCGTGCAGGCCGTCAACGGCGAGATCGCCGAGAACCTGGTCGGCGAGGACGTGACCGAACAGGTCGAACTCGACCGGCTGATGATCGAACTCGACGGCACCCCCAACAAGTCGCGGCTGGGCGCCAACGCCATCCTGGGCGTGTCGCTGGCCTGCGCCAAGGCGGCGGCGGAATTCTGTAGCCAGCCGCTCTATCGCTATGTCGGCGGCACCTCGGCGCGCGTCCTGCCGGTGCCGATGATGAACATCATCAACGGCGGCGAACATGCCGACAACCCGATCGACATCCAGGAATTCATGATCATGCCGGTCAGCGCGGGCAATATCCGCGACGCCGTGCGCATGGGTTCGGAGGTCTTCCACACGCTGAAGAAGGAACTCTCGGCGGCGGGCCTGGCCACGGGCGTGGGCGACGAGGGTGGCTTTGCACCCAACCTCAGCTCGACCCGCGACGCGCTGGACTTCATCCTGAAGGCGATCGAGAAAGCCGGCTACAAACCGGGCGAGGACATCTATCTGGCCCTCGACTGCGCCTCGACCGAATATTTCAAGGACGGCAAATACGACATGAAGGGCGAGGGCAAGGTGCTCAGCTCGGCCGAGAATGTCGATTACCTGGCCGCGCTCTGCGCCGATTACCCGATCATCTCGATCGAGGACGGCTGCGCCGAGGACGACTGGGACGGCTGGAAGCTGCTGACCGACACGCTGGGGGGCAAGGTCCAGCTGGTGGGCGACGACCTCTTCGTGACCAACCCCGCGCGTCTGGCCGACGGCATCCGCAAGGGCGTGGCCAACTCGATGCTGGTCAAGGTCAACCAGATCGGGTCGCTGACCGAGACGCTCCAGGCCGTCGAGATGGCCCATCGCGCGCGCTACACCAACGTGATGTCGCACCGCTCGGGCGAGACCGAGGACGCCACCATCGCCGATCTGGCCGTGGCCACGAATTGCGGTCAGATCAAGACCGGCTCGCTGGCGCGCTCGGACCGGCTGGCGAAGTATAACCAGCTGATCCGTATCGAGGAAATGCTGGGCGCCACGGCCGAATACGCCGGCCGTTCGATCCTGAAATAAGGCCCGCGCGGCCTGCGACGAAGATGCGAAAGCCCCCCCGCGCGGGGGCTTTCGTCATTGCGGGGGGAGAGAGAGACGGATGGACACGGCGGATCGGATCATCGCGGCGCTGGATCTGCGGCCGCATCCCGAAGGCGGCTGGTATCGGGAAACCTGGGTGGCCGACGCCGCCGAAGGCACGCGCCCGGCCGGCACCGCCATCCTGTTCCTGTTGCGGGCGGGCGAACGCAGCCATTGGCACCGGGTGGACGCCGCCGAGATCTGGCATTTCCACGCCGGCGCGCCGCTTGCGCTGCGCATCGCCGAAACCGAGACCGGCCCCGCGCGCAGGCATCTTCTGGGCCCGGACGTTCTGGCCGGACACAGCCCCCAAGGCATCGTGCCGCCCCATCACTGGCAGGCGGCCGAGACCACGGGCGCCTATACGCTGGTCGGCTGCACCGTCAGCCCCGGCTTCCGCTTCGAGGGCTTCACCCTGGCCCCGCCCGGCTTCGACATCCCCTGAGCCGGTTGCAAAAGGACAAGTTCCGGCAGGATTTCCCTTTCCGCAGCGGGCGGTGTCGTTGCGAAATGAACACCGCCCCCGACGGATCGGCGCACGGGATGTTGTGTTTTGACGAATTTCGCGCGCGCAACCGCCCCTGAACCCCGCCCGAAAGTTGCATTCTGAACATTTCGCCGCTGCCGTCAGTCCGCGGCGGGCACCAGCATGGCCAGAACCTCGCGCCGCATCGGCGCCCGGCGATGTTCGAAAAGGTAGATCCCCTGCCAGGTTCCCAGCCCCATCCGCCCGTCGATGACAGGGATCTGCAAGGAGATCGGCAGAAGCGCGGCCTTGATATGCGCGGGCATGTCGTCGGGGCCTTCGTCGCGGTGGGTGATCCAGCCCATCGCCGGATCATCGGCCGGCGGCACCAGCCGCGCGAAGAAGGCCTGAAGATCGGCCTGCACGTCGGGGTCGGCGTTCTCCTGGATCAGGAGCGAGGCAGAGGTATGCCGCACCATCAGCGTCAGAACCCCCGTGCGCGGCCGCGCGCAGAGCCACTCCGCGACGGGGGCGGTGAATTCGGTCAGGCCCGGCCCGCGGGTCTGAAGGGCAAAGATCCGGTGCATGGCCAAAGACTTGCGCCCCGCCGCCCCGGAGGTCAAGCCCTGCCCCCCCGGCATTCGGGCCAACGCGCATTCGGACTTGTCAACCGGGGCGTGCATGCGCTCAGATGGACCCAGCCGCATCGGGAGGGTTTCCATGCCCCGCACCATCGTCCTCATGCTCGACGGCACCTCGAACGAGATCGCCGCCAACCGTTCGAACATCCTGCGTCTCTATGGCACGCTGGAAAAGACGGACCGGCAGGTCGTCTGGTATGATCCCGGCGTCGGCACGCTGGGCCCCGAACGCGCCTGGCTGCGGGCGCGGCGCAAGGCCTCCGAGGTGTTCGGCATGGCGACGGGCTGGGGCCTAGACGAGAACGTCAAGGAGGCCTATCGCTTCCTGTCCGAGACCTGGGCCCGCGACACCACCCCCGAGAACCGCGACCGCATCTTCCTGATCGGATTTTCGCGCGGGGCCTATTCGGCGCGGGTGCTGGCGGGGTTCATCCATGCCGTGGGGCTGATAGAGCCGCGCAACCTGAACCTGCTGGAGTATGCCTATCGCGCCTACAAGCGGATCGGCGAGACCGGCCGGGACAGCGATTTCGACGAGATCCGCCTCTATCGGCGCATCCTGCGCGCCGAACAGCCGCCGATCCGGGCGCTGGGGCTTTTCGACACCGTGACCTCGGTCATCGAGCAGGGCCGCTTCGGGCCGCGCCTGCGCAGCCATGCCTTCACCTCGGTCAACCCGTCGGTGGAAGCGGTGCGCCAGGCGCTGGCCCTTGACGAGCGGCGCACGATGTATCGCCCGCTGCGCTGGCCCGAGGGCGGGCTCTATCAGGCCGACCGGCTGGACCGCGCCGCAGCGGCGCGCCCGCAAGACCTGCGCGAGGTGTGGTTTGCCGGGGTCCATTCGGATGTGGGCGGCGGCTATCCCGAACCCGAGGCGCAGCTGGCCAAGCTGTCGCTGCGCTGGATGGTGGCGGAACTGGCCGCGCTGGGGCTGACGTTCGACGCCGACGCCCTGCGCCTGATCGTCGAGGGCCAGCCCCCCGGCCAGGGCCATGTCGCCCCCGACCCCGCCGGCGATCCGCATCAGTCGATGAAACCGCTCTGGCGGCTGCTGGAATATCTGCCGCGCAAGAAGCCCGAGGGCTCGACCCGGCCCGATCTGGCGGGCTGGGTGCTGCCGATGTGCGAGCCGCGCCCGGTGCCGCAAGGCGCACGCATCCACCGTTCGGCGCTGGAACATGCGCGGCTGAAGGGGCGGGCCTTTCCCAACCTGCCCGCCGATCACCGGATCGAGGGCTGAGGCGCTATTCCCCCGCCGTCCCTGCGTCGCCCGCCCCCGCGTCGCCCGCTGCCCCCGCATCGCCCGTCAGCAACGGGCGGATGTCGCGTGCGACGATGCCGGGCGTCAGCGGGCCGGCATAGCGGTAGAGGATGGTGCCGTCGCCGGCCACGACAAAGGTTTCCGGCACGCCGTAGACACCCCAGTTGACGGCCGTATCGAGCCCCGTGTCATCGGTGCCGATGCGCTCATAGGGGTTGCCCATCTGGCCCAGGAAAGTCAGCGCCTGGGCGGGCTTGTCCTTGTAATTGACGCCGATCACCTCGACCCCGGCCAGCGCCAGATCGGTCAGCACCGGATGTTCGATCCGGCAGGGCGCGCACCACGACGCCCAGAAGTTCACCAGCTTGGGCGCCCCGTCGCGCAGATCGGCGTCGGTGGGCGCCGTTGACCCCGGCAGCGTGCCCAGCACCAGCGCCGGCGCAGGCTTGCCCACCAGCGCCGAGGGCAGCGCGCGCGGGTCTTCGCGCTGCATGCCCCAGACGAACAGCCCCGCCAGCCCCGCAAAGATCAGCGGCGGCAGCACGACCAGCGGCGAAATCCTAGCCATTGTCCGGTTCTCCCTCTTGCTTGGCCCCGCGCGCCCGCGCCTCCATCGCCGCAAGCGCACGACGCACCCGCGCGCCGCGCCAGAGGCTGGCCACCACGATCCAGGCCAGCAGCACCAGCGTCGCGCCATAGGCCGTCATCACCACGGCCCCGTATTTGCCCAGTTCGGGAAACATCACGCCTCCTCCATGCGCGCGCGCGCCTCAAGCGCCCGCATCCGGCGCAGACGGATCTCGGTGCGGGTGCGCACCAGCACCAGCGCCACGAACAGCGCCACGAACCCCGCCATCGCCAGCAGCAGCGGATACCAGTAGACGTCGGACACGTGCTCCTGCTTGTCGAGCGAGAGCGAGGCGCCCTGATGCAGGCCCTGGTTCCAGAAATTGACCGCATAGCGCGACAGAAGCGCAAAGACCGAACCCACGAGGCACAGCACCCCGGTCAGGTCGGCCGCGGTGTCGGGGTTCTCGACCGCCTCCCACAGCGCCATGTAGCCCAGGTAGAACAGGAACAGGATCAGGAACGAGGTCAGCCGCGGATCCCATTCCCACCAGGTGCCCCACATCGGCTGGCCCCAGATCGCCCCGGTGATCAGCGCGATCAGCGTCATCACCATGCCGATGGGGGCCGCCGCCTTGGCCGCCAGCGCCGACACATGATGGCGCCGCACGATCCAGATCAGCGAGGTGACCAGCATCATCACCCAGATGTTGATCGCCATCATCGCTGCGGGCACGTGGATATAGATGATCTTGACGGTCGAGCCGAAATTCTGCGCCTCGGGGGTGAAGAAGAAGCCCCAGACCAGCCCGCCGACCAGCGACACGATGGCCAGGCCCCAGGCCCAGGGCATCAGCCAGCGCGAGGTCTGCATGAACTTCACGGGGTTTGCGTATTCCCAGATCGACATCTTTTCCCGCTTGCCTTTCCGCTGGCCTTGAATGTCAGGCGCGCTTCATCTCAGGTTCACGCGCAGCGCCGCCGCCGCGGCAAAGGGCACCAGCGCCAGCGCCCCAAGCGTGATCCCCGCTTCCAGCGCCAGCGCCACCATGTGGTCGGTGCCCGCCAGGACACGCCGCACCACCTCGGCGCCGAAGATCAATGTGGGGATATAAAGCGGCAACACAAGAAGCGACAAGAGAAGACCGCCGCGCTTGAGCCCCACGGTGATCGCCGCACCGAAGGTGCCCAGCACCGACAGCGCCGGCGTGCCGACCGCAAGCGAGACGACAAGCCACAGATGCCCCGGCCAGGGCAGATGCAGCAGCACCCCGAAAAGGGGCGCGGCCAGGATCAGCGGCAGGCCGGTCGTGATCCAATGCGCCAGCGCCTTCATCACCGCCACCGCCTCGAGCGGCAGAGGCGAGGTCGCCAGTAGCTCGAGCGAGCCATCCTCGTGATCGAGCGCGAAGATCCGGTCGAGCGACAGCAGACAGGCCAGAAGCGCCCCCACCCACAGGATGCCCGGCGCGATCACCGCCAGAACGCCGCCCTCGGGGCCGACGCCAAAGGGAACCAGCGTGGTCACGATCAGGAAGAACGCCAGCCCCAGCCCGAAACCGCCGCCGGCGCGGATGGCAAGGCGCAGGTCACGCAGGAAGAGCGCCCACATCAGCGGCCCCCTTTCGGGCACGAATGATCCCAAGGGCAGCGGCGGGCGCTCATGCGAAGGCCTCGTCGAAACTGCCGCGGTGGCCGCCCTGTTCGGGCGGGCGGGCGCGATAGGCGCCCAGATCCAGAACGCGGGCCTCCTGCTCGAGACCCAGGCCGATATGGGTGGCGATGACCGCCGCCCCCCCGCGCGCCAGATGATCGCGCACGACGCCCGCAAACAGCGCCACCGAGGCGGTGTCGAGCGACACGGTGGGCTCGTCCAGAAGCCACAGCCGCCGCCCCGTCACCAGAAGCCGCGCCAGCCCCAGCCGGCGCTTCTGCCCCGCCGACAGGTTCTGCGCCGGGCGATCGCGCAGGCTGCGCAGGTTCATCGCCGCCAGCGCCGCGTCAATCTCGGGCTGGCCATGGACGCGGGCCCAGAAGGTCAGGTTCTCGGCCACGGTCAGGGTGGATTTCAGCCCGTCGGCATGAGCGGCATAGGTCAGGATCTCGGGGTCGACCGCGATGGTCCCGCGCAGCGGCGGTTGCAGGCCGGCCAGCGTGCGCAAAAGCGTGGTCTTGCCCAGCCCGTTGGGGCCGCGCAGCACCAGCGCCGTGCCGGGGGCGACGTCGAAGCCCACGCCCTCGATCAGCGCCACACCGCCGCGCGCCACGGCCACATCCTGCACCGACAGAAGCGCGCTCATCCGCCGGCCCCCGCGCCCGTCTCGGGCAGCGGCAGCAGCGCCGCGCAGACCCGCCGGCCCTCGGACAGAAGTTCGTTGTAGCTGCGCGCGGCCGAGCGGGTGGACATGGCCTCGAAGCGCAGCCCCGCGGCCTGAAGCGCCCGGCCCAGATCGGCCGGCACGGGCGCGAAATCGGCACCCATGCCCAGAAAGACGATCTCGAGGCCCTGCGCAAAGCCGATCAGCCCCGCGGCATCGGCCGGCCCGCCCCAATCGGCGGCGCGCTCGGCGCGCACCAGAACCGGGCCGCGCCGGACCGCCCCCGCGATGCGGAAACCGCCCGCCCCCAGCGCGTCGATCATGGTCGCCCCGGCGGCGGGATCGAAGCGCCTGAGGCTCACGGGCGCGCGTCCTCGGGGCCTTCGGGCGCGGGCTTGGACCAGTCGCGCTTGACGCCCAGCCACAGCACGATGTTCTTGGCCACGAAGACCGACGACCAGGTGCCGACGATCACGCCCCAGGTCATGGCGAAGACGAAGCCGCGGATCACGTCGCCGCCCAGCACCAGAAGCGCGATCAGCGCCAGAAGCGTGGTCCCCGAGGTCATCACCGTGCGCGACAGCGTTTCGTTGACGGCCAGGTTCATCACGTCGCGCAGCGGCGTCGTCTTGTATTTGATCAGGTTCTCGCGCAGCCGGTCGAAGACGACCACGGTGTCGTTGATCGAATAGCCCAGGATCGTCAGCAGCGCGGCAATGATCGCCAGGTCGAACTTGATCTGGAGAACCGCGAAGATCCCCACCGTGACCATGATGTCATGGACCAGCGCGGCCACGGCGCCCACGGCGAACTGCCATTCGAAGCGCAGCCAGATATAGATCAGGATCGCCACCGTGGCCGAGGCCACGGCGATGATCGCGGTCTTGATCAGCTCGCCCGAGACCTTGGGCCCGACGGATTCGACCGCCTCGAAGCCAAGGCTGGGGTCCACCGCCTGAAGCGCGCCCTCGATGGCCGACAGCGCCTCGGGGCCCAGGCTCTCGGCGCCATCCTGCGCCTGAACCCGGATCTGGGCCACGTTCTTTTCGGGGCCGAAGGTGGGGTCGAACACCTCCGAGATCGACACATCGCCCAGATCCAGCGGCGCGATGGCGGCGCGATAGGCGCCCACGTCGACGGGCTGGGTGGCCTCGGTGCGGATGGTGGTGCCACCACGGAAGTCGATGCCGAAGTTCAGGCCGAAGATCAGCACCGCGATCAGCGAGGCCACGACCATCGCACCCGAGAAGCCCAGCGTGACCCACTGGTAGCGGAAGAAGTCGATCGAGGTCTTCTCGGGGACGAGCTTGAGACGGAATGCCATGACTGCCCCTTACAGCGAGAGGGTTTTCGGACGGCGACGCTGGAACCAGGTCACCACGAAGAGCCGCGTGACCCAGATCGCCGTGAAGACCGAGGTCAGGATGCCGACCGCCAGCGTCACCGCGAAGCCGCGCACCGGGCCCGAGCCCGCGAAGAACAGGATCGCGGCGGTGATGAAGGTGGTGATATTGGCGTCCACGATGGCCGACATGGCGCGCTGATAGCCCTGCTCGATGGCGCGGGCCGGGCCGCGCGCGCTGCGCAATTCCTCGCGGATGCGCTCGAAGACCAGCACGTTGGCATCGACCGCCATGCCGATCGTCAGCACGATCCCGGCGATGCCCGGCAGCGTCAACGTGCCGCCGATGGCCGAGAGCACGCCGAAGATCAGCGCCACGTTGATGAGAAGCGCAAAGCCCGCCATCACCCCGAAGAGACCATAGCTGGCGATCATGAACACGACCACCGCGCCCAGGCCGACCATGGCGGCGATGCGCCCGGCCTCGATCGAATCCTGGCCCAGTTCCGGGCCGATGGTGCGTTCCTCGAGGAAGGTCATCCCCGCCGGCAGCGCGCCTGCGCGCAGCAGCACGGCCAGGTTGGTCGATTCCTCGACCGTGAAATTCCCGGTGATGATGCCCGATCCGCCGGCGATATGCGCCTGGATCACGGGCGCCGAGATCACCTCGCCGTCCAGCACGATGGCGAAGGGCTCGCCGATATGGGCGGCGGTGTAATCGCCGAACTTGCGCGCGCCGGTGGGGTTAAAGCGGAAGGACACCGCCGGGCGGCCGTTCTGGTCGAAATCGGGGCGCGCATCGACCAGCTCGTCGCCGGTCACGACCGGGGCGCTCTCGAGTTCGTAGTAAAGATCGGGGGTTTCGGCCGAGGGCAGGATCTCGCGGCCCAGCCCCGGCGCGGCCGAAGGCGTGGCATTGCGCCGGACCACCGGCTGGAAGGTCAGCTTGGCCGTGGTGCCGATCAGCGCCTTGAGTTCCTCGGCCGAGCCGAGGCCGGGCACCTCGATCAGGATGCGGTCGGCGCCCTGGCGCTGGATCGTGGGCTCGCGCGTGCCGACCTCGTCGACGCGGCGGCGGATGATCTCGAGGCTCTGCTGGATCGTGCGCGTGTCCATCGCCGTGCGTTCGGCCTCGGACAGGCGCACGATCAGCTTGCCGCCCGCCGCGGTGACCTCAAGATCGTCCTGACCCACGCCGGTCAGCGTGACCACGGGCGTGGCCAGCTTGCGCGCGGCCGCGACCGCGGTGGCCATTTCCTCGGGATTGGCGATCTGGACGTGCAGCTCGCCTTCGGGGCCGGGCACGCGGCGAATCCCGCCGATGGTGGCGCGTTCGGCCGCCAGCGTCCGGCGCAGTTCGGGCCAGAGCGCCTCCATCCGGGCCTTGTAGGCGTCGGCCACATGGACCTCGGCCAGAAGATGGGCGCCGCCGCGCAGGTCAAGGCCCAGATTGACCAGCCCCGAGGGCAGGAAATCCGGCCACAGCGCCCGATCGGCGGCCTGTTCGGCGGTCTCGAATCCCGCCTTCTCGGCGGCGGCAACAGCGTCGTTATGCGCCTCGACCCGTTGATAGAACAGGTTGGGCGCCGCCAGGATCACCCCCGCGGCCACAAGGCCCAGGATGATCGCGCGCTTCCACAGCGGGATCTGGAGCATCCGTGCCCCCTCAGTTGGAATTGGCCGCAGCCGGTTCGGTCTTCGACAGGACCTGGGCGATGGTGGCCTTGATCACGCGGACCTTGACGCCCGTGGCGATCTCGACCTCGACCTCGCCGTCCTCGCGGACATGGGTCACCTTGCCGATGATGCCGCCCTGGGTGACGATCTGGTCGCCCCGGCGCAGCGCCTCGACCATGTTGCGGTGTTCCTTCATCTTTTTCTGCTGCGGACGGATCAGCAGGAAATACATGATGGCAAAGATCAGGATCAGCGGCACGAATTGCGAGAAAGCGGCGGTGGCCGAAACGTCACCGGCGGCCTGCGCATAGGCGGGGGTTGCGAACATGTCTCTTCCCTGGTCAGGGGGCCCTGCCGGATGGCGCCGGGCCCGGATTTGATCGCCGCGCACCCTAGTGGCAAGGCGGAATGGGCGCAAGGCGCAAGGGCGGGAACCGGCGGGGGGAGGCCACGCCTCCCCGCCCGCGGCGGCCCCTCGATGGGGCGGCCGTGGGCTCCCCCCCCCCGGGGCGGCCGTGGGCTCCCCCCCCCCCGATGCAGCGCCCGGCGCAACGCCTCCCGCAACGCCCCCGCGACACCCAATGCAACGCCCGACATGCGGCGCCACCGCTCTTGAGGGCCGGGCCCGGCTGGGGCTATCAAGGGGGCCAGAGCCCCAATCGCAGGATCCCCCCCCATGAAGATCGACGGACGCCATTTCCGCACCATCTGGACCAATGACGCGGGCCAGGTCGAGATCATCGACCAGCGCTGGCTGCCGCATGAATTGCGCATCAAACCCCTGCCCGACCGCGCCGCCTTTGCCACGGCCATCCGCGACATGTGGGTGCGCGGTGCGCCGCTGATCGGGGCGACGGCGGCCTGGGGCGTGGCGGTGCAGATGGAGCACGACCCCTCGGACGCGTCGTTGACCGAAACCTGGCAGGTGCTCCACGAGACCCGGCCCACGGCGATCAACCTCAAATGGGCGCTCGACGAGATGGAGCGCCTGTTGCGCCCGCTGCCCCCCGCCGAACGCGCCGCCGCCGCGCGCAAGCGCGCCGCCGAGATCTGCGACGAGGATGTCGAGGCCAACCGCCAGCTCGGCGCGCATGGCCTGGCCGTCATCCGCGAGATCGCCGCCAGGAAGCAGGGCCGCGTCAACATCCTGACCCATTGCAACGCCGGCTGGCTGGCCACCGTGGACTGGGGCACCGCGACCTCGCCGATCTATCAGGCCGCCGAGGAGGGCATCGACGTGCATGTCTTCGTCGACGAGACCCGCCCCCGCAACCAGGGCGCGCAGCTCACCGCTTGGGAGCTGGCCTCGCACGGCATCCCGCATGCGCTGGTGGTGGACAATGCCGGCGGCCATCTGATGCAGCACGGCGAGGTCGACATGGTCATCGTCGGCACCGACCGCACCACGGCCAATGGCGATGTCTGCAACAAGATCGGCACCTATCTCAAGGCGCTGGCCGCCCATGACAACGGCGTGCCCTTCTATGTGGCGCTGCCCTCGCCCACGATCGACTGGACGCTCCGCGACGGGCTGAAGGAGATCCCCATCGAGGAGCGCACCGCGCGCGAGGTCACCCATGTCCAGGGCCGCGCCCCCGAGGGCCATATCACCGAGGTTCAGATCTCGCCCGATGCCACCGGCGCGCGCAACCCCGCCTTCGACGTGACCCCGGCGCGGCTGGTGACCGGCCTCATCACCGAGCGCGGCATCTGCGCGGCCTCGCCCGAGGGGCTGGCCGCCCTCTTTCCCGAGCGCGCCCGCGGCTGAGCCCGCGCGCGGCGGATGTGGGCTGATCGGGGCTGGCGGCGGCGGCGCCCAGCCCCGTCAGGACGCGGGGGCAGCGGGGGCCGGCAGCGCGTCCCGCCTCTGCTTCCCGGCTGCACGCGCAGGCGCCACCGGACGGGGTCTGGCTGAGTCGAATGGCGGCGGGGCGTGCGGCGGCGGGTGGGGGCGGCCCGCGGACAAGACCGGCAGAGCGCCGCGCCGGTCAACGCCCGCAGAGATCCGAGCGGATCAGGAAGCGCCGCTCGCGGCCGTTGTCGAGGCTGAACATGCCGCCGCGCCCCGGCACCACATCGAGCGTCAGAAGGGTCGCGCCCCAGGTCTCGGCCTGGGCGCGCCCCATCCAGACCGGCGTCGCGCCGATCCGGCCCAGACGGACATCGCCCACGCCCAGACGAAAGCTGCCCTCGGGGTAGCACATCGGCGAAGAGCCGTCGCAGCAGCCCCCCGAGACATGGAACATCACCGCGCCATGATCGGCGCGGATCTCGTCAAGAAACGCCCGCGCCGCCGCGGTGGCGGCCACCTGCGGCAGGCCCGCAGCACCTTCGGCCGCAGCCTGCGCGGGGGCCCGCTCCTGGGTCTGCGCGGGAGCCGCGGCTGACGGGGAGGCCACGGGATCGGCCACTTCGGGATCGGGGGACAAAGGGTCGAGCGTCACCGGATCGGGGCCAGGAACGGGACGGGTCATGGCAGATGCGTCCTTGTTGCATGCGGGCCGCCACCAGGACGGCCTGTCATCGGGACGGCCTGTCATCGGGGCGGTCTGTTATCGCGGCGGTCTGTTATCGGGCGGCCATCTTCGGGGAGGGTCATCGCCGGGCGGTCTGTCGCCGGGGAGGGCCATCGTCGGGGGGGGGCCTCCGCCGGAGGGGCCGCACAAAAAGTGGGCGGGCGCGCGATGGCCCGCGCGCCCGTCCGTTCTTCCGGTCTCGCCCAGGCGGGAGCGTGCTCAGAAGAAGCCCAGCTTGGCCGGCGCATAGCTGACCAGCATGTTCTTGGTCTGCTGGTAGTGATCCAGCATCATCTTGTGGGTCTCGCGGCCGATGCCCGATTGCTTGTAGCCGCCAAAGGCCGCGTGCGCCGGATAGGCGTGATAGCAATTGGTCCAGACGCGCCCGGCATGGATCGCGCGGCCGAAGCGGTAGCAGGTGTTGATGTTGCGGCTCCAGACGCCCGCGCCCAGCCCGTAAAGCGTGTCATTGGCGATATGCAGCGCCTCGTCATGGTCCTTGAAGGTGGTCACCGACACGACCGGGCCGAAGATTTCCTCCTGGAAGACGCGCATCTTGTTGTGGCCCTTGAGGACGGTCGGCTGGACGTAATAGCCGCCCGACAGCTCGCCCCCCAGATCGGCGCGCCCGCCCCCGATCAGCACCTCGGCGCCTTCCTTGCGGCCGATGTCGAAATAGCCGAGGATCTTCTCCTGCTGCTCGGAAGACGCCTGCGCGCCGATCATCGTGGCGCCGTCGCGCGGGTCGCCCTGCTTGATCGCGGCCACGCGCTTGAGGGCGCGCTCCATGAAGCGGTCATAGATGCTTTCGTGGATGAGCGCGCGCGAGGGGCAGGTGCAGACCTCGCCCTGGTTGAGCGCGAACATCACGAAGCCCTCGATCGCCTTGTCGAAGAAGTCGTCATCCTCGTTGCAGACATCCTCGAAGAAGATGTTGGGCGACTTGCCGCCCAGCTCCAGCGTGACCGGGATCAGGTTCTCGGAGGCATATTGCATGATCAGCCGGCCGGTCGTGGTCTCGCCGGTGAAGGCGATCTTGGCGATCCGGTTCGACGAGGCCAGCGGCTTGCCCGCTTCAAGGCCGAAGCCGTTGACAACGTTGAGAACGCCGGGCGGCAGCAGGTCGCCGATCAGCTCGGCGAAGACCATGATCGAGGCCGGGGTCTGCTCGGCGGGCTTGAGCACGACGCAATTGCCCGCCGCCAGCGCCGGGGCCAGTTTCCAGCACGCCATCAGCAGCGGGAAGTTCCACGGGATGATCTGGCCGACCACGCCCAGCGGTTCGTGGAAGTGATAGGCGATCGTGTCCTCGTCGATCTCGGAGAGCGAGCCTTCCTGCGCGCGCACGGCGCCGGCGAAATAGCGGAAATGGTCGATGGCCAGCGGCAGGTCGGCGGCGCGGGTCTCGCGGATGGGCTTGCCGTTGTCCCAGGTCTCGGCGGTGGCCAGCAGTTCGAGGTTCTGCTCCATCCGGTCGGCGATGAGGTTCAGCACGCGCGCGCGTTCGGCCGGCGAAGTGCGGCCCCAGCCCTCGCGGGCGGCATGGGCGGCGTCGAGCGCGGCCTCGATGTCATGGGCGTCGCCGCGGGCGATCTCGCCGATGGCGCCGCCGGTCAGCGGCGTGGTGTTGGTGAAATAGCGCCCCGAATGCGGTGCGCGGAATTCGCCGTTGATGAACTGGTCGTAGCGCGCGCGAAACGGCGAGACCGTCACCCCCTGGAAAGCCTGTGTCTGATCGTTCGGCATTGTCTTCTCCTCCCTGAGAAAGCCGGACCCCTCCCGATCCGGCGTGAACACATCCTGCACCAGCGACACGTCGCCGCATAGCAGGGCTGCATGTCGATCATGGCGCATCTGTCTCGGGTTTGAGACAGCCGCGCCCGGAAAACCGCACGGCCCCCGAAGTGCGCCCCCCCGATGCGGCAGACGGGCCCCGGAGAGACAGGGGGCCAAGGGGGGGGACGGCGCCGGCGCCCCATCGAGGGGCGCGCGTCCCCGGCGGCGGCGCGTTGCGCCCCCGCAAGCGTGCCCTTTGCCTGCCCGTTGTCCCTTGGCCCTCCCATCGCCCCTCTGACGGCCCGCTTCCCCGTGGCCGCCAGCCCATGCGTGCGCAGAGGCGGGGATCAGACCTCGAGACCCAGCGCGCGCGCCTTGCGGTAGAAGGTCGCCCGGCCGATCCCCAGCTCGCGCGCGGCGGCCGAGACATTGCCGCCCGAGCGCGCCAATGCCCGCGCCATTTCCGAGGCCTGCGCCCCCGACAGCCCCTCGCGGCGCGTGGCGGCCTCGAGCAGGTCGCCCGCGGGCACCCGCCCCAGCGCCTCGGCCTCGATCCCGAAGACGCGGCGGGCGGCACGGCTGGCGCCCACGATCAGGTCGTCGCGGTCGATGGCCAGAAGGACCGGCCCCATGCCTTCGGGCGCGGGCGCGGCGGCGGTCACGATGCGGGCGCCGGCATGGACGCTGCGGAACAGCTCCGCTTCGATGCGCTGCGCGGCATCCTGCACCGACAGCGCCACCATCCGCGCCAGCCCCTCGGAGATGTCGGCGCGCGCCGAGGAAACGTCGAGCACGCCTGCCAGCTCGCCCTGGGCGCCGAAGACCGGCGCGCCCATGCAGGCCAGCGCGGTGTTGCGCGCACGGAAATGCTGGTCGCGCCAGACGATGACGCTGCGCGCCTCGGCCAGGGCGGTGCCGATGCCGTTCGTGCCCTCGGCGCCTTCGGACCAATCGCCCCCCGGCGCCAGCCCCGCGGGATGAAAGAGCGGCATGTCGGCGGGGCGGATGCGTTCTTCCAGGATCAGCCCGCGCGCATCGGTCAGCAGCACCGCGCAACCGGTCTCGCAGGCGGCGCGCGCCAGCCGGTCGAGCACCGGCCCCGCCACCGACAGAAGCGGGCCGGCCGCCTCGCGCCGGGCGCGGATCTCGGCCTGCGACAGCCGCTCGGGCGGGGCGGCATGGCCGGGGTCAAGCTTGTGGTGCAGAAGCGAACGCCGCCAGGACGCTGCGAAGCTGGACCGCGAAGCCGCCCCCGAAGCCGCGACCTGGCGCACGATCTCGACATGTTCGGGACGACCGGCCCGCACGCGGGGCGGACGCCCCCCCGAGGGCGGTGGCGCGCTCTTGAGCTCCATCGGCAAAGCCTCCCTCTTTGCGATGATTGCGCCACCAGCCTACCGGCTTTCGGCCAGGGCACGCAACCGGTGCGTGCACGGCCGGGCTTCAATCCGGCGTGTGCCGCAGCGCGCGAAAACCGCGCTGCGCGGCAGCGGCGCGGCGATCAGGGGGCCTCGGCGGTGTCCGCTTCGGCGCGCCGGCCGCGAAACCCGGTGGCGACGACGAATTTCTCCGACGAATCCGAACGGCTTGCCGGCGGCTTCACATTCGCCACCTTGGTGAAATTGCGCTTGAGAAGGGTTTGAAGCTCGGTCTCCGCGCCACCCGCAAGCACCTTGGCAACGAAGGTGCCGCCCTCCTCGAGCACGTCGAAGGCCAGTTCCGCCGCCGCCTCGCACAGTGCCACGATCCGCAAATGGTCGGTGCCCTGATGCCCCGAGGACGCCGCCGCCATGTCCGACATCACCACATCGGCGCACCCGCCCAGCCAGGCCTTGACCTGATCGTCGGCGCCCTCGGACAGGAAATCGAGCTGGTGGATCTCGGCGCCGGGAACGGGGTCGACCTCCTGAAGGTCCACGCCCAGGACGCGGCCGATCTTCTTGCCCGATTTCTCGCCCAGCGCATTGACCCGCGCCACCGCCACCTGGCACCAGCCGCCGGGCGCACAGCCCAGATCGACCACCCGCGCGCCGGGCACGAGAAAGCGATACTTGTCGTCCAGCTCAAGGATCTTGTAGGCCGCGCGGCCGCGATAGCCCTCGCGCTTGGCGCGCTGCACATAGGGGTCGTTCAGCTGCCGCTCGAGCCACAGCGTCGAGGAGAGCTTGCGCCCCTTGGCGGTCTTGACGCGCACCCGCAGGTCGCGCTGTCCCCGCCCCGACGTGTTGCCCCGTGCAGCCCCCGACTTGCCGGCGCCGCCCTTGCCCGGACCCTTGGCCATCAGATCAATCCTTCCTCGCTCAGGACGCCATCGGCGGCCATCTGCGCATAAAGCAGCCCCTCGCGCAGGCCGCGGTCAGCCACGCTCATCCGGTCGGTGGGCCAGACCCGCATCAGCGCCTGAAGGATCGCCGCCCCCGACATGATCAGGGTGTGGCGATCGCGCCCGATGCGCGGATCGGCGCGCCGTCCCTCGGGGCCCAGCGTCAGATATCCACGGATCACCGCGTCGATCTGGGCCGAGGACATGGTCAGCCCGTCGACCCGCGTGCGGTCATAGCGGCGCAGGCCCAGATGGCAGGCCGCCACCGTCGTCACCGTCCCCGAGGTGCCGATGATCTGGAAGCCCTCGCGCGGGGAACCCGACGAATAGGGGCTGAAATCGGCCAGCTTCTCCTCGAAGAACCACGACATCAGGGCAAAGCGCGCGCTGTCGTCCTCGACATCGGCGAATTGATCCTTGAGCGTGGCCACCCCCAGCGGCACCGAGATCCAGTCGACGACGCGCGCCTTGGGCCCGTCGCTCTGATCGGCGTGGAACCCCGCGCTGAGGCGCATCAGCGCGCGCGCGCGTTCAGGCCCTGGCACCTCGGCCAGATCGATCCACACGAGTTCGGTCGAGCCGCCGCCGATGTCGACCACCAGCAGCTGTTCGGTGCGCGCCGAGACCAGCGGCGCACAGGAGATGACCGCCAGACGCGCCTCTTCCTCGGGCTGGATGATCTCGAGCGGAAGGCCGGTCTCGCGCCGCACCAGCCGCATGAAGTCGCGCGAATTGCGCGCCCGGCGGCAGGCTTCGGTGGCCACCAGCCGCATCCGGCGCACGCCATGCGTCTCGATCTTGCGGCGGCAGATCTGGAGCGCCTGCACCGCGCGCCCGATCGAGGCACGCGACAGCCGCCCCGAAGCTTCGAGACCGTGGCCCAGCTGGACCACCTTGGAAAAGCTGTCGACGACCTGGAACTGACTGCCCGCGGGCCGGGCAATCAGCATGCGACAACTGTTGGTGCCGAGATCCAGCGCGGCATAAAGCTCGGCCGGATCGGCGGGACGGGTGGCGGGCGGCTCGACCTTTTTCGGGAACGCGCCCGCACCCCTGGGACGCCTGGGCGTCATGATCACGCCCTCCGATTTCAAGTTGCCCCGAATTTATCCCGCCGCCGCGGGACGATCAAGACTTGCCGGCGGACCCGACGCGGCCTCAACGCGCCGTCATGGCGGCCCAGCCGGGATGCGCGGGGGCGCGGCGGCGGTCTCGCTGATGCCACAGGGCCTTCGAAACCGACATCCGCGTCGCAAAACCCCCGCCCTTCGGTCGCAATCGGCCATGTCGCCGCATGTCCCCGGCCCTATCTGTGGACCAACGAAAGGAGCCCCCCTCTTACAGGCCCCCCCCGCAACAGGAGCCCCCACGATGGCGCGGATCACCCTTGTCTTCTGGCGCGACATGCCCGCGCAGGTGCTGGCCGGTTCGGGCCGGCGGGCCACCCGCGTGGAACTGTCCCCGCGCTTTGCCGAGGCGATCGACCGCGCGGCGATGGCCGGGGGCGCGCGCGACGAGGGCGCCTATCTCGACGGCTGGCACCGGCTGGGCCCGTTCGAGGTCGCGGGGACCGACGCCGAGGCCACCACGGCCCTGGCCGACCGGATCGAGACGCTGTGCACCGACGATTGGCTGCGCGCGCGCATCGCGTCGGGCGGCACCGACCCCGATGCGGCCCGCACGCTTCTGGCCGCGCTGCTACCCGACACGCCCGCCGACTGACACGCCCGCTGACTGACACGCCCGCTGACTGACACGCCCGCTGCCCGAAACGCCTGCTGACTGACGCATGACCGCCGACTGACACCCCCGCCGACCGACATCCGCCCGGCTTCGCCCATCCGTTCCCGCCCGCCCTTCGCCTCTCGTTTCTCGCACCCTTCCACCCGACAAGGTTCGCCATGATCAACGGCTCGTTCTCCTCTCCCGTCGCGCCCGTGACCCCGATGACCTCGCCCGCGCCTTCGCCGATGGCCGCACTTCTGAGCGGCGCCTCGATCGAGGTCATGCCGCGCACCCTGGCCGCCATTCCCGACCTGCGCGCGCTGCTGGCCCCCGGCACCCGCGTCTATGTCGCCAATATCGAGGGCACGCCCTTTTCCGACATGCTGGCCGCCACGCGCCGCCTGCGCGCCGAGGGCTTCGAGCCGATGCCGCATTTCCCCGCCCGGCTGATTGCCGACCGCGCCGCGCTGCGCGCGCAGATCAGCGCCTATCGCGGCGAGGCCGACGTGCGCGAAGCGCTGCTTCTGGCCGGGGGCGTCAAGAAACCCGTCGGACAGTTCGACAATTCGATGCAGCTTCTCAATTCCGGCGCCTTCGACGATTTTGCCCGCCTGCATGTGGCCGGCCACCCCGAAGGGAACCGCGACATCGACCCTTCGGGCGGGCAGAAACGCCTGCTTGAGGCGCTGTTCACCAAGCAGGACTTCGCCCAGCAGAGCGGCATCCCGATGGCCATCGTCACCCAGTTCGCCTTCGAGGCCGCGCCGGTGATCGACTGGGCGCGCAACCTGCGCACCGAAGGCATCACCCTGCCCGTCCACCTGGGCGTGGCCGGTCCGGCCAAGCTTCAGACGCTGCTGAAATTCGCCATTGCCTGCGGGGTCGGCGCCAGCCTGCGCACGTTGCAAAAGCGTGCGCGCGACGTCACCAAGCTGATGGCGCCCTTCACGCCGGCCGATCTTCTGGCCGCGGTCGCCGCCCATCGCGCGTCGCATCCCGACAGCCTGATCGAGGCCGTGCATTTCTTCCCGCTGGGCGGTATCAAGGCTTCGGCCGAATGGCTGGCCGCGCAGAAAAAGGGGTGAGCGATGACCAAAACCGTTCTCGAATCGAAATCGAAGACCGTCACCATCGGTTTCGACGCGCCGTTCTGCGTGATCGGCGAACGCATCAACCCCACGGGGCGCAAGAAGCTGGCCGCCGAGCTTGAGGCGGGCGATTTCTCGACCGTCGAGAAGGACGCGCTCGAGCAGGTGGCCTGCGGGGCGATGGTTCTCGATGTCAATGCGGGCGTCGTCTACAACTCGAACCCCAACCCCAACGAGACCGAGCCGCCGCTGATGACGGCGATGATCGAGCTGGTGCAGGGGCTGGTGGACGTGCCGCTGTGCATCGACAGTTCGGTGCCCGGCGCGCTCGAGGCCGGTCTGGCCGTGGCGCAGGGCCGGCCGCTGGTCAATTCGGTCACCGGCGAGGAAGAGCGCCTCGAACGCGTGCTGCCGCTGGTCAAGAAATACAACGTCCCCGTGGTGGCCATCTCGAACGACGACACCGGCATTTCGGAAGACCCCGACGTGCGCTTCGAGGTCGCCCGCAAGATCGTCCAGCGCGCCGCCGATTACGGCATTCCCGCGCATGACATCGTGGTGGACCCGCTGGTGATGCCGGTGGGGGCGATGGCGACGGCGGGCCAGCAGGTCTTTGCCCTCGTGCGCCGGCTGCGCGACGAGCTGGGCGTGAACACGACCTGCGGCGCCTCGAACATCTCCTTCGGGCTGCCCAACCGGCACGGGATCAACGCCGCCTTCCTGCCGATGGCGATCGGCGCGGGCATGACCTCGGCGATCATGAACCCGGTCCGCCCCGTCGAGATGGAGGCCGTGCGCGCCGCCAACCTGCTGATGAACCACGACCCGAACGGGACCGAATGGATCGCCTTCTCGCGCGTGCTCGACGCGATGAAGGAGGGCAAGGACTTCCCCACCGCCTCGCGCGAGGCCGCCGAATCCCGCGGCACCGGCCGCCGTCGCCGCCGCGGCTGAACGGCCGGACGGGTCGCATAGGGACAAGGGGCCGGGGCGCTTGCGTATCCCGGCCTTTTCCTTGGCCGATCTTTTCGTTGGCGCGCCTTTTTTCGTTGGCGCGCCTTTTCCTTGGCCCGCCTTTTTCTGGGCACGGGGGTTTCATCGACGCGAAGGGCGCCCGCGCGGGCTGCGGCGTGGACCGGGAATGAGGGCCGTAGTGACGAAAGGGGGCGCAAGCCCTCAGGCGGCCGCGTCCATCGCCCGTGCCGGATCGAACGGGTCGATCTGCATCGCGCCATCGGCTTCGAAGGTGCAAAAGGCGCCCGCGGGGATCTCCTGCCAGTCGGGTTCGTCGGTCTCGAGCGGCTCGGACACGACCGCGCGGCCCGCCCGGCTGTCGGACCAGCGATGCCAGAGCGTGGGCGCCAGATCGTCGGTCGCATAGCGCACGGCATAGAGCTTTTGCCCGTCCGACAGAGCGCAGGTCAGCCGCACATGCGGGGCGGCGCCCTTCTCGCGGCTCAGCCGCTCAAGCCGGGCGGTGGCGCGCTCAAGTGCGGCGCGCGGGTTGTCCGCAAGCCCGGCGCCAAGCGCCATCAGGAACAGCGCCTCGCTGTCGGTCGCACCCTTGCGCTGGGGATAGAGCGCCTCGGGGATCGCCATCTCGGCATCGCGGCGGAAGGCATCATAGCCGCCGATCTGGCCGTTATGCATGAACGACCAGCGCCCCACCGCGAAGGGGTGGCAATTGTTGCGCGAGGTGGCCGTGCCGGTCGAGGCCCGCACATGCGCCAGAAACAGGCGCGATTTCACCTGCGCGGTCAATGCCTTGAGGTTCGGATCCGACCAGGCGGGCATCACGTCGCGGTAAAGGCCCGGTTCGGGGCGATGCGCATACCAGGCCACACCGAAACCGTCGGCATTGATCGCCGTGGGACATTGGGTTGCGCAATGGCTTTGATGGATGAGCGAATGCCGCGGGCGGCTGACGATGTCTTCCAGAAAGATCGGTTGCCCGATATAGGCAGCCCAGCGGCACATGAGAGGCGGCCCCTTTGCGATAAAGGCAGAGCGGTTGCGGTTCAGGAATGCTGACACGCTAGCGTTACGAAAGCCTTGCGCCAAGTGGCCAGCAGGTCGCAGCCCGATGCATGGCAGCCCCCGATGCTTGGCAGCCAAACCCCAAGCGCCGCGTCCCGCCGCCCGTCCCCCGCGCATGAAGAAGGGGGCCCGCGGCCCCCTTCCCGTTTCCGGTTCGGCGCTCTGCGCAGGCGCGCGGCCTCAGGCGCTTTCCTCGACGATCACCAGATCGCGCTCGGCCGCGCCGCGGGCATGCTCCAGCGCCGCCTGATATTCGGGCGAGCGATAGCAGGCCTCGGCCGCCTCGAGGCTGGGGAAATGCGCCACGACATTGCGCGCGCGGTCCCGCCCCTCAAGCTGCACATAGCGCGTGCCGCGGGCCAGGAACCGCCCGCCATGCTTGGCGATCGCGTCGGTCGCCAGCGCGGCATAACGGCCATAGGCCTCGGCGTCGCTCACCTCGACATGGGCAATCCAGAATGCACCCGGCATCACAGGCCCTCCAGCAGGGTTTCGACGGCGGCAACCGCCGCATCGGCCTTCGACGGATCGGCCCCGCCGGCCTGCGCCATGTCGGGCCGCCCGCCGCCGCCCTTGCCGCCCAGAGCCGCGGCCGCGGCCTTGACCAGATCGACCGCCGAAACGCGGGCGGTCATGTCTTCGGTCACGCCGGCGGCCACGGCCGCCTTGCCGCCGGTGTCGGCCACGATCAGCACCGCGCCCGAGCCCACGCGCTGCTTGAGCGTGTCGACCAGCGCGGGCAGATCCTTGCCCGTCACCCCCGACACCACCTGAGCAACGAAGGGGATCCCGTTGATTTCCTTGGCTTCCGGCCCGCCCGACGCACCGCCGCCCATGGCCAGTTCGCGCCGCAGATTGGCCACTTCGGCGGCCAGTTGCCGGCGTTCGTCGGCCAGCGCGCGGACGCGGTCGGTGACCTCGTTGGCCGGCGCCTTGAGCGCGGCGGCGATCTCGTGGAGACGGTCGGCCTGCGCGCGCAGATGGTCCAGCGCGGCCTGCCCGGTCAGCGCCTCGACGCGCCGCACCCCGGCCGAGGAGGCGCTGTCGCCCAGGATCACGCAGGCGCCGATGTCGCCTGTGCGCCGGACATGGGTGCCGCCGCACAACTCCAGACTGTAGGTCGCGCCATCCGCGCCCTTGCCCGACCCCGCCAGCGTGCCCATCGACACCACCCGCACCTCGTCGCCGTATTTCTCGCCGAAAAGCGCCTGGGCGCCCAGCCCGCGCGCGTCATCGGGCGTCATGATGCGGGTCTCGACGGGGCCGTTCTGGCGGATGAAGGCGTTGATCTCGGCCTCGACGACCGACAGATCCTCGGCGCTCATCGCGGCGGAATGGCTGAAGTCGAAGCGCAGCCGATCGGGCGCGTTGAGGCTGCCCTTCTGCGCGACGTGATCGCCCAGACGGCGGCGCAGCGCCTCGTGCAGCAGGTGCGTGGCCGAGTGGTTGGCACGGATGGCCGAGCGGCGGGCGTGGTTGACCTCGAGCTTGGCGGGCTGGCCGCGGCCGATATGGCCCTCGATCACGCGCGCCATGTGCAGGAAGACGCCGGCCACCTTGCGGGTGTCGGTCACCTCGGCCAGGCCGGTGTCGGTGCGGATCAGGCCGGTGTCGCCCACCTGGCCGCCGGCTTCGGCGTAGAAGGGCGTCTGGTTGACCACGATGGCCAGTTCGGCCCCCTCGGCGCCGCTGTCGATCTCGGCGCTGTCCTGCACCAGGGCCAGGATCTGGCCCTCGGCGCTTTCCAGCTCGTAGCCCAGGAATTCGGTCGCGCCATGGCTTTCGGCCAGATCGAACCAGATGCGGGCATCCTTGGCCTCGCCCGAGCCCGACCAGGCCGCGCGCGCCTTGGCCTTCTGTTCGGCCATCGCCGCCTCGAAGCCCGCGACCTCGACCTCGCGGCCCTTCTCGCGCAGCGCATCCTGCGTCAGATCCAGCGGAAAACCATAGGTGTCATAGAGCTTGAAGGCCGCCGCACCGGGCAGGGCCGCCCCCTCGGGCAGGCCCGCAAGTTCCTCGTCCAGAAGCTTCAGCCCGCGGTCCAGCGTCTGGCGGAAGCGCGTTTCCTCAAGCTTGAGCGTCTCCTCGATCAGCGCCTGGGCGCGCACCAGTTCGGGATAGGCGCTGCCCATCTGGCGCACCAGCGACGCCACCAGACGGTGCATCACCGGATCCTGCGCGCCCAGCATATGCGCATGGCGCGCCGCCCGGCGCAGGATGCGGCGCAGGACATAGCCGCGCCCCTCGTTCGAGGGCGTCACCCCGTCGGCGATCAGGAACGAGGTCGAGCGCAGGTGGTCGGCGATCACGCGGTGATGCACCTTGCCCGGACCGTCGGGATCCTGGCTGGTCAGATGCGCCGAGGCCTCGATCAGCGACCGCATCAGGTCGGTGTCGTAATTGTCGTGCTTGCCCTGAAGCAGCGCGCCGATCCGTTCGAGCCCCATGCCGGTATCGATCGACTGCATGTCGAGCGCGCGCATCGAGCCGTCCTCGAATTGCTCGTTCTGCATGAAGACGAGGTTCCAGATCTCGATGAAGCGGTCGCCGTCTTCCTCGGCCGAGCCGGGCGGGCCACCCCAGATCGAGGGGCCGTGGTCGAAGAAGATCTCGGTGCAGGGGCCGCAGGGGCCGGTCGGGCCCATCTGCCAGAAGTTGTCGTTGGTGGGGATGCGGATGATGCGGTCATCCGACAGGCCCGCGACCTTCTTCCAGATCTCGGCGGCCTCGTCGTCGGTGTGATAGACCGTGACCAGCAGCCGGTCCTTGGGAATGTCGAAATCCCTGGTCAGCAATTCCCAGGCAAAGGGAATGGCGCCTTCCTTGAAGTAATCCCCGAACGAGAAGTTGCCCAGCATCTCGAAGAAGGTGTGGTGGCGCGCGGTATAACCCACGTTGTCCAGGTCGTTGTGCTTGCCGCCGGCGCGGACGCATTTCTGCGAGGTGGTGGCGCGGACGTAATCGCGTTTCTCGACGCCGGTGAAGCAGTTCTTGAACTGCACCATGCCCGAATTGGCGAACATCAAGGTGGGGTCGTTGCGCGGCACGAGGGGCGAGCTGTCCACGACGCGGTGGCCGTTCCTCTCGAAGAAGTTCAGGAAGGTGGATCGGATCTCGTTCAGGCTGGGCATGGCGGGCCTCTTGGGGGGGGGCATTTCGGGAGGGCGCATCGGTCGCGCGGGCGCGATTTGCAGCTTTAGCGTCCGGGCGCGGGCCTGTCCAGAAGTGCGCGATGCGAAAGGCCGCCGCGCCCCACCGGGGCCTGCCGAGGGCGCCCGGACACCGCTGCGGGGTGCGGACCCCGAGTGCCCGCATTGCCCATGCCACAGGCGCAGGGCCGCCATGCCCCGCCCCGATCATGGCGCGCCCGCGCAGGAATGTCCCCTTCGCGCCCCAATCGCGCCACATTCAGGCCCGACCATGGTCATGTCACGACATTCGGGGATGGTCCAATGGACATTCAGGGCTTGCTCAGCTTCGACATGATCGCCGGAACCTTCATCGCGCTGGTCCTCCTGCGCGAAGGAGTGCTGCGCCTGCGCCTGCGCGCCGCCGAACGCCGCCTGAACCGCGCCTGATCGCACAGGGCCTTGTCCCATCGCGCCCGCGGTCCGGCTCCGCAAGGCATCAAGCTGACATGACGGCCCGGCTTGCCCTGTCCGCGCCGCCGCGTGGCCAAGACCGCAGCGGTTCAGGGTTTCCTCACCAAGGCTGTGGCTTTTGGGGCGAATTGTTGCCGATACGAGGATATTCTTCCACAATCGACGGTGAATTACGCCGCTGTTAACCCCTGAGAAACAATATCAGGGTTCATACTAAGCCTGTTCGGTAAATGTCGTCTTGGTTCTGACCGGGGCATCCCCTGGATGTCCCGGTCGGCGTTCCGGGGACCGCGTTTCGGGGCCCAACCTCCCCCTGCCCTCTGGTCGTCCTGTCCGCTTCCCGCCCTGCCCTCTTGCCATCCTCGCCGTTTCGCCGCTCAGCCGGGGGCCGCACCGCGCACCAGCACCGCCAGATCGGCCACATTCGTGCCCGTGGGGCCGGTCACCAACAGCGCCTGCCCCGCCGTCAGCGCGGGCGTGCTGTCGTTTCGGAACAGAACCGCGCGCAGATCAAGCCCCGCCGCCCTGATCCGCCCCAGCGTGCCCGGCGTGATGATCGCGCCCGCGGCCTCGGTGGGGCCGTCGCGCCCGTCGCTGCCGGCCACCAGCACCGCCCAGTCGCCTTCGGGCGGCCCCGTCTCGGCCAAATGCAGCGCCGTGCGCAGCGCCAGTTCCTGATTGCGCCCGCCGGTGCCCGTGCCGGTCAGCCGCACCGTCGTCTCGCCGCCCGCCGCCAGCGCGGCCCCCGGCGCCAGCCCCGTCAGCGCCGCCGCCAGCACCCGGGCTGCATCGGCCACATCGCCGGCCAGCGCGAAGGGGGCGGTCGTGGCGCCTGCGGCCGCCATCGCCGCCAGCGACCGCGCATTCGAGCCCACCAGAAGGTTGCGAAAGGCGCGCGCGGGAACGGGGGGCGGCGGCGGGGCGGCCAGGGCATTGCGCGCCGGTTCGGGCAGGCGCTCCCACAGGCCCACATCGCGGCAGAGCTGCGCCGCCTGCGCCGGCGTGCCCAGGGGCGCGACCGTCGGCCCCGAGGCGATCACCCGCAGATCGTCGCCCGGCACGTCCGAGATCATCAGCGCCACCCCCGGCGCCCGACAGATCCGCAACCAGCCCCCGCCCTTGAGCCGCGACAGCGCCTGACGCACCAGGTTCATCTGTGAGATATCGGCCCCCGCCCCCAGCAGAAGCCGGTTGACCGCGGCCTTGTCATCGAGGCTGAGCCCTGCCACCGGCGCTGGGGCCAGCGCCGAGCCCCCGCCCGAGATCAGCGCCAGAAGCCGGTCCTCGGGGCCCAGCGTGCGCAAGGCGGTCTCGATCTCGGTGGCGGCGGCAAGCCCGGCGGCATCGGGGACCGGATGGCCCGCGCCCATCACCCGCGCCCCCGCCAGAGGGGCGGCGTTCTCGTGGTTGGTCACGACCAGCGCGGGCGTGCCCGCCGGCAGCGCCGCAAGCGCCGCCGCCGTCATCGCCCGGGCGGCCTTGCCAAGCGCGATCACCTGCCAGCGCCCGCCCGGCCCCGGCGGATCCTCCACCACATCGGCCATTGCGGCCACCACGGCCGGGCCGGGATCGGCGGCGGCCAGCCCCGCGCCGAACAGCGCCAGCGCCCGGCGCGCGGCGGGGGTTTCATGAAACGGGGCGATGGCGGGGCGCGGCGGCGCGGGCACGGCGTCGGTCATGCGCTCCAGAAGGCCACGCGCATCCGCGAAGGTCCAGCCCCCGCGCGCGCGCCTCCCCAGGCGTGACCGCCCGGTGACGCGCATTTGAGCAGGGCCGCCTTGCGCAGGCTCGAACTTCATATTAGGTTTTTTGCATACAATGTCGGGCAGGATCGCCGCAAGGCCCGGTTTGTGCGTGCCCTTGGCATGGGTGCCCTTGGTATGGGTGCCCGTGGCATGGGCGCCGGTGCCAGGGGCATCGCGGCGGGAAGATCGCGGGGAACATCGCGGGGGGCATTGCCGGAGGCCGCGCCGCATCTGCATGCCGGCCTTGTGCCGAACCGGGCCCGCGAAGGCGGTTCGGGGCATTCCATCCGGCGCGCAGACGGTCTAGAAGCAGCCGGCGCGCGACAGGGCCGCGGTCCTTGCACCGCGATATCGGCCCGAAACCGGCCCCCTGTGGGCCCCCTGTGGCCGGACGAACCACGAAAACGACGGGGCCGCGCGCCTCGAAACCACGGGAGAACGACAAGATCATGCCGACGCAGCGTGCAAAACCCGGCCCCGACACCGCCACGAGCGGCTTCGAGATGGCCGCCCTGCCGGCCGATATGCCCGATGGTTTCGCACTGGACGGGCGGCCCGCGGAACGTTGCGGGATGCTCGACGCCGAGGAAATGACCGCCCGCGCCCAGGAGGCGTCGGCCTTTCTCAAGGCGCTGGCCCATGAGGGGCGGCTGATGATCCTGTGCCACCTGTCCTCGGGCGAGCGTTCGGTGACCGAGCTCGAAACCCTGCTCGATTCGCGCCAGGCCGCGGTCAGCCAGCAGCTGGCGCGGCTGCGGCTTGAGGGGCTGGTCTCGTGCCGCCGCGAGGGCAAGGCGATCTATTATTCGCTGAGCGATCCGCGCGCCGCGCGTCTGATCGAACTGATCTACGAAATGTTCTGTAGCCGCGGCTGACGCCCTGACGCGCCCAACACGGCGCCCCCCGAAACGGTGCCCCACCCGGAATGCAGAAGGGCCGCCCCCAGGGGCGGCCCTTTTTCGGTTTCGTGCCGTGCCCGCCTCAGGTGCGGAAGACGCGGTAGATGGCCGGGATCACCAGCACCGTCAGCAGCGTCGAACTCAGGAGCCCGAAGAGCAGCGAGATCGCCAGCCCCTGGAAGATCGGGTCGGCCAGGATCACCGCCGCGCCGATCATCGCCGCCAGCGCCGTCAGCAGGATCGGCTTGAAGCGGATGGCGCCGGCCTCGATCAGGATATCCACCTTGGTCTTGCCGGTGGTGTCGGCATGGCGGATGAAATCCACCAGCAGGATCGAGTTGCGCACGATGATCCCCGCCAGCGCGATGAAGCCGATCATCGAGGTGGCCGAGAACGGCGCATGGAACAGCCAGTGCCCGCCCATGATCCCGAGGAAGGTCAGCGGCACCGGGGTCAGGATGACCAGCGGCAGACGGAAGCTGCCGAATTGCGCCACGACCAGGATGTAGATCCCCAGAAGCGCCACCCCGAAGGCTGCGCCCATGTCGCGGAAGGTGACCCAGGTCACTTCCCATTCGCCGTCCCACAGCAGCGTGACGTGGCTTTCGTCCTCGGGCTGGCCATGCAGCGAGATGACCGGTTTCATCCCCTCGGGCCAGTCCATCTGGTCGAGCCGGTCCTCGACCGCCAGCATGCCATAGAGCGGCGCCTCGTAATCGCCCGCCAGCTCGGCGGTGACCATCTCGGCCGCGCGCCCGTTGTGGCGGAAGATCGGGAAGGAGGCGCGTTCCTCGGACACGCTGACCACATCGCCCAGCTCGACCACCCCGCGCGCGCCGGGCATCAGATTGGCCGGGATCGGGGTTGAAAGCGCAACCTCGTCCAGAACGTCCTGGCCGGGCGTGCGCTCCATCACGATCGGGATCGGGTGCCGACCGTCGCCGCGATGCGAATAGCCAAGCGTGGTCGAACCGTTCAGCATGCCGATCGTGTCGAAGACATCCGATTGCGCCACCTCGAAGAATTCGAGGTCGTCCGAGTTGATCCGCGCGCGCAGCCGGCGCGGCGCCACGCCGAAGCTGTCGTCGACATCGACGACGAAGGGCACCTCCTCGAAGGCCTGGCGAATGCGCGCGGCGGCGGCCCGGCGGGTCTCGGCGTCGGGTCCATAAACCTCGGCCAGAAGCGTGGCGATCACCGGCGGGCCCGGCGGGGGCTCGACCGTCTTGAGCACCGTCCCCGCGGGCAGATCGAGCCGCGAGATCCGCTCGCGCAGCTCGAGCGCAATGTCGTGGCTGGCGCGGTCGCGGTCGGCTTTGGGCAGCAGATTGACCTGGACATCGCCCTGGAACGGAGACTGGCGCAGATAGTAATGGCGCACCAGCCCGTTGAAGTTGAAGGGCGAGGCCGCCCCGGCATGCGTCTGGACCGACACCACCTCGGGCAGGTTCAGCACCTCGGCCGCGACCCGCTGGGCCACGGCATCGGTGGCCTCGACCGAAGCGCCCTCGGGCAGGTCGATCACCACCGACAGCTCGGACTTGTTGTCGAAGGGCAGCAGCTTGACGGTCACGTCCTTGGTGTAAAGCAGCCCCATCGAGCCGAAGGACACGACGACGGTGACCAGAAGGAAGGTCAGCGCGCGCGCCTTAGTGGCCAGGATCGGGCGCGCGACGCGGGCATAGAGCGCGCCCAGCCGCCCGCCGTGGGCATGGCCCTCGACATCATGGAGCGGCGCGCGCCCGGCAATCTTGACCATCAGCCAGGGGGTGATCATCACCGCCACGAAGAACGAGAAGATCATCGCCCCCGAGGCATTGGCCGGAATGGGCGACATGTAGGGCCCCATCAGCCCCGAGACCGCCAGCATCGGCAACAGCGCCGCGACCACGGTCAGCGTGGCGACGATAGTGGGGTTGCCGACCTCGGCCACCGCCTCGATGGCGCGCTCGACCCGGCTGCCGCCGCGTTTCATGCCCCAGTGCCGGGCGATGTTCTCGATCACCACGATGGCGTCATCGACCAGGATCCCGATCGAGAAGATCAGCGCAAACAGGCTGACGCGGTTGAGCGTGTAGCCCATGAACCACGCCGCAAACAGCGTGAGCAGGATGGTCACGGGAATGACGATGGCCACCACGACGGCCTCGCGCCAGCCGATCGCCGCCCAGACCAGCACGATGATCGAGATCGTCGCCAGCCCGAGGTGGAACAGCAGTTCGTTGGCCTTCTCGTTGGCGGTCTCGCCATAGTCGCGGGTGATCTGCACCGCAACGCTGTCGGGGATGATCGTGCCTTCCATCTCGTGCAGGCGGTGAATGATCGCCTCGCCCACGATGACGGCATTGGCCCCGGCGCGCTTGGCCACGGCCAGGGTAACGGCGGGCGTGCGCGCGGCGCTGCCATCCGCGGCGCGGGTGACATTGGCCACGATCGTGTCGGTGCCCCCTTCGGCAAAGGAGATGTCGGCCACGTCGCCCACATAGACCGGGCGGCCATCGCGCGTGGTCAGCAAAAGGCCCGCGATCTCGGCCGGGGTGGTCAGCGTCTGGCCCGCCACCAGCGAGATTTCCTCGCCCTGGTCATGGATCATGCCGGTGCCGAAGACGCGGTTGGCCTCGGACAGCTTGCCCGAGAGCTGTTGCAGCGTCACCCCATAGAGCGCCAGCCGCTCGGGGTCGGGGGCGATGCGCAGGATCTCGGGGCTGTCGCCGACCAAATAGGTCAGGCCGACATTCTCGACCTTCATGATCTCGGTGCGCAAGGTGCGCGCGATCGCGGTCAGATCGGCGGCCGAGACCGGCGGGCCGTCGGCGCGCCCCGACAGCGTGATCGCGGCAATGGCCACGTCGTCGATGCCGCGGCCCACCACGAGCGGCTCGTCGATGCCGACGGGGACGCGGTCCATGTTGGCGCGCACCTTCTCGTGCACGCGCAGGATCGCGGCATCCGACGAGGTGCCGACCTCGAAGCGCGCCATGACCAGCGCCTGGTCGTCGTTGGTCTGGGAATAGACATGTTCGACGCCGTTGATGGCCTTGACGATGGTCTCCATCGGCTCGGTGACCAGGCGCACGGCATCCTCGGCGCGCAGCCCCGGCGCCGAGATGTGGATATCCACCATCGGGACCGAGATCTGGGGCTCTTCCTCGCGCGGCAGGCTGACCAGCGCCAGAAGGCCCGCCGCCAGCGCCGCCATCACCATCAGGGGCGTCAGCGGCGAACGGATGAAGGCGCGTGTCAGGAACCCGGCCAGGCCCAGCTTGACCTTGGCAGGCGCGCCCCCGGACGCGTTTTCGGGGCCCGCGGTCGTGGGATCATTGCTCATGGGCCGCCCCTTCCGCACCGATCATCACCAGATCGCCTTCGGCAAGGCCCGAGACGATCTCGACCATCTCGACGCCGTCGATTTCCTCGACCGCCGCGGGCACCACCGCCACTTCAAGCGCGCGGCCGCCATCGGCCAGCACGGTCACAAAATCAAGCCCCGCGCGCGTGGCCAGCGCCGCCTTGGGCACCACCAGCGCCGCACGCCGGCCCAGCGGCACCCGCACCAGAACCCGCGCATCCACGAAGGCCGCGTCGAGGTTCTCGACCTCGACATCGGCCAGAACGCGGCCGTTCTCGATCTGCGGATAGACCTTGGCCAGACGCCCCTGCCCCGCGGACCCCGCCGACTCGATGGCGATGGCGGCGCCCTCGTGCAGAAGGCCCGCATGGCGTTCGGGCAGCGCCAGGCGCAGGTAGAAGCCGCCGCCGCCGATGGTGGCGACGGTCTCGCCCGCCATCACCACCGCCCCGCGCGCCACCGGCACCGACAGCACCCGCCCCGCCAGCGGCGCCAGCACGTCGCCCTCGGCGGCCTGCTGCTCGATCACGCGGCGGCTGGCCTGCTTGGCGGCGATGGTGTTTTCCAGAACGTTGACCTGGGTGCGCAGCGCGTCCAGCCGCTGTTCGGTGGTCACGCCGCGAGCGCGCAGTTCCTCGCCGCGCTTCAGCTCGGCGCGCGCATTCTCCAGCTCGGCCCGCAGCGCCTCAAGCTCGGCATCCGACGCCTTGAGCTGGATCGCGATCTTCTCGTCGACGATCCGCGCGATGGGCTGGCCCGCGGTCACGCTGTCGCCCTCGGAGACCGCCAGCGCGACCAGCGTGCCGCCCAGCCGGGCGCGGGCGGGGATGGAATCGCGCGCCTCGACGCGGGCATAGACCGCCTTCCAGTCGGTCAGCTCGACCCGTCGGGCGGGCACGGGCCCTTCGGCAACGCTGGCCGTGGCGGCACACAGCAACACCAGGCAGGCGGTCATCACGGCTCTGAGCATCTGGCTCTCCTCGGATCGGCAGGGATATATTCACATTCGCCGTTTTGAATATGACCTGTTCGCGTCGATTTCAACCCCAAATCGGTCCCCGCGCAAGCGGCGTGACCTGCGCGCCGCACCCCTTCGGCCCGCCGGGCGGCGATCTTCCCCGCGGCGGCGCGATCGGCTATGGGAAAGCCAGCCGGGGGCGCCGCTGCCGATCCGCCGCGCGCCGATCCGCCTTCAACCGACCGCATCAACCGTTCCGAGGTCCGCCATGCATGACATCCGCGCCATCCGCGAAAACCCTGCCGCCTTCGATGCCGCGCTGTCGCGCCGGGGGCTGGCGGCGATGTCGGCCGAGGTGCTGGCCCTCGACGAGGCCCGCCGCGCCTGCATCCAGGCCGCCGAAACGGCGCAAGCCGCGCAGAATGCCGCCTCGAAACAGGTCGGCGCGGCCAAGGCCCGCGGCGACGAGGCCGAATTCGAGCGCCTGCGCGCGCTGGTGGGCGAGAAGAAGGCCGAGGTGGCCAGCCTGACCGCCGAGGCCGGCGCGCGGGACGCGGCGCTGCGCGATCTGCTGATGACCATTCCCAACCTGCCCGCCGCCGACACGCCCGATGGCGCCGACGAGGCCGACAATGTCGAGGTGAAACGCTGGGGCACCCCGCGCGCCTTCGACTTTGCCCCGCGCGAGCATTACCAGCTTGCCGCCGTGCAGGCGGGCATGGATTTCGAGGCGGCGGCGAAACTTTCGGGGGCGCGCTTCGTCGTGCTGTCGGGGGCGGTGGCGCGGGTTCACCGGGCGCTGGCGCAATACATGCTCGACACCCATGTCGAGAGCCACGGCCTGGCCGAGACCTGGACCCCCGTCCTCGTCCGTCCCGAGATGATGTATGGCACGGGCCAATTGCCCAAGTTCGGCGAGGACAGCTATGAGACCACGAACGGCTGGTGGCTGGTGCCGACCGCCGAGGTGACGCTGACCAACCTGGTCAACGGCGAGATCCTCGAGGCCGCCAGCCTGCCGCGCCGCCATGTCGCCCATACGCAATGCTTCCGCTCCGAGGCCGGCAGCGCGGGCCGCGACACCGCCGGGATGCTGCGCCAGCACCAGTTCGAGAAGGTCGAGATGGTGTCGATCACCCGCCCCGAAGAGTCGGAGGCCGAGCACGAGCGCATGACCCGCTGCGCCGAAGCCATCCTCGAGGGGCTGGAGCTGCCCTATCGCCGCGTCGTGCTGTGCACCGGCGACATGGGCTTCGGCGCGATCAAGACGCATGATCTGGAAGTGTGGCTGCCCGGTCAGGACACCTACCGCGAAATCTCGTCGGTCTCCAATTGCGGGGATTTCCAGGCGCGGCGCATGAACGCCCGCTTCCGTCCGGCCGAAGGCGCCAAGCCCGAATTCGTGCATACGCTGAACGGCTCGGGGCTGGCGGTGGGGCGCACGCTGATCGCGGTGCTGGAAAACGGCCAGCAGGCGGATGGCTCGGTCACGCTGCCCGCGGCGCTGGTGCCCTATCTGGGCGGGCGCAGCACGCTGACGGCCGAGGGCGCGCTGGCCTGAGCCGCGCCCGATCTTTTCCGGTTCTGATCTTCGGGTTCTGACCCCGGCCTTGGCGGCCTTACCCCGCCGCCAGGGCGTGTTCCAGCAACACGGCCAGCGCCTCGAGATCGGCGGGGGCCAGGCGTTCGGGCCCCATCCCCTCGCCGGTCTTGACGATCCCCCAGCGGCCCCATTGCCGGGCAAGGACGATCCCGTCGCCCACCTCGAAACGCGCCCCGCGCAGCGGCACGCGCCCCAGGATGTCATCGCGCAGCACCGCAATCAGGCACCGGACCGTGGGGGGCGCGGCGGGAAAGATATGAAGCCCGTCCGAGCCGCCGGTGAAGATGACCGGCGTGGCGGGATCGGCGCAATGCACGAGCTTGAGGCCCGACAAGGGCAGCGAATACTGGACCTGCGGCACCGCCCACGGCCCCCCGATGCGAAAGAAGGCCGGCAGCACACGCGCCGAGACCCCCGGCGGCAGGTCTTGCAGAACGGGCGGCGGGGCGACGTTTCGGGGCCCCACGTCAGGCGGCCTCACCGCGGCACCGACACATGATCTTTGTCGCGCATCATCCTGATCCCACGCACAGATCGCGCGCCCCTGCGCGCGTCATCAATGCTCTATCTCTGCATCCCAATACAGGAAATCGAGCCAGGTCTGATGCAGTTCCGCCTGCGCCAGCGGCAGTTTGCGCGCGGCGGCGTCCAGCTGATGGGGGCTGGGCTCGAACGGCACGCGCATCAGCTTCATCCCGGCCTCGCGCGGGGTCTTGTTGCCCTTGCGCAGATTGTCGGCCGAACAACAGGCCACGATGTTTTCCCACGAGGTGCGCCCCCCGCGCGAGCGCGGCACCACATGATCGAACGTCAGCTCGCGCGCCGAAAAGCGCCCGCCGCAATATTGGCAGCGGAATTCGTCGCGCAGGAACAGATGATAGCGCGTGAAGGCCACCTTGCGCCGCTTGCGATAGCGTTTGAGCGCCACGACGGCGGGCACCTCGAAGGCGCCGCTGCCCGAACGCGCGACGACATCGTCATAGGTCTTCACCTGGATGACACGTTCCTGCATCACCGCAACGAAGGCGGTCTGCCAGGACCAGACCGACAGCGGCGCCCAGGACAGGGGCTGCATGTCGGCATTCAGGACCAGCGTGCGCAGATGCGCCAGATCGGGGCCCGAGCGGAGCGGAGCGTTCATGCGCGCCCCCCCCGAAAAGACGAAAAGCGCGTGCCGGGCACGCGCTCTTGCGAAGGGATGGCAATGTCGGCGCACAGATGCCCCGAACAGCTCAGGGGCTCGACCCACCGGGTCCGGCTGGGGGCGGCGCGGCGCGTTCGGGGCGCGACGCGGTCCATCCGGGGGGCGGCGCAGACATCCGGGCGGGCTGGGCGCCCCGGACCACCGGATTTGCCGCATATTCGGGCGTGAGGAGCAGACATCGACGGGTTCCCGCTTGATCGGGGGTCGTCGCAGAGCGCGCGGCCCCTAGCTTCGACTATATATCGCGGTTGGGCGCTGGCAAGCGCGCAATACCACGATGCCTGCGGGCTTAGCGGGCGGCTGTGACATGGATATGACGGCGCCCGGATCTGCCCGGAAAACGGGCAGCACGCGAAGATGGGGGCCAAAGACGGGGCCAGAAACGGGTGGGGGCGCAACAAGACAAAGCCCCGGATGCACGATCCGGGGCCAGATGCAGGCTTCAGTCACGGCAGGCCTGTCAGATCACAGGCAAGACAATCACGCAGGCGGAATGCGCATGAAAGCGAAGCCCCCCTTGCGCACAGCGCTTCAGCGGCGGGCGCGCACCCGAACGGGCACGGGACGCGGCGCGGGCTTGGGCAAGGCCCAGAGCGCAGCCGTTCCAAGAACGATCAGCGCGGACGCGGAGAGAAGAGCCAGTTGCATGATGCGACCTCCCGTGATGCTGATCTGATGATGGGGGTCCGGGAGGGGTGTTTCAAGCCTTTATCACGCTTTTGACATATTCGCGTCATGGCTGCTTTGCAAAAGCCACAACCCTGCCGCCCAACCCTGCCCGCTTCAGACCCGCCCGTTCTGACCCACCCGTCAGCCCGGCTCCGCCACCCCGAATCGGTCGCGGATGAAGCCGGCCGCAACCGACAGCCCCTCCATCGAGATCGTGTGCCCCTCGCCGCGCATGACATGCCCGTAGGTCTCGAATCCCGCGCCCACCAGCGCCTCGCCGGCCAGGCGCATGTCCTCGAAGGGCACGACCGGATCGGCATCGCCATGCACCAGAAGGACCGGCGGGCGCGAAACCGCCTCGGCGGCCAGCTGCTCGGGCACCAGAAGCCGCCCCGAGAAGGCCACGATCCCCGCCACCGCTTCGGCCCGGCGCGGCGCCACATGCAGCGCCATCATCGTGCCCTGCGAGAATCCGAAAAGGATCAGCCGGTCGGGCGTCAGCCCCTCGTCGGCCAGAAGCCCGTCGATCCAGGCGTCGAGATCGGCCGCCGCCTGCGCCATGCCGGCGGCGGCTTCCTCCTGCGAGGAACCGTCCAGCCAGGGGATCGGGAACCATTGCCGCCCGAAGGGATTGCCGCGGCAGGGCTCGGGCGCATCGGCGGCCAGAAAGACCGTCTCGGGCAGATGCGGGGCCAGCGGATCGGCCAACCCGATCAGATCGTTGGCGTCTGCCCCATAGCCATGCAGGAACGCCACCGCCGAGGTCGCCTTGCCCGCGCGCGCCGCGCGCCGTTCCGTCGCCAGTGTCCGGGTCATCCGACACCCTCCCTGTTGCGCCTTTGCGCGTAATAGGCCCAGAGCGCGCGCGCCGCAACCGCGCGCCAGGGCGACCAGGCGGCGGCCATCGCGTCGAAGGCACGGGTCTTGGGCCGCTCGGGCAGATCAAAGAGCATCCGCGCCGCCTCGGCCAGCGCCAGATCGTCGGGGGCAAAGACATCGGCCCGGCCCAGCGCAAAGATCAGATACATCTCGGCGGTCCAGCGCCCGATGCCGGGCAGCGCGACCAGCGTGCGGCGCACTTCGTCATCGGGCAGGCGGCGCAGCGCGGGATAATCGAGCCGCGCCGACGCGATGCCGGTCAGATAGCGGATCTTCTGGCGCGACAGGCCGCAGGCGCGCAGGGCCTCGGGGTCGGCGGTGGCCAGGGTGGCCTCGTCGGCCAGCCCGGCCTCGGCAAGCCGGGCGCGGATCGCGCGCGCCGCCGCCACCGACACCTGCTGGCCCACGACCGCATCGCGCAGCGCACCAAAGCCGTCCTCGATCCGGCGCAGCGGCAGCGGGCCTGCGGCCAGCACGGTGCCAAAGCGCGGCTCGGCCGCGACCAGCGCGGCGCTGCCCTCGGCGATGTCGTCTTCGGTCTCGATGATGCGTCCGGGCACGGGCGCGGGCCTCCGTTTGTCCCTACCCTGCACGATCGTCCGGCCTGGGGCCAGTGCGGATTTCGTCACCAAGGCGCCGCCCTCCCCCCGCGCCTGACGGGCAGGCCGCGCCAAGCCCCTTTCCCCGCGGGGCGGCATTGGCTAGGGCTTGGGAATGAGCGCGCCCGCCCCCACCCGCCCCGATTCCCGCAGCCTGCGCAATGTGGGCATTCTCGTCCTCGCGCAGGCCGTGCTGGGGGCGCAGATGTCGATGATCTTCATCGTCGGCGGGCTGGCGGGCCAGTCGCTGGCCGAGAACCCCTGCTGGTCGACCCTGCCGCTGTCGCTGATCGTGCTGGGTTCGGTCCTCTCGGCGCAGCCGCTGTCGGAATTCATGGCGCGCTACGGGCGGCGCGCGGGCTTCATCCTGGCCACGCTGATGGGCGCGCTGGGGGCGGCCATCGCGGCGCGCGCGCTCTATGTCAGTTCGTTCCCTCTCTATCTGCTGGGCTCGGCGCTGACCGGCGTCTACATGTCCGCCCAGGGCTTCTATCGCTTCGCCGCCACCGACACCGCCCCCGAGGGGTTCCAGCCCAAGGCGATCTCGTGGGTGCTGGCGGGCGGGCTGGCGGCCGCGATCATCGGCCCGCAGCTGGTCAAGCAGACCGCCCAGGCGATGGTGATCCCGTTCCTGGCGACCTATCTCGTCATCATCGGGCTGAACCTGCTGGGCCCGCTGCTCTTCGCCTTTCTCGACATTCCCCGGCCCGCACCCGCCGCACAGCACGCCCCCGAAGGCCCCGCCCCGCGCAGCCGGCGCGCATTGCTGCGCGACCCGACGATCGCGGTGGCGATGATCTGCGCCATGGTCTCCTATGCGCTGATGAACCTGGTGATGACCTCGACACCGCTGGCCGTGGTGGGCTGCGGCTTCGATCAGGGCGACGCGGCCGATATCGTCTCGGCGCATGTGCTGGCGATGTATCTGCCGTCGTTCTTCACCGGCCATCTGATCGCCCGCTTCGGCCGCGAGACGATCGTGGGCGTGGGGCTCTTCATCCTGGCGGCCTCGGGGGCGGTGGCGCTGGGCGGGGTCGAGCTTGAGCGGTTCTATCTGGCGCTGATCATGCTCGGGATCGGCTGGAACTTCGGCTTCATCGGCTCGACCGCGATGCTGACCGCCGCCCACAGCCCGGCCGAGCGCGGCCATGTCCAGGGGATGAACGATTTCGTGGTCTTCGGCGGGGTGTTCCTGGCGTCGCTGTCCTCGGGCAGCCTGATGAACTGCGCGTCCTCGGGCAATCCGCAGGCGGGCTGGCAGGCGGTCAACCTGGCCATGCTGCCCTTCCTGGTGCTGGCCGGGGCGGCGCTGATCTGGCTGGTGCTGCGCCCGCGCGAAACCCGCTGAACCGCCCCAAACCCGGGGGGAGACCCGTCGTCACGGGCGCGTGGGGGCCGCAGGCCCCCGGCGGGCGCGGCCCCTCGATGGGGCCAAGCCCGCCTCCCCCCTCGAAACTCAGGCCATCAGAACGCGGTGCCCCGAAACTCAGGCCTCACCGCGCAGGGCGCGCAGATGCGCCACAAGCGCCGCGGTCGAAGGCTCGGCCGGCACGGCCTCTCCCTCCAGCGCCGGCGCCAGCGCCAGCGCCAGCTCCTTGCCCAGCTCCACCCCCCATTGGTCAAAGGAATTGATCCCCAGGATCACCCCCTCGACAAAGACCCGGTGCTCGTAAAGCGCCAGGATCCCCCCCAGAGCCGCGGGGCTCAGCCGCTCATAGACCAGAAGCGTCGAGGGCCGGTTGCCCGGAAACACCCGGTGGCGCGCCTGCATCTCCAGGTCGTCCCCCGTGAACCCCCTGGCGGCCATCATCTCGCGCGCGGTCTCGAGGCTGCGGCCCTCCAGCAGCGCCTGCGCCTGCGCCAGGCAATTGGCGATCAGAAGGCGATGCTGGTTGTCCAGATCGGGCTCATGCCCGCGCGCCGCGATCAGGAATTCCGCCGGCACGATGCGCGTGCCCTGATGCAGAAGCTGATAGAAGGCGTGCTGGCCGTTGGTGCCCGGCTCGCCCCAGACGATGGGGCCCGAATGGCGGGTCAGATCCTGACCGTCCATCGCCACGCGCTTGCCGTTGCTTTCCATCTCCAGCTGCTGGAGATAGGCCGGCAGCCGCGCCAGCCGCTGGTCATAGGGCAACACCGCCCGCGTGGCATGACCGCAGATCTGGTTGTGCCAGATCCCCACCAGAGCCAGCAGCACGGGCAGGTTCTCCTGCAAGGGGGCCTCGCGGAAATGGCGGTCCATCGCCGCCGCGCCGGCCAGGAAATCGTTGAACCGCGCAGGCCCGATCGCCAGCATCAGCGACAGCCCGATCGGCCCCCAGACCGAATAGCGCCCGCCGACCCAATCCTCGAAGCCGAAGACGCGCGCGGGCGGGATCCCCCATTCGGCGGTCTTCCCCGTGGCCGAGGACAGCGCCACCAGATGCGCCGCCGGATCCAGCCCCGCCGCCGCCAGCCAGTCGCGCACATGGCCGGCATTGGTCATCGTCTCGATGGTGGTGAAGGTCTTCGAGGCCACGATGACCAGCGTGCGCGCAGGATCGAGCCCGGCCAGCACGTCATGCACATGCGCACCATCGACATTCGACACGAAATGGCACCGCGGCCCGTCGGCCTGGGGCGCAAGCGCCAGACAGGCCATCGCCGGGCCCAGATCCGAGCCCCCGATCCCGATATTGACCACATCGCGCACCGCCCCGCCCGAGACGGTGAAGGCGCCGCTGCGCACGGCCTCGGCAAAGGTGCACATGCGCGCATGGGTGGCGCGCACCGCCGCCATCACGTCCTGCCCGTCCACCTGCACCTCGGCGTCCAGCGCGCGCAGCGCCGTATGCAGGACCGCGCGGCCCTCGGTGCGGTTGATCTTCTCGCCGGTGAACATGGCCGCGCGCGCGGTCCCGATCTGCGCCGCCTCGGCCAGTTCCAGCAGCAATTCGCGCCCCTCGCGGTCGATGTTCGTCTTGGAATAATCGAACAGGAAGCCGCAGGCCGTCGCGCTGAATTCGGCCGGCCGGTCGCCATGTGCAAAGAGCGTGGAGATCGGGCGCGCCGCCACCGATTTGTGATGCGCCGCCAGCCGCGCCCAGGCGGCTTCCAGGGTCTTCTTGCTCATGTCATGCCGTCCAGTGAATGCGCGCGTCGTTCAGGATCACCCGGACCGGCGCCTCGGTCTCGGGCAGGCGGGCGGCGCGCGCCAGGGCTGCGCGCTTTTCCGCCCCGGAAATCAACAGATGAATGCAGGCCGCCCCGCGCAGAACCCGCGCCGAAAGGCTGAGACGGGGCTCGGCGGCGGTGGGCGGATGGAGCGCCATCACCACCGGCGCCTGCGCCGCGAGCGCCGCGGGCAGTTCCGGCGCGCCGGGAAAGAGGCTGGCGACATGCAGATCGGGCCCCATGCCCAGCACCAGCACGTCGATCGGCAGATGCGGCGCCAGCCGTTCGGACAGGCGCGCGGCGGTCTCGGCCAGCCCCTGCCCGCGCGCCGCCATGGACACCATCTGCGCCGCCGCCGCCGGCCCGCGCATCAGCCGCGCCCGGATCTGCCCCGAATTCGACCGCTCCGCGCTTTCGGGCAGCCAGCGTTCGTCGCCCGCAAAGACCGTCACCTGCGCCCAGTCCAGAGGCGCCGCCGACAGGCATTCCAGCATCAACCCCGGCGTCGTGCCCCCCGGCAGGCACAGCGACGCATGGCCCTTGTGCGCCAGCGCCGCGCGCAGGTCCGAGGCCACCCGGTCGGCCAGCGCGATCGCCTGCGCCTCGGCATCGGGATAGTCGATGATCTTCATTCGCGGATCTCCCGCCAGCGCCGCCCGTCGCGGTGCATCAGCATCAGCGCATCCTCGGGGCCCGATGAGCCCGCATCATAGGGTTGCGGCCGATCGCCCCGCGCCTGCCAGCCAGCGATGATCGGATCGGTCCAGGCCCAGGCGGCCTCGACCTCGTCGCCGCGCATGAACAGCGTCTGGTTGCCGCGGATCACGTCCATGATGAGGCGTTCATAGGCGTCGGGCATATCCGCCCCCTCGGCCCCCAGCGCGGTGGCAAAGGACATGTCAAGCGGCACCTGCACCAGCCGCATCCCCCCCGGACCCGGTTCCTTGATCATCACCTTGAGGTTGATGCCCTCGTTGGGTTGCAGGCGGATGACAAGCACGTTCTCGCGCCAGCCGCGGGCATCGTCGAAGATCGAATGCGGCGGCTCCTTGAAGGTGATGGCGATCTCGGAGGTGCGCGCGCGCAGCCGCTTGCCGGTGCGCAGGTAGAAGGGCGTGCCCTTCCAGCGCCAGTTGGCCACATGCACCCGCAGCGCGATATAGCTTTCGGTGTCCGACGAGGGGTTGCCCGCGTCTTCCAGATAGCCCGGACCCCCGCCCCCCGCCAGATATTGCCCGCGCACGATATCGCCGCGGCCCACGGGTTGCAGCGCGCGAATGACCTTGAGCTTTTCATCGCGCACGGCATCGGGGTCGAAATGCCAGGGCGGCTCCATGGCGATCAGGCACAGAAGCTGCATCATGTGGTTCTGCACCATGTCGCGCAGCGCGCCCGAGCGGTCGTAATAGGCGCCGCGCCCGCCCACGCCCACGGTCTCGGCCACGGTGATCTGCACATGGTCGATATATTGCGCGTTCCACAGCGGCTCGAACAGGATATTGGCAAAGCGCACGGCCATCAGGTTCTGGACCGTTTCCTTGCCAAGATAATGGTCGATCCGGTAGATCTGGCTTTCCTCGAAATGCGCCGCCAGCGTGGCATTGAGCGCCTGCGCCGAGGCTAGATCCCGCCCGAAGGGTTTTTCCACCACGATGCGCGCGCCGGGCCCGGCGATGCCCTGCGCCTGAAGCCCCTCGGCCAGATCGCCGAAAAGCACAGGGGCGACCGAGAAATAGAACGCCTGCACGACATCGGGGCGCACCAGGCTGCGCAGGGCCTCCCAGCCGGTGCCGGCCTGCACGTCCAGCGCCACATAGTCCAGCCGGGACAGGAAATCCTCCAGAAGGGCGGCGTCTTGCAGCGCGGGATCGACATGCGCGGCGATCGTTTCGCGGGCCATGGCGCGGAACTCTGCCGAAGACAGATCCGACCGCGCCGCCCCGATCACGCGCGCATCGGTCGGCATCTGCCCCGCGACATGGCGCCGGAACAGCCCCGGCAGGATCTTGCGCTGCGCCAGATCCCCCGTCGCGCCAAAGATCACCAAGTCGAACGGATCGACCGGGATCACGCGCGAGACCATGTTCTGCTCGGTGGTCATGGCTGGCTCCGGCTGTTGGCGCAAGCGGCGCATTCTGCACCCCGTTTGCCCGAGTCTAGCATCGCCGGGCCCCTACGGCCAGTGACCGCGCCGCCCATGAACACACCGCTCATGACGACACGGGCCGACGAGGTGACGCGCCCCCCGAGCCCCCCCGCCTCAGCCCGCCCCCGCCTCAGCCCCCCAGTGCCTTGCCCAGCCGCGGCAGGCGCGCGCGTTTCATCAGCATGCGCAAGGGCAGATCGGTGCCGGCCATGTCCTCGGCGCGGGCATGGACCTGGCCCACGACCGCCGCCACCGCCGCGGGATGGTTCGACCACATCTCCCACAGGAAACCGTCCGGGTCGCGCCGCTCCAGCCCCTCGGCCGCCAACGTGCCGCGCGGAAAATCAGCGGCGTTGAAGGTGATGATGGCCTCGGCGCTGCCGGCGATGGCGCAGGCCAGCACATGGATGTCATTGGGGTCGGGCAGGTGCAGCCGCGCCTCGAGCCCCGGCCGCGGGGCCACCTCGGCCTGCGGGAAGTCGGCGCGCAGAAGCGCGATCTCGCCGCGGGCGATGGCCTCGCCCTCGGGGCCCAGACGCGCGGCGGCCCGCGCCCATTCCTCGAGGATGCGCGCCGACCACAGCGGCCGGTAGAGGCCCGCGCGCGCCACCCCCACCAGGATCTCGCGCAGGACCGTGGGATAGAGCACGCAGGCGTCCAGAACCGCCTTCATCCGTCAAGCCGGAAGAACAGCGCCTTGAGATAGGCGGTCTCGGCCAGCTGCGGCAGCATCGGGTGGTCGGGGCCGGCAAAGCCCGTATGCAGAAGTTGTGCGCGCCGCCCGCCGCGCCCGATCCCGCGCGCCGAGGCATTGCGAAAGGCGGTCAGATCGGCGGCATGAGAGCACGAGCAGAGCCCCAGATACCCCCCCGGCGCAACCAGCGGTGCGGCCAACCGCGCCACGCGTTCATAGGCGCGCAGGCCGGCGTCGAGCGCGCCGCGATTGGGCGCGAAAGCCGGCGGGTCGCAGATCACCAGATCGAAGCACGCGCCCTCCGCGGCCAGCGCCTCGAGCGTGGCAAAGGCGTCCCCGCGCCGGGTCTCGAAGCGATCGGCCACGCCCATCCGGGCCGCGCCCTCGGCGGCCAGTTCAAGCGCGGGCGCCGAGCCGTCGACCGCCAGCGCCGAAACCGCGCCCCCGGCCAGCGCCGCCAGCGCAAAGCCACCCACATGCGAAAAGACATCGAGCACGCGCGCATCGCGGGCCAGCCCTGCGGCAAAGGCATGGTTGGGGCGCTGGTCGTAGAAGAGGCCGGTCTTCTGCCCGCCGGTCAGGTCGGCCAGATAGGTGGCGCCGTTCATCTCGACCGGGACCGGTCCGGACAGCGCGCCGCGCAGAAGCGTGACCTCCTCGCTCAGCCCCTCGAGGCTGCGCGCCCGCCCCGCGCCGTTCTTGACCACGACCGACACGCCCGTCACCGCCACCAGCGCCTCGGCCAGCGCCGCAAGATGGGTCTCGGCCCAGGCGGCATTGGGCTGGATCACGGCCGCATCGCCGAAACGGTCGATGACCACGCCGGGCAGACCGTCGGCCTCGGCATGGACCAGCCGGTAGAAGGGGCCGGGATAAAGGCGCGCGCGCAAGGCCTCGGCGCGGGCGATCTTCGCGGCCAGCCAGTCGCGGTCGATCACCGCCTCGGGGTCGCGGTCCATCACCCGCGCCACGATGCGCGAGGCCGGGTTGACCGTGACCAGCGCCAGCGGCCGGCGCTCGGCATCCTCGAGCCGGGCAAAGCTGCCCGGCGCCAGCGCGCGGGTGCGCCGGTCGATGACCAGCTCGTCGGCATAGACCCAAGGGAAGCCGTGGCGAATGGCGCGGGCTTCGGCCTTGGGGCGCAGGCGCACGACCGGAAGGGGCGTGCCTTCCGGCGCGGGATCGGCATGCGGCGGAAGATCGGGCGCGTGATCGGGGTCGGTCATGGCGGCAGGGTTCCTCTGGCGGTTGCCCCCCCCTCTACCCGCTTGCGCGCCAAGGCGAAAGCCCCGGCAGAGCCCACTTCGGCGCCAAAGCCCCAACGCCGGGCCCGCGCGCGGTCCTTCATGGAAAGGGGATCAGCCGGCGCGCCGGGCCAATGCGCGCACCAGGCCAACGCGCCCCCCTGCGCACGTCAAGGAACTCATGTCGAGCAGATCCATGAGCGCCTCGGGCCGACCGACGCGCGCGCGCACACGCCAAGCGATCCGGCCCGAACGACGCGCCCGCGCGCAAGCGCCGCCTGCGGCCCGGCCTCGATGGCCGGGGCGCAGGCTCCCCCGCCACGGCCCAACGCCAGGGCCGACCGCCCGCGCCGGGACGCGCACTCAGGCGTGAAGCTGCTTGTTCACCGTCTCGGTCAGCTCGCTCAGCGAGAAGGGCTTGGGCAGGAACACCGAATGCTCGACCGGCGGATTGCCGTCGTTGAACACGTCCTCGGCATAGCCCGAGACAAAGACCACCGGCACCTCGGGGCGGGCCTTGCGGGCCTCGCGCACCCAGCTCGGACCATCCAGACCGGGCATGATGACATCGGTCACGAAGATGTCGATGCGCAGTTCCGGATCCTCGAGGATGCGCAGCGCCTCTTCGGCATTCTCGGCCTCGAACACGGTATAGCCGCGCAGCTTCAGCGCCCGGCTGGCAAAGGCGCGCACCGGCACCTCGTCCTCGACCAGCAGCACATGCGCCGTCGACGGCTGAAGCGCACTTTCCGCGGCCGGGGCCTCGGCGGGCGCAGGCGTCTCGGTCTCGAGGCTGCCGACATGGGCGGGCAGATAGATGGTGAAGCACGACCCCGCCCCCACGACACTGTCGCAGAAGATATAACCGCCGGTCTGCTTGACGATGCCGTAGGCGGTGGACAGCCCCAGCCCCGTGCCCTCGCCCGCGCGCTTGGTGGTGTAGAAGGGCTCGAAGATCTTGCCCAGCTTGTCGACGGGAATGCCCACGCCCTCGTCGTTGACGCGCACCACGACATATTCGCCGGGCGGGATCGACACCCGGTCGCGGCGCACCTCCTGGCTGAACAGCACGTTCTCGGTCTCGATGCGGATCGTGCCGCCGCCGGGCATGGCGTCGCGCGCATTCACCACCAGGTTCATGATGACCTGTTCCAGCTGGCGCCGGTCGGCCCGGATCAGCCGCAGCGCCGGGTCATGCGACAGCGTCAGCGTGACCTTCTCGCCCACCAGCCGGTTGAGCAGATGCGTCAGATCCGACAGCGTGTCGCGCAGGTCGAAGATCTGCGGCTTCAGCGTCTGCTTGCGCGAGAACGCCAGAAGCTGGCCCACCAGGCTGGCCGCGCGATTGGCGTTCTGGCTGATCTGGTTGAGATCGGCGAAATCCGGGTCGCCCTTGTCATGGCGCAGCATCAACAGGTCGCAATGCCCGGTGATCGCGGTCAGCAGGTTGTTGAAATCATGCGCGACACCGCCGGCCAGCTGGCCGATGGCCTGCATCTTCTGGCTCTGGACGAATTGCGCCTCGAGGGTCTTGAGCTGGGTCGCATCCGACAGCACCGCGACCAGGCCGGGCCGCCCCTCCTCGACCGTGCGCGACAGTGTCACCTGAAGGAACACCTCGCGGTCGGGACGGCGCGCGCGCAGCACCTCGGGGCGGCGATCGGCCCGCCCGGCCACCGCATCGGCGATCCAGTCATTGACCGGCCGGCCGAGGCCCTCGAGCAGATCGCCCAGCCGCGCGCCGGCCTCGAAACTGCCCACCAGCGCTCGCGCCGCGCGATTGGCGGCCATCACCACGCCCTCGGGCGTCAGCCGCATCAGCGCCACCGGCAGCGCCTCGAACGAGGTCGGATCGGCCGCGGTCGTGCGCCCGGTCACCATGGGCAGAAGGTAGATCTCGCGCCGCCCGCTCGGGCCCTCGATCTCGGCCACCACGGCGCGGACGGTGCCGGTAGGGGTGGTGATCTCGTGCTCGGCCCCCGAGCGCAGCGGCAGATCGGTGAAGATGCGATCGAGCGTGCGCACGCGCTCGCCCACGATGCGGCGCAAGGGCTCGTTCATGTAAAGGATGGTGTCGGTTTTCGAGACGGTCAGCATCGGCAGGCTGATCGTGTCGGTGCCCTGCGCGGTGACGGGGCGTTCGAAGATATCCTCGAGCCGCCACAGGAAGCATTCCTCGCCGACCAGATGCACCGACATGCGCACCTGCCCGCGCCGCGTCACCACATCCTCGCGCGCGGCCCCCAGGCCCGCGGCCCGCGCCTGCATCCGGTGCAGCACCGCCACCGGATTGGCCAGCGTCTCGCCCAGCGCACGGGCCAGCGGCATGCCGCGCCAATAGCCGAAACGGTCCTCGGCCGCGCGATTTTGATAGGTGATGCGCCCCGAGGGGTCGGTGGCGAAACTGGGCGCGCCGTCATGGGCGATGAAATCGGCCAGATGCGCATCGCGCCGCCGCGCCACCAGCCCCGCGATCCCGCGCGCCGCCAGCAGCAGAAGCGCGGTCGTCAGAAGCGTGGCGCCGATGCCCAGAAAGACCAGCTTCAGCCCCTGATCGCCCAGCACCCACGACAGCACGAAGGCCGCCAGCGCGGCCAGGATCAGCCAGGGCGCGCCGGCCGCAAGTCCTCCGATACGGCCCAAAGCCCCCGTCATGGGCGCCTCCTGCGGCACCGAAGGCCCCTGTCCGGATTCGTCATTGCTCATCACGGGGCTGTCTGGTCCCTGCTTGCACGATTGCGGGCCGGCATGCGGCTTCCCCCTGAACGCCACAACCACAACAGGTTGTCAACCGGCCGCTGCTCTGCACAACAGCGAGAAATGGAAACCGTCACCGCCTGACAATGGCGTCAGATCCTGACGCACAGCCAGCGACCAGCCCGGATGCGCCGCCAGAAAGGCCGCCACGCGGGCGCCATTCTCGCACGACAGCAGCGAACAGGTCATGTAGGCCAGATGCCCGCCGGGGCGGACATGCGCCGCCCCCTCGGCCAGAACCTGATCCTGAAGCGCGTTGAGCGCGGCAAGGCGCGCCGCGTCCAGCCGCCACTTGGCCTCGGGCGTGCGCCGCCATGTCCCCGAGCCCGAACAGGGCGCATCGACCAGAACCAGATCCCAGACGCCCCGCACCGCGCCGGGCGCCAGCTTCTCGATGCGCACGCCGGCACGGGCCGCGCGCGGGGCGATGTCGCGCATGCGCGCCGCCTCGACATCATGCGCCGCGACACGGGCCCCGCGCGCCGCCATCGCCAGCGCCTTGCCCCCGCCCCCGGCGCAGTAATCCAGCACCCGATCCCCCGGCGCCAGCGGCAGCGCCGCCACCATCGCCTGCGAGGACGCGTCCTGCACCTCGACCAGCCCTTCGACATAGGCGCGCGCGCCCTGCACCCGGCGCGCGCCCGCCGTGACCTCGAGCGCGGTGGGCGCCAGCGGATGGGGCGTGGTCTCGATCCCTTCGGCGGCCAGCGCGGCCGCGGCCGCCGCGCGATCATTGCGCGCCAGATTGGCCCGCAGGAAGAGCGGCGCGCGCTGGCGCTGGGCGCGCATCACCGGCTCGAAATCCGCGCCAAGGTCTGCGCGCAGAAGGGGCGCCAGCCATTCGGGGCAATCGAGCGCGGCCAGATCCTCGGCAGAACTCTCGGCCGCATTTGCGGCGGGCCCGTCGTCCGCACCTGCGGCCAGACGCGCAAGCTCCTCGGGCGTCAGCGGCGCGGGCGCGTGGCGGGCACCGGTGAAAATCGCGTCAAGCGCGCCCCCCGCCGCCAGAACCTGCGCCGCGATCAGCCCGCGGCCCGTCAGCCCCCCACGCGCCGCCAGCGAGGCCCGGCAGCGCAGCGCGTCATAGACCAGATCGCGCACCGCCGCGCGGTCGCCCGAGCCCGCAAAACGCGCGCCGCGCGCCCATTGGGTCAGCGCGGCCTCGGCCGGGGTGCCGTCCAGGTGGCGGTCAAGGATCTCGATGGCGGTCTGGGCGCGGGCGGCGGGCGTCATGGCGGCGGGCCTCGGGGTTCGGGTCGGTTCGGGTCGGGTCGGGTCGGGTCGGGTCGGGTCGGGTCGGGTCGGGTCGGGTCGGGTCATGAAGACCGCACCGGCGCGCCCATGACAAGGGCCGCACCGGGCCGCCCATGGGCTTTTCCCGCGCCACTCTCTAGACTGGCCAGCATCCGCGCACCAGAACCGCCGAGCCCCATGCGCCCCAATCCCCCCCCGCGCACGCCCTATTCCCCGCGCAAGTCCCGCCCCCGGCGCAGCGCCCGCCCCCAGCGCAGCGCCCGTCCTGCGCGCAGGCCCGCGCGCCTGATCGCGCTGATGCCTGCCGCGGGGGCGGCGCGGCGGATGGGGCGCGACAAGCTGTTGATCGCGCTTGACGGCGCGCCGGTCGCGCGGCGCAACCTGATGCGGCTGCGCGCGGCGGGGTTGGACGTGGTGGTGACGCTGCCGCCGGGGGCACCGGCACGGGCGCGGGCGCTGTCGGGACGGGGGGCGCGCCTTTTGCGCCTGACGGATGCCGCCGAAGGCATGGCGGCCTCGATCCGGGCGGGCGCGCGCGCGGCCCGGAATGCGCAGGCCGCAGGCCTTCTGATCCTGCCGGCCGATCTGACGGCGGTGCAGGTCGCCGCGATCCGCCGGGCCTGCCGGATCTGGCAGCACCGGCCCGACCGCGCGCTGCGCGCCGTCTCACCAACCGGCGAACCGGGCCATCCGGTGATCCTGCCCGCGCGGCTTTTCCCGGCGCTGATGCGGCTGGCGGGCGATCGCGGGGCGCGCGGGCTTCTGGGCGCGCGCGGGCTCACGCGGCTGCGCCTGCCGGGGGGCATGGCGACCGCCGATCTCGACACGCCCGCCGATCTACCCCCGCCCCACCGCTGAGCGCCGCCCCCTCAGGCAGCCAGGAGCGCGCGCACCTCATGGGCGCGCAGCGAGGCCCGCGCCGCCGGATAGGCCGGCCCGCCCGCAGCCAGTTCGGGAAACAGCATCTCGAGCTCGGCCCGCTGCGCCGCCCCCATCCCCTTCATCACCGTGGCGCCGGGTTGGAAGCTCTCGCTCCAGGCGCCCTCGGCGCGGATGATCTCGTGGCAGTCGAACATCACATGCAGATAGCTGACCGAGGTCACGTTCTCGCGGGTGATGCCGGGACAGCCCACCAGATGCAGCGCCGCAGCCAGAACCTCGGTCTCGCCGAACAGCAGTTCCGCCCGCGCCCCCGTCAGCAACATCCGGTGCTGCGGCGACACGACCAGATCGCGCGCCGGCACCCCCGGCCCCAGCGCCCCGGCGGCAATACGCACCGGCATCAGCCGCGGCGCCGCGATCAGATCGCCCGGCCCCAGGTCGCGCCGCCCGGCCCAGACCACGGTGCGAAAGCCGCAATCGCGCGTCAGCACCCGGTCGCCGGGGCGCAGATCCTCGACCGGGACCGGGCCGTCGCGCGTGTCGATCCGCGTTCCTGCGGTGAAACAGGGCACGACCGAGATGCTCTCGATATTGGAAAACTGGGTCGTGTCGCCATTGGCCCAGCGGATCACCCCGCTTTCACCGCTGGGGTCGGTGGCGTCATAGAGCACCCGCGCGCGCCCCTGCACGACCAGCACATCGACATCCGTGCCGTCGGCATCCTCGCCGCCCACGACGACATCGCCCGCGGCCTCGTCCCAGTTCAGCGTGATCGTGTCCGACCCGGTGCCGCCGTCGATCACATCGACCCCGGCGCCACCGTCGATCACGTCATTGCCGGCGCCGCCCAGGATCGTGTCGTCGCCCGCCTCGCCGTAAAGGCTGTCGTCGCCGCCGCGCCCGTCGAGGTAATCCGCCCCGTCGCCGGCGAAAAAGACGTTGGTATAGGCGTCGGCGGCGGCGGTCGAGAACGGGTCGAACCCGATCAGCGTGTCGTCATGGGCCGACCCGATCAGGCCATCCACCCCCGACAGCGTGTCGCCCGCAGCGTCCCCCCCCGAGGCCGTGCCATTGGCCAGCGAGATCGACACCCCGGCGTCCGAGGCCGAATAATCCGCGAAATCAAGCCCCTGACCGCCCGCCAGAACATCGGCACCGGCGCCGCCGGCCAGCGTGTCGTTGCCCGTCCCGCCCTCAAGCGTGTCATCGCCCGCGCCCCCCGACAGGCTGTCGGCGCCCGCCTCGCCCATCAGGCTGTCATCGCCCAGCCCCCCCAGCACCGTGTCGTTGCCGTCCCCCGCCGAAACCACGTCGTCATCGGTCGGCACCGCCTCGAAATGGATATCCGAGATCAGCACCAGCTGGCCCGCCGAGCCACCGTTGGCATAGAGGATCTCGACCCGCGCGACCGGCCCCGCGATCGACACCAGAACCGAGCCTTCGGCCGAGGCGGCGGTGTCATTGGTGCTGCCCGCGGTGATCGTGGAGCCGCTGACCGTGTCATTGCCCGAAGGCGTGATCGTCACATCGACGGCATTGCCGTCGGCGTCATAGGCGGTGATGGTCAGGATATCCTGCCAGCCCCCGGCATCGACATCATTGATGCGGAAGCTGACATTCTCGACGCTATCGGCATAGCCCGAGCCCGAGACGGCCGAGAAATCCACCGCCACCCGCGCGGCATTGCCATAGCCGCTGGCCTCGAGCAGGGCCGAGGAGCTGGGGTCGAAGGGCTCGCCGCTCTCGACATAGGTGGTGGTGCGGCTGGCGACCGAAAGGCCGCGCCCCGGCCCCAGATCGGTATAGCTGACACGGGCATTGATGCCGCCGGTGTCCTGGGTGAAGCTGCGCGCAATCGACGTGCCATTAGCGCCCTGGGCTGACCAGTCCAGAAAAAGAGACGTATTCGCAAGGCTTTCCACGCCGGCATTGATGTAGTCGTCGCCCGCATCCGCGGTGATCGTATCGGACCCGGCGCCCCCGGTGATCGTGTCCGCCGCCAAGCTGCCGGACAGAAGCTCGTCCCCTGTCCCGCCGGTAATCACACTCATCGCAATCTCCTGCCTCGCCGCAGTGCCAAGGTGACGACAATGCGGTCGTTGACGCAGGATTAAGCGGGGATCGGGGCACGATCCGGGCGTGATGATGCGATTTTAAGGAATTGTTAACCACTTGCGCCACATTCGCGCCACATTTCCCCGCCGCCGCGGCCCCGTCGGACGGAACCAAATTCCGTCGGGGCCCCAGCGGCTTGGGGCGGGCTGTGGCGAAAGCGGCCCGCGCCGAACACCCCCGCTGCGGCAAACGACCCGACAAACGCGGCGAAATCAGGACGGCCGGCGGCGCGAAACGCCGCAGGCGGGGATCACAGATCAGACCCGGCGCGTCTGGCGGAGACTGAGCCGGTGGGAGATGGGACGCCTCTCGCCCGAAGGGGCAGGCGCAACCGAAAGGCAGAACCTCGGCCGATGGGAAGGGCTCAGCCGCGGGGATGGGCGCGGGCAAAGGGGACCGAATCGAACCGGCTCAACCGATCGCGGGGCCCAGATCGGGGCGCACGGCCACATCGGCCCGTTCCGGCGCGACCAGATCGGGGAAGCGCGCCCGCAGATCGGCCTGCACCTCGGGGTCAAGTGCGGCAAGGCGCAAGGCATCGGCCTGGAAGCTTTCGGACCAGATGCCGTCGGCCATCACCAGTTCATGGCGCGCCAGCAGCAATTGCACATAGGTCACCTGCGCCACCGATGCGCGTTCGATCCCCGGACGGCCCACCAGATCGGCGGCCGCGATCAGACGCCCGGATTGCAGCGTGCCGGCCGCAACATCGGTGGTCAGGAACCGGTGGTTGGGGCTGACCAGAACATCGGCTTCGGGCAGATCGGCGCCCAGCGCGCCCTTGCGGATCAGGACCGGCCCCAGAAGCTGCGGCGCCAGGCCCAGCGCGCGCCAGTCGAAGCGGCGATAGCCGATCCAGGCCAGTTCCTGAAGCCCGTTGTCGCGCGTGACGATGCGCATGCCCGGCCGCAGCGCCGAGGCGCGGACCAGACCGCGGTCCGAGGCCACCATCGCCTGCGGGCTCAGGCAGGGCACGGCCTGCGCAGCCAGGGTAAAGGACAATTCCGCGCGCTGCTGGCCTTCGGCATCGGCAACCCCGATGAGCCCGTTGCGTTCGTCATGATCGGAAAAGGCAAAGCGGCTGGCCAGACGCCCCTCTGCGCCCAGGGAGAAGAGCTCGCTCAGATCGGCAAGGACATTGGCGCCCGCAGCGCCCAGCGTCAGATCTGCAACCGTCATCCCATACGCTCCCACGGCATCGATTCCCGGATGCCTTCAGAACGCCCCCATAAGGTTAACATTATGCCAAGCTTCCCCGACGTCCTAGCGCCAACGCCCTGAAAAAGCCGAAAATCGTTAAAATGGGCCCCGTCCGGGCCCCCGCGCGCGCAGGGCCTGCCCCCGTCCGCAAAAGGCGCCCCGCCCCGGCCGGGAACCGATTCGCCCCGCTGCGCCCTACCGAAACGCAAAGGGGCGGGACCGCCCCCGCGCCCCGCCCGGATGGGGCCCGCTGCCACGGGCCCCGCATGCGACCCGGTCTGCTGCGGCCCCCCCTTGGGGCAAGACGGACCCTTGCCGGCCCGCCGCCCCTGGGCACCGCGGCCGCCCGGATCAGCGGATCAGAAGTGCCGCCTCGTGACGCTTGAGCGTGCGGCGCGCGGTGGTGTAGCTTGCCCGCCCGGCATCGGTCTTGAGCTCGGGGAAGAGTTCGAAGATCTCGTTGCGCTGGGCATTGCCCATGCCACCCAGGGTATAATCGCCGGGCTGGAAGCTTTCGGTCCAGGCGCCGTTGGCCAGGATCACCTCGTGGTGGTCGAACATGAAATGCAGGTAGCTGGTGCCCAGCGTCTCGACCTCCAGCACGCCGCGGTTGTCGACCAGATGCTTGGCCGAGACCAGAACCTCGTGCTCCTCGAAATAGAGCGCGGTGCGGTCATTGGCGACCAGCATCCGGTGGTTGGGCGACACGCGCATGTCGTGTTCGGGCAAGCCGTTGCCCAGGCTGCCGGCCTTGATCAGGATCGGCTTCAGATGCGGGCGGTGCAGCAGATCGCCGTGGGTCAGGTCGCAACGCCCGGCCCAGCGGATTTCCTGGATACCGTTGTCGCGGGTGATGACCTTGTCGCCGACCTTCAGATCCTCGGCCAGCACCTCGCCGCGGGGCGTGGCGACCAGCGTGCCGGGGGTGAAGCAGGGGATCACCTTCTCGATGTTGGTGAAGTCCATCGAGCCGGTCTGGGCGCCGCTGGCGTCGTAGAAATAGACCGTGCCGTCCTCGGGGTTCGAGGGGCTGAAGACCACGCGCAGCGGGCCCGATCCGGTCAGGTCCAGCGTGTCGAAGTCGTCGCCGCCCTCGTTGCCGTCGACCACATCGCCGATGCCGTCGCCCGAGGCCGAGACCAGGAAGGTGTCGCGGTCGTCGCCGCCCGACATGGTGTCGGCACCCTGACCGCCGATGATCGTGTCATTGCCGGTGCCGCCGGTGATGACATCCTCGTCGATGCCGCCGTCGATGTAGTCATTACCGGCGTCGCCGTGCAATTCGTCGTCGTCGTCAGCGCCATAGATGACGTCATTGCCGTCGCCGCCATGCACCGTGTCCAGGCCGTTGGTCGGCACCAGATCCGTGTCATCGGGCACGTTCAGCACATCGGGATAGCCGTTGGGCAGGCCGGCATAGATGGTGTCGTCGCCCGCGCCGGCGTCGATCAGGTCCGAGCCCTCGCCGCCGGTGATCTGGTCGTTGCCCGCACCGCCCGAGATCGTGTCGGCGTCGATGCCGGCGTCGATCACATCATCGCCGTCCTCGCCATAGATCACGTCGGCATCGTCGCCGGTGGTGATGGTGTCATTGCCATCGCCGCCATGCACGGTGTCGCGGTCGTTGTCGGGGTCGGTGTCGGCCGGGAACAGCCCCGGATAGCCCTGATCGGGCAGCGGATCGGTCGTGCCCGAGGTGTCGATGACATCATCGCCCGCGCCGCCGTCGGCCTGATCATTGCCGTCGCCGCCCGTCAGCGTGTCCTGACCCGCGCCGCCCGACATGCTGTCGTCGCCGTCCTCGCCGAAGATCTGGTCGTTGCCGTCATCGCCCCAGATGGTGTCGTCGCCCACCCCGGCATGGACCGTGTCGTCGCCCTCGCCCGCCAGGATGCGGTCGTCGTCGGGGGCGTCACCGGTCAGGATCGCGTCACCCGCATCGACCATGTCGCCTTCGGGGTCGCCGGTATAGGCGGTGTCGATCAGATCGGCGCCGCTGGTGCCCTCGACATAGCCGTCGCCCTGATCGGTGACGACCCGTTCGATGTTCTCGAAGGTCATCGTGCCGGTGACATTGCCCGAGGTATCCAGGAACTGGACCGTGCCGTTCTCGGGGTTGGTGGTGTCATAGATCACGTTGACCGGACCCGCGCCGGTCAGGTCGAGCACGTCCCAGTCGGAATCGTCGGCATCCTCGTCACCGTCCACATGGTCATGCATCCCGGCCTCGGCCGAGGTGACGATGAAGGTGTCGCTGTCCTGACCGCCGAACAGCGTATCGACGCCGGTGCCGCCGGTCAGCGTATCGTCGCCCGCGCCGCCATCGAGCGAATCCTGGCCCTGACCGCCCGACAGCACGTCATTGCCGTCCTCGCCATAAAGCCGGTCATCGCCGTCCTCGCCCGCGACGACGTCGTCGTCAGCGCCGCCGCGCAGCGTGTCCTGGCCGCTGCCGCCGGCGATCGTGTCGCGGCCCGCATCGCCCGACACGAGGTCGTCGCCCTCGCCGGCCAGGATGTCGTCATCGCCCGCGCCGCCCGAAACGGTGTCCTGCGCATTGCCCGCGTCGATCACATCGGCGCCGTCGCCGCCCAGGATGCTGTCGCTGTTCGAACCGCCCACCAGCGTGTCGTCGCCCAGACCACCGTCCAGCGTGTTGCTGCCGCCCTCGCCATAGAGCGCGTCATCGCCTGCCTCGCCGCGCAGGATGTCGTCGCCTTCGCCGCCGTGGACCTCGTCGTTGCCGTCGCCGGCATAGACGTCATCGGCGCCGGCCCCGGCCAGAACCGTGTCGTCGCCCGCGCCCGCCCGGACGATATCGTCGTCGGGGCCCTCGCCGGCCAGCACCGCATCGCCGGCGTCGATCATGTCGCCGTCGGGGTCGCCGGTATAGGCGGTGTCGATCAGATCGGCGCCGCTGGTGCCGTCGACATAGCCATCCGGGGTGTTGCCGGTGATCTCCTCGATCTCGGTGAATTCGAGCGTGCCGGTGACATTGCCGCCGGCGTCAAGGAATTCGATCGTGCCGTCGATGCCGTTGCCGTTGCTGTCGGTCGTGGTGTTGACCACGCGATAGGCGCCCTGCCCGGTCAGGTCGAGCACGTCCCAATCGTCGCCGCCCGCGCCGCCCGAGACGGTGTCGCCCGCCGCGCCGTGGATCGTGTCGCGGTCATCGCCCGCGTCGATCACATCCGCGCCGTCGCCGCCGGTGATCGTGTCATTGCCGGCTTCGCCGAAGATGGTGTCGTCGCCCGCACCACCATCCAGCAGGTCATCGCCGTCGACCAGATCGACCACGACCGGATCGTCGATGACCGAGCCGTTGAAGGTGAAGCCCGAGTTCACATCGCGCGACACCAACGTGAATTCGATCGACCCGGCATCGGTGAACGAGGCCGAGAACCACGCATCCTGATCCGAGGGGTCGTTTTCCTCGGTGCCGGCGACGGTGATGGTGCTGCCGTCGTTGTCCACATCAAGCGAGGTATCGGCGGTGGTGCCATAGGTCGAATAGCCCGCGGCCGACAGGATCACCTGTTCGGCGGTGGCGGTCTGGTCCAGATCGCCGAAGGTGGCGATCGAGGAAATGTCGATCGCTTGGCCGGTCGCCTGGTCATAGAATTCCAGGCGGAAGGTGGCCGATTTGCCCGCGTCGGAGGCATCGTTGTTGCCGTTGAGCAGGATCTCGGAGCCCGCGCCCCCGGTCAGGTCCACCGCAAGTCCGCTGTCGGCGTCAACCAGCACCAGCTTGGCCATGACGGTGCGGCCGTCCTCGGTGGTGGCCACGTTGAGATAGGTGGCGCTGTCACCGGCGCGCGCACAGCCGTCGGCGCCGGTCTGCGAGCCCGCCAGCACGTTCGAGGCCGACAGCACCAGGGGCGTGGCCGCATTCGGGTCGGTGGTCGTGCTTGCGCCGGCATTGCCGCCGTAGATCACGTCGTCGCCGGCCCCGCCCGAGATGGTGTCGTCGTCCGAGCCGCCATAGAGGCTGTCATCCCCACCGGCACCCGAGATCAGGTCATCGCCGCCGTTGCCGTGGAAGACGTTGGTGTAGACATCCGACGCGTCGGTGCCCTGATGGTCGAACCCGGTCAGCGTGTCGTCGTAATCCGAGCCGATCACGCCGTCGATGCCGCCCTCGATCACGTCGCCGGTGGCCTCGCCGCCCGACAGGGTGCCGGTCGACAGATCCACGTTCACGCCCGCGTCCGAGTTGGAATAATCGATCACGTCCAGACCGGCATTGCCCTGGAAGGTGTCGTTGCCGGCCCCGCCCAGAAGCGTGTCGTCGCCGGCCCCGCCGATCAGGTAATCGTCACCGTCGCCACCCGACAGGTAATCGTCGCCGTCCTCGCCGTGGATCTCGTCGTCGCCCGCGCCGGCCAGGACCGTGTCGTCGCCCGCGCCCGCCAGCACGATGTCATCGTCGGGGCCCTCGCCGGCCAGCACCGCATCGCCCGCGTCGATCATGTCGCCTTCGGGGTCGCCGGTATAGGCGGCGTCGATCAGGTCGTCGCCGGTCGTGCCCTCGACATAGCCGTCGCCGTCGTCATAGGTGGCCAGGGAATCATAGGGCACCGAGGGGCAATTGTAGGTGTAGGAGATGACCTCATAGATCACGCCGGGGGTCAGCGCCGCGCTGGAGACGATACCCACGACATCGTTGTCCGACATCTCGAAGGCATAGACGTTGATGAAATCACCGGGGTCGGTCGATCCCAAGGGGCGCACGACATAGGCATATTCGGGGGCCATGCGGCCGTCGGAGGGGGTGTAGCTGCTGCCTTCGAGGGTCTCGCTTGAATTCAGCGTCTGGCTGTTGTCGCCGTCGTTGAAAGAGGCGTCGTTGTCCCGAACGGTGATCTCGTTGACGCGGGCGCCCGTGGCGATGGTGAAGGTCTGCCCGCGCGGATCGGACATGCCCGTCGCGCTGTCACGAAAGAGGCTGCTCGAGGATGCGGAGATGTCCGACAGATCCCACGCGTAGATCGCGTAATCCTGATACGAATAGGTCATAGCAGCCTCTCATTGCACCACCCGGAGAGCTGTCCCCCCGGGGATTTCCCCTCGACCGGCGCGCGCACCAGCCGCAAACAGACCGACAGGATGCCGACCTGCAGAAAACGCGGCGATCCGCAGCCCGCACGTTGCGCGTCGATCAGGGTGCACGAAGCAATCCGCCTGAGGGCGGTTATCCGTTCCAATGGTCCGTAAACGCGATGGGACAGCAGTCGTCCCGCTTACGGCAGCACCCGTCTCATACTTCCGCGCATCCGCAGATGCCGAAGATCACCGGCCACCCCCATGGCCAATTTGCCCCAGTCGGGCCCTCATAGAGATACTCTCCCGAACCGGGCTGCGGAAGGAAAATCTGGCCAGATTGCGGCCGAAACCGGGCACAAGGCACGGGGGGATCGCCCGGGAAATCGGGCCGCACCGGTGGCGCGGGAGCGCGATTGTTTCCGTTTATGCCTGGCCGGCAGGGCAGGCCGGCCTTAACGATTTCTCAATATTACCTGACGAAACGTTACCTTTCTGCCGGCGCGTGAACAGGAACACGCCTCGGCTCTGCCGCGCCATTATTGACACAAGGGTAACAATCTCGCGTGCCGCGCCGCCGTTAACCAAACAACAAAGCCTTGGGCAGAACGAAGGCTGCATTATGCCTGCCAGCGGCAACAAAACCCGCTGGGCGGGCAAACTGTTCGCGCCGATCAACGTCTTGCGCCGAATCAAGCCGCACCGGCCCGGCGCCCCGCCCCGCAGGCCATATCGCCGCAGCCCCCGGGTGATGCCTCGCAACCGGCAAGATCCCGCGCGCACCCGAACGGCGGGGCGGCTGCGAGGAAACGGCACAAGCGCCCCCGGACCGGACGCCCCCCGCCCCCCCGCGCGCCCCCCCCGCGCGCGCCGCGCAGACGCCCCCAACGCAATTGCGTTGTTTCCGCCCCCTCCGCTGGGATAACAAGACGCCATCGGAGCCGCGCCCTGCCGGGCCGGTTCGGCCATCCACGCGCGCCACCGTCCAGCGCCGCCAGACAGAGGGAAACCCCGCCGATGCCTCATTACCGTTCCCGCAAATCCACCCACGGCCGCAACATGGCCGGCGCCCGCGGCCTGTGGCGCGCCACCGGCATGAAGGACGGCGACTTCGGCAAGCCGATCATCGCGGTGGTCAATTCCTTCACCCAATTCGTGCCCGGCCACGTCCACCTGAAGGATTACGGCCAGATGATCGCCGCCGAGATCGAAGCCGCGGGCGGTGTCGCCAAGGAATTCAACACCATCGCCATCGACGACGGCATCGCCATGGGCCATGACGGCATGCTCTATTCGCTGCCCTCGCGCGATCTGATCGCCGACAGCGTGGAATACATGGTCAACGCCCATTGCGCCGATGCGATGATCTGCATCTCGAATTGCGACAAGATCACCCCCGGCATGATGATGGCGGCGATGCGGCTCGACATTCCCACCATCTTCGTCTCGGGCGGGCCGATGGAGGCGGGCAAGGTCAAGCTGGGCGAGACCGAACGCGCGCTCGATCTGGTGGATGCGATGGTCGTGGCCGCCGACGACAGCTATTCGGATGCCGACGTGGACGCCATCGAGAAGGCCGCCTGCCCCACCTGCGGTTCGTGCTCGGGCATGTTCACGGCCAATTCGATGAACTGCCTGGCCGAGGCGCTGGGGCTGGCGCTGCCGGGCAATGGCTCGATGCTGGCCACCCATGCCGACCGCAAGGCGCTTTTCCTCGAGGCCGGGCGGCGCATCGTCGACATCACGCGGCGCCATTACGAGGCCGAGGAACCCGGCCTGACCCCGCGCCAGATCGCCACCTTCGAGGCCTTCGAGAACGCGATGAGCCTCGATATCGCCATGGGCGGCTCGACCAACACGGTGCTGCACCTGCTGGCCATCGCCTACGAGGGCGGGGTGGATTTCACCATGGACGACATCGACCGGCTCAGCCGCAAGGTGCCGGTCCTGTGCAAGGTCGCCCCGGCCAAGAACGATGTCCACATGGAGGACGTGCACCGCGCCGGCGGTATCATGGGCATTCTGGGCGAGATGCTGCGCGGCGGGCTGCTTCACCCCGAGGTGCGCACCGTGCACAGCGCCACCCTGGCCGAGGCTATCGCCAAATGGGACGTGATGACCGCCAATGACCCCGCGGTCGAGACCTTCTATCGCGCCGCGCCGGGGGGCGTGCGCACGACCGAGGGCTTCTCGCAATCCAACCGTTATCTTGAACTGGACCGCGACCGCACCGCGGGCGTCATCCGCTCGGTCGAGGGGGCGTTCTCGCGCGATGGCGGGCTGGCGGTTCTCTTCGGCAACATCGCCCGGAACGGCTGCATCGTGAAGACCGCGGGCGTCGACGAATCGATCCTGAAATTCACCGGCCCCGCGCGCGTCTTCGAAAGCCAGGACGACGCGGTCTCGGGCATCCTGACCGGCAAGGTCCAGGCCGGCGATGTGGTGGTGATCCGCTACGAGGGGCCGCAGGGCGGGCCCGGCATGCAGGAGATGCTCTATCCGACCTCGTATCTGAAATCGAAAGGGCTGGGGAAGGCCTGCGCGCTGCTGACCGACGGGCGCTTCTCGGGCGGCACCTCGGGCCTTTCGATCGGGCATGTCTCGCCCGAGGCGGCCGAGGGCGGGCTGATCGGTCTGGTCGAGACCGGCGATCCGATCGAGATCGACATCCCCGGCCGCACGATCAACCTGGCGGTGGATGAGGCCACGCTCGAGGCGCGCCGGGCCGCGCGCGGGCCGCTGCCCTGGGGGCCGGCCGCACCGCGCCCGCGCCATGTCTCCACCGCGCTCAAGGCCTATGCCATGCTGGCCTCGAGCGCCGCGAAGGGCGGCGTGCGGATCCTGCCGCAGGACTGAGCCGGCTTTCCCGAAGACCGACACCGCCCGCGGGGGAGCCCCTTCCCCGCGGGCGTTTTCATGCGGTGGACCTGTCTTGGGGCGCCCCGTCCCGTGGTGGGCGTGTCCTGCGGAGGGGCGACCGGGCCCTTGCGGCCCGGCCCAGCCCCCAAAAGAAAACGGGCGGACCTTTCGGCCCGCCCGTATCTAATAGGATCGTATCGGATCAGATCGGAACGCCGATCAGCGGCGCAGGGCTTTCCACGCGCCCGAGATCAGCATCGCGGCGATGACCGACTTGACCATGTCGCCGGCCAGGAAGGGCAGCATGCCCTTTTCGATGGCGCCGGTCATGTTCAGCCCGGTCGCGGCGTCGAGCCACAGCACGCCCGGCACATAGAGCACGAGGCTGGCCGCCACCGCGCCCATCAGCGCCGGCACGAAGCGGCGCGCGCCCAGATCGGCGGCCAGGCCCGCCACCGCGGCCATCGGCACGAAGCCCAGAACGAAGCCCAGCGTCGGGCCGCCGAAGACGGAACCCGGCGCCAGCACCGGCAGGCCGGCCGCAGCCTCGGCCACGTAAAGGGCGGTGGCCACCGCGCCGGCGCGCGCGCCCAGCGTCATGCCGACCAGCATCACCGCCAGCGTCTGCAGCGTCATGGGGACGGGGAACATCGGCACCGAGATCTTGGCGGCAACGGCAATCAGCGCCGAGCCGGCCAGCGCAAGAAGCGCCTGGACGGCCAGCGAACGGGTCGGCAGCAGGGCCTGGGACAGCGTCATGGGGCGAACCTTTCGGAATTCGGACTACGGTAAATTCGGCGTGCAATTTCGCCGCGCCGGGCCCGGATGTCAACGCCGCCTCTTGCGGCGTGGCGCCCTCGGGCCTAATCGGGCGGCATGAGCACCGAACAGATCCCCCCCGCCTCCACCCCGGCTGACGCGGCCGCGCCCGCGCATGATCCTTCGGCCGGAAAACCCATTGCCCTTGTCACCGGCGCCTCGCGCGGGCTGGGCTTTGCCATGGCCGAGGCACTGGCCCGCGAGGGCTGGCACGTCCTGGCCGTGGCACGCACCCAAGGCGGCCTCGAGGGGCTCGACGACCGCATCCAGGCCGCGGGCGGCAGCGCCACGCTGGCCCCGATGGACATCTGCGAACAGGGCGCGATGGAACATCTGGTCAATGCCACCGGCACGCGCTGGGGCGGGATCGGCGCCTGGGTCCATGCCGCGATCCACGCCGCCCCCCTGACCCCCACGGGCCATTTCGACCCCGAGGATCTCGAGACCTCGACCAAGACCAACGTGATCGCCACCGCGAAGCTGATCGCGCTGATCGAGCCGCTCCTGCGCGCGCGCGAGGGCAAGGCGATGTTCTTCGACGATCCGCGCGCGGGCCAGCCGTTCTTCTCGCTCTATGGCGCGACCAAGGCCGGCCAGATCGCCTATGCGCAGAGCTGGGCCGCCGAGAGCGCCAAGATCGGCCCGCGGGTCGAGATCGTCACGCCGCCGCCGATGCCGACCGCGGTGCGCGCGCGCTTCTTCCCCGGCGAGGATCGCGCGCCGCTGACCGACCCGCATGCGGTCGCGCGCGATCTGGTTGCGGCGCATTTCGCCCTGGGCTGAGCCAAACCGCGCCCCGACCGCGCGCCCCACCTTCGGCCCCGTCTGGCCCCCTTCCCGGCCCGTCGCCTCCCGCGGCGGGCCGTTTGCATCACGGCCCCACCGCGAACGCCCCAAGCCCCCGAACGCAAGACGCCGCCCCAAGGGGCGGCGTCGCGGCAAGACAGAGGCGCCGGGCCACAGGGCCCGGCCGGATCATTGCAGATAGGGCATCGGGTCGACGCTCTCGAAGCCCTGGCGGACCTCGAAATGGACAAAGCCCGGCGTGCCGGCGCGCACCCGCGCAATGGTCTGCCCGCGCGAGACCTTGGCGCCCTTGGCCACGGCCACATTGTCGATATTGGCATAGACCGTCAGCAGGTTGCCGTCGTGGCGGATGACGAGGATCGGCACCTGATCGGTGTCCTTGGTGATCGCGGCCACGGTCCCGTCGGCGGCGGCCTGCACCGCGGTGCCGGGCTTGGCGGCGATGTCGATGCCTTCGTTCTTCTTCTTCTGATAGGGGCGGATGATCGCGCCCTGGACCGGCATCTGCATGCGCGCCGAATTGGACGCCGCGGTGCGGTTGGCGGCCAGGTTCTCGCGGGGGGGGGTGGCACGTTCGGCGGCGGCCCGGCTTTCAGCGGCGGTCGGCGGCTTCTCGGCGGGCAGGGGCATCGCCGCCGAGGGCGGCACCGGCGTCGCGCTGCCCTGCCCCGGCGCCGAGGTCGGCGCGGTGCTCGTGGCGGCGGCCTCGCGGCGCGCGGTCGCGGCCACCGGGATCATCAGATATTGCCCCTCGCGCACGCCCAGATCGCTGGGCAGCCCGTTCCATTCGGCCAGCGCGCGCACCGGCACGTCATAATAGCGCGCGATGGAATAGGCGGTCTCGCCGCGGGTGACCTTGTGGCGAATGGGCTCGGGGCCGGCGGCGGGCGTGGCAGGCGCCGCGGGCGCGCTGGTCTGGCCCGCCGAGGCTCGGTCGATCGCACCCGAGGCCAGCGTGGTGATGTCCACCCGCTCGGCGCCTGCCGGGGCCGGCGCCACACGCCGCGGCAGCGCCAGCACCTCGCCCTTGCCCAGCACGGTGTCGGGGTCCAGCGCGTTGTAACGGGCCAGCTCGCCCGCCTCGACGCCCACCCGCGCGGCCACATCGGCCACCTTGTCGCCCCGCCGCGACACCACGACCTGGTAATTGGGATAGGAGATCACGCCGCGCGCATCGGGCGCGGGACGGTCGGCGGTGGCATGACGCGCCGCATCGGTGGTGCTGAAATTGCTGCGCGACAGGCGCCGCAGATCGGGGTCGAAATTCCCGGCCTCGTCACAGGCGGCCAGCCCGACCGCCGCGGCCGAGACAAGAAGAACCCCCCGCAGCCCGCGCAGGCGGGGACGGGTTCGGAGCAGGGCGGCATCGGCGGTGCGGTCAAGGCGCGGCAAGGCGGTCATCGGCTCGTGTCCTCATGTCTTGCGGGGGGCGCGTCACGGGCGGCCCCCTTCGGATTATCCAGCATCGTCCTGGCCCAGCCCCTCGATCAGCGGGACGAAGCGAACCGGGCGCAATTCCTCGTAGTCGAACCCCGTTTCCAGCCGGCGCACACGGATCAGGCTTTGAACCGTGTCCGACTGGCCCACCGGGACGATCATGATACCGCCGATCTTGAGCTGGGCCAAGAGCGGCCCCGGCGGGTCTTCGGCGGCGGCGGTGACCATGATGCGGTCGAAGGGCGCCTGTTCGGGCAGCCCGAACGAGCCGTCGCCCGTCATCGCGGTGATATTGGCCAGGCCCAGATCGGCAAAGACGGCCTCGGCCTCGCGCACCAGACGGCGGTGGCGGTCGACGGTGTAGACCCGGCGCGCCAGGCACGCCAGGATCGCCGCCTGATAGCCCGAGCCGGTCCCCACCTCGAGCACCTTGTCGCGCGGGCCCACCTCGGCGGCCTGCGTCATCAGCCCCACCACCGAGGGCTGCGAGATCGTCTGCCCGCAGGCGATGGGCAGCGGCATGTCCTCGTAGGCGCGTTCGGCAAAGAGCCCGCGCACGAAGCGGCCGCGGTCGACATGTTCCATGGCCGCCAGCACGCGCGCGTCGATCACCCCCTTCGAGCGCACGGCATAGAGAAAGCGCATCTTGCGCTCGGCCAGCGCCTCGGCCGTGAGCGGTGGCGGCGTCTGGGAAGGCGGCGCTTCGGTCATTCGGGCGCGTCCCCCGCCGCCGTGCTCCCCGCCGCCTTGTCCGTCGCCGCCGTGCCGCCCAGCGCCTCATCCAGCCGTGCCAGCGCGTCATGCGCGGTCAGATCGGCGCGCATCGGCGTGACCGAGATGTAGCCGTCAAGGTTGGCCGCCACATCGGTGCCGGGCGCGGTGGGCAGATGCTGCGGCCCGCCGGTGATCCACAGGAACTTGCGCCCCGAGGGCGAGACATGCGGTTCGACCCCGAAGAAGGTGTCGGTGCGGTAGCCCTGCGCCGCGGCCTTCATGCCCTTGACGTTGCGCGCGGCCACGGGCGGGAAATTGACGTTGTAGAAGATGCGGTAATCGCCCCCGTCCCAGGGCGCGCGCGCGAGCAGGGCGCGCACCACCGCCTCGCCATGCACCCGCGCGGCCTCGAACGGGTCGTCCAGATCGTCGGTCTCGGGGCCGAGAAACTGCGACAGCGCGATCGCCGGCAGGCCCTGGAGGGCCGCCTCGAGCGCACCGCCCACGGTGCCCGAATAGAGCGCGTTCTCGGCGGCGTTGTTGCCCCGGTTCACCCCCGACAGCACCAGATCGGGCCGCCCGCCCTGAAGCACGTCGTAAAGGCCCGCCAGCACGCAATCGGCCGGGCTGCCCTCGGCGGCATAGCGGCGCGGGCCCATGCGCGCGATCATCATCGGATGGGTGTAGGAGATGCAATGCCCTACCCCCGATTGCTCGAAGGCGGGCGCGACGGTCCAGACCTCGCCGTCGGGGCCCGCGACCGCCTCGGCAATGGCGGTCAGAACCTCGAGCCCCGGTGCGTTGATGCCGTCGTCGTTGGTGATCAGAATCCGCATGGTGCACCCCCAGATTGCCCCCTGATTAGCTTGGCCGGCCCCGCGCAGCAAGCAACGCCCACGCGACAGGGGCGTGAAATTCCGTTCCCTTGCACGGGCGGCGCGCGATTGCACCGCCAAAGGCGGCACGCGGGCGGGATAAGGGCGCGCGCGGAACCCGCGCCTTGAGGGGGGACGGGGAAACGCGCGGGGGGACGGGGGGGGGACGGGGGGGGACGCGGCCGAAACCGGGCCGCAGACCCGCCGCGATGGACAAGCGCGCCCCCGCGCGCTACCACGGCAGGGACGTTTCGCCGCACCAGGGCGGGGGCCCGTCTGCGCCGAAACCGCGCCGGCCCCGTTCCGTAGCACCCCCGCGAGCACCCCCGCGCGCGCGTCCCAACCCCCGGAGGTTTCCCGATGTCCCCCCACCCAATGCCCCCCACCGAGCAAAGCGCCCGCCTGCGCGAGATGGCCGCGGCCGCGCCCGTGGTGCCGGTTCTGGTGATCGCGCCGGGGGTCGATGCGCGCGCGCTGGGGGCGGCGCTGGTTTCGGGCGGGCTGCCCATGCTCGAGGTGACGCTACGCACGCCCGCCGCACTTGAGGCCATTGCCGCCATGGCCGATCTGCCCGGCGCGATCCCCGGTGCGGGCACGCTGCTGACGCCCGCAGATGTGCGCGCCGCGCGTCAGGCGGGCGCGCGGTTCGGGGTCTCGCCGGGGGCCACGCCCGACCTTCTGGCCGCGGCCGAGGCCGAGGGCTTGCCGCTCCTGCCCGGCGCGGCCACCGCCTCCGAGGTCATGGCGCTGTTGGCGCGCGGGCATGATGCGATGAAGCTCTTTCCGGCCGCGGCGGCGGGCGGGACAGCGCTGCTGAAGTCGCTGGCGGGGCCACTGCCGCAGGCGGGCTTTTGCCCCACCGGCGGGATCGGGCCCGAGAACGCGGCCGAATATCTGCGCCTGCCGAACGTGATGTGCGTGGGCGGAAGCTGGGTGGCCCCGCCCGATCTTCTGGCGCGCGGCGACTGGGCGGGGGTCGAGGCCCTGGCGCGCGCGGCCGCCGCCCTGCCGCGCTGAGCCCCCTGCCGCGCAGTGCCCCACCCCGCCGCGCGGATCCGCACCGGGCGTGCACCCCACGTCCCCCCCCCGGCACCGGCCGTCCCCGCCGGCAGGGGGCAAGGGCGCGCGGGCAGATCACCGCCAACCGGGATCGGCACACCGGCCCCGCCAGCGTGGGGCGCGGGCCCGGCGCCCCGCCCCCGAGGAGGTGCGGCCTTGCCCCCCCGTCGTCCGGGCGTGTCGGGGCGCGCGGTGTCGGGTGGGGTCGGGGAATTTGCGCTTTTCTTTTCCGGAGGCTTGCCTATAGTCGCCGCCATGACCCGGACCCTGCATATTCCCGCGACCCTCGGCGCCCGCTGCGCCGGGTCGGCGCATGTGCTCAACCTCCGCGGTCTGCTGCTGCTTAGCTGCCTCTGAGCGTGCCCTTGGGCGCGAACGCTCAGAGGTGACCAGCGCGCCCTTCCCCACCCAAGATCATTCACGGCGCGCATCCCCGCGCCATCCAAGGGCCGCGACCGGCAAGGAACACCCATGACCGACGAGAACCGCGTATTCATCTTCGACACCACCCTGCGCGACGGCGAGCAATCACCCGGCGCGACCATGACCCATACCGAGAAGCTGGAGATCGCCGCCCTTCTCGACGAGATGGGCGTGGACATCATCGAGGCGGGCTTCCCCATCGCCTCGGAAGGCGATTTCGAGGCCGTCAGCGACATCGCCCGGCAGACGAAGAACGCCGTGATCTGCGGCCTGGCGCGCGCCAATTTCAAGGATATCGACCGCTGCTGGGAGGCGGTGCGCCATGCCGTGCGGCCGCGCATCCACACCTTCATCGGCACCTCGCCGCTGCATCGCGGGATCACCAATCTCGATCAGGACCAGATGGTCGAGCGCATCCACGAGACCGTCAGCCACGCCCGCAACCTGTGCGACAACGTGCAATGGTCGCCCATGGATGCCATCCGCACCGAGCGTGACTATCTGGCCCGCGTGGTCGAGGTGGCGATCAAGGCCGGCGCCACCACGATCAACATCCCCGACACGGTGGGCTACACCCTGCCCAGCGAAAGCGCCGAGATCATCCGCGAGCTGATCGAGCGCGTCCCCGGCGCCGACGAGGTGATCTTTGCCACCCATTGTCACAACGACCTCGGCATGGCCACGGCCAACGCGCTGGCGGCCGTGTCGGCGGGCGCGCGCCAGATCGAATGCACGATCAACGGCCTGGGCGAACGCGCCGGCAACACCGCGCTTGAGGAAGTGGTGATGGCGCTCAAGGTGCGGCGCGACCTGATGCCCTATCAGACCGGGATCGACACGACCAAGATCATGAACCTGTCGCGGCGCGTGGCGCAGGTCTCGGGCTTCCCGGTGCAGTTCAACAAGGCCATCGTCGGCAAGAACGCCTTCCTGCACGAATCGGGCATCCACCAGGATGGCGTGCTGAAGAACGTCGAGACCTTCGAGATCATGAAGCCCGCCGATATCGGGATCACCGAGACCAATATCGCCATGGGCAAGCATTCGGGGCGTGCGGCGCTGCGCAGCAAGCTGGCCGATCTGGGCTTCGATCTGGCCGACAACCAGCTCAATGACGTGTTCGTGCGCTTCAAGGCGCTGGCCGACCGCAAGAAGGAAATCTACGACGACGACCTGATCGCGCTGATGTCCGACAGCGCCGCCAATACCGACAGCGACTACATTCAGGTGAAATGGCTGCGCGTGATCTGCGGCTCGGACGGGCAGGAAGCCGAGCTGAAGCTGCTTGTCGACGGGATCGAGAAATCGGCCAGCATGACGGGTGACGGGCCGGTGGATGCCTGCTTCAAGGCGGTGAAGGCGATCTATCCGACGCAGGCGCATCTGAAGCTCTATCAGGTCCATGCCGTGACCGAAGGCACCGACGCCCAGGCCACCGTCTCGGTGCGCCTCGAGGAAGAGGGGCGTATCGTCACCGGCTCGGCGGCCGATACCGACACCATCCTGGCCAGCGTGAAGGCCTATGTCGGCGCGCTCAACCGGCTGCGGGTGCGCAGCCAGAAGACCGCCCCCGACGCGGATGTGAAGTCGATCAGCTACAAGCTCTGAGCCCCACACCGCGCCATGCCCCGGAACGCGCCTTCCCACCCTGGGGGGGGGCGCGTTTCTTCTTTGTGGGGGCGGCGGCGCGCGGTTCCCGGAAACGCGCCCCTGCCCTTTCCGCACCACCCCGCACCCGTGCCCACCCGAACACGCGCGCTGATGACGACACGACCGGCAGGCCGCGCGCCCCTTCCCGTCCCCTACCCGCGCGGGAGGGGTGCGGACATCGGGCGGGACGCGGACACCGGGCGGGGTGCGGATAGGGGGCGGGGTGCGGATAGGGGGGCGGGGCGCGCGCATGAAAAGACGCGCCCCCGAAGGGACGCGTTGCAAGGAATGTCCTGGCGGAGGGGTCAGACGCGCTCGGCGGCCAGCGTCTTGTTGCGCACGAGCGGCGCCATCACCAGAAGCCCCGCGATCAGGAAGGCCACCTCGATCACATAGGCGGCCAGATAGGGCGTCGCCTCGCCGTAGATATGGCCCTCGGGCAGGCTCAGGATCACGTCGCGCACGATGCCGCCCGCGGCCACCGCGACCCCGGCCGAGGTCGCCTGCACCGCCCCCCAGGCCCCCAGCGCCAGCCCGACCTGTTCGCGCGGGGCCAGGCGCATGGTCGCGGTCAGCGTGCCGTGGCCGAAGAGACCACCGCCAAAGCCCACGATCAGCGTGCCCAGAAGGAACAGCGGCGTCATCCCCAGAGGCGCGGCCGCGATCACCGCGGCAAAGCCCGGCACCCCGAAGGCCGCCCCCCAGGCCGCCATGCGCAGCGGGTCATAGCCGCGGCTCAGCACCCGGCTGGCCCAGGCAAAGCCGACCAGCCCGCCACCGGCGAAGATGGCCGTCAGCTTGGTGGTTGCGGACACGGTCATGCCCAGCACCTGCCCGCCATAGGGTTCCAGCAGCACATCGGCCATGCCAAAGCCCATCGTGCCCAGCCCGATCACGATCAGCCCGCGCAAGGCATAGGGCCGGCGGATGAACTCGCGCCAGCAGTCGGAAAACTCGGGCGTGTCGTCGCGCTTGACGGTGCGCGAGCGGTCCCGCGCCTCCTGTTTCCACAGCGCGATCACGTTCAGCACCAGCGTCGCCACGGCGGCACCCTGGATCACCTTGATCAGCTGCGCCGGGTAATAGGGGTCGAGCAGCCAGCCGAACAGAAGCGCCGAGATGATCATGCCCACCAGCATCATCACATACATCAGCCCCACGACCTTGGGCTGATCCTCGCGCGGGGCCAGATCGGTGGCCAGCGCGAGCCCCACGGTCTGGATCGTGTGCACCCCCGCCCCCACCAGCAGGAAGGCAATGCCGGCGCTGGCCTGCCCGATCCATTCCGGCGTGCCCTCGGCGTAATCCTTGCCCGACAGCACCAGAAGCGCAAAGGGCATGATGGCAAAGCCGCCCCATTGCAGCAGCGTGCCCTTCCAGATGTAGGGCACCCGTCGCCATCCCAGCGCCGAGACATGGGTGTCGGACTTGAACCCGATCAGCGCGCGGAAGGGCGCAAACAGGAGCGGCAGCGAGATCATGATCGCCACCAGCGAGGCCGGCACGTCGAGTTCGACGATCATCACCCGGTTGAGCGTGCCGACCAGCAGCACGAGCGCCATGCCGACCGACACCTGGAACAGCGACAGACGCAGCAGGCGGCTGAGCGGCAGATCCTCGGACGCGGCATCGGCAAAGGGCAGGAAACGCGGCCCGATCGAGATCAGGGCGTGGCTGGCCATGTTGCGCAGGCGAGACATGAGTTCTTCCCGTTCTGCGCGCCCGACCAGCCCCCCGTGACCGGCGGCGCGCAACTTTCCTGTCGGGACCGGACCCCGTTGCGGGGCGGCACGCGGGCCGAAGGGTCCGGAGCGTGAGACCAAGCCCAAGTTGCATGCGCTCCCCCGGAAGGCAAGCGCCGTGATGTCCCGCCCCCGCGCCATGCGTCGCATCTCGCGCAAACGGGCCGCGCAAACGGCCCCAAAATTGCGCAACGCGCGCCCCGATCCGCCCGCGCGCGCGCTTTGCCGGGGTCAGGCGGGATCAGGAGAAGATCACTCGACGGTCTCGATGCGCACGGGCAGGCCGCCTTCGCGGCGCAAGGGCGCGATCGGGCCGTCAAAGGCCCCCAGCCGCACCAGCCCCGCAGAACTCGAGAACGGCTTGAGAAAGATCGCCAGGTTCCCCCAGGGGGCATAGAGCGTGATATCGCCGGTCTCGGGCTTGTAGGCCCGCGGCGCGCCGCTCGTGTCCAGCTTGCGCGGAAGATCGGCGATCTTCTCGATCCCGTGATAATCGTTCAGCGTCAGATCGAGCGGCAGCAGGGCTGCGAAATCCCGCCCTGCGGGGGTGTCGTCCAGCGTGGCCGACAGCGTGGTGTCGGCAACGATCACGCGGATCCGGGTCATGGTCTTGTCCTTTCCTGCACCTGATCGGGCGTCTTGCGCCCCCGCGGGCGAAGCCCGCAACAGGGTCAACGCGGGCGAAGCCCGCAAAAGCGACAACACGGGCGAAGCCCGCAACAAGGCCCCCGCGGGTGCGGCCAGCGCAATTCTCAAGATCTTGCGGCGGTCCATGGCGCCTTCCTTTCCATCATGAGACGCGCGAGGGGGGCATCAAGAGAGCGCGCACCCGGAACAGCAGGGGCGATCCCGCGCGCCCCGCCCCCAAGCCCCTGTCGCCCCCCTTTCGCGCAGCCCGCTCAGGCCCGCGTCATGTCGATGACATAGCGGTAGCGGGCCTCCTTGTTCACCACCTTCTCGCAGGCCGCGCTGATCTGATCCGGCGTGATCAGCTCATAGGTCGCGGCGATACCGTGATGGGCGGCAAAGTCGATCACCGCCCGGCTCTCGGCAATGCCGCCGATCATCGAACCCGCCAGGCTCTGGCGGCCAAAGCCCATCAGCATGCCCTGCGCCCCCTCGATCGGGAACAGCGCGCCCACATTGACCAGCGTCTTGTCGAGCTTGAGCAGGTTCAGGAAAAGCTGCATCGGACAGGCCACCGGCACCGTCGACACCATCAGATCAAAGCTGGCGCGGTTGCGGGCCATGGCCGCCTCGTCCGACCACAGATAGGCCTCGGCGGTGCCAAAGGCCCCGGCATCGGCGATCTTGCCCTCGGAGGTGGTGAAGACCACGACCTCGGCGCCCTTGGCCGCGGCCAGCTTGACCGCCATGTGGCCCAGCCCCCCCATGCCGATCACGCCGAAACGTTCGCCCGGCTTCAGATCCCGGTGGTTGATCGGCGAGAAGGTGGTGATGCCCGCGCACAGAAGCGGCGCGAAACCGGGCAGATCCACCCCCGGCGGAATGCGCAGGGCGAAGTCCTCCTTGACGACGATCCGCTTGGAATAGCCGCCATAGGTCACACCACCCGACACCTTGTCGGGGGAATTATAGGTGAAGGTGGTGCCGTTGAGACAATTCTGTTCGCGGTCGGCCAGGCAGTTCTCGCATTCCCCGCAGCTGTCGACCATGCAGCCGACGCCGGCATGATCGCCCTCGCGGAACGTGACCACCTCGGCGCCCACGCCGACGACGCGGCCCACGCAGCCATGTGACCTTCGAACCCGGCGCGCGCACGGCCTGGCACACCCACCCGGCCGGCCAGACCATCATCATCACCTTCGGGCGCGGCCGCGTGCAGCGCGAGGGCGGCCCGGTCGAGGAAGTGACCGCCGGCGACGTGGTCTGGTTCCCGGCCGGCGAGAAACATTGGCACGGCGCGTCGGGCGACACCGCGATGAGCCATATCGCCATCCAGGAAAGCATCGACGGCGCGCCGGTGACCTGGCTCGAGAAGGTGGCCGACGCCGATTACAACGGCTGAGCACGCAGGCCCTGCGCCCGGATCGGGCGCGCGACCCATCACATCGGCCCGCGCCCGAGGGAATCGCCCCGACGCGGGCCGTTCTTCATTGGCGCATGGGAAGGGGGGACGCGTCAGGACCAGCCGCCGGGATCGGCGACGATGCGGGACGCGACGGAGGGAGATGCCGGCCAGATCCGCGGCCAGATCCGCGGCGGAGCACGGACAGGCGCGACGCCATAAGACCGGCCAGAAATTGGAGGCCGGAACTTGGGGGCCAGAAATTGGGGCCCGAAATCACGAGACCTCGAACCGCGTGGACCCGGATCACGTGGGGGGCCGGAATCACACAGGCCGACCCCTAGGGGCCGGCCTGCGCAAGGGAACCGGGGTCAAGCCGGATTGGGTTGACCCCGGTCAAAGACCTTAGGAAGCAGCGACTTCCACCGGGGCTTCCACAGCGGCAGCCGAGCCGTTGTAGTATTTGCCCAGCCAGGTCGTGTTGGTCACGATCATGTAGTGGACCGCGAACGAGGACACCGCAACGGCGGCCAGGAACAGCGGAACACCAACGGTCGGTTTGACCACGAGCCACATTTTCGCGTTATTCATGACAGTATCTCCTTACCCGAGCCACGGAGTGGCGATGGCCGCCAGGAAGTGGGCCAGCAGCGCGATGCCGCCGAAAACGCGGGTGCCGAGCACCAGTTGCGCTTGCACTTCTTCGGCTTCCGCCAGGGTCAGGCCCGTCGGCCAGACTTTGTTCGGATCATCAGTCATTGTCGTCTCCCAACTTGGTTTCGACTACTATGCGTGTAGGGCCTGCACGCGGGCTTCGATAACGTTGGAGCTTTCGAGGTTTCCCTTGCGGGCTTCCGTCCCGCTCCGTTTCGTTACAAGGAGAAAGTCTCACAAGTCCGTGACAATCGCAACGCCCTCATTGCCCCGAAATGGCCCTTTGGGGTGCGACTTATTGGCCTCCGCGGGCGATCAAATCTGCCAACCGCGCGCATTCAGCGCATTGGAAGCACAAAAGATTTCCGCGCAGAGGCCAGAATCGAGCCCCCCCGGCACAGCATGTCGCAGCAAAGCGCGCGCAGGGTTGCCGATTGCAACATTCGCGCGATTCCCCGCCCCCGCCTTCACATTCAGTTCAAGCGCTTCGGGGCAGTTCAAGCGCTTCGGGCCATTCAAGCACCTCGGGGCCGGTCAGCGTCCGCGGCGCCCGCGAGATCCGCGCCGGTCACGCAATCCCCGGCGTGGACAGGTAATCCTGCAAGGCCTCGGGCGGGGTCCGGCGCAGGGCCGGCGCCTCGGCACGGCGCCAGGCCCGCAGCCCGGCCGCGTCATCGCCGGCGAATTGCAGCGCGCAGGTCGACACCCGGACATGACCGGCCACCTGTTCGCGCGCCAGCACCGACAGCCCGGAATACACCCCTGACAATCCGGCGAATCCCGCGCGCAGATAGATCATGCGCACCAGACGGCTGTGGCGGTTGCCGCACAACAGCACGACGCCATCCTCGACCCGCATCATCACCCCCGACACCAGCGTCGAGCGCAGCCCCCCCGCGCGCGGGGCCCCGGCGGCCAGAACCTCGGGCTCGCGCGTGCGAAACAGCGTCACCACCCCCTCGCGCCAGACACGGGCCATGCCGACCAGCATGCGGTCGGGGTGCAGGCTGGCGCGGCGCCAGAAGCGATAGACGCCGGGGCGCAGCATCTCTTCAGGCACGGCGAAGCGTTCGGACGGGGCCTGGAGACGGTCGGCCGTGGCGCCCAGCGCGGTGAAGAAACCCGCCGGGCGCTCGCGCTGCGCCTCGAGCGGTTCGAGCAGCACACGGGCATCCACGTCGAAATAGCGGCAGATGCGCCACAGGATATCGGGGCGCGGAAAGGCGCTGCCCGACAGGTAACGGTTGAACTGGGTGCGGTTGATGCCCAGCCGGCGGCACAATTCGGCCACCGGCGGCCCACCCTCGCAGAGCGCGCGCAGGTTGCGCCCGAACATGGCCCGCAGCGCGGCCGGCGAGGGTTCGGCCCGCGGGTCGCGGATCTCGCGCCGGGGACGCGCGGCGGGCGTCTGGGCTCCGGCCTCACGCGGCCCCTGGGCCCTGGCCGCAAGGGCGGCAAGCGGGCGCGTCTGGGCCGACCCGCTCTCGCGCCGGTCGGCCGATGCGGACGGATCGGGGCGCGCCGCAGCACCCGCCGCCCGCCGGTCCATCAGATCTGACATGTTTCCTCCATACGCTCGGAATAGCCTTGCCGCAGGGTCTGCACCGCGCCCGCCACGAAAAGCCTGCGCCGAACATGCCCTGACGCCACGTTCCCGAGGTTCGCCCCTATCTCTGGGTAAATGATGCTAACGTGCGACATTGTGTCCTGTCCAGAACCCGAAACGGGCAGACCCGACACAAGTCCACAACTTGCCGTGAGGATGATATGACCCTACCCACGATCAACCCAAGGGAGAAGCCCCGCGGGGGGATCATGCACACAACGACACTGACAGGGACGCGATGCTGGGGGTGATCGTCTGGAGCAACCGGGAACGGCAGGCCGCCGCGATCTGGTGCGAGGATCTTGCGCAGCTGGCGCATCTGAACGGCGCCGCCAGCCTGCATCCGGGCCAGCGCCCGCATTGGCCGCAGACGGGCGACCTGGCCGAATTCGACATCGCCGAAACCGACGGGCTGCGCCGCGCGGCGCGGCTGCGGGTGCTGCCGCAGGAGGCCGACGACGCCGGCCAGGACCGCCAGAGCGGTTTCGGGGGTGGTTTCAGGCGGGGCGGGCGCTGCGGCGGCTGACAGCGTCCGGCCCCGGCAAGAGGCCCCAGCCCCGCGCCACTGAGGAAAGCGCCCATGAAAACGGGCGGACCCGGCGGCCCGCCCCTCATCCTGTCAAAGCCACCATATGGTCCCCATATGGCCCCGACGCGCGCCCCTCAGGCGCCGCGCGACAGCGCCGCGACGCCGGTGCGCGCCACATCCGCAAGACCCAAGGGCCGCATCAGCTCGGCAAAGGCGTCGATCTTCTCGGAGGTGCCAGTGATCTCGAAGACAAAGCTCTCGAGCGTCGAATCGACCACATTGGCGCGGAAGATATCGGCCAGCCGCAGGGCCTCGACGCGCTTGTCGCCGCCGCCCACCACCTTGAACAGCGCCAGCTCGCGCTCGACCGCGGCGCTTTCGACGGTCAGGTCGTGAACCTCGTGCACCGGCACGATGCGGCCCAGCTGCGCCTTGATCTGCTCGATCACGGCCTCGGTGCCGCGGGTCACGATGGTGATGCGCGAGCGATGTCCCTTGTGGTCGGTCTCGGCCACGGTCAGGCTGTCGATGTTGTAGCCGCGCCCCGAGAACAGACCGATCACGCGGGCCAGGACACCGGCCTCGTTGTCGACGATCAGGGCCAGCGTGTGGCTGCGTTCGGCCTGCGAATGAAAGTCGCGCAGGTCGTAGGCGGAATGGCTCGACGAGCCTTTCTTGATGTTGAGTGCCGCCATCTTCTCCCCTCCTCAGACCAGGGCCGCGCCGGATTTGAACGCCTCGGCGTCCGCGGCCAGAAGCATCTCGTTGTGCGGCTTGCCGCTCGGGATCATCGGGAAGCAGTTCTCGTGCTTCTCGACCAGGCAGTCGAAGATCACCGGCCCGTCATACTCGATCATCTCCATGATCGCATCGTCAAGCTGGGCCGGGTCCGAACATTGGATGCCCTTGGCCCCGAAGGCTTCGGCCAGTTTCACGAAATCGGGCAGGCTTTCGGACCAGCTCTGCGAATAGCGCCCGCCATGCAGCAGATCCTGCCACTGGCGCACCATGCCCAGGCGTTCGTTGTTCAGGATGAACTGCTTGACCGGGGCGCGGAACTGCATTGCCGTGCCGATCTCCTGCATGTTCATCAGGAAGGACGCCTCGCCCGCGATATTGATGACCAGGCTTTCGGGATGGGCGATCTGCACCCCGATCGAGGCCGGGAAGCCATAGCCCATGGTGCCCAGCCCGCCCGAGGTCATCCAGCGGTTCGGCGCCTCGAAGCCCAGGAATTGCGCCGCCCACATCTGGTGCTGACCCACTTCGGTGGTCACGTAGCGGTCGCGCCCCTTGGTCAGCGCCTCCAGCCGCTCAAGCGCATATTGCGGCTTGATGACCGTCTCGGAGGGCGCGTAGCTCAGGCACTTGACCTCTTTCCAGGCGTCGATCTGCTTCCACCAGCCCGCCAGCGCGGCGCGGTTGGTCTTGCGCCCGCGCGACTTCCAGATCATCAGCAGATCTTCGAGCACATGGCCCACATCGCCCAGGATCGGCAGGTCGACATGCACGATCTTGTTGATCGAGGAGGCGTCGATGTCGATCTGCGCCTTGGTCGAGTCGGGCGAGAAATCCGACACCCGCCCGGTGATGCGGTCGTCGAAGCGCGCGCCGATGGCGATCATCAGGTCGCAGCCGTGCATGGCCAGGTTGGCCTCGTAGAGACCATGCATCCCCAGCATGCCCAGCCAGGACTTGCCCGAGGCCGGATAGGCCCCGAGCCCCATCAGCGTCGAGGTGATCGGAAAGCCCGTGGCATCGACCAGCTCGCGCAGAAGCTGGCTGGCGCCCGGCCCCGAGTTGATGACACCGCCGCCGGTGTAGAAGATCGGCCGCTCGGCGCTCTCCATCAGTTCGACCAGCCGGGTGATCGCCTCGATGTCGCCCTTGAGCCGCGGCTTGTAGTGATCGACGCGGGCCTGGCGGGGCTCGGTATAGGTGCCGGTGGCGAATTGCACGTCCTTGGGAATGTCGATCAGCACCGGACCCGGACGGCCCGAGGTGGCGACATGGAAGGCCTCGTGGATGATGCCGGCCAGACGGTCGGTATCCTTGGCCAGCCAGTTGTGCTTGGTGCAGGGGCGGGTGATGCCGACGGTATCGGCTTCCTGGAAGCCGTCGGTGCCGATCATGAAGGTGGGCACCTGGCCAGTGAAGACCACGATCGGGATCGAATCCATCAGCGCATCGACCATGCCGGTGACGGCGTTCGTCGCCCCCGGCCCCGAGGTCACCAGCACGACGCCGGGCTTGCCGGTCGAGCGGGCATAGCCCTCGGCCATGTGCACCGCCGCCTGTTCGTGACGCACGAGAACGTGGCGAATGTCGTTTTGCTGGAAGATCTCGTCATAGATCGGCAGCACGGCGCCGCCGGGGTAGCCAAAGACCACCTCGACCCCCTGATCCTTGAGGGCCTGAACCACCATTTTCGCGCCGGTCATCGTCCGAGACATCATCCACTCCATCAGCCCGTCTGGCCAAGAAAAAGCCCCCGGAATTCGGGGGCGCATGGGAAACCACCTGGGTCAGCCGCTAGCGGCCCATGCGCATCTTTCCGCGATTTACGACAGATACGGCCACCTTGGCCTCCGCTGTTTCCTGACTTGGGCCTGTTTAGGGCGGCCACATCGGGGCGTCAACGCAAAAAGCGTGAATATTCTGTCGCAGCAGGGCCGCCGATGTTTTCAATAGTTGCGCAATTGAGGCCAGCCCCCGCAATATCGCAAAATCCGCACAGCCCCGGCGGCAGGAAACACCCCCGCCGGGGGCGATCGCGCAGGCCGGCCCGCCCCCGCCCCCGCGCCTTCTGCCCCCAAACGCCGCAGTGGCCCTGCAAGGGGGCGGTTTTCCCTTGCGTCGCGGGATCGTGGGCGATTGACGCTGGGGGCCGGGCCGGGGCATAGCTGAACCCCAAGCTCCGGCAAACGGACACCGGCAAACGGACAGAGGAAATCTAGGGGAGGAACGGATGGGCGCATTACTGGCCCTGTCGCGCGCAATCGACAGGATGAACGAGTTCATCGGCAAATCGGTCTCATGGCTCATCCTTGTCGCGGTCCTGGTCTCGGCCACGAACGCGATCATCCGCAAGACGCTCAACATGTCGTCGAACGCCTGGCTCGAACTGCAATGGTATCTGTTCGGCGCGGCCTTCCTGGGCGCTGCGGCCTACACGCTCAAGCAAAACGAGCATATCCGCATCGACATCATCTATGGCGCGCTGTCGCGGCGCGTGCAGCACTGGATCGACCTGCTGGGGCATCTGTTCTTCCTGATGCCCTTCGTGACGATCATGCTCTATCTTCTCTTTCCCTATGTCATGCTGTCGGTGCGGTCGGGCGAGATGTCCACCAATGCCGGCGGGCTGGTCATCTGGCCGGCCAAGATGCTGCTGCTGGTAGGCTTCATCCTGCTGTTCCTTCAGGGCATCTCGGAGATCATCAAGAAGATCGCGGTGATGACCGGGCGGATCGAGGATCCCACGCCCTTCGTCTCCTCGCATGAGGCGGCCGAGCGCGAGGGCGAGGAACTGGCCGGGGAGATCTCCAAATGATGGAGCTTATCGCACAGAACATGGCGCCGATCATGTTCGCCTCGCTGGTGATGTTCCTGCTGCTGGGCTATCCGGCGGCCTTCGCACTGGCGGCCAATGGTCTTCTGTTCTTCCTGATCGGGGTGGAGCTGGCGCCGCTGTCCGAGGGCACGATCACGCTGTCCTGGCCGCTGCTCAACGCCATGCCCGAACGGTTCTGGGGGGTGTTGTCCAACGAGACATTGCTGGCCATTCCCTTCTTCACCTTCATGGGGATCGTGCTCGAACGATCCGGCATGGCCGAGGATCTTCTCGACACGATCGGGCAGCTTTTCGGACCGGTGCGCGGCGGGCTGGCCTATGCGGTCATCATCGTGGGGGCGCTGCTGGCGGCCACGACGGGGGTCGTCGCGGCTTCGGTCATCGCCATGGGACTGATCTCGCTGCCGATCATGCTGCGCTATGGCTATGACCGGCGCGTGGCCTCGGGGGTGATCGCGGCCTCGGGGACGCTGGCGCAGATCATCCCGCCGTCGCTGGTGCTGATCGTGCTGGCCGACCAGCTGGGCCGGTCGGTGGGCGACATGTACAAGGGCGCGCTGATCCCCGGCCTCGTGCTGACGGGGATCTATCTCAGCTATGTGCTGATCGTGTCGATCGTGCGCCCGCAAGCCATGCCCGCCCTGCCCAAGGAGGCCCGCACGCTGGGCTCGGGGGTGACCTCGCTTGTCGTGGCGATCGCCGCGGCGCTGGGGATCTTCCTCTGGGCCAAGGGCTGGCTGGCCGAAAGCCACGGCAACAACGCCGGCATCCTGGCGGCAGCGCTGGCGGTGGTGGTGGTCTATCTTGCCGCCGTGCTCGACCGGGTGCTGAAGCTCAAACTGATGTCGCGGCTGGCCTCGCAGGTGGTGATCGTGCTGATCCCGCCGCTGGCGCTGATCTTCCTGGTGCTGGGCACGATCTTCCTTGGCATCGCCACCCCGACCGAGGGCGGCGCCATGGGCGCGGTGGGCGCGCTGGCGCTGGCCGCGATCAAGCGCCGGCTCAGCCTCGAGGTGGTGCGCTCGGCGCTGGCCTCGACCACGCGGCTGTCGGCCTTCGTGCTGTTCATCCTGCTGGGCGCGCGGGTCTTCTCGCTGACCTTCTACGGCGTCAACGGGCACCTGTGGGTCGAGCATCTGCTGACCTCGCTGCCGGGCGGCGAGATGGGCTTCCTGATCGTGGTCTCGGTGCTGGTCTTCTTGCTGGCCTTCTTCCTGGACTTCTTCGAGCTGGCCTTCATCATCGTGCCGCTTCTGGCCCCCGCGGCCGAGAAGCTGGGCATCGACCTGATCTGGTTCGGGGTGATCCTGGGGGTGAACATGCAGACCTCGTTCATGCACCCGCCCTTCGGCTTCGCGCTGTTCTACCTGCGCTCGGTGGCGCCGCGCGTGCCTTATCTCGACAAGGTGACGGGCAAGCTGACCGAGCCGGTGAAGACCTCGCAGATCTACTGGGGGGCGGTGCCCTTCGTGGGGATCCAGATCCTGATGATCGGCCTGGTGATCGCCTTCCCGCAGATGGTGATGCACTACAAGGGCCCGGCCATCGACCCGTCCAAGATCCAGATGGAGCTTCCGGCGATGCCGGGGCTGGGCGGCGGTCTGGGCGGTCTGACCCCGCTGGGCGCACCGGGCGGCGATCTGGGGGGCGGCATGGGGATGGGCCTGCCCCCGATCGGATCGCCCGGCGCACCGGGCGGCGCGCCCGCGGCTCCGGCTCCGGCCTTCGGACTGCCGCCGATCGGCAGCCCCGGCGCCCCGCAGCCCGCGGCGCCCGCCCCCGATGCCGGGGCCAACACGCCGGGCGTTCCCGCGCCGATGGGTCTGGGCGGGTTGCCCCCGGCGGGCAACTAGCGCCCCGCGCGCGCTCCACGTGACAAGTTGAAAGGCCCCCGCATCGGCGGGGGCCTTTTTCGTGGTGCCCGTGTTTCCTGGAGACCGTTCTTCATGGGAACCGCGCACCTTTCGGGGCCGCAGCCAAGGCGCTATTCCCACCAGCGGTCAATGCTGGCGATGTCATCGTCGGACCAGCCGAAATGATGCGCCATCTCGTGGATCACCACATGCGCCACCAGATCGGCCAGCGCCACATCCCCCCGGTCCACCCATTCATCCAGGATCGGCCGCCGGAAAAGCCAGATCACATCCGGCCCGCCGGCCTGATCCATCACCGATTTCTCGGTCAGCGGCACGCCTTCATAAAGCCCGGTCAGCTCGTAGGCATCCTCGATCCCCATCTCGTCCAGCATGGCGTCGTCGGGCCAGTCCTCGACCCGCAGCACCACCGCCCGCGCCGGCCCCGCAAACGCCTGCGGCAGACGCGCAAGTGCTGCGCGCGCCAGATCCTCGAGCAGCGCCAGCGACGGCGCCGGACCTTGGGCGAAACTGCCCCCCTGCTTGCCCGTTTCGTCCATGCAGATCTCCTTCATCCCTGCCCTGATATGGACAAACGCCCCGCCTTGTGAAAGAGCGTGTCCCAACAGGAGAGACCCATGACCACCGTCACCCGCTTTGCCCCCTCGCCCACGGGGTTCATTCATGTGGGCAACCTGCGCACCGCGCTCTTCAACTATCTGATCGCCCGGAAATCGGGGGGCACGTTCATCCTGCGCCTCGATGACACCGATCAGGAGCGCTCGCGCCAGGAATATATCGACGCGCTGATGGAAGATCTCGAATGGCTGGGCCTCGAATGGGACCGTCTCGAGCGCCAATCCGCGCGCATCGACCGCTACGAGGCCGCCGCCGAGAGCCTGCGCGCGACGGGGCGCCTTTATGAATGCTTCGAGAGCCCGACCGAGCTGGACCTCAAGCGCAAGAAGCTGCTCAACATGCACAAGCCGCCGGTCTATGACCGCAGCGCGCTGAGCCTGTCGGAGGCCGACAAGGAAAGCCTGCGCGCGACGGGCCGCGAGGGCTATTGGCGCTTCCTGCTCGATCAGGAGCGCATCGAATGGACCGACGGCATCCTGGGCGATCTGTCGATCGACGCGGCCTCGGTGTCCGACCCGGTGCTGATCCGCGCCGACGGGCAGGTGCTCTATACCTTCGCCTCCTCGGTCGATGACATCCAGATGGGCGTGACCCATATCGTGCGCGGTGCCGACCACGTCACCAACACCGCCACCCAGATCCAGATCATGCGCGCGCTGGGCGGCACGCCGCCGGCCTTTGCCCACCATTCGCTGCTGACGGGCGCGCAGGGCGAGGAACTCTCCAAGCGGCTGGGCGCGCTCTCGCTGCGCGATCTGCGGGCCTCGGGCGTGGCCCCCGAAGCGCTGCTGTCGCTGATGGCGCGGCTCGGCTCGGGGCTGCCGGTCGAGCTGAAGATCAGCCTCGACGAGCTGGCGGACGCGTTCGATCTGTCGCAATTCGGCGCCGCCCCCACCCGCTTCGACCCCGAGGATCTGTGGCCGCTCACCCGCGAGCGCAACCAGAACCTGCCCTACGAGGCGGTGCACACCCATATCCGCATGCTGGGCATCCCCGAGGACATGGCCGCCGACTTCTGGGAGGTCGCGCGCCACAACATCACCCGGATCTCGGATCTCGATCAATGGGCGGCGCTGGTGCTTGAAGGCGCCGAACCCGTGATCGCGCCCGAGGATGCCGAATTCATCGCCCAGGCGCTGGAGATGCTGCCCGCGGGGCCGTTCGATCAGACCACCTGGAAGGCCTGGACCGATGCGGTCAAGGCCGCCACCGGGCGCAAGGGGCGCGGGCTGTTCATGCCGCTGCGCCGGGCGCTGACCGGGATGGACCACGGCCCCGAGATGGCGGGCCTGCTGCCGCTGTTGCAGAAGATCCCCGGCCGGGGCTGAGCCCCCCTTCCGTTTTCCGAAAAGGCCGGCGTACCCCGCCGGCCTTTTGCATGGACGGCAGTCTTCATTTGGCAATCGGCGCTCCCGCGGTCATCATGGCCCCCCGCCGCCCAAGCTTGCGTGCCCGATGACCGACCGCCTGACCTCGACCTCGAACGGAACCCACGCCCACGGCGACTGGATGGCCGAGGGTCGCGGCCTTCTGGCCAGCGCCGAGGAGACGCGCGCGCTCTGGGAACGGCGGCGGAGCGCATTCAGCGCGGAGCTGAAGGCCGCCGGTCGCTTCGATTCGCGCCGCCACGCAGAGCTTTACACCCAGGTCTACGCCCTGCCCCGCGCGGCGATGCTGCTTCTGGGCCAAGCCGCCGAGATGTTCGCCAAGGCGGGGCTGACCCGCGCCTATGCGCAATGTCCCGGTGCGCTGTTCGACCGCGACCTGAAGACATTCGGCCACGACCTGCCCAAGCTGGCGCGCGAGATCGCCTTTCCCGCCCGAGGCGCAGATCCCGCGAACCTCACGCAGCTTCATCGCATGGTTCTGGTCGATGCGCGCTATCCGCTGGCGCCCGCCGCCCGGCCGGAATGGGCCGCGCAGGCGAATGCCCGCACCGACGCAATCTGGCCCGAAGCGCAATGGGCCGCGCTGCGCGATCTGGTCGCGCGGTTGCAGGCCCATGCCGGGCGCATCGACCATGACCCCGCCTGCCCCGCCAGCATCCGCCGTCACGACCTGGCCGACGGCGGTTATGTCGTCTTTCGCACGGGCGGCCACCTCCCCGACCGCATCACCTTCCGCATGGAGGCCGCGCAGCGCCAGCCCGGCAAGGCCAGCCCTGCGGCCATCGCGGCCCTTCTGGCGCGACTGGACCCCGCAGACGGCGGCCCCCCGTTCGACCGGGCCGCATTCCGCGCGCGCGCCCGCCTGATCGAGGACGGGCTGAATGACCGGGGGCAGGCCCGGACCTGGCGCCACCCCCCGGCACGCTGACGGGCTGAGCGCCCCTAGCGGCAATAGGGCCCGCTGCGAGAGCGCGCGGTGTCGACGTGGATATGGTCCTGGTGGAAACGGTCCGATTTCGGGCCCAGCACCGTGCCGAAGGGGCCGCAGGCCGCGCGGTGCACTGCCTTCAGGATCCGCGGCTCGGATCGCCAGCCGCGCAAGACGGTGATCACCTGACCATTGGCCAGCCGCAGCCCCGAGACATCAATCGCCCGCCCGCGCCCATGTTCCGACACCTTGGCGCCGGGCTGGTTGTTGCGGGTCCGGCAGGCGTAATGCGCCGCGATCTCGAGGCCCGCCAGCCCGCCGCCGCGCCGGCCCACCGCCGGCACGATGCCCCGGTCGACCCAGGTCTTGAGCGCCCTGGCCGTGCGGCAATCCATGATCGCGGCCGGCGCGAGCCGGATCCCCGAGACGGCGCTGACCTTGACGCCATCGACCAGGCCACAGCCCCGGATCTTGCCGGGAATGGCCGGCACGCGGACGCCCTCGATCCCGGCCGTGCCACACAGGACCCCGGCCGAGCGGGCCGCGCGGGGCGGTCGGGCCGGCGGATGCGGAGAGCTGGGCGGCGCATCCCCCACCCCCGATCCGGGATCGCGCAGTCCCGCGCGCGCAGGGCGGTCCTGCCCCGCCACAAGGGGCACCGGGTCCGGCAAGAGGAGCGGGCGGGCCACGGGAAAGGGCGATTGGCTCGGCGCCCGCGCCGCGGCCCCGTCGGCAAGAAGAAGCGCGCCGCAAAGGCCCAGAAGCCAGGGCTGCCAGAGGCGCCGCCGCCCACCTGTCTGATCACGCGGACCCATGCCCCCCCCTGCCCCCAACGGCCCGCAGGCCCAACGGCGGGCGGGTCTTTCGTCTCATCGGTGGCCGCCAAGATGCGCGCGCCCCGAACCTGCGCACACCCCAAAGCCCGCCCGCGGGGCAGCGCCTAGCTGTCCGCCTCGGCGGGCGGCGGCACCGCGGCCCCGCGCCCGAAATCGGGGGCGGCCGTGTCCTGGCCCGCCTCGATGATGCCGCGGCGGATCGCGCGGGTGCGGGTGAAGTAGTCGTGCAGCAACTGGCCGTCGCCCATGCGGATGGCACGTTGCAGCACGAAGAGTTCCTCGGTGAAGCGGCCCAGGATATCGAGCGTGGCCTCGCGGTTGGTCAGGAAGACGTCGCGCCACATGGTCGGGTCCGAGGCCGCGATCCGGGTGAAGTCGCGGAACCCCGCGGCCGAATATTTCACGATCTCGCTTTCGGTGACGCGGCGCAGGTGGTCGGCCACCCCCACCATCGTATAGGCGATCAGGTGCGGCGTATGCGAGGTGACGGCCAACACCAGGTCGTGATGGGCGGGCTCCATGCTGTCGACATTGGCGCCAAGGCCGCGCAACAGATCCTCGAGCCGCGCGACGGCCTGCGCGTTCGCCTCGGGCAGCGGCGTGAGCAGCCACCAGCGGTTGACGAACAGCGTGGCAAAGCCTGCGCGCGGGCCCGAATGCTCGGTCCCGGCCAGCGGGTGACCGGGGATGAAATGCACATGCGCCGGCACATGCGGCGCCACGGCCTCGATCACCGCCTGCTTGACCGAGCCCACATCCGTCAGCGTGGCGCCGGGCGCCAGATGCGGGGCGATTTCCGCGGCGATGGCGCCCATCGCGCCCACGGGCACGGCCAGCACCACCAGATCGGCGTCGCGCACGGCCTCGGCGGCGGTGTCGAAGACCGCATCCACCACCCCGATCTCAAGCGCGGTGGCCCGCGTCTCGGCCGAGCGCGCATGACCGACGATGGAACCCGCCAGCCCCTTGTCGCGCATCGCATGCGCCATGGACGCCGCGATCAGCCCCAGCCCGATCAGCGCCACGCGGGCATAGACCGGTGCCGCCGCCCCGGTCACAGCCGCGCCTTGAACTGGCCGATCACATGGGCCACGCGCCGGCACGAGGGTTCGTCGCCCACGGTGATGCGCAGGCAATGCGGCAGGCCATAGCCCTTGACCTGACGCACGATCAGCCCTTCGGCCCGCAGCGCGGCGTCACAGGCCGCGGCCTCGGCTTCGTCGGCAAAGCGCGCCAGGATGAAGTTCGCCGTCGACGTATCGGACGGCACGCCCTTTTCGGCCAGCGCCTCGGCCAGCCAGGCGCGCATGCGGGCGTTTTCCGTGCGGCAGCGGTCGATGTGATCGCGGTCGCGCACGGCGGCTTCGGCGGTCTCGAGCTGGGCGGTCGACAGGTTGAAGGGGCCGCGGATGCGGTTGAGCACGTCGATGATGGCGCGCGGGCCATAGCCCCAGCCGATGCGCAGCCCGCCCAGACCGTAGATCTTGGAGAAGGTGCGGGTCATCACCACATTGGGCAGCCGCGTGGCCAGATCCGCGCCGCCGTCGTAATCCTCGACATATTCGGCATAGGCGCCGTCGATCACCAGGATCGCCTGCGGCGGCAGGCCGTTGGCCAGGCGCTCCAACTCGGACAGCCCGATCATCGTGCCGGTCGGGTTGTTGGGGTTGGCCACGAAGACCAGCTTCGTGCGCTCGGTCGTGCCGGCCAGAAGCGCATCGACATCGGTCGTGCGCTCGCGCTCGCGGACCGCGACCGGGGTTGCCCCCGCCGCCATGGCCGAGATGCGATACATCAGGAAGCCGTGTTCGGTGAACAGCACCTCGTCGCCCGGCCCGGCATAGGCCTGGCAGAGGAAGTGGATGATCTCGTCCGAGCCCGCGCCGCAGATGATGCGGTCGGGGTCGAGACCATGCACCTCGCCGATGGCCGTGCGCAGCCCGCGGTGGTCGGTATTGGGATAGCGGTGCAGGAAATGCACGGCGCGGGAAAAGGCCTCGCGGGCGCGATCGGACGGGCCGAACGGGTTTTCGTTCGACGACAGCTTGATGGCGTCGGTCAGCCCGGCCACATGCGCCGCGCCGCCCTCGTAAAGCGCGATATCGAGAATGCCCGGCTGGGGCCGGATGGCGTCGTTCATCTTGTCATCCCTCATCTGCCGCCCTTCTAGCCGCAGCGCTGCGCCATTGCCAGCACGATCATGGCCCGCAGGCCCGCGTCCGGGGCCGGCTGTGGCCGCGCCGCGTCGCCGGGGCGGATATCACGCACAGGCTGCATGGCCGCCATGCGCGCACACCCTGCACCGCCGCCCGCCCAAAGAGCGCGCGACATGGAAAAGGGCCGCCCCCGAAGGCGCGGCCCCACATATCCGGAACGATCCGAAGGGATCAATTCTTGGCGTAGAATTCGACGACGAGGTTCGGTTCCATGACCACGGCATAGGGCACGTCGGCCAGCGCCGGGGTGCGCACGAAGGTGGCGGTCATCTTGGAATGATCGACCTCGAGGTAATCCGGAACGTCGCGCTCGGTCAGCTGCACCGATTCCAGCACGATCGCCAGTTGCTTCGAGCGGTCACGCACCGCGATCACGTCGCCTTCCTTGACGCGATAGGAAGCGATGTTCACGCGGGCCCCGTTCACGGTGATATGGCCGTGGTTCACGAACTGGCGGGCGGCGAAGATGGTCGGCACGAACTTGGCGCGGTAGATGACCGCATCCAGACGGCGCTCGAGCAGGCCGATCAGGTTTTCCGAGGTATCGCCGCGCACACGTTCGGCTTCGGCGTAGATGCGGCGGAACTGCTTTTCGGTCAGGTCGCCGTAATAGCCCTTCAGCTTCTGCTTGGCGCGCAGCTGGGTGCCGAAGTCGGACATCTTGCCCTTGCGGCGCTGACCGTGCTGGCCGGGGCCGTATTCGCGGCGGTTGACCGGGGACTTGGCGCGACCCCAGATGTTTTCGCCCATGCGGCGGTCGATCTTGTACTTGGCAGACGTGCGTTTGGTCACGGCTGATCTCCTTCTCGAAGGGCCCTTGCGGGCCGGAAGGGCGTTGTCCTTTGGCTTGCGCCCGACAGGCATCCCCTTGCGGGGGCCACCAACACCAATGAAAACCCCGGACCTTTCGGATCCGGGATGGCGCCTTATAGCGGCCCCGCCGGCCCTGTCAACCGCCATCGCCCGCGCCCCGCCCCCGTCCCCGTTGGCGGGGGGATTGGCGGGGCCCATCGGCGTCGCCCGTGGCCGCAACGTCAGCCCGCCGCCGCCCGCCCCGCGGGCTATGCCGGGCGCGCGGGCCGTGGCACCTTGGCCCTGCGCGGCCCCTTGCGGGCGGCCACGAGGGAGGAGAGGACCGACATGAGCATCCGTCATTTCATCGCGCCCGACGGCGCGCAACTGGCCTTTCGGGACGAAGGCACGGGGCTGCCGCTGCTGGCGCTGGCCGGGCTGACGCGCGACGGGCGCGACTTCGACTATCTGGCCGCCCGGCTGGATCTGGACCGCGTGCGGCTGATCCGGCCCGATTACCGCGGCCGCGGCGCCTCGCAGCATACCGGCGCCGACAGCTATACCGTCCCGCAGGAGGCCCGCGACGCCTGCGCGCTGCTCGACCATCTGGGCGTTGCGCGCGCGGCGGTTCTGGGAACCTCGCGCGGGGGGATCGTGGGGATGATGCTGGCGGCGACGGCGCACGACCGGCTGGCGGGGCTGTGCCTGAACGATGTCGGCCCCGAGCTGGACCCCGCGGGGCTTGCGCGGATCATCGACGTGCTGGGCCGCCGCCCCGCCGCGCGCTCGGCCGCCGAGATGACCGCGCTTCTGCCCGCGCTGATGCCGGGGTTCGAGAACGTGCCCGCTGCGCGCTGGCAGGCCGAGGTCGAGCGCCATTATGTCGAAACACCCGAGGGGCTGGATCTGCCCTATGACCCGGCGCTGCGCGAGGCCTTCCTGGCCGCCTTCGCGGGCAAGACGCCGGATCTGTGGCCGCTCTTTGACGCCTGCGCGGGGCTGCCGCTGGCGCTGATCCGCGGCGCCAATTCCGACCTTCTGAGCCCCGAAAGCGCGGCCGAGATGCGCCGGCGGCGGCCCGACATGATCTTTGCCGAAGTGCCGGGCCGGGCGCATATCCCGTTCCTGGACGAGCCCGAATCCCTGGACGCGGTCACGGCCTGGCTGGCCCGGATCGAGATCTGAGCGCGCCTGCGCCCCCGCCGCGCCTGGCGCCCGGGCGCGGCCCCGTCAGGGGCGGTCGAGAAAGGTCTCGAAGGCGCGCAGGGTCGCGTCCGAGACATGGTGCTCGATACCCTCGGCGTCGATCTCGGCGGCCGCGCGCGGCACCCCGATGGCCACCAGCAGGTCAACCACCGTGCGGTGGCGCGCGCGCACCCGCGCGGCCAGCTCATGGCCGTCCTCGGTCAGAAACACCCCCCTGTAGGGGCGCGAGACCGCCAGCCCCTCGCGCTTGAGCCGCCCCACCGCCTTGGTTGCGGTGGGATGGGTCACCCCCATGCGCTGGGCGATATCGGTGATGCGGGCCTCGCCATGTTCGGCGATCAGGTCGTCGATCATCTCGGCGTAATCTTCAAGAAGCGCGCGCGACTGGGCCGCCCGCGCCTGCGAGAAGCGCGCGGGCTGGGCCTGATCCTCGTCCGCTCCCGGCCCCTGCCCCGGTTCATGCCCCGGTTCGTGTCCCGGCTCCTGCCCCGCCCCCTGCGGCCCGGCGTCTTGTGTCATGCGCGCCCTCCAATCGAGCATTCATATTACAGCCGAGGCTACAAAGTGCAATCTGGCGGAAAAGGCGGTCTGCGCGGCGGCAGGATCGGGTCCGGGCTTGACTTGGGCGCCAAACCACCAATGTCATGCCTGTTGACGTAAGTGTAGCCAAGGCTTTACTTGAGGGGAAACCCGGTCGAGGACCGGCATCGGAACAGGCGGGATCAGGGGAATGACGAAACAGGCGGTGCACCGCACGGGGGATCGACACGAACGGCACGGGCGTTCGACCCGCCGGGTGCGGGCGGGGATGAGCGAGGTGCTGGCGGGCCGGCTGAAGGGGCCGCGCGCCGCGCTTCTCTTTGCCGGGCCGGCGGTGATCGCCTCGGTCGCCTATATGGACCCCGGCAATTACGCCACCAACATCCAGGCCGGTGCGGGCTATGGCTATGCGCTTTTGTGGGTGGTGGTGCTGGCCAATGTCATCGCCATCCTGTTCCAGGCGCTGTCGGCCAAGCTGGGCATCGTCACCGGGCGCAACCTGGCCGAGATGTGCCGCGAGCGGTTTCCGGGGCCGGTGGTCTTCGTGATGTGGGTGGTCAGCGAGATCGCCGCCATGGCCACCGATCTGGCCGAATTCCTGGGCGGCGCGATCGGGCTGGCGCTGCTGTTCAACATGCCGCTGATCTGGGGGATGGGGGTCACGGCCATCGTCACCTATGCGATCCTGATGTTCGAGGCGCGCGGCTTCCGGCCGATGGAAATGATCATCGGCGCCTTCGTGGCGCTGATCGGGGCGTGCTATCTGGTCGAGCTGGCGATCGCGCCGGTGGATTGGGGGGCCGCGGCGGGCGGCATCCTGGGCCCCGAGCTGCCCGATGCGACGGCGCTGACCATCGCCGTGGGGATCATCGGCGCGACGGTCATGCCGCATGCGATCTATCTGCATTCGGGGCTGACGCAGAACCGCGCCATCGCGCGCACCGATGCCGAGCGGCGCATCGTGCTGCGCTATTCCAACCGCGAGGTGGTGGTGGCGCTGGCGCTGGCGGGGCTGATCAACATGGCCATGGTGATCATGGCGGCAGGGGCGTTTCATTCGGGCCACCCCGAGGTCGCCGAGATCGAGACCGCCTATCACATGCTGACCCCGCTTCTGGGGGGCGCGGCGGCGGCGGTGTTCCTGGTGTCGCTGATCGCCTCGGGGGTGTCCTCGTCGGTGGTGGGCACGATGTCGGGGCAGATGATCATGCAAGGGTTCCTGCGCTGGCATATTCCGATCTGGCTGCGCCGGCTGGTGACGATGGTGCCGGCCTTTGCCGTGGTGGCGGCGGGGGTGGATGCGACGCGGGCGCTGGTGCTGAGCCAGGTGATCCTGTCGATCGCGCTGCCGGTGCCGATGATTGCGCTCTTGATCTTCACCTCGAGCCGGGCGGTGATGGGCGATTTCGTCAACAGCCCGGTGATCCGCGCGGGCGCGCTTCTGGGGGCGGCGGTGGTGCTGACGCTGAACACGGTGCTTCTGGCCGAGGCCTTCGGGATCGACCTGGGTCTGTTCTGAGGGCCTCCGGGCGGTCACCCGAGCGCGCGCGGGAGGGGGCTTCTTGGCGATCTCTTGCCGCTTGTCGGCGTCGGTCACCCAAGCGCGCGTGGGAGGGGGCGCTGCCCCCTCTTTGCGTGCGGGTTCCCCGCCCGCAAATTCACCCCCGGGATATTTGGGCCAGCTCGAAAGGGGGGGGCTCGAAGGGGGCAGGATCGGACGGGACTGCGGCGGCGGGGGCGGGACGGGGCTGGCCATCACGTCGGGGCTGGCCATCGCGGCCGGGCCCCGGCATGATGGCCGCGCAGGGCGCTGAACAGTTCGAAGCCGATGATCGTCTCGCATGGCCGCCGCTATATCTTTGTCCATGTCCCCAAGACCGGGGGCACGGCGCTGGCCGTAGCGCTGGAGGCGCGGGCGATGGCCGATGATATCCTGGTAGGGGACACACCCAAGGCCCGGCGGCGCAAGCGCCGGCTGGAGGGGGTCGAGACCCGCGGGCGGCTGTGGAAGCATTCCACCTTGAGCGACGGGATCGGTCTTTACACCGAGGCGCAGGCGCGGGGCTATTTCGTCTTCACGCTGGTGCGCAACCCCTGGGACCGGCTGGTCAGCTATTATCATTGGCTGCGCGATCAGCGCTTCACCCATCCGGCGGTGGATCTGGCGCGGGCGCTGCCCTTTCCCGCCTTTCTCAACGCCTTTGACACGCGCGCGGCGATCGCGGCCAATCCCTATACCTCGTATGTCCGGCTGGGCCGCGAGGCGTGCTGCAACCTGTTCATCCGGCTCGAGCATCTGGAGGAGGATCTCGAACCGCTGGCCGCGCATCTGGGCTTCAGGCCCGGTCCGATCGAGCGGATCAACGCCTCGGCGCGCGGGCGCGACTGGCGTCCGTATTATTCGGACAAGGACGCCGAGATGGTGGGCCTTCTGTGCGGCGGCGATATCGCCCGCTTCGGGTATCAATTCTGACCTGATCGTGCCGCATTCGCGGCGCTGAGCCCCTTGCGCGCGCCTTGAGGCCGGGGTGGCGGCGGCAGATCCGCCCCGAAACCGTCAAATTCGAATTAACGACTCATTGGGGAAACCCCTGGCGCGCGGGCGGTTTTCCGCGGTTTCGAGAAACAATGCCAAGGCGCCCGGACACCCGCCGCATCGGCGGAAACAATGCCGTTTTTGTGCCCGAAACCGGCCCCTGAATCAGACCGGGAATCACAAGAAATGGTTTCAGCAAGACAAACACGGCCCCGACGCTGGCAGGCGAGGCGGGCTCTGGAAGGGGGAACACCATGTTCGGTCTGAATTCTGCGCGCGTCCGGGGCCAAGACGAAGACACCACGGGCCTTTGGCCCGGCACCGGCACGGACCATCAGAGCGGCGCGGGCCATGCCGAAGGGTTCATCGTCGGCACCCGCATCGCCACGGCCCAGGGTTGGCGCGCGGTCGAGGCGATCGCGCCGGGCGATCTGGTGATGACCTTCGATCACGGCCTGGCGCCGGTGCAGGCGATCACCCGCGCCGCGCTGTGGTCGGGCCAGGGGCGCTGCCCGCGCTCGGTGATGCCGCTGGCCGTGCCCGCGGGCGCGCTGGGCAATGCCGCGGCCCTTCTGCTGCTGCCCGAACAGAGCATCCTGCTCGAGAGCGATCTGGCCGAGGCCGTCTTCGGCGCCCCCTTCGTGCTGGTCCCCGCCGCCGCCCTTGCCGGCTATCGCGGGATCGAACCGATCACGCCGCACCAGAAGATCGAGGTCATCCAGCTGCGCTTTGCCGAGGACGAGGTCGTCTATGCCAATGGCTCGGGGCTGATGCGCTGTGCGGGCTCGGCGGCGGGGGGGCTTGAGCGGCTGCTGGCGGGCGAACGGCTGGAAAGCTATTCCGTCCTGCCGCTGAACATGGCCCGCGTGATCGTCAAGGCCATGATCGAGGACGCGCGCGCGCATCAGCCGGGCTGATCCCGACCCACCGGCCCAACCCACCGGCCCGGCGCGGTGCCGTTCTCGCGGGGCGCGGCGTCCAGAAGGGGGCCGCGCCCGAAATCTGTCCGCCGGGGGGGGGCAACGCGCCCCCTGCCCGGCACATCCGCCCCGCGCGACAGACCCCGTTTCGCGGGGCGGCGCGTTTTCCCTTTCTCTGCGTCGCATTTGGCCCTAGACAGGCGCCTTGCGAATCTGTTCGCAGGCCGCGCGCGCGCCGCGCCGCCCCACCCCGGACGCCTGTCCGCCCCCTGCCCCTTCTGGACGACCCCGAGGAACGCCCATGTCCGATCCTGACACCCCCGACGCCCCTTCGGGCGACCGCATCGCCAAGGTGATCGCCCGCGCCGGCCTTGCCTCGCGCCGCGATGCCGAACGCATGATCCTGGACGGCCGCGTGGCGGTGAACGGGACCAAGGTGAGCAGCCCCGCGCTGGACGTCACGCCCGCGGATCGGATCACGGTCGACGGCACGCCCATCGACGCGCCCCAGCCCACGCGGCTGTGGCTTTACTACAAGCCGCTGGGCCTGGTGACGACCGAGCGCGACGAGAAGGGCCGGCGCACCATCTTCGACGAGATGCCCGAGGGCATGCCGCGGGTGATGACGGTCGGACGGCTTGACCTCAATTCCGAAGGCCTGCTGCTGCTGACCAACGACGGCGGGCTGAAACGGCGGCTCGAGCTGCCCGAGACCGGCTGGCTGCGCAAGTATCGCGTGCGGGTGAACGGCCGTCCGGGCGATCACACCTTTGACCCGCTGCGCGCGGGTATCACCCTCGACGGCGAGGATTTCGCCCCGATGGAGATCACGCTGGACCGCCAGCAGGGCGCCAACGCCTGGGCCACCGTCGGCATCCGCGAAGGCCGCAACCGCGAGGTGCGCCGCGCCATGGCCGCGGTGGGGCTGATCGTGAACCGGCTGATCCGGGTCAGCTATGGCCCCTTCCGCCTGAACGAGATGAAGCCCGGCGACGTGATCGAGATCAAGCGCCGGGTGCTGCGCGACCAGCTGGGCAGCCTGCTCGATGAGGGCGGCGAGAGCGACGCGCGGCCGCGGCGCGACGACCGCGGCGCCCGGCCCGAACGGGCCGATCGCGGCCCCCGGCCCTTCCGCGAGGATCGCCCCGATCGCTCTGGGCCCGAACGCTCTGGGCCCGAACGCTCGGGGTCCGATCGCGGCGCGGGTCCGCCCCGTCCGCGCTCGGCCGGGTTCAAGTCCCACGGCCCCCGCGATGGCGGCCGCACCGAGGGGTTCAAGTCGCACAAGGGCGCGGCCATGGGCAAGGCGCGCCGCGCCTGGGGCGAAACCGAGGGCGACGACAGCCGCCGTCCGTTCCGCGGCCCCCGGCCGGAACGTGGCCCCAGACCTGAACGCGGCCCTGAACGCAGCGCCGAACGCGGCCCCGGCCCCGGCCCCGGCCGGGCCGAGCGCGGTCCCCGCCCCGAAGGCAAGGCGCGATTTGACGGCAAGCCGCGCGCCGACGGCAAGTCCTGGTCCGCGCGCGGCCCCCGCCCCGAGCGCGACACCACCGACGGCACACAGAAGCCCTATGGCCCGCGCAAAGGGGCCGACGGCGACGGCTTCCGCCCCCGCCGCACCGAGGGCGGCGACCGCCCCGAACGCGGCGCGGATCGGTATTCCGACCGGCCCGCGGGCGGCCCCGGCAACCCCCGCGCGCCGCGCTCCCAGGGCGGGACGTCCGATCGCTGGGGCGCGGATCGCGGGACAGCAGATCGTGGCGCGCGCGGCCCCGGCAAGCCGCGGGCCAGCACCGACGGCGCCGCCGCCGGGGGCGAGCGCCGCACGGGCGGCTTCGGGGCCAAGGGCGGTTTCGGGTCCAAGGGGCCGGGCCGCAAGGGCCCGGGCGGCGGTGCGCCCTTCTCCAAGGGGCCGGGCGGAAAAGGTCCGGGCAGCCGGGGTCCGGCAAGCAAGGGACCGGGTGGCAAATCCGGCAGTCGTCCCTCGGGCAACAAGGGGCCGGGCGGGCCGCGCAAACCGCGCGGCTGACGCCACTCCCGACGCCGCCCCCCCCCGGCCCGCAGCGCGCGCGCAGGTTTTCCGGCGCGCGCGCCTTTCGCTGATCGCCCCCCGCAGGCCCCGACGCGCGAAATTTCGCATCCCTCCGCGCGTGCCTCTGGTCGCGGTGCGGGCGGGTGCTTATAGTCCCTCCCGTGGGGTTCCGAGCGATCCGGGCCCGGAGGGACGGTATGTCGGTCAAGGCGTTTCAACGCATTGCATTTATCCTGTTGCTGATCCTGATCGTGTCGGTCGGGTTCGGCCATGGCATCTGAGGGGGCGCCGATGGCCGAACGCTACCGCGCCCGCTACAGCCCCCAGGGCGCCGATCCCCCCCCGCGCATCAGCGAATCCGACACCGCCGCCCGCGCCCGCCAGAAGGCCGCCGCCAAGCGGGCCAAGGCCCGGCGCAAGCGCGAACGCCGGCCCTTCTGGCTGGTCTGGATGGCCACGCCCTATCTCTTCGGCATCTTCTCCGACAGCCCGGTGTGGATAGCCGCCGATCTGGGCACCTTCGGCCTGTATCTGGGCGCCGCCGCCCTGACCCGCGAGGGGCTGCGCGCCGAAGCCGCCTTTGACGCCCGCCGCATCGCCCGCCCGCCGATCCTGCCGCGCAAGATCCTGGGCGCGGTGCTGACCGGGGGGGCCACGGCCCTGGGCGCGCTGGACCCCGGCATGACCGATCCCTTGGGCGCCGCGGTGCTGGGCGGCGTCGCCATGGCGCTGCATCTGGCCGCCTTTGGCCTTGATCCCTTGCGCGGCAAGGGCACCGAAGGCATAGACCCGATCGCGCAGGATCGCGTGGCGCGCGTGATCACCCAGGCGGAAACCTATCTGGCCGAGATCCGCGGCGCCATCCTGCGCGCCGGCGATGACCGCCTGGCCGCCCGCGTCGAGGCCTTTGCCGCCGCCGCGCAGGATCTTTTCCGCGCGGTCGAGAACAACCCCGAAGACCTGAACGCCACCCGCCGCTATCTGGGCGTCTATCTGATGGGCGCGCGCGACGCGACGGTCAAGTTCGCCGACCTGTGGCGCCAGAACCGCGACGGCAGCGCCCGGCGCGACTATGAGGAATTGATCTCCGATCTCGAGGCCAATTTCGCCGCCCGCGCCGCGCATCTGCGCCAGGGCGGGCGCGAGGATCTCGACATCGAGATCGAGGTCTTGCGCGAACGCCTGTCCCGCGAGGGGCAATTGCCCCCGCGCCCCGAGATCGCCGCGCTGAGCGACCGGCCCGACGCCCCCCTTGCGGCCCCCGCGCCCGCGGCGCCGCCTTCATCCCGAGCCATTGACCAGAAAGGGCAAATCCGATGAGCGAGAGCAAGCGCGAGAAGGCCGCCGCGGCGCTGGCCGAGATCGAGACGGTGACGCGCGCGGAACTGCCCGTGCCGTCGGGCGAGCTGGTCACGCTGACCGAGGCGCCCGCGCCGCTTGCCGCCGACATCCGCGCCCGCATGGCCGAGATCGACATCACCGACACCGGCTCGATCGTGGGCTTCGGCAGCCGCGCGCAGACCGAGCTTCAGACCATCAGCCAGGAGATGCTGGCCGATGTGAAGAACAAGGACGCAGGCCCCGCCGGCGACAGCCTGAACGCCATGGTGACCGCGCTGCGCGGCTTTTCGGTGTCGGAACTGGACGTGCGGCGCGAACGCTCGTGGCTGGAACGGCTGATGGGCCGCGCCGCCCCCTTCGCCAGCTTCCTGGCGCGGTTCGAGCAGATCCAGTCGCAGGTCGACACGATCACCGACGATCTGCTGACCCACGAGCACAGGCTGATGAAGGACATCAAGTCGCTCGACAAGCTCTACGAGAAGACGCTGGGCTTTTATGACGAGCTTGGCCTCTATATCGCCGCGGGCGAGGCGCGCCTGGCCGAGATCGACCGCACCGACATTCCTGCGAAGGCCGCCGCGGTCGAGGCCGCCGCCCCTGCCGATCAGGTGATGGCCGCGCAGGAGCTGCGCGACCTGCGCGCCGCGCGCGACGATCTGGAACGGCGCGTGCATGACCTCAAGCTGACGCGGCAGGTCACGATGCAGGCGCTGCCCTCGATCCGGCTGGTGCAGGAAAACGACAAGAGCCTGGTCACCAAGATCAATTCGACGATCATGAACACCGTGCCGCTGTGGGAGACGCAGCTGGCGCAGGCGGTGACGATCCAGCGGTCGTCCGAAGCCGCGAAGGCGGTGCGCGCGGCCAATGACCTGACCAACGATCTGCTGCGCGCCAATGCCGACAACCTGCGCAGCGCCAATCGCATCGTGCGCGAGGAAATGGAGCGCGGTGTCTTCGACATCGAGGCGGTCAAGGCGGCCAATGCCCAGCTGATCGCCACGATCGAGGATTCGCTGCGCATCGCCGACGAGGGGCGCAGCAAGCGCGCGGCGGCCGAACAGGATCTGGCCAAGCTCGAGATCGATCTGCGCGACACCCTGGCCTCGGCCCGCGCGCGCGCCGACGGCGCGACCGGCGCGAATGGGGGCGCGCCTGGCGTGGGGGGCACCCGCTAGAATGCCCGCGCGCGCGCCTGCCCCCACCTGCCCTCCCCCCACCAACCCTGCCCCCTCCGGCCCTGTGGCGCCTCGGTCCCGGCCGGCGGCGGCGCAGCTGCGTGGCGGGGTCGCGCTGGCGGCGGTGGCGGCGCTGGTCTCGGCCTGCGTGATCCCCGGCGCGGGCGTGCGCCAGTCGCCCGCCCCCCCCGCGCCGCGCCCTGCGGCGCTGGCCGATCCCACCGCCGGGCTGCCGCATCCGCCCTCGGCGGCCAGCCAGGCCGTGCGCGCCTATTATGCGCAGGTGGCGCAGATGCTGCTGGATCAGGGCTTGCTGCGCCAGGAGCGCGCCCCCGCCGACGCCCCCTTCACCGACCGCCAGCTGGTGGACAATTTCGTGCGTATCGCGCTTTACGACGAATATGCCCGCGAGGGCGGCGATATCGTCGCGCGCCAGCATGTGTCGCGTCTGCGCCGCTGGGAGGTGCCGGTGCGCATGTCGGTGGAATTCGGCGCCTCGGTGCCGGGCTCGCAGCAGCGCGTGGACCGCGGCAATGTCACGGCCTATGCCGGGCGGCTGGCGCGGGCGACGGGGCATCCGGTGGGCATGGTCGACGACCCCGCGCGCGCCAATTTCAACGTGCTGATCCTGAACGAGGACGAACGCCAGGCGATCGCGCCGCGCCTGCGCGCGATGGTGCCGGGGATCGACGCGGCGGCGGTGCGCACGGTCACCAACCTGACGCCCGCGACCTTCTGCGTGGTCTTCGCCTTCTCGCAGGGGCAGAGCGCGGCCTATTCGCATGCCGTCGCCGTCATCCGGGGCGAGCATCCCGACATCCTGCGCCTGTCGTGCATCCACGAGGAACTGGCCCAGGGCATGGGCCTGGCCAATGACAGCCCCGCCGCGCGGCCCTCGATCTTCAACGACGACGAGGAATTCGCGCTGCTGACGCGCCATGACGAGATGCTGTTGCGCATCCTCTACGACCGGCGCCTGCACCCCGGCATGACCGAGGCCGAGGCCCGCCCCATCGTCGCGCGCATCGCCGCCGAGCTGATGGGAACGCTGGACTGACCCTTCCCCCGTTGCGGGCGTTCCGTCGCGCCGCCGCCTGCGTGCATCTGACACGGCGGCGGGCTGCTCACACCGGCGGCGGGCATGGGCGGCTTCCGGCCGAATCCCGTGGGTTAGCGCCACCAATGCGTTGCAAGTCGTTTACCCTCGTCATAAATTTTTCGCATTCGATGCTATCGCCAAAAGGGAATGCGGCGTAAGGTAGCAGGGTGGTGGCGCAAGATGTGCCCAAGGTGAAGGAATGGGAAAGATGATGGCCGAGAACCGGCAAATGGGCGATGCCCAGACGCGTGACGACGACTACATGCACCAGCAGCCGGTGGCCAAGGCGCCGCAGCGTAGCGACGATCCGTCCCGCGAAACGCGCCAGATGGGCGACAGCCGCACGCATCGGCTGACCGATTGGGCCTCGATCTGACCGGCCCGCTTCGGGGCTGAGACGGGCGGGCCCGCACGCCGCTGTCCTGCGGCCCTACACACGGGGGGCTTTCCGGGATCTTTCGTCGGCAGACCGGCCGCAATCCGGCCCTTTTACCCGAGTCTGGCCCGGATTCTGGCACCGCGGACCATGACACCTTCGGTCATGACACCGATCTGGCGCGCCGCAGGTTCTGCGGCGCTTTTATTTTGCGCGCGATCCCGTCGGATACCACGTTCCGGCGCAACGCTCTGACGCGCGAACGTTCACGACCGTGTTACAAGAAGATGTCAGCGCGCCCCGTCTGCGCGCCGCCGGTCTAGGGCCGCGCCGACGTGACCGGGACCGCAGGCGCGCCCGACAGCGTTTCAACAGGCGGCGCCTCACCGGCGGGCGTCTCGACCGACACCGCTTCGACGGGCCGCATCAGCCACAGCCCGCCCAGGCCCAGCACCACCAGCACCGCCCCCAGAAGCGGCGCATGCGGCGGCGGACGGCGCTGCCCGATCATCGGCGTGTCGCCGCGAAGGCGCGCACCGCATCCCCGAAGGCCTGGAACAGGGGCCGCGACACCGGATCCATGCCGGCCTGCCATTCGGGATGCCATTGCACCGACAGCGTGAAGCCCGGCGCGTCGCGCACGTAAAGCGCCTCGGGCGTGCCATCGGGGGCGTGGCCCTCGATCACGATGCGCTGGCCGGGATCCTTGATGCCCTGGCCATGCAGCGAATTGACCATCACTTCGGTCGCGCCCAGCAACTTGTGGAAGCGTCCGCCCGGTGTGAGGCTGATCTTGTGGCGCAGCGCGAAACGTTCCTCGAGCGTGCCATCGGGCGGCATGCGGTGGTTCATCCGCCCCGGCAGGTCGCGGATTTCCGGGTAAAGCGTGCCGCCCATGGCCACGTTGACCTCCTGAAACCCGCGGCAGACACCGAAGAAGGGCTGGCCGCGCGCCACGCATTCGCGCACCAGCGGCAGCGTGATCGCGTCGCGGCAGCGGTCGAATTCGCCATGCGCCGGGGTCGGGTCTTCGCCATATTCGGCGGGGTGGACATTGGGCCGCCCGCCCGTCAGCAGGAAGCCGTCGCAGACCGCCAGCAGCTCCTCGACCGCGACATAGCGCGGATCGGCCGGGATCAGGAGCGGCAGGCAATCGGCCACCTGAGCCACCGCCGCCGAATTCATGGTGCCCCCCGAATGGGCCGGGTAATGGCCCTGAATCAGGGTGGAATTGCCGATGATGCCGACGACCGGCCGCGCGGTGGACATGAGGGCCCTTTCTCTGCCGTGAACGCCCCCAACCTAGGGCCGCCATCCCCCTTCGGAAAGGGCCAAACCCGGATTTTCCCCGGCACGACGGCACCGGCACGCACCTGCCCCCTTGCACAGCCCGCGACCATCGACTAGTTGAGGGGACACCTCGACGGCGGCGGGTTGGCGGAGAGGTTACGCAGCGGATTGCAAATCCGTGTAGACCGGTTCGATTCCGGTACCCGCCTCCAAAGATTTCAAGGACTTATCGTCACCCCCTGCCCCGATGGTATCACGCAGGGTATCACGTTGCCGTTCCGGCCTTGTTCCGTTCACTGGCGTTTCTCCCGCGCCTGGCGCGCTTGCATCTCTTGGCGAGCCTCCCCGGCGTATTTCTCAATCATCTCTTTCGTGGCATGACCCGAATACGCCGCGATCTGGTCATCGTTACAGCCAGCCCACGCCAGTTCCTTCACACCGCGATAGCGGATGGCGTGCAGGTCATAGGCTTCAAGGCCGAGCCGTTTGCGTTCTTTCAGCATCAAATCAGCCATATAGCGGTAGCTGATCGGGTTGCCGTCCCGCTTGATCAGGATCGGACGGGCGGCAATCGGCACCACGCCAAGTGCGGCCTTGGTGCGGTCGAGTGTGTCCTTCAACCGATCAGTGCAGGGCAGAACCAGCGGCTTGCCGGTCTTGTTCTGGCGCATGGTCAGCGAATCGCCGTCATAGTCGCCCCAGCGGAAGCCGACCCAATCGCCCGGACGCTGGACGGTGCCCACGCCAATCTCGAAGATGAGGCGGCAAAGCTCGCTCGCCTCGGCCCGGAATTTCTCCACCGCCCAATCCGGCCAGGGCAGGTGCTCCTGGCGCCGCTCGGCCGGGGTCTTGAGCGCCCGCACCCCTTTCGCCGGATTGTGCTTGATCCAGCCAAGATCAATCGCATGCTCGCAGAGGATCACCAGCATCTGGGGGATGTAGTTCGCAAAACGGGTGCGGTGCGCATTCGCCTTCTGAGCCGCGATCACATCCGCCCGCGTCAGCGCCTTCACATCCCGGCTGCCGATCCTCTCGCGCAGGTATTCCATCACCTTGTCATAGTCCGCGCGCGTCCGCGGCTTGAGCGAGGTCCAGCGGTCCGAGGTCCGATAATCGTCCATGAGGGCGGCCCACGAGGTCTTCGCCTCGAAATGCCTGCCCGTCATGATTTCCCAATACTGCCGGTCGAACGCCTCGGTGCCTTCCGGCGCCGTGATGCGGATCAGCTTCATCCCCGCCTTGCGGAAATAGATACGGCCCGAGGGGTGCTTCCAGAGATACCGCTTCACCACTCCACCCCCTGCATGCCCTCAACCGCGGCCCCCCGGCCGATCATGCGCAGAGACTCCGCATCCCACCGCAAGAGGCCCGGAACGATCTCCTGGCCACGCGGAAGATGCCCCGCCTTCACATGCGCGCGAAATTCGCTAACACCCATGTCCAGCAAGGCGGCTGCGTTCTTCTCGTTCACATAGAAGGGAGTGATGCGGCTCATTTCAGATACCCCACTTGATCGGGACGGGCGGCCATCAGTTACCCCCTTCCGCTGTATCAGCGAAGCCATCCGCGATTTTGGCGATGACCTCCTGATTGACGAAGCACAGGCTTTGCCGACCAAGGCGGAAGCGTTCGTCGTTTTCCAGCGCGCTGTTGACGGCGCTTTTAAACTCCCCGAATTGATACTGCATCGGTCCCATGTCGATCTGGGCCCAGAGATCGGGGGGCGAGACCTCAACGCGGCACAACGGCTTGAGCCAACCCTCGCGCTTTCGCGTCCCCGCGCGGATCATCCGGTCATCCTCGCGGAACTCCGCGAAAACCTTGATCAGAGCGGCCAGGGCACGCTCGAAAGTCTCGATATTCTCGCCGGGCAGCATCACATGCAGGGAAAACGGCTCATCATCCCTGAGCGACGCCTTGTTCTGCAAGGGCAGCGAACCGATTTCCGAAACATGGCGGAGTGCGCGCCGCCCTGGGTTCTCTTCAACGATTTGGGCGATCAGAGTTCTGGCCGCATCAACATAAGTAAGATCGGGAGCGTTCACACCGCGCGCACCTGTGGTCATCATACCGCCCTCACGGATATTGCGCATCGTGACTTCGGCGGTCTGCGCGGAGATGAGCATCGCATCGGCCATCGTCTGTCTGAGCTTTCCCGGTTTCACTTTTCTGCCCTGTTCGGAGGAGTAAGGAACCTTAGACCCTCATTTTTCCTCCGATCAACCTCTATTCGTAAGTGTTTCGGAAACGGATAGACTTTCCGCATCTCGGGACCAGTTCAGCGGCCCGGCGTGGCCGATCAGCCTGACAACATTCCACCCCACCCGGCCGGGGCCATGCTCACGCCGAGGCTCTGGGGGTGGCGCAGTCCTCGCGCTGCATCGTCTCGATGCCATCCCCGATGGGCGTGCGACAGGCCCTCGGCCAGCTCCAGGACCAGGGCGACACTGACCGCCGCTTCCTCGTTGCCCGGATGGCTCTCAAGGGCGAGCCGCGCCGTCCGGATCAGCGCCGGAAGGGCATAGGACAGCGGATCGACCAGATCCCGCGGATCGGCCGTGCGCAGTTGTGCCAGCGTAATCATTGCGCACCGCCTTTCAGCAGCTCTCTGACATTATCGAGATACACGGCCATTTCATCGAGGCTCAGAAGCGCGCGCTCGCATCCCGCGGCCATGGCCTCGCCCTTCGGGTCGCGTTCCGACATGCAGCCGCAGGACGCATAGAAGACCAGATCAACGAAACGGCGGGCTTCGGCAAGCTCCTGAACCGCCCGCATGATCTCGGGCAGGATTGCTTCTTTCGCGGGGGCGGGCTGGGGGTTCGGCGCGTTCATGCGCGGATCTCCAGCAGCTTGCAGACGCGGCGCAGGGCGGTGCGCATGTAGCTGCGGGCCTCGCGTTCGGAACGGGTGTAGCCGGACGGGCGCTCGGTCGCGTCGAGGGCGAGCGCGAGGCAGTCGTGGATTTCAGAAAGGGTTTCACCGGGCAAGCCGGGGGTGTTCGCGCAGGCGCGTTCGTTGGTCATTGTCAGTGCTTCCAGATTAGGTTACGCCAATATGGCAACGCTGCATCTTTAGCGCAGGTTGCACTATTGATGCAAGGTGAAAAATGACGCCCTCACAATGTCGCGCTGCTCGTGCCCTCGTGGCCATGTCTCAAGATCGGCTGGCCGAGGCCTCTGGTGTAGCGAAGCGGACCATCGCAAGTTTTGAAAAAGAGGATCGTCAGCCCTATGATCGGACCATCGCGGCACTACGCAATGCCCTGGAAGCGGCAGGAGTCGAATTCATCCCCGAGAACGGTGGCGGTGCAGGGGTGAGGTTACGGAAATAAACCTCCCTTGGATTCAGAAGCAAATGCAGACCTAAATCAGATGGAGAAGAAAATTGCATGAATTCAGCGGAACGCTCGAGGAAGTCATAGACTTCCTAAATAAAAAAATAGATAACAAAATCGCAAGCCTTGAAAAGGAGATTTTCGCGCAGCAACTTCTTTTCGCCTCCCTTCTGGCTTACATTGATATTGCATGCGCTGATTGCAACCGGAGCGCGCGAGACATAATATTCGATGCATTCATGAGGACGCTTCGAAACGACAATATAGATTGCACACCAGAACAAATATCTGATCTCACCGAAATAGCCAAAAAAATTTGCGATCAAAAAGGATCTGCCTCGATCATCTCTTTCCCAACGGAATAGAATGCGGCCTTACCAGAGGGTGAGGCCGTTGTGGCCGAGCGCCGCGCCCGGAAGGTAGGGCCGGGCCGCGCTCTCTCGGGGTTTACCCACTCGCCGAGTAACGGGAACGGTTTGGCGTGAACATCGAAGCGCGCCGGGGCGTTCTCCCCTATTCGTTGGCCCAGTCGATGAAGGACAGCGCGTCTTGCAGGGTGGCGCCGTCGATCCCGGCTTCCCTGGCCTGCGCCAGCGCGCCCACCATCGTGGCCAGCGC
>NZ_FTOM01000004.1 GCF_900156695.1 Phaeovulum vinaykumarii
GCGGTGATGCGCAAGCTCATCGTCCTCGCCAACGCCCTGATCCGGGATAACCGAAAATGGGCCGAAATTGCCCCTTGATCAAAACGGATACTCCACATCGTTCACGAGGGTGGCGGTGCACATCCGGCCGACGACGCTGTCGCGCGCGGCCTGCCAGTCGAAGGTGGCCTGCACGCCCTGTGGCCCTGAAATCTCGATCCGGGGGCGCGGCAGGTAGACGGCATGCACGGTGAAGGTGAAGCTCTCGCCCGAGGGCAGGACGTAAGCGAACTCTAGCTCGCAGGGATCGCCGTTGATCGCCTGCGTCACCAGCGTGCTGTCGGCGAAGCGCACCTCGATGGAGCCGGTGAGCGCCGCGATGGACGGGTCTGCACCGTCGATCCGGCCATCGCTGCGGATGGTCTCGATCCGGTCGAGGTTGTTGGCATAGGTGATCTCGGCCGTGACCACATTGCCGAGAGCGGTGCCGTTGCGGGAGATCGCGCCGTTGAAATGGCCGAAGCGCTTCAGCTCCAGCGCGGCGGGTGTCCCGGCGCTCGTCGTGGTCCCGATCGTCTCGCCCTGCGCCACCAATCGGGCCGTCGCGGTCAGCAGGCCCGAGCGCTGCATCTGCCAGGTGATCTGGTCGAGCACGCAGCCCGAATACATCGCATAGCGCGGCACCTCGGGCATGCCGGTCTCGATCGACATGCTGGGGAGCGCCCAGGACCCGGACTGGAACTCGTGGGTGTAGGGAGCTTCCGCACCCGTGGTCGAGGGTGTCCCGAAGGCCGCCTTCAGCCAGAAGCCAAAGGCCTCGGCGTCGAGCGGCACGACGACATCGCCGTCCGCCGTCACCGCGTCCTTGATCGGCGCCAGCGGATCGCGGCCGTAGCCCAGCAGTTCCGAGTTCAGCAGCGGCTGCTCCACCCCCAGCGAGGTGCTGGCGAAGGGCATGCGGGTGAAGCCGCTGGCGGGCGGCGTTCCATAGGTCGTCTCGAACGCAAGCGCCATCAGCGCCCGCGCCCCCTGGGCTCGTGCCATGGTGTTCTCCTCGGGTAGTCGGGGTTAGCCGAGATGGGGGGGTTGCCGCCCTCTCTCGACGGCATCGCAATGTGCCAATCTGGTGGTGTTTACAGCCACTGAGCAGAAAGGACGGCAACCGTGACGAAAGATACGATGATCGGAGTCGATCTGGCAAAGAACAGTTTTCAGATCCATGCGGCGACACTGAATGGCCAGGTCAAGTTCCGCAGGAAGCTGGCGCGGGCGCAGTTCCTCTCCTTCATGGCCGCGCAGGCCCCGGCCGTCGTCGTGATGGAGGCCTGCGGCGGCGCCCACCATTGGGCGCGGGAACTGTCCGCGCTCGGTCATGAGGTCCGGCTGATCGCCCCGGTTTATGTTAAACCCTTCGTGAAGCGGCAGAAGAACGATGCTGCCGACGCCGAAGCCATCGTCGAAGCGGCGCAGCGCCCGGAGATGCGGTTCGTCGAGCCAAAAAGCACCGACCAGCAGGCCCGCGCGCTCCTGTTCCGGACACGGGAACAGCTCGTCCATCAGCGCACCGAGCTGGTGAACGCCCTGCGATCCTACCTCTACGAATACGGTCACGTTCTGCCGATCGGTATCGCCAGCCTCCGGCGCATCGAGGCGATCCTCGAGGACACGGACAATGACCTCCCGGACCTTGTCCGGGACATCTGCGGCGACCTGCTCCAGCAGATCTCCGAGAAGACGGCGCGGATCGACGCACTCATGAAGCGCATCAAGTCCACGGCCGACGACACCGAAACTGCACGGCGGCTGCAGACGATGCCCGGCGTCGGCCCTGTCACGGCCCTCGCCATCGAGGCCTTCGCGCCGCCCCTCGAAAGTTTCCGCTGCGGGCGCGACTTCGCCGCTTGGCTCGGCCTCGTGCCTCGGCAGAACTCGACTGGCGGCAAACAGCGCCTCGGGAGGGTCACGAAGGCAGGCCAGGCCGATATCCGGAGCCAGCTGATCGTCGGCGCGATGTCGCGCCTGACATGGCTCGGCCGAAAGTCGATCCGGGAGGGATCGTGGCTGGCGCGCATGCTCGAGCGCAAGCCGAAGATGCTGGTGGCCATCGCGCTGGCGAACAAGATGGCCCGCGCCATCTGGGCCATGCTGACCCGCGGCGAGGACTACAGGAATCCGGCGCCGGCCGCTGCCGTCTGAAGCTATCAGGCGGACCGCGGCACGGCTTCGGTGTGAAGGAGGTGCGAGAAGGCGACGACCAGCATGGGCAACATGATCGATGAGATCTGGATGGGGAAAACCAGCGATCCGCTCGGGGCCGACAGAGTTCTTAGCCGAGATTTGGACCCTATCCGCAGATCACCATACCGGCCCGCGGCAAATGGAAAGGCCGCAACGATGAGGCCTGACAGAAGACCGCGCTCGATCACCTGTTCATCTGCTCAATTTCCTCCTTGCATCTCGGGCGGCAACCACAGAAGCGGGTCGGCCGTGGTGTAGTGAAGGACGACCGGGATCACAGCCGCCTTCAGGCTGGCCGCGCCCTCGACCGGCAGATCGACTGGCCTCGGCGCTTCCGCCTCGACCCAGTCGCAGAGACCGCCGAGCGTGCGGTCGGCTGCGAGCGCCGCGCCGATGCTGGCGGTCAGCGTGTCGAAGGCGGCGTCACGGTCGGCGCCCTGCACAACGGCCTCGATCTCGGCTCGGTGCTGGTAGTGGTAGGAAAGCGGCGACAACGTGACCTCGGGCTCGCCCGGCTCGCCGTCGCGCAGGATCAGCAGGCCATCGGCCGGCACGCGCTCTGGCAGCACCTCGCCGCGCAGGGCGGTGGCGGGCAGCGCCGAGAGCCGCGCATGCAGCGCGGCGAGGATGGCTTCGCGTGGGCTGGACATGGTTCACTCTATTGTGCAGGTGCAGAAAAGGTCCGCTTCGAGCCCGGAGTGCGCGATGCTGCGTAGCCGATAAATGTCGGCTTTCTTCAAGACTGCCATTCCGTCGTGGCTTAGCATTGTAGCGGCATTGTTGGAGGCGCTAAAAATGATCTTTCGCTACACGATTCTCTACGTGGATGATGTCCCATCGTCGCTCGACTTTTACGAGAGGGCGTTTGGGTTGAAACGTGGGTTCATGCACGAAGGTGGCGACTATGGTGAGTTGATTACGGGTGAAACCAAACTGGCATTCTCCTCCAGAGAACTAATGCGCCAGCTGGACAAGAACCCGGCTTCGCCAGAAGCTAATGCTCCCACGTTCGAGATCGCTTTCGAGACTGACGATGTGGCCGCCGCCCTTCGACGAGCCATAGACGCGGGTGCCACGCCTATTCAGGACACGCGCGATGAACCATGGGGACAGACAACGTCCTATGTGGCGGACCCAGATGGTTATCTGATCGAAATCTGTTCAGCAGTGCAGTTGCCGGGTTGAGGCCATGATGGATGCGCTGGAAACAGCTGAGATCGTCGCGCGGTTGAAGGCTATTGTTGTGACGGTCGAGCCGGAGGTGGCCTTTATCGCGAAATACGGGGGCACAGTGGTCGAGAGCGTGCCGGGGCAGCCCAAATCGCAGTTTTGCGGGATCTTTGCCTACACGAGCCACGTCTCCCTTGAGTTCACCAACGGCGCCCAACTGGACGATCCGGCGAAAGTGCTCGAAGGCGCAGGAAAGCATCGGCGTCATATCAAGCTTTCCAGTCTGTCCGATATCGCTGGAAAGCGATGCGAGGATTTCCTACGTCAGGCCCGCGATCTCAAGACCGATCTCCCCTGACCAGTTTCCAAGCCCGGGTTGTGCCAGATCGGTAATGGCAGCCGGGTTACGGCGGAGTTGGGCGGGCGTCCGCCCGAACCACCGCACGAACTCTCGTGTCATGTGGGCCTGGTCGCTATAGCCATAGTGCGCCGCGATCTCGGCAAGCGGAACGCGACACGGCAGGGCCTGAACCGCCCGCCGAGCCCGCCCCAGCTGCCGCCAGAAGGCCGGAGTTGGAAGCGACAGGTCACTGAACCGACGTTGCAGTGTTCTTTCCGATACGCCCTGTTGACGAGCTAGGCGATAAACGCTGTTCTCCGGCAGACAAAGGGCTTCAATGATCTCCGAAACCTCCTGGTCATGCCGCGTCCGGTCTTCGATCTCTGTCTCAAGGGTCGATAGGTCACGACCCGCGATCTCAAATTCGGCAAGGTCCAGAGTTATGCCAGGCCGTAGACGGTATCCAGTCAGGCTGGTTCCTGCGTCGAGCCTGACCAACCTTGGCGCTAAGTCCCAGTCAGTGATGTGAGGAACTTCTCGTCCCGACCTGCCGCAGGACAAAACAACCAGATCGACACATCCATCGGGAAGAACCACCGAAACTTCGTTTGCCTCGGCAGTGTAGGTCCAGCGATGAACGCGGTCAGAGTTAGCTTTGGTCAATGCAGACATACCCGCTAAAATAAGCGCGTAGCTGCCATTGATCCAGAACGAAACAACGGCAGCTTCGTCACGCGTTGCTGGCGCTACAACTTTTCCTCCACCCAGTTCGCCACGATCAGCCCCGGCACACCATCCAACGCCCGGTCTGCATCCCGCGCGAGGTCCAGCCGCTTTGGCAGCTTCACCTGCGGCACCAGCAGGAAGATCGGCGCGGTGACCTTTCCGCGCCCGGTCTTCGAGCGCGACACCACCGCCTGACCCTTCGTGTTCAGCCGCCCCTCGGCGACCAGGAGGCTCGGGCCCGTCCGGCGATAGACGAAGCGCAGGCGGAGCCCGCGACGCCGTTCCCATTCGCCGGGCGTGATCCTGCCGCCGCGGAGGGACTTGCCCGCGGCGGGCAACGGGATCGCCAGCCAGAACCCGTCTTTAGAGCGGATCAGCGGGCCGGTGTCGTGCGCGCCCACGATGACCGGAGCCTTGGACCAGACGAGCGCCGCGGCGTCCAGGCTCTCGCCCGACCTCGGGAAGTTCTGGCTCCGGATCGAATTGGCCAGCCGTGTGCCGAGCCCCGCGCCGGTGATCTGCAGCCGCCACGCCGTCTTCAGCCCGGTCCCGGCCTCTCGCATGGCCGCCGTCACCGCGCGTTCGCCCGCCGCGACCTCCGCCGCCATCATCGCGACGATGTCGGGATCGATGTCGAGCTTCAGTTTCATGTCGGGCGCAGATCCACGGTCCAGACCAGCCGCTCGCGGTCGCGGACGGGCTCGCCCTGGATGAGGAAAGCATCATCGTCGATCTCGATGCGGTCGCCGATCCTCGTGGAAAGACGAAGGGCGGCCCGTCAGGACCGCCCGCATGTCAGGGTTCAGCATGTTGGGGGGCTGGTTACGCGCCCGGGTTCTTGTAGAGACCGCGCCAGTCGATCGCTTTGGCGCCGAAGTCGAGGCGGCACTTGATCTCGACGCCGTCGACGTCGAAGCCGTTGCGCGTCTCGATGTAGGCGCCCTGCTGGCCCTCCAGATAGGCATACTCGATGGTGTCGATCTGGTTGGGGCTGGCCGCCAGATACCAGGCGGTCTCGCTCGCCGCATCGAGCCTGATGCCCGCGCCGATGATGTTGTTGACCAGCACTGCGACGGCCTTGGCCGCATGCGGGTTGTTGCGCACGAGATCCCGCATCCGGTCGCGCAGCAGCGCACCGGCAACGCCGATCTCGGTGTCGGCCGACGATCCCGGCGCACGCCAGCCCTCGGTCCGCCGCCCGCGCGCCGCCCCGTCATAGCCCCGCGTGAGCGTCTCGAAGGCCTGACGCGCCATCACGCGGCGGGCGGCCATGCGCGGCGCCACCGATGCGATGGCGTGGCGTAGCGGACCTCGAGCGCGGTGGAAAAACGCGCGGTGACAGCCTTCATCTGCTTTGCGGCGGCGTCGATCTCGCGCTGCAGGACAGCCAGGAGCTCGACGGGAAGCTGGGCGATCTCGCCCGCGGGCAAATTGATCAGCTCGTCGATAGAGGGGGTGTTCTCGGGGAACGGCATGGGGATCTCCGTGATGGGGGGATGCGGTCAGGCGGCCTCGAGGAGGCGCATCGAAAGGGCAGCGCCGGCGGGACCGGGCTTCGGCCGGGCGACGGCGATGTAGGCGAAGTGGTCGGGGCCGAGCCGGGCCTGCACGAGGTGGACGAGCCGCTGCTCGGCGGCGCGCAGGGCGGCGGCGGCGACACCACGCAGGGTGCGCTGGCGCTCGGGCGTGAGGTTCGAGACGGCGCCGGTGGCGTCGACGGCGAGGAACCCGCGGTGATAGACCAGCGCCTCGCCCGGGGCAGCCTGCGCGATCCAGGCGGCGAGCCCCACCTCGTCGAGTGCGGGACCGGCGGCGCCGAAGATCGACACGACGCGGCTGCCGTGGATGGTGGACCGGCGCTCCATCATGCCGCCCCCCGCGCGCTGTCGGCGGTGTGCGTGAGCTGGTCCTTCTCGAAGGCGAGGATGTCCTCGAGCCGGTAGACCACCCGGCCGCCTAGTTTCATGTAGGCGGGGCCTTCCCCGGCCCATCGCCAGCGCTCGAGCGTGCGGTGCGAGATCGTCCAGCGCCGCGCCAGTTCCTTCTGTGTGAGGCAGGTCTTCTGCTGCATCGTCGTCTCCCGGTGTCGTTTGTCAGGAGCACGATGCGAAATCCCGCGAGGGGATGTCGTCAGGATCGGAGTGGGATGCAGAGGGGGATTGTCAGGAGCCTTTCAATCCAAGGAAGAACGGCTCGGTGGGGGATCGCCATCCCCCTCTCATCCCCCGGAGCATCCCACAGAGGGGATCGCGTGGGCGCGCGGAGGGGCGGGGATGGCGCGGGCTCAGAGCCCGAGCAGGCGATAGGCGCCGCGGCCGTCCGACTCGATCAGGAGGCGCCAGTTCTTCTTCGACTTGAAGACATCGGACATCTTGAGGCTGCGCGAGCCCGCGGCGGCGAGGATCGCCTTCCCGCTCTGCCAGGGCTCGCCGCGCCCGGCCGCGTCGTGCAGCGCGCGCACGACCTGCGCCTGGATCGCGCCCAGCCGGAAGTGCTGACCGTTGCAACGGACGTCCTGGTAGTCGGCGGAGGCATGGAACGCGCCGGGTCGTGGGCCGGCAGCCGCTCCGGCGAATCCTGTTTCAGCCTCAAAGCGGCCACGCTCGTCCCGCCTGAGGAAAAGATCACGCTGGCGCACGGTGATGTGTTCGGGCTCACCTGTCAGGCAGGCATAGTCGGCCTTGTGCGAGCGGAAGCGGCTGAGCTTCACCTCGCCATGCCGGAACAGCTGGAAGACGTCATGGGCGTGGAGATCCAGGAGCCCGTTGAACGGGCCCCGCTCGAAGGGGACGGAGAATCGCTCCCTCTCTGGCGTCTCTTCGTAGTCACCGAGTTCGACCGCGAGGTTGAACACCCGGATCGACAGCCGCAGCTGGTCGTTCTCGGCGAGGTAGACGAGGTCCGCCTCGGACATGGACCAGCGCTCGAGGATCTCCGGCAGGGTGAAATACGACTTCTCGATCTCCATCCGGACCCCCGATTCCCATGTGCGATTGTTTAGGTTTTGTTCTAATCGCTTGACGGGTCCGCATCAATCCTGTTTTATCCTATTTCATCCACATACCCTTGGGGAAAACATGACCGAGCAGCACACCCTGGCCGACCGCCTGCGGGCCCGCGCCCATCAGCTCGGCCTGACGCCTGCCCATGTCGCCGAGATGGCCGGCGTGAACCGCTCCTTCGTCTACGACATCCTGCGCGGCCGCTCTGCGCGCCCCGGCATCGACCGACTGGCCGAGGTGGCCCGCGTGCTGAAGGTGGACCGCGACTGGCTGATCCACGGTATCGGCGAGATCGAAGGCACGCCCCCCTTCGTGGACAACCCAGACGACGCCTTCGTCGCCATCGCGCATGCCACCCCGCGCCCCGCAATGGGCGGGGGCGCGGTCGTGACCGAGGATGGCGACACCCCCGGCCGTGTCTATCACTTCCGTCGCTCCTGGATCCGGAACAGCCTGAAGGCCAGCCCGTCGCAACTGCGCATCATGCATGTCGAGGGGGACAGCATGGCGCCGACGCTGCTGAGCGGCGACGCGGTGCTGGTAGACATGACCCGCCGCGCACCCAACCCGCCCGGCATCTTCGTGCTGGACGACGGGATGGGGCTGGTGGCCAAGCGGCTCGAGCACATCCCGAACAGCGACCCGCCCGCGGTGCGCGTCATCTCCGACAACAAGCACTACCCCGAATACGAACGAACGGCCGACGAAATCCACATTGTCGGCCGCATCCGTTGGTTCGCGCGGGAGATCTGAGTGACCATTCCCGGGTAGGTCGAATCCGTAACCACCCCCATCTTTGGCATCCTCCGTAGGTGCCTAGTCTTGCGTTTGCTCTTGCGAATACGCCGCCGCGAACGAAAGCGCGTTTACATCGAGGGGAAAGCTTTCAACGTAATCCCGCGCAAGGAAATCGTCATAGTCGCCAATTCTTACGAGCGGATCATCGGGCAAGAAGCCACCCTGCCAAGGCAATCCCTTTAAGACAGACTCGAACTGCTCCTTGATTTCGGCTGGCTCTAAGATGCGTTTTTCTTTCGGCTCGAAGATAAGGAAGAACTGCACACGGATGTCGCCAGCTTCCCAATCGTTTGAGGGCCGGACGCGAAGCTCTGCGAGTGATCGAAGTGCCTTGCCCAATGGCGAATCCGGTTTCCCGTACTTGGAGGTTACCTTGGCCAGAAGTGGACGAATGGATTCGTTGAAGGCGTCGGGAAAGGCAAAGCGACCGAATGTGCGCTCAAGACTTCGAGAGAACTCGAGGGCCTGATTTGGATCCGAGAACCCTTTGCGTCGCTCCCAAGATACCAAGAGCTGTTTGCTTATAGTCATGGGGCGAGCCAAGTCCGCCACAAAACCATCCGGAGCGTGCTCGACGAAACCAAGACGTGGAGCTCTTCCGCGCGCGATATCTTTGATCCGAGCACTGTCCACTTGAACCAGTGGACAAACGGCTACAAAGCCAAACTTGCTGGGGTCACTGACGATATCGCAAGTCTGCGACACGACCACGAAGCCAGCTGGATCGACATCATCGAAAAAGGCGCCAATGCTCTCTTGATCGCCCTCTTCGGGAAGATCTCCGAACAAGAACGAACCGACGCCGAGTGCAAAATCACCTTGGCGCCATTCTGACAGAGGTTTGGTAGCGGCTTGATCGTCATGCTCGGCCAAGTTGGCACCCCACTAGCCCTTCCGTCGTGCTTTCGCTTGCCGCTTACCCGTTGGCCGACTTGGAATAATCTCTCCATCCAAGTCTTCGACGGCTACAGACAGGGCTGTGCCAAAATGCTCAGCACCCCACTTTTCGAGTGTGACTTGCGGGAGGGCCGCTTTCGACTTGGTTCGCCCGATGCCGCTACCAACGTGCGACATAACTTGGTCAAACTCCCCCTTCTCCATGAGGGCGAATATGGTATCTCCGTCGACCGACGCGTTCAGGAGAAGATCCCGATTGGCTTCCGCATATCCCTGGTCAATGTGACGCAGAACAGCCAAAATTTCCCCAAGCCTTCGCAGGTTCTTTTCAGCAATCGTTTGCCCGGCCGCCCAATTATGCAAGGTGCGCGGCTTCACGCCAACCAGATCAGCAGCCTGCTGCCAAGTTAGTCCAGAGAGCTGGCGCAATTCCCTTACAAGATGAACTCCCGACCAACTGTCATCAGTGACTTCAATCAGTGTCGATAGGTCGAAGCCGCCGCTCGAGCCCCGCTCAAAACCACCCCAAGCCTTCGCTTCGGAGGGCAGAAACTGAGCAAAGTCCACGAGCCCTCCAACAGATGCGGATGTGGGCGGCATAGCAGGAAATAGCGAAATGACGGTATCGAACTGCGTGGCCTGATCCCATTGGCCCAGGTGCACTGCCGCGGACGGAGTCATCGAAAGTGCAACTGCGGTGCAAACTGACGGCATCATTTCGTATCCCCCCCAAATCTATTCAAGAACTCTCCAGTTACACTCCAGCGGAAAAATGCATAGGCACGGTTGGCCATAGTATCGACCTTGCTGACGATATCGCCTGTGTGAAAACCGTCAGCTGGAAGACCAGAAGTGGTGAACGAATCTATGTCCATCATCCAGCTACGTGCATTCACCGGTGGGGCCATGTCTGGGTCATGCGTGGCTCCAGCTGGGAGCAGGCCCCATCGAACCAAAAGCCTGCCCTCCAGCGTAGCGCATTGCGCCTGAGAGACCGTGAGCTCAACCTTTTCGCGAAGCGTAGCGGAAAGCAGTCCTACAAGATCTGGGCAAACCAGTTGCTCTAGATCTTGAATGTCCTGCGGGCGATCCAGTCGGTTCACATAACGAAAGCCGACACGCGTTGCGATCGTGGGCTGAATTGCTTTTCCCAGTGCCTCTATGAGAAACTGAAACCGATCAAGAAACTCTTGGCGGGACGTGTACTTAGTGGTTTCCAAGGTTAATGCTGATGGACTTAGAGAAGCCCGCCATTGCCGACTGTTATCAAAAAACCGCCAGATAACCTCCTCGGTTGCTGAGCTCTTTACGCCACCTCCATCGAAGTTCAGCTGGACAGACTGCGCCGCATCCCTTTCAATGAAAGGGTAGGACTTCCGGATAGCCTCTTGGAAGTCTCCAATATGCTGTTCTGAGCTAATCTTGATGATTTTCGGGAACTGAACTTGGCCCAGGACACGGACCAACGGCGCAGCATCAAGCTGCACCCGCTCGGGTGGCTGCCCGAGGAGTGGGTCTACGATCCTGTCAGCCATGATCTCCCCTGCTTCGCTGTTTTCGCAACGCTACACCATGTGAAGTAGAGTGTGAAGTGGCCAAATTTAAGGCCGAGTCCTTTAGAAATCGTTGTCCGGCCGTGCGCCCGCTGAACAAGGGCTGGCCCCAATGATTTTGTCGCGGTCGTTTGGGCATGCCCCCGCTTTCGCGGCTCGCCGGTCAGGAGAGTGGGTACCCTAAGGACACTGTGTGCGCTGGTCGGCAATGTTCATCTACTCATTCGATCTTCGGCCGGGCGAACATGTTCGGAGACAGCTGCGGAAGCTAACCCCACTGGCTTCGCTCTGCCACTCCGCGCTACGACAACTCCCTGTTTTGACTTGAATTCCCCCGCCACGCGCGGTGAACACGGAGCAAACCGCCTCAGGAGGTTCGCTCCCCATGCCAGACGACATCGCCTTCGCGCCTCCGGCCGAGACGCTCACCACCGATGAGCGGCTCGCGGAACTGGCCGGCATCCTCGCCAGCGCCATCGCGCGGGCCAACCCACGGGAAACGAACGAGAATTCTCCGTTCGACGGAGACAGTTCGCTGGACATTCTCGCCCTCAGACGCCGTCGTCGGAGACAGGTGCAAAACCGAGTTGGAGACGACGCATGAGGAAAAACACAAGAAAATCAGCCGCAAAGGCTGTGCTCGCGCGCCAGGCGGAGGGGATCGACGTCCTGGCCGAGCTGGCGGCTCTTAAGGCGATGACGGTGCCCGAGTTGCAGGGCAAGTGGCGGGTGATGTTCGGCGAGCACGCCCCCAACGCCAGCCGGGGGAACCTGGAGTTGCGGATCGGCTACCGCATCCAGGAACTCGCCCACGGTGGCATCAAGCCTGCCACGCGCCGCACGCTGGACGCGCTGGCGGCCGAGGTCGCCTCGGGTACGCCGGGACCGCTGATCGCGGATCCCCGCCGCCCGATTCCCGGCACCAAGCTGGTGCGGGAATGGCAGGGCGAGGAACAGGTCGTCACCGTGCTGACCGACGGCTTCGAATGGCAGGGTCGGCGCTTCAAGTCGCTCTCGGCCGCGGTGCGCGCGATCACCGGCAGTCACTGGAACGGGTGGAAGTTCTTCGGGCTGGCCCATGGCGCGGAGGCCGGCCCATGAGCCGCACCAAGCCCGAACCCGTCCGCCGCCTGCGCTGCGCCATCTACACCCGCAAGTCGAGCGAGGAAGGGCTCGACATGGAGTTCAACAGCCTCGACGCGCAGCGCGAGGCCTGCGAGGCCTACATCGCCTCACAGCGCGCCGAGGGCTGGGTGGCGCTGCGCGACCGCTATGACGATGGCGGCTTCTCTGGCGGGACGCTGGACCGGCCCGCTTTAGCGCAGCTGATCGCCGACATCGAGGCCGGGCTGATCGACGTGGTGGTGGTCTACAAGATCGACCGCCTCAGCCGCGCGCTGATGGATTTCTCGAAGCTGGTGGAGATCTTCGACCGCCATGGCGTCACCTTCGTTTCGGTCACCCAGTCCTTCAACACCACGACGTCGATGGGGCGGCTGACACTGAACATCCTGCTCAGCTTCGCCCAGTTCGAGCGCGAGGTGATCGGCGAGCGCATCCGCGACAAGTTTGCGGCCTCGCGCCGGAAGGGCATGTGGATGGGCGGGCCGGTTCCGCTCGGCTATGTCGTGAAGGACCGCAAGCTGGTGATCGAGCCAGCCGAGGCGGAACAGGTCCGAACGATCTTCCGCCTCTATGCTCGCTCGAGTTCCACGGCGCAGGTGCTGAAGGAGCTGCATGCGCGCGGGATCCGCACCAAGCGCGGCGCGGTGTTTGACCGGGGCTACCTGCTGAAGTTCCTGCACAACAAGGTCTATCTCGGCCTCGCGGTCCACAAGGGCGAGGAATACCCGGGCGAGCACAAGGCGATCATCGACCAGAAGCTGTGGGACGAGGTGCACGCGGTCATCGCCAACAACCGCGTCGCCCGCGGGGCGGTGGCACGCGCGGCGCAGCCGGCGCTCCTGCGCGGGCTGATCTTCACCGAGACCGGTGCCGCGATGACGCCCCACCACACCAAGCGGAAGGGCAAGCGCTACTGTTACTACACCTCGATGGACGTGATCCGGAAACGCCCTGCGGCCGAGTTGCGCGGGCCGCAGCGGCTGCCCGGTGCCATGGTCGAGGAGGCCGTCATCGGCGAAATCCGCCGGATGCTGCGCACGCCCGAGGTTGCGGCGCGCACGGCACGGGCAGTCCGAAAGGAGCGCCCTGATCTCGACGAAACCACCGTCGTCGCCGCGCTGGCGCAGTTCGACGACCTGTGGAAGGCGCTCATCCCGGCCGAGCAGGCGCGCATCGTCCAGCTGCTGGTCGCGCGCATCACGGTGAGCGAGGCGGGCCTCGCCATCGACCTGCGCCACGAGGGCCTCGGCGCCATCGCCGCGCTGATGGCCCCGCCGAAGAAAGAGGTGGCCTGATGCCCGAGCCCGAAACTCTGCGCGTCCACATTCCGCTCGAACTGCGCCGTCGCGGTGGTCGCCCCCGGATCCTTCCGCCGAAGCACGTCGAGGCCGCCATGGGGCGTGGGCAGGATCCGCACCTCCTGCGCGCCATCGGCCGCGCATGGGGCTGGCGGCAGCGGCTGGAACGCGGCGATGTCGCCACGCTCGCCGATCTCGCCGCCGACGAGGGCCTGTCCGACCGCTATGTCAGCCGCCTCCTGCGGCTTGCGTGGCTGGCGCCTGAGGTGCTGGAGCGGCTGGTCGTCCACCGCGAGCCCTCGACGCTCAGCATCTACGACCTGTGCTTCGTGGCGTCCCTGCCGTGGGACGAACAGCCAGGGCGAGTTTTCGACTGAGCTTCAGTTAAAGCTCGCCCGATACGATGTCGCGGTCAGCGAGACATGGGCATCGAGTGGAGGGCGCAGTTCGAACGCCTTGGGCTCGCGTGAGAAGTTCCACAGCCGGAACAGGCACCATTCCGCGCGCCGCGCTTCGGCCACGGCCAGTTCGTTGCGCGTGATGTGAAATGGTGTCCGGTCCCAGCCGTTCGTAGTCTTCACCTCGATCAGCCGCGACCGGCCGTCCCGCTCGAAGCTGGCAATGTCGTAGCCGGCACCATCCCCGTCCTCCTCCGACACCCAGCGAACCTTGCTTGCCAGGTCATCGCGCCCCGCTGACCGCAGCACCGACCGCTCGTAGGCCAGCACGCGTTCCTCTCCCGCGCGGCCAAGGACACGGTTACGTTCATCGCGGCCGGCAACGTCGGACTTCCTGGCGATCCGCAACATCAGGTCCAGCTCCTGCGGTGGTGGCTGGTTCGATAGCGTCGGCGGCGGCCCGATCCAGATCTGCGCCGCATCGTGAAGGCCGGTGGGCGGTCGGTTGCCGGGGGCCCGCAGGACCCACTCCGGATGCGAGTTCATCCATCGCAGAACGGCATCCTCAAGCGAGCTCTGGAAGTTGAAGGCGGGTGCGAGGCCAGTCAGCCAGGTCTCACCCAGCGCCTTGAGCACGGCACTGATGTTCTGGTGCTTGTATTCGATTGCCTTTGCGGACCGATCGATCCGGTCTGTAAGCTGTCGATATGATGCCGCCTTGTTCAGGGGTTTCCCCGCGAGATCGTCGACCAGCATCGCGAAGTAATCTGCGACGATCAGATCGTTCTCTTCATCCGTCCAGGGCCCGTTCGACATTGCGCCAGGCTACGGACGGGAAGTCCTTCTGTCATCAACGTTTTCCGGAGTTTTCCCGGGCAAATCACCGCCATCGCTACGCGCCATTCGGCCAGTGCACCCAGCGGCTGCGCCTACCGCCCGTTGCGGCTCTGTTCCCCACGAAGGCGATGGAAACAGGGGGCGAAGTTTTTGCGGAGTTGAAACTCAGACCATTGGAAAAGCGTGAAAAAATCCGACCGAACCGAATTCGACGAGGTTCGCCCGAACAGAGACGGACCGCCGTTCAGAGCCCGGAATGGCCTTGGCGCGCAGTCTCAGAGGGTCGCATGGGGGAGGCAAAGCCCTTTGAAAACACGACTATTTCCGCGTCGCGATGGGCGCCTGTCCATGTTCGCAACAGGGGTGATGGCGGAGGGGATGGGCCTGACTTCAAACCTTCTCCACCCGATCCATGCACAGGCTCAGGCGCGTTGCGGGGAGTTGCGACCTTCGCCGCCATCGTCAAACGACTACGACCCAAACCCTTGCGTCGGCAAGCATCCGGTAAGGAGGTTACCCACTGCCCTGTCCAGCAATCGGAATGGACTGCTGGCAACGGACATGGCGTGAATTGCCTACCCGGTTCTCAGTTCCTTCGCCGGGGGCGAAGCAGAGCCGGACCATAGGCCAGGGCGAACCCCATAAAGGCCAATACGAAGGCCAGCCCGGCGAGAGGGTGCAGCCAAGATGCGGCCTCGGGCCAGTAGCCGGCGCAGACCCGGACGAGCGTCGCAAGCGCTATGGAGACATAGATCGCAACCGTTGTGGACCCGGCCGTAAGTGCCTGCCCGGTGTGACCCAGGGTTGCCCGGGTCATCACCGCGAGGGTCATCATGCCGATGGCTCCCGACGTCCAGAGGTGCAGGGAGGCAGCTTGCCCGAATGTGCCAGGTAACAGGATCTCGGCTCCGATCGCCAGCGCACCCAGCGGCAGGAAAAGGTAGCTTACATGCAAGACAAGGACCAGCGGCTCGGCAAAGGTCCGGTGGCCACGCCAACGGGCAAGTCTAACCAGATGCATCCCGCCGACCACCAGCAAGGCAATCCCGCTGGCAATCGCTTCGGGTCGGATTACCCAAACCAGAAGAGCCGCCAGAAGCGCGATCAATGCCAATCGGTCGAACCTCTGCATGGGCGGCACAGGCAGGAATGCCTCACCACGCCGAACCATCCAGTTGCGGGTAAACGACGGGATGATCCGTCCGCCGATAACGGCGATCATCATGATTCCGGTACCAAGTCCAATCCTTAGACCCGCGCCCTGCGCCGCATGGTAGCCGTTCGCAGCTTCCCAATGGAATACCGCATTGCCCAGTGCCAGGACCGTCAACATCGCCAGGACGATCAGGTTTCGCCAGTTCCTCCCGGCGATGATCTCACGACCGATGGCAAGTGCAAGGACCAGCGGAAAGGCGAGGTCAATTGCCGCCACCAGCCAGACCGGCAGACCGCCCGAGACCGCCGCCATCAGACGTCCGGCCAGCCACAGCGCAGCAAGGCCGCCCAGACGCCAGCCGACGATCGGCAACCGGCCCGTCCAGTTTGGCACGGCCGTGAGCAGAAAACCCGCGGCCACGGCGCCCAGATAACCATAGAGGAATTCATGGGCGTGCCAGCTGACCGGATCGAACGCCGTAGGCAGCGCCAGATACCCTGTCAGCATCGCGATCCAGAGAACCATTGCCATCGCGGCCCAACACGAACCGCCGAGAAAGAATGGGCGGAACCCGTAGGATAGGATTGCCGGGCCGTGCCAGGCACGCATCTGGTCTGCAGTTGTCGTAGTCATGGCTCTGCCTGTCCGCCGCTAGACCGGCACCACGTTGGCGATCCGCCGATACCCTGCCTGGCCGTGATAGAAACCGTTGGAGAACCTGACTTCGCCGCACGCTTCACGCAGCGCGGTTTCCGCTTCGAGCGGATCGCGCGCCCCGTCCAGAACGCTGCGGAAGACAGAGGCCACCTCCACCATGTCGACCGATTGCGGCATCAGCCGCAGGTGGGTGAGGCCATCCGCGATGAGCCGTCCCGTTTCAGGCAGCAAGTTGATATAGGTTTCCGACTGGGTCTGTATGCCGTTTACTCGCAGGATCGGCCTGTCGTCGGTGGTGCAGAGCGGCATGCCGTCGGCGTCATCCTCGCAGACAAAGAGACAATTGTCCTTGGTCCGGCCATGGGCGCGCGCGTGATAGCAGCGCGCCGAGACGGCGAGCGAGGCGCGTCCGAACACCTGCACCTCGACGCCCAACCCCAGCCCGCGCGCGGCGCTGGCCGCGATAGCCATGGCCTCGCCCGGCAACTCGGTTGGAAGGGTCACATGGGTGGCGCCCTTGCCAGCCATCCAGCCGATGGTCGCCTCGTTATATGCGTTCATGAAGGGGCCAATTCTGTGCGGACGGCTGCTGCGATCAAAAAGGCCCGCGGCATTGTTGATCTCGATCTCGGGGGTGTCCAGCTCGGCGAGATCGGCGGTGGCCTTGCGTTCGCGTTTCAGCATGACCTCGGCCAGCGAGGACAGGATCACCGTCTTGCCGGCCCGCTCGAGCCGCTCGATGATCGCGGGCAAATCGGCCTCTTGGAAGGGCGCGCGTTTCGAACAGATCACCTCGCCCAGATAGACCTCGTCCAATGGCGCCTCGTCGGCGATGCGGGCGTAGAAGTCACGGCGACGGTCTGAAGACCAGTGATAGGCGAGGGGTCCGAGTGTCAGCTTCGTCATCTTGTCTACCGCCATTTCTTGGTCTCGAAGGCGCCTTGGGTCTGTTTCTGCCCCTCGGTCAGCGCTACCAGATCGGCGATATCCGCCTGCCGCCCAGCGCGGATGTCGTCCACCGCCTTGCGAAAGGCCGAAACCACCCCGCGCACATAGGATTTCGACCGCTGCCTTCCTTCGATCTTGAAGGCATGCACGCCCGCGTCGATCAGTTCCGGCAGAAGCCGCGAAAGGTTGAGGCTGATCGGTTCCTCGAAGGCGTAGTAGGCGTCTTCGCGGTGGTCGGTCCGGTATCGCCCCTTGCAGATTGTGGGATAGCCAGCCTTTTCTTCGGGACCGAAGCAGTCGATGGTGAAACCCGCCAGCTGCGAGGACATCGAACCGTCCGCCTCGCGCCGGTACTCCACGTCCGAAGCCGGAGAGCATACCCCGTCCATGTTGGTCGACTGGCCGGTAAGGTAGTTCGTCAGGCTACACCGTCCCTCGACCATCAGGCCATGGTTGCCAAAGATGAAGGTCTCGATCTCGCAGGGGATTTCCGTGCGGATCTGGCGGATCTCCGGGATGGTGAGGATACGCGGCAACACGACCCGTTTCACGCCGAAGTTCTCACAGTAATATCTGATGGCCTCAGGGCTCGACGCGGCAGCTTGCACTGAAAGATGCAGCCTGACCTGTGGATGGGTCCGCGCGATGTAGTCGGCCACGCCCATGTCGGCCACGATGAAGGCATCCACACCGAGCCGTGCCCCGATATCGGCCGCCTGTCGCCATAGATCGACCTTGCCAGCCGGCGGATAGGTGTTCAGCGCCAGCAACACCTTGGTGCCGCGGGCATGGGCATAGGCGACAGCCGCGGCCAGTTCCTCGGGCGTAAAGTTCAACCCGGGGAAATTGCGCGCGTTGGTCGCATCCTGAAAGCCGCAGTAGACGGCGTCGGCACCGGCGTCGACGGCGGTCCGCAAGGCTGCCGGTGTGCCGGCAGGGCAGATCAGCTCGGCAAGGCTCATGTCCGGGCCTCCGCGTAGGACTTGCGCAATCGCGCCAGGATCGCCCGGCCGGGACGCCCGAACATCGCGGCGGTCTCTTCCGCGATCGAGCCATCCATGTCATCGAGCGCATTACGCAGGCGCACGACCGCTTCGGTGTCGCCCGACACCTCCAGATCGCGCGAGAAGAAGGCGGCATCGCCATCCTCCTCGGAGTCGATCAACTCCAGCAGCAAGAGGAACTTGCCACGGATCACCGCCCCCGCTTCGGGCATCCGGTCCCGCGGCACGGCACGCAAGACCAGCGCCCGCGGATCGGGGCGCAGGTGCAGAGCGAAGGGCAGTTCCACCGGGTCGATCAGAAAGTCGGTGCTTTGGTGCGCGCCCAGCCGGGCAAAGACCGACGGATGGGATGCCGCAATGCGCCGCACCACGCGCGACAGGAGCGGTTGAACTACAGCGCAGGCCAGCCGCGCCACGGCACCTTCGCCCGGCAGTCGTGTCCTACTGGCCTGTTCGGTGACCGATATCATTTCGCAATCTCCATTGCCGAAGCCTCGGGCGACGCTTTTGTCTGGTGGATTGCCGCCCTGCACCAGTCGAACACGGTCTCCGCATCCGACTGTAGGTCCACGGACAGACCGTCCGCGAAACGTTCGAATGCGGCGCGGTGGGTCTGCGAAACGCCGATCAGCACCGGCACACCCTGCACGACTGCCTCCGCGATCATCGTGCGAAAGCCGCGCCCCTCGGCCTCGCTCAGACCGAACTTGTTCAACACGACCAAGTCCGCGCCCTGTTCGGACAGGCGCGAGCTGGCCAGACACGCGGCATCTTCCATGGCACTGGCGTCCATCCGGCAGGCGTGGGAGCCGGGCCCAAGCTGCTGCGTAATCCGGGCCGCCGGACCGTCAGGAAGCAGCCACAGGTCACTGTCGCAGTGGCTGGCCGTACCGTCCTCGGCGACATGCCTTAGCGCACCGACGATGCGTAAATCCTGGGCTTGCAGCCGGGCGACGACGTCGGACAACAGGCGATCCGTGGCGCCGAAGCCCTCAGCTGTGACAGTCGCAATGGCCATTGTGGCGACCCTCCTCGAACCGGGGGAACAGCACGTCGTTCTCGAGTGCGATGTGCGCCGACAAGTCGGCGAACAGCTTTTCCGTTCCCGCATACAGCGCCCGCCATGACCCGCAGGCATGGTCGGGCGGGGTCAGGTTCGCTGTCAGCGAGCGGATATGCGCGATGGTGGCCGCGTGATCATCGTGATCGGCCCGCATCACGCGGATCGGGTGCTCGATCCCGGGCATGCCGCCCGCTCGCATGGCGGGAAAGAGAATCTTTTCTTCCTTGGCCATGTGATCTTCCATCTCGCGCCACAGCGTCATCAGGGTTTGCGCCAGACCTCGCGGTGCCAGCGGGTCGTCGGCATGGACCCGTTCGACCTTTTGCGCCAACGGATGCAGCACCGCCAGATCCGAGCGATGGACATCGTGGAACCGGGACAGGATGTGGGCAATCAAGTCATCAGTGGCCTGATCGGAGGCGGGGTCTGCAAGTTCACTCATCGTGACGAATCCGGTCTCTTGGCATGGCAGGGTTGGTTTGGTATTTGAAATACCGAATACACTCGATGAATGCGCATTGTAAATGCCCAATCAGGAGCCGACTCTTGCGCCTTACGTCCTTCACCGATTACGGCCTGCGCGTGCTGATGCGAATGGCCGGCACGCCGGACAGACCCTTCACCACTGCCGAACTGGCAGACGAGTTCCGTGTGTCGCGCAATCATCTGGCAAAGGTGATCTCGACGCTTTCGGCCGCAGGCTACCTGGAAACGCGGCGCGGTGGCGGAGGGGGTGCGGTGCTCGCGCGGCGCGCTGAAGAGATTCTGTTGGGCGATGTCGTTGCCCGCCTCGAGGCGGATCAGGCACTTGTCGAGTGTTTCTCGCCCGGCGGTGCTACCTGCACAATGACGCCGCACTGCCGCCTGAAAGCGCGGTTGGCCGGCGCCGAAGCTGCCTTCATCGCCGATCTCAACCGCAGTTCGCTTGCGGATTGCGTCTATCGGCCTTTCGAGCCGTGACGCGCGGCGAGCGCCACCCCGGCGAGCACGGCGCAGCGCAGCGTCATCGCCGCCACGGTGCGCATCTCGAACGCGCCGCCACGGACGACATGAAGGCCGAAGGCGGCAAAGACCAGAACGGTGGCCACGAGGACGCCAAGCGCAAGGGGAAAGGCCCAGGCACGCCCCACCCACAGCCCCACGCCGACTGTGACATAGAAGAACCCCGCTGCGGTGTTGAACCACAGGACGAATGGGACAACCGCCCCCATGTCGAGGGCGCCCATGATCGTCGTTCCGCCCGACAGAATCGTAAGCCCGCCGAAGACCATCGCGACCAGCGCCGCGATCCGTGTACCCCGCTTTCGTCCAGTCATGACACACCTCCTTTTCCAGCGCTCATGAGTGTCAATTGAACCTCGACCAGGCGTCTTCCCTCACCGACGAGGTCGAAGCCGCGATTGCCGAGAGCCCACCGGATTGCGACGCCCTGCACGATCGAGGCAAGGAGGACTGCCGCATCTCTCGCTTCGATGTCCTGACTGAGCATACCCTCGGACTGCATCTCGCCGACTGCGGCAGCAAGTCGTGACTGAAACGATGCGAGTAGACGGTCGAACACCTCGCGTAGCGGCGGGTTGTCCACCGTGAGCTCGCGCGAAAACAGGATTGAAGGCAGCGCGGGTCTTTCAGTGATCGCGGCCAGTTGCGCTCCGATCAGACCAAGCAGCCTTTCCAGCGACGTCTGCGCCCGCGTCTCGGCCGTTGCCCAATGCTCCCTCAGGGTGGCAGAGACATCCTCCGCCACGGCCACCCACAAGTCTCCCTTGGTAGGGAAGTGACGAAACACGGCGGGCTGGCTGATTCCAACGGCGCGCGCGACATCGGTCGTACTCATGCGATCCGGCCCGATTTCCGATGCCAGTCTAAGCACTTGCGCGATGATTTGCGACTTCCTGTCTTCCGCGCTTCTGCGTTGCATGGGGGTAGCCTCTTGTGAGTGAGTTATAACTCACATACATTCATGCAGATTGCAACATCGACTTCGAGTCGCCAACCCCGCAGGAAGGATCTCCATGCAGCCCCTTGCCGGATACTCTCGAACTCAGATCGTCCTCCACTGGTCTGCTTTCGCCCTCGTCTCGCAGCAATACCTGTTCAAAGACGCGATTTCTTCCGCTTGGGAGCGGGCATCAGAAGGCGTCGAGGTTGCCTTCGATCCGCTCGTTCTCGGGCACGTTGTGGGCGGAGCCCTGGTGCTTGGCCTCGCAATCTGGCGTCTGGTGCTGCGCGCCCGGCGCGGGGTGCCACCGCAGTCCGGCTCATCGTCTCAGAAGACGCTGGCCAAGGTGGTGCATCTGGGGCTGTACGCGCTGATGTTCCTGATGCCGATCAGCGGATCGGTCGCATGGTTCGGCGGCGTCGAAGCTGCGGCATCAGGCCATAACGTAATGAAAGTGATTCTTCTTGCGTTCATTGCCCTGCACGTCGCGGGCGCGCTGTACCATCAGTTCGTCTTGCGGGATGGCATCCTGACGCGCATGCGCCGGCCGCAGGATTGAACCCATGCGCATTGGTCCCTTCCTCGCCGTTCCGCCCATCGTCCTAGGAATAGCGGCCGCAGCCTGGCTGATCGGCAATGCACCAGGCCCCGCACAGGTGGACGCCACCGCAGCGGGACTTTCCGTTCGCGTCGAAACGGTGGCGCAACAGACGATCAGGCCCGCTTCGTCGGTCTGGGGAAACTTGCGGGCGGCTGAGACCTGGGTCGCCGTGGCCGAGGTTCAAGGCGAAGTCATCTGGCGCCACCCTGATCTGGAACAGGGCCGCATGATCCCCGCCGGAACCGAGGTTTTGCGCATCGACCCTGCCGACTATGAGCTTGCCCTTGGACAAGCTGAGGCAGATCTTGCGGCCTTGCGGGCCGAGCGCGGTCAAATCGAGATCGAAGCCGCAAACACGTCGCGCATTCTCGAACTGGAACGAGCGCGGCTCGCTCTGTCCGAGGCGGATCTCCAAAGAACCCGGACGCTCGTGTCGCAGGGAACCGTTCCACAGACCCGGGCCGACGAAGCCGAGCGCGCCACCCTGCTGGCTCGACGCACGGTGACCGAACTCGAAAACACCCTCTCGCTCGTTCCTTCACGGGAACAGAGGCTGGACGCGCAGATCGCGCGCACGGAATCGGCCGCCGACCGGGCGCGACGGTCTCTGGATCGGACGACCTTGACCGCGCCCTTCGATCTTCGGGTGACTGAAGTGGCAATCGAATTGTTCCAGTCCGTGAATCCGGGCCAGATCGTCATACGCGGGGATGGCCTGGACGCGGTTGAAGTCGTTGCACACCTCCCCATCGATGCGTTTCGTCGTCTGATCCCCGGTTTGCCTGAGGGGGTCGAATTGCAGGACGCGATGCGCGAGGGACCAGCCGACTCGATCGACGTTGCGGTCAGCCCAATAGCCGATCCGGGTCAGATCTGGTCAGGGCGGGTAACGCGGGTTGAAGGGGCACTGGATGCACGGGCGCGAACCGTGCCGGTGGTGGTCACCATCGCCGATCCCTACGAGAGTGCGGATCCGCCGAACCGTCTCCCGCTCGTGCCCAACATGCAGGTCAGGATTGCGCTGACCGGCGCGCCCCTCTTGGAGGTTGTGACCGTCCCGGAGGCGGCATTGCATGGTGGGATCGTGCTGGTTGCGGACGCTGATGACCGGCTGGAGTTGCGGCAGGTCACACCGGGATTTGCGCAGGATGGGCGCATCGTGATCGCGCAAGGGCTGGTTCCGGGTGAACGCGTGGTGATCGACGCCATTGCACCCGCAATTCCGGGCCTTTCTCTCTCGCCCGTCGAGGTGGCGCGATGATCCGTTGGTTTGCGGGGCACCCAACAGCGGCCAACCTACTTCTGCTGCTGTTCCTGGCAGCTGGCAGCTTTGCCGCACCCGGCTTGCTGCGCGAGACTTTCCCTGATTTTCGAGCCGTCGAAGCAGAGGTGACCGTCCCCTATCGGGGCGCTGCGGCCGAAGATGTGGAAAGCGCTATCTGTGCGCCGCTCTGGGACGGTGTTCAGGGCGTGGAAGGCCTTGAGACTTTCACCTGTACTGCCCAGACCGGCCGGGCGCGGGCTGTTGCCACGATGGCGCCCGGCAACGATCCGATCCGTTTCGTGAACATGTTGCGCACCGAAGTGGCGGCGATCGACAGCTTCCCCGAACGCGCGGATCCGGCCATCGTCCGGGAGTTGCATCGCACCGATCCAGTGACATCGGTCGCCGTGTCGGGCAACCTGCCGTTGACCGAACTCGATCTCTACGCCGAAGCGCTCTCGGATCGGCTGGCAGCCATGGAGGGCGTTGCCCGCGTGACGCGGTCCGGTCTGGGGACGCGGACCATTCGCATCAGCGCGCAGACCGATGTCCTGGAGGCCCATGGCCTGACACCGGCCAGCTTGGCCGCAGCGCTGGCCGCGCAGAACGTCGACCTGCCGCTTGGCACGCTCGAAGGGCCGGACGCCGACCTGACGCTGCGCTTTGCCGCCGAACGCGAAACGATACCGGGGCTTTCCCGAATACCTGTCCTTGCACTCGAGAACGGGGCTACACTGACGCTGGGTGATGTCGCCGAGATAGAAGAGACATTCGAGCCGACATACGACCGGGTAACCCTGGATGGGGTCCCTGCAATCCTGATTGACGTCGCCAAGGCGCTGAACGCCGACGCCTTGCGGGTTCTGGATGCGGTGACGGACCTGGTGGCAGAGGAAACCGCGCGCCTTCCCGCAAGCCTGAAGGTCGAAGTCGTCCAGGATGTGACGTCGATCATCCGCGACCGTTTGGTCATGCTGGTCCAGAACGGGGTGATGGGGCTGGTGCTGGTCGTTGTGGTCATGAGCCTCTTCTTCCGGCCGGGGTTTGCCATCTGGGCGGCGATGGGGCTCCCGGTCGCCTTTGCCGGCGCATTCCTGTGGATGGGCCTGACCGGCCTGAGCCTGAACATGATGACGCTTGTCGCGCTCCTGATGGCGATCGGGATCGTCATGGACGATTCCATCGTCATTGCCGAAGCGATCGCGGTCGAAACGGCAAAGGGCGCCACGCTCGAAAACGTGGTCGCCGGCGTTGCCAGCGTTGCCCCCGGCGTGGTGTCCTCTTTCCTGACAACGCTTGCGGTCTTTCTTCCGCTGGCCTTTCTTGCCGGCGAACTGGGCGCCGTTCTCGAGGTCCTGCCGGTCGTCCTCTTGGCCGCGCTCGCCGCGTCGCTGGTCGAGGCGTTCCTGATCTTGCCCCATCATCTGAAAGGCAGCCTGAAGGATCGCCCACCCTCGAAATTCCGTCTCCGGTTCGACCGTGCCTTCGAGGTCATGCGCGAACGCGGAGTAGGCCGCTTGGCCGACCTGGCCATCCGGGCGCGCTGGCTGGTGGTTGGTCTTTCGATCGGTGCCCTCGTGGTCACCTTTGGCGCCCTTGGCGGCGGCATCGTCAAGCGTGAGGCGATGCCGGAAATCGACGGGGATGTGCTGGAAGCACGCCTGATCTTGCCCGCCGGCACTCCGCTCTCCCGCACAGCCGAGGCCGTCGGTCAGGTCGAAAATGCCATCGACCGGGTGAACGCCCAGCTTTCACCAACTCAGCCAGACGGCCAACACCTGATCTTGCGCCGCATCACCCGCATGGGCCGTAACCTGTCGGCTGGCGAGGTGGGGGCCCATGTCGCAACCGTGGCCGTCGACCTGCTGGGCGCGGAAATCCGGACTAGCACACTCGACGAAATCGTTGCGCTCTGGCGCGAGGAGATCGGCTCCCTGGCGGGTGTCACATCGCTTGTCGTGACCGAACCGGGCATCGGGCCGCAGGGTATCGCCGTCGAACTGCGCCTGACCCATCCCGACCTGACCGTTCTTGAGGCCGCCGGCCGTGCAACCCTCGCCGAGCTGGAGACCTATGCTGGCGTGCGCAACGCCATCGTCGACCTGCGACCGGGCGCCCCGGAGCTTCGACTTTCGCTCGCGTCGGGAGCCGAGTCCCTGGGCCTCACGGCCGCTGACGTCGCGGGGCAGTTGCGCGCGGCCTTTCTGGGCACCCAATTGGTCGAACTTCGGCGTGGCGACGACGCCTGGGACGTAGAGGTCCTGCTGACGGAGTCGGATCGCGAAACACGCAGCGACCTGGCGGCGCTCGAAATCGCGCTTCCGGGCGGCGAAACTGCGCCGTTGTCGACCGTTGCATCGATCGAAGAGGCGCGAGGCTGGGGCAGCCTGACCCGGCGCAACGGTCTGAGAACCCTGACGATTTCAGCTGATGTCGACGGTCGCATCGGCAATGCGGATGCGATCACGGCGCTTCTTGCCGCTGACTTCCTGCCCGGCCTCGCGCGCGAGGTTCCGGGGCTCGGCTTCGATATCGGCGGTCAGGCCGCGAATTCGGCCGAAACCGTTGCCTCGATCCTGCGCGGCTTTCTCATCGGCCTTGTGGGGGTCTACGTGGTGCTGAGTTTCCAGTTCCGCAGCTACGTCGAACCGATCATCGTCATGTTGACGATCCCGCTGGCCTTTCTGGGCGTGATCTGGGGCCATGTCCTGATGGGCTACAATATTTCGATGCCCTCGCTCGTCGGGGCAGCTTCGCTGGCAGGAATCGTGGTCAATAACGCGATCCTGTTGGTCGGGGTCATTAAGTCGCGTCAGGCCGAGGGGAAATCAACGACGATCGCTGCCGGAGAAGCTGTCCGCAGCCGCTTCCGGCCGATCTTCGTTTCGGTGTCCACCACCATCATCGGCATGGCGCCGCTGCTGTTCGAGGCATCGACCCAGGCGCAGACCCTGAAACCTCTGGTGATTGCAGTGGTGTTCGGCCTTTTGGCCTCAACCGTGCTGGTGATCGTCGTTCTCCCTGCCTTTTACGCGGTGCTCGAGGATCTCCGGCGAAAGGCCCCTGATCCGCGCTCGTTTCCGAGCTGACCCTGAACCAACCGATCGAAAGGAAAGATCATGAAATACGGAAAGATCAACATCGCAGCCGGCCTTCTGTTCCTTGCTGCTTTCATGGCCTACGGGTTTCTCCTCATCTACCTGCGCGATTTCGCCCCAAACAAGGAGCAATGGATCGCCGAATACACCACCGGGACCCATTTCGAGGCACGTCTCGCCCATGTTCACGGCAACCTGTTCGCCCTTCTGAACGTTCTGGTCGGATACCTCTTGCTGAAACTGCCTGTGGCGCCCGGGGCCGCGAAGGGCGTGTCCTGGCTGACGCTCGGCGGAATGCTGATGCCACTCGGCATTGTCGCCGAAATCGTCCTCGCCGCACCGCCCATCTTTGTTCTTGTGGGTGCCATTTCGATGGTGGTCGCAATGGCCTGGCTTGGAGTCTCGGTGCTCAGAATGCGGACAGAACAGGCATGACAAGAAATGGCGCAGCCCGTTTCCGGGCGGGCCGCGCTCCCGCCGAACAAACTGCTGGGGTCCGGTCGGTCGGCACAGGTGAAACAGTCATTCATTGAATGCCGTGTCCACGGAAGACTCCCTTCGGCACTTTGTCGCCGTGGCAGGATCAGCGCAGGATTGGCACTTCAATAATCCGTCTCGACATACACCCCCGAGCAATCGTAGGCGACCGCCGCCGCTGTCGCGCCGTTGTTCATGAAGTTGCGCGGGCTCAGGAATTGCGTCGCGGCCGGGATGTCGGCGTCGAGCATGACCTCGACCACCGCCCCGCTGACCTCCTCGACCACCCGGACGCCGATCTCGCTGCTGTTCGGCGCGGCGAGGAGCGTGAGAGTGAGGACGTTGGTCGTGCTCGCGACCGGGAAACTCGCTCCGAGATCGGTGAGCGTCGGCGCGCCGGAGGCATCGTTCTGCACCAGCTGCCAGTTGGTGTGGGTGCCGCGCTGGAAGCCGATGCCGATACAGTTCACCACGGCGGACAACGTCAGGGTCGTGGCCAGCGCAGTGGTGGACCCGTAGAGGCCGAAGAAGCCCATGCCGGTCGCCTGCAGGGTGACGAGCGAGAGCCGGTTCACATAGGTGAAGCCGCCCAGCCCATCCGCATTGCCGCGCCAGCAGACCCAGCCGGCCGAGCGTTCCTCGGCCGCCGCATCGGCGGTGGCGGCGCTGGTCACGCGCCAGCGGCGCATCGAGGTCGAGAGGTTCGTGGTAGCGAGCGTCGGCGTGGACACGGTGCCGACAGCGGTGCGCGGCATGCCGTTGGTATTGACGGTCGTGCCGGTGGAGGGCGCCCAGGTCGCGATCCGGTTCACCCCGAAATGCGGCTGCAGCGGAAAGAACCGGCCCGAGGGGCGCTGGACGTCGAGCCAACCGGCTCCGGCGCGGTCGCGGGCATAGAGGGCGATCTTGCCGGTCGGCGGCGGTGCGGGTACGGCGCTCACCGCCGGAAGCAGCACAGGCTCCGGCATCTCGACCCGGCCATTGCTTCGGTCGATCCGGAGCGCCTCGTAGAAGGCCGAGCCGTCCGGGCTGACCTTGAAGCTGAAATCGTCGCTGCCGAGAAGGCCGATCAGAGCCCGGGCCGACCAGTTGGTCTTGAAGGCGAAGCTCGCATCGTTGGCAGGCGCGGCCTTGTTGACCGTCGCCTCGATCCCGGCGCCTGCGTTGTTCAGGAGTACCGCGGGCGTGTTGACCGAGAGCCGGTTGTAGCTGTCGGCCGTCGCTCCGCCGAGGCCCAGCAACTGCGCGGTCAGGTTCGCCTGGGGCATGCCGACCTGCGTCACGGCATTGGCGAAGGTGACGGTCGGCGTGTTGACCACCGTCGTGCCATTCGCACCCGAGGTCGCGGGGCCGATGTTGACGACCGTGGTCGACCCCGACGCGCCGCCGGTGCCGAGGTTGACGGTCTTGGTAAGGCCGGTGGTCGTCGCCCCGGTGCCTATGCCGTAGGTCGCGGTGCCCGTGGCCGTGCCGATGGTGGCCGTCGCTGCCGAAACCGTGACGGTGCCCGACGCCGTCAGCGTGCCGGAGAACGTCTTGTTGCCGGTGAAGGTCTGCGTGCCTGCCAGGATCGCCAGTTCCGACGAGGTATTCGGCAGCGTGTAGCTGCGGGTCGTGCCAGTACTGATACCGGACAGCGAGAAGACCGCCTTCTTGGTGGGATCGGCATCGTTGATCAGGCTGAAGACGGCATCCGAGATGTCGCTCGGTTCGCCCACAACGTCCCAAGCGACACCGGTCCAGACGAGCAGTACGGCCTCGTTCTCGACCCATGCCCGCCAGCCGGTCCGGGGCGGCAGGCGCAGCCAGGAACCGTCGGTCCAGAGGGCAATGTTCAGGTCCCACCCCGCCCAGTCGCCGGTGGCACCTGAAGCGACGAGGAAACGGTCGCCATCGGCGGGGCTTCCCGGCGGAACGGTCAGATTCTGGTCGAGAACCGAGAGCTGGACCAGCCCATCGAGGATCCGCAGCGCCTCGTTATGGGTGATGTGCTTCTGGGCCTGCGCCGCGAGGATGTAGGGCAGCAGCAGATGGGTCGTGGCGTCGGACATGGGATGGCCCTTAGAAGATCAACGTGACGAATTTCGGCGCGCCCCGCCCGACGAGGGCGGAGAGCTGAAAGATGCGGATGTCGAGCGTGTCGCCTGGACCGAGTAGCGCGCCCCAATCGGTGGTCTGGGCGGCGGCGGTGTAGAGCGCGCTGGTCGTGGCAGTGGTCAAGGATCGCTTGACAACTGCACCGTCGAGGATCTCGACCTCGAAAGCCTCCAGTTCCTCGGCCAGCGGCACCTCAAGCCCGCCCCAGCTGTCAGCGGACAAAGCGCGGGATCGGCGTGTCCAGCGGATGGTCAGGTCGCCCGGCGCACGCGGCTTGCGCCACGGCTGTTCGACATGCGCGACGGAGAATGGTCGCAGCCCCACGCCTGCGGGCGTGAAGGCTTGCGCCACGTAGGTCTCGTCGCTGACCGGGCGGCTCGCCGGGCCAATGCGCCAGTTCCACGGGATGCCGAGATCGGCCTCGGCGATCGGCAGCGATGCGAAGCTGTCGTCCAGCACCACCACCCTCGCACCGGCGGGCGCGGGATTGTCCAGGGCCCCCTCGGTGCCGCGCTGACCGCGCAGGAGCCGGGTAAGGCGGTACCGGCCGGGCGCCAGGAGCTCGGCCGCGCCCGCCTGCACGATCTCCCAGACGCCGGGCACGCTCTCGATGGCGAGTGCGTTGGCCCCGCCGAACAGCGTCAGGTCGGTTACGTTTTCCAGCGTGCCGCTGAGCAGATCGACCACGAGCGCATTGCCGAGATCGAAGCGCGACGTGGGGCCAGCATAGAAGTCCGAGACCAGCATCCCGATCCGCGCGCGGCTGCCGAACGTGGTCAGCAGGTCGAAACCATCCGTCGAGGGACTACGGTAGACCGCGATCTCGCCGGGCCAAGGGACAGCGTGCGCCGCCGCGAAGGGCCGATGCGCGGCCTGGTCCTCGGTCAGCTGCGGCAGGTCCATCAGCACCGCATCCGGCGCGCCGAACACCACGGCCCGCGTCAGTGAGGCTGCGCGGGGATCGCCAGGCGGTAGGTCGTAGGTCGCGCGGTCCGAGCGCACCGCCTCGATGCCACGCGCCTCTGCGTCGGCGATGGAGACGAGCCGCAGGTCGACCAGCCGCCCGTCATGCTCCAGTCGGATCGCGTCGGCTGGATCGAGCGCAAGGCAAGACGGCGGCAGACGGAACGCCGCCGTCTCGCGCCCCACCCACGCCTCCATCAGCGCGCGGCGGCAGCGCCGCTCGGCTTCCTCGGGCGGCACGGCCATCGGGAAAGACTCGGAGGCGATCCGGGTCGTGTCCACGGTGATGCGTCGCGCCTCGACGAGGGCGGCGTCGTAATCCTCGTCCGCCCGCGCGACCTGCCACTTCAGCGCCTGCGGCAGTTCCGTCTCCTGGCCGCGGGTCAGTTCCAGCAGGTCGCCCTCGCGGGCGGCCACCAGATCGTCGGGCGCGAGGGTGGCCACGGAGGCCCGGCCGCGCATGACGAACCGGATCACACCCTCGGTCTCCACGGCGTCGAAGCCGAAATGCCGCGACAGTGTGGTGATCGAGGCGCGCGGGCTTTCGAGCGCCGTGATTGCGTAGCCTTCGACCGCGCCCCAGAGGCCGGTGACGTCGATCCTCGCCTCGGGAAGCCCGGCGCGAAGGCAGAGATGCCGGACGAGCGCCGCCAGCGACACCGACCCGAGGCGCCCAGTCAGCCAATGGCCCAGACGCCAGTTGGGGCCATCGGTCCAGACATCGGTCAGTTCGGGGAAGAACGGGTACGGTCGCGCGTCCCAGGTCCAGGCTGCGCATTCCGGCACATGGACCATCCGGCCGCCGTAGACCGCAGACACCGGGTTGTTCGCGGCCTCGCCCCAGAAGAGATACGTCGCCTCGAGATAGGCCCGCTGGATGGTGTCGTCACGCCAGCCCCGTGAGAAATACGGCGTGAAGCTCTCCGACGATTTCGGGTCGAAGAAGACGTTGGGCTGGTTGGTTCCCCGGTCGATGGCCGGGCAGCCGAGTTCGGTGAAGCGGATGGGCTTGGATTCCGGCACCCAAGCCGTCGCCGTGCCGCTCTCCACCCCGCCCGGGCGGTTGTAATGCGGGTTCGACCACCAGCTACGCAGATCCTTGTAGCGGAAGACCCATGGCTTGCCCGCAGCGCCATCGGTGATCGGGGTGCGCACCTGCGCCGACCGATCCGCCGCGCTCGCATAGAACCAGTCGAAGCCTTCGCGGCCCGCGATGTTCGCCTGCAGATAGGCCCGGTCGTAGATTGCGGGCCAGCCCTCGGTCGCGTCGGCGTGCCCGAACCCGTCGCGCCAGTCGGAGAGCGGCATGTAGTTGTCGATGCCGACGAAATCGATGTTGGCATCCGACCAGAGCGGGTCGAGGTGGAAATAGACATCGCCGATGCCGTCGCCCGGATGGTGGCCGAAGTACTCGGACCAGTCGGCCGCATAGCCGATCTCCGTGCCCGACCCTAGAATGGCGCGCACATCGGCGGCGAGCGCCTTGAGCGCGGTGACGGCGGGATAGCTGCTGGCGCCCGAGCGGATGGTGGTCAGGCCGCGCATCTCCGAGCCGATCAGGAAAGCGTCGACGCCGCCTGCCACCGCGCAGAGATGGGCGTAGTGCAGCATCATGCGGCGCAGACCCCAGTCCCCGGACGGGCCGGTCCAGGAGACGGTGTCGCCCGAGATCGCGAAGTCGGAAGGGTTGGCGCTGCCGAAGAACGCCGCGACCTGGCTCGACGCCGTCGCCGTCTTGTCCACGCTCCCGGCATAGCCTGCCGCGGGCGAACAGGTGATCCGGCCGCGCCAGGGGAATGTGGGCTGGCCCGTCCCGGCGGCGTTGTCGGAATACGGGTTCGGAGCCAAGTTGCCGGGCGGCACGTCCATCAGGATGAAGGGATAGAAGGTCACGCCCAGCCCACGCGCCTTCATCTCCCGGATTGCCTGCACCACCGTGAAATCGGCGGGCGTGCCGCCATAGACCGGGCGATCCTCGGCGTCGCGGCTGACGAGGAAGGCGCTTGCGCGACTGACGCCATTGACCGACCAGCCGACCGGTGTCGTGGATTTGGCCGTGACCTCGACGCCCGGGCGCAGCTTGCAGGAACCCGCGCGCAGGTCGTCGCCGAACCAGGCGACGACGAGGCTGACGCTTTCGACGGCGGGCGCCATGGCCTGCAGGCGGTCGAGTGCGACGACCATGTCGGCGGTATCCGGCAGCGCGTTCAGGTTTTCGGCCTGCGTCGCGCCGCCGGAGGATTTGCGGATTCCTTCGGTGGCATAGGTGAACTCGCCCGAGGCCGGGATCAGGGTAACAGCGCGGGTCAGCCCCTCGGCTGTGTCGGGGTCGGCGAGCGGTCGGAAGACCTCGAAGGACAGCTGCGGCAGGCGGTTGCCGTAGCTCGACAGCGGCAGTTCCTCGAAAACGACATAGGCCGTGCTGCGATAAGCGGGCGTGTTGGCCGCGCCCATCCTGGCCGCGATGAACGGATCGGCCGTTTGCGCCTCGTCGCCCGGATACCAGCGCCAGGTGACGCCGGAGAGGTCCATCGGCTTGCCGTCGGCCCAGATACGCCCGATGCCGGTGATCGGTCCTTCACACAAAGCGACGGCGAAGGATGCATAGTACAGGTACTCGGTGGTCTTGACCTTGCCGCCCCCGCCGCCCTTGCCGCCGCCCTGCGTGGTGGTTTTCGTCTCCTCGCGAAAGTCGGTCGCCCAGATGATGTTGCCGCCGATCCGCATCCGGCCGTAGAGCCGCGGGATCACAGCCCCCTCGGTGGAGGAGGTGATGCGCAAGCTGTCGAGCCGCGCGCCTTCGATCCGTTGGGTCGGCGCGAGCGAGGACACGATCCAGCTGTCGACGACCGAGCCGATGGTGGAACCGATGAAGCCGCCGATGGTCGCGGCACTGACGCCGAGGATCGCGCCACCGATCGAGCCGCCGATGGCAGCACCGGCAGCGCCGAGAATGAGGGTGGCCATGTCGGGGTCTCAGCGTTGCGGAAACAGGAAGGCGAAGGCGATGCGCCGCCGCCAAGCTTGGGTGAGCGGCTCCTCGATCACGCCGAGCCGCTCGTAGGCGTGGAGGAAAGTGTCGGGCGCGGTCAGGATCCCGACATGTTTGGCGATGGCGCGCGGCATCATCCGAAAGAGGACCAGCGAACCGGGAGTGGCATCGGCTGGGGCGATCTCCGGCATCATGCGCCGCGCGCCCTCGGCCAGCACCTCGCGAGGGCCCGTCTCGCCCCAGTCCCGGCTGTAGGGCGGGATCGGGAATGGCTCGGGGCCCACGACTTCGCGCCAGACACCCCGGGCGAGCCCGAGGCAGTCGCAGCCGATGCCCTTGAGGCTTGCCTGGTCATGGTACGGCGTGCCGAGCCACGCGCGCGCTGCCGCGATCACCCGATCCGGGTCGGCGCTATTCACAGCACGCCCCCGTCGTGTCCGCCGTCCTTGGTCGCGTAGCGCAGGATGGTGTCCTGGCCGGGGATGTGAGGGAAGCCGCGGAAGTTGGCGGTGTTGGCGAACTTCGCGCCGCAGGTCTCGATCCGCTTGTCGCAGCCCGCACGGATGGTGAAGGCGTCGCCCTCGGAAATGGCGCGCACCGGCGCTTCGAGCAGGGTCAGGATCGCGATGCCGTCGGTCACGTCTTGGCCCAGCACTTCCGCGCGACGCCCGGCATTCGCGCCGGAGGTCCAGTCAAGCGTGCCGAAGGTGAACCAGCCAGCGTCGAAGCCGCCTAGACCGGAGGCAGTGAACGCGCGGTCGCGCAGGAGGTCGATCACCGAGCCCATCCCCTTGAAGGCCGGATCCTCGAGATCGACGCCGCAGCGCGCATCGCCGAGCGCGGCATCGCAGGTCGCCTGGAAGGTCCGCCCCACCGTCTGCCCGAGCACATGGGCCAGCGAGCGCACCTCCGCGACGAAGGCCAGCCGCCCGCGCCGGATCTGGCCGATGGCCCCGCGCCGCATCAGAACGCGCTGCGCGGTGTCCGCCCAGTTCACGCGCCAGACCTCCACCGACGCATTGTCCCAGCGGCCGTCGAGGATGTCGGTCTCGGTGATGCGGTCGGAGGTCAGCACGCCTTCCGCGTCCTGCGCATCGACCGACAAGTCCGAGCCCGAGCGAACCTCGGATGCCGTCAGCCCGCTCTCGGGTTCGAAGTCCGTGCCATCGAAGCTGAGCGTGCGGTCGTGATCGGTGAAGCCGAAGGTGACGCCGTCGGCCCGGGCGATCCGCCAGCACCAGCCGAGCGTCGTCGTGCCCTCGTCGAGATGGGCCTGCAGAGCGGGCGAAAGGGATTTCATCGGCAGGTTCCTGTCATGCGGTCGTCGAGATCGGCGATCCAGGTCGCCCATTCCGGGGGCACGTCGGCGACGGCAGAGGCTGGCGGTCGGGCCAGCCGCGCCTCGGCATAGGAGGCGCAGCCCGCATCACCAGCGCCCATCGTTGCGTCGCAGGCGGTCAGCAGGATCGCCAGCACCGCGACCGTCACGAACCGCATCCCGCCCGCGCTCGACACGGTTGTTCTTGTCTTCGATCGCATCGTGTTCCGCCTCCCGTTTGCCTTCCGTGCGGCCCCAGAACCGGCCGAGGACGACGCCTCCGATCACACCGAGAGCCGCGACCAGCCAGATCAGGAACTCAGCCATCGTCGTGATCCCCGCGCGCGGCGGCGACGCAGAGGGCGACGACGAAAACGCCGAGGCCGCCGCCCACGATCATTCCTGCGAGGAACTCAAGCATCGCCGCGGAACCCGCGCTCGATCCGGTCACGCAAGCCGATCAGGCCCAGCCCGAGGAACATCAGCCCCGCAGGCGAGGCATCGCCACTGCCGGCAAGCAGCGCGACGAAGCAGGAGAGTTCGCCGAGCGGCCCGGTGGCGGGCAGCGCGAGCGAGGCAATGCCGGTGAGCATGGCGAGGCACCCCGCCCACCAGGTGAGCGAGGTCAGTCGGATGTAGCGCATGGATCAGGCCTTCCGGATCAGGGTGGAGAAGAACGCGCTCAGACGGGCAAGCCAACCGATGGCAGGTTCATGTGTGGCAGCAGGCACGGATGGACTCGACACCGGCACGCCTGCGGGGCGCAGCAGCGCCAGCGCCTCGTCCTCGGTCAGACGCCGGATCGGTCGCGAGAAATCGACCCGGCCGTTACGGTCGACCGGCCAGACCGGGATGGTTCCGGTTGGATAGCGGCCCGTTGCGAAGAGATCGCGTTCTGCCTCGCGGCGCGGGCGGATCGCGACGGGCTTGAGCCACCCCATGAAGGCTGCTGCTGCGGCAGCCCGGTCGCCCGCGTTCAGGTGCCGGGTCAGCGCCGCCTTGGCGATGCCGCCGGTATTGTAATGGAACGAAACCAGCGCATCGAACTCATGCGGTTCGAGCGGCACCTTCACGGCGCCCAGGACGGCTGCCTCGTAGCGCGCGAGGTCGGCGCGAAAGACCCGGAAGGCTTCGCTGATCCCTGCGTCGAGATCGGCGGGTATTCCGCGCGGCATCCTGGCGGGATCGGGTTCTCCGGCTGCGGCCGTGTGGCCGATGCCGAAGGTCCAGACCTGTTTCACATCCGTGTAGGGTCCGGGCACGATACCTTCGTGCCGGACGAGGGCCAACAGGCCCCGGTCGGTCATCTGCATGGAAATCACCCCAGAAGCGAGAGGATCAGGATCAGCGCGGCGATGGCGATGCCGACGCCCAGGCGGTGGCGGAAGGCCTGGCCGGGGTCGGCCGGGTCGCAGCGCAGGGAGCGCGCGAGGCGAAGAAGGTCATGCATCGCCATCGCCTTTCCCGGCATGGCGCAGGCGGGCGAGCAGCACCTCGATGAAGGCCGGCCCGAAAACGCCGACCAGATAGGCGGCCGATCCGGCCGCGCCACCGGCCGGGATCGCCTCGGGCGGCAGACCGAGCCAGCGGGTGATGATCGCCATCGACAGGCTCCCCATCCCGGCCGCGATCAGACCGCCGAGCAGGATGTGGCGCAGCGCGTCGCGCAGCCGCATTTTCGTGGTCAGCGCGTTGGTCGCGCCCCCGAGCGCGCCCCATGCGGCGAGGATCACCGCCGTGGAGGCGAGCAGTTCCTTCAGCGCCGCCGCCAGAAATCCGGTTTCATCATTCATCGTCGGATCTCCAGAAGCGGGATGGAGGTGATGGAGCCCAGCCGTTCGAGATCGAGCGTCACGTCGAGCACGTCCGTGTCGAAGCGGACCGGGACATCGAACTCGAAGCCCGCGGTGATCGCGACGCCGGAACCCGGCGCGGTGGTGAAGGTGATGACGCCGGTCGTGGTATCGACGGACCAGCCGGACGCCTGCGATGCATCGTTCAGAGCGACGGTGACCGAGCCCGCGACCGGCTTGGTGATGGTCCGCACCCATGTCTGGCTGCCCGAGACGTAGCGCTTCACCAGCTGGAATGTCGTTGTCGCACCGTCGCCGGTGCCGATCGCCTGATCGGTCGGCGCTGGCGTGCCCGAGGGCAGGCAGGACTTGTAATCGCCCCAATCCTTGAACCGGAAGCCATGGAGGCGACCGTTCCGCGCCTCGAAGAAAGCGACGACCGCCGCCAGATCGTCGGCGCGGCGGATGCCGTAGGCCACATCATAGCGGCGCCGGGAGTTCGCCCAGCTGGCGTTGCGCTCCTCGTCGCCCGAGGCAAGTTCGACGATCTGGGTGCGCCGCTCGGGCCCGCCGCGCGCGCCGCGGCTGATGTTGTCCGGGAACCGAACCTCATGGAACGCCATGGCTTACATCCCCCGGCGCCCGAGCGACACCGCGCGGGCGATGTCCGCCGCGACCTGCGTGCGGGATTGCCGGAAGCTCTCGGCGTCGCGGGCCATGATGGTGACGTTGATCCCGCCGCCCGCGCCGTAGCTCTGCGCCTCGCGGCGCGAGAGCACGCGCTCGCCCCTTTGCAGGATGGCCGGGACCTCGTCGTGGCGAAGGCCGACAGCGCCGCCCGAATGCATCCGGGGCGCGGCGGCGAAGGCCATGGCCGGCACCATGCGCGAGGCTCCGGACGATCCGACCATGCCGCCTGCGTGCAAGATATTGGCGAAGATCCCTCCCGCGCCGCCGAGCGCGCCCGAGAGCGCATTGGCGATGGGGCCGAGGATGAAGCGCCGCGCCGCCAGCTTCGCCAGATCGGCGATGAGCGAGGTCACCAGATCGCGGAAGTTCAGCTTGCCGGTTTTCACGAACTCACCGACCGCGTCCTCGGCCGACTGGAACGCGCTGACGAGGCTCTGGCCGATATCGCCGCCGATCTCCCGCGCCCGGCTGGCATAGTCCGAGAGCGCCGCCGTCACGGCCCGCCATCCGGTCAGCGCACGCTCGGCTCCTTCGCCAGTGGCGGTTCCAGCACCGCGGGCAGCACCTCCGGCGCCGTTGGCCGCAGTTGCGGTGTCGTCGAGCCCGGCCGCCAGTGCATCGGCGGAGGTCGCGGCATCCGTCAGCGCGGCCTCAGACTCCGTGCCGGACCCGGTCACGGCATCCTTCAGCGCCTGCCAGGCGGCGAGCGGCCGGGTCGCGGCATCGGTCAGCATGCCAGCAGCTTCCGCGTAGGCATCGGCCCGGGCACGCGCGTCATCCGCCATGGCACCGAGCCCGAGATCGGGCGGTGCGATATAGGTCCGGGCGAGCGCGTCTGAGAACGCATCGGCCGCTGCCGTACCAGCCGCCGTCGCTGCGCCCTCGAACGGGTTGTCGATCCTGCTCAGGTCCACCGCATCGAGCGTGCCGATCCGCACGCCGCCTTCGCCGGTCGCCCATTCGGGCAACAGGGCCAGCGCGGCGTTCAGGGTCTCGATGAAGCTGTTGATGCGGGTGACGACGCCGTTCAGCATCGCCTCCACCCCGCCGATCAGCCCGTTCGCCGCCTGGTAGGCGAAGTCGCCGATGGCGCCCGGCAGGCTGCCCCAGATCGCCACCGCGCCATCATAGGCCCCCTGGAAGATCGCGACAGTGCGGTCCCCAAACCCCACGACACCCGCGACGGTGCCGTCGAGGGCCGAGAGTGCGGCGGCCTTCAGCCCCTCCCACCCAGCCGCCATGCGGGCCAGTGCGGCGTCGAGCGCAAGCCCGATGCGCGACCAGACCTCGGAGGCCAGATCGGAGAGCAGCCGGAAAGCTTCGCCGACCCCACCCACGCGGGCGACGAACTGGGACAGCTGATAGATCAGCTCGCCCACGCCGACGATCAGGGCCCCGATGCCGGTGCGGATCAGCGCGCCGCGTAGCACGACGAGCGCAGTGGCGAACCCACGGACCGACAGCGCGGCGGCGGTCAGCCCGGCGACCCAGCGACCCGCGAGGAAAGTCGCGAAGGTCACGGCATAGGTCGTCAGGCGGCCGATGTTGTCGAAGAGCCCGCGGATCGCGATGCCGAGCGGGCCGGTGCGGCTGGCAATCGCGGCCATGGCATTGGCAACTGCCTCGAGCGCCGGGGCCGCGGCGACGGCCAGCTGGTTCGAGAGGCCGCGCCAGATCAGACCCAGCCGCGAGATGGCATCATTCGTGCGCTCGATCTGGTCGGCATCCTGCTCGGAGACGACGACGCCGAAGGCAAGCACGTCCTCCGTCGCCTGGCGCAGCGTCGCCGTGTCGATCCGGCTCATGGCGATGGAGCCTTCCTCGCCGAAGAGCTGACCCGCGACGGCCGCGCGTTCGGCGGCGGGCACGAAGCTCTCGATGGCGGCGTTGATGGCACCCACCCGCTGGTCCAGCGGCAAAGCGATCAGCTCGTTGGCGGAAAGGCCCAGCCGGTCCAGCGCATCGGCAGCGGGACCGGTTCCGGCGGCCGCCTGGCTGAGACGGCGCGTCAGGTCCTTGGTCGCCTGCTCGATCCCGGACATGGACACGCCCGCCAGTTCGCCCGCGCGCTCCAGCGTCTGGATTGAGGCAACCGTGGTGCCGAGGGACTGTGCGAGCTTGGCCTGTGCATCGACGCTCGAGAGGCCGGAGCGGATCATCGCCACGCCAGCGGCTGCGGCCGCTGCCACGGCGGCTGTGGCGGCTACACGGACCCGCCGCGAGAAGGCCGCGAGCCTTGCGTTGGCTGCTTCCATCTCCCGGCTGAGCCGACCGAAACCTCGGGCACCGGCTTCGCCGACGCCTTCCAGCTCGGCACGCACCTGCCGACCACCGACCGCCGCAAGGCGGACGCTGACGCGTTTTTCAGCCATTGGGGCGTTCCATCTGTTCGTTGAGTTTGGCGACCATCACCGCTTCGATGACGGGCAGAAGTTCGGCCGCGACAGCGGGCGGCACGCCGAGGGCCTCGCCAAGAGAGAGCGCGGCAGTCAGGTCCCAGCCGACGATGGCGCCGGGGATCACCCGCATCTGTCCCCCGAGGCGGCCGACGAGGTCCCAGACCTGCCAACCCTCATGGGTCAGCGGTCGGTTCAGCCGCGCCGGGCAGCCTTCGCACGCCGTTTTGCAGGCGGCGCAATATCGGTCGCCCCCGCCGAAGGACCATTCGGCGAGAGCGCAGAGGCGTTTTTTTCCTGTTCCAGCAGCAGGCCTTTCGAGACGTAGGTCAGCTGGAAGGCCTCGAAGACCGGCCAGATGTCGAGGAGCGCGTCGATGGCCTCGGGGCTGGGATCGATCGGCTTGCCGTCCGCATCGCCGATGCCGTCCCAGGCGAGCACCGCCCGCCGAGCCAGCGCCTTGGCGAAGGCGACGGCGCGTTCCTCGTCGGGAGCCTCTTCCGGCACCGCTTCTACGGCGGGATCGCTGCGGGTCGCCACCATCAGCGCGGTCGTCAGCGGGCGCAGCTGCACCCGCACGCCGGGCGCGAGGTCATGCCAGCGCGGGGCTTTGGTCAGGTCGAGCGTCAGCATTCTCAGTACACCTCGATGTCGTTGATCAGGGTTGCGGTGCACATCCGGCCGACGACGCTGTCGCGCGCCGCCTGCCAGTCGAAGGTCGCCTGGACGCCCTGCGGCCCGGAAATCTCGATCCGGGGGCGCGGCAGGTAGACGGCGTGCACGGTGAAGGTGAAGCTCTCGCCCGAGGGCAGGACGTAGCCGAACTCGAGCTCGCAGGGATCGCCATTTATTGCCTGCGTCACCAACGTGCTGTCGGCGAAGCGGACCTCGATGGAGCCCGTCAGCGCCGCGATGGAGGGATCCGCGCCGTCGATCCGGCCATCGCTGCGGATTGTCTCGATCCGGTCGAGGTTGTTGGCATAGGTGATGTCGGCCGAGACCACGTTGCCGAGGGCCGAACCGTTGCGGGTGATCGACCCGTTGAAATGTCCGAAGCGCTTCAGCTCCAGCGCGGCGGGTGTCCCGGCGCTGGTCGTTGTGCCCACCGTCTCGCCTTGCGCCACCAGCCGGGCGGTTGCGGTCAGCAGGCCAGACCGCTGCATCTGCCAAGTGATCTGGTCGAGCACGCAGCCGGAATACATGGCGTAGCGCGGCACCTCCGGCATGCCGGTCTCGATGGAGAGGCTCGGCAGCGTCCAGGCACCCGACTGGAACTCGTGCGTCCAGGGACCAATGCCGGTCGTGGTCGGCGCACCGAACGCGGCCTTAAGCCAGAAGCCGAAGGCCTCCGCATCGAGCGGCACCACGACATCGCCGTCGGCCGTCACCGCGTCCTTGATCGGCGCCAGCGGATCGCGGCCGTAGCCGAGGAGCTCGGAGTTCAAGAGCGGCTGCTCCGCGCCCAACGTGGTGCTGGCAAACGGCATCTTCGTGAATCCGCCGGCGGGCGGCGTGCCGTAGACGGTCTCGAACGCAAGCGCCATCTGCGCCCGCGCCCCTTGGGCTCGTGCCATGGTGTTCTCCTCGGGTTGTCGGGGTCAGCCGAGCGGGTCGGCCGTGGTGTAGTGAAGGACGACCGGGATCACGGCCGCCTTCAGGCTGGCCGCGCCATCGACCGGCAGATCGACTGGCCTCGGCGCTTCCGCCTCGACCCAGTCGCAGAGGCCGCCGAGCGTGCGGTCGGCCGCGAGCGCCGCGCCGATGCTGGCGGTCAGCGTGTCGAAGGCGGCGTCACGGTCGGCGCCCTGCACAACGGCCTCGATCTCGGCTCGGTGCTGGTAGTGGTAGGTCAGCGGCGACAATGTCACCTCGGGGTCACCTGGCTCCCCGTCGCGCAGGATCAGCAGGCCATCGGCCGGGACGCGCTCGGGCAGCACGTCACCCCGCAGCGCGGTGGCGGGCAACGCCGAAAGCCGCGCGTGCAGCGCGGTGAGGATGGTTTCACGGGGGGTGGGCATGGATACTCCGGATAGCGCCAAGCGACGAGTAACAATCAGCATGCATGTTTGACATATCAGTAAGCAAGTTCTAGATAGCGATTATCCCATTCAGGATATGCCTCATGATCACCGGCCCCCAGATGCGCGCGGCGCGCGCCCTTCTCGGTATCGACCAGAAAACCCTGGCCGAGCTATCCGGGCTGTCCGTCCCGACGATCCAACGCATGGAAGCCAGCGCCGGCAATGTGCGCGGCGTGGTTGACAGCCTGACCAAGGTCGTCGCGGCGCTGGAACTCGCTGGTGTCGAGCTGATCGGTGAAGGCACCCCCAGCACGGCAGGCGGACGCGGCGTTCGCCTGAAATCTCCACCCCCGAAACACTAACCCTAAACTTCGCGACGGCGACCGCCGACCACATGCCGACGATCCCGCCGCAACCCATTCAAGGTGCGGCCCCAGATGAAAGACCAGACCAGACAGACCGGCGACACGCCCAGCTTCGCCGAGCTCTACACCCCGAAACTCGTGACCGTCCTGCGCGAGGGCTACGGGCTGACGCAGTTGCGGGCGGACGCCATTGCAGGGCTGACCGTCGCCATCGTGGCGCTGCCGCTCTCCATGGCGATCGCCATCGCTTCAGGCGCGACCCCGGCTCAGGGGCTCTACACCGCCATTGTCGGCGGGTTCCTCGTCTCGCTGCTCGGCGGATCGCGGTTCCAGATCGGCGGGCCCGCGGGCGCCTTCATCGTGTTGGTCGCGGCCACGGTCGCGCAACACGGGATGGAAGGGCTGATCCTTGCGACCTTCCTCTCGGGCTTGATGCTGGCGGCCGTCGGCTTCCTGCGACTCGGCACCTTCATCAAGTTCATTCCCTTTCCGGTGACGGTCGGCTTCACCGCGGGGATCGCGGTCATCATCTTCGCCAGCCAGATCAAGGAACTCTTCGGCCTGACGCTGGAGCATGAACCGGGTGAGTTGCTCGAAAAGCTCCCGGCTTTGTGGGAGGCCCGTTCGAGCTTGACGCCCGCTGCGCTTCTCGTCTCGGCGGCGACCGTGGCGATCATCCTCGGGCTTCGTCGCTGGCGACCGCATTGGCCGGGCATGCTGATCGCGGTGGGTGTCGCGGCCTTGGCGACGGCGCTTCTGAACCTGCCGGTGCAGACCATCGGCACGAAGTTCGGCGGTATCCCCTCGACCCTGCCGGCCCCCAGCCTGCCGGACCTGTCAGTCGAGAAGATCATGGCCGTTCTCCCCGCCGCGATCTCCTTCACGCTTCTCGGCGCCATCGAGTCGCTTCTTTCCGCCGTGGTTGCCGACGGCATGACCGGGCGTCGGCACCGCTCGAACTGCGAGCTTGTGGCACAGGGGGCGGCTAATATCGGCTCGGCCCTCTTCGGCGGCTTCTGCGTCACGGGAACCATTGCACGGACCGCGACCAATGTGCGCTCGGGTGCACACGGGCCGGTATCCGGCATGCTGCATGCGCTGTTCATCCTGCTCTTCATGCTGATCGCCGCGCCGCTCGCCGCCTACATTCCACTGGCCGCGCTCGCGGGTGTCCTTGCCGTCGTCGCCTGGAACATGATCGAGAAGCCCGCCATCGCCATCCTCTTCCGCTCTGGCTGGGGCGAGGCGACGGTGCTGGCCGCCACCTTCTTCCTGACCATCTTCCGCGACCTGACCGAGGCCATCGTGGTCGGCTTCGCGCTCGGCTCGGTCCTCTTCATCCAGCGGATGAGCAAGACCACCGCCATCGCCAGCCACACGCCCTTCGTGGGACGGGACGAGGCGGACGGCGCGCACCCGCGTGGCAGCTATGACGAAGAGGTCGCCGCGAATCCGGAGGTCGTGGTCTACCGCATCACCGGCGCGCTCTTCTTCGGTGCAACCGCATCCATCGGCTCGGTGCTCGACCGCATCCAGGACAGCCACAAGGCGCTGATCGTCGATTTCTCGGCAGTGCCCTTCCTCGACTCGACCGGCGCCAACATGATCGAGGGTCTCGCCCACAAGGCCCACAAGCGCGGCGTCGCGCTCTGGCTCACAGGCGCCAGCCGCGACATTCAGAGGGTCTTCGTGACCCACGGCCTGAAACGGCCCCTCGTGCACTACGCGGTCGGCATCGAGGAAGCGCTGGCAGCCATCACTGACGCCTCCAGCGATGCGCGGGAGGTGGCGTGATGCCGGGCGGCGCACCGGAAAGACGTCGCCGCCGCCAGAGGTTCGGGCCCGAAGAGCGCCGCCGCTTCGTTCTGTCCGCCCTCGAACGGCCACGCACACAGTCCGAGTTGCGGGACGCGCTTGGCATGAGCAACAGCGGCATCCTGCACCTCCTGAGACGCCTCGAGCGCGACGGGCTGGTCCGTCCAGCCGAGCGGGTTGCCTGGACGCGCATCTGGGAACGAACGCGAAACGGCGGCTGATGTCATGAACGGGCCCACTTCAATTGCCACGTCGAACAGGAGCAAGACGCCCGCCGCGTGGATCGCACTCCTCGAGTGCGTCGAGTCGGCAGAAGCCGGTGTTCTCAATCTCGACGGCGGCGCCCCACAAGTCGTGGCACTTGCCGAACGGCTCGTCGACCAAGGGCTCCTCCGTGTCCCACATGCCGGATGCTATTCTCTGACGCCGTCCGGTCGTGAGATAATTGCACATGGCAAGACCGCGCCATCCAGAGAGAGAGTGACGCGATCGTGGCGCGCGACCATTCCGCTGTTGATTGCCAGCTTCGCAGCAATCGCTCTCGCTCTCTGGGCAAGCCTTTGACACCAAGCCTTTACAGCCGCCCCTCCACCCAGTTCGCCACGATCAGCCCCGGCACGCTGTCCAGCGCCCGGTCCGCATCGCGCGCCAGGTCTAGCCGCTTCGGCAACTTGACCTGCGGCACCAGCAGGAAGATCGGCGCGCTCACCTTACCGCGCCCGGTCTTGGAGCGTGATACGACCGCCTGGCCCTTCGTGTTCAGCCGCCCCTCCGCCACCAGCAGGCTCGGGCCCGTCCGGCGATAGACGAACCGTAGCCTCAATCCGCGGCGTCGTTCCCATTCGCCGGGGGTGATCCGGCCGCCGCGCAGGGATTTGCCCGCGGCGGGCAGCGGGATCGCCAGCCAGAACCCGTTTTTCGAGCGGATCAGCGGGCCGGTGTCGTGGGCACCGACGATGACCGGCGCTTGCGACCAGACCAGCGCCGCGGCGTCTAGGCTCTCGCCCGAACTCGGGAAGTTCTGGCTCCGGATCGAATTGGCGAGCCGGGGCCCGAGCCCCGCGCCGGTGATCTGCAACCGCCAGGCGGTCTTAAGCCCGGTCCCGGCCTCGCGCATTGCCGCCGTGACAGCGCGTTCCCCCGCCGCGACCTCGGCCGCCATCAGGGCGACGATGTCGGGATCGATGGCGAGTTTCAGTTTCACGCAGGCCTCAGATCGACAGTCCAGACCAGCCGCTCGCGATCACGGACGGGCTCGCCCTGTATCAGGAAGGCGTCGCCCTCAATCTCGATGCGGTCGCCGGGGCGCGGGGCTGGCACCTCGGCCACGCGCAGGTCGATCCGGGTGGCCTCGGACCAGAGCCGCGCATCGCCGAAGTCGGTGATGGCATCCGCACGCCGGGCGACGACGCGCACCAGAACGGGCGCGCCGCCCTCGGGTGTGTAGACCGCGTCCCGGCCGATGTTCGGATCGGCGAAGAGCGCACCCACGGCGGCGGCGAAGGCGCTCATCAGAACGCGCCGTTCAACCGCACCCGGCCGATGGTATCACCAGCGCCACCCGCGACTGCCTCGGTGGCGACACCGATCAGCGTGTTCGAGGTCGCCACGTTGGTGGTGCGCTTGTTGGTGTCGTCCCAGTAGATCCTGCCACCCGCGGTCCAGGCTTGCGAACCGATCTTGGTGATGTCGAAGACGCCGGTGAGCGCGGTCTCGACGTTTTCGCCGAGGGCGGCGGTGCCAACAGCGATGCCGAAGGTGGAGCCGACGAGCAGGCCATCGCCGGAGGCGACGGCGTAGGGCGCGGTCAGGGTGATGGTGTTGCCGGGCTGGACGAAGTTTTTCATGGGGGTGATCCTCGTGGAAAGACGAAGGGCGGCCCGATTGGACCGCCCGTGTGCCAGGGTTCAGGAAGCGCGCCTTACGCGCCCGGGTTCTTGTAGAGACCCCGCCAGTCGATGGCCTTGGCGCCGAAGTCGAGGCGACACTTGATCTCGACGCCGTCGACGTCGAAGCCGTTGCGCGTCTCGATGTAGGCGCCCTGCTGACCCTCGAGATAGGCGTACTCGATGGTGTCGATCTGGTTCGGGCTGGCGGCCAGATACCAGGCGGTCTCGCTGGCGGCGTCGAGCCGGGGCTCGCTGATCGGCGCGAGCGTCCGGATCGACTGCGGCACCACGCTGGACGTCGCGGCGGGGACCAGGTTCTGGGCGACCAGCTGCTCGGCCTTCAGTTCCAGCGAGGCGGGCACGATCAGGAAGGCCGGGCGGACGTTGAGCACCGTCTTCTTGTCGAGGCCGGTCTGCTTGGCCATCGCGGCGCGGGCTGCCCCCACACTGCTGACATCGAGCGCCGCGCCGGTGCCCGCGAGGTTCTTGTGCGTGGCATGGAACAGCGCGTTGCCGTCGGCCATCGCCGGGTTGGCGGTGATGATGCCCCAGACCACGTCCGACTCCAGCTGCGCGATGGAGTTGCCGTACATCGCCGGAATCCGGGTGAAGGCGTCGAGATCGTCGTTGATCAGCGTCTGGCGGGTGATCGCGACCACCCGACCATAGGTCTTGACCTTGTAGCTCTCCTTCGACTCCCCAAGGGTGCCGCGCTTGAACTCGCCGCTTTCGCCCACTTCCAGAAGCTGCGGCGCTTCGCCGAGCTGGACCCGGTGCATCGCCTTGAAGTCGGTCGCCAGCACCTGGCGGCAGAAAAGCGAGAAGGTGCGCGGATAGGCGTCATAGGCTTGGCGGAGCGTCTTGTTGGTGACGGCCGAGAGGATCTCGGGGAAGTCCGAGGTCGAATGCAGCGCGCGCGTCGCCACCTCATCGCGCGACAGGCCGCGGGTGTTCACCCCGGAGTTGCCGAGGCTTTCGCGCGCCAGTTCCAGAAGCGTCATGCCGCGATACTGGCGGGCTGCGTCCTCCAGCGGGAACAGCGTCGGGCTGTAGCGGTGAAGGAGCGCGTTCGCCACGGCATCGCGACGGGTGATGCGTTCATCCCGGCCGCCAAGAGGGACCGAGACATGCGGGAAGGTCCGGGTCTCGTCGGATTTCGCTGCGACCTGATCGAGGATCAGGCGGCGCGACTCGTCGACGCTGACGCCGCGTTTCACCAGTTCCTCGGCGAAGCTGCGCTCGAGGTTCAGCCGCCCGGCCAGATCATAGATGGTGGAGACGCGGTCGCGCTCGGCCTCGCGGGCGCGGGTCGCGATGGCCTCGGTGTCGGGGGCCTCGGGCTTGGGGGCCTTGGGCTGGCTGCGCGTCTCAGCCGCGCGCGTCTGCGCCTCGGCCGCGCCGGTCTTGTCGTCGGGCATGGTGATCTCCTCGGTCGCTGCCGTGTCGGGGGTGTCGTCGGCCGGGGCGGCCGGGGTCGTCTTGTCGGTCATCGGGGATGCTCCTTCGCTGGTTTCGGCGTCCCGGCGATGGAGGACGCAGTCGTGATGTTCGCCCTTGGCGCGGAAGCCCGCGGCGGGATCGGCGCCGACCGGCACAGCCGAGATCTCGAACGGGGTCCAGTCGACCGCCCGCCAAAGCTCGCGCCCGCCATCGGGCTTGGAGATGTCGAAGCGGTGGACCTGGTAGCCGATCGAGACGGCCCGGATGTGCCCGGCCTGAATGTCGCGCCAGATCGGCTCGACGTCGGCGCGCTCGCTGATGCGCACCTGCGCGATGCCGCGACCGTTCTCGATCCGCACTGAGCCGGGCACGACCGAGCCGATGACGGCGTCGAGCGTGTCAATCTCGTGCACCTTCAGGAATGGCGCGCCCGCGTTCAGCCGGTCGAGCCGCACATGGGCGGGATCGAGGCTCAGTTCCTCGTCATAGGGTTCACCGAAGAAGCTGGCGCGACGGACGCGCGCGCCTGCCGACCAGATCACCTCGACGGTGCGCGCGTCATTGTCGACGCTATTCGGCGCAAGCTCCGCCGACCGGCGCAAGGCCGGCAGTTCGATCATCGTGTCCATGGAGTCAGTCCTGTTGGTCGGCCTGAGCCGGTGTGGTTTCCGGATCGGCGGGGGCTGTCTGGTCGCCCGCCTGCGCGCTGCCGGTTTTGGTGACGCGGCGCGGGTCGCTGTCGAGCACGAGGCCGAGTTCGTCGAGCTTGGCGTTGGTCGCGGCGATTTCCGCCAGCACGGCATCGGGGTTGCGACCCTGCCGGGCGATGGCCTGCGCCAGCGTCATGGTGCCCGAGCGGATCGCCAGCAGGTCTGCCATCGCGTCCTTCTGCGGATCGACCGCTTCGAATTTCGGCGGCTGCCATTCGACCGGCACATCCGGCGTGGGGATCTGGCCCGCAGCCCATGCGGCTTCCGTAAACCAACGCCAGACCGGCGCACAGAACATCGGGATGAAGAGTTGCCATTGGACGGCGTCGATCTGGCGGCGGAACTCCACGAGCCCGGCCCGGATCGAGGAATAGTTGACCTGGGACAGGTCCCCGGTCAGCAACTCGTAGGGCACCCGGAAGCCCGCCGAGATCGTGTGCAGGCTGGCGCGCTTGTATTCGCCGTAGCCACCGGTAGCGGAGGGCTGGTTGAAGCGGATGTCCTTGCCGCCGCGGGCATAGGCGATCAGCCCCGGCTCGAACTGCTCCACCCGGTTGCCGTCGGCATCGACCACCGAGGGCGCGATGCCCTGCTGCGCCTCGTCGTCGCCGAAGACGATGGCGGTGACGCAGGCCTCGGTCTTCTTGCGGACCAGTTCGGCAACCTCGTAATCGTCGAGGTCGCGCAACGACCGGATCACCGGCGCGCCCCAGGGAACGCCGCGTGCCTGCGTGCGCTGCTTCTCATAGACATGGGCGACCTCGGTCGCTGGGACCGGGCGCGATCCAAGTGCGCCGTTCAGCGCGCCCCAGGCATCGCCGGGGTGCTCGGCATGCAGCCAGTAGGCCCGGCGTTTGCCGACCGGGTCGAACTCGATCCCCTGCACGAGGCGTCCCGCGCCGAGGACGCCGGATTTCGTGGCGTCGAGGAAGTCGGCCTCCAGCACCTGCAATTGCAGCGGCACCGGAAGACCGTCGCTCGCACGCCGCAGGCGGCGGCGCACCAGGACTTCGCCCGCCTCGACCATCTCGCGGCAGATCAGCGTCTGCAGACCGTAGAAGTCGAGCTGACCGTCGGCATCGCAGTCGGCTGTCCAGCGTTCGAACAGCGCATCGACCTTCCGGTCGAGCTTGTCGTCGCCGCTGGCGGCGCGCGGCATGATGCCTGCGCCGATGATGTTGTTCACCAGCACCGCCACGGCCTTGGCCGCATGCGGGTTGTTTCGCACCAGATCGCGCATCCGGTCGCGCAAGAGCGCTCCCGCGACGCCGATCTCGGTATCGGCGGAGGATCCCGGTGCCCGCCAGCCCTCCGTCCGCCTCCCGCGCGCGGCCCCGTCATAGCCCCGTGTGAGGGTCTCGAAGGCCTTACGGGCCAGCACGCGCCTCGCGGCGGCCCGAGGCGCGACGGTTGCAATGGCCCTGTCAAACCAGTTGGCCGACATCACCGGTCCCCGCGCGAGAAGCCCGCAAGCCCGGCCACCGGTAGCGGCCGAGTGGCCCCCGCGATGGCGCGCTCGATGGTCCGGATGCGGGCGAGCAAATCCTCGGCCGAGCCGTAGTCCACGGATTTGCCGTCATAGCTGACCCGGGTCGTGCCGCTGGCATAGGCCCGGCGCAGCGCCGAGAGCTCGGTTTCCGTCCAGTCGGTCATGTTCAAAACCATCCTTCCCGCCGTCCAAGCCAGTCGGAGCGGCGCTTGCCCTGTGGGGCCTGTCCGGGCCGGTGAATTTGACCGGCGGGATCGGTGTCACCGTAAGGCGCGGACCCGAGCTGATCCTCAAGATCGCGCCATTTCTCCTCAGACCAGCGGTCCGCGCCCGCGATCCAGGCGGCGGCGCGGGCATAGACCCGGCAATCCAACGCCTCGTTGCGTTCGCGGAGTTTCTGCCATTCCAGCCGGGCGAAGCCGCGCTTGGTGCGCACCGTCACGAGCTGTTCGCCGACGACCTGCTTCAGCCATTCGTTCTCGACCCAGTGCGGCAGATGCACCGAGCCGGGCGGGAACGCGGCCCCGTCGGCGATGTCCTCCTCGGTCGGGCGCGTCAGCCGCAGGAAACGATAGGTTTCGGCCTTGAAGGTCGAGACCGCCACGGTCCAGAGCCGCGCCCCGCGCCGCAGGCGCTTGCCGCCCTCAGTCGCATCGACGAAGGTCGGCCCCGACACCGGGCTCGAGCGGTTGAACCCCTCGACGCCCTTCACCGGCGACACCTGCGCGAAGCCTTGAACCCGCGACCAGGAATAGACCGCCGGAGCCTCGTAGCCCGTGTCGATGGCAAGCCGCGCGATACGCAGATGTGCGCCGCGTTCATGTGGCCAGGACCTGTCCAGCAAGGCCGTCAGTTCCGACCACGCGTCGTGCCGGTCCGGCCCGCCCTCGATCACGACGTGATCGACGAGCCAGCTTTCCAGCCCACGGCCCCAGGCCCAGACATCGATCTCGATCCGATCCTTCTGCACGTCCGCCCCGGCCGTCAGAAACAGCCCGCCCGCAGGCACCGTGCCGGCTGTCCAGCGCTCGCGCCGGTCGTAGAGCCGCTGCCAGTCGGGGGCTTCCCCGGTCTCGACCCATGTCTCGCCGAGGATCGTGTTTCGGAACGCCTTGATCGCCTCGTCCGACCCCTGAGCCGCGTCCCATGCCCGCACGATCCGCTCCCAGCTTAGCCAGCCGATCGGCGAATAGAGCGCCGAGAGGTGATACCCGACCGTGGTCGGATCGGCGGCCGTGGCGGTCGCCCGCCATTCGCCTCCCTCCAGCATCGCCGTCTTGTGGTGCTCCGCGATTGCCGCGTCGCAGCCCTCGCAGTGATATTCCGCCGTTTCCGGCTTGCCCTTCTGCCAGCGCAGCCGGTCGAACTTCAGCCACTGCATCGCCCCGCAATGCGGGCACGGCACGAAGTATCGGCGCTGGTCGCTGGCCTCGAACTCCCGCTCGATCCGGCTCAGGCCACGGATCGTCGGCGTCGAGACCAGGAAGATTTTGCGCCGATGGGCGAAGGTCAGCGACCGGGCCTCGGCCAGCGTGACCGGATCGCCTTCCTCGTCGGCGGACGCCGGATAGGCGTCGACCTCGTCGAGGAAGATGTACCGCGCCGGGGTGGACCGCAGCCCGACCGCCGAATTGGCCCCGGTCATGATCAGGATGCCGCCCGCGAATTCCTTCGACAGCATCGTGTTGCCCGCGTCGCGGGATCGCGCGGGCTTAACCCGTTCGCGAAGCTCGGGGCTTTCGTCGATCAGCGGGTCGATCCGCTGGCGCGAGTTGCGTTTCGCCAGTTCCACGGTCGGCTGGACCGCCAGCATCGGGCCCGGCGCCTGGTGGATGGCGAACCCGATCCAGTTGTTGCCCGCCTCGGTCGCCCCGACCTGTGCGGCCTTCATGAACACGACCCTCTGCGTGGGATCGCCCGGCGACAGCCGGTCCATGATCTCGCGCATGTAGGGCGTGCGCACCGTGCGGTACCGCCCGGGCTCGGCCGAGGCCCGGCCCGAAAGCATCCGGTGCCGGTCCGCCCATTCCGAGACGGTCAGGTCCGCGTCGGGCCGCAATCCGGTGCCCCAGGCGCGCAGGATTTCGCCCGCGCCGTCGAAGTCCGTCAGGCCATCATCGTCACCGGAAGTCGGGCCGGACCTCGGCGAGTTCGTCGAGGTGGGCGCGTACATGTTTCTCCAGCACCTTCTGCATCGCGGCTGGCTCTACGCCCAGATCGGCCGCCATCAGCGCCGCCGCGCGCGCGGGCCAGTTCACCCATGCGTCCCGTTCCTCCCGCGCCAGCCGGAACACCAGCGCCAGCGCGCGGGCCCGCTCGATCAACTCCCCCTTCAGCTTCTGCAGACGGATGCGCCGCTCCTGCGCCTTCAGCACCTCATTCGCGGTCTTCGCCTGCAGGAAGGTCGTGCCGCCGCCGACGGCGGGGACTGCCAGCCCCTGTTCGCGGAGCGTGTCTCCGACAGCGGCCACCGCCGCCTCGGGGACGGGCTTCAGCTTCGGCGCGGGCGGCTTGCGGGTCTTGGACGGGTCCGTCGTTTCCGCCCGCCGCGCGTCGCTGGCGGCCGCGTTGATGCTGCCGTCGGGATAGAGGACCAGCCGCTCGGCCGTCTTCGCCTTCTGGATCGCGCCGCGCGACAGCCCGACATGGGCGGCGTACTGGCGCTCGCTCATGCCCTGCATCGACAGCTCCGATTATCATTCAAGATCATGTGCTTATCGAGTTGATAAGCCTCGCGGACAGAGGGAACGTGATCCCACGAAGACGATGCAACTCACCACGGAGCCACCACGATGACCAGCCGCGCGACCGACAACACGAAAGCCCTCGACGCCTTCATCGCCGCGAAGACGGAGATCGACGCGATGCTGGAGCGGCTCGCCGCCCTCAGCGCCGACCACTTCGAGACCAGCCCCGACGAGATCAACTGGGGCCATGTCGGCACCCTGAACCACTACCGCGCCAAGCTGCGCGAGATCACCGACATGGCCTTCAGCGAAGGCGAACACGCCGAGTGAGACGACCCGCTCCCGGTCCCGCCCGCCGACTGGCGGGCTCGACCTCGTAGAAGGGCCCGCATCCCGCGCGCCCCGATACGGGAGACGACGATGACCAAGCTTTCCGATACCCAAGCCCTGATCCTGAGCGCCGCCGCCCAGCGGCCCGAGCACATCGCCCTGCCGCTGCCCGAGAGCCTGCGGGGTGGCGCCGCCGCCAAGGTGGTCGGCGCGATGCTCGCCAAGGGCTTCCTCGAGGAGGTCGACGCCGACCTGCGCAAGGGCGAGCCCGTCTGGCGCGAAACCGGCGACGGCCACGGCGTCACGCTGGTCGCTACCGACGCAGGCCTCGCCGCCATCGGCATCGAGCCCGACGACGCGAGCACCGCGCCTGTGGGCGCGACGGATGCGCCGACCGAGCAGCCCGCGCCGGACACCCCCACCGAAACCGAGTCCGCGCCCAAGACGCGCACACCGCGCGAGGGCACGAAACAGGCCACGCTGATCGCCATGCTGCGCGCGCCGGACGGCGCGACCATCGAGGAGATCATGGCCGCGACGGGCTGGCAGTCGCACACGGTGCGCGGCGCGATGGCCGGGGCGCTGAAAAAGAAGCTCGGGCTCGAAGTGACCTCCGAGAAAGTCGAGGATCGGGGGCGCGTGTACAAACTCCCTGCCGCCTGACGCGAGGAACCCGACAAGTCGATGGCCGCCGTCCCGCCGGGGCGGCGGTCGATCATTTTGCGCTCCGCATCCGGATGGCCTCGAACACCCGGCGCAGGGCGAAGGAACGGGCGATCGACACGATGGTGAAGATGGCGCCCATCTTCAGGTTCTGCGCCAGCGTCGTGTGCAGCCCGAAAATCGGGAAGATCAGGATCTGCGTGACGACCGCAACGCCGTAGCCGACGATCACGTTGGCGACGGACTCGACCAGCGACATGGCGCGCGATTGCTTCATGTCGTCACCTCATCCATCGGCCAGCAGTTCAGCCGCCAGAGTTCTGAGCGCATGCGCTGCAACCAGTGGGACCACTCCGTTGCCACAGAGCCGAAGCCGGTCCACCCGGTGGGCCAGCCCATCAGCGCCTCTACGAACAGCGGGTTCAAGGTCCGGCGCGCATCGCAGGTATCGCTCCCAGCCATCGGCGTCACCAGGACCTGGCGGCCAAGCAGGCCGTTCACCGGCGTGTTCGCCAGTGTTGTCGCGCCATCCTTGTGATCCCGCGCCGTCGGCGTCATCCACATCCCCGCCGAATGGGTCAGGTCGGCCAACCGCCGGTTCCCCGCGCTCGGCTTGCAGCCGTCGTTCGCCATCGGCGTCGGCCACATCGCGGCTGTGGTCGCGAGGTTCATCCCGTGCTGGCCTGCTTCCTGCGATGGCGTCGGCTTCGTCTGCCGGTTCTCGTTGGCGCTGGCCCGAGGCGTCGGCCAGAGCCGCAACAGCTCCGTCCGGTTGCCGCCACTCGACCGGGTGCCAGAGCAGGCGCGCGGGGTCGGCCAGCTCGTCTCCTTCGCGGTGGGCGAGGATGAAGAGCCGCTCGCGCTTGTGCGGCGCGCCGACTTCCGCCGCCGTGAAGAGGCCTGCCGCAAGGCGGTAGCCCATGCCGACCAGTCCGCTGGCGACCTCGGGGAATCCGAGACGGAGATGATTGGCGACGTTCTCGAGGAACACGAAGGGCGGCTCGCATTCGCCGATGATACGGGCGACATGCGGCCAGAGGTGGCGCGGGTCGTCCGCGCCCCGGCGCTTGCCCGCGACGGAGAACGGCTGGCACGGATAGCCCGCAGTGACGATGTCCACCGTGCCGCGCCATGGGCGGCCGTCGAAGGTAGCAACGTCGTCCCAGACAACAGCCTGATCCAGGGACGCGTCTTCCATCCGCGCCACGAGAGTGGCTGCGGCGTAGGTTTCCCGTTCGACATGGCCCACAGCACGATATCCGGGGATGGCGATGGCGAGCCCGAGGTCGAGACCGCCCGCGCCAGAGCAGAGGGAGAGACCGAAAAGGCATGCGTCTCCGGCCCCGGAAGCGCGTCCGGAGGAAGGTAAAGCCAGGTCATGCATGTCACGCGGCGGTCTTGCGCTTTCGCGCGGGTTCGGGGGCGGCGTCCGTTGCCGGGGCATCGGCCGGGGCGTCGGCGTCGTCGCCGAGCCGCTCGGTCCTCACCTGCGCGAAGGTCCGTCCATCGCCATCGAGGATCGCGTCGCGGCCGGTCTCGGCCTGCCACCGTTCCAAGGCGACATCGACATAGGCGGGGCTGATTTCCATCGCGAAGACGCGGCGGCCGTTGGCCTCGCCCGCCATGATCTGCGAACCGGAGCCGGAGAACGGCTCATAGCAGAGCCCACCGCGGGCGACGTGCTGGCGCATCGGGATACCGAAGGCATCGAGGGGCTTCGGCGTCGGATGATCCGGGCGCTCGTCCTTCGCGAAGGACGCCATCTCCCAGGTCGAGGGCAGCGTCTGCTCGGCCACCTTAGGCGGGCGGTTCGGGCGGCGCCAGCCCATGAAGCAGGGCTCGTGTTTCCAGAGGTAATGGGAGCGGGTCAGAACCCCGCGGTCCTTCACCCAGATGATCTGCTGATGGACGAAGGCACCCGCTTTCTCCCAGCAGGCCTCGAGCATCGCCTGGCGGCGGGAGGCGTGCCAGCAGTACCAGGCGGCGTCCTCGGTAATGGCCTCGGCCACGGCGGCGGCGATGAAACCGTCGTATAGTTCCGCGCCCTGCGAGCTGTCGTCCCAGGTCGTGCCGTAGGACGCGGACCAATCCTTGTTCCGCGTCGGGTGGTTCGAGCCGTCGTAGTCGACGAGGTACGGCGGATCGGTGGCGAACAGGATCGCCCGCTCGCCATTCATCAGGCGGCGCACGTCAGCAGCGCTGGTGCTGTCGCCACAGAGCAATCGATGTTCGCCGAGGATCCACAGATCGCCGGTGCGCGAGGCCGGGTTACGCGGCGGTTCGGGGATGGTCACCGGCGGCACGGAGCCTCCAGCGCCACCTTCTTCACCGTCCCCCTCCGGTACGAAAGCCAGCAGCTTGTCGAGTTCGCCGTCGGAGAACCCGACCAGCGACAGGTCGAAATCCTCGGCCAGCAGGTCGTTCAGTTCCGCCGACAGCAGCGCCTCGTCCCAGGTGCCGAGTTCGGTCAGCTTGTTGTCCGCAATGCGATATGCCCGGCGCTGCGCCTCGGTCAGGTGTCCAAGCACGATCACCGGCGCTTCGGTCAGCCCGAGCTGCGTTGCGGCCAGCACCCGGCCATGGCCCGCGATCAGCTCGCCATCTTCGGCTACGAGGCAGGGCACGGTCCAGCCGAACTCGGCCATGCTGGCGGCGATCTTCGCAACCTGGTCCGGCCCGTGCGCCTTCGCGTTCTTCGCGTAGGGCTGGAGCTTGCCCAGCGGCCACATCTCGATCGCGTCCGGGGCGAAGCTCAGCGTCATGGTGGGCAAAGTTCCTCGGTCGGGTGGATGCCGGTGGCTTCCGGACTCCGGATGCCGGGCTGGACTCCATACGGGGTCCAGCGGCCACCAGCGGTGTCCGGTCGGAAGGCCAGCGTTCATTGGTGTTTGCGCGGGGCGTGGGTGGCTCCGGCTTCCGGGTGGCTTCCCAAAAATCCGGCCCTGTCGCTGGCGATGTCCCGCGCTTCGCCCGCCAGCATACGAAAACGCCCAGGAAGGAACCAAGATATCAAAGGCTTGGCAGTTCGGACCCTCACTGGTCCCCTCGCTGGACCCCGGAAGCCAGCGACGCGGCCTCTGCCTGCGCGCTCCTCTCCCGAGCATATTGAATCTGTAGCGTCCTGGACGCGATCTGTCTTGGCGTCTGGTGTCTCGCTTGAAAGTGTCTCGCCCACGCGACGGCTATTGACAGGTTCAGTGCGTCACCTTCGCCACCACGAAATCCATAGATCGCTTCGACGGCACTCGCTTGCCGTTCAGCCGCCAGACGATGACCGCGATGCCATACTGCCATCGGCGGTTGGCGGTGGCGCGGCTGATGCCCAACTCCCAGCAGATCGGCTTCCATGGCTTGCGGTTCGCCCGGAGCCACACAAGGCGCGCGTCGGCCGGGTCGAGCCAGCGCAACCACAGCAGCGCATCGTCGGCTTGGGTGATGTCGCGCGGGCCGGGCTTCGGCCGTCGCATCCGGGGTTCCTGACCGACCTGATCGGCGAAGCTGTGGAAATACTCAGGCCAAGCGTTGAAGTAGCCCTGTGGCTTCACCTCGGGCAGCGACCGGAAAACATCGGCAGCGCTCTCAAGGCGCGCTTCGACAATGGCAGGGGTCCACTCAGCCATGGGCGATCTCCCTTGGCTCGACACGCGGGCCGTAGAGTTTTTCACCCAGTTGGCGGACCAGTTCCTGCTCCGGCCAGGTGAGACGCGGGTCATCGATGGAGACGGCCAGCAGACCATGCTCGTGCCAGCCTTCCTGCTTGACGCGATCTGGATCACGGCGGGTGCCACCATAGCCTCGGGGATACCACCTCACGCGACACCCCCGTTCGTTTCGATTGCCCAATGCAGGATGGCGATGGCATCCGCCTCGTTGTCATCGGTGGGGCTGAACCCGCGCGCCCGCGCGGCCGCAATCATCGCTACCTTGTCGGCGTTGCCCTTCCCGGTGGCATGGCGCTTGATGGTGCCAACCGGAACGCCCTCATAGGGGATGCCGCGGAGTTCAGCCCATGCCGTGAGGGTGGCCATCAGCCCGCCATAGACATGGGCTGCGTCCGTGCCGACATGGCGGCGGACTTCCTCGAACCAGATCGCGGCGATGGGGCCTGATAGCCGGTCGATCTCGGTCAGCCAGTTGGTGAACCGAAGATACCGCATGCCGCCGCCGTCGAAACGTCCGGGGCGAAAGGATGTCGTGCCGGACGTGATCAGGCCGTCATGGCTGCGCAAAGCCCAACCTGTTGTCGTCCCGAGGTCGAGGGCAAGGATGCAGGACGCAGAATTGCACCCCGGTTCGAGGTGCAGGTCCGCAGTCTGGATGGTCGGCGTCATTTTGAAGGCTCACCTGAATTGTGGGCCTTCGGCTTTGGTCAAAAGCAGGGAATCATGTCAGGCGCGCCGGGTCAAGGAAAACGCGCCCTGCCGACGGGTGACCCAACCTGGTCCTACTTCTGATCAAGGTAGGGCCACAAATCGTCGTTTGATTTCAAAGCTGTCCCTACTGGTCCTACTCGTCCCAACCTTTTTCCCTACGACGCATAAGGAGGGACGAAACCGGCTAGGGACATACATGCATATAGCAAAGGGAAGGAAGTCGGTGCACCAAGTAGGGCCAGTAGGGACACGATTGAAATTTTTGGGTTTTCTCTGACCCTACCTAGCCGTCAGGTAGGGTCAGAGAATGAGGTAGGGCCATCCCGAAACGTGAAGACGGCCGCCAGAGGCGGTTGTTGCGACGACCTTCGACAACTCGGCACGATCACCCCCTTGTGCGAGGCATCGCCAACGCCCATGTTAAACGACGTGCTGCGCATGGCCGTTCCGGTCCGGGGTTTCCCCATGAAGAACATGCGCATCGAAAATCGCGACAAGGCAACCTTTCCCAAGGGTCTTCGTGGCGGCAATGGACCGAGCCCTCGACTTCGACGACCCTCAGGCAGAGGTTTTGCCATGAATGAACAACTCACCGGCCTTCCGGCCACCTCCGACATTGCCAAGGCCCAGGCGAAGCGCCTGAGATCGGCTCTCGCTCCGGATCTCATGATCGGACACAGCCAAGCCCTGGAACTCATCGCCCGCGTCCATGGCGAACAGAGTTGGGGGCGGCTGAACTCGCTGATCGGCGTGCCAACCAGCGACACTTCTCTCACGGGCAATCCAAATGGGAATGCTCCTGCGATGCCAATCCCGTCTGGCACACCTTCAGAGACCGCAAAGTCGCCAGCCCTGCCAACGAACCATGTGGAGCAACGTGTCCTTCAAGCACTCTGGCACGGGCTCGAGCGAGCGCGCGACACGCAAGCCTCAGCCAAGACGCGTGCCCAAACCAATGCTCTTCTGAAGGACGAGGTTATTGCAACCGTTTCGGTCGAAGGGTGGCTTGATACGCTCGACGCAAGTCTTGGTGGTATGATCTTCGACATGGGATCGGAGAACCTGCTGAAAATCTCGGGGATCGCAGCGGTCTCGCGGTTCAGGCGCCCGAAAGTGCGGGATACATCGGTTTACGGCTTCACGGGCCTGCGACCGGCATCATTTGCCGCAATCCTGATCTGGCTCGAGCGACTGGGCTTCGACACTCATCCTGATGCGTTCTACGAGCCCTTCATCGCGGACATCAAGCAGGCGAAGTATGTCGACCAGGACGAACTGACCTGCCTTTGGCATTCCAAGGAAAAGAAGCGTTTCCAGACCCGGGAATACTTCGTCGATGCTACAACCAATATCACGAACGTCAGGCACGACGTTGTGAAGGGACGTGGTGGGCTGACGATTGAAATTGCGCGCAGCACCGATCCGCTCGGGCTAATCGAGAGCCTCCGCATCTATCGCTGAGGGTGTCAGGACGATGCCTAAAAACGGGGCGGCCGAAACTGGCCGCCCACACCATGCCATCTGATTTGCGGTCAGTCGTTCGCTACCGGCTTCCTGTAGCGCCATTCGCGCGCCTTGTCTGACCGGCGTCGATATTTCTCCCAGTCTCTGGATTTCAGCCAGGCCCCCACGCGCATCTGGTCGCCCTTGGTCCATTTCGCGGGCTCGATGCCGAGCGCGCCTTCGAGGATTTCGCCCACCGACACGTCGTGGATCGGCTCGGGACGTTCGAACTCTTCATCCTGCCAATCATCCCAGCCCGCGTGGCCGCGATTGACGCTGCGGGTGTCGTGCGTCAGCCAGCGGTCGATCCGCGCGTCCCAAGCATCCGCCTGATAGCGTGCTTCCTGCGCGGCGGCGGCTTCGGCCAAGATCGCCGGATCGTCGATCCACCAGATTGCGCCGTCGCGGAAACGGTGGACGGCTTCGGCCCAGATCTGGTCCCGGTCACGGGCGATTGCGGCGATGTCGATGCTGCCACAGCGTAGCGGCCAGAAGCGGCGATTGCCGGTTTCGTCGCGCAGATAGGTGTCGGGGTTGACGGTTCCCGCGAAGACGCATTGGCGCGGCACCTCGACGGTGTAACGGCCATAGGGCGGTCGGAAGCGGTCGGTGGTGCGGGTCAGGAACGCCTTGATGCGCGAGACCTCGGCCCGACCGATGGCGTCGAGCTCGGCAATTTCCACGATCCAGACGCCCTGCATGTGAATGGCAGCATCCTTGGACCCAAGCTCGGGCAGCTCGTCGGTGAACCAGTCCTCGCCCGCCAGCACCTTGATTGCCGTCGATTTGCGCGCGCCCTGCGGGCCTTCGAGGATCAACATATGATCAGCCTTCACGCCCGGTCGGTAGATCCGGGCCACGGCAGAGATCAGCCAAAGCGCGCCGATGGTGTGATGGAAGGCTGTCGGCGCTGCACCGAGATAGGTGCTGGTCCAGGTCTCGATCCGGGGCGTGCCGTCCCATTTCAGGGTGTCGAGCCAGTCGCGGACTGGGTGAGTGCGCAGGTCGCGGGCCACCGCGCCGACACCCCGGCTGACGACCATCGGGGCGACGTTCAGCCCGCGCAACTGCAGCCATTCGGCGGTGCGCACATCGTCGGCATCATCCCATGGTCGCGGAAATCGGAGGGCCGGGTCATCCCATGGCAGCGGCTGACGAACCACGATGGATTGCGCGAATTCGTCGAAGGCCAGGAGCCCGGCAAAGACCGGATCCGAGGACAGGGCGATGATCACATTGGCCTCGTTGCGCTCGGGCGTGCCGGACAGATCCTGACACAGCCGCCCAAACCAGGCGGGACGCGCGATCCTGCCCTGCGGATCGCCCGTCGCATGTACGCGGCGGCGCAGTTCCGTCAACTGCTTGTCGAGGATCGACATGGAGATGCCGGTCGCGGTCTTGATCCGGGCGAGGATCTGGCGTTCGGGCAGCGGATCGAGCCGAGCCAGCGCAAGACGGCCGAGAAGGCTGGAGAGCGCGGCGAGTTCGGGCGGGTTGGTCAGTGCCTCGGCGGCGGCAAGCAGCGCGTCCGGATCGCCAGGCGCCGAAGCCGCCACGGTCGTCATGGTCTCAGGTCCAACCGGCTCGTCAACCGAAATATTCGGGCGATAGTCGGCCGCACGCGCTCCGCGCATCAGATCGTCGTTGAAATCATCGCCATGCAGCGGGACCACGATCTCGTTCGGAATGTTGGCCCGGTTCAGCCGATCCGACAGGGTCGCAGCGGCCTGACGACCTGCGTCGCCAGCATCGGCGTAGATGGTGACACGTATCGTGCCCGCCGGCCACTGAAACCGCGCGAGACCATCGGCAGAGAGCGCCGCCCAGACGGCGGTGCCGAACAGGGTATGTGCTGCCAATGACGTCTCGATGCCTTCAGCGATGCCGAGGTGGCCGTCCGCAGGCATGGCGAACAGGCGCACGGCCGCATCCGCTACCGATCCCAGCATCTTCTTCCCGGCAGGCGCCTTGGCGCTGCCGTCGTCGAGCAGGAAGGTCCGGTGAATACCCTGCGTGCGGGTGCCATCCGCCAGGCGTGGCAGTGCGATCAACCCCGGCCAACCGCGTCGCGTGTCGAAATCCGGCAGGTCGGGGTGGAACAGCAGATCCGGGCATCCCGAATCGGCAACGCCGCGGATGCGGAGGTAGGTTTCGCCGGGCGTGCCAGAGAGCGGCTGCGCGCCGTCGATCAGCCGGGCAATCTCGCCGGTATGATCGGGCTTCGCGCGTGGCGCGTTTCGGGGCGCGGGATGATCCATCCCGGCGATCCGCGCCGCTTCGTCGAAGAGCGCGCCATCGCAGAGCCCGGTTGCCTGCGCGATCAGATCGATGGGCCCGGCGCTTTCGCCGGTGGCATAATCGAACCCCCAGCCGGCATATGGCCCGTCGAGATGGATGGTGCACGACCCATCCTTGCGCGGCGGGCGGCCGGACAGGTCGGCACAGCGCAGGCTACGACGGTCGCGCGCAAGCCGCGCCTCGGGAAAGATGCCGGGGAGCCAGTCGACTGCGGTCGCCGCCAGCCGGTCCTTTACGGCCGCCAGATCGTGGCGTGCTTTCGGCGTGCCGACATCGTTGAGATCGATCATCGCGCCCCCTCAGGCCAGAAGGACGAGCCCGCGCTCAGCGCGGGTGATGGCGGTATAGAGCCAGCGGCGGCGGTCGATCTCGCTGCGTCCCAGCCCGTCATCCCAGACGATCACATTCTCCCACTGCGACCCTTGCGCCTTGTGGGCGGTGATCGCCCAGCCGAAAGTCGCCTCGGTCAGCTTGCGTTTTTCGCGCCAGTCGCGGTCATGGCGCTTGGCGTCGTAAGCGATGTGATCCTCGAAATGCCCCTTGTAGATGCGCAGCCGCCCGGGGCGGCCGTCGCTGTCGAAGGGGGAGACCCGGCGCCCGTCCTCGTCATGCACAACGGCCGAGAAATAGAGGCTGCCCTCGTCGACGATATCCTCGAGGGTCAGGAACATGCCGTTGATAAGCCCGAGCGAATTGTCGTTCTTCAGGCAGATGATCTTTTCAGCCGCGCCAGTGGGCAGATACGTCCCGCGAAGGCCAGCCGCCGCGCGCATCGCATTGTTGATTTGCAACCGTGTCGCGTTCAGCCCGCAGATCAGCTGCCCGCCGCGCAATGCCTGTTCCGGAGAGATGTCGCCCTTGCGCATCTTGGCGACGTGGGTGTCGTAAGTGCCAAAACCGATGGGCTCGCCCATTCGCGCCATGGTGGCCAAACGGATGATCGCGCTTTCGGCTGCCTGGCGGTGGATCTCGATCAGCATCACGTCGGGGGCGTCCCGGGTGAAGGCGCCTTCGCCCTTGATGGGTGGCAACTGACCCGGATCGCCCAGCACAAGGATCGGCTTGCCAAAACTCATCAGATCGCGCGCCATTTCCTCTCCCACCATCGACACCTCGTCGAGGACGATCAACCTTGCATCCGCTGCATCGCTCTGCGGGTTCAGGGCGAAACGGGGATGCTTCATCGCCGAGAGCGCCTGCCGCATGGCCTCGATCGCGGCCTCGGCCGTTGTGCGATCAAAGCCGGTGAGGCGCCGTGCGGCGGTCTCGGCCTCGCGGACCTTCTGCGCTGCGGCCTCGATCTCCGCTTCCGTGGCCTCGATCACAGAATAGATCAGGCTGTGGATGGTGCGCGCAGGCGTGCCTTTGCGGGTCAGCACCAGCGCCGCCTTTCCGGTGAAGGTGGCGGTAACCACACCCGGCACACAGGTGCCGTCCTTCGCGCCGCGGTGGGGCGACAAGCCGAGCTCATCGAGCGCGAACTTCAGCACCGTGCTCTTGCCCGATCCGGCATAGCCAAAGAGCCGGAACACCTGTTGCTGTTCGGTGCGGTTCTCGAACCAGTCGCGGACCTCGGCGATGGCGGCGGCCTGCGCCACCGATGGGGTAAATTCCGTCATGTCTTCCGCGCCTCCACCGCATAGTCCTTGACCACCCCGCCGCGCGCGGGATCGCCCACTTCGCATTGGCGCACGAAGATGCGCCGGCCATCGGGCAACTGGCGCCAATGCCCCCGGCGCAGATGCCAGCGCGGGCTGGCATGACTGCCACCGAGCCGCTCGGATGCGGTGCGAAGCCGGGCCGGATCGATGGTGACCTGATGCCAGGTCCAGCCGCGCACGCCATCCCGCGCGAAGGGTTCGCGCCTGACCGGGGCGATCTGGCGTTCGCTGATGCTCGCTGCCGATGCGATGATCGCGAGCCCGCGCCAGACGATGGCTGCGGCCGCCTGACCGCTTTGTTCCGCCAGCCCTGCATCGCGGAGCGCAGGATTGATGGCGAATTCCGCGATGCCGCCATCCGCGATCCGGACATGGGCATGGATATCGGTCCAGCGTCTGGGGTTGCGCCACAGGGCGAGCCAGACCGCCTCGATGCCATCGTCGCGCTGCCGGGCATAGACGATCTGGCTGCGGACGGTCCGACTGCGGTCGGCCAACTCAAAAATCGTCTCGGGGTGCGGCAACCGTTGCGGACCGGCCGCCAGGCGGCGGGCCAGCGCATCGACGTCGTCGGAATCGAACTGCGCCTGATCGGCGAAGCGCCAGACCGGTGCGAACTCGAACCCTTCGAGCAGGTCCGGCAGCCAGAAGCGCGCGCGATGGGCGCGGACGATTCGCTTGAGATCATAGGCGTCCGGGATCATCGCCTGGGCTCCGCCCGTTCGCGGCTGAAACGCTCCCCGTTCGGCGGGGAAACGCGCCACTGGAGCCTTTCCTTCTCCGCCTCACCGTTTCCGGGACGCCGCTCACCCCAGCACCGCTCCGCCCATGCGCAGGGCGCATGCCACTTGCCACCGGTCATGCCACCCCGGCAGACGACGGCCGTGGGTTCGGTCGCCGCCCGGGGCAACCATTCACCAGCCTCTGATGCCTGTACGACCGCGACCGCGCGATCCGACATCTTCTGCGCAAGGCGGGCATCGAATGGCACCAGTTCCGTGTGCAATTCCATCGTGTCGCGGTTCAGCGCGGTGAAGAGCGCCGGGTTGGGCAGGTCCATGTAGGCCTGATAGAGCGCGATCTGGGCGGCGTAGACCGGGCGCGCGATGCTGACGCCACGCTTGACCACATCTTTCCAGCTCGACGCGCCGAGCGCCTTGTTCTCCCAAAGCGCGGGATAATCCATGGCCACGGGGCCTGAGACGAAGCAGCCGTCGATATGCCCCTTGAACCGGCCCGCCATGGCCTCGAAGCCGAACTGCCGGCCATCGGGGCGTTCGGTGCGCAGATCGAATCCGGCGATCCGGAACCAGCCCGCGACAATGTCTTCGGCCCGATGGCCAGCCTCGAAGATCCGCAGGATGCGCGGTTCGAACTCCTGGCCCTCGTCCTTGGGGACAGCGAGATAGTCGAACTGGATCTGGCGCAGGCAGTCGCGCCCCAGCCCCGAGGAACTGACATAGGTGCGGGGGCGCTCGGCGCGATTGCGCGCCGTCAGGGCAGCATCGATAGCGGCCGAAACAGCAGCAGCGATCGGCGGACGCGGCGCGTCCTGGCCATAGAGGCAGCCGGAGCCGTGGTTCAGGTCGATCATTGGTCGCGCTCCCAGAACCCGCCAGCCTGCGCGATGCAGGTCAGCTTGTGATGCTGGGCCTCGGTCAGCCGGGCGCGCGCGCCGAATGTCTCCAGCTTCTGACACAGGCTCTCGCAGAACTCGACCTCGAAATCGGTGATGGCGTTCGCCGTCGCGGCAGCAAGAAGGTCGCTCCAGGGGGCGGTCTCATTGTTCAGATCGATCATGACGGCCCTCTCAGAACGGAATCGGATCGTCATGGGCGGTGCCGGTCCGCTCCTTGCGCGCGCCCTGCGCCAGCATGCTGTCCACATAGCCGGTGACGGCCGCCTCGATCAGCCGGTCGATATCGGCGGCGGTGCGATGGAAGAAGGGCTCCATGAGCCCGAGGTCGGTCAGCGCTTCGGCAAAGAGCGCCCGCGCATCGCGGATCGCCTGTGCCTCGCGGGCGGTCTTGTCGATCATGCCATTCATCCTTTGGGCGATTGCGCTGCCCACGTCCTGACAGCGGAGCGAGCAGAAGCGGTGATAGGGATAGCGATCATGCTGGAGGCGGTGGACGTAGCCGAAGCCGCGAGCCTCCCGCGCGCAAACGGCGCAGAGCGCTACCCGAGCAAGAAATTCGCGATCGGGTCTTCGGGCGGCCATCCCGCCCGCTGGAGCTTCTCGGTCTGCATCACGATCCAGCGCGAGATCGCGTTGCTGGCCATGGCATCGAGGTCGCCGAGGGTGAGGCTTGCGATGGGTTGGTGCAGTCTTCCTCGGGCCTCGAGCCATGTTCCGATCTCCAGCGCGGCGGCGCGCGTCACATGCGCCTGCCATTCGTCGGGGGTCATGGGCCGGTCTGCCGGCCCAGCCCCATCGGGCTCGGCGGCAGGCGACCCTGCGGAACCACCTGACCGCCGCTTTCGCCGCACCTCAGCCATTGAGCCACGCGGGCATCGCCGGGGTGCCCGGTGCTGCGGGTGCCGGCGTTTGGGGCGTGGCCGGTGCAGCGGGTCCGGTCTGTGCGCCCCAGGTCGGAGCGGCCGTCGCAGTGGGCTGCGCTGCCGCGCCCCATGCCGGAGGCGGCGCCTGCCAGCCCGGCGCCGCGACGCTCGCGGCCTTGCGCGGCGGGGCGTTGACGGGTTCCGGCGGGACGGTTTCACCACGCATGACGGCGGCATGCTGCGGCTCGTCGGGCAGAACGACGTTGGCGATGCGGTTCTGGTCGCGATACTGCGGGTTCGAGGCGGGCTCCACCATGATGCGGGCGGCAAAGACGAGGCCGTCGAGATGCTTGAGGCCGGGCAGCACCCGCTTGGCCTTGGTCGCCGGAGTTTCGTCGCGGGGATCGAGCCCGAGAGCGCTGTCGACCATGGCGCGAAACGTGGATTTCGAGATCTTCCAGCCGATGGACTGGCCTTTCTCGTCAAGTTTTCCGCCTGCCACGGTGAAGCTCTGCCAGAACTTGCGGCGGGCATGCGGGCCTTCGACCACCGTGAATTCGCAGTCGAGCATGCGCGCATCGCTGGACTGCGAGGCCTTCAGCAGGCCCGCATCCATCGGCGTCGCGCCATTCACGCCGCCGGGGCGGATCGTCAGCCGCACCTTGGCGAAGGTGCCATCCGGGATCAGTTCGCCGATGGGGGCCATCTGCGGCTGGGCGTCATTCAGATCGTAGCTCATGGGATCATGTCCTTTCAGGGATCAGGAGGCGAAAGCGGATTGGTGGGGGGCGCGGCCGTCGATCCGGGCGAGCAGCGCGCCGAGGTCGGGCGGTTCCGTCAGGTCGAGGCGGCCGGAACGGTCCTTGGCGGGAAGGCCCCAGGGATTGCCGGACTTGCAGACAAGGCGGCGGTCGGTGGCGGTCTCGTCCAGCACCCAGCCGCCTTCGGCATCGCGGGCGAAGAGGTGCATCGAAACCACCTGGTCCACGATGCCGGGCAATTCCCGCCCCGCCTTGCTGCCTTCCATCTGCGGCTGCCAGGTGACGGCGCCAAAGTCGTCGGTCACCTTTTCCAGCACGCCGACGAAGATCACGGTCTTGCCGCGTGCATGCTGGAGGTGCTTCAGCGCCTGGATCACCTCACGCCCCAGAAGCCCATAGGCGCCGCGGACATCCGGCTTGCCGGTCCGGTCCGAGAAGGCCTCGGGCTGCTGGCGGGCATAGGCCATCGCCTGCCGGGTCAGATCGGTGATCGAGTCGACAAAGACGATACGGCGCGCGGCGAGGAAGGCCTCGATGCCGCTGTCGCGATGCTGGGCCTGCAGCCACGCGTGCCGTTCGGTCCCGTACCAGGACTGCGGATGTTGCGCGGGGTCCGGCCCGCCGATCAGCACCGCCAGATCGCGGAAGTCGGTGAAGCTGCGCACCGGGATCGACGCGCCGCGCCAGTCCTGCACCGATTTCATGCCAGCCTCGAGGTCGAGGCAGACGGTTTCCTCGGCAGGCAGAGACTTCAGCAGCGTGGTCTTGCCCACGCCCGGTGGGCCGAAGATGGCGAGCGAGGTCTTGTTCTCGGCGGCCGAGAGGCGTTCGTCGGCGGTGATGATGCGGAAGGCCATGGGGTTCTCCGAAGGATTGCAAGGGGCGCGGCGGCGGGGGGGACCGGGTGCCGAAGGGGAACCTGCCCGGCGTTGCCGCTCGGGCGTCCCGCCGCCGCGCGTCACCGGTCTCGGGTCTCGAGCCGGAACACGGGTTTGCCGGTGGTCTCGGACCGGGCGGCTGCGAAGCCTTCGCGCATGGCGTCGGGCCAGGCCCCGAAGCGGCGTTCCGGCACGCGATAGGCGATCTCGAGATACTGGGTCGGATCGTCGCCGGCCTCGCGGATCCGGGTTGCCATGGTGGCCAGCCGGTCCTGATCCCAGGTGACCTTCTTCGGCAGATCGGCGATGACCACCACGCCCGCATCCTCGATCCGGACCGTGCCGGAGGTCTTGCCCTGTCCAGACCGCTCGGCCTCGGTCGCGGCGCCATAACGCTGCGCCAGTGCCGCCTCGAAACGGTCCTTCAGGCGCTTGACCCGGGCGCTCTCGGCCGCTGCTTCGTCCTGCAGCGCAAGAAGCAGCGCAGCGGGCATGTCGGCGATCTCGCCGATGGACAGCTGGTCGAGGTCGTCGAACGTTGGCAGGTTGTCGAGGCGGGCCTCGGTCGGCGCGTCGGTGCTGGGGAACGGCATGGCCATCAGCGCCCCTCCCGCTTCAGCGCCGCATCTAGGGCGCGGTCCGTGCCGACAGCCCCGGCTTCACGCGCCAGACGGTGGAGCTTTTCCAGCGCTGAGGATCGCTGGATGGCCGCCGAGAGTTCGGCATTCGCGGCGACGATCGCGATGGCGATATCGTCGACACTCGCGGTCTCGACGGGCAGCGGATCGGTGGCATCGCCGGGACGCCAGGCGACGGGTATCACCTCCGGCAGATCCTCAAGGCTGCGGAAAGCCTTGCGCAGGCGCGCAAGCGGGCCGTTGGTCTCGGTCATATCGTGGTCTCCGTTGAGGGATGGGGCCGAATTTCCGGCCAGAAGGAAGTAGAGGGAGGGCGGAAGCCGATCCCCGATCCAGGCAAGCGTGGCGCGCATCAGGCGGCCTCCTCTGTCGCGATGAGTTGGGAAAACGGGATCGGCGCATGGCGCGGTTTGGTTCGCGCGATGGCCAGATAGGCGAAGCGGTCGGGGCCGACGCGGACCTGCACCAGATGCACCAGCGCGGCCTCGAAGGCGCGGTGGGCGGCACTGGCCAGCGCTCCGAGCCTGCGGCGTTCCGGTTCCGGCAGGGTGGAAATCACCGCCGTGGTGTCGATTCCGAGAAACCCGCGATGATACTCGAGCCGGTCGCCCGGCATGGCCTGACCGATCCAGGCGCAGAACTCGATGTCGGTGAGCGGCCGGGCCTTTGCGGGCGTGAATTCGGTAAGCGGCATGACGATCATCTCCATGTCGGTCCTCTACTCACGCTGCTTTCGAACCGTCCCACTCGGCCCCGATCCCGCGCATGGCGAGGTCGAGCCGCAGGCGGGCGATGTGACGGTAGAGGGCGGAGCGAGAGGTGCCGCTGCGCTCGACGATCTCTGCGACAGCGCAGGTGCCAAGTGCCACGCAAAGCCCGCGGGCCTCCTCCGGCAGGCCGCCCAGCACCCGGGCGAGATCGTGGATTGTGTCGGCGTCGTCCGTGGCAGAGCGGTCCTGCCCATACCAGGCGGCCAGACCATCGGTTTCTGCCAGCAGGCAGCCGAGCGGCTCGGTCGCGCCAGAAACCGGGGCGTCGAGCGAGAGCACCGTGCCGCCCTGCATGCGCCGCTGGCGGTGATGGCGGATCGCAATGCGCGAGGACTGATTGCGCAGGACGATGTTGGCGAAGGCGCCGATGCTGCCGCGGCGCGCGTCGAAGCCGGGCAGCCGGCAGATCAGGTCGACCAGCAGGTCCTGGCGGAGATCGTCGAGATCGGCGGCAGGCAGCATCAGCTTGCGATGCAGGCGACGCGCGGCAAAGGCCGCTTCGTCGATCAGCGTGGCAAGGTCATCGGGGGAAATCGGCGGAAACATTCGGGAGCACCTCGGAACATGTTGCTGTTGTTCCGAATGTGCCGTTCAGCGCGCTGCTGCCGGTGTGATTGCCGTGTGTTTGTTATGTGCGGATTGTGTGGGACGGCCTCAGGGTTCGATGACCACTTCGCCAGGGTCGAGGCCGAGCCGATAGCCGCGCGCGCGAACCGTCGCGACCAGCGATTTCGCCTGCGCCTCTGACAGGCCGGAGGAGACGATCGCGTTGCGCAGGTCGCGGGCGATTTCATTGGCGGGACGGCCCATCTGCGTCTCGATCTCTTGCTTTTTCAGGACTGGATCACGCTTGACTGATTGCTCGATCAGCAGACGAAACAGCGCGAACATCTGAGTCGGCAGGTCGAGCCGACGGCAGTCGAGAGTGACCGATTGCGCCGAAAGCGTCATGACAAGGCGCGGCACTGAAGATGGCGGATCGAGGACGAGGCGTTCCGTGCCATCCGACCCCGGCTTGAAAACCGCCGCAATTTCGCGGGGCTCGATCTCAACCTCCCGCAACCTGACAGCGATTGCCGCGGAAAGGTCGTGAACGATTGCCATGATCGGCTTCGGTCCCACGGCCGCCCTGATCGTCATCACCGCGCCCGGCGCAACCAGATTGTCGGCATCGAATGACAGGACCACGGCATGCCCGGATGGGGTCTCCCCCAATAGCCAGACGCCGTCAGCAATGCAGGCAACTGCACCGCCCAGATTCCCGCTGGCTGTAATCCGGGCCACGAGCCGGTCGACATCGACCGAAAAGCGGCGCAGATCGTCTTTCTGCAGGATCACGTCTTCGGCAGGATCGTGCGGGCAGCAGACACGGAACGCGCCGTCCAATTGTTCGATGGGACGCGCATCAAGCCCGCAATCACATTCCGCGCAGACCGACCAGGTATCGGCCCTACGTTCCTCGATCAGCACCTGCGCCCGCAAGAGGCGCTCGACATCGCTTGCGGGAAAGCGGCCCAACGCCCGGCCCGAGATCGAGACCCGGGCGCCGCCCTCACTCAGCCGCGTCCACAACCATGCCAGCATCGCGGTCCTTCTCGAGCCCATTGCGCTGAACCAGCGTGTGGATCGCCTTTTCGAACCGCGTCCGGCGGAAGGCGAGCGTCCCTGGTGGCTTCAGCCGCACCGTAACTTGTGCCGGCCGCTTTGCGCCCGTTTCGAAGGCGACCCGGAAGGTGATCTCGCCCAAGCGCCAGCCCCGGCCGAACCGCACCTCGCTGCCCCGAAAATGGGTCAACGCGCCGCCGGACGCGTCTTTCGATTCCCAACTGCGCACATGACGCCAGCGCTGATCCTCCTCATCCCGCTCGAAGAGGTCAGCGGCGGCGGCAACGATCCGAACCTCCTTGATAGTCTCGTCATAGCGATGCTGGAACGCGAAATCGGGCCCGGCATCGCTGATCGGATCGAGCGTATAGAGATCGCGCGCGTCCCGCCCCGAGAAGAACCCCGGCCGCCTTAGGATATGCCGGGCGAAAAGCTCGGCGATCTCGCCTTGCTGCGCCTTGACCACACCGCCCACGAACAGGCGCCCTTCCACCGGGGAGTAACGCAGCACTGCATATTTGACCGCGCGGAGGGTAATGATTTCTTCCCGGTCGCCGGTGACCACCGGCGTCGTGGTGACTTGCGCGCCGTGGCTGATCACCAGGTTGATTTCGCCATCTTCCTCATAGGGCCCAAGGCGGCAATATTGCCCCTGCAGGTCCTGCGAAAACAGATTGATCACCGCAGCCTTGAAAGCCTCGGTCATTTCTTCGGTCAGGTCCGCACCCACGTCCCGCTCTGGCCCGCGGAACTCTGCAGGCGATGTCGGCGCACGTAGCGCATGAAAATCGGCTGCAGCCTCGAAAACGCGGTGATGCAGCAGGTAGGTGTGAAGCGCGACGTGTTTGGGATCATGGCGAATGGGCGCTGCCTCGGCTTCGTCAGGGTCGGGCTCGGGATAGAGAACCACGCCACGACGACGGGCTTCGTTCAGAATAAGCTGCATGCCCTCGCTGGTTCCAAGCTCGGCAACGCGATGCAAATCGGCGACCATACCGGCGTTCCAGCCAGCAACGGTTCCTTCGAAATGCGCCGCCAGAGCTGCCCTAATGGTTGGGGCCTCTCCTTCGAATGCCAAAGGCAGTTCATCCTCGCCGAAGTGCCGAACGAACAAAACCCGCATCAGGGCCGGATCAATGGTTTTGAGAAACTTCGGATTAACAAATTTCTTGAGATCGGAACCCACGGGAATACCTCGCAAACGGTCGGCCTGTTCTGATTATGTTCTACCCGATGGATCAACCATGAGTCGAGTCCGGCCTTTTGCGTAACCGCCATTTTCCCTGCGGGACGTTTTCCGGCGCGCTTGAGTAGAGGCAGGGCAAGCCAACACGGACTTGCTCGCATGAAACGCCCCAATCCACTGCCGCCCGACCAGATGACCGCCGCCGAGCGTCGCGCCGAGTTATGCGGGCTGCTCGCCCTCGGGCTGGTGCGGCTGATGCGGCGAGAACGGAGTGAACCTTCTGAAGATGCCGGAGAAATTCGCCTACACTATCCGGCCGACCGATGCCGTCATGCAACCCCGAACCCAACGGAGACCGCATGACGACCCACGATCCCATCCCCGCGCGACTGGCGGTGCTGAAGACCACGCCGACGCCCGACCTGAAGCAGCAGTGGCGCGAGTTGTTCGACAGCGAGCCGCCACCGTTCAACCGGCGCTACCTTGAATCCCGCCTGGCCTACCGCATCCAGGAACTTGCCTATGGCGGGTTGAAGCCCGAGACGATCCGGCGTCTCGAAAGGTTGGGCGAAGAACTGGACGGCGGCGACAAGAAGAAGCGCGGCATGCGCCTCGACCGCGACCGCCCCATCACCGGCACGCGCCTCCTGCGCGAGTGGCAGGGCGTCGAGTACGTCGTGACCGTCACCGCAGATGGTTTCGAATGGCAGGGGCGGCCGTACAAGTCGCTGTCCGCCATCGCCCGCGCGATCACCGGCACGCGCTGGAACGGCTGGGTATTCTTCGGCCTCAAGAACCACAGGGGGCGGACATGACGAAGCCGCCCGAAAAATCGAAGGTCGTCCGCAAGCTGCGGTGCGCCGTCTATACCCGGAAGTCCTCCGAAGAAGGGTTGGAGCAGGAGTTCAACAGCCTGCATGCCCAGCGCGAGGCCTGCGAGGCCTATGTCGCCAGCCAGCGGTCCGAGGGCTGGGTGCTGGTCCGCGATCAGTATGACGACGGCGGCATCTCCGGCGGCACGCTGGAACGGCCCGGATTGAAGCGGCTGCTTGAAGACATCGAGGACGGGCTGGTCGATGTGGTCGTGGTCTACAAGATCGACCGCCTCAGCCGCTCGCTCGCGGATTTCGCCAAGCTGGTCGAGGTATTCGACCGGAACGGCGTGACGTTCGTCTCGGTCACGCAGTCGTTCAACACGACCACGTCGATGGGGCGGCTGACGCTGAACATCCTGCTCTCGTTCGCCCAGTTCGAGCGCGAGGTGACGGCCGAGCGCATCCGCGACAAGGTCGCCGCCAGTCGGAAGAAGGGCATGTGGATGGGTGGGGTGCCGCCCTTCGGCTACCGGGTGGAAAACCGCAAGCTGCTGGTCGACGAGGACAACGCCGCGCATGTGCGCTGGATCTTCTCTCGGTTCATTGAAATCGGCTCCTGCACGCTGTTGGCACGCGAGGTAGGCGCACAGGGCATTGGCACCCCGCGTGGCAATCGGATCGACAAGAAGTACCTCTACCGGATGCTTTCTAACCGCGCCTATCTCGGCGAGGCGGTCCACAAAGGCGACAGCTACCCCGGCGAGCACGATGCAATCATCGACCGCGAGACGTGGGACCGCGTCCACGCCATTCTGCAGGAAAGCCCCCGCAAACGCGCCGCCCGCACCCGGGCCGAAACGCCCGCGCTGCTGAAGGGGCTTCTCTTCGGTCCCGATGGCGCCGCGTTCTCGCCGACACACACCCGCAAGGGCGGCAAACTTTACCGCTACTATGTCAGCCAGACGGTTCTGAAGCACGGAGCGGGGGCGTGTCCCATCGGCCGCGTGCCTGCGGGCGAGATCGAGGCTGCCGTCATCGACCAACTGCGTGCCGTCTTCCGCCAACCCGAGATTGTCGCGGGCACGTGGAAGGCAGCGCGGACGCAGGACGACGGAATCACCGAGGCCGACGCTCGCGCGGCCCTCCAGAAGCTCGATCCGTTGTGGGATGAACTGTTCCCGGCGGAACAGGCGCGAATTGTGGCCCTGTTGGTCGAACGGGTCGATATCGGCATCAGCGGTCTCAACGTCCGCCTGCGCATGGACGGGCTGGCGGCGCTGGCGAGTGAAATCACCGCCGATGCCGGAGCCGCCGCATGACTCGGAACACTTCTGTCCCCGACACCATGACCATCCATGTCCCGTTCCGCGTCGTGAAGCGCGGCGGGCGGAAGGAGATGGTGCTGCCGCAGGGCGCCGCACAAGCGCCCAAGCCGGATAACACGCTGGTCAAGGCACTGGCGCGCGCGTTCCGCTGGAAGCGGATGCTGGAATCCGGGGATTTCGTCACGGTCGCCGAATTGGCTGCACGCGAGGGCATTGCGGTTTCCTACCTCGCACGGGTTCTTCGGCTGACGCAGCTGGCCCCCGATCTCGTCGAGGCGATCCTCGACGGGCAGCAGGGGCCGGGGGTAACACTCGCCCGGCTGATGGGATCTTTCCCTGCGCCGTGGACGGAACAGCGGATCGCACTCGACCGATGCGCCGTGAACTCTACGTCCGCCGACTGAAACGCGGTGACCAAATCCTTAGGCCAGACCAAAATATCGCTCGAAGAAAGCCGCCAGCCTGTCCAGAACGGTTCGTTTCTTGGCCGCATGGCCATTGTTCTTGGAGAATCGCGATACCGGCGGCAGGATCCTAGTGATCGCCGTACCGGTGGCGGGCACGCTGCCATCTCGGAAGGCGCTGTCAATGAAGCTGCGGGTCGCCTCCGCGTTCAGGTTCTCTTCCGCGATGATGCGTTCCAGCTCCTCAGCCTTCTTCGCCGCCACGAAGGCCTGCCATTGCGCATCGACCCTGACCTTTGTGGAAACGGTGTCGACGAATTGCTCTATCAGATCCTTCTTGTTGCGAAGGGACGGGCTCGAGTTGACCGCACGGTCGATGGTGGCGCGGATTTCCTTGTCCTCGCCCGTGCCCTTCTTCTTCAGGTATCGCTCGACCAGCAGCAGGATGTAATCGACGTTGATCTCCACCTGCTTGATGAGCTCGATCTCGAACACCACGTCATCATTGATCGCCTCCTTGTCGGCCGCCGACGCAGCACGGAACTCGGCGTGCAGGTTCAGATACAGGCTCTGATAGTCCTGAAAATCGCGCTCGCTCAGAATCTCGTTTCCGGAGAAATCGTCAAACGCGACAAGGATGTTCTTCAGTCGCAGGATCGAGCCGAATAGCTTGATGAATGCCTTCTGGGCGACCTCGCCGATAATCGCGCTGCCTAGCGGGAACCCGGCAAGAAGTTCCTCGACCCGCTTCTGGTACTCCTGGTAATATTCCCCGTAGGGCTTCAGAAGCACGATACCCTTCGCGTCCTTGTTGCCGAACAGCGCCAGCGCGTCGTTGGTTTCCTGTTCCAGGTTGCGGAAGGAAACGATATTGCCGTAGGTCTTGACCGAGTTGAGGATGCGGTTGGTGCGCGAATAGGCCTGGATTAATCCATGCGCCTTCAGGTTCTTGTCGGCCCAGAGCGTGTTCAGCGTGGTGGCGTCGAAACCGGTCAGGAACATGTTGACGACGATCACCAGATCGAGCTCGCGCTTTTTCAGGCGCTGCGAAAGGTCCTTATAATAGTTCTGGAACTTCTCGGCCGAGGTATCGAAACTGGTGCCGAAAAGCGCGTTGTAATCCTTGATCGCCGCATCCAGAAAATCGCGCGAGGACTGGTCCAGCCCCTCGGTCTCGAACTCCTCCTCGCCCAGCAGGCCGCCCTCATCGTCTTCATTGGCGGCAAAGCTGTAGATCAGCCCGACCTTCAGCCGCTGCGCCTCGGGCAAACCCGTCTGCTGCGCGGCAAACTCCAGATAATAGCGTTTGGCCGCCTCGATCGAGGCCGTCGCGAACAGCGAGTTGAACCCGGCCAGCCGCTTGCCATCATGGCGATAGGAACTGGCCCGGCGGGTCTTCTGGTCGAAATGCTCGCGGATATAGCCGACGATCTGCGAAATCCGCTCGGGCGCCAGCAGGGCGCGTTCCGTGTCGATGGCGGATACCTGCTTGTCGCGGATCGCCGTCCCGGCCTTGATCGTGTTGATATAGTCGATGCGGAAGGGCAGCACGTTCCTGTCGTTTATCGCATCGACAATCGTGTAGGTGTGCAGCTTGTCGCCGAAAGCCTGTTCGGTCGTGCGCCTCAGCGGATTGCCCCCGCTGGCGGAATTTTCGGCGAAGATCGGTGTACCCGTGAATCCGAACAGGTGATAGCGCCGAAAAACTCTGGTGATCTCGGTGTGCATGTCGCCGAACTGGCTGCGGTGACATTCGTCGAAGATCACCACCACATGCGCGTCATAGACCGGATGCTTGCGGTTCTTGACCACAAAGCGGCTCAGCTTCTGGATGGTGGTGATGATGATACGGGCGTTGGGGTCCTCCAACTGCCGTTGCAGCACGGCGGTCGAGGTATTGGAATTGGCCGCGCCCTTCTCGAACCGCTCGTATTCGCGCATGGTCTGGTAATCCAGATCCTTGCGGTCCACCACGAACAACACCTTGTCGATGGCGGGCAGGCCGCGCGCCAGTTGCGCCGCCTTGAAGCTGGTCAGCGTCTTGCCGCTGCCAGTGGTGTGCCAGATATAGCCGCCCGCCGCGATCGTGCCCAACTGCCGGTGATTGGTGGCGGTGCCGATGCGTTGCAGGATGCGTTCCGCCGCGACGATCTGATAGGGTCGCATCACCAGTAGCTTGCGGTCCACGTCGAACACGCAATAGCGGGTCAGGATGTTCAGGATCGAATGCCTAGCGAAGAAGGTCCGGGTGAAGCCGGCCAGATCGGTGATCGGGCGGTTCGCCGCATCCGCCCACCAACTGGTGAAGGCAAAGCTGTTCGAGGTCTTTTGCCGGGACCGTTTCCCCCGGCTCTCGGCAAGATGGCCGTCGCGTACGGTGTTCGAATAATACTTGGTCAGCGTGCCGTTCGAGATGACGAAAAGCTGGACATAGTCGAACAGACCCGAACCCGCCCAGAAGCTGTCACGGCTGTAGCGGTTGATCTGGTTGAACGCCTCGCGGATGTCCACGCCCCGGCGTTTCAGCTCGACATGGACCATCGGCAGACCGTTCACCAGAATGGTCACGTCATAGCGGTTCGACCTCGCGCCTTCGGTTTCATACTGGTTGACGACCTGAAGCGCGTTGTTGTGGATATTCGCCTTGTCGATCAGGGTGATGTTCTTGCTGGTGCCATCGTCGCGCTTGAGGACCTGCACATGGTCCTCCTGGATGCGTGCGGTCTTTTCCAGGATGCCGTCATTGGCGCCGGCGATGCTGGCGGTAAAGAAGCGGTTCCATTCGGCGTCCGAGAGCGTGACCTTGTTCAGCCGCTCCAACTGGCGGCGCAGGTTGGCGATCAGGTCGGCTTCCGATGTGATCGGCAGACGCTCATAGGCCTGTGCCTGCAACTGCCGGATCAGGGCCCGTTCAAGCTCGGCTTCGGATTGATAGCCCGTCGCTGCTGCATCCTGAGGATCGGGCAGGAATTCGGCGACGACGGTGGATTCGCCGGACAGGGCGATGGGCTCATAGCGCGGCGAAGCGGGGGTTTCACTCATGCGGCCTCGGGGAAGGTCAGCAGCCGGTCGCGGTAGTGCTCATACTGGCGGCGGCGGGTGACGATCTCGGCCGGCAGGCCGCTGGAGAGGTCATTCACCAGCATATCGAAACGGTCAAGGATGGCGACGATGCGGTCCTGCTCCTCACGGGGCGGGACGGGGATTTCCAGTTTCGCCAAGCTCTCACCCGACAGACGCTTGACCTTCGCCCGGGCGACATAACGGTCCTTCTTCGCGTTGAAGGCCTGGGTCTGAAAGCAATATGAAACGAATTTCGGGTTCATCGAGTGGTGGAAAGTGAAGCAATCGTCGTGAATCGCGATCTCGTCCGTCCCGAGCCACGCAACGGCCTTGCCAACGTCCTCAACCGTCTCGCCGACCGCCGCAATGATCACATCGCCCGGCTGCGCGAACCGGAGCGACGATTTCATTTCCGGCCGGACATGGGAAACCGTTCGCGTCGTGGCGGTGCCATAGCTGGTGTAAATGTCTCCGTAGTGGATGCAGCCGATCCCCTCGACGACATAGTCATCCTTGGTGAACCGGCGACCGCGTACGAATTTACCTATTGCGCCCAAGGCCATCCACCTTATGCTTGCTGCTTGCTGCTTGCTGCTTGCTGCTTGCTTCGAAGCTGAGCAGGGCATCGCGGTAGTGACGATACTGGCGCCGCCGCGCCTCCAGCTCCGCCTCCAGCTCCGCCTCCAGCTTAGTAAATTTATCAAGTATTGCAACGATTTCCTGCTGAATCTCGAGTGGCGGGACGGGAATTTTGATCTTCGCAAGGCTTTTTGCCAATACGTCGATGACCTTGGTTCCCGTAGCAAGCCGTTTCTTCTCTCCAAAGAAATGCGGCGTCTGAAGATAGTAGGAAAGATACTTCGGATCTTGCCCGTGCTTCAGTACCGTGGCGTGTCCTCCTGTAACGATCTGCTCATCCCCCAGCCAGGCAACGGCCTTGCAAACATCGTCGAGGTTCTCGCTGGTGTTGGTGATGATCAGATCGCCGGGATCGACCTTGGCCAATCGGGCTGCTTTCTCGGCCGGGACGAACGAAATTGTCTCCGAAGCCCACGCTCCATAGTAGGTATAGATTTGACCGTAATGAATACAGCCAACCCCGGCTTCCACGAAATCGGACTTCGGCATGCCGTTGCCGCGCACCAACTCGCCAAATTCGCCGATGGCTTTGAACTCCACCCCATCCGGGCACAGGTTCGCAATCAGCGCGTCGATCCGGCTCATGCCCCGGCCCCTTCCAGATCGGCCACGATGGCGTCGATGGCCCGGCGCAACTCGGCCTGGCGGGCAACGATGCCTTCGATTTCGGCATTGAGCGCGCGGATATCCACCGCCTCGCGCCGATCCTCCTGCGTGACATAGGACGAGACTGAGATGTTATAGCCGTTTTCGGCAATCCCTTCATTCTCGACCAGCCGCGCGAAATGGGCCACGTCCTTGCGCTCGGCACAGGCGTCGAGGATGGCTTGCCGATGCTCAGGCCCCAGCCGGTTCTTGTTGCCGACCCTCGTGAATAGCGCGCTGGCGTCGATGAACAGCGTGGCATTGTCGGATTTCGATTTCTTCAGCACGATGATGCAGGTTGCGATCGTGGTGCCAAAGAACAGGTCCGGCGGAAGCTGGATCACCGCATCGACATAGTTGTTGTCGATCAGATATTTGCGGATCTTCTGCTCGGCCCCGCCGCGATACAGCACCCCTGGAAACTCGACGATGGCGGCGGTTCCGTTCACAGCCAGCCAAGACAGGATATGCATGGTGAAGGCGAGATCCGCCTTGCTTTTCGGCGCCAGAACTCCGGCAGGCGCAAAGCGCGGGTCGTTGATCAGCAGCGGATTAGCGTCGCCCGCCCAGCGGATCGAATAGGGCGGATTGGACACGATGGCCTCGAACGGCTCATCATCCCAATGCGCCGGGTCGGTCAGCGTGTCACCATGGGCGATGTCGAATTTCTCATAGTTCACATCGTGCAGGAACATGTTGATGCGGCACAGGTTGTAGGTGGTCAGGTTGATCTCCTGCCCAAAGAAACCCTGCCGTACCCGGTCGTGCCCCAGCACCTTGGCGAAGTTCAGTAGCAGGGAACCGGACCCGCAGGCCGGATCATAGACCTTGTTCACCTCGGCCTTGCCCAGCACGGTGATGCGGGCCAGCAGCTCGGACACCTCTTGCGGTGTATAGAATTCGCCCCCCGACTTGCCGGCGGTCGAGGCATACATCTGCATCAGGTATTCATAGGCATCGCCGAACAGATCGATACTGTTGCCTGTGAAGCCGGCGCGCGATAACGGCAAATCGCCGATGGCGTCCAAGAGGCCGACCAGCTTTTCGTTGCGCCGGGCAACGGTCGGGCCAAGCTTGCTGCTGTTGACGTCAAGATCGTCGAACAGCCCCTTGAAGTCGTCTTCGCTGTCGGCACCAAGGGCCGAGCCCTCGATATGGCTGAAAATGCGTTCAAGGGTTTCGTTCAGGTTGGCGTCGTGACGCGCCCGTGCTCGCACATTGGCGAACAGCTCCGAGGGCAGGATGTAGAAGCCCTTTTCCTTCACGGTCTCCGCGCGGCCGAACTCGGCCTCCGCATCTCCCAGCTTCGCATAGTCGAAATTCGGGCTGCCCGCGCGGCGCTCCTGTTCGTTCAGATAGCTCGTCAGGTTCTCCGAAATGAAACGGTAGAACAGCATCCCGAGGACGTAGCTCTTGAAATCCCACCCATCGACGCTGCCGCGCAGGTCGTTGGCGATGCGCCAGATGGTCTTGTGTAACTCGGCACGTTCGATCCCGCTGGCGTCACTCACGGCCGGGAACCCACAACTGATGTCGAGCCGAAAGCCCCGCCCTTACTTGCTCGACTGATCATTGTGCCCCGCTTCCATTGCCTTCAATCGCTCATACTCTTCAACTGCCAGCACGACGACGACCGCCCGGCCATGCTTTTCGACGGTTACGGGTTCAGCCCGCGCCATGTCGATCAGCCTGCCGAAATTATACTTCGCGTCCTTGGCTGATATTGCCTGCATGGTGTACCACCTGCTAACGATCAGGCAATAGTGGCCAAAGTGGCCATGGATGCAAGGCGAATATGTGAAACCCCGCTCGATCAACATCTTCCTGCTCGACGGCGATCCGAACGGCATTCGGGTGGCGCAGATTTCGATGTCGACGATCCAGGCCATCGCCTTCCGCCGCAACCAGCTGCGACGGGTCCGCGAGGCCTTCCCCGAGATCGAGCGGCCCGGCGTGTACATACTGATCGGCGCCGACGAGGACGCGCAGGATCGTCAGCTTTCCTACATCGGCGAGTCGGAAGGTGTCGGCGCGCGCCTGTCGTATCACAACTCCAACGAAGGAGGGCGAGACGCCAAGGGTTTCTGGACCGATACGGTCGTCCTGATCAGCAAGGACGAGAACCTGACCAAGAGCCACGCTCGCTATGTCGAGGCCTGCCTGATCCGCGGCGCAGGAAGCAATCCTCGCTGGACCCTTCCCAATACGCGGACACCCTCCGACGATGCCGGCAAGTTGCCGCTGCCCGACCGTGCCGCCATGAACGAGTTCGTGGATCAGACAAAAACGCTGGTCGGTGCTCTTGGCTGGGATTTGTTTCGTGAAATCCGGGGGCGCGCCCCGGAACAGGTGCCGGAGCAGGCGTTGCCAACGGCTGAAGCCCACGCGAGCCCTCGCTTTTTCTTTCGCGGCGAGGGCTTCGCAGCGGAGATGGAGATCGGCCCCTCAGGGGACTTCGTGATCACTGCCGGATCCAAGGCGAGGGTCCGAACGACGAGAACGATACCAAGAGGTACGGCCACCCTCAGGAACACCCTCATCGAGAAGGGCGTCCTTCGCGAAGAAGGTGATTTCCTCATCTTCACGAGCGGCTACAGCTTCACATCCGCATCTGCCGCAGCTGCGACCGTCATCGGCACGAGCGCAAACGGTCGAATTCTCTGGAAGCTTCCGGACGGACGCACCTACGCGGACTGGGAGGCGAGCTAAGACATCGCGACAGGAACGGTTGGCTGAAGGCGGCGGAGTCCGATTTCTGTTCCTTCTGTAGCGCGCCCCTGAAATCGAAGTGCTCAGCTGCGTGGCTTAGAAAGCATAGCGTTTTTAGTGGCTTGCAAGAAATTCACCAAATTCGTGCAGTCAACAGGTCCGGAGAATATCGGCCCTGAGAGACCGCTTCCACGCCTCCTCGCGCCGGAGCCAGTGCTCGGCCCCACCCGCATAACCCTCGAAAACAACGGAAAAATCCGGCCACGGCCGGATCGAGAGAACACTTTCACAGGGGCAAGTGGCGGAGACGAAGGGATTCGAACCCTCGAGACGGTTTCCCGCCTGCACCCTTAGCAGGGGTGTGCCTTCGACCACTCGGCCACGTCTCCGCTGACCCGTATATTCATCAAGTGACGGGCGAACAAGCACTTTTTGATGAACGCGTGCCAGCGAAGACAAGCGCATGATTTCGCGGGCTTTCGCGCGGCGGGGGATGCCATGCGACGTCTGCCTCGTCGGGCGTACTGGGAGACGGCCCCCTGCCCCGCGTCCGGAAACGCCGCTCCAGCCGGGGCCGGTGTTGTCTTTCACTTTTCCCGTAACGCCCTTTCGTGGGCTTTGTTACCGGAAGTGATCAGCAGTCCCCACACTATCCCGGACAGTTCTGGGACGTTCTGGCCGGAACGAAATGAGCCCTCGGAAGGTGCGGGGTGTGGGGAAAACACCCCACACCTTGGCCGAACCCCATATTGATTTCATTTAATAATTTCGTGACACAGGATTTTGCAGTCGGCGCTTCCCCCCCGCTTTCCGGCATTCTGCAACAAACCCGGCGAAATAGAAACACCGTAACCCACTGAAAAATTAATAAAAATCTCGGAAACAACCGCAATGAAAGCCGTCAGCCGACAAGGCTCAGGACACATAGCCAATAGATGACGGTTGCGGCGAGAGCGATGGCAGAGAAGAAGGCCTTTGGGCATCGGTCGTATCTGGTTGCGACACGGCGCCAGGCCGGCCATCATCTGAGCAAAGATGCCCGTGTCGCGCCACCGCTTCCAGCGGTTGTGGAGCGTCTTATGCGGACCATATTCTTTTCGGCGCATCCCGCCAGCGTAAGCCATTGTGGTTGATGAAGATAATCCCGCTCCGAACGCGCCGGTCGTCAACGCGTGGCTTTCCGTGGGACTTCGGGAAACAGGGTTCCAAACGCGCCATCTGCGCATCGGTCAGCCAGAAGAGATCAGGCATGTCACCGCTCGTTTTGCGAACGCTGAATCATCCTCTCCAGCCGAAATCAATGGGCCCTGAGCCTAAGCTCCGGGACGCCCGCCCCAGTCGGTGACGAAAGGGGCGCGCGCCCTGCCCCGCCAAGAGCCGACCACGGGGCCGCATGCGTGGCGCTCGGGTGACGACGAATCGACCGACGGAAGACCGAGTCGCGGCGGCGCCGACGGCGGGCTGCGCGGGTTCGGTGGAAATGCCCTGAATTGCAGGGCGCCCCCGCGCCACGGCCCGATTTCGGTCCTCTTGGTTAATTATGTCTTAACACGCGCAAGCTCTGGCGGCGCCCGTCTGTCAAGCCCAGCCGGCAGATTTTCGGCAAAAATCCCGCAACATACTGATTTAAAACATTGTTTACAAAAGGAGATCAATCAGGGGTGATGCGCAGGAATTGTTTACCTTGATTAACGCCGCATTAAGCAATGTGGAGCCGAATTCTTGGTTACTCCATCTTTATGCCCATCGGCGACAGTTAACTGTGTCCATCAGGCCTTGGCAGAGGCTCGGGACGGACACGGAAAGGAACCGGACATGGAAATGGTTGGCAACATCACCGAAGCGATGAAAACCGCGCAGCTCGATCAGGTCGTCGAGATCGAGGACGAAGGCCCCTACGCGCAGCTTCCCCTGACGGAGATCATCGCCCGTCATCAGTTCATCGAACATCAATGCGATACAATCCTGGCCGAACAGGAAGACCTGTCGCGCGCCTATTATGCCCGCATCGGCCGCGCGCATTCCGAAGCGATGAAGGCGGCCGAGGGGCGCACCACGCTGCCGCGCCTGTTTCACGACCCCGCGGCCCCCGAGCTGCTGGAGATCGAGGAGCTGGAAGGCGAGATCCGCATCTATCGCTTCCAGCTGCAAACCGTGCAGAACGTGATCTTCGAGACCGAGCCGCAAACCGTCAACGAGGCGGTGGCCAAGCTGAAATTCCTGTCGCGGGCGATGGCCGACGGCGTGGATTTCGAAGTCGACTACTTTGCCTACATGATCGAGGAATGCGCCGATATCATCGGCATGAAACGCTGATCTGCCGTCCGGTTTCGCTGCACGCACCCCGAGGATCGCGCTTGGGGGCGTGCCGCCCGGAGCCCGCCTGACGGCCTGCGCAGACGCCGCGCGCCCTGATGGATGGGCTGCGCCTCAGATCAGGAATTCGGCTGAAAATCCGGCCAGATCCACCCCTTCGAAGAGAATCGTGTCGCCATCCGCCAGGGTCAGGCGCAACCCGCCGGAGATTTCGGCCAGCTGCACCGCATCCCCCTGGCGCGCCAGATACTGCGCGCCCGCCACACCGTCGAAGCGCAGCCCGTCTTCGCCAAGCGTGAAGTCGTGCACCACGGTCTCGGAATGCCGATCCGCGCGATTGCGACCGAAATCGAACACATCCGCGCCCGCGCCCCCCGTCGCCCGGTGATTGCCCCCCGAAGACAGGTCGAGCGCCAGCAGATCGTCGCCCGCCCCCCCGTCCAGAAGGCTGTCGTGGCGCCCCGAGGCAATCGTGTCATTGCCGGCGCCGCCGAACAGGCTGTTGTGGCCGGAGTTTCCGAAGATCTCGTCGTTACCGGCCCCGCCGTCGACCGTGTCGGCACCGCCGCGCGCGCTGATCAGGTCGTTGCCGGTGCCGCCGCGGATCACATCGTCGCCGGCGTCGCCCACGATGGTATCATCGCCCGCGCCGCCCAGGATGGTATCGGCCCCCTCGGTCCCGATCAGGAAGTCGCTGACCTGCGAGGCCGCGTGCCCGTCGATGCCCACGAAGACCTGAGTTAGCCGATCTTCGTCGGACAAGCTGGCCGCGACATGCGGGGCGATCCCCAGATGGAGCGCAAGATCGGCAAAGTCCATACCCTGAAAATACACTGTGTTCGCGGTGTCGAAGGTCATGATCACGCCGTCGGACATGGCCAGGAAGCCCAGCGTGCCGGCGGCCAGCCCCTGGGCCACGGCGGCGGCCAGCGGCACGCCGTCGATGCTCAGAAGATCGGTGCCGATCTCGAAATCGCGGATCGTGACCAGCGCGGCGCGTTCGTAGGTTGCGCCGATCAGATCGAAGCGATCCGCGCCCCCGCCCCCCGTCACGACATGCCCCGCCCCGCGCACCAGCGACAGGACGAAGGTGTCGTCGCCGTCGCCGCCATCGGCGGTGGAGGCGCTGCGGCTGAGGACAAGCATGTCATCGCCCGCGCCGCCGATCAGCGTGTCGTGGCCGAGATCGGCAAACAGCGTGTCCTGCCCTTCGCCGCCCAGGATCGTGTCATCGCCGCCGCCGCCATAGATGCTGTCGTCGCCCGCACTGCCGTCGATGAGTTCGGCGTCATCGCCCCCGCGAAACCGATCGTTGCCGACATCAAGGATCACGCTGGGCGGCCCAGCCGGCCCGATCCCCAGGGTTTCCCAGGTGGCCGGCACGTCCCCGCCGCCCGGCCCGACCTCGATCCCGGGGTTGAGGGCGAAGAAATCGAGCAGCGTCACCGATCCGTCGCGCAGCATCACCTGAAGGTCATCGGCGCGGCCGATGCCGGTGGCGTCGAGACGCGCGCCGATCTGGGCCAGCTGCACAGGGTCGAGAACACTGCCCTCGAATATCAGCCGGTCGCCTTCGCTGATGCGGAAATCAACGATGGTATCCGCCCCGCCCGAACCGATGACGAAGTCATCCGCCCCCGCCTGTCCGTTGAGCTGGTCATCGCCCGCGCCGCCGTCCAGAACGTCATCGCCGTCCCCGCCGAACAGATGGTCGGCGCCCGCACCCCCGTCCAGCGTGTCGCTGCCATATTGGCCATAGAGATGGTCATCCCCGCCCAGCCCGCGCAACACATCCGCGCCATGCCCGCCATAGGCAAAGTCGTTGGTGTCATCATGGCCGAGAATCACGTCGTTGCCGTCATATCCGAACCCGAAACCCACCCCCTGCACCGCATCGAATTGCAGCGCGGGCGCCTGATAGGCTTCGTTGCGGACGCGCCCGGCGACGATGTCGGTCACGATCACCTCGTCGCCGGCATGTTCGGCGGGGCGTTCGTCCAGCGAATAGAGGTTCAGCCCATGCGCCAGCGAATTGGCATGCAGATAGCGCAGCCCGCCGTCGGGGTCGATCACGACAAAGTTCGACCCGCCCGTCTCGACCCCCGGAAACCAGGTGCCGCCGATCCCCTGTTCGGCCAGCCATTCGTAGCTGCGCGCGAAAAGGAAGGTCGCCCCGTCGCGTTCGGCCGGGTTGTCGGCCAGCGCGCCATTGGCGTTGGTTTCGGTGATCAGCACATCATCGGCGCCCAGCGCCGCGTAATGCGCCGCCAGCAGCGCATCCAGCGCGTCGCTGGTTTCGGCCGCGCCCGTCCCCGCCCAGCCGGGATAGAGATGCGAGGACCACACCAGATCATCGCCGATCTGCGCGCGCAGATAATCAATCGCGCTGAGCCCGCCCAGATTGCCGGCCTCCAGCTCGTCGAAACGCGCCGAATAGCGCCAGCCGCCGACCAGGATGCGGGCATCGGTGCGCGCGTCGATCAGGTCGGCCAGCGCCGCCATCTGCCGGGCGTAAAGCTCAAGGAACCGGTCGCCGCCCGCCGCGCCGTCCAGATCGGCGCCGCGCGCATAGGTGGCCGGTTCGTTGACCAGCTCGCAGCCCCAGACGGCGTCGGCGACATCGGGATTGGCGTCCAGCCAGTCCATCATCGCGCCCCAGGCGCCTTCCATGCCGGCATAGATATCGCCGCTCAGCGCCTCATGGATCTGATCGGCATCGACCCCGCCTTCGGCGCCATAGCGCTGGGCATCGCCCCCGGCATAGACGAAGATGACCTGAAAGCCCTGTTCCGCGGCGGCATGCAGGAAGCGTTCGTATTGTTCGTGCAGCGCGCCGGTCTCGTCGAAGGAATATTGGTTGAAGGGCAGCCGCAGCGTATTGACGAGCGGCAGCGCCTCGCGCAGGCGGGCGGCGAATTGCTCGGGGTTGCCGTCCATGCCCAGCGGGATGGTCTGGAATTCGGAATGCCACAGGTAATAGCGCGAATCCGCAGCCCGATTGGCATCATAGGTGCCCGCCAGACGATCCAGCGCCACCTGGTCTTCGGCCCAGACCTGAAGATTGATCGCATTGATCCCCGCCGTCGCCGACATTCCAACCCCTTTCGTGCAAGCTGACCGGACATGAAAACCCAGCGGATCCGCGGCCCGATCCGCGCTTCCGAGACTCGGACAAAAGTGCAAACAAATTCGAAACCACGACGGGGCCAGCGGCTATGATGGCGCGATCGTGTAGAGAGGCTGCGCGGGGGGATATGGGCGCCGCGCCGGGGTATAAGGGGCACGAGCCCCCGCCCCGCGAGGGCGTCGGGCGGGGGCTGTCCAGGCCCCGGAAGGGCAGATGAAGAACCGCCTCCAAGGGGGTGGAAACACGACACAACAAAGGCGCGAAAGCGGCCACGGAACGACGGATGCAGGGCATGGTGACACAGGAGAAGACGCGATGAAGATCGGGCTGGCACTGGGCAGCGGCGGCGCCCGCGGCTGGGGGCATATCGGCGTTTTACGCGCATTTTACGCAAATGGCCTGACGCCGGACATCATCTGCGGCACCTCGATGGGGGCGCTGGTGGGGGCGATGGCGGCCTCGGGGGCGCTCGATTCCCTTGAAGACTTCGTGCGCGGCCTCAGCCCCGGCCAGGTGCGCCGGATGATCGACCCCAACCTGGCCGCCGGCGGGCTGATCGCGGGCACGGCCACCATGCGCAAGTTGCGCGATCTGGGCCTGCGCGCGCGCATCGAGGATCTGGACCTGCCGTTCCTGGCGGTGGCAACCGACCTCAACGCCGGGCGCGAGGTCTGGCTCCGCTCGGGCGATCTGGCCGAAGCGGTGCGCGCCTCGATCGCCATTCCGGGCATCTTCACCCCGGTCTGGAACGACGGGCGCTGGCTGCTGGACGGCGGCATGACCAACCCGGTGCCGGTCTCGGCCTGCCGGGCGATGGGCGCCGATATCGTCATCGCCGTCGACCCCAATGCCGGACGGTTCGTCCCGGTGGTCCATTCCGCCCCCGGCACGACGCGGGGCGCGGCGGCGGCGGCGGCGCCCCCCGACGGGGTCAAGGCGCAGGCCGCCGCAGAGGGCGCCGTGACCGAGACCATGGACCCCGCCAAGGGCACGCCCGAACCCGGCGGACGGTTCGACTGGCTGACGCGCGCGCTGCCCGAATTGCCCTTCGAGCGGCTGTCGCTCGGCATGCCCGAACTGCCGCCCCCCCTGCGCGAGCTTCTCGGCCCCAGCCCCGATCCCGTGCATCGCCCGCCGGGCTATCTCGAGGTGCTCTCGACCTCGATCGACGTGATGACCGATCACATCCGCCGCAGTCGGCTGGCGGGCGACCCGCCGCATGTGCTGGTGGAATTCGCCCTTCAGGAAATGTCGGTGCTTGATTTCAGCGCCGCCGGGGCCGCCATCGACGAAGGTCACACCGCGGCCATGGCGCAGATGCCGCTGATCGAGCGCCTTCTGGGCTAGCATCGCCCATTCCGGGCGCCCGAAGCGCAGGCAGATGGGGGCGCGCGTGCCCCCGCCGGACCGCGCGCCCCTCGCGCCGAAGGGCGCGCCCGCGATAGGATGCGCCATGCGCTCTGTCCACCCCCCTCCCCCTTTGCAGCACGGCCCCGGCGGGGCCGCGGCCGCGCCGCACGGCTGGCTGTCGCGGCTCGAGCGCGGGCGCGTCAGCCGCCATGCCCCCGGCAGCGCGCTGGCCCGCCCCGAGACCGCCGAACAGGCGCCGCATGACAACCGCTTCTTCGTGCTGACCGAAGGGCTGGCGCGGATCAGCCTGATCGGGGCCGGGCGCGAGCTGGTTCTGGGCCATCTGCGCCCCGGCGGCCTTTATGTCAGCCACACCCGCGCCTGGGTCATGGCGGTCGAGGAGTGCAAGATCACCTCGTGGCCGGTGCGCGACATGCTCGAGCTGGTCTCGCGCGAGCCCGAGCTGGGCGTGCAGGCCTTCCGCGAGATCGGCACCATTTTGCAAGGCGCGCTGAGCCTGGTCGAGGATCTGGCCTTCCGCCCGGTGGAATCGCGGCTGGCGCGGTTCCTTCTGGCCGAGGCCCTGCGCCAGGGCGGGCCCGAGCTGCTGCTGGAGGGCAGCACCGAGTCGCTGGCGGCGGGGCTTGGCACCTCGCGGCAGACGCTGTCGACGCTTCTCAACCGGCTGATCCGCGACGGCACGCTGGCCCGCACCGGACGGCGGCGGCTGAAGCTGTGTGATGCCGCACGGCTGGAAAGAATGGCCGCAGTGTCATCCGGCTGACAGAAACGGGCGCGCCGGCCGCGCTAGGGCTCGGGGCAGAGCGACACCAACTCCGCCTGACACTGCAACACCGAAGGAGGCAGAAGATGAACGACCAGACCCCCGATCGCTATGTCACCTTCATGGGGCTCGATTGCGACGGCAAGGCCACCAAGATGATGGGCATCCTGGCCGTGCACATGGCCACCAGCCAATCGCGCTGGGTGGGCTATTTCCAGCAGAAGCTGGAAGAGCGCGCGCGCATGGGCAATGACGATCTGCATTTCATCGGCAGCCAGATCAACGCGCTCCATGCCTTTTTCGAGGAACTCGACGATGCCGAGGGGCTGGCGCTGCTCGAGCATCTCGAGGAGCATTGCTGCTGAGAACGCCCCCGCGGCGCCTGCCCCCCGCGCAAGAGACCCTGCGGGACGGCGGGAGCGGGCGGCGGACCCATCGAGGGTCCGCCGCCCGCGCGCAAGGCCCCGAGGGGGGCCTGCGCCGCCCAAGCCCCATTTCGTGCAAGACACCCGCCACGGCGGACCATGCCAGCAAGCTTCGCAACCAGCACGCGTCGGATGATCTGGATGATATGTGTGTGGGGGGGGAAGGTGGAGGCTTCTGTTGCCAGGCGCCTCCGAGCCCCGCCCTGCGTTGCTACACACAGGGGCTTTAGGTTTCCCGTCTCGCTACCGCTTACGCGGCGAGAGCACGGGGAGCAGCGTTGGTATTGGCTACTGTAAGTTTTGAACCGATAACGGTGGTATCTCACCGGGTGAAAGCATAACCCCTTTAGACGTCTGTCGATCCTGTTTCGGCCCCATGATCCCTGCTGCAAGGGTATTGGTGGAGCCGCCGGGTACCGCCCCCGGGTCCAGTCCGCTTATTACGAGCGCGTTTATCACCATAGTTCCGAAGAACACCCCCAAGATAAGGGGCTGTGCCGCGGCTTGCAAGGGGGGCTGGGCCGGGCCTTGGGGGCGCCACGCATTCCGCCCGCCCCGAAGCCCGCCCCGACGGCAGCGCGGGTCACAACGTCGTGAGGGGCCGGACCAGCACCCCCGCGCACGGCTTTTCCCGCCCCCCCTTTTCATCGGTTTCAAATCCCCTATGCTGACACTCGATCCGTTCGAAGGAGACGGAGAGGCAGGACCAGCCGGAGAAGAAGGCATGACGCGCAGCATCGAATATGGCCAGCTGATGCACAAGGCGATGCGCGGCCTCATTCAACAGGTTCTGGAGGATGTGGCCCGCGACGGTCTGCCGGGCGAGCATCATTTCTTCATCACCTTCGACACGCGCCACCCCGATGCCGAACTGGCCGATTGGCTGCGCGAACGCTACCCCGAGGAAATGACGATCGTCATCCAGCATTGGTTCGACAATCTCGAGGTCTCGGACGCGGGCTTCGCCGTCACGCTGAACTTTGGCAACACGCCCGAACCGCTGTGGATCCCCTTTGACGCGGTGCGCACCTTCGTCGATCCGTCGGTCGAATTCGGCCTGCGCTTCGAAAGCCATCTTCCCGACGAGGACGAAGAGGACGACGACGACGAGGAGAGCGCCGACACCGCCGCGGCCGAGAACGACACCGCCCCGCGCGGCGAGGCCGAGGTGGTCAGTCTGGACACCTGGCGCAAGTAAGGCGCGTCGTCGCGGTTGACCCGACATCTCGGCGCGGGAAATCTCAGCGCGGCAAGGAACGTTCAGAGGCGGGGCGTTCAGGCGTCGTCCAGGGCCTGCGGCCGGCAACCTCGGTCGCGCTGGTGATCCCGACCCCCGGCACCGAAGCGGCGCGGCGCCCCGATATGGGCCCCGACATGGGCCCCGATAGGGAACCTAGCCCCCCCGCATATGGCCAGAGCGCCAGCGCGCCGGTCCGGCGCAGAAGATCGCGGTCGATCACCACGCAATCGCCCGGCCCCTGCGCGGGCGCGGGGGCAGCCAGCACGACCAAAGCGCCGTCGCGGCAGACCTCGGGCAGGCGGTCGGGGGCCTGCCGGCCCGTCAGATGCACCAGCGCGCGGCCGGCAAACACCGCGCGCCGCGCCCCCTTGGGCCCGGTGAAGCCGGGACGCGCCGCAGCTTCGGAGACACTGGCGACATCGCCATCGGCCTCGAGCCAGCTTTCCGAGACGAACCCCGCGCCATCGCGCGACAATACCCGCCCCGCGGGCGTCATCAGCCCGACCTGCTCGGCCTCGGGCGCGATCAAGAGCGGCGGGCGCGCCGCCCCGGCCCAGAGCACGAACGCCCCCCCCGCCAGCACCAGCCCGGCGCTGCGCGCGACCCCGCGCCCCAGAACCGCCGTCACCGCCCCCAGCCCCAGGCAGGGCAACACCGCGCCGGGCGGTGCAGGCAGCGCCGTCACCGCCCCCTCGAGCCCCGCGACGAATCGCGCCACCCCCAGCATCCAGGCCGTGCCCTGCCCCATCAGCCAGAGCGCGGGCTCGGCCAGGCCCAGCGGCGCCAGCACCGCCGCCAGCACCCCCGCCGGCATCACCAGCACCCCCATCACCGGCACCGCCAGCAGGTTGGCCAGAAGCCCGTATTCGGCCATGCGATTGAAATGGGCCGCCGCCAGCGGCGCCGTCACCAGCCCCGCCGCCAGCGAGGCCATCACGATCCCCGCCACCGGCCGCAGCAGGACAGGCAGCCGCGCCTGCACCCGGCTCCAGGGCGCCAGCACCACGATCAGCGCCACGGTCGCGGCAAAGGACATCTGGAAGCCGGGGCCGGTCAGCGCCTCGGGCGCGATCACCAGGATGACCAGCGCCGCCACCGCCACGCTGCGCAAAGACAGCGCGCGCCGGTCGATCAGCACCGCCACCAGCATCACCACCGCCATGACATAGGCGCGCTGGGTGGCGACGCTGGGCCCGGCCAGCACCAGATAGAAACTGGCCGCGACCAGTGCGATCGCCGCCGCGATCTTTTTTGTCGGCCAGATCAGCGCCGCGCGCCCCGCCAGCGCCAGCCCATAGCGCACCAGCCCGAAGACAAAGCCCACCACCAGCCCCATGTGCAGACCTGAAATGGCGATGACATGATAGAGGTTCGACGCCCGCAGCACCGCATTCGTGGCCTCGGACAGGCCCGAGCGGTCGCCCGTCAGCAGCGCCGCGGCCATGGCGCCGGGCTGGCCGGGAATGCGCGCGCGGATCGCCTGGGCCAGCGCATGACGGGTCCGGTGCACGCGCAGGCCCCAGCCGCCCGGCTCGGGCGGGGCCACGCGCATCACCGGCACGCGGGTATAGCCCACCGCCCCCAGCCGGTCGAAAAAGGCATGGCGGCGAAAGTCGAAGGCACCGGGCGCCGCGGGACCGGGGGGCGGCGTCAGATGCGCCGTGGCCATGACGCGCATCCCCGGCACCGGCTGAAGCCGCGTCTGATCGCCGTGCAGCGAGATCCGCACGCGCGCGGGCGTGCGCGCGGGCGCGACCCGTTCGAGCCGCAGCTGATCCAGCGTCAGCCGCATCAGATCGCGCGAGGACCGGTCGATGCCCACGATCCGGCCCTCGACCGCGCCGTAGAAACGCCCCTCGAGCACCGGCGCGGCCACCTGGCCCGCGCGCCAGCCGCCCAGAAGAACCCCCAGCGCCACGACCGCAAGCCCCGCGCCCAGAAAGCGCAGCGCCGGCGGGGCACGCACGCCCAGGCCCACCCCAAGGATCAGCACCCCCGAAAGGGCTGAGCGCAAGGCCGGGCCGGGTTCGAAAGGCGCGGCGAAATAAAGCCCGATCCCCAGCGCCAGGAAGACCGGAAGCCACAGGACCAGATCCGCCAGCGCCGCGCCCAGAGCCGCACCCGGCTGGCCCAGGCCGTCGAACGCCGCGCGGCCCAGACGGGTGAGCGCGTGCCCCCACCCGCGCCGCGGGGGCATCGACGCAAGGGCGGGCGCGGGTCTCTCCTCGGGCAAGGCGGGCTCCTGTGGGCCTTGGGGATGGGGATCGAATGGCGGAGCGCAGCCCCCCCCCGGCAGGTGAGGGGGAAGGCGCCGCGGGTGGGATCGCGGGCGCCGCCCGATCAGGCGGGTCGGACGCTCCATCGCGCCGAGGGGGGGGGGCGCGCAGGTCCGGGCAGGTCGGATCTGGGCAGGTCGGATCTGGGCAGGTCGGATCTGGGCGGGTCGGATCTGGGCGGGGCGGATCTGGGCGGGGCGGAGAAGAAGACCGCCGCACAGAGCCGGCCTTGCCCCCCCGCGCATCACCGCCTGTCCGGTGCATGGGTGTCGCGCCCGCGAAAGAGCCACGGCCGGGGCCCGAATGGCCGGCCCTCGCCGCGCCGCCCTTTACCGCACTGCACGCCAACCCCTGCGGGGTGCCTCGGGCGAGGCCCAGAGGTGCTGCCCTTGCGCGCCATGGGGCGCGCGGTGCTGCCCTCGACCGCACCGAGCGCCGACCGTCAGCCGGGACGCCGGAAGCCACGGGGCAGACGGAGACCGGGCGGGCGCCACCTTGCGCGGGCGTGGCCTGCCACCCGAGGCCGGGCCGCCATCCCGCTGCGGGGATCTTGGGCGGGGGGCTTGGTGGCAGTGGGTCTTGGGGTGGCCTTCTTGGCGGGCCGTTGCGTCCTTACTGTCGTTGCCTTCCGTGACGTCTTGCCGCTGCGCCGCCGCGCGCCCCTGTCCGGGGTCTTCTGGCGGCACATCGACATCGCCGGCCGTCCGGGTCTTGCGCCCGGCATGCGACCGACACCTGTCCGCGCAGCGAAGGGCCGGACCCGCGGCCCCGGGACAGCCGCAATCCGGGGGCCATGACGCAACGCGCCCCGCGCAAAGGATCGTCCGACCCGCGGCGGCCCCTGCCTGGGGGGGCCTTTCCCGGACCGGGCGGCTCCTTCGCTCGCCCATCGCCCGCGCGGGATCTTGCCTGTATGAAAACTGCCTCGTTTCCGTGTTCTTGGGCGCGCCTTCGCGTGCGCGCCGTGGCTCTGGTGGTGCCCTGCCCCCTGTGCCGGGGCTTGGGAAGACCGGTCCCGCCCCGAGCCAGAGGCGGGACCGAAAGTCATGGACCAACCGGGTAGATCACCAACCCCGGTCCAAACGTCCGACGCCCCAGGTCCGTCGGAGGGCGCGCCTGCCAGCGCGCCCCGACCCCTGTCCGTCCGGGCGAAGGAGCCACCTTCCCCCATCGGGATCCGGACCCGTCCGCGCCCGATGCTGCGCGAACGAAACCCGACGGTGCGCGCCGGTACGATGTTCCCCGACCTGACACGCACCTTCCTTGACGCGGACGTTCTGCCCGCCATTGCCCGCCCCTGCCTTGCCTATCGAGAGGGGCTTGCCTAAGGATCGCTCGTGAACACTACGCTCATTATGGTTTCTGAAAGGTTAACAACCGATCATGTCCGCACCCGTCGTCACCCGTTTTGCACCCTCTCCCACCGGTTATCTGCATATCGGGGGCGCCCGCACCGCGCTTTTCAACTGGCTCTATGCCCGCGGACGCGGCGGGCGGTTCCTGCTGCGCATCGAGGATACCGACCGCGAACGCTCGACCCCCGAGGCGACGGCGGCGATTCTCAAGGGCCTCGAATGGCTGGGCATCGACTGGGACGGCGAACCGATCAGCCAATTCGCCCGCCGCGACCGCCACGCCGAGGTCGCGCAGGAGATGCTGGCCCGCGGCAATGCCTACAAGTGCTTTGCCACGCAGGAGGAAATCGCCGCCTTCCGCGAGGCGGCCAAGGCCGAGGGGCGCTCGACGCTCTACCAGAGCCCCTGGCGTGACGCCGCCCCCGAAACCCACCCCGACGCGCCCTTCGTCATCCGCCTCAAGGCCCCGCGCGACGGCGCCACGGTGATCGAGGATGCGGTGCAGGGCCCGGTGACCTTCCGTAACGACCAGCTCGACGACATGGTGCTGTTACGTTCGGATGGCACGCCGACCTACATGCTGGCCGTGGTCGTGGATGACCACGACATGGGCGTGACCCATGTGATCCGGGGGGATGACCATCTGACGAACGCCGCGCGACAGGCCCAGATCTATGCCGCGATGGGCTGGGACATCCCCGTCTTCGCCCATATCCCGCTGATTCACGGCCCCGACGGCAAGAAGCTGTCCAAGCGTCATGGGGCGGTCGGGCTCGAGGAATACCAGGCCATGGGCTATCCCGCGGCGGGGATGCGCAATTATCTGTGCCGGCTGGGCTGGAGCCACGGCGACGACGAATTCTTCACCGATGCGCAGGCCCGCGACTGGTTCGACCTGCCGGGAATCGGGCGGGCACCGGCGCGGCTGGACTTCAAGAAGCTGGCCAATATCTGCGGCCAGCACCTGTCGGCCAGCGCCGAGACGGATCTGATGCCCGAAATCGAGGCATATCTGGCCGCAACCGGCGCCCCCGCCCTGGACGAGACGCAACGAAACCGTCTTTTCGCGGCGCTGCCCTTCCTCAAGCAAAGCGCGAAGACATTCGTCGATCTTGTTGAAAAGGCACGCTTTGCGACGATCAGCCGGCCCGTCGACATCGACGAGAAGGCGGCCAAGGCGCTGGATGCTGTATCCCGTGGTATACTGGGCGAATTGACGCAGCCCCTGCAAAGTGCTAGCTGGTCCCGTGAAGAGCTGGAGACCGCGGTCGGCACGATCGCCGAGATGCACGGACTGGGCCTTGGCAAGATCGCGGCACCCCTGCGCGCCGCCCTTGCCGGAAGGACCGCGACCCCCAGCGTTTTCGACATGATGCTGGTGCTGGGCCGCGAGGAAAGTCTGGGACGTCTGTCCGATCAGGCGTCCTGACGCGCGCGGCACCGCGCGAAGGTCACACCGGCCCCCGGCCGGCGAGCAAAAGGAGCTGACATGGCCGACAAGAGCAAGACCGCAACGTTGCGCTTTGGAGAGAAATCCATCGAGATGCCGATCCTCAGCCCCACGGTCGGGCCCGACGTGATCGACATCCGCAAGCTCTACGCGCAAGGCGACGTGTTCACCTTCGATCCGGGCTTCACCTCCACCGCGTCATGCGAATCGGCCATCACCTATATCGACGGTGACAAGGGCGAGCTGCTCTATCGCGGTTACCCGATCGAGGAGCTCGCCGAGAAATCGCATTACCTCGAGGTCTGCTACCTGCTGCTTTACGGAGAACTGCCGACCCGCACCCAGATGGAGGATTTCGAGCGCCGCGTGACCCGTCACACGATGCTGCACGAACAGATCCACTATTTCTTCCGCGGGTTCCGCCGCGACAGCCACCCCATGGCCACCATGGTCGGCGTGGTCGGTGCGATGTCGGCCTTCTATCACGACAGCCTCGACATCAACGACCCCTGGCAGCGTGAGGTCGCCGCGCTGCGGATGATCGCCAAGCTGCCGACGATCGCGGCGATGGCCTACAAGTATTCGCTGGGCCAGCCCTTCGTCTATCCGCGCAACGATCTCGATTATGCGGCGAACTTCCTGCACATGTGCTTCTCGGTCCCGGCCGAGAAATACGAGGTCGACCCGATCCTCGCCCATGCGATGGACCTGATCTTCACGCTTCATGCCGATCACGAGCAGAACGCCTCGACCTCGACCGTGCGGCTGGCGGGCTCGTCGGGGGCCAACCCCTTCGCCTGCGTGGCCGCCGGCATCGCCTGCCTGTGGGGGCCCGCGCATGGCGGCGCCAACCAGGCCTGCCTGGAGATGCTGCGCCAGATCGGCAGCGTCGACCGGATCCCCGAATACATCGCCCGCGCCAAGGACAAGAACGATCCCTTCCGCCTGATGGGCTTCGGCCACCGGGTCTACAAGAACTTCGACCCGCGCGCGAAGGTGATGAAACAGGCCGCCGACGATGTGCTGGGCCTTCTGGGCATCAAGGACAACCCCACCCTTCAGGTCGCCAAGGAGCTGGAGCGGATCGCGCTCGAGGATCCCTATTTCGTCGAGAAGAAGCTCTACCCCAACGTCGATTTCTATTCGGGGATCATCCTCGAGGCGATGGGCTTCCCGACCTCGATGTTCACGCCCATCTTCGCGCTGTCGCGCACCGTGGGCTGGATCTCGCAGTGGAAGGAAATGCTGGGCGACGAGAACCAGAAGATCGGCCGTCCGCGCCAGCTCTATGTCGGCAAGCCTCGCCGGGCCTATGTCGAGGTCGAGAACCGCTGAGGTTTGCGCCCGATCCCAGGACGAAAGGCCCGGAAGCATGACTTCCGGGCCTTTTTCGTTGGGGGCGGCGCGGGCGGGTGACCCCGACGGCCTTTCAAGAACGCGGACAGGTTACCCCGTCCATATTTCCAGAACGCGACGGGTTACCCCGTCAGTATTTAAAGACGCGGACGGGTTACCCCGTCGCTTGGCCCGCGAATTTCACGATCTCGGCCGCAGGCCGGGCGCCGGCGGCACGCGCCACCTCGCGGCCGTTGCGATAGAGGATCAGCGCGGGAATGCCGCGGATGCCCATCTTGGCCGAAATCTGCGGGTTGGCCTCGGTATCGACCTTGGCAAAGCGCACCTTGCCCGCCATCGCCTCGGCCGCCTTGGCGAATTCGGGCGCCATCATCCGGCAGGGCCCGCACCAGCCGGCCCAGAAATCCACCACCAGCGGCATCTCGTCGCCGCGCGCGGCCTTCTCGAAGACCGGCCCGTCCAGCGCCGCCACCTTGCCCGAGATCAGCCGCGCCCCGCAGGTGCCGCATTTGGCCGCCCCCGTCAGCTTGTCAGCGGGCACGCGGTTCATCTGCCCACAGTCGAAACACACCATCTTCACGCCGGACATTCTTGCCTCCGTCATATTCGAGTTGCAGAATATATCGGAGCCCGACGCCCGGAATGCAAGAGCCGCGAGAGCCCCATGACCGAACCGCTGATCCCCTTCCGCGACCTGCCGCCCGCGCGCCAGGCCGAATTGCGCGCCGCCCATGCCCGCGCCGAAAGCACCGCCGCGGGCACCTGTTCGATGGAGATCAAGATCGCGCGCTTTGCGGCCTTTCTGGCCCCCCATGGCGTCAGCTTCACCGAAGCCGACCTGCCCGGCCGCAGGACGCGGCCGGACAGGATCGGCTGAAACGCCCGGCGCCTTTGCCGCGCGTCACCGGGTCATTCGGCGGCGTAGCTTTCGACGGGCGGGCAGGTGCAGACCAGGTTGCGGTCGCCATAGGCGTTGTCGACCCGGCCGACGGGCGGCCAGTACTTGTCCACGCGGAAGGCGCCGGGCGGGAAGCAGCCGGCCTCGCGGCTGTAGACGCGGTCCCAGTCGGCGATCAGATCCTCGACCGTGTGGGGGGCGTGACGCAGGGGCGAATCCGCGGCCGCGATCTCGCCGGCGGCGACGGCGGCAATCTCGTCGCGGATCGCCAGAAGCGCGGTGACAAAGCGGTCCAGCTCGGCCTTGGTCTCGGATTCGGTGGGCTCGACCATCAGCGTTCCGGCCACGGGCCAGGACATGGTGGGCGCGTGAAAGCCGTTGTCGATCAGCCGCTTGGCAATGTCATCGACGGTGATGCCGTGATCGGCGAAGGGCCGTGTGTCCAGGATGCATTCATGCGCGACCCGGCCGCGGTTGCCCATGAACAGCACCTCATACGACCCCTTGAGCCGCGCCGCGATGTAATTGGCCGCCAGGATCGCCACCTTGGTCGCCTGGGTCAGCCCGTCGCCCCCCATCATCAGGCAATAGGCCCACGAGATCAGAAGGATCGAGGCCGAGCCATAGGGCGCGGCCGACACCGGCCCCTCGGCGCCGCCGGTGGCCGGATGGCCCGGCAGATAGGGCGCCAGATGCGCCCGCACCCCGATCGGCCCCATGCCCGGACCGCCGCCGCCATGCGGGATGGCAAAGGTCTTGTGCAGGTTGAGATGGCTGACATCGGCGCCGATCTCGCCGGGTTTGACCAGCCCCACCAGCGCATTCATGTTGGCCCCGTCCAGATAGACCTGCCCGCCATAGGCATGGGTGATCTCGCAGACACGGCGGACGGTTTCCTCGAAGACGCCATGGGTCGAGGGATAGGTGATCATCGAGGCGGCCAGGTTCTCGCCGGCCTCGGCGGCGCGGGCGGCGAAATCCTCGAGGTCGATATCACCGTTGGGCATGGCCTTGACCGGCACCACCTTCATCCCCGCCATATGCGCCGAGGCCGGGTTGGTCCCATGCGCCGACACCGGGATCAGGCAGATGTTGCGCCCGCCCTGCCCGCGCGCGCGGTGATAGGCGGCGATCGTCATCAGCCCGGCATATTCGCCCTGCGCGCCGGAATTGGGCTGCATCGAGAAGGCGTCATAGCCGGTGATCTCGCACAGCTTGGCGGTCAGATCCTCGATCACCTCGCGGTAGCCCGCCGCCTGATCGGCCGGAGCGAAGGGATGGAGCGACGCGAATTCGGGCCAGGTGATCGGCATCATCTCGGCCGCGGCGTTGAGCTTCATCGTGCACGAGCCCAGCGGGATCATCGCCCGGTCCAGCGCAAGATCGCGGTCCGACAACCGGCGCATGTAGCGCATCATCTCGGATTCGGCGCGGTTCATGTGAAAGACCGGGTGGGTCAGATATGCGCTCTGGCGCAGCAGGCTGTCGGGAAAGGCCAGCCCGGTTGCGGGTTCGGGCGCCTCGTGGATGCCGAAGGCATCGAGCACGCGCGCCACCACCTCGGGGCCGGTGGTCTCGTCGACGGTGATGCCGACGCGGTCACGCCCGACCTTGCGCAGGTTGATGCCGCGCTGCTCGGCCGCGGCCAGGATGCCGGCCTGGCCCACGCCCACCTCGACGGTGATCGTGTCGAAGTAATGGCCGGGCCGGACATGGGCGCCGGCCTCGCGCAGGGCATTGGCCAGGGTCTGGGCGGTGAAATGCACTCGCTCGGCAATGGCGCGCAGCCCCTTCGGCCCGTGGAAGACCGCATAGAAGCTGGCCATCACCGCCAGCAGCGCCTGCGCGGTGCAGACGTTCGAGGTGGCCTTCTCGCGGCGGATGTGCTGCTCGCGGGTCTGGAGCGACAGCCGATAGGCCTTGTTGCCCTTGGCATCGACCGACACCCCCACGATGCGCCCCGGCATGGCGCGCTTGTAGGCGTCGCGGCAGGACATGAAGGCGGCATGCGGGCCGCCATAGCCCATGGGCACGCCGAAGCGCTGCGCCGAACCGATGGCGATATCGGCCCCCATCGCGCCCGGCTCCTTGACGAGGCACAGCGCCAAGAGGTCACAGGCCACCACCGCCACCGCGCCGGCGGCGTGCAGCGCCTCGATCTCGGGGGTGAAGTCGCGCAGATGGCCGTAGGTGCCCGGATATTGCAGGATCGCCCCGAAGACCAGTTCGGGCTCGATCGCGCCGGGGTCGCCCACCAGCACCTCAATGCCCAGCGGCCGGGCACGGGTGCGGATGACGCCGATGGTCTGGGGGTGGCAGTTCTCGTCCACGAAGAAGATCCGCGCCTTCGACTTGGCCACGCGCTGGGCCATGGTCATGGCCTCGGCCGCGGCCGTCGCCTCGTCCAGCAGGCTGGCATTGGCCACCGGCAGGCCGGTCAGATCGGCGACCATCGTCTGGAAGTTCAGCAGCGCCTCGAGCCGGCCTTGCGCGATCTCGGGCTGATAGGGGGTATAGGCCGTGTACCAGGCCGGGTTTTCCAGGATGTTGCGCTGGATCGCGGGCGGCGTGACGCAGCCATGATAGCCCTGCCCGATCAGCGAGGTCATCACCCGGTTCTTCGCCGCCACCGCGCGCAGCTTCTCGAGCGCGGCAAATTCGGTCAGGGGCGCCCAGGACAGCGGCGCGGCCTGGCGGATGCCCGGCGGCACGGTCTCGTCGATCAGCTGTTCGAGGCTGTCGGCGCCCACGGTGCGCAGCATCTCGTCCATCTCGGCGGGCGACGGGCCGATGTGGCGGCGGTTGGCGAAATCATAGCTGCAATAATCGGTGGGCGTGAAGGTCATCGCATGGCCTCGGGCACGGGGGGGGACAGGGCGGGGCCGCGTGCGAACGGTCCCCGGCGAATGCAGGCGGAGGGCACGCGCCCCCGGCCGGGGGCGCGACACAGGTCTTTCGGGGCGGCACGGCGCGCGGGCTGTCCCCGCCGCCGGCGTCAGGGCGGCGCGCGACGGGGGCCACGCGCGACGGGGCCCACCGGCAACGGGGACTGCGGGCGCGCCTCAGCCGATCAGGGCCTTATAGGCGGCTTCGTCCATGAAGCCCTCGAGCGCGGCGGGGTCGGCGGGCCGGATCTTGAAGAACCAGGCCTCAAGCGGGGCTTCGTTGATCTGGCCGGGCGTCTCGGCCAGGGCCTCGTTGATCTCGACGATCTCGCCATCGAGCGGGGCCACGATATCCGAGGCGGCCTTCACGCTTTCGATCACCACGATCTCGGCGCCCTTCTCGACCGGCCCCGGTTCGGGCAGTTCGACAAAGACCACATCGCCCAGCTGTTCGGCGGCATGGGCGGTGATGCCCACCACGACCAGATCCCCCTCGGGGCGCAGCCATTCATGTTCTTCGGTGTATTTCATCGGAAGAGCCTCAGCGTTTGAAACGGGACGGAACGAAGGGAAGCGACACGACCTGGGCGGGCTGGCGCTTGCCGCGGACCTCGCCCCAGATCTGCGCGCCGGGGGCGATGTCTGCGGGCAGAAGCGCCATGGCCAGGGGCGCCTCAAGGCTGGGGCCAAAGCCGCCCGAGGCAACCTGGCCCAGCGCCCGCCCGCCCTCGGGCGCATCGAACAGGGGCGTGCCCTCGCGCATGGGGGCGCGGCCCTCGGGGCGCAGGCCCAGCCGGCGGCGGGGCGCGCCTGTTTCCAGCTCGGCCAGAATGCGATCCGCGCCGGGAAAGCCGCCCGCGCGCGGCCCGGTGCGCCGCGCCTTGCCGATGGACCAGCCCAGGGCGGCCTCGACCGGGGTCGTGGTGGTGTCGATGTCATGGCCATGCAGCGGCAGCCCCGCCTCGAGCCGCAGGCTGTCGCGCGCCCCAAGCCCGATCGGTGCCACCTCGGGCTGATCGAGAAGCGCGCGCGCCAGATCGCGTTCCGCCGCGGCCGGCACGGAAATCTCGAAGCCGTCCTCGCCGGTATAGCCCGAGCGCGAGATCCACAGCTCGGCCCCTTGCCAGTCAAGGCTCGCCACATCCATGAAGCGCATCGCGGCCACGCCGGGAACCAGGCGGGCCAGCGCCGCCTCGGCCTGCGGGCCCTGGAGCGCCAGAAGCCCGCGGTCGGTGACCGGCGTGACCTCGAGGCCGGGCGTGGCGGCCAGATGCGCCAGATCGGCGGCCTTGTTGGCGGCGTTGACCACCAGGAACAGGTGATCGCCGCGGTTGGCCACCATCAGATCGTCGAGAATGCCGCCCTCGGGGGTGGTGAACAGCGCATAGCGCTGGCGGCCCTCGGCCAGACCGGCGATATCGGCCGGCACCAGCCGTTCCAGCGCCGCCACCCGGTCGGGGCCGCGCAGGATCACCTGCCCCATATGCCCCACATCGAACAACCCCGCGGCCGCGCGCGTGTGCAGATGCTCGCGCAAGACCCCCATGGGATAGCTGACGGGCATGTCATATCCCGCAAAGGGCACCATCTTGGCGCCCAGCTCCACATGCAGGCCATGCAGGCCCGTGCATGCCAATCCGTCGTGATCCGATCCCGCCGTTCCGGCCATGACCGCCCCTTCCATGTCGTGCCGAAAATGCCCGGCATCCCTGGCGGCCCCATGCCGCCGTCGATGCCCCCTCTGTCCTTGCCCTGCCTGCACCGGCGGGCGCCTGAGATCGTTATCCCTTCGGCGGGCGCGCTGCGCCTCTCTCCAGAGTCCTCGGTCGGAACGGTCCCTTGCGCCTGAGAGTTTACCGGGGCGGTTGCTCCTTCGGCACCGGGGTTGCCCCCGGATTCTCCCGATTCCGACCCGATCACTGCTACAGGGGCACCGGGGGCGCTGGCAAGAGGGAAGGAACGAAATCGACCCATCGGCCCGCAAAGACGACGCCCCGGCGTCCGGCTGCGGCCGGGGCAACACCGCCCTTCGCGGGTGATTTCACGGCCCCTTCCCGCCCCCTGCCCCGCGCACCGCTAGAGACATCGGCGCCCCGAGGGGCTATCGAGGACACAGGACCCCGTGACAGAGGAGAATCGGCCCATGACCAAGCGCATCGTGGTTCTGGGGGGCGGCTTCGGCGGGATGTATGCGGCGCGGGCCCTGCGCCGCCGCCTGGGCGCCGGCTACGAGATCGAACTGGTCAACGCGGAAAACTACTTCGTGTTCCAGCCGCTGCTGCCGGAGGTCGGCGCGGGTTCGATCACGCCCGCCCATGCGGTCTCGCCGCTGCGCTTCCTGCTCAAGGGCGTCTATGTCCGCAAGGCGGTGGTGGAAAGCGTCGATTTCGAGCGCCGCATCGTGACCCTCTTCCAGGGCATCCAGCGCCGCCCGACCGAGGTCGCCTTCGACCATCTGGTGGTCGCGCTGGGCCAGTCGGTGGATCTGTCGCGGATGCCCGGCCTCGAGGAACATGCGCTCAAGATGAAGACGCTCGAGGATGCGCGGCGGCTGCGCGGGCATGTCATCGAGCAGCTCGAACATGCCCAGGTGTCGCGCGTGCCCGAGACCAAGCGCGGCGCGCTGACCTTCTGCGTGGTGGGCGGCGGCTTTTCGGGGGTCGAGACCGTGGGCGAGATGAAGGAGCTGATCGACCGCTCGCTGCCCTTCTATCCCGGCATCAAGCCCGAGGAAGTGCGGGTGATCGTGCTGGAATTCGCCGACCGCATCCTGGGCGAGATGTCGCCCAAGCTGGGCGATTATGCGCGCGCCCAGCTCGAGGCGCATGGCATCGAGATCATGACCGGCACCGGCATCGCCTCGGCCACGGGCACGCAGCTGGTCACCAACAAGGGCGAGATCATCGACACCCGCACCATCGTCGCCACCATCGGCAATGCGCCCTCGGCGGTGGTGCGGCGGATGAACCTGCCGGTCGAGCGCGGCCGCATCAAGGTGGACCGGACGCTGCGCGTCGAGGGCACCGACAACATCTGGGCGCTGGGCGATTGCGCGTCGATCCCGCTGACGGATGCGCCGCAGGGCCCGCGCGACTATGCCCCCCCCACCGCGCAATTTGCGGTGCGCGAGGCCAAGCGCCTGGCCGAGAACGTGGCCGCGGCCATCGACGGCGCGCCGCTCGAACCCTTTGCCTATCGCTCGCGCGGGGCGCTGGCCTCGCTGGGGGCGCGGCGCGGCGTGGCGCAGGTGATGGGCCTCGAGCTGACCGGCTTTCCGGCCTGGCTGCTGTGGCGCTCCTATTACCTGATGTTCCTGCCGGGGCTGGCCACCCGCATCCAGGTGCTCTTGAACTGGATGCTCGACGGGCTGTCGCCGCGCTCGGTGGTGCAGCTGCGCACCGAAACCCCGCCCGGCGTGCGCCACATCTATTTCCGCGCCGGCGACAAGGTCTATGAGGCCGGGCACCGCTCGGACGGGTTCTACATGGTGATTTCCGGCGCCGTCGAGATGACCAAGGAGGACGCCGCCACCGGCAAGGTCTCCAAGCGCATCATCGGCCCCGGCGGGCATTTCGGCGAACGGCTGATCCTGGGGGCGACGCGGCGCGAGACGACCGTTCACGCGATCGAGGACACCAAACTGCTGGAGCTGGACCGCGAGGCCTTCCTGAAGCTGGCCGAGGGTTTCCCCGCCTTCCGCGAATATTTCGAGCCCTACATGGCCAAGTACAACGTGAAATTCCCGCCCGAACGCAACGTCTAGGCCGAACGGCTCGATCGGGCACCTTGGCGGATAACCGCCACCCTGCGCGGCACGCCGGGAAACGCGGCGGCCGCGTCAGGCGGCGGGGGGGCATTTTCCCTTCCCCGCCCCCGGCCACGGGCCTATATGTGCGCAAACCGCGCCCCTCCCCCGAGTCGGGCGCTTGTTCTTATGTGGATGAGGCAGACAAGATGGCAGGTATCGGCGGGCTCTTTTCGTCCGACATGGCAATCGACCTCGGGACGGCCAACACGCTGGTCTACGTCAAGGGCCGGGGCATCATCCTGAATGAACCCTCGGTGGTCGCCTATCACGTCAAGGACGGCAAGAAGCAGGTTCTGGCCGTGGGCGAGGACGCCAAGCTGATGCTGGGCCGGACCCCCGGCTCGATCGAGGCGGTGCGGCCGATGCGCGACGGCGTGATCGCCGATTTCGACAGCGCCGAGGAAATGATCAAGCATTTCATCCGCAAGGTGCACAAGCGCACGACCTTCTCGAAGCCCAAGATCATCGTCTGCGTGCCCCATGGCGCCACCCCGGTCGAGAAACGCGCCATCCGCCAGTCGGTGCTGTCGGCAGGCGCGCGCCGCGCCGGGCTGATCGCCGAACCCATCGCCGCGGCCATCGGCGCGGGCATGCCGATCACCGACCCCACGGGCTCGATGGTGGTGGACATCGGCGGCGGCACGACCGAAGTCGCGGTGCTCTCGCTCGGGGATATCGTCTATGCGCGGTCGGTGCGCGTGGGCGGCGACCGCATGGACGAGGCGATCATTTCCTATCTGCGGCGCAACCAGAACCTGCTGGTCGGCGAATCCACCGCCGAGCGCATCAAGATCACCATCGGCACCGCGCGCATGCCCGATGACGGCCGCGGCGCCAGCCTTCTGGTGCGCGGGCGCGACCTGCTGAACGGCGTGCCCAAGGAAACCGAGATCACCCAGGCCCAGGTCGCCGAGGCGCTGGCCGAGCCCGTCCAGCAGATCTGCGAGGCGGTGATGATCGCGCTCGAGGCGACGCCGCCCGATCTGGCCGCCGATATCGTCGACCGCGGCGTGATGCTGACGGGGGGCGGCGCGCTTCTGGGCGAGCTGGACCTGGCGCTGCGCGAACAGACCGGGCTGTCGATCTCGATCGCGGATCAGTCGCTCAATTGTGTGGCCATGGGCACCGGCAAGGCGCTTGAATACGAAAAACAGCTGCGCCACGTCATCGACTACGACAGCTGATCCGCGGCGGGGGCCGGTCCGGCCGGATGCCCCTGCGAAACGGCCCGTTGGTCCCGCCCGCCTCGTCAGGGGCCGGCGGGGCCAGACGTTTCCGCTGCGCCTGACGACGTGACCTGACGTCGGGCGCGGCGGCGCAAGACCCCGCCCGGTCCGGCGGCGCCCTCACCGGCCGCGGCCGGACGATCCCTCCGCCGGCCCTGGCCGGCAGATCCCGAGCCCAATCGCCGGCCGCGGCCGGCGAAGCCCGAGCGAGGCCAAGATGGCACGCGATAACGACCAGTTCGACTATGCCCGCCCGTTGCGCCGCATCTTCGTGGTGGTGACGCTTGTCCTTCTGACCGCGATCTTCCTGGCCTGGCGCATCGACAGCCCGCGCGTCGAGCGGCTGCGGGTGGCCTTCGTGGACCGCTTCGTGCCCAGCTTCGACTGGGCCATGGCGCCGGTGACGACGCTGGTCAACATGGTCGAGGGCTTCCAGTCCTATGGCCGGATCTACGAACAGAACCAGCAGCTGCGCCGCGAATTGCAGCAGATGCGCGCCTGGAAGGAGGCCGCCGTTCAGCTGGAACAGCAAAACGCCAAGCTGCTGGCGCAGAACGCGCTGCGGCTCGACCCCAAGCTGACCTCGGTCTCGGGGGTGGTGATGGCCGACAGCGGCTCGCCCTTCCGGCAGTCGGTGCTTCTGAACGTGGGCCGGCGCGACGGCGTGGTGGACGGCTGGGCGACGATGGACGGGCTGGGGCTTGTGGGCCGGATCTCGGGGGTGGGCGCCACCACGGCGCGGGTGATCCTGCTGACCGACACCTCAAGCCGCATCCCGGTCACGATCCAGCCCTCGGGGCAACGCGCGCTCCTTTCGGGCGACAACACCGCGCTGCCGACGCTGGAATTCATCGAACATCCCGACCAGGTGCGCCCCGGCGACCGGGTGGTCAGCTCGGGCGACGGCGATCTGTTTCCCGCGGGCCTTCTGGTGGGCCAGGTCGCGCTGGCCTCGGACCGCCGGCTGCGGGTGCGGCTGGCCGCCGATTACGAACGGCTGGATTATCTGCGGGTGCTGCGCTCCTATCCGGCCGAGCGGCTGGAGGATGCCGGCCCGCTGATCCCGCCCTCGCCCGAGAGCGTGGCCGCCGAGACCGGCGGGGCCGGGGCACAGGCCGGTGCTCAGGCGGGGGCCACAGGGGGCACGGCGCCATGATCGACCCGATCACCCGCCAGCGGCTGTGGCATCAGGCGCTCTATCTCGGCATCCTGGGGGTGCTGATCTTCTGGCAGATGCTGCCCTTGTCGGTGGGCGCGGGCGGCTGGCCCGGCCCCGATCTGATGCTGGCGCTGACCTTCGCCTGGCTGCTGCGCCGGCCCGAATATGTCCCCGCGCTGGCCATTGCGGCGGTCTTCTTCACCGAAGACCTGCTGACGCTGCGCCCGCCGGGGCTGTGGGCCGCGATCGTGCTGGCCGCGACCGAGATCCTGCGCACCCGCGAGGCTGGGATGCGCGATCTGGGCTTTCTTCTGGAATGGCTGGTGGTCAGCGGCGTCATGGCGGCGATGCTGGTCGCCGACCGGCTGATCCTGACCGCACTGTTCGTGCCACAGCCGCCCCTGGGGCTGGCGCTGCTGGAATATCTGGCGACGGTGGCGGCCTATCCGGCGGTGGTGGGGGTGTCGCATCTGCTGCTGGGTCTGCGCCGCGCCGCGCCGGGCGAGGTCGACGCCTTCGGGCGCCGGCTCTAGGGAACGGGGGAACGCATGCGCCGATCGCCACGCGACAACGCCATCTCGCAGGCCACGATCTCGCGGCGCGGGCTGATGCTGGGCGGGCTCCAGGCGGCGATGGTGGTCACGCTGACGCTGCGCATGCGCGCCATGCAGCTTGAGCGCGCCGACGAATACCGCCTGCTGGCCGAAGGCAACTCGGTCAAGATCCGCCTCTTGCCGCCGGCGCGCGGGCTGATCCACGACCGCAACGGCGTGCTGCTGGCCGGCAACGAACAGAATTACCGCGTCACCATCACCCGCGAGGATGCGGGCGACGTGGATCTGGTGCTGGCGCGGCTGCGCCGTCTGATCGCGCTCGGCAATGACGAGGCCGCCGAGATCGCCGACGAATTGCACCGCCGCAGCCCCAATTCGCCCATCACCGTGGCCGAGCGCCTGAGCTGGGAGGAATTCGCCCGCATCGCGGTCAATGCCCCCGCCCTGCCCGGCGTCACCCCCGAGGTCGGGCTGTCGCGGCTCTATCCGCGCGGACCCGATTTCGCGCATGTGGTGGGCTATGTCGGCGCGGTGTCGGATTACGACCTGTCCAAGATCGAGGATCCCGACCCGGTGCTGCGCATCCCGCGCTTCCAGCTGGGCAAGACCGGCGTCGAGGCCAAGCTCGAGGAGATGTTGCGCGGCAAGGCCGGCACGCGGCGGGTCGAGGTGAACTCGGGCGGCCGCGAGATGCGGGAATTGTCGCGCGAGGAAGGCACCCCCGGCGCCAATGTGCAGCTGACCGTGGATTACCGGCTTCAGAACTACGCGCTGCAACGGCTGGGGGATGAAAGCGCCGCGGCGGTGGTGATCGACTGCCGTTCGGGCGATCTGCTGGCGCTGAGTTCGGCACCGGCCTTCGACCCCAACCTCTTCGTGCGCGGCATCTCCACGCGCGACTACCGCGCGCTTCAGGACGACGATCACCGCCCACTGGCCGACAAGTCGGTGCAAGGCCTCTATCCGCCCGGCTCGACCTTCAAGATGGTGAGCGCGCTGGCCGCGCTCGAGGCCGGCGTGATCGGGCTGGACGACACCGTCTATTGCCCCGGCCATCTCGAGGTCGGCGGGCGCAAGTTCCACTGCTGGCGGCGCGCCGGGCACGGGCATCTTAACCTGACCCAGAGCCTCGAGCAGAGCTGCGACGTGTTCTATTACGACATCTCGCAGAAGGTGGGGATCGACCGCATCGCCGAGATGGCGCGCAAGCTGGGTCTGGGCACGCGCCACGACCTGCCGCTGTCGGCGGTGGCGCAGGGGATCGCGCCCGACAAGGCCTGGAAGCGCGAGCGCTACGACACCGACTGGCTGATCGGGGACACGCTGAACGCCTCGATCGGGCAAGGCTATGTGTTGGCCTCGCCCTTGCAACTGGCGGTGATGACCGCGCGGCTGGCCAGCGGGCGGGAAATCGTGCCGCGGGTGGTGCGCTCGATCGACGGGGTCGAGGTCCCGAACCCCGAGGCCGCGCCGCTCGACATCAAGCCCGAGCATCTGGCCGCGGTGCGGCGCGGCATGGACATGGTGGTCAATTCGGCGCGCGGCACGGCCAAGGGCGCCAAGATCATGCTGGCCGAGATGCGCATGGCCGGCAAGACCGGCACCTCGCAGGTGCGCAACATCTCGGCGGCCGAACGCGCGCGCGGGGTGATCTCGAACGCCGACCTGCCCTGGGAGCGGCGCGACCACGCGCTGTTCGTGTGCTATGCGCCGGTGGACAATCCGCGCTATGCCGTGGCGCTGGTGGTCGAGCATGGCGGCGGCGGCTCGGCGGTGGCCGCGCCCATCGCCCGCGACATCCTGCTCTTTGCGCTGCATGGCGGGCTGCCGCCGCTCTCGGCCTATCCGTCCAGCCAGCGCTGGCGCATCGAGAACGAGCGGCGCGATCTCGATCTGGTCGATCCGGGGCTCAAGCCCGACACCACGCCCAGCCGGGCCTGACGCGGGAGGGGACAGCGCAGATGAGCTATCTCGAAAGCAACCTCAAGACCGTGCCGGTGGGCTGGCGCAAGATCCTGTTCATCAACTGGCCGCTGGTCTTTTTGCTGGCGGCGGTGGCCTCGGCGGGCTTTGTCATGCTCTATTCCGTCTCGGGCGGACGCCCCGAGATCTGGGCCGAGCCGCAGATGAAGCGCTTTGGCCTGGGCATGGCGGTGATGCTGGCGGCGGCCTTCGTGCCGATCTGGCTGTGGCGCAACCTGTCGGCGCTGGGCTACGGGGTGGCGCTGGTGCTGCTGATCGCGGTCGAATTGTTCGGCGATATCGGCATGGGGGCGCAGCGCTGGCTCGAGATCGGGCCCTTGCGCCTTCAGCCCTCCGAGCTGATGAAGATCACCCTGGTGATGATGCTGGCCGCCTTCTACGACTGGCTCGATGTCGACAAGGTGTCCAAGCCGCAATGGGTGGCGGCGGCGGCGGCGCTGATCCTGGTGCCGACGGCGCTGGTGCTGCGCCAGCCCGACCTTGGCACGGCGATCCTGCTGCTGATGGGCGGCGGTGTGGTGATGTTCGCCGCCGGCGTCAGCCTGTGGTATTTCGGAACCGTCCTGGCGGCGGTGGGCGGGCTGGTCTTTGCCGTTCTGGAAAGCCGCGGCACGCCCTGGCAATTGCTGCACGATTACCAGTTCCGCCGCATCGACACCTTTCTTGACCCCGGCTCGGACCCGCTGGGGGCGGGCTACAACATCATGCAGGCGCAGATCGCGCTGGGCTCGGGCGGCTGGGGCGGGCGCGGCTTCATGCAGGGCACCCAGAGCCGGCTGAACTTCCTGCCCGAGAAGCACACCGACTTCATCTTCACCACCCTGGCCGAGGAATTCGGCTTCGTGGGGGCGTTCTCGCTGCTGATGCTCTATGCGCTGATCCTGGGCTTCTGCCTGCATACGGCGATGTCGGCGCGGGATCGCTATTCGTCGCTGGTCACGATCGGGATCGCGGGCACCTTCTTCCTGTTCTTCGCGGTCAACATGTCGATGGTGATGGGGCTGATGCCGGTCGTGGGCGTGCCGCTGCCGCTGGTCAGCTATGGCGGCACGGCGATGTTGATCCTGCTGTGGGCCTTCGGCATCGTGCAAAGCGCCCATGTGCACCGCCCGCGCTGAGGCGCGCCGCGCCCCTGCCCCACCCCAAGCCCTGAGCCCGAGCCCCGAAAGGACCGACATGCCCGAGATCCTGTTTGCCGCGCCTGACCGGCTCTGGCCCGCCTATGAGGAACATCTGGCGCGCGAACTGGCCGCGCGCGGGATCGACGCACGGCTGCGCCGGCCCGGCGAGGTGGCGCCCGAGACGGTCGATTACCTGATCTATGCGCCCGGCGGCGCGGTGTCGGATTTCACGCCCTTCGTGCGGGCGCGCGCGGTGCTGAGCCTCTGGGCCGGGGTCGAGCGGATCATCGCCAACCCCACCCTGACCCAGCCGCTGACACGGATGGTCGATCCGGGCCTGACCGAGGGCATGGTGGAATGGGTCACGGGCCATGTGCTGCGCGCGCATCTGGGGATCGACGCGCATCTGGCCGGGCAGGACGGGGTCTGGCGCAACGGGATCGTGCCGCCGCTGGCGCGCGAGCGCGGGGTGACGGTGCTGGGGCTGGGTGCGCTGGGATCGGCCGCAGCACGGATGCTGGCGGCGCTGAACTTCCGCGTGACGGGCTGGAGCGCGCGGCCAAAGGCGATTGACGGCGTGGCGTGTCTGGCCGGTCCCGCGCAGTTGCCCGCGGCGCTGGCGCGGGCCGAGATCCTGGTGCTTCTCTTGCCGCAGACCCCCGAGACGGTGGATCTGATGGACGCGCGGCGGCTGGCGATGCTGCCGAAGGGCGCGGTGATCCTGAATCCCGGACGCGGCAGCCTGATCGACGAGGCGGCCCTTCTGGCGGCGCTGGAGACGGGTCAGGTGGCGCAGGCGACGCTGGATGTGTTCCGCACCGAGCCACTGCCGCCCGAACATCCGTTCTGGGCGCATCCGCGGGTGACCGTGACCCCGCATGTGGCGGCCGAGACGCGGCCGGTTTCGGCGGCGGGGGTGATTGCCGAGAACATTGCGCGGGATCGGGCGGGATTGCCGCTTTTGCATCTGGTCGACCGCGCGCGGGGATATTGAGGCACGCGGAAGGGGGCGCTGCCCCCTCTTTGCGCGCAAAGCGCGCGCAAATTCACCCCCGGGATATTTGGGCCAGCTCGAAAGAGGCGCGGGGGAAGACGCGTTCAGGGGGCGAGGAATTCGACGCCGGGCAGGGCCGCGATCTCGGCCACGTCGGCTTCGTAGCGGGCGGTGACCAGTTCGACCAGTTCCTCGGTCCAGCCGGGGAGCGGCACCTCGACCTCGATCCGGTCGGGGAGACCATATTTGTCAAGGAAGGCCGAGACGATCTTGCGGCGCTGGAGGGGGGTCTTGGGCGGATGGCTGGCCAGATAGGCCTTGAGCCGTTCGAGCCCCTCGGGGGCCATGATCGCGGCGAGCACGGCGAAATCGCCGTCGAACGCGGCTTCGGGGGGCTGGAGCGCGATGCGGCGCAGCACCTCGGGCCAGATCAGCGGCGTGTCCTCGTTGCACCACAGGACCAGCTTGCGCCCGCCGATCGCGTCGAGCATCTCGCGCACCACCGGCGCCCAGCGGAGATCTTCGGGGGGCTGGCCGGCCATGATCTGATCATAGCTGTACTTGCGCTGGGCAAAGCGGACGATGGCGGGCATCAGGGTCGCGGGATTGACCAGCGCCATGAAGAACTCGGTCTCGGCGCCGGGAAAGAGGTTGCACAGCGCCTGAAGACGCTGGCCGGCCTGGGCGTGGAAGCCCTGGGGCGAGACGACCTGCACCGGAAAGCCCATGAAATTCTCGTGGCTGAGGATCAGCCGGGCGAAATCGTCATGTTCGGTGATCGTGTCGAGAAGCGTCTCCTGGGCGGTGGCATCGGCCGGCGCACCACGCAGCGCGTTCAGAAGTTCGCGGATGGGTTCGCGGTAGCGCGCGGGCGGCGGGACGATGCAGCCCTGGGCCTCGAGCGGGCCGGCATTGGCCGCGAGCGCGCGCAAGAGCCGCCCCTCGTCGGAGAAATGCGTGCCCAGGTGAAAGACGATCTGCATGCAACCCACCCCTTGCCGGCCCGGTCGCCCCGGTCCCCTGCGCGTGTTCTCGTTCCCGGATCCTGGCCCGGTTCTGGTTGAACTTATTTAACAGCGGATGCATGGACAGGAAAACCGCTTTCCTGTACCCCTGCGACATGTCGTCCGATCATTTCTCTCAGGAAATCGCGCCGGGGCAGCCGGGCATCAGGGCGCCGGCCCGCGGGTTGGGACGCGGGGCGGGCCCTTGGGTTCTGGGCGCGGCGCTGATTGCCGCGCTGGTGCTGGCGCCGATCCTGTCGGTGCTGGTCCTGGCCTCGGGGGCCGACCCCGAGATCTGGCCGCGGCTCTGGGCCGGGCCCTTGCCGCGCTATCTGGGCAACACCGCCTTCATTGCCGCGGGCGTGGGCCTGGGGACGGCGGTGATGGGCACGATCCCGGCCTGGCTGGTGGCGGTGCATGATTTTCCGGGCCGGCGCGTGCTGGAATGGGCGCTGCTGATGCCGCTGGCGATCCCGGCCTATGTGGGCGCCTATGCGCTGGTCGATTTCCTGGAATATGCCGGCCCGGTGCAGAGCGGGCTGCGCGCGGCCTTCGGCTGGGCGCGGCCGGGCGACTACTGGTTTCCCGAGATCCGATCGCGCGGTTTTGCGGCGCTGGTGCTGGCGGCGGCGCTTTATCCTTATGTCTACCTGCTGGCGCGGGCAGCCTTGCGCGAACAGCCCGGCGGCGCCTTCGAGGTGGCCCGTGCATTGGGCGCGGGACCGGGCCGGGTTTTCCTGCGCGTGGGTCTGCCGCTGGTGCGCCCGGCGGTGGCGGCAGGGGCGGCCATCGCCATGATGGAAAGCGTGGCCGATTTCGGCGTGGTCGATTATTTCGGCGTTCAGACGCTGACGACGGGGATCTTCTCGACCTGGCTCGAGATGGGCGATGCCGCCGGCGCGGCCCAGATCGCCACGCTGATCCTTGTGGCGGTGGCGCTGCTGGCGGGGGCCGAGAAGGCCGGGCGGGCGCGCGCGCGGCATTATCATTCGGCGCGCCACCCCCGCCCGCTGGTGCGCCAGCGGCTGCGGGGACCGGCGGCGGCGGTGGCGGCGGGACTTTGCGCGCTGCCGGTGGCGCTTGGCTTCGTGCTGCCGGTGGGAGTGATCGGCGCGCAGGCGCTGGCCCATCCCGAGGCCTGGTTCGGGCCGGGTCTGGCGCGCGCACTGTGGCACACGGTGGCCACCGGCGGGCTGGCGGCCACCGCGGCCATGGCAGGCGCGATCTTCATGGTCTATGGCATGCGCATCGGCGGATTTGCCGCGCTGCGGGGCCTTGGCCTTTTGACGACACTGGGCTATGCGGCGCCGGGGGCGGTGCTGGCGGTGGGCATCCTGATCCCGCTGGCCCGCCTTGATCACGGGCTGGCCGACCTGATCGAGGGGCTGAGCGGGCACGACCCCGGCCTTTTGCTGACGGGATCGGCCTTTGCCATCGTGCTGGCCTTCGTGGTGCGGTTCTTCGCCATTGCCCAGGGCGCGGTCGACGGCGCCTTCGGGCGGATCTCGCCGTCGCTGCCGATGGCGGCGCGGGCGCTGGGACAGGGGCCGGGCGGCGTTCTGCGGCGGGTGCACATGCCGCTGATGGCGGGATCGGTGGGATCGGGGCTGCTGCTGGTCTTCGTCGATTGCGTCAAGGAATTGCCCGCGACGCTGCTTCTGCGCCCCTTCAACTACGAGACGCTCGCCACGCGCATGCACGAGAAGGCCAGCCTCGAGAAACTGGGCGAGGCCGCACCGGCGGCCCTTCTGGTCATGGCGGTGGGGCTGGCAGCGGCGGCGTTGCTGGCGCGGATGAACCTGCGCGAACGGGGCTGAGCCCCCAAACGCGCCCCCTTTCGCAGACCGCCCCCCGAAGAGACGCGCGCGACAGGCTGGACGCGGCGCTGGCCCCCTGCCCTGTTCTTGCAGCGCATCGCCACCAGCCCCGGCCCCGACAAACGAAACCGCCCGCAGCCGGGGCTGCGGGCGGTGCATGGCGTCGCGGCGGCGCGGGCAGATCCCCGCGCGCGCTCAGTTGCCCTGAAGGGTCTTGGCCACCTCGGCGGCGAAGTCCTCTTCCTTCTTCTCGATGCCTTCGCCCACGGCCACGCGCGCGAACGCCAGAACCTCGACGCCCGCATCCTTGGCCGCCTGGGCCACGGTCACGTCCGGGTTGATGACGAATTTCTGGCCCAGAAGGGTCACTTCCTCGAAGAACTTGGCCATGCGGCCGACGATCATCTTCTCGATCACGGCTTCGGGCTTGCCCGATTCACGCGCCTGTTCGGTCAGAACGGCCTTCTCGCGCTCGACCAGCGCCGGGTCCAGATCGGCTTCCGACAGCGACGCCGGCGAGGTCGCGGCGATATGCATGGCGATCTGCTTGCCGATGCCGTTGTCGGCACCTTTCAGCGCGACCAGCACGCCGATCTTGCCCATGCCTTCGGCGGCGGCATTGTGGACATAGGAGACGACGGTCTCGCCCTCGACGCGGACCATGCGGCGCAGGGTCATGTTCTCGCCGATCACGGCGATGGCGTCGGTGATCGTGGCTTCGACGGTCTTCTCGCCCAGCGAGGCGGCCTTGAGGCCCTCGAGGTCGCTGACACCCAGCGCGGCACAGGTCACACCCGACACCAGCTTCTGGAAGTCGGCGTTCTTGGCCACGAAGTCGGTTTCCGAGTTCAGCTCGACCGCGACACCCACGCCGCCGTCGACAGCCACGCCCACCAAGCCCTCGGCCGCGACACGGCCCGATTTCTTGGCGGCCTTGGCCAGACCCTTGGTGCGCAGCCAGTCGATGGCGGCTTCCATGTCGCCGTCGGTTTCGGTCAGCGCCTTCTTGGCATCCATCATGCCTGCGCCGGTGGTTTCGCGCAGTTCCTTGACCATCTGGGCGGTGATCGCCATCCGAAGATCTCCTCTGAAATTATGGGTCAGGCGGGGAATAGCCCCGCCCGATGACATTTGCTTGACGCAAGCGGCAGGATCGGCCCGCCGCGGGGGGTCAGGCCACGCGCGGGACACGCACGCGGCCCAAAGCCGGCTCAGACGGTTTCCTCGACCGCCGCTTCGGCGGGCGCTTCTTCCAGCGCGCCGAGATCCACGCCGGCGGCGCCCAGCTGGGCGCTCATGCCGTCAAGCGCGGCGCGGCTGACCAGATCGCAGTAAAGCGAGATGGCGCGCGCGGCGTCGTCGTTGCCGGGGATGATGTAATCCACGCCCTTGGGCGAGCAATTGGTGTCGACCACGGCCACGACCGGAATGCCCAGTTTCTTGGCTTCCAGGATGGCCAGATCTTCCTTGTTGACGTCGATGACGAACAGCAGGTCGGGAAGACCGCCCATGTCACGGATGCCGCCCAGCGAGGCCTGAAGCTTGGCCTGCTCGCGTTCCATGCCCAGACGTTCCTTCTTGGTCAGGCCTTCGGCGCCCGAAGCCAGTTTCTCGTCGATCTCCTTGAGGCGGTTGATCGATTGCGAAACGGTCTTCCAGTTGGTCAGGGTGCCGCCCAGCCAACGGTGGTTCATGTAGTATTGCGCGCATTTCTCGGCGGATTCGGCCACGGCCTTCGAGGCCTGGCGCTTGGTGCCGACGAACAGAACGCGGCCGCCGCGGGCCACGGTGTCGCGCACGACCTGAAGGGCGGCGTCCAGCATGGGGACGGTCTGCGTCAGGTCGATGATGTGGATGCCATTGCGCTCGCCATAGATGAACTCGCCCATGCGGGGGTTCCAGCGTTGCGTCTGGTGGCCGAAGTGAACGCCAGCTTCAAGCAGCTGACGCAGCGAGAATTCGGGAAGCGCCATGTCCTGTTCCTTTCCGGTTTGCGCCGCGGCGGGGTCTTCAGGGGTTGCCCCCAACCGGTGGACTGACGGGGATGTCTCCCCCGGCCAGCCCGGCCCCGCCTGTGAAGTGCGCGCGCCTTAACCCGCTTCGGCGCGCTTGGCAAGCCCTTCGGGCGCGCAGGCGGTGTCTTTTGCGCTCAATGCCCCGCAAGGAAGGGGAAGGTCACGCCGATCGCCCAGGCAAAGGCAATCGCATTGGCGGTGGCGCCGACGAAGGGGTGGCCCGTGCGCCGATAGACCCAGCCCGAGATCATCCCGTAGATGATGAACCACGCCACCACCACCGGCACGATCATGGCCAGGAACATCAGCCGCTCGAAATCCAGCGCGACGGCGATCCCCAGCGACACCAGAAACGCCAGTTTCATCGCCGCATAGCCGCCGCGCGCGGCTCCGCGCCCGCGCGTGGCCCATTCCACCGCCCAGAAGAACGACAAGGTCCCCGCCAGCAGCACCGCCATGAACGGCCAGCGCGCCGGCACCGGCAGGAACGAGGTGAAATAGCGGTCCGACGGCAGGATCAGCGCGGCAAAGCCGAAGGCCACCGTGGCCAGCGACGCGAGCGCCAGCCGCCGCCCCTTGCCTGGTGGCACATAGGGCATGCGCACACCCCGCGCCCAGAGCATGGCCGCGGTCAGAAGGCCGAAGGTCAGGAAATGCATGGCCAGGTAATCGCCCACGATCACCGGCAGGAAGGTTGTCGGCACCACCCGCAAGAGCAGCGGCGTCACCAGCATCGGCACCACGATCACCGGCCAGAGCTGCCGCCAGGAAAGCCCCGCGCCGATCTTGCGGCCCCGCGGCAGCGCCCGCGCCAAAGGCCAGCCCAGCGCGATCCCCGCGCTCAGAAGGGCGGTGATCCAGGGGCCCATGCGGTTGGTCACCACCTGATCGGGCGCGCGCATGGCGGGGGCCGGGCCCGCCTCAAGCGCCGGCGCGCCCCCCGCACGCCATGCCCCCCCCGCAGGCGCGGCCCCGAAGGTGGCGTCCAGCCAGGCGACGGTCTCGGCCTGGGTCGCGGGGGAATAGAGCACGCCCAGATGCCCGACGTTGGGCGCCAGCGCCAGCCGCCGCCCCGTGCCCGCGGACGGATCGCCATAGGTCTGCCCCGCGCCCGCCTCGGGCCCCGCGCGCAGCCGCAGGACGCGTTCGCTCTCGGCGATCAGACGGCTTTCCCATTCCCCGTCCACCACCAGCAGGTTGCGCGGCACCTCGGCCGTCACCGCGGGCGAGAACATCGACACCGCCACCGTGGCCGCCACATCGGGCGTTTCCTCGGCGTAACGGATCACGATGTCGGTCGCCATCGAATGGCCCAGGACCGCGATGCGCCCGTCGCCCAGGCGCCGGGCCTTCTCGCCCACGCGGCGCAATTCGGCCAGAAGTGTCTGGGTCGCGCCCGAGACCTCGGTCAGGTTGCCGCTCATCGGGTTGGGGTTGCGGCCATGCCCGGCCAGATCATAGGCCAGCACGCCATATCCCGCCCGCGCCACGGCCAGCGAGATCCCCTGCATCAGCCGTTCCGAGCCGGCAAAGCCATGCGCCACGACCAGCACCGGCGCCGGCCCCGCCCCTTCGGCCTGATAGAAGCGCGCGGGCGTGCCGGCGATGTCGACCGGGGTGATCGCAATCCCCTGCCGCGGCGCCTCGAGGTGAAAGACCGCGGCCCCGATCACATAGGCCGCCATCAGCGCCACCAGCAGGCGCCCCAGTTGCAAGAGCCGCCCGCGCCAGGTCACGCCTTGCCCCCGCGGGGTTTCCCTTTCGTCCGGGTGGCGCCGGCCTCGACATGCTTGCGCAGCCGCGAGGGGGTGGATTTCTTGCGTTCCTTGTAGGGGTTCTTGGCCCCCTGGTCGCGGAAGATCAGCCGGATCGGCGTGCCCGGCATGTCGAAGTCGGTGCGCAGACCGTTGACGAGATAGCGCCCGTAGGCCTCAGGGATGGCGTCGGTATGGGTGGCCATGACCACGAAGGCCGGCGGCCGGGTCTTGACCTGCGTCATGTAGCGCAGCCGGATGCGGCGCCCGCCCGGCGCGGGCGGCGGATGCGCCTCGGTCATCGCCGAGAGCCATTGGTTGAGCTTGGCGGTGGTCACGCGGCGGTTCCAGACCTCATGCGCCTTCAGGATCGCGGCATGGAGCCGGTCGAGCCCCTTGCCGGTCTTGGCCGAGACGGTGACCAGCGGCGCCCCGCGCAGCTGCGGCAGAAGGCGTTCGAAGGATTCGCGCAGCGCGTTCAGCTTGGCGGGCTTGTCCTCCTCGAGATCCCATTTGTTGGCCGCCACCACGACGGCGCGGCCCTCGGTCTCGGCAAAATCGGCGATGCGCAGATCCTGCTGCTCGAAGGGAATGCCCACGTCCAGAAGCACCACGACCACCTCGGCAAAGCGCACCGCGCGCAGCCCGTCGGCGACCGACAGCTTCTCGACCTTGTCGGTGACGCGCGCCTTCTTGCGCATGCCCGCCGTGTCCCAGATGCGCATCGGCGTGCCCATGAAGGTGGTGCCGACCGAGATCGCGTCGCGGGTGATGCCGGCCTCGGGGCCGGTCAGAAGGCGGTCCTCGCCCAGGATGCGGTTGATGAGGGTGGACTTGCCGGCATTGGGGCGCCCGATCACCGCCAGTTGCAGCGGGCGCGCCGCGCTGGGGGCGTGATAGGTCTCGGCCTCGGCATCCTCGTCGCTGACGGCGACATCGACCTCGGGGCCGGGGCGGCGGGCCTCGATCTCGGCGGCAAGCGGGCGCAGGATGTGATAGAGCTCGTCCATCCCCTCGCCGTGTTCGGCCGACAGGCGCAGCGGCTCGCCCAGTCCCAGCGCATAGGCCTCGAGAACGCCGCCCTCGCCCGCGCGGCCCTCGGCCTTGTTGGCAGCCAGGATCACATGGGCGTTCTTCTTGCGCAGGATATCGGCGAAGATCTCGTCGGCCGGGGTCACGCCGGCGCGCGCATCGACCACGAACAGGCACACATCGGCCTCGTCCACGGCGCGTTCGGTCAGCCGGCGCATGCGGCCCTGAAGGCTGTCGTCCTCGACCAGCTCGAGCCCGGCCGAATCGATCACCACGAAGCGCAGGTCGCCCAGGCGGGCGTCGCCCTCGCGCAGGTCGCGGGTGACGCCGGGCTGGTCATCGACCAGCGCCAGCCGCTTGCCCACCAGCCGGTTGAACAGGGTCGATTTGCCCACATTGGGCCGCCCGACGATGGCAAGGGTAAAACTCATGGCTCGAAATCCGCACGATCAGGGGCGCACGGCCCATCCGTGCGCGAACGCCCGTGCGCAAGGCACACGGGGCAGAGGGTCCGTCCTACACCGGAACGCGCGCGCCGCAAAGACCCGAGGCGCGCGCGGGCCCGCGCAAAGGGCGCGACCTGCACCAGGGGCCGGGCGCGGCGGCGTGGGCACGGCCGGTTGCGCGCCGGGAGGAACGGCGGCTTCGGCGGGCCAGGCGACCTGGGCGGGCCGGGGGGCCCGCGCCTCAGCGCAGGGCGATCAGGTCGCCCTTGACGCCCTGCACATAGGCCACGCCGCCCGCGACGACCGGGGCCGAGGCCGCGCCTTCGGGCAGTTCGATCTGGCCCGCAGGCGCCCCCGTCACCGGGTCGAAGGCGCGCATGATCCCGTCCGAGCTGGCCAGCCACAGCTTGCCGCCCGCCAGAACGGGGCCGTAATGCACGTAGATCGTGGATTGCTTCTTGATCTTGGCCTTGACGTAATAGGGCAGTTCGACCGCCCAGATCTCGTCGCCGGTGGCCGCGTCAAGCCGCAGGAGCCGCCCCTCGTCCGACACCAGGAAGACCGAGCCCCCCGCCACCGTGACCGGCCCCGAGGTGCCCTCGGTCGCGTTCCACAGCGGCTGGCCGGTTGCGGCCTCGATGGCCACGGTCCGCCCCGAGGACGACCCCGCATAGACGCGCCCGCCGGCGATGACCGGATCGCCCGTCACGTCGGTGAAGGCGGCAAAGGCGCGCCCGATGCGGCGCCCGGCGATGCGGCCTTGCCATTTCGGCGCGCCGGTCGCGGCCTCGAGCGCGAGAAGATCGCCCGTGGCAAAGGGAAAGACGACGACGCCGCCGCTGACCGCCGGCGCCGAGGCCCCGGTGACGCCCGACCGCCCCGGCAGACCCGGCTGCTGCCAGACGACCTTGCCGTTGCCGGCCTCGACCGCCCAGACCGAGCCGTCGCGCGCCAGCACATGGACCCGGCCGTCGGCGACGGTGGGCGCGCCGCCTACGGGGGCGTCGAAATCCTGTTCCCAGAGGCGCGCGCCGGTGGTGGCGTCAAAGGCCTCGAGCACACCATAGGCCGAGGTCACGAACACCCGGTTGCCGGCGACCGCGATGCCGCCGCCCGAAGCTTCGCCCTTCTTCTCGCCCGGCGGCGTCAGATCCACGCTCCAGAGCGTGGCACCCGCGGTCGAGGTGGCGGTCAGCTGCGCCTCGGCGTCCAGCGTGAAGATGCGCCCGCCCGACACGACGGGCTGGGCCGGCATGCGGCGGCGGCGGCCTTCGCCCGCGCCGATGGGGGCCGTCCAGACGACCTGCGGGGCCGGCGACAGCGCCCGGTGGCCGATGTCATGGTCCGGGCCGCCGGCGCGTTGAGGCCAGTCGGGGCGGGCCTGCGGCGCCGGCAGCGCCAGCGGCACGCGCGCGGCTTCGGCCGCGGGGGCCGGGGCCTCGTTCACGCCCAGATCCAGCGCCTCACGCGGATCGAGACGGATGCCGGGCAAGGGATCGTCGCCCCCGCTGCATCCGGCCAAAGCTGCGATCACGGCCCCGAGGGCCAGGGATTGAAACCGCTTCACCGCCCGTTCCTTTCCTGCGCCTGCCGCCCCGCGCCCGGCGGAGCCCTGCCGGCAAGACCCGCGCCCGATCAGGACGCGTCGGCCTCGCCACCCAGCGCCACAATCAACTCTGCCGCCCGCCGGCGCAAGTCCGGCGTCACATCGGCACTGGCCAATATCTCGCGCGCCAGGGTGATCGCCGCGTCGGGACGCTCCGCCTCCACCAGCGCCAGCGCCTGCTGCTCCAGCGCCAGAAGGCGATAGGGCGCGCCCGCCTGCGCCAGCCCCGCCAGCGCCGCGTCGCGCTCGGCCGGGGCGAGATCGGGCCCGGCCACGATCACCGCCTTGAGACGTGCCAGCTGCCGCAGGCTCTCGGGCTGGGCGGGATCGTCCGCCACCGCCTCGAGCAAAGCACGCGCCGCCGCGCGGTCACCCGCCTCGATGCGATCGGCCGCAAGCAGAAGCTTGCGGATGCCGTCGCGCGCGCCCGTCGCCGCAATCGCCTCGAGCGCGGCACCGGGATCGGCGTCGGCGGAAACCGCCCCCAGGACGGCATCACCGAAGGCCCGCGCCTCGGCGTCATTGCGCGCGCGCTGCCATTCCAGAAACGCCGCCGCGCCGACGATGCCGACAATGCCCGCGATCCCGATCCAGCCATAGCGGCGGAACAGCGCAAACAGCTTGTCGCGGCGAACTTCCTCGCTCACTTCCTCGATGAAGCTGTCGGTCTCGCTCATCGTCCCCTCCGCACAGGCTCCCGGGCGGCACGCATGCCCCCGGCCGGGGCGCCTGCGCGCGCTCTCGGGGGTCGTCATAACCGCAAATCACGCCCGGCCACAAGCCGTTACCACCGCCCGCGCCGCGCCGCGATCCCGCCGCGGGAGGGGCCGACCGAGCCTGGCGTTTCCCCACGTTCCGGGGGATCGGCGCGCCGAAAGGACAGGCGCGTGGGGATAGGCGGTTTGGAATAGGCGGGGGGGGGCAAGGGGGCCCCGCCCCCGGCGGCCCGGCGCCCCTCGATGGGGCGGCGGGACGCTCCCCCCTTTGCCCCGCCCCTTTTTCAGGCCCCCTTCTCAGGCGACATCTTCCTCGGCCGACTGGCGCGCCCACATCGCGGCATAGCGGCCGCCCTGCGCCAGAAGCGCCTCGTGGCGGCCCTGCTCGACGATACGCCCCTGCTCCATCACCACGATCAGATCGGCATCGACGATGGTCGACAGCCGGTGCGCGATGGTCAGCACCGTGCGCCCCTTGCCCATCGCCTTCAGGCTGACCTGGATGTCGCGCTCGGTCTGCGTGTCCAGCGCCGAGGTCGCCTCGTCCAGAAGCAGGATCGGCGGGTTCTTCAGAAGCGTGCGCGCAATCCCCACGCGCTGCTTCTCGCCCCCCGACAGCTTGAGCCCGCGCTCGCCCACCGTGGTGTCATAGCCCTCGGGCAGGCTCATCACGAAATCATGGATCCTCGCGGCCCGCGCGGCGGCCTCAATCTCGTCCTGGGTGGCGTCGTCGCGGCCATAGGCGATGTTGTAGCGGATGGTGTCGTTGAACAGAACCGTATCCTGCGGCACGATCCCGATGGCGGCATGCAGGCTGTCCTGGGTGATCGCGCGCAGATCCTGCCCGTCGATGCGCACGGCGCCCCCGGTCACGTCATAGAAGCGGAACAGAAGCCGACCGATGGTCGATTTCCCCGCCCCCGAGGGCCCGACCAGCGCCACCTTCTGCCCCGGCTCGACGGTCAGCGAGAAGCCCCGCAGGATCGGACGCGCCGCATCATAGCCAAAGGCCACATCGTCGAATTCGATCCGCCCGCCCGAAACCGCCAGCGGCTTGGCGTCGGGGGCATCCTGGATCTCGGCGGGCTGGTGCAGCAGGTCGAACATCTCGCCCATGTCGGTCAGCGACTGGCGGATCTCGCGGTAGACCGTGCCCAGAAAGCCCAGCGGCATGGTGATCTGGATCATGTAGGCGTTGACCATGACGAAATCGCCCACCGTCAACTGGCCCGCCTGCACGCCCTGCGCCGCCATCACCATGACCGCGACCAGCCCCGCGGTGATGATCATCGACTGCCCGAAGTTCAGCACCGCCAGCGATTGCCCGGTGCGCACCGCATAGCCTTCATAGCGGCGCATCGAGGCGTCATAACGTTCGGCCTCGCGCGTTTCGGCGTTGAAATACTTGACGGTTTCATAGTTCAGCAGGCTGTCGATGGCCTTCTGGTTGGCCTCGGTGTCCTGCTCGTTCATCCGCCGCCGGATCTGCACCCGCCATTCGGTGACGCGGAAGGTGAAGGTCACATAGGCCCAGATCGTGGCCACCACGACCGCCATGTACCACAGGTTGAAGACCGCCGCGAAGATGATCGCCACCAGCGTCAGCTCGAGCGCCAGCGGCCCGATCGAGAACAGCATGAAGCGCAGAAGGAAATCCACGCCCTTGACGCCGCGTTCGATGATGCGCGACAGCCCGCCGGTCTTGCGGGTGATGTGATAGCGCAGGCTCAGCCTGTGAATATGCGAAAAGGTCTCGAGCGCCAGCGCCCGCAGCGCGCGCTGCGACACCCGCACGAAGAGCGCGTCGCGCAATTCGCCAAAGCCCACCGTCATCAGCCGCGCCAGCCCATAGGCCAGCGTCAGCCCCACCGCCCCCAGCATCAGGAGCGTCTCGCCCGAGGGCGCCTCGCCCGCCAGCGCATCGACCGCCGCCTTGTAGAGGAAGGGCGTCGAGACCGACACGATCTTGGCCGCCAGAAGCGCCAGCATCGCCAGCACGACGCGCTTCTTCACCCAGGGCGCATCCTCGGGCCAGAGGTAGGGCACCACCGAACGGATCGTGCGCAGGCTGCGTGCACGTTCGTCAGAGGTGACGGGGCCCGAACGGGTGATCTGGCTGGGCGGCATGGCTGATCCTTGCGAGAACTGAACGGCTATGGCTGCGCGGCAATGGCGAAACGGGCCGGGCGGGCCTTGGCTCTGTCGGGTGGAGCCGCCCGCGCCGGAACCCGGCCCTTTGCGCCGGAGCGGCGGCACCTTAGACGCGGCGGCCCCCAAGCGCCAGAGCCAATGCCCGCCGCTGGTGCACCAGATGACCGCCCCGCAGGCGCGCGGGCGCAGACGCCGATCTTGCAGGACTTTCGCGGCCGAAACGGGTGCGATCGGGGAAATTTCCGGGCGCGCCGGCCACGCGTTGGCGCCAGGAGCGGCGCGCAGGTTCGCAAGAGAAGAGAGGGCCCCGGAGGTGGCGCCCCGGAGACGCCCCCCTCCCCGGAGACGGCGCCCGAATGGGGCGTCCCCGACGGCGCCCCGGCGGGAAAGGGGCATGCGGCCCCTTCCCCACGCGGCCCCGATCATTCGGGGTGGCAGATCTCGTGGCGCAGGATCGCCACCAGCGTGCGCACCACCAGCGTCACGATCAGCACCGCCAGCACCGCCAGAAGCCCGGTGGCGATCATCAGATGCGGCTGGGAATGCACCGTCTCGGCGTAAAGGAAGCTGGCGATGGTCAGCGCCGCAACCGGGAAGCTGAGCGCCCAGAAGGACAGCGCGAAGGGCAGCCGCAGAATGCGCGGAAGCTGCACCACCACCAGCGCGGCAAAGACATAGCCGATGCTCAGCAGCACATGAGCGAAGGCGTCCACGCCCGCATGCATCCCCACCGCGCCCGGCGTCACCGGCGCCACGCCATGCAGGCGCATCCAGGCGATGAAGGCCACCGCCGGCGGCGCGATCATGATGACGAAGGTCGGTTGCAGACGGCCCGGCAGCGGATCGTGGAAGATCAGCCGGTTGAAGACCAGCGTCAGCAGCACCAACCAGAACATCATCCCGGCCGAGAAGAACAGCCACGAGATCTCCATATAGCCCAGCGGCGCCCCCGCCACCGGGACGATCACGTTGCCGACGGCCGGGATGAACCACGCCGGGTTGAGATGGCCGTGCTGGAACGACCGCGTGCCGATCCAGCCCGAGATCACCGCCAGCGTCAGCACGCCCTGAAGCACGGTGCCTGCCCACCAGGCCATCTCGGCCAGCGGCCGCGAGACGCTCATCAGCGCGGTGGCGATGATCAGGATCGACACCGAGAAGGTCGGGAAGAAGGCCAGCCGCACCGGGTGGTGCCATTCGCCCGAGACGGCCTTGGGATGCAGCAACGCCTTGAGAAGGTAGACCAGCGCCACCAGGCCGAAGACGCCCAGCGTCGCATAGAGCGCGTATTGGAAGGGCTGCATGCCCAGACCCAGCGGCGCCGCGCCGGCCTTGAGCGCCAGCGTGAAGCCCCCAAGCCCCATCGAGGTGGCAAAGAAGGTGATCGGAAAATGCTTCAGCCGCGACTCGTGGGCTGCGGCGTCCGGGGCGCCCGCGGGGGACGCCGATGCGGCAGGTTGGCTCATGGTTTCCTCGTCGATCCTAATCCTTGGGCGTGACCGCCCGATGGGGTCATTCGGGCGTTCCCGCCCATTTGGTGCAGTCGGGCGGCAGCGCCGCCCTTCAAAAGGCCACCCCCGGAGACTGCGCACGCGCTCCGGGGGTGGATCTGCCGCGGGCCGGACCCGCTTGCCCGGCCCGCGGCAGCGTGGAGAGGGACAGCCCTCAGGTCTTGGCGCGGGGGGCGTGGCCCAGGATCGCCTGGGCGGTATAGCTCAGCAGCGTCAGCCCGCCGCCCCCCGCCAGCGCGATCCAGGCGATCACGATCCAGTCGATCGGCCCGCCAATATCGGCCAGATGCGAATTGGTGAACCACAGCACGAACCACACCGCCGCCACCGCGCCCAGGGGGGCCGTGATCTCGGCCCGCACCAGCCAGCGTGAGGCGATGCCGCGGTCGCGGATCAGCACGGCCACGAAGGCCACGGTGATGATCCCCGAGATCACCACCAGCGACCAGAACAGGCCGCGGCCATAGATTTCCTCGAAGACCGCGATCAGCGTCGCAAGGGTCAATTCCTTCATGTCGTTGTCCTTTCGCGCTCAGGCCAGGCCGCGCAGCATCGCGTTGTAGGTCGGCTTCAGGGCGATTTCCTTCATCAGCCACGAGATCCACAATTCCTCGAGCGGGGAGATCACCCCCGGGAAGGACGGCGTCAGGTTATTCTCATAGTCGAATTCGACCAGCATCGCACGCCCGATGCGTGTGATCATCGGACAGGAGGTATAGCCGTTGTAGACCGCGGTGCCGGCGCGGCCGTTGATGTCGGCGACCAGGTGATCCTCGACCACCGGCACCTGCCACTTGACCGAAGCCGCGGTCTTGCCCTTGGGCACGCCCGCCACATCGCCCACGGCGAAGATGTTGGCATAGCGGCGGTGGCGCAGGGTCTCGGGGTCGACCTCGGCCCAGCCCTGATCGACCCATCGGTCGGCCCAGGACAGGCCCGCATCGCGGATCACCTGCGGCGCGCGCATCGGCGGGATGACGTTGATGAAGTCGAAATCCAGAACCTTGCGGCCCTCGGGGGTGTCGTAATGAGCCTGACGGGCGCCGGCATCCACGCCGCGCAGCACATGGTGCCAGCGCGTGTCCACGCCGCGTTCGCGGAAGAGCAGCTTGACCTTCTCGTTGACGATCGGCACCGAGAACAGAGTGTCGTTATGCGCGGTATAGATCACCTGCGAGGTATCGCGGTGCTCCTTGCGGCGCAGGTAATCGTCGGTAATGAAGGTATATTTCAGCGGCGCCCCGGCGCATTTCATCTCGGTCGCGGGACGGCCGAAAAGCCCGATGCCGCCCTTGTCGGTGAAATTGTCCATCGCCTTCCAGGTGGCCGCGGCCTCCTCGGGGCCGGCATAGACCGCGCCGATCCCGTTGGCGCCCACCTGCGATTTCTCGAAGCCCTCGACCGCGTCCCAATCCAGCACCATCCCGCAGGCCAGCACCAGATAATCATACTCCAGCACCTCGCCGCCGGTGGTGGTCACGCGGCGGGCATCGGGGTCGATGGCGGCCGCGCCCTCGTTGACCCAGCGCGCCGCGGAGGGCAGCCATTCCCCCGTGCGCGAGACCGAATAGCCCGACGGCTTGAGCCCCGCAGCAATCAGCGTGAAGCCCGGCTGATACCAATGCTGGGCACGCCCGTCGACCACCGTGATCTCGGCGCCATCCAGACGCTGGACCAGACGGTTGGCCATGGCGGTGCCCGCCGCCCCCCCGCCCAGGATCACGATTCGCGCGGCGGTCTTCACCGGTGCGGGCGTCTGCGCGGGGGCGGCCACGGGCAAGGCCCCCAGCGCCGCGGCGCCTGCGCCCAGTCCCATCAGCGCCCGGCGCGACAGGCGCGGCGCAGAGGTGCGTTCGGTCATTCGACTTCTCCCTGACTTGACCGAATGTCTCTCCCTGACATTCGCATTCGTGCATATATCAGCGCAGCCGGATTGAATAGAGAAAAAAGATGTATCTTTTTATTGTGATCCGGTTCAAGATAGAACGCCTCACCTGACAGAACCGGACCCGATCGGACGCCTATGCGACTTACGACCCGCACCAATCTTGCCATGCGCACACTGATGTTCTGCGCGGTCAACGACGGGCGGGTGGTCCGCAAATGCGAGATCGCCGAGGTCTGCAACGCCTCCGAGAACCATCTGGCGCAGGTGGTCAACACGTTGGCGCAGAAGGGGTTTGTCGAGACCCAGCGCGGGCGTTCGGGGGGCTTGCGGCTGGCGCGGCCGGCCACCGAGATCACCGTGGGCGCGGTGTTGCGCGCCTTCGAGACCGGGATGCCCTTCGCCGAATGCTTCCATGCCGCGACCAACACCTGCCCGCTGATCGGCACCTGCCGGTTCCGCGATGCACTCGAGGCCGCGCTCGAGGCCTTCTACGGAGCGCTCGACAAGGTGAACCTGTCGGATCTGGTGGCCGAGAACCACGGCCTGATCCATATCCTCAAGTTGGTCGAGGGCCGCCCCCTGCCCGCCTGCGACGGCCCCGCCGGAGCCTAGCCCACCCAGACCGTCCCCGCCCAGGCCGGCTCTGCGCAAGCCGCCCGCTCTCACTGTCTTCCCTGGCGGAAAGGGGCAGCGCCTCTGTCCGGAATGAGCGGCACGAATGAGCGGCACGGGCCTGGACCGCGCTCCGGCCTCGCTGCCCCAGCCCGACCTGTGACAGCCCGGCCTCCCCCCCTCGTGGATGTCCCAGCCCGACATGTCTCAGTCTCGCATGTCGTGGGTCGGGATATCCGGGGCCGCCATGTCCGGGGCCGGCCTGCCCCCGTCCACCATGTCGTGGGCCGGCCTGCCCCAGTCCAGCGCGCCCCGACCCCGCCCGCATGGTCTGAACCGGCATCGGATACGGCCAGGCCGCGCAAGCGCGCCCGCGTTCAAGCGCCCCTCTCTCACGGCTCCGAACACGGGCCGCCCCACTCGCGCCCCCCCCCGGAACGGCGACCCGTCCTGGCCTCGGGCCCTCCATCTCTGGCCCTCTATCTCTGGCCCTCTATCTCTGGCCGGCCTCTCAGGCTCACGAGAGCCTGGCCCACGAGCTTCTGGCCCACCCAATCCGGCCCACCAAGATCTGGCGCACGAAAATACGGTCCAGCCACAGCCGGCAAGGGCACACCCGGCCGCCCCACCCGACCGCCCGGCCCGGCATCACGCAAACGCCGCAAGGGCGCACCCGCAACAGGGACAGGCCGGCCGAACCGGACCGCAGGTCAGGACGTCAATGCGGCTCAGCCGATCCGGGGGATCACATCCCGCCGGACCAGGTATGAAACATCAATTTCAAGGGGGATCAGTAGATGTAGCGGATCTGATCGGTCCAGAATCGTTCGATCCGGCGCAGGCGGCGATTCAGATCCTCGAGATTTTCGGGGGACATCCCCGCACGCGAGGTCAGCTGTTCGGAATGCCGCGCGAACAGGTCGCCGACCGCCTGACGCAATTCGCGCCCGCGCGGGGTCAGACGCACCCGGACCGAGCGGCGGTCGATCTCGCAGCGCTGGTGGTGCATGTAGCCAGCCTCGACCAGCTTCTTGAGGTTGTAGGACACGTTCGAGCCCTGATAATAGCCGCGCGATTTCAGCTCGCCCGCCGTCACCTCGTTGTCGCCGATGTTGAACAGCAAAAGCGCCTGAACGGCGTTGATCTCGAGAATTCCCAGACGCTCGAACTCGTCCTTGATGACATCGAGCAGAAGACGGTGGAGCCGCTCCACCAGAGAAAGGCTGTCAAGGTAGCTGTCGAGGAAGTCCTGCGCCGGGGCCTCCGCAATCGTGCTTTGCATCGTCATGTTGTTCTCCGCCCATCGCTTCCAAGAGCGAAGGTGCGAGAAAATGACAAAATTTCGGTTAAGCGCAGAAAAATGTTCGCCAATTGTCGAAAAGGTTCAGACGTATTGACGTGATGGCCCCAGGACATTCCGCGGCCCCCTTGCGCGCCCCCTGGCGCGGGGCCCCCGCGGCCGCAAGGCTGCGGGGGCCCCGCGCCGCCGGGCGCCACGCGCCAGCGTGGCGCAACACCTCATCCTTCCCCGCCCCGAAAGCCCTTGGCCCGCAGCCGAAAAAGGCCCGGCGCCGCGCGCGGGCGCAGCCACCGGGCCCTTCCGACTGGGGTTTTGACATGATCCGCCCCGCCGCACCCGCATCCCGCCGCGCAGGCCCTGCGGGACGGAAATCAGAGCGCGGCGCTCTCCATGCGGCGACGGGCGAAATCGGCCACCTCGGCGATCAACGCAGCATAGCGCTCGGGACAGGGCTGCGTGCCCAGAATCCAGGGAAATATATCCTGATCGTTTTCGCCCAGAAGCGCGTCATAAACCTCAAGCTCGGCCGCGCTCAGCCCGGCCAGCCTGGCATCCGCCCAGGGCCCCAGCACCAGATCCATCTCCTTGGTGCCGCGCCGCCAGCTGCGCATGCGCATCCGCTTGAGACGCGCCTCGGCGCTCTCCGTTCCGTTCCCGACCATTCCGGCCCTCTCAGCTTGCCTGCACCAGAATGGTGCGCAGTTTCTTTTCCAGACGCCCGATGCGCACGCCCATGTCGGCCATCTCGGCACGCAGGCTGCGCAGCTCGTGAAGCGCCGCCGCCGCGCCGGGGGTCTGGATTTCCTCGGGGTCGACCCCCTCGCCCTCGCCCGTCAAGAGCCAGACCAGCGACACCCCCAGCATGCCCGACAGCATCTGCAACCGGTTGGCGCGCGGCTCGGCGGTGTCGTTTTCCCACGACGCCAACGTGCGCGCACGCACGCCCAGCCGCGCGGCCAGCTCGGATTGGCTCAGCCCCGCCGCCTCGCGCGCGGCCGCCAGGCGGTCGCCCAGCGTCGCCTGTTCGTCGGAATACCAGCCTTCTTCGGTGTCGCTCGGCATGACCTGTCCTTCCCGCTTGAACGCCTGTCCGGCCAAGCCTAAGACATGGGTCCGGCAGATTCAAACCGGAGATCCCCAGATGGCCTTCCTTTCCGACACGCTGGCGCGGGTGAAACCCTCTCCCACCATCGCGGTGACGTCGCGCGCGCGCGAGTTGAAGGCCGCGGGCCGCGACGTGATCGGCCTGGGCGCGGGCGAGCCCGATTTCGACACCCCCGAGCACATCAAGGAGGCCGCCATCGAGGCCATCCGCCGCGGCGAGACCAAATATACCGCCGTCGACGGCATCCCCGAGCTGAAAGCCGCCATCTGCGCCAAGTTCGCCCGCGAGAACGGGCTGAGCTATACCCCCGCGCAGATCACCGTGGGTTCGGGCGGCAAGCAGGTGCTCTTCAATGCGCTGGTGGCCACCCTCAATCCCGGCGACGAGGTGGTGATCCCCGCGCCCTATTGGGTCAGCTATCCCGACATGGTGCTTCTGGCCGGCGGCACGCCCGTCTTCGTCGAGGGCCCGCGCGAGACCGGCTACAAGATCACCCCCGAGGCGCTCGAGGCCGCGATCACGCCCAAGACCAAATGGGTCATCTTCAACTCGCCCTCGAACCCGTCGGGCGCGGCCTATTCGGCGGCCGAGCTGCGCGGGCTGACCGATGTGCTGATGCGCCATCCCCATGTTTGGGTGCTCTCGGACGACATGTATGAACACCTGACCTACGGCGGCTTCGAGTTCGTCACCCCCGCCCAGGTCGAACCGGGCCTGGCCGCGCGCACGCTGACGTGCAACGGCGTCTCCAAGGCCTATGCGATGACCGGCTGGCGGATCGGCTATGCCGGCGGCCCCGAGACGCTGATCAAGGCCATGGCCAAGGTCCAGAGCCAGTCGACCTCGAACCCCTGCGCGATCTCGCAATGGGCGGCGGTGGCGGCACTCGAGGGGCCGCAGGATTACGTCCGCGAAAGCCGCGCCGCCTTCGAACGCCGCCGCGATCTGGTGGTGTCGGCGCTCAGCGCCTGCCCCGGCATCGACTGCCCCACCCCCGAGGGCGCCTTCTATGTCTATCCGTCGATCGCGGGGCTGATCGGGCGCACGACCGCCGCCGGCACCCGCATCGACAGCGACGAGACCTTTGCCGCGGCCCTTCTGGACGAGGCCGGCGTGGCCGTCGTGTTCGGCGCGGCCTTCGGGCTTTCGCCAGCCTTCCGCATCAGCTACGCTACATCGGATGCCGTGCTGGCCGAGGCCTGCGCACGGATCAAGGTGTTTTGCGAGGGCATGACCTGAGGGTCCGTCACACAAGTCCAACCATCCCCCGACCGGCCGTCCGCAACCGGGCGCTGTGACAGGCGCCCGTTGCCGCCGGTCGGGATCCGCGCACCGGAGAACCGCGCATCATGTCAGGCGATTTGCCGGAATATTATTTCCGTATCCGCGAAAACGGCGCCGCCGTGTTCCGGGTGGACACGGAAAACCGCCAGCGGCGCATCGAGATGGACCAGATTGCGGTGGTCAACGTGCGCAACGGCGAGATCCGGCCGCAGGGCGACCGCAGCCTCAGCCCGCGCGACATGGCCACGATCCGCGACTGGCTGGAACGGCGCGTGGCGCTGCTGGCCCAGCGCGACATCGACGACATCCACCGCGCCGTGGATCACCTGAACCTGACCACGCAATGGGCGCAGTCCAAGGCCACCGATGCCCAGCTCGAGGATGTGACCGACGCGCTGCTTATGGCCATGCATGACCTGCGCAGCGTGCTGGTGCGGCGCAAGGCCGAACGGCTGATGCGCGACCGCCCCGGCGCCGAGGGCGCGGACGACTGAGCGGCGCCGCAGGCGCGGGCGGCGGGCCCGCACGGGCTGCGCAGAAAGGGCCCGCGCCCCGACCGCCTCTGGCAAACCGTCCGGCCCTGCCCCCTAGAGCAGCGACTTGAGGTATTTGCCGTAGCTGTTCTTCTTGTAGCGCTCGGCCATCTCGGCCAGGGCCGCGCGCGAGATCCAGCCCTGATCGAGCGCAATCTCCTCGGGGCAGCCGGTCTGGAGACCCTGGCGTGCCTCGAGCGTGCGCACGAAATTCCCCGCATCCAGCAGACTGCCATGCGTGCCGGTATCCAGCCAGGCATAGCCGCGGCCCATGCGTTCGACGGACAGGCTGCCCTCGTGGAGATACATCTCGAGAAGCGTGGTGATCTCCAGCTCGCCCCGCGCCGAAGGCCGGACCTCGCGCGCGCGCGCCGGCGCCGTGCCGTCGAGGAAATAGAGCCCCGTGACGGCATAATTCGACGGCGGCACCTCGGGTTTCTCAATGATGGCGCGGACCTGGCCCTCGGCGTCGAAATCCACCACGCCATAGCGTTCGGGATCGGCGACGCGATAGCCGAAGACCGTGCCGCCGCTTGCGCGCTGATCCGCCGCCGCCAGAAGCCGCGGCAACCCTTGCCCAAAGAAGATGTTGTCGCCCAGCACCATCGCCGAAGGCGCCCCGGCCAGGAAGTCCTCGGCCAGGATATAGGCCTGGGCCAGCCCGTCGGGGCTGGGCTGGGTGATCCATTCGAAGCGCAGGCCCCATTGGCTGCCATCGCCCAGAAGGCGGATGAACTGGGCCTGGTCCTCGGGCGTGGTGATCAGCGCGATCTCGCGGATGCCGGCCAGCATCAGCACCGAGATCGGATAATAGATCATCGGCTTGTCGTAGATGGGCAGAAGCTGCTTCGAGACCGCCTGCGTGATCGGATAGAGCCGCGTCCCCGAGCCGCCCGCCAGAATGATGCCCTTGCGTGTCATGGTCGTGCCTCTCCCAGTTCCTTCAGCACCCGGGCCAGCCCCTTGCGCCAGTCCGGGCGCGGCAGGCCGAATGCGGCATTCGTGCTCCGGCAATCCAGCCGCGAGTTGAGCGGCCGGCGCGCGGGCGTCGGATAGGCCGTGGTCGGGATCTCCGCGACGCGGGTCGCCATCCCGGCCTGCGCGAAGATCTCGCGGGCAAGGCCTGCCCAAGACGTATCCGGCGCGCCGGCAAAATGATAAGTCCCCGTGCGCGACGGGTCGTCGCAGAGCCCGCGCGCCACGCGCAGGCAGGCCGCGGCCAGATCGTCGGCAGGCGTCGGCCCGCCGATCTGGTCGGCCACCACCGACACCTCGGGCCGGGTCGCGCCCAGCCGCAGCATGGTGCGCACGAAGTTTTGCCCCACCGCCGAGAACACCCACGAGGTGCGCAGGATCGCATGCACCCCGCCCGCAGCGCGCACGCCCGCCTCGCCGGCCAGCTTGCTGGCGCCATAGACGCCCAGGGGGCCGGTCGGGGCCGCGGGGGTCCAGGGGGTGTCGCCGCGGCCGTCGAAGACGTAATCGGTCGAGACCTGCACGAAGGGGGCGCCCAGTTCGGCCGCGGCGCGGGCCATGGCGGCGGGGCTTTCGGCATTGACGCGATGGGCGGTTTCGGGCGCGCTTTCGGCGGCATCGACCCCGGTGAAGGCTGCGGCATTGATGACGGCCCGCGGCCGCGCCGCGCGGATCGCGGCGGCGCAGGCGGCGGGGTCTTCCAGATCGGCCGCAGAACGGTCGAGACAGCGCGTCGTCTCGGGCGCAAGGCGCTGAAGGGCAGAGGCCAGCTGCCCGTGGCGCCCGAAGACCAGGATCATGCCCCGCCCGTGCCCGTGGCGCCCGTGCCCGTCACGCCCGTGCCCGCGGCAGCAGTGCCGCCCGTGCCCGTGCCCAGCCGCTGGCCGACGCCGTGGCGCGCCTGCAGCGGGCGCCACCAGGCCTCGTTGTCCAGATACCATTGCACGGTGCGCTCCAACCCCTCCTCGACCGTCACGCTGGGCCGCCAGCCCAATTCGTCGCGGATGCGGCTCGGGTCGATGGCATAGCGCGCGTCATGGCCGGGCCGGTCGGTCACGAAGGTGATCTGATCGGCATAGGAGCCCCCGTCCGCCTTCGGCCGCTTGGCATCGAGAATGGCACAGAGCGTGCGCACCAGTTCGAGGTTGGTGCGCTCGTTCTCGCCGCCGATGTTGTAGCTCTGGCCCAGCGCACCCTTCTCCAGCACCAGAAGAAGCGCGTCGGCGTGATCCTCGACATAGAGCCAGTCGCGGATGTTCGAGCCGTCGCCATAGATCGGCAGCGGCTTGCCGGCCAGCGCGTTGAGGATGATGACCGGGATCAGCTTTTCGGGGAAATGGTAGGGGCCGTAATTGTTGGAACAATTGGTCAGCACCACCGGCAGGCCATAGGTTTCGGCCCAGGCGCGCACCAGATGGTCGGACGCCGCCTTCGAGGCCGAATAGGGGCTGCGCGGATCATAGGGGGTGGTTTCGGTGAATTTCACCGCAGGGTCCGCGGGCAGCGAACCGAAGACCTCGTCGGTCGAGATATGGTGGAAGCGGAAGTCCTGGGGCCGACCGCGCCCGATCCAATAGCCGCGCGCGGCCTCGAGCATGTTGTAGGTGCCGGTGATGTTGGTCTCGATGAAATCGCCCGGCCCGTCGATCGAGCGGTCGACATGGCTTTCGGCGGCCAGATGCATGATCGCATCGGGCTGATGGCGCGCCAGCACCGCCTCGATCGCGGCGCGGTCGCGGATGTCGGCCTGCTCGAAGGCATAGAGCGGGCTGTCGGCCACCGGCGCCACGTTCTCGAGGCAGGCGGCATAGGTCAGCGCATCGACATTGACCACCTGATGCCCGCGCCCCACCGCCAGCCGCACCACCGCCGAGCCGATGAACCCCGCCCCGCCTGTCACCAGAATCTTCATCACATCTCCTCTTGCCAGACGAAGGGGCTGTCGAAGCGGTCGAAGGGCACGGCGGCGGCATCCTTGTCCGACAGGATCGGCGCGCCAAGAAGGCCCCAGTCGATGCCGAGGCTCGACCACAAGACAGCGCCCTCGGTCTCGGGCGCATAATATTCAGTGCATTTATAGATGATCTCGGTGTCGGGCGCGCGCGTCACGAAGCCATGCAGAAAGCCCGGCGGCACCCAGATCTGGCGCCCGTTCGCGGCCGAAAGCTCGACCGCGGTCCAGCGGCCATAGCTCGGGCTGCCGCGGCGAATGTCCACGCAGACATCGAGAAGCGCGCCCTGCCCGCAGCGCACCAGCTTGCCCTGCGCCGCGGGCGGCGCCTGGAAATGCAGGCCGCGCAGCGTGCCCGCCTCGTGCGAGAGGGAATGGTTGTCCTGCACGAAATCGGGCAGATCCAGCCCCGCGGCGGCAAAGGCGCGCCGGTTCCAGGTCTCGGCGAAGAAGCCGCGCGCATCCCCGAACCGGCGCGGCGTCACGATCAGCACGCCCGGCAGGTCGGTCCGTTCGATGTGCATGCCGCAGAACTCCTTGGACATCGGGGCCGCGCCCGGTGTTAAGCCAGCCTCCCCGGCAAGGCAAGCCGCCCGGCCCGCCTGCCGGGAAAAGGCCGCCCCGGTTCAGAAGACGGTGACGGGGGTGCCCAGTTCAACGCTGTCGTAAAGCGCGATCACGTGGTCGTTGACCATGCGGATGCAGCCGTTCGAGACGGCATGGCCGATGCTTGCGGGTTCGGTCGTGCCGTGGATGCGGATCGCGGTATCGTGCCCGTTCTGGAACAGATAGAGCGCGCGCGCCCCCAGCGGGTTGCGCGGCCCGCCCGGCATGCCGTCGGCGTAGCGGGCATATTTGGGGCTGCGGGCGATCATCTCCGGGGTCGGGCGCCAGCTGGGCCATTCGACCTTGCGCGCCACCTCGGCCTGACCGCGGAATTTCAGCTCGCCCCGGCCCACGGCCACGCCATAGCGGATCGCCCGGCGCGGGGCATAGATGTGATAGAGGAAGAACTGATCGGACAGCACCACGATGCTGCCCGGCGTGAATTCGGGGCGCACCCAGACCTTGGTGGGATAGAACTGCGGCGCGATCGGCCATTGCGGCGCCGTTTCGGGCGTCACGGCCGGCTTGGCGGCGGGGCGCCGCCCTTCGGCCGCGGCGGGGGCGGGCACAAGCGCGGGTGCGGCCAGCGGCACGGCAGCCAGCGCGGCGCTCAGCAGAAGGCGGCGGTCGACGGAAGCGGACATCTGGGTCTCCGGATCGGGTGGCTGGCCGAATCTTGCCCAATGCCCCGCCCGCTCGCAAGCACCCAGACCGCCGCCACCGCCAGAATGCAGACGGGCGCGGCCATGATGCCGCGCCCGCCATGCGCGCGGAAGCGCACCCGCAGCTAAAGGGCCACGCCCCTGCGCGCTTATTCGAACGCGCAGCCCGGCTTGATGCCAAGGCGCGAGAAGATCATCGCCGCCGGGCAGAAACCGGTGAACGACGCCTGGATCAGATTCGCCCCGATGAAGGCGGTGAACAGCATCCAATAGGGCGAGAACAGATAGGCCAGCAGCAGGCTGAGCAGGATCATCGAGCCGGCAAAGGCCATCACGGCGCGGTCGAGGGACATGGGGGGTCTCCTTGCGAAACAATGTTGAAACGGTGTTGCAGAACCGCAGTTATCACCACGCATCTACAAATTCAATATCAAGAATATATATTCACGACATTGGCACCGGCCTTGACCCCGGCGCGCCGCCTGCTCTGTCTGGGGGCAGACGAGCCGGACAAGGGGAACGGGCGCAATGGACGCAACGGCGGGAGAATCGCAGACGGCAGGCGCCGAGGTCACGCTTCTGGTCGAGGGCATGCATTGCGGCGCCTGCACGGGGCGGGTCGAGCGTCTGCTGGGCGCGGTTGCCGGCGTCGAGGCGGCCGAGGCCAATCTGGTTGCGCGCAAGGTGCGGGTGCGCTTTGGCGCCCCGGCAAGCGCGCAAACGCTGGTCGCGGCGCTGGAGGACGGGGGCTATCCGGCCAGCCTGGCCACCGCGCGGCTGGCGGTCGAGGGGATGAGCTGTGCCGCCTGTGCTGCCCGCGTCGAGACCGCGCTGAGCGCCCGCCCCGGCGTGATCGCGGCGCGCGTGAACCCGGTGACGGGCCTCGCCGAGGCCGAGTATGCCCAAGGCGCGGTCACCCCCTCCGAGCTGGCCCGCGCCGTCACCGCGGCGGGCTATCCCGCCCATCTGCCCGACCCCGAGACCCAGGGCCCCACCCTGGCCGAACGTCAGGCCGCCGAGGCCGAGACCCTGCGCCGCCGCTTCCTTCTGGCGGCAGCCCTGACCGCGCCGGTCTTCGTGCTGGCGATGGGCGGGCACATGATCCCCGGCTTTGCCGCCGCGATCGAGACCACCCTGGGCACGCCGCTCAACTGGGCGATCCAGTTCGTGCTGACGACGGCGGTCCTTTTCGGGCCGGGGCGGATGTTCCTGACGACGGGGCTGCCCGCGCTCTGGCGCGGGGCGCCCGAGATGAACGCGCTGGTGGCGCTGGGGGCGCTTGCGGGCTGGGGCTATTCCGGCCTTGTCGCCGTGGCGCCGGGGTTGGTCGCGCCCGATCAGCGCCACGTCTATTTCGAGGCGGCGGCGATGATCGTCACGCTGATCCTGATGGGGCGCTGGCTCGAGGCGCGGGCGCGCGGGCGCGCGGGCGCGGCCATCGCGCGGCTGGTGGCGCTGACGCCGGACCGGGTGCGGCTGCGGCGCGGCGACACCGAGATCGAGGTGCCCGCCGCCGAGCTGGCCCGCGGCGACGAGGTGCTGATCGCGCCGGGCGGGCGCATCCCCTGCGACGGCATACTGATCGAGGGCACCGGCTGGGTCGACGAATCCATGCTGACGGGCGAGGCCCGCCCGAACGGCAAATCCCCCGGCGACACGCTGACCGGGGGCACCGTCAACGGCCCCGCGGCCCTGGTGATGCGCGTCACCGCCACCGGCGGCCAGACCGTCCTGGCGCGCATCATCGCCATGGTCGAGGCCGCGCAGGGCGCCAAGCTGCCGGTGCAGGCGCTGGTCGATCGCGTCACCCGCGTCTTCGTTCCGGTGGTGCTGGGGCTTTCGGCGCTGACGCTGGGGGTGTGGCTTCTGGCGGGGGCGGCCTTCGGCACCGCGCTGATCGCGGCGATCTCGGTGATGGTGATCGCCTGCCCCTGCGCGATGGGTCTGGCGACGCCGGTCTCGATCCTGGTGGGAACCGGGCGCGCCGCCGAGATGGGGGTGCTGTTTCGCCGGGGCGACGCGCTGCAACGGCTGTCCGAGGCGCGCTGGGTGGCCTTCGACAAGACCGGCACGCTGACCGAAGGCGCGCCGCGCGTCACCGATCTGATCCTGGCCGACGGCTGGACCGAGACCGAGGCGCTGACGCTGGCCGCAGGCGCCGAGGCGCGCTCGGAGCATCCGCTGGCCGCGGCGGTGGTGGCCCGCGCGCGTGAGGCCGGCCTGACCCCGCCCCGCGCGCGCAAGGTCACCGCCACCCCCGGCCGGGGCCTGTCGGCCGAGGTGGCGGGCAAGGCGGTGCTGATCGGCAATGCCCGCGCGCTGGACGAGGCCGGGATCGCCACCGCCCCCCTTGCCGCGGCGGCCGCGGATCTGGCCGCGGCGGGGCGCACGCCCGTCTGGCTGGCTGTCGCGGGCGAAGCCGTGGCGCTGATGGGTCTGGCCGATCCCGAACGCGCGGGCGCGGCCGAGACGGTGGCGGGGCTGCGCAAGCGGGGCCTGGGCGTGGCGATGGTGACGGGCGATCTGCGCGCCACCGCCGAGGTGGTGGCCGGCCGTCTGGGGATCGCGCGGGTGGTGGCCGAGGCCCTGCCCGAGGACAAGCTGGCCGCGCTTGAAGCCCTGCGCGCCGAAGGCACGCTGGCCTTCGTGGGCGACGGCATCAACGACGCCCCGGCCCTGGCCGCGGCCGATGTCGGCATCGCGCCGGGCGGGGGCACCGATGTGGCGATCGAGGCCGCCGAGGTCGTGCTGATGCAGGACGATCCGCGCGGCGTGCTGCGCGCGGTGGCGCTGTCGCGCGCGGTGATGCGCAACATCCGCCAGAACCTGTTCTGGGCCTTTGCCTATAATGCCGCGCTGGTGCCGGTGGCGATGGGGGTGCTGGTGCCCTTCGGCGGGCCCGGCCTGTCGCCGATGCTGGCGGCGGGGGCGATGGCGCTGTCGTCGGTCTTCGTGGTCTCGAACGCGCTGCGCCTGCGCACCTTCCGCGCCGAATAAGCCCCCAAGACACGTGAGCCCCCAAGACGCCCCCGGACAACGAAAAAGGGCCCCGCCGGCACGCCGCCGCGGGGCCCTTTCCCTGTCCTGTTCCGCCTGTCCCGCGCGGGAACTCAGATCAGCCCGGCATGGGCCATCGCGGCGTCGATCCGGGCGGCGGTGGGCGCGGTCACCGGCAGAAGCGGCAGACGCACCTCGTTGGCGCACAGCCCCAGCCGCGACATGGCGTATTTCGCGCCGGCCAGCCCCGGTTCGAGGAAGATCGCCTGATGCAGCGGCATCAGCCGGTCCTGATAGGACAGCGCACGGGCGTAATCGCCCGCCAGCGTCGCCTCCTGGAATTCGGCGCAGAGCTTGGGCGCCACATTCGCCGTGACCGAGATACAGCCCTGCCCGCCATGCGCATTGAACCCGAGCGCGGTCGCGTCCTCGCCGGACAATTGCACGAACTCCGGCCCGCAGAGCGCGCGCTGCATCGACACACGCTCGATCTTGCCGGTGGCGTCCTTCACCCCCACGATGCGCGGCAGGCGCGCCAGCTCGGCCATCGTCTCGGGGGTCATGTCCACGACCGACCGGCCGGGAATGTTGTAGATGATGATCGGCAGCGTGCTGGCGTCATGAATGGCGGTGAAATGCGCGATCATGCCGGCTTGCGTCGGCTTGTTGTAATAGGGCGTGACCACCAGCGCGGCATCGGCGCCCACCGATTGCGCATGCTGGATCAGCTCGATCCCCTCGGTGGTCGAATTCGATCCCGCCCCCGCGATCACCGGCACGCGGCCGGCGGCGGCGCGCACGACCTCCTCGATCACGCGGCGATGTTCCTCGTGACTCAGCGTCGGGCTCTCGCCGGTGGTGCCGACGGGGACCAGACCGTGGCTGCCCTCGGCGATATGCCACTCGACCAGCTTCTTGAGCGTGTCCAGATCCAGCGCGCCGTCCTTGAACGGCGTGACCAATGCGGGAAAGGACCCTTTGAACATGACACGCTCCTGATCTGGGCTTCGAGAAAGCCGATGGTGTGAGGGAGAGGGCCGGCGGCCCCCGAAAGGCGCCCGGAATCGGGCGGGAAATCGCGCGGAACCTAGACGAGGGCGCGGGACTTGCCAAGTTTCACTCTTGCGCCTTTTTCGCCGCCTTGGCACCAAGGATGTCCGCCCCGGTGCGCGCACGCCCCGCGGCCCGTGCCGTCCTGCCCGCCCCCGCACTGCCCCACACGCCGCCCCTCCGAAATGCCGGCCGTGACGCCCGCCCGAAACGCCCCCGCCTCTCGACAGCCCCGCCCCGCATCCCCACATGAGCGCCATGACCCGTTCACCCCGATCCTCTCGCCATCTTCTGTCCCGCCTGCGCCCGCTGGCGCTGGTGCTCGCGGTCTTCCCCGCGACACTGGCCCGCGCCGACGATCCGGCCGCGCTGGCCGCCGCGCTTCAGGCTGCGGGCGGGCGCGACTGGGACGCGGCGGCGGCGGCGGCGCGCGCCTCGGGGCCGCTGGCGCGCGACATCATCGAATGGCAGCGGCTGCGCGCGGGCGCGGGGCGCTTTGCCGATTACACCGCCTTCGTTCGCCGCCACCCCGACTGGCCGGGAATGGACCTGCTGCTGCGCCGGGCCGAGGCCACCCTGGACGACGCCACCGCCGCCGAGACGCTGGCCTTCTTCGGCACGCGCGCGCCCCTGACCGCCACGGGCGCATTGGCGCTGGCCGCCGCGCACAGGGCCACGAACGACCCCGAGGCCGCGACCCGCGTGCTGGTCGCCGCCTGGCGCAGCCTGCGGCTTTCGGCCGAGGATCAGGCGCGGATGCTGGAGGCCGCCGGCCCGCAGCTTGCGGCGCATCACGACGGGCGGCTGGCGATGCTGCTCGATGCCGGCCGTCCCGACGAAGCACGGCGCATGCTGGTGCTGGCCAGCCCCGACACCGCCGCCGTGGCCGCGGCGCGCATCGCGCTTCAGACCGAAACCGGCGACGTCAACGCGCTGATCGCGGCGGTGCCCGAAAGCCGCGCGGCGTCAGCGGGGCTGGCGCGCGACCGGGCGCGCTGGCGGGCGCGCCACGGCCTTGAGGCAGGCGCGGTCGAGATCCTGCGCGAACGCTCGCGCTCGGCCCGCGCGCTGGGCGATCCCGCGCTCTGGGCCGGGCTGCGGGCCTGGCTCGCGCGCGAGGCCCTGCGCGAAGGCCGCCCCGCCGAAGCCCATGATCTGGCCGCCCATCACCATCTGAGCGGCGGCAGCGATTTCGCCGAACTGGAATGGCTGGCCGGATATGCCGCGCTGCGGCTGGGCCAGACCGACACCGCGCTGACCCATTTCCGCGCGCTCGAGGCGGCCGTGTCCAGCCCGATCAGCCTGTCGCGCGCGCTTTACTGGCAGGGCCGCGCGCACGAGGCCGCGGGCCGGACCGCAGCCGCGCGCGCCGAATACGCCCGCGCCGCCGGCTGGCAGACGGCCTATTACGGCCAGCTGGCGGCGGCGCGGCTGGACCTGCCGCTGGCGGCCGATCTGGCGGCACCCGCCCCCCTGCCCGACTGGCGCAGCGCCGCCTTCGTGCAGGATCCGCGCTTTCAGGCCGGGGTCTTGTTGCAGGCGGCAGGCGCCCCCGATCTGGCCGAGCGTTTCTTCCTGCAACTGGCCGAGGATCTCGACACCGACGGGCTGGCGCGGCTGGGGCGGCTGGCGCTTGACTGGGCGCATCCGCATCTGGCGGTGCGCGTGGCCAAGGCGGCGGCGCTGCGCGGCACGGTGCTGGGCGGGGCCTATTACCCGCTGCCCGATTTCGACCCCGCAAGCCTTGCACCCGACGGCGTGCCGCCCGAGCTGGTGCTGGCCATCATCCGCCGCGAATCGGAATTCGACCCGCAGGTGGTCTCGCCCTCGGGGGCGCGCGGGCTGATGCAGCTGATGCCGCCCACGGCGAAGATGATGGCGGACGAGCTGGCCCTGCCCTATGACGCCGGCCGGCTGTTGCGCGACCCGGCCTATAACGCGCGGCTGGGTGCGGCCTATCTGGGCCATCTGCGCGATGATTTCGGGGATGCGATGGCGCTGGTCGCGGCGGGCTACAACGCCGGGCCCAACCGCACGAAATCCTGGGTGGCCGAGATGGGCGATCCGCGCGACGGGGCGGTGGACGTGATCGACTGGGTCGAGATGATCCCCTATTCGGAGACGCGCAATTATGTCATGCGCGTGCTCGAGGCGCTGCCGATCTATCGCGCGCGGCTGACCGGCGCACGCCGTCTCGACCCGATCGCGGATCTGCGCGGGCACGGAGCTGCCCGCCCCTGAACCGGTGCCGCCCGCTGCGCCCGCCCCCGAACCCGGCCCCCGCACCGGCCGACACCGCGGACCCGACACGCCGCCCGCGCCGCCTCAGACGGTGCGGTCAAGCTTGGTCGTCAGGTGGATGAAGCTTTCCGACGAGCGCACGCCCGCCATCTCGCCCACGGCATCGAGAATGCGGTCCAGCTCGACCGGCGAGGGCGCCGCGATCTGAAGCAGCAGGTCCACCCGCCCCGAGGTCGACATGATCCGCTCGACCCCGGCAATGGCCTTCAGCCTGGTCACGATCTGGGCCTGGATGCGCAGGTCGATGGTCAGAAGGACGGTGGCCTGAAGGCGGCTCGCGCGCGCGGCCTCGCCCAACTTGAGCGTGTATCCGGCGATCACCCCGGTGCTCTCCAGACGCTCGAGCCGGGCCTGCACGGTCGAGCGCGCCACCTTCAGCCGCCGCGCCAGAACCGCCAGCGACAGCCGCGCATCGCCCCCCAGATGGCGCAGGATCTGGGCATCGAGGTCATCCATCGGCAACACCTATCATTCTCACATGATTTTCGTCATTATGACGATATTTTCGCGCAAATCAAATCTTCCCGCCGTCAGATTTGTGCCTCATATCGCGGAAACTCGTAGAACAGGTGAAAGGGCGGCTCATACGCACCTGGCCTGGTTGGTTTGAACGCGCAAGCGGCTCCCAACCCGTCCGCCGGGGCAAGAGACAAATGCGTCTTGTTGGCACAGGAGAACGCCGATGGGACTGTCCAAAACGATCTGGTCCAACCCGATCGAAATCATCCGCACCCAATCCCCCCAGCACCCGGTCCTGGTGTTCGCGCCGACCGCGCTGCAGGCCACCGCGCGCCGGTTCGTGGCGGGTTTTCCGGGCATGGTGACCTATGCGGTCAAGTCGAACCCGGAAGAAATGGTGATCGAGAACCTCGTCGCCGCCGGCATCCGCGGCTTTGACGTGGCCTCGCCCGCCGAGATCGACCTGATCTCGCGCCTCGCCCCCGGTGCGGCGCTGCATTACAACAACCCCGTGCGCGCGCGGCGAGATCCTGCATGCCGTCAATGCCGGCGTGAAAAGCTGGTCGGTCGACAGCCGCTCCGAACTGGAAAAGCTGATCGAACTGGTGCCCACCGAGAACTGCGAGATCACGGTGCGCTTCAAGCTGCCGGTGGCGGGGGCGGCCTACAACTTCGGCGCGAAATTCGGCGCGACCGCGGATCTGGCGGCCGAGTTGCTGGCGCGCGTGGCCGAGGCCGGCTTCATCCCGTCGCTGACCTTCCATCCGGGCACGCAATGCACCGACCCGATGGCCTGGGATGCCTATATCCGCACCGCCGCCGAGATCTGCCGCACCGCCGGCATCAAGGCCGCGCGTCTGAACGTGGGCGGGGGCTTCCCCTCGCACCGCACCCACGACGGGCTGCCCCAGCTGGACGCCATCTTCGCGCTGATCGACCGCGTTGCCGCCGAGGCCTTCGGCGCCGACCGCCCGGCGCTGGTCTGCGAGCCCGGCCGCGGCCTCGTGGCGGATGCCTTCACCCATATCACCACGGTCAAGGCGCTGCGCGACGACCAGCACGTCTTCCTGAACGACGGGATCTATGGCGGGCTGGCCGAACTGCCGCTGGTGGGCAACATCACCCGCATCGAGGTGATCTCGCCCGAGGGCGTGGCCCGCACCGCCGAGGCGCTGCCGCGCATCGTCTTCGGGCCCACCTGCGACAGCGTGGACCGTCTGCCGGGCGACGTGATGCTGCCCGCGGATCTGGCCGAGGGCGACCATGTGGTCTTCCACGGCATGGGCGCCTATTGCAGCGCGACCAACACGCGCTTCAACGGCTTTGGCCAGATGGTGATCGTGACGGCGCTGTCGCTCGACACCGCCTGGGCGCGCGACAGCGCCCGCGCCGCCTGAGGCGCCCCCACGGCCGCAGGGCCGCTGGAGCCTCCATTTCAAACGGGCCGCCCCGACATCAGGGGCGGCCCTTGCCATTCGGGGACATCCGTCCCCGCAGGGGCAACAGGCCAGCAAATGCGAAAAGGGGCCGCCGCAGCGACCCCTTTCCTGTTTCTTGGTTGCGCAGATGCGGCCCTATCAAGCCTTCTCGACTCAAACCTTCTCGACTCAGGCCCTCAAGACTCAGGCCACCGCTTCCAGCGCGCCCGGCGCCGCCAGCCCCAGCGCGGCGCAGACATCGAGCGTCATGCCGGGCCGGTTCAGCGTGTAGAAATGCAGATCCTCCACGCCCTCGCCCAACAGCCGGTCGCACAATTCGGTGCACATCGCCAGCGCCAGCGTCTCCTCGCGGCCATCGCGGATCGCGGTCTCGAAGGCGGCCTCCACCCAGCCCGGAACCGACGTTCCGCAGCGTTCGGCAAAGCGTTTCGTGCCCGCCCAGGACTGGATCGGCAGGATGCCGGGGATGATCGGGGCGTGGATGCCCGCATCGGCGCAGGCATCGCGGAAGCGCAGGAAGGTTTCGGCCTCGAAGAAGAACTGGGTGATCGCGCTCGAGGCGCCGGCGTCGATCTTGCGCTTGAGCCATTCGACATCGGCCGATGCGTCGCGGGCCTCGGGGTGGGGCTCGGGATAGGCGCCGCAGCGGATGGTGAAGCGGCCGTCGCGGGCCAGCGCCCCGATCAGCTCGATCGAGGAGGCAAAGCCCTCGGGATGGGGGGTAAAGGCGCCATGGCCCTTGGGCGGATCGCCGCGCAGCGCCACGATCTGGGTCACGCCGGCCTCGGCATAGGCGTTCACGATCTCCATGGTCTCGGCGCGGGTGGCCTCGACGCAGGTCAGATGCGCGGCCACGTCGAGCCCGTAATTCTTGCCGATCGTGGTCACGGCTTCATGGGTCAGCTGGCGCGTGGTGCCGCCGGCCCCGTAGGTCACGGAGACGAACTCGGGCCCGATCGGCGCCAGCGCGCGCACCGTCTCCCACAGACGGAACGAGGCATCGAGCGTTTGCGGCGGGAAGAATTCGAAACTGACGCGCGGTCTGGACATGGCTTTCCCCTTTGCGATGGCCTCTTGTGCCAGAAACGCCTTCGTGAGACAAACTCATAATATTGAAAATGATGATGAGGCGCACCTCAAGATGCATCTCGAATTGCGGCATTTGCGGACCATTCAGGCGATCCACCGGGCCGGGGGGCTGGCGCGGGCGGCGGAGATGCTGCACATCACCCAAAGCGCGCTGAGCCATCAGGTCAAGGGCCTCGAGGACCAGGTGGGGGTCGAGCTTTTCGTGCGCCGTTCCAAGCCCTTGCGGCTGTCGGCGGCGGGGCAGCGGCTGTTGCGTCTGGCCGAGGTGGTGCTGGCCGAGATCGAGGCCGCCGAGGCCGAATTCGAGGCGCTGCGCATGGGCAAGACGGGGCGGCTGCATATCGCCATCGAATGCCATGCCTGTTTCGACTGGCTGTTTCCGGTGCTCGAGCAGTTCCGCCGCGCCTGGCCCGATGTCGATGTGGATATCCGCCCCGGCCTGGCCTTTGGCGCGCTGCCCGCGCTCTTGCGCGAGGATGTGGATCTGGTGATCTCGTCGGACCCCGAGGACAGCGCCGGGCTGACCTTTCATCCGCTGTTCGATTATCAGCCGATGCTGGTGGCCCCCGCCAATTCACCGCTGGCCGCGCGCGATTACGTGACGGCCGAGGATTTCCGCGACCAGATCTTGCTGACCTATCCCATGGAGCGTCAGCGGCTCGATGTCTTCACCGAGCTGCTGGGGCCGGCGCGGGTCGAGCCGCGGGGCGTGCGGCAGGTCGAGATGACGGCGGTCATCCTGCTTCTGGTGGCCTCGGGGCGGGGGGTGGCGGTGCTGCCCGACTGGGTGCTGCGCGAGGTCAAGACCCAGCCCGATTACATCACCCGTCCGATCACCCGGACCGGGCTGCGGCGCAGGCTCTATGCCGCGACGCGCGACGCCGATGCCACCCTGCCCTACATGGCCCATTTCCTGCGCTTGGCGCGCAGCGAGCCGGTCAAGCTGCAACGGGCATGATCTGGACGCATGATCGGGGGGCATGAGGGGGCCGCGTGATCGGGCCGCATCGCGCAGGGGCAGTTTTTCACCCTGCCCCCCCGCACGATCTTTCCAAGACGCCCAAGACCCCCTATAGAGCCGCTTTCAAGGATCGGAGACCGTGAGAGATGCAAGGCAGCGCGAACCTCAACCTGATGATCAAGGCCGCCCGCAAGGCCGGCCGCACCCTGGTCAAGGATTTCCGCGAGGTCGAGAACCTTCAGGTCTCGGCCAAGGCGGCGGGCGATTTCGTCACCCGCGCCGACCGCGAGGCCGAACGCATCATCAAGGAAGAGCTGCGCGGCGCGCGTCCCTCCTATGGCTGGCTGGGCGAGGAAACCGGTGAGGCCGACGGCGAGGATCCCACCCGCCGCTGGATCGTCGATCCGCTGGACGGCACCACCAACTTCCTGCACGGGCTGCCGCATTGGGCAATCTCGATCGCGCTCGAGCACAAGGGCGAGATCGTCGCCGGGGTGATCTTCGACGCCGCCAAGGACGAGATGTTCGTCGCCGAAAAGGGCGCGGGCGCGTTTCTCAACGAACAGCGGCTGCGGGTGTCGGGGCGGAACAGGATGATCGAATCGATCTTTGCCACCGGCATTCCCTTTGCCGGGCGCCCCACCCTGCCCGCCACGCTTCAGGATCTGGCGCGGCTGATGCCCGCCTGTGCCGGCGTGCGTCGCTTCGGGGCCGCAGCGCTTGACCTGGCCTATGTGGCCGCCGGCCGCTACGAAGGCTATTGGGAACGCGGGATCCAGCCCTGGGACATGGCCGCGGGCCTGGTTCTGGTCAAGGAAGCGGGCGGCTTCATCGGCCCCGTGCGCGAGGGGCGCGAGATCTTCGCCTCGGGCGGGGTGATCGCGGCCAATGCCGAATTGTTCGACCCGCTCTGCAAGATCATCCGTCAGGCCGACTGACCCCGCCGCCCCGTTCCCGGGCAGCGCCCCCACACGCTATCAGACCCCCACACCGGCGGGCCCACACCCAGGCGGCCCAACACTGGCGGGCCTAACACTGGCGGGCCAACACTGGCGGGCCCCCACACCGGCAGGGCGGCGCGGCAGCGGCTACGCGTCCGCGCGGCTCTCCGTCTTGCGGGGGACCGGACCGCCCGCGTCTTGCCCCCGACTCCCCGCCCAGGCGCGCGAAGGTGATGCCCGAACGGGGGCCGAAGTCAGCGTGGATGCGATTTCGTGTCCCCGCCCACGCGCGCGCCGGTGATGCGCACCCGACCGCCGGGCGGAACCTGCGCCAGCCGTTCCCCCCCCACGCGCACGCCGGTCCCCGCAGCCCCACACGCGGGCCTGCGCTCTCTCGCCCTCCCTCCGGCGCACCCTCCCCCCGCGCGCCCTTCCACAGACCGTCCGCGGCTGCGGCCCCGCGCCGCTGGCAATGGCGGGCTGTTCGCGCTAGCTCTGGGCGGAAACCCTCCCTCCCGGCCGCACGAGCGCCCCCCGGCGCCCCATCGGCCCCTCAAGCTGAATTCCGTTCCGAATGTCCCTCACCCTCGTCGCCATCCCCTGTCGCACCGACAATTACGCCTGGCTCCTCCATGACCACGGCACCGACACCACCACCCTGATCGACGCCCCCGAAGCCGCCCCGATCCTGCGCGCGCTGCATGATCGCGGCTGGAAGCTGAGCCATATCCTGCTGACGCATCACCATGCCGATCATACCGCCGGGGCGCCCATGCTCGAGGCGGCGACCGGCGCGCGGCTGATCGGGGCGGCGGCCGATGCCCATCGTCTGCCGCTTCTGTCGGATGCGGTCGAACCGGGCCAGACGCTGGCCGTGGGCATGCAGCAGGTCACGGTGATGGATGCGCCGGGCCACACCATCGGCCATGTCGCCTATCACTTCGCGCAGGCGCGGCTGCTCTTTTCGGGCGACAGCCTGATGTCGTGGGGCTGCGGGCGCCTGTTCGAGGGGACCGCGGCGCAGATGCAGGACACGCTGTCACGCATGGCGGCGCTGCCCGGCGACACGCAGATCTGCTCGGGGCATGAATATACCGAAGCCAACGGCCGTTTCGCGCTGTCGCTCGAGCCCGACCACCCCGACCTTCTGGAAAGGATGGCGCGCGTGCGCGCGCTGCGGGCCGAGGGGCAGCCGACGCTGCCGGCGACGCTGGCGCTCGAGCTGCGCACCAACCCCTATCTGCGCACCGCCGACCCCGGCCTGCGCGCCGCCATCGGGATGGGCCCCGAGGCCGACGACAGCACCGTCCTGGCCGAATTGCGCGCCCGCAAGGACCGGTTCTGAGGGCCCCTGAAGGGGGCCCAAGCGGGCCAAGGTCAACGATGTCTTCACCCTGGCCCGCCCCGCGGGGTCGCCTCTGCGCGCGCGCAATGCTAGGCTTGGCTCATCTCTCCCGCGACACGGAAAACCTGCGCTCATGACACCGCCCCCTGCCCCCGCCCGCCCCCTTCTGCGCCGCCTGACGGCACTGGGGCCGGCGATGGGGCGGATCGCCCAGACCGAGGCGCTGCGTGCGGGCCTGGGCGCGGGCATCGGCATCGCCATCGCCGCGCTTCTGGTGACGCTGCTGCCCGATCCGCGCGGCACCGGCATCTATCTGATCGCGCCGCTGGGCGCCACGGCGGTGCTGGCCTTCGGTCTGCCCAACAGCCCGATGGCCCAGCCCTGGTCGGCGGTGGCGGGCAACACCATCGCTGCGACCGCCGCCCTGATCGTGGCGCATCTGACCGACCCGCCGCTGACCCAGGGCATGGCCGTGGGCGCCGCCGTCATCGCCATGTCAAGCCTGCGCGCGCTGCATCCGCCCGGCGCGGCGATCGCGCTCTTCGTCTCGCTCGAGGCCGAGGCCGGGCACCCGCCCGACCTGTGGTTCCCGCTGATGCCGGTGGCGGTGATGACCGGCGCGCTGGTGGCGCTGGCGGTGCTCTATAACCGGCTGACCGGGCGGGTCTATCCGCTGCGCCGGCTGGCGCCCCCGGCCGCGCCCGCACCGGGCAGCGACCGGCCCTCCAACCTGGATACCGCCGCGCTCGAGGGGCTTCTGGACCGTTTCAACCAGTCAAGCAACCTCGGCGCCGCCGACCTGGGCCGGATGCTGGCCGAGGCCGAGGAGCTGGTCGCCGAGACCCGCTTCGGCGCCACCCGCTGCGACGAGGTGATGACCCGCGTGCTGCTGACCGTCACGCCGATGACGCGCCTCGTGCAGATCGCGCAGCTGATGGGGTTTCACGATCTGAAATCGCTGCCCGTGGTCGAACGCGGAAAGCTGCGGGGCATGATCTTTCAGGGGCCGGTGCTGCGCGCGCTGTCCGAAGGGCGCCCCGGCCTGCGCGCGCGCGATCTGGCGCGCCCGGTGGTGCCGGTCGCCCCCGACCTGCCCGTCGGCGTGCTGTTGGCCCGGCTGAGCAGCAGCCATGAACAGGCCGTCCCGGTGACCGAAGCCGGCGCGCCCGAGGGCCGGCTTCTGGGGTTGATCACCCGCACCGACGTGCTCATGTTGATGTTCCACCGGGTGCGGCTACCCAACGCGCCCCAGCCGCCCGAAGTCACGTCCCCCGAAACCACGTCCCCCGAAGCCCCCGCAGGCCCCCCGCCCACGCAGCCGGGTGCGAAGGACGCCCCCGCGCCGGACACGGCCTCCGCGCGCTAGACCAATGCGACAGCCCGTCGCAGCGATGCCCGACAGGGGGCGGCAGGGCCTTCGCGCCGATCACAATTCGCGCAAAGCGTAAACCATAAGCAGAAATTCCCCGAATCCCCCTTGAAGGCGGGGCGTTTCCACCGAACTTTAACCATATGCGGTCACGCTGAACCTGCGGCCCCGCGACAATCGGCCACCAGGAAAGGAGCACGCCTTGCCTTCGTTCTCGACCACGCTCGAACAGGCCATCCACGGTGCACTGGCGCTTGCCAATGCCCGCCGACATGAACTGGCCACGCTGGAACACCTGCTGCTTGCCCTGCTGGACGAACCCGATGCGGCGCGCGTGATGCGGGCCTGTTCCGTCGATCTTGACGAGCTGCGCCAGACCCTTACCGAATTCATCGACGACGATCTCTCGACGCTTGTCACCGATGTCGAAGGCTCGGAGGCGGTGCCCACCGCCGCCTTCCAGCGCGTGATCCAGCGCGCGGCCATCCATGTGCAAAGCTCCGGCCGGACCGAGGTGACGGGGGCCAATGTCCTGGTCGCCATCTTCGCCGAGCGCGAATCGAACGCGGCCTATTTCCTGCAAGAACAGGACATGACCCGCTATGACGCGGTGAATTTCATCGCCCACGGCGTGGCCAAGGATCCCGAATTCGGCGAAGCGCGCCCGGTGATCGGCGCCGAGGCCGAGGGGGCCAAATCCGAACCCAACCCGTCGGAGAACCGCGACTCGGCGCTGGCCAAGTATTGCGTGGACCTGAACGCCAAATCCTCGAAGGGCGAGGTCGATCCGCTGATCGGGCGCGAGCCCGAGGTCGAGCGCTGCATCCAGGTGCTGTGCCGCCGGCGCAAGAACAACCCGCTGCTGGTCGGCGATCCCGGCGTCGGCAAGACCGCCATCGCCGAGGGGCTGGCCCTCAAGATCACGCGCGGCGAAACCCCCGACATCCTGTCGGGCGCCACGATCTATTCGCTGGACATGGGCGCGCTTCTGGCCGGCACCCGCTATCGCGGCGATTTCGAGGAACGCCTGAAGGCCGTCGTCAAGGAGCTCGAGGAGCATCCCGACGCCATCCTCTTCATCGACGAGATCCACACCGTGATCGGTGCCGGTGCCACCTCGGGCGGGGCGATGGATGCCTCGAACCTGCTCAAGCCGGCACTCCAGGGCGGCAAGCTGCGCTGCATGGGCTCGACCACCTACAAGGAATTCCGCCAGCATTTCGAAAAGGATCGCGCGCTGTCGCGGCGATTCCAGAAGATCGACGTCAACGAGCCCAGCCAGGCCGATGCGGTCAAGATCCTGATGGGGCTGAAACCCTATTTCGAGAAACACCACGATCTGCGCTACACCAATGACGCGATCCGCATGGCGGTGGAATTGTCGGCGCGCTACATCCACGACCGCAAGCTGCCCGACAAGGCCATCGACGTGATCGACGAGGCCGGCGCAGCCCAGCACCTGGTCGCGGAGAGCCGTCGGCGCAAGACCATCGGCGCCAAGGAGATCGAGGCCGTCGTGGCCAAGATCGCCCGCATCCCGCCGAAAAGCGTGTCGAAGGACGATGCCGAGGTGCTGCGCGATCTGGAAAAGACGCTCAAGCGCGTGGTCTTCGGCCAGGACAAGGCCATCGAGACGCTGTCTTCGGCGATCAAGCTGGCCCGGGCCGGCCTGCGCGAGCCCGAGAAGCCCATCGGCAACTATCTCTTTGCCGGCCCCACCGGCGTCGGCAAAACCGAGGTCGCCAAGCAGCTGGCCAACACCCTGGGCGTCGAGCTGCTGCGCTTCGACATGTCGGAATACATGGAGAAACACGCCGTCAGCCGCCTGATCGGGGCGCCCCCCGGCTATGTCGGCTTCGACCAGGGCGGCATGCTGACCGATGGCGTGGACCAGAACCCGCATTGCGTGCTGTTGCTCGACGAGATCGAGAAGGCGCATCCGGATGTCTACAACATCCTGTTGCAGGTCATGGACCACGGCAAGCTGACCGACCACAACGGCCGTCAGGTGGATTTCCGCAACGTGATCCTGATCATGACCTCGAACGCGGGTGCGGCCGAACTGGCCAAGGCCGCCATCGGCTTCGGCCGGGAACGGCGCGAGGGCGAGGATACCGCGGCGATCGAGCGGACCTTCACGCCCGAATTCCGCAACCGTCTGGATGCGGTGGTCAGCTTTGCCCCGCTCCCGCGTGAGGTGATCTTGCAGGTCGTCGACAAGTTCGTCCTGCAACTCGAGGCGCAGCTTCTGGACCGCAATGTCCAGATCGAGCTGACGCCCGAGGCCTCGGACTGGCTGGCCGAAAAGGGCTATGACGACAAGATGGGCGCCCGCCCGCTGGGCCGCGTGATCCAGGAACACATCAAGAAGCCGCTGGCCGAGGAACTGCTGTTCGGCAAGCTGATGAAGGGTGGCCTGGTGCGCGTGGTGCGCAACGAGGAGGGCATCGCCCTCGAGATCGAGGAGCCGCAGAAGCCCCGCCTCTCGGGCTCGCGCCCGCCGCTTCTGACGGCCGGCTGAGCCCCGCGCGCGGGCCCCTCGGCCCGCGTCCATCAGAGCGGAGCCATTGGCCATCCGAGGCCAGGCCGTCGCGCGCCGCGGCTCCGACCTCCCGATCAAGGCGGTGCCCTTCCCTGGGCTCCGCCCTTTTCGTATCCGCTTTCATATTGGCCGCGGTCTCATAGGCACCGCTCTTCGATCCGCGCCTTGCTCTCACATCCGCGCCTTGCTCGCACGGGCACCGCCCTTTCCTCTGCCCGATCACAGACGCGCCGCCTTTTCCTGTGCGTGGCCTTTTCATGGGCCCCCCGTTTCATGCCCCCCCGTTTCGCAAGCCCCGCTTCATAGGCCCCGCTGTGTCAGACAAGGCGCCGTTTCATAGGCCCCGCCAATGCGCGCCGCCTCCCGCATCGCGCGCGGCCCTTTCGCCGCCTGGCGCGGGCCCGACACCACAGGCCCGAACCGCAGGCACGCCTCCCGTGCCGCGGCCTCACCGCCACGATGCCCAGGGCCCGCAGTGGGCCCGTCCGGCATCGAACCCGCCGGTGCCGTCCCGGCCGGGACGGTGGCACGATCCGCCGATCGTGCCGCACGCCTTGCGGAAGCAGCCCCGCCCCCGCGGCCTTCGAACAGCCCCTGCGCCCCCACGCCCCCCGTCGAAGACGACCTGTTCGGGCCGGATCTGTCCCCGGCGGCGCCGCGCCCGCGGGACCGCGCAGAGGGCCAAGCCGCACACGCTGACACGGGCGCCGCGCCCGATCCGCGGGCGTCCCGGCCCCGTCGCGCCCAATCCCGCGGCAGGGCGCGCGCAAAGCGCCCGGCCAGCCGCGCCCGCCTCTTGCCATCGCGCGGAAGCTGGCCGAACCTGCCCCCATGACCAACGCTCCAATCGTGACCGGCCCGGCGCAGGATGCGCTGTCGGCGCTGTCGTCCCCGCCCCCCGCCGCCGCCCCCCTGCCGCGCAAGCTGATGGCCGGGCTGATGCACCATCTGGGCGCCATCTACCCCGACGCCGATGCCGAGGCGCTGGCCCGGCGCATGGCCGCCGCCTTCTGGCCCGACGGCCAGCACCCCCGCACCACCGCGCGCAAGCTGACCGCACCGATGTGGGGGCCCAGGGACGCCTATGTCATCACCTATGCCGGCACGATCGAGGACGGCACGCATCGCCCGCTGACGCTGCTGCACGATTTCGCCCGCACCTATCTGTCGGGCGCCTTTCCGGGGCTGCATATCCTGCCCTATTTCCCCTTCACCTCGGACGACGGCTTTTCCGTCACCGATTACGAGACCGTGGATATCCGCCTGGGCGACTGGTCCGATATCGAGCGCATTGCCGCCGATTTCCGGCTGATGTCGGATCTGGTGCTCAATCATGGGTCGAGCCAGTCGAAGTGGTTTTCCGAATATCTCCAGGGCCATCCGCCCTATGACCGCTTCTACCGCGAGGCCGACCCCGACGCCGATCTGTCCGCCGTGGTGCGCCCGCGCGCCCATCCGCTGCTGCGCGCGGTCGAGACCGCCCGCGGCACGCGGCATCTGTGGTGCACCTTCAGCCACGACCAGGTGGATTTCGACTTTTCCAACCCCGACGTGCTGGAAACCTTCATCCGCATCCTGCGCGCCCATGTCGATCACGGCGTGCGCACGGTGCGGCTCGATGCGGTGGCCTTCGTCTGGAAACAGGAGGGCACGCCCTCGATCCACCTGCCCCAGACCCACGAGATCGTGCGGCTGATGCGGCTTCTGTGCGATTACGCCGCCGAGCCGGTGATCCTGATCACCGAAACCAACGTGCCCAATGCCGAGAACCTGAGCTATTTCGGCAACCGCAACGAGGCGCATGTCGTCTACAATTTCCCCGCGCCGCCGCTGATCCTGCATGCGCTTCTATTCGGCACCGCGCGCTATCTCAAGACCTGGCAGATGGGCATGCCCCCCGCGCAGGCCGGCTGCACCTATCTGAATTTCACCGCCAGCCATGACGGGATCGGCCTGCGCCCGGCCGAGGGGCTGATCCCCGAAGAGGAGATCGCCGAGATGATCGAGACGGTGCAAGGCTTCGGCGGGCTGGTGTCGTGGCGCACGATGCCCGATGGCTCGCGCAAGCCCTACGAGCTGAACGTGACGCTGTTCGATGCGCTCTCGGGCACGCGGGCGGGGCGCGACGATCTGGGCATTGCGCGGTTCTTGTGCTCGCAGGCGCTGGTGATGGCGCTCGAGGGGATCCCGGCCTTCTACATCCATGCGCTGCTGGCCACCGGCAACGATTACGCCGGCGTCGAGAAGCTGGGCTATAACCGCGCCATCAACCGCGCGCGCTGGAATTACGACGATCTGCGCAAGGCGCTGGCCGACCCCAAAAGCCGCCACACCCGCATCTTCAACGAGATCAAGCGGATGATGCGGCTGCGCGCGCGCCAGCCCGCCTTTCATCCCAATGCCACGCAATTCACCCTGCAACTGGGCGACGAGATCTTCGGCATCTGGCGCCAGAGCAGCGACCGCGCGCAATCCATCTTCGCGCTCTCGAACCTGACCGCCACGGCGCAGTCCCTGCCCGCCATGTCGCTGAACCTGATCGAGGGCAGCAGCTGGTGGGATCTGCTGAGCGGCGAGGACATCGCCCCCATGGGCGAGATCACCCTGGCCCCCTATCAGTCGCGCTGGATCACCAACCGCCCGCGCCCGGCCCGCGCCCGCCGCCGCTAGGGCCGTTTTCGGGTTTTCACCGCCCGCCCGGCATGACAGGCTGTGCCCGGACAAGGCCGCGCGCGGCGCGCGGCTTGCCAACGAACCGGGGCAACAGCGTGACAGAGGCATGATCGCGGTATTTTCCGATCTGGACGGCACACTTCTCGACCATGAAACCTATGACTGGAGCCCGGCGCGCCCGGTGCTTGAGCGGCTGCGCGCGGGCGGGCATGCGCTGATCCTGGCCTCGTCGAAGACGGCGGCCGAGATTGCGCCGCTGCGCGCCCAGATGGGCTTTGCGCAATGTCCCGCGATCGTGGAAAACGGCGCAGGCCTTTTACCGGCCGAGGCCGATGCGGTCACCGAGGCGCGCAGCCATCCCCAGCTTCTGGCGATCCTGCGCCGGGTGCGGGCCGAGACCCGCGCGCCCTTCCGCGGCTTTTCCGACTGGTCGGTGGCCGAGATCGCCGCGCGCACGGGCCTTTCCCCAGAGGCCGCCGAAGCCGCGGCGCGGCGCGACTTTTCCGAGCCCGGGCTTTTCGGCGGCCCGCCCGCGGCCGAAGCCGATTTCGTCACCGCCCTGAACCGCGCCGGCGTTTCGGCCACGCGCGGCGGGCGCTTCATGACGCTGTCCTTCGGCGCCGACAAGGGCGCCCGCCTGCGCGAGATCGCGCGCGCGCTTCAGGCCAGCGCCACGGTGGCACTTGGCGACGCACCCAACGACATGGGGCTGCTCGAGACGGCCGATCATGGCATCGTCATCCCCAATCCTGCCCATGCGGGCCTGCCCACGCTACCCGGCGAGGAAGGCCCCGCGGCCCATATCACGCGCGCCGCGCAGCCCGGCCCGGCCGGCTGGGCCACCGCCCTCGGCGCCCTTCTCGACCGGCTCGGCGCCACCTGACGCCGCCGCCGCGCCCCGGACAGACCGCGAAAGGACTGGACATGGCCGATTATCATCAGAACGGCGCCGTCGCCACGCTGCACGGGATCTCGCAGGTTCCCGCACGCCAGCTCGAGGCCCAGCTCGAACTTTTCGCCCAGCACCGCAAGATCACGCTGATCCTGCCCTCGCTCTATTCCGAGCTGGAGACCCCCGCGCTGGCCGGCATTCTCGATGAGCTGATGGAAGCGCGCTACATCAACCACATCATCATCGGGCTGGACCGGGCCGATGCCGATCAATTCGACCATGCGCGGTCCTATTTCGCGCGCCTGCCCCAGCGCCACGAGATCCTGTGGAACGACGGCCCCCGCCTGCGCGAGATCCAGGCCGCGATGCAGAACACAGGGCTGCATCCGTCCGAACCGGGCAAGGGGCGCAACGTGTGGTATTGCGTGGGCTATGCGCTGGCCTGCCGCAACTCGGACGTGGTGGCGCTGCATGATTGCGATATCGTCACCTATTCGCGCGACATGCTGACCCGGCTGGTCTATCCGGTGGCCAACCCCGGCTTTCCCTATCAGTTCTGCAAGGGCTATTACCCGCGCATTGCCGACGGCAAGCTGAACGGCCGCGTCACCCGGCTTCTGGTCACGCCGCTGATCCTGGCGCTGCAAAGCTGCTGCGGGCACCGCGATTATCTCGAATATCTGCACGGCTTCCGCTATCCGCTGGCCGGCGAATTCGCCATGCGCACGGCGATCCTGCCCGACATGCGCATCCCGTCGGATTGGGGCCTTGAAATCGGCGTTCTGTCCGAGGTCTGGCGGAACCTTTCGCGGCACGCGATCGCGCAGGTGGATATCTCGGACCGCTATGACCACAAGCATCAGCCGCTGTCGGCCGAGGATGCCACCGCCGGCCTGTCGCGCATGTCGATCGACATCTCGAAGGCGATCTTCCGCAAGCTGGCCACCGACGGGGTGGTGTTCTCGCCCGAATTCTTCCGCACGCTCAAGGCCACCTATTACCGGCGCGCGCTGGACCTCATGGAGATGTATTACAACGACGCCAAGATGAACGGGCTGTCGGTGGACCGCCATGTCGAGGAACAGACGGTCGAGCTGTTTGCCATGAACATCGTCGAGGCGGGGGCGGTGTTCCTGGACAACCCGACCGAGACGCCCTTCATCCCGAACTGGTCGCGCGTGCAGGCCGCCAACCCCGATCTGATGGAGCAATTGCGCCGCGCGGTGGCCGAGGACAACGCCGTGCCGTGAGCCCCGGCCCCCGGCCATGCATGGCACGGGCGCAGGCCCTGTCAGCAGGCCTTGTGGCGGCGGTTATGGTCGAGCGAGGACAGCAGCGACAGCCCGATGAACCCCGCACCCAGAAGGCCCGTGACCATCTCGGGGATATGCCACAGCGTCTGGGCGAACATGATCACGCTGAGGATGAAGATCGACCAGAAGGCGCCGTGCTCGAGATAGCGCAGCTGCGCCAGAGTCCGCCGCTCGACCAGCATCAGCGTCATCGACCGCACATACATCGCCCCGATCCCCAGCCCGATGGCGATCAGAAAGAGGTTCTGCGTCAGTGCAAAGGCCCCGATCACGCCGTCGAAGCTGAACGAGGCATCCAGCACCTCGAGGTAGAGAAACGCCCCCAGCCCGCCGCGGGCAGCCGTGCCCACCGCCGCGCCGCGCTGGTCGAGCACCTGGCCCAGCACCTCGACCCCGAGAAAGGTCAAAAGCCCCGAGACGGCGGCAAAGAGGAAGGTCTGGCCCTTTTCCTCGGGCAGGATGGCAACGAAGACCATGGTCACCGCCAGCACCAGCGCCACCTCGAGCCCGCGCACCGAGGCCAGCCGTCGCAGACGCCGTTCAAACGCGGCGATCCAGTCGACCTCCTTGCCCTCGTCGATGAAGTAATTGAGCGCGACCATCATCAGGAAAGCCCCGCCAAAGGCGGCGATGGACAGATGGGCCTCGCCGATGATGCGGGCATATTCGGCCGGTTGCGTGGACGCCAGAACCACCGCCTGCCAGGGCCCGATCCCCGCCGCCACCACCACGATCAGCAGCGGAAACAGGATCCGCATGCCGAAGACCGCGATCAATATGCCCCAGGTCAGGAAGCGGCGCTGCCAGGCGGGCGTCATCTCCTGAAGCTTGTTGGCATTGACGATGGCATTGTCGAACGAGAGCGAGATCTCCAGCACCGCCAGCACCGCGGCGATCAGGAAGAAGGACATTGCCCCGGCGAAGCTGCCCGAGAACCCCAGGCCCAGCCAGAAGGCCAGCACCAGCCCGGCCAGGGTGACGATCAGCGGCCAGCGGAAATAGGCGAATGCGGAAGTCATGATCTGCTCAGCCCTTCTGCGCAGCGGCGTCGAGCCGCGCGGCGCGGGCCGCGCGCAGTCGGGCGAAATCCTCGCCCGCGTGATAGGACGAGCGCGTCAGCGGCGTGGCCGAGACCACCGAGAAGCCCTTGCCCAGGGCGGCGGTCTCATAGGACTTGAATTCCTCGGGGGTGACAAAGCGCGCCACGGCATGATGCTTGGGCGTGGGTTGCAGATATTGACCGATGGTCAGGAAGTCGATGTCGGCGGCCCGCATGTCGTCCATGACCTGAAGGACGGCCTCGCGGGTTTCGCCCAGGCCCACCATGATCCCCGATTTGGTGAACATGTCGGGGTCGATCTCCTTGACGCGCTGAAGAAGGCGCAGCGAATGGAAATAGCGCGCGCCCGGCCGCACCGAGGGATAGAGCCCCGGCACCGTCTCCAGATTGTGGTTGAAGACATCGGGGCGCGCGGCCACGACGGTTTCCAGCGCCGCAGGACCGCAGCGCAGGAAATCGGGCGTCAGCACCTCGATCGTGGCTTCGGGGGCGCGGTGGCGGATGGCGCGGATGGTCTGGGCGAAATGCTCGGCGCCACCATCCTCAAGATCGTCGCGGTCGACCGAGGTCAGCACGACATGGCGCAGCCCCAGCTTGGCCACCGCATCGGCCACGCGCCCCGGCTCGAACGGGTCGAGCGCCTCGGGCCGGCCGGTGGCGACGTTGCAGAAGGTGCAACCGCGGGTGCAGATCTCGCCCATGATCATCATGGTGGCGTGCCCGTGGCTCCAGCATTCGCCGACATTGGGACAGCCCGCTTCCTCGCAGACCGTGTGCAGCCGGTTCGACTTCAGGATCTCGCGCGTGTCCTTGTAGCCCTGCGAGGACGGCGCCTTGACCCGGATCCAGGCGGGCTTGCGGGGCTGGGCCTGATCGGGCCGGTGGGCCTTTTCGGGGTGGCGCTCGTCGGGTTTCTTCAGATCGCGCACGGGGGGCGTCCTTTCGCTGCGGCATGCGCCCGACATAGTGTGAAACCCCGCGCGATACAATCTCGCGCCCGATCACCTAAGGATTGAAAATCAGCAGCCAGAGGGACAGTGCCGGCACGATCAGGAGCATCCCCACCAGAAGAACCAGCGCGCTGCGCGCCCAGACCGCCCGCCGGCGGTTGGTCTGTTCGACGGTCTCGGGCGGGCTGGCGGCAGCGGCGGCATTGACCCGCGCCAGCAGCGCGGCCGCGGCGGCGGGGCTGTCGGCAAAGGCGCGGATCGACAGCATGCGCGGCGCGCCCCCTTCGGCCAGCGGCACGATCTCGAGCCAGGGGTGATAGAGGCCGCGATCGGAGCGGTGGACCAGGACCGGGCGGGCATGGGCGTCGAGATCGAGAACCAGACGGCGGCCCGGCAGCGACTGGCACTCGAGCCGCCCCGGCGCCAGGCTCAGCCGCGGCAGCCCGGCCAGGCGGGCCCCCACCATGACCAGAAGAAGCCCGCCAAAGAAAAGAAGCCCCACCAGATCACCCGGCGCGCGGGTCTTCAGATAAAGCGCGAGCCCCATCGCCGTGAACAGCGCATTCACGAGCATGAGCCGCCACGTGCGCACACCCCAGCGCGGGCGCAGTGTGACCGGAAGGGCCGCGGGCGGGGCGTCAGGGGTGGTCATGAGGGGCCTCCGGGCCGCATGTGCGGCCCAGATTGCCCGCGCTCGCGCCCCTGCACAGGCGAAGTTATGCACAGGCGCCCCATGCGCCCCCACCCTTGCGGCGCGGGCTAGCCGATCAGCGGGCTGGCGCCGCCATAGGTGTCGTCGTAATGGCGCTTGAGCCGCTCGAGCGCGATGCGCAGCACGATCTTGCCCGAACGCGCCGACCAGCCCAGCCGCTTTTCCGCCGTTTCCAGCCCCTCGAGAAAGCAGCAGCAGCGCAGCACCATGTCCCCCAGGCCCGGCCCCAGATCACGCAGCGCCGCGGCCACGCGTTCGCGGGCGCGCTCGGCACCGCCGCCCGTCGCCTCGGGGCGGTAGCAGCCGCGCTCGCCCGCGGTCAGGAAGCGCTCCCAGTTCTGGGCCACGCGCGGTCCCATCTGCGCCAGTTCGAAATCCTCGCGCAGACGTTCGCCGGCGGCCACCAGCTCGGGGCTGAGAAAGGGCCGCCCCTCCTTGTCGCGCCGCCGCGCCAGCACGCTCAGCGGGCTTTCGGCCAGATTGGCGCGCAGCCGGCGCGGGGGGCGCCCCGCCTCGTCGGGGATGTCGCGCATCCCCCAGACGCGGTGCTGGCCGGCGAAACCGCCCTCGAAATGCGCCTGCGCCTCGGCGAAACCGGGGTTGCGCGCCAGGGCGTCGGCCTCGAGAAACCGCTTGAGCGCGGCGCGCCCGGCCGTCGAGATCTCGTAGCGTGTCACCCGCCCGCTCTGGACCGCCGTGATCCAGTCCTTGAGCGCGAAGGCCTGCGCCACGGCGCGGTCCATCACCGCGGTGCGCACGGTGCCGCGCAGGACCACGGCCTTGTCGAGATCGGGGGCGACCAGAAGGCCGGCGTTGGGTTCGGCAAGACGGCGCAGGATACGCCGGGCCTCGCGCGTCAGGGTCTCCTCGTCGATGCGGGGCATCTCGCGGCGGGCATGAGCACTCATCACAGGGTCTCCCTTGGGGTTGGGGCAGACCAGGGCCTTGCGTGCACGCCGCCGGGCCAGGGCCCCCAGCGCCTCATCGAACAGGGGATCGTCGCGCCGGGACTCGATCCGGCGAATGCGGCGCAAGACCGTCGAGGGGGCACATCCTTCCTCGCGGGCAAGCTGGCGAATGGGAAGACCGTCCTCGGTGTGACGCAGATAGAGGCGCGCGCCGGGCGGAACCCAGGCCGGCCACGGCAGTGGCGAGCGGTTCAGCGACGACATCCTTTGTCCTGTTTTCAGTGCATTGGCGGGCGTTCTTAAGCTTACGTTAACCTTGGTCTGCAATCATTACCCGTGCGTTAAGAAACGGGCAGAACCCGACAATTGTTCTCAAATCCTAAATATTGCCTACCTCGGCGCTCGGTAGAATTTGATTAACGCAACACCCGCCTTGGTTGTGCTTCACTGGTCCCCCTTACGGGAGGTGGACCATGACAGATCCCATGCAGACCCTTGCCAGCCTGCGGCGCCCGCGTCTTCTGATCCGGGCCGCGCGCTTTGCGTTGCGCGACTATAACCGAAGGCGCGACCTGAAGCGGCTGATGCGGGCGCAGATCGTGCCGACGCCGCCCCAGGCCATCGAGATCCTGCTGGCCGAGGAGGCGCGGCTTGAAATCGCGCGCCAGGGGGCGGGGCCGGGCTATGACCCCGGCCGCCATATCGCAATCCTGGTGGCGCTGATGGGCGAGGCGCGGCTGGTGGCCCCGCACGGCTGAGCGCGGGCGGGCTCAGCGCGCCTTGAAGAGCGAGCCCAGAACACCGCGCACCAGCGCTTGCCCGGCCTTGCTGCCCAGCTGGCGCGCAAAGCTCTTGCCGAAGGCTTCGGCGATCGTGTCGCCGCGCCGCGCCGGGGTCTTTCTCGGCGCGGCCTTGCGCGCGGGGGCGCCGGGGCTGTAGCGGCGGGCCTGGCGAAAGCCCTGGCCGTCATCGCCGGTCGCGCGCGGCGCGTCCTCGGCGGCGGCGCGGGCGGCGGCCTCGGCGCGGGCGGCCAGCATCTCGAAGGCGGATTGGCGGTCCAGCGCGGCCTCATAGCGCCCCGCCAGCGGTGACGCCGCCACGCACAGCCGCCGCTCGGCCGGGCTCAAGGGGCCCAGACGCGAGGACGGCGGCCGGATCAGCGTGCGCGCCACCATCCCCGGCACGCCCTTGGCTTCCAGAAACGAGGTCACCGCCTCGCCGGTGCCGACCTCGCGGATCGCGGTCTCGGTGTCGAAGGCGGGATTGGCGCGATAGGTCTCGGCCGCGCGCTTGAGATCGCGCTGGTCGCGCCCGGTGAAGGCGCGCAGCGCATGCTGCACGCGGTTGCCAAGCTGGCCCAGGATATCCTCGGGGACATCGCCGGGGTTCTGGGTGACGAAATAGACCCCCACCCCCTTCGAACGGATCAGTCGGGCGACCTGTTCCACCTTGTCGACCAGCGCGCGCGGCGCATCGTCAAAGAGAAGATGCGCCTCGTCGAAGAAGAAGACCAGCCGCGGCTTGTCGGGGTCGCCCACCTCGGGCAGTTCCTCGAACAACTCGGACAGAAGCCACAGCAGGAACGTCGCATAGAGCCGCGGCGACGTCATCAGCCGGTCGGCGGCCAGGATGTTGACCCGCCCGCGCCCATCTGCCCCCACCGCCATCATGTCGCGCAGATCGAGCGCAGGCTCGCCGAAGAAGTCCGCCGCACCTTGCGTTTCCAGAACCATCAGCCGGCGCTGGATCGCCCCCAGCGTGGCCGGCGCCACATTGCCGTAACGCAAGCCGATCTCGCGCGCGTTCTGGCCCACGAAGACCAGCATCGCCTGAAGATCCTTGAGATCCAGAAGCGGCAAGCCTTCCTCGTCGGCGATGCGGAAGGCGATGTTCAGAACGCCCTCCTGCGCCTCGGTCAGGTCGAGAAGACGCGCCAGCAGAAGCGGCCCCATTTCGGTGATCGTGGTGCGGATCGGATGGCCCTGCTGGCCGAAGAGATCCCAGAAGACGACGGGAAAGGCCGTGTAGGCAAGCTCGAGCCCGATGGTCGCGGCGCGCGCCATGAAGGCCGGGTGCAGCTTGGCCTGATCCGAGCCCGGCAGCGCCAGCCCCGCCAGATCGCCCTTCACGTCGGACAGGAAGACCGGCACCCCCGCCGCCGAGAAGCCCTCGGCCAGGATCTGCAAGGTGACCGTCTTGCCGGTGCCGGTGGCCCCCGCGATCAGCCCGTGGCGGTTGGCGTATTTCAGAAGCAGCGCCTGGGGCTCGGCATGACCGGCCCCCCCGCCCCCGACGAAGATGCTGCCTGTCATGTCTTGCCCCCCACGGCCATGCGCGCGCCCCGTCCCGCAGGCCGGCCCGGATCGGCGCCGCCCCTGCGGTCGAAGGAGTTGTTAACCATTTCGTGCCATAGAGGAGGGGTCCGGTCCAGTGTCCATCTGGGCCGGGCGAACTTCCTCCCTGTCAGACTGGCCGCGCTTTGAAGCGCGGTCTTTTTTTCCGAACCGAAGAGTCAGATTTGATTGCTGTTGACGCCACGCGCGGGGCTGGCTAGCGTCTGCACAGTCAAGAAGTCGGCAGTCCGACAGGGAGAAGACGAAAAAGGGTCGCTTTGCCGGCCCTTTTTCTTTTGGCGGGCCCGCCGGTCACGGGTGTCGCGCCTTCAGCGGCGGCGGCAATCGCGCCGCGGCACGCGGCGGCCGCCCTGCCCGCGCGTCCTTGGGCAGCTTTCCGCACCCGCCCACGGGCACGGGTGTTTTGGCCCTGACAGCGCCGGGTCCGCGTGCTAAGGCCATCTTCACCAAACGTTCCGAACGGAAGGACACCATGGCAGAGTTTTCGAAACCCCTTGCGATCGCGCTGATGCTGGCCCTGACCGGAACCGCCCAGGCGCAGGATGCGGGTGCGCCGGCGGAAGACCAGGCGACCGCAGACGCCGAAACCGCCGCCCCCGAGGCCGCCCCGTCCGAGACCGCCGCGCCGGAAGTTGCGACCGAGGCCGCCCCCGCCGAAGCCGATCCGAACGCGCCCGGCACGCCCTATGTGGCCGAAACCAAAGGCGATTGGCAGGTGCAATGCGTGCGCACCGCCGATGGCAACGACCCCTGCCAGCTTTACCAGCTTCTCAATGACGAGGCCGGCAATTCCGTGGCCGAGATCAGCCTGTTCAACCTGCCGGGGGGCCAGCAGGCCGCGGCCGGCGCGACCATCGTCACCCCGCTCGAGACCTTGCTGACCCGCAACATCACCATGCGCGTCGACAATTCCGAACCCAAGGTCTATCCGTTCACCTTCTGCACCCGCGTGGGCTGTGTGGCGCGCATCGGCTTCACCCAGGCCGAGATCAACGGCTTCAAGCGCGGCAATGTCGCCACGCTGACCATCGTGCCGCTGGCCGCCCCCGACGAGAAAGTGGACCTCAAGGTCTCGCTGACCGGGTTCACCGCGGGCTTCGATGCGATCGTGGCCGCCAATGCCAAGGCGCAGCAACCCGCCCAGAACTGAGCCTACAGAACCAGGCACATGGGGCCACTGGCCCACACCCTGCGACACCGCCCCCTCGGGGCGGTGTCTTGCATTGGGGCGGGCGGCAGGGCGCAGAAAACCGTTTCCATTTGCGAAACAACGAATGGGAAACATTGCCCGCATTCCGCAGGCATTGTCCCCATTTCAGAAAGGGCGTGCGGCGAATCACCCGCGCCAAGGGTCGCGCAAGCGGGCACGGCGTCACGCATATGCAGGGGCTTGCGTTCAGATCCGGGGTTCAGATGCGGCGCAGCGCCAGCACCGCGTTCAGCCCGCCAAAGGCAAAGGCGTTCGAGATCGCCACATCCACCCGCGCCTCGCGCGCGACATTCGGCACCACGTCCAGCGGGCATTCCGGGTCGGGCGTGCCATAGCCGATAGTGGGCGGCACGATGCCCTCGTTCAGCGCCAGGAGACAGGCGATCAGCTCGACCGCGCCGGTGCCCCCGATCAGATGGCCATGCATGGATTTGGTCGAGGACACCATGACCCGATCGGCATGGGCGCCGAAGGCCCGCGCGATGGCGGCGCATTCGGTCTTGTCATTGGCCGCGGTGCCGGTGCCATGGGCGTTGATATAGCCGACATCGGCGGGGTCCAGCCCCGCATCGCGCAACGCCCCGGTGATGGCGCGTTCGGCGCCCTCGGCCGAGGGCATGACGATATCGCCCGCATCCGAACTCATGGCGAAACCCGCCACCTCGGCCAGGATCTCGGCGCCGCGGGCGCGGGCATGCTCAAGCTCCTCGAAGACGAAGACCCCCGCGCCCTCGCCCTGGACCATGCCGTTACGCTCGGCGCTGAAGGGGCGGCAGCCGTCCTTCGACATGACCCGCAGCCCTTCCCAGGCCTTGATCCCGCCAAAGCACAGCATGGATTCCGAGCCCCCCGCCAGCATCACATCCACCATGCCGGCGCGGATCATCTGCATCGCCAGACCCATGGCGTGGTTCGAGCTGGAACAGGCGGTCGCCACGCTGAACGACGGGCCCATCAGCCCGAATTCCATGCTGATATGGCTGGCGGCGGCGTTGTTCATCAGCTTGGGCACGACGAAGGGGTGAACGCGGTTCTTCCCTTCCTCGTAGACGGCGCGGTAGCTGTCGTCCGAGGTGCCAAGCCCGCCCCCGGCCGTGCCCATCACCACGCCCGCGCGCAGACCCGCCGCCCCGTCAAAGCGGATGCCGGCCTGGGCCACGGCCTCGCGCGCGGCGATCAGGCCGAATTGCGCAAAGCGGTCCAGCAGGCCCAGCTTCTGGCGGTCGAAATGCGCTGCCGGGTCAAAGTCGCGCACCTGCGCGCCGATGCGGATCGACAGGCGGTCGACATCACGGATATCGAGCGGACCGATCCCGCAGCGCCCCTCGGCCATGGCCTGTTTCGTTTCGGCAATGTCGCGCCCCAGCGCGTTGATACTGCCCGCTCCGGTGATGACGACGCGCCGCATGGGATCAGGCAAAGGCCGCGCTGGCGCCCCCCTTGGCGGCGATCAGATCCTCGACCGCGCGCACGACCGCGCCGACCGAGGTCAGGTCGATATCGTTGCGCTCGCCCTCGTTGGCATTGAACGGCACCGAGATATCAAAGGCTTCCTCGATGGCGAAGATGGTCTCGACCAGCCCCAGACTGTCGATGCCCAGGGACTCGAGCGTGGTCTCGGGCGTGACGTCGGCACGCTCGACGACAGCCTGTTCGGCAATGATGGCAATGATCCGGTCTTGCACGTTGGTCCCCATGATCCGATTCCCGTTCAGGCCTTTTCGCTCAGTTTTGCAACGGTTTCACGAAGCTCGGCCACGGTTGCGAACAAACGGCCCAGACGGCGGATGTTCTTCGTGGCCTCGATATGGCTGGTCATCTTGACCGCGGGCGAGCCCATCATCACCCGCCCCGCCGGCACGTTCGAGAAGACCTTGGTCGCGCCGGTGGCGATGACGTCATCGCCGATGAAGATGTTGTCCGACACGCCGACCTGCCCGGCCAGCACCACGCGGTCGCCGATCCGGGTGGATCCGGCAATGCCCACCTGCGCGCAGAACAGGCAGTCGCGCCCGACCAGCACGTTGTGGCCCACATGCACCATGTTGTCGAGCTTGGTCCCCGCGCCGATCACCGTGGCGCGGACGGTGCCGCGGTCCACCGTGGCATTGGCGCCCAGTTCGACATCATCGCCGATCTCGACCGTGCCCAGCGAATGGATGCGGGTCCAGGATTGCGGGCGGATCTCCTCGCGCGAGCCCAGGGTTTCGCGGATCATCTCGATGCCGTTCTTTTCCGGCGTGACGAAGGAGAAGCCGTCGCCGCCGACCACGGCATTCGAATGGGCGATGAAACGCGCGCCGATCTGCACCCGGGCCCCGATGCGCACGCCCGGATGAAGCAGGCAATCCGCGCCGATCACCGCGCCCTCGGCCACCGAGACATGCGCGCCGATCCGCGCCCCCATGCCGATGCGCGCGCCGCGCCCGATCACGACAAAGGGACCGATGGCCGCGCCGATGCCGATCTCGGCGCCGGGGTCGATGACGGCGGTCGGGTGGATGCCCGGCGCGATCTCGGGGCCGGGATCGAAGGCGCGGCTCAGCCCGGCCATGGCCATGCGCGGGCGCGCCACGAAGATGGCGCCGGCCAGCCCAAGCCCCTGCCAATCCGCGCCCTCCCACAGGATGGCCGCGCGGGCGCCACCCCGCGACAGCCCGTCGGCATATTTCGGGTCCATCGCCAGGGCCAGCTGGTCGGCCCCGGCCGCGGCCGGCTCGGAAGCCCCGGTGATCGGCAGCGAGAGATCTCCCTCGGCATGCGCGCCCAGGGCCCTTGCGATATCGCCTAGCGTGTATTGCATCTGTCTGTCCGGTCCACCCCGAGCGCCATGACGGCGCCCCACGGACCCAGATTTAACCCTGCACGGGCCGCAATTCCACCCCGGCCTTTCGCAGCGCCTCGAAAATGCGCCCGTCGCGGCCGTAGATGTCGCGCCGATAGCCGACATGGCCCCGCGCATCCGGCCAGGCGGTGAAATAGACCAGATGCACCGGCAGCGGCTTTTCCAGCTCGATCTTGCGCTCGCCGCCCGAATTCAGCGCGCGCTTGAACTCGCCCTCGGGGTCATCCGATTGCGCCGCCAGCAGCGCATAGGCCAGGTCGAACGGCCGGCCCACGCGGATGCAGCCATGCGAGAAGGCGCGCACTTCGCGCTGGAACAGCGACTTCGAAGGCGTGTCGTGCAGATAGATGTGATAGGGGTTGGGGAACATGAATTTCACCAGCCCCAGCGCATTGCCGCGCGACGGCGGCTGACGCATGGCAAAGGGGAAGGAGCGCGCGTTATAGGCGGCAAAGTCGATGGCCGAGCGCGGCACGACCCGGCCGCGGCGATCGATGACGTTGATATGCGACGCCGCGTTGGGGTTGCGCTGCATCATCGGCAGGTATTCCTTGACCGTGATCGAGCGCGGCACGCTCCAGCTCGGGTTGACGATCATGTGCTCCATCTCGTCCGAGAATTCGGGGCTGCGGCGATCGGCCCGGTTCATCCCGATGACCACGACGGTCTCGAAGGTGGTGCGCCCGTGATCGACGATGCGGGCGGTGAAATCGGGCAGGTTCACCCAGACATGGCGCGCGCCCAGATCGGTGCCGTTCATCCAGCGCATGCGTTCCAGCGCGACCAGAACTGCCTCGAGCCGGTCCTCGGGGCTGCGGTTGATCTCGGCCAGCGTGCCTTCGCCGGCCACACCATCGGGTTCAAGCCCCTGATCGCGCTGGAATTCCTGAACCGCGCGCTGGATGTCGGCGTCATAGACCGCGGTGGCCGAACGCCCCAGATAGCCCAGCGCCTGAAGCCGGTCGCGCAAGGCGACCACCGCCGCGCCGGTATCGCCGGGGCTGAGGCTGCGGGCCGAGACCTCGGGGCCCCAGCCGCCCGCCGCGATGGTGTGCAGAAGGTCCAGCCGCGCCTTCATCAGCCGCGCATATTGCCCCATGTCGGGCGCCAGCGCGCGCAGATAGTGATCGGGACGCTCGGCGCCGGCAAAGCCCGTGATCAGCGCCTGACGGTCAGGGCGATGCTGGTCGCGCTTGATCCCGTCATCCACCTTCTCGGCGTCCAGAACGCCCGAGCTGACGTCCTGGGCATAGGTCAGGAAGGCGCGCGACATCGCCACCTCGAGCCGGCCGCGCTGACGTTCCGAGGCAATGGCGGCGAAGCGGCCGCGCAGCCCCGCGGCATCATAGCGGCCCGGCGGCAGGCCATGGTTCACCGCCCCGTCCAGCGCGGCCATCAGCGCGGCGCGACGCGGTGCATCCTCGGGCGCGGTCCACAAGGGGCGATAGTCGCGCGCGGCATAAAAGGCCGCCAGCGCCGGATCGGCGGCGGCATCCTCGGCCACCGCCTGGGTAAAGGCGCTGAGCGCAGGCGCGGCCACGCGCGCGCCCGGCGTGGTCATCTGCGCGGTGCTCACCATGGCCAGGCGGTCGTCCCCGCCTGCCGCCCCGATCTGGCCCCCGATCTGCCCCCCGGACACGGCCTGCGCGACAGCCCCCCCCGACCAGAGCAGGGCAGCCAGCGACAGGCCGGCAAGAAGGGTCGGCGCGGGACGGGATTTTCGGGCAACAGGCATCGACGCAGGGACTCCGCAATACAAGAGACTGCCCCAGGGGCCGGCAGCGGCCGACGGGCGGGGCGACAGGGGGCAAGACTGCGCGTAACGTGCACGCACCGCGCAACTTAGCCAAGAGCAAGGTAAACACTTTCCCGCCAAACATCGGGATTGTGCCCCGCCCGCGTGCAGGATGCCTTCGCTTGATGCGGAAATGTCACATGGCAGGCAGGCCACACTGGCACAGCGAAAGCGGGATCGCGCCCGAAGAACCGCGGATTTAAGCAGCTTTTTGCCGATTGCCTTGACGCGCGCGAATGCGCAGTTGGCAGACGACTCGGTCTCGGCCATAACTTCGCCACGAACGGGGACGATCATCGTGGTTAAGCCGATGTTAATTCGGCACCGAAGCAGCTGAGCGACGAAAGACAGGCGAACCAACATGAGTTTGACGACGATCTCGCGGCGTGGCCTTCTGGGCGCCTTCGCGGCTACGGCCGTGTGTGCCGCACCGACCATGAGCAACGCTTTCGGCATCCTGCGCGGGGCCGGCGATATCCGACGCATCCGCATGTATTCGGGCCGCACCGGCGAGAGCCTCGACACCGTCTACTGGATCGAGGGCGAATATATCCCCGAGGCGCTCAAGGAAATCACCTATTTCATGCGCGACTGGCGGACCGACACGCTCAAGACGATCGACCCGCGCACCATCGACATCGCCGCCGCCTCGCATCGGCTGCTGGATGTCTCGGAGCCCTACATGATGTTGTCGGGCTATCGCTCGCCCCAAACCAATGCGATGCTGCGGTCGCGCTCGCGCGGGGTGGCCAAGAATTCCCTGCACATGCGCGGCCAGGCCGCCGACCTGCGGCTGCGCTCGCGCAGCGTGTCGCAGATCTACAAGGCCGCCTCTGCCTGTAGCGCCGGCGGCGTCGGCAAATATTCGCGGTCGAACTTCGTGCATATGGATTGCGGCCCGGTCCGCACCTGGGGCCGCTGAGCCCAAGCCCCCGCGGCGCGGGACAGCCATCTGACAGGACGCGAAAAGGGCCGCACCTCCGGGTGCGGCCCTTTCGTTTCGTGGAACTCTCGTTCCGGCGCCACCGTCGGCGCGCCCCCCGCGCCCGGATCGGCCCCGGTTCAGAACGCTTCGGGGCGCATCTCATGCGCCATGTGGTCCAGCACGGCATTGACCAGCGCGGGTTCCTTGCCTTCGGGGAAGAAGGCGCGCGCCACGTCCACATATTCGGTGATGACGACCCGCGGCGGGGTCTTGGGGTTCTGAAGCTCGGCCCCCGCAGCACGGAAGAGCGCGCGCAACACCGGGTCGATCCGGTCGATCGGCCAGCGCGCGACCAGCGCCCGGTCGGTCGCCTGGTCGATGCGGGCCTGCCACATCACCGCATCGTCCAGCACGGTGCGGAACAGATCGGCGTCGCCTTCGGCCATTTCCGCGCCATCATAGACCGCGCCGAAGCGATGCGTCTCGAATTCGGCGCGCACGCGCTCGACCGCCTGGCCGGCGGCCTCCATCTGGAAAAGCGCCTGCACCGCGTAAAGGCGGGCGGCCGATTTCATCTGCCGCTTTTCCTCGCGCGAGGGTTTGCGCGGACGGTCTTCGGTGTCGGTCATGCGGTGTCCTTTCCGCCCTGTTCGCCCGCGATGCGGAACGGCTCGCCCGTGGGGCGGAAGCCGATGCCCTTGGTCTTGCGCGACCAGCGCCGCGACAGCGCCACCAGATGCAGCGCCGCCGCCGCCGCGCCGCCGCCCTTGTTCTGGCCGTCGGGATCGGCGCGGACCTCGGCCTGGGCGCGGTTTTCCACCGTCAGGATGCCGTTGCCGATGCACACCCCCTCAAGGCCCATCAGGCTGAGCGCGCGCGAACTGTCGTTGCACACCGTGTCGTAATGGGTCGTCTCGCCGCGGATCACGCAGCCCAGCGCGACGAAGCCGTCGTAATCGGCCATGCGCGCGGCCATGGCGATGGCGCTCGGCACCTCGAGCGCGCCGGGCACATCGACGCGCTCGACCTGCGCGCCCGCGGCCTCGGCCACGGCGCGCGCGCCGCGCACCAGGTTCTCGGCAATGTCGAGATAATAGGGCGCCACGACGATCAGCAGCCGCACGGGCCGGTCAAACGCGGGCAGCGGCAGGATGTGATGAGTTTCGGCTCCGGCCATGGGTCAGTCTTTCGGAATGGAGCGGGTGCCCTCGATGGTCAGGCCATAGGCCTCGAGGCCGACCACCTTGGGCATTGCGGAATTGGTCACCAGGATCAGACGCGACAGGCCCAGCGCCGACAGGATCTGCGCGCCCAGCCCGTAATGTTTCAGCGTCTGCGGCGAGGCCTCGCCGGGCTTGACGATCTTCTTGGAGAGATCGCGCAGGAGAACGACGACACCGCGCCCTTCCTCGGCGATCAGGCGCATGGCGGCAGGCAGGTCATCGACATGGCCGGGATTGAGGCCCAGCACATCGGCCAGCGGGTCCAGCGCATGCATCCGCACCATCACCGGCGCCTCCCCGGTGATATCGCCGCGGGTCAGCACGACATGTTCGGCGCCCTGGGTTTCATCGGTGAAGATGCGCATCGCCCATTGCCCGCCATGCACCGACACCACCGAGGCCTGGCCGGTCTCGTTGATCAGGTTGTCGTAGCGGCGGCGATAGGCGATCAGATCCGAGATCGTGCCGATCTTGAGCGCGTGCTTCTGCGCAAAGGTCACCAGATCGGGCAGACGGGCCATGGTCCCGTCCTCGTTCATGATCTCGCAGATCACGCCGGCGGGGTTCAGCCCGGCCAGGCGCGACACATCAACCGCGGCCTCGGTATGGCCGGCACGGACCAGAACGCCGCCCTCGCGGGCGCGCAGCGGGAAGACATGGCCGGGCGTGGCGATATCGGCGGCGCCCTTGGTCGGGTCGATGGCCACGGCGATGGTGCGCGCGCGGTCATGCGCCGAGATGCCGGTGGTCACGCCCTCGCGGGCCTCGATCGACAGGGTGAAGGCGGTCTCGTGGCGGCTCGAGTTCTTGGGCGCCATCAGCGGCAGGCCCAGCGCGTCGATGCGCGCGCCCGGCAGCGCCAGGCAGATCAGCCCGCGCCCGTGCATGGCCATGAAGTTGACCGCCTCGGGGGTGGCCATCTGCGCCGGGATCACCAGATCGCCCTCGTTCTCGCGGTCCTCGTGGTCGACCAGGATGAACATGCGCCCGTTGCGCGCATCCTCGATGATCTCCTCGATGGGCGAGATCGCGTCGCGGAAATCTTCCTCGACCGGGCCGGGGGTTTCGTAGGTCATTGTTCCGCCTCTGCAAGCCGCGCGACATAGCGCGCCAGCGTGTCGATTTCCAGATTCACCTTCTGGCCGATCTGCGCCACGCCCCAGCCGGTGACGACCTTGGTGTGGGGGATGATGTTGACGCCGAAATCGCAGCCGCCGCCGGGCACGTCCACCACCTCGTTGACGGTCAGCGACGTGCCATCCAGCGCGACCGAGCCCTTGGGCGCGATGAACCGGCCCAGGCTGGCCGGCGCGCGGAAGGTGAAGCGGGTGCTCTCGGCCTCGTCGCGCATGCCCACGATCTCGGCCATCCCGTCGACATGGCCCGACACGATATGCCCGCCCAGTTCATCACCCACCTTGAGCGCGCGCTCGAGGTTGATGACATGGCCTTCGGCCCAGTCCGACAGGTTGGTCTTGTCCTGGGTCTCGCCCGAGGCCTGCACCTCGAACCAGGCCCGCGGGCTGTCGCCGCGCGCGACCACCGTCAGGCACACGCCGTCGCAGGCGATCGAGGCGCCGATGTCGATGCTCGCGGGATCGTAATTGCAGGCGATGCGCACGCGCATGTCGCCGCCTTCGGGGGCGCGCTCAAGGGCCACGATCTCGCCGCGGTCGGTGATGATGCCGGTGAACATGGCTGACCTCGTCAGATGGGAAAGGAGTTCGGGGGCTTTTTCTGCGCCTCACCTAGCCCGCCGCGCCCCGCGCCGCAAGTCCGGCGCCGCCCGCGCAGGGCCGCTTTGCGACGCGCCCCGGCCCCGCGGGGGGCTGTTGCGCCGCACTCCCGCCCCCCGCAAGGGGGTCTTGCGCCGGGCGCCCCTTCCCCCCCGCGGGGGCTTTCGCGGCGGGAATGCGACCATTCCCGTCAGGGCAAGGGGGCCGAAACTGCGTGACACGCGCGGCATTTGGCGCCACACCGGCGCGCAGATCCCCATCCGCCAGACACCGCAACACCACGCCCCGCCCTTCAGAACCCCGCCCGACCCCACCGGACGCATGACACCGACACCGCCCCGCCACGCATTGATGCTGCAAGGCCCCCACGGGCCCTTCTTCGCACAGCTGGCCCGCGCGCTGACGGCGGCGGGGATGGCGGTCACCCGCGTCGGCTTCAACCGCGGCGACGAGATGTTCTGGCCCGACCGCGCGCGCTATATCCCCTTTCGCGGCCGCCCCGAGGACTGGCCTTCGACCGTTGCCCGTCTGATCGAGACGCGCGGCATCACCGATCTGGTGCTCTATGGCGACACGCGCCCCGTCCATGCCCAGGCCGTGGCCGCGGCGCGCGCGCGCGGGGTGCAGGTGCATGTCTTCGAGGAAGGCTATCTGCGGCCCTACTGGATCAGCTATGAACGCGGCGGCGCCAACGGCCATTCGGCGCTGATGCAGATGGATCTGCCCACGATCCTGGCCGCCGCCCGCGCCCTGCCCGAGACCGACCCCACTCCGGCCTCGGCCGCCGCCACGGGCCCCGGCGCCGATCCGCCCGCGCCGGCGGTCTGGGGCGACATGCGCCAGCATGTGTTCTGGGGCGCGCTCTATCATTTCCTGGTGATGGTGGCCAACCGGCCCTATCGCAACTTCCGCCCCCACCGCGACATCCCCGTTTCGGCCGAATTCCGCCTGTATCTGCGGCGGCTGGCGCTGATGCCGGCGCATGCGCTGGAACGCCGGCTGGCCGAGCGGCGCATCCGGGCCGAGGGGCTGCGCTTTCATCTGGTGCTGCTCCAGCTCGAACATGACGCGAGCTTTCGCAGCCATTCCCCCTTTGCCTCGATGCGCGACTTCATCGCGCTGTGCATCGCAGGCTTTGCCGAAGGCGCGCCACGCGATCACCATCTGGTCTTCAAGGCCCACCCGCTCGAGGATGACCGCGCCGCCCTGCCGCGCGCCATCCGCGCCGAGGCCGCCCGCCACGGCCTGTCGGCGCGCGTGCACTTCGTGCGCGGCGGCAAGCTGGCCGAGATGCTTGACCGCACCGAAAGCGTGGTGACGGTCAATTCCACCGCCGGGCAGCAGGCGCTGTGGCGCGGGCTGGCGCTGCGCATCTTCGGGCGCGCGGTCTATGACAAGCCGGGGCTGGTGTCGCAGCAGCCCCTGCCCGCCTTCTTCGCCGCCCCCGCCCGCCCCCAGATCGCGGCCTGCCGGGCCTATCGGCGCTTCCTGCTGGCCAGCTCGCAGGTGCGGGGCGGGTTCTATTCGCGCGCGGGCCGGCGCGCGGCCATCGCCCGGCTGGTGCCGATGATGCTGGCCGCAGAGGATCCCTATGACGGAGTCCTGACGCCGCATCCCCGCCGCGAAAGCGCCTGAGCCCCTTGAATTGGGGCCCGATATCGGCACGATCGCAACACATTCCCCGCTGCCGCGAAAGATTGTGGCACCGCCGGCATGAAAGATTGTGGATATTTCGGGGCGATTTCGATAACGTGGGCGTCAAAACAACCTGGGCGCAAGATCCGGGTGATACGGGCATCCCGCCAAGAGGAGCACGAGCAGTGAACATTCTGACCAGCCGGGGCCTGCGCCTCGTCGCTATGGGTGTGCTTGTGGGCACCACCGCATCCTGTGCGCTTCCGCGCTCGGGGCCTTCGAAATCCGAAATCTACGCGGGCTCGGTGCAGAAACAGGGCGATGCCTTCGTTCTCGAGGTCAACGATTACGTCACCCGCGCCACCGCCGTCACCCCGGCGCTGGGCTTCTCGTCGGACTTCCGCAACGCCGGCCAGGTGGGCTCGGACACGCTGCGGCCGGGCGACACGCTGGGTCTGACGATCTGGGAAAACGTCGATGACGGGCTGCTGGCACCCAAGGGGGCCAATGCCACCCAGCTGACCGAGGTGCAGATCGACGGCGCCGGCTTCATCTTCGTGCCCTATGCCGGGCGCATCAAGGCGGCGGGCAATTCCCCCGAGGCGCTGCGCCGCATCATCACCGAGAAACTGGACGCCCAGACCCCCGATCCGCAGGTCACCGTCATGCGCGTGGCCGGCGACGGCGCCACCGTGTCGGTGATGGGCGCGGTGTCGGGCCAGGGCGTCTATGCCATCGAGCGGCCCACGCGGACGCTGTCGTCGATGCTGGCGCGCGCCGGCGGCGTCTCGGTCAAGCCCGAGATCGCCCGCGTGACCGTCACCCGCGGCGCCAAGACCGGCACGATCTGGCTCAAGGATCTCTACGAGAACCCGGCGATGGATATCGCGCTGCGCCCCGGCGACGTGATCCTGGTCGAGGAAGACACCCGCGCCTTCACCGCGATGGGCGCGACCGGCGCCCAGGCGCGCGTGCCCTTCGACAGCCAGACCCTCTCGGCGCTCGAGGCGATTGCGACGGTGGGCGGGCTCAATTCGAACCTGGCCGATCCCAAGGGCGTCTTCGTGCTGCGCAACGAACCGGCCGAGATCGCCAATACCGTGCTGGGCCGCAGCGACCTTCAGGGCGCGCAACGCATGGTCTATGTGCTGGACCTGACCAAGCCCAACGGCCTGTTCCTGGCGCGTGACTTCGTGATCCGCGACGGCGACACCGTCTATGTCACCGAAGCGCCCTATGTCACCTGGCAGAAATCGCTGTCGGCCCTGACCGGTCCGGTCTCGACGGTCAGCGCGTTCAACAACCTCACCGGCGATTGATGGCACCCGAAGGGCCGGCCCCCTGGGATCTGCCCAAGGGGCCGCTTTTCGTCTACAACGGCGGGCTGATGCGCCGGCCGCTGCGGCAGATGCTGGCGCAGGCCGGCTGGCCGCTGCGGCTGGGCCTGCCCCGGCAGGGCGATCTGGTCGGGCTCTGGGGCGCCAGCCCCACCGCCTGGCGTGCCGAAACGATTGCCGCGCGCCGCGCCGCCCGGCTGATCCGCTTCGAGGATGCCTTCCTGCGCTCGCTCCATCCCGGACGGGGGGGCGGGGGCGCGCCTCTGGGCCTCATCCCCGATCATCTGGGCGTGCATTTCGACCCCGCCCGCCCCTCGCGGCTGGAGCGGATCCTGGCCGAAGCCCCGCTCGATGACGGCGACCTGCTGCGCCGCGCGCATGACGGGATGGCGCGTCTGGCCGCGCTCGATCTGTCGAAATACAACGCCCATGACCCCGATCTGCCACCCCCGCCGCCCGGCTATGTGCTGGTGATCGACCAGCTGCGCGGCGATGCCTCGGTGCGGCTGGCGGGCGTGCGTGCCCATATCTTCCGCGAGATGCTGGTCTTCGCCCAGGAGGAACACCCCGGCGCGCGCGTTCTCATCAAGACCCACCCCGAGACCATCTCGGGCCAGCGCCCCGGCCATTACGGCCCCGAGGATGCGCAGGGCCGCGTCAGCCTGCTCGCGGCGCCCCATTCGCCGCGCGCGCTTCTGGAAGGGCGATCGCGGTCTATACGGTCAGCTCGCAGATGGGGCTCGAGGCGATCTTCGCCGGCCACCGCCCGCGCGTCTTCGGCCAGCCCTTCTATGCCGGCTGGGGCCTGAGCACCGACGAAAACCCGGTGCCCCGCCGCAACCGCCGGCTGACCCGCGCCCAGCTTTTCGCCGCAAGCCATATCCTGGCGCCGATCTGGTGGGATCCCTGCCGCGGCCGGCTCTGCCGCTTCGAGGAGGCGGTCGATCAGCTCGAGGCCGAGGTGCGCGCCTTCCGTCAGGACCGGCACGGCCATGTCGCCACCGGCATGCGCGCCTGGAAACGCGCCGCCATCGCGCGCCATTTCGGCCGCCACGGCCCCTTGCGCTTCATCGAGCCCCCCGCCGCCGCCGCCGAGACCGCCGCGCGCACGGGCCGGCCGCTTCTGGGCTGGGCCTCGCGGATGCCCGCGGGCTTTTCCGGCCTGCGCGTCGAGGACGGCTTCCTGCGCTCGCGCGGGTTGGGGGCTGATCTGGTGGCGCCGCTGTCGCTGGTCTGCGATGCGCGCGGGATCTACTATGACCCGACCCGGCCCTCGGATCTCGAGGCGCTGATCGCCGCCCCCCTGCCCGCGGGCGGCGCGCGCCGGGCCGAGGATCTGATCGCGCGGATCACCGACGGGGGCTTGACGAAATACAACCTGGGCGGGGCCTGCCCCGCGCTGCCGCCCGGCCACCGCATCCTGGTCCCCGGCCAGGTCGAGGACGACGCCTCGATCCGGCTGGGCGCGCCGGGCTGGACCAACCGCGCGCTGCTCGAACGGGTGCGGGCCGAGAACCCCGACGCGGTGATCGTGTGGAAGCCCCATCCCGATGTCGTGGCCGGGCTGCGCCCCGGCGCGCTGGATCCCGGCGTCGCCGACGCGCTGGCCGATGTGAGCGCGCCCGAAGCCGACCCCGCGGCGCTGATTGCCGCCTGCGACGAGGTCTGGACGCTGACCTCGGGGCTGGGGTTCGAGGCGCTCTTGCGCGGCAGGCCCGTGACCTGTCTCGGCACGCCCTTCTATGCCGGCTGGGGGCTGACGCGCGATCTGGGGCCGCAGCCTGCGCGCCGGCGGCTGACGCTGGACCGCCGCCCCGATCTGGCGCGGCTGGTCCATGCCGCGCTGATCGCCTATCCGCGCTATATCGACCCGGTGAGCGGGCGCCCCTGCCCGCCCGAGGTGGTCATCGAACGGCTGGCGCGCGGCCAGGTGCCGCCCCCCGGCCCGGCCAACCGCGCGCTGGCCCGCCTTCAGGGCCTTTTGGCGCCCTGGGCGCATCTGTGGCGCCGATCCGCGCCAAAGGTCTGATCCTGTCCCCGCAGCACGGCCGGACCACGTGCGCAATCCTCCCCCGCAACGCGGGCTTGGCCGCGTGCATAATCCTCCATTGCCGCGGGGCGGGGCTTTTGCCATAAGCGGCCCTGCCGTCGCCATCAGGATCGGGAAAAGCCATGACGTTCCGCGCGCGCCATCTTCTGGGGATCGAGCATCTCTCGCCGGGGGAAATCCGCACCATTCTGGATCTGGCCGACCGCTACGTCGAGCTGAACCGCCGCACGGTCAAGCGTACCGACGCGCTGGCCGGCCTGACCCAGATCAACATGTTCTTCGAGAATTCCACCCGCACCCAGGCCAGTTTCGAGCTGGCCGGCAAGCGGCTGGGGGCCGACGTGATGAACATGGCCGTCGCCCAGTCCAGCGTGAAGAAGGGCGAGACGCTGATCGACACGGCCTTGACGCTGAACGCGATGCGCCCCGATCTGCTGGTCGTGCGCCACAATGCGTCAGGCGCGGTCAACCTCCTGGCTTCCAAGGTCAATTGCGCTGTCATCAACGCCGGCGACGGGCGCCACGAACACCCCACCCAGGCGCTTCTGGACGCGCTGACCATCCGCCGCGCCAAGGGCCGCATCCAGCGGTTGCGCATCGCCATCTGCGGCGACATCGCCCACAGCCGGGTGGCGCGCTCGAACCTGATCCTGCTGGGCAAGATGGAAAACCGGCTGCGCCTGATCGGGCCGCCGACGCTTCTGCCCGCGGGCGTGGCCGATCTGGGCTGCGAGATCTTCGACGACATGAACGCGGGGCTGAAGGACGTCGATGTGGTGATGATGCTGCGCCTCCAGAAGGAACGGATGGACGGCGGCTTCATCCCCTCGGAGCGCGAATATTTCCACCGTTACGGGCTCGACGCCGAGAAGCTGGCCCATGCCGCGCCGGATGCGATCGTCATGCACCCCGGCCCGATGAACCGCGGGGTCGAGATCGACGGGGTGATCGCCGATGACATCAACCGCTCGGTGATCCAGGATCAGGTCGAGATGGGCGTGGCCGTGCGCATGGCGGTGATGGACCTTCTGGCGCAGAACCTGCGCGCCGAACGCGGGCGCGCCGCGGCGGGGGGGATCGATGTCTGAGATCCGACCCGACGACGTGCACCGCTACCGGCCCGGCCCAGGGGCGGAATTGCCGCTTGACCCCGACGAGACGGTGCAGGCCGTGTTCACCGCCGACCGCCGCCGCTACTGGCGCGACCATCTGGCGATGGCGGGCCTGGGGATCGTGGTGGCCAGCCTCGGGCTTGCGCTCTTCGGGCGGGCCCATACCATTCCCGCGGGCGTTCTGGGCGTGGTGGCGGCGGTGGGTCTGCGCGGGCTCTATCTGGCCTCCGAGGCCTTTGCCCGGCGCTGGCAGCTGACCGACCGGCGCCTGATCGGGCCGCAGGGGCGGCAGGTGATGCTGCTCGAGATCGAGACCGTGCGCCGGCTGATGGGCGACGTGCAGATCGTCAGCCGCGACGGGCAGAAGCATCTGATCAAGCACCTGGCCGACCCGCAGGCCGTTCTGGACACGATCCTTGATGCGCGCGACGCCCGCGCGCGTCACTTGCGCAACACGGAGGAAGGGCGATGAGCGCCGATCCCACCCAAGGCCTGTTTTTCCGCGACGCGCTGCTGGTCGACCCCGAGGCCCTGCGCGAAAGCCGCGGCCATCTTCTGGTCGAAGGCGGCCGGATCGCCGCGATCGGGCCCGATCTGACCCCGCCCGAGGGCGCGCGCGTCATCGATTGCGCGGGGCGGCCGCTGGCGCCGGGGATCGTGGATCTGGGCGTCAAGATCGGCGAGCCGGGCGAGCGCCACCGCGAGAGCTTCGGCACCGCCGGGCGCGCGGCCGCGGCGGGCGGGGTGACCACGATCATCGCCCGGCCCGACACCGAACCGGCCATCGACACGCCCGAGGTTCTGGAATTCGTCACCCGCCGCGCGGCGGCCTCGGCGCCGGTGCGCATCCGCCACATGGCGGCGCTGACCAAGGGCCGGGCCGGGCGCGAGATGACCGAGATCGGCTTTCTTCTCGATGCCGGTGCCGTGGCCTTCACCGATTGCGACCGGGTCGTCACCGACACCAAGGTGCTGTCGCGGGCGCTGGCCTATGCGCGCAGTCTTGATGCGCTGGTGATCGGCCATCCGCAGGAGCCGGGCCTTTCGAAGGGAGCGGCGGCCACCTCGGGCAAGTTCGCCTCGCTGCGCGGGCTGCCGGCGGTGTCGCCCATGGCCGAGCGGATGGGCCTTGACCGCGACATCGGCCTGATCGAGATGACGGGTGCGCGCTATCACGCCGATCAGGTGACCTGCGCGCGCACCCTGCCCGCGCTGGAGCGCGCCAAGCGAAACGGCTTGCGGGTCACCGCGGGCGTGTCGATCCATCACCTGACGCTCAACGAATTCGACGTGGGCGATTACCGCACCTTCTTCAAGCTGACCCCGCCCCTGCGCGCCGAGGAGGACCGGCTGGCCATGGTCGAGGCCGTGGCCTCGGGGCTGATCGACGTGATCTGTTCGATGCACACGCCGGCCGACGAGGAATCCAAGCGGCTGCCCTTCGAGGAGGCCGCCGCGGGGGCGGTGGGGCTCGAGACGATGCTGCCTGCGGCGCTGCGGCTCCATCATGCCGGGCAGGTCGGGCTTGCGCGTCTGTTCCGCGCCATGTCCTATGCGCCGGCGCAGCTTCTGGGGCTGGAACAGGGGCGGCTTGCGGCGGGGGCCCCGGCCGATCTGGTGCTGTTCGACCCCGACGTGCCCTTTGCGATGGACCGTTTCGCGCTGCGCTCGAAGTCGAAGAACACGCCCTTTGACGGGCAGATGATGCAGGGCAAGGTGATCGCCACCTTCGTGGGCGGGCTTTGCGTTTTCGGGGAGGTCTGAGATGCCGGGAATGGAAAGCGCGCTGGTGACGCTGATCGCGGCCCTGGCGGGCGGCTATCTGCTGGGGTCGATCCCCTTCGGCATGGTCATCACGCGGCTGCTGGGGCTGGGCGATCTGCGCGCGATCGGGTCGGGCAACATCGGCGCGACCAATGTGCTGCGCACCGGCAACAAGGCGGCGGCGGCGGCGACGCTGGTTCTGGATGGCGCCAAGGGTGCGGTGGCGGTGGTGATCGCGCGGCTGATCGCGGGCGAGGATGCCGCGCAGATCGCCGGGGCGGCGGCCTTTCTGGGCCATCTCTATCCGGTCTGGCTGAAGTTCCGCGGCGGCAAGGGGGTGGCGACCTTCCTCGGCACGCTGCTGGCGCTGGCCTTCCCGGTGGGGCTTGCGGCCTGTGCCACCTGGCTGGTGGCGGCCTTCGTGGGGCGGATCTCGTCGCTGGCGGCGCTGGTGTCGGCGGCGACGGCCTGGATCTGGGCGCTGGTGCTGGGGCGCGCCGATGCGGTGGCGTTCTGTCTGGTGCTGGCGATCCTGGTTTTCGTGCGCCACGCGGCCAATATCGCGCGGCTGCGCGCGGGCACCGAGCCGCGGATCGGCGGCAAGAAGGGCTGAGCCCGTTCCGGTTCGTCCGATTTCAGGTTTGCAGGCGGGGGCGGAGCGTCCGGCCGCCCCATCGAGGGGCGCCCGCCCGCGCGAGGGCTGCGCCTCGCCGCCCGGCCGGATGCGGCCCGCGCAGGGGGGGCGGGGCGCGGACGCCGTGTTGCGCCTCGGCTGGCAGGCCAGCAGCCCCCTGACGAAAGCCCCCGGTCGGCCTCGGCGCTGCTTCCCGCTCCTTGCGGGGTCTGCCTTAGCTCAGGCATTCCAGAGCGGGCGCTGACGGACATTCCATGCCCCCCTTCGGCAGCGGCCGATACCGCACGATGAGGCCCGGCCCGGAACCGGCGCCACGACCGAGGGGAACCGCACCGCCGCACCCCCTGGTCAGGCCCCCCGGTCAGCCCCGCCCGCTCAGGGCGCGAGCACATGCACCGGCGGGTCTAGACGGACCTCCTCGAGGTTAGCGCCCTCGCCGATGCGGTCCAGCACCGCAAAGATCCCCGGCGCCGCGAGGGGCGTCAGCACCCCATGCCAGGTGCCGCGCAAAAGGTTGATCCCCTGCCCCGGCGCCGTCACGAAGGCGCGCGGCACCCCCGGCCGGCCGCCGCAATCCGGCGCGACGATCACCAGGAAGGGCTTCCCGTTCATCGGCAGGAACGCCTGCGAGCCCAGCGGGTGGCGCTCGAGCAGGTCGCAGGTGTAGGGCAGCGCCCGCGGCCGGGCCTCGAAGATCGACAGCCCCGCGCGACCGCCGGGGCCGAAATCCAGCCGCGCGCGGTCATGGAAGCGGCCGCAATTGCCCTGGTTGATGATCCGGTCGGGCGGCCCGTCGGCGGCCAGCACGTCACCGAAGGGCGCGAAGGCCGCCGCGGTCAAGGGCTCGGCGCGCAGGATGGGGTCACCTTTCATCTCGTGTCGTTCCTCTGTCCAGAACCGCGCGGGGGGCTCATCGGCGCCCGGCCGACGCCCGCCCACGGGGGCGGCACGCCCCCCCGCCCGCGCGTCCCCCTCGATGGGGGACCGCGGGCGCGCCCCCCTTTCGCCTCGGCCCTAGCGCCCGAATGCCCCCGGTCCGCGCAACCGCGCATGGCGGTTCACGTCCTTGTAGAGCAGATACCGGAACGGCCCCGGCCCCGCGGCATAGCAGGCCTGCGGGCAGAAGGCGCGCAACCACATGTAATCGCCCGCCTCGACCTCGACCCAGTCACGGTTGAGCCGATAGACCCCCTTGCCGCTCAACACGAAGAGCCCGTGCTCCATGACATGGGTTTCCTCGAAGGGGATGGTCGCGCCGGGATGCAGGGTGACGATGTTGACATGCATGTCATGGGCCAGATCCTCGGGGTCGACGAAGCGCGTCGTGGCCCAGGCGCCGTTCGTGCCCGGCATGGCCACCGGCGCCACCTCGCGGTCCGAGGTCACGAAGGCCGCAGGCGGCGCGATCCCCGCAACGGGTTCATAGAGCTTGCGCAGCCAGTGAAACCGCACCGCCGCCTCGCCGGCATTGCGCAGCCGCCAGGCCTGCCCCGCGGGCAGATAGGCATAGCCCCCCGCCGACACTTCATGCTCCTCGGGCCCGATCTTGAGCCAGATCACCCCTTCGGTGACGAAGATCACGCCCTCGGCGCCGGCTTCGGGTTCGGGGGTCTCGGACCCGCCCCCCGGCGCCACCTCCATCAGGTAATGGCTGAAGGTCTCGGCAAAGCCCGACAGCGGCCGGGCGATGATCCAGGCGCGCGTGCCGGCCCAGCCCGGCAGGAACGAGGCGGTGATATCCGACATCGTGGCCCGCGGCAGCACCGCATAGGCTTCGGTGAAGACGGCGCGCCCGGTGTGCAGCGCGCCCTGTCCGGGCAGACCGCCCGCGGCGGGCGCATAGGGCGGGCCAAAGGGGCTCGGTTCGGTGGTCATGCGAAGATCTCCTCCAGACGCAGGCGGGCGATGCGCTCGACCTGGGCACAGGCCTCGGCAAATTCGGCCTCGGTCGGGGCCTCGAGCCGACGACGGAAGGCCGCCAGGATCCCGGCCGTGTCATGGTCGCGCACCGCGATGATGAAGGGAAAGCCGTGGCGGTCGACATAGGCCGCGTTCAGGCGCAGGAATTCGGCCTTCTGCGCCGCGCTCAGCCGGTCGAGCCCGGCCCCGGCCTGTTCGGCCTGCGACGCCGGCGTCAGCGCGGCGGCCTCGATGCGCCCGGCCAGATCGGGATGCGCGCGCAAAACGCCCAGACGCTTCGCCTCCGAGGCCGACCGGAACGCCCGCGCCAGCAGGCTGGCCACGCCGGCCGCGCAGTCATGCGCCGGCCCGATCTCATAGGCCCAGGCGCGTTCGGCCACCCAGGGCGAATGTTCGTAGATGCCGCCGAAACGCGCCACGAAGTCGGCCTGCGTCATCTCGAAGACCCGGATCTGCGGCCGCGGCGGATGCGTGGCGCGCCAATGCTGCGCGATCTGGCCGCGGGTGGCAAACCACACGCCCTCGTGCGACAGCGCATAGTCCAGAAACCGGCGCAGCCCCATCACCCGGCCCGGCCGCCCGATCAGCCGGCAATGCAGCCCGATCGAGAACATCCTGGCCGCCCCTGCCCCCCCTTCGGCATAAAGCGCATCGAAGGCGTCGCGCAGATAGGTGAAGAACTGCTCGCCCGAATTGAACCCCTGCGCGGTGGCAAAGCGCATGTCGTTGCTGTCCAGCGTATAGGGCAGGATCAGCTGGTCGCGCCCGTCGATCCGCGCCCAATAGGGCAGATCGTCGTCATAGGTGTCCGAGATCCACTCGAAGCCCTCGGCCGCGGCCAGACGCACCGTGTTGACCGAGCACCGCCCCGTATACCAGCCGGTGGGCCGCGCGCCCGTCACCTCGGTGTGCAGGCGGATCGCCGCGCGGATCTGGGCGCGTTCCTCCTCCTCGGGCATGTCCTTGTGCTCGATCCACTTCAGGCCATGGCTGGCCACCTCCCAGCCGGCCTGCTGCATCGCCTCAAGCTGTTCGGGGGCCCGCGCCAGCGCCGTGGCCACGCCATAGACGGTGACCGGCACATCCAGTTCGGTGAACAGCCGGTGCAGCCGCCAGAAACCCGCGCGCGCGCCGTAATCGTAGACGCTTTCCATGTTCCAGTGGCGCTGGCCCGGCCAAGGGGCAGCGCCGACGACCTCGGACAGGAAAGCCTCCGAGGCCGCATCGCCGTGCAGAAGGCAATTCTCGCCGCCCTCCTCGTAGTTCAGCACGACGGAAATGGCGATCTTCGCGCCGCCCGGCCAGCGCGCATCGGGGGGCTGGGGCCCATGGCCACGGAAATCACGGGGGTAACGGGGGGGATGGGTCATGTGCGACTCGATGTCCTTTTGGCCCGAGTGTGCGGCGCCGAGGGGGCGGACGCAAGGCGGGGACACCGGGGGAGGTTGCAGGGGGGGCAGGGGGAAGTGGTTGCAGGGGCCGGGCGGCAGGAGGGCGCGCGCAGGCAGGAGGACGGGCGCCCCCGGGAGGACGCGCGCAGGACGCCGCGCAGCGGGGCGCCTAGCGGCCCGCGGCGGCCGCGTCCATCTCGGCCAGGCCCGCGCGGATCGCGGGGTGTTCCCCCCGCGCCAGCACATAGGCCCCCAGCCGCCGGGCCAGATCGGGGTGGCCGCGGGCGCGGGCGCGGGCGAACAATTCCTTCTGATAGCGCGGGAAGTCGCGGCGCGCGCGCAGCATGCGGTAGAAGTCCGCAGGCTCCAGCGTGCCGTTCAGCGCGCCCAGGATCACCGGGTTCAAAAGCCCCATCTGCGACAGCGACGAGCCCAGCCGGTGCCCCATCAGCGGGCAGCGCAGCTTGACCACATTGGGCGCGGTGAAACGCGCGACATGGGCGGCGTCGAGCGCCTCGTAGGGGTCAAAGAGGATCGTCACCCGCCGCGCGCTGCGGCTGACCTGGGCGGCGTCCCCGTACTTGCCGGTGAAATCCTTGTCCCAGACCACCTTGTAGCGGCTTTCCCAGGGCACGACGCGCTTGTCCACCGTCGATTGCGGCGAGATCACCAGCACATCGGCGCCGGGACAGGCCGCCGAGAAGGCCGCCGCCGCATAGCCGCCCATCGAGGCGCCATAGAAGACCACGCGCGCAAACCGCGCAAAGAAGCCCGAGGCCGCCAGCCGGTCGAATTCGTCGGCCACCCAAGGGTCACGATACCAGGTCCAGCCGCCCGCCATCGCCCCCAGCATCGACCAGCCCTGCTTCTCGATGAAGTCATGGCCCCAGGGGCGGCGGTCGGCGCGCTTGCCCATGGTGATGTCGAGATTGTCGAAGGTGACGACCAGCGTGTCGCCGCGCGGCACGAACAGGAAGGAATGGCGCCCGTTGTCGGTGAAGAAGCCGTCGCGCCCGGCCAGGTCGCGCGCGATGCGGCTCCATTCGGGGTTGGTGTCGGGGACGGGCGGCGCGGGGGTAAAGATCACCCGCGTGATGCCCTCGGGCGCGGGCAGGTCGGGGGCCGTGCAGGCGCCCCGCGCGCGCAGGAACGGAAAGGCGCCCGAGCCGCGGCGGATATCGCTGACCAGACGCGCGTCGGCATGCAGGCAGGCGTCCAGAACCGGCCCCAGCCGCGGCACCTTCCAGCGCACGCCGAACCCGTCGAGATTGGCGATCAGATCGGCCGGGCGCAGATCCTCGGCGCGGCGCAGGATGCGGATGCGGCTGTCGGGGATGCCGTGGCGGGCCAGGACGCGCCGCCAGACCTCGAGCCGGGCGGGATCGAGCCCGCCGATCCGCCCGCCGGGGCCGATATCCAGACAGGCGATCTCGCAGCCGTCGCGGTCATGGAGCAGGCAGGCCAGATCCGCCGCCCCCGCCCCCACGTCGAGAAACCGCTCGACGCGCTGCGGGCCCAGCGCGCGCACAAGCGCCCATGCCTCGTCGCGGGCGGACATGGTTCAGCCCTTGCGCAGCTGACGTTCGGGGATGCGCCGGAACAGCACCGCGCCGCCGCGGCTGACCTGCTGGTCATAGCAGAAGCCCAGGTTCGACAGCGCGTCAAAGCAGCGTTTCACCCCGATCTGGCGGATCTTGCGGGTGTGGATCTCGAGGAAGACCTTGTTGACCGGCCCCATGTCGAGCGCATCGAACAGCATCTTCTCGCCGCCCTCGATATCGACGATCAGCGTGGTGGCGCCGAACTTGCGGATCAGCGCCGAAAGCGACACGCCCTCGACCTGGACCTGGCGTTCATAGGCCTCCTCGGGGTCGAGCGAGGAGGACCAGAAGGGTTCGCGCAGATAGAAGTCCATCCAGCCCGGCGCCTGGGTGTCGTTCAGGGCCACGCAATTGCGGATCTCGGCGCGCACGCCGTTCATCTGATGCACGCGGGCGATGAAATCGCACAGCACCGGGTTGGCCTCGAGACACAGGATGTCGCGGATGCCCACCGCCTTCCAGATGTAGCTGGAGATGAAGCCGAGCCCCGCGCCCAGCTCGATCACCCGATCGCCGGGTTCGAGGAACTTGGGCGTGCCCTGCACTTCCTCGCGCTCGTAACGGCCGGCCTCGATCGAGCGGACCACCTTTTCCGAAATGATCGCCGGGTCGTGGGGGATGCGCACGCCCTCGACCTCGTAGATGTGAACGTCGGGCTGACCCTCGGCGGCCGCCGGCGCCGGGGCGGGCGCGGCGGGAACCTTGTCGGCGGACTTGTCCCTGCCGGACGTCTTGTCGTCGGACTTCTTGTCCTTCTTGCCGGTCTTTGCCATGCGCTGGCCCTCCATGTTGTGCGCCGGCCCGCGCGCGCGGGGGCCCGGCACGGCGGCTCAGCCTTGGCCGGCGCCGGTTGCGGTCTCGTCCTCGTCGTCGGTGGGCGCGGGCTCCATCAGATGGGCGGTCGCGGCCGGGTCGATCCCGTGACGCGCGCACAGCATCGCCGCATAGGAGCCGCCGGGCGGCACCCCGCCATAGGAGGCCGCGATCGACCGGAACCGCCGCCCCCACAGGTGGATCGACAGCGTGTCGTCCTTGACCCAGCCTTCGACCGCCGGCTTGCGGCGCGGCTTGAACATCGCGGCCTTCTTGGCGAAGGGCAGCGGATAGAGAACATGGCCGGGGAAGGAATGTGCGATCTCGCCGGTCTGTTGCAGAAACCAGGTCACCGCATTCGGCCCCCAGACACCCCAGGGCAGAAGCGAGACATGGACCCCCTCGCCCTTCTCGCGCAGCGCGGTCAATTCGTTGCGTTTCCAGCGCGGCAGCCAGGGCGGGACGGGATATTCGTCCGAGGTGAACTCGAGCATCGCGGCCAGCGTCGCGCTGTCCTTGGGCAGGCGCAGCACGCCGTTGTTGACCAGCGGCTTGGCATCCGAGATCCAGCCGTGGAAATGGCCCGAAGACGGCAACTCCCAGGGCTGGCAGCAATAGGCATCGGTATCGGCCCAGATCAGATCGGTCTGCGCCAGCATGTGCAGCCGGAAGACATCGGCGTGATAGGCCGGAGAGCCGGTGCGCGCATGCCGGATCACCGCCGAGGACGGATAGATCGACTCGGCGCTTTCGCAGCGCACGCCCGCGGGCACGCCCGCAACCTTGTCATAGGAAAACAGCACGACCTCGTGGCCGGCATCAAGGAAGCTTTGCAGGCACAGTTGCTCGAGCCAGCTCAGCTCCGGCCCGATCCACATGGTTCCGATCTCGTGCAGGCCTGCCACCTTGCGCCCCTTTCCGGTTTCCGCCTTTCCGGTCTTGTCGGCGCGCAACATGGCGCCATTTGGGCGATAATGCACCACGCCCAAGGCTTTTCCAACGGCCAAGAGACAGCCGGTTGCCTCTGTCGCCCATCATGCTAGGCAAGAGCCAAGGGAGAGGGTGACGGGCAGCATGGGCGCGACGGACAAGACGGGACAGGGGGGCAAGACCGGCGGGGTCGTGCTCTTGCGGCCGCTGGCGGTGCAGGGCGCGGCGCCCCAGGTTCTGGATGCGCTGATCTGGGCCGAGGCAGACGACCCCGGCCTGCGGCCCCAGCCCGATGACGCCGCGCCCGACGGGGCCGCCGCCGACGGGGCCGCCGCCGACGCGCCCGCGCCCGATCCCGCAGCCAAGGCCCTGCCCCACATCTTCCGCGTGTTCTTCGCCGATCCCGCCCCGTTCGAGAAGATCGCGCCGCCCCCGCCCGAAAGCGGCACCCGCGTCACCGAGATGCGCCAGATCTCGGGCGGGCTGATGGTGGCGGGGCGCTGCGCCGATCCGCACCGGCTGGTGCTGCGGCTTGCCGGCCGCCCGCGCGAGATCCACGCCCCCGCCCCCGATCACGCGCTTTTTGCCGGGCGCAACTGCCTTTACGGCCAGCGTCTTGAAGAAAGCGCCGAGACCACGCTCGACTGGCTGGCCTGGCACGCCCATCACCACGGCGCGACCGGGGCCGTCATCGTGAACCGCGCGCCGCCCGACAGCCCCGCGGGCACCGCCGAAGATTACGCGCGCGCGCTTCATGCGGGGATGGGCGCGCGCGGGCTTGACGGCATGGCGGTGGCGGTGATCGACAGCGCGGTGCCCCTGGGCAAGGCCGCGCTCGGCCCCGAGAACCACCCCTATCTGGCCCCCGACGCGCCGGGCAAGGACCGCATGGAGGTGCCCGACCCCGACCCCTGGCGCGCGCCACTGGGCCAGGGCATCCTGCCCGAGCTGGTCAAGTGGCGCTTCCTGCGCGGCGCGCGGGCGGTGCTCAACCTGGATGTGACCGACCTGCTGGCGCCCCCGGAAAGCGGCGCGCCCACGGGGTTCGATCTGTGCGCGGCGGCGCGCGCGGGCGTCGTGCTGCTGGCGGGGCGGCGGATCTATCCCTGGCGGGTGCGCAAGCGCCAACCCGAGCGCTTCGGCGACCATATCTGCCACCAGTTCGACGCCCGGCGCGGCATTGCGCGCTGGGGCGTGGCGCCCGACAAGGCGGGGCTGTTCAACACCTGGCGCACGATCCGCATCGCCTATGCCAAGCCCGACACGCGCCAGCCCCTGCCCTTCTGGCGCGCGATGGCGATCCGCGTGCCCGGTCGTTCGGCGGCCGAGCTGGCGCCCAAGACCTCGTTGATCGAAGACCCCAGGCTGGGCGCGGCGCTGGCCTTCTTCGGGCACAAGCCCGTGCGCCCCCCGGTCTCGAAGCCGAAAGCGGCGCCGGTGCGCGCGCTCCATGCCGGGCGCACCGCGATCGTGACCACGATGAAGAACGAAGGCCCCTTCATCATGGAATGGATCGCCTATCACCGCGCCATCGGGGTGGATGATTTCCTTGTTTATACAAATGATTGCACCGACGGCACCGACACGATGCTGGACATGCTCCAGCGCAAGGGACTGGTCCAGCACCGCGCCAACCCCTGGGTGCCGGGGGGCGATCTGAAACCTCAGCACGCCGCGCTTCAGGCCGCCGAATCCGAACCCGTGATCCAGAATGCGGGCTGGTCGATCTGCATGGATGTGGATGAATTCATCAACGTCAAGATCGGCGACGGCACGCTTGCGGCGCTCTATGCCGCGATGGGCGAGGCCAACATGATCTCGCTGACCTGGCGGCTGTTCGGCAATTCGGATGTGCACGACTACGCCGACCGCTTCCTGCTGGAGCAATTCACCCGCTGCGCCCCCGAGATCGTGCGCAAGCCGCACCAGGCCTGGGGGTTCAAGACCCTCTTTCGCAACATCGACATCTACAAGAAGCTGGGCGTGCACCGGCCCAAGGGGCTGATCCCGGATCTGTGGGACCAGGTGCGCTGGCTCAACGGCTCGGGCCGGCCGATGCCGCAATCCATGTTCCGCAACGGCTGGCGCTCGACGCTCGAGACCTATGGTTACGACTGGGTGCAGCTGAACCATTACGCGGTGCGCTCGGCCGAGAGCTTTCTGGTCAAGCGCGACCGCGGCCGGGTCAACCATGTCGACCGCGACCAGGGCCTGAACTACTGGTTCCGCATGAACCACAACGCGGTCGAGGATCGCTCGATCCAGCGCATGATCCCGCGCCTTCAGGCGGAATGGGACCGGCTGATGGCCGACCCCGAGATCCGCGCCGCCCACGCGCATTCCGTGGCCTGCCACCGCACCAAGATCGCTGAATTGCGCGCCACCGAGAATTACGAGAACTTCTACGGCGAATTGTGCTCGGACCGCTTCGAGACGCTCTCGCGCATGCTGCATGTCTTCGGCTCGGCGGTGTTCAACGCAGGCCCCGCCGTGATCCCCGCGGATCTGCACAAGCGCGACCTGCCGACTGATTTCTTCTTCACGGTCGAGCATAGCGGCGAGGCCGAGCATTGAGCCCGCCGGCCGATGCCCCGGCCGCGCCGGGCCTCGGCGCCCCCGCCCCCGCACTGGGCCCCGCACCGGGCCCCGTGACCATCGTCACCACGATGAAGAACGAGGGCGCCTTCCTTCTGGAATGGGTGGCCCATTACAAGGGGCTGGGCGCCGATCACCTGTTCATCGCCACCAATGATTGCGCCGATCCGACCGTCGAGATGGTCCAGCGTCTCGAGGCGCTGGGGCTGGCGCGCCACCACGCCACCCGCATCCGCCGCGGCGGCATCCAGCGCAGCGCCCTGCGTCAGGCGCGCTGGTATCCCGAGGTCACCGAAGCCGAATGGCTGCTGGTCTGCGACGCCGACGAATTTCTGTGCGTCAAGGTCGGCGATCACTCGATCCGCGCGCTGATCGAGGCCTCGGACCCCGCCGCGCATGAGGTGATCGGCATCAACTGGCGCAATTTCGGCGCGGCCGGTCTGCGCGGCTACGAAGACCGGCCCGTGACCCAGCGCTTCACCCGCTGTCAGGGGCGCACGGGCCGGGGCAATTACATCAAGTCGCTGTTCCGCGGGCTGGAAAACGTCGCGCGCATCGGCATCCACCTGCCCCATCCCCGCCCCGAACTGGGCCGGCCCTTCCACCGCTGCATCGCCGGGGGCGGGCCCTGGCGCAACATCGTCGGCGAGATGATCCTGGGCATCGACTGGTCGGCGGCGCAGATGAACCATTATGCGCTGCGCGGGCGCGACAGCTTCCTGGTCAAGCGCGAGCGCGGACGGGTCAACCATGCCGGTCAGGACATGGGGATCGACTATTGGCGGCGCTTCGATCTCAACCGGTTCGAGAACCACGACATCCGCGCCCATGACGCCGCCACCGCGCGCTGGCTGTCCGCGCTCATGGCCGATCCGGTGCTGGCCGATCTGCACGAACGCGCCGTCGACTGGCACCGCGGGCGGATCGCGGCGCTTCTGGACGCCCCCGATTTCGCCGCCCTGGCCGCCGCGATCGACGCCGAGATGGCGCCGCCCCCCGGCCCCACCCCCGCGATCCCGCCCGCCGCCCCGACCGGCTGATCCCCCTTCGTCCGAGGTTTTCCCCAATGACCGCCGCCCCCCGCATCCTGGCCATCACCACCCAGCGCAACGAAGGCGCGGTCCTGCCCGAATGGCTGGCCCATCACCGCGCCGTCGGCATCACCGATTTCCTGATCTTCTCGAATGATTGCGACGACGGCTCGGACGGGATGCTGGCGCGCGCCGCCGAACGCGGCTGGCTGACCCATGTGCCCCAGCAGGGCCCCTTCGAGGAAGGCCCGCAATGGGCCGCGCTCAAGGCCGCCGCGCGCCACCCCGCCATGGCCGATGCCGATTGGGTGATCGTGCTCGATGTCGATGAATTCGTGAATGTCCATGTGGGCGATCACACGCTGGGCGCGCTGATCGAGGCGATGCCCGGCGCCGATGCCATCGCGCTGACCTGGCGGCTTTTCGGCAATTGCGGCGTGGTCAGCCGGCAGGGGCGCGCGGTCACCGACAGCTTCACGCGCGCCGCACCGGCGGGGATGCTCTGGCCCTGGCGGGCGTCGCTTTTCAAGACGCTGTGGCGGCGCGGCGGCGCCTATCGCAAGCCCGGCGTGCACCGCCCCCGCGGGCTGGTCCCCGGCGCCCCGACCCCGCGCTGGGTCGACGGATCGGGCCGCGATCTGCCGGCCCGTTTCGTCCGCGAGGGCATCTTCACCCCGCCCGACCGCCCCGTCTGGGACATGGTGCAGCTCAACCATTACGCGCTGGGCGCGATGGAGGATTATATCCTCAAATGCGACCGCGGCCGCGCCAACCGCGAGGCCGACAGCTTTGACATGTCCTATTGGGTCGAGCGCAATTTCTGCGTCGAGGAGGACCGCAGCATTGCCGCCACCGCGGCCGCACGGCAGCGCGAGCTGGGCTTGCTGATGTCCGACCCCGAATTTGCCGATCTGGCCCGCGCCGCGGCGGTCTGGCGGCAGGAGCGCTTTGCCGCGCTGATGCTTGAGGAGAAATGGCGCGCGCTGTGGGGCCGGCTGGTGCTGGCGCCGCCCTCGCGGCCGCTGCCGCCACAGGCCGCCGCGCAGATCCTGGCCTGGGGGCAGCGCGCGATTGCCGCGCAATCCGCAACAAAGGGGCAAACCGGCCGGGATTGACCCGCAGCCACGAACAAGGCCCGCCTTTTCCGCGCAATCACCCGGTTTTGGCCGCATTCCGGTAATGGTATGGTTAAGGTTCCCGGTGACTTTACGTCAAAGTGTTCGAATTTCCCGGAGGACCGATGAGCGACGCCGACGCATGCCCCGAGCCCGGCCCCCAGGAGGGTAGCGGGCCTGCCCCTGTCTCCGGCACGGGCCCGTCCGCCGCGCAAGGCCCCGACCCTGTCGCCGCCGATCCGCGCACGACCGAAACCGCCCAACCCGCGGCGAGCGCCGGCGACATGAACGAAGACGACGACGCGCTTCCCGATCTCTGGGACCGGCTCGACGATCTGGGCGATGAATGCGGCTATTTCGAACCGCTGGGGCCCCATCACGGCGTCGTGCTGCTAGATCAGGGGCCAACGCTTCTGGTCAGCTTCGTGCAAGCGTCCGATCTCGACCCCGAAAGCGACCTCTCGCCCGCCCACAAGATCGCCGAGCGCCACGGCTGGTCGGCGCTGACGATCGTGGCCGACCAGCTGGACTGGTTCCGCGCGCGCCATGTCTATGCCTATTTCGACCGGCTGGTCGATGACGCCTTCTTCGAGGATTTCGACCGCGTGGTCTTCTTCGGCGCAGGCGCGGGCGGCTATGCGGCGGCGGCCTTCTCGGTGACGGCGCCGGGGGCCACGGTGATCGCGGTGCAGCCCCAGGCCACGCTCGATCCGCGGCTGGCCGGCTGGGACGACCGCTTCCGCGCGCATCGCCGGCTGAGCTTCACCGACCGCTACGGCTTTGCCCCCGACATGCTGGAGGGCGCCGAGGCCGGCTTCATCATCTACGACCCGCACCAGACCGAGGATGCGCTCCATGCCGCGCTGTTCGCGCGCCCGCATGTCGAATTGCTGCCCTGTCCCGATCTGGGGGCCAATATCGCGCTGGTGCTGGGCGAGCTGGATCTTCTGGACCCGCTGCTGACCGCCGCCGGCGAGGGCCGCCTTGACACGGCCTTCTTCCGCAAGCTGATGCGGGCGCGGCGCAATTCGCCGCGCTACCTGCGCATGGTGCTGGCCCGGCTCGAGGAACAGGACCGGCTGTTCCTGGCGGCGCTTTTGTGCCGCAACGTGGCGCGGCGCCTGCATGGGCCGCGCTTCCGTGCCCGGCTGACCCGGCTCGAGGACGAATTGCGCGCCAAGGGCCGCACCCTGCCGCCCGCACGCAGCCCGGCCGCCCAGCCCGAGGCCGCCGCCGGCTGACGCACCACCGCCGTCCTGCCCGCCCATGGCCCCGCGCACCCACGGCCCCGCCCGCAGACCTGCCCGCGCGCGGGGCGCTTACAGGTTACCGGCCGCGCGCAGAAAGGCCACCACCTCGTCGATGCCCTGCCCCTGACGCAGGCTGGCCATCACGAAGGGCCGCGCCCCGCGCGCCCGCGCGGTATCGGCGCGCAGAAGCTCGGGGTCCACGCCCACATGCGGGGCCAGGTCGATCTTGTTGACGATCAGCAGATCCGAGCGCACCACCCCCGGCCCCTTCTTGCGCGGGATGTCCTGCCCCGCGGCCGTGTCGATGACATAGAGCGTCAGATCGGCCAGCTCCGGGCTGAAGGTCGCGGCCAGGTTGTCGCCCCCGGATTCGATCAGCACCAGGTCCAGATCGGGGAATTCCGCCACCAGATCGGCAATCGCGGCCAGGTTGATCGAGGCATCCTCGCGGATCGCGGTATGCGGACAGCCGCCGGTCTCGACCCCGCGGATGCGCGCCGCCGGCAGCACCTGCGCGCGCACCAGCGCTTCGGCATCCTCGCGGGTGTAGATGTCATTCGTCACCACCGCGATCGACAGATGCGGCGCCAGCGCGCGCGCCAGTTCCGTGGTCAGCGTGGTCTTGCCCGCGCCGACCGGACCACCGATCCCCACCCGCAGCGGACCATGAGGGCTTTTCATCCCGTCTCTCTCCTGTCGTGTTCGTCTAGCTCTTGAAGAGGCGCACCTCCTGCACCTCGTGGGCCATGGCGGCCAGATCCGCGCCAAAGGCCGCCGAGACCGGCAGGCCCGTCGGATCCGCGCGCGCGGCCCGTTCAGCATGTTCGGCCAGCGCGGCCAGATCGGGCGCGAGCCGGGTCAGGATCGCCTGGCCCTCGGTCTGGCCCAGCGGCGCGAACCGCACCGCCGCCCCGACCAGCATCGCGGCAAAGTTCTGAAGATAAAGCGCGATCACCGTCGCGGGCGCCAGCCCCAGGGGGGCCGCCGCACGGCCCACCGCCACCGGCAGCGGCGCGGGCGGATGATCGGTCCCTTCCAGCGCGTTGACCAGCCGGGTGAAGGCCGCGCCCTGCTCCTCGGTTTCGGCCAGCCGTTCGCGCGTGGCGGCCAGCGCGCGCGCCTCCTCAGCCAGATCGGCCGGATCGGCGCCGGGGGCCAGCGCACGGGCCAGAAGATGCGCCTCGATCCGGCCCGAACCGCGCAGCACGACCGCGCGGATCCAGCCCTCGACGGCAGGCGCGGCGCGCAAGGCCTCATCGGCGGTGATCGCCGCCTCGAGCCCGTGGGAATAGGCAAATGCGCCCGTGGGAAACGCCGGCGAGAGCCATTGCGCCAGCCGCAGCAGCCCGGTCAGCGACGCCGGATCCAGAACGCCCCGATCCAGAACGCCCCGGTCCAGCGGCGCGCCTTCGGCGGAGGCGGCGTCAACGCCCGGCCGGTCCGCAAGGGCCACCGGGTCCGGCCAGTCTGTCGTGGGGCGGTCGTTCATGCGCCCGCGCCGCGCTCCTCGGGGCCGTGATCGAGCGGGTCTTCGCCCTCGTCGGGCTGGCGCGAGACATGGACATGCAGCCGCCGCCCCGCCGCCCCGTCGGACGCAAGGTCATGGCCATGCGCGTGGTGATGCCCGTGCGGGTGATCATGATGATGGTCGTGCGCATGGGAATGCCCGTGGTCGTGGGAATGCCCGTGGTCGTGGCCGCCGTGATCGTGGCCCCCATGATCGTGCCCCATCGTGCGGCCGTGACCATAGGCGCCGCCCTCGGGGCGGAACGGCAGGGTCACGACCTCGAGCCGCGCGCCCAGGCCCGTCAGCATCCCCTCAAGCACCGGATCGCGCGCGATCAACAGCCGGTCGGCCTCGATCTGGCACGGCGTGTGGCGGTTGCCGACATGCCAGGCAAGCCGCGCCAGCCCGCCATCCGGGGCGGTGACGGCGACCAGATCCTCGTCGGCGGCGACCACCTCGATCAGGCCGCCCGCGTCCAGAAGAAAGGCGTCGCCCGCCTCGAGGCTGACGGTCTCGGGCAGGTCCACGAAGAAGGGCTGCCCCGCGGCATCGACCAGCCGCTTGCGCCGCAGGAAACGCCCTTCGTAATCCAGCACCACCCGGCCTGCGGCGGGCGGGGCCCAACTGCCGGCGCGGCGGATCACATGGGCGGTGGGCGGGGTGTCGGGGCCGGGTGTTTCGGGCGCGGGTGTTTGGGGCGCGGATGTTTGGGGGGCGCGGGTCGGATCGGTCATGGCATCTCTCTCGGGGCACCTTTCGCGGGGCATCTCTCTCGGGGCGGCGCGTTCTGGCAGGCCGGACGGGCCGGGGGCGTGTGCCGGGGCGAGTATCGGACCAAGCCTCGGGCGCCGCAAGCCGCCATTGCGACAGGCCGGAATGCGCCCGATCAGGATGTCGAGAGAGATGGACCAGAGATGGGGGGAAACCTGCCGCGGCGCGGTGCCGCGGGTGGGGCGCATGTGGATGGGCACGGGCCGAAACGGGCCGCCTTGCCCCCCCCCGAAACTTTCCGCCTGAAACTTGCCCCCCTGAAAAACGCCGGGCCGGGCCCGAAGGCCCGGCCCATGGCCGCCGAAAGGAAGGCGCGCGCTCAGAACCAGAAGCGGTCCTGGAAGACGTGATAGGCGATGCGCTCGCGGCGGACGCCCAGCTTGAGCAGCTCTTCGTCGGACATCGCCGACAGGCGCTCGATCTCGCGGACGCGGGCGTTGCGCTCCATGTAGGCATTGATGCCCTGACCGAGCGCGGCGAAGAATTCATCCATCCCCTTTTTCAGACGCGCTTCGCGGTGTGCGGCGTTGGCAGGGGTGTTGTGCGTGATTGCGAAAGCCATGTGACCCTCCTATCGGTTGTGGTTCGGGCTTCCTCCCGAGACCCAAGATAAGTCAGCAATGCTGTCGCAACCACTGCCGATGCGGTATTCCCGCCATGCGTTTGCTGCACCGCGGCATAACGAGGGGTAAACGCCGCCATGCCCCAGGCAGATGTCAGGCCGGCCCGGAACGGGGCAAGGGAAGACGGGACATCCGCCCGCGCGGGTCCTGGCGCGGGCCCGCAAGGTATCTCCGTCCGGCGCAGCCGCGCACGCGCAAGCGCCGCGTGCGGCGCCCGGGGCCTCAGTTCGGGCAGGCCCAGGCGGTGGCGGTGATCTCGGTCACCAGCGCGCCCGGCTCGACGGGAGTGAAGACCACATGCGTGGCCCCGGCCTCGGCGGCATCGGCCATGATGCGATTGCGGGCATAGGTGATCCCCTGCGCCGAGAGCGGGCCATAGACCGGCGGCGCCATGCCGATTGTGGTGATCTGCCGGCATTGGGCGACCTCGGCCAGCGAGACCGCCTGCACGCCGGGAACACCGGTCAGGCCGGGGTCCGAGCATCCCGCGGCAAGCCCCGCCAGAAGCACCGGGCCGAGGACGCCACGCAGAACCGCGGGCGGGACCGGGAGAGGAACCGGGAGACGAGCCGGGCGTCGGGGCGGAAGAAGGGACGGAAGAAAGGGCGGACGTGGCATCGGTGAGGTCCTCGATCTGTTGGCCGGAGCCTGCGCGGGCCGGCGCCCTCGCGTGTCGATATCTGGGCGGGCCGGGACATGCGCGGGCCAGGGTCTGCGCGGGCCAAGCCCGCCTGCCCTTCTTCGCGCCCCCCGCCCGCGCAGGCAAGGGACGCCGATCCGCCCGGGCGAAAGGGCGCCGATCCGGACGCGCCCGGACTGCGTGCCCCAGGCGGGCGCCGCCCTCAGAACAGGAAATACCGCTGCGCCAGCGGCAGTTCGGTCGCGGGCTGACAGGTCAGCAATTCGCCGTCGGCGCGGACCTCGTAGGTTTCGGGGTCCACCTCGATCTGCGGCCGGGCGCTGTTGTGCACCATCTGCGACTTGCCGATCCCGCGGGTGTTCTCGACGGCCAGCACCTCCTTGGCCAGCCCCAGGCGCCCGCGGAGGCCGTCGGCCTCGGCGGCGGCCGAGACGAAGAGCACGGCCGAGGCCTCGAGGCTGCGCCCATAGGCGGCGAACATCGGGCGGGTGTGGACCGGCTGCGGCGTCGGGATCGAGGCATTGGGGTCGCCCATCTGCGCCACCACGATCGACCCGCCCAGAAGCACCATCTCGGGCTTGGCGCCGAAGAAGGCCGGGTTCCACAGCACCAGATCGGCGCGCTTGCCCACCTCGACGCTGCCGATATGGCGCGACAGCCCATGCGCGATGGCCGGGTTGATCGTGTATTTGGCGACGTAGCGGCGCACGCGGATGTTGTCGTTGTCGCCGGTTTCCTCGGACAGCCGCCCGCGCTGAAGCTTCATCTTGTGCGCGGTCTGCCAGGTGCGGGTGATGACCTCGCCCACGCGGCCCATCGCCTGGCTGTCCGAGGACAGGATCGAGAACGCGCCCATGTCGTGGAGGATATCCTCGGCGGCGATGGTCTCGCGGCGGATGCGGCTTTCGGCGAAGGCCACGTCCTCGGGGACTTTCTTGTCGAGATGGTGGCAGACCATCAGCATGTCGAGATGTTCCTCGATCGTGTTGACGGTGTAGGGCATGGTCGGGTTGGTCGAGGACGGGATGACGTTCTCGCTCGAGACCACCTTGATGATGTCGGGGGCATGGCCGCCGCCCGCGCCTTCGGTGTGAAAGGCGTGGATCGTGCGGCCCTTCATGGCGGACAGCGTGTTCTCGACAAAGCCGCTTTCGTTCAGCGTGTCGGTGTGGATCATCACCTGCACGTCCATCGCATCCGCCACCGACAGGCAGCAGTCGATGGCGGCCGGGGTGGTGCCCCAATCCTCGTGCAGCTTGAGCGCGGCCGCCCCGGCGCGCACCTGTTCCTCGAGCGCGGCGGGGCGCGCGGCATTGCCCTTGCCGGCGAAGGCCAGGTTCATCGGAAAGGCGTCCCCCGCCTGAAGCATGCGCGCCAGATGCCAGGGCCCCGGCGTGCAGGTGGTGGCCAGCGTGCCATGCGCCGGCCCGGTGCCGCCGCCCAGCATCGTGGTCAGCCCCGAATGCAGCGCGTCGTCGATCTGCTGGGGACAGATGAAATGGATATGGGCATCCATGCCGCCCGCGGTCAGGATGCGCCCCTCGCCCGCGATCACCTCGGTGCCCGGCCCGATGATGATGTCGACGCCGGCCTGGGTGTCGGGGTTGCCGGCCTTGCCGATGGCGGCGATGCGCCCGTCGCGCAGGCCCACATCGGCCTTCACGATCCCCCAATGGTCCAGGATCACCGCATTGGTGATGACGGTATCCATGGCGCCCTCGGCGCGGGTGCGCTGGCTCTGGCCCATGCCGTCGCGGATGACCTTGCCGCCGCCGAACTTGACCTCGTCGCCATAGACTTCGGCATTGCCGCCCTGCCCGCCCGATTGCGCTTCCCCGGTGCGTTCGGCGATCAGGTCGCGTTCGATCTCGATGATCAGGTCGGTGTCGGCCAGACGGACACGATCGCCCCGCGTGGGGCCATACATGTCGGCATAGGCGGCGCGGGAAATGCGGGCGGGCATTGCGGAACCTCCGGGGGTCGGGTGCGCGACAGCGCGCGCGGGCTTTGGGAAAAAGGGACGGCCGGGGCGCACGGCGGATCTGCCGCGCGTGCGCGCCCCGGATTGCAGGTCAGTCGAGCGGCCCCATCACCGCCTGATTGAAGCCGAAGACCACGCGGTCCCCGGCCAACGGCACCAGCGCCACCTCGCGCGACTGGCCGGGTTCGAAGCGCACCGCGGTCCCGGCGGCGATGTCAAGACGCAGACCCCGCGCCGCGGCCCGGTCAAAGTCGAGCGCGGCATTGGTCTCGGCGAAATGGTAATGGCTGCCCACCTGCACCGGCCGGTCGCCGGTATTGGCGACCAGAAGGACGGTGACGGGGCGGCCGGCGTTCAGCTCGATCTCGCCCGCGGCGGGGAAGAGTTCTCCGGGGATCATGGGGGGCTCCTGCACGGCGAAAGGGGGACAGGCGACGGGCCGCGAAGACGGCCCCCCGCCTAGCGGATCGGGTGGTGGACGGTGACCAGCTTGGTGCCGTCGGGGAAGGTGGCCTCGACCTGCACCTCGGGGATCATCTCGGCGATGCCGGGCATGCATTGATCGGCGCGCACGACCTCGGCGCCGGCCTCCATCAGCTCGGCCACGGGGCGGCCGTCGCGCGCGCCCTCGACGACGAAATCGGTGATCAGCGCAATGGCTTCGGGATGGTTCAGCTTGACGCCGCGCGCCAGCCGCGCCCGCGCCACCATCGCGGCCAGCGCGACCAGAAGCTTGTCCTTTTCCCGCGGGGTCAGGTTCATGTCGTTCCTCTATATCTGCCAGACACGCGGCAGGGGCGCACCCGGCCGCAGAAATTCCAGGGCATGGGCCAGCGCGCGGCGCAGCCCCAGCACATCGGTCGCGGCCATCCGCGCGATCAGCCGGCCACGGAACCCCGTGACCGCCATCACCGGCGCCGCCCGGCCCGAGGCCCGCACCCGATCGAGGATCGCGGGCAGGCGCGCCTGAAGGGCCCGGGCCAGATCCTCGGCGCGCGCCCCCCCGCCCGGCGCCAGCAGCGCCAGCGTCGAGACCGCCCGCGCGCCGCCCAGAAGCGCCGGCGCCGCGCCCAGATCGGCGCCCTCGAAGCCGAAGGGCTCGGTCCAGAAGGGCCGGCCCGCCACGCGCACCACGCGCCGGTCGGAAAAGGCCACGCGGGTCAGCACCTCACCCATCGCGGCGCGGCCCAGAACGACGGTCTCGGCCATCAGCGCCTCGGCGTCGGGCGCCATCTCGATGCAGGTGGTGCGATCCAGCGCGCTCTGCTCGAAGAGGATCGTCTCCTGCGGCAGCCAGTCGAGGCGTGCGCCCGCGCCCAGCTCCAGCGTCACCGCCATCGTGGCCGCGCCCTCGCGGGCACGATAGGCGCGCTCGGCCGTCTGGGTGGTGCCCACCGCCGCAACGCCGGGCGCCAGCGTCAGCCCATAGGACAGCCGGTCGCCGGCCGTCAGCCCGCCCGCGGTATTGAGATAGACGACCTCGGGGCCGCGGGGGCCGGGTTGGCGCAGATCGGGCAGGAACACCTTGGCCGAGCCCGATTGGTGCAGACCGCCCAGCCGCCCGCCTGCCCCGAGCGTCACACGCGCCGCCCCGCGCACCCGTTCAAGGGGCGCGGCCCCGCCGACGGGCGGGTCCAGCGGCAGCGGCGCGGTCAGATCCGTCATGGGGTCGAGCTTGGCACTGGCGCCCGGCAGACACCATGCGCCAGCACCAGGGGGCGCGGCGGGACCGGACCCGCCCGACAGGGCGCGCCTGCGCAATACGCATGTCGCACAAATATAGGGCATTTTGAAAACCCAAGGGGCGACCTTCGGGTCACACCTCGGGCCAGATCGTCAGATCGCGCGCCCCGACGCCCCCGAACGCGACCCCATGTCGCAGACGTAGCCGTTCACCTCTGTGACAGAACGGAAGAGCCCGTCGAGCAGCGGGTAACGGAAACGCGCAAATACAGGTAGAATAATGAAAAATTTCACCAAACCCGCTTCGGGTCTCGTCCTTGTCATGGCTGCGGCCGGCCTGTCGCTGGTGGCTGCCCAACCGCTGGCCGCCCAGGAATCCGAAGTCGAATGGAGCGGTATCTATGCCGGGATCGCGCTGGGCGCGGCCTTCAACGGCGATGACGACGTGCGGGTGGACCCGGCCGCGGTCACCCCCGGCACGCTCGAGATGAACGGCAGCCAGGCGGTGGTCTCGCTGGGCTACAACTGGGGCGAGGAAGGCATCGTCTGGGGCGTCGAGGGCGACATCCAGCTGGGCAGCGTCGAGGACAGCGTGACCGGCGGCGGCGTCAGCGCCACCTCCAAGATCGACAAGGCCGCCAGCATCCGCCTGCGCGCGGGCCTGCCGGTGCTGTCCAGCGGTCTGGTCTATGCCACCGCGGGCGTGGCCGTGGCCAAGCTTGACTACACCGTCACCGGCGCCGCGCCGGCGGTCGCCATCAACAGCGACTCGACCGAATGGGGCTATGCGCTGGGCGCGGGCTACGAGCACGCCATGTCCAACGGCTGGTCGCTCAAGGGCGAATACATGTACGAGAACTTCGGCTCGACCACGCTGAGCGACGGCGCCCAGTCGACCAAGGCGACGCCGGACTTCCACACCCTGCGCCTGGGCCTGAACCGCCAGTTCTGATCGCCGCCGCGCCGCCTGCAACGGGGCCGCGGGTCTTCGGGGACCGCGGCCGCGGATCGGGGTGCCCCCTGGCGGGGCCCATCGGGCGGCCTTCGGCATCCAGAGGGCCCCGCGCCTCCGGCCGGATCGGAGGCGCGGGGCCTTTTCGTGCGCGCCCCTTTTCATGCTAGTCCCCTCCCCCCGCCGGCAACCCCGATCCGTGGCCGCAGCCCTTGCGCGCATCGGCGGGCTGGAAACGCGCGCGCGAATGGTCTAGGGGGCGGGGCATGAACCGCATCACCCTTGCCCGCCCCGACGACTGGCACCTGCATCTGCGCGATGGCGCGATGCTGGCCGGCATCGCCCCGGAAAGCGCGCGCGACTTCGCCCGCGCCCTGATCATGCCCAATCTCGTGCCCCCCGTCGTGACCGGGGCCGAGGCCGCCGCCTACCGCGACCGCGTTCTGGACGCGGTGCGGGGCGCCGATTTCACCCCGCTGATGACGCTCTATCTGACCGAGGACACCGATCCCGCGGATGTGGCGCGCGCCGCGGCCGACGGCCTCGTGGCGGCGGTCAAGCTTTACCCGGCGGGGGCCACCACCAATTCGGCCTCGGGCGTGCGCGATTTCGACCGCGTGCGCGCCGTCCTCGAGACGATGGCCGAGATCGGCCTGCCGCTGTGCGTGCACGGCGAGGTGACCACCCCCGAGGTGGACATCTTCGACCGCGAGGCCGTCTTCATCGAGACCGTCCTCGACCCGATCCGCCGCGCCACCCCCGGCCTGCGCGTGGTCATGGAGCACATCACCACCCGCGAGGGGGTCGACTACGTGCGCGCGGGCGGGCCGGATCTGGCCGGCACGATCACCACCCATCACCTGATCCTGAACCGCAACCACATCCTGGTCGGCGGGATCAAGCCGCATTACTACTGCCTGCCCGTGGCCAAGCGCGAGACCCACCGCCAGGCGCTGCTGGCCGCCGCGACCGGGGGCGAGAGCTGCTTCTTCCTGGGCACCGACAGCGCGCCCCACGCCAAGGGCACCAAGGAATGCTCCTGCGGCTGCGCGGGCTGCTTCACCGCCACCAACACGCTGCCGATCCTGGCGCAGGTGTTCGAGGCCGCGGGCACGCTCGACCGCCTTGAGGCCTTCACCTCGCAGCACGGCGCAGCTTTCTACCGGGTGCCGGTCAATTCCGGCACGCTGACCCTTGAACGCAGCCCCGAGGCGCAGACCTTCCCCGCCGAGATCGTGACCGGCGCGGGCCCCGTCGTCGTCTTCGATCCGGGCTTTCCCATCCACTGGCGCGTCGCGCGCTGAGCCGGAGCCTTCCTGCCATGATCCCTGCCGCCTTTCCGCCCAAGGACGAAATCGCCCGGCTGACCGCCCGCGCGCTGCTCGAGATCGAGGCCGTGCATTTCAACGCGGCCGAGCCCTTCACCCTGGCCTCGGGCCTGCCCTCGCCGACCTATATCGACTGCCGCAAGCTGATCTCGTATCCGCGGATCCGCTCGGCGCTGATGGATTTCCTGGCGGTGACGGTGATGCGCGAGGCCGGCTTCGAGGCCTTTGACAACGTCGCCGGCGGCGAGACCGCGGGCATCCCCTTCGCCGCGCTGGTGGCCGAGCGGCTGGGCCTGCCCATGACCTATGTGCGCAAGAAACCCAAGGGCTATGGCCGCAACGCCCGCATCGAGGGCCGGATGACCGAGGGCGAGCGCGTCCTTCTGGTCGAGGATCTGACCACCGACGGGGGCTCGAAGCTGAGCTTTGTCAACGCCATCCGCGAGACCGGGGCGAGCTGCGCGCATACCGCCGTCATCTTCTATTACGGCATCTTCCCCGAGACCGTGCCGAACCTGGCCGCCGAGGGGATCGCGCTGCATCACCTGTGCACCTGGTGGGACGTGCTGGCCGAGGCCCGCGCCTCGGGCGCCTTCGACGCCGCGACCCTTGACGAGGTCGAAAGCTTCCTCAACGCCCCCCGCCCCTGGCAGGAGGCCCGGCGCAAGGACTGAGGCGCGCGCGCCCCGCTCCGCCGCCGCCCCGCCCGACGTTCGCACCCGTGCCGCCCGCGCGGCCGCGGCCCTGCTGCGGGCGTGTGGAACGGAGGTGCGGCCGGTCGGACGGCGGCTATCGCCCCTGCGCTGGCGGGTCTGGCCATGCCTTGCCGCGCGGCGGGGACGGCGCCCGACCGGCCGCACGCGCACCCGGCCCCGGCCCCGGCGTCCGACGATTCGCGCTCAAGACAACACAAGATGGGGCGTCGGGCGCCCCATGCCCCCCCATACCTGCCCTGTGCCCCGCGCGCGGGGGTTATCCACATGCTTGTCCCGCCATCTGCCCCCAGACTTGTCCCGAACTTGACCGCGGGGCGCTGCGAAGGGCATATCGGGAGCCTCGGAGGACAGCGATGAACGAGTTGACGAACGTCCCGGACGGCGGCGCCGAACCGGGGCCGGACGGCGCCCCCGCCACGCCGGAGATCCTGCCGCACAACATCGAGGCCGAGCAGCAGCTTCTGGGCGCGATCCTGACCAACAACGACATCTACGACCGCATCGCGGCCGTGGTGAAATCCGAGCATTTCTTCGAACCCGTCCACCAGCGCATCTTCGAGACCGCGGTCGCGCGCATCCAGAAGAACGCGCTGGCCTCGCCGGTCACGCTCAAGGCCTTTCTCGAGGACGATCCGGGCCTCAAGGCGCTGGGTGGGCCGGCCTATCTGGCGCGGCTGGCGGGCGTGGCCGCCCCGGCCGTGGCCGCGCGCGATTATGCGCAGATGATCTATGACCTGGCCGTCCGGCGCGAGCTGATCCGGCTGGGCCAGGATCTGTCGGCCCGCGCCCAGCGCGTCGAGGTCCACGACGACCCGCGCGAGCAGATCGTGGCCGCCGAACAGGCGCTCTACAAGCTGGGCGAGCAGGGCCATGCCGAACGCGGTTTCGTGTCCTTTCTCAAGGCAGTGACCGATGCGGTCAACGTCGCCAACGCCGCCTATCAGCGCGACGGCGGGCTGGCCGGGATCTCGACGGGGCTCGCGGATCTCGACCGCAAGCTGGGCGGGCTGCACCGGTCCGACCTTCTGATCCTGGCCGGGCGGCCGTCGATGGGCAAGACCTCGCTGGCCACCAACATCGCCTTCAACATCGCCAAGGCCTATCGCCGCGGCCGCCTGCCCGACGGCAGCGAAGGCCCGGTCTCGGGCGGGGTCGTGGGGTTCTTCTCGCTCGAGATGTCGGCCGAACAGCTGGCGGCCCGGGTGCTGTCGGAGGCCGCCGAGGTGCCCTCGGAGCAGATCCGCCGCGGCGACATGTCCGAAAACGACTTCCGCCGCTTTCTGGAGGCCGCGCAGACCCTCGAGACCTGCCCGCTCTATATCGACGACACGCCGGCGCTGCCGATCAGCCAGCTGGCCGCGCGGGCGCGCCGGCTCAAGCGCACGCATGGTCTCGACGTCCTGATGATCGACTATCTCCAGCTGGTGCGCCCGGCCTCGGCCAAGGACAGCCGCGTCAACGAGGTCTCGGAGATCACCCAGGGCCTCAAGGCCATTGCCAAGGAGCTGGACATCCCCGTGATCGCGCTCAGCCAGCTGTCACGGCAGGTCGAGAACCGCGAGGACAAGCGCCCGCAACTGTCGGACCTGCGCGAATCGGGCTCGATCGAGCAGGACGCCGACGTGGTGATGTTCGTGTTCCGCGAGGAATATTACAAGGAACGCGAGAAGCCGGGCGAACATGATCTCGAGGCCATCGCCAAATGGCAGGAGGTGATGGAGCGCGTGCACGGCAAGGCCGAGGTCATCATCGGCAAGCAGCGTCACGGCCCCATCGGCTCGGTCGAACTGGCCTTCGAGGGGCAATTCACGCGCTTCTCGAACCTGGAAAAACACCACCAGCCGCGCGGCGACGAATTCTAGGCGCCGCGCCGCCCCTGCATCAACCAAAAGTGAACAAAACGCTGGCGCAGACCGGGGCCAGACGCTTTTATGCGCCGGGGGCGGCGCCGGCGCGCAGGCCATCCGCGGCATTTCCGGCCAAGATGTGCCCACAGGCGCCCACCAACAGCGCAGGCGAGACGGACAGGTGAAGTTTACTCTGGTTGCGACGGCAAAGGACGAAGGCCCCTATCTGTTCGAATGGGTCGCCTGGCATCGGATGATCGGCTTTGACGACATCATCCTTTTCCAGAACGATTCGAGCGACGGCACGCATGAGATCCTGACCGAGATGCAGGCGGCGGGTCTGGTCCGCTATCGCTACAATCGCGCCCCGCGCGGCAAGCACCAGATCCGCGCCTATACCCGCGCCACCAGGCAGCCCGAATACCAGGCCGCCGATTACGTCATGGCGCTCGATCTCGACGAATTCCTGGTGGTGCATGTAGGCGCCGGCAATGTCCGCGATTTCGTCGCCGCCGCACCCGACTTCGATTACGCCATGCTGAACTGGCGCCAGTTCGGCAGCAGCGGCCATGCCCGCACCCCCGAGGGGCTGGTGACCGAGAATTTCATCATGAGCGAGTATAACGACACGATCAAACACCATTGCATGCCGTTCAAGTCGCTGTTCCGGCGGGATCGGTTCGAACGGCCCGGCGTCCACATCCCGCTGTCCGCACCCGGTCAGCCCGCGCCGCGCCGGGTGAACGGCTCGGGCCTGCGCGAAGGCGAATGCGAGGTGCGCAACTTCCAGGTCGACGATCCCCAGGGCCGCCGTCTGGCGCAGGTCAACCATTACATCGTCAAGGACGCCGAAAGCTTCGTTCTGAAGAACGCCAAGGGCAGCGCGCATCAGGCCAACCGCGCCATCGACCGCGATTATTGGTGCAAGCGCAACAAGAACCAATGCCTTGACCGCAGTCTGGCGCGGCGGGCGGGCAAGCTGCGCGCGGCCATGGCGCGGATGGACGCCGAGACCGGCGGCCGGCTGTCGGCCCTGACCGCCGAGGCCCGCGCCCATCACCGCGCCCGCTTCGCCGCGCTGATGACCACGCCCGACGCCCGCGCCCTGTTCGAATTCTGCCGTGACCGGCCGCAGCTGAAGGGCCCCGAACGGCTGAGCCTGTTTGCGCCGCGCAAGACCGATCCGCAGGCGGCGCCCGCCGCCCGCCCCGACGCGCACGCGCAGCCCGCCGTCTGAGCGCCCCGCCCCCAGTCCGCCCCCCCCCCTGTCCGCCCCCCCTGTCCGGCGCTGCGTGAGCGCCGCGCGCGGGCCGGAACGGCGGATCGCCACCGAAAGGGCGCGCTTTGGGCTTGACCTCGGGCCGGGGGGTGGCACAACCAGACCGCAGATCCCCCCGGAATCCCCCCCCCCAGCGGAAAGTCTCGCCCATGAGCAGCCCCCTTCTGAGCATCGACCTTGACGCCATCGTCGAGAACTGGCGCGTGCTGGATGCGCGTTCCGGCGCCGGCACCCAGAGCGCCGCTGTGGTCAAGGCCGACGCCTATGGTCTGGGCGCCGACCGGGTGGCACCGGCATTGCACCGGGCGGGCGCGCGCACCTTCTTCGTGGCGCTGACCGAGGAAGGCGCCCGGCTGCGCCCGCTTCTTGGCCCCGAGGTCGAGATCTGCGTCCTGTCGGGCCACATGGAGGGCGACGCCCCCCTGATCGAGGCCCATGCGCTGACGCCGATGCTGAATTCGCTCGATCAGGTGACGCGGCATTTCGAGACCCTGCCCGGCGCGCCCTTCGGCATCCAGCTCGACACCGGCATGAACCGGCTGGGCATGGAGATGCCCGAATGGGAGGCCGTCGCGGGCGTGGTGCTGAACGCGGGCCCGCGCCTTCTGATGAGCCATCTGGCCTGCGCCGATGAGCCCGGCCACCCCGCCAATGCCGCCCAGCTGGCCGAGTTCCACCGCATGACCGACGGCACCGGCGTCGCGCGGTCGCTCTCGGCGACGGGGGGCATCCTGCTGGGGCGCGACTATCATTTCGACATCACCCGCCCCGGCATCGGCCTTTATGGCTGTGCGCCCTTCACCGATGCCCGCCCGGTCGTGCGCCTCAGCCTGCCGGTGATCCAGTCGCGCGGCGTCGCCGCCGGCGAGTCGGTGGGCTATGGCTATACTTGGACTGCGCCCCATGACAGCGTGGTGGCCACGGTGGCGGCGGGCTATGCCGACGGGGTGCACCGGCGGTTGGCGGGCAAGGGGCGGCTCTGGGCGGGCGACACGCCCTGTCCGATCCTGGGCCGGGTGTCGATGGATCTGATCACCGTCGATATCAGCCATCTTGAACACGAACCCGCCACGCTGGACCTCTTGGGTCCGGCGCAAGGGGCCGATGCGGTGGCCGACCAGATCGGCACCATCGGCTATGAGGTGCTGACCGCGCTGGGGCCGCGCTATCGGCGCCAGTATATCGGCGGCGCGGATTGAGAGGGGGCGGACCGGCATGATCGTCACCACCGCCCTTGCCCGACTGGGGGCCGCGACCTTGGGTCTTCTGGCCGCGACGGGGCGGCTGACGCGCTTTGCCGGCGCGACGCTGGTCCATACCGTCACGCCGCCCTTCTACCCGCGCGAATTCCTGCATGCCTGCATGCAGATCGGGTGGCTGTCGTTGCCGGTGGTGGGGCTGACGGCGCTGTTCACGGGGGCGGCGCTGGCGCTTCAGATCTATGCCGGGGGGGCGCGGTTCTCGGCGGAATCCGTCGTGCCCTCGATCGTGGCCATCGGCATGGCGCGCGAGCTGGGGCCGGTCCTGGGCGGGCTGATGGTGGCCGCGCGCGTGGCCAGTTCCATCGCCGCCGAGATCGGCACGATGAAGGTCACCGAACAGATCGACGCGCTGGTCACCCTGTCCACCAACCCGATGAAATACCTGACCGTGCCGCGGGTTCTGGCGGCCACGCTGACGGTGCCGCTGCTGGTCGGCATCGGCGATGTGATCGGCATCATGGGCGGCTGGCTTGTCGGGGTGAACCGGCTCGATTTCAACTCGGCCACCTATCTCAAGAACACATTCGACTATCTCGAACCCTGGGACGTGGGCTCGGGCCTGGTGAAGGGCGCGGCCTTCGGCTTCATCGTGGCGCTGATGGGGGCCTATCACGGCATGACCTCGGCGCGCGGTGCCCAGGGCGTGGGCCGGGCCACCAAATCGGCGGTGGTGGCGGCCTCGGTGGCGATCCTGGCGTGCAACTACATCCTGACGGAGGTGTTCTTCTCGGCATGATCGGGCTTTCGGGGATCGAAAAGGCCTTCGGGCCCAAGAAGGTGCTGCGCGGCGTCGACCTGTCGGTCGCGCGCGGCGAGAGCCTGGTGATCATCGGCGGCTCGGGGACGGGCAAGTCGGTGCTGCTGAAATGCATCCTGGGGCTCGTGCGTCCCGATGCCGGGCGCATCACCTTCGACGGCGCCGATGTGACGGGGCGGCGCTCGGACGCGTTCCTGGCGCAGTTCGGGATGCTGTTTCAGGGGGCGGCGCTCTTCGATTCGATGCCGGTCTGGCAGAACGTGGCCTTCCGGCTGTTGCGCGGGCCGGGGCGGCGCCCGCATGCAGAGGCGCGCGAGATCGCCGTCGAGAAGCTGCGCCGCGTGGGCCTGGGCCCCGAGGTCGCCGACCTTTTCCCGGCCGAGCTGTCGGGCGGCATGCAAAAGCGCGTGGGCCTGGCCCGCGCCATCGCCGCCGAGCCGCGGGTGATCTTCTTCGACGAGCCCACGACCGGGCTCGACCCGATCATGGCCGGGGTCATCAACGACCTGATCCGCGATCTGGTCACCGAGATGGGCGCGACCGCCATCACCATCACGCATGACATGTCCTCGGTGCGCGCCATCGCCGACCGGGTGGCCATGCTGCATGACGGCAAGCTGCGCTGGGAAGGCAGCGTGGCGCAGATGGACAGCACCGACGACCCCTATGTCGCGCAATTCATCCACGGCCGCGCCGAAGGCCCGATCGCGGCGATCCGCTAGGGGCCATGCGCTGGCTCAACCTGGCCCTGCTGGTCGCCTTTCCCGTCGCCTGGTTTGCGCCGCTCCTGCGCGCGGGGCTGCTGCCCTTCTTCGATCTGGACGAGATCTCGGTCGTCTCGGGGCTTCAGAGCCTGTGGGAAAAGGATGTGGGGCTGGCGCTGCTGGTCACCTTCCTGGCGCTGTTTGCGCCCTACATGAAGACGCTGGGGCTGGCGCTGGTGCAATTCCATCTGGCCTCGCCGCGGCTTCTGGGGGCGCTGCATCTGCTGGGCCGGCTGGCGATGGCCGATGTGTTCCTGATCGCGCTTTACATCGTGCTGGCCAAGGGCGTGGGGCTGGGCCGGATCGAGACCGGCTGGGGGCTCTATCTCTTCACCGGCTGCATCCTGCTGTCTCTGGTGATCTCGGCGCTCGAGGAGGCGCGGCGGCGCTGACGCTGCCGCCCATCACGCCCGAAGGACGGCTTGCGGGCAACGGGGGCTTGGGGCAGGAAGGGGCATGGCAAAACCCGTGACCCAATTCGTCTGCGCCGAATGCGGCGCGCTTCACCGCAAATGGGCGGGGCGCTGCGAGGCCTGCGGCGCGTGGAACACCCTTCAGGAGGAAAAGCCGCTGGCGACCGGCCCGGCCGGGCGCGCGCTGGGGGCGGCACGGGGCGCGCAGGTGGCGCTGTCGGGCCTGGCCGGCACCGATGCCGAGGAGCCGCGCACGCTGTCGGGCCTGGCCGAGCTGGACCGAGTGCTGGGCGGCGGGCTGGTCGCGGGATCGGCGATCCTGGTCGGCGGTGATCCCGGCATCGGCAAGTCCACGCTGCTGTTGCAGGCGGCCGCGGCCTTTGCCAGCCGCGGGCTCGACGCGATCTATATCTCGGGCGAAGAGGCCAGCCGCCAGGTCCGCATGCGCGCGCGCCGGCTGGGCCTGTCGCAAGCGCCGGTGCGGCTGGGCGCGGAAACGGCGCTGCGCAACGTTCTGGGCACGCTCGAGGCCGAGCGCCCGCAGCTGGTGGTGATCGATTCGATCCAGACGCTGTGGTCGGACATGATCGAGGCCGCGCCCGGCTCGGTCAGCCAGGTGCGCGCCGTCGCCCACGAGCTGGTGCGCTTTGCCAAGGAACGCGGCGCGGCGGTGGTCCTGGTCGGCCATGTCACCAAGGAAGGCCAGATCGCCGGCCCGCGCGTGGTCGAGCACATGGTCGACACCGTGCTCTATTTCGAGGGCGAGCGCGGCCATCAGTTCCGCATCCTGCGCGCGGTCAAGAACCGCTTCGGCCCCGCCGACGAGATCGGCGTCTTCGAGATGACCGGCGCGGGGCTGGCCGAGGTCTCGAACCCCTCGGCGCTGTTTCTGTCGCAGCGCGGCCAGCGCGTGCCGGGATCGGCGGTCTTTGCCGGGATCGAGGGCACCCGCCCCGTCCTGACGGAAATCCAGGCGCTGGTTGCGCCCTCGTCGCTGGGCAGCCCGCGGCGCACGGTGGTCGGGCTCGATGCCGGACGCGTCTCGACGATCCTGGCCGTTCTCGAGGCGCGCGCGGGCATCGCCTTTGCCGGGCTTGATGTCTTTCTCAATGTCGCGGGCGGGCTCAAGGTGATGGAACCGGCCGCCGATCTGGCCATCGCCGCGGCGCTGGTTTCCGCCCGCGAGGACAGCGCCCTGCCCCCCGATGCGGTCATTTTCGGAGAGATTTCCCTATCTGGCGCGCTTCGGGCGGTGGGACAGGCCGAAAACCGGTTGAAAGAAGCCGGAAAACTTGGTTTTTCACGGGCGTTCGGCCCGGCGCCGCCGCGGCGCGGCGGTCCGGACGGCAAGGCGGCGGAGGCACGGACCGCAGCGGGGGGCGCGATCGCACTGGAAAGCCCGCCGGATCTGCCCAGCTTCGTCGCGCAGGTGTTCGGGCCCCGCTAGCAAGGGTCGGTTACGGGAAGAGGATCATGGACGGCTTCACCATCATCGACGCCATCGTGGCGGCCATCATCCTGCTGTCGGCCATCCTGGCCTACAGCCGGGGTTTCGTGCGCGAGGCGCTGTCGATCGCAGGCTGGATCGCGGCGGCGGTCCTGGCCTATGTCTTTGCCGATGCCGCGCGGCCCATGATCGCGCAGATCCCGATCCTGGACCGCTTCCTGGGCGACAGCTGCGAGCTGGCCACGATTGCGGGCTTCACCGGGGTCTTCGCGCTGGCGCTGGCGGTGTTCTCGATCCTGACGCCGCTGTTTTCGTCGGTGGTGCAGGGCTCGGCGCTGGGCGGCATCGACCAGGGGATGGGCTTCTTCTTCGGCGTGTTGCGCGGGATCGTGATCGTGGCAGTGGCCTTCGTGGTCTATGACCGGCTTGTCACCGCCGATGCCTTTCCGGTGGTCGATCAGTCGCGCGCGGCCAAGGTCTTCTCGCATCTGTCGGGCAACATGGATGACAGCATCCCCGACGATGCGCCCGGCTGGATCGTGGAACGCTATGAACAGCTGGTCGGCAATTGCCCCGCGCCGGGCAACTGAGGACCGCCGCCGCGGGGGCCCATGCCGCCCCTGCGACAGGAACGGCGTGACATTGGCGTGACAAAGACCGGCAGGGGGGCGTGACAGCCCCCCTTTTTGGGTTTAATGGGGGCGCCATATCCCCCCTTTCCCATCCGAGCTTCGCGGAGTTTCGTCATGCCCCTGCCCGGCCTCCCCTTCGATCCGCTCACCGATGGCGACACGCTCCACGAGGAATGCGGCGTCTTCGGCGTGACCGGCGTGGCCGAGGCCGCGAATTTCGTGGCACTGGGCCTGCATGCGCTTCAGCACCGCGGCCAGGAGGCCGGCGGCATCGTCGCCTATGACGCCGCCGACGGATTCAACTCGGTCCGCCGCTTCGGCTATGTGCGCGACAATTTCACCAAGGCCAGCCTGATGGAGACCCTGCCCGGGTCGCTGGCCATCGGGCATGTGCGCTATTCGACCGCCGGCTCCAAGGGCCATACCGCGCTGCGCGACGTGCAGCCCTTCTTCGGCGAATTCTCGATGGGCGGCTGTGCCATCGCGCATAACGGCAACCTGACCAATGCCGCCGCCCTGCGCCGCGAGCTGATCGAGCACGGCTCGATCTTCCAATCCAGCTCGGACAGCGAATGCATCATCCATCTGATGGCGCGCTCGATCCAGAAGAACCTGTCCGAACGCATCAAGGACGCGCTGCGCCGGGTCGAGGGCGCCTTTTCCGTGGTGGCGATGACGCGCACCAAGCTGATCGGCGTGCGCGATGCGCTGGGGGTGCGGCCGCTGGTGCTGGGGCGGATCGGCGACAAGGGCTATGTGCTGTCCTCCGAGACCTGCGGGCTCGACATCATCGGCGCGGAATTCGTCCGCGAGATCGAGCCGGGCGAGATGGTCGTGATTTCGGACGGCAAGGTCGAGAGCACCCGTCCCTTCGGCAATTCCAAGGGCCGCTTCTGCGTCTTCGAACATGTCTATTTCTCGCGCCCCGACAGCATCATCGGCGGCCGCTCGGTCTATGAGACGCGCTATCAGATCGGGCGCGAACTGGCCGCGGAAAGCCCGGTCGAGGCCGATCTGGTCTGCCCGGTGCCCGACAGCGGCACGCCCGCGGCGGTGGGCTATTCGCATGCCTCGGGCATTCCCTTCGCCTTCGGCATCGTGCGCAACCAATATGTCGGGCGGACCTTCATCGAGCCCACCGACCAGATCCGCAACATGGGCGTGCGCCTCAAGCTCAACGTCAACCGCGCGCTGATCCGCGGCAAGCGGGTGATCCTGGTCGACGACAGCGTGGTGCGCGGCACCACCTCGAAGAAGATCAAGGACATGATCCTTGATGCCGGCGCCGCCGAGGTGCATTTCCGCATCGCCTCGCCGCCCACGGCCTGGCCGTGCTTCTATGGCGTCGACACCCCCGACCGCGACAAGCTCCTGGCCGCGCGCATGACCGAAGACGAGATGCGCGACTGGATCGGCGTGGACAGCCTGCGGTTTGTCAGCCTCGACGGGCTCTATCGTGCCGCCGGCGAGGCCCGCGGCCGCGATGCCGTCTGCCCGCAATTCTGCGATGCCTGCTTCTCGGGGGAATACCCGGTCGCCCCGTCCGATCAGCTTGACCGCGGCTTCCAGATGAAGGCCGCCGAATAACAGCGCGCCCCCACGGGCCCGAAAGGGGCCCGTCTCTTTCAAGATCTCACCCGGCCCGAAAGGGGGCCGGTCTCTTTCCAGATCCCGGCGGGCCCGAAAGGGGCCCGTCTCCGTCCAGCTTGCGGCGGGCCCAAAAGGGGCCCGCCTCTTTCCAGATCTCGGCCGGGCCCCGAAAGGCGCCCGCCTTTTTTCGCCTCCCGCCACGCCCCCACAGGGGCGCGCCACAAAGGAGCCCCTGCGCGTCCGGGCCCCTGAGATCGCCTGTGCCGCCCGCTCAGATCACGCTGGGTTCAGCTCGGCGGGTTCAGCTCAAGGCCGGGTCCGTCGGCTGGAGGGCCGGTTGGGGGGCCGTTTCGGGGCGCGGCGCGCTGTCGATCTCCTCGGCCAGCGCCTCGGCCCGTGCGGCAATCTCGGCCAGCGTGTCGGCCACGATCGCGGGGATCACCGGCACCTCGACCCGCGCGGGATTGGCCCGCGCCGCCGCCACCGCGGCCTCGGCCCGTTCGGCCCGTTCCTCGGCGGCGCGCAGCCGCTCCTCGAGCGCCTGCGTCTTGTCGGCCAGCATCAACCCCGCCATCAGCAGGAGCCGGGCCTCGGGCATGCGCCCGATCTGGCCCAGCAGCACCTGTGCCTCGGCGTCGAGCATGGCCGCCGCCCCTTGAAGGTAGGCTTCCTCGCCGTCCTGGCAGATCACGTCGAATTCGCGCCCGCCGATGATGATGCGCACCTCAGGCATGGCCGGGCTCCTCTTCGTCTGTGCGGGGCGGACGGCCGGCCGGGCGCGCCGGCGGATCGTCGGCAAACCAGTTCTCGGATGTCAGCGGGTCGTCTTCGGCATCCAGCGGCCGCAGCGTATCGGGCAGATCCGCATCCTCGAGCGGCGCCCAATCGGCCGGCGGCAGGTCCAGCGGCGCCAGCGCATCGGCGGGCTCGGGCTCGGGCTCGGGCTCGGGCTCGGGCTCGGAAAGTGGCGCCAGCGCGTCGCCCTCCGCCAGCGCGTTTTCATCAAAGGCGGGCGGCAGCTCCATCGGCCCCGGCTCGGCAGGCTCAGGCTCGGCAGGCACGGGGTCATGCGGCATGGGGGCCTCGGGGAACTCCGGCGCGGGCTCCGGCATCTCGGGGATGTCGGGTGCCTCGGGCGGCGGCTCCGCGGGCGGCGTTTCCTCGGGGTGCGGCTCTTCGGGGGGCACCGTCTCGGGCGCGGGGTCTGCCGGCGCAGGGTCTTCGAACGGCGGCACCACGGGCGCGGGATCGACCGGATCGGGCGTTTCAACGGGGGGCGGCAGATCCGGGGCCGGGTCGGCAGGCGCCGCAAACGGATCGGGATCAGCGGCCGGGGTCTCGGGCGTGTCGAGGTCCGCCGGCACATCCGCATCCGGCGCCGCAAACTCGGGGTCGGGCATCTCGGGCTCGGGCATCTCGGGTTCGTCGGACATCTCGGGCGCAATGCACTCGGGCGCCGCGCCTTCGGGCGCGGGCAAGTCCGTCTCGGCGGCGGTCAGATCCGGGCCCGGCCCCGCGTCCGGCCCCCCCTCATCCGGCACCGCCGCATCGGCGTCCAAGCCATCGGGCGCGATCTCGTCAGACACCATCTCATCCGCGGCGGCCTCGACGGCCAGCGCCGCTTCGGGCGTTGTCACAGCGCCCTCGGGCAGGGCCTCCGCGCTGTCGGAGGCCGGCGCGCTCAACAGCGCATCGAGACCGGCCAGCACCGCCTCGATCTCGGTCCGCTCGGCCGCACGCGCCGCCCGCAGCGCTTCAAGCTCGGCGCGCAGCGCCCCGTCCACCGCCGCCGGATCGGCCAGCCCCTTCGACAGCGCATTGGTCAGGACGCGATTGGCCTGCATCAGATCGGCATTGGCGCGCACGGCGCGGGCCAGTTCGCGGCCATAGCGTTCCAGATCGCGCGTCACGGCGCTGAGCTGGCGCGTGCGCGATTCGAGCGCCCGGCCCTGCTGCGCCGCATCACTATCCGCAGCAAGATCCGTAACGGGCGCGCCCGCATCGGCCTTGCCGGCGCGTTCCGCGGCCAGCTCGGCCTCAAGCCCGGCCGCCCGTGCCTCGGCCTGCGACAGACGCGTCAGGAAATCGGCCGAGGCGGCGGCGGGCGGCGGCGGTTCGGGGGCGCTCTGCGCGGCCTCAAGTTCGGCCGCCAGTTCCGCAGCGCGGGTTTCAGCCGCGGTGCGGACGGCATCCTGTTCGGCAAGAGCGGCTTCGGCGGCGGCAAGGCGGGCTTCCAGATCGGCCGAGGCCGCCTCGGCCGCCCCCAGACGCGCCGCAAGATCGGCATCGGCGGCGTTCTGCGCCGTTTCAGCCGCTATCCGCGCGGCCTCAAGTTCGGCCGCCAGTTCCGCGGCGCGGGTTTCAGCCGCGGTACGGGCGGCATCCTGTTCGGCAAGAGCGGCTTCGGCGGCGGCAAGGCGCGCTTCCAGATCGGCCGAGGCCGTCTCGGCCGCCCCGAGACGCGCCGCAAGATCGGCCAGCGTCGCCGGATCGGCGCCCTCCTCGACCGCGCTTCCTGCGACAGCCCCGGTGCCGTCCCTGAGGCGGTCCACCCCGTCGGCGATGCGGCTCAGCGCGGTGTTGATGCGTCGTTCAAGCTCGGCGATGTCGCTCATGCGTTCTGCTGCCTCTCTCCCTCGGCCCCTCGTGCGAGGCTCTCGCCGTGCGGACCGCCGCGGCCGGCCCCACGGGCACGATGGCGACGACGAATCGGTGCGGCCGGTTCTTCGCCTCCAGTGTAACGCAAAGCATGTTCGGGCAATACGCTTTCAGCCTCAAGGGCTTGAGGGTTAACGCCCCGCGGGGCGCCAAAGGCCGGTGCGCGACAGCGCGCGCAGGCCCGGCACAGGGCTCGGATCAGTCGACCCGCGCGGCGGCCAGGATCGGCCCCGGCAACGGGCCGTCGGGGGTCTCGCGGGCGGCCTGCACGATCACCACTGCCGGTTCGGGCCCCTTGAGCGCGACATCAAAGGCGCGCGGGCCCTGCCCGTCCCAGGCGCCCAGCGCATTCCAGGCGATCACGACGTTGGAATAATCGAACGAGCGTCCGGCGTTCTCGCCCTGGGGGATATCGACGCGGACATTGGGCAGATAGCGCACAAGCTGCACCACGGTGCCGTCCGGCAAGGGCCCGGCCTCGGCCGAAAGCGCGACATGCAGCGCCTCGCCTTGCCGGCGCACCTGCAAGCGCACCGGCGCGGCCGGATGCGCCGCGGCGGCGGCAATCGCACCTTCCAGCACGGCGGGCGTCACATCGGGCAGGATCGTCGCCCCGGCCACGATCATCTGCGGGGTGAACACCGCGCGCTCGCCGGCGATGCGGGCATAGCCGCGCTGGCGGTCGGTGAAGGCGGATTGGGCGAAGATGTCCGACCAGCCGAGATAATCCCAGTAATCGACATGCAAAGACAGCGCGATGATGTCCCGGCGCGGGGCGATCTCGGCCAGAAGCGCATCGGCCGGCGGACAGGCCGAACATCCCTGCGAGGTGAACAGCTCGACCACGACCGGCGATGCGGCCCCATGGGCCCCCTGCCCGTCTTCGGCGGTCGTCTCGGCGCCGGCATCGCCCGCGACGGCGACCGAACACGCCACGAGTGCCGCGAAGAACGCGCGTTTCATTGGGCCATGCTCCCCTGTTCGCCCGGATAGTGTTAGGTGCCCCCCCGAGGCTTTGCCAATCAAGGTTTTGCGAGTGTGGCGCGCTGACGCAACCCCGCCCGGCGCTGCCGGTATCCGCGCCGCGCCGCCGCCCGGAATGCCGCTCGAATGGGCACCCGCGGGCGCAGCGCTGCCCGTTTGGCGGGCCCGCGCCAGGCGCCCCCCCGGCCTTGCGCCCGCGAATCCGGCTTTTTGTGCACAACGGTATACAAAAAGCGCCCCGCCCTCTTGAACGGTGGACCGGGATGCGGCATAGCCTTTCCCAGCAAGAGCCCTTTTCACCCCCAGGGAGGCCAGACCATGCCGATCGTGACCGGAAAAGACAGCGCCGGCACCCGCCGCACGCTCAAAGCGGGTGGGCGCGAGATTGCCTATTACTCGATCCCGGCGGCCCAGGCCGCAGGCCTTGGCACCTTTGACCGGCTGCCGGCCAGCCTCAAGGTCGTGCTCGAGAACATGCTGCGCTTCGAGGACGACGGCTTCACCGTCTCGACCGACGACATCCGGGCCTTTGGCGAATGGGGCGCCAACGGCGGCAAGAACCCGCGCGAGATCGCCTATCGCCCGGCGCGCGTGCTGATGCAGGATTTCACCGGCGTTCCGGCGGTGGTGGACCTGGCGGCGATGCGCGACGGCATCAAGGCGCTGGGCGGCGACGCCAGAAAGATCAACCCGCTGGTGCCGGTCGATCTGGTCATCGACCATTCGGTGATGATCGACGAATTCGGCACCCCGCGCGCCTTCCAGAAGAACGTGGATCTGGAATATCAGCGCAACATGGAGCGCTATCAGTTCCTGAAATGGGGTCAGGGCGCCTTTGACAACTTCCGCGTGGTGCCGCCCGGAACCGGCATCTGCCACCAGGTGAACCTGGAATATCTGGCCCAGACCGTGTGGACCGACACCGACCAGACCGGGGCCGAGGTCGCCTATCCCGACACGCTGGTGGGCACCGACAGCCACACCACCATGGTCAACGGCCTGGCGGTCCTGGGCTGGGGTGTGGGCGGCATCGAGGCCGAGGCCGCGATGCTGGGCCAGCCGGTGTCGATGCTGATCCCCGAGGTCGTGGGCTTCAAGCTGACCGGCGCCATGGTCGAGGGCACCACCGCCACCGACCTCGTGCTCAAGGTCGTGCAGATGCTGCGCCAGAAGGGCGTGGTCGGCAAGTTCGTCGAATTCTGGGGCGACGGGCTCGACAACCTGCCGCTGGCCGACCGGGCGACCATCGCCAACATGGCCCCCGAATACGGCGCCACCTGCGGCTTCTTCCCGATCGACGACGAGACCCTGCGCTATCTGCGCCAGACCGGCCGCGACGAGGACCGCGTGGCGCTGGTCGAAGCCTATGCCAAGGAAAACGGCATGTGGCGCGGGCCCGATTACGCGCCGATCTACACCGACACGCTGGAACTGGACATGTCGAGCATCGTGCCGGCGATCTCGGGGCCGAAACGGCCGCAGGATTACCTGCCGCTCTCGGATGCCAAGACCGCCTTCGCGCGCGAGATGGAGACCACCTTCAAGCGCCCGCGCGACAAGCAGGTTCCCGTCGAGGGCGAGGATTACGCCATGTCCTCGGGCAAGGTGGTGATCGCCTCGATCACGTCGTGCACCAACACCTCGAACCCCTATGTGCTGATCGGCGCCGGTCTGGTGGCGCGCAAGGCGCGCGCGCTGGGGCTGGATCGCAAGCCCTGGGTCAAGACCTCGCTCGCGCCCGGCTCGCAGGTCGTGTCGGAATATCTCGAGGCCTCGGGCCTTCAGGAGGATCTCGACGCCATCGGCTTCAACCTCGTGGGCTATGGCTGCACCACCTGCATCGGCAACTCGGGCCCGCTCCAGCCCGAAATCTCGAAGGCCATCGCCGAGGGCGATCTGGTCGCCACCTCGGTGCTGTCGGGCAACCGCAACTTCGAGGGCCGCATCAGCCCCGACGTGCGCGCCAACTACCTGGCCAGCCCGCCGCTGGTCGTGGCCTATGCGCTGGCCGGCGACATGAACATCGACCTGACGACCGAGCCGCTGGGCACCGGCAAGGATGGCCAGCCGGTCTATCTCAAGGACATCTGGCCGACCAACCAGGAGATCGCCGAGCTGGTCGAGGCCACCGTGACCCGCGAGGCCTTCCGCGCGAAATACGCCGACGTGTTCAAGGGCGACGAGAAATGGCAGGCGGTCGAGACCACCACCGGCGAGACCTATGACTGGCCGCCCAGCTCGACCTACATCCAGAACCCGCCCTATTTCCGCGGCATGTCGCAGGAGCCCGGCACGATCTCGAACATCGCCGGCGCGCGCGTTCTGGCGGTGCTGGGCGACATGATCACCACCGACCACATCTCGCCGGCGGGCTCGTTCAAGCCCACCACCCCGGCGGGCAAATACCTGACCGAACGCCAGGTCGCGCCCAAGGACTTCAACAGCTACGGCTCGCGCCGCGGCAACCACGAAGTCATGATGCGCGGCACCTTCGCCAACATCCGCATCCGCAACGAGATGCTCGAGGGCGTCGAGGGCGGCTATACCAAGGGCCCGGATGGCGCCGAGACCTCGATCTACGACGCCTCGATGGCCTATCAGGCCAAGGGCGTGCCGCTGGTGGTGATCGGCGGCAAGGAATACGGCGCGGGCTCGTCGCGCGACTGGGCGGCCAAGGGCACCAACCTGCTGGGCGTCAAGGCCGTGATCGCGGAAAGCTTCGAGCGCATCCACCGCTCGAACCTGGTCGGCATGGGGGTCATCCCGTTCGAATTCACCGGCGGGCAGACCCGCAGCTCGCTGGGCCTGACCGGCGACGAGGTGATCTCGATCGAGGGGCTCGAGGGCGGGCTCAAGCCGCTGTCGATCGTGCCTTGCACGATCACCGCGCCCGATGGCACCACCCGGACGATCGAGTTGAAATGCCGGGTCGATACCGCGGTCGAGGTCGAATATCTCGAGAACGGCGGCGTGCTGCATTACGTGCTGCGCAACCTCGCCCAAAGCTGAGCCGGGCCGCGGGTCTCCGCCCACCCTCGCGTGGCCGGACACCAAGCGCCATGAACCTGAACCGGCCGGGGAGCCTTGCGCCCCCGGCCGTTTCCTTGGCCCCCCTCTCCCCCGCCGCGCAGCGCCGCCAACACCAGTTGCGCGCCCGCCGGCCGCCGTGCTAGAGGCGAGCCGGAAGGCCCCTATAGCTCAGCTGGTAGAGCAGCGGTTTTGTAAACCGAAGGTCGGCGGTTCGATCCCGTCTGGGGGCACCATCCACCGCGCCGAACCCCTGTCACCACTGCGTTTCGCGTGAGGCCCGCGCGGGGCCCGGAGCCGACCGCCATGAGAGCACCGGCAGGGCCGGAACGTGGCGCTCACATGTGACGCTCACATGCCGCGCGCGCCTTGGAAATAGCCGCCCTGCACCCCGGCATAGGGGCTTGCATAGGCCGGCACGGCGGCCACGGGCATCATCGGCACGACATAGGAGCGCGGGACGGTGCGGCCCGGATCGGGCAGGCAAAGGAACAGATGGCCATAGGTCGTCTCGAGGTTCTCGGGCGCGTAAACCTTGCGAGAGGATGCGTATTCCGCATAGGCTCCGCGGGCGGAACAGATCCGCGACGCCTCCGAGACGACATCGGCAGACGGCTTTCGTCCCGGAGATTGAACCGTGACGCTGTCACCATTGTAATCGGTGACCACGGCGGTCGGAACGCAGGCGGGCAGACACAGGAAAAGAGCAATGTGAACAAGCTTCATGGAGAGCTCCGAATTCTTCTGCAATATCCAGACCAGAAATGCGGCGAAAACGTCAGGAATAGGGCAGGTTTGCGAAAACATGCCGCGCATTCCCCTTGAAAGCCCCCCCTCGTGACGCTGCCTTCCAACCTCGGTCATTCGCGGCCCGGACGCCGCGTCATTGCCCCGGTTTCACACCGGACATATCCTGTCCACGGCCCTCCCGATTGGCCTGTCCGGGACGGGGATGACCAGAGCCCGGTTCACCCAAAGCCCCACCCTCTTTCACGGAGACAGCCATGACCGGCGTCCTGACCCTGATCTTTGCCTGCCAGCTGGCCGGCGAATTCGTCGTGAGCGTGCTGGCGCTGCCCTTGCCGGGGCCGGTGCTGGGCATGGTGTTTCTGTTCACGCTGCTGATGATCCGCGGCGGCGTGTCCGAGCCGCTTTCAGAGGTGGCCGGGGGGCTGGGCCGGGCGATGTCGCTTCTGTTCGTGCCGGCGGGCACCGGGGTGATGCTGCATTTCCGCGAACTGGGCCAGGAGATCGCGCCGCTGGGCCTGTCGATCCTGGTCTCGACGGTGCTGGCCATCGCGGTGACGGGGCTGGCGATGTCCTGGCTGGGCCGCGCAACCCGCGCGGATGCGGAGGGCACGCGCGATGACTGACCTGCACGCGACCTGGGTCTATCTGAGCACCTCGCCGCTCTTTCACCTGACGCTGACGCTGGCCAGCTTCCAGGCGGCAAGCTGGCTGTTCGAACGCAGCGGGCGCAAGCCCTGGCTCAACCCGGTGCTGGGCGCGGTGATCGTGAACGTGGCGGTGCTGCGCCTGACCGGCACCGATTACGCGACCTATTTCGAGGGCGCGCAATTCGTCCATTTCCTGCTGGGCCCGGCGACGGTGGCGCTGGCGGTGCCGCTTTACCGGCAATGGCAGCGGGTGCGCCGCTCGGCGCTGGCGATCACGATCAGTCTGCTGGCGGGGTCGCTGACGGCCATCGTCTCGGCGGTGGCGGTGGCCTGGGCGCTGGGGGCGCCGCCGGCGCTCCTGGCCTCGGTCGCGCCCAAATCGGTGACCGCGCCGGTGGCGATGGCCATCGCCGAGGAGCTGGGCGGGCTGCCCTCGCTCACCGCGGTGGTGGTGATCGTGACGGGTATCCTGGGCGCGATGATCGGGCCGATGGTGCTGGATCTGCTGCGGGTGCGTGACTGGCGCGCGCGCGGCCTGGCCATCGGCACTGCCAGCCACGGCATCGGCACCGCCCGCGCGCTTCAGGTCAACGAGACCGCAGGCGCCTTCGCGGGCCTTGCCATGGGGCTGAACGCGCTGGCCACGGCGCTGGTGCTGCCGATCCTGTGGGGGCTGTTCATCTAGGCGCGCGACGGGCGGGGATTGTGGGGCGGGAATTGTCGGGCGGGGATTGATTGTGGGGCGGGGATTGTCGGGCGCCCCCTGATCGCGGCATACTGCCCCCGATCACCCGCCCCAATTGCCAGGGAGCCCGCCATGACCCGCATCTTCGCCGACAATTCGATGGCCATCGGCAACACGCCGCTGGTCGCGCTGGGACGCATGGCGCAAGGCGCGGGCGCGCGCGTCCTGGCCAAGATCGAGGGGCGCAACCCCGCCTATTCGGTCAAGTGCCGGGTCGGCGTGTCGATGATCCGCGCCGCCGAGGCCGAGGGCCTGCTGACCCCCGGCCGCGAGATCGTCGAGCCCACCTCGGGCAATACCGGCATTGCGCTGGCCTTCGTCTGCGCCGCCCGCGGCATCCCGATCACGCTGACCATGCCCGAGACGATGAGCCTCGAACGGCGCAAGCTGCTGGCCGCCTATGGCGCGCGGCTGGTCCTGACCGAGGGCGCGCGCGGCATGGCCGGGGCCATCGCCCGCGCCGAGGAGATCGCGCGCGATCCCAAGTTCCTGCTGCTCCAGCAATTCCGCAACCCCGCCAACCCGCGCATCCACGAGGAAACCACCGGCCCCGAGATCTGGGCCGACACCGGGGGCCATGTGGATATCCTGGTCTCGGGGGTGGGGACCGGCGGCACGATCACCGGCATCTCGCGCCACATCAAGCGCACGCTGGGCCATCCGCTGGTCTCGGTCGCGGTCGAACCCGCCGCCAGCCCGGTGCTGACCCAAATGCGGGCGGGCGAATATCCGCGCCCTGCGCCGCACAAGATCCAGGGCATCGGCGCGGGCTTCGTGCCCGAGGTGCTGGACCTGACGCTGATCGACGCGGTCGAGACCGTCACCGATGCCGAGGCGATGGAAACCGCCCGGCGGCTGGCGCGCGAGGAAGGCATCCTGTCGGGCATCTCCTGCGGGGCGGCGGCGGCGGTGGCGCTGCGGCTGGCGCATCGGCCCGAGAATGCGGGCAAGACGATCGTGGTCATCTTGCCGGATTCGGGCGAACGCTATCTGTCCTCGGCGCTGTTTGCCGATCTGTCGGAGGGCGGCGCCTGAGGCGCGCAAAACCTCACGTCTTGCGCGAACTTTCGCGCGCAAGACGATGATGCAAAAGCAAATTCAAAGAATGGTCAGCCGCGGATCGGCACTGGGCGCACCGACGCGCCCGATCTGCGCAGCCTCGGCAAAACCGGCCTCGGCAAAGATCGCCAGCACCCGCGCGGCCGCCTCGGGCGCGCAGGCCACCAGCAGACCGCCGCTGGTCTGCGGGTCGGTCAGAAGCGCCCGGTCCAGATCCGAGATCCCGTCGCCCAGCACCACGCCGTCGCGGCAACTGGCCCAGTTGCGCCCCGAGGCGCCGGTGACATGGCCCGCCGCCGCCAGATCGCGCACGCCCGGCAGAAGCGGCACCGCGGCCCAGTCGATCTGGAGATCGCAGCCCGACCCGCGCGTCATCTCGAGCGCATGCCCGCAGAGCCCGAAGCCCGTCACATCGGTCATGGCATGCACGCCCCCGAGCGCCGCCAGCGCCGGCCCCGGCGTGTTGAGCCGCGTCGTCGTGGCGATCATCTGCGCGTAAGCGGTCGCCGACAGCACGCCTTTCTTGAGCGCGCCCGACATCACCCCCACCCCCAGCGGCTTGCCCAGGATCAGCACGTCGCCCGGCCGCGCGCCGGCATTGCTGCGCACCTGATCGGGATGGACAAGGCCCAGCGCCACCAGGCCATAGATCGGCTCGACCGAGTCGATGGAATGGCCCCCCGCGACCGGGATGCCAGCCGCCGCACAGACCGAGGCGCCGCCGTCGAGAATGGCGCCGATGGTCGCCGTCGAGAGCGTGCCGACCGGCATCCCCACCAGCGCCAGCGCCAGGATCGGGCGCCCGCCCATCGCGTAGACATCGCTCAGGGCATTGGTCGCGGCGATGCGCCCGAAATCGCGCGGGTCATCCACGATGGGCATGAAGAAATCGGTCGTGGCGATCAGCGCCTGGCTGTCGTTGAGCCGATAGACCGCGGCGTCGTCCGAGGTCTCGATCCCCACCAGCAATTCGGGCGGCGCCGGCAGGACGGCGGTCTCGCGCAGGATCCGCGACAGCACGTCGGGCGCGATCTTGCAGCCGCAGCCGCCGCCATGGGCCAGCGTGGTCAGGCGCGGTTCGGACGCGGCGGGGGCTTGGGTGGGCGCGGTCATCGGGGGCTTCCTTCTGGCAGTCGCCCCCAGCCTAGCGCGACGCGATCTCCCGCGCCAGATCGCGCGCAAGCCCCGCCAGATCGCCGGGCGCCAGGCCGGGCGCGGGCAGCACCGTCGCCGGGGCGCCGATGCGGGCGCGGTGGCGGTTGTAGCGCGGGTCGTAATGGGCCGCCATCAGTCCCTGGGCCAGGGTGGCGAAATCGCCCGCCCGCGCAGCCTGCATCCAGGTCTCGATCGTCTCGGCGGAATGGAAATGGCGCAAGCTCTCGATGCGGGCCAGAAGCTGGTCGGGGTCCGCGGTCAGATCGGCATAGGCGCGCGTCAGATAAGCGGCGCGCGCGGCCAGGGGGGCCGCGATCTCGATCCGCGGGGCGGCGCACATCGCCCGCCACAGCCCCGGCGGCAGGCGACATTCCCCGACCTTGGCGCTTTCGGCCTCGACCACGACGGGGCGCGCGGGATCAAGCGCGCTCATCGCCATGGCCAGCCGCATCTCGAACAGCTTCTGCGAGGGTTGCACCCCCATCGCCCCGAAGAGAGACCCGCGATGCCCGGCCAGCCCCTCGAGGTCGATCACCTGCACGCCATGTTCGGGCAGAAGGTTCAGCAGTTCGGTCTTGGCGCTGCCGGTGTTGCCATCGAGCACGATCACCGGCGCGGGAAAGGGCCGGTCATAGAGCGCCTGCACCACCAGCCCGCGCCAGGCCTTGTAGCCGCCCCGGACCAGCTCGACCCGCCAGCCGATCTGCGACAGGATCGTGGCAAACGAGCCCGAGCGCTGCCCCCCCCGCCAGCAATAGACCAGCGGCCGCCAGCCACCCGGCTTGTCGGCCAGGGGCCCCTCGAGATGGCGCGCGGCGTTGCGCGCCACGATGGCCGCGCCGATCTTGCGCGCCATGAAGGGCGAGACCTGCTTGTAGATCGTGCCGACGCGGGCGCGTTCGGCATTGTCCATGACCGGCAGGTTGATCGCGCCGGGCAGGTGGTCTTCGGCATGTTCGGCGGGCGAGCGCACGTCGATGATGTCGTCAAAGCCCTGTGCGGCCAGATCGCGGAGAGAGGTGAGTTCAAGCGCCATGCCCCCTGATAGGCGCGTGCGGGGGGGATGCAAGATGTCGGCAGGCCGCAGCCCCCGCCTGCGGCCCCCCTGGCGCCCTCCGCTCCGGCGCCCTTCCACGTCGCGCCCCGCCCTGAAAACGGACCCGGTGACGGCGGCGGACCTGCTCGAAAGGACGGCTTGACGGATGCCCGTTTGCCCGTCTGGATGAAAAAGGTGCCCATTTCATGTCCTGTCCGCATTTTCCTGTCACGGAGCCGCCCATGCCCCAGCCCGTCCTGTTCCGGCCCTTCCCCGTCGAAGGCAGCGGGCTTGTCCTGTCCAATCGCATCGTGATCGCGCCCATGTGCCAGTATTCGGCCGAGAACGGGCAGATGAATGACTGGCACCAGATGCATCTGGGCCAGCTGGCGCAATCGGGGGCCGGGCTTCTGACCATCGAGGCCACGGCGGTCACGCCCGAGGGACGCATCACCCATGCCGATCTGGGCCTGTGGGACGAGGCCTGCGCCGCGGCGATGGGGCGGGTTCTGGACAGCGTGCGGCGCTGGTCGTCGATGCCGCTGGCGCTGCAACTCAGCCATGCCGGTCGCAAGGGCTCGTGTGCGCGGCCGTGGAAGGGGGGCGCGCAGCTGCCGCCCGGCCATGCCGACGGCTGGCAGACGGTGGCGCCTTCGGCCTGCGGCTTCCTGCAAACCGACCTGCCGCCGCGGGCACTGGACCTGTCGGACCTGGCCCGCCTGCGCACCGCCTTTGCCGAAGCGGCCGCCCGCGCCGGGGCGCTGGGTCTCGATGCGGTGCAGATCCATGCCGCGCATGGCTATCTGCTGCATCAGTTCCTGTCGCCCCTGTCGAACCAGCGCAGCGATGCCTATGGCGGCAGCCTCGAGAACCGGATGCGCTTCCCGCTCGAGGTGTTCGACGCCGTGCGCGCGGCCTTTCCCGCCGACCGCCCCGTCTCGGTGCGGGTCTCGGCCACCGACTGGATGGAGGCGGGCTGGGATCTCGAGAGCACGCTCGCCTTGGCCCAGGCGCTGGAGGCCCGCGGCTGCGGCGGCATCCATGTCTCGAGCGGCGGGCTCGACCCGCGCCAGGCCATCGCCATCGGGCCGAATTACCAGGTGCCGCTGGCGCGCGCGGTCAAGGCGGCGGTCAAGATGCCGGTGGTGGCGGTGGGGCTGATCACCGAACCCCAGCAGGCCGAGGCCATCGTGGCCACGGGGGACGCCGATTTCGTGGGGATCGCGCGGGCGATCCTCTATGATCCGCGCTGGCCCTGGCATGCGGCGGCGGCGCTGGGCGCGCAGATCGAGGCCGCGCCGCAATATTGGCGCAGCCAGCCCGCAACCCAGCGTGATCTTTTCCGCCAGGGCTGAGCCTGCCCGTCCCGGACAGGGGCGCACCCCGTCACGAAAAGGCCCCGCGCCCCCGAAAGGGGACACGGGGCCGCAGATCCCGCCCGGCCCCGGATCGACCGGGACCGGGGATGTTGCCGAACGCCGCGCTCAGACCAGATCGAAGCGGTCGGCGTTCATCACCTTGGTCCAGGCGGCCACGAAATCCGCCACGAACTTGCCGGCGTTGTCGTCCTGGGCGTAAAGCTCGGCATAGGCGCGCAGGATCGAATTCGACCCGAAGACCAGATCGACGCGCGTCGCGGTCCATTTGGCCTCGCCCGTCTTGCGGTCGCGGATCTCGTAGAGGTTCCGCCCCGTGGGCACCCATTTCCAGGCCATGTCGGTCAGCACGGTGAAGAAGTCCGGCGTCAGCGCCCCCACCCGGTCGGTGAACACGCCATGCGCGGTGCCGCCGTGGTTGGTGCCCAACGCCCGCATCCCGCCGACCAGAACGGTCATCTCGGGCGCGCTCAGCCCCATCAGCTGCGCACGATCGAGAAGCAGCTCCTCGGGGGCGACAACGTAATCCTTCTTCTGCCAGTTGCGGAAGCCATCGGCCACCGGCTCCAGCACGTCGAAGGAAGCCGCGTCGGTCATCTCGTCGGTGGCGTCCCCGCGGCCCGGCGCGAAGGGCACCTCGACCTCGAAGCCCGCCGCGCGCGCGGCCTGCTCGACCCCGACATTCCCCGCCAGCACGATGATGTCGGCCAGGCTCGCCCCGGTCTCGGCGGCGATGGGCTCCAGCACCGACAGCACCCGCGCCAGGCGTTCGGGTTCGTTGCCCTCCCAATCCTTCTGCGGTGCCAGACGGATGCGTGCGCCATTGGCGCCCCCGCGCATGTCCGAGCCGCGGAAGGTGCGCGCGCTGTCCCAGGCGGTGGCGACCATATCGGCCACCGACAGCCCCGAGGCCGCGATCCGCGCCTTGGCGGCGGCGACGTCATAGCCGGTCGCGCCCGCAGGCACCGGGTCTTGCCAGATCAGATCCTCGGCCGGCACCCAAGGACCAAGATAGCGCGCCTTCGGTCCCATGTCGCGGTGGGTCAGCTTGAACCAGGCGCGCGCGAAGACCTCCGAGAAATAGGCCGGATCCTTGTGGAACCGCTCGGAAATCTCGCGGTAGATCGGGTCCATCTTCATCGCCATGTCGGCGTCGGTCATGATCGGGTTGAGCCGGATCGAGGGATCCTCGACATCGACGGGCTTGTCTTCCTCCTTGATGTTGACGGGCTCCCATTGCCAGGCGCCGGCGGGGGATTTCTTCAGCTCCCACTCATAATTCAGCAGCAGGTGGAAATAGCCGTTGTCCCATTGCGTGGGATGGGTGGTCCAGGCGCCCTCGATGCCGCTGGTCACGGTGTTGCGCCCCACCCCGCGCGAGGTGGTGTTGAGCCAGCCCAGGCCCTGATCGGTCACATCGGCAGCTTCGGGGTCGGGGCCCAGCTCGGCGGCATTGCCGTTGCCGTGGCATTTGCCCACCGTATGCCCACCCGCGGTCAGCGCCACGGTTTCCTCGTCGTTCATGGCCATGCGGGCGAAGGTCTCGCGGACCTGAAGCGCGGTCTTGAGCGGGTCGGGCGTGCCGTTCACGCCCTCGGGGTTGACGTAGATCAGCCCCATCTGCACCGCCGCCAGCGGGTTTTCCATGGTCGAGGGGTCGTCCACGTTCTCGTAGCGCGCATCCGAAGGCGCCAGCCATTCCTTTTCGGCGCCCCAGTAGACGTCCTTCTCGGGGTGCCAGATATCGCTCCGGCCAAAGGCGAACCCATAGGTCTTGAGGCCCATGCTCTCATAGGCGACGGTCCCGGCCAGGATGATGAGATCGGCCCAGCTGAGGCGGTTGCCGTATTTCTTCTTGACCGGCCACAGCAGCCGGCGCGCCTTGTCCAGGTTGACGTTGTCGGGCCACGAATTCAGCGGCGCGAAACGCTGGTTGCCGGTGCCGCCGCCGCCGCGACCGTCCGCCGTGCGATACGAGCCCGCCGCGTGCCAGGCCATGCGGATCATCAGCCCGCCGTAATGGCCCCAATCGGCCGGCCACCAGTCCTGGCTGTCGGTCATCAGCGCCTTGAGATCGGCCTTCACCGCCTCGAAATTCAGCCCCTCGACGGCCTTGCGATAGTCGAAGGCGCGGCCCAGCGGGTCGGTCTTGGTGTCATGCTGGTGCAGGATGTCGAGGTTCAGCGCATTGGGCCACCACTCCATGACCGAGGCACCCATCGCGGTGTTGCCGCCATGCATGACCGGGCATTTGCCGCCCGACTGGATGTCATTGCCGTCCATCTGTCTCTCCCTTGTTTTCCGTGTCGCGTCACTATCGGGAGCAGGCGCGCGGGCCCGCCCCGATCGGGCCGCGGAGCGGCCTTTCCCGGGGGGCGGATGCGCTGTCCTCCCCTTGTGCTGCGACCATAGCAACACCGAGCCATTAGGGGAATTTTCATTTTCCAATGGCTGCGATATGCAGTGCCTATGAATAACATCTCCATGCGACATCTACGTTACTTCGAGGCCCTGGCCCGGCACCGCCATTTCGGGCGCGCGGCCGAGGCTTGCGCCATTTCCCAGCCGGCGCTGTCGCTCCAGATGAAGGAGCTTGAGGAGATCCTGGGCGCCCCCCTGATCGAGCGCGCCGCGCGCCAGATCCGGCTGACACGCTTAGGCGAATCGGTCGCGGCCCGCGCGCGCGACATTCTCAGCGCGGTCGAGGAGCTGGCCGATCTGGCGCGGGGCGCGCAGGCCCCCCTGGGCGGTCAATTGCGGCTGGGGGTGATCCCGACCATCGCGCCCTATCTGCTGCCGCGGCTGATCGGGGCGCTGGGGGCGCGCTATCCGGGGCTGGACCTGCGCCCGCGCGAGGCGGTGACGCGCAAGCTGATCGAGGATCTGACCGCCGGGCGGCTGGATGCGGCCATTCTGGCGCTGCCGGTGTCCGAGCCCGCGCTCTGCGAGACCCCGCTCTTCGAGGAGGAATTCGTCCTGGTGCGCCCCCGCGCCGAGGCCGGCCAGCCCGTGCCCTGTTCGGACCGGCTGCGCGAGATGCGGCTTTTGCTGCTGGAGGAGGGGCATTGCTTCCGCGATCAGGCGCTGTCCTTTTGCAAGCTGTCGACGCAGGGCACGCGCGAGATGATGGAGGGCTCGTCGCTCTCGACGCTGGTGCAGATGGTGGGCGCGGGCATCGGCGTGACGCTGATCCCCCAGATGGCGGTCGCGGTCGAGACCGCCGCCGCACCTGTCGCGGTGGCGCGGCTGAACGCGCCCCGGCCCAGCCGCACCATCGGCATGGTCTGGCGCCGAACCTGCCCGCTGGCGCCGCAGCTGGCCGAGATCGCGGATCTGGTGCGCAGCTGCGGCAAGGAGGCCGCCGCCCTGCCCGCCATTCTGCCCGCGCCCGCGGCCCCACCCGCGGCCTGAGCCACCCGCGGCCTGAGAAAGCCCGAGACGCGCCCGAACGCCCCGCCCGAATGCCCCGCCTGCCGCCCCCCGGCACCCGCCAGACCGCGCCACTGCGGCGCGCCGGGCACGGCCGTGGAAGGAACGGGCGGGAAATCACCTTCCGGTGCGTCATTCGGCTGACATCTGAATTGGAACGTGTTATTCAGCCACAGGTTGTTTCGATTTCATTTGGTGTCGGGGAGGAGATCAGGTGGCTGTCGTCCGGCTCGGAACTCGTGCCGTGCGTTCGCATGCCGCCCCGGCATGTTCGAGCACAGGTTCGCTGGGCGGCTTTGCCGTCGGCACGATCGAAACCGATCTGAACGGCAGGATCCGGGCGGTGTCGGCGCCGGCACTTTCGGGCACGATCGGGGCGCTTTTGTCACGCGACGGCGATCCCGTCGGCCGCAGCCTCTTCGAGCTGATCCACGACACCAGCCACGACGCTTTGCGCGCCTGGTTCACCGACCGGAACGCCCGCCCCGGCCCCGCGCCCCCGCTCTGTGTCGATCTGCGCGCCGGAACCGACGGCGGCCAGCGCGTGCTGATCCTGGGCGAGGTCGTTGCCCCGCCCCAAGACGTTCCCCCGCCTCCTGATGCTCCCCCGCCCGCCGACGCACCGCCCGACGCCCTCCGCCTGCGGCTGCATCTGGCCGATCTCGGACCGCTGCTCGAGGAGGGCGTTCAGCTGCGCGCCGATATCGAGCGGCTCTCGGCCATCGTCGAGGGCGCCGACACCGGCACCTGGGAATGGAACGTGCAGACCGGCGAGACCATCTTCAACGACCGCTGGGCCGCTATCGTGGGCTATCGCCTCGAGGAGCTGGAGCCCACCAGCATCGACACCTGGACCGCGCTGTGCCACCCCGACGACCTCAAGCGCTCCGAGGCCGAGCTGGCACGCCATTTCGCCGGCGAAACCGACTGGTATGACATCGAGGCCCGGATGCGCCACAAGGACGGGCGCTGGGTCTGGGTGCGCGCCGTCGGCCGGCTGCGCAGCCGCCTGGCCGACGGCCAGCCCGAATGGATGTGCGGGCTGCACCGCGACATCGACCAGCGCAAGCAGGGCGAGGCACGGCTGGCGCGCTCCGAGGAGCTGATGCGCCGCGCGGGCATGCTGGCGGGGCTGGGCTATTGGGAATACGACGTCCAGACCCAGGAGGTCTTCTGGTCGGACGAGACCTGCCGCATCCACGGCTGCGCGCCCGGCCATCAGATCCGGATCGAGGACGCGATCGACTTCTATGCGCCGGACGCGCGCGAGACGATCCGCACCGCGGTCGAGCGCGGGCTGAACGACGGCACGCCCTGGGATCTGGAACTGCCGCTGCGGCGCCTTGACGGCACGACCGTGTGGGTGCGCGCCGTCGGCGAGGCCACCCGCGAGGACGGGCGCACCATCCGCCTGAGCGGCGCGCTTCAGGATATCTCGGAACGCAAGGAAACCGAGACCCGGCTGATCCGCATGGCCGCCGAGGCCGACGCCGCCCGGCGCGACCTGGAAGCCCGCGAGGAGATGCTGCGCGCCTCGACCCTGTCGGGGGAAATGGCGCATTGGACCGTCCTGCCCGAACAGGATGAGGGCTGGGCCCCCGACGAGACCTATCGCCTGATGGGCTATGAACCCGGCGACTATCCGGCCACGCGCCAGGGCTGGCGCACGCTGCTGCACCCCGAGGATTGCCCCATGAGCGTGGGCGCCATCGACCGGCTGATCGCGGGCGAGACCCAGATGGTCCAGATCGACCAGCGCATGCGCCACAAGGACGGCAGCTATCACTGGTATCGTTGCATCGCGCGGCTGATCGACGACCCCGGCCGCCCGGTGCGGGTGTCGGGCGTTCTGATCAACATCGACCACATGAAGGACAGCGAACGCCGGCTGGCCGAAACCGCGCAGGAGGCCCGCCGCGCCCGCGACCGGCTGAACACGCTGGCCGACAATACCCCCGGCGCGCTGTTCGAACACCGCGAGCATCCCGACGGTCGGGTCGACCTGCCCTATTTCAGCGCCAAGCTGCCCGATCTGCTGGGCGTGTCGGCCGAGGACATGCAGGCCGATGGCGCCGCCGCGGCGCGCAACATCCACCCCGACGACCAGGCCGAGATCGCCGCGCGCATCGCCCATACCCGCGAAACCGGCGAACCGCTGATCTGTCGCTACCGGCTGAACCACCCCGTCAAGGGGCTGCGCTGGATGATGCTGTCATCGCTGCCGATGCGCATGCCCGACGGCGCGACCATCTGGTGCGGCAATGTCATGGACGTGACCGAGCAGACCGAAGCCGACCGCCGGCTGTCGAACACGCTGGCGGAATTGCGCACCAGCCACGCCCGGCTCGACGCGGTGGTCGAGAACATCCCCGGCGCGCTTTTCGATTATCGCCGCGGCCCGGACGGCACGCGCCGCTTCGAATTCTTCAGCAGCAAGATGCCCACGCTTCTGGGCGTCTCGGCCGAGGATCTGCGCAAGACCCCCGAGGATTTCATGCGCAACATCCCCGAGGAAGAACAGGCCGCGATCCGGGCCGTCTTCGAGACATCGATGCGCGACCTCAGCATCATCGACTTCGATCACGCGCTCGATCACCCCGAAAAGGGCCGCCGCCGGATCCATGTCTGGGCAAACCCGCAGCGCGACGACGACGGCACGACGATCTGGCTGGGCAAGGTTCTCGACATCACTGAACAGGTCGCCACCGAGAAACGCGCCGATGCCGCCGTGACCGAATTGCACCGCGCCCATGCCCAGCTGGCCTCGATCGCCGATATCGCGCCGGTCGGGCTTTATGAATTCCGCCGCCAGCCCTCGGGCGCGGCCGACTTTCCCTATACCTCGGCGCGGTTCAACGAATTGGTGGGCTTCAGCCGCGAGGAAATCGTCGAACTTCAGGACCGCATCCTGGAACGCGTCGACCGCGACGACTGGCCCACCTTTGCCGACGCCACCGCCGCCAGCGCGCGCGATCTGTCGCCATGGCGGATGCGCTTTCGCTTTCACCACGCGACCCGCGGCCTGCTGTGGCTGTCGGGGGCCTCGACCCCGCGCCGCGAGGCCGATGGTTCGGTCGTCTGGACCGGGGCGCTGCACGATGTCACGCTCGATGTCCTGCGCGAGGCCGAGCTGGCCCAGGCGCACCGGCTGGCCGACCGGATGCGCGCCCAGAACGAACATCTGGCCTTCCACGACGGGCTGACGGGCCTGCCCAACCGGCGTTATTTCGACCAGATGCTGCGCGAACGCTTGCAGGAGGTGGCTGCGGGACGGGCCCGCCAATGCACGCTGATCCAGATCGACCTCGACCATTTCAAGCAGGTCAACGACACGCTGGGCCATCAGGCCGGCGACATCGTCCTGCGCCGCGTCGCCGAGATCCTGCGCGAGAACATCCGCGAGGCCGACTTCGCCGCGCGCGTGGGGGGCGACGAATTCTCGGTCATCCTCGAGCCCGCCACCACCGAAGATCAGGCCCGCGGCGTGATCGAGCGGATCCGCGCCCGCCTGGCCGAACCCTTCAGCCACGAGGATCTGGTGATCCGGTGCAGCGCCAGCTTCGGCATCGCCAGCACCGAGAACTCGAGCCGTCGCGCCACCGACCTGCTGCAACTGGCCGATGCCGCGCTCTATCGCGCCAAGCAGGGCGGCCGCAACCGCATCGAATTCTACTCGCTCAAGCTCGAACGCGAGTTGCAGGGCAAGCGGCGGCTGGCCGAGGACGTGCGCAGCGCGCTGGAAAACAACGAGATCGAGCCCTTCTTCCAGCCGCAGGTCTCGGCCAAGGACGGCACGCTGGTCGGCATCGAGGTGCTGGCGCGCTGGAACCACCCCACCCGCGGGCTGATCGGGCCCGACGCCTTCATGCGCGTCGCCGAACAGCTGCATCTGGTGCCCGAGATCGACCATGCCATGATCCTGCGCACGCGCCTGTTGATGCAACGGCTCGATGCCGAAGGGGTGCTGCTGCCCAAGGTCAGCTTCAACGTCTGCTCGGGCAGCATGCATGATCCGGGCATCATCCGCAGCGCCTGCGAATTGTCCGAGGCCGGCTATTCCATCGCCTTCGAGATCGTCGAGAATGTCCTGGTCGAAGAGGAGGACGCCGTTTTCTGGCACCATCTCGACATGCTGAAAAGCGCCGGGATCGGCATCGAGATCGACGATTTCGGGTCGGGGCATACCTCGATCATCGGGCTGATGGAGATCGCGCCCTCGACCCTCAAGATCGACGGGCGGATCATTCGGCCCATCGCCCGCGAGGCCCGCGCCCGCAATCTGACGCGCACGATCATCGACCTGGCCGGAGGCCTGGGCATCCACACGATCGCCGAAGGGGTGGAAACCGCCGGTCAGGCGGCCACGCTGCGCTCTCTGGGCTGCGACGCGCTGCAAGGCTATCTCTATGCCCATCCGATGTCGGCGGCCGATCTGACGCGGTTCCTGACCTCGGGCGGGCGGTTGCCGGCGGCCGAACCCGGCGACACGGCGGGAACGAAGCACGCGGGAGGGGGCGCCAAGACGCGCGGCCGGCGCGGGGCGCGCGCGGCGGGCATGGCACCGAACGGGAACGCGACGAATGGGAACGCGAAGAATGGGGACGCAAGGGACGCCGCCTCTGCGGTCGCGGGCGGCGAGGGCGGCCCGGACACCGGTTCCGCGCCCCCTCCCGCGACCGACAAGGGCCGCACCCCCGACGCGTGCTGATCGCCCAGGCGCCTGGGCCGGCCTCACTGTGTCCGCGCGCCCTTTCCCGCGACAAAGGCGGCAAGATCCGGGCGCGCGGCCAACGCGCCCGCCAGCCAGTCGATCCCGGCCAGCGTCAGGTGTTGATTGTCCCAGAACATCAGCCGGGGCAGCCCGCCTTGCGGGTCGGCCCAACCGACCCGGCAGAGCGTCTCGGCACAAAACAGCGGGAATTTCGGCACGAAGAGCCAGCCGTTTTCCGCCGCCCAACCGGCCAGCGCGGCCTCGCGGGCACGGGGGGCGCCGCGGCGGCTGACCTGCGTCTCGGGCAGGAAAAGCGCGCCCGCTTGCGTCACCAGATCGGGGTCGCCCAGAAGCTTGCGCGCCAGCGACCCGCGCGCGATCGGGCTTGCGCCGATCACCGCGACGGGCAGGCCCAGGGGCGACAGGACCGCGGCGGTTGCCGCCAGGGCCGCGGGCGGCGTCTCGGGCCAATGCGAGGCCAGCACCACCGAGACGGCGCCCTGCGCACGGGCCAGTTCCAGCGTGCGGCCCAGTTCGGGAAAACAGCGCGACGAGCGATAGGCATGATCGGCCAGCGCCGGGCATGAGGATTGGTGCACCAGCACGAAGGCGCGCTGCGGGAAGGCGCGGCGGAGCGCCTGGAACACATCGCGCCCGTGGCTGTCGCCGACCACCAGAACGAAGGGCGCGCGCGGCCGCGCCGCAAGGCAGGCGCGCACCATGCGCGCGGCGGCGGCGGGGCCGTCGGCGGCGGCGGTGTCGTAGCTGCATTGCCAGCCCGCGACGGCACGATCGGCACCCGTCGTCTGCGCCATGTAGGCCGCACGCGCGGCGTCCACCCGATCGGCCATCGCGCGCCAGCCGGCCAACGGCAGATCGGCGCGCAAGGCGGCACCCCCGCCCGCCCAAAGGCCCAGCGCAAGCGCCGGGGCCAGCGCCCAGAGCGTGACGATCCGTGTCGGGCGCAGCCATTCGGCGCGGCGCTGCGGCGGGGTCTCGACCCAGCGATAGCTGAGCGCGGCGGCCAGGATCGACAGCAGCACCATGCCGACCAGCAGGCCTTCGGTCGCGCGCTCGGCGCTCAGCTGCGCGGTCACGATCAACGGCCAATGCCACAGATACATCGAATAGGAGCGCAGCCCCAGCCAGCGCGACCCGCGCGCCCCCAGCAGCCTCAGGAACGGGTCGCGCGGCGCCCGTGGGGCGGCCAGAACCAGCGCCGCCCCCAGCACCGGCGGCAGCGCCCAGACCCCCGGAAAGCGCGTGCCCGCATCATAGGACAGCGCCGCCCAGAGGATCAGCCCCAGCCCCAGCCCGCGCGCACCCATCGCCGCCCACAAGGGCCCCGCGCGCGGCCCGCACCACAGCCCGACCAGCCCGCCCACGCCGAATTCCCAGAACCGGGGCGGCGTGGTGAAGAAGGCGGCCTCGGCCCGGCCCTCGACCATCCACAGCGACAGGCCCAGCGACATCACGCACAGGACCGCCAGCAGCGCCGCGACACGGGCGGGGCGGCCGCGCACCAAGCCCAGCAGGAAGGGTGTCAGCAGGTAGAACTGGAATTCGACCCCCAGCGACCAGGTGTGCAGCAAAAGCTTTTCGGCCGCGTCAGTGTCGAAATAGCCCGCCTGCGCCAGAAAGACCTGGTTCGACACGAAGAGGCCCGCACCGGCCAATGTGGCCAGAAAGTCCGAGAACCGCCCCGCACCCAGCAGCAGCGCGGCCGCCCCGGCGGCGAAGACCAGCACCGGCAGCAGCGCCGGAACCAGACGGCGCAGGCGGCGCGCCATGAAGGCGCCGAAGGTGAAACGCCCCTCGGCCTGGGCGCGCACGATCATCGGGATGATGAGATAGCCCGAGATCACGAAGAACACGTCCACGCCGACGAACCCGCCGCGGAAGTCGTTGAGCTGGGCGTGAAACAGCGCCACCAGCAGCACGGCCAATGCCCGCAGCCCGTCCACCTCGCCCTGCCGGTCCGCCCCGTCGTGCTGCATGCACTGCCCCCCACATTCCGTCGCCGGCGCCCCTGTCGCGGCGCGCCCCGATGCCCCGCCCAGTTGGGGTCGGGTTCGCCGTCTCGCCCCGACGTGCCCTGCGCCTTGCGTTCATCGCCGACCGCGGGCACGCCCCTGCCGGGGTCTGCCCTGTCCCGGCGCGCCGCCCAAGGCCTGGCGCCAGAAGGGCCGCCCGGCACCTCGGGCACGGCCGCGCAAGGCGCCCCCGCGTCCTTGCGCTTCTAGTCCAGCCGACGGCGAAGTTTCCAGCGGAATGACGCGAAGGGCCCCCTCCTCGACGCGCGCGGGCTTTCCCGCGCCCGAGGGCAGCGCCTCACCTTGAGCGCGTGCAAGAAGGCCCGTTTGCCACTGCGCGCACGGCGCGAGGATGGCCGCCGGAGCGGCGCGCCATCGGCACCTCATGGGGGGCGCGGACCTCTGCGACACCGGCAAATCCAAAGCGCGGACCCCGAGACGCCAACGCGGCGGCCAGCGCCGCGGGAGCCGGATCGCTGCGGAAATCAACGCGCAAGGGGGCGCCGCAAGCTGTGCGCGTTTGCGCCCCGCAGGCTCGGGCCCGCGAAGGCGCCGCCGGGGCCGGGCCCGCGCGCCCTGGCGGCCCCGGAACGGCGCCGCGTTTGCGCCCGCGCGCGGCAACCACGTTCGGCGCAGGGCCCAAGATGCCGGGCCGGGAGTGGCCGACGCTCAGGCGGCCCGAGAGCCCCCCCGGGCCCCGGCGCCCTCCTGCGACAGCCGGAAGCCCGCCACCGCCCCCGCCAGCGATTCGGCTTCGCCCTGAAGCGCGCGCACGGCGGCGTTGGTCTGCTCGAAGACGGCGGCATTCTGCTGGGTGGTCCGGTCGAGCTCGTTGGTGGCGCGCGAGATCTCGGCGATCCCGGTCGAGGTCTCGCTCACGGATTTCACGATATCACGGATCTTGCCCGTCACATCCGTCACCCCCCCGGCGATCCCGCCCAGCGCACGGCCCGATTCGTGCACCAGCTCGACCCCGCGGCGGACATTGTTGTCGGCGGTGGCGATCAGCGCGGCGATCTCGCCCGACGCCTCGGACGAGCGCTGCGACAGCGCGCGCACCTCGTTCGCCACGACCGCAAAGCCGCGCCCGGCCTCGCCGGCACGGGCGGCCTCGACCCCCGCATTCAGCGCCAGAAGGTTGGTCTGGAACGCAATTTCCTCGATCACCTCAAGGATCTTGCCAATCCCCTGCGACGAGGCCTGGATTGCGTCCATCGCGGCGACGGCGCGCTGCACGACGGCTTCGCCTTCGGTGGCGCGCTCGGAGATGCCCTCGACCTCGGCCTGGGCTTGTTCGGCCGCGGCGGCAGCCGAGCGGACCGAGCTGGTCATCTCGTCAAGCGCGGCGGCGGATTGCTCGAGCATCGCGGCGTTCTGCTCGGAGCGGCGGGCCAGATCCTCGGCGGCGCCGGCAATCTCGCGGGCCGAACCGTCCACCGTCTGCGCCGAGACCGAAATCTCCTGCACGGTGTTCACAAGGCTTTCGGCGGTGCTGTTCATCGCCTCGGCGATCTCGGCGAAGACGCCCTGGAAATGCACCGGCATCCGATAGCTCAGATCGCCCTGCGCCAGATGGCCCAGCGCCACGCGCACCGCCCCCAGCCCCGCATTGGCGGCTTCACCGACCCGGTTCATGCCCGCGCACAATTCGGCAAAGACACCGGTCTTGTCCGACAGATCCAGCCGACGGGTGAAGTCGCCCGCCGCGCAGGTGCCCACGACCTCGGCGATCTCGGCGACGATGCGCGCCTCGCGGGCCATGCGCGCCTCAAGCTCCTGACACTCGGCCTCGGCCCGGGCCGCGGCCTCGGCGGCGTCGGCTCGCTCGCGCGCGTCAGCCGCGGCGCGGGCGGCGGCCTCGCGCTCGGTCGCGGCGCGGGCTTCGGCCTCGAGGCGCGCGCGCTCGATCATCGTCTGGCGGAAGGTCTCGAGCGCGGCCCCGATCGCACGGACCTCGGTGACGCGCGAGGCAGGCACCTTGATCTCGGTATCGCCCGCCGCCAATTGCCCGACCGCGCGGGTGACGGCGCGCAGGGGCGCGGCGGTCGCGCGAAAGAGCCGCCAGGCCACCAGCGCAAAGATCGCAAGGCCCGCCACGGCAATGGCAAGATTGAGCCAATGCACCTGCGCCTTTTGCTGCTCGGCCGCGGCGCGCAACCCCGCGATGCCGGTGTCGATATCCGCGTGCAGGGTCTCAAGCTGCGGCAGCAGCGTGTCATAGGCCGCCGCGGTCTTGGCCTGCAAATCGTCCAGCCCCAGCGTCAGATCCGCAAAGCGATGAAACGCCGTCTGATAAAGCGCGATCTTCTCGAGCGCCTCGGCGCGCCGGCTTTCCGACCCGAACATCGCCGCGGGAAAGGCGCCGAATTCCGCGACCCGCGCATCCAGCCGGTCGATGTATTTGGGGTCACGGCGCATGATGAAGTCCTTTTCGTGGCGCCGCATCATCAGGATCTTCACCAGAAGCTCGGGCGCCCCGATCGTGTTCACGATGTCTTCGGCGCCATGCACCGCCTCGCGCAGAGCCCCTTCCAGCCCCGATTTCTCGTCCAGGCCCAGCTGCCCGCGCACCGCGGCCAGATGCGCGAAGGCATCGCCATAGCCGGTCACGTCGGCTTGCAGGGCCGCGGCCTTTTCGCGGATCTCCCGCAGATCGAGCGTGCCCGCCGTTGTCGTCAGCGCAGCCAGGCGCGTGCCCAGATCGCGCAACAGCGCGTCATGCTCGCCCACCGCAGCGACATCGCGCGTCAGGGCGAAATGATGCTCGACCTCGCGCGCGGCGGCCAGGTCACGCTCGACCGCAGAAAGGGCCACGCCCAGCTGTTCGATCCGCGCCTGCTGATCGGACAGATCCCGTTCGACGCGCTGCTGAAACACGGTTCCACCCGCGACAAGACCCGCGCAAAGCAAGACGCAGAGAACCATGCGCGTCAGATGCGCGGAGAAATCGTTCTTCAGAAGACCTGGCATGATGGGCAACTCGTTCACAGCCTGAGCACGATCAACCTCAGCCAGAATTCCTGTCATTGGATTAAGAGCATGATGAGGATTAAGAGCATGATGAAGATTTCTTCAATTTGAACGAGCCGGCCGGCGGCGGCGGCGCGGCCCTCTCGGGGATGCCGCAGGGGCTGCGACCAAAGTGCCCAGAACCGCGGCCTTGTGCACATGCACAAGGCGCCCACGCGATTCTGATGGGAGCCATGCAACCGATGCGCTTGCCGCATCTTGTGGGTGAGATACAGTTTTTCACGGACGGCTCGACGGTCTCGGGCCGCGTATCCACGGTTTCCCGGCCCGTCCGGGGCAGGCGGCAACGGCAACAGGATCGGGCATGGCAAGGGATGCAGGACCGGCACCGGACGCGGCGCCGGGATGGGCTTCAGGCGCCGAGGCGGCGCTCTCGGGGGCTTCAGGCGCCAAGGCAGCCAGCGCCGTTGTCTGCGAGATCTACGGCGCCGCGCTCAACCCCGCCCATTACGAGCGCCTGGTCGACGCCTGGGAACGGGCCATCGCGCGCACGGGCGGCCCGCGGTTGCCGGCGCTCGACCCCGAGGCCGCGCGGCGCCATGCCGAACAGGCCGGTCAGATCCTCGAGAGCGGCGCGCCCTATCCCGATATCGAGCGTCTCTTCGCACTTTACGGCCATTTGCCGGCGCTGCTCATGTCGGCCGACGGGGTGGTGCTGCGCCTGAACGCCGAGGCCGAGGCGGCCTTGGCCGCGGGTGCCCCGCCCGAGACGGAAGATGCCGACGCGCCGGTCGAGACCACACCCGAAGATTTGGCGTTGCCGTCCGATCTGTCGCCGGCGGCGCGCTGGCTTCTGGGCGGGCGGATGCCCGGATCGGTGGTGCGCCGCATCCCGGTGCCCTTCGACGAAGGCGCGCCATGCAGCTTCGTGATCCTGTTCGACCGCGCCGCAAATGCCCGCGTCGCTGGCCAGATCGCCCGCGCCTTCGATCTGACCGAGGCCGAGGAGGAGGTTCTGTCGCTGTCGCTGCAATGTCTCAGCCGCAAGCAGATCGCCGCGCGCCGATCGGTTTCGCCCGAGACGGTCAAGAAGCAGATGGAGCGCATCTTCGCCAAGACCGGGGCGCAATCGCAGCTGGAACTGACCCTGATCAGCGCCTCGATGTATCGGGAAGGCCAGAGCACGGCCCCCGCCGCCCCGCGCGCGCCCCACCCCGGCCCGCCCTATTTCCGGGACGAACGTCACCTGCACGCAGACGGGCGCACGATCAGCTACCGCGTCTTCGGCGATCCCGACGGCCAGCCGCTTCTCTATTTCCACGGCACCTTCGGCTTTTGCCTGTGGCCCGAGAGCGCCGAGCGCGAGGCCGCGCGGCGCGGCTATCGGGTGATCGTGCCGATCCGGCCGGGCTATGGCAACACCTCGGGGCTGGCGCCCGGCACCGACACGCTGGCCGGCATCTTCGCCGATATCCGCAAGATCCTGACGCGCGAGGGGGTGCGGGCCTGCACCGCCGTCACGCTCGAGAACGACAGTTTCCTGGCCTTTTCGCTGGCCGCGCGCCACCCCGAGATCCTGCGCGGGATCGTGGCCTTTGCCGGGGTGCTGCCGATGACGCGCGACGCGCAATACCGGCGCATGGACAAATGGCACCGTTTCGTGGTCGGCACCGCGCATTACACGCCCGCGCTGATCCCGCTGGTGGCGCGCGGGGGGTTCCATTTCGCCGCGCGGATCGGGCGGGCGGAATTCGTGCGTCAGGTCTATGGCGATTCGCCCGCCGATGTGGCGCTGCTCCAGCGCCCCGAAACGCGCCAGGCCATCCTGAATGGCACCCGCGTGACGCTGTCGCCGCGCCATCTGGCCCACCGCGCCTATGCCCAGGAGATGCGCGAATTTGCCCGCGGCGACTGGGGCGGGGCCGTGGCCGGTGCGCGCGGACGGCTGCCGGTGCATTTCGTCAACGGCGCCACCGACCCGATCGCGCCGCCCGAGACGATCGCGGAATTCCGCGAGGATTATCCCTGGATCAGCTTCGAGATGCACGAGGCGGCGGGGCAGTTCATCTTCTTCAGCCACTGGCCGCGCCTTTTTGCCGTGCTCGCGGAGATGGGCCGCGAAAGTGCCCGCGATGTCGCCTGACGACCGCCTGGCGCGGGGCCGCCCCTGCGGCCAGGGGCCGCGGCCGCAACCGGGGCGACGGCGCGCGCCCCGCCCCCGCGGGCCCCACCCCTGGACCGGGCGCCGCGCGCCGCATCTGCCCTTGCGCGAAAACCCGCCCGCTGTGGAAGCGGGGGCGCAAAAGCCTGTCCTGCAAGGCCGTTGCGCCAGATCCGGCCTGCGCCGCGTGCGGGGGGATCGCGCCCCACCGCCGAGGACGGGCCCGTCCATTCCCCATCTGGGGAATGGCCGCAAAAGCGCGATTCTTCCTAGGCTTTTCCCGAAGACCCGCGGAATGGAACAGACCCCCGCGGTGACCTCCCGGTCCGCAGGCGATGGCGGGGCCGCGCCGCGGGTCTTCACAAGGAACCACATTCCGGAAGGTTCGGGCGCATGTCCGCAAGACCAGATCATTCCCCTTGCGCGCGGGCGCTCCCGGCCACTCTTCCGGCTCCCCCGGCCTTCCACTTCCGGTCTTCCGCTCCCGGTCTTCCGGCCCCTTCTTCCCGGTCCCGCGGTCCGTGCGACCCGGCGACCTTTCGTTCCCCCAAAGAGGAGTTTCCCATGACGATTGAACTTTCGCGCGCGCCCTTCGGCCTTGCGCTGATCTGCGCCACAGCGCTTGCGGCCGCCCCGGCCAGCGCCGAGATGACCCTGACCTCGCCCGATATCGCGCCGGATACGACGATCGGCGCCGATCATGTCTTCGGCGGCTTCGGCTGCACCGGCCCCAACCTGTCGCCGGCGCTGGAATGGTCGGGCGCGCCTGAGGGCACCAACAGCTATATCCTGACGGTCTATGACCCGGACGCGCCCACGGGCTCGGGCTTCTGGCACTGGTCGCTGTTCAACATTCCGGCCACGACCACCAGCCTGCCCGGCGGCATCGGCCAGACCGCCGATCTGCCCGCCGGCGCCATTGCCGCGCGCAACGATTATTCGCAAAACGGCTGGGGCGGCCCCTGCCCGCCCGAAGGCGACGCGCCGCACCGCTATATCTTCACGATCTATGCGATGCCGCAGGAGGCGCTGCCCATCGACGAGACCGCCTCGGGCGCGGTCGTGGGCTTCTTTGCGCATGTGACCGGGCTCGACAGCGCCAGCTTCACCGCCACCTACGGGCGCTGAGCCCGACCTTCGACCGGGGCCGGCCCAGGCGGCCGGTCCCGCCTTGCAATCTGGCCCCACCTTGCAATCTGGCCCGCCTTGCGCTGCGTGCGGCCTTGCGCTGCGGGCCGCCGTGGGGCTTGGGGCCCGCGCCCTGGCCCGCCCGTCTACGCGCCCGTCTCTTTGCGCACCCCGCCCCGCCGTGCCTGACGCGCAAACTGCGCGCGGGCCGCATTCCCCAACCGGGGTATTGTCAGCGCGCCCGGCACAGCCCAACCTGATCATGCCGGAACGTTTCCAGGACGCGGGTGACGCGCGCAGGGAACCCGGTCGGCTTCGCGCACAACCACGCGCACAAACGCATGCGCGGCCGCGCGTAGAACCGCGCAGACAACCGCATTCCAACGCCCCTTGGCACGGGCCCCAACACGCCGCGGCGCGCACACACGCCACGCGCGCGGCCCCCCGCGCGCGCGCATGACCCGGACAGAAAGGCCAGGCATGACGCATCTTCTGCCCCTTCCGCCCGCGTCGCGCGCCCCCGCGTCGCGCGCCCCTGCGTCGCGCCCCCCTGCGTCGCTGCCCCCCCGCGACGCTGCATCCCGCGTGCGCCACGACCGCGCGCCCCTCCCCTGCGCAACCGACCGCTGCGCAGGCTGTTCCGGCACAGGCTCGACCCTCTCACAGGAGGCGCATGGATACGATCTTATGGCTGGTTCTGGCGACCGCGCTGACGGTGCTGGGTGATTTCCTGATCAAGCAGGCCTCGGAGACGGCCGCGGGCATGCGCTCGGGAACCTTCGTGCTGGGGGGGCTGTGCTATGGCCTGCCCGCGGTGGCCTGGTTCCATCTGATGCGGGCGCATTCGCTGGCCATGGTGGCGGTGCTCTATTCGTCGACCGCGCTGGCGGTGCTGGCGCCTCTGGGGGTGTCCGTCTTCAACGAGGATCTGGCCTGGCGCGACGCGCTGGGGATCGCGCTGGCGCTGGCGGCGGTGCTGGAGATGCAGCGCAGCGCCTGAACCGCCGCCAGCGCCAGGCACGACGCCAGACACGGCAACCGGCACGGGTGCTGCGTCATTGCGGCACCCCGCCCAGGCCCACCGCAACAAAAGTTTCATCTCCTCGACACCGAACTCTTACGCAGGGCGCCCAAATCTCGCCGCGGCCAGAGGGGAGAGCGCATGGAACTTCACGTCCGCAAGGTCAGCAAGGTCTTCGGCACCAAAGCCGCAGTCGACAACGTGTCCTTCAGCCTGCGCGAGGGCGGTTTCGTCGGCGTGATCGGGCGTTCGGGGGCCGGCAAGTCGACGCTTTTGCGCATGCTCAACCGGCTGACCGACGCAAGTTCGGGACAGATCCTGGTCGATGGCACCGACATCCTGGCGCTTTCAGGCCGGGCAAAGCGCGACTGGCAGAGCCGCTGCGCGATGGTGTTCCAGCAATTCAACCTGGTGCCGCGCCTCGACGTGACGGCCAATGTGCTGCATGGCCTGCTGGGCCGGCGCGCGACGCTGCCCACGCTTCTGAACCTGTGGTCGGGCGCGGACATCGACCGGGCGCTGTCGATCCTCGAGCGGCTGGGCATCGCCCACGAGGCCACCAAGCGCGCCGAGGATCTGTCGGGCGGCCAGCAGCAACGCGTGGCCATCGCCCGCGCGCTGATGCAAGACCCCGCGCTGATCCTGGCCGATGAGCCCATCGCCTCGCTCGACCCGATGAATGCGCAGATCGTCATGGACACGCTCAAGCGCATCCAGACCGAGGACGGGCGCATGGTGATCGCCAATCTCCACACGCTCGACACCGCGCGGCGCTATTGCGACCGGGTGATCGGGATGCGCGACGGGCGCGTCGTCTTCGACGGCACGCCGGAACAGCTGACGCTGGGCGTTGCGCGCGACATCTACGGCGCCGACGCCACCTTTTCCGAAAGCGCGACCTCGACCGACATCGGCGCGCTGTCCACCGACCGCGATTACGCCGCGGCGATGCTGGACGACTGAGCCCCTTCCCCGCCCCCATCCGCCGGGCGGGGGCCCTTCCAACCGGAGACGACCATGAAGACCCTGCTTGCCATCCTGGCCGCCACGACCGCCCTTGCCGGCGCTGCCACCGCCGAAGGGATCACCGAATTCAACATCGGCATCCTGGGCGGCGAGAACGCCCAGGACCGTCTGACCTCGTATTCCTGCCTCCAGACCTATGCCGAGGAAGAGCTGGGCGTTCCGGTCAAGCTGTTCGCCCCGGCCGATTACGACGGCGTGATCCAGGGCCTTCTGGGCGGCACGCTGGACATGGCCTGGCTGGGCGCCTCGGGCTATGCCAAGGTCTATCTGACCGACCCCGACGCCGTGACCCCGGTGCTGGTCAAGGCCAACCTCGACGGCTCGTATGTCTATTATTCGATCGGCATGGCGCGCAAGGACAGCGGCATCGAGAGCCTCGAGGACGCCCGCGGCAAGGTCTTCGGCTTCGGCGATCCCAACTCGACCTCGGGCTATCTGATCCCCTCGGTCGAGATCCCCAAGCTTCTGGGCATGCCGATGGAGGAGTTCTTCGGCGAGGTGAAATTCACCGGCGGGCATGAACAGACCATCGTCGCCGTGGCCAATGGCGACATCGACGCCGGCGTGACCTGGGCCGATGGCCAGGGCGCCTGGGAAGACGGCTACAATTCGGGCGCGCTGCGCAAGGCGGTCGATGCGGGTCTCGTGGACATGAACGACATGGTCGAGATCTGGAAGTCGAAGCCGATCCCGGAAGGCCCGGTCGTGCTGCGCAACGACCTGCCCGAGGACATCAAGACCCGCATGACCGCGCTGGTCGAAGGTCTGAAGGCGCGTGACGCCGAATGCGCCTATGGCGTGGCGGCGGGCGACACCGCGGGCTTCGTGCCGATCACGCACGACTATTACGAGAGCATCATCGAAGTGCGCCGCCAGAAATCGAACTGAGCGCCCCTATCCATGACACCGGCAGGGGCCCCGCGGCCCCTGCCCCGACTTTTCCGAGAAGGCCCGCCGATGGTTGATGCCCCCGCCTCCCTCCACGCGCCCGCGGATTACGCCGCGCTGATGCGGCGCAAGCGCCTCTACAGCGGGGTGATCGTGGTGATCTTCGTGGCGCTGATGGCCTCGGGGTTCCGGCTGGCCGATGCGCGCAACGCCGGCGGTTTCATCGACGGGATCGGCCATGTCTTCGACTTTCCCGCCGAGATCCTGTCCGAAGCGCTGCGCGACTGGCGCAACCTGCCGGGCTTTTTGCTGGAATTCCTGCCCTCGCTGATCGAGACGCTGAACATCGCCGCGGTCTCGACCCTTTTCGGGACGCTGGCGGCGGGGGTGATGGCGCTCTTTTCCACGCGCGGGCTGGCGCTCTGGCCGCGGCTGGTGCCGGTGGTGCGCCGCGCCATGGACGTGATGCGCGCAATCCCCGAGATCGTCGTGGCGCTGGTGCTGATCTATCTTCTGGGCACGGGGCCCGTTCCCGCGATGATCGCCATCACGCTGCATTCGACCGGCGCCCTGGGCAAGCTCTTTTCCGAGGCCGCCGAGAACGCCGATCTCAAACCCGCCGAGGGGCTGGCCTCGACCGGGGCCTCGTGGCTGCAAAGGATGTGGTTCGGGATCGTGCCGCAGGTGGCGCCGAACTGGTCCTCGTATGCGCTGCTGCGCTTCGAGATCAACATCCGCGCCTCGGCCATCCTGGGTTTCGTCGGCTCGGGCGGGATCGGCTATGACCTCAAGACCGCATTGCAATGGGGCCAGGGCAAGTATGACGAGGTGGTGGCCATCTTCGTGCTGCTGTTCCTGACCATCTCGATCGTGGATGCGCTGTCCGACCGCGCCCGCGCCCGCCTGGTTCGCGGAGGACAACCCGCATGAGCACGACCCTGACCCCCGCCGCCGCCGCCCCCGCAGACCCCGCGCTGCGTGCCCGCGTGCATGGCGCCATGACCCGCCGGCGGCGTCTGGCGCTGGCGCTGCCGGTGCTGCTTCTGGCCTATCTGGCCTATGTCTTCGTGGCCTTCGACGTGGCCGGGATCGCATCGCGGGCCCGCCCCGAGAATGCCGCGACCCTGCTCAACGATTTCTGGTCGCACAAGACCCATGTCACCCGCGACAACCGCTCCGACACCTTGCAGGTGGCCATCGAGGGCGAGAACAAGGGCACCTATCCCGACGGCCAGACGCCGGCCTGGGTGCACACCGGCCCGACGTCAGATGGCCCGACCGCAGATGGCACGACAGCGGGCGGCGAGACCGTCATCGACCTGCCCGACGGCAGCCGCATCACCTATGGCCGCGACATCTCGGCCCTGATCGAGCGGCCCGATTTCGGCACGATCCGCGTGGCGCGCGTGGGCCGCGACATCACGCTGGAGCTGCCCCCCGGTGCCGCCCTGCCCGACTGGATCTCGGCCTCGGCGCGCCGGGTCAATGTCACCGGGCCGGGCTGGCGCTTCTCGATGACCAATGCCCGCACCGAGACCTTCCGCTACGCGCCGGGCTGGGAGCTGTTCTTCTTCACCCTCGAAAGCCCCTTCGCCGGGCGCAGCCTGCCCGATCTGGTGGCGCTGGCGCTGTGGGAACCGCGGCTCGATCCGGCACGGCCGAACCTGGCCGGCATGGCGGATGACTTCTGGAACAACCGGATGTGGCGGCATGGCGATGTGGTCTGGGCGCTGGGCGAAACGGTGCTGATGGCGTTCCTGGGCACGATGGGCGCGGGGCTGATTGCGCTGCCGCTGGCGTTCCTGGCGGCGTCGAACTTTGCGCCCGCGCGGCTGATCCGGCTGGCGCTGCGGCGCATGTTCGATTTCTTCCGCGGTGTCGACGGGCTGATCTGGACCGTGATCCTGAGCCGCGCCTTCGGCCCCGGCCCGATGACCGGGGCGCTGGCGATCCTGATGACCGACACCGGCACCTTCGGCAAGACCTTCTCGGAGGCGCTCGAGAACATCGACACCCGCCAGGTCGAGGGTGTGGGCGCGACCGGCGCCAATGCGCTGCAACGCGCGCGCTTCGGGGTGATGCCGCAGGTGGCGCCGGTGATCCTGAGCCAGCTTCTCTATTATCTCGAATCCAACACCCGCTCGGCCACGGTGATCGGGGCGCTGGTGGGCGGCGGCATCGGCCTTCTGCTGACGCAGGCCATCAACACCCAGAAGGATTGGGAGGAGGTCTGCTATTACATCGTGCTGATCGTCGGCATGGTGATGGCGATGGACAGCCTGTCGGGCTGGCTGCGCCGGCGGTTCATCAAGGGCTGAGGCGATGCATCTTCTGGTCACCGGGGTCAACCGAGGGCTTGGCGCAGCGCTGGCGCAGGCGGGGCTGGCGCGCGGCTGGCGTGTCTCGGGCACGCTGCGCCAGGGCACGGCGCCTGCGGGCGTGACCGCCCACCCGCTCGAAATGACCGACTTCGCGGGCCTTTCGGCGCTGGCCGACCGGCTGGGCCCGCTTGATTGCCTGATCGCCAATGCCGGCGTGATCGGCCCCGCCCGGCAAGACCCGCTCGAGATGGATTTCGACGGCTTTCTCGACACGCTGCGCGTCAACACGCTGGCGCCGCTGGCGCTGGTGCAGGCGCTTTTGCCCAACCTGCGGGCGGGGGGCGCGGGGCGGGTGCTGGCGATCTCGTCGGGCATGGCCTGGATGGGCTATCGCAAGGCCGACCGGCTGGCCTATCGCGCCTCGAAAGCTGCGCTGAACAAGGTGATGCAGGGGCTGGCGACCGCGCTCGAGCCCGAGCGCATCCCCGTCGCGGTGATCGATCCGGGCTGGCTGCGCACCGACATGGGCGGGCCGGACGCCGATCTGCCCCCCGAGCCGGTGGCGCGCGACATTCTCGACACGGCCGCCCATCTCGACATGGCCCGCACCGGACAATTCCTGACCGCCCGCGGCACCCCCCGCCCCTTCTGACCCGCCCCATCTGAGGTTTCCGACATGGCGAAACTGTGCTCCTACGCGCCGCTGGTGCATCCCGACTGCGAGATCGTGAACACCACCTTCGGCGGCTGGACCGAGATCGGGCGTGGCTCGCGGCTGCTCAACAGCCATATCGACGATTACGCCTATTGCGACCGCTTCGCCGATATCGCCAATACCCATGTCGGCAAGTTCGCCAATATCGCCGCGATGACCCGGATCGGGCCGACCGACCATCCCTGGCAGAATGCCGCACAGCATCATTTCCTGTATCGCTCGGCCCATTATTTCGACGATGCCGAAGAAGACGCCGCATTCTTCGACCGCCGCGCGGCGCGGCGCACGACGCTGGGGCCCGATTGCTGGATCGGGCATGGCGCCATCATCAAGCCCGAGGTGACCGTGGGTGCGGGCGCGGTGGTGGCGGCGGGCGCCGTGGTCACGCGTGATGTGGCCCCCTTCATGATCGTGGCGGGCTGTCCTGCGCGGCCCCTGCGGATGCGCTTTCCCGAAGCGGTGGCCGAACGGCTTCTGGCGCTGGCCTGGTGGGACTGGGACCACGCCACGCTGCGCGCCCGGCTCGAGGATTTCCGCCGCCTGCCGGCCGAGGCCTTTCTCGAGCGCTACGAGGCCGTCCCAGCCTGAGCGGCGCCCCGGCGCAAGCCCCCCTTCCCCAGGCCGCTCAGAGATCCTCGGGCGCCACCGTCAGCGCCACACGTTCGCCGGCAAACCAGCTGATCCCGTATTCGACCGGCTGGCCCGCGGCGTCGATGTTGATCGCCTCGGTGCGCAGGATCGGCGCGCCTTCGGCCAGCCGTAAAAGCCCCGCCCGCGGCCCCTGCGCCAGCTTGGCGGTGACGCGGGTCGAGGCGCGGGTGAAATCGCGCAAGCCCGCCTCGGCCAGCGCCAGGCTGACCGAGGCATGGCGTTCAAGCGCGGCGGGCAGGTCGGGAAAGCGCGCCGCCGGAAAAATGGACCGGAAATGGCAGATCGGCAGATCATCGGCCATCGAGACGCCCTCGAAGACATGCACCCGGTCGCACCGGTCGCAGCCCAGCGCGCGGGCCTCGTCGGGGGCGGCGGGCCGGGTCTCGATGCGCAGCACCTTGCGCGAAGGCGTGCGCCCCGAAGCGGCGATATTGGCATGGAACCGCACCCGCCGGCCCAGCGCGTAATCGGCCGGGGGGGCGACGGCGACAAAGACCCCCGCGCCGCGCCGCGAGAAGGTCAGCCCCTCGGCCGCCAGCGCCGACAGCGCATGGCGCACCGTATGCCGGTTGACCCCGAAACGCGCCGCAAGCGCCGCCTCCGAGGGCAGCCGCGCGCCGGGCGGATAGAGGCCCTGCCCGATCTCGTCGCGCAGCACGCGGGCGATGGTCTGCCAGACGGGAACGCGGCCGGGGGCCCGGACACCGGGGGAGACTGTCATGGAAGTTTCGTTTGCCCGAAGCTGCAATACAGGTTACTTGTCTAGTTGTATAGTAAACTAGACAAGTCGGCAAGATGTCCATGTCGCCCTCTCTCGACGCGCCCCAAGGCGCACCACCACCGGCTGCGGCCCCCTCCGACCGTCAGGCCTGGATGGGGCTGCTGGCGCGGGCCTGCCCGGCCCGGCTGGCCGCGCTCTGCCCCGACCTGCCGCCCTTCGACTGGCTGCGCCCGCCCGAGATCGGCGCGGTGATGGTGCGCGGGCGGATGGGGGCCACGGGCGCGCCCTTCAACCTGGGCGAGATGAGCGTGACGCGCTGTGCGCTGCGCCTTGAGGACGGGATGGTGGGCCATGCCTATGTGCAGGGCCGCGACCGCGACCACGCGACCCGCGCCGCGGTGCTGGATGCGCTGATGCAGGGCCCCCGGGCGCCCGATCTCGACCGCGCCGTGCTGGCGCCCCTGCGCCGCGACGAGGCCGCCCGTCTCGAGGCCCGCGCGGCCCGCGCCGCGGCGACCAAGGTCGAATTCTTCACGATGGTCCGGGGGGAGGATTGATGCAGGCGATGGCTGATCTTTCGGGGGGCTTTTCCGCGCCCAGCGTGGATGCCGCCCATGCGTTCCGTGCCGCGCTCGAGGCCCTGGCGCGCCCTGGCAGCGTGCAGGATCTGCGCGGCGCCACGCCGCCTGCGCCGCTGTCGGTGGCGGCCGGCACGCTGCTTCTGACGCTGGCTGACAGCGCAACCCCCCTTCACCTGGCCGGCGCGGCCGATTGCGATGCGGTGCGCGGCTGGCTGGCCTTTCATTGCGGCGCGCCCCTCGTCGGGCCCGAAGCCGCCATGCTGGCGGTGGGCCGTTGGGAAGATCTGGGCCCGCTGTCGGCCTATCCCCGCGGCACGCCCGATTACCCCGACCGCTCGGCCACGCTGATCGTGGAATGCGATGCTCTGGACGGGCCCGCCAACGCGACGCTGAGCGGGCCGGGGATCGAGACGCGCGCCACCGCCCCCCTGCCCGATCTGGCCACGCTGGCGGAAAACCACGCGCTCTATCCGCTGGGGCTGGATTTCTTCTTCACCGCCGGCGCCCGCGTGATGGGCCTGCCGCGCAGCACCCGGACGGAGGCGCTCTGATGTATGTGGCGACGAAGGGCGGCGAACGCGCGATCGAGGCGGCGCATGCCTGGCTGGCCGAGGAACGCCGCGGCGATCCGGCGGTGCCCGAGCTGAGCGTGGCGCAGATCCGCGAACAGATGAGCCTGGCGGTCAACCGGGTGATGGCAGAGGGCTCGCTCCACGATCCCGATCTGGCCGCGCTGGCGATCAAGCAGGCCCGCGGCGACCTGATCGAGGCGATCTTCCTGATCCGCGCCTATCGCACGACGCTGCCGCGCTTTGGCGCCTCGGTGCCGGTGGACACCGCGCGCATGGCGATCGACCGGCGCATCTCGGCCACGTTCAAGGATGTGCCGGGCGGGCAGGTGCTGGGGCCGACCTTCGATTATTCGCACCGCCTGCTGGATTTCGCGCTGATGGCCGAGGGCGCGCCCCCGCCCGCGCCCACGCGCGACCCCGAAACCGCCAACACCGCCGCCCCCGCACCGCACGTTCTGGCGCTTCTGGACCGCGACGGGCTGATGGAGCCGCAGACCGACGGCGCCGAGACGCCGCCCGACCTGACGCGCAGCCCGCTCGAGATGCCGGCCGAACGCGCGCTGCGGCTTCAGGCGCTGGCGCGCGGCGACGAGGGGTTCATCCTGGGGCTGGCCTATTCGACCCAGCGCGGCTACGGCCGCACGCATGCCTTCGTGGGAGAACTGCGCATCGGGCGCTGCATCGTCGAGATGGAGATCCCCGAGCTGGGCTTTGCCGTCGGCATCGGCGAGATCGAGCTGACCGAATGCGAGACGGTCAACCAGTTCACCGGCTCGAAGACGGAGCCGGCGCAATTCACCCGCGGTTATGGGCTGGTGCCCGGCCAGTCCGAGCGCAAGGCCATCGCCATGAGCCTGGTCGACCGCGCGCTGCGCTGGGAGGAACTGGGCGAGGACAACACCGGCGCCCCGGCGCAGGACGCCGAATTCGTGCTGTCACATTGCGACAACATCCAGGCGACGGGGTTTCTGGAGCATATCAAGCTGCCCCATTACGTCGATTTCCAGTCCGAGCTGGAGCTGATCCGGCGCCTGCGCCGCGAGGCCGTCGCCGCGGCGCCGCAATCGGCTGCGCCAGCCGCCCACTCCGCGCCTGCCCCCTCCTCCTCGCCTGCCCCGTCGTCACCTGCAAAGGGGGAGGCCGCCGAATGACCGCCCGCGCGACCCGAAAGGCCCGCCCCGAAAGGCCCGCCATGTCTGAGGACTACAACTTCGCCTATCTCGACGAGGACACCAAGCGGATGATCCGCCGCGCGCTCCTCAAGGGGATTGCCATTCCCGGCTACCAGGTTCCCTTCGCCTCGCGCGAGATGCCGATGCCCTATGGCTGGGGCACGGGCGGCGTGCAGGTGACAGCCGCCTGTCTGGTGCCCGAGGACCGGCTCAAGGTCATCGACCAGGGCGCCGACGACACCACCAACGCGGTCTCGATCCGGCGCTTCTTCGAGCGCACCGCGGGCGTTGCGACCACCACCCGCACCCGCGAGGCGACCCTGATCCAGACCCGCCACCGCATCCCCGAAGAGCCCCTGCGCGAAGGCCAGATCCTGGTCTATCAGGTGCCGATCCCGGAACCCTTGCGCTTTCTCGAACCGCGCGAAAGCGAGACGCGGCGGATGCATGCGCTGGAAGATTACGGGCTGATGCATGTGAAGCTTTATGAGGACATCGCCCGCCACGGCGAGATCGCCACCTCCTATGCCTATCCGGTGCGGGTTGCGGGACGCCATGTCATGGACCCGAGCCCGATCCCCAAGTTCGACAACCCCAAGCTGTCCGGCAATGCCGCGATCCAGCTTTTCGGGGCGGGGCGCGAACAGCGCATCTATGCCGTGCCGCCCTGGACGCAGGTGGTCAGCCTCGATTTCGAGGACCACCCCTTCACCCCCAGCAAGGCCGATGCCGCCTGCGATCTGTGCGGGGCGGCGGGCTCCTATCTTGACGAGGTCATCACCGATGACGCGGGCAGCCGGATGTTCGTCTGCTCGGACACCGATTACTGCACCACGCGCCAGGCCGAGGGCCACCGCGGGCGCCTCAACCGCGAGGAGGTCGCATGAGCCCGCTGCTGCGTGTCGAGTCCTTGGGAAAAAGCTATGGCGCGCGGCTGGGCTGCGCCGAGGTCAGCTTTGATCTGTGGCCCGGCGAGGTGCTGGGCATCGTCGGGGAAAGCGGGTCGGGCAAGTCCACGCTGCTGGGCTGTCTGGCCGGGCACCTTGCGGCCGACAGCGGGCGCATCCTCTATCGCGGGCGCGACACCCGCGCCATGTCCGAACCCGAACGCCGGATGCTGGCGCGCACCGAATGGGCCTTTGTGCACCAGAACCCGCGCGACGGGCTGCGCATGGGGGTGTCGGCGGGCGGCAATGTCGGCGAACGGCTGATGGCGGTGGGCGCGCGCAACTATGGCCAGATCCGCGCCGCCGCGACCGACTGGCTGGGCCGCGTCGAGATCGCGGCCACGCGCATCGACGACCGGCCGCGGCAATTCTCGGGGGGGATGCAACAGCGCCTCCAGATCGCGCGCAACCTCGTCACCGGGCCGCGGCTGGTGTTCATGGACGAACCGACCGGGGGTCTTGACGTCAGCGTGCAGGCGCGGCTGCTGGATCTTCTGCGCGGGCTCGTGCGCGACATGGGCCTGTCGGTGGTGATCGTCACCCACGATCTGGCGGTGGCGCGGCTTCTGGCCGACCGGCTGATGGTGATGAAGGACGGCCATGTCATCGAACAGGGGCTGACGGATCAGGTGCTGGACGATCCCCAGGCCGCCTATACGCAGCTTCTCGTGTCCTCCGTGTTGCAGGTCTGAGCCATGATCGAGATCGAGAACCTTTCCAAGAGCTTCACCCTGCACAACCAGGGCGGCGCGGTGATTGCGGTGCTGCGCGATGCGCATCTGCGGGTGCTGCCGGGCGAATGCGTGGCGCTGACCGGGCAATCGGGGTCGGGCAAATCCACGCTGATGCGGATGATCTGGGGCAATTATCTGGCCGATGCGGGCATGATCCGGGTGGCGGGCGTCGACATCACCGCCGCCCCCCCGCGCGAGATCATCCGCCTGCGCCGCGAGACGCTGGGCTATGTCAGCCAGTTCCTGCGCGTGGTGCCCCGCGTGCCCACGGTGCAGGTGGTGGCCGAGCCGCTGCTGGCGCTGGGCATCGCCCCCGACGAGGCCCAGAGCCGCGCCGAGGCCATGCTGGCCCGGCTCAACATCCCGCGCCGGCTGTGGGGGCTGTCGCCCACCACCTTCTCGGGGGGCGAGCAGCAGCGCGTCAACATCGCACGCGGCTTCGTGCATCCCTTCCCGGTGCTGCTGCTCGATGAACCGACCGCCTCGCTCGATGCGCGCAACCGCGCCGTGGTGCTGGAGCTGATCGCCGAGGCCCGTGCCCGCGGCGCCGCGATCGTGGGCATCTTCCACGACGAGGAGGCCCGCGCCGCGATCTGCGACCGCGAGATCGACGTGACCGGCTTCACCCCGGCGCGGGCGGCATGAGCACGCAGCGCCCTGCCCCCCCCGGCCGCGTGGTCGTGGTGGTCGGCCCTTCGGGGGCGGGCAAGGATCTGCTGATGGCGGGGCTCTGCGCCGCCCACCCCGAAATCCACCGCGCGCGCCGCACCATCTCGCGCCCGCCCGCACCCGGCTCCGAAAGCTTCGAGAGCGTCACCCCCGAGGCCTTTGCCCGCGCCCGCGCCGAGGGCGCCTTCGTGCTGGACTGGCAAGCACATGGGCTGTGCTACGGGCTGCGCGCGCGCGAATTCGCGCCGCTGGACACGGGGCGCATGGTTCTTTTCAACGGCGCGCGCCGGGCTCTGGCGGCGGCGGCGGCGCGCTTTCCCACGCTTGAGATCGTGTCGATCCGCGTGCCGCAGGCGGTGCTGGCGGCCCGGCTGGAAGCGCGCGGACGCGAGACCCCGGACGTGATCGCCCGGCGGCTGGCGCAGGCGGCGCTGCCGCTGCCGCAGGGGCTGCCCCCGGACCTGCGCCTGCACGAGGTGATCAACGACGCCAGCCCCGCCGAGGGCATCGCCCGGCTGGAAGCGGCGCTTTTCGGGCCCGCCCCTGCCCCGGCCCCCGCCCCGACCGCGCCCCCCGCCACGTCGGGCGGGTCTCAGCCGCGCAACGGATAACGGTCGAGAAGATGGAACCGGCCCGCGTCATCCTCGGCACAAAGACACAGATCCGCCACCGCGAAGGGCTGGGCGAGATGGGGCGCGAAATGCGCCGCGGCCACATGGCGCACCGCCTCGACCTCGGCCGGGTCCAGATCGCCCGTCAGCGTCAGATGGGGGCGGAATTCCTCCATCACCCACGGATAGCCGAAGCGGTCGAGATAATCGCGCTGGCGCGGGCTGAGCGCGGCCGGGTTGCGCCGGGCGATCTCGTCGCCGGTCGCGGGCGCGCGGAACATGTCGAGACCGGCCACCACCTCGGCGCCCAGCGCGATCAGATCGGCCGCGCCCGCGCCCCGGGGCCGCAGCGCCAGGAAGCGCCCGCCCATCAGATCGAGCGACAACTCAAGGCCTTCGACCGGCGCCAGATGGCAGGCCAGCGCGCTCGTGGCTTCGGCCAGGTCGTCGGCGCAGAGATCGGGCGCCAACCGGAAGGGCGCCTTGAGCGTGGCGTGAAACCCGTAGCGGCGCGGCGTGCGCGTCAGATCGCGCAGCGGACGCGGCAGGCCCGGCAGATCGGGGGGACACCGTTCGGCCCCGGTGGCCGGATCCCAGCCCAGCCAGTCCGCGGCCACCTCGGCCAGCGCGCCGGGACGCGGCGCGGCATAGATCGCGTATCGACGAAAATGCATCATGACGCCCCCTTGGCATGCGCGTGTCACACTGATGTGACACTGGCCTGTCAGGACCGCGCACGCAATCGCCCCTGGGGGCCGCGCGCAGGCCCCACCCCGTGTTTCCCCGCCCCGTGTTTCCCCCACCCCGTGTTCTGCCCGACCGCCCCGCCCGAAAGACCCGCCCGGAGAGAGAGATGACCGAGACAATCCTTGCCCATGCCCGCCTGGTCCTGCCCGATGAGGTCGCCACCGGCAGCCTTGTGCTGCGCGACGGGCTGATCGCCGAGATCGACACCGGCACCGGGGCGCGGGTGCCGGCCGGCGCGCTCGATTGCGGGGGCGATCTGGTGATGCCGGGGCTGATCGAGTTGCACACCGACAACCTTGAACGCCATCTCGAGCCGCGTCCGCGCGTCGACTGGCCCCATGCCGCGGCGATCATCGCCCATGACGCCGAGCTGTGCTCGGTCGGGATCACCACCGTCTTCGACGCGCTGCGGGTGGGCTCGGTCGTGTCGAACGCGCGCGCCAATTACGGCGAATATGCCCGCAGGATGGCCGACGAGATCCTGGACATGCGCGCCCGCGCGGCGCTGCGCATCAGCCATTACCTGCATCTGCGCGCCGAGACCTGTTCCGAGACGCTGATCGACGAGCTGGCGAAATTCGGCCCCGCGGACCGGGTGGGGATCGTGTCGATCATGGACCACACCCCCGGCGCGCGGCAATTCCGCGACATCTCGAAGCTGCGCGACTATGTCTGCGGCAAGCATGGCCTGTCGGAGGCCGAATTCGAGACCCATGTCGCCGATCAGGTCGCCCTGCGCGACCGGCTGGGCGCGCAGCACGAGGCCGCGACCGTGGCCGCGGCGGCGCGGCTGGGGGCGGTCCTGGCCAGCCATGACGACACCACCGCCGAACAGGTGGCGCAATCGGCCCGCCACGGTGTCCATTTCGCCGAATTCCCCACCACGGCCGAAGCCGCCGCCGCCTGTCACGCGCAGTCCATCGCGGTGATGATGGGGGCGCCGAACCTGATCCGGGGGGGCTCGCATTCGGGGAACGTGGCCGCGCAGGAGCTGGCCGAACGCGGGCTTCTCGATATCCTGTCGTCGGATTACGTGCCCTCGGCGCTGCTGTCGGGGGCGCTTCTTCTGGGCGATCTGTGGCAGGACACGGCGCGCGGCATCCGCTGCGTGACCGCCGCCCCCGCCGCCGCCGTGGGCCTGGCCGATCGCGGCCGGCTTGCGGTGGGGCTGCGCGCCGACGTGATCCGGGTCAGCCGGATCAACGGCGCCGGCGCGGTGCGTGGCGTCTGGGTCAAGGGCCAGCGCGTGGGCTGAGCGCGCGCCCGGACCCCGCGACACCGCTCCAGGCGCGCGGGCCGAGGCGAGGACAGACAGGCGCAAGACGCGGGGCTTCCCGGCGGCAACGCCGCACGCGCGGGCCGAGGCGCGGCGCCTACCGGACGGAGCTGGGCCGGGCACGCCAATCCCCGCCCCTGCGCGCGCTCAGGCGGCCCCTTGCCGTGGCGGTGTCGGCCCGCCCGCCACCGCCCCCGCACGCTTGGACTGAAAGCGCGGCGCCTGCCCCTGCGCCTCGGGTCATGCCCCCCGGTGAGCCTTGTGCGGGTAGCCCTCTCTCGGGGGCGCCTGCGGGATCAGTCGCGCCCGTGACGCGCCACCCAGGCCGCAAAGGCGGTGATGATCTTGCTCAGGAAGGCGCTGGTGTCTTCGGATTTCACCCGGCCCGCATCATCGAACAGCCCCCACAGCCCGCCGATATAGGCCTCGGGCTGCTGCATCGCCGGCATGTCGAGAAAGACCAGGCTCTGGCGCAGCTGGTGGTTGGCGCCAAAGCCCCCGATCCCGCCCGGCGAGCCGGTGACGATGGCCGCGGGCTTGCCGGCCCAGACGCTGTGTCCCATCGGCCGCGAGCCCACGTCGAGCGCGTTCTTGATGGCCGCGGGAAGCCCGCGGTTGTATTCGGGGGTCACGAACAGCACGCCCTCGGCATCGGCCATCTGGGCGCGGAACCGGGTCCAGGCGGCGGGCGGCGTGTCCTCGTCAAGGTCGGGATCAAAGAGCGGAAGATCGCCGATCTCGACGAAGCGGAAGGACAGGCTGTCAGGCGCGCGCGCGACCAGCGCCTCGGCCAGCTTGCGGTTGAAGGAGCCCTTGCGCAGGCTGCCCACCAGAACGGCAATCTCGTGAACCTTTGTCATGATGACCCTCTTGTCTTGCATCGGCCGCACGGGCGCGGCGCCTGAGGCTTCATCTAGAGCCCGCGGCGCGACTTTCGACGCCCGCCATCGGTTGGCCGCCCTGAGCGAAACGCAAGAGAACGCGCGCGACTATTGCCCCCCGGGAAGGGGGGCGCCACGGGCGGACGGTGCCGCAGGGCGCGCGCGTGCCTAGAACGCCAGAGGCGGCCTAGCGCAAACGGTTGATCTGGTCGGGGTGGATCTGGCCCAGCCAGGTCTCGGTCAGCGGAGCGCCGTCGCGCGCGAGATAGGCGCGCAGATCCACCGTCTCGGTGCCCGGCGCGGCACGCAGATCGAAGAAGAACCGCCAGCGGTCCGTGCCCACGACCGGCAGCACGAAGGGGTTGAGGATCTCGACGCCCTCGGGGGCCGAAAGCTCGGGCGTGACCCCGTCGCCATGCCCCAGCCCCGCCAGCGCCGGCCCTTCGAAATCGACGACCACCTTGATCACGTCGCGCGGGCGCGGCTGGCCGGGCACGCCGCCATTGCCGACCCAGGTTGCCACGGTCCGCGCCAGCGTCATCTCGACGGGGGGCCGGTCGGTCCAGTGCAGCCGATAGGCAAAATCCATCTGCCCCCCGGCCTGCGGCGCCGCGGCCGGGTTCCAGAACGCGACGATATTGTCGAAGATCTCGTCGTCGGTCGGGATCTCGATCAGCTGGATCGCGCCCGCCCCCCAATCGGACAGCGGCTCGACCCAGACCGCGGGACGCTTGTCGTAGAAGACGCCGTCGTCCTGATAATGGTCGAAGTCGCGGTCGCGCTGGACCAGACCGAAGCCGCGCGGGCCATGGTCGAGATAGCTCGAAGTGACGACGCGTTCGGGGTTGTTGAGCGGGCGCCAGATATGCTCGCCCGCCCCGGTGTGGATCATCAGCCCGTCGGTGTCATGCACCTCGGGGCGCCAGTCCGAGGACTGGAAACGGTTGCTTTCCGAATACCAGAACATCGAGGTGAGCGGCGCCACCCCCAGCCGCTCGACCGGCGCGCGGAAGAAGAGCCGGCTGTCGATGTCCATCACCTGGCCCCGGCCGGGGCTGTCGCGCATGACCATCCGATAGGCGCCGGTCATCGACGGCCCGTCCAGCAGCGCGTTGACGATCAGGCCGCCCTCGGGGGCCGGTTCCAGGTAGAATTCGGTGAAGCGGGGGAATTCCTCGGGCTTTGACAGCCCGGTGTCGAGCGCGATCCCCCGCGCCGAGAGCCCGTATTGGCGCAACGCCCCGTCCGAGCGGAAATAGGCCGCCCCCAGGAACGAAGCCCAGTCGCTGCGCATGTCAGGCCGCATCAGCCGGAAGCCGGCAAAGCCTGCATCAGCGGCCAGATCGCGGCCGGGGCTGTCCTCGGGCATGTCGAAATAGTCGCGCGTGTAGAGCACCTCGCGCGCGCGGCCCTGATCGACGGCGAAGATGCGCACGGGCTGGCGAAAATAGGTGCCCAGATGGAAGAACTGGACCGGCACGTCGCCCAGGGTCAGGCTGGCCTCGGGGCGGAAACGGATCTTCCAGTGCGCGTCATAGTCGATCTGCGCAAGGACGTCGGGCTGGTGCACCGGCGTCGGCTGAAAGGGCGCGGCCGCCAGATCCGCGGCGCGCGCGGTCAGGATGTCGAAGCTGAAGGCCGCCGGCGCGCCCAGCGCCGGGGTGGCAGGCTGTGCGGCGGAACCGGCGGCGGGAACGGCCGCCTCCTGGGCGGGGACAGGCAGCGCAAGCGACAGGGCCGTCACGGCCCCCAGGCAGAGCAGACGCGAAAAGAACACGGGGGGACAAGCTCCATCAAGGGCCCCGCCAGGGGGCGGCGTCTTGCGTGCATGAAAGGGAATCGGGCGCAAATCAAGCGTCCCGAGAGCGCGCCCGCGCGTCACCGCCCGCTGAGCGGCGCGCGCGCGGAAATCCGCCCGTCTGACGCCCCCGCCGACGCCCCCCGCCCCTGCGCCCCCGTAGCGCGCGCCCCCCCGCAGCGCGCGCGCCAGGGCGCGATCAGCGCACCAGAAGAACCGGCGCGCGGCAGGTGCGGATCATCTCGGAGGTGGTCGAGCCCACGATCATCGTGCGCAGCCGCGAATGGCCATAGGCGCCCATCACCAACAGATCGAAGCCTTCCTCCTGCTCGATCCTGCCCAGCACCGCCGCCGGCTGGCCCGGCAGGATCGCGGTTTCGGCCTCGATGCCGGCCGCGCGCAGAAGCGCTGCGGCATCGGCCAGGCTGCGTTTGGCCTCGGGGGTGTCGGGGCCGATGCTGACCAGCCGCACCTCGAGCCCGGCGAACATCGGGCTGCGGGCCATGAAATCCACCGCCCGCATGGCCGAGGGACCGCCGTCCCAGGCCACCAGCACCCGCACGATCGGCCGGAACGCGCGCGAGGCCACGAAGACCGGCTTGTGGCTGGCGCGCACGATCCGTTCAAGGTTCTGGCCCAGCGCACGTTGCGGTTTCTCGGCGGTCTCGCCGCGCTTGCCGATCAGCACCATCGCGGCGGCCAGATCCTGTTCGCCCACCGTCTCGGCAATGTCGCCATGGCGCAGATGCGGCGTGACGGCGGCCACGCCCGCGGCGCGGATCGCATCGACCGCATCGTCGAGAATGGCGCGCCCGCGATGCGCCATCAGCTTGGCGCGCTGTTCGTCAAGCCCGGCCAGTTCTTCCATCAGCGCGGTGCGCGCGCCCAGCCGGATCGAGCCCGACAGGTCGGCCTTGGCCGCCCCCTCGCGCGGGCCCAGCACATGGATCAGATCGACCGCAGCGCGGGTGCGCTCGGCGATCCATGCGGCATGCTGGCAGACGCTGTGCGAATAGATCGAGCCGTCGACGAAGGCGATGATCGTGTCGGTCGTGGGGATCGTGTCGGTCGTGGGGATCGTGTCGGTCATGGGTCTTCCCCCGTCTCAATGGTCGTTCAGCGGATCGAGCGCGCCGGGCTTGTCATGGACGGCCAGCTTGTCGACGATGGTCTCGGAAGCGGCGTTGAGCCCGATGACCTCGACCTCGGCGCCGTCCCTGCGGAACTTCAACACGGCCATGTCCAGCGCCGCAACCGACGAAATGTCCCAGATGTGGGCGTGGCTCACGTCGATCACCACGCGCTCGAGCGCCTCGCGGAAGTCAAAGGCCTTCATGAAATCCTCGACGCTGGCGAAGAACAGCTGGCCCTCGACGCGATAGGTGCGCATCCGCCCGTCGGGCGACAACGTCGAGGTGACGCGGAAGAGCTGGGCGATCTTGGCGGCGAAGAAGATCCCCGACAAAAGCACCCCCAGCACCACGCCGATGGCCAGGTTATGGGTCCAGACCACCGCCGCCACCACCGAGACCATGACGATCGAGCTGGAGGCGGGATGGCTGCGCAGCGCCTTGACCGAGGACCACGAGAAGGTGCCGATCGAGACCATGATCATGATCGCCACCAGCGCCGCCATCGGGATCTGCGCCACCCAATCGCCCGCCACGACGCAGAAGAACAAAAGCATCGCGCCCGCGGTGAAGGTGGACAGCCGCCCGCGCCCGCCCGATTTCACGTTGATCATGGATTGCCCGATCATGGCGCAGCCCGCCATGCCGCCGATGAAGCCGGTCGCGGTATTGGCGATGCCCTGGCCGATGCATTCCTGATTGCGGTCCGAGGCGGTGTCGGTCAGGTCGTCGACGATCTGCTGGGTCATCAGGCTCTCGAGCAGGCCCACCACCGCCACGGCGACCGAATAGGGAAAGATGATCTGCAACGTCTCGAGGTTGAGCGGGATGTCGGGCAGCAGGAACACCGGCAGCGTGTCGGGCAGCGCGCCCATGTCGCCCACGGTGCGCACGTCCCAGCCAAAGCCCAGCGTCAGCGCGGTCAGCACGATGATCGTGACCAGCGGCGAGGGCACGGCACGGGTGATCCTGGGAAACAGGTAGATGATCGCCAGCCCGCCCGCGACCAGCGCATAGGTCAGCCAGGTGACGTTGCGCGGGTCCAGCTCGGGCAGCTGCGCCATGAAGATCAGGATCGCCAGCGCATTGACGAACCCCGTCATCACCGAGCGCGAGACAAAGCGCATAACCTGCCCCAGCTTCACCAGACCCGCCCCGATCTGCAAGAGCCCCGCCAGGATCGTGGCCGCCAGCAGATATTGCAGCCCGTGGTCGCGCACCAGCGTGACCATCAGCACCGCGGTGGCCGCCGTCGCCGCCGAGATCATGCCGGGCCGGCCGCCGACGATCGCGGTGATCACGGCGATCGAGAAACTGGCATAGAGCCCCACCTTGGGATCGACGCCGGCGATGATCGAAAAGGCGATGGCCTCGGGGATCAGGGCCAGCGCCACGACCAGCCCCGAAAGGACATCGCCGCGGATATTGCCCAGCCATTGGCCGCGATAGGCTGAAAGTGTCGTCATGGGGAAAACCTCGTCGGGGAAGTGCGGGCGCGCGCGGCCCGATCCGGGGTGGGGTCTGGCAACGGCCCCCGCGCCGCCCGCCCCAGGCCATGCGCGGCAAGCCGGGGCCAGGCACGACAAGGACAGGCAAGACAAGGACAGGCACGGCACAGACGGGCACGGCACGGGCGGGGCCGAAACGGGGGCGGAACCGCGCGCCCCGACCCGAGCCGGGGCGCGCGGTCCGCGTTCTGCCCCTGCCCTTAACGGCCGCCGCCGCGATTGCCAAGGCCGCCCCCCCCCCGATCCCCGCGCACACCCTTCCCCTGCGGCCCGATTGCCGCCAAACCGGGCAGCCCGCGCGGCCATTGCCCGACGTCAGCGCCGCAAGCGGCCCCCCGCCCCCTGCCCGATTGCCCCGCCCGCATCCAGCGCCCGAATCCACCACCCGACGGCCGGACCTTGCGCGGTGCACCTGCGCCAGAATGCCCCTGAAGGGAGGCGGTCTTGTGCCATTGCATCCGCGCCGCATTCATGGACCCCCCAAGACTGCCGCACCTGGGGCCCTGGCGCCGGGCGCGACCGTCGCGCCGGACCGCGACCAAAGTGCACGACAACAGGCCATGGGAGAGGCGGCATGACCCGGATCTTGACCCAATATCTGGCGCGCTACAGCAAGGTGAAGGGCTTCCTGAGCCGCGAGAATGCGCTGGTGTGGGACTTCTTCCTGCGCCATCAGACCGCCGAAGGCCTCCACGGCAATCTGATGGAGCTTGGCGTCTTCCACGGCCAGTCGAGCGCGCTTCTGGCCATGCATGCCGCACCGACGGAAACCGCGGTCTTCATCGACCTCAATGTGCCCGACGAGGTGCGCGGCTTTCTCCAGGCCGAATGCGCCGGGCGCACGGTCTGCCTGTCGACGTCCACGACCAGCATCCGCTCGGCGGCCGATCTGCCCGACGTTCCCGATCTGTTTCGCTTCATCCATATCGACGGCGAGCATACGGGCACGGCATTCACCCATGACCTGACGCTGGCCGACAGCCTGCTCGACCCCTGCGGGATCATCTGCATCGACGATTTCTTCAGCCCGCGCTATCCCCAGATCACGGATGCGCTGTTTCGCTATCTGGTCGCGCATCCCTATCGGCTGTCGCTGGTTCTGGTGGGGCTGAACAAGGGCTATCTGGTGCGCCCGCTGGCCGCGCGCGGCTATCTGCGCCCGATCGCCGAAAAGCTGATGCCCGAACTGCGCAACCACGGCACCGACTGGCTCGAGCTGCACAAGACCACCTACCCCGACGAAATGAACTGTTTCGGTCTGCAACCCCGGTATGAGCATGACCGGCTCTGTTGCAAAATCGGGTGATTGGCAGGCTTTCCCTTTCCGCAGGCAGACTTATCCCACGGCCTCAGTGACAGGGATGCCGAGCGCGGTGTAGCCGTTCAGGATGGCGATGCGGACCTGAAGCTCTGCGACCTGTCGGTCGAAGTCCCGCGCCATGAGCCGCTGGCCCAGCAGTTTGACACAATGCATCTTGAACCGCGCCGGTTTTGCCGGAGGCTCCAACTCTTGAGTAGGATGGAGCATCATGAGCAAGACCACGAACAAGTTTTCCCCTGATGTGCGCGAG
>NZ_FTOM01000027.1 GCF_900156695.1 Phaeovulum vinaykumarii
GGGGGCCGGGCCGTTATGGAGGTGGTCTCATCAGGGCCGGTCAGTAGTTTGGTCACCCCCCGCTTTTCGCATGTCCTGAACGGATACCTGGGGGACGGTCTGCCCGTTGCCCCGCATGACAAGGCCAGGAGACGAAAAGCAATGAACGGTACCATCGGTGTGGACATTTCCAAAGCCAGTCTCGAAGTCTGGCGTCTTTCCGACCGCAAGCACATGCGGTTTTCCAACGATAAAGCCGGACTCAGGGAACTTTGCAAATGGCTCGGGCCCGATCCGGTCCGCGTCGTGTATGAGGCGACGGGACGGTTTCATCGCGATCTCGAGGCAGCGGTCGCCAAGGCTGGGCACGGCCCCGTCAAGGTCAATCCCTCGCGTGCCAGGCGGTTTGCGCAGGCGACAGGGAACATCGCCAAGACCGACCGCGTCGATGCCAGGATGCTCGCGCAAATGGGGTCGACGCTCGCGCTTGAGGCAACCCCAATTCGCAGCCAAAGCATGCATGAGATCAAGGAGTTGCACGTCGCGCGCGTCGCCCTGATCAAGGACCGCACCGCCTGCCGCAACAGGTTGGACACGGCGCGGAACAAGGTCGTGCTCTCCCAGCTCAAGGCCCGGGAACGCCAAATCGACAAGCAGATCGCCCAGATCGACGCCGAGCTGGTCCGCCTCATCAAGGCCGACCCCGAACTGGCCCGGCGCTACGAGATTCTGATATCCATACGCGGCATCGGGCCGGTGGCCGCGACGGCGATGATCGTGGACATGCCCGAGCTCGGGACGATGACCCCGAAAGAGGCCGCGAGCCTGGCCGGTCTCGCCCCGGTCACCCGGCAGTCGGGGAGTTGGAAGGGCAAGGCCCGCATCTTCGGAGGTCGCCACGGGCTGCGAACCTTGCTGTTCATGCCGGCCGTCATCGCAACCCGATACAACGCCCCGCTCAGGAAGATCTACCTCGCGCTCTACGAAGGCGGAAAACCCTGGAAGGTCGCCATCACAGCGGTGATGCGCAAGCTCATCGTCCTCGCCAACGCCCTGATCCGGGATAACCGAAAATGGGCCGAAATTGCCCCTTGATCAAAACGGATACTCCA
>NZ_FTOM01000007.1 GCF_900156695.1 Phaeovulum vinaykumarii
GAACAAACCCTAGAGAGCCGATATGCAAGACCTCAGTCGCCTGAACGACCAAACCGCCCGCATATCCCTTCATGCATCCAATAATGTCAAAGAGCGTGAAAAAACGAACAGAACCGCCAAAATTGCTTGGCGCTCCCAGCCCGCTTCTCCAGAATTTTGCAACCCGACGAGGCGATCGTTTCCTTTCGTCTCCGGCGAGCCGCCGTCCGGTGCAGCGTTTGCTGCGTCGGTGAGGGGCTTTCTACGCACAGTGATCGGGGGCCGCAAGAGGCTTTTTGCATCTTCGTGCATTTTTCTTCCGCCGCCCCGTTTTTGTTCAGGGAATGCCCCTGCTGCGTGCGCGCCGGGCACGGGCCGGCTTCTGCACCCCCCGCCCCCGCGCCGGGTTTGACACCCCCGAAACGACAAGGGGCCGAGTCGTGTCCCGACTCGGCCCCTTCGTTGTCTTGCGCGCGCGCGGGCGGATCAGATCAGATCCCGCCCCCGGCGCGCCCGCACGGCCTGCAACAGCCCCGCAAGATAGAGAAGATCGGCCACCACGAAGAACAGCCAGAACCGCGTGAACAGCATCCCCACGACCACCGCCGTCAACAGCAGCGACCAGCGCGACCAGGCCCGCGGCACCTTCATCGCCTTGGGCGAGAAGGTCGGGATGCGCGAGATCATCAGCGCCCCCACGATCCCCAGCCAGAGCGCCACCAGCATCGGCGCGGCCGACAGATCGACCACCCCCGCCTGCGCCAGAAACGCCGGGAAAAGCGCCAGCATCGCCCCCGCGGGCGAGGGCACGCCGGTGAAATGCTTGACCCCGTCGGGGGTGGGCTCGTCGCGGGCCACGTTGAACCGGGCCAGCCGCAGGCAGGCGCAGCAGACATAGACCAGCACGAAGACCCAGCCCAGGCTGGCCAGCCCGCCATCGGCCGAGGACAGGCTGAAGCGATAGATCAACAGACCCGGCGCCACCCCGAAACACAGGAAATCCGACAGCGAATCGAGTTCGGCGCCGAAATCCGAGGTCGCGCGCAACCTTCGGGCGATCAAGCCGTCGAGCCCGTCGAGCACGGCGGCGAGAATCAGCAGCACCAGCGCGATCTCGAATCGCTCGGCAAAGACGAAGCGAATCGAGGTCAGCCCCAGGCACATCGCCGTCATCGTCACGAGATTGGGCAACAGCAGCAGCGCCGGCACGGGTTCGCCCGTGCGCGACACCGGCCCGCGTGTTGTCCCCTGCGTGTCGGCGGCGCCCTCGGCGGGCGTGGGGTCGTCGGTCATCTTCTCTCCTTGTCGTGAAGCCGGGGCGCCGGGATCAATGCCCGAAGCCCGCGCGCGCGCGTTCCTCGCCGGTCAGATCGGCCAGAACGGTTTCACCCGCCACCATGGTCTGCCCCGGACAGACCAGCGTCTGCGTCTCCGCCGGCAGGTAGACATCCAGCCGCGAGCCGAAGCGGATCAGCCCGAAGCGTTCGCCACAGGAGACGATCCGCCCCTCGTTGACGAAGCACACGATGCGGCGCGCCACCAGCCCGGCAATCTGCACGGTGCCGATCCTGGTGCCGTCCTCCATCTCGATGGTGACGCAGTTGCGTTCATTGTCCACCGAGGCCTTGTCGAGCGAGGCGTTGAAGAACTTGCCCTTGCGGTAGCCGATCTTGACCACCCGGCCCGGCACCGGGGCGCGGTTCACGTGGCAGTTGAAAACGTTCATGAAGATGGCCACGCGCGGCAGCGGCTCGGAGCCCAGCTCCAGCTCGGGCGGGGGCACCGCGTGATCGACCAGCGACACCACGCCATCGGCCGGCGCGATGACCAGCCCCTTGCGCTGCGGCGTCACCCGCACCGGGTCACGGAAGAAGTAATAGCACCATACCGTCAGCCCCAGGCAGAGCCAGCCCAGCGGATCGGAAATGAAGAAGGCGACAAGGGTGACGGCGGCAAAGATGCCGACAAACCGCCAGCCCTCGGGGTGCATCGGTTTGAGAAAGGTGGACAACATGCTGACCGACATGGCCGGACCTCCGCTTGTTTCACTGGCTTTCGATGCTTAGACGAACGCGGGCGCGTTGCAACTGCGCTTAACGCCCCGGCCCGGCGGGGGAGGCCCCGCAGGGGGGGGACGAATCGCGCCCCCCCGCCCCGCGCTTGCGTCCGGTGGACGGCGCGATTCGCCCCCTGCCCCCGCAGCACAAGACGCACAGCCCGGCATGAAAGAAGCCGGGCCCGAAGACCCGGCTTCCTGCATCTGTGAAACGGAATGCCCTCAGCGGGCGAGCGACCACCAGCCACGCCGCTTGGGGCGATCCGCGTCGTCTTCGCTGTCCCCCGTCGCCGTCTCCGCACCGCCCGTCTTGGCGCCACCCGGTGCCGCGTTGGACGGACCATCGCCCGCCAGCGTGTCAGGCGCTGCATTGGGCCAGAGCGCATCAGGCTGTGCCGGTGCAACCGCATCGGTCGGCGCAGGCTGCGCAGGGGCCGCCTCGGCCACCGCCTCGACAACAGCTTCGGGCGCAGTTTCCGCGACCTCCGCCACAGGGGCGGCCTCAGGGGCGGCTTCCGCATCCGCGGGCGCCACCGGCACGTCCTCGGCCGTCACGGCCGGCGTGGGCGCTTCGGCAACAGCCTCTTCCGCAGCTGTCTCGGGCGCGACGGTCTCGGGCGCGCTTTCAGCGGGCGCCTCCGTCTCGGGCTTCTTGCGCGACCGGGTGCTGCGGCTGCGGCTACGCGGCTTCTTGGGGGCCGGCGCATCGCCTTCCGCGGCGGGATCGGCGCGTGCATCATCGGCGGGCGCGGCCTCTTCGGACGCCGCGTCCTCGGCGGTCTCCGCCTCGGCCTCGAGCCGGGCACTGCGGCGCGACCGGCGGCGGCGCGCGGGTTTGGCCTCGGCCTCCTCGGCGGCGGGCGCCTCGCCCGTCTCCTCGGACGCGGCCTCATCCTCGTCCCCCTCGGCGCCGGCATCCGCATCGGACCCGCTCTCCGCATCCCCGTCCGACCGCTTCTTGCGGCGCCGACGGCGCTTCTTCTTGCGCGGCTCTTCCTCGCCCGCGGGGGGCGGCGGCGCAGCGTCGGACACCTCCTCGATCGGGTCTTCCTCGACCTCGAGCTCGGCCTCGTCCTCGTCGATCTCGGCCATCAGCCGGGCATCGACCGACACCACGTGATGAGCGGGCTCGGGCACGACGCGCGTCGCGGTCTTGAACTTCTCGAGCGTGTAATCGGGGCTGACCAGCGCGCCGTCGGCCTCGATGCGCACCGACAGCCCATAGCGGGCCTCGATCCCGGCGATATGCTCGCGCTTGGCGTTCATCAGGTAGTTGGCCACCGCCACCGGCGCGCGCAACAGAACCTCGCGCGAGCGCTTGCGGGTGCCCTCTTCCTCGATCTGGCGCAGGATCTGGAGCGCAAGGCTCTCGTCCGAGCGGATCAGCCCGGTGCCGTGGCAATGCGGACAGGGCTGCGTCGTCATCTCGATCATGCCGGGGCGCAGGCGCTGGCGCGACATCTCCAGCAGGCCGAAGCCCGAGATGCGGCCGACCTGGATGCGGGCGCGGTCGGTCTTCAGCTTCTCCTTGAGACGCTTCTCGACGGCCGCGTTGTTCTTGCGCTCCTCCATGTCGATGAAGTCGATCACGATCAGCCCGGCCAGGTCACGCAGACGCAGCTGGCGCGCGATCTCCTCGGCGGCCTCGAGGTTGGTCTTGAGCGCGGTCTCCTCGATCGAGCCTTCCTTGGTGGCGCGGCCCGAGTTGACGTCGATGGCCACCAGCGCCTCGGTGACGCCGATGACGATATAACCGCCCGACTTGAGCTGCACGACCGGGTTGAACATCCCCGCCAGGTAGCTTTCCACCTGATAGCGCGCAAACAGCGGCAGCGGCTCGGCGTAATGCTTCACGTTCTTGGCATGCGACGGCATGATCATCTTCATGAAGTCCTTGGCCGCGCGATAGCCGCGATCGCCCTCGACCAGAACCTCGTCGATCTCCTTGGAATAGAGATCGCGGATCGACCGCTTGATCAGGTCGCCTTCCTCGTAGATGGGCGCGGGCGCGACCGACTTGAGCGTCAGATCGCGGATCTGTTCCCACAGCCGCATCAGATATTCGTAATCGCGCCGGATCTCGGTGCGGGTGCGCTGGCTGCCGGCGGTGCGGATGATGAGCCCCGCGCCCTGCGGCACCTCAAGCTCGGCGGCGATCTCCTTGAGCTTCTTGCGGTCCGCGGCATTGGTGATCTTGCGCGAGATGCCGCCGCCGCGCGCGGTATTGGGCATGAGCACGCAATACCGGCCGGCCAGCGACAGATAGGTGGTCAGCGCCGCACCCTTGTTGCCGCGTTCTTCCTTGACCACCTGCACCAGCATGATCTGGCGCACCTTGATCACTTCCTGGATCTTGTAGCGGCGCGGGCGCGGCTTGCGCGGCTGGGCGATTTCCTCGGCCACATCCTCGTCGGCCACCGATTCGATCTCGTCGTCGGTGTCGGCGGCGTGATCTGCCGCGACATAGGGCGCGTCGTCCGCGGTCTCGTCGTCGCCCTGATCGGCATGGTCGGCGGACGCGGCAGCTTTGGCGCCCTCGTTGTCCTCCGCCCCGTTTTCATCGGTGGCGGCTTCGGCGTCTTGCGCCTCCGGTGCGGCTTCGGGGGCGGCGTCAGCCGTGGTGTCGTCCCCCGTGCTGGCATCCGTCGCAGCATCCGTCGTCGTGGTGTCGGCCACAGCCTCCGGCGCGGCGGCCACGGGCGTTTCGGCCACATCCCCCCCAGCGTTGCCCCCCCCAGCGTCGGCCCCCTCGGCGTCGGGCCCCTCGGCGTCGGGCCCCTCGGCGTCGGGATCGCGCACTTCCATGCCGGGGATCTCGTCGCTGCGCGTCACCGGATCCGACGACGCCAGCGCCGCCGGGGCGCTGTTACCGCCACGACGGCTGCGACGGCGCGACGACCGTCCGCCGCCCGAGCTGGCGCCGGTTTCCTCGGCCTCCTCGCGCTCGGCCAGGGCGCGCTCCTCCTCGAGAAGCGCCTGACGATCCGCGACGGGGATCTGGTAATAATCGGGGTGGATCTCGGCGAAAGCCAGGAAGCCATGGCGGTTGCCGCCGTAATCGACGAAGGCCGCCTGAAGCGAGGGTTCGACCCGCGTGACCTTCGCCAGATAGATGTTCCCGGCCAGTTGCCGCTTGTTTACCGTTTCAAAGTCAAATTCTTCGACCTTGTTGCCGTCCACCACCACGACGCGGGTCTCTTCCGCGTGGGTGGCATCGATGAGCATCTTCTTTGCCATGTGATCCATTCGGGCAGCCGCCGTCACCGCCGCGCCAGGGGCGCGGGGGGCTTGGTCTCTGCCGATCCGTTGAAGCGATGGCGGCGCCATTGCAGGCCGGTGCGGCGCTCTGCCAGCCCCCGTATGCCTGTTCCGATGTCGCTCGTCTCATCGCGGTTTGTCCCAGTCGCCCCCGAAGCGGCGCCATTTATTGAAACCCAGGCGGCCCTTGACCCGATCATGGGTCTGGAACGCCGGGCGATAGCTGGTCTTCCGACCGATCGGATGATCCAAGGGGGGCCCTTTCACGGGGGCGATCCGCACCTGAAATCAGCGAAACTCTTGTGTCCGGGCACCGCTTATGGCGGCGCAGACCGATACAGCCCGACTTTAGCGGGCCAGGTGCGACATATACAACCGCTTTTTCATTAACTTTCCGCTAACGATACCCCGGAACCGGCGCGACCTTTCCGCCGCCCCCGCCCCAAGCGCACCGCCCCAAGCGCACCCGCCTGAAAGGACAGGCGCGCGCGACAGGGCCCGCCGCCACAGCTGCGCGCGCCCTGACGTCCAACCCCGCCGGTCACAGATAATCCGACCGGCTCAGCCCGTATTTGGCCATCTTCTCGTTGAGGGTGCGCCGCGGCAGGCACAATTCCTCCATCACCGCGGTGATCGAGCCCTTGTGCCGGCGCATCGTGTTGTCGATCAGCATCTTCTCGAAGCTCTCGACATATTCCTTGAGCGGCTTGCCCTCGGTGGTCATGGCGGGGCCGGCTTCCTCGTTGTCGGCCATCAGGAGCGAGGCGATCGAGCCCGTCCCGCGCCGGTTCTGCAACACCGCGCGCTCGGCCACGTTGATCAGCTGGCGCACATTGCCCGGCCAGGGCGCCTGAAGCAGCTGCGCGGCCTCCTGGGCGGTGACCTCGGGGGCCTCGCAGCCGTATTCCTCGGCGAATTGCTCGGTCATCCGGGTGAACAGCGTCAGGATATCCTCGCCGCGGGTGCGCAGGGGCGGCAGCGTGATCTTCATCGCCGCCAGCCGGTAATAGAGATCGGGGCGCAAGGCATCCTCGAGGGTGCGGCCCTCGCCATGGGTGTTGCAGATGGCGATGATGCGGGTTTCGGCGGGGCTGCCCTGTTCGTTGATGAAGGTCAGAAGCCGCGCCTGAAGCGCCTGCGACAGCGCCTCGACATCCTCGAGGCAGAGCGTGCCGCCGCGGGCTTCCTCGACCAGCGGGATCACCCCGCCCTCCTCGATCGGGCCGAAAAGCCGCGCCGACAGGATATCCTCGGAGAAGGCCGCGCAGGAGATCACCACGAACTTGCGGCCTGCGCGCGGGCCCACGGCATGCAGCGCATGCGCGACCAGCGTCTTGCCGGTGCCGGTCTCGCCGTCGATCAGGACGTGGCCGTCGGCCTGGCCCAGATCGAGGATATCCTCGCGCAGCCGCTCCATCGGTGCCGAGGTGCCGATCAGCTTGCCCATGACCTGCGCGCCCTCGGCCAGATCGCGGCGCAGCGCGCGGTTGTCCAGCGTCATGCGCCGGGCCTGCGTGGCCTTCTTGGCCAGCTCGGTCATGCGGTCGGGGTTGAAGGGCTTTTCCATGAAGTCCATCGCGCCCAGCCGCATCGCCTCGACCGCCATCGGCACGTCGCCATGCCCGGTGATCATGATGACCGGCAGCCCCGAATCGATCCCCATCAGCCGCTTGAGAAACGCCATCCCGTCCATGCCGGGCATGCGGATGTCGGAAATCACCACGCCGGGCCAGTCGGGCCCGATGACCTTGAGCGCCTCCTCGGCGCAGGCATAGGTTTCGGTGTCGAAGCCCGACAGCGCCAGCCATTGGCTGACCGACTGGCGCATGTCCTCTTCGTCATCGACGATGGCGACTTTCATCATTCGTGCCATGGGTCACTCCGCTGCGCGGGATCCATCCCGCGGATCTTCGCTATATAGGGGCAGCTGCATCTCGAAAACAGCGCCGCCGCCCGCGGCGTTATGGGCGGTCAGGCGACCGCCGAAATCCTTGACGATCCCCGACGAGATGGCGAGGCCCAGCCCCGTGCCCTCGCCCGGCTTCTTGGTGGTCCAGAAGGGCTCGAACAGCTTGTCCAGATCGGCGATGCCGGGGCCGTTGTCGCGCACGCTCAGCACCGCCGTCTCGCCCACCGTCAGCATCAGCTCGATCTGCGGCTCGGGCGCGTCGCGGGTGGCGTCGATGGCGTTGCGCAACAGGTTGATGATGACCTGTTCCAGCCGGATGCGGTCGGCCATGACCAGGTAGGTGCCACGCGGCAGCGTGCGGGTGATGCGCACCGTGCGCGCGCGCAACTGCGGCTCCATCATCGACAGCGCCGAGGAGATCGCCGCGCGCAGGTCCACCGGCTCGAAGGCCTCGCCGCCCTTGCGGGCATAGGATTTCAGCTGCCGCGTGATCGCGCCCATGCGCTCGATCAGGTCGTCGATGCGCTGGAACGAGGACAGCGCCTCGACCACGCGCCCGCGTTGCAGCAGAAGCCGCGCGCCCGCCAGATAGGTCTTCATCGCCGCAAGCGGCTGGTTCAGCTCGTGGCTGACCGAGGCCGACATCTCGCCCAGCACCGCCAGCTTCGAGCTTTGCGCCAGCGTCTGCTCGGCCACGGCCAGATCCTTCTGCACCCGCTCGCGCTCGGCGATCTCGCGCGAGAGGCGCGCGTTCAGCGCCCGCAGCTCGACCGATTCGCGCCGGTAGCGCGCCGACAGCACCCGCGCGCGCCGCGACATCAGGTAAAAGACCCAGGCCAGCAGGATGGCAAAGCCCATGATCTCGAGCGCCAGCACGGCGTTCACCCGCTCGCGGATCGAATCATAGGAGGTGAACGAGATCATCCGCCAGCCCCGGAACGGCAGCCGCGTCTGCGCGCGCATCACCGCCACCCCGCGCAGATAGGCATCGGGCGGCGCATTGGCCCAGTCCGAGGTCAGCTGAAAGGCGCGCTGGATCGCCGAGGGCGGGTCGCGCGTGGCCATCGCCTCGTCCAGGGTCAACCCGCGCCAGCGCGGCTCGGTGGCCAGGATGATCCGCCCCTCGCTGTCGGCCACCGCGATCACGTCCGAGATCCCCGCCCAGGAGCGTTCGAATTTCATCAGATCGGCCTCGACCACGATCACGCCGACGGGCCGCCCCTCCTGACGCAACGCGCGGGAATAGACGAATTCGGTGCCGCCCGTGACCCGAGGGGCGGCGGTGAACACCGTCTCGCGCGAGCGCATGGCCTCCACGAACCAGGGCTGCTGGGCGTAATTGGTGCCGATCAGCTGGCGGTCGGTGGCCGCCACCACGCGCCCCGAGATATCCAGAAGCCGGATCGAGGCGGCCTCGATCTCCTTCTCGGCCGAGATCAGCCGCGCCGAGGTGGTCGAGAATTCCGACGAGGCCAGCGACGAGATCAGCTGCGGATCGCGCGCCAGCAGCAGCGGCACCACCGAGGACCGCTGAAGTTCCGACAGGATGTTGCCCGAATAGAGCGCCAGCCGCAGTTCGGCGCGCACCCGCGTGGTTTCGGTGAAGCGCTCCGACAGCCAGGAATTCGTGGACCAGATCACCGCGACCGCCAGCGCAAGGATTGCGCCCACGACAAGGCGCAGGGCCCAGGATCGGCGGCTGGACTCGGAGCTGTCACCGGTGCCAAAGCCGAAGGGGCTGCCCTCGCGCGGGCGCCCCTCGCGCGCGGCCGCCCCGCCCGCTCCCGATGCGCCCGTTCCCGACGCGCCCGCGCCTTCCGTCTCGGCGCCAGGCGTCCTGTCGCCCCTCTCCGCGCTCGCGCGCCCCACACCGCCCTGCCCCGGCCCCCTCTCAGACACCGACGGATAGGCCCCGGCGGGGTCGCCCTGACCGGCCGCGTGGGTGCTGTTTTCGAAAGACGTGCCGGGATGGCCCGGCGACTCGGGCCGCCCCTGCCCGCCCGACAGCGCCGAAACCTCGCGGCCCCGCGGCGCGCCCTCAGGCGCGGGCGGTGCGGCCGGGCCGCTGCCGGCCAGGGGCGCGGTGCGGCGACCAAAGGGCTTTCCCCTTTCAGGCTGGAGACGGGACGGCGGCGGGGTCTGGTCCTCGGGCGACGGGGGCAGAGCGGGCGCGGGCGCAGCGCCCTGCGGCGCGCGGCCCGGAGCGGGCGCTGCCCCGCCCTCTCCGCGGGAGTGCGGCACCGGGCCCGTCTGGTCCTTGGACCGCGCGGCACGATCCTCCGGCCTGTCGGCGCCGGGGCTCCCCCGCCCATCGCGGTCAGGGGAAAGATGCGAAGACGAGCCATCGGCGACGGCAGGCGAAGGGGGCGCCCCCGTCCGCCCCCGGTCCGCGCCCTCACCGGGGGGGACAAGGCCCGACGGGCTCTCCGGGCGTTCGGGCACACCCACGGCCCCGGACGGGTCCGTTTCCGGGCCCTTGGGCGCCGGCGCGCGCCCCGGCACGGGGGGCGGTCCAGAGGGTCTTTTCCCGGTGTCGTCCGTCATGAAGCCGATCTTGGCGCGGCGGCGCAACGGGCTCAAGGGCCGGCGGTCAGGCCGCCGTCATCGCCGCACAGAGCGCGCGGAAAAAGGCCGAACCATCGGCACTTTCCTGCGCGCCCGTCATGCCCATCGCCCGCTCGGGGTGGGGCATCATGCCCAGCACGCGGCGGTTCTCGCTCAGCACGCCCGCGATGTCGTCGACCGAGCCATTTGGGTTCGTCGCATAGCGGAAGGCGATGCGCCCCTCGGCCTTCAGCCGCGCCAGGCCTTCGGCGTCGATCACGTAATTGCCGTCGTGATGCGCGATCGGGAAGGTGACGGCATCGCCCAGGGCGTAGCCGGCGGTAAAGGGGCTGTCGGTCGAGGCCACGATCAGGCGCTCGGGCCGGCAGATATAGCGCAGCGCGGCATTGCGCATCAGCGCGCCCGGCAGGAGGCCCAGCTCGGTCAGGATCTGGAAGCCGTTGCAGACACCCAGAACCAGCCCGCCCCGCGCGGCATGCGCGCGCAGCGCCGCGGCCACCGGCGAACGCGCGGCAATGGCGCCGCAGCGCAGGTAATCGCCATAGGAAAAGCCCCCCGGAACGGCCACGATATCGGTGCCCGCAGGCAGCGCGTCGTCCTTGTGCCAGACGCGGGTGACCTCGGCGCCCATCTCGGCGAAGGCGCAGGCCAGGTCGCGGTCGCAGTTGGAACCGGGAAAGGTGATGACAGCGGCTTTCATCGTGGTGCCCCTTGCTGGCTGGCGTCAGTGTCCTGTGGCGCGGCCCCGGCCGGGGCCGCAAGGCCATTCGCAATGCGCCGCCTTTCCGGCGCGGGTGTCCCGACCCTCACGCGGGCACGCGCGCGCCCCGCACCTCCGTCCGGCGCTGCGGCACCAGACCTGCGGACGCCGAGCGCCCCGCGGGCCACGCGCGGACGTACCGCACGAAGGGGCCGCGCAAACGGGCCGGCCCGGTGCGGCGCAGGCCCCAACAGGGGCCTTGCGCGCGGGCGTCGGACCCTCGATGGGTCCGGCGGCCGCCCCCGCCGTCGCGCAGGGGCCGCCGGATCACGGATCGCTCAGGCGATCTCGACGGTGTATTTCTCGATCACCGTATTGGCCAGCAGGCGCTCGCACATCTGGCGCACTTCGGCCTCGGCCTGGGCGGCATCGGTGGCCTGAAGCTCCAGCTCGATCACCTTGCCCATCCGCACGCCCTCGACCCCCGAGAACCCCAGGCTCCCCAGCGCGTGGCGCACCGCCTCGCCCTGCGGGTCCAGAACGCCATCCTTCAGCATCACATGAACGCGGGCTTTCATCACGGACCTCTTCAGTTGATCAGGGTCGGGGCGGTCGGCGCGCTGGGCAGAACCCCCAGCCGGCGCGCAACCTCGGTATAGGCGTCGGTCAGATTGCCCAGATCGCGCCGGAACACGTCCTTGTCGAGCTTCTGCCCGGTCTTGACGTCCCACAGCCGACAGCTGTCGGGGCTGATCTCGTCGGCCACGATCAGGCGCATGAAATCGCCATCCCAGATCCGGCCGATCTCGATCTTGAAGTCGATCAGCTTGATGCCGACGCCGAAGAACACCCCCGACAGGAAGTCGTTGACGCGCAGCGCCAGGCTCACGATGTCGTCCAGATCCTGCTGGTTGGCCCAGCCAAAGGCGATGATGTATTCCTCCGACACCATCGGATCGCCCAGCTCGTCGTTCTTGTAGCTGTATTCGACGATCGGACGCGGCAGCGGCGTGCCTTCCTCGAGACCCAGACGCTTGGCCAGCGACCCGGCGGCGAAATTGCGCACGATCACCTCGAGCGGCACGATCTCGACCTGGCGGATCAGCTGCTCGCGCATGTTGATGCGGCGGATGAAGTGGTTCGGCACACCGATATTGGTCAGCCCGGTCATGAAGAACTCGCTCAGCCGGTTGTTCAGGACGCCCTTGCCCTCGATCGTGGCCTTCTTCTGGGCGTTGAACGCGGTGGCGTCGTCCTTGAAATACTGCACCAGGGTGCCGGGCTCGGGGCCTTCGTACAGGATCTTGGCCTTGCCTTCGTAGACCTTCTTGCGCCGAGGTGCCATTGCTGCTCCGTTCGTGCTGGCCCGTGGCGGGCTTTGTTGCGGCGCGCCCCGCCCGGCAGGCCCGCGCGGGGCGCCTGCCGGGCCCGGACGGCCCGTCCCCGGAAAAGGGGGCTTCATCGCGCCCCTATAGGCCAAGGTGCGCTGCGGGGCAAGCGATGCCGGTGCCGCGCGCGCCAGTGCGATCTGGACACCGCGAGGGCGCGCGGCCAGCGCACCCGCGATCTCATCGCGCCACCCCACACAGAGCCCGGGGCAGCGCGCGGGCGACAAGACAGGATGGGACAGCGGCACAACACGACGGGCACGAGGGGTTGCGCGCACGCGCGCGCATGGGCATAACGGCTGGAACCACGGACACCCAGAGGGATGTGACATGACCACCTTCGACGACCGCGAACACGCATTCGAAGCCAAGTTTCAGCACGATGCCGAACTCCAGTTCAAGGTGGACGCGCGCCGCAACAAGCTGCTGGGCCTGTGGGCGGCTGAACTGATGGGCCGCACCGGCGACGACGCCGCCGCCTATGCCGCCGAAGTCGTGGCCTCGGACCTCGAGGAAGCCGGCTCCGAGGACGTCTATCGCAAGGTCGCGGGCGATCTGGGCCCGCTGGCCGACGAAGCCACCATCCGCGCCAAGATGACCGAGCTTCTGGCCACCGCCAAGACCCAGATCATGAACGAGGCCTGAGCGCCTCCCCACCCCCGCGGCCCCTGTCCTTTTCCGCCCGCCGTTGCCCCGCAACGGCGGGTTCTTCATGCGCGGCATGTGGGGGCGAAACACGCGCACCGTGCACGAAATGCCGCCCCGAACGCGCGTTTTCCGGGCGGCATTAAGCTGACATGAACTCCGACACCCTAGAACGATTCGCGTGGGATCAGTGAGGGGAGTCCAGATGACCGAGCAGCGCGCCGCGCCCCGTGAGGGGCGCCATCATTCGTTGTCCCGCGATCTTGCACTCGACATGCCCGCCCGGCCGCAGCTGGCCGCCGCCGGGCTGCCGCGGCTGTCCAAGGCGCTCCTGCGCCAGGCGGCGGTGATCGGGGCGCTGGTCTTCTTTGCCTGGCTGCTGCGCGAACGTCTCGCCGCGCTCGACACCGGCGCGATTCTCGCCGCGGTGGGCGATGTCTCGGCGGCGCAATGGGCCGGGGCGCTGGCGGCGACGCTGATATCCTTCCTCGCGGTCGGCCAATATGACGCCGTGGTGCACCGGATGCTGGGCACCGGGCAGCCGGCGGCGCGCGCGCGCATCTCGGGTGCGGCCGCGATCGCGGTCGGACAGACGCTGGGGCTGGGCCTGGTCACCGGGGCGCTGGTGCGCTGGCGGCTCCTGCCCGGCGCGGGCCTGGCCGAGGCCAGCCGCATCACCGCCGCGGTCACCGCCAGCTTCCTGGCCGGCTGGGCCGTGGTCACGGCACTGGCGCTGGTGTTGCTGGGCGCGGCCTTTCCGGGGGCGGCGCTGATCGGTCTGGCGGGGCTAGCAGGCGCCGGCGCGCTGATGGGGCTGATGGTGATGCATCCGCAACTGCGGATCGGCCGCTGGACCCTGAGAACGCCCAGCCTGCCGGTCGTGGGCCGCGTGCTGGTGCTGACCTTCATCGACACCTTCGCCGCCGCGGCGGCGCTATGGATCCTGCTGCCCGACAGCAGCCCGATCCCGCTTCTGGCGTTGTTCCCGGCCTTTCTGCTGGCGCAGGGCGCGGGTCTCGTTTCGGGCACGCCCGGCGGCGTCGGCCCATTCGAGATGGCGCTGGTTGCGCTTCTGCCGGGCACGCAGGCCGAACCGCTGCTGGCCGCGATCCTGGCCTGGCGAGTGGTCTATTACGCGCTTCCCGCGATGATGGGCGCCGGGGCGATGATCCTGCGCCCGATGCCGCGCCGCGCGCGCGCCAGAACGCCGCGGCCGGACCTGCGGCTGCGCGCCCAGGCGCCCCGGCCGCGCATCGCGCCGCCCGCGCCCGAGCTGACGCCGCATCTGGCGCGCCTCGTGGCGGCCGCGCCGCAGGCCGAGCTGGGCCTTCTGCGCCAGGGCGAACACGGCGTGCTGATGGCCGCCGATGGCACCGGCGGCTGGATGGCCGGCCGCACGCCCCAGGCGCTGGTGGCGATCCGCGACCCCTTCGGCACGCCCGCGGCGGCGCTGCTCTCGCGGCTGCGCGCCGAAGCGATCGAACAGGGCCGCGTGGCCTGTCTCTACAAGGTGGGCGGCCGCGCCGCCGCTGCGGCCCGGCGTGCCGGCTGGCATGTGGTGCCCGTCGCGCGCGAGGCCTGGATCGACACCGCCCGCTTCACCGAAAAGGGCGCGGCCCGCGCCGGGCTGCGCCGCAAGCTGCGCAAGGCCGAGAAAGCCGGCCTGCGAATCGAGTTGGCGCATGCGCCGCTGCCGTTGGCCCCGATGGCGCAGATCGCCACGGAATGGACCGCAGCGCGCGGCGGAGAACGCGGGTTCTCGATGGGTCGGTTCGCCCCCCATTACGTGGCCGGGCAAAAGGTGCTGCTGGCCTGGATGGGCGACGATCTGGTGGCCTTTGCCAGCTTCCACGCCAGCGACTCGGAATGGGTGCTGGACCTGATGCGGCCGGGCGCGGCCGCCCCCGAGGGCACCATGCATGCGCTGATCGTGGCCGCCGTTGCCGAGGCCCGCGCGGCAGGCGCGCGCCGGCTGTCGCTGGCAGCGCTGCCGCCGCCCGCCGACACCGCCACCGGCCCCGCCGCGCTGATCTGGAAGCGCGCCGAAAAGGGCAATGGCACCGCGGGCCTGCGCCAGTTCAAGGAAGGCTTCGGCCCCAGCTGGGAGACGCTCTATATCGCCGCGCCCACACGCGGGGCGCTGACGCTGGCCGCGATGGATATCGCCCGCCAGATCCGCAGGCCGGGCCCGCTTCCGGCGTCGCCGCTGACCGCCCCGCCACGGATCGCCCCGGCGTCCCGCGGCGGGGCACCTCGGATCGCCACGCCCCATCGCGCAGTCCCCGGAGAGGCCGCGCCCGCGCAGGTGGCGCCGCGCGCCTGATCACCGCGAGCGCACGGTCCCCGCGCCGCGCGCGCGCGCGCCCCGGATGCGCCGCGAAGGGACCGCAGCGCCCCTGTCCTGAGCGCGCGCCCCGTCGCGCGTGGGCCGATCCTGACCGCGCAATGGCAGATCCCGCCGACGGGCCAATGAACACCGCCCGTTGCATTTGCCAAATACGCGCGCGCGTGGCAGACCACGGCGCAAAGCCGCCGCCCGGCCCGTCCGGACGGCGCCCCCCGTTCCGCGAAAGGCCCGACATGCAAAACGCGCTGACACGTCTTCTGGAAACCCGCGACTGGCTGATGGCCGATGGCGCCACCGGCACCAACCTGTTCAACATGGGGCTGAGCTCGGGCGAGCCGCCGGAATTGTGGAACACCGACAAGCCCGACAATATTCGCAAGCTCTACAGCCTGGCGGTGGATGCAGGCTCGGATATCTTCCTGACCAATTCCTTCGGCGGCAATGCCTCGCGGCTGAAGCTGCACGACGCCCAGAACCGGGTGCGCGAACTCAACCGCGTGGCGGCCGAACTGGGCCGCGAGGTGGCCGACAAGGCCGGCCGCCCGGTCGTGGTGGCCGGCTCGATGGGCCCGACCGGCGAGATCATGGAGCCGATGGGCACCCTGACCCATGCCCTGGCCGTCGAGATGTTCCACGAACAGGCCGAGGGCCTGAAGGAAGGCGGCGCCGATGTGCTCTGGGTCGAGACGATCTCGGCGCCCGAGGAATATGCCGCCGCGGCCGAAGCCGCGGCGCTGGCCGGCATGGGCTGGTGCGGCACGATGAGCTTCGACACCGCCGGGCGCACCATGATGGGCATGACCTCGGCGCAGATGGCCGGCATGGTCGAGAAACTGGCCCATCCGCCCATCGCCTTCGGCGCCAATTGCGGCGTCGGCGCGGCGGATCTGATGCGCACCATCCTGGGCTTTGTCGCCGCCGGCTCGGAACGGCCGATCATCGCCAAGGGCAATGCCGGCATCCCGCGCTATCACGACGGGCACATCCATTATGACGGCACGCCCGAGCTGATGGCCGATTATGCCTGCCTGGCGCGCGACGCCGGCGCCACGATCATCGGCGGCTGCTGCGGGACCATGCCCGAGCATCTGGCCGCCATGCATGAGGCGCTATCCACCCGCCCGCGCGGCCCGCGCCCCACGCTCGAGGATATCTCGACCCGGCTGGGCGCCTTCTCCTCGGCCTCCGACGGCACCGATGGCGACGGCCCCGCCCCCCGCGAACGCCGCGGCCGCCGTCGCTGATCGCCCCGCCCGAATGCACGCGTCGCAACCATACGGGCACAGGTCGCAAATTGCCAACAGCGCTGCGTGCTTTGGCCTCATTGATTGACGAAGGCCCTTTGCCCCGCGCCAGGAGAGATCTGACATGGCAGACGAAGACGACGACATCATCCTGTCCGAGCTGGACGACGAGGAACTCGTGCAGCAGATGCACGACGACCTCTATGACGGGCTCAAGGACGAGATCGAGGAAGCCGTCGGCATTCTTCTCGAACGCGGCTGGACCCCCTACGAGGTGCTGACCCAGGCGCTGGTGTCGGGTATGACCATCGTCGGCAACGATTTCCGCGACGGCATCCTGTTCGTCCCCGAGGTGCTGCTGGCCGCCAATGCCATGAAGGCCGGCATGTCGATCCTCAAGCCGCTTCTGGCCGAGACCGGCGCGCCGCGCATGGGCAAGATGGTCATCGGCACGGTCAAGGGCGACATCCACGACATCGGCAAGAACCTTGTCGCCATGATGATGGAAGGCGCGGGCTTCGAGATCGTCGATCTGGGCATCAACAACCCGGTCGAGACCTATCTCGAGGCGATCGAGCGCGAGGGCGCGGATATCCTGGGCATGTCGGCGCTGCTGACGACCACGATGCCCTACATGAAGGTCGTCATCGACACGATGAAGGAACAGGGCCTGCGCGACAAGTATATCGTGCTGGTGGGCGGCGCCCCGCTCAACGAGGAATTCGGCCGGGCCATCGGCGCGGATGCCTATTGCCGCGACGCCGCGGTGGCGGTGGAAACCGCCAAATCGCTGATCGCCCGGCGCCACAACCAGACCGTCTGAGCCGGTTGCAGCCCGGCCCGCACGGGCCGGGCGTCTTTGCGCTTGGCTTTAACCTTTTCAGGCGCATAATGGTTCCATGAAACACGCTCTCCCGCTTCCCCATTTCCTGGTGCTGGTCGTGGCCGTGATCCTGGCCGCCGCCCTGACCCTTTGGGCCGCGTTCCGTGCCGGCATCTCGCTGATGGCGGTGGGGCTTCTGGCCCTGGCCGGTGCGGGGGTCGTGCGTCTGATGACGCGGGTCGAATAACCCGCGCCATGACGGCCCCTGCCCCGCTCCGGCTGCTGGCTTGCGGCGCCCTCGCGCGCGAGGTTCTGGCCCTGATCGCGGCGAATGGCTGGTCGCATATGGCGCTGCGCTGCCTGCCGGCCGATCTGCATCTGCGCCCCGAACGCATCCCCGCCGCCGTCGCACGCGCCGTGGCCGAGATCCGCGCGGAAACGCCCGCGGCCCAGATATTCGTGCTCTATGCCGATTGCGGCACCGGCGGCCAGTTGCAGCGGACCTGCGCCGAACTGGGCGTCGAGATGCTGGACGGCCCGCATTGTTATGCCTTCTTCGACGGCAATGCCGCCTTTGCCGACCGCGCCGAAGGCGAATTCGACGCCTTCTATCTGACCGACTTCCTGACCCGCCATTTCGACGCCTTCGTATGGCGGGCGATGGGGCTCGACCGCCACCCCGAGCTGCGCGACATGATGTTCGGCCATTACCGCCGCCTGATCTATCTGGCCCAGACCGAGGATCCCGCGCTGGACCGGCAGGCCGAGGCCGCCGCGCAAAGACTGGGCCTGGCCTATGAGCGCCGCTTCACCGGCTACGGCGATCTGGCCGCGGCGCTGGCGGCAAAAGGTTGAAAAAGGTCAAGCCGCGGGGAAATTTCCCTGTGTGCAGGTAGGGCGCCGGTCGCACGACGGCAAATGCGCGCTCAATACCCTTCGGGGATCGGCGGGAAGGGCGCGCGCACGGCGGCTTCACAGGCGCGCGCCAGTGCCTTGCGATTGGGAAAATCGGCCACATCGAGCGGCGCGTGGAAGATCACCTCGACCCGCCCCTGCCGCGGCGCCGCCAGCAGCTTGAGCATGTGATCGGCAAAGCCCATGTCGGCCCACCAGCCGTAAAAGCGCGGATCGGCGCCCGGCGGGGCGTGATAGATCACCGACACCGGCTGGATCTGCATCACCTTGTCCAGGCCATGGGCGTGGAAGGCGGCAAAGAGGGTGGATTTGAACGGCAGCACCCGCAGCCCGTCGGTCGAGGTGCCCTCGGGGAAGAACAGCAGGTGGTGGCCGGCACGGATGCGTTCCTCAAGCAGCGCCTGCTGCGCGCGGGCCTCGGCCGGGTCGCGGCGGATGAACAACGTCCCCGTTGCGCGCGCCAGCCAGCCGATGCCGGCCCAGCCCGCCACCTCGGCCTTGGCCACGAACTGCACGCGCTGACAGGCATTCAGCACGAAAATATCCAGCCACGAGGCATGGTTGGCCACGACCGCCCCGATATGGCGCATGGGCGTGCCCTGCCGCTGCACCGGCAGCCCGATCACCACCAGCGCGGCCTTGCAGACGGCCTGCGTCAGATAAGGCGTCAGCGCGCGGCGCCCCGAGGCCAGCGCCATCTCGGCCCCGCGCAGCACCAGAAACACCGCCAGCCCGCCATAGACCACGCCCCCCAGCACCGCCAGCCTGGCCAACGCCCGCGCCCAGCCCCAGGCGTCCAGGCGTGTCTTCGGCGGCGGCGGCACCTGCGCCCAGGTGCTCATCCCTTTTCCCCCACGCGGCGGGCGTAATAATCCAGATGGCGGGTGCTCATCGCCTTGGTGTCCATCATCATCAGCACGTCGGTGGTGTTGAATTCATGATCGACGAAGGCCCCCTCGCCCACGCAGCCGCCCAGCCGCAGATAGGCGCGGATCAGGCCGGGCATCTTGCCCACCACGCGGCGCCGGTCCAATGCCTCGGGGGGCATCAGGTCCATGCGCTGGAAGGCGCGGGCGCGGGCGCGCAGCGCGGGCCGGGCCAGATGGTGGTGGTGCAGCCAGGACAGCGGTTCGGCCAGGGCCTCGACATCGGTGCCGTGGAAACTGGCCACACCGAACAGGATCTCGATCTCGCGGCTCAGCACGTAATCGGCAAGCGCGTTCCAGATCAGGAACATGGCCGGGCCGCCGCGGTGGTCGGGATGCACGCAGGACCGGCCCAGCTCGACCAGCCGCCGCCCCGAGGCGCGCAGGGGCCCCAGGTCATATTCCGCGTCGCAATAGAACCGGCCGAATTCGCGCGCGCGTTCCCCCGGCAGCACGCGATAGACGCCCACCACATGGGATTCGCTGTCGGGATCGACACGGGTGTCGACCAGGATCAGGTGGTCACACACCTCGTCGAATTCGTCGCGCTCGATCCGGGCCTGATGGTCGACACCGGCGCCACCACCGCCCAGTTCGGAAACGAATACCTCGTAACGCAGCCGATGGGCCGCGGCGAGGTCGCGCGCATCCTGCGCAAGACGGGTGACAAGAGCCGGGCTCGGCGAGGCCATGCGGGAAACCGTCCTTCCTACGATCCGCCCCATTTAGGCGCCCCCCCGCACCAATGCAAGCACGCCGCCACGGCCAGAGCCCCGGAACGGCCGTCGCCTTGTCGCAGGCAGGCCGCGCAAGCATCTGTCATAAAAGCGAAACATTCACCGTCCGCGGGAAACGGAGCGCGGGTGGGGCGCCCCGCTCAGGGCCGTCGCGTTGACAGGTCGGGGCGTTGTGTTAGCTTGCAACGCAACGAAAACACGCGCGGAACGCCGATGAACGCCCTTCCCTCCCCGTCGACGACCCGATCCCTGCGTCGGGGCCGCGCGTGGCCAGGGGGCGGCGGGCGTCAGTCCTCCAGAACGCGGGTCAGGCCGACCACATCGCCGTTGATGACCTGCTTGCCGGCATGTTCGAAATTCACCGTCACCCGCGCGCCGATGCGCGATTGCACCTGGCCCAGCCCCCATTCGGGCGCGCCGGGATGGCGCACCATCATGCCCGGTTCCAGAAGGGCGGTGGGAAAGACATCGGACATGCGATTTCCTGACTGTGCAGACGTGGCGTTCACCAAGATGACGCCATCCTGCCCCGACAGAGCCGCCGCGCACAAGCCGGCCGCGCCGATCCGCGACCCCCTGCCCCTTCGTTTGCTGCCCCCAAGTTTGTCGCCAAGGAGACCTGCATGACCGACCCCCTGACGCCTGATCTGACCGCGCTGGTCGGCTCGCGGCTGTGCCACGACCTGATCTCGCCTCTGGGCGCGATCGCCAACGGGCTCGAGCTGCTCGAGATGTCGGGCGTGGGCGCCGGGCCCGAGATGCAGCTGGTCACCGAAAGCGTGACCGGCGCCAATGCCAAGCTGAAGTTCTTTCGGGTGGCCTTCGGTCAGGCCAGCGCCGAACAGCGCGTCGGCCGCCCCGAGATCGCGGCGGTGATCGCCGAATATACCGCCGGCGGGCGCATGACGCTGGACTGGCTGGCCGAGGGCGATCAGGCCCGGCGGTCGGTCAAGCTGGCGTTCCTGGCGCTGTTGTGTCTGGAAACCGCGATGCCCTGGGGCGGCGCCATCGCGGTGCGCGCCGAGGCCGATACCTGGACCCTCACCGCCGAAGCGACGCGGCTGCGCGACCTGGCCCCGCTCTGGGCGCTTCTGAACGGCGGACCGCTGCCCGAGGACGGGCTGGCCCCGGCGCAGGTGCAATTCGCGCTTCTGCCGCGCGAGGCCGCCCAGCAGGGCCGCCGCGTTGCCGCCGAGGTGACGGAGACCACGATCCGCATCACCTTCTGAGCGCCGCCCCGAATCTGAAAGGGCCGAATGCGAAAGGGCCGCCGCGGGGATCGTCCCGCGGCGGCCCTTCCTTCATGCCCAAGGGCGGTGTTCAGGGGCGAATGGTGCCATCCCCGGTCACGCGGTAGTGGAAAGTGGTCAGCTGCTCGGCACCCACCGGCCCGCGCGCATGCATCTTGCCGGTGGCGATGCCGATCTCGGCGCCCATGCCGAATTCGCCGCCATCGGCGAACTGGGTCGAGGCATTGCGCATCAGGATCGCCGAATCGAGCCCCGAGAAGAACCGCGCGGCCACGGCGTCATCCTCGGTCAGGATCGATTCGGTGTGGCTCGACCCATGACGGCGGATATGGGCGATGGCCTCCTCGATGCCATCGACCAGCTTGGCGGCAATGATCATGTCCAGGAATTCACAGCCGAAATCCTCGGGGCGGGCGGGGGTGGTGCCGGGGATCCGCGCCAGTTCGCCCTCGGCGCGCACCTCGACGCCCGCGGCCAGAAGATCCTCGATCAGCACGGCGCCGTGGCGGGCGTAGAAGGCGCGGTCGATCAGCAGGCATTCGGCCGCCCCGCAAATGCCCGTGCGCCGCGTCTTGGCGTTCAGCACCACGGCGCGGGCCTTGGCCAGATCCGCCGCGCCGTCGGCATAGACATGACAGATGCCTTCCAGATGGGCGAAGACCGGCACGCGGGCCTCGGATTGCACCAGCCCCACCAGCCCCTTGCCGCCGCGCGGCACGATCACGTCCACATGCGCCTGCGCGCGCAGCAATTCGGCCACCGCGGCGCGGTCGCGCGTGGGGATGATCTGCACCGCCTCGGCCGGCAGACCCGCGCGGGAGAGCCCCGCGACCACCGCCGCGTGGATCGCGCCCGAGGAATGGAAGCTCTCCGAGCCGCCGCGCAGGATCACCGCATTGCCCGATTTCAGGCACAGCGCCGCGGCATCGGCGGTCACGTTGGGGCGCGATTCGTAGATCACCCCGACCACGCCCAGCGGCTGGCGCACCCGCGCGATATGCAGCCCCGAGGGCATGTCCCATTCCGCGATCACCGCGCCCAGGGGATCGGGCTGGCCCGCCACCGCCTCGAGGCCCGCGACGATGCCCGCGATCCGCGCCTCGTCGAGCCGCAGCCGGTCCAGCATGGCCGCCGACAGCCCCTTGTCGCGGCCGTAAGCCATGTCGCGTTCATTGGCGGCCAGGATCTCGGGGGTGGCCGCGCGCAGGGCGGCGGCGGCCTCGGTCAGCGCCAGGGCACGCTGTTCGGCCGGGGCCTCGGCCAGCACCACCGAAGCCGCGCGCGCGGCGCGGCCCATCGTGTCGATCAGGGCGGGGATGTCTTGGGCGATGTCGTTCATGTCTTCGGCCTCCGGTTCCGTGGCGTTCTTTTAGCGGCGCAAGGGCGCGCCGAAAAGACCGCAGGAACAGGCGAAGGGGAAGAAGTGGCGCGGTTGACGGGGCTCGAACCCGCGACCCCCGGCGTGACAGGCCGGTACTCTAACCAACTGAGCTACAACCGCGCTTTTCGCGTCGGGCGAGAGGGCAGGTGGTGGCGCGGTTGACGGGGCTCGAACCCGCGACCCCCGGCGTGACAGGCCGGTACTCTAACCAACTGAGCTACAACCGCGTAGCACCTGCACCCGCTCGCCGCGGGCGTGGGGTGCCTATTACGCAGCCCGTTCGCCCGCGTCAAGCGCGAAAGGTCGGGAATTTTCCGATGCCCCCGCTTTTCGGGATTTTGCACCGCGGGCGGCCACAGGTGCAGCGCGTCCCCCGGCCGCTCACCAATGCGGCGGGCGCTGGTCTGCCAGCGGGACGGTGCCGCCGGCGTTCATCTCGGCTTCGGCCGCGCGCTCCATGAGCAGGTGCACCCGGCGCGCCAGCCGCGTGATCTCGGCTTCCTGGCGGGCGACCTCGGCCGACAGATCCTCGCCCAGACGCAGGGCGTGGGCCAGCGCCTCCTCCAGCTTCTCGATCCGCGCCGGCAGGTCGATTGCGGCCTCCGGCGATTGCGTCTTCTGCGTCATCGCGCCCTCCGTGCTTGTCGTGCCCTGCCCCTTGGGCTACACCGCGCGCGCAAGATAGACGAGGCAAGATAGATGGCCAAGGACAAGTCCCCGCGCCGCGTGCGCGCCGAGACCCCGAAGGGCTTCCGCGATTATTTCGGCGCGGACGTGACCGAACGCAAGGTGATGCTGGATGCCATCGCCGAGGTCTATCATCGCTATGGCTTCGACCCGCTGGAAACGAGCGCGGTCGAGACGGTCGAGGCGCTGGGCAAGTTCCTGCCCGATGTGGACCGCCCCAACGAGGGCGTCTTCGGCTGGCAGGACGAGGACGGCGACTGGCTGGCCTTGCGCTATGATCTGACGGCGCCGCTGGCGCGTGTGGCGGCGCAGTTCCGCAACGACCTGCCCAGCCCCTATCGCCGCTATGCGATGGGTCCGGTCTGGCGCAACGAGAAACCCGGCCCCGGCCGCTTCCGCCAGTTCTATCAATGCGACGCCGATACCGTGGGCGCGCCTTCGGTCGCCGCCGATGCCGAGATCTGCGCGATGCTGTCGGATGCGCTCGAGGCCGTCGGGATCGAGCGCGGCGATTACATCGTGCGCGTCAACAACCGCAAGGTTCTGAACGGCGTGATGGAGGTGGCGGGCGTTCTGGACCCCGCCGACCCCGACAGGCACGCCGCCGAACGCGGCATCGTGCTGCGCGCCATCGACAAGCTGGACCGGCTGGGCCCGGACGGCGTGCGCGCGCTCCTGGGCAAGGGGCGGCTCGATGCCTCGGGCGATTTCACCGCCGGGGCGGGGCTGGGCGACACCCAGGCCGAGGTCGTCATGGCCTTCATGGACGCCCGGCGCGACAGCGGCGCGGCGACGGTGGCGCGGCTGCGCGAGCTGGTCGGCCCGTCGCGGATCGGCGCCGAGGGCGTGGACGAGCTGGAAACCATCGCGCAATTGCTCGACCAGATGGGCTATGGCGCCGACCGGCTGGTCATCGACCCCTCGGTCGTGCGCGGCCTTGGCTATTACACCGGCCCGGTCTTCGAGGCCGAGCTGACCTTCGAGATCCTCGACGAGAAGGGCCGGCCGCGGCAGTTCGGCTCGGTCTCGGGCGGGGGGCGCTATGACGATCTGGTCAAGCGCTTCACCGGGCAGGCAGTGCCGGCCACGGGCGTCTCGATCGGGGTGGACCGGCTGCTGGCCGCGCTGCGCGCCAAGGGCCGCGCGGGCGGGACCAGCACCGGGCCCGTCGTCGTGACCGTGATGGACCGCGACCGCATGGCCGATTACCTGGGCATGGTGGCCGATCTGCGCGCCGCGGGCATCCGCGCCGAGGTCTATCTGGGCAACCCCAAGAATTTCGGCAACCAGCTCAAATATGCCGACAAGCGGCAAAGCCCCGTGGCCGTCATCCAGGGTTCGGACGAGGCCGCGCGCGGGGTCGTGCAGATCAAGGATCTGGTGCTGGGCGCGCAGATCGCGGCCAATGCCACGGTCGAGGAATGGAAGTCCCAGCCCGCGCAATTCGAGGCCCCGCGCGGGGAGCTGGTCGCCCGCGTCCGCGAGATCCTTGCCCGCAACGGGGGCCTGTGATGCCGGTGCGCGCCGAAGCCCGCCAATTGGGGGCCCGGCTGCTGGCCGCCTTCCGCGCCGAAGGGGCGGCGGTGATCGAGACCGACATCCTGCAACCGGCCGAGGCGCTTCTCGACCTTTACGGCGAGGACATCCGCGCGCGCGCCTATGTCACCGCCGACCCGCTGCGCGGCGAGATGATGCTGCGCCCCGATTTCACCGTGCCGGTGGTGCAGGCGCATATGGCCGGCGGCGCCGAGCCTGCGCGCTATGCCTATCTGGGCGAGGTCTTCCGCCGCCAGGAGCAGCCCGACCCCGAGCGCCCGGCCGAATATCTGCAAGCCGGCTACGAGGTCTTCGACCGCGACACCCCCGAGGAGGCCGACGCCGAGGTCTTTGCGCTTTTCGCGCGGCTGCTGGCGCCGATGGGGCTGACGGCCACGATCGGCGACATCGGCGTGCTGCGGGCCGCCGTCGACGGGCTGGACACGCTGGCCCCGCGCAAGGCGGCGCTGATGCGTCACATCTGGCGCCCGCACCGGTTCCACGCGCTGCTCGAGCGCTATTCCGGGCTTGCGCCCATGACCGATGCGCGGCGCGCGCTTCTGGACGGCGCCCGCCCCGAGGCGCCCTGGATCGGCCTGCGCAGCCCCGCGGAAATGGAAGCCCGCATCGCCACGCTGGCCCAGGATGCCAAGGCCCCGCCGATCCCGGCGCCGATCGTGGAACGGCTCGATGCGCTCTTTGCGCTGCGCTGTCCGGCCGCCGAGGCCCCCGCGCGGCTGACCGGGCTGGGCCTGGCGTCGCTGGCGCCTGCCATCGACCGGCTGGAACGGCGGCTGGCGGCGCTGGTCTCGCACGGGATCGACCCCGCGCGGCTGAATTTCGAGGCCAGCCACGGCCGCGCCACGATGGAATATTACGACGGCTTCGTCTTCACCTTCGCCGCGCCGCGGCCCGGCATGCCGCCGGTGGCCTCGGGGGGGCGCTATGATGCGCTGACGCGGGTGCTGGGCGGCGGGCGCGAGATCCCGGCCGTGGGCGGGGTGATCCGGCCCGGCGTCGTGGCCGATCTGGGGGGGAAGCTCGCATGCTGAAGCTGGGGGTGCCCTCGAAGGGCCGGCTGATGGAAAAGACCTTCGACTGGTTCGCCGAACGCGGCCTGCGTCTGGCGCGGACCGGAACCGACCGCGAATATGCCGCCGCGGTCGAGGGGTTCGAGGGGCTGGAGCTGGTGCTCCTGTCCGCCGGCGAGATCCCGCGCGAGCTGGCCGCGGGGCGCATCCATCTGGGCGTGACCGGGTCGGATCTGGTGCGCGAGAAGCTGGCCGATTGGCCGGCGCAGGTGGCCGAACTGGCGCCGATGGGCTTTGGCCATGCCGATCTGATCATCGCCGTGCCCGCGGCCTGGGCCGATGTGGACGGGCTCGAGGATCTGGACGCGGTGGCCGCGGCCTTCCGGCGCGCGCAGGGCCACCGGTTGCGGATCGCCACGAAATATCACCGGCTGACGCGCGACTTCCTGCGCCAGGCGGGCGTGGCGGATTATCAGCTGGTGGACAGCCAGGGCGCGACCGAAGGCACGGTCAAGAACCTGACCGCCGAGGCGATCGCGGATATTACCTCCTCGGGCGAGACGCTGCGCGCCAACCACCTGAAGATCCTGTCCGACGGGCTGATCCATCAGAGCCAGGCGACGCTGTTTGCCGCCCGCGCGGCCGACTGGACGGAGGAAGGCGCGACGCTGGCACGGCTCTGCGCGGCGCTGGGGCTGGAGCCGCCCGCGCTCTGACGCCTCCGCCCCCTTTTTCCGCCGTTTCCACGCGCCATCCGCCAGGTTTCCGGCCCGCCCCCGCAACAGGGAAGCCTTTGCCGCCCCCATCGAGGGGCCGGCAAAGGCCGGCACGCAGGCGGCTCGATGCCGCCTTCGTGCCGCGCCCCCGCCAAAACGCAGCGCGGCGTCCCGGTCCTAGCGCAAACCCATCTGCGCCAGTTCCGCGGCCAGGCTGTCGGGCAATTCGGGTTCGGCCTCGCGCCCGGCGGGCAGATCCTCGGGCGCATCCGCCGCGGCCAGATAGCGCCAGCCCTGAAAGGGCCGCCGCGGCATCGGTCGGGTGCGCACGATCTCGGGGTCAAGCACCAGCGCACAGCGCAGCACCCCGTCGGCCCCGCGCCGCTCGTCAAGCCCCAAAAGCCGCTGCCGTGCCAGCACCATGCCCTTGAACACCCAGTAAAGCGATCCGCCATCCAGCAGCTCGGCCCCGCGTTTGGGCCACATCCGGGTGACATGCTCGGGCGCGCGGGCGCGAAAATGCGCGCTCTGCCAGGCCAGCAGATCCTCGGGGCCCGCCGCCCCGACACAGAGCTTGAGTAGATTGAGATCGCCTGCCATTTCGCCGTCATCTCCGCACCGATGCCGCGCAGATCTATCCCGCGGCAGCGCCCGCTTCAATGCCCGCCCCGACCGCCCGTGCGCGCGCCGATTGACCGCCCCGCCTGCCCGCTTTATTGACCGCCTCCGGCGCCCCGATTATCGTGGCAGCCCTTCCACACTCTGCCCGTTGCCGCGGGGCCTTTGCCCCCCCTGCCCTTCAAGGAGCCTTCATGACCCGTTTCGCCGCCCCCATCGCCGAGCAGATCTGGGACATGAAATACCGGCTCAAGGATGCCAACGGCACCGCGCTCGACATCTCGGTCGAGGACAGCTGGCGCCGCGTCGCCCGCGCCCTGGCCCAGACCGAGAACGACCCCGCCGCCTGGGAGGACCGCTTCTTCGACGCGCTGGCCGATTTCCGCTTCCTGCCGGCCGGGCGCATCCTGGCCGGCGCGGGCACCGGGCGGGCGGTCACGCTGTTCAACTGTTTCGTGATGGGCACCATCCCCGACAGCATGTCGGGCATCTTCGACATGCTCAAGGAAGCCGCGCTGACCATGCAGCAGGGGGGCGGCATCGGCTATGACTTCTCGACCATCCGCCCGCGCGGCGCCGCGGTGCACGGGGTGGCGGCCGATGCCTCGGGGCCGCTGTCGTTCATGGATGTCTGGGACGCGATGTGCCGCACGATCATGTCGGCGGGCTCGCGCCGCGGCGCGATGATGGCCACGATGCGCTGCGACCACCCCGATATCGAGGATTTCATCACCGCCAAGCAGGATGCCGCCCGGCTGCGCATGTTCAACCTGTCGGTTCTGGTCACCGATGCCTTCATGGAGGCGGTGAAGGCCGACGGCCCCTGGGAGCTGACCTTCGCCGGCAAGGTCTATCACACGCTGCCCGCGCGCGATCTGTGGAACCGGATCATGCGCGCCACCTATGATTACGCCGAACCCGGCGTGATCTTCATCGACCGCATCAACCGGCTCAACAACCTGTCCTGGTGCGAGACGATCGCGGCCACCAACCCCTGCGGCGAACAGCCCCTGCCGCCCTATGGCGCCTGCCTGCTGGGCTCGGTCAACCTGGCGCGCCTGGTCGCCGCCCCCTTCACCCCCGCCGCGCGGCTCGATCTCGACGCGCTCGAGGAGCTGGTCCATGTCGCGGTGCGGATGATGGACAATGTCGTCGATGCCTCGCGCTTCCCGCTGCCCCAGCAGGCCGAGGAAGCCCGCCTCAAGCGCCGCATCGGCCTGGGTGTCACGGGGCTTGCCGATGCGCTGATGATGCTGGGGCTGCGCTATGGCGCCGATGATGCCGTGGCCCAGACCGAGGCCTGGATGAAGGCCATCGCCGAGGCCGCCGTCCGCGCCTCGGTGGCGCTGGCGCGCGAGAAGGGCCCCTTCCCGCTGTTCGACGCCGAGAAATTCCTGGCCTCGGGAATGATGCAGAAGCTTGACCCGGATCTGCGCGCGCAGATCGCCGAACATGGCATCCGCAACAGCCACCTGACCTCGGTCGCACCCACCGGCACGATCAGCCTTTATGCCGGCAATGTGTCCTCGGGGATCGAGCCCGTCTTCGCTCATTCCTACACCCGCAAGGTGCTGCAAAAGGACGGCTCGCGCACCGAGGAGGAAGTGGTGGATTTCGCCGTGCGGATGTGGCGCGAAACCCACGGCGACACGCCCCTGCCCGAACATTTCGTGGATGCCCAGGTGCTGGAGCCCATCGACCACCTGCGCATGCAGGCCGCAGCGCAGGCCTGGGTGGACAGCTCGATTTCCAAGACCATCAACTGCCCCGAGGACATCCCCTTCGAAAGCTTCCAGGACATCTACCTGCAAGCCTGGGAGATGGGCTGCAAGGGCTGCACCACCTACCGCCCCAATGCGGTGACGGGTTCGGTGCTGAGCGTTTCGGAAACCAGCGACAAGACCCCCGAGGCCGACAGCGGCGCCGAGACCGTCTATCTGACCGAGCCGCTGGACCGGCCCGCGGCGCTTGAAGGCGCGACCTACAAGCTGAAATGGCCCGGCTCGGAACACGCGATCTACATCACCGTCAACGACATCGTCGAAGGTGACAAGCGCCGCCCCTTCGAGGTCTTCATCAACTCGAAGAACATGGAACATTACGCCTGGACCGTGGCGCTGACGCGGATGATCTCGGCGGTGTTCCGGCGCGGGGGCGACGTGTCCTTCGTGGTCGAGGAGCTGAAGGCGGTGTTCGACCCGCGCGGCGGCGCCTGGATGACGGGGCGCTACATCCCCTCGATCCTGGCCGCGATCGGCGGCGTGATCGAGCGCCACATGATCTCGATCGGCTTCATCGCCGGCGAGGGGCTGGGCCTCAAGACCGACCCGCGCGCCCTGGCCGAACCCGCCGCCGCCGAGATCCCCGAGGTCGCGCCCGAGACCACCGAACGCCCCCGCGGCCCGGCCTGCCCCAATTGCGGCGCCTATGCCATGCGCATGGTCGAGGGCTGCATGACCTGCGCCGATTGCGGCCATTCCAAATGCGGCTGACCGCCCGCAGCTAGTGTAGTGCAGGATCCACTAAATCTTGTCCATTTCCGGGGTAATTTGTCCATTCCGGCACAGGATTAATGACCACCGGCTGCGCTGCAATCGGTGGTTTCTTTTTATATCAGTGGCTTGATGGTCCACCTGATGTGCGGCCTTTGATGCGCTGTCGTAGCGCTTCGTCCTGGTGGGCGCCGTTGACGGCCTGACGCGCTTTCGGCATCCCTCAGGGCAAATCCGGCCGGGTTCTTTTCAACATCCCCCTCCAGCAGAACCTCTGCCCGAGGGTGTGGCGCAATGCGCCAGAGAGGACCGCCATGACGAAGATCAAGTTCATCGCTGCCCGCTTCGCCGATCCCGACGAGAATGAGCTCGCTCTCAAGCGCCGCTTCGAGAGGCATCTGCGCAAGCCCCGTGCCTTTCAGGACGGGGTGTCCCCAAAGATGCCTGGAGACTTTGAGGATGAGTTGCGCTGGAACGAGGACCTCATCGCGGTGCATCTCTCGGAGAAGGATCGGACCAAGGTCTTGCGTCGCGCACGTCGGGTGATGCGGGCGCGCGCCGAGGTGTCCGGGCTCAGCCATCTCAGCGCGGATGACCGGCGCGCGCTCGAGGTGTTCCGTGGCGGGGCGGATCTGGTCGGCATCGCCAGCGACCACCGCGCCGATGAGATCGCGACCGCGATCCATGCCGAGATGCCCTGGGTGGTGGCGGCGACCGACTTACCGTGGAAGGCGATGCGCCGCTCGGTGTGCGGGTGGGGGAGCCCGGATACCCCCTACCCAAGCCGCGGGAGAGCCCGCCTATCGCCCATCGCGCCCGGAGCCGGCAAGCGATCTCCGCGTGATGGGCAGCGCAGCATGGGCAAGCGGCCCGTCGGCTTGCAGGAAACACAGCCTTACCCTGATGACTGGAACGGGGGCTCGAGGCCGCCGTTCGAGAAACGCGCGAGGAACGGCGACCTCGAGCTCTTAATTGCCATTCCAGCGCTTCCGACCGCGGGTCGCAATATGGCTCGGCCAACGATCAGGCGCTGCTCCGCAAACGTGGCATCCTGATCTCGATGTGCGGGCGCGGGATCTGCGACGACAACGCGATGTTGGAAACGGTCCTCCAGGCCATCGCGTACGAGCTCATCTGGCCGGTCGCTTGGAGATCACGCGCCCGGACCGAAAACGCCATCGCCAGATTACATCGACGGGTTCCATGATCCCGTCAGACGGCGCGCATCGCTCGGCAGTCGAAGCCCCGCCCCATTCGAGCGAAAGGCCTGGGAAGTGAGCTAAACACTCTCCGCGAAAAGCCGGGCTGGTCCACTGCGCCTTGCTGGGCTACCGCCGCTGGCGCTCGGCATTCTTGCCGCGGCGCTGTCCGGCAACGGCTGACGCGTCCCCTCAGGGGCTCTTGCGCAGATCGCCCAGGTCGAGCACCGGCGACGCGTCCAGATGCCCCGCATCCAGCAGCCCCGCCACCCGTTCGAGCGCGGCGACGATCATCGCCTGTTCCCAGTCGGGCAGCGCCTCGAAAGCGCTCACGTAGCGGTCATGCAGCGGGTCGGGCGCCCGGGCCAGCGCGGCGCGCCCGGCCTCGGTCACCCGGACGTTCATCTGCCGCCGGTCGGTCTCGGAGCGCTGGCGCTCGACCAGGCCCTTGGCCACCAGCCGGTCGATCAGCGTGGTCATCGTGGCCTGCGACACCCCCATGCGCGCGGCGATCGCCTTGGGCGTCAGGATATCGGGACCGTCCAGCACCTGAAGCACGCGGATCTGCACCGGGGTCAGACCGGCCGCCCGCGCCAGCTCGCGGCCATAGAGTTCGGTCGCGCGCAGGATGCGGCGCAAGGCGACAAGGCTGATTTCGGATCGCTTCACGGCCCTTCTCCGGCAGATGTCGGCGGACGGTCGGCCAAACGCCGCCCAGATGCAAGCGCCACAAATTCGTCACACTAAGCATAATGTCAACATATCTGGCGCAGAACCCGCTGATACTCCAATGATTCAAGGGTTTTATGCCCATATTAAAGGCGCGAACGCCGCTTTTTATTAGCCTATTGAAATTTCGCACAACGAAGTATATTTAAGACCCCGAACCAACAAAGGACATGATCCCATGGCCGAAACGATCACGGCGGTCCCTCGGGATGGCGACGCACGGATCGCGTTTCGCAAGCCGGTCCCCACCGATGGCGCCCCGGTCTGGGCCCTGATCCGGGCCTGCGCCCCGCTCGACGAGAACTCGCTCTATTGCAACCTGCTGCAATGCGACCACTTCCGCGACACCTGCATCCTGGCGGAACGCGACGGCCAGCTTGCAGGCTGGATCTCGGGCTATCTGCTGCCCGCCGATCCGCGCACGCTGTTCGTCTGGCAAGTCGCCGTCGCGCCCGAGGCGCGCGGCCTCGGCCTGGGCCGGCAGATGCTCGAGCGCCTGCTCGACCGCCCCGAATGCCGCGACGTGACGCGGCTGCAAACCACGATCACGCCTGACAACGACGCCTCCTGGGCGCTGTTTCGCAGCCTGGCGCGCCACCGCGGCGCCCGCCTCGCGGACCGGCCGCATTTCACCCGCGCCACGCATTTCGAAGGCCGGCACGCAACCGAGCACATGGTGACGCTGCGCTTCTCGGGCGCCGCAACGCACGCCGCCTGATCCCGCAACCCGAACACGCCCGCCCGATCACGGAGCCGGCCCGGACAGAGCTTCCGGGCCCCCTCCCCGCTCGGCCGGATGCCCCCCTTTCGTCCACAACCGAAGGAATTGCCCATGTCGACCGCACCCGAAGCCGAGACCGACATCTACACCCGCCGCGAATCCGTCGTGCGCGCCTATTGCCGCAGCTTCCCCGCAAGCTTCGTGCAAGCCCAGGGCGCCACGCTGACCGACGAACAGGGGCGGGAATACACGGATTTCCTGGCCGGCTGTGCGTCGCTCAACTATGGGCACAACGACCCCGACATGAAGGCCGCGCTGGTCGAGCACCTGTCGCGGGATGCGCTGACCCACGGGCTGGACCTGCACACGCCGGAAAAGGCCGCCTTCCTCGAGACCTTCGAGGCGCTGGTGCTGCGTCCGCGCGGCATGGATCACCGCGTGATGATGACCGGGCCCACCGGCACCAACGCCATCGAGGCGGCGCTGAAGCTGGCGCGCAAGGTGACGGGGCGGACGAATGTCGTGTCCTTCACCAACGGCTTTCACGGCATGACGCTGGGCGCGCTGTCGCTGACGGCGAACCTGTCCAAACGCGCCGGCGCCGGGGTGGCGCTGACCGATGTGACGCGGCTGCCCTATGACGGCGCTTTCGGCGAAGGCATCGACACGCTGACCCAGATCGAGGCGATGCTCGAGAACCCCTCCTCGGGGATGGAACCCGTCGCGGCCTTCGTGGTGGAGCTGGTGCAGGGCGAGGGCGGGCTCAACGCGGCCTCGGCGGAATGGGTGCGCGGGCTGGCGCGGCTGGCACGGGCGCATGGCGCGCTGCTCATCATCGACGACATCCAGGCCGGGATCGGCCGGGCCGGCAGCTTCTTCAGCTTCGACGGCATGGGGATCGAACCCGACATGGTGACGATGGCCAAGTCGCTGTCGGGCTATGGGCTGCCCTTCGCTTGCGTGCTGGTGCGCCCCGAGCATGACATCTGGGAACCGGCCGAGCACAACGGCACCTTCCGCGGCAACGGCCACGCCTTCGTGACCGCGCGCGTGGCGCTGGAAAAATTCTGGTCCGACGACAGCCTGACCCGCGAGGTCGCCGCCAAGTCCCGCCTGCTCGAGACGCGTCTGGGCGCGATGGCCGCGCGCATCGACGGCGCCCGCGTCAAGGGCCGCGGCATGATGCGCGGCATCGACGTGGGCAGCGGCAGCCGCGCCGCCGCCATCTGCGAGACCTGCTTCCGCTCGGGGCTGATCATCGAGACCTCGGGCGCGCATGACGAGGTGGTCAAGGTGCTGGCGCCGCTGACCATCCCCGACGCGCAATTCCGCGCCGGGCTCGACATTCTGGAAGAGGCGGTGGACAATATCGTGTCCCTGCCCATGGCTGCGGAGTAACCCCATGATCGTGCGCGATTTTCATGAACTCAAGACCGGCCCGCGTGCGGTGTCGGATGCGCAATGGACCTCGGTGCGGATGCTGCTGGCCGATGACGGGATGGGCTTTTCCTTCCACATCACCACGCTGGCCGCGGGCAGCACCCACACCTTCCACTACAAGCACCATTTCGAGAGCGTCTATTGCATCTCGGGGCGCGGGGCGATCACCGATCTGGCCACCGGCGAGACGCATGAGATCCGCCCCGGCGTGATGTATGCGCTGAACCTGCACGACCATCACACCCTGCGCGCCGACGAGGAACTGGTGATGGCCTGCTGCTTCAACCCGCCGGTGACGGGGACCGAGGTGCACCGCGCCGACGGCTCCTATGCCCCGGCCGAGGAGCTGGCGCCCGCCGACGGCTGACGCCTCCCCCGTCCAGAATGACCCGCGAACGGGTCCGGCCATGGCCGGACCCGTTTTCCATTGCGCCCCGCCAGCGCGGCCCCGCAATCCGAAGCGCGCCGCATTCCGCCACCCCGCAGCCCCAGGCCGGGTCAGGACGCCCCGTCCTTGGGCACGAAACTTGTCTGCACGACCGTGTGGCTGTGTTCGTGACCGGCCTCGCCGGCGTGGGAATGGCGCGGGCCGGCCTCGGCCACGGGGATCAGCGCCAGCGCGCCATGCGCCACCCCACGTTCGAGAAACAGGGCCTCGGCGCCGGCCCGCACCGCCCCCACCGAGCCCCGCGCCACCTCGACCTCGAGCGAGGTGGAATGATCCAGCGGCACCGACAGCGCCGCCAGCGTCCGGTCGTGCTGGGCCAGCCGCCGCAGCGACATCCGCGCGCCCAGATTGCGCGTGGTCTGATCCACCGTGAAGGACAGCACGCCAAGGCAGGGCGAGGTCTCGGGCGCCTCGGGGCGGGCCAGAAGCGCGCGGCGCACCAGATCGCGGATCGCCTCCGAGCGGTTCTGCGCGCCGCTTTCGGCCATGAACCGATCCAGCTCGGCCACGATCTCGTCGGTCAGGGTGATGGTGATGCGCTGCATGGCGGCCCCTTCCTACTCCTCCGGCCTACTCCTCCGGCGGCCGGATCAGCCTAGCAGCGGGCGGGGCGGCGCGAAAGCCGGCGCGGGGTTTGCCCCCCGGACCGCCCCCCCCCAAATGCCGCCGAACGGCCGCGCAATCTAATCCTTGCCCGGCGCGCGACGTATGACTTAGCATTCAAAACATCATACCGCGACAGATCACCCGCAGGGAGCCCGCGCCATGCCCCGATTCTTCATGCCCCAGTTCTTCATGCCCCAATTTGCCCCATTCCGTTCCGCCCATCCCGGCTCCGGCCCCGTCCCTGCCGCGCTGGCCGGCGCCGTGGTGGGGGTGGCGCTGGCCACCGCCACCCCCGCCGCCGCGCATTTCCAGGAGATCCTGCCCGCCGCGGATGTCCTGCCCGAAGGCGGTCCGGTGACGCTGGATCTGGTCTTCACCCATCCTTTCGAGACCGGCCCGGTGATGGAGATGGCGCGCCCCGCCGCGGTGGGCGTTCTGACCCCGCGCGGGCCCGTCGATCTGGCCCCCGCGCTGCGTCAGGCCCCGCGTGACGGCGCCATGGCCTGGCAGGTCACGCATGAGCTGGCCGAGCCGGGCGCCGCGATCTTTCACGTGACGCCCCAACCCTATTGGGAGCCCGCCGAGGGCAAGTTCATCGTCCATCACGCCAAGGTCGTGGTCGATGCCTATGCCTCGGGCGAGGGCTGGGACCGGATGGTCGGCCTGCCGGTCGAGATCCGCCCGCTGACGCGCCCCACGGGTCTCTGGGCGGGCAATCTCTTCACCGGCGTCGTCACGAAAGCCGGTGCGCCGGTGCCCTTTGCCGAGATCGAGGTCGAATTCGTCAATGATCAGGGGCTCATGGCCCCGAATGACGCCTATGTGACCCAGGTCATCACCGCCGATGCCAACGGCACCTTCAGCTATGCGATGCCCTTCGCCGGCTGGTGGGGCTTTGCCGCGCTGATCGAGGCCGATCAGCCCATGACCTCGCCCGAGGGCGCGGAAGTGCCCGTCGAGGAAGGCGCGCTGATCTGGGTGCAGACCCGCGCCGCGGCCCGCTGAAATGGCGCATATCCCCGACGGTGTCCTCAGCCTGCCGGTCCTGCTGGGGGGCGGTGCGCTGGCCGCGGCAGGCGTGGGACTGGGGCTGCGCGCGCTTGACGACCGCGCCATTCCGCGCGTCGCGCTTCTTTCGGCGGTGTTCTTTGCCACCTCGCTCTTGTCGATCCCGGTCGGGCCGTCCAGCGTGCATCTGCTGCTGGGCGGGTTGATGGGCGTCCTGCTGGGGGTCGGCATCTTTCCCGCCGTGCTGGTGGCGCTGGCGCTTCAGGCGGTGCTGTTCGGCTTCGGCGGGCTGACGACGCTGGGGGTCAACACGGTCAATATCGCGCTGCCCGGCGCCGTGGTGGGGCTGGCGCTGGGGCCGCTGATCCGGCGCCAGACGCGGCCGGGCCGGGCCGGGGCGCTGGCCGGCGCCGGCGCGGCGGCGGCGGTCTTCGGGACCGGGGCTCTGGTGGCCGGGGCGCTCTGGCTGTCGGCGCCCGAATATACGCCGGTGGCGCGGGTGCTGCTGGTGACATACCTTCCCCTTGCCCTGGTCGAAGCGGCGGTGACGGCCATCGTCGTGGGGTTCCTGACACGGGTCGAGCCGGCGGCGCTGGCCCCGGCCCTGAAGATGCGCGAGACCTGAACCGATGCCGCCTTTTGCCTTGCCCCGATCCCCTGCCCTGCTGCTGGCGCCGCTGCTGATCTTGCTGCTGGCGCTTGTGTCGGCCAGCCCCGCCGCCGCCCATGCCTTGCGCGTCTTTGCCCGGCTCGAGGGCGACCAGATCAGCGGCTATGGCTTCTTCATCGGCGGCGGGCGACCGCGCGATGTCGAATGGGTGGCGCAGATGGGGGGCGCGCCCCTGGCCCGCGGCCGCACCGACGCCGAGGGCGCCTTCCGCTTTCCCGTGCCGGAGCCGGTGACGGGGGATCTGAAGATCACCGTCAACACCGCCGAGGGCCATATCGCCAGCACCACCCTGGCGCAGAGCCGCCTTTTGCCTGCGCAGGGCGCGCCCGGCGCCACCACGCCCAGCGCCCAGTTGCCCGGTCCCGCCACCACGGGCCCCTCCACCACGGGCCCATCCACTACAGGCCCCGCCTATCCGGGCCAGATCGCCCCGCAGGGGCTGCGCCCAGCCCCCGCCGCACCGGCACCCGCCGCGCCACCCCCGACCGCCCCGGCCCAACCCGCAACGGCCCAGCCCACCACGGCAGAGATCGAACGCGCGGTGGCCGCCCAGGTGGCCCCGGTCCTCGAACGGCTCGAGCAGATGGACGCGCGGATGCGGCTGACCGACCTCGTGGCCGGGCTCAGCCTGATCTTCGGCATCGCGGGGATGCTGCTCTGGGCGCGCAGCCGCCGCCCATGACCCTGCCGCCGCTGCTGCCTTGCGACCTGCGCGCCCGGCTCATAGCCGGTGTCGCCGTCCTTCTCCTGATCGCGCCCCTGGCGCATCTCGGCCCCGCGCTGGCGGCGCTGGCGGGCGTCCTGGCGCTGATCGTGCTTCGCCGCCAGCCGATCCCCTGGCGGCGGCTGTGGCATCTCGAGGCCTTCCTGATCCTGCTGCTGGTGACGCTGCCCTTTTCGGTGCCCGGCACGCCGATCCTCGAACTGGGCCCGCTGAGCGCCAGCCGCGAAGGCGTCCTGCGCGCAGGCGTGGTCGCGGCCAAGGTCGCGGCCTCGGTCCTGTTCCTGACGCTGCTCTTTGCCGGGGTCGAGCCCGCGCGGCTGGGCACCACCCTGCGCGCCCTGCATGTCCCCGAAGCCCTGGTGCGCGTGTTCCTGGGCCTTGTGCGCTATCTCGGACTGATCCGCGCCGAGATGCAGCGGCTTCAGGATGCGATGCGCGCGCGCGCCTTCCGGCCACGGTCGAACCTGCACACCTGGCGCGTCTACGGCTATCTTCTGGGCATGATGCTCTTGCGGGCGCTGGCCCGCGCCCAGCGCGCCGAAGACGCCATGCGCCTGCGCGGCTATACCGGCCGCTTCCTGCATGACACGCCGTCGCCGCTGACCGCCCCCGACCGGATCGCGGCGCTTGCGCTGCCACTGCTGGCCGCGGCAAACCTTGGTTGGGATCTGATCGCAAAGGGGGCCGGAAGCGCATGAGCGGGCTGATCGAGATCGAGGCGCTCACGCTGCGGCGGGACGGGCGCGACGTGCTGCGCGGGGTGGAGCTGACACTGGCCGCGGGCGAGCGGCTGGCCATCGTCGGCGCCAATGGCAGCGGCAAGACCACGCTGCTGCGCTGTCTCGTCGGGCTCGAACCCCCGCAGGAGGGGCGCGTGACGCTTTTCGGCACACCCTGCCGGCGCGAGGCCGAGTTCCGCGCCGCCCGCCCGCGCATCGGCTTCCTGTTTCAGGACAGCGACGACCAGCTGATCTGCCCCAGCGTGATCGAGGACGTGGCCTTCGGGCCGCTGAACCTGGGCGCCCGCCCCGAGGACGCCCGCCGCCGCGCCGAAGCCGCGCTGGCGCAGCTCGACCTGACCCATCTGGCCGACCGCTTCACCCATCGCCTTTCGGGCGGGGAAAAGCGGCTGGTGTGCCTGGCGGGGCTCTTGGCGATGCGCCCCGATGTCCTGCTGCTCGACGAACCCACGAACGGGGTGGACACCGAGAACGGCCGCAAGCTGCGCGCGGCGCTGATGGCCTTTGACGGCGCGATGATCCTGGTCTCGCATGACGACGGCTTCGTGGCCGAGATCGCCACCCGCGCCGCGGTTCTCCATGACGGACGGCTGCACCCCGCGCATGTGCACACCCACCCGCATCTGCACAGCCACCCCCATATCCACGAGGATTAGGACCGCCGTTTGCGCGCGGCGCCGGCCCGTGCCACACTGGCCCGCGCGTTGCCGCAGCGGAGGGCCGGCATGGACGAGATACCCCGCAAATCCGCGCAGGAGGTCGAGATCGACCGCCTGCTCGAGGAGGAATTCCTCTGCGATCAGGGCTTTGCGGGGCGGTTTCTCGAGGCCTGCGGCCTGCCCGAGCCGGGCTTTGCGGTCGAGACGGCATTGCATGAACCCAGCCTGGGCGGGGCGGGTTTCGGTGACCTTCTGGTCACGGGACGCACGCAAGACACCCGAGTCGCGCTGCTGATCGAGGACAAGATCACCGCCGCAGCCCCGCCACGTCAGGCCGCACGCTATGCCGAGCATGCCGCACGGATGCGCGCCGAGGGCTGGGACCGGGTCCACACGATTCTGGTCGCCCCCGCCGCCTGGCCGGGCGACCCCAGCGCCACCTATGACGCGCGGCTGGATCTCGAGAGGCTGGCCGGTCTTCTGCGCGCCGCCGACCCGCGCCGCCTGACGCATCGGCGCGCCGTCATCGCCCGCGCGCTCGGCAAGACCACGCAGACGGGGGTGAAGGTGCACGACCCGCGACTGCACGCGCTGCGCGCCGCCTATCTGGAGTTTGCCGCGTCCCATTGCGCGCAGCTCGGGCTGGCCTTCACCTTTCCGGCGCTGCGGCCCGAATGCTATGACGGCGACAGCTGGATCTACCCGATCACGCATCCCGCGCTGCCCGACGGCGTGGTGCTGCGCCACAGGTTATGGACGACGCAGCGCTTGCCCGCGGGCCAGGTCGACCTGATCGCACGGCAGGCCGATCCGGCGACACGGGCCCGGTTCGTGGCTGCGGATCGGAACGCGGGGGATCTGGCGGGGGCAGAGCTTGCGCCCTTCTCGAAGGGCCGGGGGGGTCAGCTGTCGCTGCGCGTGCCCGAGATGCGCCAGGCGACGGGCTTTGACCCCGAGATCGGGCGCCGGGCCTGCGCGGCGATGCGCGTCCTGCTGGCGTGGTATATCAAGGGCGCCGGGGCTGCGGACCCAGACGCGGGGCCCTGAACGGCAACGCGCGCGCCCCGCAGCGGCGAGGCGCGTCATCGGGTGTCCTGTCGCGGCGTGGGGCGCGTGCGCGCCCGGCGCGGGCTTATTTGCCCTGCGCGGCCTCGAGCGCGGCGATGCGCGCCTTCAGGGCCTCGTTTTCCTCGCGGGCGCGGGCGGCCATGGCGCGGACGGCCTCGAATTCCTCGCGGGTGACCAGATCGCGGTCGGCAAGCCAGCGATCCATCCAGCTTTTCATCGCCGTCTCGGCCTCGCTGCGCGCGCCATGCGCCACGCCCATGGCATTGGTCATCAGCTTGGAGACATCGTCGAAGAACTTGTTCGGGGCCTGCATCTGCGTTTCCTTCGGCTGTCCGCGCGCGCGGAGAAACTGTTTCACGGGCCGCAATGCGGCATCGGGCCCTATATGGGGCGGACGAGGCAAAACCTCAAGGTTGACTTCACCGGCCCGGCGCGGCTCTTTGCCCTTGCGCAGGGCTTCCGACGCGCCTTTCGGGCGGGGGCCCGGCGCCCCGGAACCCCGCCCACGCCCCAGAACCCGCCCGCGCCCAGAACCCGGAGCCCCCATGCCCGCGAGCCTGCTTCCCGCCCTGTCGCCCCTGCCGTTTGCGGCGCTGAACTTCCCCGACCTCGCGCCCGAGGTGTTCGCCCTCGACCTGGGCTTCATGACCTTTGCGCTGCGCTGGTATGCGCTGGCCTATATCGCCGGGCTGGTCATCGGCTGGCGGCTGGTCATCGCGCTGATGAACCGCCCCGCGATCTGGGGCCGCCCGACCGCCCCCGTCGCGCCGGCGCGCATCGACGATCTGCTGACGGCGGTGGTTCTGGGCGTGATCCTGGGCGGGCGGCTGGGCTATGTGCTGATCTATCAGCCGGGCTATTACCTGTCCCACCCGCTCGAGATCCTGGCGGTCTGGCAGGGGGGCATGTCCTTTCACGGCGGCTTTGCCGGGGTGATCCTGGCCGGGCTGTGGTTTGCGCGGCGCGACCGGGTGCCCGCGCTCAGCCTGGCCGATGCGATGGCCGCGGTGGCGCCGGTGGGGCTGTTCTTCGGGCGGCTGGCCAATTTCATCAACGCCGAGCTGTGGGGCCGGCCGACCGACCTGCCCTGGGGGGTGATCTTCCCCGGCGCCGCGGCGCAGGCCTGCCCCGGCCCCGCGGGGCTGGTTGACGGGCTCTGCGCGCGCCATCCCTCGCAGCTCTACGAGGCCGGGCTCGAGGGGCTGGCGCTGGGGGTCGTGCTGTGGGTGCTGATCGCGCGCGGCGCGCTCAGGGCGCCGGGGCGCGTGCTGGGGGTGTTCCTGATCGGCTATGGCGCGGCGCGCTTCGTGGTCGAATTCGTCCGCCAGGCCGATGCGCAATTCATCACCCCCGACAATCCCCTGGGCCATGTGCTGGCGCTAGGGCCGCTGGGAGTGTCGATGGGGCAACTTCTGTCGCTGCCGATGATCCTTGCGGGGCTCGTCTTCGTGCTCCGCGCGCGCAAGGGGGCGGCATGAGCCCGCTGGCCGGGCGGCTGGCGGCCCGCATCCGCGCCGAGGGGCCGATGCGGATCGACATGTTCATGGCCGCCTGCCTGCTGGACCCCGAGCACGGCTATTACACCCGCGCCGAGCCCTTCGGGCGGGCGGGCGATTTCATCACCGCCCCCGAGATCAGCCAGATGTTCGGCGAGATGCTGGGCGTCTGGCTCGCGCAGATGTGGCAGGCCGCGGGGGCGCCCGCGCCCTTCGTGCTGGCCGAGCTGGGCCCCGGCCGCGGCACCTTGATGGCCGACATCCTGCGGGTGGCGCGTCAGGTGCCCGGCATGGCGGCGGCGGCGCGCGTGCATCTGCTCGAGGCCTCGCCGCGGCTGCGCGCGCTCCAGGGCGAACGGGTGCCCGGCGCGATCTGGCACGACAGCCTCGAGACCCTGCCCGAGGGGCCGCTCTTCGTGGTGGCCAATGAATTCCTCGACGCGCTGCCGATCCGCCAGTTCCAGCGCACGGACACGGGCTGGGCCGAGCGGCTGGTGGGCCTTGCCCCGGCGGCGGCGGGCGCGGGATGCCACCGGCTGGCCTTCGGGCTGGCGCCGCCGCGCGCGGTGCCCGAACTGGACGGCAAACGGGCGCACACGCGCCCCGGCGATTGGGTCGAGACCTGCCCCGCGGCCGTGCCGATCGTGCAGACCATTGCCCGGCGCATCGCCGATGGCGGCGGCGCGGCGCTCTTCATTGATTACGGCGGCTGGGACGGGGTCGGCGACACGCTCCAGGCCCTGCGCGCGCATGCCCCCCAGGATGTGCTGGCCGAACCGGGCTGCGCCGATCTGACCGCGCATGTCGATTTCGCACCGCTGGCGCGGGCGGCGCGCGCCGCCGGTGTCGCCGTGGCCGGACCCGAGACCCAGGGCGCCTTTCTCGAACGTCTGGGCATCACCGCGCGCGCCCAGGCGCTGGCGGGCAAGCTGTCGGGCGACGCGCTGGCGGCCCATGTCGCCGCGCATCGCCGGCTGGTGCACCCGCAGGAGATGGGGCATCTCTTCAAGGTGCTGGCGCTGCACCCCGCGGGCACGCCGCTTCCCCCCGGCCTGAGCGCGCCCGCCCCCCGCTGACCTGCCCCCCGGCGCGCCAGCGCCGCCAGCCCGGCGCCCGCAGGCCCGATCCCGCCAGCCCTGCGCAGCGTCCCCATGCCCCGGCCCCAAACGCCACCGGCCCCACATCCCGCCGAATGATCGGGTTCAGCCGGTCCACGCCGGGGCTTGCACCCGCCCGCCAAGCTGGCGATAACGGCGACATGCCGGCCACGCTCGACATCATCACCTCACCGCTTCTCGAAGGCGTCACGCACGGGTTCTTCACCCGCCGGGGCGGCGCATCCTCGGGGGTCTTCCAGGGATTGAACTGCGGGCATGGCTCGTCGGATCTGTCCGAGGCCGTGTCCGTCAACCGCACCCGCGTCGCCGATGCGATGGGGGTCGACCCCGAGCACCTGGTCGGCGTGCACCAGATCCATTCGCCCGATGTGGTGACCCTGCAAGCGCCGCCGCTGGCGCCGGTCAAGGCCGATGCGCTGGTGACGGCGACGCCGGGGCTGTGCCTGAGCGTGCTGACCGCCGATTGCCAGCCGGTCCTGTTCGCCGATGCCCGCGCGGGCGTGATCGGGGCGGCCCATGCCGGGTGGAAAGGCGCGCGCGGCGGCGTGCTGGAAAGCACGCTGGACGCGATGGAGGAGCTGGGCGCCCAGCGCGCGCAGATCACCGCCGTGATCGGGCCGACGATCTCGCAGATGGCCTATGAGGTCGGCCCGGAATTCGAGGCCACCTTCCTGGGCGACGACCCCGAGGCGCATCGCTTCTTTCGCCGCGGCCCCGGCGGACGGGCCCATTTCGACCTGCCGGCCTATGGCCTGCACCGGCTGAATACGGCGGGCGTGGGCCGGGCGGTCTGGACCGGGCATTGCACCTATTCCGACCCGGCGCGGTTCTTCTCGTTCCGCCGCGCCACCCATCTGGGCGAAGTCGATTACGGCCGCCTGATCTCGGCGATCCGTCTCTGAACCGCCGCCACACGTGACGGCCCCACACGCGCCGATCCCGGCCGAACCGATCCGCCCCGCGCGATCCGCCCTGCGCACCGGCCGCCCTGCGCCCCCCTCTCGGAACCGCGCTTGCCTTGATCCGCACCCCGCCCTTGCCGCGGGCGAGAGGCGCGCCCCCCCCGCCACATTCGCGCCGCCATTCTGTCCCCGCGCCGGAAACATTCCCCCCGCATGCCCAAGACCTGCCGCAAATCGCGGTCAGAAAAAGGGTGTCCGGGCAGAAGACCCGGATCGCTGAGGCCCGGCGGGCAAAACGCCCGCCCGATCAAGGAGCACCGAACATGGCCACCGCACAGGGCACCACGCCGTCTTCCCGCCCCCGCCGCTGGCTGGCCGCCGCATTGGCCGAGACCGCCCGTCCGCAGCCCGACATGCCCTGGGCACGCGGCACGGCCCGGGCCGAAATGCACGCCCGTCGCGCCGCCGCAGCCCAACCGGCGCCGCGCCGCGCGGCCGGCTGACCCCGCTTTCCTTCGCCTGTCCCGCGGGCCGGCCCCACGGGGGCTGCCACTCCCGATTGCGGGTGACATCAGCGCGGATCGCCTTGCCTCCCTTTCCGGGCCTCCCTTTCCGGCCCCCCTTTCCGGGCCTCCCTTTCCGGAAACGATTCGCACCCTCACCGGCCCGGGGCCGGTCCGTCGGATCAGGCGAAACAGTCTCGGGGCGCGCGGCAGGATTGTCAGCGCGCCCCGGACCAATTCCGGCAATAATTTGACATCGCGGTAAATCGCAGGCCTTTCATGGGCTGTCTCTCTGCGCTCGGTGGGGGCCGTTGCAGATGTGACCAGACCGGAAGGCTGTTCGCATGTCCTATCTCCACCGGCCGACCGGCGGCAGCCTGCCGCGGGTCAGCGCCCCTGCATCTCCGCAAACGGCCGCGGCTGCCGCAGCCCTTGCGCGGGCGCCCGCGTTGCCCCGCGCCACGCCCGATCCCGCGCCGCCCGAACGGCCCCGTGCCCGTCCGCTGACGCGGCGCTATGAGACCATGTGGCTGACCCCCGAGGGCGACATCGCCGACGCGACCCGCATCGCGCCCGCCACGCCGCTCTTCGAGGAAGCCTTCGCCGCGCTGGCCCGCGGCGCGGTCGTCGCCACCGAGGACGGCCCCGTCGCCATCGAAGACCTTTTGCCCGGCATGCGGGTGATGACCGCCGAGGGGCGCGCCGAAACCGTGCTCTGGATCGGCTCGATGCTGATCTTCCCCGATGCCGCCCATCCCGACGCGCCGCCCGCGCGCATGATCCGCATCACCGCCGATGCCTTTGGCCCCGGCCGGCCGTCCAGCGATCTGGTGCTGGGCCCGCGCGCGCGCCTTCTGCTGCGCGACCCGCGTCTGCGCGCACTGGCCGGAGACGACCGCGCCTATGTCCCGGCGCAAAGCTTCGTCGATGGCGTCAGCGTGATCGAGGTGGCGCCGCTCTCGCCCGTCGCGGTGCATCACGTCGCGCTGGAGCATCAGGGCTCGATGCGCATCCTGGGCATGGATGTCGAAAGCTATCACCCCGGCGGCGGTATCGAGACCATGCACGAGGCGCGGATGCTGTCGCTCTTTGCCGATATCTTTCCCAGCTTCCGCACCTTGTCGGCCTTTGGCCGGATGGCGCATCCGCGGCTGACCCGGCACGAGGTCGAGAGCCTGCTGTCCGGCTGACCGCCGCCCCCCCGACGCTGCCCGCCGACGCTGCCCCCCCGACGCCGCTGCCGGCGCCGCTGCCGCGCGCCCGCCCGAACAGGCACGCGCCGCCCCCAGGGGTGCGGCGCGGCGGCCAGAGAAACGAAAGGGTGGGGAAACGAAAGGGTGGCGAAGCGAGCGGGAAACCGGCTCAGGCCAGCTTCGACAGGCGCTCCTCGAGCACGTCGAAGGGCACGCCGGGCTGGTCCTTGGCGCAGCGGATCACCAGCGAGGTCTTGACCGAGGCCACGTTCTCGGCGGCGGTCAATTGCCCGGTCAGGAAGCTCTGGAACGACGACAGATCCGGCGCCACGCATTTCAGGATGAAGTCGATCTCGCCATTCAGCATGTGGCATTCGCGCACCAGCGGCCAGGACCGCGCCAGCGTCTCGAAGGCCGACAGGTCCGACTCGGCCTGGCTCTTGAGCCGCACCATGGCAAAGACCGCCACCTCGAAGCCCAGCTCGCGCGCATCCACCTCGGCGTGATAGCCGCGGATATAGCCGGCCTCCTCGAGGGTGCGCACCCGGCGCAGACAGGGCGGCGCAGAGATCCCCACGCGCTTGGCCAGCTCGACGTTGGTCATGCGCCCATCGGCCTGAAGCTCGGCCAGGATCTTGCGATCGATCTCATCGAGCCTGCTGCCCGCCATTCGTCCCTCTCCGGTTTCACGCTTCGAGACCGTAGCCCCGGCCTTTGCGTTGCGCAATATTATTTCGCGGTCCGTCACGCAAGCGCAATCGAGCGCGATCACGAGAGCAGGTTGCGCAATTTCGCTGCATTGCCTGCGAAACGGGCATCCCCACCGGCCGCGTGACGTGGTGCGGCGGCAGGGGCGGCCCTGGCCCTGCGTCCTGCACAGGCGCCCCACACGAGCGCCCCACACGGGCCTTCCGACAGCGGCCCGACCCGCGGGGGGTTTTCCGCCCCGCCCGTGCGGCCTATATCCAGACCGGCGACAAGGAGCAAGAACGCGAGGGGTGCGCATGTCGGACGAAAAGCGGATGCGGGTGCTGATCATCGGCTCGGGGCCTGCGGGCTATACGGCCGCGGTCTATTGCGCGCGGGCGATGTTGCAGCCGGTGCTGGTGCAGGGCATGCAGCCGGGCGGGCAGTTGACCATCACCACCGAGGTCGAGAACTGGCCCGGCGAGACCGAGATCATGGGCCCCGACCTGATGAGCCGGATGGAAAACCACGCCCGCGCGATGGGCGCCGAGGTGATCTCGGACCTGATCACCGATCTGGATCTGTCCACCCGCCCCTTCCGCGCCACGGGCGACAGCGGCACGACCTATGTCGCCGATGCCGTCATCCTGGCCACCGGGGCGCAGGCGCGCTGGCTGGGTCTTCCGTCCGAGGAGAAGTTCAAGGGCTTCGGCGTCTCGGCCTGTGCCACCTGCGACGGGTTCTTCTATCGCGGCCAGGAGGTCGTGGTGGCGGGCGGCGGCAATTCCGCGGTCGAGGAAGCGCTGTTTCTGACCAATTTCGCCTCGAAGGTGACGCTGGTGCACCGCCGCGACAGCCTGCGCGCCGAGAAGATCCTTCAGGACCGGCTGTTCAAGCATCCCAAGATCGAGATCCTTTGGAACCACACGATCGAGGAGGTCGAGGGCACCGAACAGCCGCTGGGCGTGACCGGCGTGCGCGTGGCCCATGTCGAGACCGGCGCGACCCAGGTGATCCCCTGCACGGGCTTCTTCGTGGCCATCGGCCATGCGCCTGCCTCGGAACTGGTCAAGGACCAGCTCGAGTTGCACCACGGCGGCTATGTGAAGGTCGAGCCGGGCACGACCCGCACCTCGATCCCCGGCGTCTTTGCCGCGGGCGATCTGACCGACCATGTCTATCGCCAGGCGGTGACCTCGGCGGGCATGGGCTGCATGGCCGCGCTCGACGCCGAACGCTTCCTGGCCGGCGAGGAGGGCTGAGGCCAAAACCGGGCGGGGCGACCCCCTTCCGGGTCGCCCGCCGCCGCCCCCGCGTCCTTCGGCCGCGCCGGCTGTCACCGGAGGGTCGCACCGGACATGCAAGGCTGCGCCATCGTCCCGGCGCGGCTTCCGGCCACGCCGGACGGGAATGACCAACGGGGGCAGGATCATGCGCTGGCGCGGGGTGCATCACGTCGAATTCTCGGTTCTCGATTACGAGACCTCGATCGCGTTTTATGACCGGATGTTCGGCTGGCTGGGATGGCGCAGCTTCTCGACGCTCGATATCGGCTATCGCAGCACCTATTACATGGCGCGTTTTCCGCTGCCGCATTCCTATGTCGGCATCCAGCCGGCGCGCTCGGGCGCGAAACTGGCGCATGAGGCGCGCGCGACCGGCATCCATCACATTGCGCTCTGGGCCCGCGACCGCGCCGAGGTCGACGCCTTTCACACCGGCTTCCTGGCCGCCGAGGGGCTGACCCCGACCGAGGCCCCGGCCGAATACCCGGTCTATGCGCCGGGCTATTACGCCGTCTTCTTCGACGATCCCGTGACCGGCATCCACTGGGAGCTGGCCCATACCCCGCGGCTGCCCTCGCTCGGGCAGCTTCGGCGCTGGCGGGCCGCGCTGAAGGCCGAGGACGCCCGCCACCCCGAGCGCGGCCCCTTTGCGCAGGCGGCGATGCGCAAGCTGCCGGGACGGCCCGACAGGCCCTGACCTTGGCCCTGCCCCCCACGCGAGAAACGGACGGGCAAGGCGGAAGGAACCGGGAACGGCGGCCTGCGGCGCCCGCCCGCCCGAGCCGCCCTTCCCCCGCGATGCCGCGCCGCAGCACCTTTGTTCCCGGCTTCGGCAAAATCCCGGTCACACCCTTCCTTTTTCCACGCATTTCCCTGCGCGCGGGTTGAAAGAGAATTGGCCCTCGGGCAAAAGCGCGCAAGGCCCTGACGCGAATTTCCAGCCCGCGCGCCAGCCCCGCGCCACCCTTGTGACCGTGCCATCTGCAAAGGACGTCCGATGCCCAGCCCGAACCTGTCTCCGATCCCGGAACTCTATGTCTCTCATGAAAGCGCCCAGAAGCTGAAGCACGAGGCGGGCAACCTGCTGTCGTGGGATCTGACGCCGCGTCAGATCTGCGACCTGGAACTGCTGATGAACGGGGGCTTCTCGCCGCTCAAGGGCTTCCTGAGCGAGGCGGATTACGACGGCGTGGTCGAGAACATGCGCCTGGCCGACGGCACGCTCTGGCCGATGCCGATCACGCTCGACATCAACGACGATTTCGCCGCCCGCGTCGAGGTCGGCCAGGACATCGCGCTGCGCGATCAGGAAGGCGTGATCCTGGCGATCCTGTCGGTGACCGACAAATGGGTGCCCAACAAGTCGCGCGAGGCCGAAAAGGTCTTTGGCGCCGACGATCTGGCGCATCCGGCGGTCAATTACCTGCATCACACCGCCGGCAAGGTCTATCTGGGCGGCCCGATCACCGGCATCCAGCAGCCCGTGCATTACGACTTCAAGGCGCGCCGTGACACGCCCAACGAGCTGCGGGCCTATTTCCGCAAGCTGGGCTGGCAGCGCATCGTGGCCTTCCAGACCCGCAACCCGCTGCACCGCGCCCACCAGGAGCTGACCTTCCGCGCCGCGCGCGAGGCCCAGGCGAACCTGCTGATCCACCCGGTCGTGGGCATGACCAAGCCGGGCGACGTGGACCATTTCACCCGCGTGCGCTGCTACGAGGCGGTGCTGGACAAATACCCGCAATCGACCACCACGATGAGCCTGCTGAACCTGGCCATGCGCATGGCCGGCCCGCGCGAGGCCGTCTGGCACGGCCTGATCCGCAAGAACCACGGCTGCACCCACATGATCGTGGGCCGCGACCACGCGGGCCCCGGCAAGAATTCCGCGGGCGAGGATTTCTACGGCCCCTATGATGCGCAGGATCTGTTCCGCCAGTATCAGGACGAGATCGGCATCGAGATGGTGGACTTCAAGCACATGGTCTATGTGCAGGAGCGCGCCCAATACGAGCCCGCCGACGAGATCGCCGACAAGGATCAGGTGACCATCCTCAACATCTCGGGGACGGAACTGCGCCGCCGCCTGCGCGAGGGGCTCGAGATCCCGGAGTGGTTCTCCTTCCCCGAAGTGGTCAACGAGCTGCGCCGCACCTCGCCGCCGCGCGCCAAGCAGGGCTTCACCGTGTTCTTCACCGGGCTGTCGGGCTCGGGCAAGTCCACCATCGCCAACGCGCTGATGGTCAAGCTGATGGAAATGGGCGGCCGTCCGGTCACGCTGCTCGATGGCGATGTGGTGCGCAAGCATCTGTCCTCGGAGCTGGGCTTCTCGAAGGAGCACCGCGACATCAACATCAAGCGCATCGGCTATGTGGCGTCGGAAATCACCAAGAACGGCGGCATCGCCATCTGTGCCCCGATCGCGCCCTATACCGCCACCCGCCGCGCCGTGCGCGAGATGATCGAAGCCTATGGCGCCTTCGTCGAAGTGCATGTGGCCACCCCCCTCGAGGAATGCGAGGCGCGCGACCGCAAGGGTCTCTACAAGTTGGCGCGTGAAGGCAAGATCAAGGAATTCACCGGCATTTCCGACCCCTACGAAGTGCCCGAAAGCCCGGAACTGGCCGTCGACACGACCGGGGTCGATGTCGATCACTGCGCCCATCAGGTGATCCTGAAGCTCGAGTCGATGGGCCTGATCAAGGCCTGATCGCCCCTTGCCCCCAGACACTCGCGTGGCGCCCCGGTCTTCCGGGGCGTCTTGCGTTTTGGCCCCCTGCGGCGGGCCCTCCGGCACCTGGGCTGCGCGCACCAACGCCGCGCCATCAATCAGGACTGTGCCCGCATCTGAATGCTCGGTTCAGCTCGCGTTGGAGCCTGGTCCCGATGTCCGCCCCTCGCCTGCCGCCGCCCCGCGCGCCGGATTTCCGGCGCCCTGCCCTGCTGGCGCCCCAGGCCCGGCGGGCCCTTCGGGCATGCCCACCCGCCCGCCACCGGACCGGCATCCGGCCGGCGCCCGATCTGAGGAGGGGGGGGGCGCGGGCGCATATGGCCAGCAACGGCGACGACACGATCACTGGCACCGCCGGCGCCGATACCGTCGACCTGGGCGACGGCAACGACAGCTTCGGCTCCTGGATCACCGACACCGGCGACGACCTGATCTTCGGCGGCACCGGCGACGACACGATCCGCGTCACCGACACCGACGGCTTCGGCGTCCTCGCGGGGGACAGCGGCACCGACCGGCTCGAGTTCGTCTCGAACGCCACGACCGCGGGCACCTATATCCATTACACCGGCGGCGGCACGCTGGACTATTTCGAGTTTGGCACCCTGACCGAGCGCGGCACCGCGCAAGGCATCGAGAACATCACCGGCACCGATCATTATGACTGGATCGACGCCACCTCGAACACGCTGACCGCAAGCTATGACGGCGGTGCGGGCGGCGACACGACCCATGGCGGCGCGGGCGCCGAGACCTTGCGCGGCGGCGACGACAGCCTTTAGGGCAACGGCGGCAACAACCGAATCGAGGCCGATTACGGCAACGGCACCGCCCTGATCGACGGCGACACCGGCACCGTGGTCTTCAGCGACGGCACCGGCAACGGGATCAGCGCCACCTTCACCGGCGCGGGCAGCTTCACCTATGTCTATGACACGGTGGCCACCTCGGGCAGCGCCAGCGGCAGCATCGACGCCGGCGCCAACAGCGGCGCCTTCAGCTGCGATCTGGGCGGAGGCGGCGACCGCTTCGCAGGAGGGACGGTTGCCGAGACGATCTCGGGCGGCGCGGGCGATGACGTCATTGCCGGGGGCGCGGGCGATGATCGGCTGACTCTGGCACCGGGGCCGACACGCTGGGCTTCAGCGTCGGCGACGGCGACGGCGCCGACACGGTGACCGATTTCGACATGACCGACGACGGCTTCGGCCGCACGTTCGACCTGATCGACGTCAGCGCGCTGACCGATGCGAACGGCAATCCGGTCAATGCCTGGGATGTCAATGTCACCAACGACGGCTCGGGCAATGCGCTGCTGACCTTTCCCAACGGCGAGACGCTGACCCTGATCGGCATCCCGCACACCAGCGTCTCCAGCGCCAAGCCCCTGTATTCCATGGGGATCCCCTGCTTTGTCGCGGGCACGCGGATCGACACGCCCACCGGCCCCCGCCCGGTCGAGGATCTGCGCGCGGGCGATCTGGTGCGGGTGCGCGACGGCGCAGCGCTGCCCGTGCTCTGGGCCGGGCAGAGCCTGGCCGGGCGCGCCGCGCTTGACGCCGATCCGCGGATGCGCGCGATCGAGATCCGGGCCGGGGCCTTGGGCAGCGGTGCGGGTCTCGGGGCGGCATTGCGTGATGGTGCCCCTTGCCCCGCACGCCCCCTTGCGCCCCACGGCCCCCTTGCCCCCCACCACCTGCCCGCCACCCGCGACCGCCCCGGCGATGCGCCCCCCGAACGGTTGGTGCGAGCGGGCCATCTGGCCGCCACCGGCTGGGGGGGGCGTGCGCCTCCTGCGCGGCCTGCGGCGCGTTGCCTACCACCACCTTCTGCTGCCGCGCCACGCGCTGGTCTGCGCCGAGGGCTGTGGCTCGAAAGCCTCTGGCCCGGCCCGATGGCCCTTGCCGCCCAGGACCGCGCCGGCCAGCTTGCGCTTCTGGCCGCGCGCTCCGATCTCTTTGCCGCGCTGACGGGAATGGTGGCGGTCGAGCGACTCTATTCGCCGCGGGTGCGCCCGCTCTTGCCGCGCCGGGCGGTGACGCGCGCGGCCTGCCGCGACTGGAGCCGGCAGGCCGGGGCCTTTGCCTGCGCCGATGCCGCCGACACCGCGGGCGATCAGCCGCCGAAAGTCAGCGCCTTCATCCGCCGCTGATAGGCCAGCAGCGTCGGCATCGCATTGGCCGCACGCGTCAGCGGCGTGTCCAGCGTCTGGTCCATCGCGCTTGAAAGGCCGGCATAGGCGGTCATGTCGATCCGCCGCGGCGCATCGCCCAGGAAGAACGGCTTGTCGCCCAGGATCTGCGCCAGCGTGTCCAGGATGGCCTGCGCCTTGACCGGGATCGCGGCGCGTTTCTCGCGGCTCAGCCCCTCGACCTTGAGCCGCTTGACGACCTTGCGCCGCGCCATCGGCATCACCGGGCCATTGGCCAGAAGCCAGGGCAGATGGGTGCGCATCTCGCCGAAGAAGGCGCGCCAGGTCGCGTCCTCGCCCCAGCGGCTCCAGACGATCTGCCAATAGAGATCGCGCTCGAAGGTGGTGCACAGAAGTGTCGAGAGGCCGCGTTCGGCGTCGCTCAGCCCGGCATCGAGCGCCGGCCCCTTGCCCGCGGCCTCCCATTCGGCCTCGAGCGCGTCGATGATGCGTTCGCTGTCGGCCAGCACACGTCCGTCGGGCATGGTGGCAAAGGGCAATTGCCCCGAGGGCGATTGCCGGGTCGAGCGGATCTCGGTGCGGTAGGGCAGCTTGCGAAAGCGCAGATAGGTTTCGACCTTCATGCAGGGCGGCGAGGCATTGGGCAGCCCCAGCATGGCGGGAAACTGATAGAGAATGGTCCGGGGCGCGGCGGCGTCGTCGTCGTCGGTCATGGCGGTCTTTCCTGCTTGCCCCCGGCCTTCGGGGGGCCTGAACGGCCGGGCGCGGACATGACAGGGGCGCCGATGGCCCGCCCGACCTCAGGTCATAGCGCCGGGCGGGGGGATCGGGCAACCAAAAGATGTGCAGAAAAGTCATATTATCGTGCGGCCCGCATGGCGCGCCGCGCCCAGGAAAAGGGCTACCCGCGCGGCCCCCCGCTCAGCCCGCCGGCACCGCCCCGGGGCCGCGCAATTCCGCGCAATGATCGCGGAAGACCTGCGCCACCTTGTTCCAGCAGAACCGCGCGCGGGCCAGATCGTGGCGCTCCTGCGCGGTGCCGGGCGCGATCAGCGCGCGCGCCACGGCCGCCTCGAGATCGGCATCGACCGCACCCAGACGGGCATCGCCCGCCACGATGTCGCGCGGTCCGGGCACGTCATAGGCGGCCACCGGCAGGCCCGAGGCCAGCGCCTCGATCACCACATTCCCGAAGGTGTCGGTGCGCGAGGGGAACACGAAGAGATCGGCCGCGCGATAGGCATCGGCCAGCGCCCGCCCCCGCAGCGTGCCGTGAAAGATCACCTCGGGGTGGCGCGCGCGCAAGGCCGGCAGCAGCGGGCCATCCCCCACCACGACCTTCTGGCCCGGCGTGCGCAGGGCAAGAAAGGTCTCGATGTTCTTCTCGGGGGCCACCCGCCCGACATAGAGCAGGACCGGCCCCGCCCCATTTGCCGTCCCGCGCGCACCGGGGCTGCGCCGGTCGGGCATGGCGGGGTGGAACAGCGTGAAGTCGATCCCGCGCGAAAGCCGCACGAAGCGGTTGGCAAAGCCCCAGCCGCGGAGCTGCTCTTCAAGCGAGGCGGTCGCCACATAGATGAAACGCGCCGGTGCATGGAAATGGCGCAAGCCCGCGATGGTCAGCGCCTCGACACCGCCGCGCAGACCGCGGGGCGCGCGCACCGCCGCATAGGCCGGGAAATTGGTGTGAAAGGCGGTCGAGAAGGGCACGCCGCGCGCCAGGCACCAGCCGCGCGCGGCCCAACCCAGCGGCCCCTCGACCGCGATATGGACGGCATCGGGGGCAAAGCTCTCGATCAGCGCGGCCAGCCGGCGGCCGGGAAACAGCGCCAGCGGGATCTCGGGATAGGAGGGCAACGCCACGGCGCGGAAATCGGCCGGGCCGATCACGCGGACGGTGCAGCCCTGCGCCTCGAGCGCGTGGCAGATGTTTTCATAGGTGCGCACGACGCCGTTGACCTGGGGCTGCCAGGCGTCGCTGATGATGAGGATACGCCCGGCGTCACCGGGCACCGCGGCGCGCGCCGGGCGCACGGCGGATCTGCGCCGCAGGATCGGCGCTTGGTCCAGGGTTACCGACATTCCGCATCCTTTCGGCGGGCCGCGTTCCCCGCCGCTCTATTGCGTTCAGGTGACGCCCTCGTGTCAGAACCGAAAAGGTTGCGCAAAGACCGGCCCCCGCTCGCCCGCCGGCATGAAGAAGGGCCGCGCCGGATCACCCGGCGCGGCCCTGTCTTGCACGACCCGCAGATCTCAGGCCGCTTTCTTCCAATAGGCGCGCGTCACGGCAAAGACCGTGCCCGACAGCGCGATCAGCGCGATCAGGTTCGGGATCGCCATCAGCGCGTTCATGATGTCCGCCACGATCCAGACCATCCCGAGGTTCGAGATCGCACCGACCACGACACCGGCCACCCACAGCAGGCGGAACGGCAGGATGATCTTGGGCCCGAACAGGTATTCGGCCGCGCGTTCGCCGTAGTAGCTCCAGCCCAGGATGGTGGTGAAGGCAAAGACGATCAGCCCCAGGCTGACGATCAGCTCGCCCCCCGGCAGCCCCGTCGAGAACGCCAGCGCCGACAGCGCCGCGCCGGTCTCGCCGCTGGTCCAGACGCCGGTGGTGATGATGACCAGCGCCGTCATCGAGCAGATCAGGATCGTGTCGATGAAGGTGCCCAGCATGGCGATATTGCCCTGACGCACCGGATCATCGGTCAGCGCGGCAGCATGCGCGATCGGCGCCGAGCCCAGCCCCGCCTCGTTCGAGAAGACGCCGCGCGCCACGCCGAAACGGATCGCCGCCATCACCGCGGCACCGGCAAAGCCGCCGGTGGCAGCGGTGCCGGTGAAGGCATCCTCGAAGATCAGCGCGAAGGCCGCCGGAACGTCGGCGGCATTCACCACCAGGATCGACAGCGCCCCGGTGATATAGAGAACCGCCATCAGCGGAACCAGGAATTCGGCCACCGAGCCGATGCGCTTCACGCCGCCGATCACGACGATGAAGGTCAGCGCCGCCAGCGCCATCCCGGTCCACAGCACCGGCACGCCAAAGGTCGATTGCACGGCCTGCGCAACCGAATTGGCCTGCACCGTGTTGCCGATGCCAAAGGCCGCGATGGTGGCGAAGAAGGCAAACAGCCAGGCCAGCCAGGCAAAGCGCGGCCCCAGCCCGTTGCGGATGTAATACATCGGACCGCCGACGGTGCGCCCGTCGCTGCCGGTCTCGCGGAATTGCACGGCCAGAACGGCCTCGGCATATTTCGTGGCCATCCCGACCAACGCGGTCAGCCACATCCAGAACACGGCCCCCGGACCACCCAGGAAGATGGCCGTTGCCACACCGGCGATATTGCCGGTGCCGATCGTGGCCGACAGCGCCGTGGTCAGCGCCTGAAAGGGGGTGATCTCGCCCGGATGCGCAGCATCGCCGCGCCGGCCCTCGAACATGAGGGCGATCCCGTGGCCCAGCTTGCGCTGCGGCAGGAATTTCAGCCCCAGCGTCAGGAACAGCCCCGTCCCGAGCAACAGCACCAGGATCGGCGGCCCCCAGACAAAGGAGCTTATCGTATTGAGTAGGTCTTCCATCTTGTTCTTCTTCCGACTTCTTGTTTCGGCAGTGCGGCCTAACCCTCCCTGTCAGCCGCAGACATGAGGCACACGGACACGGGGTCCGCCTGCGTCACGGCAGCCTTGCCGGCCCGGTCATCGACCGAAACGCGCGCGTTCACCCGGCAAGGTGCAGCAAAGACAGCCGCGCGGCCGGCGCCGGAATACGCCGACCGCGCCCCTGGAAGCAAGGGCTTCCAAGGAAACAGGGGGCCCCGGACACCCGAGGCCCCGGACACCAGATGCATTGCCGACCCTCGCGGGCAGGGCCCTGCTCAGGTCTCGGTCACGGGCGCGCTCAACCCCATGGCGGCCAGGGCGTCGGGGCCTGTGGGGCCGGCCAGGGCGGTGATCGTGTCGGGGGCCGCGGGGGCCGGCGCGGGGGCAAGCACCAGCGCGGCCTGGGCGCGGGCGGCGGCGGCCATGTTGACGATGTAGCGGCCCGTGGTCTTGTCGTCCCAGGCCGGCCGGGCGATCGGGCCTTGCGCGGCGGCGATCCAGGCCGCGCGGGCCTCGAAGCTTGCGCAGGCATAGCGATGGCCCGCGGCATCGACCCAACCCGGCGCGCCATAGGTCTGCCCATCGGCCGGGCCATGGGCCAGCACCATGGCCAGATGATTGGCGTCCTCGATCAGGCTCTCGGGGCAGGCGACGGTGATCCTCATGGGCTCACCCCCGCCTTGACGCCCGCCCAGGCCTCGTCCGCGGCGGCGGCCGCGCGGTCAAAGCTGGCCCGCACCACCACCGCATAAAGCCGCAATTGCCCCGCCGTGGTCCCGCTGCTGCCGCCGTTACAAAGCCGGAAGCTGGGGTTTGTGTTGGTTGGCAGATAGGCCGGATTGACGGCCGAGACCTGCGCCAGCTGCGCCCCGCCCAGCCAGAGCTGCGACGAGACGTAATTGCCGCCCGCGGGGTGCATCCAGGTCGCCACCCCATCCACGCCCGGCGGCGTCGGGGCGTAAAGGATGTTGCCGTTGTTATAGCGCCAGGACCAGCCATCGGTGCCAAGGCCGCCCGACAAGCTCCCAAGGCCAGCGCCCAGCTCCCACACGCGGCCCTCGGCCTTGGCGCCCAGCCCGCGCAGCGCACAGGTCACGCTCAGCGCCGGGTTGACCGCCAGCCCCAGCCGCGAAGGAAGCTCCAGCGCGTCGTCCACGCCGTCGCTCTCGATCCAGTGGCGGGTTCCGTCGGTGCGGTAGGTGGGGCGCTTCGCGGCGACCGGCTGCGACAGGTGATGGCCGTTGCCGCTGAGATCCAGCATCCGCCCGACCGGATCGCCATCGGCCGTGACCGGCACCGTGCCGGCGGCGTCCTGCCAGAGCGTCGCAAGGTTTGCGGGGTCATAGAAAGCCAGCGCCCCGGACGGCAGCGGCGGGCCCGCCGCCCGGCGCCGCGGGCGCGCGCGCAGCCCCAGCGAAAGCCCCAGCATCAGCTGAGCCCCACGAGGCCCGTGGCCGTGGTGCCGGTCGCGCGCACGCGGGTCACGCGGATCGGGATCAGCCCTTCGGCATTGGGCAGCGTCACGCTCTCGCCCGCGGCCGAGACCACGGCCAGATCGCCCGCCTGACCGACCCAGAGCGCGCGGGTGACGCGGGCCAGATCGGTGCTGTCCGAGGGCGTGATCGCCTCGAGGTGAACGGCCGGATCGGACATGCCCACGGCGGTGCGGTGAAAATCGTCCTGCATGACGGTCTCCCTTCAGGGCCGGGCCCGGCACCCGGCAAAACGACAGATGAGAGCCGCGCCAGCCCCAGGCCGACGCGGGCTTCGCCGGGACCGGGGCCCGCGCGAAGAAGAACACTCGGACTGGAAAGTCAGGCCCAAACGCCCGCCCGGCGGATCGCCGGAACGGGCCGGTTTCGGCCCGCTGCGGCACCGCGGGAACAGGGCCCGTGCCGGTCGACAGGGATAGGCCGCAGCGCTTAACGATCCGGTAACGCTGCGCACCGCACCCCCGGCATTGAGGGCCCAAGAGGGCCCCCGCCGCCCTCCTCTACCGCCCCGGCCGTGACGCCTGTGCGCGTCGCGCGCCACAGCCGTTTCCATTTTGTTCACCCTTTGGGGGTATCAAGACACCCGAGCGAACACGGGAACAGCCATGGTGGATACGGCAAGCTGGGGCTGGGTGGTCACCTCGACCTGGCCCGGATATAGCGGCGCAAACCAGAACAATCTGGGCCCCGGCGGCAATGGGCTGTCGGTGGACCCGTCGACCTATACCGATGTCACGCTGCATGACCACGACAACGAGGGCAGCATCTGGGACACCGACACCGACGATGCCAGCGCCCTGAACGGCGACCGCATCATCATCGGCGGCACCCCCAAGATCCTCAAGGAAATCGCCTGCTACGCCAATTCCTCGATCACCGTCGACGGCACCACCTATTCCAACATCTCGATGGGGGTCTTCCTGTTCGAGGACGGCACCTACATGGTGCGCCCGGTCGACTGGTCGATCCCGGTGGGCGAGCATCACAAGAAGGTCACCGCGATCAACCTGGGCAGCTTCAACGGCAGCGACTATTCCGCGTTGTTGCTGACCAGCGCGGATGCACCCTTCATCTGCTTTGCCGGCGATACGCCGATCGACACCGCCACCGGGCCGCAAAGGGCCGAAGCTCTGCGTCCCGGCGCGCGGATCCCCACGCGCGATCACGGGGTTCAGACGGTGCGCTGGACGGGCCAGCGCGTGGTGGACGGGCGCGGGCGCAACGCGCCGATCCTGTTCCGCCCCGGCGCGATGGGCAACACCCGGCCGGTGCGTCTGTCGCCGCATCACCGGGTTCTGGTCACCGGCTGGCGGGCCGAGCTGTATTTCGGCGCGGCCGAGGTGCTGGTTCCTGCCCATATGCTGGTCAACGGCGTCGACATCCTGCGCGCGCCGGTCGCCCAGCTGCGCTATGTCCATCTTCTGTTCGACCGGCACGAGATCATCGGCGCCGCGGGGCTGCTCAGCGAAAGCTTCCACCCCGGCGCCTATGGCATGGGTCTGATGCATGCGGCCACGCGCGCCGAGGTGCTGGCGCTGTTTCCCGAACTCGAGACCGACCCGAGGGGCTATGGCCCGACCGCCCGGCCCTGCCTGAAGGCCTGGGAGGCGCGGCTCCTGCAATCGGCCTGAACCGCGCAGGCGCCCCCATCCGCGTCACCCGGCAAACCCGCGCGCAGACCTCTCAGTGCACGTTCACGGGCGCCAGATCGTTCTGACGCGCCAGAACGAACGCGGTCCTGCGGTCGCGCACCAGCGCCAGCCGCGTGCCCTCGGCGTCATGCAACGCATAGATGCGCCGCAGCCCGCCGGCCTGCGCCCGCAATTCGCTGGGCAACCCGTCCACCTCGACGGGCCGCACATAGACAATGCGGTTTTCGGACACGGGTCCGAAATCGAACGTGTGATCCATCTTCGCCCCCTTTCTGACCGGGCCCCCGCAGGGCACCCGGCATCCTGTGTCGCGCGCCTTTCAGCGCCGCCCGATCGGGATCTTCTGCACCACCGGCTCGGGCGCCTGTCGGTGCAGGTCGATATGCAGAAGCCCGTTCTCGAGCGCGGCCCCCGCGACCTCGACCCCCTCGGCCAGAACGAAGCTGCGCTGGAAGGCGCGCGCGGCGATCCCGCGGTGCAGGAACACCCGTTCGGCCGCGGTCTCGGGCTGGCGCCCGCGGATGACCAGCTGCCGGTCTTCCATGGTCAGCGCCAGATCGGCCTCGGCAAAGCCGGCGACGGCCAGCGTGATGCGAAAGGCATCGGGGCCGCATTGCTCGATATTGTAGGGGGGATAGCCCTCCGAGCCCGCCTTTGCGGCCCGTTCGACAAGCCGCTCGATCTGATCGAAGCCCAGCAGATAGGGCGAAGCGGCGAAACTGGTTTTGCTCATCGGCAAGTCCTTGTGAGAAGCGACGTTGCGGATGGGGCCCCTTCGGACAAGGCGGCCCCGCCCTTCGGATATGGGAAGAAATCGGTCACAGGCAAGGGGCCGGGAGGCGCGAAAGACGCCCGCCCCACACCCCTGCCAGCCCCCCGCCGGGCCCCGCCCCGGCGCGGCGCAATCCGGGCAATCCCCTGCACAGGCTCGATTTCTTTGCCCCAAGGCCTGGCAAGCTGCTATGTTGTCGTATCAATCCACGCTGATTCGCTCTCGACTCGGGTCGAGAGAATCGGATGGGGAAGGATCCCCGCCGTGGTTCGTCGTGACCCTAATGCCTGGATGCCGAGATGAACGCGTTTATCGAGATGAACACGGAAGAGGTCCTCCGCGTGAAGCTGGAGGTGCTGCGCCGCGAACACCGCGATCTGGATGACGCCATCACCGCCCTGACCGAGAACCGCGGCGACACGCTGGCGCTGGTGCGCCTGAAGAAGCGCAAGCTGGCGCTCAAGGATCTGATCGCGCGGATCGAGGACCAGCTGACCCCCGACATCATCGCCTGATCGCGCCCATTCCGCCCCGGCACGGACCGCCGGCACGGGCCCCCGCGGCCATTGCGCCCGGCGCCGGCGCCGCTATAGTGCGCGCTCCGACAGGGAGGGCGCGCACATGAGCGGCACGACACGGGACGAAAGCACGGCGCCGCGCGTCGGCATCATCATGGGCAGCCAGTCCGACTGGGCCACCATGCGCGAGGCCGCGCTGATCCTCGACGAACTGGGCGTGGACTACGAAAGCCGCATCGTCTCGGCGCATCGCACCCCCGACCGGCTGTGGTCCTATGGCCGCGAGGCCGCGGGCCGGGGCCTCAAGGTCATCATCGCGGGCGCAGGCGGCGCGGCGCATCTGCCGGGGATGATGGCCTCGAAGACCCATCTGCCGGTGATCGGCGTGCCGGTGCAGACGCGCGCGCTGTCGGGCGTGGACAGCCTTTATTCCATCGTGCAGATGCCGCGCGGCTTTCCGGTGGCGACCATGGCGATCGGGGCCGCCGGCGCGGCCAATGGCGGGCTGATGGCGGCGTCGATCCTGGCGCTCGAGGATGCGGAGCTGGCGCGCCGGCTCCAGGATTGGCGCGCGGCGCTCTCGGCCGCGATCCCCGAGACCCCCGAGGACGAGGCCTGAGCGATGACCGACACGATGCTTGCCCCCGGCGCCACCATCGGCATTCTGGGCGGCGGCCAGCTGGGCCGCATGCTGGCCATGGCGGCCGCGCGGCTGGGGCTGCGCGCGCATGTGTTCGAGCCCGACCCGCAGGCCCCGGCGGCCGCGCTTTGCGCACGCCATGTCTGCGCGCCCTATTCCGACGCCGACGCCCTGCGCGATTTCGCCCAAGGGGTGGACGTGCTGACCTATGAATTCGAGAACATCCCCACTGACGCGCTGGACCTTCTGGAAAGCCTGCGCCCGATCCGGCCCAACCGCCGGGCGCTGGCGACTTCGCAGGATCGGGTGATCGAGAAGAGCTTTCTCAACGAGATCGGCCTCGACACCGCGCCCTGGGCGCCGGTTGCGACCGCCGATGACCTGGCCGCCGCGATCGACCGGATCGGGACGCCCGCGATCCTCAAGACCACGCGGCTTGGCTATGACGGCAAGGGGCAGGCCCGGCTGAACACGCCCGAGGACGCCGCCGCCGCGCTGGCCGCGATGGGCGGTCAGGACGCGGTTCTGGAAGGCTTCGTCCCCTTCACGCGCGAAATCTCGGTGATCGCGGCGCGCGGGCTTGACGGATCGGTCGCGGCCTTCGATCCGGGCGAGAATGTCCACCGCGACGGCATCTTGCACACGACGCGCGTGCCCGCGGCGATCCCCGGGACGCTTGCGTCCGATGCGGTGCTGATCGCGGCACGCATCCTCAATGCGCTGGATTATGTGGGCGTGATGGGGGTCGAGCTGTTCGTGACGCCGGGCGGGCTGATCGTCAACGAGATCGCGCCGCGCGTGCACAATTCCGGCCATTGGACGCAGCAGGGCTGCGCGGTGGACCAGTTCGAGCAGCATATCCGCGCCGTCGCGGGCTGGCCCCTGGGCGATGGCGCGCGCCATGCCGATGTCGAGATGACGAATCTCATCGGCGCCGATGTGGAGCGGGTGCCCGAGCTGGCGCGGGCCGCGAAGACCGCGATCCATCTCTATGGCAAGGCCGAGGCCCGAGCCGGCCGCAAGATGGGCCACGTCAACCGCATTCTCTGACCGCAGGCGGCGCCCGAACGGCAGAAGCCCCCGGCCCGCCTGCGCCCAAAGGCCGCGACGCCGGGGTTCGATCCGGTCCGGTCCTGACGGGGAATGGTCGGAGCGGCGAGATTCGAACTCGCGACCTCTGGTACCCAAAACCAGCGCGCTACCAGGCTGCGCTACGCTCCGTGCGCTCTAACTAATGCAGCCGCGAGAGCGGGAAAAGACCCCGATTATGCGACCGGGTGAAATAACTTCGCCCCCCGCGCGAAACGCATGACCGCCATTCAACTGTATCAGGGCGCACCTTATCAGGACACCGATGTCAGGGCGCCGGCGCCGAACCCGCAGGGGGACAGGGCAGCGCGGCCTGGGCCGGGGTGACCGCGGGATGCGCCAGACGGTCGCCGACACGCAGCCCCTGCGCCCGCGCTTGCCCGCCGGGGATCTCGAGAACGAATCGCACCGCCGAGCCGCCGGGGATCGGGGTTTCGTCGAGCGGGCGCGCGTTTTCATGGATGCGGGTGATGCGGCCCGCGGCATCGAAGAACAGCATGTCCAGCGGGATCAGCGTGTTGCGCATCCAGAAGGCCACGTTCTGCGGCGCGGGATAGACAAACAGCATGCCCTGATCGCGCGCCAGATCGCGGCGGAACATCAGCCCGCGCGCGCGGTCGGCCGCGGTGTCGGCCAGCTCGATGCGGAACCGGTGCCAGCGGCCATCCCCGCCTTGCAAAAGCGCCAGATCGTCGCGGCAGACCGGCACGGAGGCCCCCACCGGCGCCGGGATTTCCGCCGCGGCACATCCGGCCAGGGCCAGGAACAGCCCCGCCGCAACCACGCCCCTGAAAGACCGGATCGGGCCTGCCTCAGGCATGTGACCGGGCCTTCCCGAACTCAGCGCGCCACACGCACCGCAGTCTCCCACGAGACCACCTGCGCCGCCATGCGCCCGCGCTTGCCTTCGATCACCCGCAGACAGGTGGCCTCGCCCGGCGTCAGATCGGCAAACCCCGACCGGCGCAGCACCTCGATATGGATGAACACATCCTCGGCGCGGCCAAAGACATTGGCAAAGCCGAAGCCCTTGATCTTGTCGAACCACTTGACGCGGGCCGGCTCGAGGGGCAGCGCCGCGATCTCGGCGGGATCGGCCTCGCCCAGGTCTTCGATCGGCGCGACCGACTCGCCCGTGGGGGGCGTGATGTCATGCACCTGCACCGCCTGAACCCCGCGCGGCGTCGATTGCACCGACACCTTGATCCCGGCGCCATCGGCCACCGAGCTTTGCCCGAAATTGCGCAGCACATTGGCGTGAAGAAGGATGTCCGGCCCGTCGGCTTCATCGAGAATGAACCCGAACCCCTTGACCGGATCGAACCATTTCACGCGCCCCGTTATCGTTCGGAGATCCTCGTGCGTTTCCGTCATGCGTCTACCTTCACCCCTGCTCGACAGGTCAGGAGCACTCTCACAAATCCGTGGGCCGATTCAAGGCAAAAAGTAAGGATTTCCCTACCCTGCAATTGGCGAAGCGCGAAATTCAGGGGCAAAGACGCCGGATGGTCCAACTTGCCGCAACATCTGGTCGGCGCCACTGGAAGCGGTCATGCAACCGGAAATTGCCATCCGCCCAGAATTCGATCTCAAGAGGGGTGAGCCTGATTCCGCCCCAGAACGGCGGGCGCGGCGGGTTGGTGCCGTGGATCAGCCCCTGGCGGGCGACCTCGGCCATCAGTTCCCCGCGCGACCCCAGCGGTTCGCTCTGGCGCGACGACCAGGCCCCGATCCGGCTCTTGAGCGAGCGCGAGGCGAAATAGGCATCGGCCTGCGGGCCGTCCTCGCGGGTGGTGATCCCGCGCACCCGGATCTGCCGGCGCAGCGACTTCCAGTGCAGCACGAAGGCGGCCTTGCCGGCGGTCTCGATCTCGCGGGCCTTGGTCGACCCGTAGTTGGTGTAGAAGACGAAGGCGTTGTCCTCGATCTCCTTGAGCAGCACCATCCGCACATTGGGAAGCCCCGTGTCGTCGACCGTGGCCAGCGCGATCGCGTTGGGGTCGTTCATCTCGCGCGGCTCGGCCTCGGCCAGCCAGCCCCGTGCAATCGCAAACGGGTCGTCGCCCGCGAAGATCCCGCCTCTGTCGCTCATATCCGGACCTTTCCATGTTGGCCGGACCCGCGCCCCGCGGGGCCCGCCCTGCCCTGCGCCCTGCCGCACACGCAACCGTGCCCGGCGCGCTGTCGGGGCGCCTTGATGCCCCCCCCGCTTTCGCCTAAAGGGTTCGCACCCGTCACGCAAGCGCAGGGAGAGCGGATGTCGAGCAATCTCATGGATGGCAAACGCGGCCTTATCATGGGCCTTGCCAATGACAAGTCTATCGCCTGGGGCATCGCCCGCGAACTGGCGGCCCATGGCGCCGAACTGGCGTTCTCTTATCAGGGCGAGGCGCTCAAGAAACGCGTCGAGCCGCTGGCCCGGCAGCTGGGGTCGGATTTCGTGACCGAATGCGATGTCTCCGACGAGGCCTCGCTCGACCGGCTGTTCGAGACCCTGCGCGAGCGCTGGGGCACGATCGACTTCGTGGTCCATGCCATCGGCTTTTCGGACAAGAACGAGCTGCGCGGGCGTTACGTGGACACCACGCCCGGCAACTTCCGCATGACGATGGACATCTCGGTCTATTCGTTCACGGCCGTGTGCCAGCGCGCCGCGGCGCTCATGCCGAACGGCGGCAGCCTGCTGACGCTGACCTATTACGGCGCCGAACGCGTGATGCCGCATTACAATGTCATGGGCGTGGCCAAGGCCGCGCTCGAGGCCAGCGTGCGCTATATCGCCGAGGATCTGGGCAAGGTCGGCATCCGCTGCAACGCCATCTCGGCCGGCCCGATCAAGACGCTGGCCGCCAGCGGCATCGGCGACTTCCGCTACATCCTGAAGTGGAACGAGCTGAACAGCCCGCTGCGCCGCAACGTGACCACCGAGGATGTGGGCAAATCCGCGCTCTATCTGCTGTCGGATCTGGGCTCTGGCGTCACCGGCGAGGTGCACCACGTCGATGCGGGCTATCACCTGGTCGGCATGAAGGCGGTGGATGCCCCCGATATCGACGCCGTGACCGGCCGCAAGGACGCCTGAGGAAAGGATCGCGCCATGAGCGAGCGGCTTCCCCACGAAAAGGGCTTTCACGTCAGCTGGGACCAGTTGCACCGCGACGCGCGCGCGCTGTCGTGGCGGCTGGACGGCCGCGGCCCCGAGGATGGCGCCTGGCGTGCCATCGTCGCCATCACCCGCGGCGGTCTGGTGCCGGCCATGATCCTGGCGCGCGAACTGGACATTCGCGTGATCGACACGATCTCGGTCAAGTCCTACAACCATCAGGAACAACGCGAAGCCCAGGTCACCAAGGGGCCGCAGGCCGCGCTGATGGGCGACGGCGAGGGCATTCTGGTCGTCGATGATCTGGTCGACACCGGCAAGACGCTGGAACTGGTGCGCAAGCTCTACCCCAAGGCGCATTTCGCCACCGTCTATGCCAAGCCCAAGGGCCGGCCGCTGGTCGACACCTATATCACCGAGGTCAGCCAGGATACCTGGATCTTCTTCCCCTGGGACATGGCGCTGCAATACGTCCAGCCCTATCGCGGCGCGGATTGAGTCGCGCGCCGGTCGCGGGATCGGATCCGGGACACGGATCAGGGGGGGCCACGGCCTCCCCCTTTCGCGTTCGGGCTGATGCGATCCCGCATCACCCCGGCCGCGCGCTAACGACCCGCCCCATCGGGCGCCGGGCAAAGGCGTCGCGCGCGCCATGCTCGGTTAACGCGCCCCTGCCCCCGTCAGGAACCGCTTAAGGACAAATCCAGGTGGAAATTGCCTAAAATAAAATACGCGCGATGATTGTATCGAAACGGGAGGGTTTCCAGATGAAACACGCCGACGGTATCGCTGCGCTGCGCGCCTCTGTCCCCATCCGGGCCGGGCATGGAAAGCCCGCCCACATACGCCTGAGCGACGTTCCCGCCCCCTGGCGAAAGGATTTCCAGGCGGCTCTGGACGCGGCCGCCCCCGGTGCACAGGCGACAGCCGAAGCCCCGGCCGCCGAATGGCAGGCGTTCGTGGTCGCGTTGCTGCGTGACCTGCGGCCCCGGCGCATGGCGGCGGCGCTGCGGCTCCTGCGCCGCGGTCCCCGGCCCGACATCCTGGCCACCGCCCCCGTGCTCGACGACTGGATCGCCGTGCGCGACCGTGACGGCATCTGCCATCTGGCCGGGCTGGCGCATGGCCTGCCGGGGCTGGACAGCCATCATGTCGTGACCTCCACGCTGTGTGCGCTGTCGGAAGCCGACGGCTGGGCGCTGACCACGCATCGCTGGTATCGTCTGGGCACTCCCGGCACGACGGCCGTGCTGGACCGGCTGCAAGGCGCCCCCGAAACGCCGAACCTGACGCCGGCCACGGCGCGCGATCTGGACATCTGGTTTGCCGATCTGACGGATTGGTTCGGCGGCCCCGCCCTGCACACGGACCGCGCCCCTCACACCCGCGCGAACTGATCCCGCGCGCGCACTTCCCCTCATTCCCCACCCCGGCGGCCCCGCAAGGCCGCCCCGCACCGGCAGGTTTCCGCGCATTGCGAAAGCACCTGGTGTCATGGCGCCGCAGTCGGGGGGGAAAGACATTGCATCACCGAAAGGCGAAGCGGTAAGCCTGACGCGCGCCCCCTGTGCACGCTGCGCGGGGCCGTGGCGTGTCGCGCGCGCATCCCTTGCGTCCGGGCGACGCGCAGTCCCCCCGCGGGGCCCCTGCGAAACGAACACAGGACAACCTCTTGCCCCGACGTATCGTCCATCGCCTGAACGCCCGTCTCGAACGCCTGCTTCCCGAACAGCGCCTGTTCCTGAAGTCGGTCGACAAGACGCGCTTCGTGCGGATGTCGCCGCTCTCGCAGCTGATGACGCTGGGGGGCTTTCTCGTGCTCTTCGGCTGGTGCGTGCTGACGACCTCGATCCTGCTGATCGACGGGCTGTCCTCGGGCAGTGCCGACGATCAGGAGCGCCGCGCCCGCATCGCCTTCGAGACCCGGCTCGAGGATCTGGCCGGCGAACGCGACGCCCGCGCCGCCGAGGCGCTGGCCGCACAGAAGCGCTTTGCTCTGGCCATGGATCAGGTCTCGCGCATGCAATCGGCGCTTCTGGCCTCCGAGGAACGCCGGCGCGAGCTGGAAACCGGCATCAACGTGATCCAGACCACCCTGCGCCGCGCCATGACCGAACGCGATGACGCGCGCCGCGAGCTGGCCGCGCTGGCCGAGACCGGCGCCCGCGATCAGGCCAGCCAGCGCGCGCGCGGGCATGATACCGCGCTGACGCTCGATGTGCTGGCACGCACCTTGGGCGAAACCGCCGCCGAGCGCGACGCCCGCGCCCGCGAAGCCCGCGAGGCGCAGATGGCGGCCGAACGGGCCGAGCTGGAACGACGTCTTCTGGCCGAACGCCACGACGCGATCTTCGAGACGCTCGAGGATGCCGTCTCGATCTCGATGGAGCCGCTCGACAAGATGTTCCGCCAGGCCGGGATCAACCCCAAGACGGTGCTCGAACAGGTCCGGCGCGGCTATTCGGGCTCGGGCGGGCCGCTCGTGCCCGTCACCCTCTCGACGATGGGCGATATCGACGACGGCGCGCGCCGCGCAGCCGATATCCTGGAACGGCTGGACCGGCTGAACCTCTACCGGCTGGCCGCCGAGAAGATGCCCTTCGACATGCCGGTGCGCGCGGCCCATCGCTTCACCTCGCCCTTCGGCTACCGCTGGGGCCGCCTTCACGCCGGCATCGACCTTGCCGCGCCCGTCGGCACCCCCATCTATGTCACCGCCGACGGCGTCGTGAAATTCGCCGGGCGCCAGTCCGGCTATGGCCTCGTGATCGAGATCACCCACGCCAACGGGCTGGAAACCCGCTATGGGCACCTCAGCAGAATCCGGGTCAGCAAGGGGCAAAAAGTCTCGCGCGGTGACAGGATCGGTGATATGGGCAATACCGGACGCTCGACCGGCCCCCATCTTCACTACGAGGTGCGCGTGGGCGGAAAGCCTGTGAACCCCATGACATTCATCAAGGCAGCCAGAAATGTTTTCTAAAAGCAGGATCAACGAACCCGGCCCGAAAGCCGACACCGAGAAGCCCAAGACCCCCGAGACGCCCGCACCGCGCGGCGACTTCGTGCCCTCGGCGCCGCGGTCGAAGCCCGTGGCCTCGGTCCTGTCCTCGGATCTGACCGTGGTCGGCAACCTCAAGACCACCGGCGATATCCAGGTCGAAGGCATCGTCGAGGGCGACATCCGCGCCCATCTGCTGACCGTCGGCGAAACCGCCACGATCAAGGGCGAAGTGGTCGCCGATGACGTGGTCATCAACGGCCGCATCGTGGGCCGCGTGCGCGGCCTGAAGGTGCGCCTGACCTCGACCGCGCGGGTTGAAGGCGATATCATCCACAAGACCATCGCCATCGAGAGCGGGGCGCATTTCGAAGGCTCGGTGCAGCGCCAGGACGACCCGCTGTCGAACGGCTCGGGCACGCCCAAGCTGGCGCCGCCGGCCAAACCCGACCCGGCGGTCTGACGCCGCGGCGGGAACCGACCGCCCCATCATGACCCGATCACGGCCACGCCTGCGCGCGTGGCCGTTTGTATTTCGGCTCCCGCCGCGGGGCACGCCTGCCCGCCCGGCCGTTGGCGTTTCGGCTCCCGCCGCGGGGATCGGGGGACCGCGGTCCGGGACACGGTGCGGGCATCAGGGCCTGCGCCCGTCTTCGCGCCTGGTGTCTCGCGGATCAGCTCTGAAAGCTGCGCTCTGCGGGCGTCAGTTCTGGCCCCGCCCCGGCGCGCGCGGCACCAGCCGCGTGATCCCGGCCGCGGCAGCCCGCGCAAGACCCGGGTCCAGCGACATCGGCACATATTCGCCGCGCCGCCACAGCTCGGACAGGTCGTCGTAATGGCGGCTCAGCGGATGGCCCGACTGCCCCGTGGCGATAATGAAGACCGAACTGTCGGGGTCGGCGAAATCATAGACCCCGCGATAGCCCGCGGCATGGACATTGGCATAGGGCGCAGGCCCCGTCCCGTCCGTCGCGCCGCGCATCAAGGTGAAATCCCCCCCCGAGGTCGATTGCCGGATGTTGACGATCCAGCCAAGGCCGCGCACCGCGCCCAGAACGGGGTGGTCCTGGCGGGCCTCGTGCGCGTCACCCCAGCGCCAGCTTTCCACGTTGTCGCCATAGCGCGCCGACAGCTCCAGCAGCGCGTCATCCAGCGCCATCCGCGCGATCTGCGCGCAGCTCTCGCGCGGGGCCGACTGGCGGACGTCGCACCAATGCCCCGCCCCGCCCACGTTGCGGAAGACGCGCTCGACGAAGAGCGGCTCGAGCTTGGGGAATTCCTCGGCCAGCGGGCCCAGCTCGTCGCGGATCAGCCGCGATTGCAGCGCCCGCATCCAGGCCGCGAAGATCAGCGGCTCGGGCATGTGCTCGTTCATCTCGCCGTCCCAGCGCGCCATCAGCTCCAGCGCGCGCTGGCGGCGGCGTTCGGGCGTGCCCTCGGGCGCGGCCTCGCCGGTGAACCACAGATCCGCCCCCACCAGCGGCAAAAGCCCCCGCGCCGCCGGGCTGACGGCATCAAGCTGGGCGGCGATGAAGCTTTCGCGGGAATGGACCTCGCGCTGATCCATCAGCCGCAGCCACCGCTGCACGCGCTGGCTGTCGCCCCAGTCGAAGCTGACATGGTTCGGAAAGGGCGCATCGGTGGTCTTGTTGTTGGTGTTGCCCACGATCCCCGAGACCGGCGCAACCACGCGCGGGTTGCTCTCGTAGGGCTGAACGCCCGCCCAGCGGTTCGCGGGCTTCCAGCCGGGCGCGGGCATCCGGCCCAGCGTCTCGTGGGACGGGTCGCGGTCGGGCAGCGCGCCCACCAGGACCATGCCCACCTCCTCGGCATCGGCCAGCGTCAGGTTCTGCGCCGGCGCCACGAAATCGCGGCCCGCCTCCATGCCTTCGGCAACACTGCGCGCGCCCATCAGCCCGACCACCGCCGACATCGACGTGTCGGCATGCGACAGCGCCGTCCAGGCCAGCGACACGACATGGCCCGGCGGCGTGACCGCGCCCAGCCCGAAGCGGTTGCCGGGCAGCACGGGACCGTTGTCGGTCCAGCGCAGCGTCAGCGTGACCGGCTTTTCGTCCTTGATCTCGATGATCGACCGCCGGGTCCGGAATTCGGCCCAGCCGTCGGGAGTGCGGTAGCGTTGCGGGTTCTCGGGGTCCAGCTCCTCGACATAGAGATCCAGATCGTCGGCATAGGCGGCGGTGACGCCCCAGCCCAGCGCGGCATTGCGCCCGGTGATGACGGCGGGCACGCCCGGAATGGTGCCGCCGATCACGCCGCCCGAGGCCAGTTCCAGCCGCGCCAGATACCAGATCGCGGGCGCCGACAGCGGCAGATGCGGGTCATTGGCCAGAAGCGAAGCCCCCGCCGCCGCGCGCGCGGGCGCCGCGGCAAAGGCGTTCGAGGCCGCCGCCATCCCCCGCGCGGGAAAGGGCGCCGGGTCGGCATGGGCATAGGCGCGCAGCCCCGGCGCATCGGGAAAGAGCGCGCCATAGGCCGGCGCCGACATCACCGCCGTTCCCGGCACGTCGGGCATCAGGTCGCGCGGCCAGTCGGGGTTCAGCAGCGAGAGTTGCGCGCGCAGAACCTCGGTGCCGATCTGCGTCTCGAGCTGGAGCGCCATCAGCTTCAGGATGGCCAGCGAATCCGCCGGCGTCCAATAGGCCACGGGCTGCGGGAACAGCCAGAACTCCGGCGCCCCCCGCCCGCGCGCGCCTTCGTTGACCAGCCCGATCCAGGCGTTCACGCCCTCGGCATAGGCCTTGAGCGCGGCCTGGGTGGGCGCATCCTGCACCGCCACCGAATCCGCCGCCGCGCCATAGAGATCGAGCCGGCGCATCAGCTCGTCCGAAGGCAGCGTGCGCGGCCCGAAGACCTCGGACAGCCGCCCCTGCACCGTGCGCCGCATCACCACCATCTGCCACAGCCGGTCCTGCGCATGCGCCAGCCCCAGCGCAAAGAACACGTCGCGGTCGTTCTGCCCGAAGATATGCGGCACATCCTCGGTCGAGCGCACGATCTCGACCGGCGCGGAAATCCCCGCGACCGCATGCGTCTCGTCGTAATCGGGCAGCGAGCGGGCGGCAAAGTAATAGGCCCCGCCCGCGGTCACGATCCCCAGGATCAGGACCAGCGAGACCAGCCGTGTCAGCCATGTGATGAGCAAGAGCATCGGGAGCACCTGTCAGGCGGTTACAGCCGCGCGCAAGAGGGGTTCGGACGGGTCTGCGGCGCCGCGGACTTGCACGCGGAGCCTGCCTCGGTGTCTAAGGCAAGGGGGGCCGGGCTTCAACGCCCCGCCGACGCCGAGGCGCGCGGACGCCAAGACCGCGCCGCAGGAAATCAAAGGGAGAGAGGGTTCGACATGGCAAGGGTGGCATTCCTGGGGCTGGGGGTGATGGGCTTTCCGATGGCGGGACATCTGGCCGCAAGCGGGCACGAGGTCACCGTCTACAACCGCACCGCGGCCAAGGCCGACGGCTGGGTGGCCACACATGGCGGCCGCGCCGCCCCCACCCCGCGCGCCGCGGCCGAAGGCGCCGATTTCGTGATGGCCTGCGTCGGCAATGACGATGATCTGCGCGCCGTCTGCCTGGGCGAGACCGGCGCCTTTGCCGGCATGCGCGCCGGCGCCGTCTTCGTCGATCACACCACCGTCTCGGCCGCGGTCACGCGCGAGCTGGCCACGACGGCCGGCGCTGCGGGGCTCGGCTATGTCGATGCGCCGGTCTCGGGCGGGCAGGCCGGGGCCGAGAACGGCCAGCTTTCGGTGATGTGCGGGGGGGCAGCGGACCATTACGCCGCCGCCGAGCCGGTGATCGCGGCCTATGCCAAGATCTGCAAGCGCATGGGCGCGGCCGGCGCCGGCCAGATGACCAAGATGTGCAACCAGATCGCCATTGCAGGCCTGGTGCAGGGGCTCTCGGAGGCGCTGCATTTCGCCGAGAAGGCGGGGCTGTCGATCTCGGAGGTGGTCGAGGTGATCTCGCAGGGGGCCGCCGGAAGCTGGCAGATGTCGAACCGCGCCGCGACGATGGAGGACGGCCGCTTCGACTTCGGCTTTGCGGTGGACTGGATGCGCAAGGATCTGGGCATCTGCCTCGACACCGCCAACGAGACCGGCGCCAGCCTGCCCGTCACCGCGCTGGTCGATCAGTTCTACAAGGATGTGCAGAAGATGGGCGGGGGGCGCTGGGACACCTCGAGCCTGATCGCGCGGCTGCGCAAGCTCGACTGAGCCGCGCGCCGCCCCCGCCACGGCGCAGACAGGGACACGGCGCAGACATGAAAAAGGCCCCGCCTCGGCGGGGCCTTTCCCTTTCACGGTGACGCCGCTCAATCGACGCGGGTCAGCAGCTCGTCGAGGCTCTTCTTGGCATCGCCATAGAACATGCGCGTGTTCTCCTTGTAGAACAGCGGGTTCTCGATGCCCGAATAGCCGGTGCCCTGGCCGCGCTTGGACACGAACACCTGCTTGGCCTTCCACACTTCCAGCACCGGCATCCCGGCGATGGGCGAGTTGGGGTCTTCCTGCGCCGCCGGGTTCACGATGTCGTTCGAGCCGATGACGATCACCACGTCGGTCTCGGGGAAGTCGTCGTTGATCTCGTCCATCTCCAGAACGATGTCATAGGGCACCTTGGCTTCGGCCAGCAGCACGTTCATGTGCCCCGGCAGACGCCCCGCCACCGGGTGGATGGCAAAGCGCACGTTCTTGCCGCGGGCGCGCAGGCGGCGGGTCAGTTCCGACACCGATTGCTGCGCCTGCGCCACGGCCATGCCATAGCCCGGCACGATGATGACGCTGTCGGCATCGTTGAGCGCCATGGCCACGCCGTCGGCGTCGATGGCGATCATCTCGCCCGAGATCTCCATCGCCGGGCCGCCCGAACCGCCAAAGCCGCCCAGGATCACCGAGATGAAGCTGCGGTTCATCGCGCGGCACATGATGTAGCTGAGGATCGCCCCGGACGAGCCGACCAGCGCGCCGGTCACGATCAGCAGGTCGTTGCCCAGCGTGAAGCCGATGGCCGCCGCGGCCCAGCCCGAATACGAGTTCAGCATCGACACCACCACCGGCATGTCGGCGCCGCCGATGCCCATGATCAGGTGCCAGCCGATGAAGCCCGCGATCAGCGTCATCACCAGAAGCGTCCAGATGCCCGCGCCGGTGAAATAGAGATACCCCAGCGCGATCGCCGCGATCAGCGCCAGCGCGTTGATCGCATGGCCGCCGGGCAGCTTCGCAGGCTTGCCGTCGATCTTGCCGGCCAGCTTGCCGAAGGCCACGACCGACCCGGTGAAGGTCACCGCCCCGATGAAGATGCCCAGGAACACCTCGACCTTCAGGATCGAGATCTCGACCGGGGATTTATGCGCCAGCTTCTGGGCAAAGCCCGCCAGCGTCTCCATGTCGCCGCCGGCCTCGCGCAGGGCCAGGACGTGGTTCAGCTCGATCTGCGCATTAAGACCGATGAACACCGCCGCAAGCCCCACGAAGGAGTGCAGCGCCGCCACCAGCTGCGGCATCTCGGTCATCTCGACCTTGCGCGCCACATAGGCGCCCACGGCCGCACCGATGGCGATCATCACCGCGATCACCGCGAAATGGCCGACGCCGGGGCCGAAGACCGTGGCCCCCACCGCCGCCGCCATGCCGACGATGCCGTACCAGACCGCGCGCTTGGCGCTTTCCTGTCCCGACAACCCCCCGAGCGAGAGGATGAACAGAACCGCTGCGGCGATATAGGCCGCCGAAACCAGACCGTAGGTCATGCTGTTGCCCTCCTCCGGCTCAGGACTTCTGGAACATGGCGAGCATGCGCCGCGTCACGAGGAAACCGCCCACGATGTTGATCGTGGCGATCAGGATCGAAACCGCCGCCAGGATGACGACCAGCCACGAGCCCGATCCCACCTGGAGCAGAGCGCCCAGGATGACGATGCCCGAAATGGCGTTGGTCACCGCCATCAGCGGCGTATGCAGGCTGTGCGAGACGTTCCAGATCACCTGGAAGCCCACGAAACAGGCCAGCGCGAAGACGATGAAATGGCTCATGAAGGCATCGGGCGCATAAAGGCCGATCAGCCCCATCAGCGCCGCGCCCACGGCCAGCACGCCGACCTGGAAGATCGTCTGCTTGCGGAAGGCGGCGGCCTCGGCCGCGCGCTTCTCTTCCGGGGTCAGCTCCTTGGGCTTGTCCTTGGGCTTGGCTGCCGCGATCGCCTTCACCTTGGGCGGCGGCGGCGGGAAGGTGATCTCGCCCTGATGCACCACCGTGGCGCCGCGGATCACGTCGTCTTCCATGTCATGCACGACCACGCCGTCCTTCTCGGGGGTGAGGTCGGTCATCATGTGGCGGATGTTGGTGGCATAGAGCGCGGACGCCTGCGCCGCCATCCGCGAGGGGAAGTCGGTGTAGCCGATGACGGTCACGCCGTTCTCGGACACGACCTTCTCGTCCATCACGGTCAGGTCGCAGTTGCCGCCCTTCTCGGCGGCAAGGTCAACCACGACCGAGCCCGGCTTCATCGCCGCGACCATGTCCTTGAGCCACAGCTTGGGCGCATCGCGGCCCGGGATCAGCGCCGTGGTGATGACGATATCCATCTCGGGGGCCAGTTCGCGGAACTTGGCCAGCTGCTTTTCGCGGAACTCGGGGCTCGAGGGCGCGGCATAGCCGCCGGTGGCGGCGCCGTCCTGGGTCTGGTCCTCGAAATCGAGGAAGACGAATTCCGCCCCCATCGATTCGATCTGCTCGGCCACCTCGGGACGCACGTCGAAGGCATAGGTGATGGCGCCCAGGCTGACCGAGGTGCCGATGGCGGCAAGACCCGCCACGCCCGCGCCCACGACCAGCACCTTGGCCGGCGGGATCTTGCCCGCGGCGGTGACCTGGCCGGTGAAGAAGCGGCCGAAGTTGTTGCCGGCCTCGATCACGGCGCGATAGCCGGCGATATTGGCCATCGAGGACAGCGCGTCCATCTTCTGCGCGCGCGAGATGCGCGGCACCATGTCCATGGCGATGACGGTCGCGCCGCGGGACTTGGCGCGCTCCATCAGGGCTTCGTTCTGGGCCGGCCAGAAGAACGAGATCAGGGTCTGGCCCGCGCGCAGCATGTCGACCTCGGCCTCGACCGGCGGGCGCACCTTGGCCACGATGTCCACCGCCTCGAACAGGGCGCGGGCATCCGGCAACACGGTCACGCCGGCGTCGGCATAGGCGGCATCCGAAATGCCGGCCTTGAGCCCCGCCCCCGACTGGACGAAGGCTTCATGCCCCAGCTTCTTCAGGTGCTGGGCACTGTCCGGGGTCAAGGCGACGCGCGCCTCGCCCGGAAAAATCTCGGCAGGAACCCCGATTTTCACGTCTTCTCCCCCTCATCTCAGGCCAGGACGTCTCTGGTGAGACCAGATCGTTCGCGGCCCTATAGCAGAACGTAATAATGTTTCACAAGCAAAACGCGGCAGCGCAGCATGACGGAGGTGCGGGCAAAACCGCGCACATCCGCCCAAGAACCGCCGCGTTCAGATCCAGCGCCGCGTCCGCGCGGCATATTCGGTCCAGCGGTCGCCGAAGCGTTCGGCCAGCCGCCTTTCCTCGGGCAGGACGAAGCGCACCGTCAACACCCAGATGAAGGCCGGCACCAGCACCAGCGACAGCCCCGCCCCGCCGGCCACGAAGATCCCCGACAGGATCAGCACGTCGCCCAGATAGATCGGGTTGCGCGTGCGGGAATAGATGCCCGTCGTGACCAGTTCGTCGGCGTGGAAATGCGGGATGATGGTGGTGTCATGCTCGCGGATCTTCTTCGCCGCAAGCCCCATCAGCCCCAGCCCCGCCAGGATCAGCAGACCGCCGAGCCCCAGCCCGAAGCCCCCGACCCCGCCGTGCCCCAGCGCGAATCCCGCAACCGCGAAGACCGCCGTCCAGCTGGGCGGCAGGTCGATCACCTGAAGGGGGTGCAGCTCCTTCAGGGCCTTGCGCAAATCGTCCTTGGCCATGGCCTTCTCCTGCTGATGGCACGAGCTCGCGGGGGGGGCGCGCGTGTTTGCGCTATCGAGGGGGCATTTATCCGCCAAGACCGCGCATGACAAGCACGGGGCTTGTGCTCGGGGGCGCAAAACCCCAGTCTCGGACCATATGCCGCTGCTTTCCCCGGGAGGGATCATGGATTTTTCCGCCACCCGCGCGCTGTTCGATCTGCCCGACGGGATCTGCTATCTCGACGGCAATTCGCTGGGCCCCCAGCCACGCGCCGCCGCCAGTGCCGCCGCGCGCGCACTGGGCGAATGGCAGGGCCAGCTGATCGGCGGCTGGAACGGGGCGGGCTGGATGGATCTGCCCGTGGCGCTGGGGGCGGCGATCGCGCCGCTGATCGGGGCGGCGCCCGACACGGTGGTCGTGGGCGAAACCCTCAGCATCCGGGTCCATCAGGCGCTGATGGCGGCCCTCGACCTGCGCCCCGAGCGCACCGAGATCGTGACCGACAGCGGCAATTTCCCCTCCGACATCTATATCGCGGCCGAGATCGCGCGCCGCCGCGGCCTGACGTTGCGGGTCGTCGCCCCAGACGCCGTCGAGACCGCGCTGGGCCCGCAGACGGCGGTCCTGATGCTGACCGAGGTCGATTACCGCACCGCGCGGCGCCACGACATGGCCCGGCTGAGCGCCCGCGCCCACGAGGTCGGCGCGCTCGCGCTCTGGGATCTGGCGCATTCGGCCGGGGCGGTGCCGCTCGATCTGGCGGGGGCGGGGGCCGATTTCGCCGTGGGCTGCACCTACAAATACCTTAACGGCGGGCCCGGATCGCCCGCCTTCCTGCATGCCGCGCCGGGGCTGATCGAGGCGGTGACGCCCGCCCTGCCCGGCTGGCTGGGCCATGCCGCGCCCTTTGGCTTTGACATGGATTATGCGCCGGCGCCGGGCGTGGCCCGGATGCGGATCGGCACGCCCCCGGTGCTCCAGATGGCCGCGCTCCAGGGCGCGCTGACGGTCTGGAAGGGACTGTCGATGACAGAGGTCTTCGCCACCGCCCAGGGGCTGGCCCAGCGGCTGATCGACGGGGTGGCCGCGCGCGCCCCCGCCCTGCGGCTGGCCTCGCCCGAGGATCCGGCCCGCCGCGGCAGCCACCTGGCCTTTGCTCACCCCGAGGCCCAGGCGATCATGCGCGCCTTCATCGCCCGCGGGCTGGTGGGCGATTTCCGCGCCCCCGACATCGTGCGCCTGGCGCTGACACCGCTTTACATCGGGCCGGCCGACATCGACCGCGCGCTCGACATCATCGCCGAGGTGATGACCTCCCGCGCCTGGGAAGACCCCGCCTTCGCCGCCAGCGCCGGGCCGGTGACCTGAGATGGCCGAGCTGCGCGTCAACGGCACCCTGCACCGGATCGACGCGCCGGGCGACATGCCGCTTTTGTGGGTGCTGCGCGACCTGCTGGGGCTGATCGGCACGAAATACGGCTGCGGCGTGGCCGCCTGCGGGGCCTGCACTGTGCTGGTGGGGGGCGTTGCCGTGCGCTCCTGCCAGACCCCGCTTGAGGCCGTGGACGGCCCCGTCACCACGATCGAGGGGCTGGGCCAGCCCGGCGCGCTGCACATCCTGCAACAGGAATGGATCGCCCATCAGGTCGCGCAATGCGGCTGGTGCCAGTCGGGCCAGATCCTGCAAGCCGCAAGCCTGCTGCGCCAGATCCCCCGCCCCAGTGATGCCGAGATCGACGCCGCGATGGCCGGCAATCTCTGCCGCTGCGGCACCTATCCGCGCATCCGCGCCGCCATCCACGCCGCCGCCGCGCGCCTGGCCGCCGAAGGCCCCGCGGCCGGAAATGCGGATGGGGGCGCGCCGTGAACGGGCGCAAGATCTGGCGGCGCGCCCGGCGCATGGGGCGGCGCGCCTTCCTGGTGGGGTCGGTCCTGACCGGGGCGGGCGTCGCCTTCGGCGTGCACACCGCCGCCCGCCGCCTGCCCAATCCGCTCCGCGGTGACGGCGTGATGAACCCCTGGCTGGTGATCGGCCCCGACGGCCCCGTCGTCGTCGTCCCCCGCGCCGAGATGGGCCAGGGCGTCACCACCACGCTGGCCGCCCTCGTCGCCGAGGAACTGGACGCCGACTGGGACGCCATCCGCGTGATCCACGGCCCCCCCGCCGCGGCCTATTTCAACCGCGTGATCCTGCGCCCCGCACTGCCCTTCGCCGAATACCGCACATCGGCGCTGGTCGAGGCGCTGGGCACCGCGACCGAGGTGCTGCCCAAGGCGATGGGGATGCAGATCACCGGCGGCTCGACCTCGACGGTGGACGGCTTCACCCCGATGCGCGCCGCCGGCGCCACCGCGCGCGAGGCCCTGAAGGCCGCCGCCGCCGAACGCCTGTCCCTGCCCGTGGCGGATCTGAAAACCGTTTCCGGCCATGTGGTTGCCCCTGACGGACGCCGCCTTGCCTATGCCGATCTGGCGCCAGATGCAGCCGGGCGCGACATGGGCCGGATCGCGCTGCGCCCGGCTGCGGACTGGCGGCTTCTGGGGCGCGCGCTCCCGCGCAAGGACATGGCGGCCAAGGTCACGGGCGCGGCGGTCTACGGGCTCGACATCCGGCTGGAGGGGATGCGCTTTGCCACGCTGGCCCGCCCCCCGGTCTGCGGCGGCACGCTGGCGCGCCACGACGCAAAGGCCGCGCAGGCGGTGCCGGGGGTCGAACGCGTCCTTCCACTGGGCGGCGGCATCGCGGTCGTGGCGCGGAACTCCTGGGCCGCGCTCAAGGGGCTCGAGGCCGCAGCGCCCGAATGGGAAACCCCTGCCGATGCCCCCGACACCGACGCGATCCACGAAGGCCTTGCCCGCGCGATCTCGGGCGGGCTGGCCAATTCGCGGCTGGTCTCGCGCGGGGGGGAGCCGCCTGCGGACACGCCCGTTCTGGAATACCGCCTGCCGCCCTTGGCGCATGCCACGATGGAGCCGATGAACGCCACCGCGCTGTTTCAGGGCGGGCGGCTGCACCTCTGGGCGGGCTGCCAGACGCCCGAGATCGCGCGCCATGCCGCCGCCCGCGTGCTGGGGATCGCGCCCGATCTCGTCGCGCTCGAGGTGCCCTTTCTGGGCGGTGGCTTCGGGCGCCGGCTCGAGACCGATTTCGTGACCCTTGCCGCCGAACTGGCCGGGCAGATGCCGGGCGTGCCGGTGCAGCTGTTCTTCTCGCGCGAGGAGGACATGACCCACGACTTCTACCGCCCGCCGCTCCTGGCGCGCGCACGGATCTGGACCGACGCCCAGGGCGGGCCGGGGCTGCATCTGGATCTGGCCACGCAATCGGTGACGCGCAGCGCGGGGCGGCGGATGACCGGCCTGCCCTCGACCGGGCCCGACAAGATCGGGGTAGAGGGCGCCTTCGACCAACCCTATGCGCTGCCCAACTTGCGCGTGCGCGGGCATCTGGCGGATCTGCCGCTACCGGTGGGCTTCTGGCGCTCGGTCGGGCATTCGGCCAATAGCTTCGTGCTGGAAAGCGCGCTCGACGAGCTGGCGCATCTGTCAGGCCGCGATCCCTTCGAGATGCGCCACGCCCTGATCGCCCCCGAAGACCCTTCGGCCGCGCGGGTGCTGGCGCGGGCGGCGCAGAATGCCGGCTGGGGGCAGGACGGGCGCGCGCTGGGGATCGCCTTCTGCCACAGCTATGGCACCACCGTCGCCGAGGTGATCGAGGTCACGCAGACCGAGCATGGCATCCGCATCCCGCGGGCCTGGGTGGTCTGCGACCCCGGACAGGCGCTCGATCCCGGCATCATCGCCGCGCAGATGGAGGGCGGGCTGATCTTTGGCCTTTCGGCTGCGATCCGCGGGCAGATCACCCTGACCGCGGGCGCCGTCGATCAATTGAACTTTCCCGACTTTGACGGGCTGCGCATCAACGAATGCCCCCAGATATTTGTCGATATCCAACCTTCGGGCCGTGATCCGGGCGGCGTGGGCGAACCCGCGGTGCCGCCTGCGGCCCCGGCGCTGGCCAATGCGCTGTTTGCGCTGACGGGCCGGCGCGCGCGCAGCCTGCCCCTTCAGGACATGTTCGATTTTGCATGATCGGGCGCGGTTTTCCCCGCGCCGCCATCACGAAATGTTGGAAAAGTGCAAGCGCCCCGGAAGGACTCAGCCCGCGATCAGCGCCCGCGCGGCGGCACGGGCGGCATCGGTCACGCTTTCGCCGGCCAGCATCCGCGCGATCTCGGTCTCGCGCGCGGGGGCGTCAAGCCCCACCACCCGCGAACGCGTCACCCCGTCCGTCACCGCCTTTTCCACCCGCCAGTGATGCGCGCCGCGTGCGGCCACCTGCGGGGAATGGGTCACGACCAGCACCTGCGCGCCCTCGGCCAGCCGCGCCAGCCGGCGCCCGACCGCATCCGCCGTGGCCCCGCCCACCCCGCGGTCGATCTCGTCGAAGATCATCACCAGCGCCTCGGTGCTGCGCGCCAGACAGACCTTGAGCGCCAGCAGGAACCGTGACAATTCCCCGCCCGAGGCAATGCGATTGAGCGCCCCGGCCGGCGCGCCGGGGTTGGTGGCCACCCGGAAGCTGACCTGATCGGCACCCTCGGGGCCCGGCGTCGCGGTCTCGATCACGGTCTGGAACACCGCACGCTCCATCTTGAGCGGCGCCAGCTCCTGGGCCATCGCCGCATCGAGCCGCGCCGCCGCCTCGGCCCGGCGCGCCGAAAGCTGCGCGCAGAGCGCGTCATGCGCGGCCACCGCCGCCGCCGTTTCCGCCGACAGCCGTTCCAATTCGCCCGCCCCCGCATCAAGCGCGTGCAGCCGTTCGGACAGATCCGCCGCCAGCGCCGCCAGATCGTCGGGCAGGACCGCATGCTTGCGCGCCAGCGCCCGGATGGCAAAGAGCCGCTCCTCGATGCGCTCCAGCTCGTGCGGATCGAAGGCCAGCTGCTCGAGCGCCTCCTCGACACCCTGATGCGCCTCGGCCAGCTCGATCACCGCGCGTTCAAGCGCCGCCATCGGCGCTTCGAGTAGCGCGCCGGCCGTGTCGACCGCCCCATCCAGCCAGCGCCCGGCATCGCGCATCAAACCCTCGGCGCCCTCGGGGCCAAGCGCCTGCACCGCGCGGGCCAGATCCGCGCTGATACGCGCGCCGGCCTGCATCTGGCGGCGGCGGGTGTCGAGATCGGCTTCCTCGCCGGCCTCGGGGGCCAGCTTCTCCAGCTCGGCCACGGCATGACGCAGGAAATCTTCTTCGGCGCGCGCGGCTGCAAGGCGCGCGCGCGCGGCGTCTTCGGCGGCGCGCGCGGCGGCCACCGTTTCCCAGGCCGCGCGCACCGCCGCCAGATCGGCCCCGGCCTCGGCAAAGGCGTCAAGCAGCGCGCGGTGGCCACGGGCATCCATCAGCCCGCGATCGTCATGCTGGCCGTGCAATTCGACCAGCGTGCCGGACAGCGCGCGCAGCACCTCGGCCCCGGCGCGGCGGTCGTTGACCCAGGCCGTGCGCCGCCCGTCTGCCGTCATCTGCCGGCGCAGGATCAGTTCCGCACCTTCCGGCAGGCCGGCCTCGCGCAGGATCGCGCGCGCGCCATGCCCCGCGGGCAGATCGAAGACGGCCGTCACCTCGCCGGTCGCGGCGCCCTCGCGCACCAGACCCGCGCGCGTGCGCCAGCCCAGGACAAAGCCCAGACAGTCGAGAAGGATGGATTTGCCCGCGCCGGTCTCGCCGGTCAGCACGTTGAGACCGGGCCGGAAGCCCAGTGTCAGATGCTCGATCAGCACCATGTCGCGGATCTCGAGCGAGACGAGCATTCCCCCGGCCCTTCAGCCCCTGTTGCGGCCTGTCAGAGCCAGTCGCCGCGGATGACCTGACGGTAGACGCGCGACAGCCAGTTGTTGCCCTTGGCCTCGGGGGCAAGCCCCCGGCCCTTCAGCAGGTTGAAACTGTCCTGATAGAAGGGCGAGGCCGAGAAGTTGTGCCCCAGGATCGCCGCGGCGGTCTGCGCCTCGTCGGTCAGACCCAGCGCCAGATAGGCCTCGACCAGCCGGTGCAGCGCCTCGGGCGTCTGGGTGGTGGTCTGGAAATCCTCGACCACGACACGGAAGCGGTTGATCGCCGCGGTGTAATGGCCGCGCTTGAGATAGAAGCGCCCGATCTCCATTTCCTTGGCCGCCAGATGGTCGAAGGCCAAATCGAACTTCAGCATCGCCGAGCGCGCATATTCGCTGTCGGGATATTGCTCGATCACCTCGCGCAGCGCCTGAAGCGCCTGATAGGTCAGCCCCTGGTCACGGCCCACGCGGTCGATCTGGTCATAATAGCTGAGCGCCAGCAGGTATTTGGCATAGGCCGCGTCTTCGTCACCCGGATAGGTGTCGATATAGCGCTGCGCCGCCGAGCGGGCCTCTTCGTATTTCTTGGCGCGGTGCAGGGTATAGGCCTGCATGATCAGCGCGCGCTTGGCCCATTCGGAATAGGGATAGAGCCGCTCGACCTCGGCGAAGTAGCGCACGGCTTCTTCGGGCCGGCGCGCGGTCACGGTCTCGAGCGCGTATTCGCCCTTCTTGTAGATCTGCTCCGCCGTCAGCGTGTCCAGCGGCGGCTCCTTGTTGCTGCCGCCACAGGACGCCAGCGCCGCAACCAGCATAAATCCGGCCAGTTTCCCTGCCCGAGAATTCCAGACCCGGTTGCCCGCGCTGTCCTGCCCCATCTGCCTGATCGCCCTGACGTTGTGCTGTTCCACCCAAGCCGAGGCGGGTGTTCGGCCTCGTGGTAGCACATTAAAATCGGGTGCGCAAAACGCCTTTCGCACTTTCGGGCAGAAGCGGTTTTTCCGGCGCGAACAAGACCCTGCGCAACATGGGGGCGGCCCGGCCAGGGCCGGGCGCGCGCGCAGGTGGTGAACCGGGAAAGGGGGCGTCAGGCAGCGCTGGCGCGCGCCGCGCCACGGCCCGCGGCATGGAGCGCACAGACACCCGCGCCCGGCAACGCGCCCGCAGCCACGGCATCCAGCGTCACCCATTCGGCGGCGCCGGGCGTGTCGAAAAGCTTGCGCAGCAGCGCGTTGGTCAGCGCATGGCCCGCACGGATGCCGGTATAGCGGCCCAGGATCGGCCCGCCCGCCAGCGCCAGATCGCCCATCGCGTCCAGCATCTTGTGGCGCACGGCCTCGTCGCGGTGACGCAGCCCGCCGGGCGACAGCACCTTTTCACCGTCAACGACGACGGCGTTTTCATAGGTGCCCCCCAGCGCCAGCCCGCGCGCGCGCATCGCGTCGATATCGGCGGCGCGGCAGAAGGTGCGGCAATCCATCAACTCGCGCACGAAGGCGCCGTTGGCCATGTCCAGGCGCTTGCGCTGATGCCCGATGGCAGGATCGGCAAAGTCGATCTCGAAGCGGATCTCGAAACGCTCGGCCGGTTCGAGCCGCGCGCGCGCCTCGCCCATCTGCACCTCGACCGCCTGGCGGATCGCCAGGGCCCGCAGCGGCCGGTTCTGGCGGACCAGCCCGACGCGGCGGATCGCCTCGACGAAGGGCGCGGACGAGCCATCGAGGATCGGCACCTCGGGGGCGTCGATCACCAGCCGCGCGTTCTGCACCCCGCAGCCCGCCAGCGCGGCCATCACATGTTCGATGGTCGAGACCTGCGCCCCCGCAACGCTGTCCGAGAAGATGCGCGTGCACAGCCGCGCGTCCTCGACCCGGTCCCAGAGCGCGGGGATCTCGAGATGATCGAGATCGCTGCGCACGAAGCGCAGGCCGTGATCTTCGGGTGCGGGCTCGATACGCAGCCGCACGGGGCGGCCGGAATGAAGGCCGACCCCCTTGAAATCAATCGCGGAACGAAGCGTGGTCTGCACGGTCGATCTCCCTGCGCCGATGGCGCGCCATTCTTGCCGCGGAACCTGCGGCCAATCCCCCCCTACCCGCGCGAACGCCGATTATCGCGGCGCCCCCTGCGGCAGGATCGGGCCAGCCCTGCCCCGCGCCGGATTGCGCAGGAAACGACGGACTTTGTTGCACGATCAGCTAAACAACAGGGTCCAGCGAGGCAATTCACAGATTGCAACAGGATGTAACAGAGGCGCCGCGTTGCGGCAACTTGCCGCCAACCTGGGGCTTAACCGTTGAGAACAAACAAAAAAGGGGGCGCCGCTAGGCACCCCCGATTTCCGTATCGTGATCGGATTTTCTGCCAATGCAAAAAATCGCGGCGCAGCTTTGGCCCGATCAGTTGGCCTGACGGCGCAGGAACGCCGGGATTTCGATGCGATCCTGATCGAAATCGCCCTCGTCCTCGTCGTCATATTGACTGGCCTGCGGCGGGGCGCGGCGCGCAGCCGGCGCCGCGGGGGCGGCGGCCCGCTCGGGGCGCTCCGGGGCGGCCTCGGCATTCCCGGTCATGCGGTTGATCAGCGAATTGATGCCAAAGCGCGGCTTCTCCCCGCCCCGCGCGGCGCCATGCGCGGCGGGCAGCGCGGGCGCTGCGGCACGGGTCGCGGCCATCGGCTGGGCCGGCTGGCGCGGCGCGGCGCCGGGCACACGGCCGGCGGCGGCATTCAGACGGGCCAGCGCCTCGGGGCTGGGGGTGCCGGGGGCTGCGCGACGGGGCGCGACAAAGCCCGACATGTCTTCCTGCGGCTCGGCGAAACCTTGCATCTGCGTCGGCGCGGCAGCGCGATAGGCCGGCGGCGGCAGCGCGTCATCCTCGGCGGCAAGATCATCCTCGAAAAGCGAGCGCGCGGGTTCGGACGCACGCGGCGCGGGCTGCGCCGGGGTCGCGGTCACGCCCGAGATCGACACGGCGGGACGGGCCTCGGCCGGCTGGGCGGCCGGCGCGGCACGCTCGGCCGCCGGCGCAGCCCGTTCGGGGCTGGGCGCAGGCGCGGGACGCTGGGACACGGCCTCGGCGGCGGCGCGGCGCGGGCTGGGCGCCTCGGCCGATTGCGGGGCTGCGTCGATGCCCGTCGCCACGACCGACACGCGCATCTGGCCTTCCATCTCGGGGTCGAGGGTCGAGCCGACGATGATGTTGGCCTCGGGGTCGACTTCCTCGCGGATGCGGTTGGCGGCCTCGTCCAGCTCGAAAAGGGTGAGGTCGTAACCGCCGGTGATGTTGATGAGAACGCCCCGCGCGCCGCGCAGCGAGATCTCGTCCAGCAGCGGGTTGGCGATGGCCTTCTCGGCGGCCTGAACGGCGCGGTCGTCGCCCTGGGCCTCGCCCGTGCCCATCATCGCCTTGCCCATCTCGTCCATGACCGCGCGCACGTCGGCAAAGTCGAGGTTGATCAGGCCCGGACGCACCATCAGGTCGGTCACGCCCTTGACGCCCTGATAGAGCACGTCATCGGCCATGGCGAAGGCTTCGGTGAAGGTGGTCTTCTCGTTGGCCAGACGGAACAGGTTCTGGTTGGGAATGACGATCAGCGTATCGACGACCTTCTGGAGCGCCTCGATGCCGGCCTCGGCCTGGCGCATCCGCTTGGTGCCCTCAAACTGGAACGGCTTGGTCACGACGCCCACGGTCAGCACGCCCAGCTCACGCGCGGCCTGCGCGATGATCGGGGCCGCGCCGGTGCCGGTGCCGCCACCCATCCCTGCGGTGATGAAGCACATGTGCACGCCCGCCAGATGATCGACGATCTGTTCGATCGACTCCTCGGCGGCGGCGGCACCCACGGTGGCGCGCGCGCCCGCGCCCAGACCTTCGGTCACCTTCACGCCGATCTGGATGCGCGCCGACGAGCGCGATTGCTGCAACGCCTGGGCGTCGGTGTTGGCCACGACGAAATCGACCCCGGAGAGCTGCTTTTCGATCATGTTGTTGACCGCGTTGCCGCCCGCCCCGCCGACACCAAAGACGGTGATGCGCGGCTTGAGTTCCTCGTGCTCGGCCATCGTCAGATTGAGTGCCATGTCGTCCCGCCTTGCTTGTTCCGGCCCGTTCGGCGCGGTTTCCAGAATATTTGGCCGATTTTAACGGGCGGCGCGCGCGGCGTCACCTAAAAAACCGACGGAAAACACAAAATCTGGCGCGTCAGAAACACCCTCTGGCGGGATTTCGCGCACGCAACAGAATGTGGTGTGGGGGCAAGGCCCCCACCGTAGCGTTTGTAAGGCCCGGCGCTACCAATTGGCACGGAACCACCGCAGCGCGCGGCGCAGCGACCGCGCGGGGTAGCGCTCGGCCGGAATTTCGAAATCCCACCACTCATCTTGCGGATGCGCGGCGAAAAGCGCCAGCCCCACGGCGGCGGAAAATCCCGGCCCGGTCGCGGCCTGCGGCAGCCCCGCCACCCGCAGCGGACGCCCCAGGCGCAGGTTCTGGCCCAGGATGCGCGCGGCCAGCCCGTCCAGACCGGGGATCTGGCTTGCGCCGCCGGTCAGCACGATCTGCTGGCAGGGCAGCTGGTCAAAGCCCGCATGGTCGAGAATGGCGCGCACCTCCTCGAGGATTTCCTCGACGCGCGGGCGCATGATGGCGATCAGATCGGCGCGGCTGACGCGGCGGCGGTCCTTGTCCCAATCGCCGGTCTCGGCGCCGATCTCGATCATCTCGCGGTCGTCGGCGCCGGTGGCGTGGATGCCGCCGTGGAAGGTCTTGAGCCGCTCGGCGGTGGCCAGCGGCACCTGAAGCCCCTTGGCGATATCCATCGTGATCGTGTCGCCACCCATCCGCACCGCATCGGCGAAGATCATGTGTTTCTTTATGAAAATCGACACGCCCGTGGCGCCGCCGCCCATGTCGATGCAGGCCGCGCCCAGTTCCTGTTCATCCTCGACCAGCGCCGAGATCGCCGAGACATAGGCCGACGACGCCACGCCGGCCAGTTCGAGGTCACAGCGTTTCACGCAATAGGCCAGCGTCTGAAGCGCCGCGGCATCGACCGACAGAAGATGCATGTCCACCGCCAGCTTGTGGCCCAGCTGCCCGCGCGGATCCTTGAGGCCCGAACGGTGATCGAGCGCGAAATTCACCGGCTGGGCATGCAGCACCTCACGCCCCGCGCCCAGATCGGGCACATCGCAGCTGGCCAGCGCGCGCGCCACATCCTGTTCGCTGACCGGGCCATCGGCCACCTCGACCTCGCCCGCCAGGCCGTAGGAGCGCGGCCCCGCCCCCGAGAAACAGGCGATGACGTGATCGACCCGAACCCCGGCCATCTTCTGCGCCGCCTGCACCGCGGTGCGAATGGCGCGTTCGGTCTCGGCCACGGCGTCGATCTCGCCGAAGCGCACGCCGCGCGCGCGGGTCGTGGCCGCGCCGATGATGCGAAAGGCCGACTGGCCGGCCATCGAGCCCACGCCCTCGCTTTCGGCAAAGGCATCGGGGCCGTCAAAGCGCAGCACCAGGCAGGCAATCTTCGAGCTGCCCACATCCAGAATGGCGATCACGCCCCGCTGGATCGCGGCACGGCGCATCGCACGCATGGCACGCTGGGCTTGATAAAGATCGGTCATGTTCGTCGTATCCCTGTCGCTGCCCTAGTGGGTAACCTGCATTTCCAAGGCCTTGATCCGGCGGTATTCCCCTTGCGCGGCTTCGGTCAGCCGCACGGTCGGGCGTTCGGCCAGGCGCATGTCCACCTGCACGAAATCGCGCGCCAGAAGGTCTTCGGCCTTGTCGAGCGCCAGCACCCGGCGCAGCGCGGCCACGGGGTTCTCGGCCGGCAGCAAAAGCCGCCGATCACCGGTCAGCACCATGTCCCAGCGCCGCTCGCCGACCCGCACGAGGCCGCGCAGCTGCGGCAGGATCGGCGCCGCGACCGACAAGAGCCGCAGCGCCTCGGGCACCGCCTCCTGCGCCCCCTGCCCCGCGATCAGCCCCAGGTCGGGCCGGTTCGACCGCCCCACCAGCGTGGCGACGCGGTGACCGGTCGCATCCAGCATTTCAAGCCCGCCGGCATGGCGCCACAGGATCGCCGGCACGCGCTCGCGCACCGCGATCTCGATCGTGCCGTTCCGGATGGCCAGATCGACCGAGGACACCGCGTCCAGCCGCACGATCTGCGCGCGCAGATCGGCCAGGTCGATGTCGAAGCTCGAGGCCGGCAGGGCCACGGGCAGCATGGCGCGGATGGCGCCATCGACCGGCGCCGAGGCCCCGGTGATGCGCATCCGCTCCACGCGGAATTCGGGGCGGGCCTCGATGGCCTCGCGCAGCGCCTCGTAGCGGCCGACCAGATCGGCGCGGCGGCCTTCGTCGCCCAGCCACAGACCCAGCCCCAGCACCACCACGAAGACCGGCACGCCGATCCGCGTCAACGACCGGAAGACCGGGGTCAGCCAGAGCCGTTGCAGCCGATAGGCCAGCCGCGACGGCGCCGGATCGCGCCGCGCCGCGGGGGCGGCGGCGCCCTGCGCCTCGGGGTCGGGCAGGCCCAGACGACGGGCAATGGCGCGGGCCAGCGCCGGGTGACGGCGGGCCAGGGAATTGTCGTCGCGGCGACGCGCGGCAGCGGCGCGGGTCACGGCCTCGGCACTGGCGCGGGCGGGCGCGTCCTCAAGATTGGCGGCCGCGTCGGGGGCCTCGACCAGCCAGCGCGGCTGCGGCCAGGCGCCCGGCCCGGCCCCGGCGTCACCGGCGGCGAAATCGGTGTCGGGGGCGGCGTGGAAGGGCAAGACCTCAGGCGTCTGCGGATCGAAAGCCGGCGCGTGCAGGTGCAGATCCTCGGCCGTGGCGCGCTGATGGGGGGGCGAGAAATGCTCGGGCGGCATCTGCGCCGGCGCGCCCTGGCGCGGCATCTCGCGCCAGCGCGGCGCCGACATGATCGGGTCGTGGCGTTCGGCGGCGTGCAGCCGGTCGGTCAGAACACGCGCAGAGCCTAGCGATCGCATGAAGCGTCTCCCACCATCCAGCGGCAAAGATCCGGAAACCCGATCCCCAGATGCGCGGCCTGTTCGGGCGCAAGCGAGGTGGGCGTCATGCCGGGCTGGGTGTTGATCTCGAGGATCACCAGCCCGTCACGCCCGCGGGTGTCATCCCAGCGGAAATCGGTGCGGCTGACGCCGCGGCAACCCAGAACGTCATGCGCCCGGCGCGCCATCTCGAGACAGGCGGCCTCGATCTCGGCGGGGATCTGCGCGGGCAGCACGTGGCGCGAGCCGCCGGGGCGATACTTGGCGTCGTAATCATACCAGCCCGAGGTCAGGATCTCGGTCACGCACAGCGCCCGGTCGCCCATGACCGTCACCGTCAGCTCGCGGCCCGGCGCATAGGCCTCGACCAGAACCTGATCGGGCATCTCCGCCGACAGCTGCGGCGGCGCATTGGCGGCGTCTTGCACGATATAGACCCCCACCGACGAGCCTTCGGCATTGGGCTTGACCACATAGGGCGGCGGCAGGATGTGGCGGGCGCTGACATCTTCGCGCGCGGCCATGACCCCGGCCGCGACCGGCAGGCCCGCGGCGGCAAAGGCGGCCTTGGCGCGGGTCTTGTCCATCGCCAGCGCCGAAGCCAGAACGCCCGAATGCGTATAGGGGATACGCGCCCATTCCAGGACGCCTTGCACGCAGCCATCCTCGCCCCAGCGACCATGGAGCGCGTTGAACGCGACATCGGGAGAGATTTCGGACAGACGTCGGGCCAGGTCGGGGCCGGCATCGACCTCGATCACCTCGAAACCCGCCGCACGCAGCGCCTGGGCACATTCGCGCCCCGACGACAGGGACACGTCGCGCTCGGCCGACATGCCACCCATCAATACCGCAACACGGAGGGATGCCCTGCTCGACACACCCGCCATCTGTTTCCTTGCCGGGATCGTTGCCCGGTCTGCCTGTGCCGGGAAACCCCGGCTTCACGTGCCTCCAGCCGCTTGGGCTGATTTCTTGTTCACGCGGCCTTTGCTGGCCGTCTGCATGCTGCGCGGCGCATTTGCCCCCGGCGTCGACCTTCTGAGAGCCGAACATCCGGAGGGCGAGCGTCACCCCTTGGGGTCACCCACGCGCATGATTTCCCATTGTAGCGAAATTCCGCTGTTCTGCAAAACCTTTTTGCGCACTTCCTCACCCAGCCCCTCAAGGTCGGCGGCCGAGGCCCCGCCGGTGTTGATCAGGAAGTTGGCATGTTTGGGGGACATCTGGGCTCCACCCAAGGTTGCGCCACGCATTCCGGCCGCCTCGATCAGTGCCCAGGCCTTGCGCTCGTGGGTGTCATCCGCCCGCCCCGTGGAGGACGCGCCCGACGGATTGCGGAAGGTCGAACCGGCCGAGCGGTCCTTGGTCGGCTGCGCGGCATCGCGGCGCGCGATCTGCTCTTCCATGCGGGCGTGAAGGGCCGCCGGATCGCCTGCCGGCGCATCAAAGAGCGCCGAGACCACGACCCAGCCTTCCGGAAGATGGCTCTCGCGGTAGCCCAGGCGCAGATCGGCCGCCGCCAGCGTCACGATCTGGCCCGCGCGGGTGACGACGCGCACCGAGACCAGCCGGTCGGCGACATATTCGCCATAGCAGCCCGCATTCATGCGCACGGCGCCGCCGATGCTGCCGGGGATGGTGCGCAGGAAGGTCAGGTCGCGCCCGGCTTCAGCGGCGCGGCGCGCAACATGGGCATCAAGCGCCGCGGCCCCGGCCTCGACGCGCCCCTCGGGGGTGATGGTGATGGCGTTGAAGCCGCGGCCCAGGCGGATGACCAGCCCGCGGATGCCACCGTCGCGCACGATCAGGTTCGAGCCAACACCCATCGGGAAGACCGGCACCGACGGGTCGAGACGCGCCAGGACATCGGCCAGATCGTCCAGATCGGCGGGCTGGAACAGCCAGTCCGCCGGCCCGCCCACGCGCAGCCAGGTCAGATCGGCCAGCGGCCGCGCGGCGGTCAGCGGCCCGCGCGGCGCGGGGCCCGAAAGGGGCAGCGCAGGGCCCGCATCCGGGCCGGAGGGGGGATCGGTGTCATGCATGCCGGCCGTGGTAGCGCGCAGCGGGGCGCCGCGCAAGCGCCCTGCCCCGTGCAAGCCCACCCATGCAAGAACGCCCATGCTAGAACGGGCACCCTCGGCCAACGCCCGCTGCGGGCGTCAGTCTTCCATCAGCGCGTCGGGGTCATCCTCGGTCGCGCCGAAATCCAGCCCGTGGCTGGCGCGGATCTTGTCCTCGATCGAATGGGCCATGTCGGGGTGGTCGCGCAGGAATTGCTTGGCATTCTCGCGACCCTGGCCGATGCGTTCGTCGCCATAGGAATACCAGGCGCCGGACTTGTCGACGACCCCGGCCTTGACGCCCAGGTCGATCAGCTCGCCCACCTTCGAGATGCCCTCGCCATACATGATGTCGAATTCCACCTGCTTGAAGGGCGGCGCGACCTTGTTCTTGACGACCTTGACCTTGGTGGCATTGCCGACCACCTCGTCGCGGTCCTTGATCGAGCCGGTGCGGCGGATATCGAGCCGCACGGAGGCATAGAATTTCAGCGCGTTGCCGCCCGAGGTGGTCTCGGGGCTGCCGAACATGACGCCGATCTTCATGCGGATCTGGTTGATGAAGATCACCATGCAGTTCGAGCGCCCGATCGAGGCGGTCAGCTTGCGCATGGCCTGGCTCATCAGGCGGGCCTGGGCGCCGACGGTGGCGTCGCCCATGTCGCCCTCGATCTCGGCCTTGGGGGTCAGCGCCGCCACCGAGTCGACGACGACCAGGCTGACCGCGCCCGAGCGCACCAGCGTGTCGACGATTTCCAGCGCCTGTTCGCCGGTATCGGGCTGCGAGATCAGCAGATCGTCGAGGTTGACGCCCAGCTTGCGCGCATATTGCGGGTCAAGCGCGTGTTCGGCGTCGACAAAGGCGCAGACGCCGCCCTTCTTCTGTTCCTCGGCGATGCAATGCAGCGTCAGCGTGGTCTTGCCCGAGCTTTCGGGGCCATAGATCTCGATGATCCGGCCCTTGGGAAGACCGCCGATCCCCAGCGCGATATCGAGGCCCAGAGATCCGGTCGAGGTCGCCTCGATCTCGGCGGCGGGGTTCTCGGCCCCCAGCCGCATGATCGAGCCCTTGCCGAACTGCCGTTCGATCTGGGCCAGCGCTGCATCGAGCGCCTTCTGCTTGTCTGCGCTGCGTTTGTCCGTCATGTCGAAAAGGCTCGCACCTGCCATTGCCTTCGTCCTTATCCCACAGGCCCACCGCGGCGGCAATCCGCCTTTCCGGCTTCGTGTTCCCCACATGTTCCCTACTTGTTCGGTATCACCCGGAACAAATCGAGTCAATTTGGATGACGCCCAACTTCCGCCATCTTGCTTAATTTTGCGTTACCGCAAACGCGGGGCCAGCCCGCCGACCGGCACGGGGGGATGGCGCAGGCTGCGGCGGGATCGGCGGTTTACCTGCCCCGCAGCGCCGGGTATGCAGGGCCCGAGATCCAAGGCAGGAACCGATCATGCTGGTGTTCTGGAACCAAAGGCTCGTGCTGTTGTCGATGCCGAAAACCGGCTCGACCGCACTTTCGGTCGCGCTCGAGCCGCTGTCGGCCATCACCGTGCCGCGCCCCCCCCAACTCAAGCATACCCACGCCCAGCGCTATCACCGCTTTGTCGGGCCCTGGCTCGAGAATAGCGCCGGGGCACGGTTCGACGTGGTGGCGCTGATGCGCGAGCCGGTCGACTGGCTGGGCAGCTGGTATCGTTATCGCCAGCGCGAGGAGATCATCGGCAAGCCCAATTCGACCGGCGGGGTCAGCTTCAACGAATTCGTCGAGGCCTATATGGCGCCGGACCGGCCGCCCTATGCCAATCTGGGCTCGCAGTTGAGCTTCGTGAAGATGCCCGACGGGTCGATCGGGGTGGACCGGCTGTTCTGCTACGAGGACATCGGGCGATTCGTCGAATTCCTGGAGGATCGGCTGGATTTCGCCATCCATCTGCCGCGGGTCAATGTCTCGCCCGAGGGGGAGACGGCGCTGGACCCGGCGGTGCGGGCGCGGCTTGCGGCGCATTCGGCCGAGGAATTCGCGCTTTACGAGCGGGTGAAGGCGGGCGAATTGTCCTGAGCGATCCTGCCGGGCCCCGCGTCGGGACGCGCAACGGGCCCACCGTCGGGACGCGCGGGAGGGGGAGCCGGCCTTCGGGGCATCGAGCCCCGATGTCCGGCGCGCCCCCGTTCCGGGGCCGCCGCCCCGCCCGAACGTCGTGCCCTGTCAACGCCCCCCGAGGCCCGCCCCGAGCGGGGTCAATGCGCCTCGGCCCAATTGGCGCCCTGCCCCGCATCGACGACCAGCGGCACCGACAGCTTCACCGCCGGTTCGGCCGCCGTTTCCATGACGCCGCGCGCCCGCGCGATCAGATCGTCGACCGCGCTTTCGGCGACCTCGAAGACCAGTTCGTCATGCACCTGGAGGAGCATCTTCGCCTCGAGCCCCGCGATCGCCGCGGGCATGCGCACCATCGCCCGGCGGATGATGTCGGCCGCCGCCCCCTGGATCGGGGCGTTGATCGCGGCGCGGCGGGCAAAGCTTGCCGCCGGACCCTTGGCGCGGATCTCGGGCGTGTGGATGCGCCGCCCGAAGATCGTGCGCACGCACAGGTTTTCACGCGCGTAGGCGATCGTGTCATCCATGTAGGTGCGGATGCCGGGGAAGCGCTCGAAATAGCGGTCGATGAAGCCCTGGGCCTCGGCGCGGGGAATGCGCAGGTTGCGCGCAAGGCCAAAGCCCGAGATGCCGTAGATCACCCCGAAGTTGATCGCCTTGGCCTGGCGGCGGATCATCGGGTCCATGCCCTCGATCGGGACGCCGAACATCTCCGAGGCGGTCAGGGCGTGGATGTCGATGCCCTGGCGGAAGGCCTCCTTCAGCTCGGGGATATCGGCCACATGGGCCAGGATGCGCAGCTCGATCTGCGAATAGTCGAGGCTGACGATCCGCATCCCCGGCCCGGCGACGAAGGCCTCGCGGATGCGGCGGCCTTCCTCGCTGCGCACGGGGATGTTCTGGAGGTTCGGATCGGTCGAGGCCAGCCGCCCGGTATTGGCCCCGGCAATGACATAGGAGGTGTGGACCCGCCCGGTCTCGGGGTTCACATGGGTCTGGAGCGCATCGGTATAGGTCGACTTGAGCTTGGCGATCTGGCGCCAGTCGAGCACCCGCGCGGGCAGCTCATGCCCCTCGGCGGCCAGATCCTCGAGCACTTCGGCCCCCGTCCCCCAGGCGCCGGTCTTGCCCTTCTGCCCGCCCGGCAGGCCCATCCGGTCGAACAGGATCTCGCCCAACTGCTTGGGGCTGGCCACGTTGAAGGGCGCGCCCGCCAGGTCGTGGATCTCGGCTTCGAGCGCCGCCATCTTCTGCGCGAAGACATTGGACATGCGCGCCAGCGTGCCGGTATCGAGCGCCACCCCCGCCATTTCCATATCGGCCAGGACCGGCACCAGCGGGCGTTCCAGCGTCTCGTAGACCGTCGCGACCTGTTCGCGCGCCAGCAGATGGCGGAAGGCCAGCCACAGCCGCAACGTGACATCGGCATCCTCGGCGGCATAGCGCGTGGCCTCGGCCAGCGGCACCCGATCGAAGGTGATGGCCGATTTCCCCGAACCCAGAAGCGACTTGATCGGGATCGGAACGTGATCGAGGTACCGTTCGGACAGCGCGTCCATGCCATGCCCGTGCAGCCCCGCATGCAGCGCATAGGACATCAGCATGGTGTCGTCGAAGGCGCAGAGGCGAATGCCATGACGGGCCAGGATCTTGAGATCATACTTGAGGTTCTGCCCGATCTTGAGGACGGCCTCGTCCTCGAGCAGGGGTTTCAGCGCCGCCAGCGCCGCCTCGAGCGGGATCTGGCCGGGAACCAGGGCGGGCGTCTGCTCGAAGAGATCCTCGCCCCCCGCGCGATGGCCCAGCGGCACATAGGCCGCCACATTGGGCGCCAGCGCCAGCGACACGCCGACCAGATCGGCCTGCATCTCGTCGAGGCTGGTGGTTTCGGTATCGACCGCCAGATAGCCCTGCGCCCGCGCCCGCGCGATCCACTCCTCGAGCGTCTCGAGGCTGTCGATGCGCAGATAACCTTCCGGGTCGGGGGGCGGCAGGGGCGCGCCGCCCGCGCGCTCGGAGGCGGCTTCGGGCGCGGCGGCGGTGTCGGCGGGGGCGGTGTTGGCCGGGGCGGGCGGCGCCGGGGGGGTCACGCCGTATTTGTCGGCCGCGCGCTTGGTCAGCGTGCGGAATTCCATCTGCGACAGAAAGGCGATCAGGGCCTCGGGGTCGGGCTCGCGCACCTCCAGATCGTCCAGCCCCACCGACAGCGGCGCGTGATCGTCCAACAGAACCAGACGGCGCGACATGCGGATCTGATCGGCGTGTTCGATCAGGGTCTGGCGACGCTTGGGCTGGGGCACCTCGGCGGCGCGTTCCAGAAGCGTGTCGAGATCGCCATATTCGCCGATCAGAAGCGCCGCGGTCTTGATCCCGATCCCCGGCGCGCCGGGCACGTTGTCGACCGAATCCCCCGCCAGCGCCTGCACATCGACCACGCGATCGGGACCGACGCCGAACTTGGCGCGCACCTCGTCGGGGCCGATGCGCAGGTTCTTCATCGCGTCGAGCATCTCGACCCCGCCGCCGACCAGCTGCATCAGATCCTTGTCCGACGAGATGATGGTGACGCGGCCGCCGGCCTCGCGCGCCTGGCGGGCCAGCGTGGCGATGATGTCATCGGCCTCGAAGCCCTCTTCCTCCAGGCAGGCGATGTTGAAGGCCCGCGTGGCCTCGCGCGTCAGGGGGAATTGCGGGCGCAGATCCTCGGGCGGCTCGGGGCGGTTGGCCTTGTAATCGGGGAAGATCTGGTTGCGGAAGGTCTTGGAGGAATGATCGAAGACCACCGCGGCATGGGTGGGGGCATCGGCGCCGCCGGCATCCTCGATATATTTGAAGATCATGTTGGCAAAGCCCGAGACCGCGCCCACCGGCAGGCCGTCGGATTTGCGCGTCAGCGGCGGCAGCGCGTGATAGGCGCGAAAGATGAAGGCCGAGCCGTCGATCAGATGCAGATGGCAGCCCTTGCCGAAACCCGATCCCATGCGCGTCATCCCCCGTTCCGGTGTGCGTTGCTGTGCTGTGCTGTGGTGTGGTGTGCCACGTTCAGGCGCCCGCGGCCAGCATTCGTCCCTGTCTCTTGCGCGATCCCGCGCGCCTGTCTCTTGCGCGATCCCGCGCGGGCGCACGGACGCGCGCAGCCCGATCGGACCGCGCGCAAAAGGGCCGGCATGTGGTGAGAGAGAGGGGGCGCCCTCAGTGGCCGGAGGCGGCCGCCCGGTCGATCTCGTAGCGGGCGTCGCAATAGGGGCATTCGACAAAGCCCGTATCCTGCGGGATCGTCAGCCAGACCCGCGGATGGCCCAGCGCGCCCTGCCCGCCGTCGCAGGCCACCTTCCAGGTGGTGACGACGCGCGTCTCGGGCGCGGGCGGCACGGCAGAGGAGGTGGACGCGGCGTGCGGCGTGGCGGTCATGTCGGAAAATCCCTCGGCTGGAACGAACTGCGACAACTTATCCCCGCCGCGCCCTGTCGTGCAAGCGGGTCACGGTCACGGAAACCGGCCCGGCAGGGGCGCAGGCGCGGTGACGTCATGGGTATAGACCCAGTCAAAGCGCCCCAGAAGCTGGTTCGGCGCCACCACGGCGGCGGTGCGCAAGGCGGCATGGGCCACCCGACGCGCCATCCCCGACAGATGGTAATTGCGCGCATTGCGATTGGCGGCCTCGACCAGCGCGCGGCAGCGCGGCGCGCGCGCGTTCTGATAGGCCGTCAGCGCCGCGGCGTCGGTGTCATAGCGCGCCAGGCAATCGGCCATCACCCAGGCATCCTCGAGCGCCATGACCGCGCCCTGCGCCAGGAAGGGCAGCGTGGGATGGGCCGCATCGCCCAGGATCGCCATGCCCTCGCCATGCCAGCGCGCCGCCACCGCGTGCCGGAACAGCCCCCACAGCCAGGGCTCGTCCATCTGCTCAAGCCAGCCCTGAACCCGCGGGCAAAAGCCGCGGAAAGCATCGCGCAGATGGGCCGGATCGTCGCGCAGATACCAGCTTTCCTCGACCCAGCGGCGGCGCTCCTCGATGGCCACGACATTGCGCAGCCCGTGGCCCAGCGGATAGCTGACCAGATGCCGTCCGGGGCCCACATAGACCTGCGGCACGGCCGGGGCGTTGTCCTCGACCGGGATGACGCCGCGCCAGGCCACCTGATGGGTGAAGAAGGGCGCATGCGGACCATTGAGCGCAACACGCACGCGCGAATGCAGCCCATCCGCGCCGATCAGCAGGTCGGGGCTTTCCTCGCGGCCGTCTTCGGTCCGCAGGACAGGACGGCCGTCGCGGGTGTCGACCCCGGCGATCTTGGTGCGCAGCCGGACCGAGACACCGGCTTCGGCGGCGCCCGTGGCCAGCAGGTCGATCAGCCGCGCGCGATGCAGAAGCCGGAATTCGCCGCGCCGCGCCAGGTCCAGCCGCGCCAGGATGGCGCCGGTTTCACCTTCGCGGATCTCGACGCCATCGGCCTCGGGGCCGGCCTCGGCCAGCGCGTCGCCCAGGCCCAGCGCATGCAGCACCCGCGCGCCGTTGGGCGAGATCTGGAGCCCCGCCCCCACCTCGCGGATGGCATCGGCTTGTTCGAGGATGTCCACCTCGGCCCCGCGCAATGCCAGCGCGCGACCCAGCGCCAGCCCGGCCACACCGGCGCCGACGATCGTCACCTTGCGGGACTTCAGCATGTGCGCCCCCTTGTTCTGGTCTTGCTCCGCGGCGCTCAGTCGTCGCGGTGCACACGCTCGCGGCGTTCGTGGCGCTCCTGCGCCTCGAGCGTCATCGTGGCGATCGGCCGGGCGTCCAGACGGCGCAGGCTGATCGGCTCGCCGGTCATCTCGCAATAGCCGTATTCGCCGTTGTCGATGCGGCGCAGCGCCGAGTCGATCTTGGCCACCAGCTTGCGCTGCCGGTCCCGCGTCCGCAATTCCAGCGCACGGTCGGTTTCCTCGCTGGCGCGGTCGGCCAGGTCGGGGACGTTGCGCGCCGATTCCGCCAGCCCCTCCAGCGTCTCGGCCGATTGCTCCAGAAGTTCGTGCTTCCACGCGATCAGCTTGCGCCGGAAATATTCGAGCTGCCGGTCGTTCATGAACGGCTCGTCCTCGGCGGGGCGGTAATCGTCGGGAAGAAACACCTCGGGCTTCATCTCACATCCCTCCACAGGGCCGATGCAGCAGCGAAACACGAACGCGCGCCATCGACGTCTTCGGCGCTCCCATACAAGATGAAGGATAGGTTGTCACGCCCAATTGCGTTGGCACGGCATGGGCTTGGTTGCCGGCACGCTTGATGCGCAAGAGGGCCGCCGCTAGTCTCGCACAGGCAGCACGGATGCCCGCAAGACGGGCGAACTGTCGATGCCGGGGCTGTTTTCGCAGGGGGAAAGAGGCGCAAGATGACGGCAGCAGGAACAGGGGCGCGCGGCTTCGGGTCAACCGCGGATTACGTGGCCTCCGACGGGTTGGCCGAGGCCGTGAACGCGGCCGTCGCACTGGAACGGCCGCTTCTGGTCAAGGGCGAACCCGGCACCGGCAAGACCGAGCTGGCCCGCCAGGTGGCACAGAGCCTGGGGCTGCCGATCGTCGAATGGGTGGTGAAATCGACCACCCGCGCCCAGCAGGGGCTTTACGAATACGACGCCGTCTCGCGGCTGCGCGACAGCCAGCTGGGCGATGCGCGGGTGTCGGACGTGTCGAACTATATCCGCCGCGGCAAGCTCTGGCAGGCCTTCGCCGCCGAGACCCGGACCGTCCTTCTGATCGACGAGATCGACAAGGCCGACATCGAATTCCCCAACGACCTGTTGCAGGAACTCGACCGGATGGAATTCCACGTCTACGAGACCGGCGAGACCATCCGCGCCCGCCACCGCCCGGTGATCGTCATCACCTCGAACAACGAGAAGGAATTGCCCGACGCCTTCCTGCGGCGCTGTTTCTTCCACTACATCCGCTTCCCCGATGCCGAGATGCTGCGCGCCATCGTCGAGGTGCATCATCCGGGGCTGCGCCAGGATCTGACCGAGGCCGCGCTCGAGGTGTTCTTCGGGCTGCGCGAGACGCCCGGCCTGAAGAAGAAGCCCTCGACCTCGGAGCTGCTCGACTGGCTGCGGCTGCTGGCGGCGGCGGATCTGCCGGCGGGGGCGCTGCGCCCGACCGAAGGGCCGCAGGGCGCCGGCGCCGGGCTGCCGCCGCTTTACGGTGCGCTTCTCAAGAACGAGCAGGACATCGCCACGGTCGAGCGTCTGGCCGCGCTGGCCCGGATGCGCCGCTGACGCCCCCGGCGTCGGAAATTGTCATTTTCCAACATTCCGGCGCTTGTCTTCTTGCAACATTTTCGCGGCCCCGGCGGGCCGTTTCTGCCGCCAGAACAGACCTTTTGCGACATTCCGGCCCTGACGACGGGAAATCCCCATGCCCCCGCCTCTGCCCCTTGACGGAATGACCGTGATCGACCTGCCCCATGTGCTGGCCGGGCCTTTCTGCTCGACCGAGCTGATGGAGCTGGGCGCAAAGGTCATCAAGGTCGAGAAGCCCGGCGCGGGCGACAACACCCGCGCCGTCCCGCCCATCGCGGCGTCATGTCGACCACCGGCGAGGAAAACCGCGACCCGGTGCGCGTGGGCGCCTCGATCGGGGACATCATCGCGGGGATGTATCTGATGCAAGGCGTGCTGGCGGCGCTGATCGCGCGTGACCGGACCGGGCGCGGACAGAAGATCGACGTGGCCATTCTCGAACATGCGCGTGGCGCTGACCACCGCGACCGGAACCGCCCCCCGCCCCACGGGCGCGCGCCACCCCTCGCCCCCCCTTCGAGACCTTCCACGCCGAGGACGGGCTGTTCGTCATCGCCGCGGGCAACGACATCTTGTTTTCCAAGCTCTGCCGCGCGCTGGATCTGGGGCCGCTGGCGCAAGACCCGCGCTTTGCCACCAACCCCGCCCGCTGCGAGAACCACCGCCTGCTGAAGCGGCTGATCGAGACGGTCACCCTGACCCGGCCGCGCGCGCACTGGATCCCGCGTCTGGAGGCGGCGGGCGTGCCCACCGGCCCGATCCAGGACATGACCGAAGCGCTGGTCGATCCCCAGCTTCTGGCGCGGCGGAGGGTCAAGGATATCGACGCCGTGGACGGCCGCCCCGCCTTTCGCTGCGCGGGCTTTCCGATCAAGATGTCGGGGCTGCCCGAGACCGAAAGGCGGCCGCCGGCGCCGCTTCTGGATGGGGACCGCGCCGAAATCCTGGCGTGGTTGGACGAATCGGACTGAGAGCGCCGCTTTCTGCCCTCGACCGGGGCGGCGGGCGGGCTAGATGCGCGGCACGGGGTTCGGCGGAGCAAGCGATGAACGACAACGAACAGGTCACGGTGGTCTTCACGCCCTCGGGCAAACGCGGCCAGGTCGCGCGCGGGACCACGGTGCTGCAAGCCGCCCGCGCGCTGGGGGTGGATCTCGATTCGGTCTGCGGCGGACGCGGCATCTGCTCGAAATGCCAGTTCAGCCCCGGCATCGGACAGTTCGCCAAGCACGGGCTGACCGTCACCGCCGAGGCGCTGGCGCCGCCCAATGCCGTCGAGCGCCGTTATGACGAGAAGCGCGGTCTGCCCCCCGGACGCCGGCTGGGCTGTCAGGCGCAGATCCTGGGCGATCTGGTCGTGGATGTGCCCGCCGAAAGCCAGCTGCACCGCCAGGTCGTGCGCAAATCCGCCTCCGAGCGCGTGATGGAGATGGACCCGGCCACGCGCCCCTTCTTCGTCGAGGTCACGCCCGCCAGTCTGGAACATCCCGACGGCGATGCCCAGCGTCTGGCCGCAGCGCTTGCGGCGCAATGGGGCATCCGCGATCTGGAGGTGCCGCTCGATCTGCTGAGCCGGATGCAGCCGATCCTGCGCGCGGCCGACTGGAAGGTGACGGCCGCCATCTGGCAGGGCGGCGGGCGGCCACGTCTGATCGACCTCTGGCCGGGGCTGCGCGACGCGCCGCTTCTGGGGCTGGCGATCGACCTCGGCTCGACCACGATCGCGGGCCATCTGGTCGATCTGGCCGACGGGCGGGTGCGTGCCTCGGCGGGGGTGATGAACCCGCAGATCCGCTTCGGCGAAGACCTGATGAGCCGCGTCTCCTATGCGATGATGAACCCCGGCGGCGCGGCCGAGATGACGGCAGCGGTGCGTGCGGCGCTGGCCGATCTGGCCCGCGCGCTGACCGACGCGGCCGGCTGCGCCCCCCGCGACGTGGTCGAGGCGGTGCTGGTCTGCAACCCGGTCATGCACCACCTGATGCTGGGGATCGACCCGGTCGAGCTGGGTCAGGCGCCCTTCGCGCCGGCCACCTCGGCTGCGCTGGACCTGACAGCGGCCGAGATCGGGCTTTCCACCATCAACCCGGCCGCGCGCGCCTATGTGCTGCCGCTGATCGCGGGCCATGTGGGCGCGGATGCCGCCGCGGTGGTGCTGTCCGAGGCCCCGCGCACGGCCAAGGCCCCCGTGCTGATCGTCGATGTGGGCACCAATGCCGAGATCGTGCTGGGCGACCGGACGCGGGTTCTGGCCTGTTCCTCGCCCACCGGCCCCGCCTTCGAGGGCGCCCAGATCTCGTCCGGCCAGCGCGCCGCCGCGGGCGCCATCGAACGGGTGCGCATCGACCCCGCGACACGGGAACCACGTTTCCGCGTCATCGGCTGCGATCTGTGGTCGGACGCGCCGGGCTTTGCCGAGGCCGCCCCCCCGATCACCGGGATCTGCGGCTCGGGCATCATCGAGGCGGTGGCCGAGATGCGGCTGGCCGGGCTGGTCGATGCCTCGGGGCTGATCGGGTCGGCCGAACAGACCGGCAGCGCGCGCTGCATCGCGCAGGGGCGCACGCATGCCTATCTGCTGCATGACGGGCCCACCCCGGTCATGGTGACCCAGGGCGACATCCGCGCCATCCAGCTGGCCAAATCCGCGCTTTATGCCGGCGCGCGCCTCCTGATGGATCATTTCGGCATTGCCCAGGTGGACCGCGTGGTGCTGGCGGGCGCTTTCGGGGCGCATATCTCGCCGCTTCACGCGATGGTTCTGGGCATGATCCCCGATTGCGCGACCGAGGCCGTGGTCTCGGCCGGCAATGCCGCGGGAACCGGGGCGCGGATGGCGCTGTGTTCGGTGGCCGCGCGGCGCCGGATCGAGACCGAGGTGACCGGCATCGAACGGATCGAGACCGCCCTCGAGCCGCGCTTCCAGGAGCATTTCGTGGCCGCCAACGCCCTGCCGCATGCCACCGATCCCTTTCCGCATCTGCCGCCCCTGCCGCAGGTCTCGTTCAACACCGGCGGCACCCCCGGCGGCAGTGGCGGGCGGCGGCGGCGCCGGGCCGCGGGCAATGGCGAATAACCGCCACCGGGCCCCTTGTCGCTTTTCTTGCGCGGGCAGGTTCGCTAGGATCGCGCGCAACGCCGGGCCGGGCAGGCTGGACCGGGCCCGGCAGGGCTTACGCGGCACAAGACCGCGAAGGGGGCAAGGATGAATCGGCAGAGCAAATTGCGCATGCGCGCGGTTTCGGGCGGCGTCATGCTGGCGCTGGTCCTTTCGGGATGTCAGATGCAATTGGGCGGCACGGGCGAGGACGGCCCCCGCCCCGCCTCGAGCGCGCGGATCGTGGAACGCGACGTCGAGGCGCCCGAGGTCTTCTCGGTCACCGAAAAGGGGCTGTGGGACGGGCGTCCGTCGCTGGGCGGCGTCTGGGTCGCCCATCCCGACGTCAAGGATCCCGAGCGCGTCATCATCCGCAATTCCGAGAACGGCAAGTTCGTGATCGGCGCGCTCTTCCGGCGCGAGCGCGCCAACCCCGGACCCAGGCTGCAATTGTCGTCGGACGCGGCCGAGGCGCTGGGCGCGCTGGCGGGCCAACCCGTCGCGCTGAACGTGGTGGCGCTGCGCCGCGAGGAGGCCGAGGCCCCCGCCGCAGAAACCGCCGCCGCAGCGCCCGCACCCGAGACCGCGGCCATCGCCGCCGAGACGGTGGCGGCGACGCCGCTGCCGCCGGCATCCGGCAAGCCCGCCAAACCGGCCAAGCCCGCCAAGCCGGCGGCAAGCCCGGCCCCCGCCGCCGCGCCCGCGGCCACCGAAACCCGGCCCGCGCGCCCCGCGCCGGCGCTGGGCAAGGCCTATGTCCAGATCGGCATCTTCAGCGTGCAGGCCAACGCAACCCGCGCCGCCGATCAGCTGCGCAAGGCCGGCGTCGTGCCGACGATCCGCAAGGGCGAAAGCCAGGGCAAGGACTTCTGGCGCGTCATCGCCGGGCCCGCGGCGTCGAAATCCGACCGCGCGGCCCTTCTCGCCAAGATCAAATCGCTCGGCTATGGCGATGCCTATGCCGTCTCGAACTAGACCCCAGAACCGACCGGAGAAGGCCATGCCGACCCCGTTTCGCCAGATCCTGACCGTTCTTGCGCTGATCCTTGCGCTGCCCTCGGCGGCGCTGGCCTTTGACACCCGCGCCTCGGCGGCCTGGGTCTATGACGTGGCCACGCAGACGGTGCTTCTGGAAAAGAATGCCGATGTGCCGCTGCCGCCGGCCTCGATGTCCAAGCTGATGACGATCGACATGCTGTTCGAGGCGCTGCGCGACGGGCGCGTGACGCTGGACACGCGCTTTCCGGTGTCGACGCGGGCGCGGATGATGGGCGGGTCGACCATGTTCCTCAACGAGACCGACCGGCCCCGCGTCGAGGATCTGATCAAGGGGATCGTGGTGCTGTCGGGCAATGACGCCTGCGTGGTCGTGGCCGAGGGCCTGGGCGGGACCGAGGACAATTTCGCCCGCCTGATGACTGAACGCGCCCATGCGCTGGGCATGAAGAATTCGATCTTCGCCAATGCCTCGGGGTGGCCGGCGCCGGGGCACCGGATGTCGATGCGCGATCTCGGCACGCTGGCGCTGCGCCTGATCACCGAATTCCCCGAATATTACCATTATTTCAGCATCCGCGAATTTCCCTACGACAACCGCGCCCCCGACAACCGCCACAATCGCAACCCGCTGCTGGGGCTGGGGATCGGCGCCGACGGGCTCAAGACCGGCCACACCAGCGAGGCGGGCTATGGCCTTGTCGGCTCGGCCGTGCAGGGCGAGCGGCGCATCGTCTTCGTGATCTCGGGGATGGACAGCGAACGCGCCCGCGCCGAGGAAGCCGAACGCATCGTCAACTGGGCCTTTCGCCAATTCGCGCTGAAGACCGTGGCCACCCAGGGCGACGAGCTGGCCCAGGCGCCGGTCTGGCTGGGCGAGGCCGAGAGCGTGCCGCTGGTGATGGCCGGGGATCTGCGCCTGCTGGTGCCCGCCCTGGCGCAGGAAGGGCTGAAGGCCACCGTCAGCTATGACGGGCCGATCCCCGCACCGATCCGCGCGGGCCAACCCATCGCCACGCTGCGCATCGAAACCCCCGACGTTCCGGGCCAGCGCGAGGTGGCGCTGGTCGCGGGCCGCGACGTCGCCGCGGGCGGCCCTTGGGTGCGGGTGAAGGCCGCGGCCGAACGGCTGTGGGCACAGGCGCTGATTGCCGCCGGGGCGACCGGGGTCGTGGGCCAGCCGGGCGCGCTGCCCGTCCAGCCGGGCGCGGTCTCGGGCTCCTGATGTTCATCACCTTCGAGGGCATCGACGGGTCGGGGAAATCCACGCAGGCCCAGAGGCTTGCCGATCATCTGCGCGCGGCGGGACATGACGTCGTGCTGACGCGCGAACCCGGCGGCAGCCCCGGCGCCGAGGAGATCCGCGCGCTGGTCCTCGAGGGGCCGACCGACCGCTGGTCGGCGGAAACCGAGCTTCTGCTCTTCACCGCGGCGCGGCGCGACCATCTGGAACGCACCATCGCCCCGGCGCTGGCCGCGGGCAAGGTGGTGATCTGCGACCGCTTCGTCGATTCGACCCGTGTCTATCAGGGCCTGACGCGGGGCGATCTGCGCGGTGCGGTCGAAACGCTGCATGCCGCGCTGATCCGACGCGAGGCCGACCTGACCTTCCTGATCGACATCCCCGCCGAGACCGGCCTGGCCCGCGCCCGTGCCCGTGCCGGCGCCGAGGCGCGCTTTGAATCCTTCGGCCGCGCGATGCAGGCCGAGATGCGCGCGGGCTTTCTGGATCTGGCGCGCCAGGCCCCCGACCGCATCCGTGTGATCGACGGCGATGCCCCGCCCGCCGAGGTGGCGGAGCGGGTCGCGGCCCTGGCGCAGGCGGCGCTGGAGCCGCGCGCATGAGCGAGCCCCTGCCCGACCCCGACCGTGCGCCGGGCGCCCCCCACCCGCGCGAGACGCTGCATCTTTTCGGCCAGGCGCGCGCCGAAGCCGAATTCCTGGCCGCCCATTCCGGCGGGCGGATGCATCACGCCTGGCTGATCGCCGGGCCTCGCGGGGTCGGCAAGGCCACGCTGGCCTGGCGGATCGCGCGGTTCCTGCTGGCCCTTCCGCAAGACAGCGGCGGGCTGTTCGGCGGCGCGGCGCCCCCCCCACCCGACAGCCTGGACACCGACCCCGACCACCCGGTCGTGCGGCGCATCCTGGCCCAGGCCGAGCCGCGGCTGTTCCTTCTGCGCCGCGGGGCCAATGCCACCGGCTCGGGGCTGGCGGCGAATATCCTTGTCGACGAGGTGCGCAAGCTCAAGAGCTTCCTGCAATTGTCCGCCGCCGACGGCGGGCGGCGCGCGGTGATCGTGGATGCCGCCGACGAGATGAACACCCCCGCGGCCAATGCGCTGCTGAAACTGCTGGAGGAGCCCCCCGCCGGCGTGACCTTCCTTCTGGTCAGCCATCAGCCGATGCGCCTTCTGCCCACGATCCGCTCGCGCTGCCGGACCTTGCGGCTGGACATGCTGGGCCCGGCGGAGATGGCGCGCGCGCTTGAACAGACCGGGGTGGCGGCCGCCCCCGACGAGGCCCCGGCGCTGGCGGCGCTGTCGGGGGGATCGGTGGGCGCGGCCGTGCGGCTGGTCGAATTGCAGGGGCTCGACCTCTATGGCCAGATCGTGGCGCTTCTGGGCGGGCTGCCGCGGATGGACCGGCCGCGGGCCATCGCGCTGGCCGAGGGCTGTGCCGGCAAGGCCAATGCCGAGACCTTCGAGCTGATGCTGGACCTCATTGATCTGGCGCTGTCACGTCTGGCGCGGGCCGGGGCGGCGGGCGGGATCGACCCCGAGGCCGCCCCCGACGAGGCGCGCATCTTCGCGCGCCTGTCGCCCGATACCGCGGCCGCGCGCGGCTGGGCCAACCTGCAACAGGAGCTGAGCGCGCGCTCCCGCCACGGCCGGGCCGTCAACCTTGACCCCGCCGCGCTGGTGTTGGATATGTTTCTGGCGATCGCCGCGGCTTCCGGCGCGGCAAGCCGAAGGACGCCCGCATGACCGACGACCGCCCGCAGATGGGCACACCGGCGCCGCCCCCGGCGCTTGTGGACAGCCACTGCCATCTGGATTTCCCCGATTTCGCCGACGACCTGGACGCCATCCTGGCGCGCGCACGCGCCGCCGGGGTCACCCGCATGGTGACCATCTGCACGCGCATGGACAACGAACCCGCCGTGCGCGCCCTGGCCGAAACCCACGACGGGCTGTTCTATGCCGCGGGCGTCCATCCGATGTCGGCGGACAAGGAACCGCTGATCGACGTCGACGCGATGATTGCACTTTCACAACATCCGCGCTTTGTCGGCATTGGGGAAACCGGGCTGGATTATCACTATTCCGCGGATTCTGCCGAAGTGCAGAAGGAAAGCCTGCGCCGCCACATCGCCGTTGCGCGCGCCACCGGCCTGCCGCTGATCATCCATGCCCGCGCCGCCGATGACGACATGGCCGCGATCCTGACCGAGGAATTCCGCGCCGGGCCCTATGGCTGCGTGCTGCATTGCTTTTCCTCGGGGCCCGATCTGGCGCGTGCGGCGCTGGATCTGGGCTTCTATCTGTCGATGTCGGGCATCGCGGCCTTTCCCAAGTCGAAGGAGCTGCGCGAGATCTTCGCCGCAGCCCCGCTCGAACGCATTCTGGTCGAGACCGACGCGCCCTATCTTGCGCCCCCGCCCCATCGCGGCAAGCGCAACGAACCGGCCTATGTCGCCCATACCGCCGCGGTCGGCGCCGAGCTTTTCGGGCTGAGCCTGGCGGATTTTGCCGCCCAGACCAGCGCCAATTTCGACCGGCTGTTCTCCAAGGCTGCCGGGGCGACGCAGCGGGGGGCCGCATGAGCCGGATGCGCTTCACGATCCTGGGCTGCGGCTCGTCGGGGGGCGTGCCGCGGATCGGGGGACATTGGGGCGAATGCAACCCCGACAACCCCAGGAACCGGCGCACGCGCTGTTCCATGCTGGTCGAGCGGATCAGCGCCGAGGGCACCACCCGCGTCTTGATCGACACCTCGCCCGACCTGCGCGCACAATTGCTGCGCGCGGGCATCGGCAGCCTGGATGCGGTGGCCTATACCCATGCCCATGCCGATCACGTGCACGGGCTCGACGATCTGCGCCAGATCACCTTCAACATGCGCGCCCGTCTCGATGTCTGGGCCGACGAGACCACGCAAGGCGCGCTGCTGTCGCGCTTTGGCTATGCCTTCGTGCAGCCGCCCGACAGCAATTACCCCCCGATCTGCGACCTGCACACGATCCGCGGCCCCTTCAGCGTGACCGGCGCGGGCGGCGCGATCGAGCTGGTGCCCTTCGAGGTCGCGCATGGCAATATCGACGCGCTGGGCTTTCGCATCGGCCCGCTGGCCTATCTGCCCGACGTCTCGGCGATCCCCGAAGCCGCCTGGCCGCATCTCGAGGGGCTCGAATGCTGGGTGCTTGACGCGCTGCGCCGCACGCCGCATCCGACCCATGCGCATCTGGCGCTGGCGCTGGAATGGATCGCGCGGGCCCGGCCGGCCGCGGCGGTGCTGACCAACATGCATATCGATCTCGACCATGATGACGTGATGGCCGAAACCCCCGACACCGTGCGCCCCGCGCATGACGGGATGGTTCTCGAATTCCAGCTCTGACATGTCGGCGCTGATCGACGTCATCTTGCCGGTCTTCCTGGTCATCGGCTTTGGCTATGCCGCCGCCTGGTCGGGATTGATGCGCGCGGATGCGGTCGAGGGGGTGATGAAATTCGCCCAGAATTTCGCGGTGCCGGTGCTGCTGTTCCGCTCGATCGCGCGGCTGGACCTGGGCGCCAGCTATGACCTGGGGCTGATGGTGTCGTTCTATGGCGGCGCCTTTCTCGCCTTTGCCGCGGGGGCGCTGGGGGCGCGGTTCCTGATCGGGCGTTCGGGGCCCGATTGCATTGCCATCGGCTTTTGCTGTCTCTTTTCGAACTCGCTCCTGCTGGGCGTGCCGATCACCCAGCGCGCCTATGGCGACGCCGCACTTGCGGGGAATTTCGCCATCATCTCGGTGCATTCGCCGCTGCTCTATACCTTCGGCATCCTGATGATGGAGACGGTCAAGAGCCACGGCTCGGGCGCAGGCCTGTCGTCGCTGGCGCTGCGCACGCTGATCGGCATCGCGCGGACGCCGCTGGTGATCGGCATCGCACTGGGCTTTGCGGTCAACCTGTCGGGCCTGCCGCTGCCGGCGGCGGTCTGGCATGGCACCGAGATGATGGCGCAGGCGGCGCTTCCGGCCGCGCTCTTCGGGCTGGGCGGGGTTCTGGTGCGCTATCGCCCCGAAGGCGACGTCAAGGCCATTGCGATGGTCTCGGGGCTGTCGCTGGTGCTGCACCCCGTCTTCACCTGGAGCGCGGCGCATCTCTTCGGGCTGGGGGTCGATGCGATGCGCTCGGCGGTGCTGACGGCGGCCATGGCGCCCGGCGTCAACGCCTATCTCTTTGCCAACATGTATGGCGCGGCCCGCCGCGTCGCGGCCTCCTCGGTGCTGATCGCCACGGCGCTGTCGATCCTGTCGGTCTGGTTCTGGCTGGCGCTGCTGCCCTGAGCCCGCGCGCGCGCACCGCATTTCCCGGCCCTGCGCCCCTTCTCCGGACCTGCTGAGCCCCGATCGGCAGGCCGCACATCCCCTGCCCCACCCGCAACAGCAAAAGGGGGCCCCGAAGGCCCCCTTGATCCGATCCCCTGGCGGGTGCGGTCGGTGGCGGCGGGGCTCAGCGCCCCGTCACCCCGCGCAGCCGGTCCGAGCGCCGGCGCAGCAGCTCGACCGTGGTCAGCAGCGCGATCGAGATCACCACCAGGATCGTGGCCACCGCCAGGATCGCCGGCGAGATCTGCTCGCGGATGCCGTTCCACATCTGCCGCGGGATCGTCTGCTGGTCGTAATCGGCAATGAAGAGCACGGCGACCACCTCGTCGAACGAGGTCACGAAGGCAAACAGCCCCCCCGACACCACCCCCGGCAGGATCAGCGGCATGATCACCTTGAAGAAGGTCGTGCGCGGGTTCGCCCCCAGGCTGGCCGAGGCCCGGATCAGCGACCGGTCAAAGCCCACCAGCGTCGCCGTCACCGTGATGATGACGAAGGGAATGCCCAGAACGGCATGCGCCAGGATGATGCCCGGATAGGTGCCCGCCAGCCGGAAGCCCCAGGCATCCGCGGTCGAGAATTGCGCGATCCCGATCTCGAAGGGCGAGAAGGAGATGGTCGGATAGGGGATGCCGGGGTTCGAGAAGAAGAAGAACATCCCCGTGGCCGAGATGATGATCGGCACGATCATCGGCGAGATCAGCACCGCCATGATCGCCCGGCGATAGGGCATCTCGGGACGCGAGAGGCCCAGCGCCGCCAGCGTGCCCAGCCCCGTGGCCACGATGGTCGAGAAGATGCCGATGATGATCGAGTTCTTGGTCACCTGAAGCCAGGTCGTATTGTGCCACACATCCGCCCACCACGCGGCCCCGCGCGGGGCTTCGGGATCCTGCATGCCGAAGGTGACCAGCGTTTCATACCAGCGCGTGGACCACCCCTCGGGGTCGAAGGCCAGCATCTTCTGGGTGAAGGTGAAATAGGGCTCGGCGTTGAAGGACAGCGGAATGATGACCAGGATCGGCGCGATCAGGAACAGGAAGATCATCGCGCAGAGCAGCAGGTAGGTATAGTGCCAGATGCGCTCCAGCGGGCTTGCGTAGACGGGAAGTGCCATGGTGTCACCTTACCCCAGCTTGAGATTGTCGATGCCCACGAGCCGGTCGTAGAGCCAGTAGAGAATGAGAACCCCGCCCAGCAGGATGCCCGCCAGAGCCGCCGCCAGCGACCAGTTCAGCGATTTCTGCATGTGGAAGGCGATCAGGTTCGACACCAGCTGCCCGTCGGCGCCGCCGACAAGGGCCGGGGTGATGTAATAGCCGATGGCCAGGATGAACACGAGAAGCGAGCCCGCCCCGATCCCCGGCAGCGTCTGCGGCAGGTAGATGCGGCGGAAGGCCGTCCACGAGGTCGCCCCGAGCGAGCGGGCCGCACGCACATAGCTGGGCGGGATCGGGCGCATCACCGAATAGAGCGGCAGCACCATGAACGGCAGCAGGATATGGGTCATGGCGACCACGGTGCCGATCTGGTTATACATCATCTGGATGCGGCCATCCTCGCCGATGATGCCCACGGCCACCAGCAGGTCGTTGACCACCCCCTGGCTTTGCAAAAGCACCATCCACGAGGTCGTGCGCACCAGAAGCGATGTCCAGAACGGCAACAGCACGAAGATCATCAGGATGTTCGAGCGCGCCAGCGGCAGCGTGGCCAGAAGATGCGCGATGGGAAAGCCCAGCAGGATGCACAGCGCGGTGATCAGCGCCGACAGCGCCAGCGTGCGCTGGAACAGCATCACATAGACCGCGCGGTCCTCGGGCACCGAAACGATATGGCCCTCGGCATCGCGTGTCAGGTCGATCGCGGCCAGATAGAAGTCGATGGTGAAGGGCTGCGAGGCCGAACGCATGGCCCGCCAGATCTCGGGATCGCCCCAATCCTCGTCGATCTCGAGAAGCGCGGGCTTGTAGGGCGGCTCGAGCTTCGCGGCCTTGCGCGCCGAGGACGTGAAGAGCGAGCGCGTGCCCGCAACGTCATAGTTGATGCGCGTGCCGGCAACGCCTGCGGTCTTGGTCTCGCGCATCAGCTTGAGGTCGGCGGCCAGCGCGGCATAGGCGCTTTCGTCCAGCTCGGACCCCTGGGGGTGTTCGTCGAACCATTGCACCAGGTTGGGTGCGGCATCCGAGAAGGTCGGGTTGTAGACCGACTGGAACAGCATCTGCCCGATGGGCAGGACGAAGGCGAAGATGACGAAGGCAAAGAGCGGCGCCACCAGCATCAGCGCCCGGCGCCGGGCCCGCTTCTGAGATTGCGCCAGTGCCACCTTCAGGGGTTGGCCATCGGCTGTGCTCAGCGGGCCACCGGAACCGGGGTCCGGGTCGGTCACTGCGGCGCTTGCATCGCTCATGGCGCTCTCCTCTCGTGTCCGGCGTGGTGCCGGCAGATCTTGTGTCATTCCACCCGAGGCGCGCCTCCGCGGCGTCTATGGAGGGCGCGGACCGTATCGGGCGTCCCGCCGCCCGGATCGGACCGGCGCGTGGTGAGTTTCGGGCCAGGGCCCGACATGCGGGCGCATCCGGGCCGGCGGCGGAGCGCAGCAGCGGGGATGCGGGAAACCTTTGTGTCGCGGAAGACCGCTCCGCGACTTCAGGGGTTCCGACCGCCCCGCCGGGCCAATGACGGCAGCGGCCGGAGACTGTTCTTCGCGCGACGGGCGGTCGGTTCCGCCCCCCGCCCCCGGCCCCGTCAGGGGCAGGGCGGGCGGCGGGGGCGGACGGTCGATCCGTCCGCCCCCGCCTCCCCCTGTCGGATCAGCCGGCCAGCCAGGCGTTGAAGCGCTCGTTCAGCTCCACGTCGTGGTCCGCCCAGAAGGTCGGGTTGGTCCAGATGACGTTCTCCAGATTCTCGGGGCTCGTCGGCATGTGCGGACCCATCTCGGTCACGCCGTCCTGATAGAGCCCCACCAGCGGCGCCGAGGATTTCCGCGCCGGCCCGTAGGAGATGTATTTCGCCTGATCGGCCAGACGCTGGGTGTCGGTCGAGAAGGCCAGGAACTGCTTGGCCGCCTCCAGGTTCGGCGCGCCTTTCGGAATGACCCACAGGTCATAATCCATGTATTGGCCGTCCCAGATGATCTCGAAGGGCTTGCCCTCGGCCGCGATGGCGTTGAAGAAGCGGCCGTTATAGCCGTTGGTCATGACCACTTCGCCGTCGGCCAGCAGCTGCGGCGGCTGCGCGCCAGCTTCCCACCACACGACCGAATCCTTGATCGTGTCAAGCTTGGCCAGCGCACGGGCCACGCCCTCGTCGGTGCCCAGCACCTCGTAGATCTGATCGTTCGGCACGCCATCGGCCAGAAGCGCCATCTCCATCGAGCGTTTCGCCGCCTTCAGCAGACCGCGCTTGCCCGGATATTTCTCGAGATCGAAGAAATCGGCCAGGGTCGAGGGCGGAGTGCCGGGGAACTTCGTCTTGTCATAGGCGATCACCGTGCCCCAGACGATGCTGGCCACCGCGCAATCCTGAATCGCGCCATCGACGAAATCCTCGGTCGCGGGGGTGCCATCGGGCGCCGGCGGCAGGATCGCGGGGTCGATCTCTTCCAGCAGGCCCTCGTCGCACAACCGGATCGCGTCCGACAGCTCGACGTCGGCCAGGTCGATCGAGACATTGCCGGCCTCGACCTGCGCCTTGAGCGGCGTCGCCGGGTTGTCGGCGTCGATCGAATTGACCTTGATGCCGGTCAGTTGGGTGAAGGGCTTGTGATAAGCTTCGACCTGGCTGACGGTATAGGCACCGCCCCAGGACACGACGTTGACCTCCTGCGCCGAGGCCGCAGCCCCGACGGCCACCAGCGCACTGGTCAGGATAAGCGTCTTCTTCATGCGAGTTCTCCCGTTGTGTTGTTGGATGGCCGGTTTTCCGGCTTCTGGTATGATGCAGATGCTGGCGCGGACGGGCCGCGCCGGCAAGAGCCTTGCTCAGAGCAGGTCGAGCGCCCGCGCATCGGCCGGGTGCCAGCCGATCTGAACCGTCTGACCCGGCTGGAGCCGCGTCTGATCGAGCGTGTTGCGCGATTTCATGACGAAATCTTCGGTCCCGGCGACCCGCATCCGCGTGCGCAGGATGTCGCCCATGTAGATGACCTCGAGCACCTCGGCCGAGATCGTATGCGCCCCCTCGGGCATCATCTCGGGCTTGAACTCCACCCGCTCGGGGCGGATGGACACCAGCGTCTGCTGACCGCGGCGGCGGATGTTGACGGGGGTGGCGTCGATCACCTCGCCGGTGGTCAGGCGCACGACGCATTTCTCGTCGTCATATTCCTCGACCGTGCCGGGCAGCTTGTTGTTCTCGCCGATGAACTGGGCGACAAAGCTGTTCTTGGGCCGTTCGTAAAGCACGTCGGGCGCATCCAGCTGCTGGATCTTGCCGTCGTTGAACACGGCCACGCGGTCGGACATCGTCAGCGCCTCGCCCTGGTCGTGGGTGACATAGACCACGGTCAGCCCCAGCCTTTCATGCAAATGCTTGATCTCGAACTGCATATGCTCGCGCAGCTGCTTGTCCAGCGCGCCCAGCGGTTCGTCCATCAGCACCAGCTTGGGGTCGAAGACCAGCGCGCGCGCCAGCGCGATCCGCTGTTGCTGACCGCCCGACATCTGCGCCGGACGGCGGTTGGCAAAGGCGCCCATCTGCACCATGTCGAGCGCGCGCTTGATCTTCTCCTCGCGCTCGGATTTGCCCATGCCGCGCACCTCGAGCGGAAAGCTGAGGTTCTCGGCCACCGTCATGTGCGGAAAGAGCGCATAGTTCTGGAACACCATGCCGATGCCGCGCTTGTGCGGCGGCACCTGGTTGATCGGACGGCCGTCGAGACGGATCTCGCCATGGGTGGCGGTCTCGAAGCCTGCCAGCATCATCAGACAGGTGGTCTTGCCCGATCCGGACGGGCCGAGCATCGTCAGAAACTCACCCTTGGCGATCGAGAGGTTGAGATCCTTCACGACCAGAGTTTCGCCGTCATAGCTCTTCTGGACGTGCTCGAACACGACAAATCCGTCGCCGGTGGCGGGTTTGCTCACTTCGGGCTCCCTGACTTTCGTTTGTTTCTTTTCCCGTTTACGCGACTAAATCGAAACCGTTTGGCCATTTCAACCCGTCGTTTCGGGGCATCAAGGGCCAGCAGTCGCGGGAATCATTGCAGCACGAATTCGCCCGTCAAAGCGGCCAGAAACGACCATTCCTGCCCCCAATCGCGCCAGTTGACGAAACGCTGAGCGGAGATTTCCCGCCTTTTCAGCAGCGGGCGGACCATCGGACCGTAGAGAGACTCGACCGGAACCTGGCCCAGAAGCGCGGGCGCAAGGTCGGGACGTGCGGACAGAAGCGCCAGCCGATCGGCCCCCGAAAGCGCCCCGAAAGCCATGGGTCCGGGCCACAGCGTCTCGGCCCCCAGCCCTTCGGCCGAGACCAGCGCATGCCGATCCAGCAGGATGTGGTGATAGCCCACGCCAACGCCCGCCGGCCGCAGCCGCACGCCCGGCAGACCCAGATCCGCCAAATGGCCCGCGCGCGCCAGCCGCCCCGTCCGGCCCGGCCGCCCCGGTTGCCCCACCAGAACCGAATGCTGACGCGACAGGCACAGACGCCCGTGCAGCCCCAGCGCGCCCTCGTCGATCTCGACCGGGGCCATCTCGGGGCGCCGGGCCAGCTGCGCCGGCCCCAGCCAGCGCGCGGCGGCAAAGACGATGGGCCGCGCCGCAACGCGCCCCTGCGCATCGGCCGCCAGCACCCGGTCGCCGGCGCGCAGGGTCTCGACCCGGCGCGGCCCTTCGGGCGTGGCGATCCGCGTTCCGGTCACGAAACAGGGGATACCCATCGCATAGAGCATGGGCGCGGGCTTGGCGGGATCGAGCACCACCCCCGTCAGCAGAAGCGTCTCGCCGCCTGGAAAGGTCAGCAGCGAATTGCCCAACCCGTCGTTGGTCACCGTCACGTCCCAGGCGTTCACGGGCTGGCCGCCGGTGTCGGTCATGCCGGTGACATCGAGCTGATCGGCGGTGAAACCCGCGCTCATCGTCGTGTCGAAATCCGACACCGTATCGGCGCCATGCCCGTCGCTGAAGACGATCAGGTCGTCACCCGCGCCGATGGTGATGAGGTCGCTGCCGGTCCCGCCCTCCAGCGTGTCGGCCCCGTCGCCCCCTTCCAGCGTGTCGGTGCCGTCGCCGCCCAGCAGCGAATCGTTGCCGCCATCGGCCCGCAGCAGGTCGTTGCCGGTGCCGCCGTCCAGAAGGTCGTCGCCCAGCTCGCCGTTCAGGAAGTCGTTGTCGTCCCCGCCATAGATCGAGTCGTTGCCGTATCCGCCCCAGATCGAGTCATTGCCGGCGTCGCCATAAAGCACGGCGTCATAAAGGTAATGACCGGCAAAGACATCATCGATGAGATCATCGCCCGTGCCGCCGTAGACGGTATCGCCTTCGGCCTGGGTGGCGCCGCCGGTTCCGAAATAGATCGTGTCGTTGCCCGCGCCGCCGACGATGACATCGGCGCCCGCGCCGCCGTCGATGGTGTCATTCCCCGCGCCGGCCCAGATGCTGTCCGCCCCCGCGTTGCCCAGGATCGAATCCGCGAAGCCCCCGCCGATGATGCTATTGGCCAGGGTCGGGTCATAGATCGGGGTGACAAGGCCGGAATATTGCGGCTCGACCGCGTCCGTCACATCGACGTAATTGATGATCTCGTAGGTGACGCCCGGCGTCAGTTCGACATCCGAGACATGGCCGATCAGCGTGCCGTTGACGTGAACTTCATAGAGGTTGATGACACCGCCGGCCGGGTTCACGACCGTCCGCATCGCAGTCAGCCGCACAGCCCCCGAGGCCACGAAGCCCCCCGACGCGGTGGTGACGGTGGCCATCTGGTTGCCGTCTTGCTGCCATGCATACGAACCGTCAAAGACCGGATCGTCATCGCTGAGCGCGATGTTCAGACGATCGTTCACGGCGCTCCAGGCCGGGTCGAGCATGAAGCGCGAGCCCAGAACACCAGGACCGCCATCCTCGACGGTGAAATCCGAATATCGGTACATCGGTCAGCAACGCCTCAGACGCTTGGGGCCAAACACAAGCACACATTCTGCGCATTCATATACATTTTGCGTCAACAAGCTGTTAAGCGTATTGAGAAAAAGGACAAATTCCCCCGCCCCGGCGCCCGTGGCGCAGGTGCGCGCATGAAAAAGCCCCGCCGTGACGGGCACGGCGGGGCCAGGATGTCAGGATCAGGCGGCTCAGGCCGCGCGCGACAGAAGAACCTCGTCGACCTGCTGCTGGGCGCGCGCCTCGTCGGTGCCCGACACGGCCGCGACCTCGCGGGTCAGACGCTCGAGCGCGGCTTCGTAGAGCTGACGCTCGGAATAGCTCTGCTCGCGCTGGTCATCGGCGCGGTGCAGGTCGCGCACGACCTCGGCGATGGCCATCAGGTCACCCGAGTTGATCTTCTGTTCATATTCCTGGGCACGGCGCGACCACATCGCGCGTTTGACGCGGGCCTTGCCGCGCAGCGTTTCCAGGGCGCGGCTGACGACATCGGGGGTCGACAGCGAACGCATCCCGATCTCGGTCGCCTTGTGGGTGGGCACGCGCAGCGTCATCTTGTCCTTTTCAAAGGAGATGACGAACAGTTCGAGCCGCAGACCGGCGATTTCCTGTTCCTCGATCGAGACGATCTTGCCGACGCCGTGGGCAGGATAGACCACGAAATCGTTGGGGCGGAAATCGGCTTTCTTGGTCTTGGTCATGCAGTTGCTTCCTCGCAGGTCCATACGCAACACCGGGAGATCACAGCGACACGCCCACCGCGGACGGGCAGAACCCGCCAGAGTAGCGCCGTGTTCGACATGAAAAACGCCGCAGGTGAACTGACATGCGGCGATGAAACCCCCCGGTTCGTTTGTGTCATCCTTATAACACGAAATCGCGCATCACGCAAAAGCTGCCCCCCGCCAAACCGGGGGGACCGACCGGATCCTCAAGTTTTTGTGAGGGGAAAAGGCCGCCAAGTCCCTGCGGCATCTGCGCGCGCGCCCCGTCCGCCCGCCGCGCAGCCCCCCAAACGCAGGCGGCGCGCACCCCGGAAAGGCACGCGCCGCGAATCGATTCCGCACGCAAGATCAGCCCGCGGGCGGCCCCTTTGCCCGCGTCCTGACCGGAACGCGAACGGCGGGGGCGCACCGGGGGCGCAGATCCCGTCGGTTATGCCTCGTCGCCCTCGCCCGGTTTCGGGCTGAAGTATTTTTCGCGCTTGTTGGGCTCGCCGTCGCGTTCGGCGGCTTCGGGCAGCGGATCGCGCTTGCGCGTGATGACCGGCCATTGCTCGGCCCAGGTGCGGTTGAACTCGATCCATTCCTCCATGTCCGGTTCGGTGTCCGGACGGATGGCATCGGCGGGGCATTCGGGTTCGCACACGCCGCAGTCGATGCACTCATCGGGATGGATCACGAGCGTGTTCTCGCCCTCGTAGAAGCAATCCACCGGGCAGACTTCAACGCAATCGGTGTATTTGCAGGCGATGCAATTGTCGGTGACGACGTAGGTCATTTCTCACACGCGGCTCTCTTCAAGGTCTGACGGTTTCCTATAGCCCCGGACCGGCCTGTTCAAGTCATCCCCGCGTGAAAGACGCATGCGCGGCGGCGGGTCGCATGCACAAAAACGCGGCAGATCATGAAACGTCCCGGTCCGGCCAGGGCGTGGCCGAAAGCGCGGCCCGAGGCGCCCCGGCAGACGCGGCGCGCCCCTCATCCGGCACGGGATCGGAAGGTGCGGGATCGGTGGGTGCGGGGGGCGGATCCAGATCCTCGTAGAAGCCGCGCGCTTCGGGGGCGGGGCCGCGGCGTTGCGGCACCCCGAGAACGCGCAGGACGCGCAGCCGGCGACCTTGCGGAAAGATCAGCACATCGCCCGGCCCGACGGCGCGGCCGGGCCGCCGGCAGGGCTGGCCGTTGACCCGCACCCGCCCGGCGCCGATCAGTTCGGCCGCCAGCGCGCGCGTCCGCGCCATGCGCGCCATCCACAGCCATTTGTCCAGACGCAGCCGATCTGTGGCTCCGTCCGCGTCGGCTCCGTCTGTGTCAGCAGACGAAGGCGGCGGCCGGCGGCGGCTCATGCCGCCCCGCCCGGCCGCGGCGGTCGTGCGTCCGGCTCAGATCTTGTCACGAAGCTGGGCAAGAACGGCGAAGGGGTTGTCGGGGTCGACCTTCTTGTCGCGGGGGGGATGCGCCTCGAAGCTGCGCGCGCGTTTCTCGTCGCGCGACTTGTCGGACTTGCCGCCCTTGCGGCTTTTCTTGGGCGCCGGACCGCCGCTGCGCTCGGGGCGGTCGCCGCCCTCGGACTGGCGCGGCCCGCCCGAACGGCGCGGACGATCGCCCTTGCCTTCGGCACCCGCCTCGGCGCCGCGGCCCTTGCCGCCGCGCGCCTGCCCTTCGGCACCGCTGCCGCCGCGGCGGCCATGGCGGGCGCGATCCCCGCGCGGCTTGGGCGCCCAGGTGAAGGTATAGAAGACCTCGATCTCCTCGGCGGCGGCCGGCGTTGCGGCACCGCCTTCGGGCGCCTCTGCCGCGGCGGGGGCCGCGTCCGCAGCGGCGGCCGTTTCCGCCGGCGCGCTGTCGGCGGCTTCTGCCGCGGGCGTTTCGGTCGGGGTCTCGGCGGGGGCGGTCTCGGCGGTGGCCGTCTCGGGGGCGGCGGTCTCGGCGGCGGCTTCGGCTCCCGTTTCCGTGCCCGTTTCCGGCGCGGCCTCGGCAGGTGCCGTCTCGGGCGTGGCCGGGCGGGTGGTCCGCGGACGTTCGCCACGTTCGCCCTTGTAGCCCAGCCCCCCCATCAGATCGGCGAATTGCTCAAGCGTCATACCGGTGATCGACAGCATGTCGGGCGTGGCCTCGAAGCCGCCGCGGCTGTCCTGGGGGCGCAGCATGTCGGCCAGCCGTTCCAGCATGTCGATGCGGATCGCACGCGCCCCGGCCGGACGATAGCCCGAATAGGTGTAGCAGATCCGCTCCACCTCGGGCAGGTTCGGAATGGTGACCAGCCCCGGAGGCGGCGCCTCGGGGAAGGTGTCGAGCCCCTGATGCAGCCCCCACAGCACCAGCCGCAGCCGGGTCGGCGCGGGCTTCAGCAGCGCCGGCAGGAAGATCGTGTATTGCCCGAAGCGCACGCCATGACGGCGCAGCGCGGCGCGCATGTCCTGATCCAGCTCGCGGACCTCGTTCGCAACCTCGTCGCGCGGCAGGATGCCCAGGTTCTCGACGATGCGGAAGGCAAAGCCCCGCGCCAGACCGGTCAGCGCCTCGTCGCGCGACATCGCCAGGAGCGGCTCGAACAGCGTCGAGATCTTGCGGTCGATGAAATGTTGCAGACGGCGGCGCACCTTCTCGGCCACGTCATCGCCGGCTTCCTCGTCCACGAAGGCCTCGACCTGGGGCTTCAGCGCCTCGGCGCCGCACACCAGCTTGCCGACGGCATGTTCGCCCCACATCAGCCCGCCCTGCTCGGTCACGTCAAGCTCGGTATCGGGGGCGTTGTAGAAACGGTCCGCGCGCAGCGAGAATTCGGGACGCAGCGCCTCATAGGCGGCACGGGCCAGCGTCTTCGCCTCATCGGGCGAGGACGTGCCGTCCTGAATGAACCGGAACCCCGCGAGGCGTCCGGCGAATTCGCCCTCGACGCTGACCTCGCCCTTGTCATTCACTTCGGCCACAAGGCTCTCCTTCTGCTTGAGCCGGCGCAAGAGCACAGAAGTGCGCCGGTCCACAAATCGCTGGGTCAGCGCGCCGTGAAGCGCGTCCGACAGTCGGTCTTCTACCGCGCGAGTCTTCTCGCGCCAATGGGATTCGTCGTTCAGCCACCCGTGGCGCTGGGCCACATAGGTCCAGGTCCGGATGAAGGCCAGACGGCGCGACAGCGCATCTATGTCGCCATGGGTGCGGTCGATGCGCGCGATCTGGCCGGCCAGCCAATCCTCGGGCACATGCCCGTGATCCTGAAGGAAGCCGAAGATTCGCGCCAGCAGCGTGGAATGCTCGGTCTCCGAGATCGAGCGGAAATCGGGAATGCGGGAGACATCCCAGAGCCGGCGCAGGTCCGACGGGTGGCGCAGCCGGTCGCGGATCTCGGGCATGGCCACCAGCGCCTTGAGCGCGCGCAGGTCGTCGGCCTCGCGGCCGCGTTGCAGGCGCGGATGATCGGGCGCGGCCTCGAGCGACGCGATCAGCCGTTCGGGCGTGCCGAATTCCAGCCGCGCGTTGCGCCATTGCAACCGCTCGATCGGGGCGAAGCGATGGCCCTCGACGGCCTCGATCACCTCGGGCGGGGGGGCCGAGGCCTCGCCGGTCACGCCGAAGGTGCCGTCCTGGGTGAAGCGCCCGGCCCGCCCCGCGATCTGCCCGATCTCATGCGGAAAGAGCGCGCGCATCCGCCGGCCGTCGAACTTGGCCAGCGCCGAGAAGGCCACATGGTCGATGTCGAGGTTCAGCCCCATGCCGATGGCATCGGTCGCCACCAGGTAATCCACGTCGCCGTTCTGATAGAGCGCCACCTGTGCGTTGCGCGTGCGCGGGCTGAGCGCGCCCATGACCACCGCGCAACCGCCCTTCTGGCGGCGCAGCAATTCGGCCATGGCATAGACGCTGTCGACCGAAAAGCCCACGATGGCGGCGCGCGGCGGCATCCGGGATGTCTTTTTCGAGCCCGCCCAGCTCAGCGTCGACAGCCGCTCGCGCGAGGAGAACTGCACCCCCGGCACCAGTTCAGCGATGGCGCCCCGCGCCGCCGACGAGCCCAGGAACAGCGTCTCGAGGGTGCCGCGGGCGTGCAAGAGGCGGTCGGTGAAGACATGGCCGCGTTCAGGGTCGCCGCAAAGCTGGATCTCGTCCACGGCCAGGAAATCGGCGCCGATGTCGGTGGGCATGGCCTCGGTTGTGCAGACCCAATAGGCCGCGCGCTCGGGGACGATGCGTTCCTCGCCGGTGACCAGCGCCACGACCGAAGGGCCGCGCTGCGCCACGATGCGGTCATAGACCTCGCGCGCCAGAAGCCTGAGCGGCAGGCCGATGACGCCGGTCCGATGCGCCAGCATGCGCTCGATCGCATGATGGGTCTTGCCCGTGTTCGTGGGCCCCAGAACCGCCGCGATGCGCCCGCCCGCCATCACTTCTCTCCTGCGCTGGCCGCCGGCCCCCAGGGCCCCGCGGCTAGAGCGCCTCTGCGCTGTCGCGGCTTTCAAGCCGCCTGATGGCGTCTTTCACATCCTGCTGATGCGGATGCAAGCGGTCCGAGGCCCGAAACGCCGCCAGCGCGGTTTCGGGGCGGTTCATGTCCTCGAGCATGCTGCCCAGAAGCGTCAGCATGCTCCAGTCGCGCGGCGCGCGCGACAGCGCCTGCGCCGCATCCGCCGCGGCCGGCCCGAACCGGCCCAGCGCCGCCTGCGCATTGGCCCGCGCGGCCCAGGCGGCGGCGAAATCGGGGGCATGGTCCAGAACGGCGGTCAGATGGCCCACCGCCACCTCGGGTTCGGCGGCATCCAGCGCCGCCTCGGCGCGCTGCAACAGCAGGTCCATCGCCGCCGATCCCGAATGCGACCAGGCCCGGCGGATATCCGATTCGGCCCGCGCCCAGGTCTGCCCGTCGGGGTCGGCCAGCTCGTCAAACAGCGGGTCCAGCCCCGACGCCCCCCCCGCCGTCGCCTGCGCCTGCGCCCAGGTCGGCGCGCCCCATCCCGCGGCCAGCGCCAGGAAAAACACCCCCGCCCGTGCCGTGACGAAACAATTGTGCCTTGTCGATGCGCTGCCCATAACCCAAGTGTAACCCAAGGGCTGCAAATTGCGAGAGAGCAGCCATCACAAATCGGAGTTGGGCATGAGCAAGGTCATCGAGGTCGCGGTCAGCAAGCTGTCGGAGAAACTGGCGGGGGGCTTTCCCGGCGTGGCGAAATTCGTCATCCCCGGCGAGGGCGAGATCATCGCCGATGCGCAGGGCGTGCGCGCGGCCGAACCGGGAACCGAGGCCGAAGTGACCCTGACCGCCTCGGCCGAGGTGTTCCGCGGCATGCTCGACGGCGAGGTCAACCCGACCGCCGCCTTCATGACCGGCAAGCTCAAGATCGACGGCGCGATGGGCCTGGCCATGCAGCTTGGCGCGCGGCTGGGCTGATGCGGTCGCGGGCGCCTGAGCGCGGCGCGCCGTTCCACGCCGCCATGTCGATGGGCCCGCCGGGGGCCGAGGGATGGTGGCTGTGGGCGGCCGACGGGGTGCGCCTGCGCGCCGTCCACTGGCACAAGGCGGCGGCCAAGGGCACGGTGATCCTGTTCACCGGCCGCACCGAATATTGCGAGAAATACGGCCCCGCCGCGGCGGCGCTGGCGCATGAAGGCTATGGCACCGTCACGCTGGACTGGCGCGGACAGGGGCTGTCGGATCGGCTGCTGGATGACCCCCTGCGCGGGCATATCGAGGATTTCGCCGATTACCAGCGCGACGTGGCCGCGCTGATGGCGGCGGCCGAGGCGATGCATCTCAAGCCGCCCTTCTTCCTGCTGGCCCATTCGATGGGCGGCACGATCGGGCTGCGCGCGCTGCACCGCGGGGTGCTGCCGGTGCGCGCGGCGGCCTTCTCGGCGCCGATGTGGGGGATCAAGCTGCCCCTTGGCCTGGGAAAGGTGGCCCCGGTGCTGGCCGCGAACCTGCTGCGCATGGGGCTGGGGGGCGCCTATGCGCCGATGACGGGCCCGGTGACCTATGTGCTGCGCGCCCCCTTCCACGACAACATGCTGACCCGCGACCCGGCGATGTGGGCCTTCCTGATCCGCCATCTGGCCGAGGAACCGGGGATCAACATCGCCGGCCCCACCCTGGCCTGGGTGGATGCGGGGCTGCGCGAATGCGCCCAGCTGATGGAAAAAGCCGCCCCCGACCTGCCGGCGCTGGCGAGCCTTGGCACGCACGAGCGCATCGTCGAGCCCGGCCCGATCCGCGATCTGATGGCGCGCTGGCCCAAGGGACGGCTGATCGAGACCGAGGGCGTCGAGCACGAGATCATGATGGACCGCCCCGAGACCCGCGCGCGCTTCTTCGAGGCGGTCACGGGGCTCTTTGACGCCCATCTGAACTGACCGCGCCCCATCAGCTGACCGCCCTGCCCCGCGGCATTTGCGTCCGCGCGGAGGGGGGGCTGCCACGCGGGCGCGCCCGTCCCGCCCGGCGAACCTCTCGGCGGCGGCGCGGGACAGTGGGGACCCCGGACTGGGGGGGCGCGCAGGGCGGGGGCGCGCAGGGACACCCGCCTCGCGCCCACCGCCCATACCCGCTCGCGCGCACGCCACCATAATCCGTCTGCGCCCCTCGCCTCCAGGCGGCGCGCCAAGGGGGCAAGGGCCAGCCCCCCGCCCCCGCGGGGCGGACACGAGAGGGCGGTCGGCCCCGGGGCTTTTCCTCCCTCGCCCACACCGGCAGCGGCCTCGCGCCTCGACGGGCGCTGGCTTGACAGCCCGGAACCGCGGCCCTTTGATCCCCCGGCCACGGGCACGACCGGGGCGGCGCGGCGACAACGGCAGGGGACGGGATCATGCAGGACGCACGGCAGCGCATGCGCGCCTCGGCGATCGTGCTGGGGACCGGGGCCTTCTGGGGGCTGTATTGGCTGCCGGTGCGCAAGCTGGCCGATCTGGGCCTGCCCGGCGCCTGGGGCACGGTGGCGATCACGCTGATGGCGGCGCTGGTGCTGGCGCCCCTGGCGCTGCGCGCGCGCGCCCGGATCGCGCGGGCGTCGATGCTCGAGCTTCTCTGCGTGGCGCTGGGGGGCGCGGCCTTCGCGCTCTATTCGGTGGGCTTTGTCCATGGCCGCGTGGCGCTGGTGATCCTGCTCTATTTCCTGACGCCGGTCTGGAGCACGCTGATCGGGCGCTGGCTGATGGGCTGGCCGATCCCGCCGCTGCGCATGGGCGCCATCGCGCTGGGCCTGGCCGGTCTGGGGGTGATGCTGGGCGCGGGCGGCGGGCTGCCCCTGCCCCGCGGGATCGGCGAATGGATGGCACTGGCGGCAGGCATGCTGTGGTCGGTTTCGACCACCGGCATGCGCGCCCAGGCGATGCGGGACAGCGGCCCCGGCCTTGCGCCCGGCGCCGCGGCCTTTGTCTTTGCGCTGGGCGCGCTGGCCGCGGCGGCGGGGCTGGCGCTGGCCCTGCCCGCGGGGGCGACGGAGACGGGCGGGACGGCGGTGCCCGTCATCCCGGTGCTGGCGGTGGCGCTGCTGGCCGGGGGCCTGTGGTGGGGGCTGTCGCTGATGGCGCTGATGTGGGCGACGGTGCGGCTGGAACCGGCGCGGGTCGGCCTGTTGCTGATGACCGAGGTCGTGATCGGCGCGGTCTCGGCGGCGGTCCTGGCGGGCGAGACGCTGCGCCCGGCCGAGATCCTGGGCGGGGCGCTGGTGATCGGCGCAGGCGTGCTGGAGCTGTGGCCTCTGCGCGACAGGCGCGCCTGACCGGCCGGTGTGGCGCCCCATCGGCGCGGGCGTGTTGACCCAGGGACTGAGGCATGGGCGCAGCCGTTTCACGACAAAGCGCCCCCCGACGACAGAGAACCGCGCCGCGGAACGACGGGTGGCCACCGCGCCGGGCGATCGAGACCGCCTTGCCGCGCGGAGGGCCCAGAGTGGGGTGGCCCAGAATGGTGGGGCGCGCCGACGGAACCGGAACGCAGACGACGGAAGGGAAGCGACCCAAAGGGCGGAAAGCCCGCCCGCCTCAGATCTCGATGCGGGTGAAGGCCTCGCGCAGGGCCAGCGACCAGGCCTCGCTCATCCGCACGAAATCGGTGTCGCCGGCCTCGATCCGGCGGCGGCTGCCCACCCTGCATTCGTCGCGCACGATCACCGTCATGTCGAGCGGCATCCCCACCGACAGGTTCGAACGCAAGGTCGAATCCATCGACAGCAGCACCGCCTTTTGCGCATCCTCGAGCGAGGTCTCGGGCCGCACCACCCGGTCAAGGATGGGCTTGCCGTATTTGTGTTCGCCGATCTGGAGGAAGGGCGTGTCCTCGGTCGCCTCGATGAAATTGCCCTCGGGGTAGATCAGGAACAGCCGCATCGCGCCGCCGGCCCGCTGCCCGGCCAGGATCAGCGAGGCCGAGGTCGACACCTTGGCCGCGTTCATCTTGCCGTCGATGTCATGGCGCACGCTGGCCAGTTCAGCCCCCACCATCTCGGCGACCTGGAGCATGGTCGGCGCCAGCATGATCGAGGTATCGGGCGTGGCCTCGGGATCCTCGATCGCCTCGCGCAGACGCGCGACCATGGTCTGGGTGACCGACAGGCTGCCCGCGGTCAGGATGGTCACGACCCGTTCGCCAGGGGCCTCGAAGACGAAGGTCTTGCGATAGGTGGCGATGTTGTCCAGCCCCGCGTTGGTGCGGGTGTCCGACAGGAGGACCATCCCGTCGTTCAGCAATAGACCCACGCAATAGGTCATCGGCGTCTCCGATCCGGCGGCGAACATCGCCCCACCCTGACATCAACGCATCGACATAGGGTTAACGCGAAGTCTCGGTCAATCACTGCTGGGCCTGTTCGACCGCCACCGTGACATCAAGCCGCTCTGAGCCCGGACCCAGCGCCACCCCGCGGATGGGCGCCGCGTCGCGGGCATCCGCCCCCGACCCCAGACGCAGGTAGCGCGCATCGGGGCAGCAGCCGTTGGCGGCGTCGAACCCGACCCAGCCCAGACCCTGCACATGGATCTCGGCCCAGGCATGGGCGGCCTCGTGCGGGGTGCCGTCCTCGGTGGCCAGCAGATACCCCGAGACATACCGCGCCGGCATGTCGAGAAGACGCGCACAGGCGATCAGCGCATGGGCATGGTCCTGGCAGACCCCCTCGCCCAGCGCCAGCGCCTCGGCGGCGGTGGTATGGGCATGGGTGACGCCGGGGCGATAGGCGATGGCCTCGGCCACCGCCTCGGCCAGCCGATGCGCCCGGTCGAGCGCATCCGCGCCCCCCGCCGCCTCGCCGTTGGCCAGCTCGCGCAGGCCGGGGTCGGGATGGGTGGGCAGGGTCGGGCGCAGATAGGCCGCCGGCAGGATCTGTTCGCGGTGCCCGCGCAGAACCCCGGCCAGATCCTCGGTCGCCACCCGCCCCGAGACGCGCACCACGACCTCGCTCAGGGGGCCGCGCACCGACCAGCCCTCGACCTGGTCGCCCGCCCCGTCGCGGAACCGCCCGCCACGCACGCCATTGTCGACCGACACCTCCCATTCGATGACCTGCTGGCCGTCGAAGCGCGAGGGAAACAGACGCAGGCTCTGGACCGCGCCGCGCATCGGCGCGTCATAGGAATAGCGGGTCTCGTGGAAGACGCTCAGGATCATCGGGCCTCTCCGCTCAGATAGGCGTCATGCACCATGCCCGACAGCTTGCCCACCTCGCGTTCCATGCGTTGCAGGAATTCGTGGAGGCCCTCCTCGAAGATATCCTCGACGCGCATCTCCATCAGCTCGCCCAGAAGCGCGCGGGCATTGCGCTGCGCCATGGTCGTGCGGTTGTAGCCGCGCGCCAGCCGGTCCAGATGGCTGACCAGCAGCGTGGCCGAATTGACCAGCGAGCGCGGGCATTGCGGGTTCAGGATCAGGAAATGGGCGATCTTGGCGGCCGTGATCTCGCCGCCATAGGCCCAGTGAAACGCCCGGTGCGCCGACATCGCGCGCAGGAGCGTCTGCCATTGGTAATTGTCGAGCCCCGAGCCCACGAATTCGACCTGCGGCAGCAGGACGTAATATTTCACGTCCATCATCCGCGCGGTGTTGTCGGCGCGTTCGAGCGCATAGCCCAGCCCCAGGAAATCATAGCCGTCGTTGCGCAGGAGCGTGGCGTCGATCGCGCCCCGCAGCAGCGCGGCCTGGCGCATGGTCCATTCCGTCATCTCGAACAGCTCGAGCTGCGAGCGCGGCCGGCGCTCAAGCTGGCGCATTTCCTGAAAGGCGGTGTTGAGCGCGTCCCAGACCTGCGTGGTCAGCGCGGTGCGCACGATGCGGGCGTTTTCGCGCGCGCGCTCGATGCACGAGGCCACCGAGGAGGGGTTGTCGCGTTCGAAGAACAGATAGCTTTCGATGTTGCGCTGCACCGGGTCGCCGTATTTGGCGGCAAAGCCTGCCGCCATGCCCGACGCCTGAAGCAGGCTTTCCCATTCGCTGCGATAGCCATGCCCGGCCGAGGGCAGAAGCGCGATCCGCGCCCCCACCTCGAGCAGGCGCGCCATGAATTCCGCGCGCTCCATGTAACGCGCGATCCAGAAAAGATTTTCCGCGGTGCGGCTCAGCATGATCTCACTCCGCCAGAACCCAGGTATCCTTGACGCCGCCCCCCTGCGACGAATTCACGACCAGGCTGCCCTCGGTCAGGGCCACGCGCGTCAGCCCGCCGGGGACCAGTTCGACGCGCTCGCCCACCAGCGCATAGGGGCGCAGATCCACGTGACGGGGCGCGATGCCCTCCTCGACGAAGGTCGGCGTGGTCGACAGCGACAGCGTCGGCTGGGCGATGTAGTTGTCCGGGTGGCGCAGCAGGCGGGCGCGGAAATGCTCGATCTGCTCGGCGCTGGCGCGCGGGCCGACCAGCATGCCGTAACCGCCCGACCCATGCACCTCCTTGACCACCAGTTCGGGCAGATGCGCCAGCACGTATTTCAGATCCTCGGGCCTGGCGCATTGCCAGGTGGGCACGTTCTGGAGAAGCGGCTCCTCGCCCAGATAGAAGCGGATCATGTCCGGGACATAGGTGTAGATCGCCTTGTCGTCGGCCACGCCCGCACCGGGCGCCGAGGCGATGGTGACCCCCCCCGAGCGATAGACATCCATCAGCCCCGGCACGCCCAGCATCGAATCGGGGCGGAAGCACAAGGGGTCCAGGAAGGCGTCATCGACCCGGCGATAGATCACATCGACCTTCTTCGGCCCTTCGGTCGTGCGCATCCACACGAAGCCGCCCTCGACGAAGAGATCCGGCCCCTCGACCAGCTCGACCCCCATCAGGTCGGCCAGGAAGGAATGCTCGTAATAGGCCGAGTTGAAATGCCCCGGCGTCAGGATGGCGATCGTGGGCTCGCGGTCGCATTTCTGCGGCGCGACCGAAGCCAGCGTGCGGCGCAGAAGGTCGGGATAGCCGTCCACCGGCTCGATGCGGTTTTCCCGAAACAGCGTCGGGAACATCCGCATCATGATCTCGCGGTTTTCCAGCATGTAGCTGACCCCGGAAGGCGTGCGGCAATTGTCCTCGAGCACGAAGAATTCGTCGGGCCCCGTGCGCACCAGATCGACGCCCACGATATGGCTATAGACACCGCGCGCCGGAAAGATGCCCGCAACCGCGCGTTCATAGGCCTCGTTGCCAAGGACCAGATGCGCCGGCACCCGGCCCGCGCGCAGGATCTCGCCGCGGCCGTAGACATCCATCAGAAAGGCGTTGAGCGCGCGGGCACGCTGCTTGATGCCATGTTCGAGCTTGCGCCATTCGGCCTGCGAGAAGACGCGCGGGAACATGTCGAAGGGGATCAGCCGGTCGGGGTCGCCGCCCTCGCCATAGACCGCGAAGGTGATGCCGATGCGGCGGAACAGCGCCTCGGCCTCGGCCTGTTTCATCTGGCGCAGCTCGGCGGGCATGGCGCGCATCCAGTCCTCGAGCCGGGCATAGGGCGTGCGCACCGCCCCGTCGTGATACATCTCGTTGAAGAAGGTGCCGTCCATGCGATGCCCGTTCCGTATCCCGATGACCGAGCATTAGGCAGAGGCCCGGTGACATGGAAGCGCAGCGCCGCGTTTCGCCCCCCTCTGTGCCCGGAAAAGCGCCGCAGGACGGGCAGGAAAGCGGCCCCACCGCGCCGGAATGCCCAAATTTCAGGCAGATGCGCAAGAACGCGGCCTAGCGGCGGCGCAGCGCGGCCACCAGATCGCCCATCACCTCGACCAACGCGGCCATCCGCTCGGAGCCGATGGCGCGCTCGGCCCGCGCATTGACCCCTTGCGCCGCCGCCAGCGCCGGGGCGCGCAGATCGCGGGCCCGGTCGCTCAGCACGACCAGCCGCGCGCGCCGATCGGTCGGATGGGGGGCGCGCGTGACCAGGCCGTCGCGTTCCATCCGCGCCAGCGTCTGCGCCATCGTCGCCTGTTCCACATCGAGCCGCGCCACCAGATCGGCCTGGGTCAGCCCCTCCTCGGCCCACAGCTCCAGCAGCGTCATGAATTGCGCCGGTGCCAGTCCCAGCGGCGCCAGCGCCGCGGTCAGCTCCGCCGCAAAAAGCCGCGCCAGGTGGTTCGACAGATAGCCCGCCGAGCCCGCCCGGAACGCCGCCATGTCGGGCGTGCCCGTGTCGGGCGCGGGCGTGTCGGAGGAGCCAGGATCAGGGGGGGCAGGATCAGGGGGCGCGGAACATCGGGTCATGCGCGGCTCCTACAGGTGGACAGGATGCAATGCAAATGCGATATGGATAGCGTCCTATTTACTTGAGGGAGAGAATCGCATGTCCACCCTTCCGATGCCGCAGCGCGCACGCCTGGCCCGGCTTCATGCCGGGGCCGCGGCGCTGGCGCTGACACTGGTGCTGGTGTTCCAGGGCGTCTCGATCTGGGCCGAACTGGCCGCCCCGGAGGCAATCCCCGCGGCCAAGACGGCCATCCTGTGGGCGCTGCCGGTGATGATCGGGGCGCTGATCCTGACCGGCATCTCGGGGCGCAAGCTGGCCCCCGCCGCCCCCGGCGGCATCCTGCGCGCCAAGCAGCGGCGGCTGGCGCTGGCGGCGGCGAACGGGCTGCTGGTGCTGGTGCCCTGCGCCATCTTTCTGGCCCTGAGCGCCGCCGCGGGCCAGATCGACAGCCGCTTCCACACGGTCCAGGCGCTGGAGATCTTCGCGGGGCTGGTCAATTTCGCGCTTCTGGCCGCCAATGCCCGCGCCGGGCGCGCCCTGCGCCGCGCCTGACACCCCGTCCGCGCGTCAAGGCCCCGTCGTGGCGCCACCGTCGCGGGGGCTCTGGCCGCGGGCAGGCGCAGGCCCTACCTTCGGGCGATGGACGCGCTTTTGACCCTGCGGCCCGAGGGGCTCTATTGCCCTGCCGCCGATCTCTTCATCGACCCCTGGCGGCCCGTGGCGCGGGCGCTTGTCACCCATGCCCATGCCGATCACGCCCGGCCCGGGCATGGGCGCTATCTGGCCACAAAGCTCAGCCTGGCGGTGATGCGCCACCGGCTGGGCACGATCCGCGGCGAAAGCCTCGACTACGGCAGCCCCGTCACGATCAATGATGTCGAGATCTCGTTCCATCCGGCCGGCCATGTGCCCGGATCGGCGCAGATCCGGCTGGCGCGGCGCGGCGAGGTCTGGGTGGTCTCGGGCGATTACAAGACCACCGACGACGGGCTGTCCGCCCCCTTCGCGCCGCTGCGCTGCCACGGCTTCGTCAGCGAATGCACCTTTGGCCTGCCGGTCTTTCGCTGGCCCGACCCCGAGATCGTGCTGGACGAGATCGCCGCCTGGTGGCGGGGCAATGCCGCGGCGGGCAAGGCCTCGCTGATCGGGGCCTATGCGCTGGGCAAGGCGCAGCGGCTCCTGGCGGGGCTGGCCGCGCGCGGGGTGGCGCCGATCGTCGTTCATGGCGCGGTCGAGGCCACGAATGCCGTCCTGCGGGACGCGGGCCTGGCGCTGCCCGAGACGACACCGCCCCCCGCGCTGGCCGGCCCGCGCCGCGGCGCCCCCGCCCCCGAGACCCCGCTGGTCCTGGCGCCGCCTGCCGCCCTCGACAGCGCCTGGGCGCGGCGCTTCGGGCCCGCCGAGATCGGCTTTGCCTCGGGCTGGATGGCCCTGCGCGGGCATCGCCGCCGCCGCGGCGTGGGGCGCGGCTTCGTGCTGTCGGATCACGTCGACTGGCCGGGGCTGTGCGAGACGGTGGCCGCGACCGGCGCGGAACGGGTGCTGTTCACCCACGGCACCACCCATGCCTGCGCGCGCTTCTGGCAGGAGAAGGGGGTCGATGCCGCCCCGCTCGAGACGCGCTTTGGCACCGACCCCGAGACCGGCGCCGCGCCCGACACGCCCCCATCCGACACGCCCACACCCGACACGCCAGCCCCCGACACAGCCGAACCGCCCGCGGACACATCGGCCCCGGAGGACGCGCGATGAAGCGCTTTGCCGCCCTTCTGGCCGCGCTCGAGGCCACCACCTCGACCCGCGCGCGCACCGACGCCCTGGCGCGCTATTTCCGCGACGCCCCGCCCGCCGACCGGATGCAGGCCATTGCGCTGATCTCGGGGCGGCGGCCGCGGCGCGCGGTCACGGCAGCCCGGCTGGGCCAATGGGCGGCGGAAACCGCGGGCCTGCCCGATTGGCTTTTCGCCGAAAGCTATGCCGCGACGGGCGATCTGGCCGAGACCATCGCGCTGATCCTGCCACCTCCCGAGACGGCCCCCGAAACGCCCCCCGAAACGCCCCGCCCGCTGACGCATTGGGCCGCACTGGTCGCCGATCTGGCAGCCCTGCCCGACGAAAGCGCCCGCCGCGCCGCGATCGAGAACGCCTGGGCGGGGCTGTCGGTGCCCGAGCGGTTCCTGTTCAACAAGCTTCTGACGGGGGGGCTGCGCATCGGCGTGGCCGAGGGCCTTCTGCGGCGCGCGCTGGCGCAGGTGACGGGCCTGCCACCCGAGGTCATCGCGCATCGGCTGATGGCGGGCGGGCCGGCGGACTGGGACGCGCTCTGCGCCCCCGAGGACGCCGCGGCCCGCGACGCCCGGCCCTATCCCTTCTGCCTGGCCCATCCGCTGGACGGCGCGCCGGCCGATCTGGGCGCGCCGGGCGATTTCCTGGCCGAATGGAAATGGGACGGGATCCGCGCGCAGATCGTGGCGCGCGGGGGCGCGCTGCATCTGTGGTCGCGCGGCGAGGATCCGCTGGCGGCGCAATTCCCCGACCTGCTGGCGCCCCTGCCCGAGGGCATTGTTCTGGATGGCGAGATCGTGCCCTGGCGCCCCGGTGCCGAACGCCCCCTGCCCTTTGCCGCGCTGCAACGGCGGCTGGGCCGCAAGGCGCCGGGGCGCAAGCTGCTGTCCGATGTGCCGGTGCGGTTCCTGGCCTATGACCTGCTGGAATGCGACGGGCGCGACCTGCGCGACCGCCCCCTGACCGAACGGCGCGCCCGGCTCGAGGCGCTGGCGCCGGCGCTGCCCCATCCGCTGTCGCCAACGGTGGCCGCCACCGGCTGGGAGGGGCTGGCCCGGGCCCGCGCCGAGGCCCGCGCGCAGGGCGCCGAAGGGCTGATGCTCAAGCACCGCGACAGCGCCTATGGCGTGGGCCGCAAGCGCGGCGCCTGGTGGAAATGGAAGCTTGATCCGATGGTGCTGGATGCCGTTCTGGTCTATGCGCAGGCCGGGCACGGGCGGCGCGCAGGGCTTTACACCGACTTCACCTTCGCGCTCTGGCAAGGGGATGCGCTGGTGCCGGTCGCGCGCGCCTATTCGGGGCTGAGCGACGCCGAATTCGCCGAGATCAGCGCCTGGGTCCGGGCCCATACCCGCGACCGCTTCGGCCCGGTGCGGCAGGTCCAGCCCGAACTGGTCTTCGAGATCGGCTTCGAGGGCATCGCGCCCAGCCCGCGCCACAAATCCGGCATCGCGCTGCGCTTTCCGCGGATGCTGCGCTGGCGCCGCGACAAGACCGCCGCCCAGGCCGACCGGATCGAGACCGCCCGCGCGCTGATGGCCGCGCTGGCGGGCGACTGAGCCGCCACCCCGCCCGAAGGGGGCGAGCGCGCGCAGGCACCGGGGGCGGTCACGCCGCCGAGAGGCACGCCACGCACCCTTGCAGCCCCCCGCGCTGCCGCCTAACTCTGGTCCAGACATGAAAAGAGGTTTCGCCGCATGCCGCATCTTCCGCCCCGCCCGCTTTCCGACGCGAATGCCAGTGCCGCCGGCGAGGGGCTCGGCCCCCTGCCCGAATGGGATCTGAGCGACCTCTATTCCGCGCCGGACGCGCCCGAGCTGGAACGCGACATGGCCTGGCTCGAGACCGCCTGCGCCGAATTCGCGCGCGATTACGAAGGCAAGCTGGCCGATCTGGACGCGGCGGGCATGGCCGACTGCATCACCCGCCACGAGGCGATCGAGAACATCTCGGGGCGCATCTTCTCGTATCTGGGGCTGCGCTATTACCAGAACACGCTGGACGGCGCGCGCACCAAGGCGCTGTCGGATGCCCAGGACCGCATCACCGCGGCCACCACGCCGCTGGTCTTCTTCAGCCTGGAATTCAACCGCATCCCGGATGACGCCTACGCGGCGCTCTTTGCCGATGCGCGTGTCGCGCGCTGGAAACCCGTCTTCGACCGCATGCGTGCGATGCGCCCGCACCAGCTGTCCGACGAGCTGGAACGCTTCTTGCATGACCAATCCGTGGTCGGCGCCGCGGCCTGGAACCGGCTCTTCGACGAGACGATGGCCAGCCTCGAATTCGACGTCGAGGGCGAGAGCAAGACCCTCGAGGCCACGCTCGACATGCTGTCCGATCACGACCGCAGCCGCCGCGAGACCGGCGCGCGCGCGCTGGCGCAGGTGTTCGGGCGCAACATCAAGCTGTTTGCCCGCATCACCAACACGCTGGCCAAGGAAAAGGCCATCGAGGACCGCTGGCGCAAGATGCCCACGCCGCAGCATGCGCGCCACCTGTCCAACCATGTCGAACCCGAGGTGGTCGCCGCGCTGCGCGATGCGGTGGTGGCGGCCTATCCGCGGCTGTCACACCGCTATTACCGGATCAAGGCGCGCTGGATGGGGCTTGAAAAGCTCCAGGTCTGGGACCGCAACGCGCCGCTGCCGACCGAGACCCCGCGCACCATCGGCTGGGACGAGGCCCGCGAGACCGTGCTGGGCGCCTATGGCGCCTTCTCGCCGCGCATGGCCGAGATCGCGCAGCCCTTCTTCGACAAGGGCTGGATCGACGCCGCGGTGAAGCCCGGCAAGGCCCCCGGCGCCTTTGCCCACCCCACGGTCACAGACGTGCACCCCTATGTTCTGCTGAACTATCTGGGCAAGCCGCGGGACGTGATGACGCTGGCGCATGAGCTGGGCCACGGCGTCCATCAGGTGCTGGCCGCGCCCCAGGGCGAGCTTCTGGCCTCGACGCCGCTGACCCTGGCCGAGACCGCCAGCGTCTTCGGCGAGATGCTGACCTTCCGGCGGCTGCTGGACGGCGCGCAGACCAAGGCCGAACGGCGCACGCTGCTGGCCGGCAAGGTCGAGGACATGATCAACACGGTCGTGCGCCAGATCGCCTTCTATGATTTCGAATGCCGCGTGCATGCCGCCCGCGCCAAGGGCGAGCTGACCCCCGAGGAGATCAACGCGATCTGGATGCAGATCCAGCACGAGAGCCTGGGCGACGCCTTCGAATTCATGCCCGGCTATGAAACCTTCTGGACCTATATCCCGCATTTCATCCATTCGCCCTTCTACGTCTATGCCTATGCCTTCGGCGACGGGCTGGTGAATGCGCTCTATGCCGCCTATGCCGAGGGGCTGCCGGACTTCCAGGCCAAGTATTTCGACATGCTCTCGGCGGGCGGCGCGCGCCATCACCGCGAACTGCTGGCGCCCTTCGGGCTCGATGCCTCGGACCCGGCATTCTGGATGAAGGGGCTGTCGATGATCGAGGGCTTCATCAACGAGCTGGAAACGCTGGAAGACTGATCCCGCCCCCGTCGCGGGCCCCTGGGCGCGCGCCTCCCTGCCCGGGGGCGCGCGTCCTGCGTTCAGGGGCGGCATGGCGCGACGGTGCCGCGGGGCGCGGCACGGCGCGACGGTGCGCGGCCTCGACAGCGGGGGCGCGGCGCGCTAGGTCGCGGGCAGCGAACCGAAAGGGGCCCCCATGACCGAGATGACCGAACAGGACAAACGCCGCGCCATCATCGACGCCTGCCTGTCGATGAACCGCACCGGACTGAATTCCGGCACCTCGGGCAATATCTCCATCCGCCACGGCGACGGCCTCTTGCTGACGCCGACCGCCATCCCCTATGAGCGGCTGACCCCCGAGGACATCGTGTTCCTGGGGATGGACGGGCGCGTCGAGGGCCGCCACAACCCTTCGAGCGAATGGCGCTTTCACCGCGACATCCTGGCCGCGCGCCCCGAGGCCGGCGCGGTCGTGCATGCCCATGCGCCCTTCTGCACGGTGCTGGCGATCATGAACCGCCCCATTCCGCCCATCCATTACATGGTGGCCGTGGCCGGCGGCAGCGACATCCGCGTGGCGCCCTATGCGCTCTATGGCACCGAGGAGCTGTCGCGCAACGCGCTGGCCGCGCTCGAGGGGCGGACGGCCTGCCTGCTGGAACACCACGGGCTGATCGCCATCGGCACCACGCTCGACAAGGCGATGTGGCTGGCCCACGAGGTCGAGGCGCTGGCCCGGCAATATCACGGCTGCCTGGCGCTGGGCACGCCGCGCGAATTGTCGCCCGCGCAGATGGACGAGGTCATGGCCAAGATCTCGGGCTATGGGCATCAGGGCTGATGCTGAGCTATCAGCACCTCTATCACGCGGGCAATCTGGCGGATGTGCACAAGCATGCGCTTCTGGCCGCGGCGCTCGACTACATGACGCGCAAGCCCAAGCCGCTGAGCTATATCGAGACCCACGCCGGGCGCGGGCTCTATGACCTGACCAGCCCCGAGGCCCGCCGCACCGGCGAGGCCGAGGCCGGGATCGGGCGGGTGGCGGGCGGGTTTCCCCCCGAGCACCCCTATGCGCGCGCGCTGGCTGCGGTGCGCGCGGCCCATGGCGGGGCGGCCTATCCCGGATCGCCCGCCATTGCCGCGGAACTGCTGCGCCCCGGCGACCGGATGCATCTGGCCGAGCTGCACCCCGCGGAATTTGCCGCGCTTTGCGCTAACCTGCCCCAGAAATGGATCGACAAGCGTCAGGCCGACGGGCTGGAGATGGCGCTGGCGCTGACACCGCCCGAGCCGCGCCGCGGGCTGATGCTGATCGACCCCAGCTTCGAGATCCGCGCCGATTACACGCGCCTGCCGCGGGTCATCGGCCAGGTGGCGCGCAAGTGGAACGTGGGCGTTCTCATGCTGTGGTATCCGATCCTGATCTCGGGGGCGGGCGCGGGCGCGCATGAGGCAATGCGCGACGCGCTGGCCGCCGATCACCCCGAGGCCCTGATCCACGAGGTCCGCTTTCCCCCGGCCCGGCCCGGCCACGGGATGGCCGGTTCGGGGATGGTGGTGCTGAACCCGCCCTGGGGCCTGGCCGAGGAAGCCGCGCGTCTGTCGAAGCTTTTCGCCCGGCTCTGAGCCGCCCCCACCGGCCCATCCCGGCGCCGGGCCCGGTCCTTGAGGCCCGAGTTCGCGCGCGGGCGGCCCCTTCACGGGACGCGGGCGCGCCCTTGGGCGCGGCTCAGATCACCGCGCCGGGGTTCATGATCCCCAGCGGGTCGAGCGCGGCCTTGATCGCGCGCATCGCCGCCAGCTTGCCGGGGTCGGCATAGCGTTGCAGATCCGCCCGCTTGATCCGCCCGATGCCGTGCTCGGCCGAGATCGAGCCGCCGAATTCGTCCACCGTGTCATGCACGCACTCCTTGATCGCGGCGCGCCGGTCCTCGTAATCCGCGCGGCTCCGGCCCCTGGCGGGAAAGGCGTTGTAATGCAGGTTGCCGTCGCCCAGATGGCCAAAGCAGTTGATGCGGATGTCGCCCAGCCGCGCCAGCCGCGCGCCCGCCACCTCGATGAAGCGGGGAATGGCGGCGATGGGCACCGACACGTCATGCGAGGAAATCGAGCCGATGCGCCGGTTGGCCTCGGGGATGGATTCGCGCAACGCCCAGAACGCCGCCCGCTGGCGCGCGCCCTGCGCCACCACCGCGCCGGCCTTGTCGATCAGGCCGCGCGCCTCGGCCTCGGCATAGAGCGCGGCCAGCTCGGCCTCGGGGTCATGACCCGCGGGCAGGCCGATCTCGATCAGCACCATCCAGTCGGGCGCCGGGCGGAAGGGCGGCGTGACCTCGGGGCCGACCTCGGCCAGAAAGTCCAGCCCCTGCCGCCCGATCAGCTCGAAGGCCGAGACACAGCCCGACAGCCGGTCCTCGGCCAGCGCCAGAAGGCCCAGCGCCGCTTCGGGCGAGGGCACCGCCACGAAGGCCACGCCCTGGGCGGCCGGCGGCGCCACCAGGCGCATCGCCGCCGCGGTGAGAATGCCCAAGCTGCCCTCGGCCCCGATCAGCAGGCCGCGCAGGTCATAGCCGGTGTTGTCCTTGCGCAGCCCCTTCAGCCCGCGCAGGATGGTGCCGTCGGGCAGGACCGCCTCGACGCCCAGGCACAATTCGCGCGCATTCCCCCAGCGCAGCACGTTGACCCCGCCCGCGTTGGTCGACAGGCTCCCCCCGATCCGCGCCGACCCCTGCGAGGCCAGCGACAGCGGAAAGAGCCGCCCCGCCCCTTCGGCCGCGGCGCGCAGATCGGCCAGCGTCATCCCCGCCTCGACCAGCGCCACATTGCCCACCGGATCGAGCCCGCGCAGCGCGGTCATGCGTTCGAGCGACACGATCACCGGCGCCGGGCCTTCGGTCAGCACCTGGCCGCCAACGAGCCCCGTGCCCCCGCCCTGCGGCACGATCCCCACCCGCGCCGCGGCGCAGGCGCGCACGATCTGCGCCACCTCCTCGGTGGTGCGCGGGCGCAAAAGAAGCCCCCCCACCCCGGTCAGACGGCCGCGGGGTTCGCTGAGGTAAGCCGCCGGCGCGGGCATAGGGTCCAGCCCCGCCGCCGCCAGCCGCGCCGCCAGCGCATCATCGGCCGGCGCCAACGCCGCGGCCCGTTCCGCCCCGCCTGTCGGTGTCCCGGTCATCGTCCCCCCACGGCATCAAGCCGCCCGCGCCGATCGCTGCGCAGATTGGCGTAAAGCACATGGTTGCGCCAGCGGCCGTTGATTTCGAGATAGCTTTGGGCCACGCCTTCGTATTTGAAGCCGCAGGTCTCGAGCACCCCGCGCGAGGCGGCGTTCTCGGGCAGGCAGGCGGCCTCGATCCGGCTCAGGTCCAGCTGGGTGAAGGCGTGGTGGACCACGGCGCGCACGGCCTCGGACATGTAGCCCTGCCGGGCATGGCGCGCGCCCACCCAATAGCCCAGCGACCCCGCCCTGGCCGGTCCGCGCCGGATGTTGTCGAGCGTGACCGCGCCCAGAAGCGCCTCGTCCTCGCGCCGGACCATGAACAGATGCAGCGCGGTTCCGGCCGAGGCCGCCCGCGTCGCCCAATAGACGCGGTTGGCAAAGGCGCGCCGCCCCAGATGTTCCTCGTCCCATTGCGGCTCCCAGGGGATCAGGAAGTCGCGGCTTTCGGCGCGCAATTCGGCAAAGGCGCGGTGGTCGGAATGCTGCGGCAGGCGCAGGGTCATGCGCTCGGTCTCGATGCGCAGCCGCTTGCGCCCGAGCATCAGGCCGCGAGCCTTTCGCGCAAGTCCTCGAGCGCGGGCGCCCCGGCCGCCGGGCCATAGAGCGCCAGCGCCGATTGCCCCGAGGACACAAGCCGCGTGCCATAATCGCGCACCATGTCCAGAGACACGTTCTCGATCCGCGCGCTCAGCTCCTCGAGCCCCGGCACCCGGCCCCAGATGGCCAGATTGCGCGCCATGCGCTCGGCCCGGCTCGAGGGGCTTTCAAGACCCATCAGCATGCCCGCCTTCATCTGCGCCCGCGCCCGCGCGACCTCGGCTTCGGTCATGTCCGCAGCGGCGCGGCGCAATTCGTCCACCGTCAGCGTGGCCAGCTCGGCGATCTCGGCGGCCGAGGTGCCGGCATAGATGGTCATCATCCCGGTGTCGTCATAGGCCCCGGCATGCGAATAGATCGAATAGCACAGGCCGCGTTCCTCGCGGATCTTCTGGAACAGTCGCGAGGACATGCCCCCGCCCAGCGCCGTGGCATAGACCTGCGCGGTATAGAGATCGGCGTCGCGGTAGGCCGGCGCCTCGAAGGCCAGGGCGAAATGCACCTGCTCGAGATCCTTGATCTCGCGCTTCTCGAGCCCGGCCCAGCGCGCCGGCTGCACCGGGCGCGCCCCGATCGGCGCCAGATGCCCGAAAAGCGCGGTGGCCTGCGCAACCAGCGCGCCGTGATCGACCGCGCCCGCGGCCGAGACGATCATCTGGTCGGGGCCGTAATGTTCGGCCACGAAACCGGCCAGATCCTCGCGGGTGAAGGCGGCCACGCGCGCGGCCGGGCCCAGGATCGTGCGGCCCATCGCCTGATCGGGATAGGCGGCCTCCTGGAGCCAGTCGAAGATGATATCGTCGGGCGTATCGAGAGACTGGCCGATTTCCTGCAAGATCACATGGCGTTCGACCTCGATCTCGCGCGGATCGAAGGCCGGGTTCAGCACGATATCGGCAATGACATCGAGCGCCAGCTCGACATCGGCGCCCAGCACGCGGGCGTAATAGGCCGTCATCTCGCGCGAGGTATAGGCGTTGATATAGCCGCCCACGTCCTCGATCTCCTCGGCGATGCGCAGCGCGCTGCGCCGGGCGGTGCCCTTGAAGGCCATATGTTCGAGGAAATGCGCGATGCCGTTCTGTTCGGGGCGTTCGTGGCGCCCGCCCGCGGTCACCCAGACCCCGACCGAGGCCGAGGCCAGACCCGGCATCGCCTCGGAGACGATGCGCAGCCCGTTCGACAGCGTGGTGATCTCGATGCTCACGCCCGGCGCCCTTCGTGGATGAGCGCCTGAAGCGCGGCCAGGTCGTTCTCGACCACGCGCATGCGTTCGGAGCGGTCGAACAGGTCGGCCATGCGCGGCGGCAGGCCCGGACGCCGGCCCGTCGCGGCCTCGACCGCATCGGGGAACTTGGCGGGATGGGCGGTGGCCAGCGTGATCATCGGCACCGGCGGCGCCAGATGCTCCTGGGCGACCTTCACGCCCACGGCCGAATGCGGGCAGAGCAATTCGCCCGTCGCGGCCAGCTGGGCGGCGATGGTGGCCGAGGTCTCGTCCTCGGAGGCGCGGCCCGAGCCGAAGATCTCGCGCAGGGCCTCGAGCGCGCCCTGCGGCACGCTGAAGCCGCCCGCGCTGCGCAGCTCGTCCATCAGTTGCGTGACGGCGGCCCCGTCCCGGCCCAGCACCTCGAAGAGCGCGCGTTCGAAGTTCGAGGACACCTGGATGTCCATCGACGGGCTGATCGAGGGCTTGACCCCGTCGGTGCGGTATTCGCCCGTGCTCAGGCAGCGGTGCAGGATATCGTTCTGGTTGGTGGCCACCACCAGACGGCGGATCGGCAGCCCCATGCGCCGTGCGATATAGCCCGCGAAGATGTCGCCGAAATTGCCCGTGGGCACGGTGAAATCGACCGGCCGGCCCGGCGCGCCCAGGCTGACCGCGGCGGTGAAGTAATAGACCACCTGCGCCAGCACCCGCGCCCAGTTGATCGAATTCACGCCCGCCAGCCCCACGCTGTCGCGGAAGTCGTGGTCGTTGAACATGTCCTTGAGGCGCGCCTGGCAATCGTCGAAATCGCCCTGAAGCGCCAGCGCATGGACATTGGCTTCGACCGGGGTGGTCATCTGGCGGCGCTGCACCTCCGAGACGCGGCCATGCGGGAACAGGATGAACACATCCACATTGTCGAGCCCGCGGAAGGCCTCGATCGCGGCCGAGCCGGTGTCGCCCGAGGTCGCGCCGACGATGGTGATGCGCCGCCCCTCGCGCGCCAGCGCCAGCTGGAACAGCTGGCCGATCACCTGCATGGCGAAATCCTTGAACGCCAGCGTCGGGCCGTGGAACAGTTCCAGCAGGAAATGCCCCGGCGCCAGCTGCACCAGCGGCGCGCGCGCGGCATGGCCAAAGCCCGCATAGGCCCGTTCGATGGCGCCGCGCAGGTCCGCCTCGGAGAAGGCATCGCCCGTGAAGGGCGCCATCACGCGATAGGCGACCTCCTCGTAGCTCTGCCCGGCAAGGGCCGCGATCTCGTCGGGCGACAGGCGGGGGATCTCGGCCGGAACGTAAAGGCCGCCGTCACGCGCCAGCCCGGTCAGCATCGCGTCCTTGAAACCCAGTTCGGGGGCGCGGCCCCGCGTCGAGATGTAGCGCATTCTTCGTCCTCGCGTCTTTCCCGCCTGATACGCGCTTCGCGCGCCGCTGTCACCCCGCCCGACGCATCGGGCACGCGCGCAATCGGGCGCAATGTTTGCCATTTCCCCCTGTCAGCCGATATTGTCGCCGGACCCAGAGAGGGACAGACCCATGACCGACCGCCCCATGACCGACCGCTTCGACCCCTTCGAGACCCTGATCCCGCGCGACAGCGCGCTGGCGCAGGTGCAAGCCGCCGTGGCGGGCGGCGATGACGGGGAATTGTTCCTCGAACGCCGGCGCGCGGAATCGGTGGTGATCGACGACGGCCGCCTCAAGGGGGCCAGCTATGACGCCTCGGAAGGCTTCGGGCTGCGCGCCGTGCATGGCGAGGTGACGGGCTATGCCCATTCCTCGGAAATTTCCGAAGCCGCGATCGCGCGGGCGGCGGAAACCGCGCGCATGGCCGTCGGCGCGGGCGGGGGCACCCTGGCGCAGGCGCCCGCCCCCACCAACCGCAGGCTCTATGCCGATGCCGACCCGGTCTCCGAGATCGCCTTCGCGCCCAAGGTCGATCTGCTGCGCGAGATCGACGCCTGGGCGCGGGCGCGCGATCCGCGGGTGGTGCAGGTCTCGGCCAGCCTGGCCGCCAGCCTTCAGGAGGTGGCGATCCTGCGCCCCGAGGGGGGCCTTGTCACCGACATCCGGCCGATGACGCGGCTGTCGGTGTCGGTCATCCTCGAGGAGAACGGGCGCCGCGAATCGGGCCATCACGGCGGCGGCGGGCGGCACGATCTGGCGCGGCTGATGGAACCGGGCGTCTGGCAGGCCGCCGTCGACGAGGCGATCCGCATCGCCCAGGTCAACCTGTCGGCCACCCCCGCGCCCGCAGGCGAAATGGATGTGGTGCTGGGCAACGGTTGGCCCGGCATCCTGCTGCACGAGGCCGTGGGCCATGGTCTCGAGGGCGACTTCAACCGCAAGAAGACCTCGGCCTTCTCGGGGCTGGTGGGCCAACGCGTGGCCGCCCCCGGCGTGACCGTGGTCGATGACGGCACCCTGCCCGACCGGCGCGGCTCGATCAGCGTCGACGACGAGGGCACCCCCTCGGGGCGCACCGTGCTGATCGAGGACGGCATCCTGATGGGCTACATGCAGGACCGCCAGAACGCCCGGCTGATGGGGGTGGCGCCCACCGGCAACGGCCGGCGCGAGAGCTATGCGCACATGCCGATGCCGCGCATGACCAACACCATCATGGAAGGCGGCAGCGCCGATCCGGCCAGCCTGGTCGCCGATCTGCGCGACGGCATCCATGCGGTGGGCTTCGGCGGCGGGCAGGTCGACATCACCAACGGCAAGTTCGTGTTTTCCTGCACCGAGGCCTATCGCGTGAAGAATGGCCGCGTGCTGGGCCCGGTCAAGGGCGCCACGCTGATCGGCGACGGCCCGGCGGCCATGCGCGCGATCCGCGCGGTGGGCAATGACATGGCGCTGGACCCCGGCGTGGGCACCTGCGGCAAGGCCGGGCAATGGGTGCCGGTGGGCGTGGGCCAGCCGTCCTTGCTGATCGGCGGGCTGACGGTGGGCGGCGCGGGCAACTGAGCCCCACACCCGCAAGCCCCACACCCGAGGGCTTGAGCCGAATCGCGCGCCCTTCGGGGCCGCGGCCACAAGGCGCGCGCCCGATCCGCCCGCGCGCCGGGCGCGCCCCTTTCCCCGCCCCGACACGGATCTTGCGCCCCTTGGGGCCCGCTGCCGGGCCGGAAGGAGCCAGCTCACGCGGGCGTGACCCCCATTCCCTCGAATTTTTCGAAATTTCACCTTAAAGTCGAGCCGACAGGGCCCTTGTAAACCATCTGTTAACCTTACCGGGGTTATCAAGGGCTTGCGAGTGAGATGGAGAGGCGGATGAAAACAGGTTTGTTTTCTTTCCCCACCCCCTTCACCCCACCCACCACGGAAGAGAATGACCTCTGCTCTCTCCGTCTCATTCGCTCCCCCCGCATCGGCGCTGCGACCTTCCACCGGCTGGTGGCCGAGCATGGCTCGGCGGCGGCCGCGCTGGCTGAACTGCCCGAACGGGCGCGCGGCGCGGGGCTTTCGGGCTATTCCCCCTGCTCCGAATCCGAGGCGCGCGCCGAATTGCGCGCCGGGCATGCCGCCGGCGCGCGGCTGATCGTGGCGGGCGACCCGCTCTATCCGCAAAATCTGGCGATGCTGGCCGATGCGCCGCCCGTTCTCTGGGCGCTGGGCAATCCCGCGCTTCTGGCCGGCCCCGCGGTCGCGGTGGTGGGGGCGCGGGCGGCCTCGTCGCTGGGGCTGCGCATGGCGCGCCTTCTGGGGCGCGAGCTGGGCGAGGCGGGCTTGCGCGTCGTCTCGGGGCTGGCGCGCGGCATCGACACCGCCGCACATGAGGCCAGCCTACCCACCGGCACGATCGCGGTGATGGCGGGCGGCGTCGATGTCGTCTATCCCCCCGAGAACCATGCGCTTTTCCAGCGCCTGCGCGAGATCGGGCTGATCTTGTCCGAACAGCCCTGGGGCCTGCGCCCGACCGCGGCGCATTTCCCCCGGCGCAACCGGATCGTGGCGGGGCTGTCGGCGGGCGTGGTCGTGGTCGAGGCCGCCCCGCGCTCGGGCAGCCTGATCACCGCACGCCTGGCCGCCGAGCAGGGCCGCGAGGTCATGGCCGTGCCGGGCCATCCGCTGGACGGGCGCGCGGGCGGCTGCAATGCGCTCTTGCGCGACGGGGCGACATTGGTGCGCGGCGCGCAGGATGTGCTGGCCGCGCTGGGCCCGCTGGCCGTCGCCCCGCCCCCGCCCGAGGACGCGCATCACGACGACGCGCCCGCCACCGACACGCCCCCCGACAACGCCCCCAAAACGAACGATCCGGCGGCCGCGGCCCCTTTGCGCCGCCGGGCGCGTGTGGATTATGGCCCCGGTGCCGACAATGCCGCCCCTCCCAACGCCGCGCCGCCCTGCCCGGCCGGCGCGGACACGGCCCCCGGCCCCCGGATCCTGGCGCATCTGGGGGCCGCGCCGGTGGCCGAGGATCAGCTGGCGCGCGATCTGGGCCTTGCGCCCGAGGCGCTGTCCGTGGCGCTTCTGGAGCTGGAACTCGACGGCCGGATCGAGCGCCAGCCGGGCGGCCTTGTCGCGCGCAGAGGATGAATGCCGCGAATGCATTCTGGCGCAACAGATGCACGCGGCCCGCGCTCGGCCCTTGCCCTTCGTGCCCGCCCGCTCCATGTTCCCCCCAACCGCTTGCGTCCGGTCGCGGCCCGGGGTCCATTGACATCGCCCCGGCGCCCCGCACATGGTCCGCGACAAAAATCTGAGGTTTCGAGAGATCTACATGGCCGTCGTCGTTGTCGAATCGCCCGCCAAGGCCAAGACCATCAACAAGTATCTGGGTAGCGATCATACGGTTCTGGCCTCGTTCGGGCATGTGCGCGACCTGCCGCCCAAGGATGGCTCGGTCGATACCGAACATGATTTTGCCATGACCTGGGAGATCGCCGCCGACAGCCGCAAGCATGTCCGCGCCATCGCCGAAGCCCTCAAGAGCGACGACGAACTGATCCTGGCCACCGACCCCGACCGCGAGGGCGAGGCGATCTCGTGGCATCTCCAGGAGGCGCTGGCCAAGTCGCTCAAGTCCAAGAAGGTCAGCCGCGTGACCTTCAACGCGATCACCAAATCCGCCGTGACCGAGGCCATGGCCCATCCCCGTCAGGTCGATACCGCGCTGGTCGAGGCCTATCTGGCGCGGCGCGCGCTCGATTATCTGGTGGGCTTCAACCTCAGCCCGGTGCTCTGGCGCAAGCTGCCCGGCGCGCGGTCGGCGGGGCGGGTGCAATCGGTCTGCCTGCGGCTGATCGTCGAGCGCGAGATGGAGATCGAGGCCTTCCGCCCGCGCGAATACTGGACCGTGACCGCGCATCTGGAAACCCCGCGCGGGCAGGTCTTCACCGCGCGTCTGGCCGCGCTGGCCGGCGACCGGCTGGACAAGTTCGACCTGGCCACGCGCGAGGCCGCCGAGATGGCGGTCCATGCCGTGGCCGCGCGCGCGCTTGCGGTGACCGCGGTCGAGGCCAAGCCCGCCACCCGCAACCCCTGGGCGCCCTTCATGACCTCGACCCTGCAACAGGAGGCCTCGCGCAAGCTGGGCATGGGGGCCAAGGCCTGCATGTCGGCGGCCCAGCGTCTCTACGAGGCGGGCCATATCACCTACATGCGGACCGACGGGATCGACATGGCCCCCGAGGCCGTGGCCGCCGCCCGCGCCGAGATCGGCCGCCGCTTCGGCACGAAATACGTCCCCGACAAGCCGCGCATCTACAAGAACAAGGCCAAGAACGCGCAGGAAGCGCACGAGTGCATCCGCCCCACCGACATGAGCGCGGCGCCCGACACGCTGAAGCTGGCCGACGACCAGAGAAAGCTCTACGAGCTGATCTGGAAGCGCACCATCGCCAGCCAGATGGAGGCCGCGCGTCTGGAGCGCACCGCGGTCACGATCCAGAGCCCCGACGCCCAGGTCGAATTGCGCGCCACGGGCCAGGTGGTCACCTTCGACGGCTTCCTGAAGGTCTATGACCAGGGCCGCGACGACGACGAGGGCGAGGACAGCGCCCGCCTGCCGCAGATGATGCAGGGCGAGACCGTCACCCCCGCGAAGGGCGCCGCCGCCGAAGGGCTGGCCCGCGCCGAAGGCCCCGAGGACACCACCGCCACGGGCCTCGTGCGCCGCGCCGCCGCCGTCTGCGATGCCGACCGCGCCATTCTGGGCGACCAGCATTTCACCCAACCGCCGCCGCGCTACACCGAAGCCACGCTGGTCAAGCGCATGGAAGAGCTGGGCATCGGCCGGCCCTCGACCTATGCCTCGATCGTGACCACGATCCAGGACCGCGGCTATGTCGCCAAGGACCGCAACCGGCTGGTGCCGCAGGATACCGGGCGGCTGGTCACGGCCTTTCTGTCGAATTATTTCCCGCGCTATGTCGAATATGACTTTACCGCCGATCTCGAGGAGGAACTCGACGACATCTCGGCGGGCACGCGCGACTACCGCGAGGTTCTGGCCCGTTTCTGGCGCGATTTCTCGGCGGCGCTGTCGGAAACCTCCGAGCTGCGCATCACCGATGTGCTCGAGAAGATCGACGAGGTTCTGGCCCCCCATCTTTACCCCCCGCGCGAGGACGGCAGCGATCCGCGCCTGTGTCCGGGCTGCGGCAAGGGCCGGCTGAACCTCAAGACGGCGCGCTCGGGCGGGGCCTTCATCGGCTGCTCGAACTATCCCGAATGCCGCTTCACCCGCTCGCTCTCGGCGCCGGCCGACAGCGCGGCGGCCGCGCTCGACGGCAAGATGCTGGGCCAGGACGCGGGCGAGGACATCACCCTGCGCATCGGCCGCTTCGGCCCCTATGTGCAAAAGGGCGAGGCCACCGCCGATGAGCCCAAGCCCCCGCGCGCCAGCCTGCCCAAGGGCTGGGCGCCCGAGACGATCGACCTCGAACGCGCGCTGGCGCTTCTGGCGCTGCCGCGGCGGGTGGGCGAACACCCCGAGGACGGCGCCCCGGTCGAGGCCGGGATCGGCCGCTATGGCCCCTATGTGAAGCACAATTCGACCTATGCGAACCTGCCCGAGGTGGACGAGGTCTTCACCATCGGCATGAACCGCGCGGTCGAGGTGCTGGCGCAGAAGGCCGCGCGCGGGCGCGGACGGGCCACGGCCGAGCCGCTGCGCGCGTTGGGCGAGCATCCCGACGGCGGCAAGATCGCGGTCATGGCGGGGCGCTATGGCCCTTATGTCAAATGGGAAAAGGTCAACGCGACGCTGCCGCGCGGGGTCGAACCCGAGGCCGTGACCCTCGAGGAGGCGCTGGCGCTGATCGCCGAGAAGGCCTCGAAGGGCGGCAAGAAGACCGCCGCCAAGAAACCCGCGGCCAAGAAGACCACGACCGCCAAGACCACCGCCGCCAAGAAGAAGGCGGCCCCGAAAAAGGCGGCTGCGGCGGAGGGCGCCGAAGGCACGGCCGAGACGACGGACGACAGCGCGGCGAAGAAACCCGCCGCGAAGAAGGCCCCGGCCCGGAAACCGGCCGCGAAGAAGACCACCGCCAGCAAGACCGCCACCAAGACCACGACGCGCAAGACGGCGGCGAAGACGGCCGCCGATACGGCACCTGAAGGCGACACGGGCGACAGCGACACCGCCTGAGCCCGTCCCCAGATCCCGCGCGCGCCCCGGCCGCAGGGCCGGCACGCCGCAAGGCCCCTCGATGGGGCGTTGCGGCGTTCCCCGCCTTGCGCCCCCCTCTCGCCGGGCGACGCCGCGGCGCGGCAATTGACAGCGGCCTTTCGTCCCCACACAGTATTCCCCGAACCAGGGGAGGTTTCATTCATGAACAAGGTCTATCCAGATGCAGCGGCCGCGCTCGACGGGTTGCTGCATGACGGAATGTTCATCGCCGCGGGGGGATTTGGTCTCTGCGGGATCCCGGAATTGCTGATCGCGGCGATCCATGACGCGGGAACGAAGGACATCACCATTGCCTCGAACAATTGCGGGGTGGACGATTTCGGCCTGGGCATCCTGCTCCAGAGCAAGCAGATCAAGAAGATGATCTCGTCCTATGTCGGCGAGAACGCGGAATTCATGCGCCAATATCTCTCGGGCGAGCTGGAACTGGAATTCAATCCCCAGGGCACGCTGGCCGAACGCATGCGCGCAGGCGGCGCGGGCATCCCCGGCTTCTACACCAGGACCGGCGTCGGCACCGTCATCGCCGAGGGCAAGGACCACAAGGATTTCGACGGCCAGACCTACATCCTCGAACGCGGGATCGTGGCCGACCTGTCGATCGTCAAGGCCTGGAAGGCCGACACCACGGGCAACCTGATCTTCCGCAAGACGGCGCGCAACTTCAACGTGCCGGCGGCCACCTGCGGGAAGGTCTGCGTGGCCGAGGTCGAGGAAATCGTCGAACCCGGCAGCCTCGATCCCGATCACATCCACCTGCCCGGCATCTACGTGCACCGGATCATCACCGGCACGCACGAGAAGCGGATCGAACAACGCACCGTGAGGAGCGCCTGACATGCCCTGGGACCGCAACCAACTGGCCGCGCGTGCCGCCAAGGAACTCAAGGACGGGATGTATGTGAACCTGGGGATCGGCATCCCGACGCTGGTCGCCAACCACATCCCCGAGGGCGTGCATGTCACGCTGCAATCGGAAAACGGGATGCTGGGCATCGGCCCCTTCCCGCGCGAGGACGAGGTCGACCCCGACCTCATCAACGCCGGCAAGCAGACCATCAGCGAATTGCCCCATTCGGCCTATTTCGACAGTGCCACCAGCTTTGCCATGATCCGCGGCGGCAAGATCGCCATGGCGATCCTGGGCGCGATGGAGGTCTCGGAAGAGGGCGACTTGGCCAACTGGATGATCCCCGGCAAGCTGGTCAAGGGCATGGGCGGCGCCATGGATCTGGTCGCCGGGGTCGGCCGCGTGGTGGTGGTCATGGACCACACCAACAAGCACGGCGAGTCCAAGGTGCTGAAAGCCTGCACGCTGCCGCTGACCGGCAAGCGCGTCGTGGACCGCATCATCACCAATCTGGGCGTTCTCGACGTGGTCGAGGGCGGCTTGCGCATCGTCGAGCTGGCCGAGGGCGTGACCGAAGCCGAGCTGCGCGCCGCGACCGAGGCCGCCATCGTCGACTGACGCCCCCCCCCGAACCCGAAGGCCGGCCGCCGTGGCCGGCCTTTTCCGGCGATAGGGAAAGCTGATCCCATCCCTTGATGCGGAGCATGGCGCTCCAGACAGGTCTGATGCCCCCATGTCGAAGATGACCCGATGGACCTGGAGCACGCCGACAGGACAGCGCAAGCTGCAAAGCGTCGCGGATCATGTCTTCTGGTCCTACACCCTTCTCAGCGTCACGCGCGAGATCATGGTGCGCATGAAGGCGGGGCAACCCAACCCCTTCCCGAATGGCCGCACGAAGGAGACCAATATCCGCATGTCCCGCTATCAGCGCGGATTGCTGAACATCCGCGATCTGGAGCGCGATCAGGCCCTTGCCGAAGACGGCATCCGCGTCTGTGCACATTGCGGCAGTCATGCCCCGCGCTATCACCGCGATCACCTGATCCCGCGCAGCCGTCTTGGCAGCGTCGTGCTGATGGGAAATGTCGTGCGGGCCTGTCCCGCGTGCAACCTGTCACGGGGCAACAGGGATCTGATGATCTGGCATCATGACAACGAGACCTTTCCAAGCTTGGGGATCCTGCGGCGCTATCTGAAGATCTGCTATTTCCATGCACGTGACCAAGGCCGTCTCGATCAGCCGGCCGCCGCTGCCGTGACCGAGGGCCTCCCCTTCGATCCGCGCGCATTTCCGCGACGGTTTCCCCCGGTCAACGAACTCGTGTGGGACCACGCCTGGCCGAATTGAGGCACCCGAAGACCCCACCGGCAGCCGCGCCGCGGGGCCTATTTCCCCAGCCGCCGAAAGAAACGCGCGCGGTCGTAAAGGCCTTCGAGCCGCTGCATCCGGGCCGCGCTTTCCTCCCAGATCAGGCTCTGGACCGCGGCCATCAGCGTCTCGACCAGCACCTGAAGCGCCACGGTCGAATCCCAGGCCGAGGGCACCTCGATCTGGACCGAGAACCGATAGCGCGCATGGGCGGCGGCGGGCGACACCCAGGGGTCGGTGACCAGCACCACCTCGGCGCCCTGCTCGGCGGCCATCTCGACCAGCTCGAGCACGTTGTTCTCGTAGCGGCGGATGTCGAAGGCCAGCAGCACATCGCCCGCCCGCAGGTCCAGAAGCGCCGGCGGCCAGGCATTCGACATCGACGAGATGACGCTGACGCCGGGGCGGATCAGCTTCATGTGGGTGACGAAATAATCCGCGATCGCATGGGTGATGCGCCCGCCCGTGGCCCAGATCCGGCGCTCGGGATCGGCCATCAGCCCCGCCACGGCGTCGAATTCGGCATGCTCGATCTGCGACAGCGTCGCCTGAAGGTTGCCCAGCACCGCATCGGCAAAGCGGTTGAGGATATGCGTGTCGGGCACGCCCCCGGCCCAGCGCGCATGCTTGACCAGCGGCGAGACCAGACGTTCCTCGACCTCGTCGCGCAGGGCGGCCTGGAACTCGCCATAGCCCGCAAAGCCCAGCTTCTGCGCCAGCCGCACCACCGTCGGCGTGGACACCCCCGCCCCCCTGGCCAGCGCCGTGACCGAGCCCAGCCCCGCCACCGGATAATGCCGCATCAGATGGCTGGCCAATTGCCGCTCGGCCCGGGTCAGCCCGTCGAAACCGGCACGAAGACGTTCCTCGATGGTCTGGGCGCGTGCTGACAAAACAGGCATCTCCGAAAGGGCCGAGGTCTGAACAGATTGTAACAGGGTGCCCCACCCTGAAATGATGTTGACAGAAGCGCCCCGGCAGTCAAGCCTGACCCCAACGGCCGCATGCGCGCCGCCGGGACGGGATCCTTCGCGTCCTGTCAGCCTCGGGCGCGCGGGCGCGAAACGCAAGCCCGACCGCAGGGCCAAAGCGCGGGGCCAGACCGCGGGCGCCGCACCGGGGCCCGCGCGGACAAGACGGAACGAACGCCACCGCCGCGCCCCAAGCCGCGGGCCCTCTGTGTGCGCGCCGATGCGAGACGGAAGGGCCGCGCGCGCCCTTCGGGGCCGATGGACGCGCCCAAAGCCAACCAGACCCGAAGCGGAGCAGAACGGACAGGATCATGAACGCCACGACGACCCCAGCCGATCCCCCGCCCGCAGAGACGCCCGCAGGAATGCCCCCCGCGATGCCCCCCACGATGCCCGCAGAGATGCCAGCGGTGATGATCGACACCCCCGAGGCCCCCGGCCCCTTCGTTCTGGTCTGCGAACATGCCGCGGCGCATATCCCGGCGGCGTTCGAGGATCTGGGGCTGAACCCCATCGCGCGGCGCGCCCATGTCGCCTGGGATCCCGGCGCGCTGGCGCTGGCGCAGGCGCTGGCCACGCGGCTTGCAGCACCTCTGGTCCGGGCCGGGGTGTCGCGGCTGGTCTATGATCTCAACCGCCCCCCGCAGGCGCCCGCCGCCATGCCCGCCACCAGCGAGATCTTCGACATCCCCGGCAATGCGGATCTGACACCCGAAGACCGGCTGGCGCGGACCGAGGCCTTCTATCTGCCCTTCCACGCGGCGCTGCGCGGCCTTCTGGCGCGGCGGCTGGCGCGGGGCATGCCCACGATCCTGGTCACCGTGCACAGCTTCACCCCGGTCTGGTTCGGCACCCGCCGCGCGGTCGAGCTGGGCGTGATCCACGACGCGCAGGACCGCTTTGCCCGCGCCGTCGCCGAGACCGCCCGCGCCGCCACCGATCTGGACGTGCGGATGAACGAACCCTATTGCGCGGCCGATGGTGTCACCCATACGCTGGCGCTGCATGCCACGCCGCTGGGGCTTGACCATGTGATGCTGGAGGTCCGCAACGACCTGCTGGAGACCGGCCCCGCGCAGACCGGGATGGCCGATTGTCTGGCCCCGGTCCTTCAGGCGGCGCGCCGGCGGCTGGAGGAGGCGGAGGCGGCCCCCGCGGGCGGCGGCGGCGCCACAACGGAAGGAGCGGCGTGATGCCTGGCTGGATCAGGGCCTATGTCCGCTGGGTCGAGGCGCTCAATTACCGCGTCGGCCGCGTGGCGATGTATCTGCTGTTCGTGATCATGGGCATTCTGGTGTGGTCCTCGGTGACCAAGGTGGCGCATCTGCCCGCGCTCTGGACGCTGGAAATGGCGCAATTCACGCTGGTGGCCTATTACCTGCTGGGCGCGCCCTATTCGCTGCAACTGGGCACCAACGTGCGGATGGACCTGCTCTATGCCCGGCTGCGCCCGCGCATGCAGGCCTGGTGGGACGCGATCACCATCTTCGCGCTGATCTTCTATCTGGGCGTGATGCTCTATGGCGCGATCGATTCCACCGTCTATTCCTTTGAGGTGGGCGAGCGCAGCCCGACCGCCTGGCGGCCCTATCTGTGGCCGATCAAGACGATCATCTGCCTGAGCTTCGTGCTGATGATCCTGCAAGCCTTCGTGCATCTGTTCCGCGACATTGCCGTGCTGCGCGGGGAGGAGCTGTGATGGCCTATGAGACGATCGCGCTGCTGATGTTCTCGAGCATGATGCTGATGATGATCACCGGACAGCGCGTGTTCGGCGCCATCGGCTTCGTGGCCACGGCCTCGGCGCTGATGCTGTGGGGCACGGGGGGCTCGGACATGGGCTTCCAGGCGATCATGAAGCTGATGAAGTGGAACGCGCTGCTGACGCTGCCGATGTTCGTCTTCATGGGCTACGTGATGAGCGAAAGCCGCCTGGCCGACGATCTCTATCGCATGTTCCACGTCTGGTTCGGGCCGATGCCGGGGGGGCTGGCGATCGGGACGATCCTGCTGATGGTGCTGATCTCGGCGATGAACGGGCTGTCGGTGGCGGGCATGGCCATCGGCGCCACCATCGCGCTGCCCGAACTGGTCCGGCGCGGCTATGACAAGCCGATGATCTCGGGGGTGATCCAGGCGGGGTCGAGCCTGGGCATCCTGATCCCGCCCTCGGTGGTGATGGTCCTTTTCGCGCTGATCGCGCGCCAGCCGGTCAGCCAGCTGTGGCTGGCGGGCATCCTGCCGGGCCTGCTGATGGCGGTGCTGTTCATTCTCTATATCGCGCTGCGCTGCCGGCTGAACCCGGCCCTGGCCCCGCCGCTGTCGGCCGCCGAACGCGCCCAGATCACCCGGCGCGAGAAATACGCGCTGCTGCGTGCGGGCATCCTGCCCTTCCTGATCTTCGCGGCGATGATGATCCCCTTCATCAAGGGCTGGGCCAGCCTGACCGAGGCCTCGGTGATCGGGGCGCTGACCTCGGTGGCGGCGGCCGTCCTGCGCGGACGCTTCACCCGCGAGGTCTTCGAGGTCGCCACCCGCCAGACGCTGGCCATCACCACGATGTTCATGCTGATCATCATGGCGGCGCTGTCCTTCGGGGCGGTCTTCGACGGGCTGGGCGCGGGGCGCGCGATCCAGGGCTTCTTCTCGGACCTGGGGCTGTCGCCGTTCCAGATCCTGATCCTGATGCAGCTGAGCTTTCTCATCATGGGGATGTTTCTCGACGACACCGCCATGCTGGTGATCGTGGCGCCGATCTATGTGGGCCTGGCCAAGGTGCTGGGGTTCGACCTGATCTGGTACGGCATCCTCTACACGATCACCTGCCAGATCGCCTATCTGACGCCCCCCTTCGGCTACAACCTGTTCCTGATGCGGGCCATGGCGCCGGCCGATTTCACGCTGCCGGTGATCTATAAATCCGTCCTGCCCTTCGTCGGCGTGATGCTGCTGACGCTGGTTCTGGTGATGATCTTCCCGCAGATCGCGCTGTGGCTGCCACAGACGGTCTACGCACGCTGAGACAATAACCCCGAATGGGGATCCCGGCCCCGCAAGGGGGCCCTTGCCAAACAGGAGAGAGAGAACGATGACCACGACCAGACGGAAGTTCCTGACCACCGGCGCGCTGGCGGCCGGTGCCACCACCCTGGCGGCGCCCGCGGTCCATGCGCAAAGCCCGATCAAGTGGCGGCTTCAGACCTATGCCGGCCCGGCGCTGGCCGAACATGTGATCAAGCCCGCCATCGAGGCCTTCAACACCATCGCCGACGGCCAGATGGAGATCGAGCTCTATTTCGCCGACCAGCTGGTGCCGACCTCGGAGCTGTTCCGCGCCATGCAGAAGGGCACGATCGACGCGGTGCAATCGGATGACGATTCGATGGCCTCGCCGACCGAAGTGACCGTCTTCGGCGGCTACTTCCCCTTCGCGCTGCGCTATTCGCTCGATGTGCCGGCGCTGTTCAACCACTATGGCCTCAAGGAGATCTGGGAAGAGGAATACGCCAAGGTCGGGGTCAAGCACATCTCGGCCGGGTCGTGGGATCCGTGCAACTTCGCCACCAAGAAGCCGGTCACCTCGCTCGAGGATCTCAAGGGCCTGCGCATCTTCACCTTCCCCACCGCGGGCCGGTTCCTGGCGCGCTTCGGCGTGGTGCCGGTGACGCTGCCGTGGGAGGATGTCGAGGTCGCGCTCCAGACGGGCGAGCTGGACGGGATCGCCTGGTCGGGCATCACCGAAGATTACACCGTCGGCTGGGCGGATGTGACCGACTACTTCCTGACCAACAACATCTCGGGCGCCTGGATCGGGCATTTCTTCGCCAACATGGAGCGCTGGAACGCGGTGCCGGCCAACCTGCAACAGCTGCTGCAGGTCTGTTTCGACAGCTCGCATTACTATCGCCAGCACTGGTACTGGGCGGGCGAGGCGCGGCTGCGGGTCGAGGACACCAAGCTGCAACTGACCTCGATCCCGGATGCCGAATGGGACACGGTCGAGGCCGAGGCCCAGAAGTTCTGGGACGAGATCGCCGCGGAAAGCGAGACCAAGGCGAAGGTCGTCGAGATCATCAAGAAATACAACGCCAACATGCGCGCCGCCGGCCGCCCCTATCGCTACGGCTGAGCCAGGGGCCGGGGCCGGAGACCGGCCCCCTGTCGCACGAACCGGGGGCGGGCCTCTACGGCCCGCCCCGCCCTGGTCGGGTCGGGCGCCCCCCAGCCGACCGCATCGCGCCCCCGGAGGAGAGAGAGACCGAAGATGCCCGCAAACCTCAGCTTCGAACAGCTCAAGGCCGCCGTCGCCTCGGGCGAGATCGACACCGTGATCGCCTGCTTCCCCGACATGCAGGGCCGGCTTCAGGGCAAGCGGTTCCTGGCGCGCCATTTCGTGGACAGCGCCCATGACGAGACGCATTGCTGCAACTACCTGCTGGCCACCGACATGGAGATGTGGACGGTGCCCGACTACAAGGCCACCTCCTGGGAGGCGGGCTATGGCGATTACACGATGAAGCCCGACCTTGGCACGCTGCGGCGCATTCCCTGGGCGCCGGGCGCGGCGCTGGTGCTGTGCGATCTGCTTGATCACCACACCCACGCGCCGGTGCCGCACGCCCCGCGCACGATCCTCAAGCGCCAGATCGACCGCGCCCGCGCGCTGGGCTACGAGCCCTTCATGGCGACCGAGCTCGAGTTCTTCCTGTTCGAGGAGAGCTTCACCCAGATGTTCGATACGCACTACCCCGACCCGACGCCGGTCGCGCGCTACAACATCGACTATTCGATCTTCGGCACCGCGCGCGACGAACCGGTGATGCGCGATCTGCGCAACATGCTGGCGGGCGCGGGCATCCCGGTCGAGAATTCCAAGGGCGAGGCCGAGGCCGGGCAGGAGGAAATCAACGTCCGCTATTCGGATGCGCTCGACACCGCCGACATGCATGTGCTGACCAAGGCCGCCGCCAAGGAGATCGCGCAGGCCCATGGCAAGTCGGTGACCTTCATGGCCAAGTATGACCACCGCAAGGCGGGCTCGTCGAGCCATGTGCACCAGTCGCTGTGGACCGACGGGCGCAATGCCTTCCACGACCCCGCGGCCCCGCATGGCATGTCGGATCTGATGCGCGCCTACATGGCCGGGCAGCTGGCCCATGCCGCGGAACTGACCTTCTTCCTGGCGCCCTATGTCAACAGCTACAAGCGCTTCTGCGTGGGCATGTTCGCGCCCACCAAGGCGGTCTGGAGCCTCGACAACCGCACCGCGGGCTTCCGCGTCTGCGGCGCCGACACGAAGGCCGTGCGCGTCGAATGCCGCATCGGGGGGGCGGATCTGAACCCCTATCTGGCCTGCGCGGCGCTGCTGGCGGCGGGGCTTGCGGGGATCGAGAACAAGATGGAACTGGAACCCGAGGCCCGCGGCGACATCTATCAGGCGGGCGCCGTGCGCGAGGTGCCCGCGACGCTGCGCGCGGCCCGCGCGGCGCTTGACGGCTCCGGCATGCTGCGCGCGGCCTTCGGCCCGGAGGTGGTGGACCATTACCTGCGCGCCGCCGATTGGGAGATCGAGGAAATGGACCGCGTGGTCACCGACCATGAACGCCGGCGCGGCTTCGAACGCGCCTGAGACAGCGGCGGCGGGCGCCCCAGGGACCGGGGCCGGCCCGCCCCCCCGCTCGCAACCGCGCCCGCCGGGCGCAAAGGATGGACCCATGAGCAAGACGATCGAATTGATCTCGCCGGTGGACGGGCGCGTCTATGCGACCCGCGACTGCCTGACCGAGACCGAGGCCCGCGCCGCCGCCGCGCGCGCGCGCGCCGCACAGAAGGGCTGGGCCGCACGCCCGCTGGCCGAACGCATCGAGCTGGTCAGCGCCGGCATTGCCCGGCTCGAGACCATGCGCGAACGCATCGTCGAGGAACTGGCCTGGCAGATGGGCCGCCCCACCCGCTTCGGCGGCGAATTCGGCGGCGTCAACGAACGCGCAGGCTACATGGCCAAGATCGCCGCCGAGGCGCTGGCGCCGATGGTGGCCGAGGCCTCGGACACCTTCGAGCGGCGCATCGCGCGCGAGCCGCTGGGCGTGGTCTTCGTGATCGCGCCGTGGAACTATCCCTATCTGACGGCGGTCAACACCATCGTGCCGGCACTGATCGCGGGCAATACGGTGATGCTCAAGCATGCCAGCCAGACGCTTCTGGTCGGCGAACGGCTGGCCGAGTCGCTGCATGCCGCGGGCGTGCCCGAGGACGTGTTCCAGAACGTCGTTCTCGACCATGACGTGACCGAGACGCTGATCGCCGAACGCGCCTTCAACTTCGTCAATTTCACCGGCTCGGTCGGCGGTGGGCGCGCCATCGAACGCGCCGCGGCGGGCACCTTCACGCCGGTGGGCCTTGAGCTTGGCGGCAAGGATCCGGGCTATGTGATGGAGGATGCCGATCTCGACGCCGCGGTCGACGGGCTGATGGACGGGGCGATGTTCAACGCCGGCCAATGCTGCTGCGGGATCGAGCGCATCTATGTCCACGAGAGCCTCTTTGACGCCTTTGTCGAGAAGGCCGTGGCCTGGGTCAACGCGCTGCGTCTGGGCAACCCCTTCGACCCCGAGACCACGCTGGGGCCGATGGCCAATGTCCGCTTTGCCAAGATCGTGCGCGAGCAGGTCGCCGAGGCCGTGGCCGAAGGCGCGCGGGCACTGATCGACCCGGCGCATTTCCCCGCCGATGACGGGGGCGCCTATCTCGCGCCGCAGATCCTTGTCGATGTCAACCACGAGATGCGGGTGATGCGCGAGGAAAGCTTCGGCCCCGTCGTCGGCATCATGCCGGTTTCGGGCGATGCCGAGGCGGTCGCGGCCATGAACGACAGCCCCTATGGGCTGACGGCCTCGCTGTGGACGACCGATGCCGCGCGCGCGGCCGAGGTCGGCGCCCAGATCGAGACCGGCACGATCTTCATGAACCGCTGCGATTATCTCGACCCGGCGCTGTGCTGGACCGGCTGCAAGGACACCGGCCGCGGCGCGGGGCTGTCGGTGCTGGGCTATCACGCGCTGACCCGTCCGAAATCCTACCATCTCAAGAAGGTGACGAAATGAGCCTCAAGGCCAATTGGTCCTATCCCACCGCGGTGAAATTCGGTGCGGGCCGCATCGCGGAACTGGCCGAGCATTGCAAGGCGGCGGGGATGACGAAGCCGCTGCTGGTGACCGACAAGGCGCTGGCGCCGCTGCCGATCACGCAAGGCGCGCTCGATATCCTCGAGGCCGCGGGCCTGGGGCGCGCGGTCTTCTCGGAGGTGGACCCCAACCCCAACGAAAAGAACATGGAGGCCGGGCTGGCCGTCTATCGCGCCGGCGGCCATGACGGCGTGGTGGCCTTTGGCGGGGGCTCGGCGCTCGATCTGGGCAAGATGATCGCGCTGATGATCGACCAGCCCTGCCCGGTCTGGGATCTCGAGGATGTGGGCGATTGGTGGACGCGCGCCAATCCCGACACCATCGCCCCGATCATCGCCGTGCCGACCACCGCGGGCACCGGCTCCGAGGTGGGGCGCGCGGGCGTGCTGACCAATTCCGCGACGCATCGCAAGAAGATCATCTTCCACCCCAGGCTGCTGCCGGTCGTGACCATCTGCGACCCGGAACTGACCGTGGGCATGCCGCGCTTCATCACCGCGGGCACGGGCATGGACGCGCTGGCCCATTGCCTCGAGGCCTATTGCTCGCCCTTCTACCACCCGATGAGCCAGGGCATTGCGCTCGAGGGGATGCGGCTTGTCTTCGAGAACCTGCCGCGGGTCTATGCCACGCCCGATGATCTCGAGGCGCGCGGCCACATGATGAGCGCCGCCGCCATGGGCGCGGTGGCCTTCCAGAAGGGGCTGGGCGCGATCCATTCGCTGTCGCATCCGGTGGGCGCAGTCTATGGCACGCACCACGGCACCACCAATGCCTGCGTCATGCCGATGGTGCTGGACTTCAACCGCCCCGCGATCGAGGCGCGGATCGGCCGCGCGGCCGATTATCTGGGCATCCGCGGCGGGTTCGAGGGCTTCCGGGCCGCGGTCATGGACCTGCGCACGGAGCTGCATATCCCCGAAACGCTGAGCGCGATGGGGGTCGAGGCCGCACGTCTGGATGCGCTGACCGAGATGGCGCTCGAGGATCCGTCCTGCGGCGGCAACCCGATCGAGATGACCTACGACAACACCCGCGCGCTGTTCGAGGCCTGCATGTAAGGCGCGCGCGCACCACGCGCGCACGACACCTCGGGGGCCCGGCAAATGGTCGGGCCCCTTTCCATTTCCGCCCGTTTCGCCGGCGGATGCAGCCCGCCGCAGCGGCGCGCCCCCCGCCCCCGCGATCCGTTGCCATTCGGTGACCCCGCGGCCAGTTTTCGCGTGGCGCGACGGCATTGACGCTCGCACGGGGACAAAGGTCATGCCATAAAGCGCCAAAGGATCAGGAGAGGCCGCGTGAAAAAGACCCTGCGCGCAGACCGCAACGACGTGACGAAATCGCCCCGCCGTCCGGGCCGGGCCGGCACCGCGCTGCGCCGCGGGGCGCTGGGGCTCGGGGCGGCCGCGCTGGCGGCGACCTCTGGTGCGCCGCTTCTGGCCGAGGACGCGATCCCCTTTGCCAATGTCAACAGCTTCGGCATGCCGGGCCTGATCGACATGCCCACCGCCGAAAGCCAGCCCGACGCCACCATCGGCGCCAGCATCTTCTCGGCGCCCAATTCGCTGCGCAACAGCTTCTCGTTCCAGATCAGCCCGCGGCTGACCGGCGCCTTCCGCTATTCGCGCATCGAAGGGGTGGACGGCGGCTCGGAACTTTATGACCGCTCGTTCGACCTGCATTACCGGGTGCTGGACGAAAAGGGCTGGCGCCCCGCCGTGGCCATCGGGCTGCGCGACTTCATCGGGACGGGCGTCTATTCGTCGGAATATATCGTCGCCACCAAGACGCTGACGCCGGGGATCAAGGTCACCGGGGGTCTGGGCTGGGGGCGGCTGGCCAGCCACAACGGCACCAAGGGGATCGGCACCCGCCCGCCCTATGACTACAGCTCGACCGGCGGGCGCGCCAATGCCCAGCAATGGTTCCGCGGCGATGTCGCGCCCTTCTTCGGCCTGTCCTGGGCCCCGAATGACCGGCTGACGCTGAAGGCCGAATATTCCTCGGACGCCTATGTCGCCGAAACCGCCACCACGACGCTGCAACATGACAGCCCGGTCAACCTGGGCTTTGATTACCGTCTGTCGCGGGGCTTTGCGCTGTCGGGCTATTACGTGCTGGGCTCGGAAGTCGGCGTCCAGCTCAACATGGCGTTCAACCCCAGGAATTCCTCGTTCCCCTCGGGCATCGAGGCCGCGCCGCTGCCGGTGCGCGGCCGTCCCGCGCCCGCGGCCGATCCCGACGGCTGGTCGGGGGCCTGGACCTCGGATGCGGGCACGCGCGCCGGCGTCGAGACGCGCATCGCCCGATCGCTGGTCAAGGAAGGGATCATCCTCGAGGCGATCGCGCTCGACGCGCAAAGCGTGCGCCTGCGCATCCGCAACGAACGCTTCGACCATGTGGCCGAGGCCCTGGGCCGCACCGCGCGGATCCTGACCCGGTCGCTGCCGCCCTCGGTCGAGCATTTCGAGATCACGCTGTCGCGCAACGGCATGCCCGTCACCACGGCGCGAATGACGCGCAGCGATGTCGAGCGGCAGGAAAACTCGGCCGCCTTCGAGATGGCGCAGCGGGTCGAGCTGTCCGACGCCCTGCCCGCCGGCGAAGCGGGGCTGGAACCGGCCGACGGGCTGTTCCCGCGGCTGTCCTGGTCGGCCAAGCCCTATCTCGAGGCCAGCCTGTTCGACCCGGCCGACCCCGTGCGGGCCGATGTCGGCGTCGAGCTGAAGGCGCGGTTCGAATTGCGGCCGGGGCTGTTCCTGTCGGGCGCCATCCGCCAGAAGGTCGCCGGCAACCTGGACGAGACCCCGCCCGCCGCGCCGACCGCGGTGCCGCATGTGCGCACCGATCTGGCCCGCTACATGAGCGGCAATGACACCACCCTGCGCAACCTGACCCTGGGCTGGTATGCCAAGCCCGGCCCCGAGACCTACAGCCGGGTGACGGTGGGCCTGCTCGAACGGATGTATGGCGGGGTGTCGGGGGAATTCCTGTGGATGCCCACCGACAGCCGCCTGGCGCTGGGGGCCGAAGTCAACTGGGTCCGCCAGCGCGACTTCGATCAGGGCTTCTCGTTCCGCGACTACGAGATCGTGACCGGCCATGCCTCGGCCTATTACGATTTCGGCAAGGGCTATCGCGGCCAGCTTGACGTCGGCCGCTATCTGGCCGGCGACTGGGGCGCGACGGTCACGCTGGACCGCGAATTCGCCAATGGCTGGAGCGTGGGGGCCTTTGCCACCTTCACCGACATGTCCTCGGCCGATTTCGGCGAGGGCTCGTTCGACAAGGGGATCCGCATGACGGTGCCGCTTTCGGCGCTTCTGGGCAAACCCAGCCAGACCCAGATCACCCCGGTGCTGCGCCCGCTCAACCGCGACGGCGGCGCGCGCGTGGCCATCGACGACCGCCTGTTCGAGACCGTGCGCGATGCCAATGCCGGATCGGTCTATCAAAGCTGGGGCAAGTTCTGGAGATGAGCATGAAGTCTCGTGCAGCGGCGCTTGTGGCCCTGGCCTGCCTGTCCCTTGCCGGCTGCTCCGGCGATACCGCCCGCGACCCCGACCCCTCGGCGCTGACCTCGATCGGCAAGGCGCTGATGCCGGCGGGGCTTCTGGGCAAGGGCAAGGCCGCGCCGCCCACCCTCGAGGCGGTGGCGGTGCAGACGCTGGCGCAGACCGATGCCGCGGTGATGGTCGTCCACAACGAGGCCGCCAATACCGCGCTGGTCACCCGGCAGACCGACGCGCGCGACGCCCGCCGCGTGCTGCTGACCGCCGAGAAGCAATCCTTCGAGCTGACCGACGGGCTGGTGACGGCCACGCGCGGCACCGGCGGCGACCTGATGTCGGCGGAAACCGCCGCCGCCGCAGCCGCGATCAAGGCGCGCCGTCAGGGCAGCTATCAACGCACCTGGCGCATTCTGGACAACGACCTGCGCGAACGCCCCGTGCAGGCGGTCTGTGCCACCGCACCGGGCAAGGCGCAGGATTACACCGCCGTGGGGCGGCGGTTCGTGGGGCGCCAGATGGTCGAGGTCTGCCAGGCCGGCAGCTTTGTCATCCAGAACAGCTATCTGGTGGAACGCGACGGCTTCATCTCGGTGTCGCGGCAATGGCTGGGCCCGCAGCTGGGCTATTTCAGCTTCCAGTTCCTGCGGCGCTGAGTCCTCCCCCCCCCTGAGCATTCCGCCGCTGGGGCCCCCCGCGGGCGCGCGAATCATCCCATCCGCGGGAGGCGCGCCCCGGAAATCACGTCCGCGGCGGCGGGATCACATTTTCGTTGGACAAATTCGAGCCGCCGTCTCCCCCCACCCCGCGGCGGGCTTCAGGCGCCCCGGATCCCGAACATGCCGGCGGCCGAAAGGCCCCGCGGCGGGCAGGTCCACGGACCGCGTCCGCGCGCGGCGGGCACGCCCTACAGGTAGCGCCGACAGAGCGGGCACAGACAGACCGGGCACGGAAATAATACATTGATTTAAAATGAAAAGGACCGGAAGCAAGCTCCCGGTCCCTCGCATGGATATGCGCGACGATCAGTCGTTCGACGCGGCAACCACGGCCACCAGCAGCAGCAGCGGCACGACCAGGCCGGCCGACGACGACGAGCCGCCTTCGACCACAACAGGCTCTTGCTCAACCACGACCGGGGCATAGCCACCAGCAACCGCGGCGCCGGCGGTCAGGCCCAGCGCGAGCGACAGGGTCAGGACTTTTTTCATCTTGAGAACTCCGTCTGTGCAAAGATAGCCGTCACCCTCAGACGGCCCCACGTCCTGTCATGCCAGAACCGCAGACGTATTCAAGCGGTCACCGCAAGCCCATGTAAACCATTAAGACAGTGTTGCAGTTTGGCACAGGCCGCGGCGCATCTGCGCGTCGGCGCACCCTGTGAAGCCCCTGGCGCCGGGGTCAATTGAGACGCCCGGACGGCCCCCCGGACGGCCCCCTGTCCTGACCCGACATGTCCTGACCCGACGGCAGGTCTTCGGCCAGCGGATCGGCGCCATCCTCGGCCGCATCGCCCGGCAGGACGTATCCGCCCTTGAGCCAGCGCCCCAGGTCGATGTCGGCGCAGCGGCGCGAGCAGAAGGGGCGATAGCGTGGGTCGGTGTCCTTGCCGCAGATGGGACAGCTCATCGTCCAGCCTCCGGTGCCAGGATATCGCGCAGCGGGCGGCGGTCGCGCTTGCGCTGGATCTCGTAATTGCCAAGCGGCGTCCAGCCCGCCAGCACGGTTTCCGACCCGTCCCGGCGAAAGACCGCGCGCATCTGCTGTTCAACCGCGGCCCGGTCACGCTTGGGCATGGGCGCGAAATCGACGACGATCTGCCCGCCCAGCCCGCGCAGGCGCAATTCCCGCGGCAGCTCCCGCACCGCGGCGATATTGGCCTTGAGCCCCGCCGCAGGGCTGGTGTCGCCGCCAGTGTTGACATCCACCGCCACCAGCGCGCGGGTGGGTTCGATCATCATGTGCCCGCCGCCCTCGAGGGGCACGCGCGGCGACAGGAGCGCGTCGACCGCCTCGGGAACGCCGTGGGCCTCCATCGTGCCCTCCTCGACCGCATCGGGGGCCGGCTCGGCCCAGTCGCGCCAGGCGGCCTCGTGCGGGGTCGGCGCTGCCACCAGCAATTCGGGCCCGCCTTCGAGATCGGCCATCACCGCCTCGGCCAGCGCGCGCATGGCGGCGATATCCTCGGCGATCTCGGCCCCCATCTCGGGGTCAAGCACGCCGTCTTCATCGGCGGCGATCAGGCAGGCCGAGCGCAGGATCAGCCCCATCTCCGAGCCCGCCATCCCCTCTGCGGCCAGGGCCTCGAGGCCCGCGCGCAGGCCCGGACTGCGGATCGCGCGCGACAGGTTCAGACCGGCGGCATCGGGGGTGACGATGGCATAGCGGCTCTTGAAGACCAGCCGGGTCGAGACCGGCGGCGCCTTGGCCCCTTCGGCATTGGCGGCAACCTGCACCAGCAGCGGCCGGCCGGGGCTGATGCCGCGCGCTTCGCGCAGGAAACCGCGCGCGCCCCCCGGCAGGCGCACGAACAGCCCGCCCTGCCCCTTCATGGGGCGTTCGGGCAGCGCGCGGCAGATGGCGCCGGGGGCCAGGTCGCTTTGCTCGTCGATCAGCAGATCCTCGAGCCGGCCATCGACCAGCAGGGCGGCGGCCTCGCGCCCGTGAAGTTCGCCCAGAACCACGACACGGCCCTTCATGCCTGCCCCTCCCATTCATAGCCCGCCGTGCGCAGAAGGGCGGCGGTCTCGGCCAGCGGCAAGCCGACGATCGCCGGGAACGACCCCGAGATCCACGGCACGAAGGCCCCGCCCCGGCCCTGGATCGCATAGCCGCCCGCCTTGCCCTGCCATTCCCCCGAGGCAAGATAGGCGTTCACCTCGGCATTCGAGAGCGGCTTGAAGCGGACGATGCTGTCCACCACGCGCAGCCAGATCCGCGCCGAATTGCGCACCGCCACGGCCGTATGCACGCGGTGGCGCCGCCCCGAAAGCGCCCAGAGGAATTCGGCGGCCTCGGCGACATCGGCGGGCTTGCCCAGGATGCGCCGGCCCAGCGCCACGGTGGTATCGGCACAGAGCACGACCTCGCGCGGGGCGGGGGCCGGCATGGCCTCGGCCTTCTGGCGGGCGATGCGCGCCACGTAATCGCGCGGGCGCTCGGCCCGGCGGGGGGTCTCGTCGATCTCGGGGGGCGTGATCGCATCGGGCGTGATGCCCAGCTGCGCCAGCAATTCACGCCGGCGCGGGCTGGCCGAAGCCAGCACCAGCCGCGGGCGATCACCGGAACTGTCGTCCATGCGCGGGCCTCCTTCGGCCGGGGGGGCCGAAACGCTCGGCGCGGGCGTCACTTGAAGCGGTAGTTGATCCGCCCCTTGGTCAGGTCATAGGTGTTCATCTCGACCTGAACGCGGTCGCCGGCCAGAACGCGGATGCGGTTCTTGCGCATCTTTCCCGCCATATGCGCGATGATCTCATGGCCGTTTTCCAGCTCGACCCGAAACGTCGCATTCGGCAGGAGTTCCTTCACGACGCCGGGAAATTCGAGCATTTCTTCCTTGGCCATGGTCACTCCACAGGTTGTTACCCGACCTTGCGCGGGCGCGGTGTTAATGCGCCCGGTTGCGGCAATTTTCAAGAGCAATGTCAAGGGGCGTCACGCAATGCCGCAACCCGCGACGGGCTCAGAGCGCGCGCGCCCAGAATTGCAGCGGCTTGGCGGTCTGTGCCTGCTGGCCCAGATCCTTCCAGTGAAAATGCGCAATCACACCGGGCAGGGGCGCATAGCCGCGCGCGCGCCAGAACGGGTCGAGCGGGCGATACTCGGCGGGCCGGGCGGGATGATCGGCAGGGCGCATCACGGCGCAGAAGGCGGCGTGGCGCCGGCCCAGCGCGCGGGCATGCGATTCGCGCGCATCGAAGAAGGCGTGACCCAGACCGCGGCCGCGATACTCCGGCAGCAGGACCGATTCGGCGCAATAGAAGATGTCGGACAGCGCCAGCCCCGTGCCGTCGAAGGCGGCGGCGAAATCATCGGCGTGGTCCTCCATCGGCGTGCCGGTGGCCGCCCCCACCAGCCGCGCGCCGTCGAAGGCGCCCGCGACCACCGCGCGCGGATTGCCCGCATAGGGCGCCAGATAGCGCCGCTCATAGTCCAGATCGCCGTCATAGAGATAGGGAAAGTCCCGGAAGACGGCGATGCGCAGTGCGGCCAGATCGTTCAGGGCGGCGTCGATTTCGGGCCCGGTCAGGACGCGAACCGAAACCGCACTCATGCGCGGGCCTTGCCCGAGACCTTGCCCGAGACCTGCGCGATCCAATGCGCCAGGTTGTAATAGGTCGTCACCCGCGCGATGCGCCCGTCGCGCAGGGTGAAGAACGACCCCGCCGGCAGCACGTATTTCTGGCCCTGCGCCTCGGGCAGGCCCTGATCGGTGCGCAGATAGGTGCCGTTGACGACATATTCGGCCGCCACGCGCGTGCCCGCGTCATTGGCCATCACCACCATGTCGGTCAGCCGCTCGTCGTAGCAGGCCGACATATGGGCGCTGAATTCGGCAAAGGCGCCGCGGCCGCGGCGGATCTCGCCTTCGTTGACGTGATGTTCGACATCCTCGGTCAGAAGCGCGCTCATCGCGTCGGTGTCATGGGCGTTGAAGGCCTCGAAATAGCGTTCGATCAGGCTCAGGGCTTCGGGACGGTTCATGGGTTCTCTCTTGGTTCAAGCGAAACATGCGGCGGGCCGAACCGCGCGGTCATGCGGCCCATGATCTGGTCGCGGGTCTGGCGATAGGCGGCCAGCCGGGCCTCGCGGCCCTCGGCCAGGCCGGTGGGGTCCATGATCGGCCAATATTCGACCTCGAGATGGAAATAGCGGGTCAGTTCCAGCGCCCGGCGCTGGCTGGCGGGCGACAGCGCGATCACCAGGTCATAGCCCGACAGATCGTCGCCCCAGTCGAGCATGTCGTCGAAGGAGCGTGCCTCGTGCTGTTCCAGCTCGACCCCGATCTCGGCGCAGACGGCCACGGCAAAGCCGTCCACCTCGCCATCCGAGCGCACGCCGACGGATTGGACATAGACCGCGCCCGGATAGAGCTTCTTCATCATCCCCTCGGCCATCGGCGAACGCACGGTGTTGTGGTCGCAGCAGAACAGAACCGAATGGGGAAGCGCACCCATCACGACCCCTGCATGAGCACGCAGATCAGGGTGAAGAGGCGCCGCGCGGTGTCGATATCCAGCTCGGCCTTGCCCTCGAGACGTTCCAGAAGGACGCGCGCGCCCTCGTTGTGGATGCCGCGCCGGGCCATGTCGATGGCCTCGATCTGGGCGGGGGGCAGCTTCTTGACCGCCTCGAAATAGCTTTCGCAGATCTGGAAGTAATCCTTGACCACCTGGCGGAACGGGCCCAGCGACAGGTGGAATTCGGCGACTTTCTCGCCGCTTTCCAGCGTGGTGTCGAAGACCAGCCGCCCCTCGCGGATGGCCAGCGCCAGACAGAAGGGCCCTTCGGGGGCGGGACGGTCGGCGCGGGCGGGAATGGCGAAGCTGTTGTCCTCGAGCAGGTCAAAGACCGCCACACGGCGCTCCTGCTCCAGCTCCGGCGTGGGCGCCCCCTGCCCCGCGTCGTCGATCTCGATACGGCAGATGCGGTTGGGCGCGGTCATGCGTCGCTCTCGAGGTTGATGGCGTCGAGGCGGGCGCGCACGCTCAGCCCATGCGCCTGCAGGCTTTCGGAAATGGCCAGGCGTTCGGCGGCGGGGCCGATGGCGGCCAGCGCGCGCGGGGTCATCTCGGCCAGCGTCGTGCGCTTGAGGAAGTCCATCACCGACAGCCCCGAGGAGAACCGCGCCGAGCGCGCCGTGGGCAGGACGTGGTTGGGCCCGCCGACGTAATCGCCGATGGCCTCGGGGGTGAAGGCGCCCAGGAAGATGGCGCCGGCATGGGTGATTTCCTCGGCCAGCGCCGAAGGCTCGGCCACGCACAGCTCCAGGTGTTCGGGCGCCACGCGGTTGGACAGGCGCGCGGCCTCGGACAGATCGCGCGTCACGATCACCGCGCCGTTGTCGCGCCAGCTGGCGCCCGCGATCTCGGCGCGCTCCAGCGTCTCGAGGCGCGCCTCGACCGCCGCCGTCACGGCGCGGGCATGGGCGGCATCGGGCGTGATCAGGATGGATTGCGCGGATTGGTCGTGTTCGGCCTGGCTGAGCAGGTCGAGCGCCAGCCAATCGGGATCGGCGCTGCCGTCCGAGATGACCAGGATTTCCGACGGCCCCGCGATCATGTCGATGCCGACGCGGCCGAAGACGCGGCGCTTGGCGGCGGCGACATAGGCATTGCCGGGGCCGGTGATCTTGTCCACCGGGGCGATGGTCGCCGTGCCGTAGGCCAGCGCCGCGATCGCCTGGGCGCCGCCGATGCGGTAGACCGTGTCCACCCCGGCGATGCGCGCCGCCGCCAGCACCAGCGGGTTCACCGCGCCGTCCGGGGTCGGGCATACGATGACCAGCCGTTCGACGCCGGCGACGCTGGCGGGGATGGCGTTCATCAGCACCGAGGACGGATAGGAGGCCAGCCCCCCCGGCACATAGAGCCCGGCCGCCGAGACCGGGGTGAAGCGCCAGCCGAGACGCGCGCCCGCGGCATCGGTCCAATGCGCGTCCTCGGGCATCTGGCGGGCGTGATAGGCGCGGATGCGTTCGGCGGCCAGTTCGAGCGCCTGCATGTCCGCGGCCGAGACCTGGGCGATCTGGGCGTCGATTTCGGCGGCGGTGAAGGCCAGCGTCTCGGGGGTCAGCTCAAGGCGGTCGAATTTCGCCGTCAGCTCGATCACCGCGGCATCGCCGCGCGCACGCACATCGGCGATGATGGCGGCGACGGCGGCATCGACATCGGGCGCATCCTCGCGCTTGAGCCCCAGAAGCGCGTCGAATTGCGCGTCGAAACCGGGATCGGACGTGTCGAGAAAATGCGCCATCGGGCCCTCCTGTTCGTCCCTTCCGGATTAGAGAAAGCCGCCGCGCGCCGCAAGCGTCGAAGCCGTGTCGAAGCCTGCGGGAGGGAGCCGCCCTGCCGGGCATCGAGCCCGGCCGGGCGGCGCTGCCGCGCGCGGGCGGGCCCCGAAGGCGCGCACCGGCAAGCCCCGGCCCGAAGCGGGGGCCGCGGGCGCAAGCCGGGGGCGCAAGAAAGGCCCAGGCAAGCGCCCGGGTCCCGGGGGCGCAAGAAAAAGGCCCAGGCAAGCGCCTGGGCCGAGGTGTTCGGAACGAGGGACAAAAGCGGAGCGCGACAGTTCCGACGTGTCGCGTTGTGCTTCATTAGATAAGCCGGTTGCGGCGCCTTTGAAGCCCCCTTGAGACGTTATCGCAGGCTTGTGATTGCGGCTTGAGCGGGCGTGCGCCGAGAGGCGGCGTAAAGCGCCACCGCCGCCGCGTTCGACACGTTGAGCGAGCCGAACGCCCCGGCGAAGGGAATGCGCGCCAGAAGATCGCAGGTCTCGCGCGTCTTTTCGCGCAGGCCCGGCCCCTCGGCGCCCAGCACCAGCGCCAGCGGACGGCCCGAGGCCTGCCCCAGCGCGGTCTCGAGATCGGCCTCGGCCTCGCCGGCCAGCCCGACCAGCAAAAAGCCCATCTCGCGCAGCTCCTCCATCGCCTCGGAGAGGTTGCGCACCCGCAGATAGGGCTGGCGTTCCAGCGCGCCCGAGGCGGTCTTGGCCAGCGCCCCGGTCTCGGGGGCGGAATGGCGCGCGGGCGCGATCACGGCACGGGCGCCGAAGACCTCGGCCGAGCGCAGGATGGCGCCGACGTTGTGCGGGTCCGACACCCGGTCGAGCAGGACGACGGTCGTCTCCGGCCCGCCCGCGCAGAGATCGGCCAGCCGGCCCCATTCGAGCGGGCGCACCTCGAGCGCGGCGCCCTGGTGCACGCTGTCGGCGGGCAGGCCCACGTGGCGGTCGAACTTGCGCGGGTCGACGATCTCGGGCTCCATGCCGGCCAGATCGTCCAGCCGTTGCGCAGCATTGGGCGTCAGCACCAGCCGCAGCCGTTCGCGCCGCGGATTGGCCAGCGCATCGCGCACCGCATGCAGCCCGAAGAGCCAGACAGTCTCGGCCGCCGCCGCCCGGCGCGCGCGTTCCTTCTCGATCACCCAGGCCGGTTTCTTCATCCTGCATCCCCCTTGCGACTGCCCCTTCCTGACCGAGCCCGCGCGTGCTGGCAAGGGGAAGCCCGCGGCGATGGCCCCTGCCTGCGACACGCAGAGCGTCCGGCACGCGGGACGAAAAAACCGGAACTTTCTGCCTTGACGCCCCCCGCCCGCTTCGCTAAATCGCCCCAGCGTCGGGCGACGTGCTGCAAGGTGCGGCAGCGGACTGTAACTCCGCCGGGGAGACCCATGCCTGGTTCGATTCCAGGGTCGCCCACCATTTCCCTTTGAAAACATTGGGTTTTCTGGGAAATGTTGGCTCCTGCCTAAGCGTTGCCTAACGAGGCAGTTCCCTTCATCATCACGCCGAACGCTCACGAAGACGTGAATGTGATGCAACGACCGCGCCACGCTGTGCCGGTCATTCCGATGTTATTTCCTAAAGTTTTGCCCTAGCGCGACGACTTCGCCCACCTTATCTTAGCACAAGATACGGTTCCTAAATACGATGCGAGCACTACACATGGCGCAGAAATTCAAACCCGGCGACATTGTTCAACTGAAATCCGGCGGTCCTTCGATGACGGTTTCCGAAGTTGCTACCAACTACAAGGGTAACTTTACAGGCTATCAGTGTGAATGGTTCAAGGGCGCTTCAAAGGAAAGCGCTCATTTCACGGAAGAAACGCTTCAAGCTTACGTCGCGCCGAAGAAAGCATGACTGAAGACGAAGCCGCCCGGTGGATGCTGGCAGAGTATGAACGCGACGGCTTTCTTTATCAGGAAGCCGCCGCAAGTCATCTATTTCACCTTCAAGACGAAGCCTTGGCCTATTTCGATAAGTCTTCGAACTTGTGCGTAGGCAAAGGCGTTCTCAAGATTTTCAATACTTTGACGCCCGAAGCGGTTTACGAACGCGCCGGGAAGTTTTGGCGTGTAAGATTGGAAACCGACCAACCGGGACGCCAACAGTAAAAAAATGCCGCCCCTGAAGGGGCGGTCATGGGTGTGTTTCGCGGGCGGCGGTCAGACGTCGACCGCGACTTTTCCGCTGGGGCGCGAACAGCAGGCCAGGATATAGCCTTCGGCGATGTCCTCCTCGGAGATGCCGCCATTGTGCAGCATCTGCACCTCGCCTTCGGTCTTCTTGATCTTGCAGGTGCCGCACAGGCCGAAATTGCACCCCGAGGGGATGTTCAGACCGGACCGTTTCGCCACCGCCAGAATGGTTTCCTCTTCCGCGCACACGGCGGTGACGCCTGAGGCGGTGAAACAGACCTCGGAGCTGCCCGCCACGGCAGCGGCGGCGGCTTCGGCCTCGGCCAGCGCATCGAAGGCGATCTCGGGCGCGCCAAAGCTTTCCTGATGGTAATGCGCCAGATCGAAGCCCAGCGCGGCCAGGCTCTCGCGCACCGATTGCATGAAGGGCTCGGGGCCGCAGCAGAACACCTCGCGCTCCAGATAATCGGGGGTCATCAGCGCCAGCATGATCTGGTTGAGCCGCCCGGTATAGCCGTGCCAGCTTTCCAGCGCGTCGGCCTCCTCGACCGTCAGATGCAATTGCAGCCCCGGCACCCGCGCGGCGAAGTGTTCCAGCCGCGGGCGGAAGATGATGTCCGAGGGGCTGCGCGCGGCATGGACAAAGGAAATGTCGGTCCGTTCGCCGCTGTCCCAGGCCCAGGTGGCCATCGACATCAGCGGGGTGATGCCCGAGCCTGCCGAGATGAACAGATATTTCTCGGCCGGATGCCGGCGAAAGGTGAAATTGCCCGCCGGCCCATGCGCCTTGATCCGCATGCCCGGCGTCAGATGGTCGAGCATCCAGCGCGTGCCCACCGAGCCGGGCTGAGCCTTCACCGTGACCGACAGCGACAGCGGCCGCGAGGGCGACGAGGAAATCGTGTAGGTGCGGCTGACCGGGTTGCCCGGCACCGGCAGATCAAGGGTCAGGAACTGCCCCGGCAGATAATCGAACCAGGCCCCCGACGGCGCGCGGAAGGTGAAGGTCGCGGTATCGGCGGTCTCGGGCACCACCATCGTGCATTCCAGAGGCTCGCGGTCGGTCCACGGATCGCCCGTCCAGTTGTGACGCCGCATGGCCTTATTCCGCCGCCAGGGCCGGGTCGGGACCAAGCCGCGCCCCCAGCGTGTTGCAATACCAATCGACGAACTGGATCACGCCTTCCTCCTGCACCAGCGAATAGGGGCCGGGCACATAGGCGGGCGAGCGGATACCGACCTGGTTTTCCTCGACCACCTGACGGTCTTCGTCATTGGTGGCCAGCCAGACCTCGGTCAATTCCTTCAGGTCGTAATCCACCCCTTCCACGGCGTCGCCCGGCACCAGCCAGGTGGTGGTCACCTCGGTTTCGGTGGCCGAGACCGGCAGCACCCGGAAGACGATCGCATGATCGGCCAGGAAGTGATTCCAGGTGTTGGGATAATGGAAGAACAGCAGGCTGCCCGCGTCGTTGAACGGGATCGTGCCCATGCGCTTGCCGCGCACGGCGGGCTTGGTGCTCATCGTGTAGCTGTCGGCATTGTTGAGAAGCGGGATGCGCGCCAGCCGCCATTGCATGTCGGGGTGGTTGACGAACCGCGAGGGCAGGCCCGCGGCCTCGCAGCGCTGCCAATGCGCCAGGATGTCGGGGCTGGCGGCGTCGGGGCCGTCCATCGCCGTCATGCGCGGATTGTCGGAATAGGTGCGGCACAGGGACGGATGCGCGCCCCCGCAATGATAGCATTCGCGGTTGTTCTCGAGCACCAGCTTCCAGTTGCCCTTCTCGATGATGGTCGAGACATGGGCGACGCGGGCCTCCTTGAGCCCCGAGGGCGCCAGATAGCGGCCCAGCGCCCCGGCCAGATCGGCGATGGGCGGCGGCACATCGGCCAGGCAGATGAAGACCATCCCGCCGATATCGACGCAATGCACCTTTTTCAGACCATGCGCGCGGGGGTCGAAATCCTCCTGCATGTCCTTGGCCCACAGCAGCTTGCCGTCCAGATCATAGGTCCATTGGTGATAGGGGCAGACCAGCTTGGGCGTGCTGCCGGTGGATTTGGCGCACAGCCGCTGGCCGCGGTGGCGGCAGACATTGTGAAAGGCGCGGATCATGCCGTCGGCGCCGCGCACCACGATCACCGGATAGGCGCCGATCTGGAGCGTGGCGTAATCCCCCGCCTTGACAAGCTGGCAGGCAGGCACGGCGAACAGCCATTCGCGCGCGAAGACATGCGCCAGATCGGCCTGGAACACCGCCTCGTCGCAATAGAGAGACCGCGGCAGGGCATGGTTCTTCTGGCGTGCGGCCAATTGCGCACGAATTTCCGCTGCGTCCGACATCTGACACCTCACTTGCCCCGCGCCCCCGCCGGGGCCGGTTGGACGGATGGGCCGACGGCCCGGTGATGTCAGGGCAGGTCTTGGTCCCCCGCCGCCGTCGCCCGCCGCGGTCGCCCGCCGATGCGCCCCCGCCGCAGTCGGCCCCGTCAAAGGGCGCCCTGACAGGGACTACCGTGCCAGAATGCCGCATGCTGCACCGCACGAATCCGACCTGATGGAACGCGTTTCAGACAGGCTCAGGCCGCCGCCTCGGCGGGATCGTCGGGCGCCTTGCCCAGAACCGGGGCCAGCCAGCGTTCCACCTCGGACAGCGCCATGCCCTTGCGGGCGGCGTAATCCTCGGCCTGGTCGCGTTCGATGCGCGCAAGGCCGAAATAATAGGCCTCCGGATGCCCGATATAGAGCCCCGAGACCGACGAGCCCGGCCACATCGCCATGCTGTCGGTCAGCGTCACGCCGGTGGCGGCCTCGGCCTCCAACAGCTTGAACAGCGTCCGCTTCTCGGTGTGATCGGGCTGGGCGGGATAGCCCGGCGCGGGGCGGATGCCGCGATAGGGCTCGCCGACCAGTTGATCGGGGGCAAAGCTCTCGTCGGGGGCATAACCCCAATAGCTGCGCCGCACGCGCTGATGCAGGGCCTCGGCCATGGCTTCGGCGAAGCGATCCGCCAGCGCCTTGACCATGATGGCGGAATAATTGTCGTTCTCGGCGTCAAACCGCGCGGCGATCTCGGCTTCCTCGGCGCCGGCGGTGACGACGAAACCGCCCAGATAATCGGGCACGCTGCCTTCGGGCGCAACGAAATCGGACAGCGCCACATTGGGCCGCCCCTCGCGCTTGAGCGTCTGCTGGCGCAGGGTGAAGAAGGTGGCCAGGGTCTCGGCGCGGCTCTCGTCGGTGTAAAGGCGGATGTCGTCGCCCACCGCATTCGCAGGCCAGAAGCCCACCACCGCGCGCGGGGTGAACCAGCGCTCGGCGATGATGCGGGCCAGCATCTCCTGGGCGTCGTCAAAGAGCGCGCGCGCGGCCGCGCCCCTGGCCTTGTCCTCGAAGATGCGCGGATAGACCCCCTTCATCTCCCACGCGTGGAAGAAGGGCGTCCAGTCGATATAGCGCGCCACCTCGGCCAGATCCCAATCCTCGATCACCCGCGGCCCGAAGAAGCGCGGCGCCGGCACCGCGTAATCGGAAAAGTCGATCTTCATGGCATTGGCGCGCGCCCGCGCCAGCGGCAGGCGCTGCTTGGCGGCCTCGTCGCGGGCATGCCGCGCGGCAAGCTGGGTGTATTCGGCACGGATCCCGGCGGCATATTCGGCCTTCTGGTTGGGGCTGAGAAGCGCCCCCACCACCCCCACGGCGCGGCTGGCATCCAGCACATAGACCGCCTGGCCGCGCGTGTAAGCGGGGGCGATCTTCACCGCCGTATGCACCCTGGACGTGGTAGCCCCCCCGATCAGAAGCGGGATGTCGAAGCCCGCGCGCTCCATCTCGGAGGCCAGATGCACCATCTCGTCGAGGCTGGGCGTGATCAGACCCGACAGCCCGATCGCGTCGACCTGTTCTTCCCGCGCCACCTCGATGATCTTCTGCGGCGGCACCATCACGCCCAGATCGACGATCTCGTAATTATTGCAGGCCAGAACGACGCCCACGATGTTCTTGCCGATGTCATGCACATCGCCCTTCACCGTCGCCATCAGGATCTTGCCGGCGCTTTCACGCCCCTGCCCGCCCGCGGCGGCCTTCTCGGCGTCCATGTAAGGCAGCAGCACCGCTACCGCCTGTTTCATCACGCGGGCCGATTTCACCACCTGCGGCAGGAACATCTTGCCCGCCCCGAACAGATCGCCCACGACGTTCATGCCCGCCATCAAGGGCCCTTCGATCACGTCCAGCGGGCGCGCGGCGGCCTGGCGCGCGGCCTCGGTGTCGTCTTCGATGAATTCGGTGATGCCGTTGACCAGCGCATGTTCCAGCCGCTTTTCCACCGGCCAGTCGCGCCAGGCCAGATCGCGCTGCTTTTCCTCGCGCGCGCCGCCCCGGAACCTTTCGGCCACCTCCAGCATGCGCTCGGTCGCGGTGCCGCCCGTCTTGGGCACGCGGTTCAGGACCACGTCTTCGCAGGCCTCGCGCAATTCGGGGTCGATCTGGTCATAGACGGCCAGCTGCCCGGCATTGACAATGCCCATGTCCATCCCCGCCTGAATGGCGTGGTAAAGAAAGACGGCATGCATCGCCTCGCGCACGGGTTCGTTGCCGCGGAAGCTGAACGACAGGTTCGACACGCCCCCCGACACATGCGCATGGGGCAGGTTCGCCCGGATCCAGCGCGTGGCCTCGATGAAGTCGACGCCGTAATTGTCGTGCTCCTCGATGCCGGTGGCCACGGCAAAGACGTTGGGGTCGAAGATGATGTCCTCGGGCGGGAAGCCGATCTCGTCGACCAGAATGCGGTAGGCGCGCGCGCAGATGTCGATCTTGCGTTGATAGGTGTCGGCCTGGCCGGTCTCGTCGAAGGCCATCACCACCACCGCGGCGCCATAGGCCAGGCACAGGTTGGCGTGGTGGCGGAAGAGCTCCTCGCCCTCCTTGAGGCTGATCGAATTGACCACCGACTTGCCCTGCACGCATTGCAGGCCCGCTTCGATCACCTCCCAGCGGGAACTGTCGATCATCACCGGCACGCGGGCGATATCGGGTTCCGAGGCCAGCAGGTTGAGAAACTCGACCATCGCGGCGCGCGAATCGATCAGCCCCTCGTCCATGTTGATGTCGATGATCTGGGCGCCGTTCTCGACCTGATCGCGCGCCACTTCGAGCGCGCGCGCATAATCGCGCGCCACGATCATCTTGCGGAACCGGGCCGAGCCGGTGACATTGGTGCGCTCGCCGATGTTGACGAAGGGAATATCGGGGGTCAGCGTGAAGGGCTCGAGGCCCGACAGGCGCAGATAACGGCTCATTCGAAGATCCTCGGCGGATGGGATTTCACGGCCTCGGCGATGGCGCGGATATGCTCGGGCGTGGTGCCGCAGCAGCCGCCGACCACATTGACCAGCCCGTCGCGGGCGAACAATTCCACCTGGGCCGCGGTCTGATCGGGCGTTTCGTCGTATTGGCCAAAGGCATTGGGCAGCCCGGCATTGGGATAGGCCGACACCGCACAGGGGGCGACGCCCGCGATTTCGGCCAGATGCGGGCGCATGGCGGCCGCGCCCAGCGCGCAATTCAGCCCAACGGTGAAGGGGCGCGCATGGGCCACCGAATGCCAGAAGGCGGTCGGTGTCTGCCCCGACAGCGTGCGCCCCGAGGCATCGGTGATCGTGCCCGAGATCATCACCGGCAGCCGTTCGCCATGTTCGGCAAAGGCTTCGGCGGCGGCAAAGATCGCGGCCTTGGCATTCAGCGTGTCGAAGATGGTCTCGATCAGGATGATGTCGGCGCCCCCCGCGATCAGGCCGCGGATCTGGGTGCCATAGGCGCGGCGCAGATCGTCGAAGGTGACCGCACGATAGCCGGGGTCGTTCACATCCGGCGACAGCGAAGCGGTGCGGTTCGTGGGCCCCACCGCCCCGGCCACGAAGCGCGCGCGCCCGTCCATCGCCTGGGCCCGGTCCATCGCCGCACGCGCCACCCGCGCGCCGGCGGCATTGATCTCGAAGACCGCCTCTTCCAGACCATAATCGGCCTGGGCGATGGTGGTGCCCGAAAAGGTGTTGGTCTCGACGATATCGGCGCCGGCCATTGCGAAATCGACGTGGATATCCTCGATCACGCCGGGCTGGGTCAGCACCAGCAGATCGTTGTTGCCCTTCTGCGGGCGATCGGTGTGAAACCGGCAGGCACAGCCCCCGCCCTGGCCGGTGAAATCCTCCTCGCCCAGGCCCAGCTTCTGGATCTGCGTGCCCATCGCCCCGTCAAGGATCACGATCCTCTCGCGGGCCAGCGCCTCGAGCGCGTGATAACTGGCCGATTTCGGCAAGGTCTGGGAAAGCAGCATGTCGGTCTCCTGAGAACGGGGGATAAATAGCGCTGCCCGCAACTCAACTCAAATTCATAATCGTCACAAAGATCATGAATTCCACTCACGCCCCATGCCACACCCCCGCGACGGCATGGCCGTTGACGCCCGCGCGCGGGCTTGCGATCCTGCCCCCGGACACGGTTCCCCGCGGGCGCACGATGCGTCTGGCCGGGGTGAAAAGGGAATGCGGTGCGCCCGGACGGGCAAGGCCGCAGCTGCCCCCGCAACTGTAAGCGGCGAGCGAGACCGGAAGAACCACTGGAGCCCAGCACGCACGCGCGTGTGGCTCCGGGAAGGCCGGAGGAGCCACGACCCGCAAGCCAGGAGACCTGCCGTTCCGCGCCGGGGCCCGTTCCCGGCGGTGTCGACCGGACGCCGGGGTGCGCGTCTGGCCCGGTCGGGCCGCGCGCCCGACCGAGCCGTCATCCCGTTCGTCTTTTCAGCTTCGCGGCCCCGCGCCGCTTCGGCCCCGTGTCGCTTTGGCCCCGTGTCGCTTTGGAAAGGCAACGCTACATGATCTTGCATGGAAACCTGATGGCCGCGGCCCGCGCGCTGATGCTGGCCCCGCGGCCGGCCAGCACGGCGGGGCTACTGCTGCATTGCCCCACCCCCGCGGCCCCCCCCGCAGCCACGCCCGCAGCCACACCCGGCGGCCGGCGCATCACGCTGATCGCAGGCGATCCGCTGGGAGAGGGCGCGGTCCAGGATCTGGCGCGGCCCGAGGCGGTGCTTCACCGGCATGCGGGCACGACCCGCGACCTCAGGCTCGCGTTCGCGCCGGTTCTCTTTCACGGCGCCTTCAATGCGGGCGCGGCCTGGCAGGGCACCGCGGATCTGAGCGCCCCCGGCCGCCACCATCTGGCGGTCTGCACCGTCCCGCGTCGGGATCGTTCGGCGCGCCTTCAGGTGCAGCAGATCGCGCTGGCGATCCTGGGCCATGACGCGGCGCGCCCGCTGGCGCCGCTGGGCCTTGCCGCCGAGATCGTGCCCGACCGCGACCCCGACACGATCCTGCCGGGGATGCTGTTCTCGGGGCGGGTGCTGGCGGCGGGCCGTCCCGTTGCCGGGATCACGGTCTGTCTGGAGCGGATGACCCGCGAGCTGGGCGCGACCGGCGATCATCTCGTCGCGGCGACAGACGGCACCGGATCGCGCGGGGCGCCGGGCTGGGCCTTTGCCGAGACCGATGCGCAGGGGCGGTTCCGCACCACCCTGCCCGCGGCCGGTCTGTGGGCACTCTGCGCGCCGGGGGCGGGGGCCGCGCGCCGCCGCGGCTGGCAGCGGTTGCGCCAGGATGCCATCTTGTGGATGCGGGTCGGCGCGCCCGTGCCCGCGCCCCGATGCGACCACCGCCGGGCCCCCGCGCAGGCCGATTAGCGCGCGCCCCCGCGGGGCGGCGCGGCGTAACGGCGCCACAAGCTGGGCCGCGCGGCGGGCAAGGAAGGCGGTGGCGCGCAGGGCATCGGGCGACTAGGGCACGCCCCCTGCCCCGCGTGCCCCTCTGCCCGCGCTCCCCCTGCCCCGCGCGCCTTCAGTGGGTCGTCGTCAGGGGCTCTCCGCCAGCCGCCCGGCGCGCAGATGCACCTCGCGCAGATCAAGCTGGGCGCGGAAGGCGGCGTCATGGCTGACCATCACCAAAGCCTGATCCAGACCGCGCAGGATCGCCAGCAGCCGCGCGGCATTCTCGGGGTCCAGCGCATTGGTCGGCTCGTCGAGCAACAGCACCCTGGGGCGCATCGCCAGCACCGTGGCCAGCGTGACCAGCCGCTTTTCGCCGCCCGACAGGTGATGGGTCACGCGGTCGCGCAGATGCATCAGATCCATCTCGCGCAGGACCGTTTCGCTGGTCGCCAGCGCCTCGGCGCGGCCCTGCCCCAGATTGCGCGGCCCGAAGGCCACGTCCTCGATCACCGTGGGGCAGAACAGCTGATCATCGGGATCCTGAAACACCAGCCCCACGTCGCGGCGTAGATCCTGGAAATCGGTCTCGGTCACGCGCGGGCGCCCGAAGCCCGTGACCTGGCCCGCCGAGGGGCGCAACAGGCCGACGGCAATCCGCAAAAGCGTGGACTTGCCCGACCCGTTGGGCCCGACCAGCGCGATGCGATCACCGGCCCCGACCCGCAGGCTGGCGCCGGTCAGAACGGCCGGGCGGCCGGGATAGGCGAAATGGATGCCGGCCAGTTCAAGCACCGGGGACATGGGCGATCTCCAGCGCGATCACGGCCCCCAGCAGGCCCGCAAAGCCCAGCGCCCAGAGCGTGTCGGCCCCGCGCCAGCGCATCGCGTCGATCAGCGGCAGCGCGCCGTTGAAGCCGCGGCATTTCATGGCCTGCAACACCCTCTCGGAGCGTTCCTGCGCGCGCACCAGCATCATGCCCACCAGATAGCCCAGGCTGGTCAGCGTATGCAGATCCGAGCGCGCGGCAAAGGCCCGCGCCCGCATCGCCTGCCGCATCCGCTGATATTCGCCTTCCAGAACGGTGATATAGCGCACGGTGAACAGCAGCAGGTTGACCAGCGACAGCGGCACCCCCAGCCGCCCCAGCGCATGGCCCAGCGTCACCGGCTCGAGCGTGCCGGGCAGCACCAGCACCATCAGAACGACGGCATTCGCGGTCAGCAGGATATCGCAGGCGTCACGCAGCCCCTCGAGGCTGGCGCCATGGCCCCAGACCGAAAAGAGCGGCACCCCCGGCGTGGTGAAGGGCAAGAGCACCAGCATGAACAGGATGAACCCATCCATCGCCGCCATGCGGCGCAGGACGGGGCCTATCGGCTGCCCCGAGGCCAGAAGCAGGCCAAGCCCGGCAGCAAGGCCCAGTCCCAGCGCGCCGAAACCGTCCACCTGGCTCATCAGCACCGCGAAGACCAGCGCGACGCAGACGCGCAGACGCGGGTCGATGCGCGCGACCGCGGCCCCCGGCAGACCGGGCCGCAGCGCCGGGGGGTTGGTGCTGATCAGGGTCATGACGCGGCCTGCGCCAGACGGCGCCGGGCGGCGACATAGAAGCCCACCCCGAAGAGGCCGATGATATAGCCGATCCCGCCCAGGATCGCTTGCAGGTCGTTCTTTTCCCTGTAGGCGGCGATCTCCTTGCGCAGCGGACGCAATTCGTCGCGCAGCATCTCGGCAACGGCGTCGCGTTCGGCCGCGTTCAGCGTCGCGCCCTGCGCGCTCGGGGGCGTCGCGCCCTGCGCGCTCGGGGACGTCGCGCCCGCCGCAGCCGCGGTGTCCGGGGCGGCAGACGTGGCAGTGTCCGGGGCGGCGGCGGCCGGGGCAGCAGTGGGCGCGGCCCCCTTGCCGACAATCCGGGCGACCTCGTCTTGCGCCATCGACGCCGTGGCCACATGCCCCGCGCCCAGATCAGCGCGGAAGGTCAGCGCCACTGCCTGCGTGGGGGTATAGGTGAAGAAGCCCTCGTCATCGCTGGTCAGCGTGGCCAGCACCTTGCCGTCGGGCCCCGAGACCAGAACCGGCACGTTCACGCCCATCGTGCCGTCGGAAAAGCCGACCTCGCCCTCGATCATCGCCCCCGAAGGGTAGACCGACGCGATCACCTTATGCGCAAGCGCAGGCAGCGGCGCGCACAGGGCGCCGGCGACAAGGGTGGAAAGGAGGATGCGTTTCATCTGGACTATCCTTCAAACCGCGGCCACGGCGGGCGCGCCGGCAAAGAGATCGGGTTTGACCCGCTTGATCAGCACGACCGCGGCGGCGCTGATCGCGGCCTCGATCACCATCACCGGGACATGCGCAAGAAAGACGAGCTTGGCCGCGGGCACGAAGGCGTCCCCGCTGAAGACAAGCGCGGCGGCGACGAAAAGCGTGGTCAGCGCGATCGCACCGGCCCCGCCGACCGCGCCCCAGAGGGCCGCCGCGCGCGGCCCGCCCGCAGCGATCAGCGGACGCAGCGCCAGCCCGACCAGCACCGCCGGCAAGGCGATGTTGAGCGTGTTCACCCCCAGCACGGTGATCCCGCCAAAGCCGAAGAACACCGCCTGGAGCAGCAGCGCCACGAACAGCGCGGGAAAGGCCGTCCACCCCAGGATCAGCCCGGCCAACCCGTTGAGGATCAGATGGACCGAGCTTGGCCCCACCGCGACATGGATCAACGAGGCCACAAAGAAGGCCGCCGACAGCACGCCCGCCGCCGGGATCCGTTCCAGCGTCATCTGCCGCAGGCCAAGGGCGATCCCCCCGGCCGTCAGCGCAGCCCCGGCAATCAGCACCGGCGCGGAAAGCGCGCCATCGACGATATGCATGGCGTCACTCCATGTCGGCTGCGGTGATCCAGATCACGGCATCCTGGGACAGTTCCTTGCCCTCATGCTCGGTTGCGGGACCGGATCCGAGCGCG
>NZ_FTOM01000019.1 GCF_900156695.1 Phaeovulum vinaykumarii
GCGGTGATGCGCAAGCTCATCGTCCTCGCCAACGCCCTGATCCGGGATAACCGAAAATGGGCCGAAATTGCCCCTTGATCAAAACGGATACTCCATGTAGTCCCAGACCTCGGGCCGGATCAGCGCGCGCACATCGGCCGGGGTCGAGGCGGCATTGCGGGTCATGAACCGCACCACGGCGCCGCGATAGGTCGCCCAGGACGCCGCAGCATCAACGGCAGTCGTGGGGATGCCATAGGTCGCCGCCCCGGTGATGACGCCCAGCGGTTGCCCGTCCGCGCCGGTCCCGAGGAAGATCGCCCGATCCAGCTCGGCCGCCATCGCGCCGTTCATGTCGCGCCGGATCGCGGCTTCCAGCGCATCGCCCGATTGCAGGAGCGCCTTGCGCGTGATGCGCATCTGAACGCCCATCGTCTGGTTCGGGGCCAGCGCCTTGTCGGTCGTGGTGTAGGCGGTCGGATCGGGAATGCTGCCCGTCTCGCCGTCCGCCCAGCCCGCCGTGACGGCCGAGGTCGCCACCGGCCATTCCACCGCGCCGGAGCCGATGCCGATCATCTGGGCGCCCATGCGCGCGGCCACGCTGGCCGGGAACAGCCGGTCGATGATCGGGCGCGTCTGCATCGGATCGGGGGTCGCGGTCGAGATGGTTTCCCCGGCCCGCGCTTCGAGCGCCAGGAGCGGGACCGGGATGCCGCGATAGCCGCCCGCGTTGCGCAGCTCGGTCACGACTTCGGCGGTCTGCCCTTCGAGGGCGCGGCCATCATTCAGCGCGCCGACAACCTGGCGCATCTGAAAGCCCGCGATCAGGTCGGCCCATTCGCGGCCCGCGCGGGTTTCCAGATCGGCCCCGGCCTCGCGGCGTTCGGTGTCTTCCGCGATCAGGGCGGCGCGATACCGGGTCTCGTTGGTCCGGTATTCCGCGTCGAGGGCTTCCATCGCGCGGGTTTCGTCTTCGGTCGGGGTCGGCTTCCCGGCCAGCTCGGCCAGCTTCTGGCGGATCTCGCTTTGCCGCCGCGCGATCTTCACAGAGTCCAACATGGGTTATTCCTTTTCCGTGGTTGTGGTTTCCGCCGCCAATTCGGCAACGGCAGTCGCCCAAGCCTTGCGCTCGGGGGATTTCTCCTTGTGCCCGCACTCGATGCGGGTCTTGCGGGTGTGGCAGCGGCCGCAGAGCGCCTGAAGGTTGCGCGGGTCGAAGGCCAATTCCGGGTGCGTCCGCACCGGCTTGATGTGGTCGATCTCGAGGCGCCGCCGCTCGCCGCAGCACCGGCACGCCCAGCCGTCGCGCTCGAGGATCTGTTGGCGCAGCACCGCCCACCGCCGCGTGCGCGTGACGCGCTTCGAGTGGCGCGCATAGTCCTTGCGCTTGCTCATGCCGCCCCCTTGGTCGCCGTGATCTCAAGGAAGCCGCGCCGGGGCTGCGCCACCTCCTTGATGCCGTCGATCGCCCAGGTCGCGCCGTCGCAGGTAAACTGATCCATCGGCGTGAGGCCCGCCGCGAAGCTGGAACGCCGGATGATGAACCGCGCCGTCACCGTCGCCAGCAGGCGCCCCGCCGCCACCTGTTCCGCGTCCGACACGTCCTTGCGCGCGCCCCAGACCGGGACGCCATGCGCGGCCCAGCCGGTAATGACGTTGCCGTAACCGTCATCCCCCATCACCGCGCGCAGGAATTGAAGCCGCCTGTCGAGGCGCAGGACGTTCACACCCATAGCGCCGTCGCCTTCCTGATCGGGGCCGCCTTCATCCGCGCGCCCTGGGCCACCGCCAGCACCGTGGCCGCGGCCGCGTCGATCCGCCCGAGGCTGCGCGCCTTGGCCAGCTTCTGATTGCCTGCCGGGTCCACCAGCGTGATCGCGTCGGAGAAGGCGAAGCGCAGAAGCATGGACGGCGCGGCCTTCACGTCGCCGTCAAACAGCGCCCGGCGAAACCGCTCGATATCCTCTGAGCCGTCCTTCCAGCCGAAGCCGCGCCAGATGAACGGAACGCGGGCCAGCCCGGCCGCCTGCATGGCTTCGGTGAATTCGGCATGGCGGAAGCGGTCGCCCACGATGCAATCGGGCGTGATCCCGGACAGGTGCTTGACGATCTGCGCCAGCCAGGGGCCGGGCGGCACCGTGGCTTCGCCCATCACCGACAGCTCGCCGCGCTCCTGCATCTGGCAATACCGATCCGAGACCCCATCGGAGGCGCCGCGATCCGCCAGCGACGGGGTTGCCGGGAAGGTGCCCAGAGCTTCGAGACGCCCGGTCTCGGGCCAGTAGAACGCCGCCGCCGACATGGACCGCGAGCCGCCCAGGTCAACGCCGAGGACGCAGGGGCCTTCGCGCGCGGGCAGATCATCGGGCGAGACTTCCGCCGCCATCCATTCGTCAACCGTGACCAGGACCGAGCGGTCTTGGGACCATTTCCGAAGAGGTCGAGGCCTTCGCCCGCGCGGTCTGCCGTGTTCGCTGTCTTCCGTGTCATCTCTCTTGCCTCTGCTCTTCTCTCTGTCTTGCCCCTGTCCATCAGTTCAGACCTGCTGTGACGGTCGGAAAGCGGGTTAAGGGCGGGGGTTGAAAACCCCGCCTCCCGCCCCGACCGCCGCGATCTTGACCTGTCCATTCAGACGAGCCCGCCGCTTAGGCCAGACCTGCCTTTCCCTCGGCTCGGTCCGCTCCCCCATGTTCGCCGCCAGAGGGTGGCAGCGGGGCCTTAGGGCGTGGGGAGACCCCTTGCGGGGAATAGCTGCCCTTGGTGCTTTGGCCCGTTACCCGGTGCGCACCGTCGAAAGCGTCAGCCCCGGTTAACCCGTGAAACCCGACTGACGCCCGCAGCCCGCCGCGTGAGCGGCAGGCGGTGTTCTCAATCCTCGACCAGCTCGATCAGCCCCTCGCCGTTCAGCAACGCCTGATCGTCAGCTCTCTGCGCGTCGATCAGGCGGCGCATCAGGCGCTCTTGCTTGGGGCTGGGCAGCCAGTCCTGTCGCTTGCCCTTCCCGGCAATCGACAGGGCAAAGCCCTTGATCCACGCCTCTTCCTGCCGCTTGGCCCACCGCACCACGGCAGGCCATTGCAGGGTCAGCAGCATGTCGCATTCATGCTCGGTCATGCCTGCACCCCGCGATACCTGGCGCCCACACGGGCCATGTGCGGCGACGTGGAGAGGGCCTTCGCATCCATCGGGGATCGCCCGTCATAATGCAGCGCGGCCTGATCCATGAGCGCCTGCGCGAGGTCGGGCCATCGTCGCGGCGGCAACCATTGCACAAACGGGCGGCGAGGCGGAAACGCAACTCGCCTCCTTGCGCGCCGAGATCCATCAAGGCCGGGTCGATGCAGCACTCGAACGGGCGCGTGCCTTGGGCAAGCTCGTGCCCGCGATGGAGGAATGGGCGGTGGAGCTGGCCAGCGCCAACATCACGAGCTTCGAAGCCTGGGAGGCCTGCGCCTTGCCGCTGGTCAACCTTGGCGGCCCGAAGCTCGCAGGCCGCGTGCCGCCGCCCGAGTTGCTCACGCATGGCAAAGGCCGCACGAATGCCGAGCGCCTCGCGGTCTGCGCGCAACTCGGGATCGAGCCGGGACAGAACGTATAACCGCACAGGGCGCGCTTGGCGGAAGGCGCGCCCTGTGGCCCGTGGTGAGGTGACGCACCACGGGCCACCCAACAGGAGAAACGCATGACGCAAGCGTCGGTTACGGACCTGGTGGCATCTGCCCTCTTCGAGCTGACGGCAGGGCAAGCCGCTTTTTCCCGTGCGATCAGGAGCCTTGAAGCCGCCCTTGAACAGGGCGTTCAAGATGGTATCGAAAGCCAGCCCGCCTGCGCCGTTCCTCCCTCGGAACACCGCCGCGCGCATCGCTCGGGAACCGCGCCGAAGATTGCCAGCGATCCGGAATTGCAAACCTTCATCGCGGCGCGTGTCGATCGGCTCACCTTCGAACAGATTGCAGCAGAGGTGGCGCAGCACTTTCCGCCCGCGCGCCGTGTCGGTAAAACCGCGATCTGGGAGTGGTGGAAGAAGCGACAGGTTGGCGGCTGAGTTCGTGGCGAACGTCCCAGAACCGTCCGGGATAGTGTGTGGACTGCTGATCACTTCCGGTAATAAAGGCCACGAAATGACGTTACGGAGAAAGTGAAAGACAACACCCTGCGCCGCGTCAGGCCCCGTAATAGCTGCGATACCACGCGACAAAGGCCGCAACGCCTTCGGGGACGCGGGTGCGCGGCGCATAGCCCGTCAGCCGGTGCAAAAGCGCGGCATCCGCCCAGGTGGCCGGCACGTCGCCCGGTTGCATCGGCATCAGGTTGCGCGTGGCGCGCCGCCCGGTCGCGGCCTCGATCGCGGCAATGAAATCGGTCAGCTGGACGGGTTCGGAATTGCCGATATTGACCACCCGCCAGGGCGCCACCGGCGACAGGCTGTCACCCGCGGGCACGCGCCCCTCGGCCGGGCGCTGCGGCACGGCGTCGATCAGCAGGCGAATGGCCGCCACCAGATCGTCGACATAGGTGAAGTCGCGCTTCATGTCGCCGTGGTTGTAGACGTCGATCGGCGCGCCCTCGAGGATCGCGCGGGTGAACTTGAACAGCGCCATGTCGGGCCGCCCCCAGGGGCCATAGACGGTGAAGAAACGAAACATCGTCACCGGCAGGTCGAACAGATGCGCATAGGAATGCGCCATCGATTCGGTCGCCTTCTTGGTGGCGGCATAAAAGCTCATCTGATGGTCGGCCTTCGCCGTCTCGGCATAGGGCATCACCGTGTTCGCGCCATAGGCCGAAGAGGTCGAGGCCAGCAGCATATGCCGGGGCGGGAAGGCGCGCGCGGCCTCGAGGATCTCGAAGGTGCCTGTGATGTTGCTGTCGAGATACGAGCGCGGGTTCTCGATCGAATAGCGCACGCCGGCCTGGGCTGCGAGATGGATCACCACCTCGGGGCGGTGGCGCTCGAACATCGCGCGCATGCGGCCCGGCGCCTGGATGTCGTCGTTGACGATGGAAAAGCGCGGGTGTTCGGCCAGCATCGCCTGGCGGCGTTCCTTCAGGCGCACGTCGTAGTAATCCGACAGGTTGTCGATGCCGGCCACGCACCAACCCTCGTCCAGAAGGCGCTGGCACAGGTGATAGCCGATGAAGCCCGCAGCCCCGGTGACAAGCGCCGTGCGCGGATTGGGATCGTCTTGCATGCTCAGCGCTCCGGGGTTGCCCTGGGGTGATGTCGTGGCGCGGCCGGTCGCGCGCGGCGCGGCCGGGGCGGTCGTGCCTTGTTAGGCCGCCTTGGCGCGCGTTTCCAGAGGCAGGCGCCTCCCCCCGCCCGCGCGTTACGCAACAGCCGCATTTCGCGGCAACGCGGGCGCGATCTGCCCCGCGGGCAATCATCACGCCTTCGTGAGCGGGCGCAACTGCAACACATCGCCGGAAACCCGCGCACAAGCGCCCGACTGACGTTCATCCTTCATCCGCGCGTTAGAGTATCATTCCGACGCCTGAGGGGGATTTGCGTTGGTTTTGGGGATGTTTTGGGGGTTTTGTCGGGGCTTGGGCGTTCTGTGGGCG
>NZ_FTOM01000009.1 GCF_900156695.1 Phaeovulum vinaykumarii
AGTGCGTAGCGCCGAGCGAAAAGCTCGGCGCGGCAAGGGCTTGAAGGCGTCATGGCCCTCAGCGGGCCATAATCTGGAACGGGTCATACTCCGAGTTATGTTGCTGACCGCATAACTCGGAATACGATCCCTTCGGGTGAGGCTTCGGCCTCACTTTCCGAGGGCCCGGGCGCGGCACAGGTGCGCCCCACCTCCGCGGATGCAATCCGATCACCCCACAATGATGGAAGCCGACATTCAGAGCGGACCAAGATCGAGATTTGTTCTGCATCGCCGTGACCAGCCCTTTTGACCGTGATCTAACAGGCGGATACAAGGGATCAATGAAAATGCGTTCGACTGGCGGCAGAGGGCTTGCCTGTCGAGAGGAGTGTGAATGGACGACAATCCAACCACCGGACAATGCCTTTGTGGCGCTGTGAAATTCCGGATATCGGGAGAGTTCGAGAGCTTTTTCCTGTGCCACTGCACCCGTTGCCGTAAGGACAGTGGTTCGGCCCATTCGGCAAACCTGTTTTCGTCCACTGCCAGAATCATCTGGGTGTCAGGCGAGGAAAGCATAAAGACGTTCCGGCTCTCAGGGTCACGCCACGTGAAGAGCTTTTGCTCTGACTGCGGGTCCGCGCTGCCAGTCCCCCAGCCGGAGATCGGTTTGCTTGTGGTGCCGGCAGGGTCGCTTGACAGCCGGCTCGACATACGACCCAACGCGCATATCTGTTGTTCCAGTCGCGCAAACTGGGACAACGACCTGCCCTCCATCGAAAGGATTGATGGGCTTCCCGGCTGAACGGCCGAACTGATGATGCATTTCGGTCAACAACCAGTCGACAAGGACGCGACTATTGGCTTCGTCCGCACTACCGACCTCGGACCGCCAAAAAACGCTGCGGGTTGCATGAATGGCCGCTTCGGTGAATCAGTGGAGCGGCTCAGCGACGACCGGTTAGGGGCCGATCGCGTCGCTTCTACTCTCAACGTAAAGTTAGTTCACTTGCGGTGCTACCCGCCTCCAACGCCTCAACGAACCACTGTGGTTTGCGCCCCCGGCCAGACCACGTGAGCGTCGGGTTGTCAGAGTGCCGGTATTTCGCCGCTGCCGGTGCACGGGAGGATTTCGTCTCGGGGTCGACAAGTTCGGCCAGGGAGTAGCCCAGATCCCGGGCGAGGGCTTCCACCTTGGCGCAAGCTTCCGCCTTGTGCCGATCCTCGAATGTGGCAATCGCCTTGGCGACGTCCTTCTGCAATTTCTTCAGCTCGCTGAGCGACAGTACCTCGAGATCGAAAGCAGCCGTTGGTGCGGTCCGTGTCCTGGATTTCCCGGTATCGATATCCCATCGCGGTAGGGCCCTGCATTTCTCGTCAGGCAAGGGCAGGGGTGAGAGCTGGAGATAGCCACTTTGGCCGCTAGCGGTGTGCTGGGCTTGGGGTAAAGCAGTCCCGATGGGCAAGAGGACATGGTCTGGCATGGGCTCCCCGCATCTCTCTGTCTCCTGGGTCATCCCTTCGACTGACAATCCCCTAATCCCGTTCGGGCTCCTGCGCGCAACCCCGCGTCAGTCCGGGCCGTGTTGGCCGCCTTTGGCGTCCTGCCCGCTCCACCCCGGTCCTCTGGGGGTGTCCGGTGTCCATGCTGTCCACCGTGCACGCGTCACCCGACGGGCTTTTTCAGGGTCTTGTCGAAGGGACGGTCCCGAAGACAGGAAAAACAGGAGCTTATCATGCAGAACATCGTCATCCTCGCCGGCAACATCGGTCAGACCCCCGAAGTCCGCACCACCCAGAGCGGCACCAAGATCACCAACTTCAGCCTCGCCACCTCGCGTCCCCGCCTCTCGGAAGGCCGTGTGATGCGCGACGAAAACGGCTACCGGGTCATGGACACCGAATGGCACCGCATCACCTGCTTCAACGGACTCGGCAAGACGGTCGCCGAGCATTGCGAAAAGGGGATGAAGGTCCTCGTCCACGGCCGCATCCACTACACCAAGTGGATCGACAGCATGGGGAACGACCGCTACGGCTGCGAGATCATCGCCGAGAAGGTCGACTTCCTGAGCCGCCCGAAGTCGGCCGAGAACGAAAACCCCGAGCTGGTCGACCGCGACGACGAGATCCCGTTCTGAGGAACGGGGTCTCCCCCTCGGGCCCGGCGGGGAAACCCGCCGGGTTCGCTGCACAGCCGCAAGTCAGCTTCGAGCCCGTTTCCGCCATTGAGGCCCGAGCGCATCCATTCACACTCGGGCCACGCGGTTTGCTTACGTGCGTCTGAGATTGTCGAAGTCCTGCCGAAGCGGGGCGGTGTCATAGATGATCGTCAGTTTCTCGAACCGATCTCGCGCGTCGTTCAGTTCAAACACATCAACACATTCAAACGACACCAGCTTACCGTCAGCCAAGGTCCATTCGTATCGGAAGTGAAGGGCAACCGATTTCGACATTTCAGACGTGTCGAACACATTCAGTAACGAGGTTTCTGATCTGTTCGTATCTTTGAAAAGATCGGCATAGAAATCAAAGGCATCTAGCACCCCATAGAGCGGGGATACAACCTTCGCGTTGTCGCTGAAGAGGGCGCGCACATCCGCGAGATTTCCCTCGTTCAGGGCTTTTAGATAGTCGATGCAAAGCTGTTTGGTCGTCATTTTAGCTCCATTGAAAGAGCCGCGACCGGGGATGTCCGAAGAAGCAAACCGCCCAATCACGGCGGTTTGGATCAGCAACACTATCCACCGCCTCAGGAGCGGCGGTAATAGGTGCCTTGAGCAAGCTGGATGTGCTGACTGATCATGAAGGCCTGATATTGCTGGCGGCGCGAGAAGGCAATGCGTATTCGACAAAATGGTCGCTTTGTCCGCATTGCTGCCACTCGCGCTCGGGCTGAAGAGCGAGAGAAGGGCCGGTTTCCGGGTGACAGGTTGATGGCTGGGAGAGTGGCTCCCGGCGCCTGTCACGGAGGAATGCCGATGGGCGTTGTGGAAGTTCTGGATCCGGTCGCACCGGCGCGGGCTGGTGGCTGGAAAGTAGATGTGAGCCGGGGCGACCGGAACGGGCGGGTGTCGTCCGAATGGTTCAATCGGCCGGATGATGAGCGGTACCTGTCGCTCGACGATCTCTGGGCCAATGTGAAGGGTCGCTCCGAGCGCAGCCGCAGCCGGGTAGTTCAGACAGCCGACATCCGGGTCGAGGCCGCGCGCGACGGCGCCGAGCGATTGCATTTGGTCCTGCCGAAAGCCAAGGCGCCGGTCGCGCCCACGCATTGGGCCTTCGGCCAGCTTGCCAGCATCGTCGGCGCGCCGGCCTCCTACCTGCGGCAGTTGCCCGCGCCGCTGGCGGGGATCAACCTGCAATACGGCCTGACCAACCACCGCGCCGAGCAGGTGAAGACTTTCGAGACGGAAGACGGCCGGACCGAACTGCGTGCCGTGACCGGTCCCGACTACGGTCGCATCCATGACTTCGAGCTTGTCGAGGCGGTGCAGCGCATCGCGGGCAATGGCACGGGTGACACGCGCTGGAAGGTGCCGGGCGTGCTCGACTGGTCGACCGGGGTCTACAACCCCGATGTCGAGATCAGCCGCGACACGACCACGCTCTACGCCTCGGACCGCGATGTCTTCCTGTTTCTGGTCGACGACCGCAATCCGATCGAGGCGGGCCGGTTGCCCGACGGCTCCCCCGATTTCTACTTCCGGGGATTTTACTGCTGGAACTCCGAGGTGGGCGCGAAGACCCTCGGTATGGCGAGCTTCTACTTGCGGGCGGTGTGCCAGAACCGGAACCTGTGGGGCGTCGAGGATTTCCAGGAGATCAAGATCCGCCACTCGAAATACGCCGCCTCGCGCTTTGCACATGAGGCCGCGCCCGCGTTGACGCGGTTTGCCAATTCCTCGCCGCAGGGGTTCGTGAACGGCATCAAGGCGGCGCGCCAGCAGATCGTGGCGCGCAGCGACGAGGACCGCGCGGATTTCCTGCGCAAGCGCGGTTTCTCGAAGGCCGAATCCGGCAAGATTATCGAGAAGGTGCTGATGGAGGAAGGCCGCCCGCCCGAGAGCATCTTCGATTTCGTGCAGGGGATTACCCGGCTTGCGCGCGACAAGACCCAGCAGGACGCCCGCCTTGATATGGAAGGGCGCGCCAAGAAGCTTCTCGACCGCGTTGGTTGAGGTGGCGACCGGAGGCGATATCGCCTCCGGTCTCGTTCCTGTTTCATCGATCTGCTACTGTGCCCGACACGATTAGGTGTTGGAAGTACGCGCATGGACGAAATTGATTGGTCAGATCGTGCATTTTATGATGACGGTGAATGGGTTACCTGGTCGGAAATCGACGAGCAGCTTCGCTACAAGGAGTGGGGCGCAAAATACCCGAACGCGATCCGGTCTATGATCCCATATTTTGAGGATCTCCTGTCCCTCGCGGAAAGCTATCACCTCGAGACCGGCCTTCACCTCTCTGTCTACGGCGATATCGGTGAGCTGTTCGGTGCTATCACGTACGGTATCAAGCTGAACAAGACCTATGCCCAGGGTGCTGACGGAAGACTTGGCAATGATCATGTCGAGGTCAAGACCATTACGCCATTCAAGACAAAGGATGTGGTCGTGGTCGATACAAATGGGCATTTCAACAAGCTCTTGGTTGTAAAGATCAACGAGGATTTTCAGGTCTCGGGTCGGATGATCGACCGAAAAGATCTTCCAAAGCGCGAAGGGCGCTACTTGCGGGTTCGATGGGGCGATTTACCAACGCCGAAATGATCGGCCCGATCAGCGACAGAGAGTCCGAGGGGGCGGTTTGGTCTTTGACGGTTTGAAGCGGGGAGAGAGGCTCTCCGCACCGTTGGAGATATGCCCATGTTCGACCTTACTCTCCAAACTCAGCCGGAAACACAGAAGACAGGTTTGCCGCCGAGCTTCCTGACCGTTTCTGCAGATCAAGACTTGCCGTTTGCACTCACGACGGCTTGCCATGTGCCCGCGGCTCTCATGTCCGGGCAGGCACACCCCAAGGTACTGGAGCGGTTTGCAACGCTGGCCGACGCCATGCAGGGGGCAATCGTTCATGCCGAAAATGTCACCCCTGAAGACGCGCCGCGCATCCTGGCGATCCTCGATAGGGAGGGCCGCCTCGTTCTGGCCGGCGCTACCTATGATGGCGGGGTCGCATGGTGCCACCCGGTCTCGGATGCCGCCGAAGCCCGCGCCGTCGTGTCCGAGGCCAGCCAGACCCGCGCGCAGGCCATGCGGGCGGCCGAGTGGCATGAACATGGCCTCGCGCGACGGCTGCGGCACCACGCCGACGTTCTCGATGCCCGTCTTGTCGATCCGCTCTGGCGTGTCTTCGCGTCTCGCGCACTGCAGATCGCGGCGTGACGCCCGAGAGTCAGAGTAGGGCAGGGGAGGATGTGAGCCTAGGAGGACGAGAGAGAGCCTCGGGGTTCAGATCCTTTCCCTCATTTCGGAGTTTTCAATGTCCAAGATCGAACCCACCCTGGCCGCGCCGATGGCGCCGTCCAGGATTGATTTCGCCGCCGTGCTGGCTCGGCAGTCCGAGCGTGACGCGCGGATCGCAGCTTTGCGACCGGTCAACAAGGAGCGCCTCTTCGATGGCCTGACTGCCGCGGGCATCACACATGTGACTGTGTGTTTCGACGGCTATGGCGACAGCGGTCAGGTTGAGAGTATCGCTGCCTACGCTGGCGAGACCGAGGTTGCTTTCCCCAAGACCGAGATCGCCTATGCCGCATTGACCTGGGACGACCCGGAGGTCGAGACTCGGGCGCTTTCGCTGGAAGATGTCGTCGAGCAACTGGCCTACGACTTGCTGTCTGACACCCATGGAGGTTGGGAAAACAACGACGGGGCCTACGGCGAATTCTGCTTCGACGCTAGCGCTCGCACCATCCACCTCGAGTTCAACGAGCGCTTCACCTCGTCCGAACTCTACACGCACGATTTCTGAGGGGGCGGCGATGGCACATCCCTATCACCACGCCCTGTCCTCCGTGAAGAAATGGGGCGGCACGGTCGACGACTTCATCGCCGTGCATGCCTGGTGCGACCAGAGCAAGGAGATCACGGCCGACTTCCGGCACCGGGCCTTGCGCCACCATGCCGAGGGCATCTTCATGGCCGAGACGATCTTCGGGCCGACCCTCACCCTCTCGACCGGGCGCATCATCCCGACCCGATGGGTCGGCGAGCAGCATGTGAAGGAAGACCTCGGCTTCATCCCAAGCTTCGCCGATTGGATAAAGGCCATCCGGCCAGAGCCGTGGATGGGCCGGACCGCTCGGATCGAGGCCCTGGTCGATCCGCATCTCGCCTCGCCCGTGGTCGAGGTCAGCTGAGATGATCGACCCGGCCTATCAGCGCCTCGGCCTGCCGGCGACGGCGTCGCCCTATACTGTCCTGCGGGCAGCGGTCCGGGCGCTTCACCCCGACACGCGCGCCGTTCGCGGCTTCCGGGCGGCGCGCAAGCGCTTCTACCGGCAGATGCTCTGCGCGCATACCGCGCGACAGGCGGCGGGCGACAGGCCCACCGGCTGATCACACCAGCCAACCCTTCATCCCAATCTAAGCCCGGCCTCTTGGCCGGGCCTTCCCCATTCAGGAGGTTCCCATGGCGGATTACTTCACCCATTTCTCATGCCTGATCGACGTCGGGAGCCCCGACAAGGCCGCCCGCGCGCTCGCGCTGTTTCAGGAACTTCGCGCTGCGGATCAGGACGCTGACGACCCAGATGTCGCTGGCTTCGATCTCGTGCACCAGGATGCCCCCGAGGGCAGCAGCCTCTGGATCCATGACGACGAACACGGCGATGTCGAAGCCGTCATCCGCTTCGTCTTGCGGCTCGCCGAAGACCTCGACCTCACCGGCCTTTGGGGGTTCCAGTATGCTCTGACCTGCTCCCGGCCGCGGCTCGACGCCTTTGGCGGCGGTGCGCATGCCATCGATCTTGGCGCTCGTAAATCCATCGGCTGGTCCAGCACGCAAGAATGGTTGGTCGCGGCGCTGAACGGGGAGGACGTCGATGCCTGAGATCATCTGCACCACTGTCTACCAGTTCTCCGAGCTCTCGGATGCCGCCAAGGAGAAGGCGCGCAGCTGGTATCGCGAACTCGGCCCCCACGACGACTGGTGGGACGCGGTCTATGAGGATTTCGAAAGGGTCTGCGAGATCCTCGGCATCCGCCTGAAGACCACGCCCGTGCGGCTGATGGGCGGCGGGACGCGGGCCAAGCCCTGTATCTGGTTCTCCGGGTTCTGGAGCCAGGGCGACGGGGCTTGCTTCGAAGGCTACTGGTCCCACGCCAAGGGCGGGGCCACACGCATCCGCGACTACGCGCCCCAAGACGCGGCTTTGCAAGGCATCGCCGACCGGCTGCAGGCCATCCAGCGGCGGAACTTTTACCAACTCGCCGCCGAGGTCAGCCATCGCGGGCGCTACTACCATGAATACACCATGGCCGTTGATGTTACGCGGGACAGCCCGACCTGGCAGCCGCCGACAGAGGACGCCGAAGACATCGTGACCGAGGCGCTGCGTGATCTGGCCCGCTGGCTCTACCGCCAGCTTGAAGCCGAATACGACCACCTGACCTCGGACGAGGCCATCGAGGAGGGGATCATCGTGAACGAGTACACCTTCACGGAAGCCGGGCGCCGCTTCGGGTGAGAGCGCAGGCAGTTCATTTGATCTTTACAAGGAGGTCATATGATCTATATTCGGGCCAATGGAGGACGCCATGTACGTTGCAGAGAAAATCCGGGAACCCGCACAGATCAACGCTGTCGCGTTGAAAGCTTATGCACGCGTGGCCGATGCTTGGGGTCTCAGTCTCAAGGAAGCGGCTGGCCTTGCCGACATGTCAGAGAGCACGTGGAAGCGCGCCAAGAAGCCGGATTTCGCCGGAGAGCTCACCAAGGACCAACTGCTGCGGCTCAGCGCTGTAATTGGCATCTTCAAGTCGCTCGAACTCTACTTCTCGGAGCCTCTGGCAAAAAGCTGGTTCACCCGACCGAACAAGGGGCCGCTCTTTGGTGGAAGCCGACCAGTCGACACCGCCATCGACGGGGGGTTGCCGCAGATCCTCGCGGTTCGGACCTATCTTGATGCGTTGCGTGGTGGGGCATGAAGCAGACCGAGATTTCCGATCGCGGTCTCGTTCGTCTCCTGCCCGCCACCTACCACAAGCCACCATCGTTGCGCGGTCTCGTCGATACCGATGACGAGATGGAGATCTTGGCAGAGATCGAGGGCATGACCAGTGGACGTCTACAGGCCGAACGCGGGCGCAACCCGCATCTGGACCCGCGCGAACTCGCTTGGCAACGCCGCAGCCGCGATCTCCGCATCTATGGCGACAGTCATGTCAATGCCGCCTTCACTTACACCCGCGCCGGCGGTAACCGCTTCAACACCGAGGAGCGAGGTGCCTGGTATTGCGCATGGGATGTGATGGTTTCTGTCAGCGAAGTCGCCTGGCACCGCACACGCGAACTCGGCTTTACCGGCAGCTTCCATGACAGCGCCCGCTATGTGGAATTGCTGGCCGACTTCATCGGCGTCTTCAACGACATGACCGATGAGGCAGGTCATCCGGCGCTGCATCCGGATCCGGCTGTCGGGTATCCCGAGGGCCAAAGCCTGGCACAGCATCTGCGTCGGGGCGGATCCAAGGGCCTGATTTACCCTTCGGTCCGGGCTCCTGCACCGGGCGGGAATTGCCTGGTCTGCTTCGAGCCCCACGCAATTCAGAACGTTCGTCCGGGCGCGTCTTGGGATCTTGTTTGGGATGGGACACCGCACTACTCGATTGCGGCTGTCAGCTAATCCGCAAAACCGTAATTGCCCCGGAGGCCTATAAGGATGGCAACGCCTGATATTGAAAGCCCTGACCGCACCGATCTCAAGCAGATTGACCATGCGCACTTCTTTGAAGCGATGGACTCGCCGCCTTTGCCGACCGAAGCACTGCGCTCTGCCTTTCGTCGGGCGAAAACGCGGTCATTTCAGCGAAACACAGGGCTTGGAAGCGCCGACTGAGTTCACCCGTCTTCGGCGCCTCCCATGGACGCGATGAGGACGGCCAACGCAAAGCGCCCCTCACGACGGTGATGGCCGTGGCTCAACCCAGGAGCTTCAACAAGGCGTCGCGCTGCGCTGCGTGCTTTTCGGGGTTGTCGCGCTTCAGTTTGTTCAGGTTGAGAAGTTTCCACTTCACGGCCGGTAGGTCAGCGGCCTGCGAACGGTCGATCGCCGCGAAGTCAGGCTCGCCGTCCTGAAGCGTCAGGAGGAACTGCCTCGCCTTGTCATCGAGCCTCGATTGCAGATCGGCGACCAACTTGAGGCGCGTCGCCAAAAGCGTAGCGAGCGGGACGGGTGTTCTGGTCATGCCTTCGAATTCCCGCGCGTAGGGTTGCTCGAGATCGATCAGGTTCGGATCGAGAAGCTCATGCGCCGGTCGTGGCGAACTGGCGACATAGATCAGGAAGGTGTGGAAGAGGTCCTGCGTCAGTCCCTCGTTTTCGTAAAGGAGCGTGACGTCGTAGAGATCCCGGGGATGCTGCCTGTCCAGGGCGGCGTGCAGCTTGCCAGCGAACAGATCCTCGAACGAGACGATCTGCATTTCGGCATAGCCATAGGCATCCTCCACGGCGGCAGATACGGTCCGGACTTCCGGGTCGTGGACTACGCCCCGGGTCACGGGCGAGGTTTCGATCTTGATCTCGGCATTCCCGAGGCGCGCCAGGAGCCGGGTGGCTCCGCCGCCGCCCCCTTGGATGCGCTGAGTTTTTGCCCCGCGGATACCGGTCTCGATGGAAGCCGCGATGCGATCCATCGCGGCGTTGATCTCGTCCAGGCTCTCGGCGCGTTCCTTGATTGGCAGGTAGGTCAGGTCGATGTCGACCGACAGCCGAGGCAGGTCGCGGTAGAAGAGGTTGATGGCCGTCCCGCCCTTGAGCGCGAAGACGCTTTCGCCCGCGACATTGGGCAGGACGCGCACCAGGAGCGCAACCTGGGCTTCATAGGTCTCACGCGCCATTTTCGGCCTCCGGTTTCACGAATTCTTCTGGCACCATGATCCGATAGCGCGGGTGGATCTTGCCGCCCTGGATCAAGGCTCGGTCGCCGCTTCCGAGGTCGAATGCCTGCGGGTCGATCCGTTTGCGCCAGGGATGATCGTGGCGGTCCGCGAAGACGAAGAACAGGCGCTTGACCTTGATTTTCTGGCACGCTTGCAGGAGGTCGGAAATCAGCCTTGGGCGCAGGGTTGTCAGGCTCTCGAAGACCATGTCGAGCGTGTGGAAACTCTCATGGTGGGGCAACTCGTCCATGGCTTCCAGGATTGCGCGCTCCGGCGTCGACATCGTCAGACCCCAGTCCCATGGCAGGCCAGAATTCTTGCCCTCGATCACGCCCAGCTTCGGATCGGTGAACAAGGAACGGGGGCGGATACTGAAAGGGGCATCCGTCGGCAGTTTGATCAGCCAGTTCGGGACCTTGTCCCCATAGACCCAGACTGGAGCGCTTTCCCCCAGGCGGAGGTAATGGGCATGTCCTTGTTCACCGAGTGCCGTTGTGCTCCCGACATGCAGATCATGACCCATGATATGTTGCATCGAAAGGATGCAGGTCTTCCAGTCGATGCTGTTGGACGCCTGCATATTCGGGACTGGTCGGCGGAAGACACCGCGTGCGATGCGCTCCAGCCAGCCGCGTTTCACATAGTCACGGAAGCTCTCATAGGCGATGCCCTGCGAGACGAGCCATGCCGCGTCGACCAGATACCCGGCGGGTACGGCATCGAGCACTTTCTTCAGATTCTGTGACCTTGCGGTGTCCATGATACCTAAAGTGACAGATTTTCAAAGAGACATCTACAGTTTTCTTTGATGAAAATGCTTTTCCTGCGTTATGGACGCTCCTATCTCACCATTTCCAAAGAACTTAGGGACTAGCCCCAAGGGGAGGGAGATCTGAAGACGCTGGGTTGAGAGACGGCTACGACTTGCGGTGGTTACCGAAGGTCGCAGCGGTGCACCTCCCGGCGTGCCGCCGGAACCAGACCTTGGTCCTTCGGACAGGAGCTTGACCGAGGCTGATGTCCCGAAGGTCCAGTCTGCCAACCTACAGCTTGGCAGCTGCGCTCGGTTTGCCAAACCGCGGTATGGCAGAATCTCCGGCAGGTCGGAGCCAGCCGGTGCCGTTCTCACCTGTTCCCGTCGATCCACTTCGACATGAGCCCCCTGTCGCGAAAGCATTCGTCCGGAACGGCGCGCCTTTTGATCCGGGCGAGTTTCTCAGCGAAGGCCACCTGCTTGGACGTGGGCAGCCGGTCCATGTCCGATACCGGTTTCAGCTGGGCCTGAGCCTCGATCCAGGCGCTCAAAGATCGCCGGTCTTGCTGAACCTCCCAGGGCAGGAGCGTCCGGTTGCGCAGGGCGAGCGACCGCGCATAGGCAATCTGCTTGGGCGTTGCGGGCAGGGCGTGCTTGGTGCTTTCCATGGTGGAACCCCCTTTCTGACTTGGCTCTGAGCATAGAACATAACAAGAACAAAATCAAGCCAAGCGTCGGGAACACCTTGGTGCGAAAGGGAGAGAGGGGCCGGGAAAGATCAGGTCCGAGGCTGCCCGAGAGAGGGTGTCCGGGCCTGATCCTGTCCTTCATTCCGGAGTTTCCCGATGACCCACCTTGCCCCCGTTGCGCAGGCGTCCTTGCCTGCGCCCATTGTCCCGTTGGCAGCAAATCCCGCCCCTGCGATCGTTGCTGTTGCCGAAGCGCTGCAGCCCGATCTGGCGCAAGGGCTTCAGATCGACGCGCTGCGCCTGCGCCGCGAGATGGAACATGCCTTTGGCGGTTCCGATGCGACCGGTGCTTGGGACTGGAAGCTCGCCTATGAGGCCGGCGAGGTGGCGCTGGTTCTGTTCTTGCGGAAATTCGGCCGCGCCCTTCTCGCCCGGGCGGGCTCGCCTGCGGCGCTCTTGCCGATCCTCGCCAAGGTGGCAGGCCTCTTGCCCACGCACACCCGGCGGTCGGAAGAGATGGAGCGCTTTCAGCAATTCTCGACGCCGCTGCCCATGGGGCTCGCGGCTGTGGCGGCAGCACAGATCACGGCCCGTGATCTTGTCCTAGAGCCGTCTGCCGGGACCGGGCTTCTGGCGATCCTCGCAGAGATCGCGGGTGGCGGCCTCGCGCTGAACGAGCTTGCTGACACGCGCGCCGACCTTCTGCGCCTCCTCTTTCCGGGGCGCGCCGTCACCACCTTTGATGCCGCGCAGATCGACGATCATCTCGATGTCTCCTCAAGTCCGAGCGTCATCCTGATGAACCCGCCCTTCTCGGCCCAAGCCAATGTCGATGGTCGGTCGACCGAGGCGACGGCCCGGCATCTGCGCTCGGCGCTTGCGCGTCTGGCCCCCGGCGGACGGCTCGTCGCCATCACCGGAGCCGGTTTCGCGCCGGTTGCGCCTGCCTGGGCCGAGACCTTCGGCCGTCTGACCGAGACCGCCCATCTCGTCTACACCGGCGCGTTGTCGAGCGCCGCTTTCGCCAAACATGGGACCAGCTTCGAGACGCGGATTTCTGTCTTCGATAAATGCCGCGGCGGCGAGCCGGGAGGCATCACCGCAGACCTGCGCCAACCCACATCCCCGGACGTGGCACATCTGATGTCCCGGGTCACTGCCGAGGTTCCGCCGCGCCTCGAACTTGGTCCAGCTCCTGCTGCGGGGCAGGGCCATTCTTCCCCCTTTCCGGGAAATTCTCACCTCACCACCCGCAAACCCGTCAGCCGATCCCGTGCGACGTCTGCGACTCTACCGGCGAAATCAGACACACCGATCGAGGCCGAGGAACTAAACTACGCAACTCGCGATGCCGCCGAGGACGAAGATGCCGCACGGCTGTCCGACGCGATCTACGAGACCTTCCGTCTGCAGGCGATCGACATCCCAGACGCCGCATCGCACCCGACCAAGCTTGTGCAATCGGCGGCCATGGCCTCTGTCGCACCTCCGAAACCCAGCTATCGCCCCAAGCTTCCGGCGACCATCCTGCGCGACGGCCTGCTGTCCGACGCGCAGCTTGAGACCGTCATCTACGCGGGGGAGGCGCATGGCGCGCATCTCGCCGGATCGTGGACCGTGGATGAAACCGGCGATATGGTCTCGGCCGCTCCCGAGGATGCCGCTGACGCAGTCCGTTTCCGGCGGGGCTTTTTCCTCGGCGATGGTACGGGGGCAGGCAAGGGCCGTCAGTCGGCCGGGATCTTGCTCGACAACTGGGCCCGAGGAAGACGCAAGGCGCTGTGGATATCAAAGAGCGACAAGCTGCTGGAAGATGCACAGCGCGACTGGTCGGCGCTCGGGCAGGAGCGCCTGCTGGTGACGCCGCTGTCGCGTTTCGCGCAGGGCCGTGACATCCCTCTGACCGAGGGTATCCTCTTCACCACCTATGCGACGCTGCGCTCGGAAGAACGGGGTGCCAAGAAATCCCGCGTCGACCAGATCGTCGACTGGCTCGGGGCGGATTTCGACGGGGTGATCCTCTTCGACGAAAGCCATGCCATGGCGAATGCTGCCGGCGGCAAAGGCGAGCGGGGCGATACCATGGCCTCGCAGCAGGGCAGGGCGGGCCTGCGCCTGCAGCACAAACTGCCCAATGCCCGCGTGGTCTATGTCTCGGCCACGGGCGCAACGACGGTCCACAACCTCGCCTATGCTCAGCGGCTCGGGCTCTGGGGTGGTGAAGACTTCCCCTTCGCGACGCGGGCGGAATTCGTGCAAGCCATCGAAGCTGGCGGCGTCGCCGCGATGGAGGTCCTCGCCCGCGACCTGCGGTCCCTCGGCCTCTACACGGCGCGCTCGCTGTCCTATGACGGTGTCGAATACGAGATGCTGGAGCATGCGCTCAGCCCCGAGCAGCGCGGCATTTATGATGCCTATGCCGGGGCCTTCGCCATCATCCACAACAACCTGACCGCGGCGCTGGAGGCGGCGAACATTTCCGGCGCGGCCGACGGGCCGAGCGGGTCGGGCACACTGAACCGTCAGGCGAAATCCGCTGCGCGGTCAGCTTTCGAGAGCGCCAAACAGCGCTTCTTCGGCCATTTGCTCACCTCGATGAAGACCCCCACGCTGATCGCCTCCATCGAGGCCGATCTCGCGGCAGGTCATGCCGCCGTCATCCAGATCGTCTCGACCGGCGAGGCGCTGATGGAGCGACGCCTGTCGGAGATCCCAACCGAGGAATGGAACGACATAAGAGTCGACATCACGCCGAGGGAGTATGTCCTGGACTACCTTGCCCATTCCTTCCCGGTGCGGCTCTACGAGCCTTTCACCGACAGCGAAGGTAATCTTTCGTCGCGCCCCGTCACGCGCGACGGCCAACCGGTCGAATGCCGCGAAGCCGTCCGCCGTCGTGACGCGCTGATCGAAAAGCTGGCCTCGCTGCCGCCGGTGCCGGGTGCGCTCGACCAGATCGTCCAGCGCTTCGGCACCGATCTCGTTGCCGAAGTCACAGGGCGCTCGCGGCGCATCGTGCGCAAGGGCGAAGGGCATTCGGCACGGCTCGTGGTGGAGAACCGGGCCGGAGCCGCGAACCTCACTGAGACCCAAGCCTTCATGGATGACGAAAAGCGTATCCTGATCTTCTCGGATGCCGGCGGCACCGGGCGCAGCTATCACGCCGATCTCGGGGCGAAGAACCAGCGCCTGCGGGTTCACTATCTTCTCGAACCTGGTTGGAAGGCAGATGCGGCGATCCAGGGGCTCGGGCGGACCAACCGCACCAATCAGGCACAGCCGCCGCTGTTCCGGCCGGTGGCCACCGATGTCAAAGCGGAGAAGCGGTTCCTGTCGACCATTGCGCGACGTCTCGACACGCTTGGCGCTATAACGCGCGGCCAGCGCCAGACCGGCGGGCAAGGGCTGTTCCGGCCCGAAGACAACCTCGAGTCGCCCTACGCCCGCGACGCCCTGCGCCAGCTTTACCGCCGCATCTATCGCGGCGATTTGGCCGGATGTTCGCTCGGGGCTTTCGAGGATGCGACCGGGCTCAGTCTGACCGATGATAACGGGCTGAAGGATGACCTGCCGCCGATCACGACCTTCCTCAATCGCCTGCTGGCGCTGACGATCGACATGCAGGCCGTGCTGTTCGCGGGTTTCGAGGAGCTGCTCGATCAGAGAATTGAGGGCGCCATCGCCGCCGGGGTCTATGATCTCGGGCTCGAAACACTCCGTGCCGAGAGCTTCCGGGTGACCGACGCACAGGTCATCTACACCCATCCGGGCTCCGGCGCGGAAACCCAGCTTCTCACCATCGCGGAAAAGCGCCGCAACACGCCGCTGTCGCTGGTTGATGCGCTCGACTGGCTGGATGATCCGAAGGCGCGTCTTCTCATTAACAGCCGCTCGGGCCGGGCTGCCGTGCAGGTTCCCGCCACCAGTCACATGCTGGACGATGGGACCATCGAGCCGCGCCTGCGCCTGATCCGCCCGCTTGATGCCAGCACGGTCCCGGCCAAGGTCATGGAGGACACCCACTGGCTCGAGGCCGACCGCGCGGCCTTCACTGCGGCGTGGACTGCGGAACTGGCCGAGGTGCCGGAGTTCTCCGAAGCCACGCTGCACATCGTGGCAGGTCTGCTGCTGCCGATCTGGAAGCAGCTTCCCCAGGATGAAACCCGCGTCTACCGCCTGCAGACCGATGACGGGCAGCGCATCATCGGCCGCCGCGTCTCGCCTGCCTGGGTCGCGACCACGCTGGCCGCCGATGCGCCCAAGCTCTCGGGCGCGCAGGTCCATGCCCTCGTTCTGGAGGGCAAGACCGTGGTGCGCCTGTCGGAAGGGATGGAATTGCACCGCTCGCGCGTCATGGGCGCGAACCGGATCGAACTGTCGGGCTTCTCGGAGGCAGCCAAGGATCGGCTCAAGGCCGATGGCTTCTTCTCGGAGATCATCAGTTGGAAGCTTCGGCTGTTCTGCCCGACCGACGCCGATGGTGTCGCGATACTGGATCGTTTGCTTGCACGTTGTCCTGTCGCAAGGCTACATGATCGCGGAGGTTGTTAACCCATGTATTCCGAGACCGAAGACCTCGTGCGCGATCTGGCAGAAAATGCCGAAGGCGTCTGTCGTGCCTACCTTCCCGCCGGACGGCGGGAAGGATCCTACTGGATCGTCGGCGATCTGCAGAACAACCCCGGCCGGTCGCTCTTCGTGCGGTTGACGGGCCCTGCGTCGGGGCCAGGGGCAGCGGGCAAGTTTACGGATGGGGCCACAGGCGAGCATGGCGATCTCCTGGACATCATCCGCGCCCGGACGGGGATCACGCGCTTCCCCGACCTTCTCGTCGAGGCCCGAGCGCATCTTGGCCGTCCGCAGCCGGTCGTCCCGGATAGGCAAGAGCCGAGGAAGGCCAAGGCGCCCGGTGGCACTCCTGCGGCGGCGGCGCGCTTGTTTGCTGCCTCGAACCCGATCACAGGCACGCTTGCCGAGATCTACCTTCGTTCCCGAGGCATCACCCAATTCAGCGCGAACGGTGCCTTACGCTTCCACCCGAAGTGCTGGCATCGGGAAGAGGGGCAGACCCGGAGCACCCCCAGACCGGCGATGATCGCGGCGGTTACCGATGGGGCAGGGGCCCTGCAGGGCGTGCATCGCACCTGGCTTGCGCCTGACGGAAAAGGCAAAGCAGATGTCGATCCACAGCGTCGGGCTATGGGTCACCTCCTCGGCAATGCCGTCAAGCTGACCTCGCAGGATGACATCCTCGTCGTCGGCGAAGGCATCGAGACCATGCTGTCCCTGTCCGAGGCAATCCCAGGTCTGCCCGTCTGGGCGGCACTCTCTTCGGGTCACCTCGGGGTGGTCCAGCTGCCAGAGGGGCTGAAGCGCCTCTACATCGCGATCGATCGCGATCCGGCCGGGCAGCGCGCGGCAGAGAAGTTGAGCGCCAGAGCCTCCGAGGTCGGGGTGCGCGTGCGGGTGCTGGAACCGCGGCTCGGGGATTTCAACGATGATCTTCGGGCGAACGGCAAGGACGCGCTGCGCCAGCATCTGGCAGGTCAGATCGGGCCAGAGGATCGGCATCGCCTGTTGGGCTGAACTGCATCGCGCAGGGGGGTCTGGGAGTGCGGGGCAGGGGGCTGCATCCCAGTCGTGGCTCTGGATCGTCGTCCTCACCCCATCCCGGGCCTTGCGCATCCACCCGTCACCCGAGCGGCCTTCAAGAGATGGGCAGGCCGTCAAAGCAGTTGCCCCTGCAAGGTCGGAGGGGAAGCTATTTCCGCCGGCGGCAGAGCCGCCTTTGCATCGCGAGACAAATAGCTTCCCCTCCGACCTCCTCCACGCCGTTCCGGCCCCGGTGAAGCCGGGGTGAAGGGGCAGCCGCCCCGACGGCTCGGGTCTGCCCATGAAGGCCGCGCGGGATGACGCGCGGACGAGACAGGCCCGGAGGCAAGAAACCGATGACGATCCACACCCACGACGACGCGTATGAACCCGCCCATAGCGCATCCCAGACCGCCCATGCGCTCGACGAGCTCCAGCTCTACGGCTATCGCCCCTTTGACGAGCCCGATCCGCGCCCGATGCCCGATGGGCAGCGCCTCGCCGTCGCCGTCGCCGACATCTTCGACGCCCTCGTCGCGACCCTGGAAGACACCCGTATGGAACCCGACCTCGAAGAGGTGCTCTGGGGCCAGGTCAACCTCTTCCACCGCGCCACGGCACGGATCGAGCGGTCACTCGATGAGAACGAGCAGGCGCAGCGCCGCCTCCAGCGCGAGCAGGACGGCTCCGAGGTGAAATCCGTCGAACTCGAGCGCCTGACGGCGGAAGGCCTGACCCTCGTCGAACGGCGCAACTGCATGGACATGATGCGCGATCACGCCGCCACCGAGTTCGTCCATCACACGGGATCGGCTTGGCGCCCGCGCACCGGATCGATGGTGAACCGCCAGCACATGACCGCAGCGCTCATCGACAGCCGCGACTTCCTGGCCGCCAAGCGCCGCGCCGAGACCGAAGTGATGCTTCCCGCAGGCCCCAAGGTCGCCCTCACCGGCGGGACCGATTTCAACGATCACCGCCTGATCTGGGGCAAGCTTGACCAGGTCCGGACCAAGTATCCCGACATGGTCCTCCTGCACGGTGGCAGCCCCAAAGGCGCAGAGCTCATCGCCGCCAAATGGGCCGAGGCTCGCAGCGTGACGCAGGTGGCCTTCAAGCCCGACTGGACCAAGCACGCCAAGGCCGCGCCCTTCAAACGAAACGATGCGATGCTGGATGTGCTCCCGGTCGGGATCCTTGTCTTCCCCGGAACCGGTATCCAGGAAAACCTCGCCGACAAGGCCAAGAAGCTTGGCATCCCGGTCATGAAGTTCGAGAAGGGGGCGTGAGCCCCCGACTTCAATCCGGGACAGAACATTGTGGAAACGTCGAAGAGCGCTTGATATTGTGGTCTGGAGAGAGGCGCCAACAACATGTTCGACATATCGCAGCAAATGGAAGTGTTCCCGACAACGGTCGATCTCAAGCGGATCGACCCGCCGCTCAACATGCGGCGCTTCTATCGAATGAGCGTTCAGCCGGACCTGTTTGGCGGCGCATGCCTTGTGCGGGAATGGGGCCGTATCGGGTTTCGAGGGCAGATGCTGATAGAACGGCACCCGGACGAGGGGCATGCTGTGACCGCCCTATTGAAGCTCGCAGCGACGAAGCATCGCCGAGGATACTTACGTTCGAGCTAGCTGATCCTTTGGGCTTTGATAGTCCAAGACCAGTCCCTGGGGTATCTACGCCTGGATGGTCGACTTCCAAGGCAACGTCTTGAAATTCGATTGATAATCTAGGTGTCACTCCCTAAGGTTGTCGCAGGCCCAGAAAATGGGCGCGCATAGTTACAATGCGCATTGGGATACCGGGAGGCCAGGGTGGATAGCGACAGGTCAGAACTGCGATGGGGAGTCGAGCAACGTCTCGAGTTCATAGAGTTCCGCTTGTTCTGGGAGGGGCATGTAAACCGGAGTGACCTCATGGATCAGTTCGGTGTCTCGGTCAACCAAGCGTCCACTGACCTGAATCGCTACATCGGCTTTGCACCGGCGAACATGGTCTACGACAAGAGTGCGCGGACTTATGTGCGAGGCAGTGCTTTCCAACCACAATTTCTGGAACCTGATGCCAGTCGCTATCTAGCTCAGCTACGGTCCGTGGCCGAAAACATTCTTGACCGTGAAGACTCTTGGATCGCTAATCTTCCGTCCTTTGCCTCTGCGCCGACGCCGGTCCGTGGTGTTGACCCCGTGACGCTTCGGTCCGTTGTGGGAGCGATCAGGCGATCCGAAGAGATAGAGATACGATACCAGTCCCTTTCCAGCCCAGATCCGCGATGGCGTTGGATTGCGCCTCACGCGATTGCCTTCGATGGATTTCGCTGGCACGCCCGCGCGTTTTGTCTAACCGACGAGTGTTTCAAGGATTTCCTTCTCTCCCGGATGATTGAGATTCGTGGCTCACGCGAAAGCGGGACATCGGCCGATGATGATCTCGACTGGAATTCAGAAGTCGTCCTTGAAGTGGCTCCTCATCCCGAACTGTCAGAAACGCAGGCTAAGGTCATTGCCCTCGACTACGGGATGCGTGGCGGCAGCGCGAAGATAAAGGTGCGCCGCGCGCTGCTCTATTACACGCTCAAGCGTCTTGGGCTCGACACTGCTCCATCCGCCAGGGAGCCCGAAGATCAGCAGATTGTTCTTCTGAACCGGGAGGTTGTCGATGCAAATTATTGATAACACATCGCGCCTGCTAGGGGATGACCTGAAGGATTCCATCGAACGCGGGTCACGTTTGCGGATCGCGGCATCGTGTTTTTCGATCTATGCATTCGAGGAGCTGAAATCTGAGCTATCGAAAATCGATAGTCTGCAGTTCATTTTTACGGCTCCGACTTTCGTTCCGACGGAGGTTACGGATCGCCTTCGGAAAGAGCGCCGGGAATTCTTCATCCCCAAGGCTCGGCGCGAAAGCGGCCTATATGGTACAGAATTCGAGATCCAGCTTCGCAACAAGCTAACGCAGCGAGCTGTAGCCCGCGAATGTGCAGATTGGATCCGCAAGAAGGCAAGGTTCCGCTCAAATACGAGCAAGGCGCCGATGCAGCAGTTCATGCACGTTGCAGGCTCTGACGGAGAGGTGGGGTATATGCCCATCAGCGGCTTTACCGCCGTGGATTTGGGTTACCAAAAGGGCGATGCGGTCTCAAACTTCGTCACACGTTTTGAAGACCCTGCGCATGCGAAGATGTACCTTCAACTTTTCGACCAGATCTGGTCGGACCCGGACAAGGTGAAGGACGTAACCTCTGCCATTTGCGAGCATATTGAGTCCGTCTATCAAGAGAACTCTCCTGAGCGCGTCTATTTCGCGATGCTATATAGCATTTTCCAAGACTTCCTTGATGAAGTCGACGAAGATGTTCTGCCGAACGATCTTACAGGTTATCAGGACAGCCTCGTTTGGAACAAGCTGTTCAACTATCAGAAAGATGCAGCGACCGGCATCATCAACAAGCTCGAGACATACAACGGCTGTATCCTCGCTGACTCGGTCGGCCTTGGTAAGACGTTCACTGCCTTGGCGGTGGTCAAATACTATGAGTTGCGGAATCGCTCAGTCTTGGTCCTTTGCCCCAAAAAGCTTGCAGATAACTGGCGCAACTATAATTCGAATCTGACAACAAACATTTTTGCCAAGGACAGGTTCAATTACGATGTGCTGTGCCATACCGATCTCTCACGGACGTCTGGGGAATCCTTTGGCATCCCTCTCAATCGCGTGAACTGGGGAAATTACGATCTCGTCGTGATCGACGAGTCCCATAATTTCCGGAACAACGATGTCTACAAAGACCGGGAGACGCGGTATCAAAAGCTCATGAACAAGGTCATCCGCGCGGGCGTGAAGACCAAGGTCCTGATGCTTTCCGCGACGCCGGTGAATAACAAGTTCACCGATCTCCGCAACCAGTTGGCACTGGCATACGAGGGGCAGTCGGAGGCGCTCAGCAAAAGCCTGAAGAGTCAGGCCACCATTGAGGAGATCTTCCGACGGGCTCAGACTGCATTCAACGAATGGTCCGCTCTGCCTTCGGAGGAAAGGACCGCCGCATCGATACTGAAGTCACTGGACTTTGACTTTTTCGAGCTTCTCGATGCCGTCACGATTGCCCGTTCGCGGAAGCACATCGAAACTTTCTACGACACAAAAGACATCGGAAAGTTTCCCCAGAGACGCAAACCTCTTTCACATCATCGGCCAATTACCGAGCGAACCGACGTCATGGGTTTCAACGATATCTTCTCGCAGCTTTCGGTGCTCAAGCTGGCAGTCTATGCGCCTATCAGCTACATCCTGCCGAGCCGACTGCGGAAGTATGAGGAAATCTATGACACGCAGACCGAGGGCGGTCGGGGCAAACTGAGGCAGGCCGATCGCGAGCGCAGCCTTCAGGCCCTCATGACGACCAACCTGCTGAAACGCTTGGAGAGCTCGGTTGCAGCGTTTCGTCTCACGCTTCGGTCCCTAGGTGCGAATGTTTCTCGCACGCTCGATGCCATCGAAGAATTCGAAAAGACGGGGCGCTGCGGGAGCGTAAGTGACCACCTTGCGGAGATGAGTGACTTCGATCCGGAAGATGATGATCTTTCGGGCCTCGATGAATTCACGGTCGGAAAGAAGGTGCAGATCAGTCTCGCAGACATGGACCTGCCCTCCTGGAAGCACGACCTAGCTGCCGACCTTGTCCTGATCGAAGACCTGATCGCATCAATGGAAAAGGTCAAACCGGCGGACGACGCCAAGCTCCAGCATCTGCTTGCCCTTATCAGACAGAAGGTTGATGAGCCGCTGAATCCTGGGAACAGGAAAGTGCTGATCTTCACCGCGTTCGCTGACACCGCAAATTATCTTTACGACAACCTGGCGCCATTCGCACACCAGCTCGGACTGCATGTCGGTAAGGTCACCGGTTCGGACGCCCCCAAAACCACGCTCAAGAAGTCATACGACTTCCAGAGCGTCCTGACCTTGTTTTCTCCGCGCTCGAAAGAGAAAGCCATTGTCCTGCCAACTGATCCGGCTGAGCTGGACATCCTCATCGGCACCGACTGCATCTCGGAAGGTCAGAACCTGCAGGACTGCGACTTCCTGATCAACTACGACATCCACTGGAACCCAGTACGTATCATTCAGCGTTTCGGTCGGATCGACCGGATCGGATCCCCAAACAGCCAGATTCAGCTGGTCAACTACTGGCCCGACATTACGCTCGACGAATACATCAACCTCAAGGAGCGCGTCGAAAACCGGATGGTGATCACCGACATCACCGCCACTGGCGACGATAACGTGCTCACGGCTAAGTCGAGCGACATCGCCTACCGCAAGGAACAGCTCAAGCGGCTCCAGGACGAGGTCATCGAGCTTGAGGACGTGAAGGCCGGAATATCGATCACCGATCTCGGGCTGAACGACTTCCGGATGGACCTGCTCAACTATGTCAAAGCGCATGGCGAGCTCGACAACGTGCCCTTCGGGATGCACGCCGTCGTCCCGGCGCAGCCGGAGCTGGGATTGCAGCCCGGTGTCATCTTCGCCCTGAAGAACATCCACGACAGCGTGAACGTCAACCAGCAGAACCGGCTGCACCCCTTCTACCTGGTCTACATCGACGACGAGGGCCAAATCGTCGCCGACCACACCGAGGTCAAGCGCATGCTCGACCTGATCCGATCCAGCTGCAAGGGGCGGATCGAGCCCATGCGCGATGTCTGCCGCATCTTCAACGAGCGCACCGAAGACGGGCGCAAGATGGGCCGCTATTCCGACCTGCTGTCCAGCGCGATCCGATCGATGATCGAGGTGAAGGAAGAGAAGGACATCGACAGCCTGTTCAGCGGCGGGCGAACCACGGCGCTGACCCACACCATCAAGGGGCTGGACGACTTCGAGCTGATCGCCTTCCTGGTCATCGAAGGGGGCGGCTCATGACCCTCTACGACTGGCCCCGCGCGAGCGCCTTCGGGCGCGTGATCCCCAAGAACAAGATCTACGAACACGCCGGGGCAAATACGGGCCTCAAGGACCTCTTCGTGCGCGAGGTGGATCAGATCACCTGGTCGCACAAGCTGGCGCCCGAGACGGTCAATCTGGCGGCGACCAAGCAGGTGGCCGAGATCCAAGTCTTCCGCATTACCGCACGCACCGCGACGCTCGACCGCGACGTGCTGCGCGCCATCGACAAGGCCATCCCCTTTCCCCTGATTTTCGAGGTCGCCCATGGCGGCCGCGTCAGGCTGGCCGCGGCCTACAAGCGGCCGAGCGAGGCCGACAGCGCCCGCTGGGTGGTGGGTGACTATTTCCTGGGGGACTGGCTGCCCGAGGATGCGCCGCGCGCCCCGCTACCTGTGGCGCTGAATATGGGCGCGCTGTACGAGCGGCTGCTCGAGCCGCTGGTGGCCGGGCAGACGGCTCGGTTAATCCCCGGGGCCGCATCAGGGTTTGGCGAGGCGCCTCAGGCATCCCTCACCCCTTCTGAGGCGGAGCGCCCCCTGTCGCTGGAAGAGCGCATCGCGCAGGCCGAGGCGATCAAGGCGCAGACGCGTGAGGTCGAGCGGATCACGGCGCGGCTGGGACGCGAAAGGCAATTCAACAAGCGCGTGGCGATCAATGCCGAGCTGCGCGCGGCAAAACGAGAACTTGAGCGGCTGACCGGGGCACATCCCGGAACCGCCGTAACGAATGATTGAGAGGACGAGCATGGACAAGCTGAAGATGCACAGCCCCGACCTGAGCCAGGACAACATCGCGAAGATCCGCGAGATGTTCCCCGGCTGCGTGACTGAAGCACGGGACGAGGCAACGGGGGCGGTGCGTCTGTCGGTGGATTTCGATCAGCTGCGTCAGGAGCTAAGCGACTACCTTATTGATGGTGGAGCAGAGCGATACCTGTTGAATTGGCCCGGAAAGAAGGAGGCGCTCATCATATCGAATGCCCCTGTCGGAAAGACATTGCGGCCAGCTGAAAATGAAAGTGTGGATTTCGGTTCCACTCGCAACATCTTCGTTGAAGGGGACAATGCGGATGCGTTGAAGCTCTTGCTGGAAACATACCTTGGATCTGTAAAATTTATCTACATTGATCCACCCTATAATACCGGGAATGACTTTGTTTATGACGACCGGTTTGCTCAGGGTTCGCAAAGATACCTTGAAAGTTCTCTACAGCGCGATCTGGAGGGCAATCGGCTCGTTGCAAACACAACGTCGAACGGGCGGTTCCACTCCGACTGGCTGTCGATGATCTATCCGAGGCTTCGCCTCGCAAAGAACCTTTTGTGTGAAGATGGAGTCATTGCGATAAGCATTGATGACGAGGAAGTAAGTAACCTCCGGAACGTATGTGATGAGGTGTTCGGCAGAGAAAACTTCGTTGCCCAATTCATCTGGAAGTCTCGCGTTAGTGAAGACACGCGGGCGACAACGGGCGTCTCAACAGATCACGAATATATAGTATGCTACGCGCGAACCGACTCCGCTCGGTTTCGTGGATCTGAAAAAGACGTCGATAAGTTCTCTAATCCTGACAATGATCCGCGAGGCCCTTGGCGATCTGCAGACCTCACCGGGCTCGCCACAAAAGAAGCTCGACCGAATCTGCACTACGATCTCATCGATCCTGAAACAGGCATAAACTATGGTTGCCCTCCTAAAGGATGGCGCTATGAACCTTCGACAATGCAGCAGAAGATTGAAGAAGGGCGAATTCTTTTTCCTTCTAGTGCTGACGGGCGCCCTCGTCACAAGTTGTTCCTCAAGGAAATGAGGAGCCTCTTCAAGAACATCTCTACTGTGTTGAGTGGGTTCAGCACAGCGGATGGAACAAGAGAGGTGAATTCTTTGATGGGAGGGGTTGCCTTTACCTTCCCCAAGCCAACGGCGCTCATTCAGCTGTTCCTAGAACAACTTACCGAGGAAAACGACATCGTAATGGATTTCTTTGCGGGATCAGGAACCACGGCAGATGCCGTGTTTCGGCAAAGCTCCCTCGATGGAAAGTCGCGACAGTTCATCTTGGTCCAGCTTCCCGAAGCTCTTGATCGCGAGAACTCTGCTCAAGGCGCCGCTGCGGAACTCTGCGACAAGCTCGGGGTCGCAAGAAACATCGCTGAACTCTCGAAGGAGCGGATCCGACGTGCCGGAAAGAGGATCATCGAGGGCGAAACCCACCCCGACTGGAACCGCGATGTCGGCTTCCGGGTGCTGAAGGTCGACACCTCGAACATGAAGGACGTCTACTACCGCCCGGATGAGCTGAAGCAGTCCGACCTGCTCGACATGGTCGACAACGTGAAGGAAGACCGCACGGCCGAAGACCTGCTGTTCCAGGTGCTGGTCGATTGGGGCGTGGACCTGACGCTCCCCATCCGCCGCGAGACGGTGCAGGGCAAAACCGTGTTCTTCGTTGACGACAACGCCCTTGTCGCCTGCTTCGACCGCGGCATCAGTGAGAATCTGGTGAAAGAGCTGGCGGGGCACGAGCCCCTGCGCGTCGTCTTTCGCGACAACGGGTTCGTGTCGGACGCGGTGAAGATCAACGTGACCCAGATCTTCCGTCAGCTTTCGCCCAGCACCGAAGTCAAAGCGATCTGAGGCCGACCATGAAACTCAAATTCAAGGTCCAGCCCTATCAGACCAATGCCGTCAACGACGTGGTCGACTGCTTCGCCGGGCAGCCCATGACCGCTGGCCTGACCTATCGCATCGACCCCGGCTCTCAAAAGGCGAACCAAACAGGCTATAAGGGCACTGTGCAGGCCTTCGAGGAAGGCTTCAAGAACGCCGACTTCGCGCTGACCGACGCGCAGATCTTGGAGAACATCCAGAAGGTTCAGCAACGCCAGAACCTGCCCGTCACGCAGTCCCTGACGGAATTCACGACCCTTAATGCGCGGAGCGAACGTGGCCCCGTGGCCGCGACCTACAAGCGCGACGCGCTGGCCGCGACACGCGTTCATCTGGACGTCGAGATGGAGACCGGTACGGGCAAGACCTACTGCTACATCAAGACCATCTTCGAGATGAACAAGTGCTACGGCTGGTCGAAGTTCATCATCATGGTGCCGTCGATCGCGATCCGCGAAGGGGTCTACAAGTCGCTGCAGATCACGGCGGACCATTTCACCGAAAGCTACGGCAAGAAGGCGCGGTTCTTCATCTACAACTCCAAGCGCCTGCATGAGTTGGAGAGCTTTTCGTCCGACGCTGGGATCAACGTGATGGTGATCAACATCCAGGCGTTTGCGTCGCGCGGAGCTGACAATCGGCGGATTTACGACGAGCTGGACGACTTCCAGTCGCGCAAGCCCATCGATGTGATCGCCTCGAACCGGCCAATCCTGATCCTGGACGAGCCGCAGAAGATGGAAGGCGCAGCGACCATGGAGGCGTTGCCGAAGTTCAAGCCGCTGTTCATCATGCGCTATTCGGCCACCCACCGCACGCAGCACAATCGCGTTCACCGGCTGGATGCGCTGGACGCCTACAACCAGAAACTGGTGAAGAAGATCGCGGTGCGTGGTATCCAGACCCGTGGTCTCGCCGGCACCAATGCGTACCTATACCTCGAAGGCATCGACATCTCGAAAAAAGCCCCCGTGGCGCGGATCGAGCTGGAGGTGAAGCTGAAGTCGGGCGAGATCAAGCGCCAGCTGCGGCGGCTCGAGTTCCGCGACGACTTGTTCGTGGAGTCTGGCGAGCTGGATCAGTACCGCGGCTTCACGATCAGCCAGATCGACGCCGTCAACGACACGGTCGAATTCACCAACGGGGAAGTGCTGAAGGCTGGTGAGGCCAACGGCGATGTCTCCGAGCGCGACATCCGCCGTATCCAGATCCGCGAGACGATCAAGGCGCACCTGGACAAGGAAAAGCAGCTGTTCGCACAGAGCATCAAGGTCCTGTCGCTGTTCTTCATCGACGAGGTGGTGAAATACCGTGACTACGACCAGGCCGACGAGAAAGGCGAATATGCTCGGGTCTTCGAGGAAGAGTACGAGTTGCTGAAGGCCGAGTATCTATCGGAGCTCGCAATCGACAACGAGGCGTACCGGAAATATCTCGAGGGCATCGCTTCGGCCAAAACCCACAACGGGTACTTCTCGATCGACAAGAAGACGAACCGCCTCAAAGATCCTGCTGTTGGTGCCCGCTCTGTCGATTCCGACGATGTGGATGCCTACGACCTGATCCTCAAGGACAAGGAACGCCTTCTTTCCTTCGCCGAACCCACTCGATTCATCTTCTCGCACTCGGCGCTGCGTGAAGGCTGGGACAACCCGAACGTTTTTGTCATGTGCATGCTGAAGCACAGCGATAACACCATATCCCGGCGCCAGGAAGTGGGGCGTGGCCTACGGCTGAGCGTCGACCAACACGGCGACAGGATGGATCACCCAGCTGTGGTGCATGACATCAACGTGCTGACTGTGGTGGCGAGCGAGAGCTACAAGGATTTCGTGGCCGGGCTCCAGCAGGAGATTGCGGAGACCCTCTCGTCGCGCCCGAGGCAGGCAACCGAGGAGTACTTCACCGGCAAGACGCTCTCCACCGAGCAGGGTAGCGTTGAAGTTACTGCAGCGATGGCGAAGCAAATCTACCGCTATCTGGTGAAGAATGATTACACCGACGATACGGACCAGATCTCTGCCGCCTATCACAAAGCAAAGGCCGAGGGAAAACTGGCCGATCTTCCCGACGACTTGAAGCCGCATGCGGAACAGGTGTTCCAGCTCATCGATAGCGTCTTCAGCGACGCGCAATTGCCCAAAGTCGATGACGGCCGTAAACCCAAGACCAATCCTCTGAATGCGAATTTCGAGAAGAAAGAGTTCCAAGAGCTTTGGACTCGTATCAACCGGAAGGCGGTCTACCGGGTCGAGTTCGACTCGGCTGAGCTGATCCGCAAATGCGTCAGCGCGCTGGATAGCCAGTTGCGGGTTACCCCGTTGCAGTACACGGTTCAAATCGGCGTGCAGAACGATGGATTGACCGATGGCCAACTGCGTAGCGGCGACGGCTTCAAGGTCACGAACACGACCACCAGTCATGGCGGTTCTGTCCACTCCCTAGTGAAGTATGATCTCGTGGGCAAAGTAGCCGAGAACGCTCAACTGACCCGAGACACTGCAGCGTCCATTCTGGGCCAAATCACACCGGCGGTTTTCGAGCAATTCACCAAGAACCCCGAACATTTCATCGCCGAAGCGTCGCGTATCGTTGCTGAACAGAAGGCCACGATGGTGATCGAGCGCCTAGCCTATGATGAAGTCGACGAGCGGTACGACGTGGATATTTTCACTGCCAACCAGACCGGCCAAGATTTCTCGCGGGCAACGGCAAAGCTCAAGAACCATGTCTATGACTACGCGATCACGGATTCCGACGTGGAAAAAGCGTTCGTGCAGGAGCTGGATACAAGCAGCGAAGTCGTAGTTTACGCGAAGCTGCCGCGTGGCTTCCTGATCCCAACTCCGGTCGGCGACTATAACCCAGATTGGGCAATTTCCTTCAAAGCTGGCAGTGTGCGGCACATCTATTTCGTTGCTGAGACCAAGGGCACGATGTCATCGATGAAGTTGCGCGAAATCGAGAAGACGAAAATCGAGTGCGCCCGAAAGTTCTTCGACGAGATCAGCGAGCGTGTTGCTCCTGACAGGGTTAAGTATGATGTGGTTACGGACTATTCGAAACTCATGGATATTGTCGGGCGACCTGTGTGATGATTTTCGGATTCAGGTTCAGCCAGTACCTCGTATGGCGTCTCTCACCGGTCCTGCTGAGCGCACCTTTCTCGACCAGATCCTGCAGATCGCGGGTTGCGGTTGCGCGTGAAGTTCCGGTGATCTTGAGATAGTTGTCGGCGCTGAGGCCGCCTTTGAAACCGCCAGGGCCTTCCCGAAACATTCGAGCGATGGCCTTGGCCTGACGTTCGTTCAACTGGTCCCTGTGACGATCGTAGAAGTGTGCCTTGCTGATGAAGAAGCCGACGCGGTCGAGTGTTGCCTGTTGGGCCTTCAAGACAACTTCTGCGAACCAGACGAGCCAATCGGTCACGTCGAGCGTTTTTTGATGCTGCTCGAGCTGGTCGTAGTAAGCCTTGCGCTCCTTCTCGATGGTGAAGGCGAGCGAGATGAGGGTCGGCTGGCCAATGTTCTGCGCCAGCGACTTTTCAGCGAGGGCGCGACCCAGGCGGCCGTTGCCGTCTTCGAATGGGTGGATGCTCTCGAAATAGAGGTGGCTTAGCCCTGCGCGCGTCAGCGCTGGAAGCGGCTCTGCTCCCCCGGGCCCGGTCTTGTTGAACCAATTCGCGTATCGCTCCATCTCAGGCATCACCCGCTCTGAAGCCGGCGCTTCGAAGTGGATCGTCGGCCGGTCAAGGCGGCCGGAAACGATTTGCATCGCCTCGGCGTGTTGTCGGTAGGCCCCGATGGTTTCCAACCGACGGTCATGGGACAGGAGCATCCGATGCCAGCGGTACAGTGTCTCATGGGTCAGCGGCTCTGCAAAACTGGAATAGACATCGACCATCATTTCCGCGACGCCCTGTTCGCGCGGCTTGGCAGGGTAGCTGTCCGGATCGAGGCCCAGATGGCGGCGCAACGAAGATTGCACACTGAGCCGATCGAGGATTTCACCCTCGATGGCGCTCGTCTGCATCGCTTCCTCGCTGAGCAGTTCGACGCGGAGTTGCTCGCGCTCCGGCTGGCTGACATGATGGACCGCGCCGAGGATTTCTCCGGACGACAGCAGAAACGTCTGCTCGAACGGCTCCAGAGCGGAGGCGTCATACCGGGAATCCGGCCAATCGGGCAGCGTCCAGTTCCAAGCCATGAGTTATAGACATCCTTTCTATAACTCATATTTAGATCACTTCTGAGGCATAGAAGTCAACTCTATCGCTCAAAGGACCTGCGGGATGGGGTGACCCACAAAACGACGCGAGGCCTTGAGCTATGCCTTTTCAAGGTGCGTCAGATCTTGCTGACGCGGTCTGGGGGTCTTCGGATCGGCGGGGTTCTGTTCCGGCGCTTGAATGAATGGTTCATAGCGAACGTTCGCCATGGCGCGGTCGAACCAGGCAGGCTGCACGTCGCCATTGTTCCATTGGTACAGGTAGCCAACCAGATTTTCAGATGTCTTGCAGAGGATGCGCATGATCGGTTCGCCAGTCAGGCGGGGCTTCGTATTCATAATGCGTTCCTCCTAAATGGACCTCGCAACTCGTCACTACTGAGGTCTGAAATTCCTGTTAGCTGGTGTTAGGACTAGGTTTCTGCAACTGCAAGATGAACTGTTCCCTGTGGGCATAAATCCACCGGCGAAATGCAAGTTGTCTTTTTAGATAGGTGCCTTACGGTTCATGCTGCGATGCAGCACGAACAGCAATTTCTTCCAAAATTCTGTCGATCTCGCCCCATATGCGTGGTTCCACCTGGCCGCGGATCAGGGCCCATTTACTCAAGACGTCGAGGGGGTCGTGGTCCCGAAGGAGCATACTCAGGCTGGCCGCATCGACTGCCAGAGATGTCCGGGCCTGCCACTGCGTGTTTCGAGTGCGTCGCTCCTCCGCGACTGGGGCGAAGACCGGCGACAGTTGCCAGCCTTTGACTGCACGGCGCAGGGCGGCACGCACCACATGTGCTGGCTCAACACCACAAGTCTGCAGCGCTGCTTCCTGTCGTTCGAGTGCGTTGACCCTGATGTCGATCTTCCGGGTCGGGCTCAATGCGCGCGCCGATACGGGAGCTCTCAGGCTGGTATGCGGGTCAGAGCTTTCCGCGGTGACTTGGTGCGGCGCCACGGCACCTTCTGGCACACGCTCTGACTCGTGCCGATCAGCGTCAACGTCAGCGGCTGGGGTCCCAGTCTTTGTTGCTGTGACCTGTGCCTCATCTTCCTTCCCGGGAACCTCGCGGTCACCCTGTTGCAGGGTGGCGGCGTAGGCTGGGTCGGGCCTGGTGATGGTCGGGATCTTCTTGCGCAATCGACTGTCCTCACGCAGCAAGAATATTGTTGAGGATGTCCGTCGCCTCCTCGAGCGCCTCGACGACATGACGTACATGTGGACGCATCAGAGGGTTTGGATCAGATTGCTTTTCCAGCGCCAAGGCGTGGAGAAGCCCCTTCTGATCCATCTCCTTGTAAGTGTTTCGTCGCATCATGACGGTCTCAATCACCGGAAAACGGGTGAGCGCTTCTTCAATCAGGGCCGCGTCAGCACGGGTCGTTTTCGGGTCAACCATGTTGAGGACGACGTGGTGGCGCGGAAGGCTGGAGGGGTCGTCAACGCGGGATTTCAGTTTCTCAAACCAATCAGCTGTCTGCGCTCCGACATCGAAATCAGACGTCGACAGCATGACGGGCGTCACGATGTGGTCCGCAAGCACCGCGATGCCGTCTGACCATTCGGCACCGACCCCTGCGGTATCGATGAAGATGAAGTCTGCCGTGCCTGCCATGTAGACCTGATCGATCTGATCCTCGACACCCGCCACGCTTTCGACGGTGGCCGAGCAGAGAAGCGGCGAACTCAGCCCACCGGCTTCCGCCCGAGCATGCCAGGCCCCGAGTACCCTCGTGCTGTCCGTGTCGATCAACATCACTCTGCGTCCGGCGGCGATCGCGGCACTGATCAAGGCGCGCGAAAGCGTCGTTTTTCCACTGCCCCCTTTCCGGGCCATCGCTGCGACCACCACAAGATTTTCGTTCGGCATTCTGATCCTCCGCAAAAATAGTGAAACGCAACGATAATACCAAAATGTCGCTAAACGCATGAGGCGGAGGGGTCAAGCAGAAGTCGGGATGCGACCCGCGTTTGGCATGCAGCGGGCGGCGTTGTGCGATGACCGTGCGACGTCTGCCGTGGCGCCTTCAGCATTCGTCGCGGGGCACCGCACACCCTCCAAATGTCGGGATGCGCTCGGCGATGTACTGCGGACGGAATGCAGGTGACGGATAGCGCGCTCCAGACGACGGGAGGCAGTCTCGCGTATGTCGTTCTGCGGGTGACGCGAGACGGTCAGCACGCAGCAAAACCCGTCTTGCGGGGTGCAAGAGACGGGGTGCAAAAGACGCGATGCGCGATGCGGGGACCGCATCGCGTGGTGCAATGAGCGCGAAGCGCGATCCATTTGACTAAGGACGGGAAATCGCCCCTACAGGGCGATTTTCTACATTGAGTACAAGCCCTTATGGCCGACTTCACTTGCGTTGGGAGTCGGCGGGCTTGTACGAAGTTGGCAAGAAATAGGAACGTTAACTTCAAAATGCCCCGCCGTCGTAGACTGTCAGAGATCGAGCGATCGACCATCGCCCAGGACCGCCGGAACGGCGTCTCCGCGGCGTCATTGGCCGCGCGCTACGATGTCAGCCTGAAGACGATCTACAACGTGGTGAACCACCGGGATGAGCGTCAGACAGCGAACGGCAGCCGATCGCGGGTTGTGGGGATCCGGGTCTCGGACGACGACCTGCGCCGGTTCGACGCGGCGCTGTCGCGGCGCGGGATTGCGCACCGCTCGGATGCCATGCGCCGCCTGATGCTGGCGGCCGAAGGTGTCTTCCTGCCCGACGACGAGATGTGTGACGAGTTGCGCAATCTCGGCGCCGCGCTCAACCGGGTCGGCAACAATGTGAACCAGATCGCGCGACGTCTGAACGAGGCCAAGCTGCGGGGCGAGAGACTGTCCTACCCGGCCTCAAGGCACCGTGACGTCCGCGCCCTTGCGGGTCTGGTCTTCGATCTGGCCGACCAGGTCCAGGAGATGTCGCGTGCGCGGCGCAGCGTGCTGGACCTTGAGATCAGCTCTGCCCTGGCGGACCTCGCCGAGAGGGATGAAAATGGAGCGGAGTGACCGGGTCCGTGGCATCGACCCGGCGCTATTTGACCGCGGCTGGAGCCGGGTTTCGGGATCCTGGCAGGGGCTTTCCAAGGGCGCGCAGATGGTTCGGGCCGCGCGCGGCTATTCGCCAGCGATCTTCAAGGCTATCTCGAAAGGGGGCTGCCACACCGGGGCGCAGCTACGGGCTCAGCTCACATATCTCACGACGAAGTCGACCCATATCCTCGACAGTCGCGGCACCCATGACGGGAAGAAGCAGCTCTCGGAAGCCGAGATCAACCGAGTGGCGCGGCGGTTCGAGAACCAGTGGAACGAGCGCTACAGCCCCAAGCTTGGCCATACGTCGCATCTCCTGATGGCATTCCCGGTTGGGACCAGGGGTGAAGAGGTGCGCGATATCACCCAGGCGGTCTGCGAGAAGTTCTTTCAAGGTGAGGGGTCGCAATTCGACTATATTGCTGCAATACACCAAGATCGCGCGCATCCACATGCGCATATCGTTCTGAACCGCCGCAGCAAGGATGGCGAAATGTTCTTTCTCGGGAAGGATCATCACTTCAACTACGACGCCTTTCGCGAGGCGATGGTCGAAGCGGCTAGAGGACATGGGATCCGCCTTGAGGCGACGCGTCGTCTGGATCGCGGCGTCACGACCTACCGCGCCGAGATCGATGAAATCTACAAGGCTCGCGACGAAGGTCGTCCCCCAGTCGAGCGCCAGAGAACCGGTGCTGACCTGGCGGCCGCTCTGGAAACCGTCCGGCACAACGCTTTGATCTATCGCGGGCTCGCGGCGGAGGCGTCCCGTTCGAATTTCGAAGACGTGTCCGAGGCGCTCGAGAGGGCCAGCACCATCCTTGCCAGAGGCGGTCAGATTCAATCTGACGGAGCCATCTACATGTCCCAAGACGAAGCAGCGTTCGACACGCTGATCACCGAGTTTTCTCAGAACATTCGCCAGATCGAGGCGGCGATCGACAGGGCGCCGGCGGCCGAGAGGCCGGTGATCGAGCGCAAGCTGACCGACGTTCTGGCCTCGGTCGCGCATTTGAACCCGCTCGGGGATCGCTCCGCCGCCCTGGTCGATGCCCCATCCCGGGACGGCATCTATGCAAGGCCGAACTTAAGTGAAGAACACCTCGCGTGTCTTGACGATGGAGAGGTGGCACCAAAGCTGGCCGAGGCGTTGCAAGGCACGGGCATCGATGCCGAGGCTGTGGCAGCGCGCCTGCGGGAGGGGGCAGGCAATGCCGCATTGGAGCGCCAGTGGCTGGCACAGGATCTGCAAGGGATTGCCAAAGCAAGCGACCTCGATCTGGAGAAATCTGTGGACCGGGAAGAAGCGCTCGACCGGCTGGAAGCCGTGCATGTTCGGCTGGGCGATGTTTTGACAGACGTACGCGTCCTGCGCGCGCCAACCGAGGTCGACGAGGTGGATGACGCTGAGGCAGCGCTTGGTGAGCGGTTGACGACACCTGGGAGCGATCTCGCGCAAGATGGGTCCGACATCTTTGCCCCATCGGAGCGGCAGGCGTTCAGAGCGCTGGTGGCGCAGTTCCGCCGGACGGATTTCGATCATCCGTTCTCCGACGACCCGTCCGTCCGGCGGGCGGGCGCTGTGGAGGTTGAAGAGGCCCGCGCCGCGTTCGACGCCTACGCGCAGAAATCGCCGCAGCATTCTGAACTGGCCTCGATGGCTTGGGACCAGGCGACTGACAGTCGAATGCCGCAGCAATATGCGGTATCTGAGCAGGACCGCACGTTGCACGCTGGCGACATGGACCTCGCCTTGCGGGATCCCTCGGATCATCTCGGTCCGATCACCGAAGAAGTCCGCACCCTCGCCCGCTATCGCACGGAGATGCCGGATGATGAATTCGGGCAGGCCGTCCAGGACGAAATCAATCACCTTCGTTCGCTCGGCGCGTCGCGGGCCTATATCAGCGAGCGCAGTTTCGAGATCGAGGACCAGGCGCGACAAGACTACGCCGAGCGCCGGTATCTGGAGGAGACCGCGCCAACGGTCATGGCCTTTGTGCGGAACGCCGACGCCGGAGATCCGATATCCGAGGCAGAGCGAAATGACATCGTCCGGCAGGTCAACGAACGGCTAAGCCCCGACGCAATCGACGCACTGCGGGCCGGTAACGCGGATGTCCTGGACAAATTCACCCAGGATCCGCTGCGACAGCTGGAACTTGCCAAGACCTATCTCCAGAGCAGCGAGGTCACTGCGCACGGCCCGGCGATGGAGCGCGTTCTCGATGCATTGGCGGAAGAACAGATAGAGGCGCAGCGCGCACGCCACGCTGCGGCAGATGGCGAGAAGGGGATCACCCATGGATAAAGGCAAGATTGCCCTCGGAGTGTTGAGCCTCGTGCTGGTCGGTCTCGCCATGGGCTATGTCGTGGCGACCGGCTTTGTCATGTTCCGCTATGGGCTTTCTCCCACCCGTTTCGACGTCACCCTGCTTGCCCGCGAATACCGGGGTCTGTCTCAGTCCGCACCAAAAGACTTCCTCTGGGTGAACCTCATCCTCGGTGGCTTCGGCCTGGCATCGCTGATGCTGAGCGTTACGCTTCTGGGGGATGCATTGACCCGCTTCGGGACGACGCATTGGCAGACCCGCAGCGAGATGAAGAGGAACGGCTTCTTTGCCAAGCCCGGTGGTGGCTTCCTTCTGGGCAAGCTCGGCTCCCCGAAATCCAGGCGCCCATTCCTTGTCTCAAAAACCTTCCCCCACGCGCTGATCGTGGCGCCGACAGGCCGGGGCAAGGGTGTGGGGTTCGTGATCCCGAACCTGCTAACCTACAAGGGCTCGGCCGTGGTGCTCGACGTGAAAGGCGAGAACTTCCGCGAGACCTCGCGCTTCCGCGCCAGCATGGGGGACAAGGTTTTCCGCTTCGCGCCGACCGACTGGGACCGACCGACACATCGCTATAATCCGCTGGCGCGCATTGCTGCCATGACCAACCCCGACCGGCAGCAGATGGAGCTTAAACTCACCGCGAAGCTCTTCCTGCAGACCGACAATGAAAAGCTGAGCGGGCTTTTAGCCGGGGGTATCGACCTCTTCGTAGCGGCCGGTCTTCTGGCCTTCGAGCGCGGCGTTCCGACCATCGGCGAGATTTACCGCATCACAGCCTCGGGGGGCGACAAGCAGAAGGAATACCTGAAGCGTTCGCAGGAGGTGAAGAACAAGTCGGCCAAACTGATCTTCGAGCGTATGGCATCGACCAACAACGACACCCTCACTTCCTACCTCTCCCTCCTGATGACATCGGGTCTCGACACTTGGGACAACCGCGCGATCGACGCGGCCACCGCGACCTCTGACTTCTCATTCCGGGATATCCGCCGCCGCCCACATGCGATCTATCTTGTGGTCGAATCCGAGATGATCCGCCCGCTTGCCCCGCTGATCCGCCTCTTCTTTTCGGACCTGATTGCCTCGCTGCAGGCGCGGGAACCCGGCGATGACGAGCCGTGGCCGGTCATGATCTTGCTCGACGAGTTCGACCGGCTCGGCAAAATGCCGATCGTCGCCGAGAGCATCAAAACTCTGCGCTCCTTCGGCGGCAACCTCGCCATTGTCACCCAGACCATTCCGGCGCTGGACGAGATATATGGTGAGAACACCCGCCGGTCGCTTCAGGGCGGCGCCGGAGTGAAGCTCTACCTCACCCCGTCCGAGCAGAAGACAATCGAGGAGCTGAGCCAAGCTGTCGGCAAGACCACCAAACGCGTGGTGACGCGCTCCCGCGCGGTCGGGCGCAATCCGTTCGAAGGGCGCAGCGTTTCGGAGAGGACAGAAGATACCCCGCTTCTGACAGAGGATGAGGCCCGGCGCATGGACCTCGACGAGGTCATCCTTGTGATCGACGCGCAGATGCCGATCCGCGCGAGAAGGGTGAAGTATTTCGAGGACCCGGCTTTGAAGGTGCTGCACGCCGGGCAGTCGGGGAGTTTCCCGTATCCGGACGAGGATGGACTGCGGCGGGATCGGCAGATGTCTGAGACCCGGGAAACGGTGGAAAGGTTGAAGCAGGAACTGCAGGAAGTGCGGGCGGCTGCGGGACCGCGGGAAGTAGGTACGAACGTGCCGAACACTTTGACGATGGGTCCTGTCTGTTCAGGGAGATCACGTGGCCGTGCCGCTCGCGCTGCTGCGAGCGGCGGTGGCCAGGGTCAGCTGTCTCTCGATATCGAGGGGTTGGGAATTTCGAGCACGAACCGGACAGAACTGGCTTCGGCAATTCAAACAACGAGAGCAATCATTGCGGAGCACGGATGAGCCGCCATTCGTCGGTTTTTTGAAAGGAGTCACTGCCCTCGATCGAGTTTTTCTGGTGGTTGAGACCCGCTTAGTCCGTGCTCTCCCAAGAATAATCTTCGACACCTCAATAGAGGACAAGAGATTGAAGTCGCGGAACTTAATGCTGCTTTGACCGCTCCAACATCCCAAACAGGTCGCGCGGATCGTCGGGGTCGGCGATAATGTCGAGCTCCTGGTAGAAGGGGTGGTCTTTTAGCCGGTCACGCAGATAGCGCAATGCGCTGAAATCCTCGATGGCGAAGCCGACCCCGTCGAAGAGCGTGATCTGGCGGTCATTCACGCGGCCGGGGGCGGCGCCAGTGATGACCTGCCACATCTCGGTGACGGAAAAATCCTCCGGCATCTGCTGGATCTCGCCCTCGATCCTCGTCTGAGGCGGGTATTCCACGAATACATCGGAGCGGGTCAGGATATCCTTGTGCAGTTCGGTCTTGCCCGGGCAGTCGCCGCCGATTGCGTTGATGTGCTGGCCCGCGCCTACCATATTGTCGGTCAGGATGGTGGCATATTGCTTGTCGGCTGTGCAGGTGGTGATGATCTGCGCGCCTTCGATGGCCTCTTCCGGCGTGGCGCAGGGCACCAGGTCGAACCCCAGCCCCTTCAAATTGCCCACCGCCTTTTCGGTGGCCGCCCGGTCGATGTCGTAAAGCCGGAGCGTGTCGATGCCGCAGATTGCCCGCATCGCCAGCGCCTGGAATTCTGATTGCGCGCCGTTGCCGATCATCGCCATAACACGCGCGCCCTTCGGTGCGAGGTGGCTGGCGACCATCGCGCTCGTCGCCGCTGTGCGCAGAGCGGTGAGTAGTGTCATCTCGGTCAGAAGTTCCGGGTAGCCGGTGTCGACCCGTGCGAGCAGGCCAAAGGCGGTGACAGTCTGAAGACCTTCCTTGGTATTCTTCGGGTGGCCGTTGACGTATTTGAACCCGTAATCCTCACCGTCAGAGGTCGGCATCAGTTCGATCACGCCCTCGGCGGAATGACTGGCGACGCGCGGGGTCTTGTCGAATTTCTCCCAGCGGCGAAAGTCGTCCTCGATGTAGCGGGCGAGGTCTTTCAACACCGTCTCTACGCCGATGCTGTGGACGAGCTTCATCATGTTCTCGACGCTGACAAAGCGAATGAAGGCGAGTTCGGAAGGTGCGGGTGCGGGCATGATGGATCTCCTCAATAACTGCGAGTCGGTCGGTCGAAGACGCGCCGACCGAAAAGCGAGGCGGTCAGATCGACCATGAGCGAGGCTGTCCGCCCCCGATCGTCGAGGTAAGGATTCAGCTCGACCAGATCGAGCGAAGTCACGAGCCCACTGTCATGCAGCATCTCCATGACCAGATGCGCCTCGCGGAAAGTTGCGCCCCCCGGAACCGTGGTGCCCGCCGCGGGCGCGATGGCAGGTTCCAGGAAATCGACATCGAGTGAGACGTGCAGCATTCCGTCTGCGGCAGAGACCTTGTGCAAGAACTCCGCCAGCGGGGCGGCTATGCCGCGCTCGTCGATCTGGCGCATGTCGATGGCGGTCATGCCTGAGCGGATGATGAAATCCCGTTCCGGCGCGTCGACCGAGCGCAGCCCGATGAAACAGACGTTTTCGGCCGGCACGGGCGATTGGACCGCGGGAAAGCCTTCGAACCCGTCCTGCCCGGTGACATAGGCGATGGGCGTTCCGTGCAGATTGCCCGACGCGGTAGTTTCCGGGCTGTTGATGTCGGGATGCGCGTCCAGCCAGAGAACGAAGAGCGGTCTGTCGATCCGTGCTGCATGGGTCGCCACGCCCGCCACCGTCCCCAGCGACAAGGCATGATCGCCGCCAAGGAAAATCGGAAAACCATCCTGAATGGCGGTCTCGGCTGCTTGCGCCAAGAGCTTGGTCCACGCGATGCATTCCTCTCGTGCGTGGACCTTGCCCTTAGGCGCGTCGGGCACCCATTGTGGCGCGTCGATGTTGCCGCGATCCTCGACCTGCCAGCCGAGATCGTTCAGAGTCCCGGCTAATCCTGCCGTGCGATAGGCATCCGGGCCCATGATGCAGCCCCGCCTGCGCTTGCCGCAATCCATGCCGGCACCGATCAAGATGCATGTTTGCGTGCTCATGCGTCACCTCCATCAATGATGGCGGCTGTGACGATCACCTCGACCAACAAATCTGACCCGGCAAGGCGTGCTTCGCCGCAGGCACGCGCAGGGGCGTAGCCTTGAGGCACCCAGGCGTCCCAGACCGCGTTCATCGCATCGAAATCGCTCATATGTGCCAGCCAGACCACGGCTTGCAGGATATGCGCCTTCGACGACCCGGCCTCGTCCAGCAAGGTCTCGACGCGGGACAGGCAATCGCGGGTCTGCGCGGTCACGTCCGGGCCGCTGCCGACCTGTCCGCAGAGGTAGACGGTATGCCCGTGCTTGACGATCTTGCTCATCCGGGCACTGGTGTGCGTTCGTTCGATCATGGTTCGGTCCTTGGCTATCGCGTTGGTTCGGGTGTCGCCGGGGCATCCATCGTCGTTTCACGCCGGGTCAGGTGGCGCAGGTAACGCCGTTCGATCCAGCGGAAGACGCGGGTGATGGCGAAGACGATCAAAAAGTAGAGAAGCGCGGCGGTGATAAAGCCTTCATAGGCTAGGTAGTAGCGGCCATTGAGCCAGCGCCCGACGCCCAAGATATCCTGCAGAGTGATCGTGCTGGCGACGACCGAGCCATGCAGCATGAAGATGACTTCGTTGGAGTAGGCCGGGATGGCGCGGCGGAAGGCCGAGGGCAGAATTATGCGGCGCATTCGGCTGCGGTAGGAGTGGCCCGTGGCGATAGCCGCCTCGACCTCGCCCGTGGGTGTGTCGACGATGGCACCGCGTAGCAGTTCCGTCGTGTAAGCTGCCGTGTTCAGCGTGAAGGCAATAAGTGCGCACCACCAAGCCGAGGACAGGATCGGATCCCAGAGCCAGCTTTGGCGGACTGTCTCGAACTGGCCGAGGCCGTAGTAGATCAAATAGGTCTGCACCAGCAGCGGCGTGCCCCGCAGGACGTAGGTATAGCTCCAGACCATCGGGTTGAGTACCGGATGGCGCGATGCCCGCGCAATCGCCATCGGGATCGCCAGCAGGCCGCCGAGCAGCAGCGACAGGACCGTCAGGTTGAGCGTCATCCAGACGCCGTAGAAGAAGCGGTCGAAATTCTCGGCGATCAGGGCGATGTCGAGTGGGATGTAGGACAGGAAGGTTTCCATGGCTCAGGCCCTCACTACGCCGCGGCTGTAACGGCGGTCGAGCGCGCGCAGGCCGAGGTCGGAGATGGCGGTCAGCACCAGGTAGATGACGAAGGCTGCGGCCATGAAGGTAAAAAGCTGGCCGGTGGAGCGCCCCGCGGTGAAGGCGTTGTAGACGAGATCCTGCAACCCGATCACCGAGACCAGCGCGGTGGTCTTCAGCTGCACCAACCAGTTGTTGGTGAATCCCGGCAACGCATAGCGCACCATCTGCGGCCAGATGATGTGGCGAAATATCAGTTGCCTCGGCATGCCGCAGCTGATCCCGGCCTCGATCTGGCCGCGTGGGATCGCCATGATCGCGCCGCGAAAGGTTTCAGTGAAATATGCGCCAAAAATCACGCCGATGGTCGCGGCTCCAGCAATGAATTTGCTGATTTCGACGTAGTCCCAAAGACCGGTCGCATAGCCGATCCAGTTGATCGTCACTTGGCCGCCAAAAAATACCAGCAGGATCAGGACGAGATCGGGCACGCCGCGCACAACGGTGGTGTAGGCCCCGGCCAGACGCTGCGCGGCACGGTTGCCCGAGAGCTTTGCCCAGGCACCCAGAAGCCCGAAGACAAGCGCGATGGCCAGCGAGACCAGCGCCAGCTGGATCGTCATGAGCGTTCCGGCGACAAGCTGCGCCTTGTATTCCAGTATCAGGTCCATGGGCCACTCCTCCGGGCCGACGGGGCGGCACTTGCCGCCCCCGCCCCGTTGCGATCAGTTTGACGCGTCTGCCGAGGCCGGACGGCCACCGTAGATGTCGAAGGGGAAGTACTTGTCATTGATTTCTGTATAGGTGCCGTTCTCGCGGATTGCGGTGATCGCCGCACTCAGCGCCTCACGCAGTTCGTCGTCACCTTTTCGCACCGCGATGCCGACACCTTCTCCATAGCACTCCACGTCGGTGTGATCGCCGCCGAGGAATCCGTAATCCGCACCTTCATCCTTGCTGAGAAAGCTCTCCTGCGCGATCAGCGAGTCCGAAAGCTGCACGTCGATGCGACCCAGAACCAGATCCCGGAACACCTCCTCTTGCGTGCCGTAGAGCACGATCTCGGCATCGGGGAAGGTCTTTTCGGCGTAGCACTGATGCGTCGCGCCGCGCTGGACGCCGATCCGCTTGCCGGCCAGCCCCTCGGGCGTGCCTTCGAATGTGGCATCCTTCGGCGCCACGATCCGGGCCGGCGTCTGGTAGTATTTCTCCGAGAAGTCGATCTGGCGCTTGCGTTCCTCGGTGATCGACATCGACGCCACGATCGCATCGAACTTGCGCGCCTTGAGCGCCGGGATCATGCCGTCCCACTCCTGTTCGACCAGCGTGCAGTCGCGGTTCATCTCGGCACAGAGCGCATTGGCGATTTCGATATCGAAACCGGCCAGGGTGCCATCGGCCTCCTTGTAGGAAAACGGCGGGTAGGCGCCCTCGACGCCGATGCGCAGGGCGTCCTGGGCAAAGGCAGGGACGGTAACCGCCAGCGCGGCAACGGTGGCAAGAAAGGTTCTTCTGATCATGGGTCTCTTCTCCTTGGGGTTGGTCGATCAGTTCATCCGCGACAGGAATGTCCGGAATTGCTCGGTTTCGGGATTGGAAAACAGTTTGCCGGGTGGGCCTTCTTCGCAAACCTCACCCTGGTGCAGGAACACGGTCTTTGACGAAACGTCCCGGGCGAAGCCCATTTCGTGCGTGACCACCAGCATGGTGCGGCCCTCCTCGGCCAGATCGCGCATCACGCCCAGAACCTCGCCAACGAGCTCGGGGTCCAGCGCTGAGGTCGGCTCATCAAAGAGCATCACGTCCGGATCCATCGCGAGCGCGCGCGCGATAGCCACGCGCTGCTGCTGGCCGCCGGACAGATGAGCAGGGTAGTATTCTGCACGGTTCGACAGTCCTACCTTGGCCAGAAGGGCCTCGGCCTTGTCGCGCGCTTCGGCCTTCGACAGGCCCTGAACGTAGACAGGGCCTTCCAGGACGTTTTCCATCACGGTCATGTGCGACCACAGGTTGAACCCTTGGAAAACCATCGCGAGCTTCGTGCGCATCCGCTCGACCTGCCGCAGATCGGCGGGAACGGGCTCTCCATGCCGATTGGTTTTCATACGCATCAATTCGCCATTCAAATAGACATCGCCGGAATTCGGCGTCTCAAGCAGGTTGATGCAGCGCAAAAAGGTGCTCTTGCCTGATCCTGACGCGCCTAGAATGGCAATTACATCCCCCTTCTGCGCTTCCATCGAGACGCCTTTGATGACCTCGTGTGCGCCGAAACTCTTATGCATGTCGGCAACTTTCAGGGCAGCGTTTTGGGTCATGGCGATGTTTCCTTATGAGAAGTAAGGGCGGCCAGTTCGCCGAGCTTGACGGGTTTGATCGGCGAGCGGGCGCGCGGCGTCGCGGGCGTGGCGCCGCAATTGGCAAGAATGCCGCGAACGGTCAGGTCACACATGCGCCCCTGGCAGGGGCCCATGCCTGCGCGAGTCGCGGTTTTTACCTGACGCGGACCTTTCGCACCTTCTTTCAACGAAGCGTGGATGTCTGCGGCGGTGATTTCCTCGCAGCGGCAGACGATGGTGTCGCCTTCAGGCGCGAGGATTTCCGGCAGGGGAGCATAGGCGGCGTCGAGAAAGGGGCGGATCGCCATGGCGCGGCGGTGTGCGGCGCGGTCCGCAGCGGCCGTCTGGTTCCGGGCATCCTCGGTCAGCCGACCGAGCCGGTGCAGAATATCGAGCGCGGCGAGCCTTCCTGCCGCTTTCGCCGCGTCGGCACCGCCGATGCCAGCACCGTCCCCTGCGACATGAATGCCGTGAACATCGGTTCTTCCCCAAGGGTCGGTCTTCGCTTGGAACGCCTGTTGCGCCTCGTTCCATTCATGCGCAACACCGGCCGCGCGGCTGATATGCGTCGACGGCACGACCCCCTGATGGGTCAGCAGAAGCGGCGTCGCGATTTGATGGCGATGGCCCTTCGCGGTGAAGCTGAAAAGGATATCGCCATTCTCCGTCTTCTCGGCGCTGAACCCGGTGGCGCCGATATGGCGCGTGATCCCTGCAGCTCTGATCTTGGCGATGAGCCCGAGACCCTTGAGAAGCGTCGGTGTGGCCAAAAGCGCGCGCGGAAGGTGTCGCGCGGCGCGCAGCAGCATCCGCGGTGACTGAGTTTCGACCAGCGCCCGAGGTCGCGCGCCAGCGTCGATCATCTGCGCCGCGATCAGGTAGATGAGCGGCCCGGACCCGGCCAGGACCGCATCGCGCGGCAACAGCCCGGAGGTTTTCATCAGGATCTGGGCGGCCCCCGCGGGCATCACACCCGGAAGTGTCCAGCCTGGAAAGGGCGTGGGGCGTTCTTGCGCGCCACTAGCCAGCAGGACATGACGGGCTCTGGTCACATGACTTTTGCCGCCCCTTGACCAGATCACGCGCGGCCCGGCGTCGACGCGCCAGACGGTTGCATCGACTTCGATGTCGATGCCCGGAGCATTCAGCGCCGCAACAAGCGCGCGGCCCGCCGCGTAGTCCTTGCCAAGATACGGCCTTGCGCTGTCAGTCTCGCCGACGTCGCGATAAATCTGCCCTCCAGAGCGCCGTTGTTCGTCCAACAGCAACACGCGGGCGCCGTGTTTCGCGGCAGTCGCAGCGGCTGTCATACCCGCTGGGCCGGCGCCAATGATGATGAGATCAAGCTCATGCATCTTGAGCGCCTCCCATCAACTTTCGTGGTCCGCGCTGTCGCCGCAGCACCATGCCGTCGCGCACTTGCACCATGCAGCCCTGGCAGTTCGGGCGGCCGTCCACCTCGACCAGGCAGTCGAAGCAGACCCCCATCATGCAAAAGGCGGTGCGCGGTGCGCCTCTGGCGGTCAGCCGCGAGGCGTCGCCCGAATGAGCCAAGAGCGCTGCAGCGACGGTATCGCCTGCCCGTGCCGTGACCGGCTCACCATCCAGTGTCAGCTGTATCGTCGCGGCCGGTTCAGGCGGCGTCAGAAAGCGCGAAGCGATTTTCATCGAAGGCCTCCAGGTTGGGTGCGTCAACGCTGCCGTTGATCCAATCTGCCAGCGCAGTGGCATGCAGCGGTGCGAGGGTGACGCCGCTGTGGCAGGTCACTAGATGCGCGTCGGGATGCAGGCGAGATCGCGCATAGACCGGGTACCCGTCCGGCGACATCACGCGCAGGGCCCCCCAGGCCCGGACCACCCGAACGTCGGCAAGCGCCGGAAAGACCTGCACCGCGTGGCGCGCAAGTCCGGCCATCACTTCGAGGGTCTCGCTGTCATCCGGTCCGGCATCGGCCTTGGTGCCGCCGATCTGCACACCGCCCTCGTCGACCTGACGGATCGTGCTGGACAAGAACGGCAGGCGCTCGGCCAGTTTTTCGGTGATCAGCAGCTCGCCCCGTTGCGGTCGGACGCGGGTGCGGAAGCCCAGCTTCCCGGCCAGCGCCGAGGTGCCGAGACCGGCGCAAAGCACGATTCGTTCCGCAGTCACACGCGTAGCGTCCCGCAACGTCAGATCGAAGCCGCCTCCGCTGGCTTGCACGTCAACCACATGCGCATCGGTGACCAGGCGGCCGCCCGCACCGAGCACGGCGCAGCGCAAGACCTGCAACAGGCGCAGCGGGTTTACATGTCCGTCGAGCGGACAGAAACTCGCGCCAACCACATCCGGACCGATCCCCGGGTGAGACCGCCGCAGGTCGTCGCCGGATACGATCTCATGGCTGAAGCGATTGCCGAGGACCGCCTGCTGTCGCCCGAGGGCTGCCGCGAAGTCGGAAAACTCCTCTGAGTCCGTAAAGAACTCGAACCCGCCCGATTGGTCCAGTGCGACGTCGGTGCCGGTCAGATCCTTCAGACCTCCTGCAAAATCCGGCCAGGCGGCAACCGCGTCCCGCGTCCATTCGGCATAGGGTGCGAAATCCGCGCCCTTGCCCTGAAGCCATACCAGGCCGAAATTTCCCTGTGACGCGCGAAGATCCATATCTGCGCCATCGAACACGGTGACCTGTCGGCCGGACCGCAACAGACCGAGCGCCGTGGACAGGCCCACGACGCCGCCGCCGATAATTGCGATATCCGATGTGCCAGATGCCATGCGAATCCTCCTGCGGGAACAAATCGCATGCGTAGATGCATAAGAAAAATTCTTCCTTTTGCTATATCCATACGTTTATGATATGTATTAACAATGCTACATCGCCTGACTCATCGCCAACTCGAAGCCTTTCGGGCGGTCATCGAGACCGGAAAGGTGACTGCGGCCGCAGACGTCCTAAATACGACACAACCGTCCGTCAGCAGGATGCTGTCCGATCTCGAAGATGTCGCGGGCTTCGCGCTCTTCGAAAGACGAGGGCGGCAGCTCATACCCACGGCGGAAGCTTTGGCGCTACATGAAGAGGTCGAGCGGTCTTTCGTCGGCTTGAGCGAAATATCACGAGTGATCGAGGATATTCGCCAGTTTCGGCGCGGCAGCCTGTTGATCGCGGGCATGCCAGCTCTGGCACTCAGGTTTTTGCCTGGTGTGATTGCGGCGTTCATTAAGGAAGAACCCGGCATCACGGTTTCATTGCGCACGCGTAGCTCCCAAGCTGTCTTGCGGCACTTGAGTTCCCAGCAATTCGATCTTGGCTTTGCGTCGCTCGAAACAGACCACCCGGCGGTCATAAGACGCCCGATCTACACTGCGCCGATGTTGGCCGTGCTGCCGATCGGGCACCCGCTTAGCAACAAGGAGCGGCTGGAGCCAGCAGATTTTCACGATCAGCCCTTCGTGGCGCTTGGCTCGGAAATCACCACACGTTCGGAAACAGACGAGTTTTTTTCCAGTGCAAAGGCGCGTCCTCGGATCGTCGCAGAAGCTCAGCTTTCTGCGTCGATCTGCGAACTGGTGGCCAGTGGAGCGGGCCTGTCGATTGTTGAGCCTGTGACAGCGGTGAATTTTGCAGCGGTCGGGAAGGTCGTTTCGAGACCCCTCCACCCCGAACAACCGTTCCGCTACGATCTGCTTCTGCCCGCATTGCGTGAACCCTCACGTGTGGCAACGCGCTTTTTGGAGTTGGTCGATGCGGGTTTTGACGGGTTGCTCAAAAGCTGACGCGTTTTCGCGTCGATGGGACGGCATCGTTTAAGCGCTAGGCTGTAGCAGTTGGCAGAAGTGTGGATCAACGTCCATCCAAACCATGATCCGTCAGGCATTCCGCATGATCTCGTAGCACTTCGAGTACGCGGCAATCCGCGACGCGACCTTCGCCGCACTGTGTCAGCATCCGCTTGAGCTCAAGACGGAGCGTTTCCATCCGCGCGATGCGCTGCTCCACATCCTCCAGGTGCCGCCGGGCGATGGTATCAACATCGGCGCAAGGGCGGTCGGGGCGATCAGACAGATCCAGCAGTTCTCGGATCGCCTCCAATCCGAACCCGAGGTCGCGTGCATGGCGGATGAAGGCAAGCCGGTCGAGCGCTGCGTCACCATAGCGCCGTTGTCTTCCGCCGGTGCGTTCCGGCTCCAGCATCAGTCCGATCTGCTCATAATAGCGGATCGTCTGCACCTTTGTAGCGGTGCGTTTGGCCAGCGTGCCGATGGTGAACATGAGCGGCCCCCTCTTCTACATCGACTGTAGGTTCCACAAGACTGGCCTGCAACGATGTCAGATGACGCAACGACCGGAAACACATGAAACTCTGAAAGAAACCTCTTGAACCTACAGTTGCTAGAGGTCCTACTTGTAAAGTCGGAACAGAGAATCTCGTTAAGACCGACACCATGACCGACCACGCCACCGACACCTCATCCCGTCCCTTCGCACTGCCGGACGATCCCCCTCGCCTTGCTTCGGCGAAGGCGGCGTCCTGCTGCGGCGGGGATAACGCGACGGTGGACACCTGCTGTGGCCCCGCCGTGGCCGCTGGTGCGCCGGCCTGGCGACGAGTGGACTGGCTGCTCTGGGGCTCGGGCGCGGTGATAGCCGTTGCCTATCCCGCGGCCGTCGTCCTGCCGCATGACGCACCCCTTGGGCTCGGCGTCTTCACCCACGGCGTGCAGGAGATGATGAACCTGATGTGGTGGGGCATCCTCGTCGGCATGTTGGCCGTCGGCCTTATCGACCGAGTGCCGCGCGAGTTCGTCATCGGGATCATCGGCCGGGACCAGGGGGCGAAGAGCCTCGTGCGCGCGGTGTTGGCGGGCGTATTGCTCGACCTCTGCAACCACGGGGTTCTGATGGTCGGCGCCAAACTCTACGAGCGCGGCGCGAGCCTCGGGCAAGTCTTCGCGTTCCTCATCGCGTCCCCGTGGAACTCGCTGTCGCTGACGATCATCATCGGCGTCCTGATGGGCTGGGAGTGGATGGCGGTGTTCCTCGTGGCCTCGCTCGTAATCGCGCTTCTCACAGGCCTTGCTGTCGAAGCGCTGGAGCGCGCGGGCCGTGTCCAGCCGAACCCGAACCGCGTGGACCTGCCGGCCGACTTCCACGTCTGGCGCGAGGCAAAGGCCGGCCTGCGCGCCACCCGCTTCGACGCGGCCTTGGCCAAGGACATCGCGATGCGCGCCTTCCCGGCGAGCCGCATGGTCCTGCGCTGGCTGTTCTTCGGGGTGGTGCTGGCCGCTCTCATTCAGGCGACGGTGCCGACCGAGATCTTCGCGACATGGTTTGGCGCGACGCTTCTGGGGCTCTTCACCACGCTCGTCGCGGCCACCATCATCGAGGTTTGTTCGGAAGGCTCCGTGCCGCTTGCGTCCGACCTGATGACCCGCGCCGCGGCGCCCGGCAACGCGTTCACCTTCCTGATGGCCGGTGCGGCCACCGACTACACCGAGATGCTTGTCCTGCGTGAGGTCACCGGGCGGCTGAAGGCGGCGCTCCTGCTGCCGCTCCTGACGGTGCCGCAAGTCCTCGTGATCGGCTGGGCGCTGAACGCCGCGGGATAACGATGCAAACGATTACGAACGGAGAAAACGTTATGCACCAGATAACCCGACGTAGCCTGCTCGCCGGCGGCGCGAGCCTTGGCGTCCTCGCGCCGCAACTGAGTCTCGCCCAGACCGCGCCTGCGATCCACGTCCTTATGGATCCGAATTGCGGCTGCTGCGACGCCTGGGTGCGCATCCTCCAGGTCGAGGGCTTCGAGGTGACCACGGAGACCAGATTCGGGACGCTCCTGATCCGCCACAAGCTCGACAACGGCATTCCGCAGGCGATGATCTCGTGTCACACCGGCGAGGTCGACGGCTATTTCATCGAGGGCCACGTGCCGCCCGCCGATATCCGCAGGCTTCTGTCCGAGCGCCCCGATGCCGTGGGCCTCGCCGTGCCCGGCATGCCCCACGGCTCGCCCGGCATGGGCCCGGCAGAGAACCGCGAGGCCTACGGCGTTTTCCTCATCCGCCGCGACGGCAGCACTGAGATCTTCGCGCGCTACGAGGCCGCCTGACAACGCATCGGGCGCGCCGGCCGGTCGGCTCCGCCCGGGATCGGCACGCCCTGTTGACAGGGGCTGGCGTCCGGTCGTATGAGCCCGACAAGGTGTGATGGCGTCACACCGCCCCCTGGACATCTTTCCGGTCTGGCACGCCAAGACTTCACCCCGCGCGGCAAGCGCGGGCTTTTCGTCGTGAGGTAATGTCATGAACCACGCCCTTATCCTGAACCGCGCCGCCGCGCCCGCATGGTCGGGCTCGAACACCGGCATGGTCTTCATGGCCCTTGCCATGCTACTGCTTCCGGCCGGCGATACCTTCGCCAAGATCCTGACCGGCGTCATGGGGCCGGTCGAAGTGACGATGTGGCGCCTGCTTGCCCAAGGGCTCTGCCTGCTGCCAATCGTGGTCCTGCTGCGCCGCAGGCTTCGCGGCGCGATGTTTTCGCCGGTCGTCGCGCTCTCAGGTCTGCTGGTCATGATCACGCTGACGAGCCTCGTGACGGCGTTCTCGGTGATGCCGATCGCAACGGCCATCGCGATCTTCTTCGCTGAGCCGCTGATCCTGACTCTGCTGGCAGGTCCGCTGCTGGGCGAGGTCGCGGGGCCGCGCCGCTACGCCGCCGTGGGCGTCGGGCTGGTGGGCGCGCTGATCGTGATCCGGCCGGGCTTTTCCGAGTTTGGTCTGGCGACGCTGCTGCCGCTCGTCGCCGCCACGGCCTATGCGCTCAACATGATCGTGTTGCGCCGTGCCTGCGCGACACGCTCTGGTCTCACGGTGCAATGCGGGGCGACGGTCTATGCCGCGCTTGGCATGGTCGGTGTCGTGTGCGCTCTCAGCGCCGCCGATGTCGTCGAACTGGCTCCCCTGACGCGGCCCGCATGGACATGGGGCGCGATCCTTGGCTGCGGGGCGTTCGCTGCGGCGAGCTTCGTGCTGATTGCCGAGGCGTTTCGCCATGCCGAGGCGACGGCGCTGGCGCCGTTCCAGTATCTGGAGATCGTCGGAGCGACGGCAGCCGGGTTCCTCGTGTTCTCGGAGTTCCCGGATGGGCTCACTTGGCTGGGCGTCGCGATCATCCTTGGCTCGGGCGCTTACATCGTCCACCGGGAACGGCAGCGCGATGCCCGCGTCCCGCGCCGGCGGCGTGGCGGGCGCTGACCCCGTGGCCGGGCGGCTGACCGCCGCCCGCGCCGCTACAGGACGAAGAATGCCACCGTCATCGACGCCCCGACCAACGTGATGAACCCGCGCAACAGATCGGTGCGCACGATCCGGCGGCTTAGCCGAGCGCCGGCATAGCCGCCCGCCATCGCGCTTGCCGCCATGACGGTGGCCTGCTCCCAGACGATCAGCCCGGCCCAGACGAAGGCGGCGGCCGAAACCAGAGACAGCAAGGCAGACAGCACGTTCTTCAATCCGTTCATGCCGTGCAGGTCCACATGCCCCAACAGGCCGAACGTGGCCAGCAGCATGATCCCGAGGCCACCGTTGAAATACCCGCCATAGACCGAAACGGCGAGGATCGCGGTGCCGGACAGCACGGGGCCGGCAACACCCGTCCCGCGACGGCGCAAGATCTTCAGCAACATCGGACCAGCCGCGAATAGCGCGGTCGCAAGCAACAGAAGCCACGGCACGATCCAGAGGAAGGTCTCGCCCGGCGTCACGATCAGCAGGAGCGCGCCGAGGATGCTGCCAAAGGCCGCAAGGCCGAGGATGGCCGCAAACCCCAGCGTCCCCTCGGCGCGCATGTCGCCGCGGAAGCCCCATGCGCTGCTGAGGTATCCGGGCAACGCGCTCAGTGTTGCGGTTGCGTTCGCGGCGACGGGCGGCACGCCGACATAGATCAGCGCCGGCAGGCTCAGGAAGGTCCCGCCGCCCGCCACGGCATTGAGGAGGCCCGCCGCCGTCCCGGCAAGGCAGAGCAAGAGAAGGTCGGTCATCATGGCGCAAGCTCCGTTTCTGGTGTGCGCCGGTCCTTGCGCTTTTCTCGATTGGTCTGCAAATTGGTCCGCAAAGGAGAGTTCCATGCCGAGACGGTCTGCCGCGGACATCTATCCCGAAATACTCGAGGTGCTGAACGATCTGGCACCGGGAGAGAGATTTCCGGCCGAACGCGATCTTGTGAAAATACTCGCCTGCTCGCGGCAGACCCTTCGGTCGTGCCTCACGATGCTGGAAAAAGATGGCGCAATCTGGCGCCATGTCGGTCAGGGCACCTTTCGCGGACCGCGGCCGCGTCACCTTCCCATGCGCGATACGCTCTTGATCGAGGGCGCGACCCCGCCCGATGTCATGCAGGCCCGCATGCTGCTGGAGCCGATGGTCGCTGCCGAGGCGGCGCGTCTTGCGGATGCCAGCGATGTTGCGCTGTTGCGCGAGAAGGTCGGCGCGGGCCGCAGGGCCCGCGACCGGGCCGACTGCGAACAGGCAGACGACGTGTTCCACCGCGCGCTGGCGCAGATTTCCGGCAACCCGATCCTGGTCGGCTTTCTAAACTACCTCTCGGGTGTGCGCCGTCGGGTCGCCTGGCAGCGGGAATGGGAACGCACCTACCGACGTATCGGAACGCAGGCGTTTCAAACCCTGCACAGCGATCAGCATGAACGCATCGTCGATGCGATCGAACAGCAGGATCCGGAAGGTGCGTCCGCGTTCATGACAGAGCACCTTGAAACCATTAGGGCGGACATGTCGGAAACTGGCTGATTGGAACGAATACGTCGGTAGGTTTACGTCTTGTGGTCGGATCTATCGGCAGCTGCTCCGCCGGTTCTACGGCAGAATGCGAAAATGCGAGACCGAAACATGAACATCAGCTGCACACGACGTCGTTCAACTCACTGAAAAACAATAAAATCATCACCATCCATTACTGGACCAACCTTTTCGCCCTTTCCGCCATCCTTACTAGCTGGGCGCTGGCGGTTTTTGCTGCCGCTTGCACAGCCGCTGGACTCTGTACTACGCCTCGCCCGATCGCTTCCCCCGTGGTCAGCGCACCGATCCGCGACCTACCCTTAACGCCGGCCGTGTTGAAGAGCCCTCGCACGACCCCGCTCGACCCAGCGACGACCGCGGGCGCGGCCGCCACCATCAGGTTGCCCGAGATGCCGCGAACGATCAGGGGTGTTGCTGCCACAAACCCCTTGGCTAGGAAAACCATGACGAAGAACGGCACGAGCGATCCGATGTTGGTTGCCGAGTTCGGATCACCGAGCTGCGCGAGAAGCGAATTCGCCATGCCGACGACGGTCGAAAACATGGCTGCGATGACGATGGGGTAGAAGGCATAGCTGACCGTCGTCGAGACCCACCTATGGAAGAAATCTTTGGTCGCGTCGAAGAGCGACAATGCGATCATGATCGGAGCAAGGCCGAGCATGAGGGTCAGCATCATCTTGGCGAATATGAGGACGATGCCGGTCATGAAGCCAAGGAGGCTGAGGAGCACCAGGCCGATCCCACCTAGGATCGCGCCTGTCATCCAGTTCAGATTGCTGCCGATCGCGTTCAGATATGTCGCGAAGCGCTCGATCAGGTTGTCGAACTCTCCCGCGAAATGGGTTGCGCCTGCGCCACCCCCGCCGACGGACGACACCAGCGCGCCCGCTACATAGTCGAGCCCTCCGATGACGGCATTCGCAACCGCATTAAAGTTGGCCCAGTTGAAGGCGAAGAGGCCTATCAGTGTGAGCTTGATCAGGTACCAGAAGAAACTTGCCCCATCCATGCTGCGGAACTGGAATGCCATGTTGATGCAGACGCCGATTAGCGAAAGCGTGACCATCAGCAGGACGATCGTGCCGGTATTGCTTGCCACGGCCCCGAACTGGGACTCAGCCGCATCGACAAGGAACGCGTCTGCCGTTCCGACCATCCAGCTGACGACGCCCATTACCAGTTGCCTTGAGCTTCACAGAGGTCCTGTACTGCGTAGCGCAGATCATTGCGCTGCTGCCTGATGTTCCGCTGCGCTGCTGTGTGTTCTGCAGCTGAGGCCATGAGGTACCTTTCGTTGAATGCTTCCGAGGCACCTTCCCAGGATGGAAAGCGGATATCGCAGTTGCAGCTACCTGTTTCGACGATCTGTTCCCATGCTCGCAGTTCGTAAAGGTCCATCAGCGTCAGCGCCTTGTAGGCTTCCCGCGGATTGATTTCGTCCATCCAGGTCGGTCGCGCCGGACGATCGTTGCAGATCCGGTATTGTTGAGGCGACATATCCACTGTGAGATCGTTTGAAACCTGAGGCGAAGTCTGCGCCACAAGTGGGCCCGCAAGGGCGGCAAGCGTGACTGCGAGGATTGGTTTTCGCATCTGGGGGGGTCCTTTTTTACTCAGCGGCAACGGAGGGGCTCTTGTTGCCTCTGCCGTCGACCGTGTCGAGGTTCAAATCTGTGGTTTGACCCGGCAGGAAGAACTCGGTGATTCCGCGCGCGCCTTCATGGCGGCCTGCCTGAATGATCACGTCGATCGAGCCCTCAATATAATCGATCATGTCGGCATAGGTCATCGGCACATCCGTTTTCAGGGCGGCGATGGCGAGGCGGCGAACAGCAAGTTGTGGGGTCTCGGCATGCAGCGTAGTCAGCGATCCACCGTGGCCGGTGTTGATTGCCTCGAGAAACGTCATCGCCTCGCGCCCGCGGACTTCGCCCAGGACGATCCGGTCGGGTCGCATGCGAAGCGTTGAGGCCAAAAGCACATCGGCACTTCGGACATCCGTGTCCCGGTCCGCGATCAACGTCACGACATTGGGCTGCTCGGGGCGCAGCTCGGCCGCCTCCTCGATGGTGATGATCCGCTCTTCGGGCGGGATCAGCGAAAGGATCTTGCGCGCCGCAACCGTCTTGCCGGTCGACGTGCCACCCGAGACGATCATGTTGAGCTTGTTCTCGACGCAGAAGCGCAGCGCGGCGCCGATGTCGCCGGATGTCACCACATCGCGCAGCGCGGCGTTACGTTCGCGGCGCAGACCCTCAAGGCTGCGTTCCTTGCCGAAAAGGAATCCGAGTTTGACCTTCTCAAGCGGCAGGGAGGAGAAAAACCTAAGAGAAATCGAGAAACCGCCCTCGACTGCCGGCGGCTGGATCACCTGCGCGCGGATTGGGCGATCTCGATATAGGATCGAGACCGAGACGATAGGCTTCTTCGTGCTGAGCGTCGTCGAGGCGGCGGAGGCGATCTGGTTGCCGAGGTCCTTGATCTCGGTTTGGGTCAGCGGCGTGCCGAGGCCTCGCATGAAGTGATCGCCCTGGAATTCGCCCCAGACTTGTCCGTCGGGATTGATGCAGATCTCGATCGTGTCGTCGCGCAGGACCTCGGGGCCGAAACGGTCGAGCGACGCTTCCAGATAACTTGCAGCCATGTCAGAAAATCTCGAGGTCACGATCAACCATGACCGTGATCCGTGTACCCTGATCGACATGTATCACTGGCCGGATCGCCAGATAGTCCTGCATCACGCTTTGCGTGCTATCGCGCAGGTCGGTGCCGACATCATTCGCAACATCGGCTGCCGCCTCGCTGTCGATTTGACCCGCTGCAGCCGCAGGCAGGGCGCCGATCAAGGAGATCAGCGCGGCGGAGCCGAAGCGTTGCGCGAAACGGGTGTCGACAAACCCCGTGGTGCCAGTACGGCCGAGTTCGTCTCCACCGAAGGCGCTGATCTGCACGGTCTGATTATCGGGCAAGATGATCCGGTCCCATGCCACCATGACGCGCGATTGGGCGAGTGCGACATCGGAGCGGTAGCGCCCGATCAGCCGCGCGCCGCGCGGGATCAGGATACGCGTTCCATCGAAAGAATGGACGTCTTCCGAGACGATGGCGCGGATCGCGCCGGGCAGTGTGCTGTCGAGGGCCGTCTCTGTCACAGCCTGAATCATGGTGCCCTGAACAACCGTGTTCGATGGGTTCGCGATCACTTCGGCACGTGTCACCTGCGCAGGTTGTGCGCCCGAACGAACAAAGGCTTCATCTGCATTCAGGCGTGCGGCTTCCAGCGTGTTCTCCCTATCCGCACCCGCGCCCATCCCGGAGAAGGCGATCATAGGAGACGCGATACGCTCTGCGCGGGCCTCAGCTTCAGCAGCGCGCCGCCTTTCGAGTTCGGCCAGCCGCAATTCTTCTTCACTTGGTCCCAATGAGGTCGGCTCTGGTGGTGCAAGCCGTGCAAGTTCCAAGTCCATGCGGAGCTGATCCAATTCGCGATCCCGCTCGGTCAGCTGCCGCTCGAGGGCACGCTGCGCCTCGGCGGATGCTTCCTGTAAGGTGGCAACTTGCGCCGTCAGGTCCGCAATCGCCTGCTCCGCCCCGCTGTCCGCGGCCTCGGCCGGTCTTGCGCGCAGGTCCTCGAGTTCCGCTCTCAATGTCGCAAGACTTTCCATCAGCGCGAGTTCCGACTCGCTCGGACCTGTGTCAGCAGGCGGGGCTTGGCTGGGCTCCGGGGCAGAAATCGGCGCCAGATCTCCGAATCCGGGGCCGCTGGTCTGGAACTCTTCCGGCGCGGCGGTCGCCATTGGTGCTTCTGCCGACGGCTGTAGCGCAGCCCACGCCAGACCACCTGCTGCCGCGATGCCGACGACCCCAAGGATCGCGGCAAGCGGTGCAGGCCGCTTGTTTGCCTTCGCTTTGCCTGTCGATCCTTCGAGAGCCGCGAGGCGCGCGGCGAGGTCTTCCGTACCTTCGGTCATAATGTGGCCTGTCCCGCTTCCTGGACGCAAACCACATCTTCGCCAAGGCGAAGGACCCATTGTCGGTTGACGCCAGACACGCGGATGACGCCGTCACTCAAGGCCTGGCTGTTCACCGCGCGTTCCCTGCCGTTCGAATATCGGAAGATGGCGGGCACCGGCGCGTTCCGTGCGAACCGGAAATACGTGAAGGTACCATCATCCCAGATGGCCGTCGGCGTGAACTCTCCTCGGGCGCTGACCGCATAGTTCGCATTCGGCGCATCGGCCGCAACCGCCCTGGTGGGTTGCACGCGGTTTTCAGGGTAGCGGAACTGTACGACATAATGCGGCGTCTCCCGGGCTTCGACGACATGGAAGTAGTAGGAGCGACGGTTGGTGTAGACGGTGATGTTGGTGGCGACGCCAGATGCTGTTGGCTTGATGGCGAAGGCACGGCCACCCGGGACACCGTCGAATTGAAACCCGACCGTATCGCCGGCGATGATCGAGCGGATGGTTTCACCCTCACCGAATTCGACTGTGGTGACGCGGGTCAGAGTCGTGACGACACGGTAAACTTGGCCTTCAGTCCAGGTCGCGACGCGCACGCGATTGTCATGAGAACCTGGACGGGGCGTAGTTTCGGCCAAAGCAGTCGTTCCCGCGAACGCGAGAATACTGGCGGCCAGCAGCGCAGAGATTGGAGTGCGGGTCATTCAGAACGGTCCGATCGGATAGCATATTGGGTGACGGTGAATCCGAAAGGGTTTTGCCAGACATCGTCGATCGCGCGGGTCCGCTCGGGCCGGAATTCGTACATCAACGTGGCAGTGAACGATCCATCCTGTACCCCCTGAGGGCTGGTCAGGCGCTTTCTGAGCCGCACCTGGGCGCGGTTCTCGCCAATAAGGGTGATCGATGCGATCTCAACGGCCATCTCGGCCGCAGCCCCGTAACGCGTCGGCGGATAGCTCTCCTGACCCGATGTCCACATCGCGCGCATGTTGGCCTCGGCCGACCCGGAAGACTGTGCGAGGACACGGTGGACACGAAGATCGTTGTCGAGCTGGTTGTAGGTCTCGCGGTCGAGAATGTAGCGGTAGATTTGCGCTTCGATCACGGCAGGCCGTTCGGAAAGCGACACGGTTTCAACCGTGGCATTGGGGAGCGCCATCCCGGTCGCGGGATCGTAGGGCACAACCACGGGAGGCGGCGTTTCGATCATCAGCGCGACAGCCGCAGCCGTCAAACAGCCGAATACGCCAAAGCCCGCCCCGGAAAGGCCGATCACTCGCCAAAGCTGTTCACGGCGCAGGGCACCGTAAACAAGTTCCTCTTCCACGAGTTCGCGCGCAGTCATCACGCCTGCCCCACTCATGGCTCAAGATCCGGCAAGGTGAAGTCCATGTAGCGGCGCTCTTCGGCGACGGTGGCGGCATCAACCACGCCTGCATTGCCTGCGCCGAGGGTCTGGATCGCTTCCAGCTCCCACATCCGGGTCATGGCGATGGCGAGTTCCGCCGTGACGCGTGTGTTATGATCCATCGAGGCTTTGAGATCTTCCATGTCCGGGATCATCTCGACCAGACGTTCCACCCGTTCGAGCGACTGTTCCGCCTCTGCGTGGCTGTTCTGCGCCGCCGCCGACATCACAGCACCTGTGGTTGCCCGCGTGGCCACGCCTTCGGCGCCCGGATTGCCGCTGGTGGCGATTTCGCGGAGAGAATCCTCGTCGAACCCGGCACTTGCCAGCGCCTGTTCCATCTGCGTGCGCATGGGCCCGGCATTGGGCCCGATGAGCGCGCTCCAATCGCCCGCCTGGATGCCGCGGATCAGGCCGGGGATGTCTTCGAAGTTGGCCTCAAGCAAGGTGTCGAGGTCCCCGCCCATGGCAAGCCCGAGGATGCTGCGCGGCCCGGTGAGCGAGGCATACATCTCGTTCAGCTGATCGAGCTGGCTTTGCAGCATGTCCAGTTGCTCCAACGCATTGTCCAGAAGATCGGTCTGGATCCCGAAATCCTGCAGCATCTGTTGAAGCTGGCGGATTTCCTGAGCAATGTTCTGAGTGTCCACCGTGGGCACACCCTGTGCCGCGACAGGTCCGGTGACATTGAGGGTGAGCGCGAGAGCAATGCTACCGGCGAAAAGGGAACGGGGCAGGCGCAGGTTCAACGCAAATCCTCCTGACTGAAATCCATGAATTGCCGCTCGGCAGCCTGGGCCGCCGCCAAGGCGATCTGCTCGGCACTGAGTGGCTCGGTTCGGGCGGCCTTGATCCGGGTCCGGATTGCGACCAGCCGGGCCAGTTCGGCCCGGGCATAGGTGTTGAGCACGATGGCCTCGTGGAGATCCTCGGTCTCACCGATGCGGGTGATGATGTCCTGAACCCGCAGGGCGGCGGCACGGACCGAAACCAGCGAATAATCGCCATAGACCCCGGCGCCATGGGCCGAGAGGCTGAAACTCGCGTTGGCGAGGAGCACAGGGTCGATGGTGCCGAGCGCATCGATGCCGCCTACGCCCGCGAGGTAGCTGTTGTACTGCTGCGGGATCACCACGACATAATGCTGGGTTTCCGCGAAGGGTGGCACACCGCCATAATCCTGCACATTGCCCGGCCCGGCGTTATAGGCGGCGAGCGCATGGATAATGTTGCCATCGAACATGTTCAGCATTTGTGCGAGGTATCGCGCACCGCCGGTGACCTGCAGATAGGGATCGTCGTAATAGGCCGGGTAGATCCCGAGATCGCCCGCGGTACCGGGCATGATCTGGGTAAGTCCGAAGGCACCCACGGGTGAGCGTGCCCCGATCTGGAAACGGCTTTCCTGCCAGATCAGCGCCTGCAAGAGACAGCGCCATTGCACGAGCGAAAGACCTGCGCGGCCGACCCCGGACAGACTATGGGTGTCGCGTGCTGCGCGGATGATCAGCTCCTCGATCCCCTCCCTGGCATCGCCGAACATCCGCGCTGCCGCTGGATTGGTGTCCTCGGGTGCATAAAGACTGGCGGCCGCGCTTTCGACGTCGTCTACCGCCCCCTGCCCCGCCTCGAGCCCCGCCACGGTTCCGGCCACGTCTCCAGCGCCAAGCGACATGGCATCCATCAGCCCTTCGAGGGAGGCGAGTTGCTGGCGCTCGATTTCGGCCAGTTCCTCCTCGCGGCTTAGCCGGTCCTGCTGCAGTGCCAGGTCCCGATCGGTCTGCTCAAGGATGGCCTGCCGCTCTGCGAAGAGGCGCAGATCGAAGGTCGGCACGCCTTGGGCGACCGCTGGCCCCGCCGTGGGACCTGCCAGTGCAAAGCCGATCATCGAGAGAGGAAGCCAGGTCCGCATTGGCTCAGCCGCCCGCCCCCAAGAGGACGAAATCGCAGGCCGTGTCGCGGCGCGTGACCTCCGCCCCCATGGTCGAGATCGTGGCGGTGGCGGTTCCTGCCTGCGCAGGAGCCTCGCGAAAATTGAAGCAGTTGGCTTGCGGGGGGTTATGCTGCGCACAGGCTGTCAGGGTCAGGCCGAGCCCGAGCAGCACGACGCTGCGAATGATGGTACGGGTCATGTCACTCTCCAGAAATCAGGACGTTCGCGATAATCGGCGCCGACAAGCGCTTCGCCCTTCTCCATTCCGCCAAGGATGGTCACGAGCGGGCCGAGCGCGCTGAGATCGGCATCGATCACGACGGAACCACGGTCGTCGCGTACAAGCGCGAGCCGCGAGGCCGAGCCGACGCCCAGAAGCACGTCGAGCTCTTTCTCGGTCAGGCCGAGCATCGCGTAGTCAGCGGCGGAAGCACGAATGTTGGGCAAGAGCACCTGCGTCGGCACCGCTTCCACGATGGTCTTGCCGGTGCGCGTGCGCTCGAGCTGGCTGGCATATTGGGTCATCATCACGACGACGGCGTTCTGCTTGCGGGCGGTCACCAGCCAGTTTGAGAGCCGCTCTGCGAAGTAGGCGTTGTCGAGGGCTTTCCATGCCTCGTCGATGACGATGATGGTGGGCTTGCGGTCCTCGATCACCCGTTCGACCCGACGGAAGAGGTAGGACAGGACCGCCATGCGTTCCCGCTCGCTCTCGGAATCGAGGATGCCGGTGAGGTCAAAGCCCGCGACGTCTCCGTCGATGCTGAAACTGTCCTCGGCATTGGCCCCGAAGATCCAGCCGTAGCGACCCCCGGCCGTCCATTCCTGCATACGCTCGAAGAGATCGCCTTCGTCATCGGTCGAGACCAGCAGCGAGGCGAAATCCGACCAGTTCCGCAGCCCCGCATGTCCTGCGCTCGCGTTCTGGCGCACGACCTCCTGCAGTCGGTTGGTCTGAACCGGGGTTAGCGGTCGATCGCGGCGCTCGAGGAGGCTTGCAAGCCAGTCGGCAAGCCAGGCCTGCCCGCGGGCGTCGATCTCGGTCTGGAGCGGATTGAGGCCCGTGGGGCGCCCCGCCCGCACGGTCGAATAGCTGCCGCCGAGCGCGCGGACGGCCATCTCCATGCCCGCGCGATAGTCGAATACGAAGACCCGCGCACCTGCCCGCCGTGCCATGGTCATCAGGAAAGCCGCCAGGACGGATTTGCCGGAGCCGGGACGGCCGAGGATCAGCGTGTGCCCACCTGTGGGCTCGCGATCTGGCGCGCCCTGTTCGTGGAAGTTGAAGCGAAAACCGCTGCGCTCTGGCGTCGGGAAGAGTGTGATCGGCACGCCCCAGGGCACTTCCCGCCCTGTCTTTCCGAGCGGGGTGCGGTGGAAGGTAGCGAGATCGGCGAAGTTGTGGTTCGTGATTGCGGCCTTGCGGCTGCGCGCCCCTGTGTTCCCGGGATGCTGCGCCATGAAATGCGCCCGTGCCCCGAAGGCTTCCGAGATCAGGTTGATGCCGGAGGTGGCGGAGATGTTGCGGATTTCGGCCGCGATGTCGTCAAGCGCCGTCTGGGTGCGGGCATAGACGGCCACGGTCATGTGGTGCTCGCCGAAGATCAGGCGTTTGGATTCCAGATCGTCCTGCGCGAGTTCCAGTTCCTGGGCGAGACTGACGGCTCCGTCATTGGCGGCCTGCATTAGCCGCAGCTGCCGCTTGATCCGGCCCGCCATGATGTTGGCGTTGATCGGCACAAAAGAGTGCGTGACCACCATGTCGACGGGCAGATTCAACTCGTCGAGCATCAGGCTATCGGTTTTGGCGGGGTAGTTCTTCACCGCAAAGATCGCCCCGAGCTTGTCGCCGACGGCACCGTCCGAGAGAGCGATGGTCGTGCCGCGGAAGGTGACGCGGGTATTTGCGACGTCCTCGGCGATCACACCGAGGCGCGACCGGGGGAAGAGCGGGTGCTCCTCGCCTGTGTTGAGTGAACCGAGGAAGCCCAGAAGCTCGCCACTGCTGGCGGCCAGCAGGCGGGGCTTCAACTCGTCGAAGGAGGACAGCAGAAACCCCACGACCTCGTCGAGTTTTCGCAAGCGCCGGGTTGTGTCCGCCGCATGTCGGGCGCGGGACGCGCCCAGACCGAAGGGCAAGCGGCTGCCGGTCTCCGGGCGCTTCAATACAGTCAGGGTCAGCGTCTTGTCGCGCAGGCCCGCGCGGCCGAGATGCGCGTGCCATCGTTTGTCGACGGCGGCAGAAAACCCCTCGCCCGGAATGGGCGGCAGGGTCACGTCGACCGCTTTCGAGACCTTGTGCAGGTAGAATGAGAACTCGGTCCCGACCTGCGCGACGATGCCAGCCAGCAACCCTCCGATCCGGTCGAGATGCCCGTCCTCGCTCGTGGTGCTGTTCACCCCTTCGAGGCGGATGCACTGCATCAGTTCGTTGCCGCGTGTCCGGATCGTTCGGTCGTTCACGAGGCTCACATAAGGCAGCATCATTGAGAGCCGCTTCTCGCCCTTGACCCATGCGGGAAGCGCGGTCAGCGGATCGATGGCGTTCTCAACCTCATCGGTAATTCCATCACGGGGCATAGCTGTCGCCTCCGTGCAGCTTGCGGTTCGTCGTGGGCGGGGTTTCCTGCAGGGTGATCACCAGGACATCGAGGAAGTTCGGATCCCAGTCCGCGGCTTTCCAAAGCGCCGGCCAGGCCAGCCCCGCGAACACAGCCACCACCCAGCTCTGCACCCAGAGGAACAGAAGCGTCGAGCCGAAGAGCCAGACCATGGCGTACATGATCGGCAAGCCCATCAGCTTGGGTGGCCTGAGAAGGCCGATGAACACGCGGGACTGGTCAGCCATGGATGGAGCTCAGGTGGTCCAGATGGCGGCGACGATGGTGGGTGCTGCGGCGATGCCCGCGATTGCAACCACGACCCAGAGCGCCTGACGAAAGTCGAGGATGCCAAAGAGCCAGGAAAGGAACACCCCGATCAGTGCGAGTGTGCCAATCACGATTCCCAAGGGACCGGTGATCGCATCGACAATGCCTTGAAGCAGGGTCTGTACCGGCGAGAGGTCGATGCTCTGTGCAAGCGCTGGACCCGCCAGCACGATAAGGGCCATCGCGCCGAGCGCGACGATCGAAGGTCTCGATGTCATGAAAGATCTCCTCTGAGCCGCTCAAACACGGCAGTCACACGGGCCACATGCCCTTGGGTTTCTCGAAAAGGGGGGATGCCGCCGTGGCGTGTGACCGCCTCAGGGCCAGCGTTGTACGCCGCAAGGGCCAGAGAGCCCTCGCCGAACCGGTCGAGCATCATCAGCAAGTATCGGGCTGATCCGTCGAGGTTCTGCGCAATGTCATGTGGGTCCACGCCGAGATCGCGGGCGGTATCCGGCATAAGCTGGCCAAGGCCTATGGCACCGACAGGGCTACGTGCAGCCGGATTGTATGCGCTCTCGACTTCGATATTGGCCCGGTAAAGGAGCGCCCAATCAGTGACTGAAAGCCCTGCGCGACGCAGCGCACCATGCCCAGCATACCGCAGAGCCGTGGTCTCGATCGCATGGAGGATTTCTGGGGTGGCGCGGGCGGCGGATCGAGCCGGGATCGCTGTCTCGCTCGTTGCGTCAGGAACGCGAGGTTCTGCGAAGAGAAAAAGGCGCCCGTTTGCCTCTTGAGAAGTGGAAATCAATTGGCCGTCTGGGCCAACCGAAAAGATGAAACCGTCGGCCAGGGCCGGGGGCGCGGAACAAACGCCTGTACCCAAAGCAACGACGAGCGCAGTCGCGCGGTCAGCTGCCTTTGACCGGAGGCGCGGCGTGGCGCTCGCGGCCACCTTCTTCAAGTGGGATGCTAGCGGTCGTACAGCCCATGTCGGCCAGGAAACTGACAAGGCCAACGATGGTTTTGAAGTCGCGGAGCTTGAGGACGCTTCGGCTGGTGACGAGCATCTTATCGTCACGCCCATCAGTGGCGACGGCGCGGATGACCCACGAGCCGTACCAGCTGTTATGGCGCTTCTCTGCTCTCTCCTTGCAGACCACCTCAATGAGGTAGCCCTCGGCGAGCAAGCCGCGCAGTCCGTCTTCTGTAACCACATTCGGGGCTTCTTCTATCATGGCCTTCCCTTGGGTCCTTGTTCTGCCTGGGTGCAGTATCAGGCCCACGGGGTCGCAACACCGTGAGCGATACAAAACAACATTAGTGATAGCAAGACAATAATAACGTGTTGACGAAGTTCGCCTTGCTCCGATAACGGTGATAGCCGACAGAATGATAATCTTAAAGGCGGCAAAGGAGTTTTGCCCTGCGCTTGTTTATTGCGCGCAACGCACCGTTGCTGTTCGCGTTCCTGCTTGGAAGCATGCCGATAGCCGCGGCAGCAGATTGCGTGCCTCCCGAACGACCGTTCTTGCCTCAGTCGCAAGAAGACATGCGTGCCTATGCCGATCTGCTGCGTGCTGATTTCGAGAGCTACATCGCCGACATCCAGGAGTACTTCCGCTGTCTTGATGCCGAGCGCGCCCGCGCGCTTCAGGAGGCGCGCGAGGTCAGTGAAGACTATGGAAGACTGGTCGAGCTATTGGACTGAGCAAACGCATGGGCTTAACCGCCGTCGAGATCCTCGTAGTAGACGAGCGCGGGCATGTTGCGGCGCTGGTGCACGATACGCAGGATGACTGCCGCGCCATCCGCCGCATCGAGCCGCTTGTAGAAGATCACGTGACGCTGGCAATTGACCGACCGCATCCCCGGGACAAAGAGACTCCTGTCCCGGCCCCGGTCGGGATCGCCAGTGATCCGCTCGAAGGCGGTGACCAACTGGCGGTAATAGACGAGCCATTGGTCCCTGCCCCAAGTTCCGACGGTGTAGGCACGGATCTCTTCAAGGTCGGCTCTGGCCCGACCGGAAAGTCGAATGGTCATGCGGGTCAGCGATCAAACGCATCCGGTTCGAAGGCTTGAGCATCGAACTCGGCGAAATCCCCATTTTCGGCCAGGGTGGCTGCCATCTCGAGGTCGGCCTTTAGGGCGTAGAACTGCCGCGCGCCGTCCTTCTCCATCAGCATCCTCACGCCGGCGCGCACGACTTCGCTCAGATTGGCGTAAGCGCCGGACTCGATCTGCGCCTGCACATATTTCTGCATCGGTTCGGTCAGGTGGACGTTTGGCATCAGACTCTCCTATCCATGCTCAATCGTATCAGATACTGACATAAATCTTCAAGGTCATGTTCGGTCCCAACATAGGCTCGTTGCTCCACCCCGTCCTTCTGCGCCCGGATTCCCGCCGGGGAACCAGGCGAGACAGTTTTCCGTTCTGCCATTCCCGAGACCATGAGCGCTGCGACTCGCCGTGTGACGGGCTCATGCGGCCTGTTCTTCCATGACCGCTTTCGTGGCCGCATTGAAATGCCATATTTGTATTTGGTTACAGATATTTGAGTGAAAGTTAACATGAAAGAGGTCCGCAATTTTGGCCACTTTCAAGACGCCGAAGCAGCCAGAACCGACGTCAGTTCTTGGAAGCCATCAAGCTAGACAAGCGAACAATCGCACGCAACCATCAATCAAATCTCCTTGCTATCATTAATGTTGTTTCGTATCGCTGCACCATTATAGATGGAGTCGGCATCATGAAGCACGTGATCCACGGCGTGGCAACAGCCACGGCAATAAGCATATCCGGACTAATGGCCTCGTCAGCTCCGGCTCAGGCCTATCAGGTGGATTGTGCGATCCTCCTCTGCCTTGCGGGCGGTTGGCCTGCCTCTGCGCCCTGCGCGCATGCCAGAGCGGTCTTCATTCGGCGGATCACGCCATGGCCGATCGAGCCGCCCTTACAAATCTGGCGGTGCCCAATGGGTGTGTCGTTCAAAGACCCCAGTCCAATGTCGCCTATGGAACGCCTTTATGACATCACGTTCCGCGATCCGCCCGAACCGCAGGAATCGACTCCTATGCCCCTTGTCCGCGTCCAAGCGGATGAACAAGCCGACATCGACATCTCGGGCGACGCCTTTGATTTCGTGCGCAGCATACGGGTCTATCACATCCAGTATCGCCAGCACGAAAACCGAGATGGCGACTGCAATCGCAGCGACTCGACGCGATTGGGGTCCTACGGCGTGCAGGGCGACTACCGATGGACAAGATCCACCGTGGGCCAGGTGCCAGCCGCATCTGGCCTGAGCATCCCGAATGGATGTGGCAGCTACTTTTACCGTTCCGTCTTCGTCGACTGGCGTGATCACGCCGGGAACTATGGTTCTGAAGAAGTTCGCTACTGACAAAATCTGCGCGCGGTTTTTACCGCGCGCGTCCTGACAACCCCGCACGGAAGGCTGTGCAAAACCCCCGAAAAGGAGACGACGCCAGACCGTGAAGCCTGACGCCGTGCTAGAAAACTCCGTGAACAAGAGTTTCCTAGCGCACCGCTAAAACACCTGCAACCAGCAAAGTTGTTTTGCTGGCAAGAATGTTGTTGTCTCACGACATGGCGTCGGATCTCCAAGGAGACCTCGACCATGGAACCTACGACCGGCCTGATCCTGCGACGGATCACGCAGACAAATCTCTCTGTTGCAGCGCACAAGCTTGCCACCCTCATCCTCGATGCCATCGCCTGGAAGGATGGCTACAACGGTTTGTCGCGCGGAACGGCAGCCTTCACCCTCTCGGCCCTGGCGGAGAAGATGGGTGTCTCACGGCAGTATCTTGCGGTTCTTCTGAGCGAACTTGAGGCTTCGGAGTTGCAGCTCGAGCGGGCGAAGCCGAATGGCAAGTTCGCGCCCTGGATCTTTCGGTTTTCCGCTTTCGACGAGGAGAGTGAAACCCATGATCTCGTGTCAGGTGAAGGCGACACATCACTATCTAGAGATAATAAAAACAAAACTATCTTCTCAGGGCTGATCGATATCACCACGAGTTCGAACGTTTTTCAGACAAGTTGGGCGGAGCTCATCAAAGCAGCGAAGGCCACGTTGCCCTGCTGGAACATCGACACCCAGGTCATCTGGGATCGCTTCCTTGCCTTCAACCGGTCCCGAGGCAACGGCAGGGTGCCGGCCGGCTTCCTGCTTGGCTTCATGCGCCGATGGCGAAATTCGTGGGGAACTCCAACTCGTCCCGCGGTCAAGCCGCCCGCGAGACCAATAACGGATCCCAAAGAGCGCGAATTGCTGAGACAGATGCAAGCCGCACCAACTGCGAACCGCCAGTTCCACGCGTCCGACTTGTGTCGCTTGATCGGACACGCTGCCTACGAAGCGCGGGTACTCGATGTGATCCGCAAGTTTGGGTGCCAGAGGTTTTCAGCAACCTTGGCGGTGCACGGACGAGCGGTGCTGGAAGGGGAGATATCCCGGTAGCTTCGCTTGCTCGGACTTGGAGTCCATGAAAGCCCCGCTACAGATGTCAAGTTCCGATAGTGAAGTTTATGTTAAAAATGGAAGTATTAGCCAGCTTTCCTTGGCTTTCAGAAAATCCTGACCTGAGTTCCCACTTCTGCCAGAGCAAAAAGTTCAGCAATGTGCTCGTTGTACAGTCCAATACAGCCGTTTGATGATTGCCGACCGATCTTGCGCGTGTCACCGGTTCCGTGCACCCGGTAATACTGCCACGACAGATAAAGTGCGTGTGTTCCAAGCGGGTTGTCAGGACCCGGCGGCCAATAGTCAGGCCATTCGGGGTTACGCTCTTTCATTGATGGAGTGGGCCGCCAACTCGGCCCCTCCACCTTCCTTATAACCTCTGTATATCCTCGGCGGGTCAACTCTTCCGAGGCAGGGACACTCGACGGATAGAGTTTGTAGACACTTTCGTCTTCCGACCAATACTGGACTGCACGCGAGTCGATGTCGCACAAAATTGCACCGTGCTGAAGGTTATCGAAGTGGTCTTGCCAGAGATCCACACTAAAGGACGAAATATTTCTGCGTACCGCCGAGGGCTCCTGCTCCTGAGCACGGAGAAGGGAAGGTGCTGCCAGAAGTCCGATCATAGTTGTCGAAACGAACTGGCGTCGTGTTTTCAGTGTTTTTGTCATATGCCTCGCCTCACTCTTTTGTTGGCTGACGGATACGACCTCTAGTAGCTAGAGGTTCAACTGAAAAACGATGACGTTCTCGTGAGGCAGCGAGTTTACAGGTATCGACGCGTTTCAGCGCAATAATCGCGATACTTGGAGCCGTATTGTTCATGCAGCCATGGCTCTTCCGCGAGCGGGGCAAGGGCCAGCGCGGCAACTCCAACGATGACGATAGGCCAAACCCAAGATGAGGCGAAGAGAAGACCAAAACCTACCAGGATGGCCATGTCGGCAAGGTACTGCGGATGCCGAGAGAAACGGTAGAGACCCGAAGTGATCAGCTCGTCTTTCGCACCGCTGGTGGCTTTCAGTCCAATGCTGAATGCCCCCCACCAGACAATCAGATTTCCGGTTGCGATCAAGAACGGCCCGACCGCCCAACGGAGTGCGTTGGCCATAGAAGCGGATTTCCAATCCAAGATGCCCAAACCGATCACCGCCCCAAACACGGCCAATGTGAGTCCCCATGCAATGTTTGGTATGACTGAATGCTCTCTGTTTGGAGGCCAGATGCGCTTGGACGGGCGGGCGATCGACCAAAGGAGCGCACCAATCAAAACCAGACCGGATAGCAGGCCAACGACCACTAGTATGCCTTGGGCAATCGTCATGAGCGGTGTCCGAACACCTGCGCCTCCTGATGCGCATTGTCGCTCGCTTCGAATTCAAGCGTGGAATGCTCGATTGAGAAACGTTCATGCAGCACCGATTTGACGTTTTCTTTAATCTTGTCGGCCTCACCCATCCGTTCGCGTTCGACGACAATATGGCAGTCCAATGCCGCGGCGTGCTCCTGCATTTGCCACAGGTGGACATGATGCACGTCCACAACGCCATCGACACACTGGATCGCTCTGACCACGTCATTTCCATCAATACCTGGTGGGCTCCCAAGCATCAGGGTTCGAATTGGGCCCCCTATTTCGGTGAAGGACAGATACAGGATGTAGAGCGCGATGCCGATAGTGATGGCCGGATCAACCCAACGCATATCATAGAGTATTATGAGCGTCCCGCCGACTATGACGGCCACTGAAGCCAACGCATCCGAAAGGTTGTGGAGAAAAAGCGCACGGATGTTCACGCTCCCCTTCTGCATCGAATAGGTAAGCATTGCGGTCAGCGTGTCGACCACAAGCGCGATTCCACCGAGAATGACTACGGTCCACCCCATGACTTCGGGTGGATCAATCATGCGCATGCCACCTTCGTAGATCAGATAGAAGCCGATCACGATGAGGGTGGTGTAGTTGATCAGGGCCGCGACGATTTCGACCCGGCCATAGCCGAAGGTCATGCGCTCATCGGCCGGGCGGCGCGCGATCTTGCGTGCGGCAAAGGCAATGACAAGCGAGGCCATATCGGAAAAGTTGTGCAGCGCATCGGCGATCAGTGCCAGGCTGCCCGACAATATGCCCCCGACGATTTGCGCAACGGTAAGAAGCCCGTTCGCCCAGATCGCGATGGCAACCCGCCGATCGCCAGAATCCGGATCGATATGCGCGTGCCCGTGGTCATGTGGCATTGGCAGGCTCCTCATGCGCGTGTGTCGCGCGTCGGTCAGTCTTGAGGCGGTCGCTGCGGAAACCACGAACGCGCGCATTCATCCAGTGGCGTATGATATGACGGTAAAGGGCACCACGCAGCCATCCAAAGGATTGCTCATGGGAAAAATAGAAGGCGTCCGGCGTATCAAACACGCCGAAATCCTGCACGATGCCGGTTTTCTGAATGTAGGTATCTTCTCCGTTCCAGGCGACGGGAGGCGCGCCAAGGCAATCCGTGCCCGCGCCATAACCGCAGAGACTTTCTGTGTCCGAGAATGACGTTTGCAGGACATCGAGGAAAGCGTCATCCAGGATGAAGCCTTCAAGGTTGATCCAGGCACCTTGAAATTCGATCTCGACCCATGAGTGGAGAATTTCCTGCGGAGCAAGCGGATACACCAGCTCAGGGACAACACCGCGCTGCAAGCCTTTGTGGATCGTAAACCCATGCAACCGGCAACGAATGCCGACACCACGCAGCAGCGCCATCAAGAGCGTGCCTTTGGTATTGCACTGCCCATAGCCGTCGGAAAGCACTTCGGATGCGGGGATGTCGTCAGCTCGATTGTATCCGAACGCGATTTCATTCCGAACGAAATCATAGGCAGCTCCGATCCGATCGTATTCGGATAAGCCGCGCCAGCTGCGGTTCTCAATTAGACGCGCAAGAGGCGCGGCATCAAAATCCAGTAGTTTGGTGGGTACAAGTAGGGGGTCGATCATCTGCAACGGGTCGCTCCTCGAATCGTCTTGGAACAAGACTAATTGCTATAGTCACTATAGCTTCAATCCTTTCTTTCAGAAAGAATCTCCCGCAACTATTTGTCCGTGTGAACCGCTTTGTGGTGTTCGCCGTGTGCGTCGCGCAGGATGTCGATACCGCCCCAGGCCGCGATCCCGGCGACGATCACACCGACGACAAGGTCCGGCCAGTTGGTTCCTAGCCAAGCGACGAGGCCACCGGCCACGACGATCCCGAGGTTCGCGGCGAAATCGTTGTAACTGAAGGTGTTGGCCGCGCGGATATTGACGTTTGGATTTTTGAGCTTAGCGAGCAGCCAAACGCAGACTGCGTTGATAGCCGCCGCGATCAGGGCCATTGCAATCATGATCGTCCCGAGCGGATCTGACCCACCGATGTAGCGGCGCCACGCATCGTAGAGGATGCCTGCAGCGAACAGGATCAGCAGCCCGCCGGAAACGTTCGCCGCCCCGCGTTTCCATTTGGCGGATCGGGACAAAGCGAAAAGGCTGATCGCGTAGACGAAGCTGTCGGAGAGGTTATCGAGCCCGTTGGCGATCAGGGCACTTGAGTCGCCGAAGGCGCCTGTTGCGAAAAAAGCCACGGCCAAACCGATATTGAGCGCCAGAACGATCCAAAGCGTCCGTCTCTCCATTGAATCTTGTCTAGCGGCCATTTTGTGGTTCCAGCTTGTGTTGTACGACACATTAACTTCTGCGGCTGATCTGCGTTCCAGCCGGAATGTTGGCTGAATTCCTTCAGGCCCCGATTTCCTCGTGTTCGGTCAAGCATTCCGAATGGTCCCGCAACACCTCAAGCACCTTGCAATCTCCCGTCCGCCCGCCGCTGCATTCGTGAACCATGCGTTTCAGTTCCGTGCGCAGCGCCTTCAGGCGGGCCATGCGCTGCTCCACCTGTTTGAGCTGGCGACGCGCGATGGCATCAGCCTCATCACAGGGCCGGTTGGGATGGTCGCTGAGGTCGAGCAGCTCGCGGATCGCATCGAGCGAGAAACCGAGTTGTCGCGAATGGCGGATGAAGGACAGCCGGTCGAGCTGTGCATTGTCGTAGCGCCTCTGCCCGCCTTCGGTCCTGCCAGGTTCGGGCATGAGCCCAATCTGTTCGTAGTACCGGATGGTCTGCACCTTCGTGCCAGTCTTCTTTGACAGAGTACCGATCGTGAGCATTTTCGCCTCCATGAAAAAGATACAGTTTGTGTAGGTTTTGCCGTCGGAATAAACAAGTGTCGGTTTCACAGACGCGTGAGTTCAAGCTATACCATGATTTCGTGCTTGAACCTCTAGCGGCTAGAGGATGTATCCGCACAGGCAATAAGAATCAAAATCAGGCGAACAGGATTGTCCCTTACATCGGCACAGAAGTTTCTTTGGGTTTTGGCAGGCGTGGCAGCGCTTGCTTTCGTATGGCTTTTGCTCTGGTCCGATTATCGTGCCGATAGCGCCCGAACCGACGCCGAACCGCCTTTTTTCGCTGAGTTCGAACTGACGGACCACCAGGGTATGGTTCGAACCGAGGAGGACTTTGCGGGGCGCTGGATGCTGGTTTTTTTCGGCTTTACCAACTGCCCCGACGTCTGCCCGACGACCCTATCCGAGGTCGCGGCGGTGATGGACGGTCTGGGCGACGATGCCGCCAAGGTCCAGCCGATTTTCATAACAATCGACCCTGAACGAGACACGCCCGCAGCACTCGCCGAATACGTCCCGCTGTTCGATGCGGGCTTCATCGGGCTGACCGGCACGCCGGAACAGATCGCCGCCACATCCGAGACCTTTCCGATCTTCTTCGAACGCGTCGAAGAGGCTGCGGCGCCGGATGGTTACACGATGGGCCACACGTCGCATCTGTTCCTCTTCGATCCCGACGCGGGCTTCGCCGACTCGTGGCCCTACGGCACCTCCGCCGAAGAGATCCTCGCCGATCTGGAAGAGAGGATCTGACCGACATGAACCGTATGTCCGGAGAAACAGCCCTCGGGCTGGCGTGGATCATCGCGCTCGTCGCCTCGCTTGCCGTGCTTTTCATCGGCGAGGTGCTGGGGCAGACGCCCTGTGTGCTGTGCTGGTTCCAGCGCGCCTTCATGTTCCCCTTGGCCATTGTCCTCGGGCTCGGCCTTTGGTGGCGGGACGGCCGCGTGGGGCGCTACGGCATCGCATTGGCGCTTGGCGGCGGCGCAATCGCCCTCTGGCACATGGGGCTGTACGTCGGTCTTGTTCCCGAACGCGTCCAGCCCTGCACGGCCACCGGCCCCTCTTGCACCGATGACAACCAACTGGTCGTCGGCATCCCTATCCCGCTGATGGCGCTCGCCGCCTTCGCGCTGATCGGGGCGCTGTCGGCCCTTTCATTGAAGGACACACGAACATGAATCGACGCGGCCTGATCCTGTCCGTTCTTGCCCTCGGCGCCGCCGGTTTCGGCGGAGCCACCTGGTTTGCAATCCGCCCCGGCCCAGTGGCCGAAGCGGAGCCCGTTGCTCCGGAACTTGCGGAGGCGATGATCCGCCCCTACTCGCCCATCCTCGGGCCTGCGGATGCGCCCGTCACAATCGTCGAATTCTTCGATCCGGCCTGCGAGGCCTGTCGCGCCTTTCATCCCATCGTGAAGGACATCATGGCCGAGCATGGGGAAGCTGTCCGCGTCGTGATCCGCTACACGCCCTTCCACGGCGCGGCATCCGAGGAAGCCATCCGCGTGCTCGAGGCGGCGCGCATGCAGGACGTTTACGTGCCGGTGCTCGAGGCCGTTCTGCGGGAACAGCCGAGATGGGCGTCGCACGGTGCCCCGGCGCCTGGCCTGATCCTTCAGATCGCCGCCACGGCCGGACTCGATGCCGAAGCCGCGCGCACGCAAATGCTGGCACCCGGTGTCGTGGCGATCCTTAACCAGGATCGTGCTGACGTCGAGGCCGTGGGAATTCGCCAGACGCCCACATTCTTTGTGAACGGCAAGCCGCTCGATCCATTCGGGGAGGCAGAGTTGCGTCGTCTGGTGGCCGCCGAAGTCGCTGCCGCGCAAAGCTGAATGGAAAGGGCAGGATCAGAACGATGAAAAAGTATATTTTGACTGGCACACTGGCCGCGCTTTTGACCCTTGGAGGGCTCTCGGTGCCCGCGCTGGCCGGACCCGAGGATGTTGTCGTCGAGAACGCGTGGTCCCGCGCCTCCATCGGGATGAACCGTCCCGGGGCCGCTTACATGACGATCCGCAACACTGGCGACGAGCCGGTGACGCTGATCGGCCTTACAACACCGCTCGCGATGATGCCCGAAATCCACGAGACGAAGACCAATGCCGAAGGTGTGAGCTCCATGAGCCCGGCGGGGGAGATCGTGATCGCCCCGGGCGAGAGCATCGCGCTCGAACCGGGGGGCCTGCACGCAATGTTGATGCGGCTGCAAGAACCAATGACGGAAGGGGACACTTTTCCGCTGACCCTGCTTTTCGACGACGGAGGCGAAGTGACGGTCGAGGTGCCGATCCTTGGAATCGCCGCGCGGGGGCCAGAGGACTGATGCGGCGACGGGCGATCCTGGGGTACGGCGCGGCTGGTGTCGGGGCGGTCGCCCTGATGCTCTTCGTCGGTTGGTGGCAGGTCGATGGACCCGGTGGACCGGAACCTGTCGGGCAGCGGCCTGTGGCCCTGACCGAGATGGATTTCCGTCTGACGGATCATGAGGGCAACGCGGTCGGGCCAGAAACCCTGATCGGCCGCCCGACGATGGCGTTCTTCGGCTTCACCTACTGTCCCGATGTCTGCCCGACCACGCTCTCGGACATTTCGGGATGGCTCGATGATCTGGGAGACGAGGCCGACGAGATGAACGTGGTTTTCATCACGGTCGATCCCGAGCGCGACACTGTCGAAACGATGGCCGAATATGTCGGCTACTTCCATCCGGCGATCCGCGGCTGGACGGGACCGGAAGAGCAGATAGCGCGCGTCGCGGACGGCTTCCGCGCCACCTACGAAAGGGTGCCGACGGAGAGCGGCGATTACACGATGAACCACAGCGCGAGCGTCTTCCTGTTCGCAGCCTCTGGGCGGTTCGTCACCATGATCGACTATCACGAACCCAGAGAATTCGCGGTGCCGAAAATTCGCCGCGCGCTGGAAGAAGAAACGGAGGGGGCGACATGAGGCTCAGAACTATGGCGGCTTGTGTCGCAATTGCGGGGATGGTTTTGGGAGCGGCTATCGCCCTCTCTGATTTCATGTCGAAAGAACCCGTGCCGCCGGAACTTGCCTCGGCAGGTAAATGGATGCCCCAAGGTCCTGAAGCTCCCCAAAACGTTGACATCCTCGTGACGCTGCCCGCGACGGCATGGGCAGAAGATGCACCCGACCTCGGCCCCCTGCCCCTTCTGCAGGTCGCGTTTGCCGACAGGCCCGTGCAGGCGATCGAGCCACCCCTGTCGACATGGTCGCGCAACATTGCACCTGGCGAAACGCTCGATTTCTTGCTGTCTGAAGCTGGTCTTGCGGCACCTGACAGAGCCGAAGTTGCCCTCGCGCTTGGCGCGGAATACGATCTGCGACGGCTGCGGCCGGGGCACTCGGTCACTGTTGCTTCGACCATGGACGGCAGCCCCCGCACCGTCTCACTCGCCGTCGAGGACGGGGTTCGGATCGAGGTGGTTTTCGGCGAGCAGTTGTCCACACAGGTCGTGGCTCCGGATCCGGAGATCGTAACCCTTGCCGGCGAAGCCGTGATCGACAGCTCGATCTTCGCGGCACTCGACGAAGCCGGCATACCCGCCCGTTTTTCCGTGGACCTTGCGCAGATGCTGGGTGGGACCGTGGATTTCCGCCGCGAGATGGCCGGTGGCGAAACACTAAGGCTTCTCTGGCGTGAGGCGCGGGTCGGAGAGGACAGGATCGGACAGCCCGAACTCGCCTTCGCCGCACTGGAGATCGGCGGTTCGCTTTACGAGATCGTATGGCCGGACGACGGCAGCGGTCAGGCGACGATCTACGTCGATGGCGAGGTGCTGCGCGTCTTCGCACAGCCGGTCGAGGGTGCGCGCCTCAGCTCGGTGTTCGGACGCCGCACGCATCCGGTCTTTGGCAACGTCCGGATGCACACCGGCGTCGATTTCGCAGCGGCACGTGGGACACCGGTTCAATCGACGGCACCGGGGCGGGTTAGTTTCATTGGCTGGCGCGGTGGCTATGGCCGTGTGGTCGAAATCTCGCACGGCTCCGACACCATGACGCGCTACGCGCATCTGAGCGCCGTGCCGGAAGACCTGGCACAAGGCCAACGCGTTGCGGCGGGAGATGTGATCGGCCGCGTCGGCGCGACTGGCACGGCGACAGGTCCGAACCTGCACTACGAAGTCCTCGTGGATGGGCGCCCGACTGACCCCCTCACTGACGACCGGCTCGCCGAAGCAGCCGAGAGCGAAGCGGATGATACCGCCGCGCTCTCGCGTCTGGCCGAGGCGCGCGCGCTTCTGAATGAAAACCTCGGCAGCGAGATTGCCGAAACGACAACCGAAAGGCTCTGACCCATGAAACGCATGACCCAAGCTCTGGCAATCACCCTCGGCCTGTTACCAGCGGCCCAGGTTCTCGCAGAGGCAACGGCGATCGAGGTCCGCAAGACGAACGGTTGCGGCTGTTGCCTGTCTTGGATGAACCATCTCGAAGAAAACGGGTTTGCGCCGACGGGCGAGAACATGTTCGGTGGGTCGCTGGTTCGCTTCAAGCTCGACAACGGCGTGCCGCAGCGCATGGTCTCCTGCCACACCGCGCTCATTGATGGCTACGTGATCGAAGGCCATGTCCCGGCCGGTGACATCCGCCGCCTTCTCGATGAGCGCCCGGACGCCGTCGGCCTCGCCGTTCCGGCGATGCCCTATGGTTCGCCCGGCATGGGGCCAGAAGACGACCGCGAGGCCTATGATGTCTTCCTCATCCGCAAGGACGGGTCGACGGAAGTCTTTTCGAGCTACGCCGAAGGATAATCTGGCCCGCCCATGGAAAATCTGTCTCCGATAATGCTTGGCTTTCTCGGAAGTCTCGCCGCCGGTTCGCTCACGGCAGTCGGAGCAGTTCCCGTGCTGTTTGGGCGCATCCCGTCCCGGGCCACGCGCGATCTGTCGCTCGGCTTCGCTGCCGGTGTGATGCTCGCCGCTTCTTTCTTTTCGCTGATCATCCCGGCATTGGATGCGGCGGAGCCGATGTTCGAAAACGGCGCGATGCCTGCGGCCATCGTATGCGTTTCGATTCTTCTGGGCATGGGGGCTGTCGCCCTGATGAACGAAAAGCTGCCGCACGAGCACTTCAAGACAGGACGCGAAGGGCCCGAAGCGGCGTCTTTGCGGCGGGTCTGGCTGTTCATCATCGCAATCACGATCCACAACTTCCCCGAAGGCCTTGCGGTTGGGGTCGGCTTCGGATCCGGAGGTATGGAGGGCGGTCTGCCTCTTGCTGTCGGAATCGGGCTTCAGAATGCGCCCGAAGGATTGGCCGTCGCTGTATCTCTGCTGGGCGAGGGATATCCGAAGCTGCGCGCCTGGGGCATCGCGGCGCTGACGGGCATGGTCGAGCCGATTGGCGGCCTGCTCGGGGCCGGGATCATCACACTGTCGGAACCGCTGCTTCCATGGGGTCTGGCCTTTGCCGCGGGCGCAATGCTCTACGTTATCAGCCACGAAATCATCCCCGAAACCCATCGCAGCGGCCATCAGAACAGGGCGACGCTCGGTCTCGCAGTCGGGCTCGTTCTAATGCTGTTCCTTGATGTCTGGTTGGGATGAGGCAATGTCACTAAACAAGGTATCTCCGATGATCGGCGTCTTCGCAGCACTTGCTGCGTTCGCGATCGATCAGATCACCAAAGCCATTGTCGTTGCGAATGCCGTCACTTTAAGCGCCGGGATTCCCGTGTTTCCGGGATTCAACCTCGTCTTTTATCGTAATGACGGCGTGACTTTCGGGATGTTGGGCGGCGCGCCGTGGTGGAGCCTCATCGCTCTCGCTCTTGCCATCTGTGTTTGGCTGGGGGTTATGCTGTTTCGCGCCGACAATGCGGTGGAAACGCTTGCCTATGGCGCGATCATTGGCGGAGCCCTGGGCAATGTCATCGATCGTGTGCGGTATCGGGCTGTAACAGACTTTCTCGATTTCTACATTGGCACAACACATTGGCCTGCCTTCAACTTGGCCGATGTATTTGTCGTCAGTGGCGTGGGGCTCTTGCTCGCCGCGCCATGGATCAGCGCGCGGCGTTCGATCAAGTCGTGAAGCCGGAAATTCTGAACCGCATCGCTCTGCGCCACCGTTTGCTTTCGCGGGTGACGCTTGGTTTCGTCGCCGGGGCGCTGACCGTTCTGACTTTCCCGCCTTTCTCGATTCTCCTGCTCGTTCCCGTTGTCTATTCCGCGTTGTTTGTCGGTCTTCGCGGTCTCTCCTTCGGGCGTGCTTTTCTCGTCGGCTGGGCGTTCGGACTCGGCCAGTTCGGTTTCGGGATTTCATGGATCGCGGAGAGTTTCTACGTCGAGGCCGAGCGGTTTGGGGCGATGGCGATCCCGGCCGTCGCGGGATTGTCCGCAGGTCTCGCGATTTTCCCGGCCATTGCCGCTGTGCTCTTCGCCGAAATCGCGCGGCGCGGAGCCCTGGGCAATCTCCTGGCCTGCCTCCTGTTCGCGACCTTCTGGACCGTGGCCGAGTGGTTGCGTGGTCACGTTCTGACAGGTTTTCCGTGGATCCTCGCCAGCTACGCTCTGGTCGATTACGCCGCTTTGCGCCAGCCCGCCGCGTGGGTCGGAAGCTATGGGCTAAGCTTTCTCACCGTGTTCGTCGCGGCACTTCCCGTCGCGGCTGTCATGGCGTCCGGGCGGCAACGACTGACCATCTCGCTCATGGCGCTGGCCGGCATCGCGACGATGTGGGCCGTCGGCACACTTCGCCTCCAGTCGGATACAGAACAGCCACCCGGTGTGGAGCTGCGCATCGTCCAGGGCAACGTTCCCCAAGAGGAGAAATGGGCGCCCGAGAACCGCGAGGCAACCTTCGCGCGTTATCTTGAGCTTTCAACCCAGCCCGGCGATTTCGACGTTCTTCTCTGGCCGGAAACCGCCTTTCCGGGTTTCCTCGATGAGGATACGGAGGCACGGGCCCGCATTGCCGCAGCGCTACCAGACGGCAGAGTGCTGCTTACCGGTGTGCCGGACCGTGTACCGAGCGAGGATGGCACCCGATATTTCAACACGGTCCAGGCATTTGACGAGACCGGCGAGATCCTGACCGGATACGCGAAACACCATCTCGTGCCCTTCGGCGAATATGTGCCATTCCGCGGCTGGTTGCCCATCGAGCGGCTCACGGCGGGTCTGGGCGATTTTACGCCCGGACCGGGCCCGAGAACGCTTGCGCTTCCGGGTGTGCCGCTGGTCGCCGTGGCGATCTGCTATGAGATCATCTTCCCAGGGCATGTGGTCGACGACCTGTTCCGGCCGGACTGGATTTTCAACGCGACAAACGATGCCTGGTTTGGCACCAGCATCGGACCCGAGCAGCATCTGGCTTCCGCACGTATGCGCGCCGTAGAGGAAGGCCTTCCAGTCATCCGAGCCGCGAATACGGGCATCTCTGCGGTCATCGACGCGAGCGGAGAGATCGTTGCGCGGCTCGATACCGGCGAAACGGGCATCATCGACGCTAGCCTGCCCTCCGCGCGACCGCCGACACTCTACGCGAGCTTCGGGGACTGGATGCTGTTGGCGCTCATCTTGGCTTCGTGGAGCTGGGCAATGGCGCCAATGCGACGGCTCACTACCGCCGCATGAGAAAGACCGTCATGCAAAGATGTGGATAGGTGTCCCGTCCTTCACCATTGCATAGATGTCCTCGATCTCCCGATCCGTGACCGCGATGCAGCCAGCTGTCCAGTCGCGGACATTTGTCGGGTCGATGCCGGGGCGTGGGCCACCATGGATGAAGATGTCGCCGCCGGGGGAAAGGCCCTGCGCTTCGGCAAAGGCGATGTCGGCCTCGTTCGGATAAGAGATGCCAATCGAAAGATGGTAGGTGCTGTTGGGGTTTCGCCTGTCGATTGTGTAAACTCCTTCCGGAGTCCGGCCATCCCCCTCGAATTGTTTGTGACCCTCAGGAGCGAAACCCAGCCCGACCGGATAGGTTTGCAAGACGCGATCGGCTCCGTCGAGAACAAGCAAGCGCTGTCCCTTGTAAAGCCGAACACGGGTGACTTCGGGTCCGTCATAGCTGCGGAACTTGCTGGCACACCCGGACAGAAACGCTACCAGCCCGCCCAACAGGACGGCGCGGCGGGGAAATCGGATGGTTTTCACTGCTCGATGCCTCTTTCGTGAGGTCTGTTATGGACATTACGTTACCTTGCAAATGCTGCGTGATCAATGTCCGTGGGCAAGCGCGGCCTTTGCCATCTGTGGGCCAACCTGCTCACCGCCGGACGGCGGCGCCTTGGCCTCTTGGCTGTTCAGCAGGCGCAGGGCATTGGCCACCACCAGCAATGACACTCCTACGTCGGCTGCAATCGCGCCCCACATCGATGCCAGTCCGAACGCGGTAGCGACAACGAAAACGCCCTTGGTCGCCAAGGAAATACCGATGTTCTGATGAATGATCGACATTGTCCGGCGCGAATGACCGATCAGCCAAGGCACCTTGCCGAGATCGTCGGTCATCAGGGCTATATCCGCCGTCTCGATTGCCGCGTCCGAACCAACGGCACCCATTGCGATGGCGTAATGCGCGCGCGCCATGGCCGGGGCGTCGTTGACCCCGTCGCCGATCATGGCCACCATGTCATGCGTTTCGACCAGTTCTTCGATGGCAGTCACCTTGTCTTCGGGCAGAAGCTCGGCACGGACCTCGTCGATGCCGACCTCGGCTGCAACAGCGCGCGCTGTCCGCTCGTTATCACCGGTCAGCATGACGATGGTCTTCACACCCTGCGCGTGAAGCTGCGCCACGATGCCTTTGGCATCCGGGCGGATACGGTCGCGCAATTCCAAGATGCCGGTGACACCGGTGTCGTCGCCCACGGCAACAAGGGTGCTGCCAGCCCCTTCGATGCGGTCGCGCAAATCCTTCGGAATGGCGTCGCCGAAACCCTTCTCCTCGGCAAACCGGTCCGACCCCAGCCAGATCGACCGGCCGTCTGTGCGTCCTTCAAGTCCCCTGCCCGGAACGGTTCGGGTATCTTCCGCGGCGGATACCTTGATGCCGTCGGCTTCTGCCCGCGCAAGAATGGCGCGCGCCAAGGGATGCGAGGAACGTGCCTCCAGCCCAGCGGCGAGGGTCATCAGATCTTGCGCCGATGCTTTGCCCAGCGGATGCACCGCCGCCACCTCGGGCTCGCCCATGGTGATCGTGCCGGTCTTGTCCATGGCCAGTGCAGTGGTCTTGCCCGGTGCCTCAACATATGCACCGCCCTTGATCAGCACCCCGGCCCGCGCTGAGGCGGTGAGTGCAGCGACGATGGAGACCGGTGTCGAGATGACCAGAGCGCATGGGCAAGCGATCACCAGCAGCACGAGTGCATTGTAGAACCAATAATCCCAGGCCCCCCCGAAAATGAGCGGCGGCAGCAGGGCAATTGCAATGGCGAGAGCCATGACGATAGGCGTATAGATGCGGGCGAATTTCGCCACCCACTGCTCCACCGGCGCGCGGCGGGCATGGGCGTCGCCGACCATGCGGATAATCTTGGCCAACACGGTGTCCGAGGCGGCCTTCGTGGCGCGCACCGTCAGTGTGCCTTCGCCGTTGATCGTACCGGCATAGACTTCGTCGCCCCGTTCCTTTGGGACCAGCGCACTCTCTCCGGTGATCGGCGCCTGATCGACGGCCCCTGCCCCATCGACAACCTCACCATCCAATGGGATGCGGTCTCCGCCGCGCACGATGAAACGTGCGTTGATAGCAACCGCAGAAGCCGGAACGTCCGCTTCCGAGCCGTCATCATGAAGAACTCTTGCCGTCGGCGGCGCGAGGTCGAGCAGAGCTGAAACCGCATTCCTCGCACGCCCGACGCTCCAGCTTTCGAGGTAGAGCGAGAGCGAAAAGAAGAACGCGACTGTCGCCGCCTCGAAAAATTCGCCAAGCCCGATGGCACCGGCCACGGCGACCACCATGAGCAGGTTCATGTCGGGCGACAGCCGCCGAGCGGACGACCATGCCTTGGGTGCCACGAGCCAGACACCGAACAGGATCGCAACCGCGAACAGCCCTGCCTCGACCAGTGGCATCGGCGCTTCGCCGTGACCCGCGAAGAGGCCGAGCGCCCCGCCCATGCCGGTCTCGATGATGTGCCACAGAAATCCTGCGGCCCAGAAGCCTCCACTGAGCGCCGTAAACAGCCGCTGTCTTGCAAGATGGGCCGCCTGGTCGACCGACGCGTTCTCGGCATCCCAAGGCTTGGCGGTCATGCCGGTGCTTGCGACCAGTTCTGCAATTTCGCCGTCCGATACACTCTTGGCGCTGTCGAGAATAGTCATCCGTCCATTGATCACGTCGAACGCGAGATGCTCGGCCCCGCCGATCTTCGGGCCGACCACCTTGTTCAGGATTGCTACCTCCTCGGCGCAATCGAGGCCGGACACCTGAAAACTGCGCCCGCACGCTGGCGCGGGGATCGCCGGAACGATGTCGCCGCACGTTCCGGCGCTCCCGCAGCAGCTGCCGCCGCTTTTCTGGGCATCTTCGGCGTGATCGTGGTCGTGACGATGGGTGTCGGACGGCATGAATGGACCTCTGGATTCGGGTGCTTTACCATGACATAGCCCCTACAGTAGCTAGAGCTTCAAGAGCAAAATACGGTGGTATTTCAGTTTGTTTTATTGCTAGAGGATGCGGCGACCGGCTCCATCACGCCTTGAGGCATGAAAAGCCGATGCAAAGAAAAAACAGACACGAAAGGAAGCTTGATGCGGGTTTTGATGCTGAAGCAAAAAATAATGTTTGCAGTGGCGCTGTCGCTTACGGCCGGGTGCGCAATCCAGCCGACTGGATCGGGCGACTCGGCAGACCAGCCGGGCAACGTTCCCGAAGCTGTGATTGCAATGGCTGCCCCGGATCAGGATGTTGCAACCGCGCGCTTGGTGCCGGAAGACGGGTGCTACTGGTACGAACACAGCGGCCCCGTTGAAACGACCTTGTTGCCGCTGCGCACGGTGAACGGCAATCCGATCTGCGTCGCGCGGGAAGCGTGACGACGACCCGCACGTCACATCATTTCGCTCAAAGCTAATTACCTCATTCAACTTCTCGCGGTAACACTGTCCTCAGCCGAATAAAGATGTGCTGTCGATCCAATCTCGACGTTCGGATAGAGCTCGTTGATGTGTGCCATAACCATCCGCACGCAACCCGAACTCGCGCGACCGCCGATGCTTCTCGGATAGGGTGTGCCGTGTATCCGAAGATAGGTGTCGCGATCTCCGACATAGAGATAGAGCGCCCGCGATCCCAAGGCGTTTTGAGGGCCGGGTTCCATCCCGTCGGCCCATCTTGCGTTTTCAGGATCCCGCTCGATCATGTTCTGTGTCGGCGTCCAGTGCGGCCACCTGACCTTGCGCTTGATGTTATAAACACCTGGCTCGTAGAGGTTGCCCCGCGCGATCGCCACGCCGTAGCGCATCGCGGTTCCACCCTCCTCAATGTGGTAGAGATATCGCGCAACCGCATCGACATGGATGTCTCCTGGCACGAGGCCGTCCTTCGCGTCCACACGCTGAGGCAAGAAACGTGGGTGTAGTCCCCAAGGGTTTGACGTGGCCGGATCGAAGCCGGGCGGGCTGACTTGCGCGTCCCATTCAGCCTTCTGCGCTTCGGTGGGCCAGCTATCGGCAAACACAGGGTTGGCCACAGTCGCCGAAAAGAGCGCTGTTGTCGTTTGAATGAAGTGTCGTCTTGTCAGCATTTCGTACCCTTTCGGTTCCCGCCGACGATTGATGGCAAGAACGGTATATGTTCTCCTTGAATAGATAGGACTTCTAGTGGCTAGAGGTTCAAGGGCAAATTTTCGTGAACGCATGCACGCGACCCTGGTAGCACATGCTTGCCTTGCGGGCGGGTTAACGGCCAACCAGGTCAGGTCCGAATTAGCGTGGTAAAGCGGGAGTCAGGGGGCGGAGTAGGACAGATTTGCCGAATTGGTCCCCCGGTGGATCGGTTTTGGTCGAAAGATACTATCCTGACACCCTGTCGATCTTCACCCGCCCGTGTCATTGGCCGAAACTTCGGCTTGGAACTCACGTTGTCGCTCAGGCCAGGTGCTCTTGATGTAGACGAGGATAGCCGCGATCTCTGCGTCTGTCAGATCCTCTCCGAAGGCCGGCATGTCGCTCTCGTATCCCGGCACGACGGCCCCGACCCCGCCTTTAGTGATCTGAAAAAGCATGCGGTCTGAATGGTGCCAAGTGTGGCCTGAGTCATCATGCGGCGGGGCCGGCATTCTTCCTGTGTCAAGACGGCGACGCCAATCGGGCTGACCCTCGAGGCTGGCACCATGGCAACTGGCGCAGTTGTCCGCATAAAGCTGTTGCCCTGCCATGACCTGGGATGCAAGCACGGGCTCTCCCAAAAACGTCAGTCCCTCGACACGCGGGTCAACCGGTTCCGATTGGGCCAGCACCACAACGCCGGTGGTCGCGAGCGCGGACACTAGGGCAGCGAGGTGCACTGACCGCCTGACCGTACACTTCGCCGATCGATCTTTCGGCCCCTTATTCATCGGCATAGATTGAGATTCCTTCCGGGCCAAAGGCGTAGGTCCTGAGCGTGCCTGACTTGACCGCAGCCATGCCCGGTGCGTTCGCGGGCATTCCCGGCAAGGTGATACCCGTTATCGCCGGACGGGTTTCCAGCAGCCGCTCGATGATGTCGACGGGGACGAGACCGCTGACATAGTAGCCGTCGATCTCGGCCAAGTGGCAGCCGATGCCCTGGGCGGGCACACCGACTTCGACCGAGCGTTTGTCGAAGTCGCGGTCATCCACACGCGTTACGGTAAAGCCGTGTTCTTCGAGATAATCCCCATAGGCATCACAGCAGCCGCAGCCCGGATCGCGCCAGATGGTGATCTGCCTTTCGCTGCCCGCCAGACCGGGCGCCACATCGCCGGTCGCTTGCGCCCAGGCCGATGTGGTCAGGCCCACCATTCCGACAATGCCGCTGCCAATCAGACCAAGCGCGTTTCTTCTCTGCATCATTTTCTCCATCATCGTTCTCCTGTTTCGATCCAGGTTGCGCCGCCGTCACGGCTGATTTTCAAGATGCCGCCCAACAGGGCAGCGATGTAGGTCTCGTCTCTTGGATGAACCGCAACAGCGGTCGCAGCTTTGCTCGCCCGCTTTTGCCAGATGACTCCGCCGTCCTGCGATGCCCAGAGGCCCGAACGCAGCGCGGCATACATCACTTCCGGCGCCGAGGGGGCACTGGCCAGCGACAGGATCGGTTCACCTCCTGGCAATGGCGCTTCGGACGGTGGGGCTTCACCCGCAACCAATGCGTCCATCGCATTGCCTGGCTGCACGTCCTGCCAGCGACAAAAGCAATCGGGCACCCGCGTTAGGCCAACCTCGGTGCCCGCATAGATCCAGATCCCGCCCATGCCGGTCTCAAGCTCGACCGAAGCCAGAGAAAGAAGTTCCCGCTCTGCGTCGTCGAGCCAGGGGCGGTCCATGGCGAGCGACCAGGTTGCACCGGCGTCTTCGCTCTTCCACAACCCGTCGCCGCGAAGCGAGGCATAGATCATGTCCGGGTTCCGCGAGGCGATAGCAACGGCAGTGATTTCTCCGTCAGGCAGCCTAGCTTCAAAGATACGCCACGAAGCGCCCCCGTCTTCGGAAATGCTGACACCGCCCTCGGCCAACCCCGCAACCACACGGCCGGGCCGGTCGCGATGGGTCGCCAGCGACAGCACGTTCCCCAGTGTCTCTGCCGCGGTCCAAGTCTGGCCGGCATCGTCACTGACGAACAACCCTCGATCTGCCAGCAGGATGGTATCACCATCAAAGGCCAGAGCCGCTGGATCACCATCGACTGCAGCCTGCACAAGCCTTGGCAACACCGTGGCTAAGCCGCTACCGAGGACGGCAGCAAGAACCTTGCGCCGGTTTGGCCGACATCCAATCTCAATCGATTTCAATCTGCTTGCTCCTCTGCTCATGCGACGCGGATCACGCCCATTGTCGCGTTGCCGTTAAATCCGAGACGCGGCGCGTTTGCGGGAGTGGACAAAACATGGGGGTCATGCGGCGCGTTTTCTGTTTGCGACGGTCAGCCGACCATCGAGAACTGCGGCCCTTGTGACGGCTACTCGGTGAGCCCCTTTGGGCGACCACCGCATCCTTCTGCGCTTTCCCATGCGGGCATTGGCAATGTCATCGACTGATCCTTCGGCACGAGATGACGAGATGGGCAGCCCGTTACGGTACCGTCGGCCATAGTCGACAAGGGATTCCATGTTGTTCGCGAGATAGGTGTACAGTGTCCCGCATCGGGCCTGCACACGAGCGGCAGCGGTGCGGACAGCCAAAGGTTCTTCCGCAAGGCGGGTGCAATCGTGCATGAGCCCTTTCAGATAAGTTTCCGCGACCCGTGCTCTGCCATGCCACAGCCACCAGCGAAGGCTTTTCGCGGGGCGCTGGAACAGCACCGGAATTCCAGTGAATCCCGGTATCTGGACCAGACCCTGAACGGCGGCCTCGACATGTCGAATACGCATCGAGATGTGCCACCAGTCGAGGATATGCTTCACCTGGCCGTCGCCACCCATGGCATTCCGTATGAGGTTCGGGAGAGCAAGCTCGCCATCAGAGATTACCGTCAACAGACGGCCCGGCTTCCATCCAAAGTCTGACAGCTCTTCTCGCATCCGGCTGCCTGGCGATGCCGTCGCATTGGCGACCAAGCCAAATCGTCGGCACATATTGCGACTTTCAATCTTACCGACCACAAGATCCAGGTGTCGCTGCTGATACTCCGGTCGACAGCGGATATGCGCACCGTCCAGAAAAACCGTCAAACCCCCTTTGGGAAGTGCTTCAGCGGGATCGCCTGATGCCCTTCGACTTTTCTCGAGCCCCGCGGCTACTCTTCCCAACCGGTCACGCACCGTGGTGTGATGGGGCGGATGGCAGGGGAGGAAGCTTTTCATCAGCCGCGCGGCTTCGCGAAAGGAATGCCGGGACCCGAGTTCCGCATGGAGCCGCTGCAGCTCCGGGGTAGCCCGGTCAGGAAAGAAATAGGCCAGCGGAGAAATAGGTCCGCCGGGCATCGCCGCTGACCTGGCATCACACGAACAGCGGCGCAAGCGCGCGGCTTTGACCCGAACCCGCCCAAAGAGCGTGTCGAGATCGCGCGTGCGATAGTCATGAATGGCACGAACCGAGGCGCAATCCGGGCATACGCGGCTTTCTCGGATGATTTCCTCAACCTGATCGCAAAGAATTGCCCGCTGAATCTGTTCGACAACCCTCTTCCCATCCTCGAGGCGCAACCCGATCCCGTCTGGACAGGTCACCCGGTAGGGTCGTGAAATGCCGTCAAGCTGATGAGTGCGCTTCTCCCCGTTGTCGAAGGTAGTTTCGATTGTAATCCGTACGTCCATGGCAGCCCCACACGCAAAGAACTCACCTTAGCACGGGCCGCAACGACGAAGATGACCCCCATGTTTTGTCCACTCCCTCCGTATCTCAAGCGCTCGGCGCATCTGCCGCAGGAGATCAAGGATATTGGCTGGAAAGCTCAGACGCGACTTTGCAAACGGTATCGAGCTTTGAGCCGGACAGGCAAACCGCAGCCGCGCGTGTTGGGCGCAATCGCCCGGGAACTGGCCGGGTTCATCTGGGATATCGCGCGCAGGACGCCGCTTACGGCCTGATCGCCAACTCAGACTGCCTGTGCAGCACGCTGGAGATGGCGGCCATGGATAGGGAAATCCTCGGTCTACGCTTTGGGACAGACATCCGGTCTTAGAGAGAGGTCACCCGTATCGAATTTGGTCAGGCGGTATCCAATCCGCGGATGAGAGAATGACAACCATCGGTTCGGCCTGCCGTCTCCAGCGCCTGCACAGGCTACAGATTTTTGACCATCTCGCGCCAGCGGGATAGTCTAATCGTGTCGGGAAGATCAAAAACGCTCATGAGAGCGTAGGATTTAGCACCGTCCGGCAACAGACCCCCATACAGGTTTTTACCCTGTCATCGAGCGTTGACAACAGGGGAGCGTAGGGCGAAAACCGCATCGGGACATGCGCGAAGCATCCATCAGCACAGCAATCAGAGGCAGATCATGGCAAAGCCCGGCAGAAACACCATTATTCTGGGCGGCCTGGCCGTTGTCGCCGTGCTTGGCTGGCTGGCCTGGGACCGGCTGCAACCCGCCGGTCTGCCGGCGGGTTTTGCCAGCGCCAATGGCCGGATCGAGGCGACCGAGGTGGATATCGCGGCGCTCACCGGCGGCCGAATCGCCGAAATCACCGCTGCCGAAGGTGACATGGTCAGCGCAGGCGATGTGCTGGTGCAGATGGACGTGGTGCAGCTGAACGCACAAAAACGTCAGGCCGAAGCGCAGCTTGCCCGCGCCGAAATCGGCGTCGAGACAGCAAGGGCGCTGGTCGCTCAGGCCGAGGCACAAGAGCGCGCGGCCCGGGCCGCGGTTGATCAGGCAGGCTCGGTTGCCGATGCCGCGTCGCGCAGGCTTGAACGCTCTGAGCAGCTTGCAAAGACCAGTGCGATCTCGCAGCAGGTGCTGGATGATGACCGCGCCCGGGACGCCCAGGCCCGCGCCGGTGTGGCCTCGGCCGAAGCCAGCCATGCGGCAGCGCTGGCGGGGGTCAGCAGCGCGCAGGCGCAGGTGGTCGATGCAAGTGCGGCCGTCGAGGCGGCAAAGGCGTCGATTGATGCGATCCAGGCCTCTCTGGACGACGCCACGCTGAAAGCGCCGCGCACGGGCCGGATCCAGTATCGCATCGCACAAGAGGGCGAGATTGTCGGCTCTGGCGGGCGGATCCTCAGCCTTGTCGATCTGGGCGATGTCTATATGACGGTTTTTCTGCCGACATCGCAGGTCGGCCGGGTGCAGGTCGGATCAGAGGTGCGCCTTGTCATGGATGCGGCGCGGGAATTCGTGATCCCGGCCACGGTTTCCTATGTTGCCGATGTGGCGCAGTTCACGCCAAAGACGGTCGAGACCGCCGATGAGCGCGAAAAGCTGATGTTCCGCGTCCGTGCCCGCATCGACCCCGAGCTGCTGTCGCGGCATATCGAATATGTCAAAACCGGCCTGCCGGGCATGGCCTATCTGCGGCTTGATCCGGATGCCGCCTGGCCTGACTTTCTTTCCAATGTCGTGAAATGACCGGCTCAGTTGCCGGGGTCTCCGGCCTGACGCTGCGCTATGGCAAGGTCACGGCGCTTGACAATGTGACGCTGGAGATCCCTGAGGGGCGCATGGTCGGGCTGATCGGGCCAGACGGGGTCGGAAAGTCCAGCCTTCTGTCGCTGCTGGCCGGGGCACGTGTGATCCAGCAGGGCAAGGTCGAGGTTCTGGGCGGCGATATGCGCGATGTGGCGCATCGCAACCGCGTCTGCCCCCGCACCGCCTATATGCCGCAGGGTCTGGGCAAGAACCTCTACCCGACGCTTTCGGTCGAAGAGAACCTTGATTTCTTCGGCTCGCTTTTCGGTCATGACATGGCCGAACGCGAGCGGCGGATCACCGATCTGCTGGCTGCGACCGGCATGACGCCGTTCCGGTCGCGCCCGGCGTCAAAGCTGTCGGGCGGCATGAAGCAAAAGCTGGGTCTGTGCTGCGCGCTGATCCATGATCCCGATTTCCTGATTCTTGACGAGCCGACCACCGGCGTCGATCCACTGTCGCGCCGCCAGTTCTGGGATCTGATCGACCGCATCCGCGCGACACGGCCGGGGATGAGCGTGATCACCGCCACCGCCTATATGGAAGAGGCCGCGCGCTTCGACTGGCTGGTTGCGATGAATGCGGGCCGGGTGCTGGCCACCGGCACCACCAGCGATCTGCTGTCGCGGACCGGGGCCGACACGCTTGATGCAGCCTTCATCGCGCTTTTGCCCGAAGAAGACCGGGGCGAAGACAGTGCCGTGGTGATCCCGCCGCGGACCACCGATGACAGCGATATCGCCATCGAGGCCGAGGGGCTGACGCAGCGCTTTGGCGATTTCGTGGCGGTCGACAATGTTTCCTTCCGCATCCCCAGGGGTGAGATTTTCGGCTTTCTGGGTTCGAACGGCTGCGGCAAGACGACGACGATGAAGATGCTCACCGGGCTTCTGGAGCCGAGTGAGGGCCGGGCAAAGCTTTTCGGCCATGAGGTCGATGCAAGCGATCTGTCGGTGCGCCGCCGGGTCGGGTTCATGTCGCAGGCCTTCTCGCTCTATTCCGAGCTGACGGTGCGTCAGAACCTTGATCTGCACGCGCGGCTTTTCGATATGGCGGCCGAGAAGATCCCCGCCAGGGTTGACGAGATGATCGCCCGGTTCGATCTGGGCGACGTGACCGACAGCCTGCCCGAGGCGTTGCCGCTGGGTATCCGCCAGCGGCTTTCGCTGGCAGTGGCGATGATCCATGCGCCCGAGATCCTGATCCTTGACGAGCCGACCTCGGGGGTGGACCCGGTGGCGCGCAACGGCTTTTGGCGCATTCTGGCGGAACTTTCGCGCAAGGATGGCGTGACGATCTTTGTCTCGACCCATTTCATGAACGAGGCGGAATGGTGCGACCGCATCAGCCTGATGCATGCGGGCAAGGTGCTGGTCTCGGACACCGCCGAGGGGATCACGAAAGCCAAAGGTTGCGCCACGCTGGAAGACGCGTTCATCGCCTATCTTGAAGAGGCGATTGGCGAGACGGCACCCGCCCCCGCCGCTGCGCCCGAGGCCGCGCCCGAGGCCCCCGCAGCCGGGGTGACCCATCACGCGCAGCAATCCGGCTTCAGCCTGCGGCGACTGCTTAGCTATTCGCAGCTGGAAAGCCTGCAATTGCAGCGCGATCCGATCCGGCTGACCATGGCGTTGGTCGGCAGCCTTCTTCTGATGATCGTGGTGGGGCTGGGCATCAACATGGATGTCGAGGATCTGACCTTCGCCGCCCTTGACCGCGACCAGACCACCACCAGCCGCAATTATATCGCCGATATTGCGGGATCGCGCTATTTCATCGAACAGCCGGCCCTGACAAGTTACGACGAGATCGACGCAAGAATGCGCTCGGGCGAGCTGGCGCTGGCGATCGAGATCCCGCCCGGCTTTGCCGCCGATATCGCGGCAGGCAGGGATGTGCAGGTCGGGGCCTGGTTCGACGGCGCCAACCCCAGCCGCGCCAATACGGTGCAGGGCTATGTGCAGGGCATGCATGCCGACTGGATCACACGTCAGGCGCGTCAGCTTTACGGTGACAAGGCGAGCGGCGGCAGTTTCGAACTGGTGACCCGATACCGCTACAACCCCGACGTGCGCAGCCTGAATGCGATGGTCCCGGCGATCATCCCGCTGCTTTTGCTGATGATCCCGGCGATCCTGACCACGCTTTCGGTCGCGCGTGAACGCGAACTGGGCTCGATCATCAATTTCTACGTCACGCCGGTGACGCGGCTGGAATTTCTGCTTGGCAAACAGCTGCCCTATATCGCGCTGGCCATGCTGAATTTCTTCCTGATGATGGCCATGGCGGTCACATTCTTCGCAGTGCCCTTCAACGGCAGTTTTCTGGGCTTTACCCTTTCGGCGCTGATCTATGTCACCGCGACCACGGCGCTTGGTTTTCTGGTGTCGGTCTTCATCGCAAGTCAGGTCGCGGCGCTGTTCGCGACCGCCATGCTGACGATGATCCCGGCGGTCAGCTATTCGGGTTTGATCTACCCGGTCTCTTCGCTGTCGGGTTTTGGCCGGGTTCTGGGCGAGATCTACCCCTCGACCTGGTTTATCACCGCCGCGCGGGGGGCTTTCTCCAAGGCCTTCGGAATGGCGGAACTGGCCGGGCCGATGCTGGCCATGGGCATCGCCATTCCGGTGATTATCGGGCTGGCGGCGGCCTTCCTGGAAAAACAGGCGAAGTGAGGGGCGGATGAACCTGCGCAACACCTTCAATCTGGGCGTCAAGGAATTGCGCGGGCTCTGGCGCGATCCGGTGATGCTGGTGCTGATCGTCTATTCCTTTTCGCTCTCGATCTGGACCTCTGCGAACGTCTCGCCCGAGGCGCTGACGAATGCCGCGATCTCGATCGTGGATGAGGATCAGTCGCATCTCTCCGCCCGCATCACCTCGGCCTTTTATCCGCCCTATTTTGTCGAGCCGCAGATGACCACGACGGCCGAGATGGATCGGCGGATGGATCAGGGGCTGGATACTTTTGCGCTGAACATCCCACCGGATTTCGCGCGCGATGTGCTGGCCGGAAAAAACCCGGCGATCCAGCTGAATATCGACGCGACAAGGATGAGCCAGGCCTTCACCGGCGGCGGCTATATCCAGCAGATCGTGTCCTCCGAGGTTTCGGAATATGTGGCGGGCTACCGGGCCGAGACCGCGCTGCCGGTCGATCTGGCGCTCCGCGCGCGGTATAATCCCTCGCTGGATCCGAAGTGGTTCGGCGCGATTTCCGCCGTGATCCGGTCGATCACCATGCTGTCGCTGGTGCTGACCGGCGCGGCGCTGATCCGCGAAAAGGAACATGGCACGGTCGAGCACCTGCTGGTCATGCCCGTCACCCCGACCGAGATCATGTTTTCCAAGATCTGGTCGATGGGGCTGGTGGTGCTGCTGGGGTCGATCTTTTCGCTAAGTGTTGTGGTGCAGGCGCTGATGGCGGTTCCGGTGCAGGGCTCGGTCGTGCTGTTTCTTGCGGGCGCGGTGCTGATGGTTTTCGCCATGACGGGGCTTGGAATTTTCCTTGCTACCATCGCCGGGTCGATGCCGCAATTCGCGCTTTTGCTGATGATGGCGCTTTTGCCGCTGCAGGTGCTGTCAGGCGCGATGACGCCGCGGGAATCCATGCCAGAGATCATCCAGACCATCATGCTTGCAGCCCCCAACACGCATTTCATCATCCTCTCGCAGGGCATCTTGTTCCGAGGTGCCGGGCTTGACGTGGTCTGGCCCCAGTTCGCGGCGCTGGCGGCGATCGGGGTGGCGCTGTTCTGGCTGGCACTGATACGATTCAAGAAATTCCTGCGGTAAGGCATATGTTGGGCCGCCTGCTTCTGATCCTGACGCTTGCGCTTGCAGGCTGCGCTGCGCGTCCGGGGCCGGAAGTTCTGGCCCCCGATGCCGGTGCCCTGCCCGAGGGCGCCCGCCTTGTCCGGGTGCTGACCATGACCACCCGCGCGCCCGAGGCAAATCTGCCGGGGGCCTTTGGCGACTCTCGCTCCATCCGGCCAAGCTGGCTGGAATACGAGGTCTCGGTGCCGCCTGGCCATCGGCCGGGAAAGATTGAATGGCCGGATCGCAATGGCAGCAGCGCCGACCGGAATTTCGTGATGCGCAGCCGGCAGACGCTTAGCCGTGACGCCTTTGCAAAGCGTCTCTCGCGCGAGGGGGTCGGGCTTTATGTCCACGGCTTCAACACCCGCTTTCATGAGGCCTTGTTCCGCACCGCGCAGCTTTCGGTCGATGCGCATATCGAGGAAAAGCCTGTCCTTTTTACATGGCCCTCGGCAGGCTATCCGGGCGCCTATCTGGCTGATCGTGACGCGTCTGACTTTTCCCGCGCGGCGCTTGCCGATCTGCTGCGGCTTTTGACAAAGGGTCGGTCCGCTTCCGACGCGGTGCCGGTGCTGGCTCACAGCATGGGCGCGCGGCTGACGATGGAGACGCTGGTGCAACTGCGTCTTGCCGGGCGGGACGATGTGCTGGACCGGATCGAGGTCATCCTTGCCGCCCCGGATATTGATATCGATCTTTTCCGCGCCCAGATGGTCAGCCTTGGGCCGATGAAGCATCCCATCACGGTGCTCGTCTCCTCGGACGATCTGGCGCTGAAACTGTCGTCGCAGCTTTCGGCACGTCGGATACGGCTTGGGCTTGTCGATGTGCGTGATCCGGCGGTCCAGCGCCTGGCGGTCGCGACCGGAATACGGATCGTGGATATTACCGATATTCCGACCGATGATCCCGCCCACAGCCGCTATGTCGGCCTGCTTTCCGGCGAGGCCGGGGCTGTGGTTGAAAACACCCTTTTCGATGAGGTACGCTTGGCGGGGGCCTTTGTCTTCAATCAGGTCGGTGGTGTCTTCACTGGCATCGCTGATGTGCTGGCGGATTGAGGCCGCGGCCTTGGCCCGGCGTTGGTGCCAGCGGCATTGGCCGGGTCATGGCCTCGACGTCGCGCCGTTTTGCCGGTAATCGTCCATGATGATCAGGGCAGGGACAGGGGATTCCGTGTCCGCCGCCGGACGCCGATGCTTTGCCTGTTCAGTCCGGGGGCGGCTGTTTCGGCGGTTTGACGGCGCTTTACGACATGTCGTCGGCATCGGGCCTTGGGCGCAATGCCTATGTTCAAGAAACATCTTGAACTCTTTGAATTCGATCAACACTCGTTGATAGTTCTGTGCTAACTTCCGCCGGTAAATTGGAGACGCGACATGGCCCTTACTCCCAAATCAGATGGCTCGGGTGCAACCGGCGATGAAAGCCTTGGCATCGAGGCTTTTCAGGCCGTTGACCGCATACGAGAGGCGCTCTCGGGACAGCTCAGCGGCGGGGTCTCGCCCGGCTCGCTGATGATGGCCTATGTCGACTGGGCCTTTCATCTGGCGCAGGCACCGGGCAAGCAGATGGAACTGGGCGTCAAGGCGGGCCGCAAATGGCAGCGTCTCATGGCGCATCTGATGGCCTCGGCGATGGATCCGCAGGCCGCGCCGGTCATCACGCCCTTGCCGGGCGACCGCCGTTTCGCCGGTGAAGCCTGGGCGAAACCGCCCTTCAGCTGGATGTCGCAGGCTTTCCTGCTGCAGCAGCAATGGCTGCATAACGTCACCCATGAGGTTCCGGGCGTGACGAAGCACCACGAGGATGTGGTGTCTTTTGCCGCGAAACAGATCCTTGATGTCTGTGCGCCTTCGAACAACCCTTTTACCAATCCCGAGGTTGTGGCACGGACCTGGGCTACCGGAGGCATGAACCTTGTGAAGGGCTGGCAGAACTGGCTGCAGGACGTCGTCCGCCAGATCCGGCAGGAGCCGCCAGAGGGTGTCGAGGCCTTTACACCGGGTCGCGATGTGGCGGTGACGCCGGGCAAGGTAATCTTCCGCAACCACCTGATCGAACTGATCCAGTATACGCCCACGACAGAAACCGTGCACCCCGAGCCGGTGCTGATCGTTCCGGCCTGGATCATGAAATACTATATCCTCGACCTCAGCCCGGAGAATTCACTGATCCGCTGGCTGGTGGCGCAGGGCCACACGGTTTTCGCCATTTCCTGGCGCAATCCGGGTGCAGAGGATCGTGATCTGACGCTGGAGGATTATCGCCGGCTGGGCGTGATGGCCGCGTTGGATGAGATCACCCGTCTAATGCCCGATCAGAAAATCCACGCCACCGGCTATTGTCTGGGTGGCACTTTGCTGTCGATCGCGGCGGCTGCCATGGCGGGGAAGGGGGACGCGCGTCTCGCCTCGCTGACGCTGCTTGCCGCGCAGGTCGATTTCGCCGAACCGGGCGAGCTTGCGTTGTTCATCGACCCAAGCCAGCTGCATCTTCTTGAAAGCATGATGTGGAACCGCGGCTATCTCTCTGCCGATCAGATGGCGGGGGCGTTTCAGCTTTTGCGCTCGAATGACCTCATCTGGTCCCGGATGGTGCGCGATTACATGATGGGCGAGCGGACGGCGATGAATGATCTCATGGCCTGGAATGCCGACAGCACCCGGATGCCCTATCGGATGCATGCCGAATATCTGCGCAGGCTTTATCTGAATAATGAGCTTTCTTCGGGACGCTTCACCGCCGGGGGCAAGACAGTTCTGTTGCAGAACATCCGGGTGCCGATCTTTGCCGTCGGGACCGAGCGCGATCATGTCGCACCCTGGAAGTCGGTCTACAAAATCCACCAGTTCACCGATTGCGAGGTGACTTTCGCGCTGACGTCGGGCGGGCATAATGCGGGGATCGTCTCTCCTCCCGGTCACCCGCGCCGCCGCTACCGGCTGGCGACCCGCGCCCATGACGACGCGCTTTTGCCGCCCGAGACCTGGGTCGAGGCCAATCCTGCAACCGAGGGTTCGTGGTGGACGCCCTGGCAGGCCTGGCTTGCCGCGCGTTCGGGTGCCCCCGCCGCGCCGCGCGCAATGGGCAACGCGCTGGCAGATGCGCCCGGCACATATGTTTTCCAGAGGTGACAAGATGACCGGCACTCTGACCAACTATCTGTTTCACCAGATGAAAATCGGCGACCGCGCCAGTCTTGTCCGCCACGTCGGTCCCAAGGATATTGAATTGTTCGCCGCTGTTTCCGGCGACGCCAACCCCGCGCATCTGGATGCCGGTTTCGCCGCCCATGGGCCGTTTGGCCATGTCGTGGTGCACGGCATGTGGACTGCGGCGCTGATTTCGGCGGTGCTGGGCACCCGCCTGCCGGGGCCGGGGACGATCTATCTCGACCAGCAGATCCGCTTTAACAAGCCGGTTTCGCCAGGCGATACCATCACCGCCGAAGTTGAAGTGGCCGAGCTGATCGAGGGCAAGAACCGTGTCCGCCTGACGACCACCGCCCGCAATCAGCGGGGCGAGGTGGTGCTTTTGGGCGAGGCGCTGGTGCTGGCCCCGGTCGAGCAGGTGACCTGGGTGCCGGGTGACCTTCCCGAGGCGGTGGTCTTGCCGAAGGGGCGCTGGCAGGGCTTTGTCGAAGAGGCCCGCGCATTGCCCCCGGTGCGGGCGGCGGTGGTGCATCCCTGTTCGAAATCCGCGATCCTTGGCGCGATCGAGGTGCGCGACGAAGGCCTGCTTGACCCGATCCTGATCGGTCCCGGCGCAAAGATTCGCGCGGCGGCCGCCGAGGCCGGGGTCTCGCTTGACGGCTTCCGGATCGAGGAGACAGAGCACAGCCATGCAGCGGCGGCGCGGGCGGTGGAACTGGCGGCCTGTGGCAAGGTCCAGGTGCTGGTCAAGGGCAGCCTGCATTCCGATGAACTGCTTGCGGCGGTGGTTTCGAAAAGCGGCGGCCTGCGCACCGAACGCCGGATCAGCCATGTCTATGCGATGGATGTGCCCGCCTATCGCAAGCCGGTGATCGTCACCGATACCGCGATCAATATCGCACCGACATTAGAGCATAAGCGCGACATCTGCCAGAATGCCGTCAAGCTGATGAGTGCGCTTCTCCCCGTTGTCGAAGGTAGTTTCGATTGTAATCCGTACGTCCATGGCAGCCCCACACGCAAAGAACTCACCTTAGCACGGGCCGCAACGACGAAGATGATCCCCATGTTTTGTCCACTCCCGTTGGATTTCTCATCTCACAATTAAGGGCTACGCGACACTTGGCTTTCAACCGGGCGCGCGGGAACGACAGGGTTCCCGCAGGCTACCTGCTGGGGTTCATGCGCTGATGGCGAACCTCGCCCGGTTCGGTAAGCTGACTAGCCGAAGCGACGACGCCAAGACAGGCGGCTGACCCGCGGGAGCGTGAGCTGCACGATCAGATCAAGGCCGCACCCAGCGGCAACCGGCAGTTTCACGAGTCAGACCTGTGTCGCCTCATCGGGCAGGCAGCCTACGACGCACGGGTCATCGATGTCATCCGGCAGTTCGGCTGTCCAAGGTTCACCGCGACGCTCGCCGTTCATGTGAGGGCCGTGATGGCCGGCGAGATTTCACGATGAAAGATGACCGGCTCATGCTGCTTTGCCACAATGTGGTTGGTCGGCACGGCCCAGTTATCCGGGCACATCAGCAAACTGCTCCAAGTCGGCGCCTGTGGTGACCAGGCTTCGCTCTGTGAGGATTATAGACTACTCTTCGACGCTATTGGGCGAGATCAAACACCTACCGCTCCTTGAGTATCAATCGGCCCTTCACTCTTTTTGGGGGGCCTTATCCTGAAGAACAGCGCGTACAGCACCGGCACGGCAATCAGCGTCAGGATCGAGGCGAAGGCGAGACCACCCATGATCGTCACCGCCATGGACGCAAAGAACGCGTCGGGCAGCAGTGGGATCATGCCGAGAATCGTTGTTCCGGCCGCGAGCACCACGGGCCGTAGACGGCTGACCGATCCATCCATCACGGACTGGTAATCTGGAACACCATTTGCACGTTGCAGGTCGAATTCCTCGACAAGAACGATGGCGTTCTTCATCAGCATCCCCGAAAGCGACAGGAAGCCGAGCAATGCCGTGAAGGTGAACGGCAGTCCGGTGAACAACAGCCCCAGAACCATACCGGTCACCGACATCGGCACGACAAGCCACAGGATCAGCGGCTGACGGATCTTGTTGAACATGAGGATCGAGATCGTCAGCATGATGAGAAAACCGAGCGGCAGCTGCTTGCCAAGGCTTTGCTGTGCTTCGCCGGCGCTTTCGAATTCGCCGCCCCACTCCATGGTGTAGCCCTCCGGAAGCGGCATCGCCTCGATCTGTGCCCGGACACTTCTGAAGGCTTCGTCGGCCGTCAGGTCGTCGCGTGCGCCACCGAGCGCGGTGATCGTTCGCTCCCGGTCGCGCCGGTGAATGAGCGCCTCGGCAAGGCGTGTCTCCAGGCTTTGCACCAGGTTGGCCATGGGAACATATGCGCCTGCTCCGGCGGACCAGACCGGCAGGTCGCGCACATGATCTGTGCCGGTGCGTTCGCTCTCGGGCAGGCGGAGCAGGATCGGGATCACCTCGTCGCCCTCCCGCAATTCGCCGACACGCAGACCCGAGGTTCCGAGCCGAATGGTGTCCGCGATGGCGCTCCGCGTGGCACCGGCAAGCCGCATCCGGGATTCGTCCACATTCGGCTCAATGAGCAATTCTCGTTGCCTCCAGTCCGTGCGAGGATTTGTGATCGTCCCGGCGTCTCTGAAGATCCCGATCGCATCATCTGCCAGCTGGCGCAGGATGATGGGGTCGGGCCCCGAGAAGCGGACAGCGACATCGGCACCGGAAGGCGGTCCGAACACGATCTCTTCGACCCGGATCAGGGCATGGGGAAATTGCGCCGGGAGGTCCTGGTTGAGCCTGGCTGCGATGGAGGGGATCCGTGTAGCATCGGCAACCCGGACAATCAGCTGGCCATAACTGGAATCGGCCTGCTCGGGATTGTAGGTCAGCATGAAGCGGCTTGCGCCACGCCCCACCAGCGTGGTGACGTCCGTCACGGCCTCCTCTTCACGAAGTATCGCTTCCAGCCGAAGCATTTCACGGTCCGTGATGTTGATGTCGGTTCCTTGCGGCATCTGGAACTCGACGTAGAAAAGTGGCGTGTTGGACGCAGGGAAAAACGCCTGCTTCACCTGACCGAAGGCCATCAGCGACCACACCGTGATCCCCACAACCGTCAGAACGACGGGGATACGGGCCCGCAGCGCAAGCCAGAGAATCCCACGATAGGTGCTGTAGAACGCCCCTTTGTAAGGGTCGTCCGAGGTGTTCTTGGGTGCTTTGAGCAGCAGTTTGCCAAGATAGGGCGTGACGGTGACCGCAAGGATCCAGCTTAGCAACAGCGATATGGCGATCACGGCGAAAAGTGAGAACAGGAATTCTCCCGTCGCATCGGGCGACAGACCGATGCCAGAAAAGGCCATGATCCCGATGACCGTTGCGCCGAGAAGGGGAACGGATGTCGAAGTTTCGGTTTCGGCTGCGGCGTCCTCGGCGCTTTTTCCGCGCGCCATGCCGATCACCATCCCTTCGGTGATGACGATCGCGTTGTCGACCAGCATCCCCATCGCAATGATCAGGGCTCCAAGGCTGATCCGCTCCATCTGGATGCCGAAGATCGACATGAAGAACAGGGTCGAGAAAACGGTAAGCCCAAGGGTCGCCCCCACCACGAGGCCCGCGCGCCAGCCCATGGTCAGCATCAGGGCGCCTACCACGATGACGATTGACTGAGCCAAACCCATCAGGAAGCTGGAAACGGCCTGATCGACGACGACGTGCTGTTCGTAGATCGGGGTGATCTCGACCCCTTCGGGCAGGTTCTCTTTCAACTGATCCAGGCGGACGGATACGGCTTCGCCGACCTCGACGACGTTGCGGCTCGTTAGCGCCGAGACGCCGAGCGTGAAGGCGGCGGCTCCATTCTGGCGGATGATCTGACTGGGCTGTTCGGTTTCTTCCCGGGTGACGCGTGCGACGTCGTAGACCGATACCTGCCCGACTTCACCGGCGAGGCCCAGCCGTAGGGTCTCGATCCCTTCTGGTGTGATGTAACCCGGCGGCACCGAGAGGCCGATGCGCGCCGGGCCCTCGCTCAGTTCGCCATTCTGGAAGACCTGGTTCTCGTCGCGCAACAGGCCGAGGAGTTGATCGGGCGGAAGACCGAGTTCGGCAAGAACCGCAGAGGGAATTGCAATATTAATAACCTCCTCGGTCAGGCCTTGCACATCCACTTTCGCTACACCGTCGACTGTCACAAGGCCCACGCGCAGGTTCGTTGCGAGATCCCGTTGCTCCTGCGGGCTCAATCCTTCGGTCGTGACGGCATAGAACATCCCGAAAACATCACCGAAATCGTCGTTGATGATCGGGGCCTGCGCCCCGGCAGGAAGTTGCCCTTCTACATCGCGGATGCGCCGCCGCATCTCATCCCAGACCTGGGGGATTTCGTCCGGACCGTAGCTCGTCTCGATTTCCACGGTGATCTGGGCCATTCCCGGCATCGATCTCGACTCGATCCGATCGAGCTGCATCATCTGCTGAAGCGCATCCTCGATGACGTCAGCTACTTCTTCCTCGACTTCCACCGCTGTCGCACCCGGATAGGGGACGAAAACAAGTGCGGTCTTTAGAGTGAAGCTTGGATCCTCGAGACGGCCGACTGTGTTCAGCCCCCAATACCCGCCAAACAGGCAGAAGATGATGATGAGCCAGACCGCCACCGGACGCTGGATGATCGTACGAGAAATACTGAGTGCCATGAGACGATCTTCCGTTCTGCCCAAGGAAAGGAAAGGAATTATAAGCCGGCGGCGATGACGGACTGGCTTTCGCTCAGTCGCCACCAGCCACCGGACACAACCAATTCGTCACCCTCCAGCCCGTCAAGAACGACAATGTCGTTCTCGAAAGGCAGGCCCAACCGGACCGTCCTTCGCGTGACCTTACGGGATGCTTCGTTGTAAACCCAAACGGATGGTTCGGACCGGCTCGTCGTATCCACCGCCGATACGGGGATGACCACGGCTTGTCCCGTGTCGGCATCGGCTGAGACAGCGATGCCGACATCAGCCGTCATGCCCGGCAGCAGACGTGGATCGATTTCGCCGGTAATGGCAAATTCCAGATCATATGTTTGCGTCGTTGGGTCTGCATCGGTTGAAAAGGATCGCAGTTCGAGCGACACAGTGTACCCGGGCACTGCCGGAAAGCTGGCAGTAATGTCGAAGGCGTCGGGCGTCGCGCGCGCAATAGCTGCCAGTTCCTCGGGCAGGGAAATCACGACCCGCATTTCGCTAAGATCTTGCAGACGCGCAACAGGCGCTGCCGTCGTGGTATTGACGAATTCCTCGACGAAGGTTCTGGCCACAATCGCATCGAACGGGGCCAATATACGCACTTGCGATAAGCGCCGCTCGGCTTGACGAAGCTGTACTTGCGCCTGCGCAAATTGCGCCTGCGCCGTCTCGAGCCGGGCATCTGCGGCAACACCCCTCTCTGCGAGATCGGCGGCGCGCTGAAGCTCGGAATTTGCGAGATTGTAAGACGCCTGCGCCCGGTCCAGAGCAAGTTCAAAGTCGACCCTGTCGAGCTCCGCTATGATGTCGCCATTGCGGACCCTGTCGCCTGACTGAACGGCAAGATGCACGATCTGCCCAGGTATCTGGAAGGCAATATCGACGGTTCTGGCAGGTTCGACGCGGCCCGCGACTGTGCGGGTCTGAGTGATCGTGCGCGAGACCGCTTGGGTCAGCTCGACAGTGACGGGTCGACCCGCCTGGGGGGCGGGTGCCAAACCCGCCGGATCGGCCGCCGTTTCAGTCTGGGCCACAACGGAGGAAAGCACCGTCGGCAGAAACGGCGCCGCAAGGGCGGCGAGCGCCGCGACCGAAACGACGACGGCGAGACCTTTCATGCTAGTGTGTCTTTTCTTCAAGTTCATCGATCATGGTCCTCAACCGTTCGACGACACGCCGTTTGAGATCGGCGCCACCGTCAGGAAGTTTAAGAAGTCTCTGAAATCGCAGACCCTGGATTGCGAGCGCGGCAATCATTGCTGCCGGAGCGTCTTGCGTTTCAGAAAGGATACGTTCGATATCGCCGGTCAGCTCTTTGCGGAGCGGGTCGAGCAACTGCGGATCGGAGGCTGCTGCCGCGAGTATCGCCATGGACAGATCATCATCCACGCCCTCCGTTTGAACGATGGTCTCAAGATGCCCCCGTAATGTGCGTGACGACTGGTTCTCCGGGAGCCTTTCAAAAAGTTCGCGATGCGCAGTGAGCATTTGGTCCAGAAGCCCGGCCAAAAGAGCTTTCTTGCTTGGATAGTTGTAAAGAACGCCGCCCTTGCTCAGGCCGGCTTCTCTGGCCACGGACTCGATCGTGACCTTCCCGGCACCCTCTCGCATGGCGACGGTCCTTGCCGCCTCGAGGATCCGGCGCGACGCGTTGCCGCCGACCTCGGAGTGCGGGCGCTCATGCATGACTGTACCATCCGGTCGGTTAAGTTCAGCGGGGAAGTAGGTCGCTTCCACGACCGCGTCAAGCCTCCGCGAAGGCAATTGGTGTCAGCATGGACGAACGGCCCACGCGCGGATGTTGCTGCATCACGTCGCGCGAGGCTGTCCTATGTCTGAATAGATCTTCAAAAAGGCGTCAACCGCTCTTTTGGCATGATCTGAAACGTCGATCTTTGGGTCGAGGGTCAGCAATCGAGGCATGATGACGCCTGACACGGAAAGGTGAATCAACTGTCCGGCAGCGCTTAGATGGTCTTCTACGTTGAGGGCTTTCGCGTCATGAAGAGCGTGCAAGACTTGGCCGACATGCCTTGTGGCCAGCTTCGGCCCGGCCTTCATGTATATTTCGCCGGCCTCGGGCAAAACTGAAACCGCGCCGATGCACGCACGCAGTAGCCGAATATAGTCGTCGTCAAGCACAAGGTTGATCAAGCGCCGTGAAAGCTCTTCGAGGATGGCCCGCGGGTCCAGGTCTTTGGGAAGGGGCCGAGAGATTGCCGCCGAGAGCCTGGCGCATTCCGTGTCCACAACGATGAGAAACAGTCGTTCCTTGCTTGGGCTATGCGCATAGAGCGTCGCTTTGGACACGTTGGCTTCCTCTGCAATCGCATCGACGCTTGCCCCTTCGAAGCCACATCGCAGGAAAATGGTCCGGGCACCCCTGAGCACGTCATCGGCTTTGCTGTTCCTCATGCTCACCATCTCCATCAACTTTGGCGTTTTTGTACAGTCAGACAAAGCAGGGTCAATTTTGTGGAAACTACAAGTAACGCAACAAATGCCGTTCCGTTTGGGACCGAAAAACGTGCCTACGTTTGATCCTCTCGAAAGCCTCCCTCCACGACGGCGCAGTTTTTTGACGTTCAGGCGGTGGCACTGCTCAAGCCGGTCATCGTAACGACCACAAACACGTAACCTAAGAGGAACTCGTTCGTGCAATCATCGGGATTGGGACAGAGGCGCAAGGCCCTACTGAACAGGATGCCGGGCCTCGCGTGCTGCAGGCGACGCTCCCGCATCCGCGGCTTCAGTCAGCCGTACAGTCGCGTAGTGCAAGATGGCAGTTGGGATAAGTGCAATCAGGAAGATCAGCGTGACCACAATAAATCCGTCACGAAAGGCCAAGGTATTGGCTTGGATCACGACGGTCTGGCCAAGGAATTGCGCGGCAGTCGCAAAAATCTGAGTGTCCGGCAGCCCCGCGCCCCGCAAGATCCCGCTCACCTCCCGAAGGAATGTCATCGTTGCGAGATTATCGCTGGTTTGCGTGGCGGCCAGAGCGTCCGCATGCAACATCGTACGTCGTTCCATGAGCACCGCCAGAAGATTGACGCCGAAGGCGCCCCCGAGCTGGCGCACAAAATTTATTGCCCCCGACCCCTGCCCGATCAGATCGCGAGGAAGAGTTTTCAATGGGCCTGCAGAAATCGCGGGAAACACGAAACCAAGACCGATCCGCGACAGGATCGTCCACCAGGCCAAGGTCCAAAAGCTTGTGTTGATCTCGACCACCGACGACAACCAGGAGGACCAGGCGAATATCGCCATGCCGGCTCCGATCAACAGTGCGGCTGGGACCTTGTCCGACAACCGTCCCGCCAGCGGAAAGACCAGCACCAGCACGAACCCTGATGGCATGAGCAGCAGCCCCGCCTGCGTCGGCGTGAACCCCTGGATCGTCTGCACGAACAACGGCACAAGATAGGTGGAACCGAAAAGGCCTGCCCCCATGATGAAGGATACCACAGAGGCTGCGGCGAAGGGCACGTTGCGGAACAGCCGCAAGTCCAGCATCGGCTTTGACGTATGCAACTCCCACATCACGAAGCCGGTCGCAGCCGCTGTCGCAATCGCGAACTGAATCAGGATCGGATCGGACCCCCAGCCCAGCCGCTGCGCGTTGGTAAGCGCATTGAGCAACGAGGCGAGAAAGACTGCAAGCAGTCCGAGACCAGTCCAATCGAAACCTGGCCGTGGCCCGGTATTGTCCCGGCGCGGCACAAACAGATTGGCAAGCGCCATGGCCATGATCCCGGGGGGAAGCCCGAGGTAGAAAACCCAGCGCCAGTCGAACGCGTCGATCAGCAAGCCGCCGATCCAGGGCCCCAGTGCAGGTGCCAGTACCACCCCGATGCCAAAGATACCCATTGCTGCGCCGCGCTTTTCAGGGGGAAAGACACGAAACAGCAAGATCATGCTCAGTGGTTGGACCACACCTGCCGCCGCGCCCTGTACGACGCGCGCAAGCGTCAGAACACCTTCGTTGGGCGCGATCCCTCCAAGGACCGATCCCACGATGAAAACCGTAAGCGCCACGTTGAGTGATAGGCGCAGACCGAAAGCACGGTCCGCCCAATCCCCAAGCAGCATGGTCGCCGTCATCGCCGCAAGAAAGCCGGTCGAAAGCCATTGCGCCTGAACCGCACTGATCCCGAAGGCGCCCATCACATCAGGGATGGCGACATTCACGATCGTCGTGGACAGAACGACTGAAATCGTTGCGATCATGACGGTTGCGGTCGCATAGGCTCGATAGGCCGGACCGTATTTCTCGAAAAGCGCGTCAGTCTGCGACATCGATACTCAACACTACCATTAAGCCGGGTGGCAGAACCTCACCTTCTGTCTCGATTGACACTCGGATTGGCACCCGTTGGGTGACCTTGGTGAAATTGCCGCTTGGGTTGGGGCTTGGAAGCAAGGCAAACTGGCTTGTGGCGGCACCCCCGATCCGCTCCACCACGCCGTGAAAGGTACGGCCGGGATAGGCATCGACCGTGATCGAGACGGGCGCTCCGATGCGGATCCTACGCAAGTCCGTTTCTTTAACATTCGCGTCCACCCAGACCTCATCCGGGCGATGATAAATGAGCAGCCGCGTGCCCGGGGTCACATATTCACCCTCGTCCACGAAGGACGCATCCACCACCCCGTCAAAAGAAGCCAATACCCCTCTGTTTCGCAGATCGATCAGCCGCTGCGCCCGCTCTGCCTCAAGGCCTGTCCGTTCTGCCACAATCCGCGTTATCTGGTGCTCAATGACCGCGATTTGTGCGGCTTCAGACTCCACAGTGCCCAGATTGGCCCGGGCGGCCACAATCGCTGCGGCCGTCGCAAGTTCCTGCTGACGCGCCACGTCCAGTCTGCTTTGGGCGTCCTCCGCGCTCTGAGTAGTTGCGATCTGTCGGCTTTCCAGTTCAGCGATCCTGTCGAAATGGCTTTGTGCGTTTCGCAACTCCGACTCACTTGCAGTATGGTTTGCCTCGGCTGCGGCTATTTGGGCTCGGGCGGCGGCACGGCGGCTTTCAACCTGCGTTCGGATCATATCCTGCTGCGCGCGCAATTGCGCGACCTGCGCGCCAAGCGCTTCTATCCGCGCCTCTGTGCCTTCCACGACAAGTTCTGCCTGATCCGTGTCTATAGACACCAGCACATCCCCCGCCGCAACACGCGTGCCCGTCGTCACCGCAATCGCTTCGACCTCGCCGCTGACCTCGCTCGAAACGGTGACAAGGCTGGCAGCAATTCGCGCATCGTCGATCGAGACCTGTGACCACCGCCCGCCGAGCCAGCGCCCGCCGAAGACCACAAGCGCTATAATCATCAGAATGAGAATGCCAAGGCGCAGCGGTTTGAAACGACGGCGAGCAGGTGCAGGGTCCGAGGGCTGGGATGGCGCCGCTGCTGCAGCTTCCTGAGTTAACTCAACGAGCTTGGGCTTAAGTGCATCGCTATCCGTGCAAATATCGCGGGGCTTGTTCACTCGGTTTGCTCCAGACGTTCGGCAATCAATGTAAGGACGCGGAGCGCTGTCGAAAGGTCTTCCGCAACCACCCCGGCAAGAAGCTCACTCCGCGTTGCATCGGTGATTTTGCGGATCTCGTTCAGAATAGGCACTGCGGTAGTTGTCACGCGGACGCGCTTGACCCGGCGGTCGTCCGGGCAAGGCTGCCGCTCGATCAGGCCCTGTCCTTCAAGCCCGTCGAGAAGGCGCACCAAAGTCGGTCCCTCGACCCCGAGCGTTGTGGCAAGCTCGCGCTGGGTCAGGCCGTCCGCCCGCGACAGTTCCAGTAGCGCCATCCAGCGCGCCTGCGTCAGCCCCATGGTCCGCAGGCGCGAATCCAATCGGGTCCGCCAACGCCTGGCAACTTTTCCCAATTCGACGGCAAATTCTGCTTCTTTAGAAGTCAACTTTGTTTGCATCCTAATAGATAGGATGCTACCTATAAATCTAGGTAGATAGAATATCAACTCGGAAATTCGTGAGATGTATCGCACAATCCTTCTGGCCTACGATGGCACGACCGAAGGACGGCTGGCGCTGCGCGAAGGTGCTCGGCTGGCCCAGATTTGTAATGCGGAGGTGGTGCTGCTGGCGGTGGTCGACATGTCCATCGGCGCATCGATGGCGGGAACTGCGGTGCCCTATGCGTCCCCCTACGACATGGACGAATACAAAAAGATCCTGGACGAAGGCGTTGCACGGCTGAAACGAATGGGGCTTTCGCCGCGTGCGCGTTTTGAAACCGGTGATCCGGCGGACCGCATCGTCACTGTCGCCAATTACGTGCAGGCCGATCTTGTCGTGGTCGGCCATCATAAATACGGGCTCCTGAGCCGCTGGCTTCATCCCTCGGTGACCGCGGCCCTCGTAGACCGATTGTCATGCAGTCTCTTGATCGCGAGGCACGAGGTTGAAGATGCCGACCTGTTCGCGGCAGGCGAGACAGGCTGAGTGTCGACCTGCTTTGATCATAGGATTTCGCGTTGCTGCTAAATCGGGTCATGCTCAATTTGTGTGGCGCCACTATGCTGAGACCGAAAAATTCAGGAGGCATAGCCGTGATCTCAAAGAACCACTGGTCGCCCGAGAACGATCTTTCGGTTCAAAGCCTTGAGCGAAGTGAAGCGGGCGGGTTACGGAGAGCACCTCTACAGTCAACAGGTGCGGCGAAATCTGCCGTAGCCTTCAGTTCGTAGTACGCCACATCCGATACCGTCCCTGCCCAGTCAGCTCACGGACTAGACCCTGCGCTTCCATCCAAGAGAGGTTGCGCTGGATGGCGGCTCGGCTCGAGCTTGTCAAAGCCTCTGCCATTGGAGCGGATACAAGGGGCCATTCGGTAAACGCGGCGCGCAAGGAGCGAGGGGTCTTGCCCGAGAGGGAGGTCATCGCGATTTCTGCCCGCGCTGACCATGCCTCGATATCGTCAAGGTGCCGCATTCCGGTCAAACATGCGGTGTCCATCCCTTCGAGCCAGCGCGCCAAACGGTCAGCAGGTGGGCCGCCAGTGCGCAGCCCCCCTGCCCCGCCCATGGCCACAGGCGCAAAGACTGCCCCCTTTTCCTCGCTGACCGCGATCCTTGCGGCGGTGACTGCCGCCTCCATTCGATCTCCCTGCTGCCCGAGACCCGCGAGGCTCCAGAGGTGAAAGCCCATGCAAGCACGGGTGATCGGGTGCAGCTCGACGGCTTGCGCCATCAGGTCCAGCCAACCGCCCGCGCGATCCGCGAAGGGCTCGGCTTCATCCGCCATGTTCGCGGGATCGCGGCGATCGAGGAAGGCGGAAAGGTCCACCTCTGGTCCTGGCCCCCCTGTCAGACGGCGCACCGCCCAACCGATACGCGCGAGTGCGGCGCTGTCGTCTTGCAGGCCAGAAATGCGCATGGATATCCAGAGCGCCAGCCGATCCGGGCCGATGCGGTCACCCACAAACCAGCTGAGGCCGGCAGCCTCGATCAGAGCAAGCCTGTGCCGCCATCCTTCCGGACCGCGCTTCAGCCGGTCATCCAGTGCGCCGACGCGACCGGCCACACGGGCAAGACGGGCGGCATGACCCGCCTCTGCTTTCCGCCAATCGTCGAGGACCTCGGCTTCACGCGGATCGGCCCGTGGTCCGGGTGGCAGATAATCCGGCTCTTCTTCCATTGGACCGGGCAGGAACCAAAGATCGTCCTCGGACGATTCCTCGACCTCTTCAGCGTCGAGGAGGAGAGCATCATATTCATCATGTAAAGCAGGCGCTTGAAGCTTCATATGTGCAAATTACTGATATTTTGCATTTTACCCAAGTGTTTTGTCAGAGTGCGCCCACGTTCCTCATATAGCACGCGCGGGGGAGGGTCGGCGAGGGCTCTCTCATCGCGCTCAGCCTATGGAAACCAAGGGCTTTCCGTTGAGCAGGGCCACAGAGAGCGCCCTTGCATCCGTTTACAAACGGTCGTTTATTGGTGGTACATAAAATTGCAAACGGCCCAGTTTCATGCCGCTGATTGGCTATGCGCGCGTCTCCACCGAGGATCAGACCCCCCTGCCCCAGTCTGAGGCACTGCAGTCTGCGGGATGCGCCGAGATTTTTGAAGAGCACGCCTCGGGCGGCAACCGCGCGCGGCCCGTGCTTGCACGTGTGCTGGAGCGGATTGGCAAGGGCGACACGCTGGTCGTCGTGCGGATCGACCGGCTTGCGCGGTCTTTGTCGCACCTACTTGAAGTGATCGAAAGACTGGAAGGCAAGGGGGCGTTCTTCCGCTCGCTCCAGGACCCGATCGACACTGCCTCGCCCCAGGGCAAGTTCACGTTGCAGGTTCTGGGCGCTGCGGCTGAGTTCGAACGCGCTCTGATCCGCGAGCGTACCAAAGCCGGACTTGCCTCGGCACGCTCAAAGGGCCGCGTAGGCGGCAACCCAGGTCTTCGCGCCAAGGACCCTGAAGCGCTGCGCAAGGTGCGGCTGGCGCGACAGGACGGCTACATGGAGCGCTTGAACGAAACTGCGCAGGATTGGGTGCCCCATGTGCGCCGTTTGCGCCCCGATATGGCTTGGGAAGACGTCCTGCGGATCATCAATGGCCCCCTGCCCCATGATCGGCGCTGGACGCAAAGCCGCCTGCTCCGCGCCGTGAAGGCATACGTGGCGGACGGATTCCTGCCTGCTGAAGTGCTTGGACGCGCTGGACGTCGCGAAACCGACGATCGCCTGCCTGCGATTGTCGCCGCAATCAAAGGTGCTGACCCGGAGATCACCTTGCAGGCAATCTGCGACCGACTGGAATCCATGCGTGAGCGCACCCCTCGCGGTCGCACCAGCTGGCAGCCTTCCTCAGTCAGAATGCTGCTGGAGCGTGCTGAAAAGCTGGGGCTCCTCTGAGGATCACACTTGTGTTGGCCTAACCGATTGCCACTAAATCTAGAAAGTGCTTGCACGAATCTGGTTGGTCGGGCAATAGTCTCGAAAAATAACGCGCGGTCACATAAAAAACGCGCCCACGGATCGGGGCAGACATGAGCGAAGTAGAGCAGGATCTAGACATCGCCATCGGGCACTACGCGGAACTTCTCGCGTCGAACCTGCATGCTCAGCGCGCCGCACACTTCCCTCCGGATGCAAAGAAGGTGATGCGCACTTTGACCAGCGGTGAAGCTGCTGAGCTCCTTGGCGTCGACCATACCTATCTTCGGAAGCTTCATCGAGAAGGAAAGATCGTTGACGTTGAGACGACGGCTGGAAGTCATCGTCGCTATACGCTCGACGATATCTGGGAAATCCGGCAGACGCTTGAAGGAAACGCAAAAAAGTCTGGAACTTACGTGCCTGGGCGTCGCGACGGTGACGACCTTCAAGTTATTTCAGTGGTGAACTTCAAGGGCGGGTCCGGCAAAACGACGACGTCTGCTCACCTCGCTCAGCGCTTGGCGCTCAAGGGGTACAGGGTTCTTGCGATCGATCTCGACCCCCAAGCATCTCTTTCGGCTCTTCACGGAATCCAGCCAGAACTCGACCTTATGGAGGGCGGAACCCTCTATGATGCCGTTCGCTATGACGATCCGGTTCCGATCGCCGAAGTGATCCGCAAGACCTACATCCGCGGCCTTGATCTTATCCCGGGCAACCTTGAACTCATGGAGTTCGAGCACGAGACGCCTGCTGCTATCCAGCGAGGCGGAGCGAAAGCGTTCTTCGCGAGAGTTCATGACGCACTCGATAGTGTTGAAGCGAACTACGACGTTGTTGTGATCGACTGCCCGCCGCAGCTTGGTTTCTTGACGATGTCAGCACTTTCCGCGTCCTCGGGTGTTCTCGTGACGGTTCACCCGCAGATGCTTGACCTCATGTCGATGTCCCAATTCCTGCGAATGACTGCGGATCTCCTGGGAGTGATCAGGGATGCAGGCGCAAATCTGCGCTTCGATTGGCTGCGCTTTTTGCCAACGCGATACAAAGTCGGCGACGCGCCACAAACCGAAGTCATCGCTTTCATTCGCGGGCTGTTTGGGAGGTCCGTCCTGACCAATCACATGGTTGAATCGACCGCAATTTCTGATGCCGGCTTGACCAAGCAAACGCTCTATGAAGCTGACAAGAAGGACTTCACGCGTCAGACGTTTGATCGTGCGATCGAATCCATGAACGCAGTCAACGATGAGATCGCTGAAATCATCCAGAACACATGGGGGCGGAATGGCAAGAAAGCCTAAACTCGGCCTGCCGCTGCAGACCCTTCGCAACGCTCCTGACGCTCTTGAAGGGCGCCGACTGCGTGGCGGTGTATTTGAGATCGATCCGGCGCAGATTGTTACCGAAGGACGATTGGATGACAGGCTTCAGATTGAAGTTGAGGGCCTGAAGAACTCTATCTCCAAGAACGGTCAGCGTGTGCCTGTATTGGTCCGCCCACTTGAAGGCGATCGCTACAACCTGATCTATGGCCGCAGGCGCCTAGAAGCATGTCGCGAACTCGGTATCAAAGTTCGAGCCATCGTCACTGAAGTTGAGGGTGATCAAGCGCTTCGAGATCAGCTTCTCGAGAACCAAGAGCGTCGTGATCTGAGCTTTATTGAACGTGCGCTTGTGGCGACGGCGCTTCTGGACGGTGACCATTTGGAAGGGGCTGAGCGCACCAATCGAGGTGTCGCCGAAGTCCTTAACCTCCACGAAGCTGGGGTTTCACAGCTCTTGAGTGTCGTTCGGACGGTCGGCGAGGAACTCATCCAGGCAATTGGTGCGGCTCCCGGGATTGGTCGCCCGAGATGGGAAGAGCTCAAAAAGGCTTTGGGTGCCTACGACGGTGATCGAGACCAACTGCAAGCCGTAGCTCATGCAGCCAAGTCCGAAAGTTCCGGCTCGGTCGATGAGGTTTCTGAGCGCGCGTTTCTCGCAGTTCTGGCAGCTGCGAAGAGCCCAGAGAAGAAAGCAAACCCGTCTGGAAAGGGCGTGTCTGCTGTGGCGATCCCCGGTGTCGGAGCTGCGACGGTCAAGACCGGCCGCCAAGGCAAGCAGCTTAAACTCGATCTGACTACGGATGCACCTGATTTTATCAGCTGGTTGGAGGGTAATGCCCCAAAGCTGATTACCGAGCTTCATGAGCGCTGGAAGCGTTCAGGAGACTGAGGAAGAGCAACCAACAAGAAGGAGGCACGATACAGGCAAAAAGAAAAAGGCCCCGAGAAGCTAGCTTCACGAGACCTTTGTAAGGTTTCGCACCGGGATCAGCCCGCTACAAAATCTCAGTTTTCGCACTTCTGAATGTAGCGTTCTGGCCCCTACCCCGCAAGCGCAAAGCGATTCGCGGGCCGTAGAAATTTTGCCTTCGTGAACGTTTTCATGGAGTACACACCGATTTCGCCGTTTATGCGGCCGATCTCGCACGCCCATCTGCGCGTGATCGAGCGACCCGATGCATCTGTTCCGGGCAGACCCGTCAACAAGTGGGAACTCCTGCGCGAGCTCTCCAAGGCGCAAGCGGCCTTTGGCGTGTCAGAACGTGATTTGACTGTTTTGCAGGGGCTCCTCAGCTTCTTTCCAGACGATGCACTTGGCGGGAACGCCGAGATGGTAGTCTTCCCCTCGAACAAGGCGATCTGTGAGCGCCTGAATGGTATGCCCTGCTCCACTATGCGTCGTCACCTCGCGCGTCTTGTCGAGGCTGGTTTGCTCCAGCGGCGTGATAGCCCCAATGGAAAGCGCTACGTCCGCAAGCACGGCGAAGAGCGCGTCGCCTTTGGCTTCGATCTTTCCCCGCTCTACTGCCAGTCCGAGGAGATAGCACGGGCCGCAGAGGCCGTACGTGAGGCTGAGGAGCGCGTCAGGCGTCTGAGAGAGGTTGTAAGCCTCATGCGGCGTGATCTCGCGGCCCTCGCGGAGTTCGGAGACGAGATGCAGCCAGGCCTAGGCATCTGGGACCAGCTTCGTGACAAAGCTATCCTCACAGCGCGCGCGCTTCGCCGCAAGCTTTCAATTGAGGACCTCGCGGCCTATCGAGCAGATCTTGAAGCTCTCCTCGATCAGGCACGCAACATCATTGATGGCTCTGAAACAGAAGAAATGAACACCAATGATGCTCGATCTGAGCGTCACCATCATAATTCAAATAAAGAATCTATAGATCTTGAACCTGCTTTAGAAAAAAGCGGGGCGGCGGCCGACGTGCCAGATGTGGACAGGAATGAGCCCGTGGCTGACGTCGATGAACAGGACACAAGACACTTGCCAAAGATCCCGCTGCACCTGGTGATCGCGGCATGTCCCTCGCTCAAGACCTTCTACCAAGGCGAAATCCGGCATTGGCACCAGCTTTTCGATGCGGCATGCCATGTGCGACCAGCCATGGGGATCAGTGCATCTGCATGGGAAGAAGCGCAGCGGTTCATGGGTCCGGAGCAAGCGTCGATCGTCGTTTCTGCCATGCTGGAACGCTTTGAGGACATCAGATCGCCTGGTGGATACTTGCGAGCTCTGACTGCCAAAGCTGTGGCCGGTGAGTTTTCCTGTGGGCCGATGGTCATGGCATTGATTGGGCGACGATCTGCAGCTTAACAGCTGTTAAGGTTGAGAGACTGCGTACTGTTCCGCCAGCTCGGGATTGACGACTTAACAGCTGTTAAGGTCCGGTCTCGGGAGCGCCAGAACAGGAGAGGGAAAGGTTTGTTGGTTTGAGGGGTGACGGGAAGTGAGATCGGAAGAGTGGCTTCCGGCGCCCGTCGTGGAGAAGATTTGATGGCGAAATCTGCCCAGAAAGTCACCCTGTCCCCGTCCCGGGACATTCCCTTCGACAAGCTCGTGCTGAGCCAGTCCAACGTCCGGCGCATCAAGGCCGGCATCTCGGTCGAGGAACTGGCCGAAGACATCGCCCGCCGCGGATTGCTGCAGAGCCTGAGCGTTCGGCCCGTTCTGGCGGATGACGGGTCCGAGACCGGCAAGTTCGAAATCCCCGCTGGCGGCCGGCGCTTCCAAGCACTCTCGCTCCTGGTGAAGCAGAAGCGTCTGGCCAAGACGACGCCCATCCCCTGCATCGTACGGGATGCCACTTCCGCGATCCTCGCCGAAGACGACTCGCTCGCTGAGAACATGCAGCGTGCAGCCCTGCATCCGCTCGACCAGTTCCGCGCCTTCGTTGCTTTGCGGGAGAAGGGTCAAGGCGATGAAGAGATCGCAGCCGCCTTCTTCGTCACGCCGCAGGTGGTGAAACAGCGCCTGAAACTCGCCGCCGTGGCCCCTGCCCTGCTCGAGCTCTACGCCGAGGACGAGATGACGCTGGAGCAGCTGATGGCCTTCACGGTCAATCCGGATCACGAGCGTCAGATTCAAGTCTGGGAGGCGATCAAGTCTTCGTGGAACAAGGAGCCCTATCAGATCCGGCGGATGCTGACGGAAACCTCGGTGCGGGCATCGGACCGGCGCGCCGTCTTTGTCGGCGTCGAGGCGTACGAGGCGGCGGGCGGCACTATGTTGCATGACCTCTTCCAAGGCGATGACGGCGGTTGGCTAGAAGATCCTGCCCTGCTCGATCGTCTGGTCAGCGAAAAGCTTCAGGCTGAAGCCGAAGCGATTGCGACCGAAGGTTGGAAATGGATCGAGGTCTCGCTCGACCTGCCCTATGGCTACAGCCACGGTTTGCGGCGGCTAAGCGGAGACCCGGCGCCGATGACGGATGACGAAGGCGCGGCCCATGCCAAGCTGCTTGCCGAGTACCGGGCGCTCGAAGAGCAATACGAGGGCCAGGATGAATTCCCCGAAGAGATCGACGCGCGACTTGGCGAGTTGGAAGTCGCGATGGAGAAGCTCGAGGCCCGGCCGCTGATCTTCGACGAGGAGGAGATCGCACGGGCAGGGGCGTTCGTGACGCTTGACCGCTATGGCGAGCTTGCCGTTTATCGGGGCTTCGTGCGGCCCGAGGATGAGCCTCGGGAAGATGCCGACGTCCACAGCGGTGAACAGGCGGCAGACGGGCAGGGCGGTGAGCTTTCAGCGGGGAGCAATGTGGATGGTATCGGCCACGGCACGGTGATCACCTCTGCCGGTCAGGCGCTTGGTGCCAACGTGCCTGACGACGAGGACGATGGTGCACTGAAGCCCTTGCCCGAGCGGCTGATCATGGAGCTGACGGCGCACCGGACATTGGCACTGCGCGAAGCTGTCGGTCGCTCCCCTGACGTCGCGTTGACGCTGCTGCTCCTGAAGCTCGTCAACGATACCTTCCGGACGTCCAGTTCGGCCGGCAGCTGCCTCGAGGCTTCGGTCCGTCACGTCTACATGTCGGCGCAGGCGAGCGATCTGAAGGATAGCGTGGTGGCCAAGCTGGTGGACGACCGCCACACGGAGTGGGAGGCCGACTTGCCGCTCGGCGACGATGCCGCGCTCTGGGACTACTTGACCTCCCTTGATCAAGGGAGCCGACTATCGCTGCTCGCGCATTGCCTCAGCTTCGGGATCAACGCGCTCCATGAGAAGGTGAACCCCTATGGTGCCGGTATCTCCGCCAGCGGTTTGACCAAGCGGATGGCCCAGTCCGACTTGGTCGCACAGGCGGTCGATCTCGACATGGTCGAGGCGGGTTGGGAGCCGACGGCCGATACCTACCTGAACCGTGTGCCCAAGGCCCGGATCCTCGAGGCCGTGCGCGAGGCGAAAGGGGAGGGGACGGCGCAACTCCTCGATCACTTGAAGAAGGGCGAGATGGCGACCGAAGCCGAGCGTCTGCTGAAAGGTAGCGGCTGGTTGCCGGAGGTTCTTCGCCGTCACGATCTAGAGGCACTCGACGGTGTGGAAGGGCAGGGCGCGCCTGAGCTCGTTTCCGACGCCGGCCAGACCGAGGATCTCGACCTTCCCGCCTTCCTCACCGCTGACCTGCCGAGCAATGATGCGTCGATGATGGCCGCGGAGTGATCTGGACCATCCGAGGGCGGGGAAACCCGCCCTCAATCACATAAAATACAATAATATCAATAAGATGAATGCAATTTTGTGCATTCAGGATGAGGAATCATGTCTGCAACCACCATTCTCGAAACCGCGCCCCTGGGCGCGCTCATTCGCTATACCGACAGCAGTCCCAAGCCGCCCGCTCGGTTCACAAAGAAGCTCGCGGCCTGGGAACGCTCGAACGGCGTCGGCCGTCTTGTCAAGAAGGAGCCGCCGCGACCCTATCCGACCTGGACTGCGCCGGCGTCGTTCACGCTGCACGAGGGGAACTTCTCTTCGGACGGGGTCATTCTCGTGACGATCATGCGGACTCATTCGGCTGACAGTGCCTTGACCTTCGAGGTCGCTGAGCAACCACAGCCTGGGCAGGTGCGTGTCCTGCTGGATTTCGGCGGTTGCACGGAGTTGCTCCACCTGGCCGAGTCCGTCACGGCTGCCGAACTCTGGATCGCCAAAGAAGGCTATCGCAACGCGCGGCTGGAGATCGTCGGCAGCGAGGACGGCGATAGGGCAGGGGGCGCGGAACTTGCCGCCTGAGCCTGTAGAATCCAAGGGGTCCGCCAAAGCGCGGGCCTCTCACCCATCACGACTCTCTCCCGCGAGATCGCGGGGCACCATAGGGTCCAATCCAACACGGAACTAGATCTGGTACCAAATGTCTGTCGGGAGGCTGGCAGCGATAGCATCAGCGGGACACCCGGCTCCAGTCAGCGGTCGCACCATCCCCCGCTCGCCATTCCCTTCCTTGCCCCGAATCCTGTCTTCGAGATCAACCCGCGAGGGGTCGGACTACGGGCGAGCCCGTGCCGCCGGGTGGATTCGGACGAGCCGAACGCACCCGGTGATGTCAGCCAGTCTTCGGGCCTGCGGGGTCCTGTCGCGCGGGGGATGGTCCTCCGCCTCCAAGACAGGAGCCAAACAGATGTCCCGCAAAGATGCTCACGCCTTCGCCGCTTCCCTCGCCGCCACGCTCATGGTCTCGATCGTCGTCTTCCAGGCAGGTGATGGAACCTATGGCGCCGTCCCCGCCGATGAAATCGACGGCGACGAAGTCGTGATCGTCTCGGAGTATGACCCGTTCCAGATTATGGCCCGCTGAGGGCCATGACGCCTTCAAGCCCTTGCCGCGCCGAGCTTTTCGCTCGGCGCTACGCACT
>NZ_FTOM01000017.1 GCF_900156695.1 Phaeovulum vinaykumarii
ATCCTGCGGAAGGCGTCGGCTTATTTTGCGATGGCAGAGCTCGACCGCCGGTCGAAGTGATGGTGGATTTCATCGAGGCGCATCGTGATGCGCACCCTCTACAACTACTTCAGCGAGTTCGGCCTGGCGCAAATCTCCGTCGACTTCCTCCTCGGCACCGCAGGCACGAACGTCCAGGGCAAGGTCCGCGAGGTGCTGCGCGCCATCGAGGACAACTTGCTGGGCGAGGCGATGACCTCGGTCCATGCCCTCGTCAGCCGCGAATTCTTCGACAAGCTGATCGCGCATCCGAAGACGGAAGAGGCCTACAAGTTCTACGCCGCCACCGGCGCCCAGCCGCTGCGCGAGGATGTCCGCCGCCACTTCCCCTTCGGCAGCATCCTGTTCGAGGAATACTCCGGCACCGTCACCCTCTCGACCAAGGCCACCGAACGGCTGGTTCCGGCGAACGAAGGCATCGCCTTCCCGCTCGGCACGATGGACACCTTCACTACCTATGGCGGCCCGGCAAACCTCCTGGAAACCGCCAACACCATCGGCCTGCCGCTTTATGCCCGCCAGCATCTCGACGAGAAGGGCCGCTGGATCGACGTGATGACGGAGGCGTCGATCCTGCCCGTCAACAAGCGGCCGCGCCTCGCCGTCCGGATCCACAGCTCGAACTGACGCGCCCATGTCCGTCTTTGCGGCCGCCATGGACCGCATCTTCACCCATGCCACCATGGCGGCCCCGGCCCTCTGGATCTCGGCCACCACTTCCGAGGAACGCTGGATCCGCATCATCCGTCGCGCCCCGGATCGCGTGACCGACTTCGGCGCGGGGCGCTTTGTCAGCGACACGACCGCGGTGGACGTGCGGGTTGCCGACCTTCCCGCGCCGCGGCCCGGCGATCTGATCGTCATCGGCGCCGAGCGGTTCGTGATCTAGGGCGAGCCGCTGCGCGATCGCGAGCGGCTGATCTGGACGCTGGACCTGCGGCCGGAGGGGGCCTGATGAAGCTGAAACTCGAGATCAGCACCGATCTGGCGGCCCTGATGCAGGAGGAAATCCGCGCGGGCGAAAAGGCGGTGAGCGCGGCGATGCACGCGGCGGGCGCGGGCCTGAAATCGGCCTGGCGCGGGCAGATCGTGCAAGCGGGCCTTGGCACCCGGCTTGGAAACTCGATCCGGCTGGCCACCTATCCCAAGGGCGCCGAAAGCCTGAACGCCGCGGCGCTGGTCTGGTCCAACGCCCCGGTGATCGTCGGCGCGCACGACTCCGGGCCGCTGATCCGGTCGCGCAACGGGTTCTGGCTGGCCATACCCACTCCGGCCGCGGGGAAAAGCACGAAAGGTGGCCGCATCACTCCCGGCGAATGGGAACGGCGCACGGGACTAGGGCTGCGGTTCGTCTACCGGCGCAGGGGTCCGAGCTTGCTGGTGGCGGAGGGGCGGCTCAACAGCAAGGGCCGCGCGGTGGCCTCCCGCGCGAAGACTGGACGGGGGCTGACAACCGTGCCGATCTTCCTGCTGGTCCCACAGGTCAAGCTGCGCAAGCGGCTGGACCTTGCGCGGGATGCCGAGCGGGCCATCGACACCGTGCCTGGGCGGATCGTGGAGGGGTGGGTGGATCGTTGAGTGCAGGTCGCAAAAATCATGCCATTACGCCGTAGAGCGCCGACCCGTCGCTGGAGTATTTCTCGACTGAACCGCAAAGAGCAAAGATCGTTGCTCCGTTGGCAGACACGAAAACGACCCCAAGCAGAACATCCCGACTGGGATTGTTTGTCAAAGTAATCGTCGCCCCTTCACCGACGGCGAGTTCGACAAAGGCCTGATGCTCGGCGGCGGCCAAACGCGCGATATCGAGGTAACTGACAACATTCTGTCGCGTGAAATGAAGGACATCAAATGCCGCAACATTTCGAAGGAGGATCACTTCACAGTTGTCTGCGGGATCGGACGTGACCAACAGCCTCAGGGTTCGATCAGTGGATTCGTAGGCCATGCCAACATATTCCACGTCGGCAAACCGTTCATCCCCTTCAAACGTGATCATCTCCAATCCTCCGGACGGATCAGCCCGTCATCACCTCGCCCGTCACCTGAAAAGCTCTCTTCCTCGGTCGCTGGCCGACCAGGCTGGCGCTCGCCGTCGATCCATTCGTGCGTATGGGGCCGACCTTGGCCGTGATCGTGGCCCCAATCAACGTCTTTGATCGGCTTTCCGTCAGGGCCATATAGTCTGTCTCCGCGAGGGCCGACAACCCAGGTTCCCGGACGCCCCTGTGCAGGCAAGCCCCGCGCTTCCGGCGCAGGTTCTACGGGTCTGCCCTCTGCATCGGTCTCCGGGATACCTTCTGGAAGCGCTCTGGGTCCGCCCTCTGCACGATTCTCAACAATATGCGGTGAGGACGTACCACCGAGCGATTGATAGCCTTCGGTCGAAAAACCGGGCAGATCAAGGATATCACGACCGAATCCATCGAATTGGGGAAAGACTTCGACCCAACCGGAGGCAAATTCGCCGGGAATCACAATAAGCTGCCCCGCGCCCCACGCTTTCAAAGCTTGATCGACTATGCCCTGGATTCTGGCCAAGTCTTCTTGGCTACCTGACAACGCTCGCCCTAAAGCACCAGGATCGGAGAGTTCGTATAATGCAAGTGCCTGCGCCACGATTTCGGAACTGGGTCCCGACCAGTCCGCGCCTGCAAACGCCCCCGAGTGAAATTGGCCCCATGCATGGGCACGGGCGGCCAAGACACCCTCGACTGTGGTGAGGTCAAGGCCAAGGCGTTCCGCAGATCTCTGAACGGCTGTATCTTCGGCATATCGGCGAAATGCCTCAAGCCCAACAACTGCGACTGCAGCAAGGCCTCCTCTCGTCAACGCACGAAGTCCCGATCCAAGCTCTGAGGGAGACGGCAAGGCATCGGGCAATCCATCGATACTTGGCACATACTCCGCAGGCGTGATCATGGTTTCACTCGGTGCAACCGGCTCGGCATGGCACCGACAGTTGTGCGCCTGTCCCGGATGGCCGCCTGCGGGCGGCTCGTCCCAGCGGAACACCTGATCGTCGTACTCAGCGTGGCTGTCGCCGACTTTCGCGTCGTCCCGGGAGCGCCAGATGTACCGCTCGATCCCCAAGTCCTGCTGCCGAAGCTGGTTGATCAGGCCTGCGAAGGCCCGCAGCAGGCGTTCTTCCATGGCGGTTCACAGGGGGCGAAGGCGCTGCGGATGGGTCTCGTATTCTTCGAAGATGGCCGTCAGGCGAGTGTCCCACTGGCGCAGCGCCTCTTCCTTCGCGTCCGAAACATCGCGCAGATCGGCTTCGGTCACCCACGGCACGGTGTCCGGGGGTGTCAGGGCGTTCAGCAGCATCCGGGTGTTGTCGGCGATCACGCGGTCCAGTTGGTCGGTGAAGTCGGCCCGCAGGTCGGCATAGCCGAGGAACTCAGACTTGATCGAAATGCCCGAACGGTAACCGAATACGGTCCCGTTCTGCCGTGCCAACACGTACTGACCGCTACCGCCGTGGCGGAGAAATTCCCGTAGATTGTGCTGCATGGAACCTCCCGCTGACCCGCGGGTGGTTTGTAGGGGCAGTTGGTAAAGAAGCGTTCACCCCACCGTACGGTGCCTGCAACACGGCGATCTCCCAAGGGAGGCTGCGAGGTTCATGTCAATGCCCACCATCCGCGAAACCGTCCTTGCCGCGCTGCACGCGCGGCTGCTGCCGCTTGCCGCCCTCACCCTGCGTGACGAGGTGCTGCCCGAGCGGATCCCGGCGGCCGGGCTGATCATCCTGCGCGACGGCCAGCCGGGCGAGCCAGAGGTGACGCTGTCGCCCTTGCGCTACCACTATCAGCACCGGGCCGAGCTGGAGATCATCGTTCAGGCGGGCACCGGCCGGGCCAGCGCCTTCGACGACCTGGTCGCCGCCATTGGCACGGCGCTGGAAGCCGACCGGACGCTGGGTGGCCTCTGCGACTGGGTCGAACCGGAGGCCCCGGCCTCGGTCGATCTGCCCGTCGAGGGCGCGGCGGCCCTGAAGGCGGCGGTGATCACCGTCGTCCTGCATTACACCACGACCGGCCCCCTGGCCTGACACCCCTCACATAGGAGACCCCCATGGCACGCGCACACGGCGCGCGGGCGCAGATGGCGCTTGCGTTCGAGACTGTTTACGGCACAGCGCCCGCCAACGGCTATCGGACGGTGCCCTTCGCCAGCACCACGCTCGGCTCCGAACAGCCGCTGATCGCCTCGGAACTGCTGGGCCAGGGGCGCGACCCGCTGGCCCCGATCAAGGACGCGGTTACCGCCGATGGCGATGTCGTCGTGCCGATTGACGTCGAGAACTTCGGCGTCTGGCTGAAAGCGGCCTTCGGTCAGCCGACGACCACCGGCACCACGCCCAAGACCCACACCTTCCAGTCCGGCAACTGGACGCTGCCAAGCATGGCCATCGAGACGGCCATGCCCGAGGTGCCGCGCTATGCGATGTACACCGGCTGCGTCTGCGATCAGCTCTCCTGGCAGATGGCGCGGTCGGGGCTGCTGACCGCCACGGCGCGGCTGGTGGCGCAGGGCGAGAACGTCGCGGCGGCCACGGCCGCAGGCACGCCGACGTCGCTATCGCTGCAGCGGTTCGGGCATTTCAACGGGGTGGTGAAGCGCAACGGCACCGCCTTGGGCAATGTCGTCTCGGCCGAGATCACCTATACCAACGGCCTCGACCGGATCGAGACCATCCGCTCGGACGGCCGCATCGAGGGGGCAGACCCCGGCATGGCCGCTCTGACAGGGCGGGTGGAGGTTCGTTTCGCCGATACCACGCTGATTACGCAGGCCATCGACGGCACGCCCTGCGAACTGGTCTTCGCCTGGAGCCTCGGCGCCAACGCCAGCTTCACCTTCACGGCGCACGCCGTCTACCTGCCGCGCCCGCGGATCGAGATTCCGGGCCCGCAGGGCATCCAGGCCACCTTCGACTGGCAGGCCGCCAAGGCCGTCAGCCCCGCCCGCATGTGCACCGCCGTCCTCGTCAACACCGTCACGGGATACTGATCATGATCCGCCTGAACCTGTCGAACCGGCCCGAATGGCTGGACCTGCTGCCCGGCCTGCGTGTCCTGGTCGCTCCCCTAACCACCGCGCTCATGGTCTCGGCCCGCGCCGATCCGGCCCTCGACACGCTGTCGGAAACCGCCAGCCAGGAAGACATGGCACTGGCCATGGCCAAGGCCGTCGCCCGCCGCGCGGTGCTGGATTGGGAAGGTGTGGGCGACGATGACGGCAACCTCGTGCCGGTCAGCCCGGCCGGGATCGATGCCCTTCTGGAAATCTGGCCCGTGTTCGAAGCCTTCCAGGCGCAATACGTCGCCCGCGGTCTGATGCTGGATCAGGAAAAAAACGCCTCCGCGCCCTCGCCGACTGGTCCTTCGGTGAGGGCGACGGCTATTGCGCGGCCTGCTCGGGCCCCTGCCCGGACTGCCCCGCAAGACTGAACCGGCCGCAGACCCTCGAGGGCTGGCAGGTCTGGGACCTGACCCAGCGTCTTGGCGGGCAGATGCGCATCGCGCCAGGGGCGGTCATCGGATGGGACATGGCCGCGGCCCTCGCGCTGGCGCAGGCGCTGGGCATCAACCCCCTGATCGCCGCCGAACTGCTGCCCGAGATCGAGGCGGTGATGGTCCGCAAAATGAACGAGCAGATGGAAGGACGCCGGAATGGCTGAGAAGAAGGTCTCCGTCCGCCTCGTCGCGGAGGGCGGGCGGCGCGTGCGCGCCGAACTGGAAGGCGTGGGCGAGGCCGGGGCCCGTGGCTTTGGCCGCCTGTCACGCGAGATGGAACTGGCCAACACCCGGCTGGCCGCGTTCGCGCGTCGTGCGGGCATCGCCCTTGGGGCCGCCGCTGCCGCCGCCACGGCCTCGCTAGGCCTGATCGTCCGTTCGACGGCCGAGAGCGCCGCCCAGATCCGGCAATTCGCGCAGGTCGCCAATGCGACGCCAGAAGCCCTGCAACGATGGTCGGCCGGGGCGCGGACGGTCGGCATCGAACAGGAGAAGCTGGCCGACATCCTGAAGGGCGTGAACGACCGGGTCGGGGATTTCCTGCAGACCGGCGGCGGGCCGATGGCGGATTTCTTCGAGAACGTCGCGCCCCGGGTCGAAATCACTGCCGACCAATTCGCGCGCCTTTCCGGCCCCGAGGCGCTGCAACTTTACGTCGACACCCTCGAACGCGCCGGTCTCAGCCAGCAGGAAATGACCTTCTATCTCGAGGCCATGGCGTCCGACGCCACGCGCCTGCTGCCGCTCCTACGGAACGGCGGAGCGGAAATGGCCCGACTTGGGGATCAGGCCTCGGACCTCGGCGGAGTGCTGGACGGCGATGCGCTGGAAGCCCTGAGGCGTACACAACTGGCGCTAGGCACCGTATCCCTCGTGTTCGACGGCCTGCGTAACCGCATCGCCGTCGCCGTGGCGCCGACCATCGAGGCACTGGCGAAAGCCTTCGTGGCCCTTGCCTCCGATGGCGGCATCCTGCGTTCGGCCATTGACGGGCTGATCGGCAACCTGGGGCGTCTGGCGTCCTATGCGGCCATGTTCGCGGCCGTCATGGCCGGGCGCTGGGTGGCGGGCCTTGCCGCCGCTGCCCTGTCGGTGCGCGGCCTGGCCACCGCCTTGGTGTTCCTGCGTGGCGCCCTCATCCGGACCGGCATCGGCGCTCTGATCGTCGGGGCGGGCGAACTGGTCTACCAGTTCTCGCAACTCGTCGCCCGGGTCGGCGGGATGGGCGAGGCGTTTCGTCTCCTCGGCGATCTGGCCCGCGAGGTGTGGTCGCGCATCGGGCTGTCGCTAGACACGGCGCTTGCCCGCATGGCGGCCGGATGGGAGGAGCTGAAGGCGGCCGGTCTCTCTGCTCTGGAGGGCACTATCGCAGGCATCGTCAGCTTCGGCGACCGAACAGCCGCGATCTTCCAGGGGGCCTATGACGCCGCGGTGGCGATCTGGGGCAGTCTGCCGGGGGCCATCGGCGACTTCGCCTTCCAGGCGGCGAACGGGCTGATCTCGGGCGTCGAGGCGATGCTGAACGGCGTCGTCACCCGCATCAACAGCTTCATCGATACCCTGAATGCGGCCCTCGCACTGCTGCCCGAATGGGCCACCGGCGAAGGTGGCGTGCGAATCGGCATCCTCGATCCGGTGGAACTCGGCCGCATCGGCAATCCATTCGAAGGCGCGGCAACGGCCGCAGGGGCTGCGGCCGCGGATGCCTTCTCGGCGGCACTCGCGCGCACCTACCTAGAGCCGCCCGACCTCGGGCTCGGGGCCATGGCCGACGCTGCCCGCGCTCGGGCAGACGGCTATCGCGAAGCGGCCGGGATGCTGGCCGATGCCGCCGGTCGGCCGCTCGCCAGCTGGCAGGCTCTGAAGGATGCCGTCACAGGCACAGGGACCGAGGCCGAAACCGCACTCGCCGATGCAGCCGCTTCGGCAGATGCCCTCACGGCCGGGCTGAACGACACGGCCGCCGCCGCCGATGGCGCTGGCAGCGCTGCACGCGACGCGGGGGCTGCGGCCGCCGAGGGTGCAGACACGGCCCTCACCGGCTGGCAGGCCGTCACGGCAGCGCTTGCCGACTACGCCGCCAAGGCGCGCGACATCGGCGGGGATATCTCGACACGCTGCGCTGGGTGCTGATCGCCATCGCGCTGATCGGCATCGCCGTCACCATCCACGCCCGGCTCGACGACTGGAGACGGGGCCAGCGGTGACCGGCTGGCTCATCACCCATGGCGCTGCGCGCAAGGCGCTGGGCCTCATCCTCGCCGCCGCAGCGATCCTGCTGTTCTTGCTTAACCTGCGCCGCGCAGGCGAACGCGCCGGGCGCGCCGCCGAGCGGCTTGATGCCCGAGAGAGAAACGATGCCATCCACCGCCAGATGCTCGACGCCGCCGCCCTCCCGATCGCGATGCTTTGGTTGAGCGCCTGCGCGACGGGCGGTTCTGAGACCCACGCGTCATGTCCGCCGGTAGTCGACTACACGGCAGCCGAGCAGGCGCGGGCCGCAGAAGAGGTCGAAACACTGCCGGGTGGGGCCGTCGTCGTCCGGATGCTCAGCGACTACGCCGTGCTGCGCGACCAGGCGCGGGCCTGCCGGTAGGGGCGGAGAGCAGACGTTCGCAGCAACCCTAATGGCGGGCCTCAGTAAAACGGCGTCAGACTTTACCGTAAGGTCTGCCGCGGCTCTGAACCGACTTGAGATGGCATTCCATCGCGAACGGGATACACTTGCCGATGGCCGCAAACGAGACGGTCGCATATCGGAACGATCCGCCTAAAGCGCTGGAAGGATCAACTGCGCTGGTTCCGCCAGCAGCCCACTTCGGGGCTCTCCATCTTGGCATACATGCGCTTCTGCGTACCGGTTCCTGCACTGGTGCTAGCGCTGTGACCTGATCATGCCAGACCCAGCACTGATGACTGATGAGTTCTGCCAAGACCAGATGTCAGATGCCATTTCCAAGCAGATCGCCGAGGAGCGGGTTGGGAAAACGACGGTCGCGGGTCACCGCAAGAAAGGTTTCGGCAATGCCATTCAGGTTCACGGCCTCGACCAGCAGCCCTGAGGCCAGTTCGTCCTGCACGACGATGGGCGGAATGACGGCGAGTCCGGCATCTTCTCGCGCGAGAAGGCGAAGCATGGCCATGTCATCCACCTCGGCCGCAATGGCGGGCACCACACCCAGGCGGCTGACCAGCGCATCGAACGCCTCTCGGATTGCTGTTTCCCGTGTCGGCAAAAGGATTGGCGCGTGAGTCAGAAGTTCAGCCAGCCGCCTGGGTCCGGTGCCGATCCGCGCCGCAGTACCGATCAGGCTGACGGGCTGTTCAGACAGCCGGTGTACTAGCCAGGGGCTGGCGGCATCGCGTGGCGGGGCAAGGTTCGTCAGCACTACGTCAAGCGCTGCTGCACCGAGGCCCCTTAGAAGTTCGGCCTGACTGCCCGAGCGCAGCACCACTTCGACATCGGGCCGACCGATGAGCGGACGCAGGAACTGCAGCTGGAAATTCCGCGACAGCGTGGCCAGCGCGCCGACCCGCAGCACCTGCCGGCTGCGCCCGGTTTCGCGCAAGGTCGCGCTAAGATCGTCCGCGGTGCGGAAGATCGCTTCGGCATAGTCAAGCGCGATCCGGCCCGCCTCGGTCAGCACCAAGGCACGACCGCGCCGTTCGAACAGGTCATGGCCAAGCGTCTGTTCCAGCGTCCGAATCTGGGTCGAGAGCGCTGACTGGGACAGATTCAGGCGCCGGGCGGCAGCGGTGAGCGAGGCATCGGTGGCAACGGCCCGGAACAGGCGCAGGTGATGCAGGTTGATCTGGGCCATCGTTCTGTTCCTTAGAACGTTTTTACCGAAAATATGTAATTTTCTGGTGCATATCCAGAGGCTATCTGTTCCCCGCAATTCATTTTGTGCGGAGACCACCCGATGGACCCCTTGTCGCTTGCCCCGCTTCCCCTTCTGGCTGCGGCCAGCCTTGCCGCGCTGCGGCCCGGTCGTCGCCCGGGGTCCGTCCCGGCGATTGCCGAAGCTGCAGCCCTTGCCGCGCTGGCCCTTGCTGCTGCCGGTTTCCTTTGGCTGATCCTGGAAGGGCCGACGGTTCTCGCCCTTGGCTCGGGCCTGGGGCTTCTGGCGCTGCGGCTTGATCCGGTCAGCGTGACGATGGGCCTTCTGGTGGCCTTCGTGGGCTGGATCGTTTTGCGCTATTCGCGCCGCTACCTGGATGGCGAGGCGCGCGAAGGCCGGTTTCACGCGCTGATGCTGGTCACGCTGGCGGCGGTCCTGGTGCTGGTGCAATCGGGCAGCCTTGCTGTGCTGGCGGGGGCTTTCGTGGTGACAGGCCTTGGTCTGCGGCAGCTTCTGCTGTTCTACCCGGACCGGCCCGAGGCGCAGCGGGCAGCGACGAAGTTTTCGCTCGTCTGGGGCGCGGGAGACGCGGCTGTCGTCCTGGCCGCGCTGCTGTTGTGGGCAAGCTTCGGCACGGCGGACCTTGCGGGGATTGCGAGCGCTGCGAGGGCGGGCCTTCCGCTGTCGGCCCAGGTCGCGGTGGCGCTTCTGGTGCTGGCGGCGGCGCTGAAGACGGCGTCCTTCCCGCTGCATGGCTGGCTGACCGAGGTGATGGAGGCGCCGACCCCGGTCTCGGCCCTGCTGCACGCAGGCATCGTCAACGCCGGTGGTTTCCTTTTGATCCGTATGGCCGAGGTGGTGCAGGCGAGCCAGGGCGCGATGGCGGCGCTGGTGATGATCGGGGGGCTGACGGCGCTGTTCGGAGCCGTGGTCATGCTGAGCCAGTCGGCCGTCAAGACCGCGCTGGCCTGGTCGACGGTGGCGCAGATGGGCTTCATGCTGCTGCAATGCGGCCTGGGCCTCTGGGCGCTGGCGCTGCTGCATATCGTGGCGCATTCGCTGTACAAGGCGCATGCCTTCCTGTCCTCGGGCGGGGCGGTCGAGGCGGTGGCGGCGATCCGGCGGCCGGGGCCGGTGGCGGTGCCCGGTTTCGGAGCGGTTTTTCGCGCCTTCCTGATCGCGGTTGCCCTGTATGTCGCAGTGGCGGCGGGGTTCACGGCGGTCGCGGGCGAGAAGTCGGCGCAGGCCTTGGCTCTGGGCATGATCCTGGTCTTCGGCGTCGCCTACCTGGTCGCGCAGGGCCTGGCCGACGCCGCGCCCGCAGCGCTGACCCAGCGGACGGCCCTGGCCTCGGCCGGTGCGGCGATCGCCTACTTCGCCTTCCATCAGGCGGCCTTCGCCCTGTGGGGCGGGGTGCTGCCGCCGGTGCCCGAGGCTGGCGCGCTGGAGTGGGCGTTGATCGTGTTGGCGCTTCTGTCCTTCGGGCTGGTGGCGGTGGCGCAGGCGCTGTTCCCGCTGTGGGCGCATCACCCGGCAGCGGCGGGCATGCGCGTGCACCTGGCGAACGGCCTGTATCTGAACGCGCTGTTGGACCGCATGATCGGCGGCTTCAAGACCACGAAGCCCTTCTGAACCCCCTAGACCCGACCCTCAGATCCCGTGGAGAGACCCATGTTCCTCAAACCGATCGCCATCGCCCCCGCCCGAGTCACCGACCTTTCGAAGGCTGCCGAGGCGGCAGTGCGCGCCATCCCGCCCGCCTTCCCGCTGTCGGCCACGGTCGCGGTCAACCCGTTCCTTGGCCAGACGGGTGAGGATCTGGCCAACGCTGCCGCCCGCCTGGCCCGCGTTGCCGGGGTGTCAATCACCCGGCCCCGGGCCGAGGTCGCGGCCGAGGTCGCGGCGGGCCGGATCACCGACGACGACCTGGCGGCGGCGCTCTTGGCCTCCACCTCGCCGGTGAAGCCCGCGGACCTTGCAATGCTGAAGGCGAAGCTTGCGGCAACGTCCGCGGCACCCAGGGCCCTGCCGACACTGGCCGACCTGGCTGCCGCTGCGACGGGCACGGACTGGCCTGCGGTGGTCATGCGCAGCTTTGGCCTGTGGGCTGCAGGACGGTTCGACCGGGGGCAGGCATTGTGGACGCCCGCACCGGGCCAGGATGCCTTTGCTGCCTGGCGGGAGTGGGCCTCGCACGACCTGACGCCCGAGATCGCCGGAGTTCGGGGGTTCTGCGCCCATGTCGCCGCTGCGCCGGACACGGCCGAGCGGGCGATCCTGCGCGCCGCCGAACGGCTGGGGATCACCGAAGCCGCGGCGCCGACGACGTTCCACCGGCTTTTGATGGACCTTGGCGGCTGGGCGCAACATGCGCGGTGGCTGTTGTGGGAGGCGGAGCTGAAAGGCGGAAGCGACGCCACAGCTCTGGACCTTCTGGCCATCCGGCTGGTCTGGGAAGAGGCGCTTCTGGACCACGCGCCCGGGGTTGCGGAGGACTGGGCGAAGACCGTGGAGGCCCATGCGGCACCCGTCGCGCCCTCGCCCGATCAGGTGATCGATGCGATCCTGCAAGAGGCCGCCGAACGGGCGCATCAGCGCAGGCTAGCAGCGGCCCTGACCGGGCCAAAAGCGGTGGCGGGTCGTCCCGCGCTGCAGGCGGCCTTCTGCATCGACGTCCGGTCCGAGGTCTTCCGCCGCGCGCTTGAGGCCCTGGACCCCGGCATCGCCACCATCGGCTTTGCGGGCTTCTTCGGCCTGCCGCTGGCGCACCGGGCGCATGGCACCGATGAGGTCGCGGCGCATCTTCCGGTGCTTCTGAACCCTGGCCTCAGCTCGACCGGCCATGCCGCTCCGGCAGTGGAAGAGGCCAGCCGGATCGCCGCCCGCACCTCGCGCGCCTGGGGTCGGTTCCGGCAGGCGGCGGTGTCCTCGTTCGCCTTCGTGGAAGCGGCGGGGCCGGTCTATGGGGTGAAGCTGGTGAAGGACGCGCTGGGCCTGTCCGCCAAGGCCGAGACCGCGCCCGCGCCCCGGATCGAAGGCGGGCTGTCGCCCGAGGCGAAGGCCGCGACGGGTGCCGCCGTGCTGAAGGCCATGAGCATGACCAAGGGCCATGCGCGGCTGGTCCTTCTCTTGGGACATGGTGGGCAGACGACGAACAACCCACATGCAAGCGCCTATCACTGCGGGGCCTGCGGCGGCCAGACCGGCGAGGTTTCGGCGCGGCTTCTGGCCATCCTGCTGAACGATCCGGAGACCCGCAAGGGCTTGCCGGCGCTGGGGATCGACCTTCCCGCCGACACGGTTTTCGTGGCCGGTTTGCACGACACGACGACCGACACGGTCACAGTGTACGAGGACACGCCCGCGCCCGAGCATCGTTCTGACCTGGCGATGGCGAAGGACTGGCTGTCCCGGGCCGCGAAAGGTGCGCGGGCAGAGCGGGCGCTGCGTCTGCCGGGGGCCAATGCGGCCACAGTCGCGGCCCGGGCGGTTGACTGGGCCGAAGTGCGGCCCGAATGGGGCCTGGCGGGCTGCGCGGCCTTCATCGCAGCTCCGCGCGCGGTGACCGCGACGACCGACCTGCAGGGCCGGGCCTTCCTGCACAGCTATGACTGGCAGGCCGATGCCGGCTTCGGGACGCTGGAGCTGATCCTGACCGCCCCGGTCGTTGTCGCAAGCTGGATCAGCCTGCAGTACTACGGCTCGACCGTCGCGCCCGAGACCTTTGGCGGCGGCAACAAGCTGATCCACAATGTCGTTGGCGGAATTGGAGTGGTGCAGGGCAACGGCGGCGTGTTGCGCCCGGGCCTGCCGTGGCAGACGGTCCATGACGGCGAACGGTTGGCGCATGAGCCGTTGCGCCTGTCGGTGCTGATCGAAGCGCCTCAGACCGCGATGACCGAGATCCTCGCACGCCACGTCGGGGTGCGCGAGCTATTCGACAATGGTTGGCTGTATCTCTTCTCACTTGAAGGCGGTCGGATTGCTGCGCGGTATCGCCCAGGCCTTACCTGGGTACCGGCTGGCGACCTCGCCCCAGAGGCCTAAGGCTGCCGACGCGAGCAGCCCTCGACACCGTACATGGCAAGGGGCAAACGCTGCCTTACCGAGAGCATTGCGTGTCGGCGCCCGGCTTGCCTGTATCTGGGTTATGGCTGCTGTCGCCCCTTCTTGCGATGAACGTCTGCAAAGGGCCGATCACGTCGACCTACTGAATTGAGACGGGGCGCAGCATGTCATCGGTGTCCAGCTTCAGTGCGCTGCGCCAGAGCGGTGTTTTGAAGACGTGGTGCACATGCTTGCGATCGCGTACTCCACGTGTCTCGGTAAGCAATCCCGCCCACTCAAGCGGTCTGAGGACGCAGGAAGAGAACGAGGCCATTTTGCGCCACCCCGCATTGTCCCAGTCATGGTCCTCGCCATAGAATGCCGCGTTCAGCCTCGACGTTGATGACGTTCATCCACACATCCCACTTCCCGAAGGGGCGATCTTCGAAGCGGGCATAGGAGGAATGGTCGATCTGGAGAACGAAAAACGGGATGAGTTCGGCAAACAGCCGAGCTGGCGCGCCCGCGTATTCGGCGCCGCGCTTGGTCAGGCGGAATTCGCCCTTGAAGTGCCGGCCGAGGCGCAGGGTGATCAGAAGCTGGTGCAGCACCTCGAGCGGCGGGAATTCATACTCATTGATGACCTTGCTATAGTGGAACATTTCTTCCGAGGTCTTTCCTGGCCAGTCAAAATGCTCGACCGCCCAGTGCACGAAGACGCGCTTGAAGGCCATTGTCTTGGTCAGGCCGATGGCACCGTGTTCCTGCGCGTAGCGCAGCGTCAGAAGCGCCGCGCGTAAGAGCCGCGAGTGCTTCAGGTCGGGATGGTCATCTGGAAGAGCGCGGAACTTGATCATGGCGCGATGCTGCCACAGCATGTTTCGCAAGGCGAGAGCGCGGAAATCCGCCCCGTCGATGGGGGACTGGTCGAATGTTGACCAGGTGTTGACAAGAATTTGGAATGACGAAAGCCGAGCGTTATGCTCGGCCTTTAAGTATTTGACATGTAACTATATTTTGGTTGCGGGGGTAGGATTTGAACCTACGACCTTCAGGTTATGAGCCTGACGAGCTACCGGGCTGCTCCACCCCGCGCCGGTTGGTCTGGGATT
>NZ_FTOM01000012.1 GCF_900156695.1 Phaeovulum vinaykumarii
AGTGCGTAGCGCCGAGCGAAAAGCTCGGCGCGGCAAGGGCTTGAAGGCGTCATGGCCCTCAGCGGGCCATAATCTGGAACGGGTCATACTCCGAGTTATGCGGTCAGCAACATAACTCGGAATACGATCCCTTCGGGTGAGGCCTCGGCCTCACCTCTTGATGGCCCGGGCGCGGTGCCGGTGCTTCGCCGCGCCTATCGCCGACCGCGTGATCGGCGATGCCATCCCGATGAGCCCGGGTTGTTCCCGGGCACTGGTCTGGGTGCGCCCGCGTAACGGGCGGAGAGCAGTCCTTCGCCGCGATGACAATTCATTGATCCCGCCAAGACGGAAGCCGACATTCAGAGCGGACCAAAATCGGGGTTTGTTCTGCATCGCCGCATGACCGTAGCGAGCCCATACAGAACAGCCGAGTCGAGTTGCCCAGGATTCCAATTTGCGCCCCGCTTATCCACCAAAAAAAGCAAGCGCATACCTCTAATGGTAATGACGCTCAGCGGCTATTCCGCGAAGTGTGGCAGATCAGGGTGAAGTCGAATGAGAACTGCTCGCCTTATCTGTTTGGCCAGAGGGTCGTGAAAAATCTGCAAAGCACTTGCTGATTGGTCACTGGTTAACCAACCATCAGGCAGTCGCCAATGTCGGAAGAAGACCCAATCAAGTTCGTTGCGGCGTAGAAAGTGCAAGCTCTTCACGGCGCTCTCCGGAGTCATCGGCGCACCGAAGCGCGCTTTCGGGCCATACTTTTTACGGCCCTCCTCGATGGCATCATCATGATGTTGAATGTGTGCTTCCACGTCTTTCTCGGTGATCCTCACCAAGCGGTCAATCTCTCTGCGTATGACCGGTGAAATGTCTTCAACCGCGTGCCGCACCGCTCCGGCAAAACGGGGGTCGGAGGTCACATCCATGTTCCACACGCGCGGCTGGTCCCGCCATAGGACAAGCTCTGCCTGCTCGGTCCAGCGGCCCTCGCCGCCGATGAGCCCGAGGGCAATCAGGACCGACGACACCTCCTCGTCGGCGCGCGCGGGCCCCAAGCCGTGGGCCGACAGAATGTTCGGCGGAGGCGGGGCCGGCGCGTTCATAACTCGCCATTGCGTCTGAGGTGGTGGGCGCGTTCCGTCCGGCAGACGGTATTCGAGCTTGTTTTGCTGTTCGGCCAACCAGAGAACCGCAACGCATATGTCGTCCCACCGAGGGAGTTGTTCAGGGTGTTCTGGATTTTCCCGGCGAATGGCGCCTCCGCCAATCTCTGTCGCCACGCCAAGCGCCACCAGAGCCTCGCAACCAATCTGGTAGGCAGTCGAAAACTGGTGCTCCCAGCCATCATCAATGTGTGGCAGATTCCCCGAAAGAAAGGAGATTACCAGTGCTACCCAATCGTTATCAGGAGCTTTCATCTTCGGGACGCCTCTCTTCCATGATGCCGTTGCATGAGACGCTTGCCGGCCTTTCAGCTGCGAAGCGGAACGCAAATATCCTGCTGCCCTTGGTAGATATCAATGTTCAGGGCCAGCACAGACCATAGTCCCTTGATCGGCGCACCTGTTTTCCGACTGCACCCTGAAGGAGCACGCGCATCTGGTCGACCACCGGTATCGGGCGCCAGATCGTTGTCGATTTCTGCCGTTCAACACCGGCTTTCGTCGTCCATTGCTTGACCACTTCCCGGACAGGGTCCCGGTGGTTCCATCGCCAGACGATCTCGTCCAGGTATCGTTGAAGGTGTTTTCGGCCGAGGTTGTGGTAAACTCCGACAAGGGCACGCTGCACTTGTGAGATCACGGCTTCAGCCGTATTCACATGGGCGCCGGTCTCCGGATTGGCATACTCTTTCTGGCTGTGGATCACATACTGATGGTCAGCCATGGTCTTCCCCAGTCCTCGATAACTCTTGTTGCCATCTGTCATAAGATTGGTTGTCGCCGGGTCGATCCATTCCAGGAGGACCGGTTCCAGTGTCGCGCGCTGATCGTTTGGAACAACCCTTGCGCGCGCCTGTCCGTCGCGAGAAGCTGCCACGAAGATCATCGGCTTTCCAGTGCCCTTGCCGGGTGGATTGTAGGCGCCCGAGAGGGATTTTGGCGCTCCTCCGACATACGCCTCATCTATCTCGACAATGTCTTCCAACGGCATCAACTCGCCGTTCCGGTCATCCATCATCTCACGAATGGCGTGCCCCACCTTCCACGCTGTCTTCTGATTTACCCCCAGCAGCCGCGCCATAACGACCGAGGAGATACCTTTGCTCGACGTGAGCACCAGGAACATTGCGCAGATCCAGATCCGAAGGTCGAGCTTCGTGCCATGCATCGGGGTGAGCGTCGTTACAGTGAACTGGAGACGGCAGTCCCGACACTGATAAAGTCCCGGCCGACAGGTCCGGCCATTAAGAGAAGAAGAGGCGACCGATCCACAATGCGGACAATGCCTACCGGTGGGCCAAATGATCCCCTCCTGGCAGCCGGCCGCCTGCGTGAAGTGCTCCCGGGCGACACCATCGACGAAGGCCATGAAGTTCACGCCTTATTCGTCGGCGGGGACCCGATCCCCGCCCGGGTGCGGGCCTTGGTTGATTTCCTGGCCGACAGGCTGGGAGCGAAACGAGGCCAATAGGCCCCTTCCGATCGCTCGCCCGTTTTTGAAACGATCAATATCGCGAACCTTCAAAGGTCCTACACGCTCGCATTTTGGGCCTCCGGCTGGAAGACGATGCTGCACGTTGCCACGACGGGCTGCTTTGGGGAAGCTGCGACGCAGCGATGGCCTGCCTGCTAAATGTCCGGAGAGGGCCGACCTTGACTGCTGCAGCACAACCTCGAAGCGATAATGCCGCAGTAAAGGCCGCCGACACAGTCAGCCTACGACCCGATCATGGCGACGCAAGTTTCAACGCGCTCCTCGTCGCCAATCCCACGGCATGACGAAGTTGCTCGCCCAAATACCACGGCCAGCTGCGCGGGCACGATCTTCAGCTGGCACATAGTCGGTGCCATATCGACGGTAAGCAACTGCCCAACCGTTCTCGACCAACCAACCATTGAGGTCTTCACCGCGCAGCGAGCACACGGCGACCGAGCGGCGATACCGATCGGTTCCGCTTACGTCGCATGAGATGGGTGCCCGACCGATCTTGTTCGCGAGGGCAAAAGCCGCATCCTTGCCGCAGTTCCATTTGCGTCCGTCCGATCGGGTGCAGAGCTGGCGGCTCTCGATTGCGTCGATCGCGCTCAAGCGAATTCGGGTACCGTGAATCTCAAGAGTGTCGCCGTCGATCACCGAGGCGGTGCCAGCGATGGTCTCCGACCAGGCAAGTTGGGCGGTGACGGCGGTGGCGAGAAATGCGGATGCGAAAATGTGCTTCATTCGGGGAGGTTACCCCGGTCGCGCGAAAAAGCAATTGCCGCTGGAACCTCAGAAAGGGTCTTGGGGAGGGCGAGATCGCCGCCCCCCAATCACCTCAGACAAATTTGCGCTGGTGATCTTTGCGATCCCCCTCGATGGTCGCGCCAGTATGATCAGCGCTCTTCGTGAGTGCCTTTGCATAGGGAGGCGCCCGCCGATGGCAGTGTCGTGGCATCCTACCGCGCAACGTGGATTTGGCCTCAAGTTCGCAGAGGACCGAGCGCGTTGCCGCTTTCCCTCAAACGATCGCTAGGTCGCCTGTGGTCATCCCCGCAGCCAGCGCGTCCACGAACCACTGCGGTTTGCGGCCACGGCCAGACCATGTGATCGCCGCATTCTCAGGGTGGCGATATTTCGCCGCGGCGGGCGCGCGGGTGGTTTTCGTTGCCGTGCTGACAAGGTCGGTCAGCGAGTAGCCCAGATCCCGGGCGAGAGCTTCCACCTTGGCGCGGGCTTCCGCCTTCTGTCGATCCTGATAGGTGGAGATCGCCTTGGCGATGTCCTTCTGCAGTTTTTTCAGTTCGCTGAGCGACATGCCTTCGAGATTGAAATCAGCCATCTATGCGGTCCGTGTCCTGAATGTTCCGGTATCGATACCCCGTCGAGGCCGGGGGCCGCAACTCCCGAGGGCAGGGCAGGGGGGGGCGGGAAGCGGTGATCGACATTTCCGCCGCCAGTGAGGTGCTGGACTTGGGGGCAGGTAATCCCGATGGGCGGGGTGACAAGTTCTGGCAGGGGCTCCCCGCGCCTCTCTGTCTCCTGGGCCATCCCTTCGACTGACAATCCCCTAATCCCGTTCGGTTTCCTGCGCGCAACCCCGCGTCAGCCCGGGCCGTGTTGGCCGCCTTTGGCGTCCTGCCCGCTCCACCCCGGTCCTCTGGGGGTTTCCGGTGTCCGTTCCGTCCCCCGTGCGCGCGTCAACCGACGGGCTTTTTCCGGGTCTTGTCGAAGGGACGGTCCCGAAGACAGGAAACACAGGAGCTTACCATGCAAAACATCGTCATCCTCGCCGGCAACATCGGTCAGACCCCCGAAATCCGCACCACCCAGGGCGGCACCAAGATCACCAACTTCAGCCTCGCCACCTCGCGCCCCCGCCTCTCGGAAGGTCGCGTCCTGCGCGACGAGAACGGCTACCGGGTCATGGACACGGAATGGCACCGCATCACCTGCTTCAACGGTCTCGGCAAGACGGTCGCTGAGCACTGCGAAAAGGGCATGAAGGTCCTCGTCCACGGCCGCATCCACTACACCAAGTGGACCGACAGCGCGGGGACCGACCGCTACGGCTGCGAGATCATCGCCGAGAAGGTCGACTTCCTGAGCCGCCCGAAGTCGGCCGAGAACGAAAACCCCGAGCTGGTCGATCGCGACGACGAGATCCCGTTCTGAGAACGGGGTCTCCCCCTCGGGCCCGGCGGGGAAACCCGCCGGGTTCGCTGCGCGCTCATGGCAAGTCGCGCAGGACGACATCGTCACGGTTTGACAAACTTTGCCAAATCGTGTCATCTTTTTCGGGAAGGAGATCGCGACCATGGCCACGATGAACGTCTCTTTGCCGGACCCGATGAAGGCTTGGGTCGAGGCGCGGACCCAAGATGGGCGCTACAGCAATGCCAGTGATTATGTGCGCGATCTGATCCGCCGCGATCAGGACCGCCAGCAGGCCATTGCCGAGTTGCAGCAGCTTGTCGATCAGGGTCTGGCGAGCGGCCCGGGTGCGCGTCTGGATGTGGATGCCTTTCTTGCCCGCAAGCGGGAGCAAGATGTCACAGCCGAAGATCGGTGAATACCGGCTCTCGCCCGCATGTGGTCCGTCACGCAGGCTGAGACCTATATCCGCGGGCTCGCCTCCGACATGGACCTTCTGGTCCGGCACCCGGGCATTGCGCGTGAGCACTCCGAAATCCGCCCTCCCGTCCGGCTCTATCGCTCGGGATCGCATCTGATCATCTACCGTATCGAGGCGGATTGGCTTGAGGTGGTGCGCATCGTGCATGCGCGGCAGAACTGGGCAGCTTATCTGAATGAGTGACCCGACGCTTTCGCGCCGCCGCCGCATGGCCGCTTCGAGCCCATTCTTTCCGGATGCTGTGGGAAAGTTGAATGTCAGATTCGGCGGAAAAGGAGCTGGCTGTCGCTCAATCCCGAGGCATTAGCCTTGAGCGAACAGACGCGGCAAACTTTGAGCTTGATCGAACAGGTGAATGCGTTGCTCGGCGAACGCAGGAGGTAGGGCGCGAGCACAGCATCGAGCGAGACAGCGGGTATGGGTGGGGGGTATGAGGCAGATAGAGAACTCGGTTTTGCAGCGGTATGACGGCTAATGTAGAATAGGCGGGGCCACACGGTCCCGCCTCCAAATTTTTTCACTTAGACGAAAACAAGGTCCGATGAATCGATCGCGCTGATGTCCACACCGTCAAGGATCACGAACGTGTCGTTATTGTACTGAAGCGCTGCATCGCCCTGGAAATCGAAGAGCTGTAGGGACGTGACGTTTTGGAACACCAGCTTGTCGACACCGTCCTCAAAGTCCGCGACGGTATCGACGGCGGCGTCCTGGAGGAAGTGGAAGTAGTCTGCCCCGGCACCGCCGGTCAGGACGTCGTTCCCTGCGTTGCCGATAAGGTAGTCGTTCCCATCCTCCCCGTCGATCTGGTCGTCACCAGCACCGCCGTTGATCGTATCGTTCCCCTTGTCGCCGAACAGGGCGTTCGCAGCAGCGTCCCCGACGATGTTGTCGTTACCATCGTGGCCCTTGAAGGAACGAATGCCGTAATGGAAGAAGTCGTTGAGATCGAACGAGCCGTCGATGATGACGTCCACACCCTTGCCGGATTGGTCGTTGTTGATAATCTGCTCGACGTCGTTCACCGAGGTGATCTTGATCTCGCCCCACAAGGTGTTCGCGTTGAGCTGCTGTACGTAGATCGTATCCGTTCCCGTACCGCCGTCATAGCTGTCCCAGCCGGCGATGCCGTCGTGCAGGAAGATATCGTCCCCACCGTCCCCGTAGAGCATGTCGTCTTCGAGGCCACCATCGATGATGTCGTTGCCATCACCGCCGTGGATGACATCGTTGCCCAAGTCGCCCCGCAATACGTCGGCACCACTCCCGCCATAAACCTGATCATCGCCGTCGCCCGCATCGACGGTGTCGTTGCCGGAACCTGCGTCGATAAAGTCGTCTCCATGGCTCGTGTCCACATAATCGTTCCCAGCATGGAGGTATACAATATCACTGTAGTACCAAGGCCCGTTGTTGTAGTCGGGTTCGATGTGGTCGTCGCCGGTAGTGCCGTTGATAATTGCCATGATCGTCTGTCGTCCTTAGCGCGAGGATGAAAGATTACCAGCAGCTAAGATATGGGTTAATTTCGAGTTAACAAACTGGCGAGCTATACGGTTCTGGCTTCTCGACACTCAAGGCATGAAGGTTGCATGGCAAGTCGGGACGCAATTCAGCTTTCGTTCACGTCTGGGGGATAAGGTCGCAATTATGCTATCCGGAGATTAGCCATGCAGTTCACGCCCGCCCAGCTCGCGACCGCCTTCGCGCCGTCTATCGCTAAGACTGGCAAGTCTCTCGATGTGGTGGCCATGAAGGCCGCGCAAGAACACCCGGTGCCTGCCGTGCAGAAGATCGAGCTCGCGGCTCCGGGCGATCCGGGTGATCGTGCCATCCGCGAGGAAAAGGTGTTTGACCACCTCGTCCGATTGGCCAAGCAGCACGGCGGGACAATTGGCACTAGCACGGTGGCTGACATCGAGATGGGACGCCATCATGCCCGCGAGGACCGCGCCCACGAGGCCGAACATGGGTTCCGAAGTCTCGTCCGGATGAACGAAGCGACTTACGAGGCTGCCAAGGCGAAGGGGGTGCCCGCCGAGCGGTTCTCTTCGCCGCAGGAGGCGCTGAACTTTGCATCGGATAAGCTGGCGGACATCCGGTCGAACCTGCTTGCGATCAACAGCTACGGCGGCGGCGACGCCACGGTCGGTGGAGCATACGAATGGCTCGACGACGAGACCAAGCTGGACGACCCGTTCCATGCTTGGATGGACGCCCGCAACCAGGATCGGTTGGAGGGCTCGCGCATGGATCTCTACGTCAACGCGGAATACCTAAAGGCAACCTTCGGCATCGACGGTTCCATCCTCGAGACTCGCGAAGGCAAGCTTCAAATCCGCGCCTTCGACATCGAACATGGCGGTGAGATCATCGCCCGCTCCATCGGCGACGGAAGCATTGCGCCTTACCGTACGGACGGGTCGTTGGAAATGGACCGGATTCTATAGCCCCCACCCATATCGGCGGTCCCGCTCAACGGTACACTCGCACTCTAGCTCCCGCGTTCACTGAACAACGCGTTCAGCTGCGAGATCAAGCTCCACGTTAGCCGCGACTGCTCGTTCAAGGCCGTTGTCAAAGCGCTCATGTCCGGCCGAAAACGACCTTCGTGCTTTATGCAGCGAAGGCCCGGTTCGTCGTAAGCGGTGTCCCGATCACACGTTGGCTGGGTAATTCCACGGGAGCAGATCATCGATCAGGCTTTGCTTGTGACCTTGGACGATGGCGGTAAGCGTGGATGAGAGCCATGCTTGGGGATCGACGCCGTTCATTTTGCAGGTCTCGATCAGCGATGCGATGACGGCCCAGTTTTCGGCGCCGGCATCGTGGCCCGCGAAGAGGGCATTCTTGCGGTTGAGAGCGATGGGGCGGATGGTGCGTTCGACGGTGTTGTTGTCGATCTCGACGCGGCCATCGGTGAGGAAGCGGCCAAGGCCTCCGCGGTATTTGGCGATGTAGGCGAGGGCTTCGCCCAAGGGCGACTTGACTGATGCACGGGCGCGGTGGTGGGTCAGCCAGTCGTCGATGCGGACAAGGATCGGGGCGGAGCGGTCTTGTCGGGCAGCCAATCGCGTTGCGGGATCTCCGCCGCGGATCTCGGCCTCAATGGCGTAGAGATCGCGGATGAGGGTCACACCTTCTTCGGCAATCGGCGCGGGTCCGGTGCGGCTGATCTCGATCAGTTTGCGGCGCGCATGGGCCCAGCAATGCGCGAGTTGTCTGCCCGGGCCGATCCGGTCCGCAGCGATCAGGCGGTTATATCCGGCATAGCCGTCAACTTGCAGAATGCCGCTAAAACCCTGCAAGATCCGCTCCGCATGCTGCCCGCCGCGACCGCGGGCATAGCTAAAGACCACGCCCGGAGGTGCTGCGCCGCCCCAAGGCCGGTCATCGCGGGCAAGGGCCCAGAAGTATCCGGTCTTCGTTTTCCTCCGCCCCGGATCGAGGACCGGGGCGCGGGTCTCGTCCATAAAGAGCTTCGTTGACCGCTTCAGATTGGCCATCAGCGCATCATAGACGGGTCGGAGCTCAAAGGCGGCGCGACCGACCCAATCGGCCAGGGTGGAGCGGTCGAGGTCGACGCCTTGACGGCTGTAGATCTGGGCCTGACGATAAAGCGGCAGGTGATCGGCATACTTGCCGACCAGCACATGGGCAACCGTGGCTTCGGTCGGCATGCCACCCGAGATCAGCCTTGCTGGTGCGGGGGCTTGCGTGACACCATCGGTGCAAGAGCGGCAGGCGTTCGGGCGGCGTGTGACGATGACGCGGAACTGGGCGGGCACGATGTCGAGCCGTTCCGAGACGTCCTCACCAATGCAATGCAGGCAGCCTCCGCAGGCGCAGATCAGGCTGTCCGGCTCGATGATCTCTTCGATGCGCGGTAGGTGCTTGGGCAGCGCGCCACGGTTGGCAGCACGCGGTTTGGCGGGGCGATCCTCGGCGCTTGCGGCAAAACGATCCCCCGGATCGTTTTGTGATCCGCTGCGCTCCTCGGCATGGACCACTGCCATGGCCGTTTCGAGGTCTTCCAACGCCAGTTCGAACTGATCCGGATCGCTCTTCTCCGAACGTCGCCCGAAGGCCGCCTGCTTGAAGGCTGCAACCAGCTTCTCCAGCCGGTCGATCCGCTCGTCCTTGCGCTTGTCGCGCGCATCCGCGGCGATCAACATCGCCTTCAGTGCAGCAATTTCTTCAAGCAGATCAGCGGTCTTCGGCATGGCGCAGGTCTATCATAGCTGCCCTGCCGATGCCCGCCCAAAGCATCAACCGAGTCATCCTGCCACAGGGCAAAACCGGTCATTCCACCGCCTCGGGAGCCTTCGCCTCTATGGCCCGAACGCGGCGCCAGTCGAGCCCCGCAAACAGCGCCTCGAACTGCGCATGGTTCATCACCATCAGCCCATCCTTCACGGCAGGCCAGGTGAAGCTGTGCTCTTCCAGCCGCTTGTAGGCCATCACCAGACCGGTGCCGTCCCAGTAGAGCAGCTTCAGTCGATCTGCTTTCTTCGCGCGAAACACAAAAACCGTTCCGGTGAACGGGTCCTTGCGCAGCTCGTTCTTCACCATCGCCGCCAAGCTGTCATGGCCCTTGCGGAAGTCTATGGGCTTGGTTGCCACCATGATCCGCACCCGGTTCGACGGGAAGATCACGGGCGGGCCTGCAGCGCCATGACCAGTTCCGCAACTCGGGCCGCAGGTGTGGCAGCATCCAAGCGCACCGTCACCGGCCCGATCATCAGATCAATCGATGCCGTCGCTGTCACTGTCGCGACTACCATCTGCGAGGCCACGGGCGCCGCAAACTCCGCCCCCAAAACCTCGGGCACAACCAGTTTGCCCTGCCGTGCCAAAGTCCGCCACGACGACAGATGGTTGGCCTTCACCCCATGCCGACGCGCCACTTCGTTCACGGTGACGCCCGCCACCAGTGTCTTGGCAACGATCCGCCCTTTCGCCTCGTCAGACCAGCGCCGCTTGGCCCCCGGAGCCGCCAAAAGCTCCACAAAACAAACGGCCTCCATACTGCGCTCCTGATGGACTCCCACTGATACCTCCCGTGCAAATCTCCACACGGGGCCCCATCGCAGCTTACGGATTCAGCGGGAAGGTGGGGCCAGAACAGCGCTTACGGTTCGTCCGCACTGCCGTCACTCGCGCCCCGGCTGAAGAGTGAAAGGCGTGCCGGTTTTCCGGTGACGGGTTGAGGGCTGGGAGAGAGGCTCCCGGCGCCTGTCGCGGAGGAATGTCGATGGGTGTTGTGGAAGTTCTGGATCCGGTCGCACCGGCGCGGGCTGGTGGCTGGAAGGTGGATGTGAGCCGGGGGGAGCGCAACGGGCGGGTGTCGTCCGAATGGTTCAACCGGCCCGATGACGAGCGGTACCTGTCGCTCGACGATCTTTGGGCCTCGGTGAAGGGCCGTTCCGAGCGCAGCCGCAGCCGGGTGGTGCAGACGGCCGATATTCGTGTCGAGGCCGCGCGCGACAGCGCCGAGCGGTTGCATCTGGTTCTGCCGAAAGCGCACGAACCGGTTGCGCCGACGCACTGGGCCTTTGGCCAGCTTGCCAGCATCGTCGGCGCCCCGGCCTCGTACCTGCGGCAACTGCCGGCGCCGCTCGCCGGGATCAACCTGCAATATGGCCTCTCCAATCACCGCGCCGAGCAGGTCAAAATCTTCGAGACCGAAGATGGCCGCACCGAATTGCGCGCCGTGACGGGCCCCGATTACGGCCGGATCCATGACTTCGAACTGGTCGAGGCTGTCCAGCGCCTCGCGGGCAATGGCACCGGCGATACGCGCTGGAAGGTGCCGGGTGTGCTCGACTGGTCGACGGGGGTCTACAACCCCGATGTCGAGATCAGCCGCGACACGACCACGCTCTATGCCTCGGACCGCGACGTCTTCCTGTTCCTCGTCGATGATCACAACCCGATCGAGGCGGGGCGGTTGGCCGACGGTTCCCCCGATCTCTACTTCCGGGGTTTCTATTGCTGGAACTCCGAGGTGGGGGCGAAGACGCTTGGCATGGCGAGCTTTTACCTCAGGGCGGTGTGCCAGAACCGCAACCTCTGGGGTGTCGAGGAGTTTCAGGAGATCAAGATCCGCCACTCGAAATACGCGGCCTCGCGCTTCGCGCATGAGGCGGCCCCGGCCTTGACGCGCTTCGCCAATTCCTCGCCGCAGGGGTTCGTGAACGGCATCCAGGCCGCGCGGCAACAGATCGTGGCGCGCAACGATGAAGACAGGGCTGATTTCCTGAGGAAACGTGGCTTCTCGAAGGCCGAATCCGGCAAGATCATCGAGAAGGTGCTGATGGAAGAGGGCCGCCCGCCCGAAAGCATCTTCGACTTCGTGCAGGGAATCACTCGGCTCGCGCGCGACAAGACCCAGCAAGATGTCCGCCTCGACATGGAAGGGCGGGCCAAGAAGCTGCTCGACCGGGTTGGCTGAGACAGCGTTCGACGGTGCGACCACCTGCGTGGCGGTCGCGCCTCTCTCCCTTTCAGCACAGCGCCGCTGATCCCCCGCCCGCAAGGGCGGGGGCTTCGGCGCTTGCACTTCTGCGAGACCCCCATGACCCCCCAGGAAGAAACCATCATCCTCGAGGCCCGCGATATCCTTGGCCGTTATCTCAGCCAGAACCCGGTGATCGGCAGCTGGCAGGCGCTGCTCGATTATTGCGCGCTCACCGTGCGTGGACCGATCGAGCGGTTCCATGTGCTCTATCTCGACCGCAAGAACCGCATCATCTCCGACGAGCTGCTCTCGACCGGCACGGTCGATCATGTCCCCGTCTATCCGCGCGAGGTGATCAAGCGGGCGCTGATGCTGAACGCGAGCGCGCTGATCTTGATCCACAACCACCCCTCTGGGGATCCGACACCCTCGGAAGCCGATTTCGGCATGACAAAGGAAATCCAGAAGGGCTGCCGCTACCTCGGCCTGACCCTGCATGATCACATCATCGTCGGCGCGGGAACGGAGCTGAGCCTGAGGGCCTTGGGCAAGCTCTGACGATCAAGCCCGACCCTGAGCCGTCGCCCTCGAGGAAGAGGGCGGCGGTTTGGGGGTGACGGTGATGGCGGGGAGAGAGGCTTCCCGCCCCCGTCGCAGGAGAACCCGAGATGCTCGATCAAGATTTCCACGCGCGAAAGGCCACTCCGACGATGCGGTTTGACGCCGATGCGCGGCCCGCGCCCAATCCCGATCTGCCCTTCGTTCTGAAACTTGTCGCCCCGGATCTTGGAGCGGCGATGGCCGGGCAGGACCGCCCGGTGGAACTCGATCGCTATGCGACGCTCGCGGATGCGATGTTCGCCGCGGTCGTGCTGGCGCAGCAAGTCGGCCCCGATGTTGTCCCGCACATGATGGTGATCCTCGATCGTGAAGAGCGCCTCGTGCTGGCAGGAGAGTTGGCCGATGGCGCGATTGCCTGGTGCAACCCCGTGCTCTCCGCGCCCGAGGCCCGCTCGGTGTTGCGCGAGGCGAGCGGCTTGCGCGCGCGGGCGAGCCAGGCTGCGGGATGGCGCGAACATGGGTTCGTGGCGCATCTGCGCCGTCGCGCCGATCACCTCGAGGGGCGGCTCGTCGATCCGCTCTGGCGTCTCGTCGCCGCCCGCGCGCTGCAGCGCGCGGCGTGAGGGCGGAGAGATCGAGAAGGGCAGGGGGCCCGGGGTGCGCCGCCGGGCAGAGAGATCGCCCAGTCCGGCATCCCCCCCTTTTTCCGAACCGGAGTTGACCCGATGACCATGACCGAAGTCCCGCTGCGCGCGGCAGATGGCGCCCTCGGCCGTCGATCTGGCCCCGATCTTCGCCGCGCCGTTGACATGACCGATCCCGCATATCTGCGCCTCGGCCTGCCACTGACGGCATCGCCGCTCGCCGTCCTGCGTGCGGCGGTTCGGGCACTTCATCCCGATACCCGCGCCGTTCGCGGGTTTCGGGCGGCGCGCAAGCGGTTCTACCGGCAGATGCTTTGCGCCCATGCGGCGCGTCAGGCTGCGGGCGACCAGTGCGCCGGCTGAGCGCGCCTGCCCATCCTTTCGTTCCAATCCAGCGCCCGGCCTCTTGGCGGGGCGTCTCACTCTCAGGAGGTTCCCATGGCGGATTACTTCACCCATTTTTCTTGCCTGATCGATGTCGGGACGGTCGAAAAGGCCGCCCGCGCGCTCGCGCTGTTTGCGGATTTGCGCGTGGCCGATCAGGAGGCCGATGACCCGGAGGTTTCGGGGTTCGATCTGAAGCGCCAGGATGGGCCCGAGGGCAGCATCCTGTGGATCCATGACGCTGAACATGGCGATGTCGAGGCGGTCATCCGCTTCGTGCTGCGCCTCGCTGAAGACCTCGATCTCACCGGCCTCTGGGGCTTCCAACACGCCCTGACCTGCTCGCGCCCGCGCCTCGATGCCTATGGCGGTGGTGCGCATGTCATCGACCTTGGCGCGCGCAAATCCATCGGTTGGATCAGCACCCAGGAATGGCTGGCTGCGGCGCTGAACGGGGAGGACATCGATGCCTGAGACCATCTGCACCACCGTCTACCAGTTCCCCGAACTCTCGGATGCGGCCAAGGAAAAAGCGCGCAGCTGGTATAGCGACCTCGCGCCCCACGATGATTGGTGGGACGCGGTCTATGAGGATTTCGAGCGGATCTGCGAGATCCTCGGCCTCCGCCTGAAGACCTCGCCCGTCCGCCTGATGGGCGGCGGCGTGCGGCAAAAGCCTTGTGTCTGGTTTTCGGGGTTCTGGAGCCAGGGGGACGGGGCATCGTTCGAGGGCCACCTCCGTCACACCAAGGGCGTGGCCGCGCGCATTCGGGACTATGCACCGATGGATGCGACGCTGCACGGCATTGCCGACCGGCTGCAGGCCATCCAGCGCAGGAACTTCTATCAGCTCGTCGCCGAGGCGACCCATCGCGGGCGCTACTACCACGAATACACCATGTCCGTGGATGTCACGCGCGACAGCCCGAGCAGCCAGCCCCCCACCGAGGATGCCGAGGAGATCGTGACCGAGGCGCTGCGCGATCTGGCCCGCTGGCTCTACCGCCAGCTTCAGGCCGAATACGAGCACCTCACCTCGGACGAGGCGATCGAAGAGGGGATCATCGTCAACGCGTACACCTTCACTGAAGAGGGGCGGCGCTTCGGGTGAACTGTGACCTCCAAGGCGCGGAGTTACGGTTGTTACACATATTTCTGTTATTTCACTTGAGGTGAGGCGCGCATGGCGTATATCTGATGGGAAAAGCGGGAGAGACCGATGACGACGGCTGCAAAGAGGACGGAAGACAAAGGGCTCATGGAGCGCCCTCCGACGCGCGAGGAGATCGACAGCGCCGCGCATGCCGCGACGGCGATCGCGATCGCTATGGAGCTGGATGGTGGCCTGAAGATTTCAGGTGAGCACGGCGAGGCGGTCAAGATTGCCCCTGCGGTTGGCAACCTCATCATCGAGCTCTTGGGCCATGTCAGCAATGGCAATATGGTCACGCTTGTGCCCGTCGGTACGATGCTGACCACACAAGAAGCGGCGGACATGCTCAATATTTCCCGCCCTTATCTGACCAAGCTCCTGCTCCGAGGCGACATCAAGTTCGAGCAGGTTGGATCGCATCGTCGTGTGAGGATTGACGAGTTGATGCGCTACCGTGCTGACAAGGCCCGCAAACAAGAGAGTGCGTTGGCCGACCTTGCCCGGCTTGGGCAGGAGTTCGACAACGAATGAGCTTCGTCGCCAACCCTTTCGTGGTGGTGCTCGACGCCAACGTGCTTTTCCCGTTTCGGATCAGGGACGTCCTCTTTACCTTCGCCCAAGAGGGGCTCTTTCGAGCGCGCATCACCGATGAAATTCTCGACGAGTGGACTCGGAACCTCATCCGATTGAAGCCTCATCTCGAGACCAGCGTTCGTCAACAGGAGCAGGCGATTCGAGAGCATTTCGAAGAGTGCTTCGTGGATGGCTATCGACCTTTGGTCGATGGCCTTGATCTACCGGATCCGAACGATCGCCATGTTCTGGCGGCGGCAATCCGCAGCTCGGCTCAGGTGATTGTTACCGAGAACCATCGAGACTTCCCGTCGGATAAACTGGCGCCCTATGACATTGAGACGCTCGGCGCCGACGATATGTTGGCCAACACCTATGCGCTCTTTCGACAGGGAGGGGCGCGGGCGCTGCGAAAGGTACGTCAACGCTACGATAATCCGCCAATGACAGCCTCTGAGTTCTTGCTCGACCTCACCAAGAACGGCCTTTCCAAACTTGCTGCCCTGGCGCGCCAAGACATCGAGTACATCTAACAGAACACAGCTGCCAGCTAGTCTGAGATAGGCGCTACTACCACGAATATACCATGTCCGTGGATGTCACGCGCGACAGCCCGACCTGTCAGCCGCCCACTGAGGATGCCGAAGAGATCGTGACCGAGGCGCTGCGCGATCTGGCCCGTTGGCTCTACCGCCAGCTTCAGGCCGAATACGAGCACCTCACCTCGGACGAGGCGATCGAAGAGGGGATCATCGTCAACGCTTATACCTTCACCGAAGAGGGGCGGCGCTTCGGGTGATGGCCGCGGAGAGGACTTCGGCCGTCATCATCTGTGCGCGGGTCCGAAGGTCCAGAAATCCCTCCGAGATCAGCAATTTATCTGTGACCGAGTCGACCAGCCTTGGATTCATCTTCTCGGTCACCAAGAGCGCTGCCTGACAGGCCTCGGGAAACCCGGAACAGGCCTCGACGACATAGTCGACGCCCTTTGCCTGAGCGACGGCCGCAATGTCGAACATGTCCCGCGGCTGCAGGTGCGATCCACGGAAAACCACCTTCTTCGCAAGAATTTCGGCGGGGGTCTCGAGGTTGAGGCTTCGTCGGCGGATCTGAGTGGTCGCGAAGGGGTCTTGGGTGACCGGTGCGCAGCAGATGAAGTCGATCTCACCGATGCCGTCGAACACGATCTTCAAGGCGCGTGTGCCATCGGTTTCGTAATCGCTCGCTGCGAGTGCCAGATCGTACCCCTGCGTCTCCGGGTTTAGGTAGGGCAAATACTGGGCATCGTCGATGAAGAGGTCGATGTCGTGACTCTCGCGATGCGCGATCTGGAGCATCAGAGCGGTGCCGCCGCCGAAGCTCCAGTTGGACATGCCGATACCCAGACCATTCGCCTGATCAACGATCGCCATCGCAACGTCGAAGAGTTCGGGCCAGTGGCTTGGTTGAGGGGTGTTCATTCAGATCGCGAGCGGAAGCTTGTATCCGGCGAGATCGGAGAACTTCCTGGCGACGGCGGTGACGGCGTCCTTGCTCACATTCATCTCGTCGATGAACGAATGCTGCAGTTTGGGCGACACCTCCGACAGGAAGGCGAACACGCTGCAATCGCAGGACTCGGCACTCTTGATATCGGCGATCTTCTCGGCAAGCTCCGCAGCCGTCACCAGCACACCGTAGGGCGCGCTGACGGTCGACATCACCTTTGCGGCAACCGAGGCCATGGCATCAACTCTGAGCAGATTTCCGTCCCATCAATGTAGTCCATGCCCCTCAACAAAGCAATAAAGCCCCGTTGGAGTTGTTTTTCACCTGTTCCCGTCGATCCACTTCGACATCAGGCCCTTGTCGCGAAAGCACTCTTCCGGCACGGCGCGCCGTTTGATCCGTGCGAGTTTTTCCGCGAAGGCCACCTGCTTCGAGGTCGGCCGCTGATCCACCTCAGACATCGGCTTCATCCGGGCCTGCTTGTCGATCCATCCGCTCAAGGTTCGGCGGTCCTGCTGCACGTCCCATGGCAGAAGGGTGCCGTTGCGCCGCGCGAGCGCGTGCGCATAGGCGATCTGCTTAGGCGTTGCGGGCAGCGCAGGCGCGGTGCTTTCCATAGTCGATCTCCCCTGCTGGCTTGGTCTTCAATATAGAACAAAGAGGGAACAAAATCAAGCCGGGCGTCGGGAGACAGAGGGTCGAGAGGGAGAGATGGGTCGGGAAAGGGCAGGCCTGAGGGTGCCCGAGAGAGGGTGCCCGGGCTGGTCCTATCCCTCATTCCGGAGTTTCCCGATGACCTTTCTTCCTCCTGTTTCGCCTTTGGCGCCCCTGCGGCCCGTGGATCCGGCGCCGGCGATCATTGCTGTGGCCGAAGCACTGCAGCCCGATCTGGCGCAAGGCGCGCCGATCGACGCTTCGCGCCTGCGACCCGAGATGGAGCGCGCCTTTGGCGGCTCCGATGCGTCGGGCGCCTGGGATTGGAAGCTCGCCTATGAGGCGGGCGAGGTGGCGCTTGTCCTCTTCTTGCGGAAATTCGGGCGCGCGCTTCTCGCCCGGGCGGGGTCGCCTGCGGCGCTGATGCCCATTCTGACGAAGGTCGCGGGTCTGCTGCCGAGCCATACCCGCCGCTCGGAGGAGATGGAGCGGTTCCAGCAATTCTCGACGCCGCTGCCGATGGGGCTCGCGGCCCTTGCCGCGGCGCAGATCACCCCCCAAGATCTGGTCCTCGAGCCTTCGGCCGGGACCGGGCTTCTGGCGATCCTCGCCGAGATCGCGGGGGGCAGCCTTGCGCTGAACGAGCTCGCGGGCATGCGCGCAGATCTTCTGCAATTGCTCTTCCCGGGCCGCCCCGTCACCCGTTTTGACGCCGCGCAGATCGACGATCATCTCGATGCGGGGCTGCGCCCGAGCGTCATCTTGATGAACCCGCCCTTCTCGGCGCTCGCCAATGTCGATGGCCGTACGACCGAGGCGACCGCCCGGCATCTGCGCTCGGCGCTGGCGCGCCTTGCGCCGGGCGGGCGGCTTGTCGCCATCACGGGTGCGGGGTTCGCGCCCGACACCCCGGCTTGGGCCGAGGCCTTCGCGCGCCTGACGGAGACCGCGCATCTGGTGTTCACCGGCGCGGTGTCCGGGGCTGCCTTCGCGCGGCACGGCACCAACTTTGAGACGCGGCTTTCGGTCTTCGACAAATGTCGGGGCGGCGAGGCGGGCGGGATCACGGCTGATCTGCGACAGCCGATCTCCCCTGACGCCGCAGATCTTCTGGCCCGGATCCTGCGCGAGGTTCCGCCCCGGCTCGAACTGGATCAGGCCGCTCTGGCAGGGCAGGGGCCCTCTTCCCCCTTCCCGGGGAGTCCTGTCCCTGCCGCGCGCAGGCCGATCAACCCGGCGCGCGCGCGGTTTGCTGCCCGACCGGCGCAGGCTCTGACGCCGATCGATGCCGAGGAGATCGACTATGCGCTGCGGGATGCCGCCGAGGATGGCGGCACGGCGCATCTGTCGGATGCGATCTACGAGACCTTCCGCCTGCAGACGATCGACATCCCCGGCGCGGCGGCACACCCGACCAAGCTCGTGCAATCGGCGGCGATGGCCTCGGTTGCGCCCCCGAAACTCAGCTACCGGCCCAAGCTGCCCGCCGCCGTCCTGCGCGACGGCCTGTTGTCTGACGCGCAGCTGGAGACCGTGATCTATGCGGGCGAGGCGCATGGCGCGCATCTCGCCGGGTCGTGGATCGTCGATGAGACCGGCGACATGGTCTCGGCCGCGCCCGAGGATGCCTCCGACGCCGTTCGTTTCCGCCGCGGCTTCTTCCTGGGCGATGGCACAGGCGCAGGCAAAGGCCGCCAGTCGGCCGGCATCCTGCTCGACAACTGGGCGCAGGGCCGTCGCAAGGCGCTTTGGATATCGAAAAGCGACAAGCTTCTCGAGGATGCGCAACGCGACTGGTCGGCCCTCGGTCAGGAGCGGCTTCTGGTAACGCCGCTTTCGCGCTTCGCGCAGGGGCGCGACATTCCGCTCTCCGAGGGCATTCTCTTCACCACCTATGCGACGCTGCGCTCGGAAGAACGCGGCGCGAAGAAATCCCGCGTCGATCAGATCGTCGATTGGCTCGGGGCGGATTTCGACGGGGTGATCCTGTTTGACGAAAGCCATGCCATGGCGAATGCCGCTGTGGCGAAGGGCGAGCGTGGCGATCAGGCGGCTTCGCTGCAGGGCAGGGCGGGTCTGCGCTTGCAGCACAGACTGCCCAATGCCCGCGTGGTCTATGTCTCTGCTACGGGCGCCACGACCGTTCACAACCTTGCCTATGCGCAGCGCCTCGGGCTCTGGGGGGGCGAGGACTTCCCCTTCGCCACGCGTGCCGAATTCGTCGAGGCGATCGAGGCCGGCGGCGTCGCGGCAATGGAGGTTCTCGCCCGCGATCTGCGCGCGCTCGGGCTCTACACCGCGCGCTCGCTTTCCTATGATGGCGTCGAATACGAGATGCTGGAACATGCGCTCACCCCCGAGCAGCGCCGCATCTACGATGCCTATGCCGGGGCTTTCGCCATCATCCACAACAACCTGGCGGCGGCGATGGAGGCGGCGAACATCACCGGCGAGAGCGGCACGCTCAACCGTCAGGCCAAATCGGCCGCGCGGTCTGCCTTCGAGAGCGCCAAGCAGCGCTTCTTCGGCCATCTGCTCACTTCGATGAAAACCCCCACGCTGATCGGCGCGATCGAGGCCGATCTCGCCGCGGGCCATGCGGCGGTCGTCCAGATCGTCTCCACCGGCGAGGCCCTGATGGAGCGGCGTCTGGCCGAGATCCCGACCGAGGACTGGAACGATATCCGCCTCGACATCACCCCGCGGGAATATGTGCTCGACTATCTTGCCCATTCCTTCCCGGTGCAGCTCTACGAGCCTTTCACCGACAGTGAGGGCAATCTCTCTTCCCGGCCCGTGGTGCGCGACGGTCAGCCGGTGGAGTGCCGCGAGGCCGCCCGCAGGCGCGACGCATTGATCGAGAAGATGGCCGCGCTGCCGCCCGTGCCGGGGGCGCTCGACCAGATCGTGCAGCGCTTCGGCACCGATCTCGTGGCCGAGGTCACGGGCCGGTCGCGCCGCATCGTGCGCAAGGGCGAGGGTCCTGCGGCGCGGCTCGTTGTCGAGACCCGCGCCGGTTCTGCCAATCTTGCGGAAACCGCCGCCTTCATGGATGACCAAAAACGCATCCTGATCTTCTCCGATGCGGGCGGCACCGGGCGCAGCTATCACGCCGATCTCGGTGCGAAGAACCAGCGCCTGCGCGTACATTACCTTCTCGAACCGGGCTGGAAGGCCGATGCGGCGATCCAGGGGCTGGGGCGCACCAACCGCACCAATCAGGCGCAGCCGCCGCTCTTCCGCCCCGTCGCGACCGATGTGAAGGCGGAAAAGCGGTTCCTCTCGACCATTGCGCGCCGTCTCGACACGCTCGGCGCGATCACGCGCGGCCAGCGCCAGACGGGCGGGCAGGGGCTCTTTCGCCCCGAGGACAACCTCGAGAGCCCTTATGCTCGCGATGCGCTGCGCCAGCTCTATCGCCGCCTCTATCGCGGCGATGTCGCGGGCTGTTCGCTCGGGGCTTTCGAGGATGCGACGGGTCTCAGCCTGACCGACGACAACGGTCTGAAGGATGACCTGCCGCCGATCACCACCTTCCTCAATCGTCTGCTCGCGCTGACGATCGACATGCAGGGCGTGCTCTTCTCAGTTTTCGAGGAGCTGCTCGATCAGCGGATCGAAGGGGCCATCGCTGCGGGGGTCTATGACCTCGGGCTCGAGACGCTGCGCGCCGAGAGCTTCCGCGTCACCGATGCCCGGGTGATCTACACCCATCCCGGTTCCGGCGCCGAAACCCAGCTTCTGACCATCGCCGAAAAGCGGCGCAACACACCAACCTCGCTCGCGGATGCGCTCGATTGGCTCGAGAACCTCGGCGCGCGCTGCCTGATCAACAGCCGCTCTGGTCGCGCTGCGGTGCAGGTGCCCGCCACCAGCCTGATGCTCGATGACGGCACGATCGAACCCCGATTGCGCCTGATCCGTCCGACCGAGGCGAGCACGGTGCCTGTCAAGATCATGGAAGACACAAACTGGCTGGAGGTCGACCGCGCGGCCTTCACCACCGCCTGGAATGCTGAACTTGCGGAGGTTCCGGAATTTTCAGAAACCACGCTCCACATCGTGGCGGGGCTGCTGCTGCCGATCTGGAAGCAGCTCCCCCAGGACGAAACCCGCGTCTATCGGCTGCAGACTGACGACGGGCAGCGCCTCATCGGTCGGAGGGTTTCGCCGTCTTGGGTCGCGGCCACGCTGGCGGATGAGGCGCCAAAGCTCACGGGCGCGCAAGTCTACGCGCTCGTTTTGGAGGGCAAGACCACCGTGCGTCTGTCCGAAGGGATGGAGTTGCACCGCTCCCGCGTCATGGGCGTCAACCGGATCGAGCTCTCCGGATTTTCCGAGACGGCCAAGGACCGGCTCAAGGCCGATGGCTTCTTCTCGGAGATCATCAGCTGGAAGCTGCGCCTCTTCTGTCCGACCGATGCCTGCGGCATTGCGGCACTGGAGCGCCTTCTTGCACGTTTCCCGGTCCAGGCCCTACATGCCCGGACGTGTTAACGAGTGTGCCGATGTCATTACAAACCGAAGAGCTGCTGCGCGATCTCGCGCAAAATGCGGAAAGCGTTTGTCGCCATTATCTTCCCGCCGGGCGGCGGGAAGGCTCCTACTGGATCGTGGGCGATCTGCAAAACAACCCCGGACGATCTCTCTTCGTGCGCCTGACCGGGCCCCCTTTCGGGCCGGGCGCCGCAGGTAAATTTACCGATGGCGCGACTGGCGAGCACGGCGATCTTCTCGACATCATCCGTGCGCGAACCGGGATCTCCCGCTTTCCCGATCTTCTGGTCGAAGCCCGCGCGCATCTTGGCCGTCCGCAGCCGGTGTTTCCGGATCCACCGCAGCCGAGGAAAGCCAAGGACCCAGGCGGCACGCCCGCGTCCGCAGCGCGGCTTTTTGCGGCCTCGGTGCCGGTGCCAGGCACGCTTGCAGACACCTATCTCCGCTCCCGGAGCCTGACACAAGGCGGTTTGACAAGCGCCCTGCGCTTCCACCCGAAGTGCTGGCATCGGGAGGAGGGCCAGACCCGGAGCATCTCGAGACCGGCGCTGATCGCCGCGGTCACCGATGGGGCAGGGGGCTTGCAGGGGGTGCATCGGACCTGGCTTGCGCCGGGCGGCAAGGGCAAGGCGGCTGTCAAGACGCAGCGGCGTGCCATGGGTCACCTTCTGGGCAATGCCGTCAGGCTCACCCCGAGTGACGACATCCTTGTCGTCGGCGAGGGCATCGAGACCATGCTGTCCTTGCGCGAGGCGGTGTCGGGCCTTCCGGTCTGGGCGGCGCTCTCGGCCGGTCACCTCGGGGCCGTTCTCTTGCCCGAGGGGCTGCAGCGTCTCTACATCGCCATCGACCGCGATCCGGCGGGGCAGCGCGCGGCAGAGAGGTTGAGTGCCAGAGCCATCGAGGCCGGGATCGCTTGCCATGTGCTCGAGCCGCGTCTTGGGGATTTCAACGATGATCTTCGGGCGCACGGCAAGGTGGCGCTGCGCGCGCATCTGGCGGGTCAAATCGGGCCCAAGGATCGGTGGCGGCTTTTTCCCTGAGCTGCATCGCGGAGCGGCGGTCTGGGAGCGTGGGGCTGGGGGCATGCATCCCTGTCGCGGTTCCGGACCGTCGTCTCTGCCTCTTTCCGGGCTTTGCTCATTCCCCCGTCACCCGCACGGCCTTCAAGAGATGGGCAGGCGGCCGTCAAAGGCGCCGCCCCTTCAAGGACGGGGGGCGACTGATTTCCGCCGGCGGCAAAGCCGCCTTTGCATCGCGAGACAAATCAGCCGCCCCCCGTCCTCCTCCACATGCGTTCCGGCCCCCGAGGGCGGGGGTGAAGGGGCGTCGCCAGTGACGGCTTTCGCTGCCCATGAAGGCCGCGCGGGATGACGCGCGGACGAGACAGGCCCGGAGGCAAGAGACCGATGACGCTCCACACCCACGACGATGCTTATGAACCCGCCCACACCGTTTCCCAGACCGCCCATGCGCTGGAAGAGCTGCAGCTCTACGGCTACCGCCCCTTCGACGAGCCCGATCCGCGCCCGATGCCCGATGCGCAGCGCCTTGCGGTTGCCGTCGCCGACATCTTCGACGCCCTCGTCGCGACTCTCGAGGACACCCGCATGGAACCCGACCTCGAAGAGGTGCTCTGGGGCCAGGTCAACCTCTTCCACCGCGCCACGGCCCGGATCGAGCGGTCGCTTGACGAGAACGAGCAGGCGCAGCGCCGCCTCCAGCGCGAGCAGGACGGCTCCGAGGTGAAATCGACCGAACTCGAGCGACTTACGGCAGAAGGCCTGACCCTCATCGAGCGGCGCAACTGCATGGACATGATGCGCGATCACGCTGCGACCGAGTTCTCTCATCACACGGGATCGACCTGGCGTCCCCGCACCGGCTCGATGGTGAACCGCCGGCACATGACCGCCGCGCTGATCGACAGCCGCGATTTCCTGGCCGCCAAGCGTCGCGCGGAAACCGAGGTGATGCTGCCCGCTGGCCCCAAGGTCGCCCTCACCGGCGGGACCGACTTCAACGATCACCGCCTGATCTGGGGCAAGCTCGATCAGGTCCGGACCAAGCATCCCGACATGGTGCTTCTGCACGGGGGCAGCCCCAAGGGCGCAGAGCTCATCGCCGCCAAATGGGCCGAGGCCCGCGGCGTCACGCAGGTGGCCTTCAAGCCCGACTGGACCAAGCACGCCAAGGCCGCGCCCTTCAAGCGCAACGACGCGATGCTCGATGTGCTGCCGGTGGGTGTCCTCGTCTTCCCGGGCAATGGCATCCAGGAGAACCTCGCCGACAAGGCCAAGAAGCTGGGTATCCCGGTCGTGAAGTTCGAGAAGGGGGCGTAAGCCCCCTTATTCTTCAACTGCCGGATTGGTTCTAACTCTTCTGAGTGCTCTTGACGCAACTGAACGTATCGGCCATTTTGACGATGGCCTTCAGCACAGGCCAGTGTGTCCGCCATGCAAAGCCAAGCAGTGCTTTATCTATGTCACCCCGTTCCCTTCCGGACGGGTCTGATTAGTAGCGGGCACCTAGTCGGATCCGGAATTGGAATGGATCATGACGTCTCACGACTATCTTAAAGACTTAAAACGCATCGCGAAGGATAGTGCGCGCGCAAGCGGTACGGAACTTCATAAAGTGCAAAAGAGGGCTGCCCAAGCGATTGGCTTTGCACATTGGCATGCGCTTGCGAGCCAAGCGAAGCGAGGCTGGCAGCCAACTGCCGACGATATAGCCAAGGTTGCAGAAATATTACGTGGCGAAGAAAGCTACCCTGACGAGGGGTTCATCGGCCCGCACCCCTATAAGCTTGACGATGTCCTCCGTGATACGCGGATGCGGGGGCGCGGGTGGTGTATCTACATCGGAGAGGCACCCTCCAGCGAACCGCAGCTGCTGATTACAGACCGGCGTTTCAAAAATAATCCGATTCAGGATCCAGAGTTTGTGGCCAAGGCGCTTCCGATCGCTCAATGGAAAGCAAGGCAGGTTCGAGCGGAAATTGCGCGAGATTGGCCCAGGAATTCGACAAAGCCAGACGCAGAGGGTCGAGCGATGCACCCGCTCAATCATGTGCGCTCTGACAAATGGTACTGCATGCATTGCGACGGTGAGTTTTCCGGAACTGAGATGGCCCAAAACCTATGGCACTGTCCATCTTGCGGAGCCACGCCACTCGATATGTTAAGTGAGCCCTTCTCCGTTTCGGAACGTCCTGAGACTGAAAACACCTCAGCCTGATCAGACCTTTGTTCTGAATGACTGGCACCCGCATTCAAAGCGGGTGCCAAGTGTTCGGCCACAAGGTGTTCACGTTGAGCCGACGCGTAAATTCCAACGTATTTAGACAGATAGAAGACCATGCAAAGCCCAGTTGAAAACACAAGAGCGGCAGTCCAAACGCTAATTCAATCTCTCGATCCAGCATTGATCGCGTTGGTCGCTACGTCCCGTGACCTAGAAGCCATCGTCGACAAGCGCTTCGACAGGCAGGTGCGCGCCCATCGTTGGTACGCTGTTATATCGCGCGGCGATCATATCCATGCCGCCGCAAATATCGACGGTCGACGGATTTCACTGCAGCGGTACGTCATGAAGCTTCAGTATCCGGAGCGCACCTATGAAGAGCTGAAACAGGTCTCTTTTGAGAATAAGATCACGTTCGACTGCCGAATTTCGAACCTTGATCATCTCGTTGGCCGCCAAGCGGTCATGCGCAATCGGCGGCCAAAGCGGAATACTTCTTCACAATACAAGGGAGTGACCAAGGCGCTCGGGCCGGATGGTTCGCCGCGTTGGCGTACGCAGATCATGACTGAGCATGGTTCGATGGGAATCGGCGTCTACGATGATGAACACTGGGCAGCAACTGTCTACGATGCAGCGGCCTCTCTTCTTTTCGAAGGCCAGGCGCGATACAATTTTCCCGGCAAATCGCCTGATCAGGATGCGCTTCTCATCGCCGCCACGAAGATCGCTCGATATCGTGCCAAAGCTAAGCACCGGAAAGGTGCTGCTGTGAGGCAGGAAATCCCGGTAGAAGTGTAAAATTCTACCTGATATAGTGGGGCTAACATTCTGGATCACTATATGCTTGATCAGCCCGTCCAGCTTGAAGTCTTCCCAACCGACCTCCATTTGAGGCGGATCGATCCCGCCTGCAACATGCGGCGCTTCTATCGAATGAGCGTTCAGCCGGACCTGTTTGGTGGCGCCTGTCTCGTTCGAGAATGGGGGCGCATCGGGTTCCGGGGGCAGATGTTGGTCGAGCGGCACGATGACGAAGGCAAAGCGGTCACGGCGCTGATGAAACTCTCTGCGGCGAAAACGCGGCGCGGGTATCGCGCCGTCACTGATTAGGGGCAGCGTGAAGTGCGGGGAAGCAGATTTTGCCAAACGGGCTTTTTGCGGCTGCTTCGATAGCATCACGTTTTGCGAAACGCGTCGTCTGATGCCGAGCTGTTTCCCTGTCCTCATCTCCCCTAGCAATGGGATGCATGAGAGCCGTGCCGTTAACACCAAGATGTTGGCGTCGCGGTTACCAAGTTCGAGAAGGGGGCGTGAGGCTTGTTTCTTGCTTTGGCTTTGCGTCGCCGGAACCACAGAGAAATTCTCTGTAGCGGCGCTACTGCGGGCCGAGCATTGACTCTCTGCTGGTTTTCGATATACATGCTGTATGGGATGTACAGAGAAATGGAAGATGCGACTCGCTGATCTCTCCGAAATTCACTCCGGTTACACCGCGCGCGGGAGGCTTGATCCTGTGTTGGAAGGGGGTGTGCCGGTGCTGCAGTTGCGCGATGTTGATGCAAGCGGTACAGAGCTGGGCTCGGACCTTAAAAGATACGATCTGGGTGCGCTGTCCGAGCGATACTTCGTCACCGGTGGAGAGGTGGTCTTTCGCTCGCGTGGCGAGCCAAATGTTGCGGCGGCGATCCAAGATCCACTACCGGAGCCCGTTGCGGTTATCGTTCCGCTGGTGATCATTCGTCCCGACAGGGACCGCATTCTCCCGGGTTACCTCGCTTGGGCTATAAATCAGCCCGACGCGCAGCGCAGGCTCGGCTTGGAGGCGCAGGGCACTGGCCTCAGGATGATCCCGATGCCGGCCCTAGAGAACCTCGAGATCGCCGTGCCCGACCTGTCCACGCAAAAACGCGTCGTCGAACTCAGCGCCCTCGCGCGGCGCGAGGGGCAATTGCTCCGCCAGCTCGCTGCGCGCAAAGACGACCTTGTAAGCGCCATTCTCGGTGAGGCCGTAAAGGCTACCGATCTGAAGGAAATCGCCCGATGAACGACAAGATCACTCAAGACCAGGTCAACAATGCTGCTTGGGCTGCCTGCGACACGTTCCGCGGCGCGGTCGACCCTGCGCAATACAAGGACTACATCCTCGTGATGTTGTTCCTGAGGTACATTTCGGACCTCTGGAACGATCACCTCGAAACCTACCGCGAGCAATATGGTGAAGATGAGGCCCGTATTCGTCGGCGCCTTGAGCGCGAGCGTTTCATCCTGCCCGAAGAGGCCAGCTTTTACGACCTCTACGCGCAACGGAATGAGGCAAATATTGGTGAGCTGATCAACATCGTGCTCGAGAAGATCGAAGACGCCAACCGGGCCAAGCTTGAAGGCGTCTTCCGCAACATCGACTTCAACTCCGAGGCCAATCTCGGTCGCCCGAAGGACCGCAACCGTCGTCTCAAGAACATGCTCGAGGATTTTGCCAAGCCCGCGCTCGACCTGCGACCCTCGCGGGTGACCGAGGACATCATCGGCGAGTGTTACATCTACCTGATCTCGCGCTTTGCCTCGGACGCCGGGAAGAAGGCGGGGGAATTCTTCACGCCTGCGCCCGTCTCGCGCTTGCTGGCCAAGCTGGCCGCGCCGCAACCGGGCAACACGATCTGCGACCCCGCCTGCGGCTCCGGCTCGCTGTTGATCCAGGCCGCGCAGGAGGTGGGTTCCGAGAATTTCGCCCTCTTTGGGCAGGAGGTGAACGGGGCGACTTGGGCGCTCGCGCGGATGAACATGTTCCTGCACGCCAAGGACGCGGCGCGCATCGAGTGGTGCGACACGCTCAACAGCCCCGCACTGGTCGAGGGCGATCAGCTGATGCGATTTGACGTGGTGCTTGCCAATCCGCCGTTCTCGCTTGACAAATGGGGCGCGGAGGACGCGGGCAGCGACCAGTACAATCGCTTTTGGCGCGGTGTGCCGCCCAAGTCGAAGGGCGACTACGCCTTCATCACCCACATGATCGAGATCGCCCGGCGCCAGTCCGGTCGTGTCGCGGTAATCGTGCCGCACGGCGTGTTGTTCCGCGGCGCGGCCGAGGGGCGCATCCGCCAGCAGTTGATCGAGGAAAACCTGCTCGACGCCGTCGTCGGTCTGCCCGCGAACTTGTTCACCACCACCGGGATCCCGGTCGCCATCCTGATCTTCGACCGCTCGCGCGAGGAGGGGGGCGCGAATGCGGACCGGCGCGACGTGTTGTTCATTGATGCGAGCAAGGAGTTCACGCCGGGCAAGACCCAGAACGTGATGGACCAGGGCCATGTGGCCAAGGTGCTGGAAACCTATGCCGCCCGCGCCGAAATCGCGCGGTATTCGCATCGCGCGATGCCCGAGGAGATCGCCGAGAATGGCTACAACCTCAACATCCCGCGCTACGTCGATACCTTCGAACCCGAAGACGAAATCGACGTCGCTGCGGTGCAAAAGGACATTGTGCGGATCGAAGCCGAACTGGCCGAGGTGCGGGCGAAGATGGCCAGCTATCTGAAGGAGCTTGGCGTCGATGTCTGAGGGAGAAATCATCCTCTACAGCACCGAGGACGGTCAGGCCGAGATCCAGCTTCGGGCTGTCGATGGGACTGTCTGGCTGACGCAAGCGCAGATGGCCGACCTGTTCGACACGACGAAGCAGAACATCAGCCTGCACATCAACAACGTCATTTCAGATGGTGAACTTGCGTCCGATTCAGTTGTCAAGGAATCCTTGATACCTGCCGCAGACGGGAAATCCTACCTGACGAAGACCTACAGCCTGGATGCGATCCTTGCCGTCGGCTATCGCGTGCGCAGCCCGCGCGGGGTGCAGTTCCGTCGCTGGGCCACCACCACGCTGAAAGACTATCTCGTCAAGGGTTTCGTCATGAACGACGCCCGCTTGAAGGATCCCGCCTGGGACCATTTCGACGAGCTTTTGGAGCGGATCCGCGACATTCGGGCCTCCGAAGCGCGGTTCTATCAGAAGGTGCGCGACATCCTTGCGCTCAGCGAGGATTACGACCCCAAGTCGCCCGCAGCGACCACCTTTTATGCGACGATCCAGAACAAGATGCTGTATGCGGTCACCAGCCACACCGCGGGCGAGTTGATCCGCGAACGCGCCGATGCGGATCAGCCGAACATGGGGCTGACGACCTGGAAGAACGCCGATACCGGGCGGCCCCTGCGCAAGTCCGATGTCGGCACCGCCAAGAACTATCTGGGCGAAGCCGAGATCAAGGAACTCAACCTGATCGTCACGATGTTCCTCGACACGGCAGAGTTGCGGGCCTCGCGCCGGCAGGGGATGCGGCTGGCGGATTGGGAGGGCGTGCTCGACACCTTTCTGAGTGCGAACGAATTGCCAAAGCTGCACGGTGCCGGAACCGTGTCGGCCAGACAGGCCGAGCAGATCGCCCATGACCGCTATGCCGCCTTCGATGCCAAACGCAAGGAAGCCGCGCGGCAGGCGGTGGCCGAGGCGAACGACCTCGAGGAGTTGCAGCGTATCGCCGATGTGGCGAAGGTGGGGAAGAGGGGGCGGCGTGATGCGTGAGGGTTGGCGGGACGTTCATTTCGAAGAATTGGTCTCAGATACCCAACTGGGCACTACTGAGCGCGGCGAATTGGACGATGAAGATAATATCCCCTTGTTAAAGATGGGAAACCTGACATGGGGCGGATTTGATCTTCGGACAACTGAGCACATAGCTCTACGGCACATCATTGGCAGTAATTTGATACTGAAGCCGGGAGATTTGCTATTTAACACTAGGAATTCTGCTGATCTAGTTGGGAAGTCTGCGGTATGGCAAGGGCAGTTCCGCTCGGCAGTATTCGACAACAACATCAACAGAATAAGGCTGAAGCCGATTGCAGATCCCGCCTTTTACGGGACCTTCCTCAACACCGGTGTCGGTAAACGAAGGGTCCAGTCTTTGGCGGTCGGAAGCACGAGCGTAGCCGCAATCTACTGGAAAGATCTTAAAAACCTTCAAGTCCCACTTCCCCCCCTCCCCGAACAGCGCAAGATCGCCGAGATCCTGCGGACCTGGGACGAGGCGCTCGAAAAGCTCACCGCCCTGCGCGCGGCGAAGGAACGGCGGCTGAGCGCCCTCCGGGCCGCCCTGCTGTTCGGGCGCCTCCGCCTCGGCGGGCTTGGTCACAAATGGGTGCCGACCAGATTGGACACCGTGACCCATGAACTGACCAAACGAAACGGCGGCAAGGGGCTTGGCCGGGATTTCGTGATGGGGGTCACCAAGGCCGAGGGGGTGGTGCCGATGCGGGAACAGACCATCGCCGGTGACATCAGCCGCTACAAGCGCCTGCCGCCACGCGCCTTTGCCTACAACCCGATGCGCATAAACGTCGGCTCCATCGCAATGAACGAACGCGAAGGCGAGGTGCTTGTCAGCCCCGACTACGTCGTCTTCGCCTGCAACCCGGACGCGCTCGATCCCGACTATCTCGACCACCTGCGCAAGACCTCTTGGTGGGGCCATTACATCAACAGCGGCGGTTCGGGCAGCGTGCGGCAGCGGACCTATTACGATGATCTGGCGGCGCTGAAACTGCCTTTGCCCGAACTGGACGAGCAGAAGGCCATTGCCGCTGTGTTGAACACCGCCCGGGACGATCTGGCCGCGACCGAGCGCGAAATCGAAGCCCTGACCCGCCAGAAACGCGGCCTGATGCAGAAGTTGCTGACGGGCAAGTGGCGGGTGAATTCAGAGAAGGAATTGGCATGAAGGTTCTTGGATTTCGCGGCGACCCGAAGGCCCCCCGCTATGCCGTCGTGTCGGAGGTGGGCGGCGTCTACACCTTGGAAAACGCCGCCAGCGACAACAAGTTGTCCGTCCCTGCCTCGATCGGGGAGGACGCCGATGCCGAACGGCTGGACTGGCTGTACCGCGAAATCCTCGCGATCTTCGATGCCCACCCAGGCATCGAGAAGGTGATGATCAAGCAGAACGAATACACACAAAGCGACACCAAGGCGAAGCGCAAATCTGCCCATGCCGATGCCGCCGTCGTGCTCGCCTGTGCCCATCGCGGTATCCCGGTCGAGATGAAGATCTACTCGTCCATGCCTACGACGAGCAAGGACACGAAGCAGCACGCCGAAACCCGGGTCGGCAAGACCGACAAGTACTGGGATACCAAGATGGCGGACGCCGTGAACGCGGCATGGTGGGGGCTTAAACGGCCATGAACCACCTTGTCCCCGTCACGCTCATGCCTGGCATGAGCCTCTATAAGTACCACTTGCTGAGCAAGATCGGTGAGGGATCATTTGGTGAGGTCTGGCTGGCGCGGGAAGGTGCCCTGCAGCGGGACTTTGCCATCAAGATTCTGAAGCCACGCTACACTGTCGACCATAGGCTGAAGGAAGCCCGGATCGGGAACGTCCTCTCCCACAATAATCTCGTCCACGTCTATCAAGCCGACGTTGTGAACGTTCAAGGCTCTGATGTGGTCATCCTCGCCATGGACTACCAGCCAAACGGGTCGGTCGAGACCTTGGCAAATCCTGCAGGGTATCTGCCTCTTGGGGCCGTTCTGCGGACAGCCCGCGATATCCTTCAGGGGCTGGAATACCTCCACTCTCGGGGCTTCTTCCACAACGATATCAAGCCCGGGAACATTCTGATTGGCCCGCAACAGCAGGCGATGCTTTCAGACTACGGTATTACCGGGATCTCCTCGAATGGAGCGCCGGTGCCAGCGCCGGATGCCTACCTGCTGCACCGGGCGCCTGAGGTCGTAACCACGGGGAACATCGGCGTCAGCTCCGACATCTTCCAAGTTGGAATGACCCTTGCGAGATTGCTGATCCACCTTGATCACCTTTGTGCAGTTTGGTCTCAGATCGGGCGGGCAGAGTTCGAACGGGCGATTGTCGAAGGAAAGCTTCTCACATCCAAAGACTTCGGGTGCCACATCCCGGCGGCAGTGCGGCGCGTGATCCTGAAAGCCGTCGATCCCGATCCGGCCAAACGGTACACTAGCGCGCTCGAGATGCGGCGCGCGCTCGAAAAGCTGGACTATCCCGGACACTGGACCGTCGACGCTGCCGGCAATGAGGTCGGCAAATGCGGGACCTACGAGTTCTCCCACTCGGCCTCGCCGATGGCAGGCGGGAAGTTCGACGTGACCTGCAGCAAGTGCAATGTGGTCTCGGGCAATTCGCAGCGCGTCACCCAGTTTTGCAAGCGGGGTCTAACCCAGAAGCAGGCGGAAAAGGTCGTCGCGGACTTCAAGCAATTCGTGGTGACAGGCAAATGACCTTCATCGCCGCTGAGAAACACCAATCCCAGGTGCCGGCACTTCAGCTGCTGGTCGCGCTTGGGTTCACGCCGCTCTCGCAGAAGGAATCGCTGCGCCTCCGAGGTGGCCGCTTGCGGAACGTCGTGCTGGATGACGTGCTCGCCGAGCAGCTGATGCGCATCAACCGCTTTACCCATCGGGGCCGCGAGTATGCCTTCGACCTCGAGGACGCGCACGAGGCGATGCGGCGGCTCAAGCCCACGCCGGACCGCCTGAAGGGGCTGCGGGGAACGAACCAAGACATCTACGACACGCTTGTCCTCGGCACGACGATCACGAAGTCCATCAACGGCGACTCGAAGAGCTACTCGTTCCGCTACATCGATTGGGAGCGGCCGGAGAACAACGTCTTTCACGTCACGGCAGAGTTCTCGGTCGAGCGGACCGCATTGAGCCAGACCAGGCGCTGCGACATCGTCGCCTTCGTGAACGGCATCCCGATCATGGTGATCGAGAACAAGCGGCCGACCGAGAGCCTGAAGAAGGCGGACAGCCAGCTGATCGGATACCAGAACGAGGACAACATCCCGCAACTCTTCCACTTCGCCCAGCTGCTGATCGGCATGAACCGCAGCGAGGCGCGTTACGCGACGGTGGGCACGCCGCGGAAATTCTGGCAGACTTGGCGCGACGAGGAAGATACCGACGAGGCCATCGCGCCCGTCGCCAACCGCTTGCTCACCGCAGCGGAAAAGGAAGCCATCTTCTCCGGGGATTTCGCAGTCGCGCGCGCCTATTTCGATGCTCTGGCCACTGAGGGCGACCGCGCGGTCACGGCTCAGGACCGGATCTTGTACGCGCTGTGCCGCCCCGAGCGGCTGCTTGACCTTATCCGCCGCTTCACCGTGTTCGACGGTGGTCTGCGCAAGATTGCACGCCATCAGCAGTTCTTTGGCATTCGGCGCGCGGTCGAAACGGTCAAGCAGCACGACCTGAGTGGCGCGCGCAAGGGCGGGGTCATCTGGCACACGCAGGGTTCGGGCAAGTCCTTGACGATGGTGATGCTGGGCCGCGCGTTGGCCCTCGAGCGCAGCATCGAGAACCCGCGGATCATCATCGTCACCGATCGCGATGATCTCGACAAACAGATCAAGGATACCTTCAAATCCTGTGACCTTGAGCCGGTCCGGGCGACGAGCGGCTCTCACCTGCTGGATCTGGTTCGCAACCGGGCTCCGCTGGTCACCACGATCATCAACAAGTTCGATACCGCGCTGAAGAACAGCAAGCAGGCGGACGACGATTCGAGCATTTTCGTGCTGGTGGACGAGAGCCACCGGACGCAGACGGGGCGGTATGGTGGCCACAGCCAGTTCGCAGCGAAGATGCGCCGCCTTTTGCCCCGGGCCTGCTACCTTGGCTTCACGGGCACACCGTTGCTGAAGAAGGAAAAGAACACGCTGTCGACCTTTGGGCGGCTGATCCACCGCTACGCCATCGATGAAGCAGTTGCCGACGAGGCTGTTGTGCCGCTGCTTTACGAAGGGCGGCTGGTTGAGCAGCAGGTCTCAGGGAATGTGATCGATCGCTGGTTCGAGAAGATCAGCGAAGGGCTGACCGAGAGCCAGAAGCGCGATCTGAAGCGGAAGTTTTCCCGTATGGATGCGCTCTCGAAGACCGATCAGGCCATCCGCGCCAAGGCGTTCGACATCTCCGAGCACTTTCGCCAGCACTGGCAGGGAACCGGTTTCAAAGCGCAACTCGTCGCCCCTTCGAAAGCGGCGGCGGTTCGCTTCAAAGAGGTTCTCGACGAGATCGGCCACGTCTCGAGTGCGATCATCATCTCGCCGCCCGATGAAAACGAGGGCAACGAGGAAATCGATCAGGAGTCCAAGGATCTCGTGCGCGGTTTCTGGTCGAAGATGATGGCGCGATACAAGACAGAGGAAGAGTACAATCGCCAGAGCATCGATGCTTTCAAGGGGTCAGGCGATCCGGAGATCCTGATCGTTGTCTCCAAGCTTCTCACAGGTTTCGACGCTCCTCGGAACACGGTGCTTTACGTCTGCAAGGCCTTGAAGGAGCATAATCTCCTGCAGGCCATTGCACGCGTGAACCGGCTCTACGAGGACGATGGCACGGAGAAGCAGTTCGGCTTCATCATCGATTACGAAGGACTGCTCGGTGAGCTTGACAGCGCCCTGACGACCTACAGCGCTTTCGAGGGGTACGAGGCGGCCGACCTTGCGGGCACGGTGCATGACGTTCGCGAGGAGATCCGCAAGCTGACCCAGCTGCATGACCAGCTTTGGGATATTTTCAAGCCGGTTCGAAACAAGAAGGACATGGAGCAATTCGAGCAGCACCTCGCAGATGAGGCATTGCGCCACGAGTTCTATGCGCGCCTCAAGGCCTTCAGCCGTTGCCTGCATATCTCGCTGTCTTCGGACAAGCTGTTTGATGTTTTCGACGAGACCAAGGTCGATGCTTTGAAGCGTGACTGGAAGCAGTTCTCCGAGCTCAAACGCTCGGTCCAGCTTCGCTATCAGGAGACGGTGGATGTTCGCGAGTTTGAACCCAAGATCCAAAGGCTGCTCGATGATCACGTGGTCGCGATGCCGGCCTCGGTTATCATCGAGATGGTGAACATCAATGACCCCGACGCCCTGAAGGCTGTCGTCGAGGAAACGGGTATCTCCGAAGCTTCGAAAGCGGATCGTATTGCCAGCGCAACGCGACGAGCCATCACCGAGAAATTAGATGAGGATCCAACCTTCTATAAACGCTTCTCCGAACTCCTCGAGGAGACTATCCGCGCCTATCGCGAAAAACGCCTCTCCGAGCGGGAATATCTCAAAAGCGTCGTGGATCTCGCGAGCAAGGTAGCGCGCAAAGATCGGGGCCGGGATGTTCCGGAGAGCATCCGAGGTGACGAGGATGCGCAGGCATTCTTTGGCGTTCTGGTTGGTCAGCTGAAGGCTGCGGACAATGAGCCGTTGGCTGAGGGCGAGACTGCAGCGATCGCCAACGCGATCATCGGCATTGTCAAATCGCATCTGATCGTAGGCATCTGGTCGAACGAAGTGGCCCAGAACAATCTGCGCAATGCCATCGATGACTATTTCTTCGACGTCCTGCGCGACGAGAGGGGCGTCGACCTGTCGGTGGAGGTGCTCGACGATCTCGAGCTTAAAATCATGGGACTTGCCCGCGCCCGGTTTGCTGTATGACGCGGGAATTGCACCACCTGCGGTACGGCGCACAGGAAATCCAGTACGAGATCGTTCGTCGCCCTAGGAAGACGCTGGAGATCGCCGTCGAGCCGGATGCGTCAGTTTTGATTGCCGCGCCAGAGGATGCGACGCTCGAGGTCATCGAGGCGAAGCTACGGAAGCGGGCGGCGTGGGTGACACGGCAGCAGCGGTACTTCACCCAGTTCCTGCCGCGGACACCGGAGCGCAGGTTCATCGCCGGGGAAACGCATCTCTACCTTGGGCGCCAGTATCGGCTCAAAGTCGTGCCGCATATCCAGGAAAGCGTGAAGCTGATCCGCGGATTCATAGTCGTCCAGACGCACCGGCCGACCAGTTCGGAGGTAACGCGGGATCTGCTCGAAGCATGGTATCGAGACAGAGCTCACATCAAGTTCCCGGAGCGGATCGCGTTATGTCTCGACCTCTTCCCGGATCCCGAGGCTTTCCGCCCGAAGGGTCTCATCGTGCGGCAGACCCGACAGAGATGGGGGTCGATGTCTCCGGCGAGACGCTTGCTCCTCAATCGCAGCCTCGTACAAGCCCCGATTGACGCCATAGACTACGTGATCACTCACGAGCTTTGCCATATCGCGGTGCCACATCACGGCGCGGCGTTTTTCGAGCTTCTCGACAAGGTTATGCCCGATTGGGAGCGTCGAAAGCAGAGGCTGGAGCGGGTGATGGCATAATGTTGGCACGGCCGTCGGCAAAAGAGTTACATAACATCTATTATCCGACCTACTTGTGTAGGCGCTAAGCAGAAATGCCTCATGCGAACAAAGTTAAAGTGTCACCCTCCTCATGGTCCCGGTTCGACGCCTTGGAAGATGCACATGGGATGGATCATGACGCGCGAGCGTGAGGTTGACATCCGGTCAGCGTCACCCGGCGCATCGACAGCTTGAAGACCAATCAACGACCTCAGCTCTTGCCACTGAAATCCTTCGTGTTGACCGTCTGCAATGGCTCCAGCGCTGCTCGCTGCGATGGGCTCGAAGCGGCCGTCCATGGCACGACGCAGCAAAATCCCGGGCCGAATGTCGCTGATGCGGACAAAGCGACCATTTTGTCGAATACGCATTGCCTTCTCGCGCCGCCAGCAATATCAGGCCTTCATGATCAGTCAGCACATCCAGCTTGC
>NZ_FTOM01000021.1 GCF_900156695.1 Phaeovulum vinaykumarii
AGAGGCTTTTCAAGAAAGCCAAGAGGTTGTCCGGTGCTTCGTACCGTGCCTGGCCGACGTCCGCTGGCTGAAGGCGAAGCAGGGCTTCCTCCTTCATCACCATGTCCGCCGACAGATAGACGTGGGTTGTCGTTGGGCTTTCATGTCCGAGCCAGAGCGCGATGACGGAAATGTCGACACCGGATTGCAGCAGGTGCATGGCCGTCGAATGCCGGATGATGTGCGGCGACACCGTGCGCTTGGAAAGATCGGGAAGTGTCACCGCAGCTTTGCCCACTGCAAGTTCCAGCCGCCTCGCAATGCTGGATCGAGTCAGCGACTTGCCAGTCGCACTTGGAAATAGCGGCCTGCTTCCGTTCCGCCGGTCATCTTGATCCACCCATTTGCGCAACGTGGCTGCTGTCTGCCGCCAAAGAGGGACACTGCGCTGTTTGCGGCCCTTCCCCCTGAGATGAACGACAGAACTCGGACCGAGGACCAAGTCATCCAGACGCAAAACAGCGACCTCGGAGACCCGCGCCCCGGTGTTATACATCAGTGCGAGCATCGCGCGATCACGCTGTCCGGTCCAGGTGGCCGGATCGGGCGCGTTCAGGATCGCGTCAATCTCGGCTTTCGAAAGGAAGCCGACGAGGGGTTTGTCATGGCGCTTCATCGGAATCGCAAGGACCTGCTCAATCGTGGCCAAAGCCCCGAAGTCATGGTGTGCGGCGTACTTGAGAAAGGCCCTGATTGACGCAAGCCGAGCGTTCCGGCTGCGCACGCTGTTCCCTCTGACCTTCTCGAGATGGTCGAGGAACCCGAGGATCAGGGCAGCATTCATGTCGCCCATGGTCAGCTCTGTCGGGGCTTTCCTGATATTGACCTGCGCGAACTGCAGGAGCAGTTGGAAAGTGTCACGATAGGCCGCGATTGTGTGGCGACTGACAGCCTTTTGTTGGCCAAGGTGGTCGACGAAGAACTTCTGAATCAGCTTTGCAAATGATGGATTCGGGGCTCGATCAAGCATGGCTGTTCTCCTCCATGACGCAGATCGTTCGCTCGAAGCGCGCACTGGTCATCGCCATCAGTTCGGGAATAGCCTCCATGTACCAATAGGTGCTGACCGGCGTGGCGTGCCCGACATAGGTCGACAGCGCGAGAACGGCGTTGTCTATGTCGACGCCTTCATCGAGCCAGATCATCAATCTGCGACAGACGAAGGTGTGCCGCAGGTCATGGATCCGGACCCGTGCGTGCCCTCCCCTTGGCCGGATCTCGTTGATCACGGGCAATCGCGAGAAAGCGTATAGGACATTGGCATACGGTACCGGCCGTCCGTCGACGTGAAGTGAAAACAGATGCGTCTCGTTCCCTGCGGCCACAGCCTGCCCGCGTGCTGAAACGAACGCTTCCAGCGCCTGGATTGTCGTGGGATGGAGAGGGACCAACCGGCTTGTTCCGAACTTGCTGGCCTTGATGGTTAACTGACCATGTTCAAGATCGGTGTCGGCGAGGCGCAAGGCCAATGCCTCGGATATCCGCAAGCCGGTTGAGGCGAGCAGGCCGAACAGTGTCGAAAGAAGCGCGGGGCGCAAAGCCGGTGTTGGCATCAGCTGGCCAGCTTCCTCGACAATCCTGAGGACCTCGTCGGCCGAATATATGTGGGGCGCCAGCCGCCGTGTCTTGCGTCCGAATGGACTTCCGGGCGGAAAGCTGGTGGCAGGGTCTAGCTCTGACAAATAGCGCGAAAACGGACGCAGCGCTTCGAGGCGACGGGCCCAGGTGAACGGGTCGGCATGTGCGGCGCCCTCGCGTGCCCATCTCATACAAAGGTCCGCGGTCATCGGCCAGATATGGCCGCAGTTCGCGGAAAAACTTGCAAATGATGACACGTGATTATCGGCGTTCGTGGGGATGAACCCGTGGAGATAGCGGCCATCAAGATATTCGGCTGCGGCCTGTGTGAGGGTTCTGCTCATTGAGCGCCTCCTGGCCATGCCAGTGAAACCTTGGACAACCATGCTCTGTCCAGCTTTGTGTAAATCACTGTCGTATCGAGACTGCGATGGCCCATGACGTCTGCGATGACGGGCATCGGTGTGCCCTTCGCCAGAAGCCGTGTGGCGAGGGTGTGACGGAGAATATGAACCTGGCTGCGATCCCAGCCCAGACGACGGTAGGCGGCCAGCATGGTCGTCTGAACGGCGCGTCGTCCAACCGGCTCACCGATAGGTGGCCTGTGTCGGACAAAAATGTTGGGACAAGCGGGCGCTGGCCGCTCATGCAGGATGTAGTCTGCGATCGCCTTCCCAGTCGCTTCCAGCAGCGGCAGAATATCTGCACGACGTCCTTTGCGATGAGTGACCCGGATCGTGCCGTACGCCCAATCGATGTCATCGAGGGTCAGTCCGGCGACCTCGGAAGAGCGCATACCAAGATCGATTAGGCATCTGGCGATGGCGAACGCGCGCCGGCGCTGAGGAAAGTCGGCACTGAACGAACGCAGCAGCGCGTCGACTTCGACGTCCTTGAGAACTTCCGGCAGGGTGGAAGGCTTGGGTCGCGGGGGTCTCGGCAAACCTGCCAGCAAAGGTGTGACGTTATCGCCGATCAACTGCCGATACCGCAGGAAGCAGCGGATCGCGCCAGACAACCCGCGTGCGCAACTTGTGCTGCGGGTGCCGTCACCGATGATAAAGCGCGATATATCAGACCCTGAAATATCATTAATATCAATATTTTGGGTGCCAACAGTGGCCATGAGAAAACGCTTGATGATCCGGCACCGCGCTGCCCGCGTGCTCTCGGAATAGCCCCAAACCTCTCGCATCTTCGCATCGAAGCGTGAGAGCTCCGCATCCATCGGCGTCGTGGTCCGCGTCATAGCGAACCCGGTGTCCTGCATAACCCGCTCAAGCAGATGAAGGGCTGCGCGATTTGTGTGTGTGTCGCCGCGTGTATGGCGATCACACTCGCAAGACGGCATGTGATCGGCGAGAAACTGTTGGATGTTGCGATCCTGTACCTGTCCAAGGGCGACGCCTTCGGTTTTGAGCCAGTCGCCGAAATGGAAAACGGTGGCGAAGTATAGCGCTTGCACCTTGGGCGCATACTTCCCGTCGCTTAAGCGTTGCCGATAGGCGCCGAACACCGGCGCAAGCAAATTGCCCGGGTCGTCCTTCAACATGAATTTGCGTTTGCCAGGTCGCATGTTCGATCTCCTTTACTGCGAAGATCGAAGTGAAGCCCGG
>NZ_FTOM01000002.1 GCF_900156695.1 Phaeovulum vinaykumarii
GCGCTGGCCACGATGGTGGGCGCGCTGGCGCAGGCCAGGGAAGCCGGGATCGACGGCGCCACCCTGCAAGACGCGCTGTCCTTCATCGACTGGGCGGACTGACATGCTCCAGCTTCTCCCGCATCTGATCAATCGCAAGGACGGGCGGGCACGCGATGCCCGACGGGGCCGCCTGGGCGAGGCGCGCTATAACGCCTTGGCCAAGGAATTGGGCCGCGTGATCCGGCTGGCGTTTCAGGCGGGCGCGACTGGCAGCCTGTGAGATCTCGAAGGGCCTTTGCGGGCGGGCATCCGCTTGCAGGGCTGGCGCTGGGCCGAGGCTGACAAGGTGGCGCGGGAAGTGCTCGAAGACGCCTTCCGCATCGCCGGGGCGCTTGTGCACCCGACATGGAACGAGGGGCAACCGGAATGGACCATCGAAGCCGGAACACTGATCAAGCGGACCCGCTGCGCGAACTGCGGCAAGGAACTGCCCGAGGGACATTTCAAGTTTTGCGAGACGCGATGCCAGAACAGCTACAACAAGCGCCTTGGCCGTTTGCGCTCTGCGCAGGAAGACGAGGCGGTTCGGATGGCGGTTCAATATGACTTCTGACCTGGACATGCGGCGGCTGTGCGAATGGTGCGGCAAGGAACTGGCAGAGGATCGGCCCGCTTGGACGCTCTGTTACGACACCAAGTGCAGGAACGCTGCGAACTATGAGTTGGAACGGGTGGCGCGAATCGAGGCCAAGGCCAAGCGCCCCCGTGCCCAGAGTGCGGCGCTCCGATATCTGCCGAGACAGACGGGCATCAGATTTTTGCTAGAAGCGGTGCTATTTCAAGGCCGATGCGCGGCGGGTAAAGGCGAAGCTCAGGGCGAAGCTGCCCGAGCGAACTTGTCGGGTCTGCGCCACGGTGTTCCAGCCGTCAAAGCCTTCCCAGAAACATTGCAGCCCGGCTTGCGCTCTGTCTCACACGCGATACTGCAAGGGCGGCTGACCTGCGCGCGCGTGGGCGCTCTGTGCCCTCGCCGTCACTGTCCACCGTGGACAGCGAGCCTCCGGCTGACCTGTGCCCCCGGTGTGCCCCCAAAGCAAAACCCCGCCGAGTGGCGGGGCTTTGTGCTTCGTAGGTCTTTGTTTGGGAAGAGGCACGTAGTTCTGCTTCTCGGGGTCAAATTTTCCCTTTAAAATCAGTGTGGCGAAATCCCGGCGAGACGCTTGGGCTGCCTTTTTCGTCAGATAGGTTTGCCTCTCGGCGGTCATCAAAAAGCCGACCCGAAGGTCGGCTTCTGACGCGGAAATCGTCTCGCTCTAGATCACGTCGCACCATCTGAAGAACCGCTGGCATTTGTCTCCGATCCGCAGCGGACGGACGCCGTAACGATAGAGTTCCTTGCTCAGATTGGCCGCGTCGCGATTGCGGCTGCCGGCCAGCTCCGTCAGGGAGACGTGGTTCTTTCGGAAATCGTCCACGCTCTTGGCACAGACCACACGCCACCTGCGATGCTTCGCGTCGGAGAAAGGCAAGATGTGGTCGATATGCCCGTGCTCCAGAAGGGCGCGAATGGTGCGCGTATCGGTTTTCCTTGATCGCCTGTGTCTTCGTCGGTCGCTGCGTGTCGGCATAGGTCTCGATGACCTGGTTCATCAGGGCCTCGGAACGGGGGCACCATCGCGGGGCCTTGTTGCCTGACCTGTGGGTTTCCGGGATGAGTGCCAAGGCGGAAAAGCCAGCTTTCTCGTACTTGCGGACCCATTGGAACAGCGTCCAGCTCCCCGGCATCTGTCGCGTCACGATGTCGGTTCCGGGCTTTGCCGGTCTGCGGGTTTCCGGCGTTTCCCCGAGGAGGCGCTGTACCTCTTCCGACAGCTTCGCACGTCCCCGCGCGAAGCCGTCATGGGTCCGATTGATGTCGCCGGCCGCGGAAAGCGTCAGGAACGCATCACAAACGGCTTTCCGCCAGAGTGTCAGGCGCCTGACCTTGGGCGGCAATTCGTTGATCTGATGGACAGGCTGACCGCGACGTGCTTCCTGCGCCGCCAGATCAAAATATGCCGGGTAATAGCTGGTGTCGGGGCGCCGCATCAGCTGGGAAAGCTCATCGTTCGAGAATGTCTCGGTGATCCCCGGCTGACCGACACGCTCAAAAATACCGCCACTGCCGGTGATCTCCACCGGCCGCATGGCGACGCCTGCTGTCGTGATCATGTCGGACTTCGAAAAACGGAAGCGAATGGTCATTGCGCCACCTCCGTCAGTTGGGGGCGGGCTTTCGCAAGTCTGCGCGCGGCATCTGCAGCCTTGGCACGGTCGATATGCTGCTCGGTGACGAGCAGCACCCGGTCGGCAAACCGCTTCGAAACGGCCGCAGTGATGTTTTCCAGCTGAAAGACGAAGTTGAGGTGGAGCACCCGCGACATCGGCTTGATCGCCACTGCAATGCGCTCCCCGCTCGTCAGTGTGATCAGGAAGTCGAAGACGTGGTGCGCAGGACGGCCATCGGTGCCGGGAAAGGAGACGGCCGGTGGCTGTTCCTGAATGTGGTGAACGTCGCCGCGCACCAGCATGAGGCACAGGAAGGCGTATTCGAGCGCACTCTCGAACTGGATGGTGCGCGGGGGCGGAAAGCCCGGGAGGGCTGCCACCATCGAGCCGCGCAGGCTTCCCTTGGAGCGGCGCGCAATCGGTCGGGTCGCGTGGCTCGGTTCCGGCCCGCGGTAGATCAGGTTCTGTTTCATGGTGATCGGAGCGCACCTTTCCCGTGTCTTCGGCCCACCGGGGCCGAAGACAGGAGGGCGCGATCTCTCCCTTTATGTGAATGAGTTGAGCTGCCCCGCCGGACGGCTGTCCGGCAGGTTGACTTTGAGACCGACTCGGGGGATGAATAAGGCGTCGGAAGAAAACGACACTCTATTCAAAAGGCCTTCCTGTTGGCGCAGGAGGGTCTTTTCCTTTGTAGGGGTCAGGTTTGGTGTCCGGTTGGCTCCTCCTCTGCTGGGTACCTGTCAGGAAAGAGGTCTTGCGGGGTCATGCCGATGGCCTCGGCCAGTGCCTTCTCGATCTTTTCGGACCTTCTGAGGCCTTGGCTCACCAACGAGACCGATGAGCGAAAGACATCGAGCTCGCGCACGATGGACGCAAAGGATTTGCCGCGCAGACGCAGCTCCATCTTCAGACGCTCATGAGGTGCATTGATAAAATCGGGCATCTCTTCTGCGAACATGTTTTCCTGACGTCGTACCCGGAAAGGAATCAGGTACCGATTCGCGAGTCAACAAATGCTTTCCAGTTCAATGTGTTAAAAACTCCGGTGGAATTCCCGACTTTGAAAGTCATGGGCTTCAGCTGACAACTTGATGTGAGATGGAAGGTGGCGTTTCCGAAAAACTGCATCCGGGTGCATGGCGAAAACATCGTTGTCTATGACTGCGGCCATGGCCGGATCATGCATCACGCCGAACTGCTTCGGGCGATGGAACGGACGCGATCTCTGGCGCAGGTCAAAAAGGCGTTCCCGGCCAGTCGCCGAAATCTTCTGGATGTTCTGAACACGTTCGGCTTCGACTTCGATCAGTTGCTTGCAGAGCAGTTTGCCGAAGGTTTGGCGGACACGAAACTTGCCGGGCTGCACAGGGTGGACGCGAAGTGGATTGCCAAAAAGCGTGTGACCCTTGGGCAGACGAGGCGGCCTGGGCGTCCGGCCACCGACTGTTCGGATCAGGAAGTCATCAGGGCTTACGAGAGCGCCGGAAGCTATGCCGCCGCCGCCCGTTCCATGAAACTCGACCCGCGAACATTCAGGAGGCTGTACTTTCTTGCAAGGTCTCGGACGGGCCAGAATGTCGGCTGAGCCGAGGGTAGAACGTTCCCGGCCTTGATGCATCACTCGGACGAGGACAGAATCCGCGCGACGACGTCGGGTTCTGCTTCGATCAGGCGTAGCAGCAGATGGGCCGCTCGATCCGGTCGTCTCCGTCCCTGTTCCCAATCTCGGATCGTACTGAGGGGAAGGCCGTAGCGTTCGGCGAAGCGGCCTTGCGACAGGTTCTGAGCCTTGCGGATCGCTGCGACGTCAACCGTGGCTGGCTCGAACACCGCGGCAGGCTCCAGCCTGCCCTCCGCCATCGCCAAGGCCTCGTTGGCACTTTTGACCAGTTCGGGTTCAATTGCCATGTTGTACACTCAGAGCCAGCTCGCTGAGTTTCAGAGTGTACGGCAATGCCGTATAGGCGGCAATGGGGCCGCTTCAGGATCAGGATTTCTCGTCGATCCACATCGACCCGATCCACCAGATGCCAGGACTGAACACCTGGGATGCACGCGCCTGGGGAATATTCCGTGTCTGACTTGGCCGAACTCTTGTCTGTCTCCCGCCCGACCGTTTATCGCACGCTGGCGCGGCAGGGGGCGGAACGTTGATGAGCGACGACCCCTTTCACCCCTCTACACTCGGCCCTGCCAGCGACAGGCGGAGTCTGCCGTGGGCACGACGGGGCGGACTGCGGACGTTCGGCCCCGTTCCCAGGCGTCGGCCGAGCTTCCCCGAACCGGACCTTCGCCGCGTCTCGACGCCGAGTCGGCCGGATCTCGGAAGTCTGGGCGGTGAGCCGCCGCTCGCTGCGTCCTAGACGAAAGGCAGCGAAGCGCAGTCAGCTTTCAGTCCAAAATAGCATCAGCTTACAAAGCAAAATAGTTAGTCCACATCAACGTACCCTGCATGGCATGGACATTCCCGCCGTAGTCAACCATGGTGCTCTCAAAGAAGGTAGAGCTTACAATTTTATAGCTCCCCAATTGGAGATGCGAAACATGTCTGACGACAAGGATCAGCTTGAAGAGGTTTTGGACAAGGCGCGGCAGTTCGTAAAGACCGATTCCTACCCGATGTCGATTGGTGAAATCGTCAATATGTATGAGAACGGCGAAATAGTCTTGAGGCCCGAGTATCAGTGATATTTTCGGTGGACCGCCGAGCAAAAGTCAAAGCTAATCGAATCTATATTGATTGGCCTTCCTCTTCCCTCGATGTTCGTCGCGCAGGACGAAAAAGGGAGCTGGGAAGTTGTGGATGGCATGCAGCGTCTTTCCACTATCCTGGATTACATGGGCGCATTGCAGAAATCGGCAACGGCAAGTGAATACTATTCCGAGTTCAGCACGCTATCTGAAGACCTTTATTACCTCCCTAAATTCGAAGGAAAGAAGTGGGCCGACCTTACGCGCAGAATTCAGCTCGACTTCAGAAGAACGAAAATTCAACTAACCATCTTACTGCGCGAAACTGACCTCGATGCGAAGTTTGAGCTATTCCAGAGGCTTAATTCGGGCGGAACGGCCATTTCTGGACAAGAATTGCGAAATGCGATCATGGCGGGGAAGAACCGCGAAACACTTAAATGGTTCGAGGGCCTCTCCCAATATCCAAGTTTCATTTCCGTTTGCGGCATGTCTGAGCGTGATCTTTCGGTTCGGATGGATGTTGAGCTAGTTTTGAGATTTGTGGTATTCTTAACTGATTTGATTGACGCGCTACCGAAGTCCAAAAGCGTAGATGTCTTCTTGACCAAATCCCTTCGGAAGATTCTTGAGGATGACCAATTCCCGCTTGCCGAGTTCGAATTCAAGTTCAAAGAAACCTTCGACGTGATTGAGAGATGTTGGGGTGAGAATGCGTTGCGTTACAAGACCTCTCCTGGAAGTGGGAAATTTTCCATTTCTTTCTTCGAGGTGGTCGCACTTGGAATCGCGCAGAATCTCGGGAACCTTCCCGCGGATGCAGATATCAAAGAAAAGATTGATGCCGTTGGCTCCACTGATGAATTCAAGAGCTCATCCGGCAGCGGGAAAAATGCACAGCGGAGAATTCCCGAGCTTGTTGTTCTTGGACAGAAATATTTCCGCGCTTGAATCATGAATATTGAAGAGCTCCAGTCATCACTTGATAAAATTCGTGCATGGCGAAAGCTTGAGCTTTCTCAAGCGAGAAGCTTGGCAGAGCGCCACAGTTCCGCAGCGGAACTCCCCTATCTTTGTCGCGCATGGACGCTGATGATATATGCTCACTGTGATCAGGCACTGAAGCTCGTTGCAAAGAGTTATTTAGAGTATTTGTCAGACCACCCCAGGCATGATTACAACTACAAGACTGTTTGGCTTACTTTTTTCGGGAAGGAAGCAATCCGAAGGGGTAGTGATAGTCGATTTTCCATTTGTCGCGACGACAGCGAAGAAGTACATGCATTGGTGTTGAGTAATATATCGGGCAAAGAAATATTCGATAGGGGCAACTTCTCTTACCAACAGCTTCGCTTCTTCTCAGAGTGGATCATGCAGTCGAAATTTGATCATAGAAGCTTCAAGGCCTTTTGCGGAACCTTGAAGGAAAAAAGGGATGGGATTGCGCATGGCGAAGAAGTTCTAATTCAAAATGTGTCTGACTGTATAGCTTGGCACGACCCGGCCGTGGAGCTACTTGACGCGCTGGTGGACACCACGATGGATGTGGCTGTGAGCCATTGACGCCTGCAATTCAGGCTCCTTCTGGGTAAACGTCGGCGCATGCGAAGAGCCCCTCTACGGCCGCATCCGACCTCGGATTGCTCAAAATGCTGCGGGCTGGATGAATGTCAGGTTTAGTGAAGCTGCGTTGCGGCGCTAGCGTTCACCACGGAGGTCGGCAATGGGGCCTCTGCGTCGCGGGATGAGAGCTGTTCCATGGGGCAAGCTGAAGTCCGCTTCTGCGATTCGTCAATCGGGAACGGCAAGGGGCGACGAACGACCGCTATCGGCAGCGAGCGCCAGAGTCGGTGGCGCCAGGCGCTCAGGCGCCATGCCGCGCTGCCGCAGGTCCGCTCCGAGCCCTACCTAGACGTTCATCCTGGTCAGGATTATCTATAATCCATGACGATAGCTAAAGCTGAATCCCACGCCGCGCGGATTAACCGTGAGCTTGCCCGCCGTATCGTGACCGGACAGATCGCGGCGGGAGAGCGTCTGCGGCAAGACCGCATTGCAGAGGAGTTCAGCACTAGCCACGTGCCCGTGAGAGAAGCGTTCCGCAGGCTCGAGTCACAGGGGCTTGTCGAGAGCGAACCTCGCCGCGGCGTTCGGGTCGCGGCTTTCGGGTTCTACGAGATCCGAGAGGTCGCACAGATGCGTGGATCACTTGAGGTGCTGGCGCTTCGCAACGCCGCTCCGCACCTCACGGTTGCCATCTTGGATGAAGCCGAAGAAGCCACCCGCGCGGGGGATCGCGCCGGCGATGTCTATGGCTGGGAGGAGGAGAACCGCAGATTCCATCGCACCATACTGACGCCCTGCGGGATGCCCCGCCTGTTGCAGTCGATCGACGATCTGCACGTGGCGAGTGCGCGTTTCCTGTTCTCGGGGTGGAGCGCAGAGTGGGAAACCCCGACTGACCGCGACCATCGCGCGATTTTGCTAGCGCTTCGAGCTGGTAATATCGACTTGGCCGCCTCGCTTCTGTCGCGGCACGTCACGTGGATGGGATCGAAGGCGCCCCCGAACGGGTCGCTTAGCAGGGAGCGGTAAGCTCCCTTTCCATGCCTTTGGCCAACCGCAGGACCGCTGGTTTTCCCGGCGCTCTTGCTATGCATCTGCGTTCTCGGCAAAAGTTAGATATCGGATAGGGATTCTATCTATAATTTCGAAAAGGATGCTCGCATGACCACCTCAGCCGCCATGCCCGCCGGTGCCGCACGCACCCCGTTAGACATTCGCAATCGCTCACTTGCCTGGAAGTTCGGCGCGGTGATCTTGGGAACCGTGTTCTTGGCACTCTCGTCCTATGTCGAGGTTCCGATGGTGCCCGTCCCGGTGACGTTGCAGACCTTTTCAGTCGCCCTGATCGGCGCGCTCTACGGGTGGCGGCTTGGCGGCATCACGATCACGGCCTGGCTTGTCGAGGGGGCTCTGGGTCTGCCTGTTCTGGCCGGGGGCGCTTCGGGTGCGCAGCACTTCATCGGGCCGACGGGCGGGTACCTTTTCGCGTTCCCTGTCGCGGGCATGATCATGGGTTGGCTGGCAGAGCGTGGCTGGGCCGGGAAGCGCGTCGGACTGGCCTTCGTCGGCATGCTCGTCAGCAATGCGGTTTGCCTTGCTTTGGGCGCAGCGTGGCTGGCAGTGCTCATTGGCCCCGAGCAGGCTATCATGGCCGGTGTCGTCCCGTTCCTCCTAGGTGCCGTTCTGAAGTCTGCGCTCGGCGCGATGGTGCTCAAGTTGATCCACGGCAGGATGAAGCGTGCCGACGCATGACGGTGCTGCTTCGGCCCCACCATCTTCTATGCATTCTGACCCATGTTGGTAGGGGATATTCCCCTGCCTTCACGACCAACATGGCAGCGATCATCGAGCGCATATCCGCGGGGGAAGAGATCAAGATCGTCGATGGTCCCGACGATATCTGCGCGCCCCTGCTCCATGACGAAGACGCGCATTGCAGCCGTAACAGCGTGATCGCGCGGGACCGGGCTGCGTCCAACGATATCGGGAAACTGCTAGGGCGCGCGGCCACGCCGGGAGCGCGTCTGGTGCTGGACGATGCGTCGATCCGATCCCTGCGGCGCGCGTTTGACACCATGAGCGTAAGATCGGCCTGCGAGGGCTGCGAGTGGGCCTCCCTATGCAGCGCCGTCGCCGCTGCGCAATATGCCAACACATGCCTCTAAGCAAAGACTGCTTTGTCCGCTCTCCTGACCTTGGCGGATTCGGGGCGCGCTGCAACCGCGATGACCGTCCGCTTTCGCGACTCCGCAGGCAGCAGGGGTCGGGGCGCGCAACGTCTGCTATCGGCAGAGAACGCGCCGTGACCGTTAGACAGGGGGAGTGCAGAGGAACCAGAGGAGCCGTGTGGATTGTCCGCTTCAGCAGTTCAGCCGCGGCATCTGGAGGTGACTGTTAGATAGCGAGCTGTTTGTAAACAAAGTCAGCGCGCCTTGCGATGTCCGTGCGCGGCAACTCGATGATCTCGTAGCCGAGCGCGACATAGGTCTCGAACATAGCGGCACAAGTCGCTTCGGCCTCGGTCTGGCTCTGCTTCCGCTCGGCATCCTGCGTGAAGATCTCGTCCCAGTAGGCTGCCAGGAAGACGCGACGGTTGTAGCGAGCTGCCTTGGCCGCTGTGGCGATGTGGGGCGGCACCGGAAGCCCGCAAAGTTTCAGATAGCCAAGGACATCCGGAATGCCGCGATCGAAGATCACAGGGCCTGAGAGTGCGTGTGCGGCGCGGTGGGCGCGCAGATCCCGTTCCAACATCCGTTCGGCATAGGCCGCGCGATCCGCCCAGGGGAGGGCATCTCCGCCGTTCTGCATTTCCTCGCGAATGATCGCGCGGCCGGATTCGGGGATGGTGTGAAAGCTACGGCGGGCGAGCTCGGTGATTAGGCTGGTCTTGCCCGCACTGGGGCCGCCCGTCAGGACGAAGAAAGGGGCGCTTATGGGCCATCCTCGGGCTGGACAGGGGGAAGGGCTGCGAAGCGATCAACACGCCAAGGGCGCAGATCGAGGCAGCATGGATTTTCGTAGGGAAAACAATACTGATCTGCGCGTCAGAGGCAAATCCTCTGACAGGAAAGGCAGAACTATCTGGTGCCTTTCATTTTTTTATTGGTGGAGCCAAGGGGAGTCGAACCCCTGACCTCTTGAATGCCATTCAAGCGCTCTCCCAACTGAGCTATGGCCCCACCTTTGTCACATCCAGCGGCTTCGCCTTCCGTGTGCCGAGCCGTATAAGCGGGGTTTCGGGCGGGTGCAAGGGCTTTTTTTGCGCCCGATTGCAATTCCTTGTCCGCCCCCTCACGGCCTGGTCGACGTGCTCTCGCGTCAGCGCAGTTGCAACAGGATCTTGCCGATATGGGCCGAGCTTTCCATGCGGGCATGGGCTTCGGCGGCGGCCTCCAGCGCGAAGGTGCTGTCGATCAGCGGTGCCAGTTTCCCCGCCGCCACCATCGGCCAGACCTGCGCCTCGAGCGCCTCGGCGATGGCGGCCTTGGCGGCGTCGGATTGCGGGCGCAGCGTCGAGCCGGTGATGGTCAGCCGGCGCAGCATCACCTGGGCGAAGTTGATCTCGGCCTTGGGGCTTTCGAGAAAGGCGATGAACACCATCCGCCCGTCATCGGCCATGGCCTTGATGTTGCGCGCGATATAGCTGCCGCCCACCATGTCCAGCACCAGATCCGCCCCGCCTTCGGCGCGCAGCACCTCGACGAAATCCTCGCTGCGATAGTTGATCCCGCGCGCGCCCAGCGATTCGCAGGCGGCCACCTTCTCGGGCGTGCCCGCGGTGGCAAAGACCCGCGCGCCCAGCGCGGTGGCGATCTGGATCGCGGTGGTGCCGATCCCGGACGAGCCGCCATGCACCAGGAACCGCTCGCCCGCTTTCAGCCCGCCGCGCATGACCACGTTCGACCAGACGGTGAAGCAGGTCTCGGGCAGGCCGGCGGCCTGGCGCAGGTCCATCCCTTCGGGGATGGGCAGGGCATGGGCGGCCGGGCAGGTGGCATATTCGGCATAGCCGCCGCCGGGCAGCAGCGCGCAGACCCGATCGCCCACCGACCAGCGGCTGACACCGGGGCCGACCGCGGCGACATGGCCCGCGCATTCCAGACCCGGCAGGTCCGAGGCGCCGGGCGGCGCGCGATAGGCGCCGGCGCGTTGCAGCGCGTCGGGGCGGTTGACCCCGGCCCAGGCGATCTCGATCAAGATCTCGCCCGCGCCCGGTTCAGGGATCGGGCGGGTGCAGGGGGTCAGAACCTCGGGGCCGCCCGGGGCGCTGATCTCGACGGCGCGCATCTGGCTCATCGCGCGGCCCCGTGCAGACGGCCGGGCAGCGGGCAGTCGCCCTCGGGCGCCGAGACCCGCGCCAGCAGGCCCGGCAGGACGGGCAATTTCATCAGCGATGCCTTGGCCTTCTCGAATTTCAGCACGCCTTCGATGCGGCGGTCCAGAAAGGCCCAGGTGTCGGCGTGTTCGGGGCTCTGATCGCCCAGCCAGTAAAGCGCCGTGGCCGAATAGACCGCCGAGAGCGTGGCGCGTTTCGTATACCAGTTGTAGTCGCGCGAGCTGTCGCCCAGCGCGCCCCAGATCGCATCGGCCGTGTCCCAGACCAGCCGCGCACCCAGCCCGCCATGCTGCGGCAGCGCGAAAAGCGCCGCCCCGCGCCGCACCAGTTCGGGGTCCACCGCCTCGAGACGCAGCCGCACCGCCAGCGCCACCCGGTCGCGGTAGCGCAGGGCCTCGAGGTCGGTCTCGGCCAGCCGCGCCAGCATCAGCCGGTCGCCCTGGCGGTGATATTCGGCGGCCAGGTCGGCGGCGCCGCGCGGGCAGATCACGCGGGCGATTTCGGGGTCCATGCCGCAATCGGCCACGGCCATGCGAAAGGCGGGTTCGGACCAGCCGTCAAAGGGCACATGCGGCGTGATCGCGGCCAGAAGCTCGGCGCGTGCGGTGGTCTGGTCCAGTCGGGAATTGCGCATCGTCCTCTCCGGTCGGGGCGGGTTTCGGTCGGGTTGCGGGGCCGAAAACGCCCGGCGCCCCCCGCGGTCAGGGAGGCGTGGACAAACGACCAAGGCTTTGCTATATGGCCGCTTCCTGCAATCTGATGCAACTCAAACTTAGGAAGGTGGTGACAACCACATGCAGGTCAGCGTTCGTGACAACAATGTCGAACAGGCGCTCCGTGCTCTGAAGAAGAAACTTCAGCGCGAGGGGGTTTTCCGTGAAATGAAGCTCAAGCAGCATTTCGAGAAACCTTCGGTGAAGCGTGCCCGCGAAAAAGCCGAGGCCGTGCGCCGTGCGCGCAAGCTCGCGCGCAAGAAGGCGCAACGCGAAGGCGCGCTCTGAGGGCGCCTGTCGGGCCCTGCGCCCGGCGCGATGTCTTCCGACGCTGGCGGGATTTCCCGCCCGGACCCCCGCAGCTTGCGGGGGTTTTTTCATGTGAAACATCGCGTTGCGTCAGGCGTCAGGCGTCCGTTTCAGACGCGGGGGCAAAGGCCAGCTTGCGCCCGCCCAGGTCGCGGAAGGCACGGTTGCGACAGCTCAGCACGATGATCTGGAGATCCGCGGCCTGGGCATGCAGCGCGTCGAACATCCGTTCGATCCGGTCGTCGTCGGTGAAGACCAGCGCGTCATCCAGGATCACCGGCGGCGCCGTCTGTCCGCTGCGCGCCAGCAGCCGCGCGAAGGCCAGCCGCACCAGCAGCGCGATCTGTTCGCGCGTCCCCCCCGACAGATTTCCCAGCGACTCGGCATGGCCATCGCGGACCAGTTCCGACGGCAGCAGGCTGTCGCCGTCAAAGCGCAGCTCGGCACCGGGCCACAGCAGCGTCAGCATCGGTTTCAGCTCGGCCATCAGCGGATCGAAATACAGATCGCGCGCCTGGGCCTGCGCGGTTTCAAGCGCCACGACCAGCCGGCGCAGAACGGCAACCTCGTGTTCCTCGGCCTCCAGCCGCGGACGCGCCGCCGCCAGACGGGTTTCGGCGTCGGCCAGCTCTTCCTCGACGCCATCGCCTGCGCGCAGCTCGATCCCGGTTTCCAGCCGGGCCAGCTCGGCGTTCAGGCGGGCCTGATCGGCCTCGGCCGCCTCGACCACCGAAAGCGCGCGGGTCAGTGCGGCCGTGACGGCCGTCATGTCGGGCGCGCGCGCCGCGAGCGCGTCGTGTCGGGCTTCGGCGTCGGCCAGCTGCGCCCTGGCTGCGTCCAGCGCCCGGCTCAGGGTTTCGGTGCTGTCACCGGCATGTTCCAGGTCCGCCAGGTGGTTGGCGGCGGCCTTGCAGGCGGCTGCGGCGGCATCGCGGGCAAGCCCGTCGCGCAGGGCACGTTCGCGGGCGGCTTCGAACAGGGGGCGGTGGCGGTCGTGCTCGGCCTCGGCGGCGCGGCGGCGGGCCTCGGCGGTGCGAAGCTGCGCTTCGGCCTCGGCGCGGGGGGGCAGATCGGCGGGGGCTGCGCCCTCGTCGCCGGGGTCCAGGGGCTCGAGTTCCGCCTGCAATGCGGCCAGCCCGTCGGGGGCCAGAAGGCGCATCTCGGTGCGCAATTCGTGCAGCAGGGCCTCGGCCTCGGCGCGGGCCTTGGCGGCGCGGCGCGCGGTCTCCAGGCTGTCTGCCCCTGCCTGCGCCAGGGCCTGCGCCTGCGCCCCTTGCGCCGCGGCCAGACGGTCGGCGCTCTGGCCGTCGCTGTCTCCGGGGGCGATCTCGATCTGGCCGTAGCCGGGCAGGTCCAGCCGCGTGGGGCCCAGGATCGGCCGGGGCGTGCCCTCGGGGATCTGGGTGCCATCGAGGCGCGCGCGCGGGGTTTCGGGGCCGTGATAGCGGATCGTCAGGTGCGGGGCGGCGGCGCTGTGGAGCGCTTCGGCCAGGCGCAGCGCCTGCGCGGCCTGCTCCAGCCGGGTCAGCGTGGCGGCATCGGGGCCGCGTGCGGCGGCGGTCCGGGCGGCGGCGATGCGGGGTTCGAGCGCGCGCGCCTCGGCCAGGCGCCGGGTCAGGTCGGCGCGGCGGGACGCGGTGGCGGCGCGGGTTTCGGCCGCCAACACGGCCTGAAGGCGCGCCTGGGCCTCGGCGTGGGCGTGCCGGGCGGTTTCGGCTGCGGCCTTCGCGCCCTCCAGCGCGGCGCGGGCCTCGGTCTCGGCGGCGGCGCTGGCCGCGGCGGTCTGCGCGGCGGTTTCGGCGGCGGCCCGGCTGGCGTGGGCGGCGCGCCGGGCTTCGGTGAAGGCACGCAGGCGCTCGGCGGCGCGGTCGCGGTGGAGTGTGGCGGATTGAACCGCAAGCCGCGCGTGCGCGAGCTGGTCGCCATGCGCGCGCGCGGCGTCCTGCGCGGCGCGCGCCTCTTCCAGGCGCGTCTTGCGCGCCGCGGCTTCGGCGGGGTCCGAGAGCAGGTCCAGTTCGCGGCGCACCTCGGCGCGGCGGCGCAGATCCCGCGACAGCGCCTCGGCCTGGGCGCGCAGCTCCTGCACCTTTGCCTCATGTTCGGCAACTTCGCGCTGGGCACGCTCAAGCGGCCCGCCCGCCCGCGCGCCGCGCTGGGTGACGCGCTGGGCCAGCGCCGCGCGCGCCTCGGCCAGCACCCGGTCCATGCGCCGCCCGCCGGTCAGCGCCTCGAATTCCCCGGTGATCGAGGACATCAGGTCGCGCCGGGCCGCGGCCTGCCACTTGCGTTCGCGGTCGGTGCCGTCATCAAGCGCGGTCAGCCCCTGGCGCACCCACAAAAGGCCCGCGGGCCCGCCCTCGTCGATGGGGGTGGTCAGCCGGGCGATGAAGGCCTCGGCCTCGTCGGCCTTGGCGATCAGTCGCCCGTCCTGCCAGACCTCGGCCATGGGTTTCGACAGCCAGCGCTTGACGATGCGGAAGGCCTTGCCGTCAAGCTCGATCTCAAGGGTGATCGTCGGCGCCCCGCCCACATCGGGTTGCAGCGCGAGGACCTCCTTCTTGCGGGCGCCGTGCTTCTCGAACAGGACCGCATGCAGCGCATCGAACAGCGTGGACTTGCCGCTTTCGTTGGGCGCGGACAGGACGTTGAGGCCGGCATCGAAGCCCGCCACGGTGACGGGGCGGCTGAATTGGCGCACGTCCGACAGGGTGATGGCGCGGATCTTCATTCGGCCTCTCCCTGAAGCATGCCGTAAAGGCGGTTGAGCGCACCGGCGGCGATGGCGCGGTCGGCGGCGGCAAGGCGGTCGTCGCGTGACTCTTGCGCCAGCGTCTCGGCCGCGGCCCGCAGCGCGCCGCCATGGTCGATGGCATCGAGGTCGGCGGCGTCGAATTCGGTGGCCAGGTCCGCCGTTTCCAGAACGAAATGGCAAAATTCCGGGCTCAGGCGCGCGGCGGTGCGGCGCAGGGTTTGCTGTTCGGCCAGCCCGGCGCGGCCCTGGGCCTGAAGACGCACCAGAATGTCGCGCCGCGCGGGCCCCGGCCCGGGCAGCAGGCGGGTCAGTTCGGTTTCGGGGCAGAGGCCGGGCAGAAGCTCGAGCGCAAGGTCCAGCCACAGGAACCGCCCGGTCTCGACCCGCGCGATGCGCGGCGGTGCGCCGGGCCCGTCCAGGGTGACGGCCAGGCAGCCGCCGCGGGCGGCATGGCGAAAGCCGTCCTGTTCGGGCGTTCCGGCATAGGCGCAGCGCGGCGACAGCGTCATCTGCCCGTGCCAGTCGCCCAACGCCAGATAATCGAGCCCCGCGGTCTCGGCCCGGTCGGGGGGGATGATGCCCTCGGCGCCGGCGCCATCCTCGGAGAAGTCGCGCACTGCCCCATGCGCCAGCCCGATGCGCAGCGCGCGCGGGTCGGTGGCACAGCCCGGCATCCAGGCGGTCAGGTCGCGCCCCGGACGGCGGCGGGGCAGCGGCGCGGGCAGGAGCATCGCGCCGGGGGCCAGTTCGACGGGGTCGATGTCGTGGAGAACATGCACATTCTTCGGGGCATGGGCCGCCAGCCGCTGCCACAGGGTTTCGGCGCCCAGGCTGTCGTGGTTGCCGGGCAGCACCCACCAATGGGCGGGGCTGTCGGCCATGGCCGCCAGCGCCTGGCGCCAGACCGGGTCGGTGGGGGTCTCGCTGTCGAAGGTGTCGCCGGCCAGAAGGATATGCTGGGCACCCTGCGCGCGCGCCGTGGCCGCCAGCGTGCCCAGCGCGGCGTGGCGGGCCTCGACCAGGCGGCCGCGGATTTCCTCGGGCAGGTTGCCGAAGCGTCGGCCCAGATGCAGGTCGGCAGAGTGGATGAAACGAAATGCAGTCATCTTGGCCTCTCGACACGGGGGGGCGGGGAGAATCGGGCCCGCGGGCCCGGTTTCCCCCGGATATCCCCTGAGGGTGTCAGAAGCTGACATGGGGGCCGCCCCCCCCGGCGGGGATGTCAGTGATGATCGTCGTCGGTGCCGGTTTCGGCGACATGTTCAAGCCGGGCGGCGAATTCGCGGCGCAGGTTGCGGCGCAGCTCGGCGGCGCGGTAGCGTTGCTGTTCCATCGGCGTGGCGGGGTGGAAGGCGGGCACGGTGGCGGGCTTGCCGTCCTCGTCCACCGCGACCATGGTGAAATAGCACGAATTGGTATGGCGGCGCACGCCGGTGCGCAGGTTCTCGGCCTCGACGCGGATGCCGACCTCCATCGAGGTGCGCCCGGCATAGTTGATCGTGGCCAGGAAGCTGACCAGTTCGCCGACGTGGATGGGTTCCTTGAAGGTGACCTGATCAACCGAGAGGGTGACCGCGTAGCGGCGCGAGAAGCGCGAGGCGCAGGTGAAGGCCACCCGGTCGAGCAGGTTGAGAAGCGCGCCCCCGTGCACCTTGCCCGAGAAATTGGCCATGTCGGGGGACATCAGAACGGTCATTTCGAGGTGGCGGCTGTCCTGCATCGGCGCTTCCTTCCATGGTGTTGGCCTGAGGGCATGGGGTCGGGCCCGCATTAAGCATGCACGGGCGCGTGGGGCAAGGCGCAGCACCGCCGCGCCAGGTGTCCCCGCGGGCCTTGCCGGTCCCCCGGGGGGTGGGGGAGCGGCCGGGCCCCCCATCGAGGGGGGCGCCGGCCGCCGGGGGCGGACGCCCCCGATCGCGCGACGGGGCCCGGCCGGTGCGGGCCCCCTAGCAGGGTCAGGGGCGCTCGATGGCGATGGCGGTGCCTTCGCCGCCGCCGATGCAGATCGCGGCCACGCCGCGCTTGAGCCCGCGGGCCTCGAGCGCGTGGAGCAGCGTCACCATGATGCGCGCGCCCGATGCGCCGATCGGATGGCCCAGCGCGCAGGCGCCGCCGTTGACGTTGACGATGCCATGATCGACCCCCATCCGCGCCATGAAGGCCATGGGCACGACGGCGAAGGCCTCGTTGACCTCCCAGAGGTCGACATCGGCCACGCGCCAGCCCAGCCGGTCGAGAAGCTTCTGCGCCGCGGGCACCGGCGCGGTGGGAAATTCGCCCGGCGCCTGCGCGTGGCTGGCGTGACCCAGGATGCGCGCCCGCACCGGCAGGCCCAGCTCGGCCGCCCGCGTCCCCGAGGCCAGCACCAGCGCTGCCGCCCCGTCCGAGATCGACGAGGAATTGGCCGGCGTGACCGTCCCGCCGGCGCGGAAGGCCGGCTTCAGGGTCGGGATCTTCTCGGGGCGGGCCTGGCCGGGCTGTTCGTCCTCGGCCACGATCACCTCGGCCTTGCGGGTCTGCACGCTGACCGGCGCGATCTCGGTGGCGAACCCGCCGCTGCGCTGGGCCTCGAGCGCGCGCGTCAGCGAGGCCAGCGCATAGGCGTCCTGGGCCTCGCGCGAGAAGCCGAAGCTCTCGGCGCAATCCTCGGCGAAGGTGCCCATCAGGCGGCCCTTGTCATAGGCATCCTCGAGCCCGTCGAGAAACATGTGATCCATCGTCTGGGCATGCCCCAGCCGGGCGCCCGCGCGCATCTTCGGCAGCAGATAGGGCGCAAGGCTCATGCTCTCCATGCCGCCGGCGACCACGACCGAGGCCGCGCCGGCGCGGATCGCATCGCAGCCGGTCATCACCGTGCGCATCCCCGAGCCGCACATCTTGTTGAGCGTGCTGGCCGGCACGTCCTGCGGCAGGCCGGCGGCAAATCCGGCCTGGCGCGCGGGGGCCTGGCCCTGACCCGCGGGCAGGACGCAGCCCATCCAGAGTTCGTCGACCGCCTGCGGGTCAAGCCCCGCACGTTCCACCGCCGCCCGGATCGCCACCCCTCCCAAGGTCGCGGCCGGCACCGTCCCGAGCGCGCCCATCAGCCCGCCCATGGGTGTGCGGGCAGCCCCCGCGATCACCACATCCTGCATGAATTCCTCCCATTTTTCGACGCATTCGCGCCCGTTTCTGATTACCGAATGATAAGCATTCCCGTCTAGCCTTGGGGTTGGAACCACTTCGCCCGGAGATGCCGAATGAACCTTACAGCCGAAGCCCGCGACGGCGCGCTTCTCGTGCGTGTCGGCGAAAGCCGGATCGACGCTGCGGTCGCGATCCGGTTCAAGGAGATGATGCGCGACATCCTCAAGGAGCCCGCCCCCCGCGTGGTGCTGGACCTGTCGCGCGTGGAATTCCTGGACAGTTCCGGCCTGGGGGCGCTGGTCGCCGTCATGAAGGCCATGGGCGATGGGCGTCGCCTCGAGCTGATGGGACTGACCCCGAATGTCGAAAAGGTGTTCCGCCTCACCCGGATGGATTCGGTGTTCGTGATCCACCCCGACCTCCCTGGCAAAGAGCTGCGTCATGTTGGCTGAATCATCGCCCATGCCACGCCCACGCGCCGCCGCCGAAACCGAAACCCCCGACCCAGGTCGCGCCGACCGTCGCCCCGGTGCGCCGCAGATCTTCGTTCACAGCTGCAATGCTGACCCTCTGGCCGTGCGCGATGCGCTGGCTGCGGCGGTGGCACGGTTCGTCGATCAGCTGTCCAGGGAAGAAGCCGGGACGCTCGAGCTTGTCCTGGCCGAGGTCATGAACAATATCGTCGAGCATTCCTATGGCGAACGGCACGAGGGCACGATCACGCTGTCGATCGTGCGCGACCGCCGGGGGCTGTCGTGCTCGGTGTCCGATGACGGGGTGCCGCTGCCGCCGATCTGTCTGGACGAGCCGCGGCTTCCGTCCACGGATGTGGCGCGCGAGCATCTGCCCGAAGGGGGCTTTGGCTGGTTCCTGATCCGCGACATGACCCGCGACCTGGGCTATCACCGCGAAAACGGCCGCAATCTTCTGGCCTTCCGGCTGCCGCTGGCGGCGCCTGCGGGCTGATCTTGCGCCGGGGCATTGGCGGAGTGCGGTTCCGTCCTGCCGATGCCCGGCGCGCAGCCCTGCCTGTGGCGGATGCCGTTGATATGACCGGGCGGACCGGTCTGCGGGATCAGTTCAGTTGAAACTGGAGGGGGTAGCGCCCGTCCTCGAAATCCCCGAACAGATCGTGCAGGTCGGGGTGTTCGATCGGCTCGCCCGAATGGTCCGGCAACAGATTCTGCTCGGACACATAGGCTACGTAATAGCTGTTATCGGTCTCGGCCAGCAGGTGGTAGAACGGCTGATCCTTGTCCGGGCGGCTTTCCTCGGGGATCGATTCATACCATTCCTGGGTATTCGAGAAGATCGCATCAACGTCGAAAATAACCCCGCGGAACGGGTGCTTGCGATGCCGGACGATCTGGCCCAGCGCGTATTTGGCGTATGATGGCAACATGTGTCAGACCTCTCCCTCTTTTAATACTTCTTGAACCAGCCTGTCCATGCCGACAGGCCGGGGCGGGGGGAAACAGATTGTGTGACCTGGGTTCACAGTCTGGCAGGGGGCGGCTCTGGCTTTCCTGTTCGTGCAAATTTGTCTAATCTTGCGCCGGAACCGCGGGACAGGCAGCGCGCGGCTCTGGCGATTCGGCCGCCGCGCGCGGCCGGAAGGGTCCGACAAATCAGACGCGGCACAGCCGTGCGAGGGCAGGCATGGGCAGGACATTTCTTCATCTGGCGCTGGTGCTTCTCGTGGCCTCCTGCGGGGGCGGGCGCTTCGATGCGCCGCGCGATCTCGATGATGCCTGCGCCATCGTGCGCGAGCGCCCGCAATATCTGAGCGCGATGCGCCGGACCGAGGCGCGCTGGGGCATTCCGGTGCATGTGCAGATGGCCACCATTCACCAGGAATCGAAATTCGTGGGCAATGCGCGCACGCCCTTCCGCTATGCGCTGGGCGTCATCCCGATGGGGCGGCTCAGCTCGGCCTATGGCTATTCGCAGGCGCTCGACGATACCTGGGACGAATACCGCGCCGAGACCCGACGCCGCGGCGCCAAGCGCGACCGCATCCATGATGCCACCGATTTCATGGGCTGGTACATGAACGGCACGACCGAGCGTCTGGGCATTTCCAAGGCCGATGCGCGCAACCAGTATCTGGCCTATCACGAGGGCCGCACCGGCTATGCCCGCGGCAGCCACCGCAACAAGTCCTGGCTGATGGCGGTGGCCGACCGCGTGGCCGAGCGCTCCGAGATGTATCGCCGTCAGCTGGCCAGTTGCCGGCGCTGACCGCCCTTCACAGCCCGCGCCGCTGCGTCTCGGCCGTGATCGAGAACCGCGCGGACGGGATCTGACCGCCCGTTTCGGTCTTGCCCAGGATCACCGTGGTCTTGCCGCCGGTCTCGTCGGTGATGATCCACTGGCGCAATTGCACAGGGTCATCCGAGAACACCAGCCGGATCGTGCCGCGTTCGGGGTGGTCAGGATCCTGGGCGATGACGCTTGTCGTCTTGCCGTCGTCGGTATGGCCCACGACCATGCGCGCGCGCGTCAGGTCGATGTCGGGCGCCAGGATCAGGTTCAGCGGCGTCTTCGACAGCGGGTATTGCTCGGGCGGCTGGTTCGACTTGCCATCGAAGATCGCCACCTGGCCGCCGCCGGCCAGAACCAGCGTCCGGTCGGGCGGCGCATATTCGAACCGCACCCGGCCGGGCCGCAGGATATAGAGCGTTCCGGTCGAGATCGAGCCGTCGGCGTTGACCTGGGTGAAGGCCGCCTCGAGCGTCCTGATCCCGTTGAGATAGGACGAGATCTGCGACAGCGAGATCCGGTCGGCCTGCGCGGGCAGGGCGGTCAGAAGGGCAAGGCCCGCAAGGGCGATCAGGTGACGCGGTTTCATGCCCCTATATGTGCGCGCGCGCGGCGGACCTTTCCAGCCCCCGCGCGCATTCTTCGCCAGATTGGGCGGCGTTTTGCCCGCCCTCAGGCTTCGGGGATCAGAACCTCGCGTTTGCCCACGTGGTTTGCCGGGCTGACGACGCCCTGGTCTTCCATCTGCTCGACCAGCCGCGCAGCCTTGTTGTAGCCGATGCCCAGCTTGCGCTGGATGTAGGAGGTCGAGCATTTGCGATCGCGCGCCACGATCGCCACCGCCTGATCATAGAGCGCCTCGTCGCCGTTGGTGTTGCCCCCGAGGCCCAGCACCGCGTCGATCTCCTGGGCTTGCTCTTCCTCGGGGCCTTCGAGCACGCCCGACAGATATTCGGGCGGGCCGAAGCTCTTGAGGTGGTTCACGATTTCCTCGACTTCCTCGTCGCTGACGAAGGGGCCGTGGATGCGGGTGATGCGTGAGCCGGTGCCCATGTAGAGCATGTCGCCCATGCCCAGAAGCTGTTCGGCGCCCATCTCTCCCAGGATCGTGCGGCTGTCGATCTTCGAGGTCACCTGGAACGAGATCCGGGTGGGGAAGTTGGCCTTGATCGTGCCGGTGATGACATCGACCGACGGTCGCTGCGTGGCCATGATCAGGTGGATGCCGCTGGCCCGCGCCATCTGCGCCAGACGCTGGATGCAGGCCTCGATCTCCTTGCCGGCCACCATCATCAGGTCGGCCATCTCGTCGACGATGACCACGATATAGGGCAGGGTCTTGGGTTGGATCTCCTCGGTCTCGAAGATCGGATCGCCGGTTTCCTCGTCAAAGCCGGTCTGGACGGTGCGCTTGAACATCTCGCCCCTGGACAGCGCCTCGCGCACGCGGCCGTTGTAGCCCTCGATGTTGCGCACGCCCATCTTGGACATCTTGCGATAGCGCTCCTCCATCTCGGCCACGACCCATTTCAGCGCCACGACCGCCTTCTTGGGGTCGGTCACCACGGGCGACAGAAGATGCGGGATGCCGTCATAGACGCTGAGCTCTAGCATCTTGGGGTCGATCATGATCAACCGGCATTCGTCGGGCGAGAGCTTGTAGAGAAGGCTCAGGATCATCGTGTTGATGGCGACCGACTTGCCCGAACCCGTGGTTCCCGCGATCAGCAGGTGGGGCATCTTGGCAAGGTTGGCCACGATCGGCTCGCCGGCGATATCCTTGCCCAGGGCCAGCGGCAGGCGCATGTTGCTGTCGCCGAAATCGCGCGCCGAGAGGATCTCGCGCAGGACGACCTTCTCGCGCTGGGCGTTGGGCAGCTCGATCCCGATTACCGAGCGCCCCGGCACCGTCGAGACCCGCGCCGACAGCGCCGACATCGACCGCGCGATGTCATCGGCCAGGCCGATCACGCGGCTGGCCTTGAGGCCCGGCGCGGGTTCCAGCTCGTACATCGTGACCACGGGGCCGGGGCGGACCGACACGATCTCGCCCTTGACGCCGTAATCATCAAGCACGCTTTCCAGCATGCGCGCGTTTTCCTCCAGCGCCTCGTCGGACAGCTGGTGGCGCGCGATGCTGGCGGGATTGGTCAGCAGGTTGAGCGGCGGTGCCTCATAGGCGGCCGCGGCAGCCGGTTCGGGGTCAAGCGCCAGACGCGGCTGGGCCTCGGCTTGCGCCGCGCGCGAGGGCGCCGCCGCGCGCTTGGCCGCATTGTGCACGACGCGGCGCGGCGTGGGGTCCGGGGTCGTTGCACGCAGAAGCGGGCGCGGCCGGGGGGCCGGGGCGGCGCTGTCGTCGGGCACCGCAAAGACGTTGCGCAGATCGTCGTCCTCGGGGTCGAGCGCGGCGGTCTCGGGGGGCATGGGCGCGGGGCTCATGGTCTCGGCCGCGGCGGCTTCGGCGCTGTCGTCGATGGCCACGAAGGGGGTCGGTTCGGGCAGGTTGCGCGCGCCGGGCATGAAGCGCGGCTGGGCCTGGAGCACGGGCTCGATGCGCAGGCTGGGCGCCACCTCGACCGGGGCCGCGCCGCGCGCCAGCCGCCGCGCCACCGCGGCCAGGACCGACGGCCGCGCGGGAATGTCGTCTGCCGCCTGCGCAGAGCGGCTGTCGAATTCGGCGCGCGGGCTGTCCGAGAAGCCGGCGACAGGCGTGCGCAGGTCGGCACCTTGCTGCGCCGGCGCGCGCAGGCCGGCAATGGCGTCCAGATCCCCCTCGTCGTCCGCGTCCATGTCGTCCCAGCCGAAGACCGGGTCGCGGTCGGGCAGGGGCGCGCGCAGGATCGGCATCTGGCGCGGGGCACCGGCCGGTTCGGCAAGCGCGTCGGGCGCGGGCTGTTGCGGTGCCGCGGCGCGGGCGCGGACGGCATCGGCAATGCGGGCGCGGATGCGGTCCTGGCTGGGCGCCTCGGGGGCGGTGTCCCAGTCGGGCGCGGTCTCGATCAGCTCGGGCTCCAGATCGGCCGCAAGATCGGGTTCGGGCAGCGGCGCGGCGCGGCGGATGCGGCCCAGAAGGCCCGGCCGCGGCGCGGCGTCGAAGGCGGGCTCGGCCACCGGCGGAACGGCTGCCTGTTCGGCCTTGCGCTGGCGGGCCTCGCGCAGGCGGGCGGCGGCCTCCTGCGCCCCCGACCCGGCCAGATGCAGCGCCCGGTCATAGCCCAGCGCCAGCGCCAGACCGGTGCCGCGCGCCAGCGCCGACAGTTCGGCGCGTTCGAAGCCCAGCACGAACAGCCCCATCGCCAGCGACGACAGCGCCATGGCAAAGGCGATCAGCTTCAGCGCCACCCCCGGCGCGATCGGCGAGAAGCTGAGCAGCGCACCCATGACCGTATCGCCGAACAGACCGCCCAGCCCGAAGGCATGCGGCCAATCCGTCGGCGGCACCAGCGAGGCCGCATAGGCCGAGATCAGCGCCACCCCGATCGGGGCGAACAGCATGCGCCCGACAAAGCGTTCCTCGCCCCGGTGCAGGATGAAGCGCCCGCCCCAGATCGCCAGCGCCGCCACGATCCCCCAGGCGCCCAGCCCCACGAAGACCGACAGAATCGACGCGATCGAGGCCCCCGCGCGGCCCATCAGGTTCTGCGCCGGGGCATCCGTCACCGCCAGCCAGCCCGGATCGTCGGGCGAATAGCTGGCCAGCGTGGCCGTCAGCATCAGCGCCAGCACGACCAGCCCGGCCCCGACCAGTTCCTTGCCGCGTCGTTCCAGAACGGCCTGGGTGGTCTGGTCCAGAAGGGGGTCACGTCCGCGGGCCTGAAACGACGCCATCTTTTCTGTCCTCATCCGTAAAGGCAGGCGCGGAGCCGGGTCAGGCCGCGCTGCGTTTCCGCGTGGGGGGCGACCAGCGCCACCCGGATGTAGTCATTGCCGGGGTTCGCATCCCCGGAGTTGCGCGCAAGATAGGCGCCGGGCAGCACCCGCACGCCGGCTTCGCGCCACAGTTTCAACGCCGCCGCCTCGCCCGTGGCGATCGACGCGGGCACCTTCAGCCACAGGAAGAACCCGGCCTCGACCGGGCGAAAGCCGGGCAGATCGCCCAGGATGTCCTGCGCCAGATCATATTTGGCGCGGTAGAGGGCGCGATTGGTCTCGACATGGGTTTCGTCGGCCCAGGCGGCGGTGGACACGCGCTGCACCGGCAGCGGCAGCGGTGCCCCGGCATAGGCGCGCAGCCGCCGGATATGGGTCATCGACTGCGGACCCGCCGCCACGAAGCCCGAGCGCAGACCGGCCAGGTTCGACCGCTTGGACAGCGAATTGAACATCACCACGCGCTCGGGGGCGGCGCCGGTGGCCGCGGCCACGTCCAGCACGCCGGGCGGCGGCGTGTCGGCCCAAAGCTCGGAATAGCATTCGTCCGAGAAGATCACGAAATCATGCCGCTCGGCCAGCTCCAGCAGCCGCGCCAGGTAATCGCGCCCCGCCACCGCGCCTTGCGGATTGGCGGGCGAGCACAGGAAGGCAATCGCCATCCGGTCCAGGATATCCGGGTCAAGCCCTTCGAAATCGGGCAGGAAACCGGTTTGCTCGGTGGCATCGACATAAAGCGGCTGCGCCCCCGTCGTCATCGCCCCCATGGCATAGACCTGATAGAAGGGGTTGGGCATCGCCACCACGGGCTGCCGGCCGCGCTTGGTCTCGGGGCAGAGCGCCAGCACCGCGTTGAACAGCGCCTCGCGGGTGCCATTGGCCGCCATCAGCCGCTCGGGCGCAAGCGTCACGCCGTGGCGCCGCGCGGCCCAGTCCGAGATCGCGCCCAGAAGCTCGGGCGTGCCTTCGTTGACGGGATAGCGGCCGAATTCGGCCAGGCTCTCGGCCAGGATCGGGCCGACGAAATCGGGAATGGCGTGGCGCGGCTCGCCGATCGTCATGGCGATCGGTTCGGCGCCCGGTTCATGGACGTCCAGAAGTTTCCGCAAACGCGGAAATGCGTATTCGGGCAGGTTCGAGAACCGCTCGGGAAATGCCATGTCTGCCTCTGGGTTTCGGGGTCGTGGATGCCCCGTTTGTGCCAGATCCTAGCCCCAAGCCCGCCACAGGTCCAGCCAAACAGCCGCAGCCCGCGCCGCGGCCCCCCGTCTGTTGCATTTCAGCCAAGCGCGGTTTCGGCCGCCATCCCCAGCCGCAGAAGGCGCGTGTCGGCGCCCGGCAGGCCCATCAGCATGATCCCGGCAAAGCGCGTGCCGGTGGGAAGCGTCAGCGCGCACAGCCCGAAGATGTTGCCCACCCGCGTGTTGCGCAGCGCCAGCAGGTTCTCGGTTTCGAAATAGGCGCGGTCGGACAGCAGGCGCGCGGCATCGGGCGGCCCGATGGGCGAAGTCGGGATCGCCACCGCGTCAAAGGCCGCGGCCTCGGCGGCGAAGGCGGCGCGATGCTGGGCAAGCGCGTTCCACCCGGCCACATATTCGGCCGCCGAGACGCAGGCGCCACCGCGGAACCGCTCAAGGATCAGCGGATACATCTTTTCGGGGGCGGCCTCGATCACCGCGGCCCAATTGCCATAGGCTTCGGGGGCGAACAGCACGCCCGACAGGTCCATTGCCGGGTCGACCACCTCGACGCGGCGGCGCACGATCTGCGCGCCGGCCGCGGCAAGACGGTCCAGCGCGGTCTCGAAACCCTGCATCTGGGGCGCGCGCACCTCCGTCAGGGCCAGCCCCTCGGGCACCAGGATGCGCGTGCCGGCCAGTGTCGCGCCGCGCAGGTCGGGCATGGCGCTGCCTTCAAGGGTGGCAACCACAGCGGCGCAATCCTCGACCGTCCGGGCGATCGGGCCCACCGTGTCAAAGCGCTTGCAGAGCGGCACCACGCCCTCGAGCGACAGCCGCCCGTGCGTGGGCTTGAAGCCGACCAGGTCGTTCCAGGCCGCCGGGATGCGGATCGAGCCGCCGGTGTCCGAGCCCACCGCCGCCGCCGCCAGCCCGAAGGCCACCGAAAGCGCCGCCCCCGACGACGAGCCCCCCGGCGCCAGCCCCGGATCGTGCCGGTTGGGGGGCGTTGCGGTCATCGGGTTGAGGCCCAGCCCGGAAAAGGCCAGCTCGGTCATGTGGGTCTTGCCCAGGCAGATCGTGCCGGCCGCCGTGGCCTGCGCCAGAACGCGGGCGTCGCGGTCGGGCACCCGCCCCGCCAGCAGCCGCGAGCCGGCCTCGGTTCCCAGCCCCGCGCTGTCGTAGAGATCCTTCCACGACAGGCACACCCCATCGAGCGGGCCGCGCCGCAGCCCCAGACGGGCGCGATCCGCGGCGGCCAGCGCTTCGGCGCGGGCGCGGCCGGGGGCCAGGCGGGCATAGATGCGCGCGCCGTCGGGATGGGCTGCGGCGGCGTCCAGATAGGCTTCGGTCAGCGCGCACGGGTCCAGCCGCCCGGCGGCGATTTCCCTGCCCTGCGCGGTGGCGCTCATGCTCAGAAACTGATCCATCTGCCCTTCCCCTGTCGATGGCGCAGGCTAGCGCTGCAAAGGGTGATGGACAATCCCGGCCGCGGGTCCATATTGGCGGCATGGAACAGGATTTCGATGTCGTGATCGCGGGTGGCGGGCTGGTCGGCCCGGCCCTTGGGCTGGCGCTGGCCGGCGCGGGCCTTCAGGTGGCGGTGGTCGATCCCGCACCGCGGGCCGAGCGCGCCGAGGAAGGCTTTGACGGCCGCGCCTATGCGCTGGCGGCGGGCTCGCAGCGCATGCTGGCGGCCTTGGGGCTGTGGGACGATCTGGCCCCCGAATCCCAGCCGATCCTGAAGGTCGTGGCCGCCGATGGCCGCGCGGGCGAGGGCTGCGCGCCCTGGCCGCTGCGCTTTGACGCCGCCGAGATGGAGGGCGGCCCGCTGGGCTTCATGCTGGAGGATCGCTTTCTCTATGCGGCCCTGCGCGGGGCGATGGACCGGCTGACCCTGATCGCGGGCGTGGCGGTAAACAGCCAGCACGAGACGCCCGCGGGTATCGAGGTCGGCCTGTCGGACGGGCGGATGCTGCGTGCGCGGCTTCTGGTCGGCGCGGACGGGCGGCGCTCGGGCGTGGCCGTGCGCGCGGGCATCACCCGCAGCGGCCACGATTACGGCCAGACCGCGCTGGTCGCGGCCATCGCGCACGAGCGCCCGCATGAGGGCACCGCCTATCAGATGTTCATGTCGACCGGGCCGCTGGCGATCCTGCCGCTGACGGGCAACCGCTCCTCGGTGGTCTGGTCCGAGCGCAGCGCCGCCGCCGACGCCATTGCCAAGCTGGGCGACGCCGATTTCCTGGGCCTTCTGGCGCCGCGCTTCGGGGATTTCCTGGGCGAGATCTCGCTCTGCGGGCCGCGCTTTTCCTACCCGCTGGGGCTGACGCTGGCCGACAGCTATGTCGCGCCGCGTGTCGCGCTGGTGGGCGATGCCGCGCATGGGGTGCACCCGATCGCGGGGCAGGGCCTCAACATGGGGCTGCGCGATGTGGCCGCCCTGGCCGAGGTTCTGGTGCGCGCGCGCCGGCTGGGCATGGATATCGGCCGCTTCGAGGTGCTTGAGCAATATCAGCAGTGGCGGCGCTTTGACGCCACCACGATGGGGCTGGGCATGGATGCGGTCAACCGGCTGTTCTCGAACGACAATCCCATCCTGCGTGCGGCGCGCGATGTCGGCATGGGGCTGGTGGGGGCGGTCGGTCCGCTGCGCCGGGCCTTCGCCCGCGAGGCCGCCGGAACCGCCGGTGCCCTGCCGCGGCTGATGCGCGGGCAGGCGCTCTAGGCACGCGCGGCGGAGGGCCGGTCGCGCTCAGTCGAGCGCGCGCGCCTCGCATTCCAGAAGGATCGGGATCCCCTCGCGGATCGGAAAGGCCAGCCCCGCCGCGCGCGAGACCAGCTCCTGACGCTCGGCGTCATAGGACAGCGTGGTCTGCGTCAGCGGACAGACCAGCGCCTCGAGCATGTGCCGGTCGAAACTGGGGTCGGCGGGGGCGCGCGCGTCGGTCATTGCACCATCTCGCCTTCCCCGCCCCGCAGCGCGAATTCCAGAAGCGTCACCAGCGTCTCGCGCCGCGTGCTGAGCGATGGCGCCTCCAGAAGCGCCTGCTTGTCCTCGGGCTCGAACGGCAGCAGCATCGACAGCGAATTCAGCATGAATTCGTCGTCGGCCTCGCGCAGGCTTTCCCAGTCGGTCGACAGGCCCTGCGCCGCGAAATAGCGGCACAGCAGGTCCATGAACGGATCGCGTTCAAAGCCGTCATCGGTTTCGGGCCGGGGGTCGCGGTCGCGGCCGAACCCCTCCCACGAGATCTCGGCCTGCCGATAGGGCGTGTCCGACGCCGCCTCGGACATCAGGCGAAACCGCGACACGCCGGTCAGCGTGATCATGTAGCGCCCGTCCTCGGTTTCCGAGAAGGCCGTTATCCGACCGGCGCAGCCGATGGTGTTGAGCACGCTCTCGCCGCCTGGCAGGCGACGGGGCTGGATCATGCCGATCAGACGCGCCGGCGTCTTGAGACAATCGTCGAGCATGTGCAGATAGCGCGGCTCGAAGATATGCAAGGGCAGGCGGCCCCGCGGCAGGAGCAGCGCACCGGGCAGCGGGAACAGCGGCAGAAGGCGGGGCAGTTCGATGGATTTCGTCATGCGTGCCGAGATAGGACGCGAAGGCGCGGCGGCAACCGCGCCGGCTGCGTCAGTTTGATCCTCAGGCGAACATCATCGACGACAGCCGCCGCCGCCCCTTCAGCGCCAGCGGATCGTTGGGCTTGAGCGCGTCGAAGATGGTGAACAGCTGTGCCCGCGCGGCGCCCTCGTTCCATTCTCGGTCGCGGCGGAACAGCTCCAGAAGGCTGTCGATCGCCCCGGCCACATCGCCCGCGGCATGCTGGGCCTGCGCCAGATCGAAGCGCGCCTGATGGTCGTCGGGATCGGCGGCCACGCGCGCTTCCAGCTCGGCGATGGGCCCGGCATCGGCGGCCTGACGCGCCAGCGCCAGCTGCGCGCGGGCGGCCTCGACCGGGGCCGAGGCGGCCAGCTTCTCGGGCACGGCGTTCAGGAAGCCCTCGGCCCGGTCCAGATCGCCCGCCGCGATATAGGCGCGGACCAGCCCGCCATGGGCTTCGGCGATATTGGGGTCCTCGCCCAGGATGGCGGCAAAGGTTTCGGCGGCGTCGGCCACGGCGCCTTCGGCCAGCATCGCCTCGGCGGCCTCGATCGCGTCGGCCAGCCCGCCATCCCCGGCCATCGCGGCCAGCTTCTCGACGAATTTCTTCAGCTCCGAGGGCGGCAGCGCGCCCTGGAAGGCATCGACCGGGCGGCCCTGGAAGAACGCATAGACCGTGGGGATCGACTGCACGCGCAATTGCGCGGCGATGGCCTGGTTTTCATCGACATTGACCTTGACCATGCGCACCTTGCCGCGCGCGGCCTTCACCTCGGCCTCGAGCGCCGGGCCAAGCTGCCGGCAGGGGCCGCACCAGGGCGCCCAGAAATCGACGATCACCGGCACCTCGAGGCTGCCGTCGATCACCTCGGCCATGAAATCGGCCTCGGTCACGTCCTTGATCAGGTCTGCATCAGCGGGGGATTGCGAATCCGTCAGCATTGCCGTCCTTCCATGTTCGGCAGGCATGCGCCTGCGGGGTCAGCTTGCGCCCTATATGCGGCGGCGGCGGCGCCCCGCCAAGGGGGTCACGGGTCGAAGCGCGCGAAAACCGGCGCATGATCCGACGGCTGTTCCCAGCCGCGCACGTCGCGCAGGATGCGCGAGCCGCCCGCCCGCGGCGCGAGATCGGGGCTGGCCCAGATGTGATCCAGCCGCCGGCCCTTGTCCGCCCCATCCCAGTTCGGCGAGCGATAGGACCACCACGAATAGAGCTGGCCTTCGGGGATATCGGCGCGGGTCACGTCGACCCAGCCGCCCGCGCCGCGCGTGCGCTCGAAGGTCTCGACCTCGATCGGGGTGTGGCTGACCACCTTCAGAAGCGCGCGGTGGTTCCACACGTCATCCTCGCGCGGGGCGATGTTCAGGTCACCCACCAGGATCGCGCGTTCGGGGCGATGGGTGCGGAAATCGGCCTCCATCGCAGCCAGGAAATCCAGCTTCTGGCCGAATTTCTCGTTCTGGGTGCGGTCGGGGATGTCGCCGCCGGCCGGAACATAGACGTTGTGGATCAAAACGCCGTTCGCAAGCCGCCCGGCGATATGGCGCGCATGCCCCAGCCCGGCCCAATCCTCGGCGCGTTCCTCGGCGATGGGCAGGCGCGACAGGATCGCCACGCCATTGTAGCCCTTCTGCCCGCGCGCCACGACATGGGTATAGCCCAGCGGCGCGAACACCTCGAGCGGCAGCTTCTCCACCGGGCATTTGCATTCCTGCAAGCACAGCACGTCGGGGGCTTCCTCGCGCAGGAGCCGTTCGACGAGCGGCGCGCGCAGGCGCACCGAATTGATGTTCCAGGTGGCGAGGGTGAAGCTCATCCCGTGTTCCTTCTCGATTGCGGCGCGATCCTGCGCGATGGCGCGGCGCGGCACAAGACCGGCCGGGACGGGCGGGACGAGAGGCGGGAAAAGTGTCGGGGGCGGTCCTTCCGGAGGACAAGAGGCGCCGCCCCCGAGAACGGAGGTCTCAGGCGTTGAGCCTGTAGCCCCCGGATTCGGTGACCAGCAGCCGCGCGTTCGACGGATCGGGTTCGATCTTCTGGCGCAGCCGGTAGATATGGGTTTCCAGCGTGTGGGTGGTGACGCCGGCGTTATAGCCCCAGACCTCGTGCAACAGCACGTCGCGCGGCACCACGCCATCGGGCGCGCGCTGGAGGAACTTGAGGATATTGGTTTCCTTCTCGGTCAGGCGGATCTTCTTTTCGCGCTCGTCGATCAGGATCTTCATCGCCGGGCGGAAGGAATAGGGGCCGATCTGGAAGACGGCATCTTCGGATTGTTCATGCGTGCGCAGCTGCGCGCGGATGCGAGCCAAGAGAACCGGGAACCGGAACGGCTTGGTGATGTAATCGTTGGCGCCCGAGTCGAGCCCAAGGATCGCATCGGCATCGGTGTCGTGCCCGGTCAGCATCATGATCGGGCATTTCACGCCCAGCCGGCGCAGCTTCTTGCACAATTCGCGCCCGTCGGTATCGGGCAGACCCACGTCGAGCATCACCAGATCGTAGAGCGCGTCACGCGTCTTCTCGACCGCGCCGGCGCCGCAATCGGCCTCGAACACGTCGAATTCCTCAAGCGCGACAAGCTGTTCGGCCAGAGCCTCGCGCAGGTCGGTATCGTCATCGACAAGCAGGATTTTCTTCAGCGTGGCCATATGCACACCTCCGGAAATTGTGAACCTAAACTGGGCTCGGGCCGCCGCTTCCACAAGGGCAGGGCTGTCGCTATCACGCGGTCGTGTCGGAAAATGGCCGATTGTTTCAGTTTGTTTCCCCGCGGGCGCAGCAAGAGCCGTTCCCATCGGCGGCGTGCGGCGCTATCTCAGGGGGCATGACGCATCCGCTTGTTCCTTCGCTGCCCGACCTGATCGCGCGTGCCCGCGCCGATCTGCGCATGGGTCTGCCCGTCGTTCTGGACGGCCCCGCGCCGCAGCTTGCGGCCGCGGTCGAGACGCTCAGCCCCGAGCGGCTGGCCGCGCTGGGCCCCGATGTGGTGCTGGTGCTGACCGCGCGCCGGGCCGAGACGCTGAAGGCGCGCGCCTATGACGGCGACATCGCCCGGGTGGCGGTGCCTGCGGGTGCCGACCTTGGCTGGCTGCGCGCGCTGGCCGATCCGGCGGGCGATCTGATGACGCCGATGAAGGGGCCGCTCAGGACATTGCGCGAGGGTGACGCCGGCCCGGCCCGCGCGGCGGTGGGTCTGGTCAAGACCGCGCATCTTCTGCCCGCGGTGCTGATGGCGCCCCTGCCCGATGCGAGTGCGGTGCCGGGGCTGACGCATCTGCCGGCCACGCTTTTGCCCGCGGCGCTGGCGGCCGAGGCGCAATTCGCCCCGGTCTCGGTGGGGGCGCTGCCGATGCAGGCGGCGGGGCGCGGGCGGCTCCATGTCCTGCGCGCCGACGGCGAGGAGCATTTCGCCGTCGAGGTGGGCCAGCCCGACCGCGACCGCCCGGTTCTGGCGCGGCTGCATTCGGCCTGTTTCACCGGCGACGTTCTGGGCAGCCTCAAATGCGACTGCGGCCCGCAGCTTCACGCCGCGCTGGCGCGGATGGGGGCGGAAGGCGCGGGCGTGCTGCTCTATCTCAACCAGGAGGGGCGCGGGATCGGGCTGGCCAACAAGATGCGGGCCTATTCGCTTCAGGATCAGGGCTTTGACACGGTCGAGGCCAATCACCGGCTGGGCTTCGAGGATGACGAGCGCGACTTTCGCATCGGCGCGGCGCTGCTGCGCCAGCTGGGCTTTTCGGCGGTGCGCCTTCTGACCAACAACCCCGCCAAGGTGGCGATGCTGGAAAGCCACGGCGTCCGGGTCGTCGAGCGTGTGCCGCTGAAGGTGGGGCGCGGCCCCGAGAACGCCGCCTATCTGGATACCAAGGCCGCCAAATCGGGACATCTGCTGTGAACGCCCCTGCGATGAATGCCAATGACCTGATCCTGACGCCCACCGGGCTGATCTTCCGCAACCGCCGCATTCCGGTGGTGGTGGGGCGGGGCGGGCTGCGCGCCGACAAGCACGAGGGCGACGGCGCCACGCCGCTTGGCGCGCATCGGATCGTGGGCATGCTCTATCGCGCCGACCGCATCGCGCGGGCGCGGTTGCCGCATTGGGCGGTGCCGATCGGGCCGAACGATCTGTGGTGCGATGCGCCCTTGCACGAGGATTACAACCACATGGTCGCGGCGCCCTTCGCCGCCAGCGCCGAGCGTCTGCGCCGGGCCGACCCGATGTATGACCTGGTGCTGGTGACCGACTGGAACTGGCCCGAGGCGCGGGCGCACCGCGGCTCGGCCATCTTCGTGCATGCCTGGCGCCGGCCGGGTTTCCCGACCGCCGGTTGCGTGGCCATGGCGCGGGGGCATCTTCTGTGGCTGGCCGCGCGGCTGGACCCCGACAGCCGGCTGATCGTGCGCGGCGAACGCCCGCCGCGGCCGGGTATCGCGGGCCCCGGCGCAGGTGGCACGTCTCAGCGGTTCGAATAATCCCGCGCGCCGAAGATCGCGCTGCCCACGCGCACATGGGTGGCGCCGGCGGCGATCGCGGCCTCGAAATCCGCGCTCATCCCCATCGACAGACCCGTCAGCCCGTTGCGGGCGGCCATCTCGGCCAGGGCCGCGAAATGGGGGGCGGGGTCCGTGCCCTCGGGGGGGATGCACATCAGCCCCTCGACCGGCAGATCCATCGCCTGTGCCTCAGCGACGAAGGCATCCACGCCCTCGGGCAGGACACCGGCCTTCTGCGGCTCGGCCCCGGTGTTGACCTGCACGAAAAGCCGCGGCGAAGCCCCGCGCGCCTGCGCCAGACGCGCCAGCTTCTGGGCCAGCGACGGCCGGTCCAGCGTGTGGATCGCCTCGAACAATTCGACCGCCTGCTTGGCCTTGTTGGTCTGGAGCGGGCCGATCATGTGCACCGACACGCCCGCGAAGCGCGCGCGCCAGCCCGGCCATTTCCCGGCCGCCTCCTGCACGTAATTCTCGCCAAAGAGGAGATGCCCCTCCTCGAGCACGGCCTCGACCCGTTCGGGGGGCTGCACCTTCGACACCGCGATCAGCGCGACCGAACCGGGCGCCCGGCCCGCGGCGGTCTCGGCGGCACGGATACGATCCAGGATCTGGGAAAGTCCGCTCATCTGTCCTCCGGCAGAAGATCATCCAGCGCCGCGATCAGCGGGGCCAGTTCGGTTTCATAGCGCCGCCAGCCGCCCTTTGATCGGGTGTTGATCGGCTGGCGCGCCTGATAGACGGAAAGCGTCCGCACCTCGCGGGTGTTTTCGTGGAATTTCAGGCAGGCGTCCTCCCACTCGAGGTTGCACGCCGCGATCAGCGCGCGGGCCTGCGGTTCGGGGTCAGCGACCAGATCCTCGTAGTGAACCTCGTGGACGAAATCGCCCAGCTCTTCCTTCCAGAAGGCAACCATGCGCAGGAAGCCGCGATAGTAATGCGCCAGATTCTCGAGGTTGTAGGCATAGAGATGCGTGCCCTCGGCAAAGCGGTTCTTGTAGATCGACAGCAGGTTGTCGCGCGGGTCGCGCCGCACCACGACCACACGGGCATTGGGCAGCGTGCGCCGGATCGCGCCCAGATACATGTAGGTCATGATCGACTTGTCGCTGACCCGCTCTGCGCCGGGAAACCGCGCCAGCATTTCGTCGCGGTAGGCGTGGCCAAGGCGCAGGATCTCGCCCTCGGGGATGTCGCGGAAGCCGCGGATGCCGCCGTGGCCGTCGTCCATCAGCCCCTCGCCCTGGCGCACGAAGGCCGCGGCCTCGCCGGCGCCGGTCACGGTGGAATGGCTGGCGATGATCTGCTCGATCAGCGTGGTGCCCGAACGCGGCATCCCGGTCACGAAGATCGGGGCAAAGTCGCTGGCGCCGTCCAGGGGGGTGAAATCGGCGCCGCGGAAGCTTGCGATCAGCGCGTCAAGCTTGGCGTCGCGGGCCTCGGGGCTGTAGGGGTGAAGCCGGTTGATCGCGTCGTTTGCGGGCCGCAGATAGGTGAACACGCGGTCATGCGCGCCGATGTCCTCCATCGCCTTGGCCAGGGCAAAGCCCATCTCGGCGCGCGCGCCTTCGGGCAGGTCGGGGCGGTCATGAGCCGCCTGCATCTGCGCCAGAAGCGGGTCGTCGGCGGTGAACTTGTGCCCGATGGCCAGCGTCAGCCAGACCTCGCCCTGCGTCGGATCAAGCGTCAGCGCGTCGAGAAACATCTTCTCGGCGGTGGCGAATTCACCCTTGGTCTGGAGGATCAGCGCCTTTTCCGACAGCGCCGACGCGTGATCGGGCTTGAGCGCCAGCAGCCGGTCATAGGTGCTCAGCGCCTCGTCGGCGCGCCCCAGCCTGCGCAGCACATGGCCCAGATACCCCAGCCCGGAAAGCGAGCGCGGATTGGCCGCGACCGCCGCGCGCGCCAGCCGTTCGGCCAGGTCGAGATCGGGCGCGGGCGTGCGCATCAGCGTCGAGACGGCGATTTCCTGCGCGGCGCAATCCTTCGGCGCCAGCCGCGCCGCCTTGAGCGCCAGCGGCAGCGCCGAGGCCGCAAGCCCGTGATCGCGCAGGGCCTGCGCCAGAGCGACCAGCGCCGGCACCAGGTTGGGGCGGTGTGACACCGCCTGCGCCAGCGGTTGCAGCGCCGCCTTGGGCTGACCCGCCTTCAGCGCGATCCGGCCCAGCTGCACCAGCGCCTCGGCCCAACCGGGATCAAGGGCCACCGCCTTGGCCAGCGCCTGCATCGCGGCCCGGCTTTGGCCCGCGCGCGCCAGCGCCGTGCCGCGCAGCTGCGCAAACAGCGCCACGCGCGGATGGCTGCGCTCGGCGTCCTCGGCGGCGCGCGCGGCCCCCATCCAGTTGCCGCGCGCCATCAGCCCGTTGATGCGCACCGCATCCTTGGCGGCGGTGGCGCTGAGCGTGGGCGCGGGATGCGGCCGGTCGGGCGCGAACCGCGCGCTGATCGTGCGGCGCAGCGCGGCGTCGACGGGCGCGCGCGCGATCGCGTCCAGAAGCGGGGCCTCGGGCGCGCCGGACAGGGCCACGGCCTCGGCGCGGCCCATCCAGATCGACGCCTCGGCCGGGCGCAGTTCACAGGCGCGTTCCAGATGCGGCAGCGCGCGCGCCGGCGCCAGCGTGCCCATGTAAAGCTCGGCCAGCCCCAGATGCGCGGGCAGATAGGCCGCATCCAGCGCCAGCGCGGCTTCATAGGCGGCGCGGGCCTCGGCCGGGCGATGGGCGGCGACATGGGCGCGGGCCTCGCGGACAAGATCGGCGGGACTTGCGCCCGTTGCGGGGGAAGATGACATGCCGGTTCCGATGCTGAGAGGCGGGGGATCACGCCCCCCGAATGCGTCTGGACCGGACCCTAGTCAGAGCCCGCGGCGATGTCGAGAGAGGGGGGGGCGTCGAGAGCGCGGGGCGCGCGCGGGAGAAGCGGCCGGTATCGCGGCCCGCGCGCGTGGCATGCCCGGAAAGCGCTTGGCCCGGAAAGCGCTTGGCCCGGAAAGCGGAGAGGGCCCAAAAGAAAAGAGCGGGTCCGAAGACCCGCTCTTCCCTGAAATCGGACGATCGTTCGATCAGAACGACATCGCCACGCCGATCGAGTACGACTCGGTGTCGTTCGCGGCCGGGGCTTCGAAGTCGGTCGCGCCGTAGCCGGCTTGGACGACGGCACCGCCACCCAGATCGTAGTTCACGACCAGGCCATAGCCGGTCACGTCGGCGTTGACGGCGTCCACGTCGTATTTGCCGTAGTTGGCGGCAACGGTCCACGGGCCGGTGGTGTAGGCAACGCCCAGACCCATGTGGGTCGCGTCGGGGGTGTTGGTCAGAACACCGGTCACATCGCGCGCTTCGAAGTCATAGGACGAGTAGTTCAGACCGGCCAGGAAGCCATTGCCGAAGTCGGCCTTGACCGAGGCACCGATCACGTCGCCGTTGGTGCGCGAAACCAGGGTGTAGGGGCCGATCGCGGTGGCCGCACCTTGTTGGTAGCCGAGGCCGAAGTCCAGAGCGACGGTCGACATTTGGGTCGAGTATTTCAGACCGACGCCGATGCTGTCGTCGGCGTCAACGCCCGGAACCGACTGGCCTTGAGCGAATTGCTCATACGACAGGGCGAAGCCGAAGGCGCCCATGGCGTATTCGTAGCGCAGGACCTGGTCGTCGTTCTGACCGTCGAACGCGGCGTTGCCGTTGAAGCCACCGTGGGTGGTTTCGTCGTCAGCGATCGAGCCACCGGCCAGGTTGACTTCGGTCATGGCCCAGTCGAACGCACCGTCGGTGTCGCCCATGGTCAGTTTGCCGAAGGCGCCGCCGATGAACACGGTTTCGTTGTCGCCGGCGATGTCGTTGCGGGTGCGGACGTTGCCGTCACCTTGCAGCGAGAAGGTGAAGCCGAACTCGAGGCCCGCATCGGTGGTGCCGGTGCCTTTGATGTCGATGCTGTAGTCCTGGTGGAACGACAGGTCGTCGGTGCCGACGCCGTAGAAGTCGCCGCCCTGGAAGCCCATTTCAGCCGAGCCGCCGATCGTCATTTCGGCCGAGGCAACGCCCGCGGTCATCACCAGCGCGGTCGAAGCAAGGAGAAGCTTTTTCATGATTTCCCTCGTTGTCTCTAAGGAATAGCCCAACTCGGGCAAGTCCGAACTGGGTATGAGCTTCATTTCACTCTTCCCGCCCCACATTGCAACCGCGCCGGAACGGCCCCGGACAAGAACGCCTGCCGTGGTGCAGTCTTGCCACAGTCCATGCCGCCGCTGCCGCCACGAGGCGCCGGGATCGGAAGGGGAGAGGCGCGGCGCGGGCACCGAGGGCGCGCCCGCAGGGCCATGGAATCGCCGTCTCGGGGCCCATTTCACCAGAGAATGGTTAATTCCCCCTTGAGGGCGCCGCCCGACGCGCCCGCGCGCGGATCGGGGCACGGGGGGAACGGGGGAAACACTTGTCGGCAAAGGGTGCATGGGCTAGGACACGACAGGATGCCGTCTGCGATGGTCCTTCGCGCGATGAAGGGGGATGGCGGCAGCGGGCAATGGCGACAGCGGGCGAGGCTTGGATATGATGTCGAGCGGATTGCGGGCAGGCTTGGTTCTGGGTCTGGCACTGGCCCTTGCAGGCTGTGGCGCGGGCAGCGGTCTCAAGCGCATGTTCTCGGTCTCGCAGCCCGGCGGCGGCACCGGCGAGGATGCCGTCATGGCCAACCCCGATTACGTGCCGCAGAAGGTGGGGCAGGAACGCCGCTCGACCGTCTGGGATCTGTTCTCGAATTCCGACGACCCCAATATCACCGTCGAGGTGAACAAGTATCTCTGGCAAGCCTCGCTCGAGGTGCTGGACTTCCTGCCGATCCAGACGGTCGATCCGTTCTCGGGGGTGATCGTCACGGGCTATGGCACCCCGCCGGGCGGCGGGCGCGCCTATCGCGCCATCGTGCAGGTCAAGGACCCGTCGCTGGATGCGCGCGCGCTCAAGGTCGCGCTTGAACGGCGCGGCGGCGGGGCGGTCCCGCCCGAGACCGTGCGCGCCGTGGAAGACGCCATCCTGACCCGCGCGCGCCAGCTGCGCATCCGCGACGGCAAGCTCTGACGCCAGCGGGCGGCCCACTTCCCCCGCGTCCTTCGGTTCCAGTCGCGCGCTCTGGACGCGCGGCCTGCGCGTTTCTATAACGCGCCAGATTTCAGCCGGAACACGAAGGGCCAAGGAATGTCGCGCTACGACCCCAGCCAGATCGAACCCAAGTGGCGGACCGCATGGGAAGAGGCCCAGGTCTTCCAGGCGCGCCATGATCCCGCGCGGCCCAAATATTACGTGCTGGAGATGTTCCCCTATCCGTCGGGGCGCATCCACATGGGGCATGTGCGCAACTACACCATGGGCGACGTGGTGGCGCGCTACAAGATGTCGTGTGGTTTCAGCGTCTTGCACCCGATGGGGTGGGATGCGTTCGGGATGCCGGCCGAAAACGCCGCGATGGAGCGGGGCGGCCATCCCAAGGACTGGACCTATGCCAACATCGCCGACATGCGCGACCAGCTCAAGCCGCTGGGCCTGTCGATCGACTGGAGCCGCGAATTCGCCACCTGTGACCCGGAATATTACGGCCAGCAGCAGGCGATGTTCCTCGACATGCTGGACGCGGGGCTGATCTATCGCAAGTCCGCGCAGGTCAACTGGGACCCGGTGGACATGACGGTTCTGGCCAACGAACAGGTGATCGACGGGCGCGGCTGGCGCTCGGGGGCGCTGGTCGAGCGGCGTGAGCTGACGCAATGGTTCTTCCGCATCTCGGACTATTCCTCCGAGCTTCTGGAGGCGCTCGACGGGCTGAAGGACTGGCCCGAGAAGGTGCGCACCATGCAGGCCAACTGGATTGGCCGCAGCCAGGGTCTGCAATTCGCCTTCACCACCGTGGGCGCGCCCGAGGAGTTCGACCGGATCGAGGTCTACACCACCCGCCCCGACACGCTTCTGGGCGCCAGCTTCTGCGCCATCTCGCCCGACCATCCGCTGGCCCGCCATCTTGAGCGCCACGACCCCAAGGTGGCCGAATTCGTGGCCGAATGCCGCCGCATCGGCACCAGCGAGGAAGCCCTGGAAAAGGCCGAGAAGAAGGGCCTCGACACCGGCATCCGTGTCCTGCATCCGCTTGATAATGCGTGGGAACTTCCGGTCTATATCGCCAATTTCATCCTGATGGATTACGGCACCGGCGCCATCTTCGGCTGCCCCGCGCACGACCAGCGCGACTTTGACTTTGCCACGAAATACGGCCTGCCGATCGAGGCGGTCTTCGAGGCGGCCGAGAACCCCGCGCCGCTGACCGAAGCCTTCGTGCCGATGAAATCCGAGCCCGTGCGCTATGTCCGCGGCTTTGCCGGCGAGGCCGTGCAGACCGGCGAGGCCGCCGTGGCCGCCGCCATCGCCTTCTGCGAGGAAAACGGCATCGGCCGCGGTGTCACCAATTACCGCCTGCGCGACTGGGGCCTGTCGCGGCAGCGCTACTGGGGCTGTCCGATCCCGGTCGTGCATTGCCCCGATTGCGGCGTGGTTCCCGAGAAGAAGGAGAACCTGCCGATCCGGCTGCCCGACGACGTGACCTTCGATCAGCCGGGCAACCCGCTTGACCGTCACCCGAGCTGGCGCGACTGCACCTGCCCGCGCTGCGGGGCCGCGGCCCGGCGCGAGACCGACACGATGGACACCTTTGTCGATTCGTCGTGGTATTACGCGCGCTTCACCGCGCCGCGCGCGACCACGCCCACCGACCGCGCCGAGGCCGATTACTGGATGAACGTCGATCAATATATCGGCGGCATCGAACACGCGATCCTGCATTTGCTCTATTCGCGCTTCTTCGCGCGGGCGATGGTGAAGACCGGGCATCTGCCCGCGAAGGCGGCCGAGCCCTTTGACGCGCTCTTCACGCAAGGCATGGTCACGCACGAGATCTACATGACCCGCGACGCCGCGGGCCGGCCGGTCTATCACCTGCCCGAGGATGTGACCGACGGCAAGCTGGCCGATGGCACCCCGGTCGAGGTGATCCCCTCGGCCAAGATGTCGAAATCCAAGAAGAACGTGGTCGATCCGGTCAACATCATCCGCGATTTCGGCGCCGATACCGCGCGCTGGTTCATGCTGTCGGACAGCCCGCCCGAACGCGACGTGGAATGGACCGCCTCGGGTGCCGAAGCCGCCTCGAAGTTCCTGGCGCGCGTCTGGCGTCTGGCCCACGAGACCGCCGAAGGCGCGGGGGGCGCCGGCGGGCCGGCCGATGCCGCGCTCGAGAAGGCGATCCACAAGGGCATCGACGAGATCACCCGCGCCATCGACGGCTTTGCCTTCAACAAGGCCGTGGCCAAGGTCTATGAGCTGACCAACACCTTCGCGCGCTCCGACGCCTCGAACGCGGCCCGCCGCGCGGCGATGCGGATCATGGCGCAGCTGATGGCGCCGATGGTGCCGCACCTGGCCGAGGATATCTGGACGATGCTGGGCGGCGAAGGTCTGGTGGTCAACGCGCCCTGGCCCAAGGCCGACCCCGCGCTTCTGGTCGAGGACGAAGTGACCCTTCCGATCCAGATCAACGGAAAGAAACGCGGCGAGATTTCGGTGCCGCGCGACATGGACAAGGCGGGTGTCGAAGCCGCCGTCCTGGCCGATCCGGCGGTGCAGAAGGTGCTGAACGGCGCCGCGCCGAAGAAGCTGATCGTGGTGCCGGGGCGAATCGTCAATGTGGTGGTCTAGGCGCGCGCTGATCGCGGCGGCCGGGGCGGCGGCTCTGGCCGGCTGCGGCTTTACCCCCGCCTATGGCCCGGCCGGCGGGGCGGGCGCGCTTCTGGGCGCGGTCGAGCCCCGCGCGCCCGAAACGCGCGACGAATTCGCCCTGTCCCGGCGTATCTCGGAACGGCTGGGGCCGGCGGCCACCCCGCGCTACCGGCTGGAATACGAGATCGAGACCGACGCCGAAGGCCAGGCGATCACCCCGGAAAACGCCATCACGCGCTATGCGCTGTCGGGGATCTCGCGCTATCGGCTGCATGACGCGGCCAGCGATGCGGTGCTGCTGACGGGCGAGGTGCGCTCGTTCACCTCGTGGAAGGCGTCGGGGTCCACCGTGGCCACGCTGACCGCCGAGGAAGACGCGCATGAACGGCTGATGCGGATGCTGGCCGACCAGATCGTCACCCGCCTGATCGCCACCGCCGCCACGCTGCCGCGCGCCGCGGCTGTCGCGGATGCCGGGGCAGGGGCGGGGCGGTGAAACTTTCCGGCCCGGCGGCGCGTCGCTATCTGGAGCGGCCCGACCCGGCCCATGCCGGGCTGTTGATTTACGGACAGGACGCGATGCGCGTGGCGCTCAAGCGCCAGCAGGCCGTGGCCGCCATCGTCGGCCCCGATGCCGAGGCCGAGATGCGCCTGACCCGCCTGCCCGGCGCCGATCTGCGCCGCGATCCGGCCGCGGTGCAGGATGCGATGCGCGCGCAGGGCTTCTTTCCCGGCCCGCGCGTCGTCCTGATCGAGGAGGCCACCGACGCGGGCGCGCCCGCCCTGACCGCGGCCCTGGCCGACTGGCGCCCCGGCGATGCGGCGCTTGTGGTGACGGGCGGTGCGCTCAATGCGCGCTCGAAGCTGCGCAAGCTTTTCGAAACCGACCGCCGCGCCGTGGCCGTGGCCATCTATGACGATCCGCCCAGCCGCGACGAGATCGCCGCCGAACTGGCCCGCGCGGGGCTGGCGCAGGTGCCGCCCGACGCGATGCGCGACCTCGAGGCGCTGGCGCGGGCGCTCGATCCCGGCGATTTCCGTCAGACGCTGGAGAAGATCGCGCTTTACAAATACGGGGATTCGGCACCGCTGAGCCCGGCCGATATCGCCGAATGCGCCCCGGTCACGATGGACGCGGGGCTTGATGATCTGATCGCCTGTGCCGCCGACGGGCGCCTGCCGGAATTGTGCACCCTGATGCGCCGGATCGAGGGGCAGGGCATCGCCCCCGTCTCGATCGCCATTGCCGCGCTGCGCCATTTCCGGGCGCTGCATGCGGCGGCCTCGGCGCCGGGCGGGCCGGCCGAGGGGATCGGGCGGCTGCGCCCGCCGGTGATGGGGCCGCGGCGCGACCGCATGCTGCGCCAGGCCGAGGCCTGGGGGGCGGTGCGCCTTGAAGCGGCGCTGGCCGTTCTGGTCGAGGCCGATCTGTCGCTGCGCTCGTCCTCGCGCGCGCCGGCGATGGCGGCGATCGAACGCGCGCTGATGCGGCTGGCCTCGATGGGGCGGCGCTGACGCCCCCCTTGCGGGCCGCGCGGCCCCGTGTCAGATCGGCAGCAAGGGGCGGAGGGCGTTGGCGATGGCGGATGTTCTTGTGATCGGGGCGGGGCCGGCGGGCCTGATGGCGGCCGAGGTCGCCGCGCGGGCCGGGGCGCGGGTCAGCGTGCTCGAGGCGCGCCCGAGCCCCGCGCGCAAGCTGCTGATGGCGGGGCGCTCGGGGCTGAACCTGACCCGCGACGAGGCCCCCGAGGCCTTTGCCGGACGCTATTCCGCGCCCTGGATCGGCGCGATGACCGCGGCATTCGGCCCGCCCGAGGTCCGCGCCTGGGCCGAATCGCTGGGGATTGCGCTGTTTGCGGGCTCGACCGGGCGCGTCTTTCCTGTCGAGATGAAGGCCTCGCCGCTTCTGCGGGCGTGGCTGGCGCGGCTAGGCGAAATGGGTGTGCGGGTGCAAAGCCGCTGGCGCTGGACCGGGTTCGACGGCCCCGCGCTGTGCTTCGACACGCCCGAGGGGCCCCGGTCCCTGACCCCCGGCGCCACCGTTCTGGCGCTGGGCGGGGCCAGCTGGCCGCGGCTGGGCTCGGATGCCGCCTGGGTGCCCTGGCTGGCCGCGCGCGGGGTCGAGATCGCGCCGTTTCGCCCCGCCAACATGGGGTTTCAGGTCGTCTGGTCAGACCACATGACGCCGTTCCTCGGCCAGCCGGTCAAGGGACTGGCCTTGCAGGCCGGGGCGCTGCGCTCGCGCGGCGAGATGGTGATCTCGGCCCGCGGGATCGAGGGCGGCGGCATCTACGAGGTCTCGGCGGCGGTGCGTGACGGCGCCGCGCTGACGCTGGACCTGTGCCCCGACCGCAGCCTCCTCGAGGTGACGGGGCGGCTGGGTGCGCGCGGCAAGGCCAGCCTGACGACCCATCTGCGCAAGGCGCTGCGGCTTGATCCGGTCAAGATTGCGCTGGTGCAGGAATGGGGCCGGCCGCTGCCGCAGACGCCCGAGCGCCTGGCACGGCTGCTCAAGGCGCTGCCGGTGCGCCATGCCGGGCCGCGCCCGCTGGCCGAGGCGATTTCCTCGGCCGGGGGCATCACCCGCGCGGCCATGGGGCCGGATCTGGAACTGGCCGCGCTGCCCGGTGTCTTTGCCGCCGGCGAGATGCTGGACTGGGAGGCGCCCACGGGCGGCTATCTGCTGACCGGCTGTCTGGCGACGGGGCGGATCGCGGGGCAGGCGGCGGCGCGCCATGTCGGGAAGGGGGGCGCCTGATGCGGGTCGATCATGCCGAACTTGCGGCGCGGGTGCAGGCGCTTTGCGCGGGCGAAACCGACGAGGTGGCGCTGATGGCCACGCTTGCCTGCGAGATCCACCATTCCGACGACCGCTTCGACTGGACCGGCTTTTACCGCGTGACCGGGCCCGAGACCCTGAAGATCGGCCCCTATCAGGGCGGGCACGGCTGCCTGGTCATCCCGTTTTCGCGCGGGGTCTGCGGGGCCGCGGCGCGCTGGCGCCAGACCCAGCTTGTTGCCGATGTCGAGGCCTTTCCCGGCCATATCGCCTGTTCGTCGACCACCCGCTCCGAGCTGGTCGTGCCGGTCCTGGGCGCGGGCGGGCGGCTGATCGGGGTGCTGGATATCGACAGCGACCGCCCGGCGGCTTTCGACGCGACCGATGCCGCCGCCTTCGAGCATCTGTTGGCGCAGGTCTTCGGCGCGCTCTGAGCGGCGTGCCAGCCTTTGTGTCCCGAGATCCGGGGGGAACACATGCGTACGGGTGTCTGCTCCTGCGGCGCCGTGACGTTCGATCTCTCGGCGCCGGGGATCGAGGTCGTGGTCTGCCATTGCCGGGCCTGCCGCCAGTTCCGCGGCCATTACTGGGCCTTTCTCGAAAGCGCGCGCGGGGGGCTGCGGATCACGCGGGATGATCGGCTGGTCTGGTTCGCGGCCTCGGAACGCGACCTGCGCGGAATGCGGGGCGGTGCGCCTTTCTGTGCCGGGCCCCGCGGGCGACATCCAGGCCTGTCACTGCGACGAGTGCCGTCACATGAGCGGGCATCACTCGGCCAGCTTCGAGGGCGACGGGAGCGCCGTCGCCTGGATTGCCCGCGACGAGCTGCACAAGTGGTTCGGCGCCCGCGGAGGAGGCTGGCGGGGGTTCTGCGCGCGTTGCGGGTCGAGCCTGTGCAAGATGGGGGCGGACGGGCGCTTTCGCATCTGTGCCGGCGCGGTCGAGGGCGCCACCGGCGGCCGGCTGGTTGCGCATCGCTTTGCCCAGGGCATGGCCGCCTATCACGACCCCGCCGACGGGCTGCCGGGGATGCCCGCCTGGTCGCGCATGCTTGCGTCTGTCGCGGGCCGTGCTAGGCAAGCCCATCACCTGTTTCGAGAGCACCGCCATGTGGGATGTCCTGACCGCCTTTCCGGCCGAAAGCCTGATCGCCTTCACGCTGGGGGGGCTGGTGCTCAATTTCGCGCCGGGGGCGGATGTGTTCTTCGCCTCGGCCTGCGGGATCGCGGGCGGGCCGCGCGCGGGCGTGATGGCGGGGCTTGGCGTGGGGCTGGGCGTCGTGTGGCACATCACGCTGGCCGCCGCGGGCCTTGCGGCGGTGATCGCGGCCCATCCCGGCGCGCTGGTGGCGATCCGCTGGATCGGGGCGGGCTATCTGCTGTGGCTGGCCTGGGGCGCCTGGCGCGCGGGCGCGGGCGACCCGAGCCGCGCGCGCGGCGTGGTCTCGCCCTGGCGGGCGGTCGGGCGCGGGTTCCTGTCGAATGCGCTGAATCCCAAGCCCGTTCTCTTCATCCTGGCGTTCCTGCCGCAATTCACCCGCCCCGAATATGGCCCGATCTGGATGCAGGTCGTGGCGCTGGGCTCGATCTTCGCCTTTACCGGCACCTTGGTCACGATGGGCTATGGCTGGGTGGCCGGGCGTCTGGGGCAGGTGCTGGCCACGCGAATGAAGGTGGTCAACCGTCTGTCGGCGGTGATCTTCGGCGGGTTGGCGGCGCGGCTGGCGCTGGCCCCATGAGCGATTTCGTCTATGCCCCGCCCGCGACCGAGGCGCCGGTTCTCTTTGCCGACGACTCCATTCTGGTCGTGGACAAGCCTGCGGGCCTTCTGTCGGTGCCGGGCCGTGGCCCCGACCGCGCCGATTGCCTGATCGCGCGGCTGGCGCGCGACTGGCCGCAGGTGCTTTTGGTGCACCGGCTGGATCTGGATACCTCCGGGGTCATCATCTTCGCGCTGAGCAAGGCCGCGCAGGGCGCGCTGGGCCGCCAGTTCGAGGCCCGCGTGCCCAAGAAGGCCTATGTCGCGCGGCTGTGGGGGCATCTGGCGCCGCCGGCCGGGCGGATCGACCTGCCGCTGTGCGTGGACTGGCCCAACCGCCCGCGCCAGCATGTCAACCACGAGACCGGCCGCCCCGCCCAGACCGACTGGCGCGTGCTGCGCCACGAGGCCGACGGCACCACCCGCGTGCGGCTGATGCCGCTGACCGGGCGCAGCCATCAATTGCGCGTGCACATGGCCGAGACGGGCCACCCGATCCTGGGCGATCCGCTCTATGCCACCGGCCCCGCGCGCGCCTTCCCGAGGCTGATGCTGCATGCCGAAAGCCTGCGCCTGCGCCACCCCGACACCGGGCAATTCATGACCTTTTCGGCGCCCGCGCCCTTCTAGGGGCGGCCGCGTGCGGGCAGGGGACCGCGGGGCAGCAGGGGGCCTCAGGCGTCGGGAACGCCCGAGACCGACTTCACCTCGGTGAATTCCTCGATCCCCATCAGCCCGCCTTCGCGCGCACGCCCCGAGGCCCGGATCCCCCCGAAGGGCGCGCCGGGGCCGCGCGGCTGGCCGTTCAGCTCGACCATGCCGGCGCGCAGGGCGCGTGCCAGCCGGGTCAGCCGCGCCGGATCCGAGGTCTGGGCGTAATTGGTCAGCCCATAGGGCGTGTCATTGGCGATGGCGACGGCCTCGTCCTCGGTGTCGAAGGGCAGGATCGACAGGACCGGGCCGAAGATTTCCTCGCGGGCGATGGTCATGTGCGGGGTCACGTCGGCAAAGACGGTGGGGCGCACGAAATAGCCGCGGTTGAGCGCTTCGGGGCGGCCCGGCCCGCCGGCGACCAGACGCGCGCCCTCGGCCAGGCCGGTCTCGATCAGGGCCTGGATCTTTTCGTACTGGGCATGGCTGACGACGGGGCCGATATGGCGCCCCTCCTCCGAGGCGGGGCCGACCGGCGTGGCCTCGGCCAGCTGGCGCGCGGTCTCGACCGCCTGGTCATAGGCGGCGCGCTCGACCAGCATCCGCGTCGGCGCGTTGCACGATTGCCCCGAGTTCTGGAAGCAATGGCGCAGCCCGCGCTTGACCGCATCGGGGTCGGCATCGGCAAAGATCAGGTTGGCGCCCTTGCCGCCCAGCTCCAGCGTCACCTTCTTGAGGGTCTCGGCGGCGTTGCGGGTGATGGCGATGCCCGCGCGGGTCGAGCCGGTGAACGAGATCATCTCGACATCGGGATGGGTGGACAATTGCGTGCCCACGCCCGCCCCGTCGCCGTTGACCAGGTTGAAGACCCCCGGCGGCAGGCCCGCGTCATGCATGATCTCGGCAAAGACCATCGCCGACAGCGGCGCGATCTCGGAGGGCTTCAGAACCATCGTGCAGCCCGCCAGAAGCGCGGCCCCCACCTTCAGCGTGATCTGGTTCAGCGGCCAGTTCCACGGCGTGATCAGCCCCACCACGCCCACGGGCTCGCGGATCAGCCGCGCGCCGGGGGTGTCGCCGAAGGGCTGGTCCCACACCATCTTGTCGAAGGCGGCCAGGAAATTGCCCAGATGCGAGACCCCGGCCCCCACCTGCGATCCGCGCGCCAGCTCGATGGGCGCGCCCATCTCGCGGCTCATGGCCTGGGCCAGATCCTCGGCGCGGGTCTGATAGACCTCCAGCACGCGCGCCAGCGCGGCCTTTCGTTCGGCGGGGGGTGTCGCGGCCCAGCCGGGAAAGGCCGCCCGCGCCGCGGCCACGGCGGCATCGGTATCGGCGCGGTCGCCCAGCGAGATGACCGCGAAGGGCTCCTCGGTCGAGGGGTCGATGACCGCCAGATCGTTGGGCCGCGCCGGGGCCACCCAGGCGCCGTTGATGTAGAAGTTGCGCTGTTCGAGCATGTGCGATCCTCCCTTGCGCGCATGCTGACAGGCACGCCCGCCGGGGGCAAGTGCGGGGGACCAGTGATCGCCCGCACCCCGGCGCCCGGCGGGGCTGCTGCACGGGCTCCGGCGCCGGAACGCGCGTTCGCCCCGCCTGCCGGTGACGGAACCGCCGCCCATTCCGCGGGCAGGTGGCGAAATATCGGACTTTTTTCATGGGGAATGCGCCGAGAGGGCGTGCATTCTGCGGCGCAGCGCCTTAAAGCGATTCCAAATTCAACCGAATCGGAGACGCGCCATGGGACTTCGCATCAACGACATTGCCCCCGACTTCACGGCTGACTCGACCGCCGGTGAGATCCGCTTCCACGAGTGGATCGGCGACAGCTATGCCATTCTCTTCTCGCACCCCAAGGATTTCACCCCGGTCTGCACCACCGAATTCGGGGCCGTCGCCCAGCTGGCCGGCGAATTCGCCAAGCGCAACACCAAGGTGATGGGGATCTCGGTCGATTCGGTCGAGGAACACGTCAAATGGAAGAAGGACATCGAGGCCGTGGCCGGTGCGCCCGCCGATTTCCCGATCATCGACGACACCTCGCTGACGGTGGCCAAGCTCTATGACATGCTGCCGGCCGAAGCCTATCTGCCCGACGGCCGCACTCCGGCGGATTCGGCCACCGTGCGCACCGTGTTCATCGTCGGCCCCGACAAGAAGATCCGCCTGTCGATGACCTATCCGATGGCGGTGGGCCGCAACTTCGCCGAGATCCTGCGCGCGCTCGATGCCGTGCGCGCGACCGACGGCGTGCCCTTTGCCACCCCGGCCAACTGGGTGCCCGGTCAGGACGTGATCGTGGCGCTGTCGGTGTCGACCGAAGACGCCCAGGCCAAATACGGCGAGGTGGACGTGAAACTTCCCTACCTTCGCACGATCAAGCTGTCGGCCTGAGGTCTGGCCATCGGCCAGGCGCTTTCTGGCGCAGGGGGGCGTGTCCGGGGCCATCCGGACACGCCCTTTTCGTTTGCGCGGCCCGTTTGTCTGCGTTGCCCGTCGGGGCGCGGTTCAGCCCTCGGCCAGAAGCGCGTCGAGGAAAGCGACCACCTCGGGGGCGTCCCATTCGGCGCCGCCGATCAGCCGGCCCAGCTCGTGCCCGTCGCGCCCGAAGACCACCGTCACCGGCAGCCCCGGCGCCCCCAGCCCCAGCGCCGTGCGCATCGACGGATCGGCCATCGGCGTCAGATGGGTGATGCCGTTCTCGGCCAGGAAGGCGGCGACGCGGGTCGGCGGGTTGGGCCCCGAGGCCACCGCGATCACCGCGACCTGATCGCCCATCGCGGCCTGGAGCCGGTCGAGCGCGGGCATCTCGGCCCGGCAGGGCGGGCAGGACAGCGCCCAGAAGTTCAGGACCACGATCTTGCCGCGCCATTCCGAAAGGCTGCGCGGGCGCCCCTCGGCATCCTGGAAGGTGACCTGCGGCGCGGCGGCCGCCGGGGCGGCGGGAACCAGCCGCGCCATCTCGCCCTGGCGGGCGGGCAGATCCGCCGCCGCTGCATTTGCAAGGGTCAGAAGCCCCGCGTATAGACAAAGCGCGCTGATCCGCATCCATTCACCTTTCGTCCTGGGGGCCGACATGAGCGAAGACCCGAAACAGACTGCCAATGCCATGTGGGGTGGCCGCTTCGAGGCCGGACCCGATGCGATCATGCAGGCGATCAACGCCTCGATCGGGTTCGACAAGCGGCTCTACGCCCAGGACATTGCCGGCAGCCGCGCCCATGCCGCGATGCTGGCGGCGACCGGTATCGTGGACAATAGCGACGCCGAGGCCATCCGCAACGGGCTTGCCGAAATCTTGACCGAGATCGAGGCGGGGGACTTTCCCTTCTCGGTCGCGCTCGAGGATATCCACATGAACGTGGAGGCCCGCCTCAAGGACAAGATCGGCACGCCCGCGGGCCGGCTGCACACGGCGCGCTCGCGCAACGATCAGGTGGCGACCGATTTTCGGCTGTGGGTGCGCGACCAATGCGATGCCGCGATCGAGGGGCTGCGGGCGCTGATCGGCGCGCTTCTGGTGCAGGCCGAGGCCGGCGCCGATTGGGTGATGCCGGGCTTTACCCATTTGCAGACCGCCCAGCCGGTGACCTGGGGCCATCACATGATGGCCTATGTCGAGATGCTGGGCCGCGATCTGTCGCGCTTCCGCGATGCGCGCACGCGGATGAACGAATGCCCCCTGGGTTCGGCGGCGCTGGCCGGCACGTCCTTTCCGATCGACCGGCACATGACTGCCGCGGCGCTGGGCTTCGACCGGCCCACGGCCAACAGCCTGGACGCCGTGTCGGACCGCGATTTCGCGCTGGAATTCCTGGCGGCCTCGGCGATCTGCGCCACGCATCTGTCGCGCCTGTCCGAGGAATTGGTGATCTGGTCCTCGGCGCAGTTCCGCTTCGTGGCGATGTCGGACAAGTGGTCCACCGGCTCGTCGATCATGCCGCAGAAGCGCAACCCCGACGCCGCCGAGCTGATCCGCGCCAAGATCGGGCGCATCCTGGGCGCGACGGTGGCGCTGTTCACGGTGATGAAGGGGCTGCCGCTGGCCTATTCCAAGGACATGCAGGAAGACAAGGAACAGGTCTTCGATGCGGCCGACACGCTGATGCTGGCGCTGGCGGCGATGACCGGCATGATCTCGGATCTTGGCGTGAACCGCGCCAATCTCGAGGCGGCGGCGGCGTCGGGCTTTTCCACTGCCACCGATCTGGCCGACTGGCTGGTGCGCGCGGCCGGCCTGCCCTTCCGCGATGCCCATCACGTCACCGGCACGCTGGTCGCCCAGGCCGAGGCCAAGGGCTGTGATCTGCCCGACCTGACGCTCGAGGACATGCAGGCCGTTCATCCCGCGATCACCGCCGAGGTGTTCGGGGTGCTGGGGGTGCAGAATTCGGTGGCCTCGCGCCAGAGCTATGGCGGCACCGCGCCCGATCAGGTGCGTGCCCAGATCGCGCGCTGGAAGGAGATCCTGGGATGACGCGGTGCCGGTCCCCGGCGTCCGGGGCGGGGGCGTGCGCCATCCTGGGACTGGCGCTGATTCTGGCGGGCTGCGGCGTCGATGGCCGTCCGACGCCCCCCGAAGGCGCCGCCGCCGCACCCAATCCGCCGGGCTGGGGCAGCCTGTCACTGACCGGCGAGACCGAATTCGGCCTGGCCTGGAACTGACAGGATCTGGAACTGACAGGATCGGGCCGGGTATTGACCCGGCGAAAGGTCGCTCTCTCGGGGGTTGAACCGGGGCCGCGTCCGGCTAGGCTGGGGGCGGCGCAAACATCCGGGGGTGGCGATGTCTTGGCTGAGAACGCTCTATCTGAGCCTGTCGGTGCTGGGGGCGGCACTGACCTTGCCGCATTTCGTGGCCTATCTGTGGATGAACGGCTGGGACTGGCGCGACATGATCGCGGCCTGGTTCCAGAACAGTTCCGTGCGTGGCGTCACCTTCGACGTGCTGGTGGCCGCGGTCACCGCCTCGATCTGGATCGTGGCCGACACGACGTTGCGCCGCGCCCCGCGCGGGCTCTGGGCGCTGCCGGTGATCTGGGGCGTGGGGCTGGGCTGCGGATTGCCGCTTTATCTCTATATCCGCTCGCGCCCGCTGGCGTGATCGCGCTGGCGCGAGGGCGCGTCTGGCCCTAGAAGGGCCTCAAACCGGACGGAGTGAGCCCCGTGGACCATTTTCTTTATCGTGACGGCATCCTGCATGCCGAGAACGTGCCGCTGCCGCAGATCGCCGCCGCGGTGGGCACCCCCTTCTATGTCTATTCCACGGCCACGCTGACGCGCCATTTCCGCCTGTTCGACGAGGCGCTGGCCGGCACCGACCATCTGGTCTGCTTTGCCATCAAGGCCAATTCCAACGTCGCCGTGCTCAAGGTGCTGGGCGATCTGGGCGCGGGCATGGATGTCGTGTCGATCGGGGAATATCACCGCGCGCGGGCCGCCGGCGTGCCGGGCGAACGGATCGTCTTCTCGGGCGTCGGCAAGACCCGCGACGAGCTGCGCACCGCGCTGGAAGGCGGCATCCGCCAGTTCAACGTCGAATCCGAACCCGAGCTGCGCGCCATCTCGGAGATTGCCGCCGGCATGGGGGTCGTGGCGCCGATCGCGCTGCGGGTGAACCCCGACGTCGACGCCCGCACCCACGAGAAGATCGCCACCGGCAAGTCGGAAAACAAGTTCGGCATTCCCATCGCCCGCGCCCGCGAGGTCTATGCCGAGGCCGCGCGCCTGCCCGGCATTTCGGTCGTGGGGGTGGATGTGCATATCGGCAGCCAGCTGACCGAGCTTGCGCCCTTTCGCGCGGCCTTCACCAAGGTGGCCGAACTGACGCAGGCGCTGCGTGCCGACGGGCATCAGATCACGCGGCTGGATCTGGGCGGCGGGCTGGGCATCCCCTACACCCGCTCGAACGAGACGCCGCCGCTGCCCGTCGATTACGGCCGCATGATCGTCGAGACGCTGGGCGATCTGGGCTGCGAGATCGAGATCGAGCCGGGCCGGCTGATCGCGGGGAATGCGGGGCTGCTGGTGGCTTCGGTGATCTGGATGAAATCGGGCGAGGGGCGCGATTTCATGATCCTCGATGCGGCGATGAACGATCTGGTGCGGCCTTCGATGTATGGCGCGCATCACGATATCGTCCCGGTGCACGAGCCCCTTCCCGGCCTTGAACCCGCGCCGGTGGATATCGTCGGCCCGGTCTGCGAGACGGGCGACACCTTCGCCCGCCAGCGCCCGATGCCGCCCTTGGCGCCGGGCGATCTGGTCGCCTTCCGCTCGGCCGGGGCCTATGGCGCGGTGATGGCATCGGAATACAATTCCCGGCCCCTGATCCCCGAGGTTCTGGTGCACGAAGATCACTTCGCCGTCATTCGCGCGCGGCCCTCCTATGAGGAGATGCTGGCCCGCGATACCATTCCCGAATGGATGGCCTGAGCGCGGACCCCCGCAGATGAGCGACGCCCCGCCCGATCCACCGACCGGCGCGGGGACGGCGCATTTGGGCCGGGTGCTTGCGCTGACCCGGCTTTCCCTTCTTGTCGAACGTCTGGCGCGGGCCTTCTGGCCGCTGGCCTCGGTCCTGGCCGGGGCTTGGGCGGTGTGGGCCTTTGCGGGCGCGGAGCTCCTGCGCCGCGGCTGGGGGCCCGGTGCCGCGCTGGCGGCGGGGCTGTGCGCGCTGGCGGCGCTGGTCTGGGGGCTGTGGCGGCTGCGCCTGCCCAGCCGCGCCGAGGCCGAGGCTGCGCTGGACGCCACGCTGCCCGGACGGCCGCTGGCCGCGCTGCGCGACCGCATGGCGCTGGGCGGGCCGGGGGCCGAGCGGCTGTGGCAGGCCCATCGCGCGCGCATGGCCGCCCGCGCTGCCGCCGCGCGTCCGCCCGTTCCGCGCGCCGATCTGGCCCCGCGCGATCCGGCCGCGCTGCGGCTGGTGGCGGGCACGGCGCTGGTGATGGCGCTGGTCTTTGCCACGCCGCCCGCGCCGATGGCCGGCCGTGCCACGCCCGAGGGGCCGGCCTGGGAAGGCTGGGCCGAGCCGCCGCGCTACACCGGCCTTCCCGTCATCTATCTCAACGCGCTCGAGGGCGACACGCTGACCCTGCCGGTCGGCAGCCGCCTGTCGTTGCGGCTTTATGACGATCTGGGCCGGGTCGAGGTGACGCAGGATCTGGGCGCGCCCCTGCCGGGGGGCAACGCGGCCGCGCCGGGCCCGATCCGGCGGCTGGAGATCGCGGTGAACCGCTCGGGCAGCCTTGCGCTGGACGGGCCGGGCGGGCGGCGGCTGGCGGTCGGGGTGGTGCCCGATGCGCCCCCCGTTGTCGAGATCCGCGATCTGGCGCAGCGCCGCGCCGACGGCAAGCTGGTCCAGCCCTTCCGCGCGCGCGACGATTACGGCGTGACCGGCGGGGTGGTGCGTCTCACGCTGGATCTGGACGCGGTCAGCCGCCGGCATGGTCTGGCCCTCGCCCCCGAGCCGCGTCCGCCGCTCGACTTTCCGCTGCCGGTGCCGCTGACCGGCAGCCGGCGCGACTTTGCCCAGACGCTGGTGCAGGATGCCGCGCGCCACCCTTGGGCCAACCTGCCCGTGGTGATGGAGATCACCGCCCGCGACGGCGCCGGCCAGGAGGGGCGCGCGGCGCCGGTTCACCTTGACCTGCCGGGGCGGCGCTTCTTCAACCCGCTGGCCGCCGCGCTGATCGAGATGCGGCGCGATCTGCTGTGGTCGCGCGCCAATGCCCCCCGCGTGGCCGAGATCCTGCGCGCGATCACCTGGCGCCCCGAGGGCTTCATCGACGATGCCCGCGCCTTCCTGACCCTGCGCATGGTGATCCGGCAGCTGGATGCGGCGATCGCGGCCGGGGGCCTTGCGCCCGCCACGCGCGACGAGATCGCCGAGGCGCTGTGGAGCCTGGCCGAGACCTTCGAGGATGGCGGGCTGTCGGATGCGCTGGCGGCGATGAAGCGCGCGCAGGAGCGTTTGTCCGAGGCCATCCGCAACGGCGCCACGTCCGACGAGATCGCGCGTCTGATGGAAGATCTGCGCAAGGCCACCGACGATTACCTGCGCCAGCTGGCCCAGCAGGGCGAACAGCGCGACCCCGCCGAACGCTTTGCCGGCGAACCGCCCAGCCGCGAGATCACCCAGGACCAGATCCAGACGATGATGGACGAGATCGCCCGGCTGATGGAAGAAGGCCGCATGGCCGAGGCCCAGGAGCGGCTGGACCAGCTGGCGCAGATCCTCGAGAACCTCCAGATGCGCGCCGCCGAAGGGCCGGGGCAGGGGCCGCAGGGGCCGGGCGGGCAGGCCCTGCGCGACCTGACCGACACCCTGCGCGGCCAGCAGGATCTGTCCGACGAGACCTTCCGCCAGATGCAGGAGGGGCCCGGCGGCCCCGCCCCCGGTGGTGATCCGGGCGCGGGCGACGATCCGGGTCAGGGCGCGGGTGGGGGCCAGGGTGAGGGCCAGGGTGAGGGGGCCGCCGGGGGCGATCTGGCCGAACGCCAGCGCGACCTGCGCGAAGAGCTGGGCCGCCAGCGGGGCCTTCTGCCGCGCACCGGGACCGAGGAAGGCGACGCTGCCACGCGCCGCGCGCTCGACGAGGCCGGCCGCGCCATGGAAGAGGCCGAAGACGCCCTGCGCGAGGGCGACACCGGCCGTGCGCTCGAACGTCAGGCCGAGGCCATCGGCCGGATGCGCGAGGGCATGCGTCAGCTGTCCGAGAACCTGTCCGGCGACGGGGACGGCCAGCGCCAGCCGGGCGCCGGCGACGGCCGCGGGCAGGCCGGGCGCGAGGTGCCGCGCGATCCGCTGGGCCGCAATGCCGGGCAGGGCGCGCGCATCGGCACCGACGAGAGCCTTCTGGGCACCGAGGATATCTATCGCCGCGCCCGCGATCTGCTGGACGAGATCCGCCGCCGCGCGGGCGAACAGGCCCGCCCCGATGCCGAGCGCGACTATCTGCGCCGGCTGCTGGACCGCTTCTGAGCGCCCGCCCCGTGGCCCCTCAGAGCCAGTCGCGCAGGATCGGGATCAGCGGGATATCGGCCGGCGGCATCGGATAGTCGCGCAGCTCCTGCGGGCGCACCCAGGCCAGGCGCTGCCCCTCGCGCGGGGTGACGATGCCTTCCCAGCGCCGGCAGACATAGAGCGGCATCAGCAGATGGAAGCTGTCGTAGCTGTGGCTGGCAAAGGTCAGCGGCGCCAGACAGCCGATGCCGGTGCCGATGCCCAATTCCTCGTGCAGCTCGCGCACCAGCGCGGCTTCGGGGGTTTCGCCGGGCTCGACCTTGCCGCCGGGAAATTCCCACAGCCCGGCCATGGACTTGCCCTCGGGGCGCTGGGCCAGAAGCACCCGCCCGTCAGCGTCGATCAGCGCCACCGCCGAGACCAGCACCACCTTCACCGGGCCCTCGGGCAGGGGCCCGGACATGCTTTCGCAGCCCTTCATCGTCAGGACCGGTAGTCGGCGTTGATGTCGATGTAGCGATGCGTCAGATCGCAGGTCCACACCGATTTCGCGGCCGTGCCCAGCCCCAGATCCACGCCGATCACCAGCTCCTGGTTCTTCATGTAGGCGCTGGCGGCGGCTTCGTCGTAATCGGGCACGCGCCAGCCCTTCTCGGCCAGCACCATATCGCCGAAACGGATGGTCAGCAGGTCGCGGTCGGCCTTGGCGCCGGACTTGCCCACCGCGGCCACGACCCGGCCCCAATTGGCGTCTTCCCCCGCGATGGCGGTCTTGACCAGCGGCGAATTGGCCACGGCCATCGCCACGCGATGCGCATCCGCCGCCGTCTCGGCGCCGGTCACGCGGATCTCGACGAACTTGGTCGCGCCCTCGCCGTCGCGCACGACCTGATGGGCCAGATCCTGCATCACCCCGGCCAGCGCGGCCTCGAAGTCCCTGGCCTCGCGCAGGCGTAGGTTGGTCAGCGGCTTGCCCGGCCCCTTGCCGGTCGCGGCCACGATCAGCGCATCCGAGGTCGAGGTGTCGCTGTCCACGGTGATGGCGTTGAAGCTGGTGTCGAGATTGCGCGACACGATCTTCTGGAGGCTGGCCACCGGGATCGTGGCATCGGTGAAGATATAGACCAGCATCGTGGCCATGTCGGGCGCGATCATCCCCGAGCCCTTGGCGATGCCGACGATGCGGATCGGGCCGGTGTCGGTCTCGACCTCGGCCATGGCGCCCTTGGGGAAGGTGTCGGTGGTCATGATGGCGCGCGCCGCCGCCTCGATGCCGCCTGCGTCCAGCTGGCCGGACAGATCGTCCAGCACCGACAGGATACGCTCATGCGGGAGCGGTTCGCCGATCACCCCGGTCGAGGAGGTGAAGACCCGCCCCGCCGGCAGCCCCAGCGTCTGCGCCACGCCCGCGCAGAGCGCATCGACCGACGCCTGGCCGGCCGCGCCGGTAAAGGCGTTGGCATTGCCGGAATTGACCAGGATCGCCGCGCCTTCGGGGCTGTCCTTGCCGATCTTGGCCTGGCAATCCAGCACGCAGGCCGCCCGCGTGGACGACCGCGTGAAGGCCCCGGCCACCGCCGTGCCGGGCGCCAGCCGCGCCAGCATCACGTCGGTGCGGCCCTTGTAGCGCACGCCCGCCGTTCCGGCGGCGAATTCCACCCCGGCCACCGGCGGCAGGTCGGGAAAGCCCGCGGGCGCAAGCGGCGAGATCTGCACCACCTTGGCCGCCGGGGGCGCGATCACCCCCGCCGCCGAGGTCGGCGGCGCCGCAAGGCGTTCGAGCCGCTGACGCGCGCGCTCGAGCTTTGCCTTCAGCTTCTTCGCCTTGGCTTTCCAGTCCTTGTCGCCCTTGCCCATCGGCCGTTCACTCCTTGAAGATGCTTTCGTCGCGGACCACCGCGGGGTCGATCCCGTCGGCCATCCGCTGGATGTCGGATTCGTTGAGAACCTCCTCGACCCTGGTCTCGACGGCGCGCGCCCGGAGATCGTTCTCGATGTCCTCGCGCACGTCCTCGATCGCCGGCGCCGAGGTCAGCCGCGTGTCATTGAGCTTGATGACATGCCAGCCGTATTCGGTCTTGACCGGGTCCGAGACCTGGTCGGGCTTCATCGCCGCGATGGCGTCGCCGAAGGGTTTGACCATCACCCCCAGCGAGAACCAGCCCAGATCCCCGCCATTGGGCCCCGAAGGCCCGATCGACAGCCGCCGCGCCAGATCGGCGAAATCGGCGCCGCCGTCCAGATCGGACTTGATCTTCTCGGCCTGCTCCCTGGTCTCGACCAGGATATGCGAGGCATTGTATTCGCGTTCGGGCTCGGCGGAGGAATAGCGCGCCTCGTATTCGGCGCGCAGATCCTCGTCGGTGACGGCGCGTTCGGCGGTGCGGTCAAGGATGCGCCCGGCCAGATAGGCGCGGCGGTCCACCTCGAGCATCGCCTGATCGCGCACCGACACGTTCTTTTCGGCCAGCTGCGCCAGCGCGGTCTGCTGGATCAGCTGTTCCAGCATGCCGTTGAACAGCACGTCGTCGGGCAATGAGCGATATTCCGCCGGCAGGCTGAGACGCAGCGCGGCAAGGTGGCCCAACGTGATCTTCTGGCCGTTGACCGTGGCCAGGACGGTCTCGGCATTGGCATGTGCAGTCTCGGCCATCGCCGGCGCGCCCAGCGCCGTCATCGCGGCCAGCGCGGATGCAAGGATCGCAGTTTTCGGCATCGAAGCCACTCCCTGGGGCGGGGAACGGTCCCCGCGGCCTCCGCGGCAGCCCGCGGCGTTGACACTCTGGCACCAGCCCCTTACATCGCCAAGGGACCTGTGACGGCCTGCCACGGCCGCCGCGTTGCGCTTTCTAGGCTGACGGGGAAATCCGGGCAAGGCCGCCGTTCATGGGACTTTGAACAGGCTGCTCCGCGGGGATGGAATGCTGGGACTGGGAACGCTGTCGAAAAAGGTCTTTGGCACGCCAAACGACCGCAAGGTGAAATCCGTCCGCCCGCTGGTCGCACGGATCAATGCGCTGGAAGAGGAATACCGCGCCCTGTCGGATCAGGAGATCCGGGCGCGCACCGCGCAGTTCCAGGAACGCATCCGCAAGGGCGAAACCCTTGACGACCTGCTGCCCGAAGCCTTTGCCAACTGCCGCGAGGCCGCCCGCCGCGCGCTGGGGCTGCGCGCCTTCGACGTGCAGCTGATGGGCGGGATCTTCCTGCACCAGGGCAACATCGCCGAGATGAAGACCGGCGAGGGCAAGACCCTTGTCGCCACCTTCCCGGCCTATCTGAACGCGCTGGCCGGCAAGGGCGTGCATGTCGTCACCGTCAACGATTACCTGGCCCGCCGCGACGCGGAATGGATGGGCAAGGTCTATGCGGCGCTGGGCCTGACCACCGGCGTCGTGGTGCCGTTCCAGCCCGAGGCCGAGAAGCGCGCCGCCTATGCCGCCGACATCACCTATGCCACCAACAACGAGCTGGGCTTCGACTATCTGCGCGACAACATGAAGAACGCGATCGAGGACATGTCCCAGCGCGGGCATTTCTTCGCCATCGTCGACGAGGTGGACAGCATCCTGATCGACGAGGCGCGCACGCCGCTGATCATCTCGGGGCCGGCGCAGGACCGTTCCGAGCTTTATCGCGTGCTCGACCGCTTCATCCCGATGCTGTCGGAAGATCATTACAAGATCGACGAGAAGACCCGCAACGCGACCTTCACCGACGAAGGGAACGAATATCTCGAGCAGCTCCTGTCCGAGGCGGGCGTCCTGCCCGAGGGCCAGTCGCTCTATGATCCCGAAAGCACCACGATCGTGCACCATGCCGGTCAGGCGCTGCGGGCGCACAAGCTGTTCCACAAGGATCAGAACTATATCGTCCGCAACGACGAGGTGGTGCTGATCGACGAATTCACCGGCCGGATGATGCAGGGCCGGCGCCTGTCCGAGGGGCTGCATCAGGCGATCGAGGCCAAGGAGGGCGTGAAGATCATGCCCGAGAACGTCACCCTGGCTTCGGTGACCTTCCAGAACTATTTCCGGCTTTACGACAAGCTGGCCGGCATGACCGGCACCGCCGCCACCGAGGCCGAGGAATTCGCCCAGATCTATGGCCTGGGCGTGGTCGAGGTGCCCACCAACCGTCCCATCCAGCGGTCCGACGAACATGACCGCGTCTATCGCACCGCGCGCGAGAAATACGGCGCGGTTCTCGAGGCCATCCACGAGGCGCACGGTCGCGGCCAGCCGATTCTGGTCGGCACCACCTCGATCGAGAAATCCGAGATGCTCTCGGAGATGCTCAAGAAGGCCAAGATCCCGCATAACGTGCTCAACGCCCGCCAGCACGAGCAGGAAGCCCATATCGTGGCCGAAGCCGGCAAGCTGGGCGCGGTGACCATTGCCACCAACATGGCCGGGCGCGGCACCGACATCCAGCTGGGCGGCAACGTCGAGATGAAGGTGCTCGAGGCGCTGGCGGCCGACCCGCAGGCCAACCCCGACGACGTGCGCGCCCGCATCGAGGCCGAGCACGCCGAGGAGAAACAGAAGGTTCTGGATGCCGGCGGCCTGTTCGTCCTGGCCACCGAACGCCACGAGAGCCGGCGCATCGACAACCAGCTGCGCGGCCGGTCGGGCCGTCAGGGCGATCCGGGGCGGTCGCTGTTCTTCCTGTCGCTGGAAGACGATCTGATGCGCATCTTCGGGTCGGACAAGCTGGACGCGGTGCTGTCGCGGCTGGGCATGCAGGAAGGCGAGGCGATCATCCACCCGTGGGTGAACAAGTCGCTCGAACGCGCGCAGGCCAAGGTCGAGGGGCGCAACTTCGACATCCGCAAGCAGCTGCTGAAATTCGACGACGTGATGAACGATCAGCGCAAGGCGATCTTCAGCCAGCGCCTTGAGATCATGCGCGCCAGCCGCGTCGACGAGATCACCCGCGACATGCGCCACCAGGTGATCGACGATCTGGTCGACGAATTCATGCCGCCGAAAGCCTATCCCGATCAATGGGATGCCAAGGGGCTGAAGGCCGCGGTTCTGGAAAAGCTGAACATGGACATGCCGATCGGCGCCTGGGCCCGCGAGGAAGGCGTGGATCAGGGCGCGATCCGCGAGCGGCTGGAACGCATGTCGGATGCCTACATGCGCCAGAAGGCCGACCGCTTCGGCGGCGGCACGTTGCGCGGGCTGGAAAAGCAGATCCTGCTGTCGACGATCGACGCCAAATGGCGCGAGCATCTGGTCCGGCTCGAGCATCTGCGCTCGGTCATCGGCTTCCGCGGCTATGCCCAGCGCGACCCGCTGTCGGAATACAAGACCGAGGCCTTCCAGATGTTCGAGGCGCTGCTCGACGGTCTGCGCGCCGAGGTGACGCAGCGTCTGGCCGAACTGCGCCCGATCACCTCCGAGGAGCAGACCGCGATCCTGCGCCAGCTTGCGGCGGCGCAATCGGGAGGGGCAGGCGCTGCGGCGGCCCCGGCCCCCAAGCCCGCCACCAACCCCGATGCGCGGCCGGGCTTTGACGAGAACGACCCCGCGACCTGGGGCGATCCCGGCCGCAACGACCCCTGCCCCTGCGGTTCGGGCGAGAAGTTCAAGCATTGCCACGGCCGCCTGGCCTAGGGATTGACGCCCGTGTAAATGCGGGTTCCGGACTTGTGGTGACCGGAAGGAGCGCGGCTTTATTGCCGCAGCTCCCCGGTTTGCCAAAGCTTCAATGGAGCGCGTTCAAGGGCGCCCCATGTGGACAGCACGCTTGGCGCCCGATAGGCGGCGTGGTAACAGATGCTCGCTCGCACAAGGGAAGTACCATGTCTCGCAAAGAAATTCTCAAATCTGACGCGCTGGATGATGGATATATCTCTCATCTTCGATTTGTCGAAGAATCCGACGCGGCTTTCATTTGCGGGCTGCGGTCCGACAGCAAGCTCAATGCGCATATTTCGCAAGCTGATGTGAGCGTTGAAGCGCAAAGGAAATGGATAAGCGATTACAAGGCGAGAGAGGCTGCCGGTGATGAATATTACTTTGTCATCCGGCATCAGGCGAAAGACTATGGCGTCGTTCGCATGTATGATTTCCAGCCTGACTCGTTTTGCTGGGGCAGTTGGATCATCTTGCCGGAACGCCCTTCCGGATTGGTCACCTTTTCGGCCTTGATGATGTACGAGATCGGGTTTGATGTGCTCGATTATCCGCGCTCGCATTTTGATGTCCGGCACGGGAACACCAACGTGATCAACTTCCATCTCCGTTCGGGTGCCACGCCGACGCATGCAGATGAGGCCAATCAATATTTCAATTTCGAACGCGCGCAATGGCCGGTTTTCAGGGAAAAAAGTGCCGCTCAGCTCAATGCGCACAGGATGCCTTGTCGGTGATTTGTTCGCGTCATTAACCCGAACGCCCGAATCTTTCGCAAGATAAGCGGTCTTGGCGCGGATCCATGACACGCTGAACGCCCGGTCTTGGCCGGGCGTTTCCATCTTTCGGCCCGAATTGCACGCGCAACGCCCGGAAGTGGCCATGAAACGGCCTCTTTCGCCGGCGATTGTTCTGCAAACGGAAACCGAGGTTGAGATGGACAAGCAACTCAAACTGCGAGTCGTGACGATCGGGGCCAGCGTTCTCATGGCGGCGGCCTCGGGGTATCTGATGCAAAGCCAGCCCGGCGCTGCGCCGGCCCCGGGGATGGCAGCCACCGGGCCCGTTCCCTCGGCGCCCCTGCCCGCCGATGCCGGGGCGCCCGCGCCGGCTCTGGCCGCTGTGGAAAACGATGCGCCCGCGCCCGGCGCGGCGGCCCCCGAAGCCCCGGTCGCGCAGAGCACCCCCGCGCCGATGGCGGTCGTGACCGAAATGGCCGAGCGTGCCCCGGAATTGCCGGCGGCCCCCCAGATCGCACCCGCCCCCCAGATCGCGTCCGCGCCGCAGACCGCTTCTGTCGCCGAAGTCGTGTCCCTTCCCGAAACGAAACCCGCGCCCCAGATGCAACCTGCGCCCCAGATTCTGGCCGCGCCCGAGACGCAGGCCACGGTGGCCAGCGTGGCCCCCGCTCTGGTCCTGCCCGCCGGGGCACCCGCGCCCGACACCGGGACCACGGGCCTGCTGTCGGCGCGATTCGACGGCATGGGCGCACCCTGCGGCGCCGCGCGGCTGAGCCTGCGCGCGCTGCCCTCCGACGCGCCTCAGACCGCGGGCATGGCCGATCTGGTGCTGTCGGCCCCCTGCGAGCCCAACGCCCGCATCCGTCTGACGCATGCCGGGATCAGCTTTACCGTCGCCACCGATGCCGAGGGACGCTATGCCGCCCGCGTGCCCGTCTTCGAGACCGAGGCGCGCTATGAAGCGGTGCTGCCCGACGGCAGCGGCCTGTCCGCGCGCACGCGGGTCGAGGGTCTGTCGGATCTTCTGCGCGTGGCGCTGGCCTCGTCGCCGGGCTCGTCGGAACTGGGGCTCAACGTGCGTGAACAGGGCGCGGAATATGGCGCGCCGGGTCATGTCCATGCCGGTCATCTTCAGGGGCAGCAGGGCTGGATGATCCGTCTGGGCGATGCGTCGCTGCCTTCGGCCCAGGTGCTCGAGGTCTATACCGCCCCGGTGCAGACGCCCGACCTGGCGCTGGCGATCGAGGCGCCGGTGTCGGCGGGCACCTGCGGGCGGGACATGCGCGCGCGCAGCCTGCGCAAGATCGGGGCCGCCGAAGCCGAGGTCACACCCGTCTCCATCGCCATGCCCGAATGCGACGGCGCCGATGGCGCGGTGCTGATGCCGCTGCCGGACCTGCCCTTCTCGGTTGCTTCGGCCGGCTGAGACCGCGCTTTGATGCAACGAGAAAAGGCCCCGGATCGCTCCGGGGCCTTTGTCATGCGGATGCCGGTCGGCCCTTAGCCAACCGAGAAGGCCAGCGGCTTGACCTGATGGAACAGGCCGGTCGCTTCCAGCTCGCTGCGGACGGCCTCGGGCAGGGGCGCATCCAGATAGCACAGCGCGATCGCATCCTGGCCGACCTGGGTGCGGCCCAGGGTGAAGTTGGCGATGTTGACGCCGTTCTTGCCCAGCGTGCCGCCCAGCGTGCCGATGATGCCGGGCACGTCCTTGTTGGTGGTGTAGAGCATGTGCTCGCCCACCTCGGCGTCGATGTTGATGCCCTTGATCTGGATGAAGCGCGGCTTGCCGTCCGAGAAGACGGTGCCGGCGAGCGACCGCTCGCGCGAGGCGGTGACCACGGTCAGCTTGATATAGCCGTCGAAGGTGCCCGATTTCGCCTGGGTGGTGGTGGCGATGTTGATGCCACGCTCGCGTGCGATCACGGGCGCCGAGACCATGTTCACATCCGGGTTGGCGGCCTTCATGATCCCCGCGATGGCGGCACAGTTCAGCGCCTGGAGGTTCATGTCGGTGACCACGCCATCATAGAGGATGTTGATCGCCTGGATCGGATCGTCGGTCATCTGGCCGGCGAAATCGCCCAGATGGCCGGCCAGCTTGACCCAGGGGCCCATGACGGCGGCTTCCTCGGCGGTGACCGACGGCATGTTCAGCGCGTTCTGGACGGCGCCGGTCAGCAGATAATCCGACATCTGTTCGGCGACCTGAAGCGCCACGTTTTCCTGCGCTTCGGTGGTCGAGGCGCCCAGGTGCGGCGTCACCACCACGTTCGGCAGACCGAAGAGCGGGCTTTCCTTGGCCGGTTCGGTGGCAAAGACGTCGAGCGCCGCCCCCGCGACCTGACCCGATTGCAGGGCCTCGGCCAGGGCGTCCTCGTCGATCAGGCCGCCGCGGGCGCAGTTGACGATCCGCACGCCCTTCTTGGTCTTGGCCAGCGCCTCGCGCGACAGGATGTTGCGGGTCTTGTCGGTCAGCGGAACGTGCAGGGTGATGAAATCGGCCTTGGTCAGCAGTTCGTCCAGCTCGACCTTCTGCACGCCCATCTTCTGCGCGCGCTCGTCCGACAGGAAGGGGTCATAGGCCAGCACCTTCATCTTCAGGCCCAGCGCCCGGTCGCAGACGATGCCGCCGATGTTGCCCGCGCCGATCACGCCCAGGGTCTTGTTGAAGACCTCGACGCCCATGAAGCGGTTCTTCTCCCATTTGCCGGCATGGGTCGAGACGCTGGCTTCGGGCAGCTGGCGGGCGACGGCGAACATCATGGCGATGGCGTGCTCGGCCGTGGTGACCGAGTTGCCGAAGGGCGTGTTCATCACGATGACGCCCTTTTTCGACGCGGCGGGGATGTCCACGTTGTCCACACCGATGCCGGCGCGGCCGATCACCTTGAGATTGTCGGCCGCGGCCAGGATCTTCTCGGTGACCTTGGTGGCCGAGCGGATGGCCAGGCCGTCATATTGCCCGATCACCTCGAGCAGCTTGTCCTTGTCCTTGCCCAGGTCGGGCATGAAATCGACGTCGATGCCGCGGTCGCGGAAGATCTGCACGGCGGTGGACGAGAGCTTGTCGGAAACGAGAACCTTGGGTGCCATCGGAGGGCTCCTTCTGGACATGGGGGAAGGGGCGGCGCGCGGCCGCAGGCAGGGGCGCGCGCATCGCGCCCCCGTCACGTTTCAGCAAAGGATATTCCGGGTGCCGGCCGGATGGGCCAGCCGGCGTCGATCAGGCCTGGGTGGCCAGTTCGGCGCGATAGGCCCATTCGATCCAGGGCATCAGCGCCGCCACATCGGCGGTTTCCACCGTCGAGCCGCACCAGATCCGCAGGCCCGCGGGCGCGTCACGATAGGCGCCGGCGTCCAGCGCCACGCCTTCCTTCTCCAGCCGCTTGGCCACGGCCTTGGCGAAGGCCGCGCCGTCCTTGATGGCGGGATCGGTGAATTTCAGGCAGACCGAGGTGGTCGAGGCCGTCTCGGGCGCGACCGCCAGATTGGCGATCCAGTCCTTGTCGGCGATGAAATCGGCCACGGCCTTGGCGTTGGCTTCGGCGCGGGCGACCAGCGCCGGCAGGCCGCCGATGCCCTGGGCCCATTTCAGCGCCACGAGGTAATCCTCGACCGCCAGCATCGACGGCGTGTTGATCGTCTCGCCGACGAAGATGCCCTCGATCAGCTTGCCGCCCTTGGTCATGCGGAAGATCTTGGGCAGCGGCCAGGCGGGGGTGTAGCTTTCCAGCCGTTCGACCGCGCGTGGGCTCAGGATCAGGATGCCGTGGGCGCCTTCGCCACCCAGAACCTTCTGCCAGGAGAAGGTGGTGACATCGAGCTTGTCCCAGGGCAGGTCCATCGCGAAGGCCGCCGAGGTGGCGTCGCAGATGGTCAGGCCGTCACGGTCGGCCGGGATCTTGTCGCCGTTCGGAACGCGCACGCCCGAGGTGGTGCCGTTCCAGGTGAAGACCACGTCCTTGTTGAAATCGACGTCGGCGAAATCCACGATCTCGCCATAGGGGGCCTTGCGGACGGTGGCGTCCAGCTTGAGCTGCTTGACCACATCGGTCACCCAGCCTTCGCCAAAGCTTTCCCAGGCCAGCATCTCGACCCCGCGGGCGCCCAGCAGCGACCACATCGCCATTTCCACGGCGCCGGTGTCCGAACCGGGCACGATGCCGATGCGATACTCGGCCGGAACGCCCAGGATGGTGCGGGTCAGCTCGATCGCTTCCTTGAGCTTGGCCTTGCCGACAGCGGCGCGGTGCGAACGGCCCAGGGGCGCGTCAGCCAGCATGTCGAGCGAATATCCGGGGAGTTTCGAGCAGGGGCCCGAGGAGAAGCGCGGATTGACCGGGCGCGCGGCCGGGGTCGGCAGAAGGGTCATGCCTATGGTATCCTTACAGATATATGCCTCTCGTTGGGGAGAGGTGTCCCACTTGCGCCTCTACGCCTGTTGCGGGTGAAAAGCAAGCCTCTTGTCGGGACAGGACGCAAAAGCGTCGGCTTGGGACATGACGTAAATGCGTCGACCGCAGGCATGACGCGAAAGCGCCGGTCCGCTGGGGACCGGCGCTCGGGAAGTCTGTCGGAAACGACCCGTGATTTCGGGGCGCTGTCGGGGGAAGGGGTCAGGCCAGATGGGGGTCGAAGGTGTCGATCACCTCGGCATAGACCGCGCGCTTGAAGGGCACGATCAGATCCAGCATCGCCCTGGCCTCGATCCAGCGCCAGCGCGAGAATTCGGGGTGTTCGGTGGCGATATCCACCTGATCGTCGCGGCCCAGATAGCGCATCAGGAACCACTTCTGCCGCTGGCCGCGGTAACGCCCCTTCCAGGCCTTGCCCAGCAGTTCGGGCGGCAGGTCATAGGTCACCCAGTCGGGCGTTTCCGCCAGGATCTCGACCAGATCCGGGGTGATCCCGGTTTCCTCGGTCAATTCGCGCAGCGCGGCGGCGCGGGGCGCCTCGCCGGCGTCGATGCCGCCCTGGGGCATCTGCCAGGCCTGCGAATCGCTGTCGATGCGCTGGCCGGAAAACACCAGCCCCTGCGCGTTGAGAAGCATCACCCCCACGCAGGGGCGATAGGGCAGGCTTTCGGGGTCGATCTTCATCGTCGGTCAGGCTCCGGCTGGCGGGGCCGCGCGGCAGGCGCACGGCCCCGAGGCAGGGTTCGGGTGGGCGCTCACTCGGCCGCGTCGCGCGGGCGCTCGATCACGGTGAGGCCGCGCAGCAGGTCGATGGCATAGGCCAGCTGGTAATCCTCGGCCCGCAGCTTGGCGGCATCCTCGGCGCGGGCCTGCTCTTCCTGATACTGGCGCTTCTCGTCTTCGGTCATCGAATCGTTGCCCAGCGCCCCGCGCAGATCGGCCTCGGAACGGCTCCGCGCGGCGCTGCTGGCGGGTTCGTCCTCGGTCGGTTCGGGCGCGCGCGGCGGCTGCGGCACGACGATGTCGGGGGCGATGCCCAGCGCCTGGATCGACCGGCCCGACGGCGTGTAATAGCGCGCGGTGGTCAGGCGCATGGCGCCCTCGCCCTTGACCGGGATCACCGTCTGCACCGAGCCCTTGCCAAAGCTCTTGGTGCCGATGACCACGGCGCGGCGATGGTCCTGAAGCGCGCCGGTGACGATTTCCGACGCCGAGGCCGAGCCGCCGTTGATCAGCACGACCATGGGCTTGCCCTCGGCCATGTCGCCCGGCTCGGCGTTGTAGCGTTCCGATTGCTGGGGCGCGCGGCCGCGGGTCGACACGATCTCGCCTTGCTCGAGGAAGGCATCCGAGACCTTGATCGCCTGCGCCAGCAGGCCGCCGGGGTTGTTGCGCAGGTCCACGACGATGCCGTTCACCTTGTCCATCCCGCCGATATCGGCGACCTCCTTGTTGAAGGTCTCGACAAGGTTGTCATAGGTCTGGTCGTTGAAGGTGGTGATGCGCAGCACGACCGTGTTGCCCTCGGCGCGGCCCTTCACGGCAGTCAGCTTGATCGTGTCGCGGATGATCGACACGTCGAAGGGTTCGGGCGCGCCCTCGCGCACGACGGTGATGACGATCTCGCTGCCGACCGGGCCGCGCATCTTGTCCACCGCCTGGTCAAGCGTCAGCCCCAGCACCGATTCCCCGTCGACATGGGTGATGAAATCGCCCGATTCGATGCCGGCGGCGGCGGCGGGCGTGCCGTCGATGGGCGAGACCACCTTGACGAAGCCTTCCTCCTGCGTGACCTCGATCCCCAGCCCGCCGAAGCTGCCGCGGGTCTGCACGCGCATGTCGGTGTAATCGTCGGGCGGCAGATAGGACGAATGCGGATCAAGCGAGGTCAGCATGCCGTTGATGGCGGCCTCGATCAGCTTCTTCTCGTCCACCTGTTCGACGTAATCCGAGCGGATGCGCTCGAAGATGTCGCCGAACAGGTCGAGCTGTTCATAGACATTCGTGGTCTTGGCCGTTTCCTGCGCGAGCAGCGGGCCCGCGACCTGCGTCGTCGCCAGAACCCCCGCCAGGGTGCCGCCCAGCGCGGCCAGAACGAATTTGCGCATTCCCTACCTCTGGTTGTTCCGTGTCTCGGCAAACCATTCGGCCGGGTCCACGGGCGTCTTGTCCACTCGCAATTCGATATAAAGGGTTTCGCCCAGTTGCGCACCCCCACCTTGGCGCGCCTCGGACACGAAGGCGGCACCGAATTCCTGGGCCTGGGGCTCGGCGCCGCCCATCAGCCCGACCGGATCGCCGGGCTTGAGCACGTCGCCCGTCGCGCCGAAGACGGTGCCCAGCCCCGCCAGCACCAGCAGATAGCCGCGCGCGGGTTCCAGCACCATGACATTGCCGTAATCCAGCAGCGGGCCGCGGTAGCGGATGGTGGCGGGCCAGGGCGTGGTGACCAGCGCCCCCGCCGCGGCCGCCAGCACGATGCCGGGGCGGCGGATGCCGGCGGCATCGGCTTCGCCCGCGCGGCGGATCAGCCGGCCCATGACCGGCAGCGGCAACTGGCCCTTGGCGGCGGCGAAATCGGCCATCGGCGGGCCGATGTCGTTTTCCAGCCCCGCCAGCCCGGTGGCAAAACCTTCGAGCGTGTCGGCGCTTGCGACCAGTTCGCGCAATTCCTCGGGGTCTTCGAGATAGCGTCGGGGCAGGTCGCGCCGCTCGGCCACGGCCTCGGACAGCGCGGTGCGCGCTGCCTGGACCGAGCCCAGCCCCTCGGCCAGCGTCCCGGCCGCGGCATCCTGAAGCGCGCGCAGGCGGGCCACCTCGGTCAGATCGGCGCGCAGATCCTCGGCTTCGGCCTGAAGCGCGGGGGTGATCGCCGACAGCAGCATGCCCGACCGCGCCGAGCCCAGCGCCCCGGCCGGATGCAGCAGCAGAAGCGGCCCCTCGGATCGGTGCATCGTGGCCATGACGCCCAGCAGGCGGCCGATTTCCTCGCGGCGGGTGTCCAGACGCGCGGCGATCTCGGCCTCGCGGATCGCGGCCCGGCGCAGCCCGTCGCGCAGCGCCGCCAGCCCCTGTTCATAGGCGTGGATCGTGCGGGTAAGCGCCGCCACCCGATCCGCGGCGCTGCGCGCGCGGTCCAGATCCGCGATCGCGGCATGCAGCCCGTCGGCGGCGGCGCGCGCCACCGTCGCGGCATCCTCGGCCCGCGCCATCCCCGCCCCGAAGCCCGCACCCATCCCCGCCGCCAGTCCCGCGGCCAGGCCAAGCGCCAGAAGGGGGCGGGATGCGCGGATCATGTCTCGATCAGGTTCAGGCCGGTCATCTCGTCGGGCTTGGGCAGGCCCATCAGCGCCAGCAGCGTGGGCGCCAGATCCGCCAGCCGCCCGTTGCGCAGCCGCGCCCCCGCCGGCCCGCCGATCAGCGCCACCGGCACCGGGTTGGTGGTATGCGCCGTGTGCGGCCCGCCCGTCACCGGGTCGATCATCGTCTCGCAATTGCCATGGTCGGCAGTCAGGATCATCGCCCCGCCCGCGGCCTCGAGCGCCGCAAGCACCCGGCCCAGATCGCGGTCGATCTCCTCGCAGGCGGCGATGGCGGCGGGCAGGCTGCCGGTATGGCCGACCATGTCGGGGTTGGCGAAGTTCACCACGATCAGGTCATAGCCCGCCTGGATCGCGGCGACGAAGCGGTCGGTGACCTCGGGGGCCGACATCTCGGGTTGCAGGTCGTAGGTGGCCACCTTGGGCGAGGCCGGCATGAAGCGGTCCTCGCCGGTTTCGGGAACCTCCTTGCCGCCGTTCAGGAAGAAGGTGACATGGGGGTATTTCTCGGTCTCGGCCAGCCGGAACTGGCGCAGCCCGTGCTTGGCCACCCATTCGCCCAGCGTGTTGACGATGACGCGCTTGGGGAAGGCGGTGGTCATGTAGGCGTTGTGGGCGTCGGAATATTCCACCATGCCCAGCAGCGCGGCCCATTGCGGGCGCGGGCCGGTGTCGAAGCCGTCGAAGTCGGGCGCGCCGATGGCGGCCAGGATCTCGCGGGCGCGGTCGGCGCGGAAATTCAGGCAGAAATAGCCGTCGCCGTCGCGTGCGCCGGTGAAGCCGTCGATCACGGTGGGGGCGATGAATTCGTCGGTCTCGCCGCGGGCATAGGCGGCGGCCACGGCAGCGGGGGCATCGGCGGCGGTCTCGCCCTCGGCCTTGATCATCGCGTCATAGGCGCGGGCGACGCGCTCCCAGCGGGTGTCGCGGTCCATTGCCCAATAGCGCCCGATCACCGTGGCCACGCGCGCGCCCTGGGGCAGTTTCGCCACCAGATCGGCCACGAAGCCATCGGCCGAGGAGGGCGCCACGTCGCGTCCGTCGGTGATGGCATGGAGCGCGACCGGCACGCCGGCGTCCGCGATCGCCCGGCAGGCGGCCAGCACATGCACGATATGGCCATGCACGCCGCCATCCGAGACCACGCCCATCAGATGCGCGGTGCCGCCGGTGTCCTTGAGCCGCGCGATGAAGGCATTGAGCGCGGGGTTGGTGGCAAAGCTGCCATCCTCGACCGCAAGGTCGATCGCGCCCAGATCCATCGCCACCACGCGGCCGGCGCCGATATTGGTGTGGCCGACCTCGGAATTGCCCATCTGCCCGCTGGGCAGACCCACGTCGGGGCCATGCGTGATCAGCTGCGCGTGGGGGCAGCTGGCCATGATGCGGTCGAAATTCGGGGTATTGGCCAGAAGCGGCGCGTTGCCTTCGCGGGTCTCGCTGATCCCCCAGCCATCGAGGATGCACAGGACGACGGGCTTCGGAGCGGTCATGTCGGATTTCCCATGGATTTCGCTGTTGCGCCCCTTCTACGCGCTGGCCGCGCGGGCGGCAACCGGGGCCGGCAGGCGGCCCCGGTCGGCCCCCTGTTCAGGGGTCGATGATGTTGGCCTCGGGGCCTTAGGGGAAGCCGGCGATGGTCTCGGCGCCGGTTTCGGTCACGACCAGGATGTCGTGCTCGCGGGAGCCGCCCGCACCCGGCTGGCCCTCGGGCGCGCGCGGTGTAGGTGTAGTAGCCCGAGATCATCGGAAAAGGCGTTGAGCGACAGGATATCGCCGCGGCGCAAGGCGCGGGGTGAGCGGACCTTCCCGCGCGCCGCAGAGAGTGTCGGGTTCGAGCCCGCTATGCCCGGGGCTGCGATTTCCATGAACGCCGGCTTCAATGACCTTGCGGTCGGTCCCAGGACGGGCTGGTTTCACGCAAATTGTGTCATCGTTCTTGCGGTGCCAGAGGTCACGCCATGCGCCTCCTGATCGTCGACACTCTTGCCACCATCGTTTTTTCACCGTGGTGGCAACATTTTCCGAATTGGGTGTTGCAGGGATGGAGCCCTCGCAAGTCTTGGCAACGCGGCTTCTGATGGTGCCAATCATGGTATTGACCGGAGGGCCTTATACAGGGTGGCGCGATTGGCTTTTTTGCCGGGTCCGGCCACGACGTCGGTGGAGTGCGGCCTTGGCGGACATTGCGTCATTCCTCTCGTTTCAGGCCCCAGTCTATGCGGCAACGCTGTTGGTTGCCGGCGCAGACACAGCCGAGGTGGGGTCCGCGATCGGGTCCGCAGTGGTCTTCATGGTCATTCTCGCGCGGCCGTTCGGAGCATTCGTCGATTGGGCGCGACGGACGTTCCGCGTCACGTCCACGTAACCGCCTGCGGGATTGGCAACGCCAGGTTGTGCGCGTGACGCCTGTCCAAGCGGCCTGCGCGCTGTTCCATCCCGGATGATCGCATAGCCCCTCGTCGGTCTGCCCCTGTCATGGGAAGGTCCATCCCGCGCAAGGTTCGGGGAGGGGGCGAGCACGCTGATCCCCTTGCACAAGCAGGCGATCACGACGCCGAAGATCCGGGCTGCGATCCAGGCGCGCGCCGCGCAAGCGCCGCGATCAAGCCCTATGATAGGGCGTGCCGGCCAGGATCTGGGTCGCGCGATACAGCTGTTCGGTCAGCATTACCCGCGCCAGCATATGCGGCCAGACCATCGCCCCGAAGGACAGCATCGCATCGGCGCGCGCACGCAGATCGGGCGCCAGCCCGTCGGCGCCGCCGATGACGAAGGCCAGATCGCCCCGCCCGTCATCGCGCCAACGCGCCAGCTGCGCGGCAAGGCCCGGCGAATCGAACCGCTCGCCGCGTTCGTCGAGCGCGCACAGGCGCGCGCCCTGCGGCAGCGCCCGCGCCAGAAGCGCGGCCTCGGCCGACTGGCCGCCGCCCTTGCGGTCCTCGACCTCGACAAGGCTCAACGGGCCAAGCCCAAGGGGCCGGCCCGCACGGTCGAAACGGGTGATGTAGTCGCGCACGAGATCGGCCTCGGGGCCGGAACGCATCCGGCCCACGGCGCAGATCGTCACCTTCATCAGGCGTGCCCGGCCCCCGGCTTGGTCACCGCCGCGCCATAGGAGGCGGGCGCCGACAGCCACATCTTCTCGAGCTGGTAGAACTCGCGCACCTCGGGGCGGAAGACATGGACGATCACGTCGCCCGCGTCGATCAGCACCCAGTCGCCCTGTTCCTTGCCCTCGATCTTGCAGATCAGGCCAAAGTCTTCCTTGAGCCGGTCGATCAGCTTCTCGGCGATGGCCCCGACCTGGCGCGACGACCGGCCCGAGCAGATCACCATGTGATCGGCCACGGACGACCGTCCGCGCAGATCAATGGTCACCACGTCCTCGGCCTTGTCATCATCGAGTGAGGTCAGGATACGGGCGAGGAGCGCGTCGCTCGTCACCTTTTCGGATGCCGGAAGACCCGCGGTCATCGGCATTCCTCGGGCAGCCGACCGAGATCGGGTTTCGGCTGCGCTACTGGACTGAGACAGGACATTGTCCTCCCAAGCTGCACGCCGATGAAAGGGCCCCGGCGCCGGGCGATTGGAAATCTAGCATCTTGCGGACGAAATCTCAAGAAACCGGGGCGATCGGCCGCGGCCTCCATCCGCGGGGGTCAGCCGGGCGGATCGGCGGGGGGCAGCAGGTCCGGGCGCGGCTCGGTCTCGGGGCGCAGGCGCGAATTCAGGACGGGTTGCAGGCTGGCGCGGGCGCGGGCCTCGCGCGCGACGATATAGACCCCCGAGGCGATAATGACGCCGGCCCCGATCAGGGTGGCGACATCGGGGGTTTCGTGGAACAGGAACCACCCGAAACCGATCGCCCAGAGCATCTGCGAATATTGCATCGGCGCCACGATCACGGCCTCGCCCGCGCGATAGGACAGGATCGACAGCCACATCGCCGCCAGCCCGAAGCTTGCCACCACCGCCATCAACCCCAGTTCGGGCAGCGCCATCGGCCGGTAGACGAAGGGTAGCACCGCGCCCATCGCCAGGAAATTGGCCAGCAGCGGAATGGCCAGCAGCGCCATGGGTCTTTCGGTCTCGCCGATGCGGCGCACCACGACCATGCCGAAGGCGCCCGCCAGCGCCGATCCCAGCGCCGCCAGATGCCCCGCCGTCAGATCGCCCATGCCGGGGCGCAGCACGATCAGCACCCCCACCAGCCCGCACAGCACCGCAATCCAGCGGCGCGGGCCGACGGGCTCGCCCAGGATCGGGACCGACAGCGCGGTGATGATGAGCGGCATAGTGAAGAGAAACGCATAGACCTGCGCCAGCGGCAGCACGGCAAAGGCATAGAAGGCCAGAACGCCGTTCAGCACCACCGCCACCGCGCGTCCGGCCACCCAGCCCGGATGCACCGGCCGCAAGCCGGCCTCGCCGCGCATCGGCACCATGCCGATCATCACCAGTGGAAAGCTGAAGGTGGCGGCGAAGAACATGATCTGCGGCGCCGAAAAGCCCGCGCCCAGGGCCTTCACGGCCACGTCATGCATGGCATAGATGGCCATCGCCAGAAGCGCCAGGAGCGCGCCGCGGACATTCGAACCCGTCATCTGGAGACCCCGTGCGCAACCCTGCGCAATCCCGCGCGCGCGAGTGTCGCAAATTTCCCCGGCCGGCTCAATCGCGCGGAGGGGGGCGCAAGCCCTCTTGCCGGCGCGTGCGGGCGGCGCGACACTTGCCGCCATGATCGCGCTTGTCGACATTCTGGGCGGTATCGGCCTGTTCATCCTGGGCATGCAGATGACCACCGATTCGCTGCGCGCGCTGGCGGGGGGACGGACCCGCGCCTGGATCGCGCGGTTTGCCACCACGCCCCTGCGCGGGGCGCTGACCGGGGCGGGGGTGACCGCGATCCTGCAAAGCTCGAGCGCGGTCGTGGTGACGGCGGTGGGCTTCGTGGGGGCCGGCATCCTGAGCTTTCCCCAGGCGATCGGCATCATCTACGGCGCCAATATCGGCACCACGATCACCGGCTGGATCGTCATGGCGGTGGGGGTGAAGCTGCACCTGGGCCTTGTGGCGCTGGGCGGGGTGTTCGTTGCGGCGCTGATGCGCACGCTGGGCACGGGGCGGTGGCGGGCCGGGGGGCTGGCGCTGGCGGGGATCTCGCTCGTCTTCGTGGGCTTTGACTTCCTGCAACAGGGCGCCGATGCGCTGCGCCCGGCGATGACCGGGATTCTGGCCGCGTTTCAGGGCTCGTGGGTGGCGCTGATGCTGGCGGGCATGGCCTTCACGGTGGTGGTGCAAAGCTCGAGCGCGGGTGTCGCCACGGCGCTGGTGCTGCTGGGCGGGGGGACGATCGACCTGATGCAGGCGGCGGCGATGGTGGTGGGCATGGATGTCGGCACCACCTTCAAGTCGCTTCTGGTCACCATCGGCGGCTCGCGCGACATGCGGCGCACGGCGGTGGCGCATGTGGCCTATAACGTGGTGACGGGGGTGGTGGCGCTGGCGCTCCTGGGCCCGGCGACGGCCCTGCTGCGCGGGCTGACAGGCGACGATCTGGCCGCGCTGGTGGCGTTTCACACCAGCTTCAACCTGGCGGGCGTGCTGCTGATGCTGCCGCTGACGGGGCCCTTTGCGCGCGGCATCATCCGTCTTGTGCCCGACGCCGCAGACAGCCTGCCGCCGCTGCCCGACCGGGCGCTTCTGGCCGATGCGCATGCCGCGCTCGATGCCGGGATGGGGGTGACGGGGCGGTTCGCGGCGATCACGCTGGGCCATCTGTCCGAGGCCCTGCGTGCCCGCCCCGATGCGCCGCCCGAGGGGCTGCATCCCGCCATCGACGATCTGGCCGATTTCCTGACCCGCATTGCGCTGCCCGAAGGCGACGCGGGCGCGTTGCGCCGCCACGCAGCGCTTTTGCACCGGATCGACCACCTGCACCGGCTGGTGGGGCGCGCCGAACAGACCGACCGTGTGTCGCGCGCGGCGCGCGATCCGCTGCTGGCGCGGCCTGCGCGGGCGCTGGCGGCGGCCTGTGCCCGGGCCGCGCAGACGCCCGCCGACCCCGATCTGGCGCGGCGGCTGGGGCATCTGGCGGCCACGCTGGGCCTGCGCGCGCGGCGCATCCGCCGCGGCGTCCTCTTGCGCGAACATGCCGGGTTGATCGGGACGGCCGATGTCTTTGCGCTGACCGATGCCGCGCGCTGGCTCGAGCGCACGGCGATCCATTGCGCCCGGATCGTGACCTATGGCGCCGAGGCCGCCCAGGATCCGAAGCCGAAGGTCATGAAATCGCGTGGATAGGCGTCGCGCACCGCGCGTTCCAGATCGGCATCGGCAATCTGTGCCAGGGTGACGGGGCCGGGGTCCGGGGTCACGGGCGGGGTGTCGGGGGCGCGCGCCCCGGTGGCCGCGGCCAGCGCCGCCAGGTCTTCGGCCAGGCGATCCTCGCGGCAGATCATGTCGGGCAGCGCGAAGTCCCCGAAACCCTGGATCACCGCGGTCTGGCTGGCCCAGACCGGGTCCACGCGCACCGGGGTCTGGCCGCCGATATTGGCCTTTGCGAATTTCAGGAACGCCAGGAATGAGCGATGCCAGTCGCCGGGCGACATCTGCCCCAGCGCCTCGGGCTCGGGCAGACCCAGATCGTATTCGTCGTTCAACAGCGCGCGGATCTCGGGATAATGGCCCGGCGCCAGAACCTGGGAAAAGGCGGTCCAGGCGCGGTCCAGCGGATGGCGCACGATGGTGAAGCTGCGGTGGCCCGGATGGGTGCGCTTCCACTTGCGCAGCTCCTTCTGGGTGAAGTCGCAGGCGGTTTCCTCGGCCGCCTCAAGCCAGGCGCGCACGCCCGCCTCGGGCCCCGGCCGCACCGGCATGTAGAGAAGCCCCGCGCCCGCCGCCCCGCCTGCCCCGGCGATGAAGCCGGGCACCGCCGGGCCGCGGCGTGGCTCGAAATTGGGGGTGCGCGACAGGTTCGCCCAGTCGATCCGGGCCAGCGCGCGCTCCATCTCGTCGAAGTTGCGGACCTTCTTCGACATTTCCTCGGGGTTTTGCTTGATCAGCCCGGTGGGCAGCGCCTCGAGCCGCCCCTCGACACCCAGCCATTTCGCCAGCCCCGCCAGAACGTCGAGATCGCGCAGATCCTCGTAATCAATGTAGAACGCCGTCTGCCCCGATTTCTGGAGCGCGTTCATCAGCTTGACCTGAAAGGTCTGAAGCGGCGCCAGGAATTTCTCGAATTCGGCGGGCTTGAAGGGGGACTTGAACTCGCGCCGGTCGCGCACATGGGTCAGCCGCCAGCGGTCGGTGTTATAGGCGATCTTGAGGCTGACATAGCATTCGACCGGGTTGCGCGTCAGCACGATCTTGGCGCAGCGCGGGTCGTTCATCACCACGTCGAAGATGCGCGGGTCGTGGTCGTGGAAATAGCGAAAGCCGGTCAGGCCCTCGGCCTCGCGGATGCGGGTCAGCAAGAGCGCGGGGTCGGACAGGCGCTGGCCCAGCGACACGCCCAGAAGCTGCGTCAGGTCGGGGTCGCCCAGATGGGTGGGGTTGAAGGCCTCGCCGTAGCTGTGCACGCCCGGAAGCGCGTTCAGGCAGGCCTCGAACAGGTTCGAGCCGGTGCGCATCTCGGCAAAGACGACGAAGCTGTCAAAGGGTCGGGTCATTGCGGGCCTATCGGACAAGATAGGGGCGGCCGCGCCGCCCGGTGGCCGGACGCGGGTCTTCGCCCATCGGGAAATCGCCCATCAGGCGGGGCTGCATCCCCTGGTTTTTCAGATTTTGCAGGAATTGCCCAAAACCCGTAAGATCCACCAGCCGCGGCGCCTCGGTCAGGCGGCGGGCGGTGCGCGGGCTCAGCTCGTCGATGATGGTCTGCAAGGGCTCCATCGGGTTCTCGATGAAATCGGCCATCGTCCAGATCCGCACGCGGGCCTTCACATACATCGACCGCAGGATGTCCAGATGCGCCTGTTCGACCTTCTGAAGCCGCGCGGCCTCGCGCCGGACCTCGTGGAAGGGCCGCGCGGAATGGAACAGCGGCACCGCCCAGGCGCCGGTGATGACCGAGATCTGGGCGTTCGGGTCGGTGGCGGTGAACCAGTTGCACTCCTGATTGTCGCGCGGCGAGAACATGAAGCACTGCCGCTCGCCGCGGGCGTTCCAGATCATGTTGGTCAGGAAGGCGCGGGGGTTGTAGTCGCGCAGCGCCACGCTGTCGGTCAGGCAGCCGTTATAGAGCGTCTCGCCGCCGGCGAATTCGACGCGCTCGGGGCCGAAGATATGGCCATGCACGCGCGCGGTGACCTGCTTTGACAGCCAACTGTCGAAATTTTCAAAAATATCCGCAAATCCGTGAAATATCGAATATTGCGCACAGGTCTTGCCGTTCTCGCGGTCCTTGCGGGGGAAACGGCTTTGCATGTAAAGGCCCGCGCGCCCTTTCAGCCGCCGCTCGACTGCCTTCGAGAACAGCCGGTCGATCTTGGTCGGGTCGGGCTCGGTATGGGCCAGGCTGGGCGCGCGCGGCGCCAGGAAGGTCTTGTAGAGCCGGTCCGCCTGCGGCCAGATCTTGCGCGCCACGAAGCAATCGGACCGGCGCAGCAATTGCAGGTGATCGTCGTAGAACACATGCGGCTTGCCCTGATAGTCGAACTTCGACAGCGTCAGCGACCGGCTTTCGATCGAGGTGCCGTAAAGCCGCACAAGCGTCTGGAAATAGCTTTCATCGGGGATCCAGACGCGGCGGAAATAGCGGTCGTGCACGGGGCGGTCGGGGTCGGTCAGGATCGCGCTGAGCGTGGCGCGCGTCAGGCACCACCACTGGCTGCCCAGATGCGGCACCAGCCCGTCGGGGATATGGCGGCGCAACCCCAGCCGGCGTTGCAGGTTGACATAGCGGTCAAAGAGCTTGCGTCGCTTTTTCCAGGAAAACGGAAAATGCAGGGTGAAGCGTTCGATATCGAGCCCGCCCACCGTCCAGCCCACATCCGCGGTGGTCACGCTTTCGATGAAGTCGGTCCAGGGGCGGCGGTCGAGATAGGCGTTCAGCTCGGCCACCGGCCGCAGCGGCAGACATGCGCCCGAGGCCAGGAAGACATGGCTGACCTCGGGGTGGCGTTCGAGCATCTTCTCGGCGCCGGCCTGTGCGGCGGCAACCAGCGACCAGGTGCCCCAGTCGCATTTGAACCGGCGGCAGAAGCTGACATTGCCCAGGTCGGCCAGATCGTCCTGAAGCTGCCGGAAGGCCGCGCGGGGCACGCGGGCATCGACATGGATGACCACGGGCGCGTCGGATTGCGCCCAATAGCGGGCAACCTGCGCGGCGCGGTCCAGCGCGGTGTGGCACATCATCACGAAGCCGACCGGCATGGTGTCCCTCTTACGCCCAGTTGCCCTTTGACATCAGCCCGATGATCTCGAGCTGGCGCCAGTTGATGTAGCGTTCGGACCATTTGCACCACAAGTCGGGCTGGCCCGACAAGTGCTCCGAATAGGCCCGGTATTCGCGCGAATTCGCGTAATGCTCGCGCCGGGTCAGTTCCTCGGAGACCTTGGCCGACAGGGGCGACAGGAATTTGGCATGCAGAAGGCAGCCCGCGGCCCGTTCCCCGCCCCATTCGTCATAGGTCTTGTTGAGCTTGCGCGGCAGCAGCATGTGGGTCGAGCTGATGTAGACATAGCCGCGCCGCCACTTGACCAGCGGGATCTTGTTGAGCGAGGGCGCCGCGAAAGGCGCGTCGGGGAAGAAGACGCGCGCGCGCGGCCCGCCCTGGATCCACAGGTTCTGGTGAAGGCCGTTCTTGGAAATGGTGTAATTGCCCGCATCGAACCAGCAGGCGATCTCGAAGGGATCCTGGCCCTCGTGGTAGGGCTGCGCGTCGATCGGCCCCTTGGGATACATGTCCAGCAGCATCGCCGGAAAGGACGGATAGGCGCAGGTCTCCAGCCAGTCGGTCAGCGCGCGGATGGGGCGGGTGTCGCAGAACGGATAGATGAAGAATTCGTCGGGATCGACGGTCAGGCACCAATGCCCGCGCCCGTAGCGCCGCAGCAGCCAGTTCATCCAGTCCATGCCGAAGCGCGCGCGCTTGTAGCTGGCGCGGGTGCTCCAGACCGAGACATCGGGCTGTTCGGCCAGGTATTCGCGGCTGCCGTCGTCGGAATCATTGTCCACGAACAGGAAGTGATCCACCCCCATCTCGCGGTAATAGCGCAGGAAATAGGGCAGCCGCACGCGTTCGTTGCGGGCGGTCACGAAGACCAGCGTGTCGCGCGGGCGGATCAGGGCGGTGCGGTTGACGACGGGCTTCATCTCGCGCCGCTTGCGGAACGCCCGGATCAGATAGCGTTTGCGTTGCAGCCGAAGCCGATATGTCTGCCGCCAGCCCAAGCGTCGATCCCATCCCTTGCCGTTTGCCGTCTCGTCCCTTGCGCGGATGGACGGGCCGCCGCGCGCGGCGTTCCGGCCGCGGCATGTCCCTTTCACCCGTCGGCCGGGCGCGGCCCGGACACCGTGGCCCGACCATAAGACCTTGCCATGGCGTGGTAAACAAATGTCTTCTAACCGAGAACAATCAGATCCAGCCGCCGCGCGACATCAGCCCCCGCGCCTCGAGCGACCGCCACCCCCCCAGCCGCGTCGAGGCCGGGCACCACAGGTCGGGGCTGGCGATCAGCCGGTCGTAATAGGCGGCAAAGGCATCGGCATCCGCGAAATGCTGCCGCCGGGCCTTTTCCTCGGCCGAGCGCTGGACGATCTGCGGCAGGAACTTGGTGTGCAGCAACAGCCCCGAGGGCGCCTCGCCGCCCTGGTCGTCATAGACGCGGTTCAACCGCGGCGGCAGCGCGGCGTGGGCCGAATTGACATAGACGAAGCGCCGGTTCCAGCGCACCAGCGGCAGCTTGGTCAGCGTGGGGCCGCGGCGCGGCGCATCCAGAAGAACCCGGCTGCGCACGCCCCCCTGGATCCACAGATTGTCCATCGGCGCGCGGCGCACGATCGTGTAATTTCCCGCGTCATACCATGACAGCACCGCAAAGGGATCGTCGCCGGGGGAATAGGTCTGCGCCTCGAGCGGGCCCCTGGGATAGAGGTCCAGCATCATCGCCGCAAAGGACGGGCGCCCCTCGGCGTCCAGCCATTCGGTCAGCGCGGGCAGGGGGCGGGTTTCCCAATAGGGATAGATCAGGATCTCGTCGGCATCGAGCGTCAGGCACCAATGCCCATGCCCGTGCCGGATCTGGAGCCAGGTGGTCCAGTCCAGCCCGAAGCGCGCCGCCTTGTAACCCGCCGCGGTGTGCCACAGCGACACGTCGGGCTGATCGGCCAGAAGCGCGCGGGTGGTGTCGGTGCTGTCGTTGTCCACCACCAGGAAATGGCGCACGCCCAACCGCCGGTAATGGGCCAGGAAATGCGGCAGCCGCACGGCTTCGTTGCGCAGGCAGGCAAAGGCCAGGATGTCACCGGGGGCGATGGCGGCGGTGCGGTCCGCGACCGGGTGCAGCGCATGGCGCGCGCGCAGGGCCCGCCACAACAGGCGCTGCCGCCTGCGCCGCATCTTCAGCGCCGCGCGCAGATCGCGCATCTTCAGAACTGCGCGCAGATCGCGCGGCCCGTCCATCGTCTTCATGACCGTCTCCGCCGGGCGCATCGGCCCTGCGGGTCAGTATTCATAATGGCCGGTCTGATGCCAGCGCCAGGCGTCCGCGATCATCTGTTTCATGTCCGAGCGCGTGGGGCTCCAGCCCAGCTCCTGGCGCGCGCGCACCGAGCCCGAGACCAGCTGCACCGCATCGCCAGCCCGGCGCGGCCCCTCGACCATCGGCACCGCGCGGCCGGTGACCTCCTGCGCGGCGGCGATCACCTCGCGCACCGAAAAGCCCGTGCCGGTGCCCAGGCAGAACACCCGCGAGCCCCGCCCCGCGCGCAGCCATTCAAGGCCCTGCACATGCGCTTCGGCCAGGTCCATGACATGCACATAGTCGCGTATGCAGGTGCCGTCGGGCGTGGGATAATCCGACCCGTGCAGCGTCAGCGCCGGCCGGCGGCCGTCCAGCGCGTCCAGCACCAGCGGGATCAGATGCGTCTCGGGGCGGTGGAACTCGCCGACCTCGGCGTCGGGGTCGGCGCCGGCCACGTTGAAATAGCGAAAGATCACATGGCGCAGCCCATGCGCGGCCTCGAAATCGCGCAAGATGTCCTCGATCGCGCGCTTGCTGGCGCCATAGGCGTTCAGCGGCGCCTGCGGGCTGTCTTCATCCAGCACCACGCCATCCTGATCGCCATAGGTCGCGCAGGTCGAGGAAAAGACGAAATCAAGACAGCCCGCCGCCACCGCCGCCTCGATCAGGTTGAGCGAGGCGCAGACGTTCCCGCGCCAGTAGCGGCCGGGCTGGGCCATGGCCTCGCCGACCTGGCTGAGGGCGGCGAAATGCATCACCGCGACGGGCTTCCAGCGGGCAAAGACCGCGTCCAGCCGCGCGCGGTCCATCAGGTCGCCCTTCTCGAAGGGGCCGAATTTCACCGCCTGTTCCCAGCCGGTGACAAGGCTGTCATAGGTGACCGGGAGATAGCCTGCGCGCGACAGCACCTTGCAGGCATGCGCGCCGATATAGCCCGCACCGCCCGTCACCAGAACATGCTGCATGGCTTATTCCGCCGCCCGCTGCATCGTCGCCAGATCGTCCAGGAAGCTCTGGAATTCGTCGCGCAGTTCATCGCGGGCCAGGCCGAAGGCCACCGTCGCCTGCAAGAAGCCCGCCTTCGAGCCGCAGTCGAAGCGCTGTCCGCGGAAACGGAAGCCATAGACCGGGTTGCCGGCGGTGATTTCCTCGGCGATGGCATCGGTCAGCTGGATCTCGCCGCCCGCGCCCTGCTTCATCTTGTTGAGGTTCTGCATGACCTCGGGGGTCAGGATATAGCGCCCGATCACCGCCAGGTTCGACGGCGCGTCCTCGGGTTTGGGTTTCTCGACCATGCCACGCACGCGCACCATCGCGCCCATGTTCTCGGCAAGGTCCAGCATGCCGTAGGCCGATGCCTTCTCGGGCGCGACCTCCATCGCCGCGACCATGTTGCCGCCGGTTTCCTGATAGGCCTCGACCATCTGTTGCAGGCAGGGCGTGTCGGCGGCGATCACGTCATCGGTCAGGATCACGGCAAAGGGTTCGTTGCCGATCAGCCGGCGCGCGCACCAGACCGCGTGCCCCAGCCCCATCGGCCGGTTCTGCCGCACATAGGCGATGGCGCCCGAATCCATGTTGGTGGATTTCAGGGTTTCCAGAAGCGCGGTCTTGCCGGACTTGCGCAGGCTGGCTTCCAGCTCGGGGGCGTCGTCGAAGTAATCCTCGAGCGCGGATTTCCCGCGCGAGGTGACGAAGATGAATTCCTTGATGCCGGCGGCGCGGGCCTCGTCGATCGCGTATTGGATCAGCGGGCGGTCGACCAGGGTCATGATTTCCTTGGGAATCGACTTGGTGGCGGGCAGGAATCGGCTTCCCAGCCCGGCCACCGGAAAGACGGCTTTGGTCACCTTGCGTCGCATTGCTCTTCTCCTCGGACTGTCTTGCGCCACGTCGCCCTGATCCGGCGCCGCCGCCCGCCTCGACTATATCCGCCCCCCTCTATAGTTGAAAGGAAACCGTCATGTGAAAGTGACACGAAAAACGCCATGTGTTTCAGGATGCGGCAGGATTTCGCACAAGTCTTTTGTCCGCGCGCATTTCGTGAACAATAGCGCTGGTCGCGCAGGGACGCTAAAGGAAGCCCTGCGCGTGCAGGTGCAGCAACGAGGCTCGGGAATGCTGGCATTGGGGGTCGATGGGGGCGGCAGTGGCTGTCGGGCGGTTCTGGCCGATGCGGCCGGACGCGTGCTGGCCGAAGCCTCGGCCGGGCCGGCCAATATCGCCACCGACCCGGTGGGCGCGCGTTCGGCCGTTGCCGCGGCGGTGCGCGGCGTGCTGGGCGGCCGCCCGCCCGAGGATGTCGTGGCCGTCTTCGGGCTGGCGGGGGCCAATATCCCCTCGGCGGTGCGGGCTTTCGGCGAATTGCCCTTTGCGCGCAGCCGCATCGTCTGGGACGCGCTGACCGCGGCGCGCGGCGCGCTGGCCGACACGGACGGCATCGTCGCGGCGCTGGGCACCGGCGCGGTCTATGTCGCGCAGGAGGGCGCGGATCTGCGCGCGCTGGGCGGGTGGGGCTTTGCCCTGGGCGACGAGGGATCGGCCGCCTGGATGGGCCGGGCCTTCTGCGCCGGGGCGCTGCGCGGTCTTGACGGGCGCCAGCCGCTCTCGCCTCTGGAAAAGGCGCTTCTGGCCGAATTCGGCGGTGGCGCGGGGCTGGTCAGCCTGGCCGCCAACGCCACGCCGGCCGATTACGCCAACCTTGCCCGCCGGCTGCTGACCGCGCCCGACGACCCCTGCGCGCTGCGTCTCTTCGATGCCGCCCAGGTCGAGATCGAGGCCGCGATCGCCCATCTCCAGAACCGCGGCGAGACGCTGCCCGTCGTGTTGACCGGGGGCCTGGGCCCCTATTTCACCCGCCGGCTGTCGCGGCGCTGGAAGATTGTCTCGCCGCAGGGCACGCCGCTTGACGGGGCGCTGTCGATGGCGCTCGAGTTCCTGATGCGATGATGCGCACGATCCTGTCCGCCCGCACCGTCTTCGACGGCTGGTCGTGCTTTCACGATCACGAGGTCGTTCTGGATGGCGACCGGATCGTGACCCTGCGTCCGGCCACGCGCCCGCCTCTGCCGGGGATCCTGGCGCCGGGGCTGATCGACCTTCAGGTGAACGGCGGCGGCGGCTGGATGGTGGGGGGCGATGCCACGCCCGAACGGCTGGCCGCGCTGTGCGACACCCACGCCGGGCTGGGCGCGACGGGCATCCTGCCGACGCTCATCACCGATACGCCCGCGGCCACGGCGGCGGTGATCGCGGCCGGGGCGCAGACGCGCGCGCCGGGCTTTCTGGGGCTGCATCTCGAGGGGCCGCATCTTGATCCGCGCCGCCACGGGGCACATGATCCGGCGCTGATCCGGCCGATGGCGCCACCGGATCTTGCGGCGCTGGCGGCTGCGGCACGGGCGCTGCCGGCGCTGGTGGTGACGCTGGCGCCCACCGCGGTCACGCCCGATCAGATCGCGCAGCTGACGGCGGCGGGGGTGCGCGTCAGCCTTGGCCATGCCGAATGCAGCTTTGATCAGGCGATGGCGGCGCGGGCGGCCGGGGCGCGGATGGTCACCCATCTCTTCAACGCGATGAGCCCGCTTGCCCACCGCGCGCCGGGTCTGGCCGGGGCGGCGCTGGCCGGCGATTTCGCCGCCGGGATCATTGCCGACGGGGTGCATGTCCACCCCGCCGCCCTTGCCATTGCGCTGCGCGCCAAGGCCGAGTCGGACCTCTATCTTGTCACCGACGCGATGGCCCCCGCCGGGACCGATGCCCCGCGCTTCACCCTGGGCGGGCGCGAGATCCTGCGCCAGGGCGGCAGCCTGCGGCTGGCCGATGGCACGCTGGCGGGGGCGGATCTGACCCTGCCGCGCGCCATTGCCCAGATCGTGGCGGCGGGCGCGCCACTGGAACGCGCGCTGGCGATGGCCACGCGCATTCCCGCCGATCTGGTGGGGGCGGCGGACCGCGGCCGGCTGCGCCCCGGCGCGCGCGCCGATCTGGTGCTTCTGGACGGGGCGGGGGGCCTTGCGCGCGTCTGGCGCGGGGGGGAAGAGGTGCCGTCCCCCGCACCGAACTGACCCGACCGCCTTCAGCGCGCCGGTTCAGGGCGCCGGGACGGCTTCGGCCATCTCCACCGCACGGCGGCGCAGATCGGCGCGGATGATCTTGCCGGTCGTGGTCATGGGCATGTGGTCCACGAAATGCACCGCGCGGGGATATTCATGCGCGGCCAGTTGCGTGCGCACATGCGCGGCGATCTCGTCGGCCAGCGCCGGCCCCGGCGCATGGCCCGCGCGCAGCACGACAAAGGCCACGACGATCTCGCCGCGGATCGGGTCGGGCGCGCCCACCACGCCCGCGCTCTGCACCGCCCCGTGGCGCATCAGGCAATCCTCGATCTCGCCCGGTCCGATCCGGTATCCCCCCGAGGAAATCACGTCGTCATCGCGCCCCTTGAAGCGGATGCGCCCGTCCTCCATGCGCAATCCGCGGTCGCCCGTGACCAGCCAGCGCCCGTCCGGGCCGGTGACGAACTTGGCCTCGGTGGCCTCGGGCGCGTCGAGATAGCCCAGGAACATCACCGGATCGGGCGCCAGCACCGCGATGTCGCCTTCCGCGCCGGGGCCCAGAACGCGGCCCTGCGGGTCGATCACCTCGACCCGGTGGCCGGGCACGGCGCGCCCCATCACGCCGGGCACGGCCGGTTCCAGCGCGGCGCAGGAGGACACGATCATGTTGCATTCGGTCTGGCCGTAGAATTCGTTGATGGTGACGCCGAAGACCTCCTGACCCCAGGCGATCAGCTCGGCGCCCAGCGTCTCGCCGCCCGAGGCGACCGAGCGCAGATCCAGCCGCCCGATCCCGCCCTCGGCGCGCATGATCTTGAGCGCGGTCGGCGGCAGGAAGACGTTGCGCACCCCCTCAGTGCGGATCAGATCGGCCGCGGCGCGGGCGGTGAACCGCGGCAGGCGGCAGGCCACGACCGGCACGCCATGATGGAGCGCAGGCATCAGCACATCCATCAGCCCGCCGATCCAGGCCCAATCCGCCGGCGTCCAGATGCGGTCGCCCGGCTGGGGCAGGAAATCGTGGCTGATCTCGACCCCCGGCAGATGGCCCAGCAACACCCGATGCGCGTGCAGCGCCCCCTTGGGATTGCCCGTCGTCCCCGAGGTGTAGATCAGAAGCGCGGGGTCTTCGGCGCGCGTGTCGACGGGGGGGAAGTCCTCCGATTCGGCGGCGCAGATCTCGGCAAATCCCAGAACTTCCGGACCTAGCGCCCCCGCCTCTGGTCCCCCCTGCTCTGGCCCATCGACCGAGATCACGTGCCGCAGGTCGGGCAGATGCGCGCGCAGCGGTGCCAGCCGCGCCGCCCCGGCGGCATCGGTGATGACCACTTTCGCGCCTGAATGCGTCAGCCGGTGGATCAGCGCCTCGGGGCCGAAGAGGCTTGCCAGCGGGATCGAGATGCAGCCCATCCGCATCGTGGCGATATGGGCCAGCGCGGTCTCGATCCGCTGGGGCAGCAGCACCCCCACCCGGTCGGGCAGCGCGCCCGAGCTGCGCCCCACGCCCAGCCGCGCCAGCGCATGGCCCAGCCGGCTGGCCCCGGCGCGCAGATCGCCGAAGCTGTATTCGTGCCGCGCGCCCTGTCCCGTGCCCCGGTCGATGATCGCCAGCCGGTCGGGCGCCTCGGCGGCCAGCCGGTCGCAGACATCCGCGCCCATGTTGTAATGCTCCGGCACCTGCCAGCGGAACGCCCAGGCCTCCTGCCATGTCCGCACCTTGCGCAGCATGGTTTCCCCCTCCCGAATTGTCTCCTCCGGGCGGCATGTTGCGCGAGATGACGGCCCGCCGCTAGCCCCCGCGTCCCAGATAGGCGGCCAGCGCCGGCGGCGGATCGGCCAGCAGCGGCGCGGTGTCGAAGGGGCCCTGCGTCCGGCCCTCGGCCACGACCAGGGCGTGGGGGGCAAAACGCAGCGCATCGGCGGGATCATGCGTGACCAGAAGGACCAGCGATCCGGACTCGGCTGCGATCTCGGCCACGAGGTCCAGCATCTCGGACTTGAGCGCAGGGCCCAGCGCCGCGAAGGGTTCGTCCAGCAGCAGCATCGGCCGCGCCCGCAGCAGCGCCCGCGCCAGCGCCACCCGCCCCTGCTGCCCGCCCGACAGCGCATGGGGCTTGCGTGCGCCCATCCCGGCCAGGCCCACGCGTTCAAGCGCGCGGTCGATGCGCGCGTGATCGGCGCGTGTCAGCCGCAGCGCGGGCGAGATCCCCAGCCCCAGATTCTGCGCCACGCTCAGATGCGCAAACAGGTTCTGGTCCTGGAACAGGATCGACAGCGGCCGCGCCCCGGGCTCGAGCGGGGCCAGATCGCGCCCCTCCCACAGGATGCGGCCCGCGGCCAGCGGCACGAAGCCCGCCACGGCTCCCAGCAGCGTGGACTTGCCCGCCCCCGACGGGCCAAGGACGGCCATGCGCGCGCCGGGTGCCAGCGACAGATCGGCCGCAAGCTGCCAGTCGCCCTGCCGGATCTTCACCTCCTCAAGCCGAAGCACGGCGTCCCCCCTGATCGAAGGCCCAGAACAGCGCGAAGGTCAGCGCCACCAGAAGCGTGGCCGCCGCCGCCGCGGCGTCAAGGCGATACGAACCCATCAGCCCATAAAGGTAGAAGGGCAGCGTCGCGCGGTCAGGTGCTGCAAAGAGCGCGATCACCCCCAGATCCCCCATCGAGAAGGCCGCCGCCACGCCCCCGGCAAAGCCCAGCGGCCGCGCCAGCCGCGGCAGCACCAGCAGCCGCAGCCGGGCCAGCCCGCGCAGGTCCAGCGCCGCAGCCAGCCGCCCGTAATCGTCGCGCAGCTGGCGCGCGGGCGGGATCAGGATGCGCAAGGCAAAGGGCACCGACAGCGCCGCATTGACCGCAAGCGTCACCGGAAGCGCCAGATCCGCGGGCGCGGCCAGCGGGCGCAGCAGAAGAAAGAGCCCCGTCCCCAGCACCAGCGGCGAGGCCACGAGCGGCAGCATTCCCGCCAGTTCGAGCCCGCGCCCGCCGCGCGCCACCCCCAGCGCCAGCGGCAGCGCCAGCACCAGCGTCAGCACCCCCGAGCCCACCGCCACCCACAGCGAGCGCGCCGCGGCAGGCCAGATGCCGGGCGGCAGATCGGCCAGCCCCGCAAGCCCCCGCGCTGTCACCGCCGCCAGCGGCGCCAGCAGGAACAGCGTTGCCAGCGCGATGGCCAGCCCGTCGCCCAGCCGCCGCCAGCCGCCCGGCGCGGGCAGCGCGCGGCCCTGCTCGAGGCCGGCGCCCAGGGGCTCGGGGCGGGCCACCCGCGCCGCCGCGGCCAGCGCGGCAAGGCACAGCGCCACCTGAAGCAGCCCCAGACTGGCCGCGCGGCCGGGGTCGAAGTCGAAGCGGAACGCCTGATAGATGGCCAGTTCCAGCGTGGTGGCGCGCGGCCCGCCCCCCAGCGTCATCGCCACGGCGAAACTGGTCAGACAGACCAGGAACACCGCCAGCACCGCGCCCGGCAGCACGGCGCGCAGCATCGGGCGTTCCAGATGCCGGGCGATCTCGGCCGGGCCGAAGCCCAGGCTGCGCGCCAGGCGGATGCGCTCGGCCGGGATCGTGGCCCAGCCTTGCAGGATCATCCGCGCCGCGAAGGGCAGGTTCAGGAACACATGCGCCAGAACCACGCCCTGCGGCCCATAGATCGACAGCGTGGGCAGGCCCAGCGCGTCCAGCCCGCGGTTCAGCGCGCCCGAGCGCCCGAAGACCGCGATCAGCGCCATCACCGCCACGATGACCGGCATCAGGAAAGGCGCCCCCAGCGCGGTCACGAAGGCCTGCCGCCCCGGCCAGCGCCGCCGCGCGATGGCCCGCGCCAGCGGCACCGCCAGCGCAACCGAGATCAGCGCCGAGGCCCCCGCCTGCATCAGCGTGAAGCGCAGCGCCCCCAGATCCGATCCGCGCAGACCGCCGAAGCCCCCCGCCTGGCGCGCCACCGCCCCCAGCGTGCCCAGCACCAGAAGCGCCAGCGCCCCCGCCGCAAGGCCCGCCGGAAGGCCTGCGCTCAGCCGCCGAAGGCCGCCAGCCATTCGTCCAGCGCGGGCCGCCGCAGCGCCTCGGCCTCGGTCTCGGAATAGAACAGCGTCCGGGCCGGGCGCGGCAGGGTGCGAAAGCCCTCGGGCAGGCTCTCGGGGGTGAAGCGCGCCGGATAGGACCAGTTGGCGGTGGCGATCATGCCCTGGAAATCGTCGGACATGATATAGGCCATGAAGGCTTGGCCCAGCTCGGGCTGGTCCGAGGTGGCGATCCGCGCCGCCAGCTCGGTCATGAAGTAATGGCCTTCGGGGAAGATGGCGGCATGCTTGGTCGTGTCGCCCTCGGCGATGATGTGATAGGCGGGCGAGGTGGTGTAGCTCATCACCATGTCGGCCTCGCCCTCGGAGAACAGGCCATAGGATTCCGACCAGCCCTTGGTCACGGTCAGCACCTTGGGCGCCAGCTTCGCCCAGGCGGCGGGGGCCTCGTCGCCATAGACCGCCTTGACCCACAGCAGCAGCGCCAGCCCCGAGATCGACGACCGCGGATCCTGGATCACGATCTTCAGATCGTCGGGCGCCTCCAGCAGTTCGGCAAAGCTTTTCGGCGGGTTCGCCAGCCGCGTCTCGTCATAGACAAAGGCGGTCTCGCCCCAGTTGAAGGGCAGGAAAATGTCGTCGCTCCAGGCGATCGGCAGCGTCAGCGCCGAGGTATCCTGCCCATGCGGCGCAAAAAGGCCGGTGGCGCGTGCGCGCGCGGTCACATCCGTGTTGAGCCCGATCACCGCATCGGCTTCGGTGGTTGCGCCTTCCAGCATCAGCCGGGGCAGCAGATCGCCCGTCACGAAGCGCAGATCGCAGCCGCAGGTCTTCTCGAAGCCCGCCTCGATGGCCGGACCCGGCCCCCAGTCCGAGGCAAAGTAATCGGGCGCATAGACGGTGAAGACAGGCGTTTCATCGGCCACGGCAGAGGTGGCGATCAGAAGGCCCGCAAGCATCAGAGGTGTTTTCATGTCTCTCACTCCTTGGCTTCCGGGCGGAGCGAGGCAGGGGGCCGCATGGACCCGTTCCCTTCCCTCCGCCGGTGCTAACCGGTTCAGGTTCGACGGGTTCGCAGGCCGCGCCTGCATCTCAGCCCCCATCCGGGGCACCCCGAGGTGGCTGCGACAATAAGGCCCGGCGCGGGTGCTTCAAGCGAAATCGTGCGCCCGGCGCAGCTGCGCGGGACTTGAGCGCGGGGCGCCGGGCGGCTAAGCGGAGATTGAAACGGGAGGGCGCCATGAGCTTCAACACCTTCGGACATCTGTTCCGCGTCACCACCTGGGGCGAAAGCCACGGGCCCGCTCTTGGCGCCACGGTCGACGGCTGCCCGCCCGGCATCGCGCTGGACGAAAGCCTGATCCAGCCCTTCCTCGACCGCCGCCGGCCGGGGCTCAACGCCATGACCACCCAGCGTCAGGAGCCCGACCGCGTGCGCATCCTGTCGGGGGTCTACGAGGGGCGCACCACCGGCACGCCGATCCAGTTGATGATCGAGAACACCGACCAGCGCAGCCGCGATTATTCCGAGATCGCGCGGACCTTCCGCCCGGGTCACGCCGATCTGGCCTATCACCTGAAATACGGGCTGCGCGATCCGCGCGGCGGCGGCCGGTCCAGCGCGCGTGAGACCGCGGCGCGGGTGGCGGCGGGGGGCGTGGCGCGGGCGGCGCTGTCCGCGCTTCTGCCCGATCTCGAGATCCTGGGCTACATGGTGCAGATGGGCGCCAAGACCATCGACCGCAGCCGCTTCGACGCCGACGAGATCGCGCGCAACGATTTCTTCGTGCCCGATGCCGGCGTGGTGGCGGAATGGACCGAATATCTGCGCCGCCTGCGCAGCGATGCCCACGATTCCGTCGGCGCCGTGGTCGAGGTGGTGGCGCGTGGCGTGCCCGCCGGTCTGGGCGCGCCGATCTATGCCAAGCTCGACACCGACCTTGCCGCCGCGATGATGTCGATCAACGCGGTCAAGGGCGTCGAGATCGGCGCCGGGATGGCCGCGGCGGAACTGACCGGCACCCAGAACGCCGACGAGATCCGCATGGGCGAGACCGGCCCGGAATTCCTGTCCAACCACGCCGGCGGCATCCTGGGCGGCATCTCGACGGGGCAGGAGGTCGTGGTTCGCTTCGCGGTCAAGCCGACCTCGTCGATCCTGACGCCGCGCCGTTCGATCGACATCGAAGGCAACCCGGTCGATGTGGTCACCAAGGGCCGGCATGACCCCTGCGTGGGCATCCGCGCCGTGCCCGTGGCCGAGGCGATGATGGCCTGCGTGCTGCTGGACCACCTGCTTCTGGATCGCGGCCAGACCGGCGGCCAGCGCGGCCGGATCGGCCCGCAGGGCTGACCGCGCGGCGCCCGTCCGCGCGGTCCCGGCGGGTTCAGGCGCGCATCCGCGCCATCTGCACCGCCAGGATCCCCGCGGCGATGATCGCCACGCCCAGCATGTCCATCGGCCGCACCGCCTCGCCCAGGAAGACCGCCGCCACCGCGACGCCGAAGAAGGGGTTGAGGAAGTGGAAGGTCGAGGCCTTGAGCGCCCCGATCCGCGCCACCAGCCGGAACCACAGCCAGGTGGCAAACAGCCCCGGCACGATCGTCGTATAGGTGAAGGCCGCGATCAGGCGCGGGGTCCAGTGCACGGCATGGGGCTCGAAGATGGCCGAGACGACGCCCAGGATCGCCGCGCCCACGAACATCTGCAAGCCCACCACCATCATCACGTTGCCGCCGCCGGTGGCGCGCACGGTCAGCGTGGCGATGGCCAGCGCCAGCACCGCGATCAGGCACAGCACGATCCCCAGCGGATCGCTGCCGCCCTGAAGCCGCGCGCCCATGATGAGAACGCCCCCCGCCATGCCGGCAATCAGCCCGATCACCCCCAGCGGGCGGATGCGCTCGCCATGCACCAGCCAGCCCAGCAGCGCCACGACCAGCGGCATCCCCGAGGCGATGATCGCCGCGGCCGAGGCCTCGATCCATTGCATGGCGGTGAAGTTCAGCCCCAGATAGAGCGCGTTCTGGCACAGCCCGAAGACCAGCACCACGCGCCATTGCGCGCGCGTCAGCCGGAAGCTCTGGCCCAGCGCCAGCGCGATCAGCACGCCCAGACCGCCGGCAATGGCAAAGCGCGCCGCCGAGGCCAGCAGCGGGGGCGCATCGGCCACGATCATGCGCGCCGAGGTGAAGGCCGACGACCAGATGAAGGCGAAGGTCAGCCCCATCAGGACGGCCTTTGCGTCGAAGCTGCGCGGCTCGCTCATGTGCTCAACGCTCCGCCAGCGCCTGCATGGCGATCAGCGGGAAGAACGCCCCGCCTGAGCGCAGCCCCAGCATCTGCCGGCCGTCCACGTCTTCGGGTTCGGCGATCTCGACCAGCCGGTAGAAGGTCTTGCGGTCGATCAGCGCCTCGAGACCCGCGCGCACCATGACATAGGGCCGCGGCGCCGCATCGGTGCCGGCCAGGCGCAGCGGATGCTCGGGCCCGGCCAGAACCTCCTCGCCCAGGTTGGTGGTGAAGGTCAGCCCCGCGGGCCCGGCCTCGGCATCGACGGCGACGAAGGGCGCATCCTCGACGCGGATGCCCACCTTCTCGTGCGGGGTGACCAGGAAATAGCGGTCGCCCTCGCGCTTGAGGATCGAGCCGAACAGCCGCACCAGGGGCGCCCGCCCGATCGGGGTGCCCTGATAGAACCAGGTGCCGTCGGCGCGGATCTCCATGTCGATGTCGCCGCAGAAGGGCGGGTTCCACAGATGCACCGGGGCCGGTCCCTTGAACCGGGCGGCCGTCTGCGCAAGGCTGTCGGGGCTGGGGGCGTTCGTCGAGGGGGTCACGTTCGCTTGTGCTCCGCTGGTCGGGGTCATGGGGGCTTGGCGCGCCCCGCTCGGGGCCTGTATCACGAAGAGAAGCTTACAGCCACGAAAGGACGCTTGTCATGGCCGCATCGGCTCCGATCGAGGAAATCGAGGCGCTGGCCGAGAAGCTGGCCGCGGCGCGTGTCGCCATCGACCAGCGCTTCATCGGCCAGGAACGCGTGGTCGAGCTGGTGCTGACCGCGCTTCTGTCGGGGGGGCATGCGCTGCTGGTCGGCCTGCCGGGGCTGGGCAAGACGCTGCTGGTCGACACGCTGTCCCGGGTGATGGGGCTTGATGCCGGGCGCATCCAGTTCACCCCCGACCTGATGCCCGCCGACATCCTGGGGTCAGAGGTGCTGGAAACCGCCGCCGACGGCACCCGCGCCTTCCGTTTCGTGCCGGGGCCGGTCTTCTGTCAGCTTCTGATGGCCGACGAGATCAACCGCGCCAGCCCGCGCACGCAATCGGCGCTTCTCCAGGCGATGGCCGAGCGCGAGGTGACCGTGGCGGGGGTGCACCGCCCGCTGGGTCCGCCCTTCCACGTTCTGGCCACCCAGAACCCGATCGAGCAGGAGGGCACCTATCCCCTGCCCGAGGCCCAGCTGGACCGCTTCCTTCTCCAGATCGACGTGGACTATCCCGAGCGCGCCGCCGAGCGCGAGATCCTGCTGGCCACGACCGGGGTCGAGACCCGCGCCGCGCCGGCGGTCTTTGCCGCCCCCGATCTGGTGGCCGCGCAACGGCTGGTGCGGGCGATGCCGGTGGGCGAGGGTGTTCTCGAGGCCATTCTCGACGTGGTGCGCGCCTGCCGCCCCGGCACCCCCGAGGCCGCCCCCGCCGCCGAGGCGCTGGCCTGGGGGCCGGGGCCGCGCGCCGCCCAGGCCTTGATGCTGGGGGTGCGGGCGCGCGCGCTTTTGCGCGGGGCGCTGGTCCCCGGCCCCGAGGATGTGGCGGCGCTGGCGCGGCCCGTTCTCAGCCACCGCATGGCGATGGGCTTTGCCGCCCGCGCCCGCGGCGAGACGCTTTCGGGCGTGATCGAGGCGGTGCTGGCGCAGGCGCTGCCCGGCACGGATGTCGCCGCATGAGCCCGGCGCGCGCCCTGCCTGACGCCCACCTGCCCGGTCGGGCGGCCGGTCTGCGGGCGGGCGCCGAGGATCTGGGCGCGCGGGCCTCGGCGCTGCTGCTTTCCGCCGATCATCTGGCGGGGCTGGTGCAGATGGGCGCGCATGGCCGCCGTCGTGCCGGCGCGGGCGAGGCCTTCTGGCAATACCGCCCCGCGCAGGCCGGCGACACCGCGCGGATGATCGACTGGCGCCGCTCGGCGCGCGCCGACACCCCCTTCGTGCGCGAGCGCGAGGCCGAGGTCGCGCAATCGCTCCTGCTCTGGGTCGATGGCTCGGCGTCGATGGCGCTGCATGGCAAGGCCGCGCGTGCGCGTCTGCTGGCGCTGGCGCTGGCGCTTCTGGCCCTGCGCGCGGGCGAGGCGGCGGGGATCGCGGGCGCGCCCCTGCGCCGGGGGCATGCCGCGGGCGGCGATCTGGCGCTTCACCTCGAGGCCGCGGCGGGGGAGGGGGCGGCGGACGACCCGCCGGAATTCGGCGCGCCCGCGGGGTTTGACCTGCCCGCCAATGGCCGCGCGCTGGCGGTGTCGGATTTCCTGGGCGATCCCGCGCCGGTCGATGCGTTCCTTGCGCGCGCCGCCGCTTCGGGGGTGCGCGGGGTGCTGTTGCAGGTGCTCGACCCCGCCGAGGAGGCCTTTCCCTTCACCGGCCGGATGATCTTCGAAAGCCCCGCCGCCACCCGCCGGCGCGAGACCCAGGAGGCCGCCGAGCTGGCCGTGGCCTATCGCGCGCGGCTGGCCGAGCGGCGGGCGCAGCTTGACCGGGCGGCGCGCGGGGCGGGCTGGGTCTTTGGCACGCATCACCTGGGCCAGCCCCCGGCGGCGGCCCTTCTGTGGGCGCAGATGGCGCTGTCGGCGCCGCGGCCCGAGGGGCGCGGATGAGCGCGCGCCCCCGCCCTGAGCGCCGCGGCCCGGACCGGGGGCGGGCACGATGATCGCGGCGCTGGGCCTGGGCTTTGCCGCGCCCTGGGTGCTGTGGGGGCTTCTGGGGCTGCCGGTCCTGTGGCTGGTGCTGCGCGCGCTGCCCCCGGCGCCGCGGCGGCTGCGCTTTGCCGGGCTGGCGCTGCTCGACGGTCTGCCCGACGCTCCGCCGCAGGCGATCCGCACGCCCTGGTGGCTGGTGCTCTTGCGCGCGCTGGCGCTGGCGCTGGCGCTGATCGGCTTTGCCGGGCCGGTTCTGGGCCCTGTCGCCGCACCCGAGGGGGGCGGAACGGGCCCGCTGCTTCTGGTGGTGGACGATAGTTGGGCCGCCGCCCGCGACTGGCCCACGCGCCGCGCCCGTGCCGAAGATCTGGCCCGCGCCGCCGCGCTTTCGGGGCGGCCCGTGGCGCTTTTCACCCCCGCCGATCCGGGGCCCGCGTCGGTCTTTGCGCCCGGCGTCGATCTGGCCGGGCTGGCCCCGCGCCCCTGGCTGCCGCGCCGGCCCGAAGACGGCTGGGCCGCGCATCTGCCGCAAGGGTCTTTCGACAGTCTGTGGCTGTCGGACGGCGTGGACTGGCCAGGGCGCGCGCGGCTGCGGGCGGTGCTGGACGCGCGCGGGGCCCTGCGCATCGAGGAACCCGCCACGCCGCTGATCGCGCTGGGCCCGGCGCGCATCGAGGATGGGCAGATCCGGCTGCGGCTGACGCGGCTGGGGCCTGCGGGCGCGGTCACGGTGCAGGCGCTGGGCAAGGGGCCGGACGGCGCCGAAACCGTGCTGTCGCGTGCCGCGGCCGGGCCCGATGCCGCCGAGGTCGTCTTCGACCTGCCGGCCGAACTGCGCAACCGCATCACCCGCTTTGCGCTGGTGCCGGCGCAGGGCGCCCAGGGCGTGGTTCTGGCCGATGATGCGCTGCGCCGGCGCAAGGTGGCGCTGGTCGAGGGCGCGGGCACCCGCGAGGGGCTGGAGCTGCTGGCGCCCGATCTCTACCTGCGCGCGGCGCTTTCCGAGGGCGCCGATCTGGTCGAGGGCACGCTTCAGGACATGCTGCAAAGCGCGCCCGATGTCATCGTGCTGTCGGATGTGGCCAACCCGCCCGAGGCCGCCGCGCTGGCGCAATGGGTCGAGAAGGGGGGCGTGCTGATCCGCTTTGCCGGGCCGCGCATGGCGGCCGCACTGGCCGCGGCCGAGACCGGCGGGCCGGGGCGCTGGCGCGACGCCCCCGAGGATCCGCTCCTGCCGGTGCGTCTGCGCGGCGCCGGGCGCAGCGTCGGCGGCACGATGAGCTGGGGCGCGCCGCGGGCGCTTGCGCCGTTTCCCGAGGGCTCGCCCTTCGCCGGGCTGTCCGTGCCCGCCGAGGTCAGCGTGCGCCGCCAGCTTCTGGCCGAGCCGGGCCCCGAACTGGCCGCGCGCACCATTGCCGCGCTCGAGGATGGCACGCCGCTGGTCACGCGGGCGGCGCGCGGGGCGGGACAGGTGGTGCTGTTCCATGTCTCGGCCAATGCCGAATGGTCCTCGATCCCGCTGTCGGGACTGTTCGTGGCCATGCTGGAACGGCTGACGGCCTCGGCCCGCGTGGCGGGGGCGGATGGCGCCGCGGGGGCGGCACGCCTGCGGGGCCAGACCTGGGTGCCGGGGCCGGTGCTCGACGGATTTGGCGCGCTGCGCCCGGCCGAGGGCATGGCCGGTGTGCCGGGCGCGCGGCTGGCCGGGGCGGCGCCGGGGCCGGGCCTGCCGCCGGGGCTCTATCGCGCCGGGGCGCAGCAGGTGGCGCTGAACGTCGTGGGTGCGGACGCGCCGCAGCCTGCGCGCTGGCCCGACCGGCTGGCGCCGCGCACCGGCCCCGAGACCGCGGGCCGCGCGCTGGGGCCGCTGGCGCTGGTGGCGGCGCTGGCGCTTCTTCTGGCCGATGCGCTGGCGGCGCTGGCGCTTTCGGGGCGGCTGCGCGGGCGGGGGGCGGCCCTTCTTCTGCTGGTGCTGGCGGTGCCTTTGTCCGCGCCGCCCCTGCGCGCCGACGGGATGGACATTGCCCGCGCGACCGCCGCCGCGCGCGAGGTCGTTCTGGCCTATGTCGTGACCGACGATCCGCAGGTCGATGCCGCCTCCGAAGCGGGGCTGCGCGGCCTGTCGCAGACGCTGAGCCGGCGCACCGCGGTCGAGCCCGGCCCGCCCATGGCCGTTGATCTGGAAAACGACGACCTGGCCCTGTTCACGCTGATCTACTGGCCGGTGACGCCCGATCAGCCGGCGCCGTCCGGGGCGGCCTATGCGCAGCTCAACCGGTTCCTGGGGCGGGGAGGGATGATCCTTTTCGACACCCGCGACGGCGATGTCTCGGGCTTTGGTCTGACCTCGCCCGCGGGGGCGCGGCTGCGCGATCTGGCCGCGCCGCTCGATATTCCGCCGCTGGCTCCGGTGCCGGGGGATCACGTCCTGACGCGGTCGTTCTATCTGATCTCCGGCTTTCCGGGGCGCCATGAGGGCGCGCCGGTCTGGGTCGAGGCCCCCGCCGACCCCGCGGCCCCGGTCGAGGGCGGCTTTTACAACGCCAATGACGGGGTGACGCCGGTGGTCATCGGCGGCAACGACTGGGCCGCGGCCTGGGCGGTGGACGATCAGGGCCGGCCGATGTTTCCGCTGGGCGGGATCGACGGCGGCTGGGAGCAGCGCGAGATGGCCTATCGCTTCGGCGTCAATCTGGTGATGCATGTGCTGACCGGCAACTACAAGGCCGACCAGGTGCATGTGCCGGCGCTTCTGGAAAGGCTGGGGCAATGACCGGCCTCGACGTGATCCTGGCCCCGCATCTGCCGGTTCCGGTGCTGGTCGGGCTGGCGGCGCTGGCCGGGCTGGCCACGCTGGGCGCGCTGTGGCGCGGGCTGGGGGGCTGGGCGTTGCGCGGTCTGGGGCTGGGCCTTCTGATCCTGGCGCTGGCCGGGCCGATGCTGCGCCGCGAGCTGAGCGAGCCGCTCTCCGACATCGTGGTTCTTGTCACCGACGAGAGCGCCTCGCAGAACCTGGCCGACCGCGCCGAGGTCACCGCGCGCACCGCCGCGCGTCTTCAGGCGGCGCTTGCGGGCCTGCCGGGGGTGGAGCTGCGCCGCGTCACGCTGGGCGATGCGCCCGAGAACGGCGGCACGCGGATGGGCGCGGCGCTGGCCGGGGCGCTGGCGCGCGAGCCGTCCGCGCGGATCGCCGGGGTGATCGCGCTCAGCGACGGGGCGGTCCACGACCCCGAGTCCCTGCCCGCGCTGCCCGCGCCGTTCCATGTCCTGCTGACCGGGCATCGCGGCGAATGGGACCGCCGTCTGGTCCTGCGCGAGGCCCCCGCCTTCGGCATCATCGGCGAGGAACTGGTGATCGGCCTGCGCATCGAGGATCTGGGCGATGTGCCCGCATCCGTGACCGGGCGGGCGCGCATCGATATCTCGGTCGATGGCGCCCCGCCCGAAAGCTTCGAGGTGCCGGTGGGCCGTGACCTGGAACTGCCGCTGACGCTGGAACACGGCGGGCAGAACGTCGTCCAGATCAGCCTGCCCGAGGCCGCGGGCGAGATCACGCCGCGCAACAACGCCGCCGTGGTCCAGATCAACGGCGTGCGCGATCGGCTGCGGGTGCTGCTGGTCTCGGGCGAGCCCCACGCCGGCGAACGCACCTGGCGCAACCTGCTGAAATCGGATGCCTCGGTCGATCTGGTGCATTTCACCATCCTGCGTCCGCCCGAGAAACAGGACGGCGTTCCGGTCTCGCAGCTGGCGCTGATCGCCTTTCCGACGCGGGAATTGTTCCTCGAGAAGATCGACGAATTCGATCTGATCATCTTTGACCGCTACCGCGCGCGGGGCCTTCTGCCCGACACCTATTACGATTCGATCCGCGCCTATGTCGAAGCCGGCGGCGCGATCCTGGTGGCCGCGGGCCCCGAATTCGCCGGGGTCGAGAGCCTGTCGCATACCCCGCTGGGCGCGGTCCTGCCGGCGGGCCCCTCGGGGCGGGTCGAGGAGACCCCCTTCCGCCCCCGCGTGACCGAACTGGGCGCGCGCCATCCGGTGACCGCCGGGCTGATGCCCGATCCCGCGGCCGAGGCCGACTGGGGCCGCTGGCTGCGCCGGATCGACCTTGGCCCGGTCGACGGTCAGGTGGTGATGCGCGCCGGCGCCGATGGCGGCCCGCTTCTGGTGCTGTCGCGGGTGGGCAAGGGGCGCGTGGCGCTTCTGGCGTCGGATCAGGCCTGGCTGTGGGATCGCGGCTTCGAGGGCGGCGGCCCGCAGCAGGAGCTTCTACGCCGGATCGCGCATTGGTCGATGCAGGAGCCCGACCTCGAGGAAGAATCGCTCGAAGCGCGGGTGCGGCCCGGCAAGCTCGAGGCGCGCATCCTGCGCCGCACCCTGTCCGAGGAGACCCCCGATCTGACGATCACCACCCCCGCGGGCGCGGTGCTGACCCCCGAGCTGCGGCCCGACGGGCCGGGGCGTTTCGTGCTGGACTGGACCGCGCCGGAGCCGGGCCTTTACCGGCTGCGCTCGGGCGAGATCGCGCGCGTGCTGGGGCTGGGGCCGGCGGCGCCGCGCGAATACGAGATGCCGCTGGCCACCCAAGGCCCGCTGGCCGCGGCGGTGGCGGGCTCGGGCGGGGCGTTCCGGCGCCTTGAGGATGGCGTGCCGCAGATCCGGCTGGTGCGGCCGGGGGCGCAGGCGGCGGGGCGCGGCTGGATCGGGATCACCCCGCGCGACGCCCGCGCCGTGACCGGGATGGAGGTGCGCCCGCTCCTGCCCGAATGGGCCTGGGCGGTGCTGGTGGCGCTGGCCTTCGTGGCGGCCTGGCTGCTCGAGGGGCGGCGACGCTTGTCAAGACGGGCCTCTGCCCCCTAGAAACGTTCCACCGACAGGAGGCGGCCCCATGCAGATGCCCACCCCCGATCCCGCGATCCTGGCGCGCAAGCCGGCCATCGTTGCCCGTCTGCGCGCCGCGCTGGGCGCCGAGGGCGTGATCGACGATCCGGTCGAGACGCGCGCCTATGAATGCGATGCGCTCTCGGCCTATCGCACCCCGCCGCTGGCCGTGGTCCTGCCGCGCTCGACCGCCGAGGTGGCCGCCGCGCTGCGCATCTGCGCCGAGGAGAAGGTGCCCGTGGTGCCGCGCGGGGCGGGCACGTCGCTGGCGGGCGGGGCCATGCCCTCGGCCGATGCGGTGGTGCTGGGCGTCATGCGGATGCGCCGGGTGCTCGAGGTCAGCGCGCAGGACCGCGTGGTCCGCGTCGAGGCCGGGATCACCAATCTGGGCGTGTCGAACGCGGTCGAGCCCGAGGGCTTCTTCTACGCCCCCGACCCCTCAAGCCAGCTGGCCTGCCTGATCGCGGGCAATATCGCCATGAATTCCGGCGGGGCGCATTGCCTCAAGTATGGCGTGACCACCAACAACCTGCTGGGGGTGACGCTGGTCACCATGACGGGCGAGATCGTCGAGCTGGGCGGGCCCTTCTGCGATGCCGGCGGGCTTGATCTGCTGGGCGTCGTCTGCGGCTCCGAAGGGCAGCTTGGCGTGGTGACCGAAGCCTGGCTGCGCATCCTGCCCCGCCCGCGCGGCGCCCGCCCGGTGCTGATCGGCTTCGACAGCGCCGAGGCCGCGGGCGCCTGCGTGGCCGACATCATCCGCGCTGGGGTGCTGCCGGTGGCCATCGAATACATGGACCGCCCCTGCATCCGCGCGACCGAAGCCTTTGCCGGCGCGGGCTACCCCGATTGCGAGGCGCTCCTGATCGTCGAGGTCGAGGGCGGCCCCGAGGAAATCGCCGAGGAACTGGCGCTGGTCTCGGGGATCGCGCGCCGCCACGGCCCGGTCGAATTGCGCGAGAGCCGCTCCGAGGACGAGAGCCGCCGCATCTGGCTGGGGCGCAAGTCGGCCTTCGGCGCCATGGGCCAGATCAACGATTACATGTGCCTTGACGGCACGATCCCGGTTTCGGCGCTGCCCAAGGTGCTCTCCGAGATCGCCCGGATGAGCGCCGAGGCCGGGCTCGAGGTCGCCAATGTCTTCCACGCGGGCGACGGCAACATGCACCCGCTGATCCTCTATGATGCCAATGCGCCGGGCGATCTGGCGCGGGCCGAGGCACTGGGCGCCGACATCCTGCGGCTTTGCGTCGAGGTGGGCGGATGCCTGACCGGCGAACATGGCGTGGGCGTGGAAAAGCGCGACCTGATGGCGGCGCAATTCGTGCCCGCCGATCTCGAGGCGCAGATGCGCGTCAAGGACGTGTTCGATCCGGGGTGGCTCTTGAACCCGGCCAAGGTCTTCCCGCTTTCGGCCAGCGCGGGGCGGCGGGCATGACCGGCCGCCGGGACCGGGCCGCGGAGGGCGCCTGCCCTCCGGCGGGGCGCGGCCCCTCGATGGGGCCAAGCCCCGCTCCCACCTGCCTGCGGGGACAGATGCGATGAAACCCACCACCGAAGACGAGCTGGCCGAGGCCATCGCCACCGCCCGGGGCCCCCTGGCCATCCGCGGCGGCGGCACCCGGCCCGTGGGCGTGCCCACGGCGGGGGCGCAGGTGCTCGACACCACCGGCCTTGCCGGCGTCACGCTCTATGAACCCGCCGCACTGACGCTGGTGGTGCGCGCGGGCACACCCCTGTCCGAAGTCACCGCCCTTCTGGCCGCCGAGGGCCAGCGCCTGCCCTTCGAGCCCCCGGACTGGGGCGCGGCGCTCGGCGCGCCCGGCGGCTCGCGCATCGGCGGCGTGGTGGCGGCCAATGCCTCGGGTCCGGCACGGGTCGCGCTGGGGGCGTGCCGCGACGCGCTGATCGGGGTGCGTTTCGTCGATGGCACGGGCACCATCGTCAAGAACGGCGGCCGGGTGATGAAGAATGTCACCGGCTATGACCTGGCCAAGCTGATGGCGGGCAGCTGGGGCACCCTGGGCGTGCTGAGCGAGGTGGCCTTCAAGCTCCTGCCCGCCGCCCCCGAGACCGCGACGCTGGTCCTGCCCGGCCTGGGCGCAGAGGCGGCAGTGCCGGTCCTGTCGCGCGCGCTGGGCGCGCCGCTCGGGGTCACGGGCGCGGGCTGGATGCCGGGAACGGGGGCGCTCCTGCGCCTTGAGGGGCGCGGCGCGGGCCTGGCCGAACGGCTGGCCGCGGCGCGCGCGCTTTTCCCCGATCACGCGCTCGATCTCGCACCCGACCCCGTAGCCCCCTGGCGCGCGCTGGCCAGCCTGGCGCCGCTTGCGGCCCTGCCGGGCGATCTCTGGCGCATTTCGTGCCGCCCCTCCGAAGCCCCGGCGATCCTTGCGCGTCTGGGCCTGTCGCGCCTGGGCCTTGCGCGCCCGGGTCTTGCCGCCGGGCCGGCGCAGGCGGCGCCCGTCCTTCTGGACTGGGGCGGCGGCCTGATCTGGGCGCGCCTGCCCGAAGGCTGCGATGCGCGCGCGCTGGCCGCCCCCTTTGCCGGCCATGCAACGCGTTTCCTGCCCGCGGGGCCTGGCGCCTTTGCGCCCGAACCCGCCCCCGTCGCGGCGTTGTCGTGCGGGCTGCGGGCGCGCTTTGACCCGCAGGGCCGCCTCAACCCCGGCCGGATGGGCTGATGCGCCGCCCGGCCTTCCCCCTGGACGCGGCCCGATCCCGCTGCCACCCTCCCTTGCACTGAGCCACGGGGCATACGCGCGACATGCAGACCACCTTCACCCCCGAGCAGCTGGCCGATCCGGCCATCGCCCAGGCCAACCGCATCCTGCGGGCCTGCGTGCATTGCGGGTTCTGCACGGCCACCTGCCCCAGCTATCAGGTGCTGGGCGACGAACTCGACAGCCCGCGCGGGCGCATCTACCTGATCAAGGAAATGCTCGAGAGCGGCCGCCCCGCGGATGCCCGCATCGTGCGCCATCTCGACCGCTGCCTGGGCTGTCTGGCCTGCATGACCACCTGCCCCTCGGGGGTGGATTACATGCACCTTCTCGACCATGCCCGCGCCCATGCCGAGGCCACTTTCCGCCGCCCCTGGCATGACCGGCTGATGCGCGCGGTCCTGGCGCGGGTGCTGACCCATCCGGCGCTGATGCGGGGCGCGCTGCGGGTGGCGCGGGTGGTGCGCCCGCTGGGCGCCTGGCTGCCCGATGCCCGGTTGCGCGCGATGCTGGATCTGGCGCCGGCGCATCTGCCCGCGGCCCAGCCCGTGACCGAACCCGACCCGCCCGCGCCGAAACTGCGCGTGGCGCTTCTGCCCGGCTGTGCGCAGAAGGTGATGGACCCGGGCATCCATGCCTCGGCCACGCGGCTTCTGCGCCGCCTGGGCGCCGAGGTGGTCGAGCCCGCCCGCTTCGGCTGCTGCGGTGCGCTCGAACATCACATGGGCCGCACGGACGGCGCGATGGCCAGGGCCCGCGCCACGCTGGCCGCGATCCGCGACCTGGGCCCGCTCGATGCGATCGTGGTCACCACCTCGGGCTGCGGCACCACGCTCAAGGATTACGGGCATCTCTTCGCCGGCACCCCCGAGGCCGAGGCCGCCGCCGAGATCGCCGCGCGCAGCCGCGACATCACCGAGGTGCTGGAGGGGCTCGACTTTCCCGAGTGCCCCGACCGCGGGCTGGTCGTGGCCTATCACGCGGCCTGTTCGCTGCAACACGGCCAGAAGGTGACGGCGGCGCCCAAGGCGCTGCTGAAACGGGCGGGATTTGCGCTGCGCGATCCCGTCGATCCGCATCTGTGCTGCGGCTCGGCGGGCACCTACAACGTGTTGCAACCCGCCATCGCCGGCGAACTGGGCCAGCGCAAGCGCGCCAGCCTTACCGCGACCGGGGCCGATCTGATTGCCGCGGGCAACATCGGCTGCATGGTCCAGATCGGCAAGGATTGCGCGCTGCCGGTGGTGCATACGGTCGAGCTTCTGGACTGGGCGACGGGCGGGCCGCGGCCCGCTGCGCTGGGATAGCGCGCGCGGCGCCGCACGGCCTTGATCGCGCCCGATTTGCCCGCCATGGTGGCGCCGACCTCGACCTGATCGGCCCGTTCATGCTGTCCCTGCGCTTTCGCCTTCTTCTGCTGCCCGCCCTTCTGGGCGCGCTGGCGCTGATGTCATGGGGGCAGGGCGCGCGGGCCGAAAGCGGTCTGCGCCCGCTTCTGACCGGGGACCAGTCCCGCGGCTGGGAGGCCGTCGGCCGGCTGGATCTGGGGCCGGACGCCTTCTGCACCGGCGCGCTGATCGCCCCCGACCTGGTGCTGACGGCGGCGCATTGCCTGTTCGCCCGTGACGGCGGCCGGATGATCGACCCGGCCGAGATCCGCTTTTCCGCCGGTCTGCGCAACGGGCGCGCGGTGGCCTATCGCGGGGCGCGCCGCGTCGTCGTGCATCCGCGCTATGACTATGCCCAGGCCGACCGGCTGGACCGCGTGGCCTGGGACGTGGCGCTGGTCGAGCTGGATCGCCCGATCCGCCTGCCCTCCATCCATCCCTTCGCGCTCGATCCCGCGCCGCAGATGGGCGAGGAGGTCGGCGTGGTCTCCTATGCCCGCGACCGCGCCGAGGCGCCCTCGCTCCAGGAGGTCTGCTCGATCCTGGGGCGCGACCACCAGGTGGTGCTGATGTCCTGTTCGGCGGAATTCGGGGCCTCGGGGGCGCCGGTCTTCGTGCTGCGCCAGGGCGCGCCGCATATCGTTTCGGTGGTGTCGGCCAAGACCGAGATGGGCGGCCGGCCGCTGTCGCTGGGCACCACGGTCGAGACGGTGGCGGCGCTGAAGGCGGCGCTGGATGCCGGCGAGGGCGGCCAGATCCGCGCCGGCGCCGGGGCCAAGTTCCTGCGCCCCTGACCGCCCCCGACCTGCGCCGGCCCTGGGTCTTGAAACCCGTTTCGCAATGCCCAGATCAGGGGGGTCGCGGTGCCATGACGGGCCGCGACGGCAAGCGCCCGGCCCCGGACGGGGCGGGCAGAGATCATCGCTCAAGAGAGGATGTCCCCATGCGAACCTTTGACTTTTCGCCCCTTTATCGTGCCACCATCGGCTTTGACCGCGTTGCCGATCTGATGGATCGTGCGCTGGCCGCCGATATCAGCCAGCCCAGCTATCCGCCCTACAACATCGAGAAGACGGGCGATGACGCCTATCGTATTTCGATCGCGGTGGCGGGCTTTGCCTCGGACGAGCTGAACGTCGAGATGCGCGATGGCGCGCTGATCATCTCGGCCCGCAAGGCGGTCGAGGAAGGGGAACGCACCTATCTGCATCGCGGGATCGCCACCCGCGCCTTCGAGCGCCGCTTTGCGCTGGCCGACCATGTGAAGGTCACCGGCGCGACGCATCTGGACGGGATGCTGCATGTCGATCTGGTGCGCGAAGTGCCCGAGGCGCTGAAGCCCCGCCGCATCGAGATCGCCGGGCCTGCCCGCGCGGAAACCCGCGTCAAGGCCGGCGCGATCGACAAGGTGGAAGAGGCCGTCGAGGCCTGAGGTTCCTGGCTGTAAGGGCCTGCCGGGGCAACCCGGCCGGCCCCCCATCACACACACAGACCGCGGCCCGCGACGATGGGCCGGACATGGAAAAGGCCGCCCCGTGACAGGGCGGCCTTTCCATATGTCCGGTCCGGCGGGCCGGATCAGTTCTGGAGCGGGCGGACGTCGATGTCGCCCTCGGCGCGCGATTTCATCGCCGCGACCGAGGCGATCGAGGCCGCGGCCGTGGTGAAATAGGGGATCTTGTCATAGAGCGCGACGGCCCGGATCTCGCGGCTGTCGGCCACGGCCTGCGCGCCTTCGGTGGTGTTCAGCACCAGCGTGATCTCGCCGTTCTTGAGGCTGTCGACGATGTTGGGCCGGCCCTCATAGACCTTGTTGACCACCTCGGCCTCGATCCCGTGGCCATGCAGGAAGGCCGCCGTGCCGCGGGTGGCGATGATCGAGAAGCCCATCTCGACCAGATCGCGCGCGGCCTGCGCCAGAGGCGCGGTCTTGTCGGCATCCTTGATCGACAGGAACACCTTGCCGCTTTCGGGCAGATGCGTGCCCGCGCCCATCTGCGCCTTGAGGAAGGCGCGCGGGAAGTTGCGATCCCAGCCCATGACCTCGCCGGTCGAGCGCATCTCCGGGCCCAGCAGGGTGTCGACGCCGGGGAAGCGCGCAAACGGCAGCACCGCTTCCTTGACCGAGAACCACGGCGTCTTCGGATCGGCCAGCGTCAGCGGATCGGCGAAGGGCAGCGGCGTTTCCGGGCCCACGCCCTCGGGGTAGGGGGCGCGCATCGGGAAGGCCGAGAGCGGCTCGCCCGCCATCAGCCGCGCCGCGATCGAGGCAATGGCGCTGTCGGTGGCCTTGGCCACGAAGGGCACGGTGCGCGAGGCGCGCGGGTTCACCTCGAGAACGTAGATCACCCCATCCTTGATGGCGAATTGCACGTTCATCAGCCCCACGACATTGAGCCCCAGCGCCAGCTTGCGCGCCTGTTCATGCAGTTCGGTCACGATCTCGGGCGACAGCGAATAGGGCGGCAGCGAGCAGGCCGAATCGCCCGAATGGACGCCGGCTTCCTCGATGTGCTGCATGATCCCGGCGACATGGACATCCTTGCCGTCGCACAGCGCATCCACGTCCACCTCGATGGCGCCGGACAGGTAGCTGTCCAGCAGGACGGGGCTCTTGCCCGACACGACCACGGCATCGCGGATGTAGCGGCGCAGGTGGTCCATGTCGCGCACGATCTCCATGGCGCGGCCGCCCAGCACATAGGACGGGCGGATGACCAGCGGGAAGCCCACCTCCTCGGCGATGCGCAGGGCCTCGGCATCCGAGGCGGCGATGCCGTTGACCGGCTGTTTCAGGCCCAGCTCGTGCAGCAGGTTCTGGAAGCGCTCGCGGTCCTCGGCCAGGTCGATCGCATCGGGCGAGGTGCCCAGGATCGGGATGCCCGCCTCTTCCAGAGCATTGGCCAGCTTGAGCGGGGTCTGGCCGCCGAATTGCACGATGACGCCGTGCAGCGTGCCCTTCTCCTGTTCGACGCGCAGGATCTCGAGGACGTGCTCGAGGGTCAGCGGTTCGAAATAGAGCCGGTCCGAGGTGTCATAATCGGTCGAGACGGTCTCGGGGTTGCAGTTGATCATGATCGTCTCGTAGCCGACCTTGGTCAGCGCGAAACAGGCATGGCAGCAGCAATAGTCGAATTCGATCCCCTGGCCGATGCGGTTGGGCCCGCCGCCCAGGATCACCACCTTCTTGCGGTCCGAGGGACGCGCCTCGCATTCCACCTCGCCCATCGCGGGGACTTCGTAGGTGGAATACATGTAGGGGGTCTGGGCCTCGAATTCGGCGGCGCAGGTGTCGATGCGCTTGAACACGGCCTTCACGCCCAGATTGGCGCGGGCACGGCGGATCTGGTCCTCGTCGCGGCCGGTCAGCGTGGCCAGGCGCGCATCGGTGAAGCCCATCATCTTGAGCCGGCGCAACCCGGCTTCGTCCAGCGGCAGGCCGGTCTTGCGGATCTCGTCCTCGGTGGTGACGATCTCGCGGATGCGGGCCAGGAACCACGGGTCGAAGGCGGTGGCGTGCTGGATCTCGTCATCGGACAGCCCGTGGCGCATGGCCTGCGCGATCAGGCGCAGCCGGTCGGGTGTCTGCGCCGAGATCGCCTTGATGACCGCGGCCTTGTCGGGCGCGCCGGGGATGGCGATCTCGTCGAAGCCGGTCAGGCCGGTCTCCATCGAGGCCAGCGCCTTCTGCACCGATTCGTGGAAGGTCCGGCCGATGGCCATGGCCTCGCCCACCGATTTCATGGCGGTGGTCAGTTCGGGCTTCGAGCCGGGGAATTTCTCGAAGGCAAAGCGCGGGATCTTGGTGACCACATAGTCGATCGTGGGCTCGAAGCTGGCGGGCGTCACCTTGGTGATGTCGTTGTCCAGCTCGTCAAGCGTATAGCCCACGGCCAGCTTGGCGGCGATCTTGGCGATCGGGAAGCCCGTCGCCTTGGACGCCAGCGCCGAGGACCGCGACACCCGCGGGTTCATCTCGATCACGACCATGCGCCCGTCCCTGGGGTTGATCGCCCATTGCACGTTCGAGCCGCCGGTTTCCACGCCGATCTCGCGCAGGACGGCAATCGAGCCGTTGCGCATGATCTGGTATTCCTTGTCGGTCAGCGTCAGCGCGGGCGCCACGGTGATGCTGTCGCCGGTGTGCACCCCCATCGGGTCCACGTTCTCGATGGAACAGACGATGATGGCGTTGTCAGCCTTGTCGCGGACAACCTCCATCTCGTATTCCTTCCAGCCCAGCAGGCTTTCGTCGACCAGGATCTGCGCCACGGGCGAGGCATCGAGGCCGCTCCGGCAGATCGCCTCATAGTCGTCGCGGTTATAGGCCACGCCGCCGCCGGTGCCGCCCAGGGTGAAGGCGGGGCGGATGATCGCCGGCAGGCCGATATGCTCGAGCTCGACCAGCGCCTGGCGCACGCCCTCGTTGACGTCATATTTGCCGTTCGGCAGCTTGGGGGCGGCGACGATGGTCGCCTTGGGGTTTTCCAGCCCGATCCGGTCCATCGCCTCGCGGAACAGCTTGCGGTCCTCGGCCATCTCGATGGCGGCGCGGTTGGCCCCGATCAGCTCGACCCCGAATTTCTCCAGCACGCCCATGTCGGCCAGCGCCAGCGAGGTGTTCAGCCCGGTCTGCCCGCCCATCGTCGGCAGCAGGGCGTCGGGGCGTTCCTTCTCGATGATCTTGGCCACCACCTCGGGGGTGATCGGCTCGATATAGGTGGCGTCGGCCATCTCGGGGTCGGTCATGATCGTGGCCGGGTTCGAGTTGACCAGGATCACGCGATAGCCTTCCTCGCGCAGGGCCTTGCAGGCCTGGGCGCCGGAATAGTCGAATTCGCAGGCCTGCCCGATGACGATGGGCCCGGCACCGATGATCAGAATGGACTGGATATCGGTTCTCTTCGGCATCGGTGGACCCCTTCGCTAGATTCGCGGCAGCACAATGGGCGGGGTCCGGTTGGCCCCGCGCAAATTGATGGGGGTTATAGACCCGCGGGCCGGGCGTGCAAGCCTTCAAATGGGCCGCCCGCGAAATGTGCCGCCCGGCGCCCTTTGCACGGGGCCGCGCCCGGCGCGACCTTGACTTTCGCGCCCCTGCGCGGTTGAAGCGGCGGAACGCTTTATGCCTCGCAAGAAGGGGAGAACCATGCACGCCTTCCGCAGCCACACCTGTGCGGCGCTGAACAAGGACCACGCCGGTCAGAATGTCCGCCTTGCGGGCTGGGTGCACCGGGTGCGCGACCACGGGGGGGTGCTGTTCATCGACCTGCGCGATCATTACGGCATCACCCAGGTGCTGTGCGACGGCGACAGCCCCGCCTTTGCCGCGCTGGAGAAGGTGCGCGCCGAATGGGTGATCCGCATCGACGGCACCGTGAAGCTGCGCGCGCCCGATCTGGTCAACCCCAAGATCCCGACCGGCGAGATCGAGGTCTATGTCCGCGACCTCGAGGTTCTGGGCGCGGTCGAGGGCGACCTGCCGCTGCCGGTCTTCGGCGAGCAGGATTATCCCGAGGAAACCCGCCTGACCTATCGCTTCCTCGACCTGCGCCGCGAGGGGCTGCATCAGAACATGATGCTGCGCTCGAACGTGGTGCGCAGCCTGCGCAACCGCATGTGGGACGCGGGCTTCAACGAATATCAGACGCCGATCATCACCGCCTCCTCGCCCGAGGGGGCGCGTGACTTCCTGGTGCCCTCGCGGCTGCATCCGGGCAAGTTCTACGCGCTGCCGCAGGCGCCCCAGCAGTTCAAGCAGCTGATCATGGTGGCGGGCTTCGACCGCTATTTCCAGATCGCGCCCTGCTTCCGCGACGAAGATCCGCGCGCCGACCGCTCGCCCACCGACTTCTACCAGCTCGACGTCGAGATGAGCTTCGTCGAGCAGGAGGATGTCTTTGCCGCCGTCCAGCCGGTGATCCAGGGCCTGTTCGAGGAATTCGGCAATGGCCGCAAGGTCGACGCGGACTGGCCCCGCATCGCCTATCGTGACGCCATGCTGTGGTATGGCTCGGACAAGCCCGACCTGCGCAACCCGATCAAGATGGCCGATGTCTCGGAGCATTTCCGCGGCTCGGGCTTTGCCATCTTCGCCAAGCTCCTCGAGACCGAGGGCACCGAGATCCGCGCCATCCCCGCCCCCACGGGCGGAAGCCGCAAGTTCTGCGACCGGATGAACGCCTTTGCCCAGGCCAACGGCCTGCCCGGCATGGGCTATATCTTCTGGCGGCCTAAGGGCGCGGAAGCCAAAGAGCGAAAGTGGACTGAGGCGGTACGCTTCGCACTATTCGGTGAAACGCCTAGTGCGGCCGCTCGACTGTTGACTGAGGGAATGAAAGAAGCAGAAGACGCCAAGATTGCCGAACAAATCGCGGAGTTGCTGAAACTCGGCGAAGTTGAGCGCGCCCGCAATCTTATGAATGGCGCTTTCGGGGACATCGAACCCGCGGGCCCGATCGCCAAGGCGCTGGGGCCGGAGCGCACCGAGGCGATCCGCGTGCAGATGGGCCTGGGCGAGGGCGACGCGGTGTTCTTCCTTGGCGGCAAGGCCGAGCAATTCGAAGCCGTTGCCGGCCGCGCGCGCAACGAGATCGGGCGCGAGCTGGGTCTGACCGAGACCGATACCTTCCGCTTCTGCTGGATCGTCGATTTCCCGATGTACGAGAAGGACGACGAGGGCAAGATCGACTTCAGCCACAACCCCTTCTCGATGCCGCAGGGCGGGATGGAGGCGCTGATGGGCGATCCGCTCGAGGTGCTGGGCTATCAATATGACCTGGCCTGCAACGGCTACGAGCTGGTGTCGGGCGCGATCCGGAACCACAAGCTCGACATCATGTTCAAGGCGTTCGAGCTGGCGGGCTATCCCCCCGAGGAGGTCGAGAAACGCTTTGGCGGCATGGTCAAGGCGTTCCGCTATGGCGCGCCGCCCCACGGCGGCTGCGCGGCCGGGATCGACCGGATCGTGATGCTTCTGGCCGACACGGCCAACATCCGCGAGGTCATCATGTTCCCGATGAACCAGCAGGCCAGCGACCTGATGATGGGCGCGCCCTCCGAGCCCACCAACGAACAGCTGCGCGAACTGGGCCTGCGGGTGATCCCGAAGGAATGAGGCGGGGTGGGCGGGCGCGCTCTCGGGCGCGCCTGCTGTGCCGCGAAGCAGGGCCTCACGAAACAGGGCGCTTACGCCATGAAGAAGGGGCCGCGGATCGCCGCGGCCCCTTTCGTATTCTGTCCCTGGTCGTCCCCGGTGGGGCGCTCAGGCGCGCTTTGCCATTGCCACATCCAGCACGCCCAGAACCTTTTCCTCGATCGCGGCGGCGTTGAGCTGGGCATGGGCATACATCGCCGAGGGGCTGGCGTGGTTGATGAAGATGTCGGGCAGCACCATCGAACGGTAGCGCAGCCCGCGATCCAGCGCGCCTTCCTCGAACAGCAGATGCGCGACATGGCTGCCAAAGCCGCCCACGGCGCCTTCCTCGATGGTGATCAGCGCCTCGTGTTCGCGGGCCAGGCGCAAGATCAGGTCGCGGTCCAGCGGCTTGGCAAAGCGGGCATCGGCCACGGTCGGGGTGATGCCGCGCGCCATCAGCGATTCGCGCGCCTCCATCACATGCGACAGGCGGGTGCCAAAGGACAGGATGGCCACGCGCGTGCCCTCGGCCACGATGCGGCCCTTGCCGATCTCGAGGATCTCGCCGTGCTCGGGCAGCTCGACGCCGGTGCCTTCGCCGCGCGGATAGCGGAAGGCGATCGGGCCTTCGTCATAGGCAGTGGCGGTGGCCACCATGTGGCGCAGCTCGGCTTCGTCGGCGGCGGCCATCATCACCATGCCCGGCAGGTTGGTCAGGAAGCCGATGTCGAAGCTGCCGGCATGGGTGGCGCCGTCCTGGCCGACCAGACCCGCGCGGTCGATGGCAAAGCGCACCGGAAGCTTCTGGATCGCCACATCATGCACGATCTGGTCATAGCCGCGTTGCAGGAAGGTCGAATAGATCGCGCAGAAGGGTTTCATCCCCCCCGCGGCCATCCCCGCCGAGAAGGTCACCGCATGCTGTTCGGCGATGCCCACGTCGAAGGTGCGGCGCGGAAAGCGCTTGGCAAAGAGATCAAGGCCGGTGCCTTCGGGCATGGCGGCGGTGACCGCCACGATCTTGTCGTCGCGCTCGGCCTCGTCGATCAGCGAAGTGGCGAAGACCTTGGTGTAGCTGGGCGCGTTCGAGGGCGCCTTGATCTGCTGGCCGGTCGCCGGGTCAAAGCGCGCGGTGGCGTGGCGGCGGTCGGCGGCGCCTTCGGCCGGGGCGAAGCCCTTGCCCTTCTTGGTTACCACATGGATCAGCGTCGGGCCGGTGGCGCGCGATTTCAGCATGCGGAACAGCGGCAGCAGCTGTTCCATGTCATGGCCATCGACCGGGCCGACATAGTTGAAGCCCAGCTCCTCGAAGAGGGTGCCGCCGACGGCCATGCCCTTGAGCATCTCCTTGGCGCGGCGCGCGCCTTCCTGGAAGGGTTCGGGCAAGAGACCCACCGCGCCCTTGGCCGCGGCGCGCAGATCCTGGAACGGCGCGCCGGTATAGAGGCGCGTCAGATAGGACGACAGCGCCCCCACCGGCGGCGAGATCGACATCTCGTTGTCGTTGAGCACGACGAAGACGCGCTTGCCCAGGTGGCCGGCGTGGTTCAGCGCCTCGAAGGCCATGCCGCCGGTCATCGCGCCGTCACCGATCACGGCGATGGCATCGCCCGGATCGCCGCCCAGCTCGCGCGCCATCGAAAAGCCCACGGCCGCCGAGATCGAGGTCGAGGAATGGCCCGCGCCGAAGGGGTCATAGCTGCTTTCGGTGCGCTTGGTGAAGCCCGACAGCCCGCCCTCCATGCGCAAGGTGCGGATGCGGTCGCGCCGGCCGGTCAGGATCTTGTGCGGATAGCACTGGTGACCCACGTCCCAGATGATCTTGTCGCGCGGCGTGTCGAACACCGCATGCAGCGCCACGGTCAGTTCCACCACGCCCAGGCCCGCGCCCAGGTGCCCGCCGGTCTCGGATACCGCCGAGATCGTTTCCTCGCGCAATTCATGGGCAAGCTGGGCAAGCTCCCTGTCGGACAGGGTCTTCATGTCGGTGGGCAGGTTCACCCGATCAAGCGTCGGGGTCTGCGGGCGAGCGGACATGGGGTGTCCTCCGGCTGGGTCAGTTCTTTCTAGCGATAACGAAGCGGGCTGCGGCTCGCAAGTTGTCCGCTGTCGCACCATAGGGTTCGAGCGCGTCGCAGGCCTCGTGCACCAGTTCGGCCGCGCGCGCCTGCGCCCCCTCGAGGCCCAGCAGCGACACGAAGGTCGCCTTGCCGGCATCGGCATCCTTGCCGACGCGCTTGCCGGTCACTTCCTCGTCGCCGGTCTCGTCCAGGATGTCGTCGGCGATCTGGAACGCCAGGCCCAGCGCCTGGGCATAGCGGCGCAGCGGCGCGCGGTCGGCTCCGGCCAGGATCGCGCCGGCTTCGGCGGCAAAGACGATCAGCGCGCCGGTCTTGCCGGCCTGAAGCGCGGTGATCTCCTCAAGGGTCAGCGGCCGGCCGGCGCTTTCGGCGGCAATGTCGAGCGCCTGGCCATGCACCATCCCTTCGACGCCCGAGGCCCGCGCCAGCGCCGCGACCAGTTCGATGCGCCGCTCGGCCGGGCCCATCGCCGGGTCGCAGCACAGCTCGAAGGCCAGCGTCTGGAGCGCGTCGCCCGCCAGAACCGCGGTCACCTCGTCCCATTTGACATGGACGGTGGGCTGGCCGCGGCGCAGGTCGTCGTCATCCATGCAGGGCATGTCGTCATGGACCAGCGAATAGGCATGCAGCGCCTCGATCGCGGCGGCGGCCGACATCGCCTGGGCATCCGCCAGCCCGTGCACCCGTGCCCCTTCCAGTACCAGGAAGGCGCGCAGCCGCTTGCCGCCCTGGCAGGCATAGCGCATGGCCTCGGTCAGGGGCGTCTCGGGGCGGTTGGCCAGGCTTGCGTCCAGCGCGGCCTGCACGGCGCGCTGCACCTCGGTCAGACGGGTCTCAAACATTCACTGCCCTTCCAGCGGCTGCGTCGAGACGGCTTCGCCGGTCTCGCTCAGGGTGATCTTCTCGACGCGATCCTCGGCCGCCTTCAGGAGCTTGTCGCAATGGCTGCGCAATTGCGCGCCCCGCTCGTAAAGCGCGATGGAGGCCTCGAGCGTCACCTGACCCTGTTCGAGATCGCGGACCACCTTTTCCAGGGCAGCCATCGCGTCTTCGAAGCTCATCGCGGAGATGTCGTCCATGCCACCGTCTTCCCTTCGTCCTCGGATGCCTCGTGCAGCGCCGCGACGGGGGCCGCGGCGGATGCTGCACGTGCTTCTAGATCATATCCGCCGGCAAGCGTCGAGACTAGCCGACCGCGGCAGCATGCCCCGGCGGTGCCGCACCTCCCGACGCGGGCCCGCGTGTGGCGCGTGCGTCAGGTGGGGCGCCGTCATTTTGCGGTCAGATGGTCGGGGCCGTGGCCGGTGATGACCACCTCGACCAGCGTGCCCTCGGGGCGGGGGTGGGTCAGGCGGACCTCGGTGAAGGCCTCGGTGCGGCCCATCAGCGGCCCTTCGGTCAGGATCACATGGCGCTGGCCGATCTGCGCCTGAAGATGGCGGGTCAGCGCCGCATCGCCCACGGCGCGCAGCCGCGCGGCGCGGTCGCGGATGACCGGGCCGGGCAGTTGCGGCATCCGGGCCGCGGGCGTGCCCTTGCGCGCCGAGAAGGGAAAGACATGCAAAAAGCTCAGCCCGCAATCCTCGACCAGGGCCAGCGTGTCGGCGAACATCTCCTCGGTCTCGGTTGGAAAGCCCGCGATCAGATCGGCCCCCAGCGCCAGGCCGGGGCGGGCCGCGCGCACCGCGGCGCAGAAGTCGACCGCCTGGGCGCGGGTATGGCGGCGCTTCATCCGCTTGAGGATCATGTCGTTACCCGATTGCAGCGACAGATGCAGATGCGGCATCAGCCGGGGCTCGGCCAGGATCAGCTCTAGCAGCTCGGGGTCGGTCTCGATCTGGTCGATCGACGACAGCCGCAGCCGCGGCAGATCGGGCACCAGCCGCAGGATGCGCCCGACCAGATTGCCCAGCCGCGGCGCGCCGGGCAGATCCGCCCCCCACGAGGTCAGATCGACGCCCGACAGCACCACCTCGGCAAAGCCGCGGTCGACGAGGCGGCGGATCTGCTCGACCACGACCCCGGCGGGCACCGAGCGCGAATTGCCCCGGCCGAAGGGGATGATGCAGAAGGTGCAGCGGTGATCGCAGCCGTTCTGGACCTGCACATAGGCGCGGTGGCGCCCGAAGCCGTCGATCAGATGGCCGGCGGTCTCGCGCACCGAGAAGATGTCATCGACCTGCACCCGCGCGCCCTCGTCGCCAAGGGCCAGCGCCGACCAGGTGGCGGGCTCCATCTTCTCGGCATTGCCGATGACGCGGGCGACCTCGGGCATGGCGGCAAAGGTCTCGGGCTCGGTCTGGGCCGCGCAGCCGGTGACGATGATCGGCGCGCCGGGGTTCTCGCGGGCCAGGCGCCGGATCTCCTGGCGGGCCTTGCGCACGGCCTCGGCGGTCACGGCGCAGGTGTTGACGATCAGCGCGCCCTTCAGGCCTGCGGTCTCGGCCATCTCGCGCATGGCCTCGGATTCCCAGGCGTTCAGCCGGCAGCCCAGCGTGGTCAGCCGCGGCGGCGCGCTCATCCCAGCGCCTCCGCGATGAAGGCGGGCGTGATCACCCCGTCGCAGACATGCGCGGTCGGCCCCTCCATCCAGACGCCGTCGTCGCGCCAGTCCACGACCAGCGTGCCGCCGTCGAGATCGAGGGTCACGCGCCGCCCCGTCAGCCCGCGCCGTGCCGCCGCCACCGCCGTGGCGCAGCTTGACGAGCCCGAGGCCAGCGTGACGCCCGCGCCGCGCTCCCAGACCCGCATGCGGATGCGGTCGGGGCCGGTGATCTGCGCCACCTGAACGTTGGTGCGCTGGGGAAACAGCGGGTGATGTTCATGCGCGGGGCCGAATCGGTCCAGATCGACCGCGGCGACATCGTCCACGAAGAAGGTGCAATGCGGATTGCCCATCGAGGTCGCCAGCGGCGCACCGGGGATCGGCAGCGCGTCCACGTCCACCGGCTCGGCCAGCGGGATCTGCGCCCAGTCGAGGATCGGCGCGCCCATGTTGACCCGCGTGATCCCCGCCCCACCCCGTTCGGCCGCCAGAAGGCCGCGTTCGGTGCGCAGGCGCAGCCGGTCGGTGCCGCGCTCGGCCAGCAGATGCGCGGCGATGCAGCGGGTCGCATTGCCGCAGGTCGCCGAGCCGGACCCATCGGCATTGAGAAACGTCAGATGCGCATCGGCCTGGTCGTCTTCGGCGATCAGCGCCAGCTGGTCAAAGCCGATCCCCTTGCGCCGGTCGGCGATGGCCAGCGCCAGCGCGGGCGGAATGGCAAGCCCCGCAAGGGGGCCGCGGGTGTCGATCACCACGAAATCGTTGCCCAGGCCGTGCATCTTCATGAACGGCAGGCCGGTGGCGCGGATCTGGGAAAGGGCTGTGTCTGTCATGGCGTTCCTCTAGCGGCCGGACAGGGATTCGACCAGAGAAACGATTTTATGTCGTTTCGCTCTTGACCGCCCCGTCCGGGGTTTATAGGAAGCGCCCGTGACGTGATGGGCCGTTAGCTCAGTTGGTAGAGCAACTGACTTTTAATCAGTGGGTCACAGGTTCGAATCCTGTACGGCTCACCATCACCTCTCCCGAAAATGCCTGTAGATCAGGATGATGGGCCAGCCTCCGGGCTGGCCCTTCGGCGTTTCGGGGCCTGATTCTGTTCCCCGACACCGGCCGCGGCATGCGCGGGCGGCGGCGCACAAGGCCTTGGCCGCATCGGCGCGTGCCATGCGGGGAATGGCGCCTGGGCGCCTCCTTTGCCAAAGGCGGGCTCAGTTCTCCTGCGAATCGTCCAGCCGGTCGGTCAGGGCGCGCAGTTCGGCATCAAGCCACACCCGCCCGCGGTCGATGGTCTCGACAAAGGTGCCCAGTGCGGGCGCCAGGGCCGGAACGCGCGCGGCGATCTGGGGCGCGCTGGCATAGACGCCCAGGCCCGCCGCCGCGACCGCCAGTGCCAGACCGAAGCCCAGCCGGAACCCCGATCGGTTGCGCGCCACGGTTTCGGGGGCGTCGGCGGCCACGGGATCGCCCGCGCGTTCGGATGTGGCGCGCAGGGTCGAGTTGATCTCCTCGATGTCGGGCAGACGGTCGCGGCGCGGCGGCGGATCGGGTTCAGGATCGGGATCGGGCGCAGGGAAGTCCGCCACGGGGGTGGCGGGCGCAGTCGCTTCGGCGGCATAGGCGCCGCTGCCGGCCATCATTGCCGCGATTTCCGCGTCGGGGTCGGCGGCCGCCTCTGCCTCCGGGGCATCCTCGGGCAGGCCGGCTTCGCGGCGGCGGGCGCGGGCCTCGCGTTCGGCCTCCTCGCGCAGGACCGCCATCAGCGACGGGTCCAGGCTGCGGCGCGGGGCGGGGGGCGCCTCCTCGGAAGGGGCCACCGCTTCGGTGTCGGCGTCGGGCGCCGGTTCCGGCGCTTCGGGCTCGGGCGCCTCGGCCTCGGGGGCCTCGACCTCGGGCGCGCCGGGTTCGACCTCGGGGGCCTCGGGCATGTCGGGGGCTTCGGGCGGCGCAGCACCCTCGGGCAACTGGAACCAGGCATGGCCGCAGTTCGAGCATTGCACATCGCGCCCGCTGTCCGGGATCACGCTGTCATCGACCACATACTGGGCGTTGCAGTTCGGGCATATCAGGCGCATTCGGCACAACCCCGCGCTCTTGCTGGCCACTGACGCCGGCCATTCTGGCTTTTGGTTTGCGCATGTTGTAGCAAGCAAGCATCGGTTCTCCAAGCCTTTAGGGGGGATCTGACGCCGCGGACAGCGGTGCGAACGGCAGGATCGGAGCAGGGCGTGATCGAACTCGAATCGGTGGCGATGAGCTATGGCGGCGGCGAGCTTCTGTCGGACATGACGCTGCGCCTGCTGCCCGGATCGTTCCATTTCCTGACCGGGCCTTCGGGCGCGGGCAAGACCACCTTTCTCAAGCTGTGCTACGGCGAGCTGATGCCCTCGGCCGGGCGGCTGACCCTGTTCGGGCAGGATCTGCGCGACATGAGCCGCGATGACATTGCCGCGCTGCGGTCGCGGATCGGGGTCGTGCATCAGGATTGCCAGTTCCTGGACCACCTGCCCCTGATCGAGAACGTGGCGCTGCCGCTGACGGTTGCCGGCCAGGCCGCGAATACGACCGAGCTGCGCGAGCTTCTGGGCTGGGTGGGCCTTTGGTCGCAGCGGGGCGCGCTGCCGCCGCAATTGTCGGGCGGCGAGCGTCAGCGTGCTGCGCTGGCGCGGGCGGTGATTCGCGCCCCCGAGGTGATCCTGGCCGACGAACCCACCGGCAACATCGACTGGGAAATGTCGCTGCGGCTGCTGAAGCTGCTGGTCGAGCTGAACCGCATGGGCAAGACCATCGTGATCGCCACGCATGACCTGAACCTGATCCGCACGACCAAGGCGCAGGTGGCCGCGCGCGTGCTGCGCATCCAGAACCGGCGGCTGCATCTGGCGGGGGCGGACCTGTGAGCGGCGGCGGGCGCATCCGGCGGCTGCTGGGCGGGCTGTCGCGCCCGCAAGGGGCGGCGCGCGTGGTGCCGCCGTCGGGTTCGACCGCGCATCTGACGGTGCTGACGGCGGGGGCGATGGCCTTTCTGGCGGTCTTCGCGCTGGCGCTGTCGCTGGCCTCGGGGCGGCTGGCCGACCGCTGGTCCGAGGCGCTGGCGCGCACGGCGACGGTGCGCATCTCGGCGCCCGAGGCCCAGCTCGAGGCGCAGACCCGCGCGGTTCTGGCGATCCTTGATACCACGCCGGGCATCGAGACCGCACGCGCGCTCGATGCCGCGGAAATGCGCGGCGCGCTCGAACCCTGGTTCGGCCCCGATCTGCCCATCGAGACGTTGCCCCTGCCGCAGCTGGTCGAGATCATCGAAAGCCCCGAGCGCCCCTTCGACGCCGAGGGCCTGCGCTTGCGGCTGGCGGCCGAGGTGCCGGGCGCCGTGCTCGACGATCATACCCGCTGGCGCCGCCCGCTGGTCGAGGCGGCGGGCCGCATCCGGCTGCTGGGGCTGATGGCGCTGGGGCTGATCGGGGCGGCGATGGCCGGGCTGATCACGCTGGCCGCCCAGGCGGCGCTGGCGGCCAACGGCCAGGTGATCCGGGTGCTGCGTCTTGTCGGCGCGCGCGACACCTTCATCGCGCGCGCCTTCGTGCGCCGCTTCACCTCGCGCGGGTTTGTCGGCGCGCTGGTGGGGACCGCCTGCGGCATGGGGGCGGTGGCGGCGCTGCCCGCGGCCGATGCGGCGGGGGGCTTTCTGACCGGGCTGGGCTTTGCGGGGCTGCACTGGCTCTGGCCGCTGGCCATTCCGCCGCTGGCCGCCATCGTTGCCTATATCGCCACGCGCCAGGCGGCGTTGCGCATGCTCAAGGGAATCCGCTAGGGACGCGGGCGATCGGAGACCACATGAAACTTGTCACCCAATACCTGCTGTCGTTCCTCTTCATCGTGCAGATGTACGTGATGATGGCGCTGTTCGCCACGCTGGGCATTCCGCTGGCGCTTCTGGGCGGGCGGGCCGGCGCGGTCCGTGTCGTGCGCGCCTATTGTCACTGGGTGCGCTGGAGCGCGCGGGTGATGGTGGGCCTGCGCTCCGAGATCCGGGGCGAGGTGCCCGCGGGCGACGTTCTGGTCTGTGCCAAGCACCAGTCGTTCTTCGACATCATCCTGATCATGTCGGCGCTGCCGCAGGGGCGCTTCATCATGAAGAAGGAGCTGCGCTTCACCCCCTTCGTGGGCTGGTATGCGAAATGGATCCGCTGCATCCCGGTCGATCGCGGCAAGAAGGGCGCCGCCATCAAGGCGATGATCGCCGCGCTTCGGGCCGACGACCAGGGCGGGCAGCTCATCATCTTTCCGCAAGGAACCCGTGTCGCCGCCGGCGTGCGCCAGCCCTACAAGGTGGGCGCGGCCGTTCTTTACGACGAGATGAAGCTGCCCTGCGTGCCGGTGGCGGTAAATGTGGGCGTGTTCTGGCCGCGCCACGGCATCCTGCGCAAGCCGGGGTTGGCGGTGGCCGAATTCCTGCCGCCCATCGCGCCCGGCCTCGAGGCGCGCGCGTTCCTCGAGACCCTCGAGACGCGGATCGAGACCAATTCGGACCGGCTGATGGCCGAGGCGGGGTTGATCGTGCCGCCCGCCAGCCCCGCGACATGAAGAAACCCCCGCCGCAAGGGGCGGGGGCTTGGGCGGGGCTTTGCATGTCCTGACGGCGTGTCGGGAAGGGGGGCGGATCAGGCCGCCAGCCCCTGCGCCCCCATCTTGAGAAACTTGCGCCGCCGCTCGGCCTTGAGCGTGGCGCGGTCTTTGCCGTCGAACTGTCGCAGCAGGGCCTCGATCTCGCGGCCGACGGCGGCGATCGTGTCCTCGCGGCCGCGCTGGGCGCCGCCCAGCGGCTCGGGGATGATGCGGTCGATCACGCCCAGCTTCAGCAGATCCTGCGCGGTCAGGCGCAGCGCCTCGGCGGCCTCGCGCATCTTGTCGGAATCCTTCCACAGGATCGAGGCGCAGCCCTCGGGCGAGATCACCGAATAGACGGAATGTTCCAGCATCGCCACGCGGTTGGCGGTGGCAAAGGCAACCGCGCCACCCGAGCCGCCCTCGCCGATGACGACCGACACGAGCGGCACGCCCAGTTCGAGACATTTCTCGGTCGAGCGCGCGATGGCCTCGGCCTGGCCGCGTTCCTCGGCGCCCTTGCCGGGATAGGCGCCGGGGGTGTCGACCAGCGTGATGACCGGCAGGTTGAAGCGGTCGGCCATGTCCATCAACCGGATCGCCTTGCGATAGCCCTCGGGGCGGGCCATGCCGAAATTGCGCTCGATCCGGGTGCGGGTGTCATGGCCCTTCTCGTGGCCGATCACCACCACGGGCCGGTCGCTGAGCCGCGCCAGACCACCCATGACGGCGTGGTCATCGGCAAAGTTGCGATCCCCCGCCAGCGGCGTGAAATCGGTGAACAGCGCTTCGATGTAATCCTTGCAATGCGGTCGGTCGGGGTGCCGCGCCACCTGGCATTTGCGCCAGGGCGTCAGGCCCTTGTAAAGCTCGCGCAGCATGTCGGCGGCCTTCTTGTCGAGGGCCGAGGCCTCCTTGTCGACATCCATGCCGGGGGTCTTGCGGGCCAGCGCGCGCAGCTCTTCGGCCTTGCCTTCGATTTCGGCGAGGGGCTTTTCGAATTCGAGATAGGTCATCTTCCGGCTCCGTCAGGGCTGGCGACTATATGATCCGCGCCCGCGGGAAATGCAACGGATGCAGGCAGGGCGGATGTTCGCAGGCAGCCGCGCGCCGGTGCCGCGGGGGTATCGGTGGGGGGGGGACGGAAAGCCGGTGCCGCCCGTTGGGCGGGGGGGGGCTCCGGGGGCCCGACCCTTGCGGGCCGGCTTCTCCCGGCCCCCGGAAACTGGGGCCCGGCCCGCCGATGCGCGGGGGCCGGGGAACTGGAATGCGGGCTCAGCCGGCGATCATCTCGGACTGGCGCACGATGACCTCGGCCTGGCGGATAGAGGCGATGTCGACCAGACGGCCCTTGTAGACGGTGGCGCCGGCGCCTTCGGCCTTGGCTTTCTCCATCGCGGCCAGGATCTCGCGGGCCTCGGCCACGGCGGCCTCGGAGGGGGTGAAGACCTCGTTGGCCAGCGCGACCTGCTTGGGATGGATCGCCCATTTGCCGACCATGCCCAGCGTGGCCGAACGCAGCGCCTGGGCGCGGAAGCCCTCGTCGTCGGAGAAATCGCCGAAGGGGCCGTCCACGGGCAGGATGCCATGCGTGCGGCAGGCCGCGACGATGGCGGTTTGCGCCCAATGCCACGGGTCAGCCCAATATTTGGCGCCCTCGCGCAGCATGTAGTAGTTTTCCTGCGTCCCGCCGATCCCGGTGGTGGCCATCCCCATCGAGGCGGCGAAATCGGCGGCGCCCAGGCTCATCGCCTGGAGGCGCGGCGAGGCGGCGGCGATTTCCTCGACATGGGCGATGCCCGCGGCCGATTCGATGATGACCTCGAGGCTGATGCGCTTCTTGCGGCCCTTGGCGGCCTCGACCGCGGTGACCAGCGCGTCCACGGCATAGATGTCGGCCGCGCAGCCCACCTTGGGGATCATGATCTGGTCGATGCGCTCCGAGCCTTCCTCGAGCAGCTCGACCACATCGCGGTACCAATAGGGCGTGTCCAGCCCGTTGATGCGCACCGACAGATACTTGTTGCCCCAGTCCACGTCATGGCTGGCGGCGATGATGTTCTTGCGCGCCTGGGCCTTGTCGTCGGGGGCCACCGAATCCTCGAGGTCGAGGTTGATGACATCGGCGGCCGAGGCGGCCATCTTCTCGAAGATCGCCGGACGCGAGCCGGGTCCGAACAGCTGGCAGCGGTTCGGACGGGCGGGGGCGGGTGGCTGGGTGCGGAAGCTCATGTCAGGGCCTTTCGCAATGATGTTTCGTTTGCAATTGCAGGTGGGATATTATGTTGCGCGCGTTGTTTCAAGCGTGCTTTTGCAGGTGCAGCATATTTGAGCGGCGCGCATTCTGACGCGGCAATGATCACAATCGTGCAATATTCTTCTGTAGAATGCAGATTTCGCAGAAGAAAAATGCGAAAATATCGTTACAGGCGCCCCACTTTCCAATCTCCTTCCCGCAGGCTTCTCTATCCTCGGGACGGTCATCCAGCCCCCTTGGAAGGAATCGCCCATGTCGTTGATCGAGACGCCCTATCTCCTGTTTCTTGGCGATGCGCCCGACGCATTGGCCGCCAAGGTTGCCCGCGGCATCCGCGACTGGCGCCCCGAACATGCGCTGGGCCAGTTCCGCCTGCCCGGCTGCAACGCCGACATGGGCCTGCCCGACATGAGCCTGGCCGAAGCGCGGGCGGCGGGCTGCAAGACGCTGGTCATCGGGGTGGCGAACCGGGGCGGCGTGATCGCGCAGAGCTGGAAGAAGGTGCTGGTGCAGGCGCTCGAGGAAGGCTTCGACCTGGCCTCGGGGCTGCATAACCTGCTGCGCGACGAACCCGAGCTGGTGGCCGTGGCCGAAGCGACCGGGCGTGCGCTGCATGACGTGCGCATCCCCGAGGTCGAATATCCCATCGCCAATGGCGTCAAGCGCACCGGCAAGCGCTGCCTGGCCGTGGGCACCGATTGCTCGGTCGGCAAGATGTATACCGCGCTGTGCATGGAACGCGCGATGCGCGAGGCCGGCATGAAGGCCACCTTCCGCGCCACCGGCCAGACCGGCATCCTGATCACCGGCGACGGCGTGCCGCTGGATGCGGTGGTGGCCGATTTCATGGCCGGTGCGGTCGAATGGCTGACGCCCGACAACGACCCCGACCACTGGGATCTGATCGAGGGGCAGGGCAGCCTGTTCCATCCCAGCTATTCGGGCGTGACCATGGCGCTGATCCACGGCGGCCAGCCCGATGCGCTGATCCTGAGCCACGAGCCCACCCGCACCCATATGCGCGGTCTGCCGGGCTATGGGCTGCCCTCGCTCGAGGCGCTGCGCGATCTGGTGCTTCCGATCGCGCGCGTGGTGAACCCGGCGGTCAAGGTCACCGGCATCTCGATCAACACGCAAGGTCTGGACGAGGCCGCCGCCCGCGCCTGCCTGGCCGAGGCCGAGGACCGCACGGGCCTGCCTGCGACAGATCCGTACCGCTTCGGGGCCGAAAAGCTGGTCGCGGCGCTCGCGGCGCTTTGATAGGTTTCGGGCGACTCTCTCGCGGCGCGCCGGTCGCGCCGCGAGCGGCCGTTTCCATGAGGAGAGCCCATGATCGAAGCCCAAGCCGATACCTTCCGTCTGAAGGAAGCCTTCACCATTTCGCGTGGCACCCGCACCGAAGCCAATGTGCTGACCGTGCGGATCGTTCTGGGGGATTACATCGGGCGGGGCGAATGCGTCCCCTATGCCCGCTATGACGAGACGATTGAAAGCGTGCTGGCCGAGGTGGGCGCGCTGCCGATCACCATCGACCGCTACATGCTCAACGATCTCCAGCCCGCGGGGGCGGCGCGCAATGCCGTCGATTGCGCGCTGTGGGACGTGGATGCGCGGATCGAGGGCTGCCGCGTGTGGGAACTGGCCGGGCTCGACGCGCCCAAACCCGTGACCACCGCCTATACGATCTCGCTCGATGCGCCCGAGAAGATGCGCGAGAACGCCGCCAGGAACGCCACCCGCCCGCTGCTCAAGGTCAAGCTGGGCACGCCCGAGGACATGGCGCGCCTGGAAGCCGTGCGCGAGGGCGCGCCCGACGCCAAGATCATCGTCGATGCCAACGAGGGCTGGACCCCCGAGATCTATACCGATCTGGCCCCGCATCTGCTGCGGCTGGGCGTGGCGATGGTGGAACAGCCTCTGCCCGCCGGCAAGGATGACATGCTGGCCGAGATTGCGCGCCCCATTCCGGTCTGCGCCGACGAGAGCTGCCATGACCGCGCCTCGCTGCGCAAGCTCAAGGGCAAGTATGATCTGGTCAACATCAAGCTGGACAAGGCCGGTGGCCTGACCGAGGCCCTGGCCCTGCGCGACGAGGCGCGCGAGATGGGCTTTGGCATCATGGTCGGCTGCATGGTCGGATCCAGCCTGGCGATGGCGCCCGCGCTTCTGGTGGCGCAGGGGGCCGATTACGTCGATCTCGACGGTCCGCTGCTGCTGGCCGAGGACCGCGAAACTCCCCTGCGCTACGAGGGGAGCTTGGTGTATCCGTCCGATGAGGCGCTTTGGGGTTAAGGACAAGAAGAATGAGCCGTATCGTTTACGTCAACGGGAACTGGGTTCCCGAAGAAGAAGCCGTCGTGTCGGTGTTCGACCGGGGCTTCCTGATGGCCGACGGGGTCTATGAGGTGACCTCGGTGCTGGGGGGCAAGCTGCTCGATTATCCGGGCCATGCCGCGCGGCTGGAACGGTCGCTGGGCGAGCTGGGCATGGGCATGCCGATGGATGCCGACGACCTTCTCGAGGTGCACCGCGCCCTGGTCGAGAAGAACGACCTGGTCGACGGGATGATCTATCTGCAAATCACCCGCGGCAATCCGGGCGACCGTGACTTTGCCTTCCCGCCCGCGGAGACGCCGCAGACGGTGGTCCTGTTCACCCAGTCGAAGCCGGGGCTGGCCGATGCGCCGAAGGCCAAGACGGGGATGAAGATCATCACCATCGACGACATCCGCTGGGGCCGGCGCGACATCAAGACGGTGCAGCTGCTCTATCCGTCGATGGGCAAGATGATGGCCAAGAAGGCCGGCGTCGATGATGCCTGGATGGTCGAGGACGGCTTCGTGACCGAAGGCACCTCGAACAACGCCTATATCGTGGCGGGCGGCAAGATCATCACCCGCAACCTGGGCACCGACATCCTGCACGGTATCACCCGTGCCGCGGTGCTGCGCTTTGCCCGCGAGGCCCAGATGGAGGTCGAGGAACGCCCCTTCACCGTGGCCGAGGCAAAGGCCGCCGACGAGGCCTTCATCACCTCGGCGTCGTCCTTCGTGATGCCGGTGGTCGAGATCGACGGGGCGGCCGTGGGCACCGGCGCGCCGGGCAGCGTGGCCACGCGTCTGCGCGAGATCTATCTGGAAGAAAGCCTCAAGCAGGCGATCTGATCCCGCGCGAGACCGGGCTTTGGGGGGCGGCGCCATCAGGGCGGCCGCCCCTTTTCCTTGTGCGGTGTCGCGCGGGACGGCTGCGGCGGAGGCCATGCAAAAGGGCGGGCCCGACCGGACCCGCCCCTTTCAATTCCGGAACCTTGCCTCAGATGGCCGAGGAATGGCCCGCCTTCGACAGGTCATAGGCGTCGAAGATCCGCGCGATCATCCGCGTCAGCGGACGGCCCTTCTCGGGGATATAAAGCCCCTCGGGCGTGATCTCGACCATCTCGCCAAAGACCTTGGCGGCCTCGTCGAACATCTCGGCCAGCCGGGTGGGCGAGATGCCGAAGGTGGTCGTGATCTCGTTGGCGTCGATGCGGAAATCGCACATCAAGGCCTCGATCATGCGCGAGCGCAGGTTGTCATCGTCGGTGAAGACGTGGCCGCGGTGGGTCGAGAACCGGCCCGCGCGGATCGCCTTGGTGTAATCCGAGGTCGAGGCCGCGTTCTGGGCATAGCCCTGCGGGAACTTCGACACCGACGAGGCCCCCAGACCGACCAGAACCGGGGCCTGGTCATCGGTATAGCCCTGGAAGTTGCGCTTGAGCTTGCCGGCCTTGAGCGCCACCGACAGACCGTCATGCGGACGGGCAAAGTGGTCGATGCCGATCTCGTCATAGCCGTCCCAGACGAACAGCTTGCGCGCCGTGTCATAGAGACCAAGCCGTTCCTGAGGGCTGGGCAGATCCTCGGTCGGGATCATGGTCTGACGCCGCGCCATCCACGGCACGTGGGCATAGCCATAGAGCGCCACGCGGTCGGGCGTCAGCGACAGCACCTTCTGCACGGTCTCCGAGATCCGCTCGCGCGATTGCTTGGGCAGACCATAGAGAATGTCGGCATTGAGCGAGGTGACGCCGCGTTCGCGGATCATGTCCACGGCCTTGCGGGTGTCGTCGTAGCCCTGTTCGCGGCCGATGATCTGCTGGATCTCGGGGTCGAAGTCCTGGATCCCGATCGAGGCGCGGTTCATGCCCGATTCGACCAGCGCATCGAGCCGCGGGCCGTCGCATTCCATCGGGTCGATCTCGACCGAGAATTCGCCGTCCGCGCCCAGGGGGGCCACGTCGAACAGCGCCGCCGCGACGGTGCGCATCACATCGGGCGGCAGCATCGTGGGCGTGCCGCCCCCCCAGTGCAGACGCGACAGCGTCACGCCCCGGGGCATGTGCTTCTTGAGAAGGGCGATCTCGGTCAGAAGCACCTCGGCGTAGCTGCGCACGGGCGTGTCGGACTGCGAACCCTGCGTGCGGCAGGCGCAGAACCAGCACAGACGCCGGCAGAACGGGACGTGCATGTAAAGCGAGATCGACGACCCCTCGGGGATGGCTTCGACCCATTCCACGAAGTTGGTCGCCCCCACGGCTTCCGAAAAATGCGGCGCCGTCGGGTAGCTGGTATAGCGGGGGACCCGCGCATCAAAAAGGCCGAGCCGGGTGAGTTGCGATTCCTGTTCCATGCGCGTATCCTTAGGGGCCGTCGCAGAACAGAACCTTGACCCAAATCAAAGAAATCAATGCCCGCCGAGGACGTTCATCCCGTCGCTCCGCAATGCGGAGATTGCCCCATCCGGCATCGTGCGGTCTGTGCCCGCTGCGAGGCCGATGAACTCGATCTTCTCGAGGAATCGAAATACTACCGCAGCTTCGAGGCCGGACAGACCGTGATCTGGTCCGGGGACCGGATGGACTTCGTGGCCTCGGTCGTTTCGGGCATCGCCACCTTGACGCAGACGCTCGAGGACGGGCGCACGCAGATGGTCGGCCTGTTGCTGCCGTCGGATTTCGTGGGCCGTCCGGGCCGCGAGACCGCCGCCTATAACGTGACCGCCACGACCGACATCGTGATGTGCTGCTTCCGCAAGAAGCCGTTCGAGGAAATCATGCTGCGCACGCCCCATATCGCGCAGCGCCTGCTGGAAATGACGCTCGACGAACTTGACGCGGCGCGCGAATGGATGCTGCTTCTGGGCCGCAAGACCGCGCGCGAGAAGATCGCCTCGCTGCTGGCCATCGTGGCCCGGCGCGACGCGGCGATCCATCTGCGCTATCCCGAGGGCACGATGACCTTCGATCTGCCGCTGACGCGCGAGGCGATGGCCGATTATCTGGGCCTGACCCTCGAGACCGTCAGCCGCCAGATCTCGGCGCTCAAGCGCGACGGGGTGATCGAGCTTGAGGGCAAGCGCCATGTCACCGTGCCCGATTTCGACCGCCTGATGTCCGAGGCCGGCGACGACAGCGACGGCGGTTTCCTGCCCTGAGGCGGGCCTCGCCGGCGGTATTTTTCCCTGACACTTTTGCGTGACCGCCGAGTGACCGGCGGCGGGCGGGCGGCGGCCCGTGCCCCGCGGGTCAACGAATATCTCGCCGCCGCGCGCGCTTGCCGCTATGGTTGTGTCCTGTATCGCGGCGCGCATTGCGGGGCCGTGCGCCGCCAGACCACGCGCCGCAAGAAGGGGCCGCGCCGCAAGAAGGGGGGGAGACGACGCCATGCCCGAGCTGCCGCCCGTGGCCCCGTCATCCGTTGTCGTGTCGCCCCAGCTTCCCCCGCGCGGCGAGGGCGGGCAGAATGCGGCCCCCGTCGTGCCGCCGCCCCTTGCCGGGCGCGGGGATGTGGCGCAGGCGCTGGCCGATCTGTTGCGGACCGGGGCGCTGGAACTGCCGGCGCAGGCGCCGAACGGGGCACGCGCGCTGGCGCCGTTCCTGCTGGGGCTTCTGTCGCATCGCGGTGCGCTGGCGCTGGTGCCCTGGCCGGGCGGGGACAGGCCGACAGCCGGCCGCGATCTGGCCGCCGCGCTCGAGGCGCTGATCGGGCGCCTGCCGGCGCTGGCTGCGCAGGAGCCGCCCCGCACGCTCTATATCCTTGACCCCGGTTCCGAAGGGCTGGGCGCCGATCTGCGCGCGCGGCTGGCGGCGGCGGCCCATGCGCTGGCGGCCGAAGGGGTGGTGGTGTTCTTCAATTCCTCGACGCCTGCGCCGCTGCGCGAAGTTCTGGCGCAGCGGCTGCCGCCCGAAATGCCGGTGCGGGCCGAACTGGTGACGCCGCCGGGCGGGCCGCGCCGGACGCCGGGGCGCCTGTCGGGACCGGATGTGGTGATCCTGGCGCTGGCGGCGGTCATCCTGGTGGCGCTGTTCCTGGCCTTTGCTGCGGCCGCCGCCTGAGGGGCGGCGCGCGGTTGGGCCGGGGCAGGGGCGTCAATGCGCCATCAGGATCGGCACCTCGGCCGTTTCCAGCATGTAGCGCGTGGCGCCGCCCAGGATCGCCTCGCGGAAGCGCGAATGGCCATAGGCGCCCATCACCACCATATCCGAGGACGTGTCGCGCACATGGCGGTTCAGCACATCCGAGATGCGCGGCAGCGTCTTGGCCAGCACCGAAACCTCGGCCTTGACGCCGTGGCGCGCCAGCATCTGCGACAGCAGCCCGCCGGGGTCCGAGCGTTCCGGGCCGTGGCTGGGCGGGTCGATGACGGTGATGTCCACCAGATCGGCCGCCTTGAGCAGCGGCAGCGCGCGGCGGATCGCGGTCAGGGCTTCGGCGGACTGGTTCCAGCCCACGGTGATGCGGCGCGGGCTGGGCGCCCCGGCATAGCCGTCGGGCACGATCATCATCGCGGCATGCCCGTCGAAGAGGGCCCCCTCGACCACGGTCTCGGCATCCTGGCCGCGGCCTTCGCCATAGGGGCGGGCCTGGATCACCAGATCGGCAAAGCGCGCGCGCAGGCCGACGACGGTGGTAATGGCGCCCATCTGGGCGACGGCGCCTTCGGCCGACCAGCGGATGTCCTCGGCGGCAAGGCGGTCGCGCACGGCCTTTTCGGCTGCGGCGGCCTCGGCCTGGGCGCGCTCGATCGTTTCCTGATGCACGAAGGCGGTCGCGCCGGCGTAGTAATAGCCCGTCTGCGTGCGGTCCACGCCCAGGCAGAGAACGTCGAGATGGGCGTCCTCGTGGCGGGCGACGGCCACCGCCATGTCAATCTGGGCTTTTGCCGCATCTGCGTCCGTCACGATGCTGAGGATGGATTTATAGGCCATGAAGGTTCCCTGATCTGCGGACGTTTCACGGCCCGCGGGCCGCGTCGCCCCATGTTCCGCCCGACGTCTGCCCGCGCCGCCGGTTTGGCGCCTCCTGGTGCTGAAACCAGAAAACGACCGCCAAACCAAGGGGTTCGCGGGCATCTGATTTCCTTCTATATCGCCGCCGGAAGTTGCGCCTTGACGCGGATCAAGGAGGCCGCGCTTTGGTAGCCTGCGACAAAAAAGCGACCCCCGTCACATAGAATTGATACAGATCAAGGCATAGTGTCGCACCCCACCTGAAAACCGCTATAGTCGGGAAGCTGCCGTCTGCGCGAGTCGGCGGTCGATGACAGGACGAAGGGACGCAGAACAATGTGGGATTTCATCAAGCTGATCGCGCTTGGTGCGGTGGCGGTGCTGGCCGCCCTTGCCGCAACCCAGGCCCGCGATCTGCCGTATCTGGTGAACGCCATCGAGGTCGTGCTGGCGGCCGCGATCGCGGGTTACTGGATCTACAAGACGAGAGGTCAAGGCAGCTCTGCCTCGCCCTATGAATACAATGACGGCGTGATCCGTGCGGGCGTGATCGCCACCGTGCTCTGGGGGGTCGTGGGCTTCCTGGTGGGGACGACGATCGCCTTCCAACTGGCCTTTCCCGCGCTCAATTTCGAATGGGCGCAGGGGTATCTGAATTTCGGCAAGCTGCGCCCGCTGCACACGTCGGCGGTGATTTTTGCCTTTGGCGGCAACGCGTTGATCGCAACCTCGTTCTATGTGGTCCAGCGGACCTCGGCGGCGCGCCTGTTCGGCGGCAACCTCGCGTGGTTCGTCTTCTGGGGCTATAACCTGTTCATCGTCCTGGCGGCGACCGGCTATATCCTGGGCGCGACCCAGTCCAAGGAATATGCCGAGCCCGAATGGTATGTCGACTGGTGGCTGACCATCGTCTGGGTGTTCTACCTGATCGTCTTCCTGGGCACGATCTTCAAGCGCAAGGAACCCCACATCTATGTGGCCAACTGGTTCTACCTGAGCTTCATCGTCACCATTGCGATGCTGCATATCGTCAACAACCTGGCGATCCCGGTGTCGTTCTTCGGCTCGAAATCGGTGCAGCTGTTCTCGGGCGTGCAGGATGCCATGACCCAATGGTGGTATGGCCACAACGCGGTGGGCTTCTTCCTGACCGCGGGCTTCCTGGGCATGATGTATTATTTCGTGCCGAAGCAGGCCGAGCGCCCCGTCTACAGCTACAAGCTGTCGATCGTGCACTTCTGGGCGCTGATCTTCCTCTATATCTGGGCCGGTCCGCACCACCTGCATTATACCGCGCTGCCCGACTGGGCCTCGACTCTGGGCATGGTGTTCTCGATCATGCTGTGGATGCCCTCGTGGGGGGGCATGATCAACGGCCTGATGACGCTTTCGGGCGCCTGGGACAAGCTGCGCACCGATCCGGTCATCCGCATGATGGTCGTTTCCGTGGGCTTCTACGGCATGTCGACCTTCGAAGGGCCGATGATGTCGATCAAGGCCGTGAACTCGCTGTCGCACTACACCGACTGGACCATCGGTCACGTCCATTCCGGCGCGCTTGGCTGGAACGGCATGATCACCTTTGGCGCGCTCTACTTCCTGGTGCCGCGTCTGTGGTCGCGGGAACGGCTCTACAGCCTGACGCTGGTCAGCTGGCACTTCTGGCTCGCCACGATCGGGATCGTGCTCTACGCCTCGTCGATGTGGGTGTCGGGCATCATGCAGGGCCTGATGTGGCGCGAGGTCGACAGCCAGGGCTTCCTGGTCAACGCCTTCGCCGACACCGTCGCCGCGATGCACCCGATGTATGTCACCCGTGGCATCGGCGGGGTTCTGTATCTGACCGGCGGGGTCATCATGGCCTATAACCTCTGGGCCACGGTGGCCAAGCAACCGCGCAATGAATCCGCGTCGGTTGCCGCCGTGCCGGCCGAATAAGGGAGGGCGTGAACCATGGCTCTCATTGACAAGCACGTCGTCCTTGAACGGAACGCAACGCTTCTGCTGATCTTCTCGTTCCTGGTGGTGACCATCGGTGGCATCGTCGAGATTGCGCCGCTGTTCTATCTCCAGAACACGATCGAGAAGGTCGAGGGGGTGCGTCCCTATTCGCCGCTGGAACTGACCGGACGCGATGTCTACATCCGCGAAGGCTGCTATCTGTGCCACAGCCAGATGATCCGCCCGATGCGCGATGAGGTCGAGCGTTACGGCCATTACAGCCTGGCCGCGGAATCGATGTATGACCATCCGTTCCAATGGGGTTCGAAGCGGACGGGGCCCGATCTGGCCCGCGTGGGGGGGCGCTATTCGGATGAATGGCACGTCAACCACCTGACGGATCCGCAATCGGTGGTGCCGGAATCGGTCATGCCGAAATACGGCTTCCTCAAGAACCGGGTGATCGAACCGACCTACATCGAGGACCGGCTCCGCACTGACGCGATGGTCGGGGTGCCCTATACCTCGGAGATGATCGAGGCCGCCAAGGATGATTTCATCGCCCAGGCGGACCCCTATGCCGATACCGACGACCTGCTGGCGCGGTATCCCAAGGCACAGGTGCGCAACTTCGACGGCCAGCCCGAGCTGACCGAGATGGATGCGCTGATCGCCTATCTCCAGGTGCTGGGCACGATGGTCGATTTCTCGACCTTCGAACCCGTGGCCAGCCGGTAAGGGGGGGGGCAGGATGGACACCTATTCCCTCATGCGGGAATTCGCGGACAGCTGGGCGCTTCTGATGCTCTGCCTGCTCTTCGTGGGTGTGGTCTTCTGGGCCTGGCGGCCCGGAAGCCGCAAGATGCACGACGACACCGCGAACATCCCCTTCCGGCACGATGATCGCCCCGAAGGCCCCGGCCCGAAGGGGACCACGTTCAAGGAGGCGTGGAAATGACAGAGAAACCTGTGAAACCGACGAAAGTCGAGGTGGAGACCACGGGGCACGAATGGGACGGCATCGAGGAGTTGAACACGCCCCTGCCGCGCTGGTGGCTGTGGATCTTCTACGCCTGCGTGGTCTGGGCACTGCTCTATTCGGTTGCCTATCCGGCCTGGCCTCTGGTCAACGGGGCGACGCCGGGGCTTCTGGGGGCGTCGACCCGCAAGGCCGTCGAAGAGGACATCGCGCGCTTTGATGCACGTCTGGCCCCGATCGAGGCCAAGCTGGTCGAGACCGACCTGACCGAGATCTCGGCGGATCCGGACCTTGCCAACTACACCCAGAATGCGGGCGCCGCGGTGTTCCGCACCTGGTGCGCGCAATGTCACGGGGCCGGTGCCGGGGGCAATGTCGGCTACCCGAACCTGCTCGACGACGACTGGATCCACGGCGGTTCGATCGAGGATATCTATACCACCGTCATGCACGGTATCCGTGCGACCGACGACCCCGACACGCGCTATGTCGCGCCGATGGCCGCCTGGTCCGAGCTTCTCGAACCCGAGGAGATCTCGAATGTCGTGGAATATGTCCTGCTGATCTCGGGGCAGGATCACGACGCGGCGATGGCCGGGGAAGGTGCTCTGGTCTTCGAGGACAATTGCGCCGCCTGTCACGGCGAGGATGGCAAGGGGATGCGCGAGATGGGCTCTCCGAACCTGACCGACGGGATCTGGCTCTATGGCGGGGACCGGGCGACGATCACCGAGACCGTCGCCTATGGCCGCGCCGGGGTCATGCCGGCCTGGGGCTATGCCGAGGAGGGCGCGATCCCGCGCCTGAGCGAGGCCGACGTGCGCGCGGTTGCCGCCTATGTCCATTCGCTGGGCGGCGGTGAATAAGCCCTGACATCTGCGCTTTCCGGGGGCTGCGCATGCGTGCGCGCCCCGGAAGGCCACCGCGGGGGCAGCCACCGGCCACCCCCGCATCTGATTCGGAGAGGCGTGCCTCTCCGGGTGGAGCACCGGCGCCCCGATCTGTTCGCGCGTTTCCCAGGGGCGTCGGTGTCTTCCTCAGCGACCGGAAGTCGGCTGGCGCGGAATGCAACAGCCAACTTCCTGAAAAGAAAATATTTTCGGTCCGGACCTGGCGGGGTCGTGCAGAGGTGCCCGCGCCGGACAATGCGATGGGCCCGTGACAAGATCGCCAATCCTGACCCCAGCCCCTTTGGACCGGCCGCCGCGGCGCGCGCCCGCGCCGTCATCGGGCTTGCCTTCGAGCCTGCGCCGATTATCTGTATCCGAAATACGTCTTATTGACGCAGGTCAAGGCCCCTGCCCAGGGGGCGATCCACAACGGGTCCAGACCTGATCCTGCCAACGGAGAACCCCCGTGAGCTCTTCCGACCAGACACCGCTCTACGCCGCGCGCGAGCCGATCTTTCCCAAGCGCATCTCGGGGCGGTTTCGCAACCTGAAATGGGTCATCATGGCGGTGACTCTGGGCATCTATTACGTCCTGCCCTGGTTGCGCTGGGACCGCGGGCCGGGGATGCCCGATCAGGCGGTTCTGGTCGATCTGGCGAACCGGCGCTTCTTCTTCTTCATGATCGAGATCTGGCCGCACGAATTCTACTTCGTCGCGGGCCTTCTGATCATGGCGGGGCTGGGGCTGTTCCTCTTCACCTCGATGGCCGGGCGGGTCTGGTGCGGCTATACCTGCCCGCAGACGGTCTGGACCGACCTGTTCATCCTGGTCGAACGCTGGGTCGAGGGCGACCGCAACAACCGGCTGCGGCTGTGGCGCCAGAAATGGTCGCTGTCCAAGTTCAAGCTGCGGCTCATCAAATGGGCGCTGTGGTTCCTGATCGCGCTGTTCACCGGCGGCGCCTGGATCTTCTATTTCGCCGATGCGCCGACGCTGCTGTGGAACCTGCTCACCGGTCAGGCGCCGGCGATCGCCTACATCACCATGCTGGTGCTGACCGCGACGACCTTCGTCTTTGCCGGTTTCGCGCGCGAGCAGATGTGCATCTATGCCTGCCCCTGGCCGCGCATCCAGGCCGCGATGATGGATGAGGACACGATCACCATCGCCTACCGCGAATGGCGCGGCGAGCCGCGGGGCAAGCACCGCAAGGCCGAGGACGCCGACACCCTGGGCGATTGCATCGACTGCATGGCCTGCGTGAACGTCTGCCCGATGGGCATCGACATCCGCGACGGCCAGCAGCTGGAATGCATCACCTGCGCGCTGTGCATCGACGCCTGTGACGAGATGATGGACAAGGTCGGCAAGCCGCGCGGTCTGATCGGCTACATGGCGCTCAAGGACGAGGCCGCCGAACGTGCGGGCGCGCATCCCAAGCGGATCTGGCGCCACATCTTCCGGCCGCGGACCATGCTCTATTTCACGCTCTGGTCGGGCATCGGCATTGCGCTGATCGTGGCGCTGTTCCTGCGCTCGCCCATCGACGTGAACGTGACGCCCGCGCGCGATCCGCTGTTCGTGGCGCTGTCGGATGGGGCGATCCGCAACACCTATTCGGTGCGTCTGCGCAACAAGCAGGGCGAGCCGCGGGTGTTCCGCCTGACGGTGATGGCCGATGATCCGGCGGTGCAATCGGCGCTGGCGGTCTCGCTCGAGGGGCAGCCGGGCAACACCGTCGCGGTGCCGGCGGATTCGACGCTGGATCAGCGGCTCTATATCGTGGCCGAGCCGGGCAGCACGCCCGCCACCACCGCGCGCAGCGAGATCAAGCTGTGGGTCGAGGACACCAGCTCGACCGACCGTGCGGGGCTCGAGACCATCTTCAACGGGAAAGGGAAGTAGGCATGGACAAACCTCTGACCGGGGCCAGGGTTCTGGCGATCGCCGTCGGCGCCTTTGCCGTGATCATCGGGGTCAATCTGGTGATGGCATTCCAGGCCGTCAGCACCTTTCCCGGTCTCGAGGTGAAGAATTCCTATGTGGCCTCGCAGACCTTCGAGGGGGATCGGGCCGCGCAGGAGGCGCTGGGATGGACGGTGACGCCCGAATACGACCCAGAGCGCAAGATCCTGTCCTTTGCGATCCGGGACCGGGCGGGCAATCCCGCCCGTGTCCAGTCGCTCGAGGTGCTGGTCGGCCGGCGCACCCATGTGCGCGATGACCGCCGCCCCGAGATGGCCTATGTGGGCGGCTTCTTCCAGACCGGCATCGACCTGGCGCCGGGCAAGTGGCTGATCCACCTGACCGCCACGGCGCCCGATGGCACGCTGTTCCGCCAGCGGCTGGATTTCCGTTTCGGGGTCGACCCGGACCATCCCGACGGCGCCGAAGACGGGGATGACGACGGCCGCGCCGACCGCTTCGCCCCCCGCCCGGAGACGCAGGGATGACCGTCCAGCCCGCCTCCGGCTTCACGCCCGAACCCCGCGACGAGGGCCGCGCCCAGATCTCGGCCTGCCCGGCCTGCATCGCCGCGCCGTCGGCGGAACGGCTGGCGGGCGGGGGCGACATCAAGGATGCGCGGATCATGCTGTCGCTGCCGACCGCGCATTGCGCCGTCTGCATCACCGACGTGGAACGCGAACTGGCGCGGGCGCCGGGGGTGCGCTCGGCGCGGGTGAACCTGACGCTGCGCCGGGTCAGCGTGGATGCCGAGCCGGGCACCGACCCCGCCGATCTGATCGCGCGGCTCGACCGCATCGGCTATGAGGCGCACGAGCTGGACGCGGGCCTTCTGTCGGCCACCGAGGCCGACCGCCAGAGCCGCGATATCCTGATGCGCATCGCCGTCGCGGGCTTTGCGATGATGAACATCATGCTCCTGTCGATCGCCGTCTGGTCGGGGGCCGAGGACGCGACGCGCGATCTTTTCCACTGGATCTCGGCGGCGATCGCGCTGCCGACGGTGGTCTTTGCAGGCAAACCCTTCTTCGTCTCGGCGTTCAATGCGCTCAAGGGCGGGCGGCTGGGCATGGATGTCCCGATCTCGCTGGCGATCATCCTGGCCTCGGGGATTTCGGTCTACGAGACCGCCCATTCCGGCCATCACGCCTATTTCGACGCCGCGGTGATGCTGACCTTCTTCCTGCTGGTCGGGCGATATCTCGATTACCGCACGCGGGCGATGGCGCGTTCGGCGGCCGAGGAGCTGGCCGCGCTCGAGGTGCCGCGCGCGACGCGGCTGGCCGAGACGGGCGAGGAAACCGTGCCGGTCTCGGAGCTGCGGCCGGGCGATCTGATCCGCGTGCGTCCGGGCGGGCGCATCCCCGCCGACGGTCAGATCACCGAGGGCGAGACCGAGATCGACCGCGCGCTGATCACCGGCGAGAGCCTGCCCGTGGCGGTGGCGCCGGGCGCGGCGCTGTCGGCGGGCGAGGTCAACCTGACCGGGCCGCTGGTCCTGCGCGTCACCGCCGCGGGGCGGGACAGCTCGCTGCACCGCATGGCCGATCTGGTGGCCGCGGCCGAAAGCGCCCGCAACCGCTATACCTCGCTGGCCGAACGCGCGGCGCGGGCCTATTCGCCGCTGGTGCATCTGATGGCGCTGGGGGCCTTTGGCGTCTGGCTCCAGATCAGCGGCGGCGATATCCGTCTGGCGGTCAATATCGCGGCGACGGTGCTCATCATCACCTGCCCCTGTGCGCTGGGCCTTGCGGTTCCGGCGGTGGTCACGGCGGCCTCGGGCAAGCTGTTCCGCGCGGGGCTTCTGGTCAAGGACGGCACCGCGCTCGAACGTCTGGCCGAGGTGGATTGCGTGGTCTTCGACAAGACCGGCACGCTGACCCTGGGCACGCCCGAGCCGCAGAACCTGGGCGATCTGAGCCGCGCCGAGCTGGAGGTGGCCGCGGCGCTGGGCGCGGGGTCGGCGCATCCGCTGGCGCAGGCGCTGGCCGGTGCCGCGCGGGCGGCCGGGGTCGTGCCCGCCCGCGTCGAGGATCTGCGCGAGGTGCCGGGCCACGGTATCGAAGGCCGCTGGCGCGGGCAGGTCGTGCGCCTGGGCCGGGCTGAATGGATCGGCGCCGAGGCCGGTGATGTGACCGCCACGCATCTGCGCATCGGCCCCGGCGCGCCGCGCTCGATCCGCTTTGCCGACAGCCTGCGCCCCGGCGCCGCCGAGGCCGTGGCCGCGCTGGCCGCGCAGAAGAAGCGCGTGCTGCTGGTCTCGGGCGACGTGCCGGGCGCGGTGGCCGATCTGGCCGGGCGGCTGGGCATTTCCGAATGGCATGCGGGTGTCCTGCCGGCCGAAAAGGCCGCGCTGGTGGCCGATCTGGGTGCGGCGGGGCATCGCGTGCTGATGGTGGGCGACGGGCTCAACGACACCGCGGCGCTGGTCGGTGCGCATGTGTCGATCTCGCCGGCTTCGGCGCTCGATGCGGCGCGCACGGCCTCGGACATCGTGCTGCTGGGGCGCGACATCGCCCCCGTGGCCGAGGCGCTGCGCATTGCCCGCGTGACCCGCCGCCGGATCAAGCAGAACTTCGCCATCTCGGCGGTCTATAACGTGATCGCGGTGCCGATCGCGCTGGTGGGGCTGGCCACGCCGCTCTGGGCGGCCTTGGCCATGTCGGCGTCCTCGGTTAGCGTGTCGCTGAATTCGCTCCGACTGAGGTAGGCCATGGAAGCCCTGAGCTATTCGATCCCGATCTCGCTTTTGCTGGGCGCCATCGGGCTGGCCGCGTTCTTCTGGGCGCTGCGCAACCGCCAGTTCGACGACCCCAAGGGCGATGCCGAGCGTATCCTGTCGGACGAATGGGACGACTACCCCAAGCCCTGAACCGCCCGCGCCGCCTGTGAAAAGGGCCGCCCCGTGCCGGGCGGCCCTTTCGTCTTGTGCTCGGGCCCGATCGGCCGGGCGCCCGTGGCTCAGGGGCCGATCACCTTGCAGTCGCGGGCGCGGGCGGTCAGCCGGGCGCAGGCCAGTGTCGCCACTTCCTTGGTCAGGCCGACGAAATTGGCCTCGAAGCCGCCGCGGCGGTTGGTGACCTTGCGCAGCGCGCCCGCGAGCGTGTCGTTTTCCATCAGCGCGGTCTGGAGAAGGGCGCGGTCGGCGGCAAAGCTCGAGCCGAACTTGCCCAGCGACACGCCCCAGTTGCGCCCGCCCGACGACGACACCCGCGCCACGACCTCGGTCGGTTGGGCCAGAGGGGCGGGTTCGGGCCCGACGGCGGCCAGGATGACCGTCTGTCCCGGTGCCGGTGGACGGGTGTCCAGCAGCTCGAGCGTCTCGGGCTGGACCGGGGTCGCCTGCACGAACTTCGGCCCGGTAGCCGGCGTAGTCCCGTGGGTCAGCGCGGCCAGGCGCAGGTTCTCGGGGCGGTTGCGGCGCGCAGCCGCCGGCGCGGCCGTGACATTGGCCGGGGCGGTGGCCTCGGCGCGCGGCGCCGGGGGCGTGACGGCTGCAATCTCGACCGCGGGTTCGGCGGCGGCAACGGCCACCGCGGGGGCCACCGCGGGCTCGGGCGCGGGGGCTGCGCGATTGGGCGCCGGAACGGGCCGGGGCGATTCGGCCAGCGCCAGCCGGCTTGCTGCCGCGGTCGTATCGGCGGCCGGCGTGCGCGCCGCCGGAACTTCCGGCGCGGTCAGGCTTTCGGCGACGGCTGCGGCAACGGCTGCGGCCAGATCATCCGAGACCAGATCATCGGATTTCGGCGCATCGGCGGGCAGGGTGGCGGCCGCGGGCTGAACCTCGGGGGCGGCGGCGGCGATCACGACACGGCGCGGGTCAGGCGGCAGCGGGCTGGCCTTGATCCGCGCGGGCGCCGACGGCGTGTTGGCCGCCAGATATTGCGGCGGGGCAGGCCGGCGTTCGGGCACGCGCGCCGGCGCACGGGCAAAGCCCAGATCCAGCAGTTCGGCCATCTTGGCGTTGCGCTGCGCGGTCGAGCTGCCGCCGAAGATCGTGGCGATGATGCGCTTGCCGTCGCGCTCGGCCGAGGCCGTCAGGTTGAAGCCCGCCGCCGAGGTATAGCCGGTCTTGATCCCGTCGGCGCCGCGATAGGCGGCCAGGAACTTGCGGTTGGTGGAATTGACCTGGCGCATGCCGGCATCGGCGCTGCGCCGCGAGAACAGGTTGTAATATTGGGGGAAATCGTAGAACAGCCGCCGGCCCAGGATGGTCATGTCGCGGGCGGTGGACAGGTGCCCCGCGCGCGTCAGGCCATTGGCGTTGCGAAAGCTGGTGTTGCGCATGCCCAGCGCGCGGGCGGTGCGGTTCATCCGCTTGGCGAATTCGGTTTCGGATCCGGCGATCGCCTCGCCGATGGCGGTGGCCGCGTCATTGGCCGACTTGATCGCCGCGGCGCGGATCAGATAGCGCAGCGCGATCTTCTGCCCGGTTTTCAGCCCCAGCTTCGAGGGCGGCTCGGCGGCGGCATGGGCCGAGACGGTGACCTTGGTATCAAGGCTGATCTCGCCGTGCTCGATCGCCTCGAAGGCGATATAGAGCGTCATCATCTTGGTCAGGGATGCCGGATGCAGCCGCGTATCGGCGTTGGTCGCATACAGCACTTCGCCCGATCGGGCGTCCATCACCAATGCGGCATAGGGTGCGGCCGCCGCCAGAACCGGCGACAGGAAGAACAGTGCCAACGTCAGCCCGTAGCGGACCCAGCGCGAAAGCGTGGTCACGGTCTTGCCTCTCTTTACTGCTCGTGGCCGGTCGTTTTTCGCCGGCCATTATTGTCGGGACGGTAGCCCAAAATACCCCGCGGGAAAACAATACATTTTTCAATAGTTTCGGGTGCGACCTTCGTGCAACGACTAGATCTGGTGGGGAAATGACCCCTGTCAACTAGAAGTGGAAAGTCGCGTGATCAACGCCGGCAGATCGCCCAGGTCGGGCAGTTCGGCAAAGCGCGGATGGTCGTGGGGCGCGGTGTCATGTTCCAGCGCCCAGGTCAGCGCATGGGGGACATGCACGCCCCAGCCGCCGGCGCGGATCATCGGCACCACGTCCGAGCGCAGCGAATTGCCCACCATCATCGCCCGCGCCGCGCCTTCGGCATGGCGGGCGAAGATCGCCGCATAGGTCTCGGGGCGCTTGTCGGACACGATCTCGACCGCATCGAAGGCCTCGCCCAGCCCCGATTGCGCCAGCTTGCGCTCCTGATCGAGCAGATCGCCCTTGGTGATCAGCACCAGCCGGAAGCGACCGCGCAAGGCTTCGACGGTTTCGCGGGCATGGGGAAGCAGTTCGATGGGATGTTCCAGCATCTCGTGGCCCGCGGCGATCAGCTCGGCGATCACGCTGGCCGGGACGCGCGCCTCGCTCACCTCGATCGCGGTCTCGATCATCGACAGCACGAAGCCCTTCACCCCGAAGCCATAGCGCGCGATGTTGCGCCGCTCGGCCGCCTCCAGCCGTTCGGCCAGATGATCGGCCTCGACATGCGCAGACAGCAATTCGGCAAAACGCGCCTGCGTCAGCTGAAAGAAGCGTTCGTTGTGCCACAGCGTGTCGTCGGCATCGAAGCCGATTGCGGTCAGGGTCATCATTCAAGCCTCATTTCCGGGCGCATCTCGGCGCTGTGGGGGGTGTGTCGCGGGGCGGTCCCCCGGCCCCCTTTTCAAGGGGCGGATTGCTTCTATATTGTCGGTCATTCCAGATCCGTCGATTCCGATGTCAAAGGAGCGTGCCCGTGACCCTTTTCCCCACGATGATGGCCGATCGCAAGGACGCGCCTGAGGGGGAGTCCGGCGTCGCCACCAAGACCCGCCCCAAGACGCAGCGCCCGCCGCTCTACAAGGTCATGCTTCTGAACGACGATTACACGCCGATGGAATTCGTCGTGCATATCCTGGAACGGTTTTTCGGGATGAACCACGCGCAGGCCTTCGAGATCATGCTGACCGTGCACAAGAAGGGGCTGGCCGTGGTGGGGGTCTATTCCTTCGAGGTGGCCGAGACCAAGGTGGCGCAGGTGATGGACTTTGCCCGCCGTCACCAGCATCCGCTGCAATGCACGATGGAGCGCGAATAGCGCGATGGGCGTTCAGGGACCCGCCGCGCGTCTGGCGCTGTTGACCGGGGCTCTGCCCGAGGCCGGGCGCATTGCCGTGCTGAACCCGCGCGACGGGGCCGGGCTCGAGCTGCTGCCGCCCGCACGACTGCATCTCTTCGAACCCTTCCGCCCCGATCACGACGCGCTGGCTGCGCGCGGGCTGGCGGTGTCGCCGGCGCCCGATGCCGCCGATCGCGGTGCCTTTCAGGCGGCGATCGTCTTCTTGCCGCGGGCCAAGGCGCTGGGCCGGGCGTTGATCGCCGAAGCCGCGCTGCTGCTGGCGCCCGGTGCGCCGCTGCTGGTGGACGGGGCGCGCCTGCATGGGGTCGAACCGCTGCTGAAGGACCTGGGCGCGCGCGTGTCCGTGCGTGAAACGGTGTCGAAGGCGCATGGCCGCGCCGCCGTCCTGGCCGCGCCCGCGCCGGATCTTCTGGCCGATTGGGCCGCGGCGGATCTGGCGCCGGCGCCCGGTTTCGTCACCCGTCCGGGGGTGTTCTCGGCCGATGCGGTTGACCGGGGCTCGGCGCTGCTGGCGGCGGCCCTGCCCGACGCGCTGCCCGCGCGGATGGCCGATCTGGGGGCGGGCTGGGGGTGGCTCGGGGCGCAGGTTCTGGCCCGCAAGGGGGTCGCGCAGCTTGATCTGGTCGAGGCCGATCACATCGCGCTGGGCTGTGCGCGGCGCAACATCGCCGACCCGCGGGCGGTCTTTCACTGGGCCGATGCGCGCTTCTGGCGCCCCGAGACGCCGCTGGGCGGCGTGGTGATGAACCCGCCCTTCCATGCCGGGCGCGACGCCGATCCGGGGCTGGGCGCGGCCTTCATCGCGGCGGCCGCGGGGGCGCTGGCGCCCGAGGGGCGGTTGTGGATGGTGGCCAACCGCCATCTGCCCTACGAGGCCGTGCTGGCCGCCCATTTCGCCGAGGCCCGTCAGATCGGCCTGGCCGAGGGGTTCAAGCTGATCGAGGCGCACCACCCGCGCCGCCAGCCCGCCCCCGCCGCGGCGCCCGCCGGTGCTGCGCTGCGGCGTCGCCCTCGCCGTCGCGGCTGACTTGCGCTAACGTCGCCCCGATTCGAGGCAGCCAGGAGTCCCCATGAGCCTTTCCATTTCGGGCAAGACCGCCATCGTCACCGGCGCCGCCCACGGCATCGGCCTGGCCATCGCGCGCCATTTCGTGGACCGCGGCGCCAATGTCATGTTCGCCGATATCGACGAGGCCAAGCTTGAGGCCGAGGTGGGCGCCGAGGCCCGGACCGAGGATCGCATCCGCTATTTCTCGGGCGATGTCTGCCAGAAGCTGACCGCCTCGAACCTGCTGTCGGCCACGGTCGACGCCTTCGACCGGATCGACATTCTGGTCAACGCGGCCCGCTCGGTGGCGCGCTGTGATCCGCTGGTCACGGACGAGGAAGTCATCTCGGACATGCTGCGGCAGAACATGATGTCGAGCCTGCGTCTGAGCCAGATGACCGCGCGGCGCATGATCGCCCAGGCCGAAAAGGAAGGCCGTCAGGGGCAGCAGATCGGGGCCATCGTCAATGTCTCGTCGCTGGCCGGGCGGCTGGCCCAGCCCGAATTGCTGGCCTATTCGATCGCCTGTGCCGCGCTGGATCAGGCGACGCGGTCGCTGGCGGTGGCGCTGGCGCCGCACGGGATCCGCGTCAACGGCGTGGCCATGGGCAGCCTGATGAGCGCCAGCATGTCGGCCGCCCTGCGCGACCGCCCCGACTGGCGCGAGGCGATCACAGGCGCCACGCCGCTGGGCCGGATCGCGGCGGCGGTGGAGCTGGCCGAGGCGGTGCAATTCCTGGCCTCGGACGGGGCGGGTTTCGTCACCGGCCAGATCCTGTCGGTCGATGGCGGGCGCTCGATCATCGACCCGGTGGCCGCGCCGATCTACTGATCCCCCCCGCTCATTCCTCGGGGAAGCGCGCCTTGCAGGCGGCCACATCGGCCCGCGCCTGCCGCTCGAGCTGGCGCTCCCGCGCGATCAGGTTGTCGCGCTTGCGGGTCTCGGCGGCCGGGTCGATGGCCACGCGCCGCCGGGCGGTGTCGGTGTACTCCTCAAGGCACATCCGCGGCGGCAGCGGCGGGGGCTGGGTGCCGTCGGGCTTGGGCGGCAGCGGGGGCGCGGCGCACCATTCCCAGCGCGAGCGGGTGATCGTGTATTCCTCCCAGGCGTAGCCGCGCGCCAGGTTGGCCTCGGTTTCCGCGCGCAGCGCCGAGACCGCGCGCAATTCGCGCGTCGCCGAATTGATGCAGCGTTCCTGGGGCGTGCCGCAGGCGGCAAGAACGGCCAGCAGGGGCAGGGCAAAGGCGGGACGCATTCCGAGACGCATGAGGGGCCTCCTTTTCATGCGGCCATGCTAGACCCTTCGGCGCGATTGGCAATTCCCGATGCGCAGGGCGGCTGCTAGGGTCGGCCCAGCACAAGCCCGAGGACATGATGACCGCCGAAGACCAGGCCCCCTTCGCCGCCGAGAAAGCCGCCGCCGCCGAATGGTTCGGCCTCTTGCGTGACCGGATCGTGGCGGCCTTCCAGAAGATCGAGGAAGAGGCCGGCTCGTCCGCCCGCTTCGAGGTGACGCCGACGACGCGCACCGCACCCGATGGTTCGGACGCGGGCGGGGGCGCGATGTCGATCCTCCGCGGCGGGCGCATCTTCGAGAAGATGGGCGTGGCGGTCTCGGCCGTCAGCGGCAGCCTCAACCCGCGCGCACAGGCGGCGATGGCGGCGCGCGGCGTGCCGGGGATCGAGGCCGACCCGCGCTTCTGGGCCTCGGGGATCAGCCTCGTGGCGCATATGCAGAACCCGCATTGCCCGGCGGTGCATCTGAACACGCGGATGTTCTGGACCCCGGCGGCCTGGTGGTTCGGCGGCGGGTCCGATCTGAACCCCTGCCTGCCCTACCCCGAGGACACGGCGCATTTCCACGACACGTTCCGCGCCGCCTGCGACGCCCATTCCCCGACCTATTACCCGCGCTTCAAGGCCTGGGCGGACGAATATTTCTTCATCCCGCATCGCGGCCGTGCGCGCGGCGAGGGCGGGATCTTCTTCGACGATCTGAACACCGGCGACTGGGCGGCGGATTTCGCCTTCGTGCGCGCGGTGGGCGAGGCGTTCCTTCCGGCCTTCCTGCCGCTGGTTGCCCGCCGGCACGACACACCCTGGAGCGCGGCCGACCGCGATGCGCAGCTGGCCCATCGCGGGCTTTATGCCGAATACAACCTGGTCGTGGACCGGGGCACCAAATTCGGGCTGGAGACCGGGCATGACGCCAATGCGGTGCTGATGACGATGCCGCCGGTCGCCACCTGGCCGTGACGGGGGCGTAAGGAGGGGGGGGCTAAGAGGCCAGCCGTTCTGATTCGTGTGGTTGCACGTCCACTGGATCTTGCGGACAAGTCCGTGGAAACGGCTTTCACGCAGGCAGAGGTGCTCGAGCAGGCAGTCCGGCATGCCCCTGGACTACTGTGGCTTCCTGCCGACAGGAGGCCGTCAATCTCTCATTTCTTCAGAGCAATAGCTTGAGCCACGAGCTCGGCGATGAAGAGATGGCTGAACCGACGCATCCTCACGAACAGAGGAACCGACAAGAAGCCGAAGATGAGAATCGCATAGTGGATGTTTTGTAAGCCGCCGGTTACGAAGAGGAGTGCTATCGTCAGGAGCGTGCCAGCAACAAGACCTCGGCACATGCCAAAGTTTCTATTGGAGGCATCAACCCTATGCGCGCCCCTCCGCCCGCACAACGGCATACGTCGCCCGAATTGCCTGATCATAGTTGTTCTTGTCGATCGATGACGGGTTCCCGGATACGAGATTGGCAAAGACGGACTCAAACTCTGCCCACTGAGCGCCCCCGAACCAGTTCTCTTTGTTCTTGAGCGCTTGATCGGCCTTGCCTACGCCGAGGATTTCTTGGGCGCGGTCGATAAGCCCTCCGAACGTCTGCACGACATGGCCGACCACGAATGAGATAATGAGGAATATCCCGAAGTCTCCAAGCGCGAAGCCTTCGCTGTGGAGAAATGAGCTCAACTCGGGAAAGAGGAGAGCAGCAGCAAGGGTAGGCAACGCTCCGGGCACGATGACACCCACATACTCGTAATCATCGAACGAACTCATGAACCGATCTCCAGGTGAATACGCGTCTCGGATTGTCCTACGATCACCATGACCGCAGGCCTTTCCTCAACGGAGAGGTCTGCCGCAACCTCCTTAATTTGCTTATGATCGACGGCGCTCTTTCCAGCCCCAAAGTCATCGGGAGTGATTGTGCCACTCGCCGATATAAGTGACTTGGTGCATAACCTTTTCGCAAGCCTTGTCGATCTGGACCCGAAGTCCTCGAATCCCGCGCTCGAACCCCGTGCGTCCGCTGACGCTATCGACCGGCGCGCGCAAGCCAGAGACGATCTCGATGCGCTTCCTGCTATGGTCGACGATGCCAAGAAGGGCGCCGCCGGTCTCGTTGGGCCCGAGGGAGTCCCGAAGAAGTTGAAGCCGAGCTTTCGCCAGTGGTGGCAATCGAACTTGCCAGCTTCCATCGGCGGCCATGTGGATCTCAACGAGCGCCATGGCACGACGTTCTCGCGTGAGGACTTTCTCCGCTTGGAGCGCGTTAACCAGGAGATCCTTGAAGACGAGGACCTTCGGGAAATGATCCGGAATAACCCGGAAGATGTCGTCCGACCGGAATTCGAGGCTCTGTTCATGGGTGCTCTGATCCGGATGTTCCAGCGCGATAGCCCGTGTCCCGATCAACCGTGACCGCGTGATGGATCGGGACATTGAGGACGCGATGGGCGTGCCGCCAGTTCGCGAGGATCGTTTGCACATCGGTCGAAAGAACGCGGTTTCGCTCCGAAAATCCGCGCCAGAGTTTCTTGTCCTTGTGAGCGGAGAAATCCCGGCACTGTCGAGCCAGGAAATCGATCCGGTTGTAGAGCCGATCGGCTGGCACATCGGCGAGCTCCATAATCCTCCGTAGCGGCACGTTATTGACCAGGAGCCGCAGGATCTCGCCCGTCTCCTTGGTTTCCTCATGTCGGCGCTTTCGCGATCCGATGGAAAAGGTCTTCTTGCAGCTTTTGCACTGATACCGAGGATCACCCTTGGGAGTTTCCCCATGAGCGCGGTAGGCGGATGGCATCAGCGACAGTGGCAAACGATGGCTGGAACACGCTGAATTCGGACGGTATTCCCGTTTGCTCCCCTATTCAGGTGCCTGAGGCGGGAATACTTTTCCACCAAGGCGACGTTGGACTTCAGCCGCGAGCTTTGCCCGCAGAGATTGCAGATATAAGCCCGATTTTCGCCAGATCCTTTGATCTTGCCGCGGGCGAGCTCCCGGCTCGTCTTGTGTAAGATCGGAGGCAACGAAAACGAGGCGCAGAGCGGATTACGACAGAAGTTCACGGTGAAGAGCCCGACGGTGCGCGGCACCAACGCCGTATCGATCGAGGCTCCCGAAGAATTCTTCGAGACTATTTCCGCTTTTTTGACCTTTTCGTTGTGCCTTGGCATGAGGCATATCAACGCCTTGCAGGGCATCAGTGGCAACACTCACTGTTCGCCAACCACACGAACCAGAACGGCTGGGGCTAAGAGGGGGGGGGCCAAAGGGCCGCCCCTCAGCCCTGTTCCTTGAGCAGCCGGCGCTTCTGGCGGTCCCAGTCGCGCTTGGCCTCGGTTGCGCGCTTGTCGGCCAGCTTCTTGCCCTTGGCGATGCCGATCTTCACCTTCACCCGCCCGCGGTCGTTGAAATACATCCGCAGCGGCACGAGGGTCATCCCCTCGCGGCCGATCGCGGCCCAGAGCCGGGCCAGTTCCTTGCGCGAGACCAGCAGCTTGCGCTTGCGCCGTTCCTCGTGGCCGAAGACGCCCGCTTCCTTGTAGGTGGCGATATAGGAGTTGATCAGCCACAATTCGCCGTCCTCGACCGAGGCATAGCTTTCGGCGATGTTGGATTGCCCGGTGCGCAGGGATTTCACCTCCGATCCGGTCAGCACGATGCCGGCCTCGAGGTCATCCTCGATGGCGTAATGATAGCGCGCCTGCCGGTTTTCGGCGATCAGCTTGGAATTGGGGTCGGATTTCTTGGCCATGATCGCTCCGAGATAGTCCCGCCCCTTGCGCCTGTCCAGAGCCGGCAGCCCCGCGCATGGCCTCTTGACCGGCGGGCATGCGGGTTCTAGCGCGGGCGGAAAGCAACGGATAGGTGACGCATGTTCGTCCAGATCGCGTTGGGCTCGGTTCTCATGCTGATGTCGGTCCTGATCGCGGGGCTGGCGGCCTGGGGGCTGGAATGGGTCTATGCCCGGACCCAGCACTGGCTGATGCGCGAACCGCACCGGCCCAAGCTGATGGTGGTGATCCTGTTCGCCTCGGCCGGGGTGATGGGGATCATGACCGCCGGCGTCTGGATCTGGGCGCTGGCCTATCTGTGGCTTGGCATCTTCCCCACGATCGAGGAGGCGGTCTATTTCTCGCTCGTGTCCTTTACCACGCTGGGCTACGGCGACGTGCTGTTGCCGCCCGAATGGGGGATCCTGGGCGGGATGGCGGCGGCGACGGGGCTTTTGAACATCGGGCTTCTGACCGCGCTTCTGGTCGAGGCGCTGCGCCATGTGCGGCTGGGTCAGGTCGAACACCGCCGCCGCCGCGCCGAGGAAGCCGAGGCCGCCATTCGCGCCCGCCGCCATCACTGATGGCCCGCTCCGACACCGAGCAAGAGCAAGCCGGACATGAAAAAGGGCGCCCGCAGGCGCCCTTTCGCGTTCGGATGTCGGGCCGGGATCAGGCCAGGGTCGGGTCGATGCCCTTGCAGGCGTCGACAAGGCCCTTCACCGCATCGACCGACTTGTCGAACATGACCTGTTCGTCCTTGTCGAGCTTGATGTCCACGACCTTCTCGATGCCGCCGGCGCCGATGATCGTCGGCACGCCGACATAAAGCCCCTTGAGACCAAAGGCGCCATCCACCCAGGCCGCGCAGGGCAGCAGGCGCTTCTGGTCCTTGAGATAGGCTTCCGCCATCTCGATGGCCGAGGTGGCCGGCGCATAGAAGGCCGAGCCGGTTTTCAGCAGGCCCACGATCTCGGCGCCGCCGTCACGGGTGCGCTGGATGATCGCGTCCAGTTTCTCCTGCGTGGTCCAGCCCATCTGCACCAGGTCGGGCAGCGGGATGCCGGCCACGGTCGAATAGCGCGCCAGCGGCACCATCGTGTCGCCGTGCCCGCCCAGAACGAAGGCGGTGACATCGCGCATCGAGACGCCGAATTCCACCGACAGGAAGTGACGGAAGCGCGCCGAATCGAGCACGCCGGCCATGCCCACCACCTTGTTGTGCGGCAGGCCCGAGAATTCGCGCAAGGCCCAGACCATCGCGTCGAGCGGGTTGGTGATGCAGATCACGAAGGCGTTGGGGGCGTGGGCCTTGATGCCTTCGCCGACGGCTTTCATGACCTTGAGGTTGATGCCCAGAAGATCGTCGCGGCTCATGCCCGGCTTGCGCGGCACGCCGGCGGTCACGATGCAGACATCGGCGCCCGCGATATCGGCGTAATCGTTGGTGCCCTTCATCACGGCATCGAAACCTTCCGACGGGCCGGATTCGGCGATGTCGAGAGCCTTGCCCTGGGGCGTGCCCTCGGCGATGTCGAACAGCACGACGTCTCCGAGTTCCTTGATCGCGGCAAGATGGGCAAGCGTGCCGCCGATCTGCCCGGCGCCGATCAGCGCGATCTTGGGTCTGGCCATGGATGATCCTCCGAAAGTCGGGTTGAGTGCGAAATGCTGACGCAGTGCTGCCTAGCGCCTCGGGCTGGGCCGCGCAAGATCGCGGGCCCGCTGGGGGCGCTATCAGGCCGTCTGTGTCGAATTACGCTGCGGTGCGGCGCAATGGGGCTTGTCGAATATGCCGAAAATGTGCTCCACAGCGCAAGATTGTTGCGAGGAGAGAATCATGACCCAGGCCGCCGCACCCGCACGCCCCTATCGTTCGGTTCTGTATATCCCCGGTTCCAAGGATCGGGCGCTGGAAAAGGCCCGCACGCTGGCCACCGATGCGATCATCTTCGACCTCGAGGACGCCGTGGCCCCCGACGAGAAGCTCCGCGCGCGCGAATTGCTGGCCGAGACGCTGCGCAGCGCCGATTACGGCGGGCGGGCGCGGATCGTGCGGATCAACGGGCTGGACACCGAATGGGGGGCGGACGACGCGCGCGCCTTTGCCGGGGCCGGGGTCGAGGCGATCCTGATCCCCAAGGTGTCGTCGCCGGCCGATCTGGATGCGGTGGCCGCGCTGGTGCCCGAAACGCCGCTCTGGGCGATGATGGAAACCGCGGCCGGCATGCTGAACGCGGCCGCCATTGCCGCGCATCCGCGCCTTCAGGGCATGGTCATGGGCACCAACGACCTGGCCAAGGAGCTGGGCTGCCGGTTCCGCACCGACCGTCTGGCGCTTCAGGCGGGGCTGGGGCTGTGCCTGCTGGCGGCGCGCGCGCATGGGCTGGTGATCGTGGACGGCGTCTACAACGCCTTCAAGGATGACGAGGGCCTGCGCGCCGAATGCGAACAGGGCCGCGACATGGGCTTTGATGGCAAGACCCTGATCCACCCCGCGCAGCTTGCCATCGCCAATGCCGCCTTTGCCCCCTCGGAAGCCGAGGTCGATCTGGCCCGCCGTCAGATCGCCGCCTTCGAGGAGGCGCAGGCCCAGGGGCTGGGTGTCGCGGTCGTGGATGGAAAGATCGTCGAAAACCTGCATATCGTGACAGCGCGGCAGATTCTGGCCAAAGCCGAGGCCATCGCCGCCATGCAGGAAAGCTGACGCCACAATCCGAAAGGGCCCCGCCATGGACTTGCTGATCCCCGGACTGATCCTCTTCGTCTTTGCCCATCTGTTCAAACGCCTCTTCCCGAAGCTGCGCGCGTTCCTGGGCTCACCGGGCAAGGTGGTTCTGGGGCTGGTGATGCTGGCGTCGGTCGTGCTGATGGTCATGGGCTATCGCGCGGCCGAGGTGGTGCCGGTCTATGACACGATGCCCGCGCTCTATCACGCCAACAACGCGCTGATGATCCTGTCGCTCTACCTCTTCGCGGTGGGCGGCACGAAATCGGTTCTGGTCGGCGTGATCCGCCACCCGATGCTGTGGGGCGCGGTGATCTGGGCTATCGCCCACCTGATGGTGAACGGCGATCTGGCCTCGGTGGTGCTGTTCGGCGGCATTCTGGTCTGGGCCATCCTGGAGATGGTGCTGATCAACCGCGCAGGCCCTTGGGAAAACCGGATCAAGGGCAGCCTGAAGGGCGACCTGAAGGCGTTGGGCGGCGTGGTCGTCGTTTATGGCCTCATCGCCGGTGTGCACATCTGGCTGGGCTACAACCCCTTCGTGATGGCGCAATGAAACTCTATCGCCTTCTGACCGAGGACGACACCTCGGCCTTCTGCCACAAGGTGTCGGCGGCGCTGGCCGCCGGCTGGGAGCTTCACGGAGACCCGGCCTATGCCTTTGACGCCGCGCGCGGCGTCATGCGCTGTGCCCAGGCCGTGACCAAGGAGGTTGCGGGCGATTACCACCCCGAACTGAAACTGGGAGAGCAGTGAGATGAAGACCAATCCGGGCCGTTTCTTCGAGGATTACAAGGTGGGCGATGTCATTCGCCACGCCGTGCCGCGCACCGTCTCCGGGGGTGAGCGCGCGCTCTATCACGCGCTCTATCCGGCGCGGCATGCGATCTATTCCTCGGATGAATTCGCCCGGAGCTGCGGTCTGCCCGCCGCGCCGATCGACGATCTGGCCGCCTTTCATGTCGTCTTCGGCAAGACGGTTCCCGACATCAGCCTGAACGCGGTGGCCAACCTCGGCTATGCCGAGGGGCGCTGGCTCAAGCCGGTCTTTGCCGGCGACACGCTGCGCTCGGAATCCGAGGTCATCGGCCTCAAGCAGAATTCCAACGGCAAGTCGGGCGTGGTCTGGGTGCGCACCCGCGGGCTGAACCAGAACGACGAGATCGTGATGGAATATGTCCGCTGGGTCATGGTGCGCAAATGCGACGAGAGCCGCCCCGCGCCCGAGACCGTGGTGCCCGAACTGGCGCCGGTGGTGGCCGCCAGCGATCTGGTGATCCCCGAGGGGCTGGATTTCACCGGCTATGACTTCACCCTGGCGGGCGAGGCGCATCGCTGGGGCGATTACGAGATCGGCGAGAAGATCGACCATGTGGACGGCGTGACCATCGAGGAAGCCGAGCACATGATGGCCACCCGGCTGTGGCAGAACACCGCCAAGGTGCATTTCGACGCCACCTTCCGCGAGGACGGCCGCCGGCTGATCTATGGCGGGCATGTCATCTCGATGGCGCGGGCGCTGTCGTTCAACGGGCTGGCCAATGCGCAGATGATCGTGGCGCTGAACGGGGGCGCGCATGCGAATCCCTGTTTCGCCGGCGACACGGTGCGCGTCTGGTCCGAAGTTCTGGACAAGGCCGAGACCGCAGCCCCCGGCGTGGGCGCGATCCGACTGCGACTTGTTGCCCTGCGTCATGGCGCAGAGCCCTTTTCTCTAAGGACCGACGACGGTCGCTATGGTTCCGAGGTGCTTCTCGATCTTGATTATTGGGCGCTGATGCCGCTTTGATCGGTTCACCTGCGACGGGCTTCGCAGCGGGGCGGGGGTGACTTCGGTCGCAACCGCCCCATTCCTTTCCGGCCCTTCCCGACATGGATCCGCCTGTCCCGGACCGCCGTCCGGTCGCGCTGCGGTGCCCGGCTACCGCACGCGACGCAGAAGGCGACTCGGGCGCGGAAGACGGCGTGCTGTTTGCGCCAACATGTGATCACGGCGTGAAAAAATGTGATCACAAAACACATTTTTTATGCGCAAGCCTCGCGCAAAGCCGATTTTTCCGTGCCGGGGCGCGTGACTTGACCGAAGTTTTGGGCCAATAGGGTCTGGAATTCCAGCCAGCTTTGCGCCGGACCGATGCCGTGTCGGGCGCTTGCGCCTGCGACGAAGGGATATGACCATGGCTGACGCAAACCGGGTGGACCGGCCGCTCTCTCCGCATCTTCAGATCTATCGCCCGCAGTTGACCTCGGTCACGTCGATCCTGACGCGGATCACCGGCAACGGGCTGATCATCACCGCCTTCCTGGTCGTGTGGTGGCTGCTGGCGGCCGCGACGGGTGCCGACAGCTTTGCCACGGCCGATGCGGTGCTGACCTCGTGGTTCGGCGATCTGTGCCTGGCGGCGTCGACCTGGGCGCTGTGGTATCATTTCCTGGCCGGTCTGCGTCACCTCTACTGGGACGCCGGCAAGGGCCTCGAGATCCACACGGCCGAGAAACTGGGCGTCGCCGTGATCGCCGGCGCCTTCGTGCTGAGCATCCTGACCTTCCTGGTCGTGTGAGGGGGACGACATGCGTTATCTGACCGACCGCAAACGCGCCGAGGGCCGCGGGGCCGCCCATTCCGGCACGGCCGACCATTGGTACATGACGGTGTCCGCCGTCGCGCTGGCCTTCATGACGCCGGCCTTCATCTATGTGATGGGCTCGGCCATCGGCACCTCGCACGAGGAGGTGCTGGCCACCTTCTCGCGGCCCTTCCCGGCGATCCTGGCGGGGCTTTACCTGGTGGTGGCGATGCAGCATTTCCGCCGCGGCGCCGCGATGATGATCTCGGATTATTCGCAAGGCATCACCCGCAAGGCGCTGACCATCGGCGCGATTTCCATTTCCTACGCGGTGATTGCGGCGGGCGTTTTCGCGCTGGCCCGCATCGCGCTCTGAGAGGGCTGACGACATGGCAGCTTATGCCTACGAGACGCATGAATACGACGTGGTGGTGGTGGGGGCCGGCGGCGCCGGCCTGCGCGCCACGCTGGGCATGGCCGAACAGGGCCTGCGCACCGCCTGCGTGACCAAGGTCTTCCCGACCCGCTCGCACACGGTCGCCGCCCAGGGCGGCATCGCCGCCAGCCTGGGCAACATGGGCCCCGACAGCTGGCAGTGGCACATGTATGACACCGTCAAGGGCTCGGACTGGCTGGGCGACACCGACGCGATGGAATACCTCGCGCGCGAGGCGCCCAAGGCCGTCTACGAGCTGGAACATTACGGCGTGCCCTTCTCGCGGACCGAGGAAGGCAAGATCTACCAGCGTCCCTTCGGCGGCCACACCACCGAATTCGGCGAAGGCCCGCCCGTGCAGCGCACCTGCGCCGCGGCCGACCGCACCGGCCACGCCATCCTGCACACGCTCTATGGCCAGTCGCTCAAGCAGAAGGCCGAGTTCTTCATCGAATATTTCGCCATCGACCTGATCATGTCCGAAGATGGCGTCTGCCAGGGCGTGGTCTGCTGGAAGCTCGATGACGGCACGATGCATGTCTTCAACGCCAAGATGGTCGTTCTGGCCACCGGCGGTTACGGCCGCGCCTATTTCTCGGCGACCTCGGCGCATACCTGCACCGGCGACGGCGGCGGCATGGTGGCGCGCGCGGGCCTGCCGCTTCAGGACATGGAATTCGTGCAGTTCCACCCGACCGGCATCTATGGTTCGGGCTGCCTCATCACCGAAGGCGCGCGCGGCGAAGGCGGCTATCTGACCAACGCCGAGGGTGAGCGCTTCATGGAACGCTATGCCCCCCACTACAAGGATCTGGCGCCGCGCGACTATGTCTCGCGCTGCATGACCATGGAAATCCGCGAAGGCCGCGGCGTGGGCGAGCATGGCGACCACATCCACCTGAACCTCAGCCACCTGCCGCCCGAGGCGCTGGCCGAGCGTCTGCCCGGCATCTCGGAAAGCGCCAAGATCTTTGCCGGCGTCGACGTCACCAAGGAGCCGATCCCGGTCCTGCCGACGGTGCACTACAACATGGGCGGCATCCCCACCAACTACTGGGGCGAGGCGCTGAACCCGACCGCGGCCAACCCGACCGCCGTCGTGCCCGGCCTGATGGCCGTGGGCGAGGCCGGCTGCGCCAGCGTGCACGGCGCCAACCGTCTGGGCTCGAACTCGCTGATCGACCTGGTGGTCTTCGGACGCGCCGCGGCGATCCGGGCCGGCCAGGTGGTCGACCGCACCAAGGGCAACCCCGAGCTGAACGCCGCCTCGGTCGAGAAGGCCTTTGCCCGCTTTGACGCGCTGCGCCATGCCGACGGCGGCACGCCCACGGCCGAGCTGCGTCTGGAGATGCAGCGCACCATGCAGGCCGATGCCGCGGTGTTCCGCACCTCGAAGACGCTGGCCGAAGGCGTCGAGAAGATGACCGCCATCGCCGGCAAGCTGGACGATCTGAAGGTCACCGACCGCTCGCTCATCTGGAACTCGGACCTGATGGAGACGCTCGAGCTGACCAACCTGATGCCCAACGCGCTGGCGACGATTGTCGGGGCCGAGGCGCGCAAGGAAAGCCGCGGCGCCCATGCGCACGAGGATTTCACCACGCGCGACGACGAAAACTGGCGCAAGCACACGGTCAGCCGGGTCGAAGGCAATGCGGTCACGCTGAGCTATCGTCCGGTCGTCACCGATCCGCTGACGACCGAGGCCGAGGGGGGCATCAGCCTGTCCACCATCGCGCCGAAGGCCCGGACCTTCTGATGACCGGGGCCGGGGCAGTCCCGTCCGGGGCGGCGCGTGCCTTGCGCGCGGCCGTCCTGGCCGGTCCCGCCCTGGCGCTGGCGGCCTGCGCGGCGTCGATGCCGCGCGACCGGGCCGAAGAGGTCTGCTTCGAGGAGGCGCGTCTGGCGCTCCACCCGCGCGGGCAGGTGGCGCTGGGCGTCGCCTCGGGGCGCGGCCTTGTCTCGAAGGTCGAGATCGACCTGTCGAGCGCCTATCTGATGGGCCGGGATCCGGCCGAGGTCTACGCGCGTTGCGTGAAATCGAAATCCGGCCAGCCTCCGTCGCGGCCGCTCTATTCCCGAACTGACTGGAAGGGATAAGTCATGGTTCAGTTGACCCTGCCCAAGAACTCGAAGATCCGCACGGGCAAGACCTGGCCGCGCCCCGAGGGCAAGAACGTCCGCAAGTTCCTGATCTATCGCTGGGATCCGGACACGGGCGAAAACCCGCGTGTCGACACCTATTTCGTCGACGTCGACAAATGCGGCCCGATGATCCTGGATGCGCTTATCAAGATCAAGAACGAGATCGACCCGACGCTGACCTTCCGCCGGTCGTGCCGCGAGGGGATCTGCGGCTCCTGCGCGATGAACATCGACGGCACCAACACGCTGGCCTGCATCAAGGGCCTCGACGAGGTGAAGGGCGACGTCAAGATCTATCCGCTGCCGCATATGCCGGTGGTCAAGGATCTGATCCCCGATCTGACGCATTTCTATGCCCAGCATGCCTCGATCATGCCGTGGCTGGAAACCAAGACCAACCGTCCGGCCAAGGAATGGCGCCAGTCGATCGAGGATCGCAAGAAACTCGACGGGCTCTATGAATGCGTGATGTGCGCGTCGTGCTCGACCTCGTGCCCCAGCTATTGGTGGAACGGCGACCGCTATCTGGGCCCGGCGTCGCTGCTGCATGCCTATCGCTGGATCATCGACAGCCGTGACGAGGCCACCGCCGAGCGTCTGGACGCGCTCGAGGATCCGTTCAAGCTCTATCGCTGCCACACGATCATGAATTGCGCCAAGACCTGTCCCAAGGGTCTGAACCCGGCCAAGGCCATCGCCGAGATCAAGAAGATGATGGTCTCGCGCAGGGTCTGAGACACGCCGGGCGGACACGGATCCGAGGGGTGCGCCAGCCGGCGCGCCTCTCGGAACGGTCGCCGCAGTGCCCGATCTGCGGCGCTGACCTCGGGGGAAAACGCATGGCCGTTCCGGACTCGAAGGCGGCGTTGCTCGACGCCATCTCCACGACATTCGACCGCTTGATGGCCAATCTGCTGCGGGTTCCCGATGCGCGCGCGCAGGACAGGTCCATGCCGGGTCATGCCGCCGGAACCCTGATGAGTCCGTCCGACCTCGTGGCCTATCTCATCGGCTGGAACGCACTTGTCCTGAAGTGGCTTGCGCGCGACGATGCCGGTCAGCCGGTGGTCTTTCCGGAGGAAGGGTTCAACTGGAACCAGCTCGGGCTTCTGGCGCAGAAATTCCAGACCGATTGTCCCGAAGGTGACTGGCCTGCGCGCCTGGAGCGCCTGGCCGCGCTCAAGGCGCAGGTGGTCGAGACCGTTTCCAGGCGTTCGGACCTCGAGCTTTACGGCAGCCCCTGGTATGGGAAATGGACCAAGGGGCGCATGATCCAGCTGAACACCTCGTCCCCCTACATGAACGCCCGCAAGCGCCTTCGCGCGTGGCTGCGCGACGCGGAGCGGGCGGGTCTCACGTCCTGAAGGGGCGGCTCAGTCGAAGACGCCGGTCACGCGGCCCAGCAGCATGAAGGCGCGGGCGGTGCGGGTTTCGGACAGCGCGGCCAGGTCGGCGTCGGAGGCCGTCTTCTCGAAATCGGCCATGATGCGGTCGAACTGGCGCAGGACATGGTGGGCGGCGTCGCGGAAGACCGCATCCTGGCGCATCCGCCCCGCCGTCAGCGCCAGGCTCGAGCGGTCGTGGATCCCGCCCAGCTCGGCGATGCTACGGCCCCGCTCGCCGCGCGCGAACCGCCGCCAGGCCGCAGGCGACACCGGGTCGGGGGTCAGGTCTTCCATGAAGATCCCGTCCTGCGACAGCAGCGTCAGCGCATCTTGCGCCGCGCGGATCAGCTTGGCGGTCCGGTGGTCGTCCAGCGCGCGGCGCAGCGCGCGAAAGCCCGCGCGGTCGTTGCGGTCTTCGGGAAAATTCAGCGCGCGCAGGAAATCGGTGACAGACACGGGCGGCCGCATCGCATCGTCGGGGGTGCCCAGCGCCAGCGTGGGCTCGGCCTCGCTGGCGGGGGCGGGACGCGCGGCGGGCAGCGCGGCCTTCTGTTCGGGTGCGGGCGGTGGTGCGGCGGGCGTGCGCGGCGGTGCGGCGGGGCGCGGCTGATGGCGGCGTGCGGCCGTCCCGCCGCCCCCGCCGCCCCCGCGCATGTCCGAGGAGGCGCCGGTGGCCGCGCGCATCTGTGCCTGCTGGGACTGCCAGCTGGCGCGCATGGTCTCGATCGTGCGTTGAAGGCGCTCGGCCTCGGCGCGCATGGTGCGGGCGCTGCGCGCCGCCATCGCGGCCACCCAGATCAGCACGACAGGCAGGAACACCCCCACCAGCGCCACGATCGTCGAGAGCAGCCCCCCCGAGGTCAGATCGCCGCCGTTGTGGTCCAGCGACCAGAAGAACAGCCCCACAAGACCCAGCCAGCCCAGCGACACCAGCGCCGCCGCCAGTTCAGGCGACATCAGCCCCGGTTCGCCGGGGCTCAGGCGCGCCCGCATGCCCAGGGGCGGCGGCACATCACCGGCGCCGGTCTCCGCGGGCGGCATGTCGTCGTCGGAGGGCTGGGGAGTGCCTTGCGACATGGCGCGCGCCCTGACCTCAGATGTAGCGGATCGAGACGATCTCGTAGCTCTTGCCGCCGCCGGGCGTGCGCACTTCGACGCTGTCGCCTTCGTCCTTGCCGATCAGCGCACGGGCCAGCGGCGAGCGCATGTTCAGCAGGCCGCGTTCGATGTCGGCCTCGGCCTCGCCCACGATCTGATAGGTCTTTTGCTCTTCGGTGTCCTCATCGACAAGGGTCACCGTGGCGCCGAACTTGATCGAGCCGGACAGCTTCGAGGGGTCGATCACCTCGGCCAGCGAGATCAGCCCCTCGAGTTCGCGGATGCGGCCCTCGATGAAGCTCTGGCGTTCGCGGGCGGCGTGGTATTCGGCGTTCTCGGACAGGTCGCCATGCGCCCGTGCCTCGGCAATGTCGCGGATGACCGCGGGACGATCCACGGTCTTGAGGGTCTTGAGCTCGTTGTCCAGCGCGTCGAAACCCGCGCGGGTCATCGGGATCTTTTCCATGGCAGGGGCTCGCGGTTCAGGGCTTGCGAAACGTGTTTCTTGTCGTGTGGTCTCGCCTGTAAATCCGTTCTGCCGCCCGAAAGTCAAGAGCGGGGGTCGGATTCGCCGCAGCCCGGACGCGCCGTGACGGGGTGTTTCACGGCGGCAATCCGCCGAGCCGGGGGGAGCGCCGCGCCGGGGGCGCCATGCTGCCATAATGCCGCAACGCGGCAAGATGGCAGGTCCGGGCGCCGCGTCATGATTGCCTCGTGCCCTCGGGTAAGCTACTCGTGACAGGATTATTGCCAGGATAAGACCAAGCGGGGGGACGTGGGGCATGGCCGAGATCGAACGCGAGTCGATGGAATATGACGTTGTGATCGTGGGCGCCGGCCCCTCGGGTCTGTCGGCCGCGATCCGGCTCAAGCAGATGGACCCCGATCTACAGGTCGTCGTGCTCGAGAAGGGGTCGGAGGTGGGTGCCCACATCCTGTCGGGCGCTGTTCTGGACCCGGCGGGGCTTGACGTGCTGATCCCCGACTGGCGCGACCGCGGCGCCCCGGTCAAGACCGCCGTGCGCGAGGACAACTTCTGGATCCTGACCGCGGGCAGCCACAGCCGCATTCCGTCCTGGCCGATGCCGCCGCTGATGTCGAACCACGGCAAATACATCGTGTCGATGGGCAATGTCTGCCGCTGGCTGGCCGAACAGGCCGAGGCGCTGGGCGTCGAGATCTTTCCCGGCATGTCGGCTTCGGAACTGGTCTGGAGCGAGGACGGCGCGGTCAAGGGTGTCGTCGCCGGCGAATTCGGCAAGGACGCCGACGGCACGCCCGGCCCGAACTACGAACCGGGGATGGAGCTGCACGGCAAATATGTGCTGATCGCCGAGGGCGTGCGCGGGTCGCTTGCCAAGCAGGTGATCGGCAAGTTCGCGCTGTCCGCGGGCAAGTGCCCGCAGAAATACGGCATCGGCATGAAGGAGATCTGGGAGATCGACCCGGCCCTTCACCGCGAAGGCACCGTGACCCACACGATGGGTTGGCCGCTGGGCGACGAGGCCGGGGGCGGGTCGTTCATCTATCACGCCGAGAACAACCAGCTCTTCATCGGCTTTGTCGTGCACCTGAACTACAAGAACCCCCATCTGAACCCCTACATGGAGTTCCAGCGCTTCAAGCATCACCCCGAGATTGCCAAGCTGCTGGAGGGGGGCAAGCGCGTCGCCTATGGCGCCCGCGCCATCTCCGAGGGCGGCTGGCAGTCGATCCCGAAGGTGGTCTTCCCCGGCGGGGCGCTGCTGGGGTGTTCGGCCGGTCTGGTCAACGTCCCGCGCATCAAGGGCAACCACAACGCCATGCTGTCGGGCATTGCCGCCGCCGAGGCTGCCGCCGCCGCGATCAAGGACGGGCGCTCGGGCGACGAGCTGACCGGCTATGAAAAGGCGCTGCGCAGCGGTCCCATCGCGCGCGACCTCAAGCCCGTGCGCAACGTCAAGCCGCTATGGTCGCATCTGGGCATGTGGGGCAGCATGATCGCGGGCGGCTTCGACATGTGGGTGGCCAACCTGACCGGCTGGAACCCGCTGGGCACGCTCAAGCATCACCGCACCGATGCCGCGATGACCGAGCCGGCGTCCAAGCACAAGCCGATCGACTATCCCAAGCCCGACGGCAAGATCAGCTTCGACCGGCTGACCAACGTGGCCTTTGCCGCCACCAACCACGAGGAAAGCCAGCCCTGCCACCTGCGGCTGACCGACCCCGAGGCGCCGATCAAGATCAACCTGGCGCAATTCGACGAACCGGCGCAGCGCTATTGCCCCGCCGGCGTCTACGAGGTGCTCGAGGGCGAGGACGGGCCGCGGTTCCAGATCAACTTCCAGAACTGCGTGCATTGCAAGACCTGCGACATCAAGGACCCCAGCCAGAACATCACCTGGACCACGCCGCAGGGTGGCGACGGGCCGAACTACCCCAACATGTGACGCGTGTCCGGCCGGGATCCTTCCCGGCCGGTTGCGTCTGGCGCGCCCGACGGGGCGCAGGACAGCACGATCACGTTCCGGTGTCACGTCTGCGCGACAGGTCGCGCACAAGATCGGGCGGGCGATTGCCTTGCCGGGGGGCGACAGCTAGATTCGCGCCGTCTAGCCGGAGATCTGCGTGCCCCTTTCGTTTCCCCGTCCCGCTGTCCTTTGCAAGGTTCCGGCCGCTCTGGCCCTGACCTTCGCGCTGGCCGCTCCGCTGGCCGCCGAGGCCCCCGCCGGGGCCTATCTGGCCGCGCGTTTCGCCAGCGCCAATGACGATTACGCCGCCGCCGCGACCTATTACGCGCGCGCCCTGGCCGGCGATTCCGCGAATGTGATGCTTCAGGAAAGCGCGCTGGTGGCCTATCTGGGCAGCGGCGATCTCGATCGTGCTGCCCGGCTGGCGCAGGAGGCCGGCGCCCGCAGTCCCAGCCAGATCGCTGCGCTGGTCCAGCTGGCCGCGGCGGGCAAGGCCGGCGATTACGCCGCCGCCGGCGCGCTTCTGGATGACGGCCTGCGCGTGGGCCCGCTGGTCGAGGGGCTGGCGCGCGGCTGGATCGCGCTGGGCCGCGGCCAGATGTCCGAGGCCGTGCGCCATTTCGATGCCCTGACCGCCGAGCCGGGCCTGACCGCCTTTGGCGCCTATCACAAGGCGCTGGCGCTGGCCTCGGTGGGCGATTTCGAGGGCGCCGATGCGATCTTCTCGGGCGAGGCATCGCGCGTGCTGCGCTCGACCCGGCGGGGGGTTCTGGCCTATGCCGAGATCCTCAGCCAGCTTGAACGCAACGACGACGCGCTGGCCGTTCTCGAGGCGGTCTTCGGGGCCGACCCCGACCCCGAGGCGACCAAGATGATCGAGACGCTCAGGGCCGGGGGAACGCTGCCTTTCAGCATTGTCACCGATGCCCGCGACGGGCTGGCCGAGACCTATCTGACCGTCGCCGGTGCGCTGCGCGGCGAAACGCCCGATGCCTATACGCTGGTCTATGCGCGTCTTGGCGCCTATCTGCGCCCCGACCTGGCCGATGCGATGCTGCTGATCGGGGCGATCCTCGAGGAGCAGCAGCAATACGACCTGGCCAATGCCGCCTATGCGCAGGTGCCGCGGTCCAGCCCGGGGTTCCCGGCGGCCGAGACCGGGCGGGCGGGCGCGCTGATCGCCTCGGGCAATGCCGACGAAGGGATCGAGGTGCTCGAGGCGCTGTCGCGCGCCTATCCGCGCCTGCCGGGGGTGTGGATGACGCTGGGCGATGCGCTGCGCCGGGCCGAACGCTATCCCGAGGCCGCCACTGCCTATGACCGGGCCGTGACGCTTTATGGCGACCCCGAGACCGTGGGCTGGTTTCTCTATTACGCGCGCGGCGTGGCGCTGGAACGTTCGGGGGAATGGGACCGCGCCGAGGCCGACCTGAAGAAGGCGCTGGAGCTGTCGCCCGATCACCCGCAGGTGCTGAATTATCTGGGCTATTCCTGGGTCGACATGGGGCGCAACCTCGATGCCGCGCTGGACATGATCGAACGCGCGGTCGAGGCCCGGCCCGACGATGGCTATATCGTCGATTCGCTGGGATGGGCGCTCTATCGTCTGGGCCGCTACCGCGAGGCGGCGGTGCAGATGGAGCGCGCTGTCGAGCTGACCCCGGAAGATCCGCTGATCAACGACCATCTGGGCGATGTCTTCTGGGCCGTTGGCCGCAAGCGCGAGGCGCGGTTCCAGTGGATGCGCGCGCTGTCGTTCGAACCCGAGGCCGAGAAGGACGCCCGGCGCATCCGCCGCAAGCTGGAGATCGGGCTCGATGCGGTGCTGGCCGAGGAAGGGGCGCCGCCGCTGCGGGCCGCCGACAAGCAGGACTGATCCATGAGACACGAGACCGCGGGCGTTCTGGCGCCTGCCAAGGTGAACCTGACGCTGCATGTGACGGGGCGGCGCGAGGATGGCTACCACCTTCTCGATTCGCTGGTCGTCTTCTGCGGGGTGGGGGATGTGATCCGCGTGGCCCCGGCCGACAGGCTGTCGCTGCGTGTCACCGGGCCGATGGGCGCGGGCATTCCCGTTGACGACAGCAATCTGGTGCTGCGGGCCGCGCGTCTGCTCGATACCGGCAAGGGCGCCGCGATCACGCTGGAAAAGCACCTGCCGATGGCCTCGGGGATCGGGGGCGGTTCGTCGGATGCGGCGGCGACGCTGCGCGCGCTGGCCGAGATGTGGGGCGTGCCGCTGCCGGAGACGCGCGCGACCATGGCGCTGGGCGCGGACCTGCCGGTCTGCATGGCGCCGGGGGCGTGGCGGATGCAGGGCCTGGGCGAGGAACTGGCGCCGCTGTCGGGGCTGCCGATGCTGTGGATGGTGCTGGTCAATCCCGGCGTGCCGGTTTCGACCCCGGCGGTCTTCAAGGCGCTGGGCAAGCGCGACAATCCGCCCATGCCCGCGCTTCCCGAATTTCCCGACGCGCAGGCGCTGGCCGATTTCGTGGCCCGCCAGCGCAACGATCTGGAACCCGCGGCGCGCGCCGTGGCCCCGGTGATCGGCGATGTGGTTGACGCCATCGCCGCAACCGACGGGTGCCTCGTGGCGCGGATGTCGGGGTCGGGGGCGACCTGCTTTGGCCTATATACTGCGGCCGACATCGCCGCCGTCGCGGCCGACCGGATCCGCGCCGCCCGGCCGGAATGGTGGGCGGCCTCGGGGCCCGTGATCGGCTAAGGTCTTGATCGGCTGAATACGAACGAAAAAAGGCGCGAAGGGCTGCCCCTTCGCGCCTTTCGGCTTTCGTTTCCAGTGCTCTCAGCGGTTTCGGGGCCTCAGCGGATCCGGGCCACGACGTAGAGCGCCAGCTCCTCGAGCATCTCGCGCAGCGGCTGCTGGGGCAGGATCGCCAGCGCGTCACGCGCCCGTTCGGCCCAGGCCAGCGCATCGGCGCGCGTGGCGGCCAGCGCGCCGTGATGCGCCATCAGCTTCATCGCATGTTCGAGGTCGCCGACCTCCTGCTGGCCCTTCTCGATCGTGCGGCTCCAGAAGGCGCGCTCTTCGGCATCGGCCAGCGCCACCGCCTTGATGACCGGCAGCGTCAGCTTGCGCTCGCGGAAATCGTCGCCGGTGTTCTTGCCGATCACATCGGCCGCGCCGGCATAATCGAGGTAATCATCGACGATCTGGAAGGCCACGCCCAGCGCGTCGCCATAGGTATAGAGCGCGCGGACCTGTTCGTCGCTGGCCCCCGCGATCACCGCGCCGACCTCGGTCGCGGCCGAGAACAGCGCCGCCGTCTTGCCCCGCACGACCTTGAGATAGATCTCCTCGGTCGTGGCCAGATCGCGCGCGGCGGTCAGTTGCAGCACCTCGCCTTCCGAGATCGTGGCCGAGGCATTCGACAGGATCTCGAGCACGCGCATGTTGCCGGTCTCGGTCATCAGCTGGAAGCTGCGGGCGAACAGATAGTCGCCGCACAGGACGCTGGACTTGTTGTCCCAGAGCAGGTTCGCCGTGGGCCGGCCGCGGCGCTGCTGGCTTTCGTCAACCACGTCATCATGCAGCAGCGTGGCGGTGTGGATGAATTCCACCGTGGCCGCCAGATGCACGTGATAGCGCCCGGTGTAGCCGCACAGATTGGCCGCCGCCAGCGTCAGCATCGGGCGCAGGCGCTTGCCGCCGGCCTCGATCAGATGCGCCGTCACCTCGGGGATGCGCGGGGCGTTTTCGCTGGCCATGCGTTCGCGGATCAGGCGGTTGACCGCCTCCATGTCCTCGGCCAGCGCCTCGGCCAGCCGGTCATGGGGTTTCTGTGCCTTGTCGTCGAGGCTCATCGCGTGTTTCCCATCTGCCCATGCCCCGCCTCGACAGGCCCCGGATGGGCCCCTAAGTATGGCGGCATGAAAGAACTTCTGCGCAGCACTGACCCCGTCCTGATGGCCATGGCCACTGCGCGTCTGGACGGTGAGGGTATAACGGCCTTTCAGATGGACGTCCACATGAGCGTGCTGGACGGATCGATTGGCATATTGCCGCGCAGATTGATGGTGGCCGACGAGGAGGCCTTTGTCGCCCGCGCCATCCTGCGCGATTGCGGGCTGATCGAATGAGCTTCGATCCCGCGGATCTGAGCCTTGACGGTTTTCTGGACGGGCGGCTGAGGATCGCGCAGCCCAAGACGGGGTTCCGGTCGGGCATGGATGCGGTGCTGCTGGCCGCGGCCTGTCCCGCCGCGCCCGGTGCGCGGGTGCTGGAACTTGGCTGCGGGGCGGGGGTGGCCAGCCTGTGCCTGATGGCGCGGGTGCCGGTGGTGGCCGCGGCGCTCGAGGTGCAGCCGGCCTATGCCGCACTTGCGCGGGAGAATGCGCGCCGGGCCGGGATGGCGCTTGAGGTGATCGAGGGCGACCTGACCCGCATGCCGGCCGAGCTGCGCGCGCGCGGCTTTGATCACGTGATCGCCAACCCCCCCTATTTCGAGGCCGGCACCCCGGCCCCCGATCCGGGCCGGGCGCAGGCGCGTCACGAAAGCGCGGATCTGGCAGCCTGGATCGACGCGGGTTTGCGGCGGCTGGTGCCCGGCGGCTGGCTGACGCTGATCCAGCGCGCCGAGCGGCTGGGGGATCTTCTGGCGGCGCTGGGCGCGCGCGCGGGTGCGGTCACGATCCTGCCGGTGGCGGGCCGGGCGGGGCGGCCTGCCGGGCGGGTTCTTCTTCGGGCGCGCAAGGGCGGCCGCGCGCCGCTGCGCCTTCTGGCGCCCCTTGTCCTGCATGCCGCCGCCGCCCACGGGCGCGATGGCGAAGACCTCTCGGATGCTGCGCAGGCAGTGCTGCGGCGCGGCGAAGCCCTTGATTTTTCGGGGTGAAAACGCCACAGCGCAGCAATTTGTTCACGAGAATGAGAGAATGCCCCCCTGTTTCGCCCGGTAACGGGTGACACGACTCGGTTTCTGTGATGGACTTGTAACAGTCTCAGCGGAAAGGAGTCTGCTATGTCCCTCAGCTCGCATGTCACCGAACTTCGTCGCAAACACGAAGCCCTTTCGGAGGCCGTGGAGAGAGCCCAGCGAAGCCCCGGCACGACCGATCTGGAGATCGCGGACATGAAGAAGCAGAAGCTGAAACTGAAAGAACAGATCGCCCGTCTCAGTCAGGCCTGACGGACCGAACGGCCCGCGCGCGCGGCCAGGGCCGCGCCCGCCGTAATGAGTATCGAGGCCAGCGCCAGCGTCGCGCTGGCCTTTGCATATCCGGCCGCCACCAGAATCAGCGTGGACAGCAGCGGCGCGGCATAGGAGGCGGTTCCCAGAAGCTGGATGTCGCCGCGCTTGACCCCCAGATCCCAGGTGTAGAAGGCCAGCCCCACCGGCCCCAGCCCCAGCCCCGCCACCGCGGCCCAGCCCAGCGCGCCTTCGGGCCAGAGGGTCTCCTCGAAGACAAGATGCGCGGGCAGCGACAGCGCCGCCGTGGCGAGGCAATAGACCGCGACCGCGGCGGTGGGCACGCGCCCCAACCGGCGCGAGATCAGCGAATAGCCCGCCCAGGTGAAGGCCGCCAGCAACGCCACGCCATAGCCGGGCAGGGCGCCGGCATCCGGGCCGCCCAGCCGCCCCGCGACAATGGCCGCCGCCCCCAGAAAGCCAAGCGCCGCGCCGATCACATGGCCCGCGCGCAGGGTCTCGCCCGGCAGCAGTCCCGAAAAGACCACGATCAGCAGCGGCCAGAGATAGCAGATCAGCCCGGCCTCGGCCGGGGGCGCCAGACGCATTGCGGTGAAATAGAGCAGGTGATAGCCGCAAAGCCCTGCCGTACCAAAGGCATAGACGCGCAAGGGCACCTGCGTCAGTTGCCCCAGCCCGCCGGTGCGCATGACCCAGATCAGCCCGATCAGCCCGCCCAGGGCAAAGGTCATGGCGTTCAGCTGAAGCGGCGGAACGGGTGTGGAGCCCACCGTCATCAGCGCGAGCAGCGCCCACAGGGCGACGGCGGAAAACCCGATCAGGGTGGCCTGGTTGCGGCTCATGGCGGGGCCCTTGCAATGAAAAACGGCCCGCAGGATGCGGGCCGTTTCCCGGAATGTGAAGGGGCTCAGGTCAGATACTGGCCGCCGTTGGCGGTGATGGTCGAACCGGTGATGAAGCCTGCATCATCCGAGGCCAGGAAGACCACGCAGCGGGCAATATCGGCCGGGTCGCCCAGACGGCCGACCGGGATCGTGGAGATGATCGACTCGCGCACCTTTTCCGGCACCGCCATCACCATTTCGGTGGCGATGTAGCCGGGGCAGATGGCGTTCACGGTGATGCCCGCGCGCGCACCTTCCTGCGCCAGGGCCTTGGTGAAGCCGATGTCGCCCGCCTTGGCCGCCGAATAGTTGGCCTGGCCGAACTGGCCCTTCTGCCCGTTGATCGACGAGATGTTGACCACGCGGCCGAACTTGCGCTCGCGCATGCCGGGCCACAGCGGGTGGGTCATGTTGAACAGGCCCGACAGGTTGGTGTCCATGACCGCCTGCCATTGATCGCGCGACATCTTGTGGAACGGCGCGTCGCGCGTGATGCCGGCGTTGTTGACCAGCACGTCGACCGGGCCCAGGTCGGCCTCGACGCGGGCGATGCCCTCGGCGCAGGCGTCGTAATCGGCCACCGACCATTTGTAGGTGGGGATGCCGGTCTCGGCGGTGAATTTCGCCGCGGCTTCGTCGTTGCCGGCGTAGTTGGCGGCGACCTTGTAGCCCGCCTCCTTCAGCGCCACGGAAATGGCGGCCCCGATCCCGCGCGAGCCCCCGGTGACAAGTGCAACCCTCGACATGATTCCTCCCGATCGAAATGTCTTTGAAACGCTGTTACCGAAAAACAAAACGACGCGCAACAATGTTGCGCGCCGAATTTTTGCATTGCAGCGATGTCAGAGGGCTTCGAGGCACATGGCCACGCCCATGCCGCCGCCGATGCACAGCGTCGCAAGGCCCTTCTTGGCGCCCGAACGTTTCATCTCGAAGACAAGCGTGTTCAGGATGCGGCAGCCCGACGCGCCGATCGGGTGGCCGATGGCGATGGCGCCGCCGTTGACGTTCACTTTCGAGGTGTCCCAGCCCATGTCCTTGTTCACGGCGCAGGCCTGGGCGGCGAAGGCCTCGTTGGCCTCGATCAGGTCAAGATCCGCGGCCGTCCAGCCGGCCTTTTCCAGCGCCTTGCGCGAGGACGGGATCGGCCCGCAGCCCATGATCGACGGGTCAAGCCCGGCGGTCGCATAGGAGGCGATGCGCGCCATCGGCGTCAGGCCGCGACGGGCGGCTTCGGCTTCGCTCATCAGCAGGACCGCGGCGGCGCCGTCATTGATGCCCGAGGCATTTCCGGCGGTGACGCTGCCGTCCTTGGTGAAGGCCGGGCGCAGCTTCTGCATCTGTTCGATGGTGGCGCCGTGGCGGATGTATTCGTCGGCATCCACGATGGTCTCGCCCTTGCGGGTCTTGACCGTGAAGGGGATGATCTCGTCGACAAATTTGCCTGCCTTCTGCGCGGCTTCGGCCTTGTTCTGGCTGGCCAGCGCGAATTCGTCCTGCATCTCGCGGGTGATGCCCCATTGCGCGGCGACATTCTCGGCGGTCTGGCCCATGTGATAGCCGTTGAAGGCGTCCCACAGGCCGTCCTTGATCATCGAATCGATGAATTTCATGTCGCCCATCTTCTGGCCGGCGCGCAGATGCGCGACATGGGGCGACAGCGACATGCTTTCCTGACCGCCGGCGATGACGATCTCGGCATCGCCCAGGGCGATATGCTGGGCACCCAGCGCCACCGCGCGCAGGCCCGAGCCACAGACCTGGTTGAGGCCCCAGGCCGCGCTTTCGATGGGCAGGCCGGCGTTGATATGCGCCTGGCGGGCGGGGTTCTGGCCCTGGCCGGCGGTCAGCACCTGGCCCAGGATGGTCTCGCTGACCTCGGCCTTGTCGATCCCGGCGCGGGCGACGACGGCCTCGAGCACCGCGGCGCCCAGATCATGGGCGGGGGTGTTGGCGAAAGCCCCGTTGAAGCTGCCGACAGCCGTGCGGGCTGCCGAGACGATCACGACATTGGTCATCTGGGTCCTCTCTCCCTTTCCTAGACATGCCGGACGCGGAGGTCCGATGCCGCTGCGCAGCATAGCCGAAGCCGATCACAGGTCCAGCCCCCGTCCTGACGCATGGCGCGAGAGGGGGCGGCGCGAAGGGGAGCCGCGCGGACGCGCCCCCGAAGTCGACGATGACAGGCGGGCGAAGGGAAAGGGTGCGGACGCTGGGCGCTCAGCCCGAGGCGCGCATCTGCGCGGTGGGGGTCTTCCACGGCGGCATGATCGTCGGCGCGCCGAAGTAATAGCCCTGCATGCAGTCGATCCCGATCGACTGGAGATATTCGCAATCGCGCGCGTTCTCGACGGATTCGGCCACCGTGAACATCTCGAAATGCTGGGCGACCGAGATCAGCGCCTTGGTCAGCGCCTGGTTGTCCGGGTTTTCGGCGATGCCGCGGATGAACTGGCCGTCGATCTTGACGATGTCGAAGAAGAATTCGCGCAGATAGCGGAACGAGGTCTGCCCCGCGCCGAAATCATCCAGCGCGAAGGAGACGCCGCGCTGCTGGAGATCTTGCATGAAGAAGCTGACCAGATCGGGCAGCACCATGGCCGAGCTTTCGGTGATCTCGAGGATCAGGCGTTCGGCGGCGGTGTCGTCGCGCGCCAACCCCTTGTTGAGCGTCTTCATCCAGGCCGGATAGCCGATCGAGCGCGCCGACATGTTGATGGCCAGGCGCAGATCCGGGTCTTCGGCCAGGGCGATCAGGCCCATTTCAAGCGCGAGGCAGTCGATCTGGCGGCCGATCTCGGCGGTTTCGACCGATTCGATGAAGTCACGCGCCGGAATGATGCGGCCCGCGTCGTCGAGAAGGCGGATCAGCCCCTCGTAGAAGGCGGGACGATCGGGGCGCGCGGCCTGCACCACCGGTTGGAAGGCCAGGACCACATCGCCCCTGCCGACGGCCCGGCGGACCAGCGCCATCGTCTCGCGATCGCGCTGGGCGACGGCATAATCGAGCGGGCTGTTCATCGCCGGCTCGATGGGCTCACCCGAAAACTGATCGCGGTTCGGCATGACATCCTCCTTGACGCAATAAGGGCAGGCTGGAGGAAATGCCCTAAGAGACCGTAAAATCCAAAATTCGAGACGATATTTTTCGTGCCAATGGCGGCAGTCTTGCAGGGCGCACACAACCCAGGGGTGTTTCGTCGCGAAAAATGGGGGGGGTCGGTGCGCAAGAGCGTCACATGAAGCCCGTCTGCAACCTATTCTTAAAAAAGTCGGGTCTAGCCTGCGTGCCATGACACCACTGGCTCGGGCAGAACATGCAAGAAGAACTCTCGAACGCGACCGGCCGCCGCACCACTATCAATTCCGAAGTCCCGTTTGGAATTGACGAAATATTCTATTCCCACACCGATTCGCGTGGGGTGATCCGCTTCGGCAACCGGGTCTTCCAGCGGGTGTGCGGGCACGATTGGGATGAGCTGATCGGCGCACCCCACCGGATCGTGCGCCATCCCGACATGCCGCGCGCGGTCTTCTGGCTGATGTGGGAAAAGCTCAAGGCAGGGCAGCCGATCGGCGCCTATGTCAAGAACCAGTCCAAGGACGGCCGTTTCTACTGGGTCTTTGCGACCATCTCGCCGATGTCGGACGGCTTCTTGTCCGTGCGCATCAAGCCGACGGCGCCGGTCTTTGACACCATCCGCGCCGAATACGAGGCGCTTCGCGCACGCGAGCTGAAAGAGAAGATCAGCCCCGAGGAAAGCGCGGGCCTTCTGGTCGAGCGTCTCGCCAAGCTGGGCTTTCCCGACTACGAGACCTTCATGACGCGCGCTCTGACCGATGAATTGAAGGCCCGCGACACCGCGCACAGGGTCAGCGGGGCGGCCAGCCGCGCCATGGGGCAGATCTGCGCGGCGCTGGAAGAGGGGCTGCGCGAACGCTCGGCGCTGGTCACCACCTTCGGCGCGCTGCATTCCATCCCCACCAACATGCGGATTGTGGCCTCGCGTCTCGAACCGGCCGGCGGGCCGATCAGCGCCATCTCGGACAATTACAAGATCGCCTCGGCCGAGATCGTCAACCGCCTCGATGCCTATGCGCGGGGCGATGACAGCCTGTGCGAACGCATGTCGCGCGTGGTCAACGAAGGGCTGTTCCAGATGGGCTGCGCGCAGGTGCAGGCCGAGGCGCTGTCGCAGTTTCGCGCCGAGAAGCGGGTCGAGGATGCGGGGGCCGACAGCGCCGCCGAGATGCAGGCGCTCGAAGAGACCGCGCATAACGGCCGCGATGCCGCACGCCGGGGGCTGTTCGAGGCCGTCGAATCGGCAGCGAACCTGCGCAAGGTCAGCGCCGATCTGCAACGGCTGATGCTGGGGCTCGATTCGATCCGCGTCATGGGGCGGGTCGAAAGCGGGCGTCTGCGCAATCCGGTGTCGGGCCTTTCGGCCACGATCGACCAGCTCGACAAGTATCACGGCGACATTCGGACGCATCTGGATGTCCTGATCTCGGTTTGCGAGCGGATCGAACGCGACGGCCAATCGACCATGACCGCGCTGGCCGCCTGAGGCAGGGCACGCGCGTCTTGTGCCCCGCTGCCCGGCGGGTAGTGTCGAACCCGGCAGTCAGCCGGGGGAGGGGCGCATGGCCGGAAGCTTTGACACGATCATCGTGGGCGGCGGATCGGCGGGCGCGGTCCTGGCCGCGCGCCTGAGCGAGGATCCCGCGCGCCGGGTCTGCCTGATCGAGGCGGGGACCACGGCGCGCGACATCTTCGTGCGCGCCCCGCTTCTGATCGCGGCCATGGTGTCGGGGCGCCCGCCGCTGCACAATTGGGCCTATCGCACGGTGCCGCAGCCGGGGCTGAACGGGCGGCGGGGGTTCCAGCCGCGCGGACGCGGGCTGGGGGGCTCGTCGGCCATCAACGCCATGCTCTATACGCGCGGCGTGCCCGACGATTACGATGCCTGGGCGGCGATGGGCGCAACCGGCTGGGATTGGGCGGCCTGCCTGCCGTGGTTTCGCCGCGCCGAGCGCCAGGGCCGCGGCGCGTCGGCCTGGCATGGCGGGGACGGCCCGCTGAACGTGACCGACCAGAGCGCGCCGCGCTCGCTGGCGCGGGCCTTCGTGGCCGCTTGCGCCGAGGCCGGGCATCCCGTGACCGACGATTTCAACGCCCCGCCCTTTCACGGCGCGGGGCTCTATCAGGTGACGCAATTCTTCGACGGGCCGCGCAAGGGCGAACGCTGCTCGGCGGCGGCAGCCTATCTGCACGGGGTGATGGACCGGCCCAACCTGCGAGTGATGACCCGCACGCGCGCGCGGCGGATCCTGTTTGCGGCGGGCCGCGCGACGGGGGTCGAACTGGCCGGCGGGCGCCGCCTGGCCGCGCCCGAGGTGATCCTGAGCGCGGGCGCTTTCGGATCGCCGCAGCTGCTGATGCTGTCGGGGGTGGGGCCGGCCGATCATCTGCGCGCGCATGGCATCGCGGTCGTGGCTGACCGGCCCGAGGTGGGCGAGAACCTGCACGATCACCTGGATTACACCATCAGCCACCGCAGTCTGCGCCGCGACGCGCTGGCGCTCAACCCGCGCGGCCTTGCGCGCATGGCGCGGGCGGCGGGGCGGTGGCGGCGCACGGGCACGGGGATGTTTGCCTCGCCCACCGCGGAAGGGGGGGCGTTTCTCAAGTCGGACCCCGATCTGCCGCATCCCGATCTGCAAGTGCATTTCGTGGTGGGGATCGTCGACGATCACATGCGCAAGCTGCATCTGGCCGATGGATTTTCGGCCCATGTCTGCGGGCTTTACCCGGTGTCGCGCGGGCGGGTGCGGCTGGTCTCGGCCGATCCGCGGGCGGCCCCGGCGATCGACCCGGCCTTTCTGGACGCGCCGCAGGATCTGGCCGTGCTGATGCGCGGCGCGCGGATCATCGAGGATATCCTGGCGCGTCCCGCCCTTGCCCCCTGGCGGGGGGCGCGGCTCTATCCGCATGACGGGTCGGACGCGGCCCTGGCCGCCGATATCCGGGCCCGCGCCGATACGATCTATCACCCCGTCGGCACCTGCCGGATGGGGGCGGACGCCGCCGCCGTCGTGGACCCCGATCTGCGCGTGCAGGGGGTCGAGGGGCTGCGCGTCGTCGATGCGTCGGTCATGCCGCGGCTGGTCGGCGGCAACACGAACGCGCCCACGATCATGCTGGCCGAACGCGCCGCGTCACTGATTTCAGGAAATCAATAAAATCCGGAACATCTGAATTCCGCGCATTTCCGGAATTTCTGGATATAAGGAATAACTGGATATAAGGAATAATAATTCAGGTCAGACCCTTACAGGGTCAGGTGCCGGGCCCGCGCCCCCCGCTCGATCGCCGCCGCATGCAGCCGATCCACGCTCAGCTCGTGGCGGATCTCCTCGAGCATGCGCAGTTCGACATCCCCCAGCATCCCGTCGGCGGCGGCGACGTCGCAGGCCAGGGCATAGGCGGTCTCGAACAGCCGCTCGGGCAGCCCCTCGCGCACCAGCCCGAAGAGCGCGTCCAGACCGTCTTCCTCCTCGAACAGGGAATAGACCACGCGCGCCACCTCGCTGATGCGGTCGATGTCGTAATCGGCGAAGATCGGCAGGTGATTGACCATGCGCTCGATGGCGACCAGCTCTGAGGTGCGCACGTTCTCGTCGGAGACCGAGACCGCCACCATGACCGCGACCAGCGCGTCCTGAGGGGTAAGGAGATGCAGCTTGTCGGTCATCGGGGTTCTTCCGCAAAAGGGGTGTTTCCGGGTAAAATATTGACCTTCATGACGCCGTTCAATAGGGGGTGCGCGGTGCGCCGCACGGGGCGGTGCGAAGAGGTGAATCATGACGAGCTTGCGCGAAGCGGGGATGAAATCGAAAGCCTGGCCCTTCGAGGAGGCCCGTCGTGTGCTCAAGCGTTACGAGAAGGCCGCGCCCGAGAAGGGCTATGTGCTGTTCGAGACCGGCTACGGCCCCTCGGGGCTTCCGCATATCGGCACCTTCGGCGAGGTCGCGCGCACGACGATGATCCGCCGCGCCTTCGAGGTGATCTCGGACATCCCCACGCGGCTTCTGTGCTTTTCGGACGACATGGACGGCATGCGCAAGGTGCCCGAGAACGTGCCCAATCAGGAGCTGCTGCGCCAGCACATGCAAAAGCCCCTGACCTCGGTCCCCGATCCGTTCGAGCAATACGAGAGCTTCGGGCATCACAACAACGCCATGCTGCGCCGGTTCCTTGATACCTTCGGGTTCGAATACGAATTCGCCAGCGCCACCGATTATTACAAGCAGGGCAAGCTGGACGCCGTGCTGCTGCGCGCCGCGGAACGCTATGACGACATCATGGCGGTGATGCTCAAGAGCCTGCGCGAGGAACGCCAGCAGACCTATTCGTGCTTCCTGCCGATCCACCCCGAAACGGGCCGCGTGCTTTATGTCCCGATGAAGAACGTGGACGCGCGCGAGGGCACCGTGACCTTTGACGACGAGGAGGGCCGCGAATGGACCCTGCCCGTCACTGGCGGCAACGTGAAGCTGCAATGGAAGCCCGATTTCGGGGCGCGCTGGGCCGCGCTCGATGTCGATTTCGAGATGTATGGCAAGGATCACTCCACCAACACCCCGATCTATGACGGCATCTGCGAGATCCTGGGCGGCCGCAAGCCCGAGCATTTCACCTATGAATTGTTCCTTGATGCCAATGGCGAGAAGATCTCGAAATCCAAGGGCAACGGGCTGTCGATCGACGAATGGCTGACCTATGCGGCGACCGAATCGCTGAGCTATTTCATGTATCTCAAGCCCAAGACCGCCAAGCGGATGCATTTCGACGTGATCCCGAAGGCGGTCGATGAATACCACCAGCAGCTGCGCGCCTTCCCCACCCAGCCGGTCGAGAAGCAGGTGGACAACCCCGTCTGGCACATCCACGGCGGCCAGCCGCCCGAAAGCCGCATGGTGGTCAGCTTTGCCATGCTGCTGAACCTGGCCAGCGTGGCCGGGGCCACCGGCAAGGACGGGCTGTGGGGCTTCATTCGCCGCTATGCGCCCGAGGCCAGCCCCGAGGCCAACCCCGATCTGGATCAGGCCGCAGCCTTTGCGGTGCGCTATTTCAACGACTTCGTGGCCCCGACCCGGCAGTTCCGCCTGCCCGAACCGGCCGAGCGCGCCGCGATCGAGGATCTGCGCGCCCGTCTGGCGGCGCTGCCCGAAAAGGATCTGCACGAGATCTACGACGACCCCTCGGAAGGCTTGCAGACGCTGGTCTTTGCCGTGGGCAAGGATCACGGCTTCGAAAACCTGCGGGCGTGGTTCCAGGCGCTCTACGAGGTGCTTCTGGGCGCAAGCCAGGGCCCGCGTTTCGGCGGGTTCGTCGCGCTCTATGGCGTGACCGAGACCGTTGCGCTGATCGACCGGGCGCTGGCGGGCGAGCTGGTCGCCGGCTGAGCACCGGACCGCAGTCAACCGGGGGCGGGTCCGTGTGGCCCGCCCTTTTTCATGCGCTCATTTGTTATGCGCTCATTCGATCTCGAACAGCTTGTCGCGCGCCGTCTGCCCGCGGATCAGCCGCAGCCGCCCCGGCGCCACCCCCAGTGCCTTGGCCAGCAGCTTGGTCACCGCGGCATTGGCCTTGCCGTCCTCGGGCATCACCGTCACCTGCACGCGGATCGTGCCGGTTTCATCGGGGGGCGTGACGGCATTGCGCGAGGCCTTGGGCGTCACCCGCACCTCGAGCCGCGTGCCCGGCTGCGCCAGATCGGCCAGCGCGCCCTTCTTCATTCCGCTCATCGCCCGATCCCGCGCCTTGCCCGTCCGTTCCCGTGGTTGCGGCGCCACATTAGGCAGGCGCGGGGGCGAAGGCCAGCGCGGGACGCCGCGCCGATCACGAGGTCGTGATCGTCCGTGCCGCATGCCGCCGCCCCCGATCCACCCTTGCGCCGGGCGCGGGCCGTGCCACATTGACCCCGAGACGGCGCAGCCCGTGCCGGCCGCAACAGGAGGCGCCCCCCGCATGCCCCAACCCAACCCCCCCGTTCTGGATTTCCTGGCCGCGCGGCGGTCGCATGCCCGCAAGAGCCTGGCGCCGCCGGCCCCCGACCGGGCGGCCCTTGCGGCGATGCTGAACGTGGCGCTGCGCGTGCCCGATCACGGCGGGCTTGCACCCTGGCGGCTGGTGGTGCTGGGGCGCGGCGCGCTCGACGATCTGGCGGCGCTGGCTGCGGATCGCGGCGCCCAGCTCGGCCTTGATGATGAACAGATCGCCAAGGGCCGGGGCCAGTTTGCCGAAGCCGCGCTGATCGTGGCGGTGATCGCCGCCCCGCGTCCCCATCCCAAGGTGCCCGCGGTCGAACAGATCCTGTCGGCCGGTGCGCTTTGTCACAATCTGGTGGCGGTGGCGCTGGCCTCGGGCTGGGGGGCGTGCTGGATCACCGGCTGGTGCGCGCATGACCCCGTCTTCGCGCGCGAGGGGCTGGGCCTGGCCGAAGACGAGAGCGTGGCGGGGTTCGTCCATATCGCCACGCCGACACGCGTGCCGGCCGACCGGCCGCGTCCCGATCTTGATGCCGTGACTGACTGGAGGATGTGATGCTGGGCGATCTTTTCCGTGCCTTGCGCGACATGCTGCGCCCCGGTGCGCAGGGGGTTCTGGCCGCCGGGGTGGCGCTGTCGGCGGGCCTTCTGGCGGCCTTCTACGCCGCGCTGGTGGTGGCCATCGGCTGGGTCGTGCCCGATCAGGTGACGCTACCCTGGATCGGCACGGTGGACTGGATCGACAACCTCCTGTCCTGGGGCTCGGCGGCGCTGATGCTGGTGCTGTCCTTCTTCCTGATGGTGCCGGTGGCCTCGGCCTTCACCGGGCTGTTCCTGGAGCGCGTCGCGGCGATGGTCGAGGCGCGCCATTATCCCGGCCTGCCCGAACCGCGCCGCGTGGGGCTGGCCGAGACCACGCGCGAAAGCCTGGCGTTCCTGGGCGTGATGCTGGCGGTCAACGCGGTGGCGCTGATCGGCTATTTCGCCCTGGGCCCGCTGGCGCCGCTTCTGTTCTGGGCGGTCAACGGCTACCTTCTGGGGCGGGAATATTTCCAGATGGCCGCAATGCGCCGGATGCCGCGCGCCGAGGCCGCGGCGCTCTTTCGCGCGCATCGGCTGCGGATCTGGGCCAGTGGCGTGGCGATGGCGGCACCGCTGTCGGTGCCGGTGCTGAACCTGGTCGTGCCGGTGCTGGGGGCGGCGGGCTTCACCCATGTCTATCACAGCCTGGCCGGAACCCGCCGCGGCTGAGCCCCACACAACCCCGCGAGAAGCCGCCCGTGCCCGCCTGCGCGCCTTGGCACCCCCTGCGGCTGGGCCTATGATCCCGCGCGACAAGGGAGAATGAGATGTTTGCAGAGCTTGGCCATTTCGCGCTGATCCTGGCCTTCGGGGTGGCGATCGTGCAATCCGTCGTGCCGCAGATCGGCGCCGCGCGCGGCTGGCGCGGCTGGATGGCGCTGGCCCAGCCCGCCGCCACCGCGCAATTCGGGCTGATCGCGATCTCCTTCGCGGCGCTGACCTGGGCCTTCATGACCTCGGATTTCTCGGTCAAGCTGGTCTGGGAGAACTCGCATACCGACAAGCCGATGCTCTACAAGGTCTCGGGCGTCTGGGGGAACCACGAAGGCTCGATGCTGCTGTGGGTGCTGATCCTGGCGCTGTTCGGCGCCGCGGCCGCCTGGTTCGGGGGCGCCTTGCCCGCCCGCCTGCGCGCCCGCGTGATCGCCATTCAGGGGATGATCGGGGCCACCTTCCTGGGCTTCATCCTGTTCACCTCGAACCCGTTTGCGCGGCTGGCCACGCCCCCCTTCAATGGTCAAGACCTGAACCCGCTGCTGCAAGATCCCGGTCTCGCCTTCCATCCGCCCTTCCTCTATCTGGGCTATGTGGGCCTGAGCATGGCGTTTTCCTTTGCCGTGGCCGCCCTGATCGAGGGCCGGGTCGATGCCGCCTGGGCGCGCTGGGTGCGGCCCTGGACGCTGGCGGCCTGGGTGTTCCTGACCATCGGCATCGCGCTGGGGTCGTGGTGGGCCTATTACGAGCTGGGCTGGGGCGGCTTCTGGTTCTGGGATCCGGTCGAGAACGCGTCCTTCATGCCCTGGCTGCTGGCGGCGGCGCTTCTGCATTCGGCCATCGTCGTCGAAAAGCGCGAGGCGCTGAAAAGCTGGACCATCCTGCTGTCGATCATGGCCTTCGGCTTCTCGCTCATCGGCACGTTCATCGTGCGCTCGGGCGTCATCACCTCGGTGCATTCCTTCGCCTCGGACCCCTCGCGCGGGATCTTCATCCTGGTGATCCTGGCCTTCTTCGTGGGCGGCGCGCTCACGCTCTATGCCGCGCGGGCCGGTGCGATGCAGGCGCGGGGCGTCTTTTCCATGGTCTCGCGCGAAAGCGCGCTGGTGGTGAACAATATCCTGCTGGCGGTGTCGGCGCTGGTGGTCTTTGTCGGCACGATCTGGCCGCTGGTGGCCGAGGCCGCGCTGGGCCGCAAGCTGTCGGTGGGCGCGCCCTTCTTCGAAAAGGCCTTTACGCCCTTCATGATCGTGCTGGCGGTGATGCTGCCCATCGGCGCGATGCTGGCTTGGAAGCGCGCGCATCCGGGCCGGGTGCTCAAGGTGCTGGCGGTGCCGGCGGTGCTGGCGCTGGCGCTGGCGGGGCTGGCCTGGTCGGTGGGCACCGGGCGTTCGCTGGTCGCGCCGGTTGCGGTGGGGCTGGGCGCGTGGCTGGCCTTCGGCGCGCTGGCGGATCTGGCCAGCCGCACCAACGGCCGGGCGGGGCGTCTCTTCCGGCTGCCGGGGGCCGACTGGGGCAAGGCCGTCGCCCATTCCGGTCTGGGGGTCGCCTTCATCGGCATCGGCCTTCTGACCGCCTGGCAGCAAGAGGTCATCAAGGTCGTCGACATCGGCGAAAGCTTCGAGATCGGCGGCTATACCGTCACCCTTGATGCGGTCGATCAGGTGCAGGGGCCGAACTACACCTCAACCCGCGCGACCATGACCTATGCCCGCGACGGCGTGGTGCAGGCCACGCTGTATCCCGAAAAGCGCATCTATCCGGTTCAGGCGATGCCCACGACCGAGGCCGCCATCGACTCGCGGCCGCTGCGCGACGTCTATCTGGTGATCGGCGACCCGCAGGAGGGCGGCGGCTGGGCGGTGCGCGCCTATCTCAAGCCCTTTGCGATGTGGATCTGGACGGGCTGCGGGCTGATGGCGCTGGGCGGGCTGATCAGCCTGACGGACCGGCGCCTGCGCGTGGCCGCGGGCGCGCGCCGTGCCGCGGCCCGGCCTCAACCGGCGGAGTGATCTGATGCGTCTTCTTCCCACGCTGGGCCTGCTGGCCCTTCTGGCGGGCCCCGCGGCTGCGGTGCAACCCGACGAGATCCTGGACGATCCCGCGCTGGAATCGCGGGCGCGCGAACTCTCGAAGGTGCTGCGCTGTCCGGTCTGCCAGGGCGAGAACATCGACGATTCGAACGCCTCGGTCTCGCGCGATCTGCGGCTTCTGGTGCGCGAACGCCTCAAGGCCGGTGACAGCGACGGCGCAGTGCTGGACTATATCACCGACCGCTACGGCGAATATGTCCTGTTCGAGCCCGACAACCGCGGCGCCAATCTGGTGCTGTGGCTGATCGGGCCGGCGGTGGCGCTTGTCGCGCTGGGGGGCGGGCTGCTTTACATGCGCCGCAAGCGCCCCGAGGTGGCCGACCTGACCCCCGAGGAAGAGGCCGCGCTTCAGGAATTGCTGAAGAAAACCGACGCCTGATCCGCCCGCGACCCAACGTCAGACTTTTCCCGTGCCCGCCCGCCGCTAGGCTGCACGCCACGGGAGAGAACGAGGACGAACAGGGGGGAGGCGGGATCATGCCCTATCAGACGGTTTCCTATACGCTCGAGGCGGGGATGGCGGTTGTCACCCTCAACCGCCCCGATGTGCTGAACGCGCTCAATTCCACCTTGCGCGCCGAGATCACCGCCGCCATGCACCGCGCCGCCGAGGAGGCGCGCGTCGTCGTGCTGACCGGGGCGGGGCGGGCCTTCTGCGCCGGGCAGGATCTGTCCGAGGGCGTGACCGATCCCGAGATGGACCTGGGCGCGGTGCTGCGCGACGAATACGAACCCATGCTGGCGGCGATCTATTCCTGCCCGGTGCCGACCATTGCCGCGGTCAATGGCGTGGCCGCGGGGGCGGGCGCCAACCTGGCGCTGGCCGCCGATGTTGTCATCGCCGCCGAAAGCGCCAGCTTCGTGCAGGCCTTCGCCCGGATCGGCCTTCTGCCCGACGCCGGCGGCACCTTCTGGCTGCCGCGTCAGGTGGGGGCGGCCCGCGCGATGGGGGCGGCGCTTTTTACCGAACCGGTGCCAGCGGCGCGGGCGGTGGAATGGGGCATGATCTGGGAGGCCGTGCCCGATGACGCCTTCGACGCGCATTGGCGCGCGCGGGCCCGGCATCTGGCCAATGGCCCGACCGTGGCCTATCGCGCCATCAAGACGGCGCTGCGGGGCTCGTGGTCGCGCGATCTGGCCGCGCAGCTCGATCTCGAGGCCGACTTGCAGGGCGCCTGCGGGGCCTCCGAGGATTTCCGCGAAGGGGTCACCGCCTTTCTCGAGAAGCGGCCGCCGCGCTATCAGGGGCGCTGAGTTGCGCTGGGCGAAGGGGTGGGATCACGCCTGTGCAACCATCCCCGGCCGCCCCTTCCCCCCGTAGGCGGCCTGTGGCAGGTTGTCGCTTCAAGCGAAGGGAGAGACAGTCATGCGCAGGATCGTGCTGGGCCGCAACGGACCCGAGGTCAGCGAAATCTGTCTCGGGTCGATGACCTGGGGCACGCAGAACACCGAGGACGAGGGGCACGCACAGATCGACCGGGCCGCCGAGCGCGGCGTGGATTTCATCGACACCGCCGAGATGTATCCCGTCAACCCGATCTCGCCGCATACGACCGGCCGCACCGAGGAGATCATCGGTTCGTATTTCGCGCGCCGGGGCGGGCGCGAGAATTGGGTGATCGCCACCAAGATCACCGGCAAGGGATCGTCCGCGATCGAGCACGGCCCGCCGATCAGCCCTTCCCGCCTGCGCGCCGCGGTCGAGGATTCCCTTCGCCGCCTGCGCACCGACTATATCGACATCTACCAGTTCCATTGGCCCAACCGCGGCAGCTATCATTTCCGCAAGAGCTGGGACTACGACACCACCGGGCGCAACCGCGAGGCCGTGCGCGCCGACATGGCCGCCTGTCTCGAGACGGTCGCGGCGCTGGTCGCCGAGGGCAAGATCCGGCATTTCGGCCTGTCGAACGAAACCGCCTGGGGCATGGCCGAATGGCTGCGCCTGTCCGAGGCCGGGCTGGGGCCGCGGCCGCTGACGCTCCAGAACGAATATTCCGCCATGTGCCGGTTCTATGATCTCGATCTGGCGGAATTCGGCACGATGGAGGACATCACGCTTCTGGCCTATTCGCCGCTGGCCGCGGGGCTTTTGACGGGGAAATACGCCGAGGGGATCGACCCGCCGCCGGGCTCGCGCCGGTCGATCGTGTCGAACCTGGGCGGGCGGGTGACGCCGCAGGTCTGGCCCGCCGTCACCGCCTGGGTGCATCTGGCCCACGAGGTGGGCATCGACCCGGCCACGCTGGCCATCGCCTTCGTGCTGGGCCGGCCCTTCCCGGTGTCGCCCATCATCGGTGCGACCAATCTCGAACAGCTCGATCGCGCGCTCGATGCGGCGGGCATGGTGCTGACCCCCGAGGTTCTGGCCGCGATCGACCGTTATCACCGCGACCACCGGATGCCGTTCTGATGCGCGCCGCGGCGGCCCTTCTGATGCTGGTGCTGGCGCTGGCGGGCTGCCGCGAGGGGGCAGGCGGCGCAGCCCCCGGCCTGCCCGCCGATCCCGCCGCCCAATGCGCCCGGCAGGGCGGGGCCTGGCGCGAACTGGCCTCGGGGCCGGCCTATTGCGAGCACCGCACCCGCGACGCCGGCAAGGCCTGCCGCAGCGCGTCCGACTGCGAAGGCGCCTGCCTTGCGCGCTCGCAGACCTGCGCGCCGCTGCGCCCGCTTCTGGGCTGCAACGCCATCCTCAGCGATGCGGGCTTCGAGATGCGCGAATGTCTCGAGTGATCGCCCTGCTTCCCCTTCTGGTTCTGGCCGCCTGCATGGCGCCGGGGCCGCAGGGGGGCTTGCGCGATCCGCAGGCGCGGATTTCCTCGGCCGTCCTGTTCGATCCGGCGCGTTTCGCGGGCGAATGGCGGGTGATGGCGGCGCCGGCGCGGGCCTGCGCGGGGGCGCGGCAGGACTGGCGCTGGCGGGACGAAGATTTTGCGCTGTCGGGGATTGATTGCACCGGCCCGGCCCCGGCGCGGCTGTCAGGCCAGGCGCTTCTGGTCGGCCCCGGCGCGCGGCTTGTCGCCCGCGGCGGCTATGGCGGCGGGCCGGTCTGGGTGCTCTGGGTCGATCAGGATTATCGCGTGGCCGCGCTGGGCACGCCCGAGGGCGGTTGGGCCGCAGTCCTGGCCCGCCCCGAGGCCGCCCGCCGCGCCGACCTGATCGACGCCGCGCGCGAGGTGCTGCGCTTCAACGGTTATGATCCGCAGGATCTGACATGGTAGAGGTGCTGGGCCCCTGGGTCTGGGTGACGCTGGCGGCAGCAGCGGTGCAGACCGCGCGCTTCATGCTGCAAAAGCGCCTCAAGGGGCTGGGCCTGTCGACCGGCGGGGCGACCTTCTCGCGGTTCCTGTTCGGGGCGCCGATCGCGGGGCTGGCCGCGGCGGTGCTGATGGTGTCGCGCGGCTATGCCCTGCCCGAGCTGCCGGCGCGGTTCTGGGTCTTCGCGCTGGGCGGCGGCGCGGCGCAGGTCACAGCCACCTTCCTGACCGTGGCGCTGTTTTCCCTGCGCAATTTCGCCGTGGGCGTGGCTTTCACCAAGACCGAGACGGTGCAGGTCGCGCTGTTCTCTGCCGTCATCCTGGGCGAGACGCTGCCCGCCCCGGCCCTGGCGGCCATCGGCGTGGGGGTGCTGGGGGTGGGCCTTCTGTCGGGCGCGCAGGGGGGCGGCTTCGACCGGCGCGCGGCGCTCTACGGGATCGGGGCGGGGGCGCTTTTCGGGGTGTCGGCCATCGGCTATCGCGGTGCGACGCTGGCGCTTGACCTCCCCGCCCCCGAGGCCCGCGCGCTGCTGGCGCTGGCCTTCGTGACCGCGGCGCAGGCGCTGGGCATGGCGCTTTGGCTGCGTTGGCGCGAGGCGGGCGAGCTGGCGCGCGTCGTCGCGGCCTGGCGGCGCACGATCTGGGTGGGGGTGACGGGCGTCGCGGGTTCGGCGCTGTGGTTCACGGCCTTTGCGCTTGAAAATGCCGCGCGGGTCCGGGCGCTGGGCCAGATCGAGATCGTCTTCACGCTGCTGGTGTCGGCGCTGGTCTTCCGCGAGCGGCTGCATCTGCGCGAAGGCGTTGGCATCGCGCTGGTCGTGCTTTCGGTCATCGGGATCGTTCTGGCGCGCTGAGATACGCGCGGTGATCCGCGATCCCGGCCCTGGCCAGCGCCGATACCGCCGCTTGCCGGGCCGGGCGCGCGGGGTCGGGATCGGGCGTCCAGGGATGGGCGGCCAGCCGGGCTTGATGCGCGGGGTCCGGCGCCCCGGCCACGCAGAGCGCCAGATACCAGCCAAAGGGCAAAAGCCCCGTCTCCCTCCGGCAGGCGACATAGCTCAGCGCGCGGGCGGGCCGACCGTCGGGGCCGATCACGTCGATCTCCACCCGGTCATAGCCGATCCCGCGCCCCTCGGCCCGGTCCAGCGGCGCCAGATCGCCCGGTTCAAGCTGGAACAGCACCCCCGGCAGCGCGCCCGGACCGGGGCAGAGCGTGGCCTTGCCCGAGCCGTCGCGCCCGCGCTTGGCAAAGGCCAGATCGTGCCCCGGCGCGCGGCCCGCCCCGATCAGCCGCGCGCCCCGGCAGCGCGCCCGCAGCCGGGTTTCCAGCATGTTCGAGCCATAGGCGAAATAGAGAAGCCCCATCCCCCGTGCCCCATTCCCTGCGCCCTAGTCCACCACCCGCCGGGTGATCGCATCGCCCGTGCGCAGCCCCGCGGGCGGATAGAGAACGACCGTCTCGCCGGCCGCCAGCCCCGCCGTGACCGCGGCCTCGATGCCGTTGTCCGGGCCCAGCGTGATCGCCCGCCGTTCGGCGCGCCCGTCCTGCATCACGAAGACCGACGGGCCGTCGGCCCCGCGCACCACCGCGCCTGAGGGCAGCTTCAGCGCCGCTTCGGCCTGCCAGATCACGATCCGCGCCTCGACCCGGTAGCCGTGGCCCAGCCCCGCGCGCGCCTCGGCCGGGCTGTCGAGCCGCACCACCGCCGTGACGCGCTGTTCCTCGACCCCCAGCGCCGAGGTCTTGGTGATCCCGAAGGGCTCGATCCGCTCGACCGTGCCGGCCAGGGGCGCCGGTCCGCCCCACTCCTCGATCCGCACCGGATCGCCCGCGCGCACCCGCACCGCGTCGGCCGAGAGCAGCTCGACCACCACCTCGAGGCCCTCGGCCACATTGCCCACCTCGAGAAGCGGCGCGCCCGCGGGCAGGATGGTCTCGTCCTCCTGGATCACGCGCAGGACGCGGCCGTCGATGGGCGACAGGATCGGGATCTCGTCGCCCAGCTGCGCCTCGAGGGCGGCGACAAGGCCGCGGTCCTCGAAGCCGATCAGCTGGGCCCGCGCGGTCTGAAGCTCGGCCTGGCGCTGGGCGATGGCGGCGCGGGCGGTGTGGCGGCGGGCCTCGGCGGCGCGGGCGGCACTTTCGGCGCGGTCGAGCGCCGCCTGCGAGACGGTGCCGCTGCCCGCAAGCGCCCGGGCGCGGGCGCGGTCGGCCTCGGCCAGGTCCAGATCGGCCTCGGCGGCCTCGAGATCGGCGCGCGCCACCTCGAGGCCGGCCTCCGCCGCCGCGACCGCCGCGCGCGCCTGTTCGCGCGTGCGCACGTCCAGAACCGCGGGGTTCGTGGGCCGCATTCGCGCCAGCACGGTGGAATTGGCCGTGACCGGATCGCCCGGACGCAGCGTCACCCGCAGCAGCCGCCCCTCGACCGGGGTCGACACGACATAGCTGTCGCGCACCCGCGTGCGCCCGTCCTCGTCGATGGTCAGCGCAAGCGGGCCGCGGCTGACCTGGCCCAGATCCACCATGACCGGCTGGGCGCGAAAGGCCCAGGCCAGCACCCCGCCCACCAGCACCAGCGTGGACAGGATCAGGAACGGGCGGGACAGGCGTCGGGCGGTGAAGGGCATGGGTCACTCGCGTGTCTTGAGAACGGTGATGGGGTCGGTGCGGGCCAGATCGCGCGCCACCAGCGCGCCGGAGACGAGCGCCGCGATCAGGACATAGAGCGCCGCCATCCCCTGCGCGGCGGGGTCGAAACCGGTAGGAATGCGGTAGAGTTCGGTCGAGAAGCCGCGCGCGATGGCGATGGAAAGGCCATGCCCCAGCGCCGCCCCCGCCGGCAGCGCGGCCAGCGTGATCAGCGCCAGTTCCCCCAGAAGGACAAAGGCGGTCTCGGCCTTGGTGAAGCCCATCACCCGCAGCGCGGCCAGATCGCGGGCGCGTTCGGCATGTCCGATGCGCGCGGCGTTGTAGATGATGCCGAAGGTGATGACGAAGGCCACCGCGCCCAGCACGAAACGCGTGGCGCCGGCGCCGGTGTCCATCAGCTCGCGCAGGGCGCGCCGGGCATCGGTGGCCACGCTGACGCCAGCCACCTGCGGCATCGCCTTGAGGCGACGATAGAGCGCGGGCGCCGCGGCCGGGTCCAGCCGCAGATGCACGCCCGACACCTGTCCCGGCGCATCGACGGCCCGCCCCAGCGCGTCCAGCCGCATGTAGGCGGGCGCGCCCATCAGGCTCTGGGCCACCTGCGCCACGGGCAGCGCGAGGCGGGGCTGGGCGCCCTCGCGGATCTCGGCGATCAGCCGGTCGCCGGGCGCCAGATGCAGGATCTCGGCCAGCGTCTGCGAGACGACGACGCCCCGTTCGGGAAGCACGATCGGGGCCATGTCGGCGCCGATTGGGCGCACGAGGCCCGCATCGGGGGCGATCCCGCTGAGGCTGCCGCGGTGGGTATGGGCGCCATTGCGCAGGATCGCGGGCACCTCGCGGAAGGGCTCGACCCGGATCACGCCCGCCATCCGCCCCATTTCCAACGCGGCCTTTTCCGACAGCGGATGGGTGAAGATCACGGTCGCGTCCGAGCGGTCGAGAAGCGTGAAGCTGAGCGTGATCATCCGGTCGAAGCCGCCGTAGATCGTGGTCATGCCTGCGGCCAGCGCCATCCCCCCCGCGATCCCCGCCGACAGCGCCGCCATCCGCAAGGGCGCGCGGATCACCCGGCGCAGCACCATCCGCGTCGGCTGATCGAGAAGCCGGCCCAGCGCCCCGGACAGGGGGCGCGCACGCGAATAATCGGCCGGGGCGGGCGGGCGCATCGCCTCGGCCGGGGCCAGGCGGAACACCCGGCGCAGGACGAACACGCCCCCGGCCGAAGCCGCGCCGATGCTGGTCAGCACGCCGGTGACGAAGGCGCCCGGATCGGGGCGGAAGATCAGGAAGGGAAAGTGGTAGAATTGCGCATAGACCCGCACCATGCCGCGCCCCGCCGCGACCCCCAGAAGGCAGCCCGCCAGCGCCCCCAGCACGGCGATCACCAGCACCAGCTTCATGTAGTGCGCGCCGATCTCGCGGCCGCGGTAGCCGAAGGCCTTGAGAAGGCCGATCTCCTCGCGCTCGGCCTCGACCAGGCGGGCGGCGACGATGTTCAGAAGAAAGGCCGCGACCGCCAGGAACAGCGGCGGAACCACCCGGTTCATGGTGCCCAGGCTCTCGATCTCCTCGCTGACGAAACGGTCCGACACCAGCGTGTCGCGCGCCATCGCCCCGGTGCCGCCATAGGGGGCCAGCACCCGGTCGATGCGGTCCAGAACCTCCGCCAGGCGCGCATCGCGCGACAGGGCAAAGAGCGCGGCGTTGAAGGCGCCGTCCATGTCATAGGCCGCGGCAAGCGCCGTGCGGCGCATCCAGAACACCCCGAACCGCGCCGGGTCGGGCGACATCTCGCCGGGCACGGCGACGTAGAGATGTTCGGGGCTCTGGGCCAGGCCCACGATCTTCAGATCCATGCGCGCGCCGTTCATCGTGGCCGCGATCCGGTCGCCCAGGCGAAGCCCATGCGCGCGGGCAAAGGCGTCAAGAACCACCACGGCGTCGCGCGCAGCGGTGGGCGGAAGCTGCCCCGCCGTCAGATGCAGCAGCATCAGCCGCTGCGGCCCGCGGTCGGGCAGGGACAGCGCCTGGGCCTGCACCGGCACGTCATGGCCCGGCATGTCCAGAAGGGCGGCCCCGTCGATCCGCCCTTCCGCCCCCGCCACGCCGGGGATCGCGGCCAGCCGCTCCAGCACCGCATCGGGCGCGCGGGTCAGCGGGGCCACCACATCGGCCATGCGGTTGCGTTCGTAATAGGCGCGCCGCGTCTCGGAGAGCGAGGTGACAAGCCCGCTCATCATCACCTGAAGCAGCACCCCCATGGCGATCACCGCGGCAATGGCCAGAGCCTGCCCCCGCATCCGCGCCAGATCGCGCAGGAGCTTGCGGTCGAGCGGGCTCACCACACCACCTCGGCGGGCGAAAGGCGGGTGGCGTTTTCCCGCATGTCGGCGATCTGCCCGTCGCTCAGCCGCACGACGCGATGGGCCAGCCCGGCGATGCTGGCGGCATGGGTGACCATCAGCACGGTGGCGCCCAGCCGGGCGTTGACGTCGCACAGCACCTCGAGGACGGCGCGGCCCGTGGCGCTGTCCAGCGCGCCGGTGGGTTCGTCGCAGAACAGGACTTCGGGCTGTTTGGCGATGGCGCGGGCGATGGCCACGCGCTGTTGCTCGCCGCCCGACAATTGCGCCGGGAAATGATCGGCCCGCGCGCCCAGCCCCACCAGCGCCAGCGCCTCGGCGGCGGGCATGGGCGCGCGCGCGATCTCGGTGACAAGTTCGACATTCTCGCGCGCGGTCAGCCCCGGCATGAGGTTGTAGAACTGGAAGACAAAGCCCACATGGTCGCGCCGATAGCGGGTCAGCGCGGCGTCGCTCAGGCCCGTCAGCTCGGTGCCCTGAAAGCGCACGCTGCCCGCGCTGGGCCGGTCAAGCCCGCCCAGGATGTTGAGAAGCGTGGATTTCCCCGACCCCGAGGCCCCCAGCATCACCACGATCTCGCCCGCGGGGATGTCCAGATCCACGCCGCGCAGCGCCTGCACCGCGCTGCGGCCTTCGCCATAGACGCGCGTCACGCCGCGCAGGGAAAAGGCGGGGCGCAGGGACAGGGCGGGATCGGGCATGGGCTGCATCTCCGCGCGCGGCCGGCAGGGGCCCGGCCGTGCCGCCAGCCTAGCATCCCGGCGCCGCCGGGGCGAGAGGGGGCGCCTGCGGGGCTATTTCCGCCGCATCGCGTCGAGAAGTGCGGCCCCCAGCGCGCCGGTCTCGGTGCCGCTGGCGGTGCCTCCGCGACCTTGGCCGCCGCGGCCCTTTGGCTGCCCCTGGTTCTTGCCCTGCCCGAGACCCTTGCCCTGACCCTTGCCTTGGCCCTTTCCGGCGGCCGCCTTGCCGCCGCTCTCGGTGCCGCCGTCCCGGCGCATCGACAGGCCGATCCGCTTGCGGGGGATGTCGACCTCGGTCACGCGGACCTTGACCACATCGCCGGCCTTGACGACCTCGTGGGGGTCCTTGACGAAACGGTCGGCCAGCTGGCTGACATGGACCAGCCCGTCCTGATGCACCCCGATATCGACAAAGGCGCCAAAGGCCGCGACATTGGTCACCGTGCCTTCCAGCATCATGCCGGGGCGCAGATCCTTGATGTCCTCGACGCCGTCGGCAAAGGTCGCGGTCACGAAATGCGGGCGCGGGTCACGGCCGGGTTTTTCCAGCTCGGCCAGGATATCGCGCACCGTCGGCAGGCCGAAGGTCTCGTCCACGAAATCCTGCGCCTTCAGCCCCTTGAGCGCCGCGCCATTGCCCATGATCTCGCGGATATCGCGCCCGCAGGCGGCCACGATGCGCCGCGCCACACCATAGGCCTCGGGGTGCACCGCCGAGGCATCGAGCGGTTCGGCCCCGTCGCGGATGCGCAGGAAGCCCGCGCATTGCTCGAAGGCGCGCGGCCCCAGCCCCGACACCTTGAGAAGCGCCCTGCGCGAGGGGAAGGCGCCCGCCTGGTCGCGGTGGGTCACGATGGCCTGCGCCAGCGCCGGGCCCAGCCCCGCCACATGCGCCAGAAGCGGCGCCGAGGCGGTGTTGAGATCCACCCCCACCGCGTTCACCGCATCCTCGACCACGGCCTCGAGTGCGCGGGCAAGCTGGCGCTGATCCACGTCGTGCTGATACTGCCCCACCCCGATCGACTGCGGCGTGATCTTGACCAGCTCGGCCAGCGGATCCTGGAGCCGGCGCGCGATCGACACCGCCCCGCGCAGCGACACGTCCAGATCGGGAAATTCCCGCGCCGCCAGTTCCGAGGCCGAATAGACCGACGCGCCCGCCTCGGACACGACCACCTTCGCCGGTTTCGAGGCCCCCGGCAGATGCTTGAGGACATCGGCCACGACGCGCTCGGTCTCGCGGCTGGCGGTGCCGTTGCCGATGGCGATCAGCTCGACCCCGTGGCGGCGGATCAGCTCGGCCAGCTTCGCTTCGGTGCCGCGCAGGTCGTTCTTCGGCGCAAAGGGATAGAGCGTCGCGGTCTCGAGCAGCTTGCCCGTGGCATCGACCACCGCCGCCTTGACCCCGGTGCGGATGCCGGGATCCAGCCCCAGCGTCGGGCGTGCGCCCGCAGGCGCGGCCAGCAGCAGGTCGCGCAGGTTGCGGGCAAAGACGGCGATGGCCTCGTCATGGGCGCGCTTGCGCAGCTCGGACAGCAGGTCGATATACATCGACAGCGACAGCTTGACCCGCCAGGTCCAGCCCGCCACCTCGCGCAGCCAGCGATCGCCGGGGCCGTCGCCCGCGATGCCGATCTCGGCGGCGATGATGTCGATGGCGCGGGCGGGGCCGGTTTCGGGCTCGGGGGCGATTTCGACCGTCACCACCTCCTCCTTCGAGGCGCGCAGGATCGCCAACGCCCGGTGCGCGGGGATGGTGGCCCATTTCTCGCGGTGATCGAAGTAATCCGAGAATTTGGCGCCCGCCTCGGCCTTGCCCTCGATCAGCCGGGCACTGATGAAGGCCTCGGCGCGCATGAAGTCGCGCAGCCGGCCCAGAAGGCGCGCGTTTTCGCTCAGTTCTTCGGCCAGGATGTCGCGCGCGCCCTCAAGCGCGGCCTTGGGCGTGGCGACGGCCTCGGACAGGTAGCCCTGCGCCAGCGTGGCGGGATCGGCGCGGCGGTCGGCCGCGATGGCGCGCAACAGCGGCTCCAGCCCGTTTTCGCGCGCGATCATCGCCTTGGTCCGGCGCTTGGGCTTGAAGGGCAGGTAGATGTCCTCGAGCGCGGCCTTGGTCGTGGCGCCGGCGATGGCGCGCGACAGATCGTCGGTCAGCTTGCCCTGCTCGCGGATCGAATTCAGGATCGCCGCGCGCCGGGTCTCCATCTCGCGCAGATAGACCAGACGTTCGGAGAGGGTGCGCAGCTGCGTGTCATCAAGGCCCCCGGTCACCTCCTTGCGGTAGCGCGCGACGAAGGGCACCGTGGCGCCTCCGTCCAGAAGCTCGGTCGCCGCGCGCACCTGGGCGGGGGTTGCGGCGATCTCTTCGGCAATCGTGCGGGCGATGCGGTCGGCGGTGTCCAAGGCGGGGGCTCCTGTCAGATCCGGGACCGACGTGATAGCCGCCCGCGCGCGTCCCGCCAAGGGGGGCGTTCAGCGCGCGTTCGGGGGCAAGCGCGGCCTGAAGCGCGCGGTCCATCGCCGCGGCGCTTGCGCGGAAGGCGGGCAGAAGGGGGGCGACCTCCTTGACCAGGGTGGCGGCGCGGGCGGCGCCCAGCGCTTCGCGCAGGCTTGCGGCATAGGCGGGGATCGCCTGCCAGTCGGCCACGGTCGTCTCGGTGATCTCGACGTGGAATTTCAGCCCCCAGGCGTGGTGTCCCCAGCGGATGGCCTGGGTGGGGCAGGCGGCGTTCTCGGCCAGGATCACCGCGCCTGCGGGCAGGTCGCGGATCTCGGCGCCGTGACATTGGAAGGTGGTCAGCCGCTCGGGCAGCGTGGCGAAGATCGGGTCGGCGGCGCCGGCTGCGGTGCGCGTCACCTCGGCCAGACCGACCTCGGGGCGGGCCATCGGCGCGACGTGGCCGCCCAGCGCCTCGGCCAGAAGCTGATGCCCCAGACAGATCCCCAGATAGGGCCGGCCCAGATCGGCCACCCAATGCCGGATCGCGGCCAGTTCGGCGCACATCCAGGGCAGGGCGTCCTTGTCCCACAGATCCTGCGGGCCGCCCATCGCCACCATCAGGTCGAACCCCTCCAGCGGCGGGATCGTCTCGCCCGCGTCCAGCTCGATCGCGGTCAGCCGATGCCCCGCCGCGGCCCAGAGATCGCGCAGGCTGCCAGGGTGTTCGATGGCCAGATGCTGGAGGACAAGGATGTTCATGACAGGCCCCCGAGCGCTTTGCCGCGTATCCGCGGTTTCCCGTCAAGCGGGAACCGTTTTCATCGCGCCGGCCCGGGGGGATCACGCGGACAGCCAGCCCTCCAGGCGGGCGGCGTCGGGCAGGCCGCCGGAATGGACCAGCGTGCCGTCGATCGAGATGCCCGGCGTCGACATCACGCCCGAAAGCGCGATGGCGCGGGGGTCGGTGATCTTCTCGATCTCGACGGCGACGCCCAGCTTTGCGGCGGTGTCGGCGACCATGCTGGCGGTGGTTTCGCAACGTTTGCAGCCGGGGCCATAGACCTTGACGGATTTCATGTGCGCGTGTCCTTCAGAACAGGAGGTTGAACAGGAAGCCCACGGCCAGGATGCCGCTGGCGACGACGCCGACGAAGACCGCGATCAGGCGCAGCGTCAGCACCTGTCGCAGGATGATCATCTCGGGCAGGCTCAGCGCGATCACGCTCATCATGAAGGCCAGCACCGTGCCGAGCGCCGCGCCCTTGCCCAGAAGCGCCTCGACGATGGGGATCACGCCGGCGGCGTTGGTATACATGGGAACGCCCAGCGCGACGGCGGCGGGGACCGACCACCAGGCCTCGGCGCCCATGATGCGGATCATCAGATCCTCGGGGACATAGCCGTGGATCAGCGCGCCCATGCCGATGCCCAGCACCACCCACAGCCAGACCTTGCCCACGATCTCGCGCACGGCCGCAAGGCCCATGCGATAACGCTCGGGCATCGTGGGCCGTTCGGGGCCGCTCTGGCAGCCCGAGGCGGCAGCGGCGTGGATTTCGCGGACCCAATCCTGCAACCAGCCCTCGAGGCGCAGCTTGCCGATCACGAACCCCGCCACCACCGCGATGCCCAGGCCAAAGACCAGGTAGGTCAGCGCCACCTGCCAGCCGACCAGCCCGAAGAGAAGGACCAGCGCCACCTCGTTGACCATTGGGGCGGCGATCAGGAACGAGAAGGTGACCCCGAGCGGGATGCCCGCCGAGACAAAGCCGATGAACAGCGATACCGCCGAGCACGAGCAGAACGGCGTCACCACGCCCAGACCCGCCGCCATGGCGTTGCCCACGCCCTCGTGGCGCCCGGTCAGCAGCGCGCGGGTCCGTTCCGCCGAAAAGAAGCTGCGCAGGACCGTCACGGCAAAGACGATCAGCACCAGGAGCATCATCACCTTGGGCACATCATAGAGAAAGAAGGCCAGCGCCGCGCCGGTGTGGCTGTCGCGGGCGACCGGGCCCCAGGCGGTAAGGGTCTCGGTGACGGCTTCGGCCAGGGGGGCAAGCTGGCCATAGACCAGCCACCACAGGACGGCCGCGGCGGCCACGCCCAGGTGCCAGGGCCAGTCGGGGCGCGCGGCGGCGGGGGCGGGGGCGTCCGAAGGGGTGAGGCTCATGCGGCGGTCCTTTCGTGCGAGGCTGCGGCAGCGGCCAGAACGGCGCTCAGGATCGCCGCGATCTCGGGGGGCATCTCGGGGTTCAGCCGATAGCGCACCCATTGCGCATCGCGCCGGTCGGTGACCAGCCCGGCCTGGCGCAGCACCTGCATGTGGCGCGACATGCGGCTTTGGGTGGCGCCGAGCTTGCGCATCAATTCGCAGACGCAATGTTCAGAGCCATCGGCCAGCAGCGCCATCGCCTGAAGGCGCGTGGGTTCGGCCAGGGCGGCCAGGACGGTCTGGACCATGAGAGGGCTCCGCTTCATGCGCATCTGCGCATAAGCGGTAATGCCGCCGGGGGCGGCGGTCAAGGCCCCCCCCCGGCGCCCGTCATCGTGGTGTCATCAAAGCTTCACTGGACCGGCTTCATAATTCCAGTATTCAGGAATTATGGAACAGAATGATGCCGCCCATGCCTTTGCCACCCTTGGCCACCGCGACCGTCTGGCCGTCTTCCGGCTGCTGATGCGCTTTGCCCCGCGCGGCGTGCGCCCCACCGAGATGGCCGCGGCGCTGGGTCTGCGGCCCAACACGCTGTCGCATCACCTGTCGGATCTGGTGGCGGCGGGGCTGGTGGGCGTCGAACGGCAGGGGCGGTCGCTGTTCTATTCGGTGAATCTGGCCGCGGCCCAGGGGCTGATCGGCTATCTGGCGCTCGATGTGGGGCGGGCGCGGCCCGACCTTCTGGGCGCGCTTCACAGACCGGAAAGGGAGACCCCCGCCATGAACGACAGAACGTGGAACGTGCTCTTCATCTGCTCGGGCAATTCCGCCCGGTCCCTGTTCGCCGAGGCGCTGTTGCGCGATCTCGGGCGGGGGCGGTTTCGCGCCTTTTCCGCCGGGGTGCGGCCGGGGCGCGGCCCCAATCCCTTCGCGCTCGAGGTGCTGGCGCGCAACGGCCATGACACCGCGCCGCTGCGCGCGAAGGATATCGCCGAATTCCAGACCCCCGATGCCCCGGTGATGGATTTCGTCTTCACCGTCTGCGACACCGCCGCGGCCGAGGAATGCCCGCCCTGGCCGGGCCAGCCGATCACCGGGCATTGGGGCCTGCCCGACCCGGTGAAGGCCACCGGCACCGACGCCGAAAAGGCGCTGGTCTTTGCCCGGACCTATGGCGCGATGCACCGCCGGATCGCGGCCTTTGTCGAACTGCCCTTCGCCAGCCTGGACCGGATGTCGCTGCAAGCGCGTGTCGATGCCCTGGGCGACGACATCCCCGCAGAAGAAGGGGACCGCGCATGACCCGCATCGCCGTCAACGGGCTGGGCCGCATCGGCAAGCTGGTGCTGCGCGATCTGATCGACACCGGCGCGGGGGGCGAGATCGTCCTTCTGAACGACGCCGAGGGCGATCCCGCGCAGCATGCGCTGCTGATGGAATTCGACAGCGTGCATGGCCGCTGGCCGACCCCGGTCGCTGCGGCCGAAGGCGGGCTTGTCCTGGGCGGGCGCCAGATCCGGCTGACGTGCGAGCGCGCGCTGGACGCGCTGCCGCTGGCCGAGATGGGGGTCGATCTGGTGATCGACTGCACCGGCGCCTTTCGCACCGGCGCGGCGCTTGCGCCCTATTTCGCCGCCGGCGTGAAGACGGTCGTGGTCAGCGCCCCGGTCAAGGATGGCGGCGCGCTGAACCTGGTCTATGGGATCAATCACGCGCTTTACGACGGCAGCCAGCGGTTGCTGACGGCGGCGTCCTGCACGACCAATTGCCTGGCGCCGGTGGTCAAGGTTCTCCACGAGGGCCTGGGCATCCGCCACGGGTCGATCACCACGCTTCATGACGTGACCAACACCCAGACCATCGTCGACCGCCCCGCCCGCGACATGCGTCGCGCGCGCTCGGCGCTGATGAACCTGATCCCCACCACCACCGGCTCGGCCACCGCGATCGCGCTGATCTATCCCGAACTTGCGGGACGGCTGAACGGGCATGCGGTGCGGGTGCCCCTGCTCAATGCCTCGCTGACCGATTGCGTCTTCGAGGTGGAGCGCCCGACCACGGCCGAGGAGGTCAACGTCCTGTTCGCCGCCGCCGCCGAAGGGCCGCTGCGCGGGATCCTGGGCTTCGAGACACGGCCGCTGGTGTCGAGCGACTTCACCAACGACCCGCGCTCGGCGATCATCGACGGCCCCTCGACCATGGTCACGGGCGGCACCCAGGTGAAGGTCTATGCCTGGTATGACAACGAATGGGGCTATGCCTGCCGGCTGGCCGATATCGTCCGCATGGCGGCGGCACGGGCGGGCTGAGACGCGCTCAGTTGCAGGTCACCTGATGCGTGATCGCGGCCAGACGGCGGCCCAGTTCCTCGGGGGGGGGGGGGCGGGCTGCCCGTCGCGCCGATCTGCGGCGCGACGCCGTTTTGCGACAGGAACAGCTTGGCGATCTCGCCGCGGATGGCGAAATTGACGTTCTGGGGGATGTCGCCGATCTCGTTCTGGATGAATTGCGCGTCAAGTTTCGAGACCACGACCCCGATCACATGGCCTTCGGCATCGACCACAGGGCCGCCGGAATTGCCGGGCTGGACCGGCGCCGAGATCTGCATCTGGCGCATGTCGCCGCCCAGCCCCTTCATGCCGGTGACCGATCCGCGGGTGATGTTCAACCCGCCCAGAAGCCCCGCCAACGGATAGCCCGCCACCGTCACATCGGCGTTCAGCGCCGCGGGGCGGGGCGAGAAGGCGGCGCTGGACAGGCCCGTGGCGCCCGTCATCTGCACCAGCGCCAGGTCCAGATCGGCGTCTGCCGCGATCAGCGCCGCGGGGGCGCCGTCCACGGTCAGGCTGCGGCATTCCCCGGCAACATGGTTGTTGGTCAGGATCATCCCGTCGGGGGTGACGGCAAAGCCGGTGCCGGTCGCGCCGCCGCCGGTGCCCGAGGGCGCGGACCGAGAGGGGGGCGGGCTCTGGGTGCCGGTGTCCCTGGCGCGCGCGGCATCCACCCCGTCCAGAAACGCCATGACGCCGGAATAGAGCGCGCCGTTCAAACGCAACGATCTTACGCCCCCACCTCCTGCACCGGCTCGGCGATCTGGTGGGCGGCGTCGACGCTCGGGCGACGGCGGATTGCCGCTATCGGTGCAATGAGCCTCATTTCCCCACCTTCCACATCGCCCGCCCCTGCCAGTCCGCCGGGAACCCCATCGCCACCGGTTTCGCCACCTCGGCGCCTGCGATCAGATCGACCAGCCGCCTGCGCCAGCCGCTGTCGGGGGCGATCACATCGATCAGGTGATCCAGCATCACCAGCATGTTGTGCAGGTTGCGGTCGTCCGCCCCCTTCATCGCAACGGCAAGACGCGCCGGGAATTTCGGCACGCTCATCTTGATGGTGAAGCGGCGGTTCCACAGCCGGCTGTGATGGGCGCAGATGTTGCGCACATGGCTCAGTTGATCGGCTTTCAGATAGGTTTCGTCGGGATTGGCGTGTTTCATCTTCCTGTATCCTAAATGTCGGGCACCGACCATCGATGCCACCCACGCTAGGAAAATAGGCACCGGCCCTGAAATCGTCGGGTGGAACAGAAGAAAAATTCGGACCGAAGGAACAGGCGCCCTCTGCCGCGCCTCGGAGCAAGCGCAGATCACATGTTGGGAATGTTGTGGGTATCGCCTGCGATCAACATGCGAAGTTCAATGATTTCAGGCATTTGTCGGGGTATATGGCGGATGAGGTGGGATTCGAACCCACGGAACCTTTCGGTTCGCTGGTTTTCAAGACCAGTGCCTTAAACCACTCGGCCACTCATCCGGGGTATGCGGGACCGGGCGGGGGTGCCGCCCGGCCGCAGGGGTCAGACGCCGGCGTCGACGATGGCGCGGGCCAGGATCGGGACGGTGGTCGCGTTCAGCCCGGCGATGTTCAACCGCGAGTCGCCCACCATGTAGATGGCGTGATCGTCGCGCATCTTCTCGACCTGGCCGGGCGTGGCGCCCAGACGCGAGAACATGCCCCGGTGCCGGGCGATGAAGTCGAAGCGGTCCGAGTTGGTCAGCTGGCGCAGCTCGGCGGCCAGTTGCTCGCGCAGGGCCAGCATGCCGGTGCGCACCTCCTCGAGCTCGGCCTCCCAATCGGCGCGCAGCCCCGCATCGGTCAGCACCATCGTCACCAGCCGCGCGCCGTGATCGGGCGCGAAGGAATAGTTCTGCCGGTTGAGATAGGCCATCGTGCCCTGCGCCAGGTCGCGCGTCGCGGCATCGGGGGTCAGCGCCAGCAGGATGCCGGTGCGCTCGCGGTAGATCCCGAAGTTCTTCGAGCACGACGCCGCGATCAGCATCTGCGGCAGGCGCGCGGCCAGCAGGCGCGTGCCCGCGGCATCCGCGTCAAGCCCGTCGCCGAAGCCCTGATAGGCCAGATCGACGAGCGGCATGGCGCCCTTTTCCTCGAGGAGCGCAGCCAGCGCGGCCCAGTCGGTCAGCGTCAGGTTCGCGCCCGTCGGGTTGTGGCAGCAGCCATGCACCAGCACCACGTCGCCGGGCTGGATCTGGCTCAGGTCGGCCATCATGCCGGCGATGTCGACGCTGCGGGTTTCGGTGTCGAAATAGCGGTAGGGGCGCGTCTTCATGCCCAGATAGGACAGGATCGTCAGGTGGTTGGGCCAGGTCGGATCGGACACCCAGATGGTGGCGTCGGGGTTGGCCATGCGGATCAGCTCAAGCCCCTGACGCACCGCACCGGTGCCGCCCACCGTGGCCAGCGCCGCGACCCGGTCGACCGGCAGCCCGTCGCCCAGGATCAGCCCGGCCATGGCGGCGTGATAGGCCGGCTCGCCCGCCAGCGCGGTATAGGTCTTGGTGGTCTCGGTCTCCCACAGCCGGCGCTCGGCGTCCTTGACCGCGCGCATCACCGGCGTGTGGCCGGTGGCATCCTTGTAGACGCCCACGCCGAGGTCGATCTTGGTCTCGCGCGGGTCGGCCCGGAACTGCCCCATCAGGGCCAGGATCTTGTCCGCGGGCTGGGGTTTGAGGGTGTTGAGCATCATGCGCCCTTTTCGGTCTTGAGAGTAGCGACGGGCAGGTCGTTGAACATGCCCCATTCGGCCCAGGCGCCATCATAGACGGCGTGATTGCGGTGCCCGATCCGTTCGAGCGCCAGCGCCAGAATGGCGGCATTGACGCCCGAGCCACAGGTGCAGATCGCGGGTTTGGTTAAATCGACCCCCGCGGCTTCGAAGATCGCGCGCAGCTCCTCGGGGGATTTCATCGTGCCGTCGGCGTTCATCAGGGTGGCGAAATGCACGTTCCGGGCGCCGGGGACATGGCCCATGCGCAGGCCGGGGCGGGGTTCGGGCTCGACGCCGGCAAAGCGGCCGGGCGCGCGCGCGTCGATGATCTCCCAGTCGCCCAGCTTCGAGGCGGCGGCGACCTGGGTCACGTCCTTGATCAGATGCGCCTGGCGTTGCACGGTGATGTGGCGGTCGCGGGTGACGGGGGGCAGATCCTCGACCTCGCGGCCCTCGGCGCGCCATTTCTTCAGCCCGCCGTCCAGCACGGCGATGTCGGTCTTGCCCATCAGACGGAAGGTCCACCAGACGCGCGGCGCCGAGAAGATGCCCATGCTGTCATAGACCACGACCTGATGGCCGTCGCCCACGCCCATCGCCCGCATGCGCGAGATGAATTTCTCGGGCGGGGGGGCCATGTGCGGCAGGCTCGAGCGGTTGTCCGAGATCTCGTCGATGTCGAAGAAGCGCGCGCCCGGAATATGGGCTTCGGCATATTCGGCACGGGGATCGCGGGCCATTGTCGGCAGGAACCACGACGCATCGAGAATGCGCAGGTCGGGGTCCTTGAGATGCGCCTCGAGCCAGTCGGTCGAGACAAGCGTTTTCGGATCGTCCATCGCCTGGGGCCCCCTTGACTGCATCGGCCTTCCATACCGTCGCTTGGCCCCCCTCGCAAGAGGATCGGGCGCCGGATGGCCCTTGTGGCACAGGGGGCGGGCGACATGTCCGGGGCACGGCGCGCGGCCTCGGAATTCGCGCGCCGCCCGCATTGCGCGCATTCGCGGCGACGCGACGCCGCGAATTACGGCACTTTGCAAAATGCCCAGCCTTTGGGCGCGGCCTTGTGCATTTGCCGCTTTCCTTCCCGAACATTCCTGCGATTGCCGGCGCCGCGTGAAAAATGACAAGCGGGGGACAAGGGGATGAACGCGGCAGATACCGCATGGATCATGGTGGCAACGGCGCTGGTGCTGTTCATGTCGCTGCCGGGGCTGGCGCTGTTCTATGGCGGGCTGGTTCGGGCGCGCAACGTGCTGTCGGTCTACATGCATGTCTTCTCGATCGCCGCCCTGATGAGCGTGCTGTGGTTCGCGCTGGGCTATTCCATCGCCTTCGGCGAGGCCGGGCCGTTCTGGGGTGGGCTGGGCAAGGCCTTTCTGGCGGGCGTGGGCCCCGACAACCTGTGGGGCAGCCTGCCCGAGGTGCTGTTCTTCGCCTTCCAGATGACCTTCGCCATCATCACCCCCGCGCTGATCGTTGGCGCCTATGTCGAACGCGTGGGCTTCGGCTTCGTGCTGGCCTTCTCGGGGCTGTGGATGCTTCTGGTCTATGCGCCGGTGACGCATTGGATCTGGGGCGGCGGGATGCTGGCCGATGATGGCATCTTCGGCGCCATCGGCACGCGCGATTTCGCCGGCGGGATCGTGGTGCATGAAACCGCCGGGCTGGCTGCGCTGCTGTTGGCGGCGATGCTGGGCCCGCGCCAGAACCGCCACACCCCGCCCCACAGCCCCGGCATGGTGGCGATGGGGGCGGGCATGCTCTGGGTCGGCTGGTTCGGCTTCAACGGCGGCTCGCAGCTGGCCGCGGATGGCGGGGCTGCCATGGCGATCACGGTCACTCATCTGTCGGCGGCGGCGGCTTCGCTGTCCTGGGCGGCATGGGAGCGCGTGAAATACGGCCGCGCCTCGCTGGTGGGGCTGGTCACCGGCACGATCGCCGGGCTGGCTTCGATCACGCCGGCCTCGGGCTTTGTCGGCCCGATCGAGGCGCTGGCCATCGGCACCGTGGCCGGCATCCTGTGTCAGGAGGCGGTGAACCTGATCCGCAACCGCGTCGGCATCGACGACACGCTTGATGTCTTTGCCGTGCATGGTGTGGGCGGCATCTTCGGCACGATCATGATCGCGCTTTTCGGCGCGGGGGCCTGGATCGCGCAACTGGGCGCGCTGGCCATCGTGGGGGTCTATACGCTGGTGCTGAGCTGGATCATCGCGCGCGGCGTTGCCCTGCTGCTGCCCCTGCGCGTCGATGCCGAGTCGGAGACCAACGGGCTTGACCTCTCGGCGCATGGTGAACGCGCCTATGACATCGTGTCCTGATCGGGGCCGAGAAAATCCTTCCAGATCAAGGGGGCCGCGCGATTTGCGGGCCCCCTTTTTTCGTTAACGAGCGGCGTTTTCGGAAAATCGGCCGGGCTCTGGTTACCAAATGTCAACGAACCTGGCCGTAGGTTGCGGGCACTACCGGCGACAATCGCCGTGATGAAGGGAAGAATCCCATGGCTCGACTCGGTCTTGTCCGTCTGCTTGTGTTGCTGGCTCTCGCGGGGCCGCTGTTGCTCCCGGCTGCCGCGCGGGCCGCACCCGATCTTCCGGCAATCTGCGAACGCGTCGCCGAGATGGCCTCGGCCCAAACCGGGGTTCCGGTCTCCGTTCTCAAGGCGATCTCCCTTACCGAGACGGGGCGGCGCCATAACGGCGCCTTCCGGCCCTGGCCCTGGACCGTCAACATGGAAGGCAAGGGCGTCTGGTTTGACACCGAAGACGACGCCCGCGCCTATGTCTACAAGGAATACAAGCGCGGCGCGCGCAGCTTCGACGTCGGCTGTTTCCAGATCAATTTCAAATGGCACGGTCACGAATTTTCGTCGATCGACGAGATGTTCGACCCGCTGAAGAATGCGCTCTATGCCGGGCGGTTCCTGCGCGATCTCTATGCCGAGACGGGCTCGTGGACCAAGGCGGCGGGGGCGTATCATTCGCGCACGCCCAAACATGCCAACCGCTATGCCGCGCGGTTCGAGCAGTTGCGCAACCGCTTCGTGGCCGAGGACGGCGCCCCGCGGACCCCGCGCCTGCCGACCGATCCGGTGATGCGCGCCCGTCAGGACGCCATTCCCACCATTCCCGATATCGTCCTGGCCCAGGCCGAGGCCCAGCGCAGCCGCAACGCGCCGCGCGCAGCGCCCCCGCCCGAGCCACGGGTGAATACCTTCCCGCTCCTGCGCACCGGCGGCAATCGCTCGACCGGCTCGCTGGTGCCCCTGGGCCGTGCGGCGCGTCCGCTGGCCGGTTATTCCCAGACCGCGGTGGAGTGATCCCATGCCTCCGATGACGCTCAATTCGCTGTTCCGCCCCACCGTCCTTCTGGCGCTTGCGCTGATGGCGGTGATCGTCATGATGATCCTGCCGATGCCGTCCTGGGTGCTGGACATCGGCCTGGCGGCCTCGTTCGCGCTGGCGATCCTGATCTTCACGGTGACGCTGTTCATCGAGCGGCCGCTCGATTTCTCGGCCTTCCCGACGGTGCTGCTGGCCTCGCTGATGCTGCGGCTGTCGCTCAACGTGTCCTCGACCAAGCTGATCATCGGGCAGGGTCACACCGGCACCAATGCCGCCGGCGACGTCATCCAGGGCTTTGCAAACTTCATCATGGGCGGGTCGGTGCTGATCGGTCTGGTGGTGTTCGGCGTCATCCTGATCGTGAACTTCATCGTCATCACCAAGGGCGCGGGCCGGATGGCCGAGGTTGGCGCGCGCTTCGCCCTTGACGCCATGCCCGGCAAGCAGCTGGCCATCGACGCCGACATGAACGCCGGCGCCATCGACCACGCCGAGGCCAAGTCGCGGCGCGAGCGCGAACAGGCCGAGACAACCTTCTTCGGCTCGCTTGACGGTGCGTCGAAATTCGTCAAGGGCGATGCGGTCGCGGGCCTTCTCATCACGCTGCTGAACCTGGTCATGGGCCTTGTCATCGGCGTCAGCATGCATGGCATGCCGATCGGCCAGGCGCTGGAAACCTATGCCATCCTGACCGTGGGCGACGGCCTTGTCAGCCAGATCCCGGCGGTCATCATCTCGATCGCCTCGGCGCTTTTGCTGTCGCGCGGGGGGGCCAAGGGCGCGGCCGATATCGCGCTGTTCCAGCAGCTGGGCAAATATCCCCCGGCGCTGGTCACGGTGGCGGTGCTGATGGCGCTGTTTGCCTTCGTGCCGGGGCTGCCCTTCGCGCCCTTCATCGCCGGTGCGCTGGCGCTGGGCACGGCGGCCTATTTCGTCGATCGGACCGCGCGTCAGGAGGCCGCGAAGAAGGCCGCGCAGATGCCCGCCCCCGAAGCCCCGGCCAAGCACCGCTCGCTGGGCGATGTGCTCGATCTCGACGAGATCCACGTCGAATTCGCGCCCAACCTCGTGGCGATGGTGCTTGACCCGGCGACCGGCCTCGAGGCGCGCGTGACCAACATGCGCAACCATGTGGCGCAGGGCTATGGGCTGATCCTGCCCGAGATCCGCCTGACCGACGACGGCGGGCTGGAGCCGGGCAGCTACCGCATCCGTATCCAGGGGGTCGAGCAGGCCCGCGACACGCTGCACCCCGAAAAGGTGCTGGCGCTTCTGGCCGACAATCGCGAATTCCTGCCCGCGGGCGAGGATGTTCGCGAACCCGTCTATGGCGCGCCTGCCCGCTGGGTGTCGCAGGCCGAACAGGAAGAGGCCGCGCTGGCGGGCTCGACCGTCGTCGGCCCGACCGAGGTGCTGGCGACCCACCTTCTCGAGGTCATCAAGCGCAACTTCTCGCGGCTTTTGTCGCTGCGCGCGCTGCGCCGGCTGCTGGACGAGGTGGTCAATGTCTCGGACCCCGCGCGCGCCGATGCCAACCGCCGCCTGCTCGACGAGCTGATCCCCGACAAGGTGCCGGTCGACCTTCTGCTGTCGGTGCTGCGTCTTCTGCTCGAGGAGCGCGTCTCGATCCGCAACCTGCCGCTGATCCTCGAGGCCATCGCCGAAGTGCGCGGGCTGAACAGCCCCGAGGCGATCTGCGAGCACGTCCGCCAGCGCCTGGGCTTCCAGCTGGTTGCCGAACTGCGCCGCGACGATGGCACGATCCCGCTCCTGCAACTGGCACCCGAATGGGAAGAGACCTTTGCCGCCTATCAGCTGGACGACAGCAAGGGCTATGGCGATGTCGCCCTGCCGCCCGACAAGTTCAACCGCCTGGCCGTCAACGTGGCCGAGAAACTGGCACGCGTCAGCGAGAACGGCATCTATCCGGGGGTTGTCACCTCGGCCCGCCGCCGCCGCTTCGTGCGCACGGTGCTGGGCGCCAAGGGGATCTCGGCGCCGGTGCTCAGCTTCGAGGAAATCGGGCTGGATGCGCGCCCGGCTCTGGTGGGGATGGTGCCGGCGTGACCACGACCCTTGCCGAATTGCTGGACCTGACGGTGACCGCGCTTCTGACCGGCTACATCGTGTTCCTGCGGGTGGGCGGCGCCATGGCGCTGCTGCCCGCCTTCGGCGAGACGATGATCTCGGTGCGGGTGCGGCTGGTGCTGACCGTGGCCTTCACCCTGATCATCCTGCCCGCGGTGGCGCCGGTCGTGGCGCCGCTGGTCGACAAGGGCACGGTGATCGGCCTCTTCGTGGTGACGGAACCGATCATCGGCGTGGCGCTGGGCGCGTTTCTGCGCCTGATGGTTCTGGCGCTCCAGATCACCGGCATGATCGCGGCGCAATCGACTTCGCTGTCGCAGATCTTCGGCGGCACCACCGCCGAGCCGCAGCCGGCGGTCGGGCATATCCTGACCATGGGCGGGCTGGCGCTGGCGGTGATGATGGGGCTGCATGTGGCCGTGGCGCAGGTGCTGATCGGCACCTATGACGTGATGCCGCCCGGCCAGTTCCCCGCGGCCGAGGCCATCCGTGAATGGGGCCTTTCGGGGATCGTCCATGCCTTCCGACTGGCGTTTTCGCTGGCCGCGCCCTTCGTCGTGGGCGGGCTGATCTACAACATCGCGCTGGGCGCCATCAACCGCGCCATGCCGCAGCTGATGGTGGCCTTCGTCGGTGCGCCGGCGCTGACCTTCGGCGGTCTGGTCCTGTTGATGCTGGCGCTGCCCACCGCATTGGCCATCTGGCAGGGCGCGTTCCAGGCGATCCTGTCCGATCCGTTCAGGGTGATCCCATGAGTGAAGGCGGCGACGACGACGACGAATCCAAGGAACACGAGCCAACAGAGCGAAAGCTCCAGGAAGCCCGAAAGAAGGGCGAGCTTGTCAAGTCCAACGACATCAACGTGGCGGCCTCGTATGGGGGGCTTCTGATTGCTGCGCTGGGGCTGGGTGCGGCCAGCCTGCGCGAATTCGGCTCGACCCTGATGGTCGTGCTGGACCAATCCGACCGGCTGTCGCATCTGTTCCTGGCTGATGGGTCGGCGCTTTCGGGCGGCTTGATCGGCAAGGTTCTGGTGGGCATCGGCGTGTGGTTCGTGCTGCCGCTGGTGCTGGTGATCCTGTCGCTGGTGGCCCAACGCGCCATCGTCTTCGCCCCCGAGAAGCTCAAGCCCAAGCTGTCGCGCGTCAATCCGATCAGCAACGCCAAGCAGAAGTTCGGTCGCTCCGGCCTGTTCGAATTCGCCAAATCCTTCGTCAAGCTGCTCATCATCGCGGCGATCCTGGCCTGGTTCCTGATGAGCCGGGCGCCGCGGGTTCTGATGACCCAGGCGCTCGAGCCGCAGCAGGTGATGATCGTCCTGTCGAAGCTGATCCTCGAATTCCTGTTCATCGTCTTCATCTTCGCCGCCGTCATGGGCGCGATCGACTATCTGTGGCAGCGCGCCGAATTCCTGCGCCGCAACCGCATGAGCCGCAAGGAGCTGATGGACGAGTTCAAGCAATCCGAGGGCGACCCCCATCTCAAGAGCCAGCGCCGCCAGCGGGCCGTCGAAATCGCCACCAACCAGATGCTGGCCGATGTGAAGAAGGCCGATGTGGTCATCGTCAACCCGACACACTATGCCGTGGCGCTGCAATGGCAGCGCGGCTCGGGCCGGGCGCCGGTCTGCGTGGCCAAGGGGGTCGACGAGATCGCCGCGCGCATCCGCGAGAAGGCCAGCGAGCACGGCATCCCGCTGCGGTCCGACCCGCCCACGGCGCGCGCGCTCTATGCCTCGGTCGAGATCGGCCAGGAGATCGAGCCCGAACATTACAAGCCCGTGGCCGCCGCCATCCGCTTTGCCGAGAAGATGCGCCGCCGCGCCAAGGAAAGAGGGGCCAGATGACACCGCGCGAACTGGATCGGCTGCGCCGCCTGGCCGAGATGAAAAAGGATGTGGAGCTGGCCGCGCTGGCGCAATCCTCGCGCCGGCTGGCCGGGCTCGATGCCCAGGCGCGCCGGCTGGAAAACGACCTGCGTCAGGCCCGCGCCGAGGCGGTCGAGGGCGACATGGCCTTTGCCCGCCGCCTGGCCGCCTTCGAGAGCTGGTCGGATCGCAGCCGCGCCGAGATCGAGCAGGAACGCGAACGCGCGCTGGCGCTCAAGGAATCGCTGCGTGCCCAGGCCGTGCGGGCGCTGGGCCGGGCCGATGTCCTGGCCAAGATGAAGAAGGCCGCCGAAGCGCGCGTGGCGCGCGAACGCGCCGCCCGTCAGAACGAACGTTCGGCCTGAGGCCGGGCCGGGGCCGACCTCAGGCCCGCCCGTGCCCCCTTTCCCTTGCCTCCAATCCGCCAGTCCCCCCGGCCCTGCGCCGACGCTTTCGCGTCCCTTGCGCGGGCGGGGGGGGGGGATTGGAGGCGCCAGGCGGTGTGCGCCCCCCTCATGCGAAAACGCCCCGCGGCCGGGGCCACGGGGCGTTTCAAGACTCCAGATTGGGGCGGGGGTCAGGGCGTGTCCTGGCGCACGATATCGGGGATCAGCACATCCGAGACCGTGTTGCCCATCAGCTTCTGGGCGGTCTCGAGAAGCGCGCGGCGCAGGACCGACATGTTCTCGGATTCGGTGAAGGCGCCGCGGAAGCCGCCCGAATTGGCGTGGTTGAACAGAACTTGCAGGAAGCTGTCGCGCAGCTTGGGTTCCATTCGGAAGACCTGTTCGGTGGCGCCCGGCTTGACCTCGAGGCTCAGCGACAGGATGACCAGCGAATTGATGCCGCCGCCTTCGACGACCGGCACGATAAACTGGTTGTTGAGCTTCACGTATTCGAACTGGGGTTCGGTTTCCTCGGGCGGGGTTTCCTCGGCATGTTCGGCGGGCTGTTCGGCCGGGCCGCAGGGCTCGAGCGCGGCTTCCTCCTTGGGCGGGGGACGCAGCATGAGGCCCGCGCCGATACCGGCGCCCAGGCCGATGACGGCCAGGATGATCGGGATGAGCTTGCGCATGGGGGCGTTTCCTCAGAAGGGCAGGATGATGTCGGCGATCTGTTGTCCGTAGCGGGGCTGCTGGACATCGGTGATCTGACCGCGGCCGCCATAGGAGATGCGCGCCCCGGCGATCTTGTCATAGGTGATCTCGTTCTGGCGGCTGATGTCGCCGGGCCGCACGAAGCCCGAGACGATCAGCTCGCGCACCTCGTAGTTCACGCGGACCTCCTGCTTGCCCTCGATGCGCAGCACGCCGTTGGGCAGACGTTCGGTGATGGTCGCGGCAACGCGCAGGGTCATCTTTTCCTTGCGCGAGACCGAGCCGTCGCCCTGATAGCTGGAGTTCGAGCTGGTCGAGACCGCATCGGCCATGCTGGCACCTTCGGGCAGGCGGGGGTCCAGGCGCTGGGGAATGCCCAGGAATTGCGGGATCCCCATCGAATCGCTGCCCGAGCGCGAGCGGCCGGTCGAATTCGAGATCTCGGCCTTTTCGTCGATCTCGATGACCACGGTCAGGATGTCGCCGCGTTCGCTGGCGCGCCGGTCCCCCAGAAGCGAGCTGCGCCCGCCCGACCACAACGACGAGCCGCCGGTGGGGTCGGTGCTGGTGGACAGGCTGGTGGGCAGCGCGGCCGAGGTCATGGCGAAATATTCGTTCGACCGCTCGACCGGGGTCAGGGCGGGCGCGCGGCCCACATCCTCGAGCCGGCCACAGGCGGCGATGGGGATCATGGAAAGGATCAGCAGCGTTCTGCGCATCATGTCCTCGAACAGGCTGGTGCCGGCGCCTCAGGGGCCGGGATTGACGATAAGCGTGCCGTCGGGTTCAACGCGCGCGGTGATGGTGGTGCGCGAGGCGAGGTTCATCACCCGCACATAGTCGCCGGGGGCAGCACGATCGAGCGCGCGGCCTTCGGCGGTGATGGACAGCGGCCCGCGGCGATAGTTGAGCGAGACGATCTGATTGCGCGCGATGATCGCGGCGGGGCCGACGTCGGCGGTGCGGATCGGCCGGCCGGCGTAGATGGTGACGCGGGTCTCGAGGCCGATGGCCTCCTCGGGGCGGGTCAGGGCCCCCGGCATGTCGCCGTCGACGACAGCGATATCCGAGGGCGAGATCACCGATTGCGCGCGCAGATTGCCCGCGGCGATCAGGATGTCGGCATGACCCGCGCTCGCCAGCAGCGAAAAGAGAACGATCAGGGCAAGGAATTCACGGCCTGGCATCAGCGCACCTGCGTGGTTGCGCCAAGCATCTGGTCGGCGGCGGTGATGACCTTGGCGTTCAGTTCATAGCCGCGCTGGGCCTTGATCAGCTCGGTGATCTCGCGCACCGCATCGACAGAGCTTTCCTCCAGATAGCCCTGGCGCAGCGTGCCCAGCCCGTCCTGGCCGGGGGTGGTGATGTTGGGCGCGCCCGAGGCCGAGGTCTCGCGGAAGAGGTTCGAGCCCATCGCCTCGAGGCCCTTTTCGTTGGTGAAACCGGCCAGCGTGATCTGCCCCAGAAGCTGGGGCTGGGTCTGGTTGGTGAAATAGGCGTAGACCTCGCCCGAGGCATTGATGGCGACCGCGGTCGCGTCATCGGGGATGGTGATGCCGGGCGCGAGCGCGAAGCCGTCCGAGGTGACGATCTGACCATCGGCCGAGCGTTTCAGCGACCCGTCGCGGGTATAGGCCGATTCGCCCGAGGGCAGCGTGACCTCGAGGTATCCATACCCGTCGATGGCGATATCGAGATCGCCGCCGGTCTGCGTCAGCGACCCCTGCGACAGGTTCACCGAAATGGCCGCCGGCCGCACGCCCAGGCCCAGCTGCACGCCGGTGGGCACGATGGTGCCGTCATTGGCGGTCACGGTGCCGGGGCGGGTCATCTGCTGGTAATGCAGGTCGGCGAATTCGGCCCGCCGCGGGTTGTAGCCGGTGGTGGACATGTTGGCGAGGTTGTTCGAAATCACCTCGACCCGCGTCTGCTGGGCGCTCATGCCGGTGGCGGCGATCTGCAAGGCACGCATGGATCAGGCTCCTTCTCAGCGCGACAGGGTGGAAATGACGGCGCGGATGCGTTGATCCTCGCGGTCCAGGAAGTTCTGGCCCATCTCGTAGGCGCGTTGGACCTCGATCATCCGGGTGATCTCGGTGATCGGATCGACGTTCGATTCCTCGACGAAACCTTGCAGGATCGTGCCCTGATCGTAGGGCTCGTATCCGGCATCCGACGAGAAGCGCGTGCCGCCCTGATGGATCAGCCCGTTGGGGTCGGTGGGCAGGAACAGCCCGACCTGGCCGATCGGTTCGCCATCGGCCGAGACGGTGCCGTCGCGCCCGATCGAGACCTGGGTGTTGGTCGGCACGAAGACCGGACCGCCACCCGAATCGAGCAGCCGGTAACCGTCGAGCGTGACCAGCTCGCCCTCGGGCGAAGGCACGAAGCTGCCCGCGCGGGTCAACTGGTTGCCCTGCGGCGTCTCGATCTGGAAGAAGCCCTCGCCCTGGATCGCCAGGTCGAAGGTGCCGCCGGTGGGCGACAGCGGGCCCTGCGCCTGGTTGATGAGACGGGCGCTGGCATCGCCCATCGACAGCGAGGGTTCGGCGTTGTTCAGGTCGGCGACATATTCCGAGAAGATCACGCCTTCCTTGCGGAAACCGGCCGTCGAGACGTTGGCGATGTTGTTGGACACCGCGCGCATCTCGCGCATCAGCCCCGATTGCCGGGTCAATGCGGTATAGATGGCGTTATCCATGGCTCAGCCTCCGATGATCTGGGGGATGATCCCGTCGGTGAAGAAGGCCACCAGCGCTTCGGACATGAACGACATCGACACCCAGAAGACGGCGAGCATCGCACCCACCTTCGGCACGAAGGTCAGCGTCATCTCCTGCACCGAGGTCAGCGCCTGGAAGAGGCCGATGGCCACGCCGGCGACCAGCGCGACCGCCAGGAGGGGGGCCGAGATCAGCACCGCGACCCCCAGGGCCTGGCGCATCGTGTCGAAGAAGATGGCCTGTTCCATGGCTCAGACCGGCATCCGCAGGATTTCCTGATAGGCCTCGACGACCTTGTCGCGGACCGTCACGGCCGTCTCCACGGCCAGTTCGGTCTGCGCCAGCGCGGTCACCAGCGAATGCGGGTCGGCCCCGCCGGTCATCGCGGCCTTGGCCGTCTGTTCGCCATGCTGGAGCGCCTGGGCGAAACTGTCGAAGGCCTGCCCGGCGAGGTTCTGCCCCGACCCGGACGAAAGACCGGTTTGCGCTTCGGTTGCGGGCCGCGCCTGCGCATAGGCCTTTGCGGCGATATTGGTCGTGAAATCCATTCTGGACCTCCTTGCGGTTAGCGGCGCAGAAGATCGCTCAGGGACGACGACATCTGCCGCGCCTGATCGAACATCTTCAGATTCGCCTCGTAGCTGCGCTGCGCTTCGCGCGCGTCAGCGATCTCGACCACCAGATCGACGTTCGAGCCGTCGTAGTAGCCATTGTCGTCGGCCAGCGGATGGCCGGGGTCGTAGATTCGGGTCAGCTCCCGCCGGTCCAGTTCGACGGGGCCCACCTTGACCCCCCCCGTGGCCACGCCGCCCTCCATCACCTCCTGAAAGGCGACGGTCTTGCGGTGGTAGCCGGGGGTGTCGGCATTGGCGATGTTCTCGGAGACATGGCGCAGGCGCTGGGATTGGGCCTGCATTGCCGAAGCCGAGAGCTTGAGAGAGGTCGAAAAATCACTCATGACTCAGGTCCTATTTGCGTCCGATGCTCATCCGGAGGATATCGAGCGAGGATTTGTAGACAGAGAGCGCGCGGTCGTGCTGGCGCTGCACATCGACGGCGGTGACCATCTCGGCCTCGAGCGAGACCGAGTTTCCGTTGGGCGACATCGATTCGGGGGACTGGCGTTCCTGAACGGCCGCCTCGAAGCTGGAAGACGCCCCCAGATGCCCGGCCCGCGTGGCGCGCATGTCGCCGCCGTGTTCGGCGCGGTAGGTTTCGGCAAAGGGGGCAACATCGCGGGCGCGATACCCGGGGGTATCCGCGTTGGCGATATTCTGGGATACTGCGTTCAGGCGCAGCGCGGCATGAGAGGCCGACGCCTGGGCGATCCGGAATACATCAAGTTTGTCGAACATCGGGGCTTCTCCTCCGAGCTATCAACCTTGTTTTAAAATCGAATCGTTTAGAAAACGTTTCGAGAACACAGGAGGACAGAATGGCCCCGAACGAACTCGATCTGCTGCGCGCGGAGATCTCGCGCTATGCCTCGGTGCGCCGCGTCGGCCAGGTGACCGAGGTCGCGGGCGGGGCCATCGCGCTGTCGGGGCTGGCCAATCGCGCCACGCTGGGCGATCGCGTCCAGATCGAGACCGCCGCGGGCCGCAGCCTGGGCGCCGAGGTGCTGTCGCTCCAGCCGGGGCGGGTGGTGGTGCTGCCCGACGGCTCGCCCGAGGGGGTGGCCATCGGCGACCGGGCCGAGCTGATCGGACGCGCGGGGATCTCGCCCGACCGGTCCTGGGTGGGGCGCATCGTCGACCCCTTCGGCCAGTCGCTCGACGGCCGTCCCCTGATGCGCGGGCGCGAGGAACGCGACCTGCGCACGCCGCCCCCCCCCGCCGCGCGCCGCCGCCGGCTGGGCCAGCGTCTGGAAACCGGCCTGGCCATCTTCAACACCATGCTGCCCCTGGTGCGCGGCCAGCGGATCGGCCTTTTCGCCGGCTCGGGCGTGGGCAAGTCCTCGCTTCTGGGCAAGTTCGCGCGCGGGGTCGATGCCGATGTCGTGGTGATCGCGCTGATCGGCGAACGCGGGCGCGAGCTGCGCGAATTCGTCGAGGAAACGCTGGGCACCGAGGGGATGGCGCGCGCCGTCGTCGTGGCCGCGACCTCGGATCAGTCGCCGCTGGTGCGCCGGCGCTGCGCCTGGGCGGCGATGGCGGTGGCCGAATATTTCCGCGACCTGGGCCAGCATGTGCTGTTCCTGGCCGACAGCGTGACCCGCTTTGCCGAAGCCCACCGCGAGGTGGCGCTGGCGGGGGGCGAGCCGCCGTCGCTGCGCGGCTATCCGCCCTCGACCTCGCATCAGATCATGGCGCTGGGCGAACGCGCGGGCCCCGGCCCCGAAGGCTCGGGCGATATCACGGCGGTCTTCTCGGTGCTGGTGGCGGGCTCGGACATGGACGAGCCGGTGGCCGATATCCTGCGCGGCGTGCTGGATGGTCACGTCGTGCTGGACCGCGCCATTGCCGAACGCGGGCGTTTTCCGGCCATCGACCTGTTGCGGTCGGTGTCGCGTTCGCTGCCGCATGCGGCCAGCGAACAGGAAAACAGCCTGATCGGGCAGGCGCGGCGGCTTCTGGGGGCCTATGAGCGGGCCGAGATGATGGTGCAGGCGGGGCTTTACGTGTCGGGCTCGGATCCGGTGATCGACAAGGCGATCCGGATCTGGCCGGGGCTTGATGGCTTCATCTCGGAAGACGAACCCGGCACCACCGCCGACAGTTTCGCCCGGCTGGCGCGCTGCCTCTCACCCAAGAGCTGAGCCGCCGGGCCCCCGGTTCAGCTCGGCGCCCCCAGCCGGGCAAAGCGCGCCGCGCCGGAATTGTCGAAGAAGGCCACCGTTTCGGGCGGGCAGAGCGGCCCGCTGCCCGACGCGGCCACCAGCTCGGCCACCTCGGCCAGGACGACCTCGGTGATGAAGGGCAGGTTCAGCGCCCGCGCCTGATCGAGCCCGACCCAATGCAGATGCGAAAGCTCGTCGCAGGCGCGCGAGAAATCGTCGGGGTCGCTGGCCAGCTCGGCGACATCGAGCATGAAGAACCGCGCATCGAACCGCCGCGGCCGTCCGGGCGGCGTGATCGCGCGAAAGACGAAGCGCAGCGCCGCGGCCGAGGGGCGAAGCCCCATCCCGGCAAAGCCGCGCCAATCCTCGGGGGGCGTGCCCGGCCAAGCGCCGGGGCAGCCCAGCGCCAGCCCGGTTTCCTCCCACAATTCGCGGATGGCGGCGACGGCCAGCGCCGGCACCAGATCGGGGCGGGCGTCGGGCCGCAGCTCCTGCGCCAGCCGCGCCGCGCAGGCATCGGGCAGGGGGGCTGCCAGCGCCACCGCGCCATCGCCGGCATCGACCGCGCCGCCCGGAAAGACATATTTCGACGGCATGAAGGCCGCGCCCGCCCCGCGCTGGCCCATCAGCACGCGCGGGCCCGGCCCGTCGCGGCGCAGCACCAGCACGCTGGCGGCATCGCGCAGCGCGTCCGCGCGCGGACGGGCGGTGGGGTCGGGGCGGGCGGAAGGCGTCGAGGCGCTGTCGGACATGGGCTTCCTTTCTTCGCAGGCCCCCAGATTAGGCGGGCCGTCCGCGCAGGAAAAGCCCGCGCGTGACGGTCTGGGCGACGGAAACGCCCGCGGCGCCCGTTTGGTTCCATGTCAGGGCGGAGGGAGATCCGCCGGGGAGAGTGAAAAGGAGTGACGAGATGAAGATGAATCGTTTCTGGTCGGCCGGCGTGTCGGCTCTGGTTGCCGCGGGCGTTCTGGGCACGGTGCTTCCGGCCATGGCCAATGACGCGCCGGTGGCGCCGCGGGCCGGGGCCATGGGCCCGGCGATGGACGGTGCGCCCCTGATGCGCCGCGGCGTGATCGACCTGATGACGCTCGATGCCGATGGCGATGGCCGGGTCACGCCCGAGGAGATCGCCGCCGGCCGTGCCGCCAAGGTGGCCGGGATCGACGCCGACAAGGATGGCAAGATCTCGCAGGCGGAACTGGTCGCCCAGTCGATGGCGCGTCACCGCGAGGTCGCCGAACGCATGGCCGCCGAGCGGATCAAGGCGCAGGATGCCGACGGCGACGGCCTGTTGTCGGCCGAGGAGCTGCTGGCCCGCCCCGCGCCCAGCGCCAGGCTGTTCGACCGGCTTGACCGCAACGATGACGGCGCGCTGGATCGGGACGAACTGGCACGGGCGCAAGCGCGCATGGACCGCCATTTCGGCCGCGACCGTGACCGCGGCGACCGCTTTGCCCACCGCATGTCGCCCTGGGGCAAGGATTGCGACCGCGGCGCGCCGATGGCGCCGCCCGCCAACGCGCCGGCCGAATAAGGCCCGGCTCTGCCGCGTGGGTCCGGTGCGCCGGGGCCACGCGGTGGTTGCGTGACCGCAGGCCAGACGATACGCCGGAGGCGCATGGACATGGCATTCGACGCTTTGGGCGAGGCCTCGGACGAGGCGCTCGTGGTTCTCTTCGCCGGGGGTGACCCCGCGGCGGCGCGGGCCCTGACATTGCGGCTGGTGCCCTTGGCGGTGCGGGTGGCGCGGCGGATGCTGGGGGACGCGGCCGAGGCCGAGGATGTGGCGCAGGAGGCGCTGCTGCGTCTTTGGAAGGTCGCCCCCGAATGGCGTCAGGGCGAGGCACGGGTCTCGACCTGGCTCTATCGGGTGGTGTCGAACCTGTGCATCGACCGATTGCGCCGCCGCCGGTCGGTGGGGATCGACGCGATTGCCGAACCGGCGGACGACCGGCCCTCGGCAACGGAAGGGCTGATCGCGGCCGATCGTGCCGCAGCCCTGGAAGCGGCGCTGGCGGCGTTGCCCGAACGGCAGCGTCAGGCGGTGGTGCTGCGGCATCTCGAGGGGTTATCGAACCCCGAGATTGCCGAGATCATGGAGGTGGGCGTCGAGGCTGTCGAAAGCCTCACCGCTCGGGGGAAACGGGCGCTGGCCGCGGCCTTGGCGGGACGGCGCGAGGAATTGGGGTATGGTCATGACTGAAGCCGGGACCGATGGCGGGCACGACCCGCTCGACGCCTTTCTCGTGGCCGCGCGGGCGCATCCGCCCGAGCCGTCCGCAGCCCTTCTGGCACGGGTTCTGAGCGACGCCGAGGCCGTGCAGGCGGGGTTCGAGGCCGGCCCGTCCCGGGCAGGCGAGGCCCTGCCCGGTGCCGCGGACGTTTCGGCGGGGCTCTGGGCCGGCCTCGCGGCGGCGCTGCGTGATGCGGTCGGTGGATGGCGCGCCATGGGCGGCATGGCGACGGCGGCGGTCACGGGGGTCTGGATCGGCATGGCCGGGGCCGACAGCCTGTCGATCGCGGCCGGCGGGCTGTGGGGCGGCGGCGCCATGAGCGCCTCGGCCACGACGCTGAGCCTCATCCCCGATGACAGTGACAGCTTCATGCTGGCCATGGAGCTGGAGGGCTGAAAATGACCCAAACCCCGGAAAAGGCGCCCCGCCAGGGGGGCAGGACCCGCGTGCTGTTGATCGCGTCGCTGACGCTGAACCTGCTGGTGGTGGGCATTGTCCTGGGCGGCATGATCGCCCGTCGTGACGGGCCGCCCCGGCCGCCGGTCGGCGATATCAGCATCGGCGCCTTTACCGAGGCCCTGACGCATGAGGACCGGCGCCGGATGTGGAAAGAGGCCATGAGTGCGGGGCTGGATTTCCGCGCCATGCGCAAGGCCGTGCAGACCGAGCACAAGGCGCTGCTTGCGGCCTTGCGCGCCGAGACCTGGGACGCCAGCGCGCTGACGGCGGTGTTCGATGCCAACAATGCGCGCATCCGCGAACGCATGGATCTGGGTCAGCGGCTTCTGGCCGAACGTGTGGCGGAAATGAGCCTCGAGGAACGCCGCGCCTTTGCCGATCGGTTCGAAGCCGCCTTGCGGCGCGGGCCGCCCGGACCGCCGCGCCGCGATGATCGCGGGCCGCGGCCGGGGATGGGGCCGGGGCCTGACCCGGCCGGAAGGGCGCCGGTCGGGCCGCAGGGGGACGCGCCGATGCCGGTGCCGCCGGACATGCCCGAGGCCCCTGCCCCCGAAGCCCCCGCCCCCGAAGTTCCCGACATGCCCGCCGCGCAGTGATCGCGCTGCGGTCCGGGCGTGGGGTCAAGGGGCGCGCCGGTTCCGGGTCAGTCGCGCAAGCTTAGCCCCGAGCGGGTCACGAGATCGCGCGCCAGCCGCCGGATCTGGGCATCGGGCAGGCGGTCGCGGTCCATGACGTCGAGCCCCATCTCGGGGCTTTCCCCCAAGGCCGTGCCGCCGCCCTCGGGGGTGGCGAACCAGCTCAGGCGGACCCGCAGCGTGCGCGGGTTGGGCTGGGCGATCTCGGCGCGGATCAGCGCCGCCGCCCCCGGCGCCAGCCGCGCGGCGATCTCGGCCGAGAGCGCGGCGCAGAAGGTTTCAGCGCCCATATCGGCGCCCTTGCCCGGCGTGACCCTGCATTCCACGCGCGGCATCGCCGGTTGCGATCCTGCCTCGGCCATCATTTCCCCTGCTGTCCCCCCTGCCATCCATGTGCCCGCCAGCACGACCCCCGCAACAGACATAACCGCCAGGACGCGGCGCGGCGTGGCCAGGAGGAGGTTGCGAAGGGGCGTGGGGACGGGCGCTTTCATGGCCCTCAGGCTAGGCGCGCGCGCAGCCCCTGTAAAGCCAGGGGGCCAGCGCATGAAAAACGCCCCCGGAGCGCATCTCCGGGGGCGTTCGATCCTGCGATGCGGGGCGGCGATCAGCCGATCGCGGCGGCCTTCACGTCGTCGTCGATGAAGGGCACGTATTGGGCGAAGTTCTCGGCGAACATCTTGACCAGTTTCTCGGCCTGCGCGTCATAGGCGGCCGGGTCGGCCCAGGTCGCGCGCGGATCGAGAAGCGTGCTGTCCACGTCATGCACGGCCACCGGCACGTCAAAGCCGAAGTTCGGATCCTTGCGGAATTCGGCGTTGTTGAGCGAGCCATCCAGCGCCGCGGTCAGCAGCGCGCGGGTGGCCTTGATCGGCATCCGCTTGCCCACGCCATAGGCGCCGCCGGTCCAGCCGGTGTTGACCAGCCAGCAGGTCGCGCCGTTGGCGTTGATCTTTTCCTGAAGCAGCTTGCCATAGACCTCGGGGCGGCGCGGCATGAAGGGCGCGCCGAAGCAGGTCGAGAAGGTCGGGATCGGCTCGACCACGCCGACCTCGGTGCCCGGCGTCTTCGAGGTGAAGCCCGACAGGAAGTGATACATCGCCTGCGCCGGGGTCAGCCGCGCGATCGGCGGCAGCACGCCATAGGCGTCGCAGGTCAGCATGATGACGTTCTTGGGATGCCCGCCCAGCGAGGTTTCCGAGGCGTTCGAGATGTAGTCCAGCGGATAGGCGCAGCGGGTGTTCTCGGTCAGGCTGGTGTCGGCGAAATCGAGGTCCAGCGTGTCCTTGTCGAACACCATGTTCTCGACCACGGTGGCGAATTTCGAGGTGGTCGCGTAGATCTCGGGTTCGGCCTCGGCCGACAGGTTGATCGTCTTGGCGTAGCAGCCGCCCTCGAAGTTGAAGGTGCCCTTTTCCGACCAGCCGTGCTCGTCGTCGCCGATCAGCGTGCGCGAGGAATCGGCCGACAGCGTGGTCTTGCCGGTGCCCGACAGGCCGAAGAAGATGGCGGTGTCATCGGTGTTGCCGATCGCGTGGTTGGCCGAGCAGTGCATCGCCATCACGCCCTTGCCGGGCAGGATGTAGTTCAGCAGCGTGAAGACCGATTTCTTGATCTCGCCGGCATAGGCGGTGTTGCCGACCAGGATCAGCTTCTTGGCGAAGTTCAGCGCCACCACCGTTTCGGTGCGGCAGCCGTGGCGCGCCGGGTCGGCCTTGAAGGTCGGACAGTTGATGATGGTGAATTCGGCCTCGAAGCTGGCCAGTTCCTCGGCGGCGGGGCGGCGCAGCAGGTGGCGCGCGAACAGCCCGTGCCAGGCCATCTCGGTGATGACGCGGACATCCAGGCGGTGCTCGGGGTCGGCGCCGGCATAGAGATCCTCGACGAAATAGTCGCGGCCCTTCATGTGCGCCAGCATGTCGGCATGGAGCAGGTCAAAGGCCTCGGGGGCCATGGGGGCGTTGTTTTCCCACCAGATCGTGTCTTCGACTTCGGGGGTGCGGACGACGAACTTGTCCTTGGGCGAGCGGCCGGTATGCTTGCCGGTCGAGCAGTAGAAGGCGCCCCCCTTGCCCAGCGTGCCTTCGCCGCGTTCGATGGCGGCTTGCACAAGCGCCGGCTCGATCAGGTTGTAATAGACATTCCCGAGGTCGGTGATGCCCTGATCCTCCAGGCGTTTCGCCGGGTTCACACGTCCAATGATCATCTCAAGCTCCCGATGCCGATCATATCACGGCGGTTCGATATCCTCCCGGCGCCCCGCGCTTGCCGGGGGCCGATCCCGGCCTGACGGGCCGGCACGGGCGCCCTATAACATGACAGGGAAATGAAGAAACAGCGCGGTTGCCGCAGTTAGCGAAAACATGGTCGGGTTAGCGCAATCAGCACGGGAAGGTGAGGCAAATTAGTCGAACCTTGAGGTTTTTTCGGTCCCATCAAGGGGTCTGGAGGCTGCGATTCGCGGTTTTGGTTGATTCCGCGCGACCGAAGCCGGATTATGTCGCAAAACGACCAATAACACAGAGCAGCTAAGGATCTCGCATATGTCTCGTATCGCGCTGGTCGATGACGACAGGAATATCCTGACTTCGGTTTCGATGACCCTCGAGGCCGAGGGGTTCGAGGTGGAAACCTACAACGACGGGCAATCGGCGCTGGATGCCTTCAACAAGCGCCTGCCCGACATGGCCGTTCTCGACATCAAGATGCCGCGCATGGACGGCATGGACCTGTTGCAGCGCCTGCGCCAGAAGACGTCGATGCCGATCATCTTCCTGACCTCGAAGGATGACGAGATCGACGAGGTTCTGGGCCTGCGCATGGGCGCCGACGATTACGTCAAGAAACCCTTCAGCCAGCGGCTTCTGGTCGAGCGCATCCGCGCGCTCCTGCGCCGCCAGGAGGCCATCTCGACCGGCGAGGTCGCCACGACCGAGGACACCAAGGTCATGGTGCGCGGCTCGCTGACCATGGATCCCTTGCGCCATTCGGTGACCTGGAAGGGCAAGGAGGTCACGCTGACCGTGACCGAATTCCTGCTGCTTCAGGCGCTGGCGCAGCGCCCCGGCTTCGTCAAGAGCCGCGATCAGCTGATGGATGTGGCCTATGACGATCAGGTCTATGTGGATGACCGCACCATCGACAGCCATATCAAGCGCTTGCGCAAGAAGATGCGCAGCGCCGATGACGAATTCTCGGCGATCGAGACGCTCTATGGCATCGGCTATCGCTACAACGAGGAATAAGAGCCGGTAGACGCGCGCATGAGCATCGCTGCACGCATAGGGCGCCTGCGCCCGCGCAAGGGACGCCGGGACCACCCGCAGGTGGTTCTGGGCGAGGATTGGGACGCCCCCGAGGATTCGGTGGACACCGAGCTGCGCGAGGGCCGTGCCCGGCGCGGGATGGTGTCGCTGAACCGCTCGCCGCTGGCGCGCAAGATCATCATCTACAACCTGATGGCCATGCTGGTGCTGGTTTCGGGGGTGCTTTACGTCAACCCGTTCCGCGACAGCCTGGTGATCCAGCGCGAAAGCGCGATGGTCGCCGAGGCGATGCTGGCCGCCGATGTCTTCGAGGCCCGCCTTCTGTCCGGAGAGACCGGGCCCGCGGGGGCGCCGCTGCCCGATCCTGCCGAAACGCTGGGTCTGATCGAGCGCAACTCGGGCGCCGAGATCTATGTCTTCGCCCCTGATGCCGCGATCCTGGCCACCACCGAAGGCCAGCCCCGGCGCGCCGATGATCTGGTGCTGGGCCTGGGCCGCGATGCCCGTTCGACCGTCATCACCGACATGCTGAACCGGCTCTGGGACGGGATGGCGCGTCTGGTCACGCCCCCGCCCGACCGCGCTGCGCCGGCCGATGCGCGCGCGCTTCTGCGCGAGATGCTGCCCGCCGCGCTTTCGGGGCACACGCAGGTCACCTCGCAGCGCACCGCCTCGGGCGAGACCATCTTCGCCGTCGTCACCCCGCTCGAGCATGACGAGCGGGTGATCGCGGTGATCGGCCTCAGCTCGCTGGCCGGCGAGATCGACGCCCTGGTCCGGGCCGAGCGCGAGCAGGTGCTTCAGATGTTCGTCGTCTCGATGATCGTGTCGATCACGCTGTCGCTGGTGCTGGCCGCAACGATCGCCAATCCCATTTCCGACATGGCCGCCGCCGCCGAGCTGGGCCGCGACAAGAACGCCCGCAAGATGAGCCCGTCGCGCGTGCGCATTCCCGACCTGACCGCCCGCCCCGACGAGATCGGGCGGCTGTCGGGGGCGATGCGGGGCATGGTGGCCGCGCTCTATGACCGGATCGACTCGAACGAGCAATTCGCCGCCGACGTGGCGCATGAGATCAAGAACCCGCTGGCCAGTCTGCGCTCGGCGGTGGCCTCGCTGCGCCTGGCGCGGCGCGACGATCAGCGCATGCGGCTTCTGGACGTGATCGACCATGACGTGCGCCGGCTCGACAGGCTGGTGTCGGATATCTCGAACGCCTCGCGGCTCGACAGCGAATTGGTCAAGGAGGAGGAGGAGAGCTTCGACCTTCTCAAGATGCTGGGCAACCTGACCGAGCATCTGGGCAAGCAGGCCGCCGAGAAGGGCGTTGATTTCATCACCGACTTGCCGCGCAATCCGATCGTGATCCAGGGGCTCGAGGCGCGTCTGGCGCAGGTCTTCGTGAACCTGATCACCAATGCCATTTCCTTCTGCGAGGATGGCGATGCGGTGCGCGTCTGGGCCCGCAAGCGCGAGAACCGTGTGCTGGTCGTGGTCGAGGATACCGGCCCCGGCATCCCCGAACAGGCGCTGACCAAGGTGTTCAACCGCTTCTATTCCGAACGCCCCCCGGGCCAGTTCGGCGAACATTCGGGCCTGAGGCTGGCCATCTCGAAACAGATCGTCGAGGCCCACGGCGGCGTGATCTGGGCCGAGAACATCAAGCCCACCGATGCCGATGTGACCTCGGAGCCGCTGGGCGCGCGCTTCGTGGTGGGCCTGCCGGTCTGACGGGCGATGGCGCAGGCGCAGGCCGGACCGAGCGATGTTCCCGTCGGGACGGGCCCCGCCGCCCCCGGCGAGGCCCTGACGCTGCATGCCAGCTGCGTGGCCTGGGGTGGGCGGGCGCTGCTGCTGGCCGGGCCTTCGGGGGCGGGCAAATCCACGCTGGCGCTGGCGATGATGGCGCTGGGCGCCGATCTGGTGGCCGATGACCGCACCGTGCTGCGCGCCACGGGCGACGGGCTGAGCGCCGAGGCCCCCGCCCCCATCCGCGGCCGGATCGAGGCGCGCGGGATCGGCATCCTGGCCGCGCCGGCGGTGGGGCCGGTGCCGGTGGCGGGCCTGGTCGATCTGGCGCGCGACGAGACCGAACGCCTGCCGCCCGATCGCAGGACTGTCCTTCTTGGCAGGTCCATCCCCCTTGTGCTGCGGGTGCGAAATGCGCATTTTTCTGCGGCACTCATCCAGTTCCTGAAAGGAGGGCGTGTCGCATGAGCGCCGCGCACGAAGCGGAGACGGACGGCATTCAACGGGTGGTCTTCGTGACCGGCCCGTCGGGGGCCGGGCGCTCGACGGCGATCGCCGCGCTCGAGGATCTGGGCTATGAGGCCATCGACAACTTGCCGCTGTCGCTGGTGCCGCGGCTTCTGGACGGCCCGCCGCTGGGCCATCCGATCGCGCTGGGCATCGACGTGCGCAACCGTGATTTCGCCGTCGCCCGCCTGATCGAGCTGATCGACCGGCTGACCCGCGATCCGGGGCTGACGCTCGAGGTGCTCTATCTCGATTGCAGCGCCGAGGAATTGCTGCGCCGCTTCTCCGAGACCCGGCGCCGGCATCCGCTGGCCCCCGCCGCCACCCCCGAAGACGGCATCGCGCAGGAATACGACCTGCTGGCGCCGATCCGGGTGCGCGCCGATATCCTGATCGACACGACCGGCATGACCCCGCACGAGGCCAAGGCCGAGGTGGCGCGCTGGTTCGGCACCCAGGGGCGGGCGCATCTGGCGGTGTCGGTGCACAGCTTTTCCTACAAGCGGGGCGTGCCGCGCGGGCTGGATCTGATGTTCGACTGCCGCTTTCTGGACAATCCCCATTGGGTGCCCGAGTTGCGCGGTCTGGACGGGCGCGACCCGCGCGTGGCCGCGCATGTCGCCGCCGATCCGCGGCATGGCGACTTCATGGCGCATCTGATGGGGCTGATCGAATTTCTGCTGCCCGCCTCCGAGGCCGAGGGCAAGGCGCATCTGGCCATCGGCTTTGGCTGCACCGGCGGCCAGCATCGGTCGGTTTCCGTTGCGGAAAAGGTCGCCCATGGCCTTGCAGAGAAGGGGTGGCGGGTGTCTATACGTCACCGCGAGCTTGAGCGCCGCGCCCAGGCCGAGGGGCGCGCCGCCGCCTTGGTCGAAGGTGCGGCAGGCCCGCAGGCAGCGGCGGGGACCACTTCTGGAACGGGGCGCGGGGCGTGATCGGGATCGTGATCGTGGCACATGGCGGGCTGGCGCGGGAATATCTTGCGGCGGTCGAACATGTGGTGGGCCCGCAGCCCGGCATCCGGGCCATTTCCATCGAGCGCGAGCATTCGCGCAGCGCCAAGCAGGCCGAGATTGCCGATGCGGTCGATGCCGTGGACATGGGCGAAGGTGTTGTCGTGGTGACCGATCTCTATGGCGCCTCGCCCTCGAACCTCAGCCTCATGGCGTGCCAGAATTGCGCGCGCGAGGTGATCTATGGTGCGAACCTGCCGCTTCTCATCAAGCTGGCGAAGTCGCGGCAACTGAACCTGAACGACGCCGTCGAGGCGGCGCTGGGGGCCGGGCGCAAATATATCGACAGCATCCGCACCGGCGCGCCCCGCGAGGGCTGAGACGGTGCCGGAGGCCCTTTCGGAGAACATGATGACCACCACGCGTGTCCTGAAGATCGTGAATGAAAAGGGGCTGCATGCCCGTGCCTCGGCCCGTTTCGTCGAGGTGGTCGAGGATTTCGACGCCTCGGCCGAGGTCGCGCGCGAGGGGATGAATGTCTCGGGGGATTCGATCATGGGCCTCTTGATGCTGGGGGCGGCGCGTGGCACCACCATCGAGGTCACGACCTCGGGGCCGCAGGCGGTCGAGCTGGCCGATGCGCTCGAGGCGCTGGTGTCGGGCCGCTTCGGCGAGGAGAGCTGAGCCGGGGCCAAACGCGGTCGCCGCGCCGCCAGACGAGGCCGCCAGACGAGGAGGGTCGCCATGGACGAGCTTACGCCCCGAACCGGCACCGCAGGAGCGCCCCCACCGACCGTCCCCCCCCGGCCCTATGACAAGCGGCGGCTGTCCTATGCCGGCACTTTCACCAACCCGTGGAAGGCCGGCACCATCCGCACGCTGGAATGGCTGACCGCCAAGCCCAGGCTCCTGAGCCTGATCCGCAAGTTCGAGGCCCAGGGCGCCCCCGTCGGCCGCGCGTTCTGGGCGCAGGCGATCCAGGTGATGGGGATCGACATCCTGACCCCGCCCGAGCAGGTGGCGCGCATCCCCGCGACCGGGCCGCTGGTGGTGGTGGCCAACCATCCGCACGGGCTGGTTGACGGCATGGTGATGGCGGAACTGATCGGCCGGGTCCGGGGCGATTTCAAGATCCTGACGCGCTCGCTGCTGACCGGCATCCCCGAGATCGCGGAATTCATGATCCCGGTGCCCTTCCCGCATGAGGCCAACGCCCGCGAAGACGGCCTGCGCATGCGCGAGGCCTGCATGGCGCAGCTCAGGGCCGGGGGCGTCATCATCCTGTTCCCGGCCGGTCGGGTGGCGGCCTCGGAAAGCTGGTTCGGCCCCGCGATCGAAGGCGAATGGAACCCCTTCACCGCCAAGATGCTGGCGCGCTCCGGGGCGACGGTGCTGCCGATCCGCTTTCCGGGGCAGAACACCCGCGCCTATCAGATCGCCAACCAATTGTCGGCCACGCTGCGTCAGGGGCTGCTGCTGCACGAGATCCGCGCCGCCCTGGGCAAGCCGCAAGCGCCGGTGATCGGTCCGCCGATCCCCCCCGAGGAGGTGGCCGAACGGGTGCGCCAGCCGCGCGAATTCCTGGCCTGGCTGCGCGCGCATACCCTGTCGCTCGAGGGCTGAGGCCGCGCGCGGCGTCCGGGCCCGCTCAGCGCGTGGGGATCGGCGTCTCGCCGCTATAGTCGTAGAAGCCCCGGCCGGTCTTGCGGCCCAGCCAGCCGGCCTCGACATATTTGGTCAGCAGCGGGCAGGGCCGATACTTGGTGTCGGCCAACCCGTCGTGCAGCACGTTCATGATGGCCAGACAGGTGTCCAGCCCGATGAAATCGGCCAGCTCCAGCGGCCCCATCGGGTGATTGGCCCCCAGCTTCATCGATTCGTCGATCGACCGGACCGAGCCCACCCCCTCGTAGAGGGTATAGACGGCCTCGTTGATCATCGGCATCAGGATGCGGTTAACGATGAAGGCAGGAAAATCCTCGGCGCTGGCGGCGGTCTTGCCCAGTTGCCGGACCACCGCATGCAGCGTGTCGAAGGTTTCCTGGTCGGTGGCGATGCCGCGGATCAGCTCGACCAGCTGCATCACCGGCACCGGGTTCATGAAGTGAAAGCCCATGAACTTGCCCGGCCGGTCGGTGCGCGAGGCCAGCCGCGTGATCGAGATCGACGAGGTGTTCGAGGTCAGGATCGTCTCGGGCTTCAGGTGCGGGATCAGATCCTCGAAGATCGCCTGCTTGACGGTCTCGCGCTCGGTCGCGGCTTCGATGATCAGGTCCGACGGCCCCAGATCCTTGAGCGAAAGCGTTGTTCTGATACGGGAAAGTGCCTCGGCGCGGGCTTCGGCGGTGATCTTGCCGCGCGCGACCTGGCGTTCGGTGTTGCGCTCGATCTGCGCGATCGCGGCATCCAGCGCGGTCTGGCTGATGTCGCTCAGCAGCACGTCATAGCCGGCCAGCGCGAAGACATGCGCGATGCCGTTGCCCATCTGGCCTGCGCCCACGATCCCAACCGACCGGATCTCCATGCCATCCCTCGCGTGCTGTGCGTCCCTGTCTCGGCTGCGACCTTATGCGCGCGCCCGCGTCCCGCGCAAGGGCGAAGGCCCGGCCCGCCGGAAACGCGGTGCATTTTCATTTTAGGACTTTGGCAAGACTTGCGGCGCAGTCTCGGCGCGGGTGAATGAAAACAGGTGGGTGAGATGTCGTTTGCGTCTCAGGGCCGGGGGGCCCTTGACTACGTTCCGTGCCGCTATGGCAAATCGAAACTGTTGTTCCGGGGACCGAAGCGCAAGCTGGACAGCCCCTTCTGCGCCGCGATCGGCGGTACCGAGACCTATGGCAAGTTCGTGGCCGAACCCTGGCCCGTGCTGCTGGAACGGCGCCTGGGGATGCCGGTGGTCAACTTCGGCTATGTGAATGCCGGGGTCGATGTCTTCGTGGGCGATGCCGAGCTGAGCGACGTGATCCGCCCCGCGGCGGTGTCGGTCATCCAGCTGATGGGCGCGCATAACATGTCCAACCGCTTCTATGCGGTCCATCCGCGCCGCAACGACCGGTTCTTGCGCGCCTCCTCGCTGATGCGCAACCTGTTCCGCGACGTGGATTTCTCGGAATTCAACTTCACGCGGCACATGCTGATGTCGCTGCGCGAGCGGGCGCCCGACCGTTTCGAGGTGCTGGTCGAAGAATTGCGCACCAGTTGGGTTGCGCGGATGAAGCTGCTGCTCTCGCGGCTCGAGGGCGAGGCCGTCCTGATGTGGCTGGGCGAGTATCGCGCGCAGCCGGCCGCCGATCCGCTGGGCCCTGATCCGCTGTTCATTGATCCCGACATGGTCGCGCAGATCCGCCCCTTCGCCTCGGAGCTGGTGCGGGTCGATCCCTCGAAGACGGCCTGCGAGGCGGGCACGGCGGGGATGCAATTCGCCCCGCTCGAGGCGCCGGCGGCGGCCGGGATGCCCGGCCCGGCGGTGCATCAGGAGATGGCCGAGGCGCTGGAACCGGTGTTGCGCCGCTTCCTCTAGGGCGAGCCCCTGGAACGAAAACGCCGCCCCTCGCGGGGCGGCGTTCGCATGCTCCGGGCCGAAGGGCGCTCAGAGCTTCTCGGTCAGCTCGGGCACGGCGTCGAAGAGATCGGCCACCAGGCCGTAATCGGCCACCTGGAAGATCGGGGCTTCCTCGTCCTTGTTGATGGCGACGATGACCTTCGAATCTTTCATCCCCGCAAGGTGCTGGATCGCCCCCGAGATGCCCACGGCGACATAGAGTTCGGGCGCCACGACCTTGCCGGTCTGACCCACCTGCCAGTCGTTGGGCGCAAAGCCCGAGTCGACGGCGGCGCGGCTGGCGCCCACGGCGGCGCCCAGCTTGTCGGCCAGTTTCTCGATCACGGCGAAGTTCTCTTCCGAGCCCACGCCGCGGCCGCCCGACACGACCGCCTTGGCCGAGGTCAGCTCGGGGCGGTCGCTTTCGGCCACCTTGTCCTCGACCCATTGGCTCAGCGCCGGATCGGCGGGCACCGCCACGGCTTCCGCGGGCGCCGAACCGCCGGCACCGGCGGCGTCGAAGCTGGCGGTGCGGATGGTGGCGACCTTCACCGGATCGGCGGACTTCACCGTCTGCATGGCGTTGCCGGCGTAGATCGGGCGCTCGAAGGTGTCGGCGTCGATCACGGCGGTGACGTCCGACAGGATCATCACGTCGAGAAGCGCGGCCACACGCGGCAGCACGTTCTTGGCCGAGGCGGTCGAGGGCGCCACGATATGGCCATGCCCCGGCGCCAGCGACACGATCAGCGCGGCCAGCGGTTCGGCCAGCCCATGCGCCAGCGCGGCATCATCGGCCACCAGAACCTTGGACACGCCGTCAAGCGCACCGGCCGCCGCGGCGGCATCGGCCACGTTCTGGCCCGCGACCAGCACCTCGACCGGGCCCAGCGATTTCACCGCATTCAGCGCCTTGGCGGTCGCGTCCAGCGCCAGTTGGCTGCCATGCATTTCGGCAATCAGGAGAACGGCCATCAGATCACCCCCGCGTCCTTGAGTTTGCCCACCAGCTCGTCGACCGAGCCGACCTTGATCCCCGCCGCGCGGCCCGCCGGTTCGGCGGTCTTGACGGGGGTCAGGCGCGGCGTGACATCGACGCCGTAATCGGCGGCGGTCTTCTCGTCGAGCGGTTTCTTCTTCGCCTTCATGATGTTGGGCAGCGAGGCATAGCGCGGCTCGTTCAGGCGCAGGTCGGCGGTCACGATCGCCGGCAGCTTCACGCTGATCGTTTGCAGGCCGCCGTCCACCTCGCGGGTGACGCGCGCGGCGCCGTCGGCGATGTCGAGGGCCGAGGCGAAGGCCGCCTGGCTCCAGCCCAGAAGCGCCGAGAGCATCTGCCCGGTGGCGTTCATGTCGTTGTCGATCGCCTGCTTGCCGGCGATGACCAGGCCGGGCTGTTCCTCGGCCACGACCTTGGCCAGGATCTTGGCCACGGCCAGCGGCTCGATGTCTTGATGGATGTCATCGGCGGCCACGACCAGGATGGCACGGTCGGCGCCCATCGCCAGCGCGGTGCGCAGCGTCTCGGCGGCCTGTTTCACGCCGATCGAGACCACGACGATCTCATCGGCCGCGCCCTTTTCCTTCAGACGGATCGCCTCTTCCACGGCGATCTCGTCAAAGGGGTTCATCGACATCTTCACGTTGGCAAGATCGACGCCCGTGCCATCCGCTTTCACACGGACCTTCACGTTGTAGTCGATCACGCGCTTGACAGGCACGAGGACCTTCATCGGCGGTGTCTCCCTTTCGACATTTCGTGGCCCCCGGATCGGCGGCCGGCAATCGGTTCGGCAGGTTTGTTACCCAATCGCCCCCGCCAAGGACAGAAAAAAATCGACGCGTCGCAGCATGGGAACGTCACGTCGGTCCGTTCTCCGTGCCGATCGGCGGTGCGCGCGGGCGGCTCAGCCCTTGGCGGCCAGCCAGTCCAGCGCCGGGGTGGGCAGCACGCGCCGCGCCAGTGCCATCAGTTTCGTGGGGGTGGTGATGGCGTACCGCGCGCGCGGGCGCGGGCTTTCGACGGCATGGATCAGCGCCCTGGTCACCGCCGCGGGCGGCAATTGCCAGCGATCCGGCGCGCCGGGCTCGTAGAGCCTGCGCAGGAGCGACGCGCGGTATTGCCCGACGCGCGGGCTGTTTTCCCAGTCGATCCATTTCTCGAAATGCGGGATCGAGTTCTGCCGGATGCGGGTGGCAATGGGGCCGGGTTCGAGCAGGATCACCTTGATCGGGGTGTCGGCCATCTCGAGGCGCAGCACGTCGGTCAGCCCCTCGAGCGCGAATTTGGTGGCGACATAGGGGCCGCGCCAGCGGATGCCCACCAGCCCCAGCACCGACGAGCAATTGACGATTCGCCCGAAGCCCTGCGCGCGCATCAGCGGGATGACCCGCCGCGTCAGGTCGTGCAGGCCGATCAGGTTGACCTCGAAGATCTCGCGCAGGGCACCGGGGGGCACGTCCTCGACCGCGCCGGGACAGGCGAAGGCAGCGTTGTTGTAAAGCGCGTCGATGCGCCCGCCGGTGCGGTCGATCAGCGTCTCGACCCCGGCGGCGATGCTCTCGGGGCTGGCCATGTCCAGAACGAAGCTCTCCAGCCCCGCCTCGGTCAGCCGCGCCACGTCCTCGGGCTTGCGGCAGGTGGCCAGCACCCGCCAGCCGCGCGCCTTCAGCCCATGTGCGGCGTCGTGGCCGATGCCCGACGAACATCCGGTGATCAGGATCGTGCGTGTCATCGGCGCCTTCCGTCTGGACCTGTGCTGCGGCCCCGTTTACACCCAAGCCATGAGCGACGCCACCGACGATCCCCAGCCCCATGATGAAGGTCTGACCCTGTCCGAGCCCCTCTCGCGGGCCATCGGCGAACGGTATCTGACCTATGCGCTGTCCACGATCATGCACCGGGCGCTGCCCGATGCGCGCGACGGCCTGAAGCCCGTGCATCGCCGCATCCTGTTTGCCATGCGCGAACTGAAGCTGGCGCCCACGGGCGGGTTCCGCAAGTCGGCCAAGATCTCGGGCGACGTGATGGGGAATTATCACCCCCATGGCGATGCCGCGATCTATGACGCGATGGCGCGTCTCGCCCAGCCCTTTGCCATGCGCTATCCGCTGGTCGACGGGCAGGGAAATTACGGCAACATCGACGGCGACGGCCCCGCCGCCAGCCGCTATACCGAGGCCCGGCTGACCCGCGCCGCCGAGATGCTGATGGAGGGGCTGGCCGAGAACGCGGTCGACTTCCGCCCCAATTACGACGGCACGCTGGAAGAGCCCGTGGTTCTGCCCGCGGCCTTCCCCAACCTTCTGGCCAATGGCGCCAGCGGCATCGCGGTGGGGATGGCGACGAACGTGCCGCCGCACAACCTCGACGAGCTGATCGCCGGCTGTCAGGCGATGATCGACAATCCCGCGATCACCGACGACGAGCTGGTGCGCCACATCCCCGGTCCCGATTTCCCGACCGGCGGCGTGCTGGTCGAGCCGCCCGAGAACATCCTCGAGGCCTATCGCACCGGCCGCGGCGCCTTCCGGCTGCGCGCGCGCTGGCATCAGGAGGATCTGGGCCGTGGCACCTGGCAGATCGTGGTCACCGAGATCCCCTATCAGGTGCAGAAATCCAAGCTGATCGAGCGCCTGGCCGAGCTGATCCAGACCCGCAAGGTGCCCGCGCTGGCCGATGTCCGCGACGAGAGCGCCGAGGATGTGCGCATCATCCTCGAGCCGCGCGCCCGCACGGTCGAGCCCGAGATGCTGATGGGGATGCTGTTCCGGAATTCGGACCTCGAGATCCGCTTCAGCCTCAACATGAACGTGCTGATCGACGGCCGCGTGCCCAAGGTCTGCGCGCTTTCCGAGGTGCTGCGCGCCTTCCTCGATCACCGCCGCGAGGTGCTGGTGCGCCGCGCCCGCCACCGGGTCGAGAAGATCGACGCGCGTCTCGAGGTGCTGGCCGGTTACATCATCGCCTTCCTGAACCTGGATCGGGTGATCCAGATCATCCGCACCGAGGATGACCCCAAGGCGGTCATGCTGGCCGAGGATTGGGGCGGCGGCGTCTTCCTGACCGAGCCGCAGGTCGAGGCGATCCTGAACATGCGCCTGCGCAGCCTGCGCAAGCTCGAGGAAATGGAGCTGCGCCGCGAGCACGAGACCCTGACCGCCGAGCGCGCCGATCTGGTGGCGCTGCTCGAGGACGAGGGCCGGCAATGGGCGCGCATCTCCGCCGAGCTGGCCGAGGTGCGCCGCCTCTTCGGCAAGGAGGCGCCGGGCGGCGCGCGCCGGACCGGCTTTGCCGAGGCCGGCACCGTCGAGGAAGTGCCGATCGAGGCGATGATCGAGCGCGAGCCGATCACCGTCATCTGTTCGCGCATGGGCTGGGTCCGGGCGATGAAGGGGCACCAGCCGCTGGATGCCGAGGTCAAGTTCAAGGACGGCGACGGGCCGGGCTTTGCCATCCACGCCGAGACCACCGACCGCATCCTTCTGATCGGCTCGAACGGGCGGGTCTACACGCTTCTGGGGGCCAACCTGCCCGGCGGCCGCGGCATGGGCGAGCCCGTGCGCCTGATGGTCGATCTGCCCAACGAGGCCGCGATCACCGGGCTGGTCGTCGTGCGGCCGGGGCAGAAGTTCCTGATGGCCTCCTCGGAGGGGGATGGGTTCATCGCCCCGGCCGAGGATCTGGTGGCGCAGACCAAGGCCGGCAAGCAGGTGCTGAACCTGCGCGGCGGGGCCCGGACCGCGGTCTGCCGTCCGGTTGCGGGCGATCACGTCGCCGTGGTCGGCGAGAATCGCAAGATGCTGGTCTTTGCGCTCGAGGAACTGCCCGAAATGGCGCGCGGCAAGGGGGTTCGGCTCCAGAAATACAAGGACGGCGGGCTGTCGGATGCGCAGACCTTCACCCTGGCCGAGGGGCTGAGCTGGAAAGACCCCGCCGGGCGCACCCGCACAGAACGCGACCTGACCGAATGGCTGGGCAAGCGGGCCGGAACCGGGCGCATGGCCCCGCGCGGGTTCCCGCGTGACAACCGCTTTACATCCTGAGCCTTGCGTGCCAAGCGGGCTTGATTTTTCCCGTGCGACCCAATAGGGAACGCGCGAAGTTGAATCGGGCCATCCGGCCCCCTAAACCAGAGGCGCCCGCGACATGGCAAAGGCAAAGTTTGAACGGACGAAACCGCACGTCAACATCGGCACGATCGGCCACGTTGACCACGGGAAGACGACGCTGACGGCTGCGATCACGAAATACTTCGGCGAGTTCAAGGCCTACGACCAGATCGACGGCGCGCCGGAAGAGAAGGCGCGCGGGATCACGATCTCGACGGCGCACGTTGAATACGAGACGGAGAGCCGTCACTACGCGCACGTGGACTGCCCCGGCCACGCCGACTACGTGAAGAACATGATCACGGGTGCGGCGCAGATGGACGGCGCGATCCTGGTTGTGAACGCGGCCGACGGCCCGATGCCGCAGACGCGCGAACACATCCTGCTGGGCCGTCAGGTCGGCATTCCGTTCATGGTGGTTTACCTGAACAAGGTTGACCAGGTGGATGACGAGGAACTGCTGGAGCTGGTCGAGATGGAAGTGCGCGAGCTTCTGTCGTCCTACGACTACCCCGGCGACGACATCCCGATCATCAAGGGGTCGGCTCTGGCCGCTCTGGAAGGCCGCGACGAGGAAATCGGCGAGAAGTCGATCCGCGCGCTGCTGGAAGCCTGCGACAGCTACATCCCGACGCCGGAACGTGCGGTTGACCAGCCGTTCCTGATGCCGATCGAGGACGTGTTCTCGATCTCGGGCCGCGGCACGGTGGTGACCGGGCGTGTGGAACGCGGTGTGATCAACGTCGGCGACGAGATCGAGATCGTGGGGATCCGCGACACCAAGAAGACGGTGTGCACGGGCGTCGAGATGTTCCGCAAGCTGCTGGATCGCGGTGAGGCGGGCGACAACATCGGCGCGCTGCTGCGCGGCGTGGACCGTGACGGCGTGGAGCGCGGCCAGGTGCTGTGCAAGCCCGGCTCGGTGAAGCCGCACACCAAGTTCGAGGCCGAGGCCTACATCCTGACCAAGGAAGAAGGTGGCCGTCACACGCCGTTCTTCGCCAACTACCGCCCGCAGTTCTACTTCCGCACGACCGACGTGACGGGCACGGTGAAACTGCCGGAAGGCACGGAAATGGTGATGCCGGGTGACAACCTGAAGTTCGAGGTCGAACTGATCGCCCCGATCGCCATGGAAGAGAAACTGCGCTTCGCCATCCGCGAAGGCGGCCGCACCGTCGGCGCCGGCGTCGTCTCGAAAATCATCGAGTAATCGACCCCATCGGGTTGAAACGGATCGGGCCGCCCTTCGGGGCGGCCCTTTTCATGTCTGCGTGCCGCGGCGGGGGGATGAGGGATCAGCCCTCGATCCGGATGCGGATGGCGCGGCGCTCGAGGATCTGGCCCGCGCGCAGAAGCTGCACGGTGCCGCTGTAGACGCCCGCAGGCCAGCCCTGCACGCCGCCGGGGTTGCGCTTGCCCGCGGCGCGAAAGAACCGGGCCTGGGCGCGGGGCAGGCTTTCGCGGTTGCGCACCAGCACCCCGGATGGCCCGGCCAGCTCCAGCGCGATCTCGTCGCCGGCGCGCGCCCCGAAGGCATGGGCCCAGAGCACCAGCACAGGCGCCTTGGCGGGCAGCGTGGTCGCGGCGGGCGGCCCGGCCTTGACGGTGTCGTAATCGGGCATGAAGGGGGTGATCCCCACCGCGATCAGCCCGCCGGGGCGATAGGGCAGGGGCGGGTCCCACAGCCCGCTGGCCGCCGGATCGCAGGCCTCTGCTGCATCGGGGGCGAAGGGGTCCACGCGAGTCTCGCCGTGAAAGACGCTCAGGTGGACATGGGGAAATTCGCTGCGCCCCGACAGGCCGACCCGCCCCAGCACCGCCCCGCGCGCGACCGTCGTGCCGGGGCGCACGGTGATCGAACCACGCGCCAGGTGGCAATATTGGGTGCGCCAGCCGTTGCCGTGGTCGATCATCACGCCGTTGCCGCAGTCGCGCCCGCCAAGATCGGCGCCCGTCAGGAAGGCGCCGTCTTCCTCGCCGTCGCGGGTGCCGGTCACGCGGCCGGGAGCGGCTGCGCGCACATCCACCCCCGCGCGCATCGCCGCAAGCGAGGGCAGCGCGAAATCGGTGCCGCGGTGGCCGTCATAGCTGAGCGCGCCGCAGCCGTGATCGCGCACGCCGGGGCCGGGGTCGCGGTCAAAGGCGTTCTGGATGAAGCAGGTCTGATCCAGCGTGCACTCCAGCGGCAGCGACAGCCGCGGCGCATCGCCGGGCGTCGTCTGCGCCAATGCCCCGGCCGCGCCCATCGCCCCGCTTGCCCCCAGCGCCAGCGCGAGGGTCAGTGCAAGGCGCCGAAGCTGCGGCGCGGCGGCAGGGCAAGGGGGCTGGGGCATGGCGTCGTCCTGAAGCGCGGATGCCTGCGACGATAGGGGCGGGCAGGGGGCGCTGTCCATCCGCGCCGGCAGCAGCTGGCCCGACGTCAGGCGGCCGAGGCGCTGATGGTGACATGGTTGCGTCCGCCGGCCTTGGCCTCGAGCAGCGCCATGTCCGCGCGCACCAGCGCGGTCTCGAAATCCGGGGCGCCGGTCTCGCCGCCGCCCATTGCCAGGCCGATGGAGACGGTCACCGGGATCTGCTGGTCGGTGCCGGCGATCTCGACCGGGCGCGCATCGAGGGTGGTGCACAGCCGTTCGGCCACGCGATGCGCATCCTCGAGCACGGTCTCGGGCATGACGATCAGGAATTCCTCGCCGCCGATGCGGGCGACCAGATCGGTTTCGCGCATGTTGCGCGCGATCCGGCGGGCCACATCCACCAGAACGGCATCGCCCGCGGCATGGCCGTAGGTGTCATTGACCGACTTGAAGTGATCGAGGTCGAGCACCATCACCGCATAGGGCCGCCCGGTCTCGCCCGCGCGCTTGGCGATGCGCGCCAGATGCGGCAGCGCATAGCGGCGGTTATAGAGCCCGGTCAGCGGGTCGGTCACCGCAAGGCGCAGCCCGTCGGCCACCGAATCGCGCAGCTGGTCGGCGATCCGCTTGCGCTTGAGCTGCACCTCGATGCGCAGGGCGGTTTCCTCGGCGGCGCGGGGGGCGGTCAGGTCGCTGGGCACCAGATCCGACGCCCCGAGGTCGAGCGCCACCGCCGCGGTTTCGCGCATGGTCGCGTTGACGCCGATGCAGACCGCGGCATGGCGCGTCGCCGCGCGCGAGCGCAGTTCGGACATCAGCCGCAGCCCCTCGCCGGGGCGGCCCAGATCGGCCGCGATCACGAAGGCGTCGGGGGCGGTGTGGCCGGTGGCCTCGGACAGGGCCTCGTCGCGGTTCATCACCACCAGTTCGGAATTGCGCAGGCAGGGGGTCAGCGCGCGTTTCCACGCCGCCGACACGTCGCGCGACGGCGCGATCAGCGCCACGCGGGCAGGCCGGACGAATTGGGTGCCATGTTCGGCAAAGCCCAGCTCGCGGCAGGTGCTCTCGCGCAGGCGCAATTCTTCGTCGCTTTCGCGCATCCGCATCAGGCTGCGCAGGCGGGCCAGCAGGACCAGTTCGTCCAGCGGCTTGGGCATGAAATCTTCGGCGCCGGCCTTGAGCGCGGCGATCCGGGCCTCGGGCGTGGCGAAGGCGGTCACCACGATGATCGGGATCGAATAGGTCAGCGGGTCGGATTTCAACTCCCGGCAGATGTCGATGCCGTTGCGGTCGGGAAGCTGGAGATCCAGAAGAATCAGGTCGGGCCGTTCCGCCCGCGCAAGGCGCAGGGCCTCGGCGCCGCTGGCGGCCTGAATCGTGACATAGCGCGCGCCCGAAAGCTTCACGCGCAAGACGACTCGGTTGGTCGCAACATCATCGACTATAAGGATTTTTCCTGCCACGACGGGCACGCTCCTTTACTGGCACTGCCAATGCGGTCATCATTTGTTTTAAAAGGTTAATAAAGCCTTTCCGGCGGAATACAGCAACAAAAGGTGGCAAGATTATGCGCATCGGGCAAGATACCGCCGAGGACCTGGCGGCTTCGGCAACGATCTGGCTGGCGGGCGATCCCGAGATCGCCGGGGGCTTCCTGTCGGCGACGGGTCTTGCGCCCGAGGATCTGGCGCAGGTGGCGGGCGATCGCGGATTTCTGCTGGCGGTTCTGGATTACCTGCTGCAACGTGACGACTGGGTTCTGGCCTTCGCGCGCGATCAGGGGATAGACCCCGCGCTGCCGATGCTGGCGCGCCAGGTTCTGGCGGGCCGGGCGGGCATGAACTGGACCTGAGCCGGGATGCGGCCACGCAGGAGGAGGCAGCCGTGACAGGGGCGATCAAGGCGCTCATCTTCGACAAGGACGGCACGCTCTTTGATTTCGAGGCGACCTGGTGCGCCTGGTCGCGGGGGCTGCTTCTCGATCTGGCCGAGGGCGATGCGGCCCATGCGGCGCGGATGGGCGCGGCGGTGGGCTATGTCTTCGACCCCGCGGGCGGTCCGGGCCGGTTCGAGCGCACCAGCCCGGTGATCGCAGGCACTGCCGACGGCGTGGCGCGCCTTTTGCTGCCGCATCTTCCGGGCATGGATGCGGCCGGGCTGATCGCACGGATGAACGCCCGCGCCAGCGCCGCGCCCCAGGCCGAGGTCGTGCCGCTGGGCCCGCTGCTGGCGCGGTTGCGCGGGCGCGGGCTGCGGCTGGGCGTGGCCACCAACGACAGCGAGGCGCCGGCGCGGGCGCATCTGCGCGCGGTCGGTGCCGAGACGGCCTTCGATTTCATCGCCGGGGCCGATTCGGGCTATGGCGGCAAGCCCGAGGCGGGGCAGTTGCTGGCCTTTGCCGACCGGTTCGATCTTGACCCCGCGCAGGTGGCGATGGTGGGCGACAGCCTGCACGATCTGGCCGCGGCCCAGGCGGCGGGCATGCGCGGCGTGGGCGTGCTGAGCGGCTTTGCCACCGCCGGGGATCTGGCGCCGCACGCCCATGCGGTGCTGCCCCATATCGGCGCGCTCGAGGTCTGGCTCGATGCCGGGGCGCCGGCCGGTGTCGCGCCCTGAGACGGCGGGCTTAGACGGTGGGCTGAGAGGGCGGGCTGATACCGCGGGCCTGGGCCTGATCGCGCCCACGCCGCGCGGGCTGGCCATCGCCGCGATGCGGGGCTAGCGTTTTCAAGGGCCTGCCGCCGCCTGGCGGGGCCGATGAGGGAAGAGGGCATCGCCATGTCGCGGAACCGGATCGTTCATGTGCTGATCGGGGTGCTGGCCGGGCTGGCCGCCTGGCTGAATGCCGAGATCCTGCCCGATGCCGCGCTGCCGCGGGCCGCCCTGGCCAGCAGCGTTGCCGCGGGCGTCTTCTTCGGAACCGGGCTGGCCATGCTGAACGATCTGGGCGTTCGTCGCGCAATGGCGATGGCGGGCGTGCTGGCGGCCTTTGTCACCGGCTTCGTGGTCGCCGGGTCGTATCGCTTTGACACGGTGTCGGAATATCTGGCCTCCGGGCATACGGTTCTGGCCGGACTGATCCTGACCGGGGTGCCGCTGCCCTTTTTGATGGCGCGGATGCAGCTGGGGCCGCAGGGCTGGGCGCATTACCCAACATTGTTCATGAATTCCTGGAACATCGTCGTGCGCTATGCCGCGGCGGCCTCGTTTCTGGGGGTGGTCTGGATCTCGCTCTGGGCCTCGGCTGAACTCTTGCGGATCGTCGGGCTCGATGTCTTCAGCCAGATCCTGAACGAGCCCCTCTTCGGCTGGGTTCTGTCGGGGGCGGTGATGGGGCTGGGGCTGGCGGTGGTGGGCGAGATGGCGGATCTGGTCTCGCCCTATCTGCTGCTGCGCCTCCTGCGCCTGCTCGAACCGCTGATCCTGGTGGTGACGCTGGTCTTTCTGGCGGCGGTGCCCTTCCGCGGGCTGGACCTGCTGTTCGGCCCGCTGTCGACGGCCGCCATGCTGATGGGCGTGGCGCTGGCCGCGGTGGGGCTGATCTCGATCAGCGTGGACCAATGCGACGACGACGGCGTGCGCGGCGCGCTGATGGGCTGGGTCACGCGCATCCTGGCGCTGACGCTGCCGCTTCTGGGGGGGCTGGCGGCCTGGGCGGTGACGGTGCGCATCACCCGTTACGGCCTGACGCCCGACCGGGTTGCCGCGGCGATGGTGGCGGTGGGGGTGCTGGGCTATGCCGTTCTCTATGCCCTGTCGGTCCTGCGCCGCAGCGGCTGGAAACAGCGCATCCGCAGCTCGAACCGGATCATGGCGATCGCGGGGGTCTGCATGGCGGGCCTGTGGTTCTCGCCGCTGCTCGATGCCGAGACGATGTCGACCCGCAGCCAGATGGAGCGCTTTGCCGACGGGCGCGCCGCGCCGCAGGATCTGCCGCTTTGGGAAATGGGCCGGGGCGAATGGGGCCGGGCCGGCAAGGCGGCGCTGGCCGATCTGCGTGCGCGCAGCGCCGACACCCCCGCGCTTGCCGCCGAGATCGCGCGTTATGACGCCGCCGAGAGCCGCTGGGAACTGGCGGCGATGCGCCGGGCCCACCCCGATGCCGAACGCGATGCCCGGCTGATCGAGAACGCCCCGACGATCTTCGGTTCGGTGCGCTTCGCCGAGATCGTGGCCGATCTCGACCCGACCGAGGTCGAAAGCTACGCCAATGTCTGCGCCGAGGGCTGCTATCTGCTGTCGGCCGACCTGTTGCCCGACGTGCCGGGCGAGGAGGCGATCCTTCTCAAGCGGACCGAACGCTTCACCCCGGAATATTCGACCCATCTCTTTGTCCATACCCCGGAGGGCTGGCGGCTGAGCGGGCGCATCGTCGAGATCACGCCCGATCTTGCGGCGCGCGCCGACACCACCGAGGAGGCGATCCGCAGCATCCGCCGCGTGCCGGCGGGTCTCATGGCGCTTGAACTGGGGGGGGTTCGTCTGGTCGTCTTGCCCTGACGGCCCATGCCACCCTGACCGCCGGTGAACCGGATTGTTCAAAGAAAGAAGGCCTGAATAAGGTATTTTTTAAGGCCGCGTCCCTAACGTCATGCCCAAGGAGAGGACTTGGTCATGCACGGTATCGTCAACCGATCGATCCAGCAGTTCATCGTCGATGTCTACGGCGCGTCGCTGTGGGCCGAGATCGCCGTGCTTGTCGGTGCGCCTGCGGATGGGTTCGAGGCGCTGCTCCAATACGATGACACCATGACCCTGGCCTTGATCGAGACCGCCGCGCTGCGCCTGGGTCGCCGCCGCGAGGCCTTTCTCGAGGATCTGGGCGCGCATCTCATCAGCCGCGAAACCCTGCGCCGCCTCCTGCGTTTCGGGGGCATGGACTACGCCGATTTCCTGTTCTCGCTGAACGAATTGCAGGGCCGGGCGCAGATGGCGCTGCCGGATCTGGAACTGCCGTCGCTGTCGCTGCGCGCGCGGGCGGACGGGCAATTCACCCTTGAGGTGCGGGCCGAAACCGAAGGCTGGGGCGCGGTCTTCACCGGTCTTCTGCGGGCCATGGCCGATGATTACGGCGCGCTCGTGCTGATCGAGATGGTCTCGGCCGAACCGCCCCGGCAGGGCCGTCCGGGGATCGAACGGGTCGAGATCACGCTCCACGAGGCCCGCTTTGCCTCGGGGCGGCGGTTCGATCTGGTCCTGCCGCAAGGGGTCGCCTCGTGAGTGCGGCGGCGCGCCTCTGTCTCGATGCCGTCACCCTGGGGCGGCTGATGCCGATGTTCCTGTGGCTGGACACCGACGGCATGATCCGCGCGATGGGGCCGACGCTGACCAAGCTGGTGGGTGCGGATGCGGTGGGCGCCCATGCGTCGGATCATATCCGCATGGAAGGGTGCGGCGGCACCGAGGCGCAGCTGTGGCAGATGGCGCAAGACCCCGAGCGCGCGCGCCGGATCAAGCTGCGTCTGAAGGCGCATCCCGATTGCGTGCTGCGCGGACATGCCGTGCCCATCGGCGATGCGACCTGCGGCCCCTCGGGCGGGGTCGGCATCCTGGTCGCGCTGTCCTTCGGGATCGGGCTGATCGCGGCGGTGCGCGCGCACGACCTGACCGATGCCGATTTCGCGCCCACCGACATGGCGATGGAGCTTCTCTTCCTCAACGAATCGCGCTCGGGGGTGATGGCCGAGCTGCGTGCGCTGAACGAGCGTCTCGAGGACGCCCGCCGCGAGGCCGAGGCCCAGGCGATGTCCGATCCGCTGACCGGCCTGGCCAACCGCCGCGCGCTCGAGCAGGAGCTGGAGCGCGTCGTGGCGCTGGCGGCGCGCGGGGGCTCGCCCTTCGCGCTGGCGCATATCGACCTTGACCACTTCAAGGAGGTCAACGACACCCTCGGTCATGCCGCGGGCGACGGCGTTCTGGCGCGCGCCGCCGAGATCCTGCGCGAGGAAACCCGGCGCTCGGACATGGTGGCGCGGATCGGGGGCGACGAATTCGTCATGGTGCTGCGCGGGACGGTGTCGCGCCCGCGCCTGAAGGCACTGGGCGAACGCATCATCGCCCGGCTCGAGACCGCCGAACTGGCCGACGGGCAGCCCTGCCGGGTCTCGGCCAGCATGGGCGTGGCGATCTCGAGCGATTACCGCCCCCCGGAGGCCGAGCGCATGCTGGCCGATGCCGATGCCGCGCTCTATGTCTCCAAGCGCGCCGGCCGGGGCTGCTGCACCGTGGCCGAGGGGCCGCGTGTGCCCGGTGGTCCGGTCGGGGGCGTTGCCGCCCCGCGGGCCGCCGAGGCCTGAGCGAGCGCCCCACTCCGACACACAACCACACGGGATGCGCCCGCACGGGATGCCCCGCGCCACCGGCCCGGCTGCGGGATGGGCTGACCGGGATGTGTTGACCAGGATGGGTGGCGGACAGGGGCGCATTGATTGGGCGGGTGGACGGGCGGGCGCGGCCGGGTTCTCGGGGCGGCATCTTCGGACAGGCGCGCGCCGCCACGTCGCTTGCGAAAGCTATTCCGCCAGCGGCGCCGATGCGCTAGGCAACGGTTATGAAACAGGGATTTCCCATCGCGCTTCCCGGCATGCGGATCGGGCTTCTGGGCGGGTCGTTCGATCCGGCCCATGACGGCCATGTCCGCATCACCCGCGAGGCGCTGCGGCGGTTCGGGCTGGACCGGGTCTGGTGGCTGGTCAGCCCCGGCAACCCGCTCAAGGCCCATGCGCCGGCGCCGATGCCGCTGCGGGTGGCGCGGGCGCGGGCGTTGATGCGCCATCCCAGGGTCGAGGTCACCGCGATCGAGGCGCAGCTGGGCACCCGTTTCACCGCCGACACGCTGGCGCGGCTGGGCGCGCTCTATCCCGGTGTGCGCTTCGTCTGGCTGATGGGCGCCGACAACCTGATGGGCTTTCACCGCTGGGACAATTGGCGCGCGATCATGGCGCAGGTGCCGGTGGGGGTGCTGGCGCGTCCGGGCTGGCAGATCCGCGCGCGCCTGTCGCCGGCGGCGCGGGCCTATGCGCGCGCGCGCCTGCCGGCCGATGCCGCGGGGCGGCTGGCGCTGATGCCGCCGCCGGCCTGGTGTTTCGTGGACCTGCCCATGCTGGACCTGTCCTCGAGCCTTCTGCGCGCGCGCCGGTCACAGGGTGCGGCATCGCGGTGACGCTGCGCCGAAAGGGGCGGCGGCCTGTTGACCCCGCCCTTGATGCAGGGCCTGCGGCCGCGCTAGACCGGAGGAAACGCACCGCCCCTCACGGCGCCGGGGCCGTCGGGGCAGGGTGTGGGGAGCTCGCGAATGACACTGACGCGACGCATGCTTCTGGCGGGGCTGGCCTCGGGCCTGGGCGAGGCCACGCTGGCGCAGGGCGCGCGTCTTCCGACCCTGGGGCGGGCGGGCGCGGCGCTGGTTCCGGCGATGGTCACCAATGCGGTTGCGGCGCCGGCGTCGGCCCGCGTGGGCGCCCCCTCGGCCGAGGATCTGATCCGCGCCGCCGATCTGGGGGGCGATGTGGCCTATGCGCTGGCGGATGCGCGCACCGGGCTGGTGCTGGAAACGCGCGCGGGCGGCAAGGCGCTGCCGCCGGCCTCGACCGCCAAGACGATCACCGCGCTCTATGCGCTCGACACGCTGCATGCCGAGGCGCGCTTCAAGACCCGGCTGATCGCCACGGGGCCGATCTCGGGCGGCCAGATCCGCGGCGACCTGATCCTGGCGGGGGGCGGGGATCCCACGCTCGACACCGATGACCTGGCGGCCATGGCGCGGGCGCTGCGGGCGCGCGGGGTGACCGGTATCACCGGGCGGTTCCTGGTCTGGGCCGGCGCGCTGCCCTTCGCCCACGAGATCGCCGGCGATCAGCCCGAGCATGTCGGCTACAACCCCGCCGTCTCGGGGATCAACCTCAATTACAACCGCGTGCAACTGGTCTGGGCCCGCGGGCAGAACGGCTATCGGCTGGGCATGGATGCCGCCAGCGAACATATCGCGCCCAAGGTCTATTCGGTGCGCGTCACGCTGGCCAACCGCAAGAGCCCGCTTTTCACCTATGCCGAGCATGACGGGCGCGAGGAATGGACCGTGGCCGCGGCCTCGCTCAGCCAGCGCGGCAGCCGCTGGCTGCCGGTGCGCCGGCCCGATCTCTATGCCGGCGATGTGTTCCAGACGCTGGCGCGCGCGCAAGGCACGCCGCTGCCCGCCCCCCAGCCGGTCCAGACCCTGCCGGGCGGCGAGGTGGTCGTGGATCACGACAGCCGTGCCCTGCGCGATATCCTGCGCGAGATGTTGAAATATTCCAACAACATGACCGCCGAAGCCGTGGGCATGGCCGCAAGTCTTGGCCGGGGTCAGCGCGGCGATATCCGCGCCTCGGCCCGCGCCATGACCGACTGGCTGCGCAGCGCTTCGGGCGCGCAGGGCGCGCGCTTCGTCGATCATTCCGGGCTGGGCGTGGCCTCGCGCATCCCGCCGGCCGAGATGGTCTCGGCCATCGTCGGGCTGGGCGGCCGCGCGGGCCTGCGCCCGATCCTCAAGCGCATTCCGTTGCGCGACGCGCAGGGCCGGGTTCAGGACAACCACCCGATCCGGGTCGACGCCAAGACCGGGACGCTGAATTTCGTGTCGACGCTGACCGGCTACATGACCGCGCCGGACGGCACCGATCTGGTCTTTGCCATCTCGACGGCGAACATGGGGCTGCGGCAGGCGGCCGGGCGCGTGGAACGCCCCGAAGGCTCGCGCGCCTGGGTGGGCCGGTCCAAGCGCCTGCAACAGCAGCTGATCGAGCGCTGGGGCATGGTCTACGGGCGCTGAGCTGCGGTCCGGCGCGCGCCGGATCATGGGGGCTCGCCTGGGCCGGGTTTTCGGGCTATGCGGGCGCGATGGACACCACTGATGATTTCGAGATCTTCCTCGTCGCCACGCCCGGCCTCGAGGGCCCGCTTCTGGAGGAGGCCCGCGAAAGGGGCTTTGCCGGGGCCGAACCCGTGGCGGGGGGCATCGCCTTCCGCGGCGGCTGGCCCGAGGTCTGGCGCGCCAATCTCGAGATGCGCGGCGCCGCGAAGGTGCTGGCGCGGATCGGGGCGTTCCGGGCGATGCATCTGGCGCAGCTCGACAAGCGGGCGCGCAAGTTTCCCTGGGCCGAGGTGCTGCGCGCGGATGTGCCGGTCAAGGTCGAGGCGACCTGCCGGCGCTCGCGCATCTATCATGCGGGTGCCGCGGCCCAGCGGATCGCGCGGGCCCTGACCGAGGAGCTGGGCGCGCCCGTGGCCGAGGATGCGCCGTTGCGCCTGATGGCGCGGATCGAGGACGATCTGGTGACGCTCAGCCTCGATACCTCGGGCGAGCCTTTGCACCGGCGCGGCCACAAGGAGGCGGTCAACAAGGCCCCCCTGCGCGAGACGCTGGCCGCGCTGTTCCTGCGCGAATGCGGCTATGACGGGACCGAGCCGCTGGTGGACCCGATGTGCGGCTCGGGCACCTTCCCGATCGAGGCGGCCGAGATCGCGGCGGGGCTGGCGCCGGGACGTGCACGCCGCTTCGCCTTCGAGGATCTGGCCAGTTTCGACCCCGCCGCCTGGGCCGATATGCGGGCGCCGCGCCCCGGCCCGGCGCCGGTTCCGCGCTATCACGGCTATGACCGCGACGCCGGCGCCATCCGCATGAGCACGGCCAATGCCGCGCGTGCGGGTGTCGAGGGCTGGACGCGCTTTGCCTGCCAGCCGGTTTCGGATCTGGTGCCGCCCGAGGGCGGGCCGGGGCTGGTCATGGTGAACCCGCCCTATGGCGCGCGGATCGGCAATCGCAAGCTGTTGTTCGGGCTTTACGCCACCCTGGGGCAGGTGCTTCAGGCGCGGTTTCAGGGCTGGCGCGTGGGGCTGGTGACGGCCGATGCCGGGCTGGCCAAGGTCACGGGTCTGCCGTTCCTGCCCAAGGGGGCGCCGGTGGCGCATGGCGGCATGAAGGTCTGGCTGCACCGGACCGACATCCTGCGCTGAGACGCGCGCAGGATCAGGCCGCGGTTTCGGCCAGAGGCGGGCGCATCTCCCAGCCCTTGCGCGTGCCGGGATTGGCCAGAAGCCAGGTCATCTGTGCGCGGTGCATCGACAGGGGCACCTGCGGCGACAGCGCCTGCGCGGCGCGCGATGCGGCCGCGGCCAGCGCGGTGTCGGTCATCTGCGCGGTGCGGATCGCGGCCAGCGCGCCGGGATCGGGCGCGGCGGTGCAGCCCAGAAGGACGCTGGCCCGGCCCACCTGCGCGATCGGCGTGAACCAGGGCCGCAGCAGGTCGAATTGCGCCGCAAGCCAGGGCAGCGCCGGGTCCATCATGTCGCGGATCAGCACGACGCCGCGTCCGGGTTGAAGCGCCGGCAGGAAGGCCGCGGCGACATGATCGGCCACGCGCGCATCGCGCCCGGCGTCCTGCACCAGGATCCCGATCGGGCCCCCGGCCCAGCGCTGCCGGCCGACATCGCCGCGATACCAGGTCAGCCGATGCTCCCACGGCGCGGTCAGCCGATGCGCCAGCGGCAAGATGTCGTCGCCCTCGGCTTCGATCTGCCCGGCATGGGCCAGCCATTGGTTGCGGATCCGGGGCTTGGCGCGAAACCAGTCATAGGCATGCACCAGCACCGGGTCGGGCTCGCCGCCCTGCGGATGGCCTGCCTCGGCATGCCCTGCCGCCATGCGCGCCGCCGCCCCGCCGACGAAGGTGCCCAGATCGACGCTCTGGCCCCGGCCGTCGGCCCATTCCGCCGCCAGCCAGAACACGAGCGCCTGTTCCTCGTCGTGCAGCATGCTGGGCACATGGGCGCAGGTCTTTCGCGCGCGCGACAGTGCCGCGTTCCAGGGACGCGAGCGGAGGGGCTCGAAATACGGATCGGGATGCGCGCTCATGGGGTTAGCCTAGCATCGGCCCTTGCGCGCTGCCAAGCGACCAGGTGTCCGCGCCGCCGCATCCGGGGGGCGACGAAACGGCCCTGCACGCGGTGGGAAAGAGGGCTTGATTTCCCCCCGCAGGTGCCTTAGCAGACGGTTCCACGGCCTAGGGGTATAGCTCAGTTGGTAGAGCATCGGTCTCCAAAACCGAGGGTCGGGGGTTCGAGTCCCTCTGCCCCTGCCAGGCCTTTCCCGAAAATTCGCCGCCAGTGCCGTGCCGATCCCGGCGGGCGTTTCATGCGGTGGCGCGAATCGCGCCCGCGGCCCGGCCGGCATAATGCTTGAATTCGGGGCCGGCGGCGCGTATCTGGGCGGCAAGCGTGGGCGCAGGCTTCGGGGCGCCACGGCCGGAAACACGGAACAGGAAACGTCATGGCAAATCCGCTTCGCTTCATCCAGCAGGTCCGCTCCGAGGTGGGCAAGGTCGTCTGGCCGACGCGGCGTGAGGTGGTGCTGACCACGATCATGGTCTTCACCATGGCCGCCCTAACGTCGGTGTTCTTCTTCTTCGTCGACCTGGCGATCCGTTCGGGGCTGACGTATGGGCTGACCCTGGCGGGCTGATCCCGGCGTTCGGGGTGGCCGGTCTGGAACGGCGGGGCGCAGGCCGCATCCCGCGCACGACTTTGCCGGACAGTGGGGGCATTCGGGGGCACGAGGGCTTGAATTATGGCCTTCGGACCTGTAAGGCAGCCCAAATTCTCCGCAAATGGCGTGCATCGATTCGCTGATGCACGCTGTTTTTTGTTCAGCGGAATCATGACAGGAAAAGCCGGCACAGGCCGGATGACAAGTTCAGGGGCTGGGGCGAGCATGGCCAAACGTTGGTATTCGGTGAGCGTTCTCTCGAACTTCGAGAAGAAGGTGGCCGAACAGATCCGTCAGGCCATCGTGGAACAGGGCCTCGAGGATCAGATCGAGGAAGTTCTGGTTCCGACCGAGGAAGTGATCGAGATCCGCCGCGGCAAGAAGGTGACATCCGAGCGGCGCTTCATGCCCGGCTATGTGCTGGTGCGCATGGAGATGTCGGACAAGGCCTATCACCTGGTCAATTCGATCAACCGGGTGACGGGGTTCCTGGGTCCGCAGGGCAAGCCGATGCCGATGCGCGACGCCGAGGTGAACCAGATCCTCAACCGCGCCGAGGAAGGGGTCGAGGTCGCGCCGCGCAACCTGATCCGCTTCGAGGTCGGTGAGAATGTGAACGTGACCGACGGCCCGTTCGAGGGCTTCTCGGGCATGGTCGAGGAGGTCGACGAGGTGGCCAGCCGCCTCAAGGTCACCGTCTCGATCTTTGGCCGGCCGACGCCGGTCGAGCTGGAATTCACGCAGGTGACCAAGACCGCCTGACGTGCATCCGTGGGAGGCGGGCGTGCCCGCTGCACCACTAAACTGCGCCCGTCGCGGCGCCAGTGATGAAGGAGAGGCCGGATGGCCAAGAAAGTTGTCGGGCAGCTGAAGCTGCAAGTGAAGGCGGGGCAGGCGAACCCCTCTCCGCCCATCGGTCCGGCGCTGGGTCAGCGCGGGATCAACATCATGGAATTCTGCAAGGCGTTCAACGCCAAGACGCAGGAAATCGAAGCCGGCTCGCCGGTTCCGGTGGTGATCACCTATTACGCCGACAAGTCGTTCACCTTCGAGATGAAGACGCCGCCGGCGTCCTTCCTGCTCAAGAAGGCGGCCGGCCTGAAGCCGGTGGGCAAGCGCAACCGCCCGAAAGGGTCGACCAAGCCGGGTCGTGAAGTTGCGGGCACCGTCACCGCCGCGCAGATCCGCGAGATCGCCGAGATCAAGATGAAGGATCTGTCGGCCAACGACGTCGAGGCCGCCATGCAGATCGTTCTGGGGTCGGCCAAGTCGATCGGTATCGAGGTGAAAGGGTAAGCCATGGCCAAGGTTGCGAAACGCACTGCGGCCGCGCGCGCCGCTTTAGAAGGCAAGTCGAACCTGTCGGTCGAGGATGCCGTCAAGCTGATCAAGTCCACCGCCTCGGCCAAGTTCGACGAGACGCTGGAGATCGCCATGAACCTGGGTGTCGACCCGCGTCACGCCGACCAGATGGTCCGCGGCGTGGTCACCCTGCCCAACGGCACCGGCAAGACGGTGCGCGTGGCGGTCTTCGCCCGTGCCGCCAAGGCCGATGAAGCCAAGGCCGCCGGGGCCGACATCGTCGGCGCCGAGGACTTGATGGAAGCCATCCAGGGCGGCAAGATCGACTTCGATCGCTGCATCGCCACGCCGGACATGATGCCGCTGGTCGGCCGTCTGGGCAAGATCCTGGGCCCGCGCAACCTGATGCCGAACCCCAAGGTCGGCACGGTGACGATGGATGTCACCGCGGCCGTTGCGGCGGCCAAGGGTGGTGAAGTCCAGTTCAAGGTCGAGAAGGCCGGCATCATCCACGGCGGCATCGGCAAGGTGTCGTTCTCGGAAGAAGCCCTGGCCCAGAACGTCCGCGCCTTCGTGGGTGCGGTCGCCAAGGCCAAGCCGGCGGGCGCGAAGGGGACCTATCTCAAGAAGGTCTCGCTCAGCTCGACCATGGGTCCGGGCGTCAGCCTCGACCTCAGCTCGGCCAACGCCGAGTAACGAATTCCCGGCCCTTCGGGGCTGGAGAATGGCGGGGCCATCCGGCCCCGTCCGTCCGAGACGGAGGGTGCCCGCGATCGTCAGATCAACGGCTTAATGTCCTTCCCGAGGCGGGGAACGAGACCATTTCCGGGGGCGACCTCGGGCGATCTCGGGACCCGGTTGCGGACCCGACCCCCCACCCCTTGCGGGCGACGGGGGACAATGTGAGCCGGGGGGGAACCCCCACACTTGGAGTGAAACCGTGGATAGAGCCCAGAAAGAGAAAGTGGTCGAGGAACTCGGCCAGATCTTCGCAAGCTCTGGCGTCGTGGTGGTTGCCCACTACGAAGGCATGACGGTCGCACAGATGCAGGACCTGCGCGCGAAAATGCGTGAAGCGGGTGGGTCCGTGCGCGTTGCCAAGAACAAGCTCGCCAAGATCGCCCTTGATGGTCAGCCCTGCGCCAGCATCGCTGATTACCTCACGGGCATGACCGTGCTGTCCTATTCCGAAGACCCTGTCGCTGCTGCGAAGGTCGCGGATGCCTATGCCAAGACGAACGACAAGTTCGTGATCCTTGGCGGGGCCATGGGCGACACGGCCCTGGATCCGGCCGGTGTGAAAGCCGTCGCCCAGATGCCGTCGCGTGAAGAGCTCATCGCTTCGATCGTCGGCTGCATCGGTGCGCCTGCTTCGAACATCGCCGGTGCCATTGGCGCGCCTGCTTCGAACATCGCCGGCATCCTCAAGACGCTTGAGGAGCGGGAAGCCGCCTGAGCGAACCCCATACCTTCGTCGGAAACCTGACGTCGGAAACCCAATTATCGAGAATGGAACGGAAAAATGGCCGATCTCAAAGCCCTTGCCGAGCAAATCGTCAACCTGACGCTGCTCGAAGCCCAAGAACTGAAAACCATCCTGAAGGATGAATACGGCATCGAGCCCGCCGCCGGCGGCGCCGTGATGATGGCTGGCCCCGCCGCGGGTGGCGCTGGCGAAGCCGCTGAAGAAAAGACCGAATTCGACGTCGTCCTCACCGACGCCGGCGCCAACAAGATCAACGTGATCAAGGAAGTGCGCGCGATCACCGGCCTGGGCCTGAAAGAAGCCAAGGAACTGGTGGAAGCCGGTGGCAAGGTCAAGGAAGGCGCGGCCAAGGCCGAAGCCGAAGAAATGAAGAAAAAGCTCGAAGACGCTGGCGCGAAAGTCGAGCTGAAGTAATCGCCCGCGGCTGCGGCCGCATGGTGATGAAAGATCGAGGCTGGGTCCGGGATTTCCGGGCCCGGCCAAACGCCGTCTGTGGGGGGCGTTGCAGCCTCTCTGCCCCCGGATCGGGGATCCCTGATCGGGACATGACGGTGCCGGCTGGCGGCCAGAAGGCCGTTTTTCATGCCACGGCGCCCCAGCGCGCCGGGTTTCGGGGCGAAGCGCCCGGACAGGAGGGAGTTTCCGGCGTTTGGGAGGCGCCGCCAATGCGACAATTCAGGCCCCCGGCGGGGGCGGTCCTTCGCCATCTTGGCAAGCCTCGGCCCCGTGCCGGGTCTTTCCAAGGCGGCAGCTACGGTTCGGGAGCCTTCCTTTGGGACGGGAGGCATGAATGGAACCGGCCCCTTCATTCGCAAGCGGCGCGCACCGGGCCCCGACGGTTCGCACCCGCGAAGAGACGAAAGGTGACGATGAGCATGGCTCAAGCATACGTTGGTCAGAAGCGTATCCGCCGCTACTACGGCAAGATCCGTGAAGTTCTCGAGATGCCGAACCTCATCGAGGTTCAGAAATCCTCCTACGACCTGTTCCTGCGCTCGGGCGACGGGGACAAGGCCCAGGACGGCGAGGGCATCCAGGGTGTCTTCCAGTCGGTGTTCCCGATCAGCGATTTCAACGACAATGCCACGCTCGAGTTCGTGAAATACGAGCTTGAAAAGCCCAAATACGACGTCGACGAATGCCAGAGCCGCGACATGACCTTTTCGGCGCCGCTGAAGGTCACGCTGCGCCTGATCGTGTTCGATGTCGACGAGACCACCGGCGCGCGTTCGGTGAAGGACATCAAGGAGCAGGATGTCTACATGGGCGACATGCCGCTCATGACGCAGAACGGCACCTTCATCGTCAACGGCACCGAGCGGGTCATCGTGTCCCAGATGCACCGCTCGCCGGGCGTGTTCTTCGACCATGACCGCGGCAAGACCCATTCCTCGGGCAAGCTTCTGTTCGCCTGCCGCATCATTCCCTACCGCGGCTCGTGGCTGGACTTCGAATTCGACGCCAAGGATCTGGTCTTCGCGCGCATCGACCGTCGCCGCAAGCTGCCGGTGACGACCCTTCTCTATGCGCTGGGGCTGGATCAGGAAGGCATCGTTTCCGCCTATTACGACACGGTGAACTATCGCCTCGAGGGGCGTCGCGGCTGGGTCACCAGGTTCTTCCCCGAGCGTGTGCGCGGCACCCGCCCGGCCTATGACCTGATCGACGCCGGCACCGGCGAGGTGATCTGCAAGGCCGGCGACAAGGTCACGCCGCGGATGGTCAAGAAACTGATCGACGAAGGCCAGGTGACGGAACTTCTGGTGCCGTTCGAGCATATCGTCGGCCGTTTCTGCGCGCGCGATCTGATCAACGAGGATACCGGCTATATCTACATCGAGGCCGGCGACGAGCTGACCGCGGAATACGACCGCGACGGCGAACTGGTGGGGGGCTCGCTCAAGGCGCTGCTGGATAACGGCATCACCGAGATCCCGGTTCTCGACATCGACAACGTGAATGTCGGCCCCTACATCCGCAACACCATGGCCGCGGACAAGAACATGAACCGCGAGACCGCGCTCATGGACATCTACCGCGTCATGCGTCCGGGCGAGCCGCCGACCGTCGAAGCGGCCTCGACGCTGTTCGACACGCTGTTCTTCGACGCCGAGCGCTATGACCTGTCGGCCGTGGGCCGGGTCAAGATGAACATGCGTCTTGATCTGGATGCGCCCGACACCCAGCGCACGCTGCGTCCGGCCGACATCATCGCCTGTATCCGCGGGCTGGTCGAGCTGCGCGACGGCAAGGGCGAGATCGACGACATCGACCACCTGGGCAACCGCCGGGTGCGCTCGGTCGGCGAGCTGATGGAGAACCAGTATCGCGTTGGCCTGCTGCGCATGGAACGCGCGATCAAGGAACGCATGTCCTCGGTCGAGATCGACACGGTGATGCCGCAGGATCTGATCAACGCCAAGCCGGCGGCGGCGGCGGTGCGCGAATTCTTCGGCTCCTCGCAGCTGTCGCAGTTCATGGACCAGACCAACCCGCTGTCGGAAGTCACCCACAAGCGCCGTCTCTCGGCGCTGGGGCCGGGCGGTCTGACCCGCGAACGCGCGGGCTTCGAGGTGCGCGACGTGCACCCGACCCATTATGGCCGGATGTGCCCGATCGAAACGCCCGAAGGTCAGAACATCGGTCTGATCAACTCGCTCGCCACCTTCGCGCGGGTGAACAAGTATGGCTTCATCGAGACCCCCTATCGCCGGGTCGTGGATGGCAAGGTCACCGACGAGGTGGTCTACATGTCCGCCACCGAGGAAATGCGTCACACCGTGGCGCAGGCCAACGCCGAGCTGGATGACGAGGGCCGCTTCGTCAACGAGCTGGTCTCGACCCGTCAGGCGGGCGAGTTCATGCTCAACCCGCGCGAGGCCGTGGACCTGATCGACGTGTCGCCGAAACAGCTGGTGTCGGTGGGGGCGGCGCTCATCCCGTTCCTTGAAAACGACGACGCCAACCGCGCGCTCATGGGCGCCAACATGCAACGTCAGGCCGTGCCGCTCCTGCGTTCCGAGGCGCCCTTCGTCGGCACCGGGATGGAAGCCGTGGTCGCCCGCGACTCCGGTGCCGCCATCATGGCGCGCCGCAGCGGCGTGATCGACCAGGTCGACGCCCAGCGGATCGTTGTCCGCGCCACCGAGGATCTGGAACCCGGCGATCCGGGCGTGGACATCTACCGTCTGCGCAAGTTCAAGCGTTCGAACCAGTCGTCGTGCATCAACCAGCGCCCGCTGGTGAAGGTGGGCGACAAGGTCTCGCGCGGTCAGGTCATCGCTGACGGTCCGTCGACCGATCAGGGGGAACTGGCGATCGGGCGCAACGTGGTCGTGGCCTTCATGCCCTGGAACGGCTACAACTACGAGGACTCGATCCTGATCTCGGAGCGGATCCACCGCGACGACGTGTTCACCTCGATCCACATCGACGAATACGAGATCGCCGCGCGGGACACCAAGCTGGGCCCGGAAGAGATCACCCGCGACATCCCCAACGTCGGCGAGGAAGCCCTGCGCAACCTCGACGAGGCCGGCATCGTCTATATCGGCGCCGAAGTGGGGCCGGGCGATATCCTGGTCGGCAAGATCACGCCCAAGGGCGAAAGCCCGATGACCCCCGAGGAGAAACTTCTCCGCGCCATCTTCGGTGAAAAGGCCTCGGACGTGCGCGACACCTCGCTGCGGCTGCCGCCGGGGGCCTATGGCACCATCGTCGAAGTGCGGGTCTTCAACCGTCACGGCGTTGACAAGGACGAGCGCGCGCTCCAGATCGAGCGCGAGGAGATCGAGCGCCTGGCCCGTGACCGCGACGACGAGATGGTGATCCTCGAGCGCAACATCTACGCGCGCCTGAAGTCGCTGATCCTGGGCAAGGTGGCGGTCAAGGGGCCGAAGGGCGTCAAACCCGGCGTGACCATCGACGAGGATCTGCTGGGGCAGCTCTCGCGCGGTCAATGGTGGCAGCTGGCGCTTGAAAGCGAGGAGGACGCCAAGGAAGTCGAGGCGCTGCACGACCAGTTCGACGCGCAGAAACGCGCGCTCGAGCACCGCTTCGAGGACAAGGTCGAGAAGGTCCGCCAGGGCGACGACCTGCCTCCGGGCGTGATGAAGATGGTCAAGGTCTTCGTGGCCGTGAAGCGCAAGCTGCAAGCCGGCGACAAGATGGCCGGCCGTCACGGCAACAAGGGCGTCGTGTCGAAGGTCGTGCCCATGGAGGACATGCCCTTCCTGGCCGACGGCACCCCGGTCGACCTGGTGCTGAACCCGCTGGGCGTGCCCAGCCGGATGAACGTCGGGCAGATCCTCGAGACCCACATGGGCTGGGCCGCGCGCGGTCTGGGCCTGAAGATCGACGAGGCCTTGCGCGAATACCGCCGGTCGGGCGACATGTCCCCGGTGCGCGAGGCCATGCGCCACGGCTACGGCGACGAAACCTATGAGGACATCTTCGCGGAGATGGAGGACGAGCGTTTCGTCGAATGCGCCGAGACGGTGCGTGGCGGCATCCCGATCGCCACGCCGGTCTTCGACGGGGCCAAGGAAGGCGACGTCAACGACGCGCTGCGCCGTGCGGGCTTTGACACCTCGGGGCAGTCGATCGTCTTCGACGGCCGGTCCGGCGAGCAATTCGCGCGTCCGGTCACGGTGGGGATGAAATACATCCTCAAGCTGCACCACCTTGTCGACGACAAGATGCACGCGCGCTCGACCGGGCCCTATTCGCTGGTGACCCAGCAGCCGCTGGGCGGCAAGGCCCAGTTCGGCGGGCAGCGTCTCGGGGAGATGGAGGTCTGGGCACTCGAGGCCTATGGCGCCGCCTATACCCTTCAGGAAATGCTGACGGTGAAGTCGGACGACGTGGCGGGCCGGACCAAGGTCTATGAATCGATCGTCAAGGGCGAGGACAATTTCGAGGCCGGCGTGCCGGAATCGTTCAACGTTCTCGTCAAGGAGGTTCGTGGCCTCGGCCTCAACATGGAACTCCTGGATTCGGAGGAAGAGTGAGGGCGGCCCCCGCCCCCATTCGGCCATCCCCTGAGATTAAGGACGCAAGATGAACCAGGAACTCAGCACCAACCCGTTCAACCCGCTGGCCTCGCCCAAGGCGTTCGACGAGATCAAGGTCTCGCTGGCCAGCCCCGAACGGATCCTTTCGTGGTCCTACGGCGAGATCAAGAAGCCCGAGACGATCAACTACCGCACGTTCAAGCCCGAGCGTGACGGCCTGTTCTGCGCGCGCATCTTCGGTCCGATCAAGGATTACGAATGCCTGTGCGGCAAATACAAGCGCATGAAATATCGCGGCGTCGTCTGCGAGAAATGCGGCGTCGAGGTCACCCTCCAGAAGGTGCGCCGCGAGCGGATGGGCCATATCGAACTGGCCGCGCCGGTTGCGCATATCTGGTTCCTGAAGTCGCTGCCCTCGCGCATCGGCCTGATGCTGGACATGACGCTGCGCGATCTCGAGCGCATCCTCTATTTCGAGCAATATGTGGTCATCGAGCCGGGTCTGACGGACCTGAGCTATGGCCAGCTGTTGACCGAAGAGGAATATCTCGACGCGCAGGACCAGTATGGCGCTGACGCCTTCACCGCCAATATCGGCGCCGAGGCGATCCGCGAGATGCTGTCGATGATCGACCTCGAGGCGACGGCCGAGCAGCTGCGCGAGGAGCTGAAGGAAGCCACCGGCGAGCTGAAGCCCAAGAAGATCATCAAGCGGCTGAAGATCGTCGAATCCTTCCTGGAATCGGGCAACCGCCCGGAATGGATGGTGCTGACCGTCATCCCGGTCATTCCGCCGGAACTGCGCCCGCTGGTGCCGCTGGATGGCGGCCGTTTCGCCACTTCGGACCTCAACGATCTCTATCGCCGGGTCATCAACCGCAACAACCGCCTCAAGCGGCTGATCGAGCTGCGCGCGCCCGACATCATCGTGCGCAACGAGAAGCGGATGCTTCAGGAATCGGTCGACGCGCTGTTTGACAACGGCCGCCGCGGCCGCGTCATCACCGGCACCAACAAGCGGCCGCTGAAGTCGCTGTCGGACATGCTCAAGGGCAAGCAGGGTCGCTTCCGCCAGAACCTTCTGGGGAAACGGGTCGACTTCTCGGGCCGTTCGGTGATCGTGACCGGGCCGGAACTCAAGCTGCATCAATGCGGCCTGCCCAAGAAGATGGCGCTCGAGCTGTTCAAGCCGTTCATCTATTCGCGCCTCGAGGCCAAGGGCCTCAGCTCGACGGTGAAACAGGCCAAGAAACTGGTCGAGAAGGAACGCCCCGAGGTCTGGGACATCCTCGACGAGGTGATCCGCGAACACCCGGTGCTTCTGAACCGCGCGCCGACGCTGCACCGTCTGGGCATCCAGGCGTTCGAGCCGCAGCTGATCGAGGGCAAGGCGATCCAGCTTCACCCGCTGGTCTGTTCGGCCTTCAACGCCGACTTCGACGGTGACCAGATGGCCGTTCACGTTCCGCTTTCGCTGGAAGCCCAGCTGGAAGCGCGCGTGCTGATGATGTCGACCAACAACGTGCTGTCGCCCGCCAACGGCAGCCCGATCATCGTGCCGTCGCAGGACATGGTTCTTGGCCTCTATTACACCACGATGGAGCGTCAGGGCATGAAGGGCGAAGGCATGGTCTTCGCCAGCGTCGAGGAAGTCGAACACGCGCTCAACGCCGGCGAAGTGCATCTGCACGCCCGCATCCAGGCGCGCGTGAAACAGATCGACGAGCACGGCAACGAGGTCTGGAAACGCTTCGAGACCACGCCCGGCCGGGTGCGTCTGGGCGCGCTTCTGCCGCTCAACGCCAAGGCGCCGTTCGAGCTGGTCAACCGCCTGCTGCGCAAGAAGGACGTCCAGAACGTCATCGACACCGTCTACCGCTACTGCGGCCAGAAGGAATCGGTGATCTTCTGTGACCAGATCATGGGCATGGGCTTCCGCGAGGCCTTCAAGGCCGGGATCTCGTTCGGCAAGGACGACATGGTGATCCCGGACACCAAGTGGGACATCGTCAACGAGACCCGCGATCAGGTGGCCGGCTTCGAACAGCAATACATGGATGGTCTGATCACCCAGGGCGAGAAATACAACAAGGTCGTCGACGCCTGGACCAAGTGCAACGACAAGGTCACCGAGGCCATGATGTCCACCATCTCGGCGGCGCGTCATGACGAGGACGGCTCCGAACGCGAACCGAACTCGGTCTACATGATGGCGCACTCGGGCGCGCGGGGCTCGGTCATCCAGATGAAGCAGCTGGGCGGCATGCGGGGCCTGATGGCCAAGCCGAACGGCGAGATCATCGAGACGCCGATCATCTCGAACTTCAAGGAAGGCCTGACCGTGCTGGAGTATTTCAACTCCACCCACGGCGCGCGGAAGGGGCTGTCGGATACCGCTCTGAAGACGGCGAACTCGGGCTATCTGACCCGCCGTCTGGTCGACGTGGCGCAGGATTGCATCGTGCGCAGCCACGATTGCGGCACCGATCGTGCGATCACGGCCTCGGCCGCGGTCAACGACGGCGAGGTCATCGCGCCCCTGGGCGAGCGCGTCCTGGGTCGTGTCGCGGCCGACGACGTGCTGGTTCCGGGTTCGGACGAGGTGCTGGTCCGCAAGGGCGAGCTGATCGACGAGCGCAAGGCCGACGCGATCGAGACCATGGGCATCCAGAGCGTGCGCATCCGCTCGCCGCTGACCTGCGAGGCCGAAGAGGGCGTCTGTGCGCTGTGCTACGGCCGTGACCTTGCGCGCGGCACGCTGGTCAACCAGGGCGAAGCGGTGGGCATCATCGCCGCCCAGTCGATCGGCGAACCGGGCACGCAGCTGACGATGCGGACCTTCCACATCGGCGGCGTTGCGCAGGGGGGTCAGCAATCCTTCCTCGAGGCCAGCCAGGAAGGCCGGATCGAGTTCCGCAACCCCTCGCTCATCGTCAATGCGGCGGGCGAACAGATCGTCATGGGCCGCGCGATGCAGCTGGTCATCATGGACGAGCAGGGCGAGGAACGCGCCAGTCACAAGCTGGGCTACGGCACCAAGCTGTTCGTCAAGGAAGGCGAGACGGTCGCGCGCGGCACCAAGCTGTTCGAATGGGACCCCTACACCCTTCCGATCATCGCCGAGAAGGACGGTGTGGCGAAGTTCGTGGACCTCATCTCGGGGATCTCGGTGCGCGAGGATACCGACGATGCGACGGGCATGACGCAGAAGATCGTCTCCGATTGGCGCACCGCGCCGCGCGGCAACGAACTCAAGCCCGAAGTCATCCTGGTCGATCCGGCCAGCGGCGAGCCCGTGCGCAACGATGCGGGCAACCCGGTCAGCTATCCGATGTCGGTGGATGCCATCCTCTCGATCGAGGACGGGCAGGCGCTGCGGGCCGGTGACGTGGTGGCGCGGATCCCGCGCGAAGGGGCCAAGACGAAGGACATCACCGGCGGTCTGCCGCGGGTGGCCGAACTCTTCGAGGCCCGTCGTCCCAAGGATCACGCGATCATCGCCGAGGCCGATGGCTATGTGCGCTTTGGCAAGGACTACAAGAACAAGCGCCGCATCACCATCGAGCCGGTGCAGGAAGGTCTGGAGCCGATCGAATACATGGTGCCGAAAGGCAAGCACATCCCGGTGCAGGAAGGCGACTTCGTGCAGAAGGGTGATTACATCATGGACGGCAACCCGGCCCCGCATGACATCCTGCGCATCATGGGGATCGAGGCGCTGGCCGATTACCTGATCGACGAGGTGCAGGACGTCTACCGGCTGCAAGGCGTGAAGATCAACGACAAGCACATCGAGGTGATCGTGCGGCAGATGCTGCAAAAGATCGAGATCCTCGATTCGGGCGACACCACGCTTCTCAAGGGCGAGCACATCGACAAGGCCGAGTTCGACGAGGAGAACGAGAAGGTCATCGCCCGCGGCGGCCGTCCGGCCACCGGCGAACCGGTCCTTCTGGGGATCACCAAGGCGTCGCTGCAAACGCGCAGCTTCATCTCGGCGGCCTCGTTCCAGGAAACGACGCGCGTGCTCACCGAGGCTTCGGTTCAGGGCAAGCGCGACAAGCTGGTCGGCCTGAAGGAAAACGTGATCGTCGGCCGTCTGATCCCGGCGGGCACCGGCGGGGCCACGACGCGCGTCAAGAAAGTGGCGGCGGACCGCGACCACAAGGTCATCGAGGCGCGCCGCGCCGAGGCCGAAGCGGCGGCGGCTCTGGCGGCCCCCTTCGAGGAGCCGGCCGAGGCCGACACCGACCTGGGTCTGGTCGACACGCCGGAAAGCCGCGATCTCTGATCGCCGCGCCTCAGGCATGAAAACTGCGGGACCGCGCCGGCCATCGGCGCGGTCCCTTTCGTTTTGCGGCCCGGTTTTACGGTCACGTCTCATCGCCCGGCTTGACAGGCCCGCGTCCCGGATCAAGCGTGCCGGGGGCCCGGCAACGGGTGGTAAATGGGCAAGGGGCAGGGCCATGAACCGACGCAGCTTGACCGGCGCGCGGGGCGCGCAATGAACAGGCCGGCCAATCTGTTGGGGGCCAATCTGCGCGGCGCTGCCCTGATGAGCGCCGCAATGGCGGCCTTCATCTGCAACGACGCGCTGATGAAGCAGATCACCCAGAGCCTGCCCCTGCCGCAGGCGATGGTGCTGCGCGGGCTGGTCGCGCTGGCGGGGCTGTTGCTGGTCGCGGCCTGGCGCCGGCCCTGGGCGGGGCTGCGGCTGCGCGGGCGGGATCTGCATCTGCTGGGCTGGCGGTCGCTGGCCGAGATCGGCTCGACCCTGACCTATCTGACCGCGCTGGCGCATATGCCGTTGGCCAATCTGGTGGCGATCTTGCAGGCGCTGCCGCTGGCCGTGGCGCTGACGGCCGCGCTGGTCCTGTCCGAACCTCTGGGCCGGCGGCACCTGCTGGTCATCCTGGTGGGCTTTGCCGGTGTCCTGCTGATCGTGCGGCCGGGTCCGCAGGGCTATGACCTCTGGGCGCTTCTCGGGGTGGCGACGGTCGGGCTGGTGGTGCTGCGCGACCTGAGCACGCGGGCGATGTCGGCGGCGGTGCCCTCGCTTGTCGTGGCGATCGCCGCGGCGGCGGTGGTGACGCTGGCGGGGGCGCTGCTCAGCCTGGGAACGGGGTGGGTGCGGCCCGCGCCGGTCACGCTTGTCCAGATCGCGGGGGCGGGGGCGCTGCTGGTCGTGGGCTATCTCAGCATCGTCGCGGCCATGCGCGCAGGCGAGGTCGCGCGCATCGCCCCCTATCGCTATACCGCCCTGGTCTGGGGGCTGGGGCTGGGCTGGTTCGTCTTCGGCGAATGGCCCGAGCCGCTGGCCTGGGCGGGGGCTGCGCTGATCGTCGGCGCGGGGCTTTACGGCTATCGCCTCTCGGGGCGGCCGGCCTAGGGTCGCGGATTGCCCCGCCGCCGGGGCTCGGTTATCACGGGGCTGCCTTGCATGCGGCGGGGACGACGAGGACGGCGCGATGACGGACGACAGCACGCAGGCCGACGGCCGGCACCGCATGGCGGGACGCCGGGGCGCGCTGACATGGGCGGTGGGTCTTGCGGCGCTGACGGCGGGGCTCTTGTGGGTCTTTGCCCGCTGGCCGGAGCTGGATCTGGCGGCGACGGCGGCCTTCTTCACCCCCGGTCAGGGCTTTGCCTGGGCGCGTGTCCCGCAGCTGGTCGAGATGCGCCAGGATATCTGGGATATCGCGCTGGTGCCGCTGGCGGTGGCGCTGGTCGCGGGTCTGGCGGGGCTGGTCCTGCGCCGGGGCCGGGTGATGGGGGTGGCCACGCGGCTGTGGGGCTTTGTCGTGCTGCTCTATCTGCTGGGGCCGGGCCTTCTGGTCAACGCGCTGCTCAAGGCGCATTGGGGGCGCGCGCGTCCCGAGACGGTGGCTGAATTCGGCGGCTCGGCGCGGTTCACCCCGCCGCATTTGCCCGCGGATCAATGCCTGTCGAACTGTTCCTTCGTCTCGGGCGAGGCGGCGGCGGTGGCGGCGCTGGCGATCTCGGTGCATCTGGTTCTGCGCGACGCGCTGCCGGACGAACGCGCGGTGCGCCGCATCATCGACCTGTGCCTGGCGTTCCTGGTCGTGGCGGGCGCGGGGCTGCGGGTGGCCTTCGGGCGCCACTTCCTGTCCGACGTGACCCTGGCCGCCGTCCTGACCGCGCTGGTCGCGGCGATCCTGTGGGCGATCTTGCGGCCTGCGGGGCAGGGCGGCCACGGCGGGGCGCGCAGGCGCTGACAACCGGGCTCGTCTGTTGACAAGCTGTCCGACTCCCCCTATAGCCCGCCTACCTGACGGGCGAGCCATGCCTGCCGGGGGCCAAACATGTTCCTGTGGTCAAGATCCGGGCCGCCGCCCCGATCCTCTGGAATTCCACCGCGTCGTCCCGAAGCAAGGGGGCGAATGCGGTTTAGGCGTTTGCGGACGCGCAGGCGCCGTGACGAAAACTCGTGCGCCCCCGGGGGCGTGAAACAGAACGGTTGAGAACGGGAAAGCACCGGAATGCCGACGATTCAACAGCTGATCCGCAAACCGCGGGATCCGAAAGTCAAACGGTCCAAGTCGCAGCACTTGGAATCCTGCCCGCAAAAGCGCGGCGTCTGCACGCGCGTCTACACCACGACGCCGAAGAAGCCGAACTCCGCTATGCGGAAAGTTGCCAAGGTTCGCCTGACCAACGGTTATGAAGTGATCAGCTACATCCCCGGCGAAAAACACAACCTGCAAGAACACTCGGTCGTGCTGATCCGCGGCGGCCGCGTCAAGGACCTTCCCGGCGTTCGTTACCACATCCTGCGCGGCGTGCTCGACACCCAGGGCGTCAAGGATCGTCGTCAGCGCCGCTCGAAATACGGCGCCAAGCGTCCGAAGTAAGGAGAGCATTCGATGTCTCGTCGTCACGCTGCTGAAAAGCGCGAAGTCCTGCCTGACGCCAAGTTCGGCGACCGGGTGGTCACCAAATTCATGAACAACCTGATGATCGACGGCAAGAAATCGGTTGCCGAGCGCATCGTCTATTCGGCGCTCGACCGCGTTCAGTCGAAACTGAAGCGCGAGCCGATCGAAGTCTTCCACGAGGCGCTGGACAACGTGAAGCCGGCCGTCGAGGTGCGTTCGCGCCGCGTCGGTGGTGCCACCTACCAGGTTCCGGTCGAGGTTCGTCCGACCCGCCGCGAAGCGCTGGCCATCCGCTGGCTGATCGCTGCCGCCAAGAACCGCAACGAGCACACCATGGAAGAGCGCCTGGCCGGCGAGCTTCTGGATGCGGTGAACTCGCGCGGGGCGGCCGTCAAGAAGCGCGAAGACACCCACAAGATGGCCGACGCCAACAAGGCGTTCAGCCATTACCGCTGGTAAGAGGAACAGATCATGGCGCGCGTCTATCCGCTGACCCGTTATCGCAACTTCGGTATCATGGCCCACATCGACGCGGGCAAGACGACCACGACCGAACGGATCCTCTACTACACCGGCAAATCGCACAAGATCGGCGAAGTCCATGATGGCGCGGCCACCATGGACTGGATGGAGCAGGAGCAGGAGCGCGGCATCACGATCACCTCGGCGGCCACGACCACGTTCTGGCAACGTCAGGAAGATCCGACCGCCGAGGGCACCTCGGACACCAAGTACCGCTTCAACATCATCGACACCCCCGGACACGTCGACTTCACCATCGAAGTCGAACGTTCGCTGGCCGTTCTTGACGGTGCCGTCTGCCTGCTCGACGCCAACGCCGGCGTTGAACCGCAGACCGAAACCGTGTGGCGTCAGGCTGACCGCTACAAGGTTCCGCGGATCGTCTTCGTCAACAAGATGGACAAGATCGGCGCCGACTACTTCAAGTGCGTCGAGATGATCAAGGACCGCACCGGCGGCACTCCCTGCCCGGTGGTGCTTCCGATCGGGGCCGAGGACAAGCTGGAAGGCATCATCGACCTCATCAAGATGGAAGAATGGGTCTGGAAGGGCGAAGACCTCGGCGCGAGCTGGGTCCGTCAGCCGATCCGTGACGACCTGAAGGATCTGGCCGACGAATGGCGTTCCAACATGATCGAGCTTGCCGTCGAGCAAGACGATGACGCGATGGAAGCCTATCTCGAAGGCAACGAGCCCGACGAAGACACGCTGCGCAAGCTGATCCGCAAGGGCACGCTGGCGATGGCCTTCTTCCCGGTGCTGTCCGGTTCGGCGTTCAAGAACAAGGGCGTGCAGCCGCTGCTGAACGCGGTCATCGACTTCCTGCCGGCGCCGATCGACGTGCCGACGCTGAAGGGCTTTGCCCCCGACGACGAGAGTGAGACCCGCAACATCGAGCGTCCCGCCGATGACGCGGCGCCCTTCTCGGCGCTGGCCTTCAAGATCATGAACGACCCCTTCGTGGGCTCGCTCACCTTCACGCGGATCTATTCGGGTGTCCTCAAGAAGGGCGACCAGATGCTGAACGCGACGAAGGGCAAGCGCGAGCGCGTCGGCCGGATGATGATGATGCACTCGATCAACCGCGAGGAGATCGAGGAAGCCTTTGCGGGCGACATCATCGCGCTGGCCGGTCTGAAGGAAACCACCACGGGCGACACGCTCTGCGATCCGTCGAAACCGGTGGTTCTGGAAACCATGACCTTCCCCGAGCCGGTGATCGAGATCGCCGTCGAGCCGAAGTCGAAAGCCGACCAGGAGAAGATGGGCCTGGCGCTGGCGCGTCTGGCGGCCGAAGACCCGTCCTTCCGCGTCGAGACCGATTTCGAATCGGGCCAGACGATCATGAAGGGCATGGGCGAGCTTCACCTCGACATTCTCGTCGATCGCATGCGGCGCGAGTTCAAGGTCGAGGCCAACATCGGCGCGCCGCAGGTGGCTTATCGTGAAACCATCTCGACCTCGGCCGAGATCGACTACACGCACAAGAAACAGACCGGTGGCACCGGCCAGTTCGCCCGCGTGAAGCTGATCATCGAACCGACCGAACCGGGCGAAGGCTATTCCTTCGAAAGCCGGATCGTCGGTGGTGCGGTGCCCAAGGAATACATTCCGGGCGTCGAGAAGGGCATCAAGTCGGTGATGGATTCCGGTCCGCTGGCGGGCTTCCCGGTGATCGACTTCAAGGTGGCGCTGATCGACGGTGCCTTCCACGACGTCGACTCGTCGGTCCTGGCCTTCGAGATCGCTACCCGTGCCGCGATGCGCGAAGGTCTGAAGAAGGCCGGCGCCAAGCTGCTCGAGCCGATCATGAAGGTCGAAGTGGTGACCCCGGAAGAATACACCGGCGGCATCATCGGCGACCTGACCAGCCGTCGCGGCATGGTGCAGGGGCAAGACACCCGCGGCAACGCGAATGTCATCAACGCCTTCGTGCCGCTGGCCAACATGTTCGGCTACATCAACAACCTGCGGTCGATGTCCTCGGGCCGCGCGGTCTTCACCATGATCTTCGATCACTATGAAGCCGTGCCGCAGAACATCTCGGACGAGATCCAGAAGAAATACGCGTAAGGGCAGGGCGACAGCCCTCCCCTCACCCCACGGAACAGGAGGCCATCATGGCAAAGGCAAAGTTTGAACGGACGAAACCGCACGTCAACATCGGCACGATCGGCCACGTTGACCACGGGAAGACGACGCTGACGGCTGCGATCACGAAATACTTCGGCGAGTTCAAGGCCTACGACCAGATCGACGGCGCGCCGGAAGAGAAGGCGCGCGGGATCACGATCTCGACGGCGCACGTTGAATACGAGACGGAGAGCCGTCACTACGCGCACGTGGACTGCCCCGGCCACGCCGACTACGTGAAGAACATGATCACGGGTGCGGCGCAGATGGACGGCGCGATCCTGGTTGTGAACGCGGCCGACGGCCCGATGCCGCAGACGCGCGAACACATCCTGCTGGGCCGTCAGGTCGGCATTCCGTTCATGGTGGTTTACCTGAACAAGGTTGACCAGGTGGATGACGAGGAACTGCTGGAGCTGGTCGAGATGGAAGTGCGCGAGCTTCTGTCGTCCTACGACTACCCCGGCGACGACATCCCGATCATCAAGGGGTCGGCTCTGGCCGCTCTGGAAGGCCGCGACGAGGAAATCGGCGAGAAGTCGATCCGCGCGCTGCTGGAAGCCTGCGACAGCTACATCCCGACGCCGGAACGTGCGGTTGACCAGCCGTTCCTGATGCCGATCGAGGACGTGTTCTCGATCTCGGGCCGCGGCACGGTGGTGACCGGGCGTGTGGAACGCGGTGTGATCAACGTCGGCGACGAGATCGAGATCGTGGGGATCCGCGACACCAAGAAGACGGTGTGCACGGGCGTCGAGATGTTCCGCAAGCTGCTGGATCGCGGTGAGGCGGGCGACAACATCGGCGCGCTGCTGCGCGGCGTGGACCGTGACGGCGTGGAGCGCGGCCAGGTGCTGTGCAAGCCCGGCTCGGTGAAACCGCACACCAAGTTCGAGGCCGAGGCCTACATCCTGACCAAGGAAGAAGGTGGCCGTCACACGCCGTTCTTCGCCAACTACCGCCCGCAGTTCTACTTCCGCACGACCGACGTGACGGGCACGGTGAAACTGCCGGAAGGCACGGAAATGGTGATGCCGGGTGACAACCTGAAGTTCGAGGTCGAACTGATCGCCCCGATCGCCATGGAAGAGAAACTGCGCTTCGCCATCCGCGAAGGCGGCCGCACCGTCGGCGCCGGCGTCGTCTCGAAAATCATCGAGTAACGTCCGTTTCTGGCTGAATTCCGGTTCCGCGCCTCGGCGCGGGGCCGGCCCCCTCGGGGCCCTCGGGCCCCGCTCCGTTTTTTTCGGTTCGAAGCAGGTCGGGCATGAGGTCCGGTCTGCCTCTCAACCGCAGCCCCCGCGAGAGGCAAGGACTATGCAAGGTCAGAACATTCGCATCCGGCTGAAGGCCTTCGATTACCGCGTGCTGGACGCCAGCACGCAGGAAATCGTGAACACGGCCAAGCGCACGGGTGCTCAGGTCCGCGGGCCCATCCCGCTGCCCAACAAGATCGAGAAATTCACCGTTCTCCGCGGTCCGCACATCGACAAGAAGTCGCGCGACCAATGGGAGATCCGGACGCACAAGCGTCTTCTGGACATCGTCGACCCGACCCCGCAGACGGTCGACGCGCTGATGAAGCTTGACCTCGCCGCCGGCGTGGATGTCGAGATCAAGGTCTGAGGAGGGCACTGGGATGCTGCGTTCTGGTGTTATCGCCAAGAAGCTGGGCATGACCCGGCTGTTCATGGAAGACGGCCGCCAGGTTCCGGTGACCGTCCTGTCGCTTGACGGCTGCCAGGTGGTCGCTCAGCGCACGGTCGAGAAAGACGGCTACACCGCCGTTCAGCTCGGCGCGGGTGCGGCCAAGGCCAAGCGGACCACTGCCGCGCTGCGCGGTCACTTCGCCAAGGCGAATGTGGCCCCCAAGCGCAAGCTGGTGGAATTCCGCGTCAGCCCGGAAAACCTGATCGACGTGGGGGCCGAGATCTCGGCCGATCACTACGCCGAGGGTCAGTTCGTCGACATCGCCGGCACCTCGATCGGTAAGGGCTTTGCCGGTGCGATGAAGCGCCATAACTTCGGTGGTCTGCGCGCCTCGCACGGCGTGTCGATCAGCCACCGTTCGCATGGTTCGACCGGCCAGTGCCAGGACCCCGGCAAGGTGTTCAAGGGCAAGAAGATGGCCGGCCACATGGGCGCTGCTCGTGTGACCACGCAGAACATTCAGGTCGTGAAGACCGACGCCGACCGCGGCCTGATCATGGTCAAGGGCTCGGTGCCGGGCTCGAAGGGCGGCTGGGTGACGATCAAGGACGCGGTCAAGAAACCGCTGCCCGAGAACGTCCCGACGCCGGCCGCGATCCGTTCGGACGCCGCTGCCGAAGCTCCGGCCGAAGGGGGTGAGGAATGAAACTTGATGTGATCAAGCTCGACGCGGGCAAGGCCGGCGAAATCGAGCTGGCGGACGAAATCTTCGGTCTCGCGCCGCGTGCCGACATCCTGCACCGCGTGGTGCGCTGGCAGCGCGCCAAGGCGCAAGCCGGCACCCATTCGGTTCTGGGCAAGTCCGACGTGTCCTATTCGACGAAGAAGATCTATCGTCAGAAGGGCACCGGGGGCGCGCGTCACGGCTCGAAGAAGGCGCCGATCTTCCGCCACGGCGGCACCTACAAGGGCCCGACCCCGCGCAGCCATGCGCATGATCTGCCCAAGAAGTTCCGCGCTCTGGGTCTCAAGCACGCGCTGTCGGCCAAGGCCGGCGCGGGCGAGCTGGTGATCCTCGAGGCGGCGACGATGGCCGAAGCCAAGACCGCGCAACTGGCGAAAGCCGCGCGCGAGCTGGGCTGGAAGCGCGTGCTGATCATCGACGGCGCCGAGATCGACGAGAACTTCGCCCGTGCGGCGCAGAACCTCGACGGCATCGACGTGCTGCCCTCGATCGGCGCCAACGTCTATGACATCCTCAAGCGTGACACGCTGGTGCTCACGAAGGCGGGTGTCGAAGCTCTGGAGGCTCGCCTGAAATGAGCACGAAGCCCGAACACTACGACGTGATCGTCAAGCCGGTCATCACCGAAAAGGCCACCATGGCCAGCGAAGCCGGTGCGGTGGTCTTCCAGGTGGCGCGCGACGCCACCAAGCCCGCCATCAAGGAAGCGGTCGAGGCGCTGTTCAATGTCAAGGTCAAGGCGGTCAACACCGTCCTGACCAAGGGCAAGACCAAGCGCTTCCGCGGCCGCCCCGGCGTGCGCTCGGACGTCAAGAAAGCCTATGTCACGCTCGAGGATGGAAACACTATCGACGTGACCACGGGCCTCTGATAGAAGGCACCGACTCAGCGGCCCCGGAGTTCCGGGGCCGCGGTTCATTTTGATGCGGCCCGCCCGTATCGGCCATGTGCCGGGGCGGGCCGCGTCAATACCCACACCGGGGGTTGCCCCTCGGTTCACGACGAAACGGACCTCTGGTCCAAGGCAACGGAAGACAGAAAGCATGGCACTCAAGTCGTATAAGCCGACGACGCCGGGCCAGCGTGGGCTGGTTCTGATCGACCGTTCGGAGCTTTGGAAAGGTCGCCCGGTCAAGACCCTCACGGAGGGTCTGACCAAGTCGGGCGGCCGGAACAACACCGGACGTATCACGATGCGCCGCATGGGCGGGGGCGCCAAGCGCCTCTACCGCGTGGTGGATTTCAAGCGCAACAAGTTCGACATGGCGGCGGTCGTCGAGCGGATCGAATATGACCCGAACCGCACCGCCTTCATCGCGCTGATCAAATATGACGACGGCGAGCTGGCCTATATCCTGGCCCCGCAGCGTCTGGCCGTGGGCGACAAGGTCGTCTCGGGCGCCAAGGTCGACGTCAAGCCGGGCAACGCGATGCCGTTCTCGGGCATGCCGATCGGCACGATCGTGCACAACGTCGAGCTGAAGCCCGGCAAGGGTGGCCAGCTGGCGCGCGCCGCGGGCACCTATGCCCAATTCGTCGGCCGCGACGGTGGCTATGCCCAGATCCGCCTGTCGTCGGGCGAGCTGCGCATGGTTCGTCAGGAATGCATGGCGACGGTGGGCGCGGTGTCGAACGCCGACCATTCGAACCAGGACCTCGGGAAAGCAGGCCGCAACCGTCACCTCGGCATCCGTCCGAGCGTCCGCGGTGTCGCCATGAACCCGATCGACCACCCGCACGGCGGTGGTGAAGGCCGCACCTCGGGCGGTCGGCATCCGGTCACCCCGTGGGGCAAGGGCACCAAGGGCAACCGCACCCGTAAGAACAAGGCGACGGACAAGTATATCGTTCGTTCGCGTCACGCGAAGAAGGGGCGCTGATCCATGGCACGTTCTGTTTGGAAAGGTCCTTTCGTCGACGCTTATCTGCTGAAGAAGGCAGAGAAGGCGCGCGCTTCGGGCAAGGGCGAAGTGATCAAGATCTGGTCGCGCCGCTCCACCATCCTGCCGCAATTCGTGGGTCTGACCTTCGGCGTCTACAATGGCCACAAGCATATCCCGGTGAACGTCACCGAGGAGATGATCGGCCAGAAGTTCGGCGAATACTCGCCCACGCGGACCTACTACGGCCACGCCGCCGACAAGAAAGCCAAGAGGAAGTAAGCCATGGGTAAGGAAAAGAATCCGCGCCGCGTGGCGGACAACGAGGCGATGGCCAAGTCCAAGATGCTGCGCGTCTCGCCGCAGAAGCTGAACCTTGTCGCCGGTCTGATCCGCGGCAAGCGTGTGGACCGCGCCCTTGCGGACCTGACGTTCTCGAAGAAACGCATCGCCGACGACGTGAAGAAATGCCTTCAGTCGGCCATCGCCAACGCCGAGAACAACCACGGCCTTGACGTCGACAACCTGGTGGTTGCCGAAGCCTGGGTTGGCAAGAACCTCGTGATGAAGCGCGGCCGTCCGCGGGCGCGTGGCCGTTTCGGCCGCATCATGAAGCCGTTTGCTGAAATCACCATCAAGGTGCGTCAAGTCGAGGAGCGTGCGTAATGGGTCAGAAGGTCAACCCGATCGGCATGCGTCTCCAGGTCAACCGCACCTGGGACAGCCGCTGGTTCGCCGAAAGCAAGGACTACGGGAACCTGCTTCTCGAAGACCTGCGGATGCGCGAATTCATCCACAAGGAAGCCAAGCAGGCCGGCGTCAGCCGCGTGATCATCGAGCGCCCGCACAAGAAGTGCCGCGTCACGATCCACGCCGCCCGTCCCGGCGTGATCATCGGCAAGAAGGGCGCCGACATCGAGGTGCTGCGCAAGAAGCTGGCCAACATGACCAGCTCGGAGCTGCACCTCAACATCGTCGAGGTTCGCAAGCCGGAAGTCGACGCCCAGCTGGTGGCGGAATCGATCGCCCAGCAGCTTGAGCGCCGCGTCTCGTTCCGTCGCGCCATGAAGCGCGCGGTTCAGAACGCGATGCGCATGGGCGCGCTCGGGATCCGGGTGAACGTGTCGGGCCGCCTGGGCGGCGCCGAGATCGCGCGCACCGAGTGGTACCGTGAAGGCCGCGTGCCGCTGCACACGCTTCGTGCCGACATCGACTATGCGCTGTCGGAAGCCTCGACCCCCTATGGGATCATCGGGGTGAAGGTCTGGATCTTCAAGGGCGAGATCATGGAGCACGATCCGCAGGCGCGTGACCGCCGTGCGGCTGCGGCCCAGGACGGCCCGGCGCCCCGCGGCCCGCGCCGCGACGCCCGCTGAGGAGAACTGAAAGATGCTGCAACCTAAACGGACGAAGTTCCGCAAACAGCACAAGGGCCGTATCCACGGCGAAGCCAAGGGCGGGTTCAACCTGAACTTCGGTTCCTTCGGCCTCAAGGCGACCCAGCCCGAGCGGATCACCGCGCGGCAGATCGAGGCGGCCCGCCGCGCGATCACCCGCCACATGAAACGTCAGGGCCGCGTCTGGATCCGCGTCTTCCCGGACACCCCGGTGTCCTCGAAGCCGACCGAGGTTCGGATGGGTAAAGGCAAGGGCTCGGTGGATTACTGGGCCGCCAAGATCAAGCCGGGCCGCGTCATGTTCGAGATCGACGGCGTGGCCGAGCCGATCGCGCGTGAAGCCCTGCGCCTGGGCGCCAACAAGCTTCCGGTGGCCTGCCGGATCGTGGCGCGCGAAGACTGGTGATCCCGGTCTGAGAGAGATGAACCCCCGCCCGTCCGGCGGGGGTTTTTCGTTGGCCGAACCGGGCCCCGCGGGGCTGCGGCGCGGCACGCGAGATAAGGGGAAAGCGGCGCTTGCAATACTGCGGGGAATCGCGTATCGAGCGCCGTCTACGCCGTATCCACCAGACACGGAGTCACCCAAGCCCCGCACAAGAGGGGGGCTCATGGGGCTTCCTGGTGTTTCGAAAAGGAAAGAATAGGCATGAAAGCCGAAGATCTGCGTTCCAAGACGCCGGACGAGCTGCGCGACACGCTCGTCGCGCTCAAGAAGGAAGCGTTCAACCTGCGCTTCCGTCAAGCGACCAACCAACTCGAGAACACGGCCCGCATGCGCGCCGTGCGTCGTGATGTTGCCCGCGTTCAGACCGTTCTGAACCAAAAAGCCGCCGAAGCGGCCAACTGAGAGGAGCGCCCAGATGCCCAGACGTATTCTGCAAGGGGTCGTGACCTCGGACAAGAACGACCAGACCGTCACCGTGCTGGTCGAACGCCGCTTCACGCATCCGGTTCTGAAGAAGACGGTGCGTAAGTCGAAGAAATACCGCGCCCATGACGCGGAAAACCAGTTCAAGACCGGGGACACCGTTCGCATCGTCGAATGTGCGCCGATCTCGAAGACGAAACGCTGGACGGTGGTCACTGACGCCACGGCGTGAGTTCATCGTTCAAGCCTGAACGAAACCCTGGGGCCCGGAGGCCGGGTCCCCAAAGGTCGGGAGAAACCATATGATCCAGATGCAGACCAATCTGGATGTCGCTGACAACTCCGGCGCCCGCCGGGTTCAGTGCATCAAGGTCCTGGGTGGTTCGCACCGTCGCTATGCGTCGGTGGGCGACATCATTGTCGTGTCCGTCAAGGAAGCCATCCCGCGCGGCCGCGTGAAGAAAGGTGACGTCCGCAAGGCCGTCGTCGTGCGCACCGCCAAGGAAGTCCGTCGTGAAGACGGCACCGCCATCCGTTTTGACCGCAACGCCGCCGTCATCCTGAACAACCAGGGCGAACCGGTCGGCACCCGTATCTTCGGGCCGGTCGTGCGCGAGCTGCGTGCCAAGAACTTCATGAAGATCATCTCGCTTGCTCCGGAGGTGCTGTAATGGCTGCCAAGCTCCGCAAGGGTGACCGCGTGGTCGTGCTCGCTGGCAAGGACAAGGGCAAGCAGGGCGAGATTACCGCCGTCATGCCCAAGGCCGGCAAGGCGATCGTCGATGGCGTGAACGTCGCCATCCGTCACACCCGCCAGTCGCAGATGAGCCAGGGCGGCCGCATCGCCAAGCCGATGCCGATCGACCTGTCGAACCTGGCGCTGCTCGATGCCAACGGCAAGGCGACCCGCGTCGGCTTCCGCTTCGAGGATGGCGCCAAGGTGCGCTTTGCCAAGACCACCGGGGAGGCGATCTGATGCTCGACCAAGCCACCTATACCCCTCGTCTCAAGGCGCTCTATGCGGAGACCATCCGCGCCGCGCTGAAGGAAGAGTTCGGCTACAAGAACGACATGCAGATCCCGCGTCTGGACAAGATCGTCCTGAACATGGGTGTCGGTGAAGCCGTCAAGGACACCAAGAAGGTCAAGCAGGCCGCCGAGGAGCTGTCGCTCATCGCCGGTCAGAAGGCTGTCATCACCAAGGCGAAGAAATCGGTTGCCGGTTTCCGCGTCCGTGAGGAAATGCCGCTGGGCTGCAAGGTGACCCTGCGCGCCGAACGCATGTATGAATTCCTCGATCGCCTGATCACCATCGCGCTGCCGCGTGTGCGTGACTTCCGCGGCGTCAAGGGGTCGTCGTTCGACGGCCGCGGCAACTACGCGATGGGCCTGAAGGAACATATCGTGTTCCCCGAGATCGACTTCGACAAGGTCGACGAGGTTCTCGGCATGGACATCATCATCTGCACCACCGCTGCCACCGATGCGGAAGCGAAGGCGCTGTTGAAGCATTTCAACATGCCGTTCAACAGCTGATCGCGGGGAGAGATACATAATGGCCAAGAAATCCATGGTTGCGCGCGAAGCCAAGCGCGCCAAGCTGGTGAAGCGCTACGCTGCCAAACGTGCCGAGCTGAAAGCGATCATCGAAGACCAGGAGCGCCCGATGGAAGAGCGCTTCAAGGCGTCGCTGAAGCTGGCCGAGCTTCCCCGCAACTCGTCGTCCACCCGGCTGCACAACCGCTGCCAGCTGACGGGGCGTCCGCATGCGTATTATCGCAAGCTCAAACTCTCGCGGATCATGCTGCGCGACCTGGCCTCGAACGGCCAGATCCCCGGCATGGTCAAGTCGAGCTGGTAAGGAGAACGAGAGATGTCGATGAACGATCCTCTCGGCGATATGCTGACCCGCATCCGCAACGCGCAAATGCGCGGCAAGTCCACCGTCCGCACGCCGGCTTCCAAGCTGCGCGCCTGGGTTCTGGACGTGCTTGCGACCGAAGGCTACATCCGCGGCTACGAGGCGACCACCTCGGCTGACGGCATGCCGGAGATCGAGATTTCGCTGAAGTATTTCGAGGGCACCCCGGTGATCCGCGAACTCAAGCGCGTCTCGAAGCCCGGCCGCCGCGTCTATGCGTCGGTCAAGGAAATCCCCCAGGTCCGCAACGGTCTGGGCGTTTCGATCGTGTCCACGCCGAAAGGCGTCATGTCGGACGCGGCGGCGCGCTCTGCCAACGTTGGCGGCGAAGTGCTCTGCACCGTGTTCTGAGGAGGGAAGAATGTCTCGTATTGGGAAAAAGCCGGTCGAGCTGCCCTCGGGGGTCACGGCGTCCGTGTCGGGCCAGACCATCGAGGTCAAGGGCCCGAAAGGCACCCGCAGCTTCACCGCGACCGACGACGTGACCATCACGATCGACGGTTCGTCCGTCACCGTCACGCCGCGCGGCACCTCGAAACGTGCCCGCCAGCAATGGGGCATGGCGCGGTCGATGGTGGCCAACCTGGTGACCGGCGTCACCACCGGCTTCAAGAAGGAACTCGAGATCCAGGGCGTGGGTTACCGCGCCCAGATGCAGGGCAACGTCCTGAAACTGTCGCTGGGCTATAGCCACGAAGTGAACTTCGAGGTGCCCGCCGGCGTGACGGTGACCGCGCCCAAGCAGACCGAGATCGTGGTGGAAGGCATCGACCAGCAGGTCGTGGGCCAGGTCGCCGCGAACATCCGCGAGTGGCGTGCGCCCGAGCCCTACAAGGGCAAAGGCATCCGCTACAGGGGCGAGTTCATCTTCCGCAAGGAAGGCAAGAAGAAGTAAGGGTGGCGACAATGGCGAACACGAAAAGAGATCTGTTCCTGAAGCGCCGCCTGCGCGTTCGGAACAAGCTGCGTGCGATGTCGAACGGGCGCCTGCGCCTGTCGGTTCATCGCTCGTCCAAGAACATCAGCGTCCAGCTGATCGACGACGTGAAAGGCGTGACCGTTGCGGCCGCCTCCACGCTCGAAAAGGATCTGGGCGTCGTTGGCAAGAACAACGTCGAAGCGGCGGCGAAAGTCGGCGCGGCGATTGCCGAGCGGGCGCGCAATGCCGGTGTCGAGGAATGCTACTTCGACCGCGGTGGCTTCCTGTTCCACGGCAAGATCAAGGCCCTGGCCGACGCGGCCCGCGAAGGCGGCCTGAAATTCTGATGAGGTGGGGGACGTCCGCGTCCCCCCGATGATCCGGGGGCGTGCCGATCCGGCGCGCCCACCTGGATTGGCCCAACGGCGTGCTACCACGCCATTCACGAAAGGTTTGCCTTATGGCAGAACGTGATAACCGCCGGGACCGTCGCTCCGAGCGCGAGGAAACCCCGGAATTCGCCGATCGTCTGGTTGCGATCAACCGTGTGTCGAAAACCGTGAAGGGTGGTAAACGCTTCGGCTTCGCCGCTCTCGTGGTCGTCGGCGACCAGCGTGGCCGTGTCGGCTTTGGCAAGGGCAAGGCCAAGGAAGTGCCCGAGGCGATCCGCAAGGCGACCGAGCAGGCGAAGCGCAACATGATCCGCGTGCCGCTGCGCGACGGGCGCACGCTGCACCACGACATCGAAGGGCGTCACGGCGCCGGCAAGGTCGTGATGCGCTCGGCCCCGGCCGGGACCGGGATCATCGCCGGTGGTCCGATGCGCGCCGTGTTCGAGATGCTGGGCGTCCAGGACGTGGTCGCCAAGTCGATCGGCAGCCAGAACCCCTACAACATGATCCGCGCCACGCTCGACGCGCTGAAACAGGAAGCCAGCCCCCGCATGGTCGCGCAGCGTCGCGGCAAGAAGGTGGCCGACATCCTGAAGAAGCCCGAAGCCGAAGCCGCGGCCGAAGCGTAAGGAGCATCTGACATGGGCAAGACCATCGTTGTGAAGCAAATCGGCTCGCCGATCCGCCGCCCCGACATCCAGCGCCGCACCCTGATCGGGCTGGGCCTGAACAAGCTGAACCGCACCCGCGAGCTTGAGGATACCCCCTCGGTCCGCGGCATGGTCGCCAAGATCCCGCACCTCGTCGAGATCATCGAAGAGCGCGGCTGATCCAGTTCGGCACGAGATTGGAAGACGCCCCGGTATTCTCCGGGGCGTTTTTCGTTGACGATGACGCCAAGCGGAGAGGACATCCGATGGAACTTGCGCAGCAAAAGGCCGAGACCGCGCAGATCCTGCGCGAGATCGCGGCGATGCAGGATCTGCCCGCGCGCGCGGTGATCGCCTTCCAGTTCGTGGCCGAGGATCCCGCCGCCGACTGGGATGCCCTTACCGCCGCCGCCGAGGCGCAGGGCTATCAGGTGGCCTGGTTCGAGGGCGGTGATGACGACGGGGACGCCTGCCTCGAGATCACCACGCCCGAGATCGCGTTCGGCTTCGAGACGCTCTGGGCCGAGGAGGAGAAGCTGACCCTTCTGGGCGCCATTCACGGCTTTGCCGCCGATGGCTGGGGCTTCATGGGGGCGTGATCCTGCGCGCGGCTGCGCTTTCGCTTGACCGCGCCGCGCCAAGCCCGCTATACGCCGCCGGTGGCCCTTGGGGTCACGGAATCAACAAGAAAAGCCGTGGTCGTCCCTCTGTCGCTTGTGGGGGCGTATCCGGCCAAGGAGAAGCGACATGAAACTTCATGAACTGCGCGACAACGAAGGCGCGGCCCGCAAGAAGAAGCGCGTTGCGCGCGGTCCCGGCTCGGGCAAGGGCAAGACCGCCGGCCGCGGGATCAAGGGCCAGAAATCGCGTTCGGGTGTGGCGCTGAACGGTTACGAAGGCGGCCAGATGCCGCTCTATCGGCGCCTGCCGAAGCGCGGCTTCACCAAGCCGAACCGGCTGGAATTCGCCGTGGTGAACCTGGGCCTGATCCAGAAATTCGTCGATGCCGGCAAGCTGGACGCCACCTCCGAGATCACCGAGGATGCGCTGATCGAAGCCGGCGTCACCCGCCGCAAGCGCGACGGCATCCGCGTTCTGGCCAAGGGCGAGATCACCGCGAAGGTGAACCTGGTCGTGACGGGTGCCTCGGCCACGGCCATCGAGGCCGTCGAAAAGGCCGGTGGCTCGCTCAAAGTCGCGGAGAAGGCCGTCGAGGCCGCCGAATAACGGTTGTGGGCGGCCCCTCGGGCGCTTAAACAATCCGTGGATTTCCAGCGCCGCCGACCGGAATCCGGTTCGGCGGCGTTGACGTGACCGTGGCCCCGGCAGGGGGCGGCACGGGACGGGGCGCGACCGGCGCCCGCCAAGATTCGCACAGGCCGGGGGCAGCCGCCCGCCGGCCTCGGGACCAGCGCGCGGGCCAGTCCGGGCGCAAACGAGAGGGTCGAGATGGCTTCTGCTGCGGAACAAATGGCCGCGAACTTCAGCTGGGGAACGCTGGGGCGGGCGAAGGACCTGCGTGCGCGCATCTTCTTCACCATCGGGCTGCTGATCGTCTACCGGATCGGCACCTATATCCCCGTGCCCGGCATCGACGGCGCGGCGCTTCAGAAATTCATGGCCGATGCGGGCGCGGGCCTGGGCGGCATCCTGTCCATGTTCACCGGCGGCGCGCTGGGGCGGATGGGTGTCTTCGCGCTGGGGATCATGCCCTATATCTCGGCCTCGATCATCGTGCAGCTTCTGGCGTCGATGGTGCCGGCGCTCGCGCAGCTCAAGAAGGAAGGCGAGATCGGCCGCAAGAAGATGAACCAGTACACCCGCTACGGCACGGTGGCGCTGGCGCTCTTCCAGGCCTACGGCCTTTCGGTCAGCCTCGAGGCCGGGGATCTGGCGCACGAGCCGGGCATGTTCTTCCGTGCGGGCGTGGTCATCACGCTGGTCGGCGGCACCATGTTCCTGATGTGGCTGGGCGAACAGATCACCGCCCGCGGCATCGGCAACGGCATCTCGCTCATCATCTATGTCGGCATCGTCGCCGAGATCCCGGCCGCGCTGGCGCAGTTCTTCACCCAAGGGCGCACGGGCGCGATCTCGCCGGCCGTCACCTTCGGCGTGATGGCGATGGTGGTCGCGGTGATCGGCTTCGTGGTGTTCATGGAACGCGCGCTGCGCAAGATCCACATCCAGTATCCGCGCCGGCAGGTGGGGATGAAGGTCTATGACGGCGGCTCCTCGCACCTGCCGATCAAGGTCAACCCGGCCGGCGTCATCCCGGCGATCTTCGCCTCGTCGCTGCTGCTGCTGCCGACCACGATCTCGACCTTCTCGGGCTCGGACACCGGGCCGGTGATGTCCACGATCCTGGCCTATTTCGGCCCCGGCCAGCCGCTCTATCTGGCGTTCTTCGCCGCGATGATCGTGTTCTTCGCCTATTTCTACACCGCCAACGTGTCGTTCAAATCCGATGACGTGGCCGAGAACCTGAAGAACCAGGGCGGGTTCATCCCCGGTATCCGGCCCGGCCGGAAGACCGAGGAATACCTCGATTACGTCGTGTCGCGCGTGCTGGTCGTGGGCTCGGGCTATCTGGCCGCGGTCTGTCTGCTGCCCGAGGTTCTGCGCAGCCAGCTGTCGGTGCCGTTCTATTTCGGCGGCACCTCGGTGCTGATCGTGGTGTCGGTGGCGATGGACACGATCAACCAGCTCCAGTCGCATCTTCTGGCCCATCAATACGAAGGGCTGATCGAACGTTCGCAACTGCGCGGCAAGCGCAAGCCGGGGTCCAAGCGCCCCGCCACGCGGCGCTGAGCCGCCAACGGGGAGGGGGCAGATGCCCAACATCATTCTTCTGGGTCCGCCCGGCGCGGGCAAGGGCACGCAGGCCCGTCGTCTGGTCGAGGAACGTGGCATGGTGCAGCTGTCCACCGGCGACATGCTGCGCGCGGCCATGGCCTCGGGGTCGGAAATGGGCAAGCGCGTCTCGGACGTGATGGCCCGCGGCGAGCTGGTCACCGACGAGATCGTCATCGGCCTGATCGAGGAACAGATGACCGGCGCCGAGGCCGGCACCGGCTTCATCTTCGACGGCTTCCCGCGCACGCTGGCGCAGGCCGATGCCCTGGGGGCGCTTCTCGAGCGTCTGGGCATGGGCCTTGATGCCGTGGTCGAGATGCGGGTGGATGACGCGGCGCTGGTGGCGCGCATCACCGGGCGCTTCACCTGCGGCAATTGCGGCGAGGTCTATCACGACGTCACCCGCCCGACCAAGGTGCCGGGCACCTGCGATGTCTGCGGCGCGACCGACATGAAGCGCCGGTCCGACGACAACGCGGACAGCCTGCGTCAGCGGCTGATGGAATACTACAAGAAGACCGCGCCGCTGATCGGCTACTATTACGCGCTGGGGCAGCTCAAGCGTGTGGACGGCCTGGCCGAGATCGACGAGGTGGCGCGCGCCATCGCCGAGATCCTCGACGCGCCGGCCGCCTGAACGGAGCTTCGGGCGGCAGCTTCACGCCGCCCGTGCGGGTCTTTGCGCCGCGACCTCTTGACGTATGTCAGGCAAGCCTTTAAGGCACGGCGTCTCTTCGGGGAATCGTTTCGGAGCACGGGGTTTCCCACCCGCCGGAACATGAAAGGGCCGGGCCGTTCGGGTCCGGTCGTCTGTTGTGAAAAAAGGTTCTGGGGTTACGGAACCGCAACGAAAAGGAAAAACGCGTGGCACGTATTGCTGGCGTCAACATCCCGACGGGGAAACGCGTCCCCATCGCCCTGACCTACATCCACGGAATCGGCCATCATTTCGCCGAGCAGATCTGCGAATCGGTCGGCATCGACCGCACCCGTCGCGTGAACGAACTGTCGGACGCCGAAGTTCTGGCCATCCGTGAATTCATCGACGCGAACTTCACCGTCGAAGGCGACCTGCGCCGTGAAGTGCAGATGAACATCAAGCGCCTGATGGACCTGGGTTCGTATCGTGGCCTGCGCCACCGCCGCAACCTGCCGGTTCGCGGTCAGCGCACCCACACCAACGCCCGCACCCGCAAGGGCCCGGCGAAACCGATCGCCGGCAAGAAGAAGTAAGGGGAGGCGGACATGGCTCGTGACAAGACGCGCGTCAAGCGCAAGGAACGCAAGAACATCGCCTCGGGTGTGGCGCATGTGAACTCGTCGTTCAACAACACCAAGATCCTGATCTCGGACGTGCAAGGCAACGCGATTGCCTGGTCGTCGGCCGGCACGATGGGCTTCAAGGGCTCGCGCAAGTCGACCCCCTATGCCGCCCAGATGGCCGCCGAGGATGCCGGCCGCAAGGCTCAGGAACACGGCGTGAAAACGCTGGAAGTCGAAGTCCAGGGCCCCGGTTCGGGCCGCGAATCGGCGCTGCGTGCGCTGGCCGCCGTGGGCTTCAACATCACCTCGATCCGCGACGTGACCCCGATCGCGCATAACGGCTGCCGTCCGCCGAAGCGCCGCCGGGTCTGACCCTGCCGATTTTCGGGGCGGGCCGTCTTGCGGGCGGCCCGGCCCCTTTTTCCGCATTTGAACCTCGGGCGTCTGCGATCTCGGACATGGACCGCAGACAGGAATGGAGGCAGAGCGCATGATCCACAAGAATTGGGCCGAGTTGATCAAGCCCACGCAACTTGACGTGAAACCCGGCTCGGACCCGGCGCGCCAGGCGCAAGTCGTGGCCGAACCGCTGGAGCGGGGCTTTGGTCTGACGCTGGGCAACGCGCTGCGGCGCGTGCTCCTGTCGTCGCTTCAGGGCGCGGCCATCACCAGCGTGCAGATCGACAACGTCCTGCACGAATTCTCGTCCGTCTCGGGGGTGCGCGAGGATGTCACCGACATCGTCCTGAACCTCAAGGGCGTGGCGCTCAAGATGGACGTCGAGGGGCCCAAGCGCCTGTCGATCTCGGCCAAGGGGCCGGGCGTCGTGACCGCCGGCGACATTTCGGAAAGCGCGGGCATCGAGGTTCTGAACAAGGATCACGTGATCTGCCACCTCGACGACGGCGCCTCGCTGTTCATGGAGCTGACCGTGAACACCGGCAAGGGCTATGTCGCGGCCGACAAGAACCGCCCCGAGGATGCGCCGATCGGCCTGATCCCGATCGACGCCATCTATTCGCCCGTCAAGAAGGTCAGCTACGAGGTCCAGCCCACCCGCGAGGGCCAGGTTCTGGACTATGACAAGCTGACCATGAAGATCGAGACCGACGGCTCGATCACCCCCGAGGACGCCGTGGCCTTTGCCGCGCGCATCCTTCAGGACCAGCTGTCGATCTTCGTCAACTTCGAGGAACCCGAATCGGCCTCGAAGCAGGACGCCGACGACGGGCTCGAGTTCAACCCGCTGCTTCTCAAGAAGGTGGACGAGCTGGAGCTTTCGGTGCGTTCGGCCAACTGCCTCAAGAACGACAACATCGTCTATATCGGCGACCTCATCCAGAAGACCGAAGCCGAGATGCTGCGCACCCCGAACTTCGGCCGCAAGTCGCTCAACGAGATCAAGGAAGTGCTCTCGGGCATGGGCCTGCACCTCGGGATGGAAGTCGAGGACTGGCCGCCGGAGAACATCGAAGACCTGGCCAAGCGCTTCGAAGACCAGTTCTGATCGCCTTTCGGGGGCGCGCAGCCCGTGCCCCCGCCAATGCCCGGACCTGCCGGGGAAATCTTGGGCATCCGCCCCAACTGAGCGGTCGACACGCATCGGCCGCCTGACAAAGCAAAACGCAGATATGGAGAGAAAAGATGCGTCACGCCCGCGGCTACCGCCGTCTCAACCGCACCCACGAACACCGCAAGGCGATGTTCGCCAACATGGCCGGCTCGCTGATCGAGCACGAGCAGATCAAGACCACTCTGCCCAAGGCCAAGGAACTGCGCCCGATCGTGGAAAAGCTGATCACGCTGGCCAAGCGTGGCGACCTGCATGCGCGCCGTCAGGCGGCCGCGCAGCTCAAGCAGGACAAGCACGTTGCCAAGCTGTTCGAGGTTCTGGGCCCGCGCTTCAAGGACCGTCAGGGCGGCTATATCCGCGTCCTGAAGGCCGGCTTCCGCTATGGTGACATGGCGCCGATGGCGATCATCGAATTCGTCGAGCGCGACCTGGACGCCAAGGGTGCCGCCGACAAGGCCCGCGAGGCCGAGATCGAGGCCGCCGAGGAATAAGACCCTCGCGCGCGCGCGTGCACGGCACGACAATCCGCCCCCGGAGCCGCCAAGCTCCGGGGGTATTTCGTTGTGCCGCGGGGGACGTTCAGGCGGGGTGACCCTTGCGCAGGTCCAGAAGCGTCAGCCCGTAGATGCACACCAGCGCGACCGCGAAGCTGCCGATCTGATAGGGCGCGATCACATCACCCAGCACCAGCGCGGCCAGCACCATGGTGAAGGCGGGCCAGGGCATGGTGATCGACGAGGCCACCGACACGTCGACATGGCGCAGCGCGTGGAACCACACCAGAAGCTCGAGGTAATAGCAAAGCCCCATCAGGAAGCCGAAGGCCTGGAATTCGGGCCGGCTCAGCGCCTGCCAGAGGGCCTGGGGGTCGATGAGCGCCGCCACGCCCCCCAGTGCCACCGCCGATATCGCCACGCGAAACAGCGTCACCTGTGCGGGCGTGATCGGGCTGCGGCCCAGCTCTTCCTTGATGATCACATGCGCGATGCTCCACAGGAAGGGCACCGCCAGCGCCAGCAGGAACCACACCGACACGCCCTCCAGCCGCCCCGTCCCCCCGGTGCCCAGGTAATACATCGTGGCCAGCAGCACCCCGGTCAGCGCCAGCTCGGCCCGCGTCTTGCGCCGGCCCAGGAACAGGCTTTCCCACAGGATCGCAAAGAGCGGATAGGATTCGATGGCGATGGCCGCGGTGGTGGCGCCGGCCTTCTCGACGCTGAGGACATAGAGATAGGTCGCCAGCCCGAACATGAGCCCCGTCGCCACCGTCACCGCGCCCATGCGGCGGCGTTCGGGCGCGGGCAGGGTGGGGGAGAAGATCCCGCGCGTGCCCCGGTGCCATTCGGCCAGCACCAGCGGCAGCGCCAGCACCGTCTGCCAGATCGACAGCAGCGCGGCAAAGCTCAGCGCATCGAACCCCGCGGGGCGGCTGTTCGATATGATCGGCATCACCGAAAGGATGCCCAGACAGACCAGAGACAGGATCACGCCCTGGCGTTTGTGCGGTGGCGGTGGTGAAAGCGACATTGCGGCCCCCGGCGTGATGGCCGCCGCGCGCGCCGCGGGGCCCATAAAAAAGCGCGCCCCCGAAGGGACGCGCGATCCTGAAAAGGATGGGATCGGGCTTACTGCTTCGGGCAGGTGTTGATGCCGAGGAACTTGTAGAGCCCGCAATAGCCGACAAGACCGGTCGCCAGCGGGATGATGCCCAGGAAGTAGAGCCAGACATATTTCGCGTCATTGTCGATGATCGCGCCGAACAGCAGGGCGAGGCCGATCACGATGCGCAGCGTCTTGTCCAGACCGCCCACGTTCTTTTCGATCTTGAAGTCTTTGAAGTCCATGTCATCCCCCTCGGGTGATATTCGATGGAGAGAATATATATGTTTTTTGCTCGCCTTCCATGATCCAACCCAAAGTCGGGGGGTGCTGGGTCATTCAGTCGCGCCCCTTTGCCCGAAGACGCGGCAACATCGCGGAAAAGTCGCGCCCGCGGCCGTCTTCTTCCTCGACGAAACGGGCATAGAGCGTGGCCGCCAGCGTGCCCATCGCGGTGTCGGTGTCGGTGGAGCGGGCCGCCTCCAGCGCCAGACGCAGATCCTTGAGCATCAGTTCGGCCGCGAAACCGGGGGTATAGTCGTTGTCGGCAGGGCTTTGCGCGCCGACGCCCGGCACCGGGGTATAGGCGCTCATCGTCCAGGAATTGCCCGACGAGGTCGAGGCCACGTCATAGAGCTTGTCGGCCGCCAGCCCCAGCCGCTCGGCCAGGGCGAAGGCCTCGCAGGTCACGATCATGGTCGCGCCCAGGATCATGTTGTTGCAGGTCTTGGCGGCCTGGCCCGCGCCCGAGTCGCCGCAATGCACCGCCTTGCGGCCCATGATGTCGAAGAGCGGCAGCACCTTGGAATAGGCGGCCTCGGCGCCGCCGACCATGAAGGTCAGCGTGCCGGCGCTGGCGCCGCCGGTGCCGCCCGAAACCGGCGCATCCAGCGCCATCAGCCCGGCGGCCTCGGCCTCGGCGGCCACGGCGCGGGTGTTTTCCACATCGGCGGTCGAGCAATCGCACAGCACCGCGCCCGCGGACATGGCGGGGATGATCTCGGCGGCGACGGCGCGCAGGATCTGGCCGTTCGGCAGCATGGTGATGACCACCTCGGCCTCGCGCGCAGCTTCGGCGGCCGAAGCGGCGCGCACCACGCCCTCGGGCATGGGGGCGGCCAGGTCAAAGCCGGTGACGGAATGGCCCGCCGCGACCAGATTGGCGGCCATCGGCCCGCCCATGTTGCCCAGTCCGATGAATCCGATCTTCATGGTGTCACTCCTCCTCCCAGATGGCCGCTTCGGGGGGCAGGGGGGCCAGCATCTCCTCCAGAAGGCCCGGGTCCAGCGCCTCGATATCGGCGAATTTCCATTTCGGATTGCGATCCTTGTCGATGATCTGCGCGCGCACCCCTTCAAGGAAGTCGCCCTTCTCGCAGGCCCGCCAGGTGAAGCGGAATTCCTGCGTCAGCGCGGCGCGGATATCGGGGGCGGCGCGGGCGCTGCGCACGAGGTGCAGCGTTGCGGCCATCGACAGGGCCGAATTGCGCCCGATCGCCTTGAGCGCACCCTGGGCCAGATCGCTGCCCGTGGCCTGAAGGCGCGCGATGATCCCGGCAAGATCGGGCGCCGAGAAGGCCGCGTCGATCTCGGCCGCGGCGGCGGCCATCGGCGATGCGGGCGCGGGGCGTTCGGGCAGGCGGGCGGGGTCGCCCGTCTCGACCAGCGCGGCAATGGCGGCGGGCCATTCGGCCTCGGGCAGGTAATGGCGCGCAAAGCCCGCGTGGATCGCGTCGCCCGGCCCCATGCGCGCGCCGGTGATGCCCAGATATTCGCCCAGGCGCCCCGGTGCGCGGCCCAGGATCCAGGTGCCGCCCACGTCGGGGATCAGGCCGATCCCGCTTTCGGGCATGGCCACGATGCTGGTGTCGCCCACGACCGGATGTGAAGCATGCCCGCCCACGCCGACACCGCCGCCCATGATGAAGCCCTGCATGAAGGCGACGATGGGTTTGGGATATTCGGCGATCTTGGCGTTCATGCGGTATTCGTCGCGCCAGAAGTCGCGGCCCACCGCGAAATCGCCCGCGATGCCCGCGTGATAGACCGCGGCGATGTCACCGCCGGCGCAGAAGGCGCGCGGGCCCTGCGCGTCGATCACGACCAGCGCCACCTGCGGGTCGTCGCGCCAGGCGTCAAGCGCGTCTTCGAGCGCCAGCGCCATCGCATGCGACAGCGCGTTGAGCGCGGTCTCGCGGGTGAAGGTGATGCGGCCGGCGCGGCCGTCCTTGCGGATATGCAGATCCTCCATCAGCCGCGCTCCGCCAGAAGGGTGCGGGCCACGATCATCCGCATGATCTCGTTGGTGCCCTCAAGGATCTGGTGCACGCGCAGATCCCGCACCAGCTTCTCGATGCCGTAATCGGCCAGATAGCCATAGCCGCCGTGCAGTTGCAGGCAGCCGTTGGCCACGTCGAAGGCGGCATCGGTCACGTTGAGCTTGGCCATGGCGCAGAACTTGGTGGCGTCGGGCGCGCCCTGGTCCAGCTTCCATGCCGCCTGACGCAGGAAGATGCGCGCGGCTTGCAGGCGGGTTTCCATCTCGGCCAGGCGGAATTGCAGCGCCTGGAACTGATCGAGGCTGCGGCCGAAGGCCTTGCGCTCGCCCATGTAGGCCAGCGTGGCATCGAGCGCCGCCTGGGCGCCGCCCAAAGCGCTGGCCGCGATGTTGAGCCGCCCGCCGTCCAGCCCCGCCATCGCATAGGCAAAGCCGCGGCCTTCCTCGCCCAGCAGGTTCTCCGCCGGCACCCGGCAATCGTCGAATTGCACCTGGCGCGTGGGCTGGGCGCGCCAGCCCATCTTGTCTTCCAGCCCGCCGAAGGACAGCCCCGCCGCCCCGTCTTCCACGATCAGCGTCGAGATGCCCTTCGGCCCGTCCGCGCCGGTGCGCGCCATGACGACATAGACATCCGAATAGCCGCCCCCCGAGATGAAGGCCTTGGTGCCGTTCAGGACGTAGTCATCGCCCTGGCGTTCGGCGCGGGTGCGCAGCGCCGCCGCATCCGAACCCGATCCCGGCTCGGTCAGGCAATAGGAAAACACCTTTTCCATCGTGCACAGCGCCGGCAGCCAGCGCGCGCGGGTCTCGGGGCTGCCGAACTTGTCGATCATGCCGCCGCACATGTTGTGGATCGACAGGAACGAGCCCACCGCCGGACAGGACATTGCCAGCGCCTCGAAGACCAGCGTCGCATCCAGCCGCGACAGCCCCGAGCCGCCGAAGTCCTCGGAGACATAGATCCCGCCCAGGCCCAGCTCGGCCACGCGCGGCCACAGATCCTTCGGGATGTCGCCCGCCTCTTCCCAGGCGCGGGCATGCGGCGCGATATGTTCCTGCCCGAAGGCATGGGCCATGTCGAAGATGGCCTGTTGTTCCTCGCTCAGTGCGAAATCCATCTGTCCCTCCCCCTGAAAGCGGATGGCCGGGGGACGGGGCCCCCCGGCGATGGTCCCGGCCCGCGCATCCTCCGTGCGGGGCCGGGCGATCTGCGGTCAGTCCATCGGCTTGAAGTTGAAGGCCGAGCCTTCCTTGATGCCCGACGGCCAGCGCGAGGTGACCGTCTTGGTCCGGGTGTAGAAGCGGAAGGCATCGGGGCCGTGCTGGTTCAGGTCGCCGAAGCCCGATTTCTTCCAGCCGCCGAAGGTGTGATAGGCCAGCGGCACCGGGATCGGCACGTTGATCCCCACCATCCCGATGTTGATCCGGTGCGCGAAATCGCGCGCGGTGTCGCCGTCGCGGGTGAAGATCGCGGTGCCGTTGCCGTATTCGTGGTCCATGGCGTAGGACAGCGCCTCCTCGTAGCTGTCGGCGCGCATGCACGACAGCACCGGGCCGAAGATCTCCTGCTTGTAGATCTCCATGTCGCGGGTCACGTTGTCAAACAGCGTCGGGCCCACGAAGAAGCCGTTCTCATAGCCCTGAAGCTGGAAGTTGCGCCCGTCCATGACCAGCGTGGCGCCCTGTTCGACCCCCGAGGTGATGAGACCCTTGACGCGCTCGAGCGCGGCACCCGTCACCAGCGGGCCGTAATCGACATCGTTGCCGGCGGTCCAGGGGCCGACCTTCAGCTTCTCGATGCGCGGCACCAGCTTCTCGATCAGCGCATCGGCCGTGGCCTTGCCCACCGGCACCGCGACCGAGATCGCCATGCAGCGTTCGCCCGCCGCGCCATAGCCCGCACCCACCAGCGCGTCGGCCGCCTGGTCGAGGTCGGCATCGGGCATGATGATCATGTGGTTCTTGGCGCCGCCGAAGCATTGCACGCGCTTGCCGTTGGCGCAGCCGCGGCTGTAGATGTATTCCGCGATCGGGGTCGAGCCGACGAAGCCCACCGCCTGGATGGTCGGGTTGTCAAGGATGGCGTCGACCGATTCCTTGTCGCCGTTGATGACCTGAAGCACGCCGTCGGGCAGCCCCGCTTCCTGGAGCAGCGCCGCCAGCATCAGCGGCACCGACGGGTCGCGTTCGCTGGGTTTCAGGATGAAGGCGTTACCGGCCGACAGCGCCGGGCCCATCTTCCACAGCGGGATCATGGCGGGGAAGTTGAACGGCGTGATGCCCGCGGCCACGCCCAGCGGCTGGCGCAGCGAATACATGTCGATGCCGGGGCCGGCGGCATCGGTGAATTCGCCCTTCAGCAGATGCGGGGCGCCGATGCAGAACTCGATCACCTCAAGCCCGCGCTGCACGTCGCCCTTGGCATCGGGGAAGGTCTTGCCGTGTTCGGCCGACAGCGCCTCGGCCAGCTTGTCCATGTCGCGGTTGATGAGCCGCACGAATTCCATCATCACCCGCGCGCGCCGCTGCGGGTTGGTCGCGCCCCAGGCGATCTGGGCGCGGGCGGCATCGGCCACCGCGGCGTCCATCTCGGCGGTCGAGGCCAGCGCCACGCGCGCCTGCACCTCGCCCGTGGCGGGGTTGAAGACATCGGCAAAGCGGCCCGACGTGCCCGCCACCAGCTTGCCGTTGATCCAATGTCCGATCTCTTTCATGGGTGTCCTCCCTGTGGTCCGCTTTCCACGGTCGGGCGCAGGATAGGCTTGCAGAATTGCGCCGCAAACAGGAAGATTGGCAAAGGTATGCTGCATTTTTGCAAAGGGGGCCCGAGGGCGCGCGCATGCAGGACTGGGACGATCTGAAGGTGTTTCTGGCGGTGGCGCGGGCGGAAACGCTGTCGGGTGCGGGGCGGCGGCTGCGCTGCGATGCGGCCACCGTGGGGCGGCGCATCGCCCGGCTGGAACAGGCGTTGGGGGCGGAATTGTTCCTGCGCTCGGTCCAGGGCTATGCGCTGACCGATGCCGGCGCGCGGCTCCTGCCGCATGCCGAGGCCGCCGAGGGCGCGATGCAGGCCGCGACCGAGGATCTGGGCGGGGCCGCGGGCGAATTGTCGGGCCAGCTGCGCATCGGTGCGCCCGACGGCTGCGCCAATTTCCTGCTGCCGCAGGTCTGCGCCCGGCTCTCGGATGCCCATCCCGGTCTCGAGATCCAGATCGTGGCGCTGCCGCGGGTCTTCAACCTCTCCAAGCGCGAGGCCGATATGGCCATCGGGGTCTCGCCGCCTGCGGCGGGGCGGCTGGTGGTGCAGCGGCTGGCGGACTACCACCTGCATCTGGCGGGGCATGCCGATTACCTGGCGCGCCACCCTCCGATCCGCGGGCTGGCGGATCTGCGCGGGCACCGGATGATCGGCTATATCCCCGACATGATCTTCGACAAGGAACTGGATTACCTGGCCGAGACCGGGGCCGAGACGGTGGGGCTGGGCTCGAATTCGGTGCCGGTGCAGTTAATGGCGGTGCGGGCGGGGGCGGGGCTGGCGATCGTGCATGATTTCGCGCTGCCCTTCGCGCCGGGGGTGCGCCGGGTGCTGACCGACCGGCTGTCGCTCAAGCGCAGCTTCTGGCTGATCCGCCACGCCGATGACCGCCGCTCGGACCGGCTGACGCGGCTGGCCGAGGCCCTGGCGCAGGGCGTGCGCCGCGAGGTGGCGCGCCTCGAGGCCGAGGTTCTCGCCGGCGAACACACCGCCTCTCCCGCGCCCTGACCCCGCGCCCTGACCCCGCAGGCGTGCCCGTGGGGCCGGGCCGGGGCGGCGCCGTCCGCCCGCCGCGCCCCGCCCCCTCGATGGGGGCGGGCGCGGCTCTCTCGCCCCGGCAGGGCCGCAGAAAACGCGCGGCAGCCTTGCGCAAGCTGCATGACGTGCCCCGTTGCGCGGGGGCGGGCTTTCGCCTAGGCAAGCGCATGACCCGCACGCTTTCCCTTGATCAGGCGCAAGGCCTGCCCGCGTGGCGTCGCCCGGCGATGCTGCTTTTCGTCATGGCGGCGGCCCAGCCCATCGCCTTTGCCACCTGGTCGGCGCTTCTCAACAATTTCGTCATCGAGGCCGCCCAGTTCACCGGCCGCGAGATCGGCTGGCTGCATTCCGTCCGCGAGATCCCCGGCTTTCTCGCCATCGGCGTGATCGTGGTGCTGTGGGTCATGCGCGAACAGACGCTGGCGCTCCTGTCTCTGGCGCTCCTCGGCGCGGCCACGGCGGTCACGGCCCTGTTTCCCAGCTTCGGCGGGCTTCTGGTCACCACGCTCCTCGCCTCGATCGGCTTTCACTATTTCGAGACGGTGAACCAGTCGCTCCAGCTGCAATGGACCCCCAAGGAGCGCGCCCCCGAGACGCTCGGGCGGATCGTCGCCATCGGCTCGGGCGCCTCGCTTCTGGCCTATGGCCTGCTGGTGCTGACCTGGACCACCTTCGATCTCAGCTATGGCCTGGTCTACGGGATCGCCGGCGGCACCACGCTGATCATCGCCGTTCTGGCCGCGCTTCTCTGGCCGCGCTTCGAGTCCCCCACCGCGCAAAGCCGCCGTTTCGTGCTGCGCCGGCGCTACTGGCTTTATTACGTGCTGCAATTCCTCTCGGGCGCGCGGCGCCAGATCTTCGTCGTCTTCGCCGCCTTCATGATGGTCGAACGCTTCGGTCTGGGGGTCGAGACGATCACCGCGCTCTTCATGATCAACTTTGCCGCCAACATGCTGGTGGCGCCCTGGCTGGGCCGGGCCGTGGCGCGCTGGGGCGAGCGGCGGGCGCTTGCGGTCGAATATGTCGGGCTGATCGCGGTCTTCGCGGCCTATGGCGGGCTTTATCTCTTCGGCTGGGGCGTGGTGTTGGCCGGCTTTCTCTATGTCGTCGACCACATGCTCTTTGCGCTGGCCTTCGCGCTCAAGACCTATTTCCAGAAGATCGCCGATCCGGCCGATATCGCGCCCACCTCGGCGGTGGCCTTCACCATCAACCATATTGCGGCGGTGTTCCTGCCGGCGGCGCTGGGCTATCTGTGGCTGGTCTCGCCGGCGGCGGTCTTTGCTTTCGCGGCCGGGCTGGCGGGGATGTCGCTGCTGATGGCGCTTTTGATCCCGCGCGACCCCGCGCCGGGCTATGAGACGATCCTGTCGCGCCCGCGCCCCCAGCTCGCCTGACCCAGCGCGCCTGACCCGGCTGGACAGACCGGCCGCGGCGCCTATCTCTCGGGCAGATGCACGAGGAGGTGCCGCCATGTTCGGTCTGCGCAAGATGTCCACCCTGCCCACGCCCCAGGATGCCCTGCCGGGGCGCGAAACGCCCATGCCCCTGCCGCATCCGCATGTCGTCTTCGGCCGCCCGCTCGATGCGCCGGTGCCCGAGGGGCTGGCCCAGGCCACCTTCGGGATGGGCTGTTTCTGGGGTGTCGAACGTCTGTTCTGGACGCAGCCGGGCGTGTGGCTGACGGCGGCGGGCTATGCCGGGGGCGCGACCCCCAACCCCACCTACCGCGAGGTCTGCTCGGGCCGGACCGGCCATGCCGAGGTGGTGCGGCTGGTCCATGACCCGGCGGTGATCGGCTATGACCGGCTGCTGCGGCTGTTCTGGGAGGGGCACGACCCCACCCAGGGCATGCGCCAGGGCAACGATACGGGCACGCAATATCGGTCGGTCATCCACACCCACGACGCGGCCCAGGCCGAGGCGGCCGCCGCCAGCGCCGCGGCCTATGGTGCGCGTCTGGCCGCGGCGGGGTTGGGGCCGGTCACGACCGAGATCCGTCCGGCGCCGCCCTTCTATTTCGCCGAGGACGAGCACCAGCAATATCTGGCCAAGCATCCGGGTGGCTATTGCGGGTTGCGCGGCACCGGGGTGGCCTGCGCGTCGTGATCCCGCGCGCGGGGGGCCTCAGGGCAGGCACGGCCTTGCGTCGCGGCCCGCGCCGGGCACGGGGGACGCGCGGGGCCGCCATGGGCGCGCGAAAAGGCGCGGTCTGGGCCGTCTGGGGGCAAAAAGGGAAGAAGGCAAAAAAACAGGGGCCTTGCGGCCCCCGCGTGTCTCCGGTGAAGGAAGACGCGTGCTGAAGACTGGCGTCTTTGCGCCATGCTCCCGAAGGCTTGGCAGGGGCCGGTCTGGCGGCGCCCAGTGTGGCCTTCAGGTGGGGCCTTCAGTTGATGCGGCGCTCTACCGGACGGCCGGCATAGAGGCGATTGTCCACGCGCACGATGACCCGGCCATCGTCTTCGCGTTTTTCGAAGATACCCTGGATCGAGATCGAGCCGACAACAACAGTCTGAAGCATCACGGTTCCTCCACGAGATGGTCAGACAGGGGTAATAGTCAAACCTTAACAAATCGCAAATGAAACTGTCGCATTGATGCCATCTTTTGGACAATGAGGCGAAGATGTCGCGCGCAAATCGGGCATTTTCTGCACGCGCAAAGGGATCAGGCGGCTTTTCCTTGACAGGATGCTGCGCGGCAGCGCGATTTCAGCCGGCCAGAAGCGGGTCTTCGGCCACCCGCACCAGCCGCGTCAGATCCGACAGCCGCTCGCGTTGGCGACCGTCGGCGTCAAAGTTCTCGGGTGCGAGCCAGGCCTCGAACGCCGCCGCGATCCCCGGCCAATCGGCATCGGTGGCGGCAAACCAGGCGGTGTCGCGGTTGCGCCCCTTGACCACGGCGGCCTGCCGGAAAGTGCCCTCATAGCTCAGCCCCAGCCGCGCCGCCGCCCGCCGCGACGGCAGGTTCAGCGCATCGCATTTCCATTCGAACCGCCGATAGCCCGCCCCGAAGGCCCAGCCCATCGCCAGCGCCATCGCCTCGGTGGCGGCCCGCGAACGTTGCAGCGCCGGCGACAATGCGATGTGGCCCAGCTCGATCACGCCATGCGCGGGCGTGATGCGCAGGAAGGACAGCACCCCTTGCGCGGCCTCGGCCGTGGCCAGGTCGCGGATCGCGTAGAAGCAGGGATCGGGCAGCGCGGCCATCTCGCGCAGCCAGCGCAGATAGCCCGCCTCGGACCCGAAAGGACCATAGGGAAGATAGTCCCAGATCCTGTCGTCGGCCGAAAAGGCCCGGAACAGCGCATCGCCATGGCGGTCGGCGTCCAGCCGTTCCAGCCGCGCATGGCGCCCCTCGAGAACCGCCGGACCGGGCGGGGGCGGGGGCGTGAACCCCGGCACCGGCGCCCCGAAACGGGTTTCGACGCCTGCTGTCCTGTCGCCCATGGCCGCCCCCTTCCGCATGTTCACCCAAGGCCGCAGGCTAGCGCGCCGCGGGGCGGTTGGAAATGCCCCCGAAGCGACCCGCGCCTTTCCCATTTTCGCCCCATTCCCCCGCCAGCGTCAGAGCCCGGAAGGCCCGCTGCCACGGGCCGAGGGACGCGACCTGAAGGGAGAGAGTGAATGAAAGACAGTTTCCTGCGGATCGCTGCGGCCGAATGGGTGCCGCAAGCCGCGCATCCGGTCCTGTTCGGCCTGGGCGGCCTCAGCCTGGGCGTGTCGATCGTGGCGACCGTCTCGCGCGTTCTCGCCGGCTGAGCCGCGCGCCCGTCCTCGCGGCCAGAGCCGTGCGCCCGTCGCTGTCCCCGAAGGCCCCGCCCCGCGCGGGGCCTTTCGTCGTTCCGGCCCTTCCTTGCCCGCAACGTCCCCCTGCTGCGGTTGCGCCCACTTGCCCGCCTCCCGGTGCGCTCCTATAAGGCGGTCATGACCCGGCTCTGTCTCCCCGTTTCCCGAATTACCGGCCCGGCGCTCTGACGCGTCAGGGTTGCCGGGATGCCCCTTGCCGAGCCGCGGGCGCGCGTCGCGCCCCCTCCTTGCCCTTTCCGCTGCGAGAAACCCGATGTGCGCCGATACGCCCGACTATCGTGAGACCGTCTTCCTGCCCGAAACCGACTTTCCCATGCGTGCCGCGCTGCCGGCGCGCGAACCCGAATGGCTGGCCCGCTGGGAGCGCATCGGCATCTACGACCGCCTGCGCGAGAAGGAGGGCCGCCCCGATTTCGTGCTGCATGACGGCCCGCCCTATGCCAACGGGCATCTGCATATCGGCCACGCGCTGAACAAGACGATCAAGGACATCATCGTGCGCAGCCACCAGATGCTGGGGCACGACAGCCGCTACGTGCCCGGCTGGGACTGTCACGGCCTGCCGATCGAATGGAAGATCGAGGAGCAATACCGCGCCGCCGGCAAGGACAAGGATCAGGTTCCCGTCATCGACTTCCGCCAGGAATGCCGCCGCTTCGCCGAGGGCTGGGTCGACATCCAGCGCGCGGAATTCAAGCGTCTGGGCGTCTATGGTAATTGGGAAGACCCCTATCTGACCATGGATTTCCACGCCGAGTCGGTGATCGCGGCGGAATTCATGAAGCTGTTGATGAACGGCGCGCTCTATCAGGGCTCGAAACCCGTGATGTGGTCGCCGGTCGAGAAGACCGCGCTGGCCGAGGCCGAGGTCGAATATCATGATCACACCAGCCACACGATCTGGGTGCGCTTCCGCCCGGTCGCGGGGCTTGAGGACGCCTCGGTGGTGATCTGGACCACGACGCCCTGGACCATCCCGCAGAACCGCGCCGTCGCCTATGGCCCGGACATCGCCTATGGCCTCTATCGCGTCGACACCGCGGCCGAGAATTCCAGCGCGCAGCCGGGCGAGACGCTGATCCTGGCCGATACCCTGGCGCAAAGCGTGATGACCGCGGCGCGGGTCGAGGGCTTTACCCGCCTGCGCGACGTGGCCACCGCCGAATTCGAGGGCGTGATCCTGCGCCATCCCTATGCCGGGGTCGAAGGGGGCAACGGCGAATGGGATTACGACGTGCCCATGCTGCCGGGCGAGCATGTGACCGATGACGCCGGCACGGGCTTTGTCCATACCGCGCCCAGCCACGGTGACGACGACTATCAGCTGGGCCTGAAATTCGGCCTGCCGATGACCTATAACGTCATGGAAGACGGCGCCTATCGGGCCGACCTGCCGCTCTTTGCCGGTCAGCAGATCATCACCCCCGAGGGCAAGGAAGGCCCGGCCAATGTCTCGAACATCAAGCAGCTGGCCTATGCCGGCGCGCTTCTGGCCAAGGGCAAGCTCAAGCATTCCTACCCGCATTCCTGGCGCTCCAAGGCGCCGGTGATCTTCCGCAACACGCCGCAATGGTTCGCAGCCATCGACCACCGTCTCGAGGACGGCCAGGGCGATCTGGGCGACACCATCCGCACCCGCGCGTTGAAATCCATCGAGGAGCTGGTCAGCTTCACCCCCGCCACGGGCAAGAACCGCCTGCATTCGATGATCGCGGCGCGTCCCGATTGGGTGCTGTCGCGCCAGCGCGCCTGGGGTGTGCCGCTGACCTGCTTCACCAAAAAGGGCGCCAAGCCGACCGACCCCGATTACCTTCTGCGCAACGCCGAGGTGAACGCCCGCATCATCAAAGCCTTCGAGGAAAAGGGCGCCGATGTCTGGTACGAGGCCGACTTCAAGGCCCGCGTTCTGGACGGGCTGGCCGATCCCGACCAGTATGAACAGGTCTTTGACGTGCTCGACGTGTGGTTCGACAGCGGCTCGACCCATGCCTTCGTGCTGCGCGACCGCGCCGACGGCACCCCCGACGGCATCGCCGATGTCTATCTCGAGGGCACCGACCAGCACCGCGGCTGGTTCCATTCCTCGCTTCTCCAGGCCTGCGGCACCAAGGGGCGTGCGCCCTACCGCAACGTGGTCACCCACGGCTTCACGCTCGACGAGAAGGGCATGAAGATGTCCAAATCCGTCGGCAACACCGTGGCCCCCCAGGAGGTGATCGCCGAATATGGCGCCGATATCCTGCGGCTCTGGGTGGCGCAGTCCGACTATACCGCCGACCAGCGCATCGGACCCAAGATCCTGAAGGGCACCGCCGACAGCTACCGCCGGCTGCGCAACACGCTGCGCTTCATGCTGGGCGCGCTCAAGGACTTCTCCGAAGACGAACGCGTCGCCCCCGCAGAGATGCCCGAGCTGGAACGCTGGGTGCTGCACCGTCTGGCCGAGCTCGACGCCGAGGTGGAAGCCCGCTACCGTGCCTTCGACTTCCAGGGCGTGTTCCAGGCGCTGTTCAACTTCTGCACGGTGGACCTCTCGGCCTTCTACTTCGACATCCGCAAGGACGCGCTCTATTGCGACGCGCCCGACGCCCTGCGCCGCCGCGCCGCGCGCACGGTGCTGGACCTGCTGTTCTACCGGCTGACGACCTGGCTTGCGCCGATCCTCGTCTTCACCATGGAAGACGTCTGGCTGGCGCGCTTCCCCTCGGAAACGGGCTCGGTCCACCTCCAGGACTTCCCCAAGACCCCGGCCGATTGGCGCAACCCGGAACTGGCGGCGAAATGGGACGGCATCCGCCGCGCCCGCCGCGTGGTCACCGCAGCCCTCGAGCTGCGCCGCACCGCCAAGGAGATCGGCGCCAGCCTCGAGGCCGCGCCCGTCGTCCATGTCGAGGACAGCGTGCTTCTCGGCGCGCTCCAGGCGGCGGATTTCGCGGATCTGTGCATCACCTCGGATCTGTCGCTCAGCGCCGATCCCGCCCCGGCCGAGGCCTTCCGCCTCCCCGAGGTGCCGGGCATCGGCGTGGTCTTCGAACGCGCCTCGGGCGAGAAATGCGCCCGCTGCTGGAAGATCCTGCCCGATGTCGGCAGCCATGCCCATCCAGGAACCTGCAAGCGCTGTAACGACGTGCTGGGCTGACACGATCAACGCAGGTGCGGGCGGGCAACGCCGGGCCGTGCAACGCAAGGGCGGGCCTCAGGTGCCCGCCCTTTTCCTTTTTCGAGCTGGCTGAAATATCCCGGGGGTGAAGCCCGAAGGGCGAGGGGGCAGCGCCCCCTTCTGCGCATGACGCGCGCATCCCTTATCCGGTGGGGTGGCTGGCGCAAGTCAGGCGTTCAGATCCGCCGGATGCGGGGCTCATCCACGCGCCGCGCTCAGGTGCGCGCGGCTGCGGTCCTGCTCAGGCGGTCCTGCTCAGGCCTGCGCGCCGGCCCCGCCGCGTGGCTGGATCAGCTGCTGGGCCACCCCGGCGCCCAGCAGATAGACCGAGGTCGCCGCCAGACCCCAATGCGCCCAACTCTCGGGGTGGAAATCGACCCAGGCCGCCCAGCCGGCAAATCCGGTCCAGGCCAGCGCCACGGGCAGTGACACCGCCCGCCAGCGCGCCGTGCGCACGGGGTGGATGAATTTCAGATTGGTGAACATCGCCGCGGTCAGCGCCAGGATGATCGCCAGCATCACCCAGAAATTGGGATGCAGCGCAAAGAGCACCAGCACCACCATGTTCCAGCAGGCCGGGAAGCCGGCAAAGGAGCAATCCTGCGTCTTCATCCGCGTGTCCGAGAAATAGATCACGCTGCCATAGACGATGAGGATGATGGCGATCCATCCGGTCCAGCCCGGAAGCAAGCCTGACTTGAACAGCGCATAGGCCGGGATGAAGACATAGGTCAGGTAATCGATGATGAGATCCATCAACACGCCGTCATAGGTGGGCCAGTTGCGCGTGACCTCGTAGCGCCGCGCCAGCGGGCCGTCGATCCCGTCGACGACCAGCGCCACCACCAGCCACAGGAACATCAGGCTCCATTCCTCCTGGACTGCGGCGAGCATCGCCAGCATCGACAGCACGGCGCCGGTGGCGGTCAGCAGGTGCACAAACAGGGCTTTGAGACGGATATCCATCCTGCTTCCATGCCGGATTCGCCGCGCCGGTGCAATGGTGGCGGCGGGGCAGAAGGCCGCGGGCGGGCCGGGCGGAGGATGGGAAGGCAGGAAGGGGGCGCTGCCCCCTCGCCCTTCGGGCTTCACCCCCGGGATATTTGGACCAGCTCGAAGGGGCGCAGGAATGGCGCGGAGGCCGGTTCGGGCGGGGGCGTGCAGAGGCCGGGAGGGCGGCCGGTGCCGCGGTGCGGGGCATGGAAGGCCCCCGGCGCGTCACGAGGGATCAGGATCCCGCGCCGGGGGCGGGGGCGCAGGGGCGGGCCCCTGCGCCTGCGCTCAGGAGATTTCGGACAGCAGGCCCAGGAATTGCCTGGCCAGGTCGCTATCGAGGGAAACGGTTTCCGATCCCTCCGAGGCATTGATCGCCTCGAACAGCGATTCATACAGCGACGAAGCCGTCGTTTCGCTGTCGCTCTCCTCGCCGGGGGACGGACCCGGAGGCGGGCCCATTCCCCCCGGAGGCGGACCGTCGGGCCGTTCCGCCCCGTCCGTCCCTTCGGCCGAGGCCGACCGTCCCGCGCTTTCGGCGGCGTCGATCTCGGTTTCGCTCAGCAGCCCGTCGCCATCGGTGTCGAGGCTGTCGAACTGCCCCGACAGCAATTCGGCAACCGGGCTGGCCTCGATTTCTTCGGCCGACAGCAGACCATCGCCATCGGCGTCATCGTTGCTGCTCAGCGCCTCGAAGAGCGACGCAGCCGCGGCCCCGCCGGTGTTCGAGCCCCCCATGCCCCCCATGCCCCCCATGCCGCCTTCGGGCGGCGGCGGGGGCGGCGGCGGGCGTTGCGCTTCGGTTTCTTCGGAGGAGAGGCCCTGCGCGGTGGAAGAGGTGTTCGCAGAGCTTGCGCCGGTCTGCGACCAGGCGGAAACGCCCGTCATGCCGGCAAGAGAGGAGACGTTCATGGCTTGTCCTTTCTGGATTGGAACGTGCCCTCAGCCTGCGTTCGAGGGTTGAACGAACCCTTGCGCGTGCCCATGGCTGACCCATGGTCAACCACCCGAAATTCAATACATTTTTTGCGGTCTGGCGGGTGACGCAGGGGCAGCTGCGGGGGGCCGTTACGGCAGGCGTCGGCTGCCCTTGCGTCAGCCTTTCGCCGGTAGCTGGGCGCGGGGATGGGCCGATTCGTAGACCTGCATCAGCCGCGTCGTATCCACCGCCGTATAGCCCTGGGTCGTGGACAGCGAGGCATGCCCCAGCAATTCCTGGATCGCGCGCAGATCGCCCCCCGAGGCCAGCAGATGCGTAGCAAAGGAATGGCGCAGCGCATGCGGCGTGGCCGAGGCCGGCAGCCCGAGGCCCGCGCGCGCCTGTTCCATCACCCGCGCGATCTGGCGCGGATTGAGCGGCCCGCCGCGCGCGCCGCGAAAGAGCGCGCCGTCGGCCGGCAGGTCCATCGGGCAGAGCGCGAGGTAGCGATCCACCGCCGCCCGCGCCGCCGGCAGCACCGGCACCAGCCGTTCCTTGCCGCCCTTGCCGAGGATGCGCAGCGCCGATCCCAGCGGCGCCTGGTTGCGGCGCAGCCCCAGCGCCTCGGAGATCCGCAGCCCGCAGCCATAGAGCAGCACCACCACCGCCGTATCGCGCGCTGCGATCCAGGGCGTGTCCGAAAGCGCGCCGGCTTGCGCGATCACCTCGCGCGCGGCCTCGGGCGACAGCGGCCGGGGTAGGCCGCGCCGGTGCCGTGGGGCACGGGCCGACAGGACATGGGTGGGATCGAACCCCTCGCGGTCGGCCAGCCAGCGGATGAAGCTCTTGACCGCGGAGAGCCGGCGCGCCATCGACCGCGGCGACAGGCCGCGGCCGTGTTCGGCGGCCAGGAAGGCGCGCATGTCGGCAGGGCTCAGCGCCGCCAGCCGCGCCATGCCCACGGGCTCGGCGTGATATTGCGTGAGAAAGCCCAGAAAGGCCGCCACATCCGCGCGATAGGCCGTGATCGTATGCCCCGAGGCACCGTCGAGCGCGCGCGTCTCGTCACACCAGCGCGCCAGCGCATCGGCGGCGGCGGGCGAGAACGCCCCGCCGCCCTTGGGCGCGTTCAGTCCAGCCACCGGCGCATGGCGCGTTCGAACACGCCCGCGAAGAAGGCCAGCAGGTCCGTCCCCTGCGAGGGCTTGAACTGATGCGGATCTTCCGAGCCCATCACCAGCATCCCCGGCAGCCGTCCGGGACCGAGGTCCAGCCGCATCAGCGCCTCGGAGCGGATCCAGTCCACGCGCTCGCCATGCAGCGCCTCGGCCTGCGGCAGCGCCTGGCGCAGCACCACGTCCCGCGCCGGGCCGCGCCCGCCACCCATGTATTCGTGCACGAAACCCGGTTCGGCCACGCAGAGCACATCGCCCAGCCGGGTCAGCGCGGGGTCGTCCTCGGATTGCAGGGTTTCAAGCACCAGCCGCATCGAATCGACGCGCAGGATCTCGGCGACACCGGTGGTCAGGTTCTTCAGGAAGCCTTCGAAATCAGCGGGTTCCAGCATTTCCAGCACGGCGCGGTGGATCTGGTTGGTGCCCGACAGGTTCTCGTAGGCGGCCGCGATCACCGAGCGATGCGTGTCCTCGAGCCGTTCGAGCCGCGCCTCCAGCCGCTCCATGGCGACGCCGCGCAGATCGACGATATTCGTGCCCATCGCGCGTTCGTTCGCCGCCACGAGGGCCTTCATCAGGTCGCTGTCGGAGAGAATCACTTCCGGGTCGGCGATGATGCGGTCGCGCATCTCGCCCGCCAATGCGGTTTCTGCCATGCTCTTGCCTCTGACGTCTTCGGTCATTTTCCGAACCTCTAGCATGGTCGCGCACGGAAATCGCCCCCCTTCGCGGGGGGCGGGCATGTCGGGGCGCTGGCGTTGCCCGCAGGCCGCAGACGGGTGGGGGCGGTGCGCCTCGCCGGCCCCCGCTCAGTCCAGCGACTGGCCGGTGGCCTTCCAGTCGGCCATGAACTGTGCCAGACCCTTGTCGGTCAGCGGATGGGCCACCATGTCGCGGATGACCTTGGGCGGCGCGGTCACCACGTCGGCGCCGATCCGGGCGGCCTCGGTCACATGGTTGACCGAGCGCACCGAGGCGGCAAGGATCTGGGTCTTGAAGTCGTAATTGTCATAGATCTCGCGGATGTCCTGGATCAGCGCCATGCCGTCGAGATTGATGTCGTCAAGCCGCCCGATGAAGGGCGACACGAAGGTGGCCCCCGCCTTGGCCGCCAGGATGGCCTGCGCGGCCGAGAAGCAGAGCGTGACATTGACCATGTGCCCTTCGCCCGACAGCACGCGGCAGGCCGTCAGCCCCGCCCAGGTCAGCGGCACCTTGACCGCGATGTTGGGGGCCAGGCCCGCCAGCTTGCGGCCCTGCGCGATCATGCCTTCGGGATCGAGGGCCACGACCTCGGCCGAGACCGGCCCCTCGACGATCGAGCAGATCTCGCGCGTGACCTCGAGAATGTCGCGTCCGGCCTTGGCGATCAGCGACGGGTTGGTGGTGACGCCATCCACCATGCCCAGCGCGGCCAGGTCGCGGATGGCATCGGTGTCGGCGGTATCGACGAAGAATTTCATGCTCAGCCCTTCCGGAAGCTGCGGATGCGCCCGCCCCCGTGGCGCGGCGTCTTGTCGCCCGATTAGCGCAAAGCGGCGCCGGATTGAACCCGAAAGGGGCCGTGCGGCGGGGCTGTCGCGCCCTTGTGTGCGCGGCTTCGTGTATGGCTGCGTGCGCGACGCGGGCGTGGGGGGGCGCGCAGGATGAGCTATCCTGCCGCGCCCGCGCCGGACTTTGCCCCCGGCGCGCCCGTCGCCGTGCTGACCGCCGAGCCGATCGGGCATGTTCTCGACTACCGCGCGCCCGAGACCGGCTGCGGGCCGGGCGATCTGCTGGTCGTGCCGCTCGGTCCGCGCAAGGTGCTGGGGGTCGTCTGGGGGCCGGGCACGGGGCAGGTGGCGCCCGATCGGCTGCGCGCGGCGCTGGCGCGGCTGGACCTGCCGCCCCTGCGCGCCGAATTGCGCGCCTTTCTGGAACGCGCGGCCGAGTACACGCTGACGCCGCTGCCGATGATGCTGCGGCTGGCCACGCGCGCGCCGGGCCTGATCGAGGGGCCGGGCGCGCGGCGTGTCCTGCGTCCGGGTGGGGTGACGCCTGTGCGCATGACGCCGGCGCGGGCGCGCGTGCTGGACGTGCTGGACGAACACGGCGGCGCGGGGCTTCATCCGGGCGAGCTGGCGCGGCTGGCCGGCGTCTCGCCCGGTGTCCTCAAGGGGCTGGTCGATCAGGGCGCGCTGATCGAGGCCGAAGCCCCGCGCGATCTGCCCTATCCGCGTCTTGATCCGGCGCTTTCGGGCAAGGATCTGGCCCCCGATCAGGCCGCGGCGGCGGCCGATCTCTGCGCGCGGATCGGTTCGGGCTTCGGGGCGACGCTCTTGAAGGGGGTGACGGGGTCGGGCAAGACCGAGGTCTATCTCGAGGCGGTCGCCCGCTGTCTGGCGCGCGGGCAACAGGCGCTGGTTCTCCTGCCCGAGATCGCGCTTTCGGCCGAGTTCCTGGCGCGGGTCGAGGCCCGCTTCGGCGCGCGTCCCGGCGAATGGCATTCCGGCGTGCCCCAGGGCGAGCGGCGCCGGCTGTGGAAGATGGCCGCGCTGGGCGAGGTGGGGCTGGTCGTCGGTGCGCGCTCGGCGCTGTTCCTGCCCTTCCGCGACCTGGGCCTGATCGTCGTCGACGAGGAACACGACGGCTCCTACAAGCAGGACGAGGGCGTGATCTACAACGCCCGCGACATGGCGGTGCTGCGGGCCTCGCTGGCCGGGGCGCAGGTGGTGCTGGCCTCGGCGACGCCCAGCCTCGAGACCTGGGTGAATGCGCAGGCGGGCAAGTATCACCGGCTGGATCTGGCGGCGCGTTTCGGGGCGTCCGAGCTGCCGCAGATGGGGGTCATCGACCTGCGTGCGCAGAAGATGGAGCCGGGGCGCTGGATCTCGCCCCGGCTGGCCGCCGAGGTCGATCAGCGTCTGGCCGCGGGCGAACAGGCGATGCTGTTTCTCAACCGCCGCGGCTATGCGCCGGTGACGATCTGCCGGGCCTGCGGGCATCAGATCGGCTGCGATCATTGCGACGCGCGGATGGTCGAGCACCGGTTCCTGAACCGTCTCGTCTGCCATCAATGCGGCGAGACGAAGCCCATCCCCACCACCTGTCCTTCCTGCGGGGTCGAGGGGCGGCTGGCCCCGGTCGGCCCCGGCGTCGAGCGTCTGGCCGAGGAGGTCGCCGCGCGGTTCCCCGCGGCGCGTCTGTCCGTGCTGTCCTCGGATCTCTTCGGCTCGGCCCGCGCCCTGAAGGAGGCCATCGGCGCCATCGCCGAGGGCGGCGCCGATATCGTCATCGGCACGCAGATCGTGGCCAAGGGGCACAATTTCCCGAAGCTGACGCTGGTGGGGGTGATCGACGCCGATCTGGGGCTTCAGGGCTCGGATCTGCGCGCGGCCGAACGCACCTTCCAGCTGATGCGCCAGGTCGCGGGCCGGGCCGGGCGGGCCGAGCGTCCGGGCCAGGCCTTGATGCAGACCTGCCAGCCCGAGCATCCGGTGATCCGCGCCATCCTCGGCAATGACGACGAGGGCTTCTGGGCTGCCGAGGCCGAGGCCCGCCGCGCCGCCGGCATGCCCCCCTTCGGGCGGCTGGCGGGGATCATCCTGTCGGGCCCCGCGCCCGAGCCGCTCTTCGATCTGGGCGCGGATCTGGCGCGCCGCGACGGGCCCTTGCGCGCGGTGGGCGCGCAGGTCTTCGGACCCGCGCCCGCGCCCATCGCCCGGCTTCGCGGCCGGCATCGGGTCAGGATGCTGGTCAAGGCGCCGCGCGGGGCGGCGCTGCAACCGGCGCTGCGGGCGTGGCTGGCGCAGGCGCGCCTGCCCGGCGCGATCCGGCTCGCCGTGGACATCGACCCGCAGAGCTTCCTGTGACCGCGCCCCGCGTCTGACCGAGATCCGTGATCCATGAGCCGTGTCCGGGAGGCTGGGGTGCGGGGCCGCAAGGCCCCGGCCGCGCGCGCCCCCTCGATGGGGGCAAGCGCGGCTCCTCCCGCTCCCGCTCCCGCTCCCGCTCCCGCTCCCGCTCCCGCTCCCGCTCCCGCTCCCGCTCCCGCGGCTGGGGCTGGGCGTGACGCAGCGTCGCCGGTGACAGCCGCGGGCGGGCTTGCGCATTCTCGCCCTCGGAGGAGAGAACCCGATGACACCCTATCCGCTGCTGCTGAGCCCGCTCGACCTTGGCCCCTTCCGCGTGGAGAACCGCGTGATGATGGGCTCGATGCATACCGGCCTCGAGGAAACCGGCGACTTCGACCGCGTCGCGGCCTTCTACGCGGCCCGCGCCCGCGGCGGGGCGGGGCTGATGGTCACCGGCGGCATGGCGCCCAACCGCGAGGGGGGCGTCTTTCCCGGCGCGGCCGGGCTCTTCACGGCGGCCGATATCGCCAACCACCAGCGCGTGACCCGCGCCGTGCGCGGCGAGGGCGGGCGGCTTTTGATGCAGATCCTGCATGCCGGGCGCTATGCCTATGGCCCCGATTGCGTGGGGCCCTCGCCGCTGCGCGCGCCGATCTCGCCCTTTGCACCGCGCGAACTCGACGGGCCGGGGATCGACAAGCAGATCCGCGACATGGCCACCGCCGCCGCCCGCGCCCAGGAGGCCGGCTATGACGGGGTCGAGGTCATGGCCTCGGAGGGCTATCTTCTCAACCAGTTCTTCTCGGCGCGCACCAATCACCGCCAGGACGACTGGGGCGGGACGCTGGAAAACCGCATCCGCCTTGCACGCGAGGTCGTGGCCGCCGTGCGCGCCGCCACCGGGCCCGATTTCCTGATCATGGCGCGGGTGTCGCTGATAGACCTCGTGCCCGAGGGCGCGCTCTGGGACGAGGTGGTCACGCTGGCCCGCGCGCTGGTCGCGGCCGGGGCGCAGGTGCTCAACACCGGCATCGGCTGGCACGAGGCGCGCATTCCCACCATCGCCGGCATGGTGCCGCGGGGGCTGTTTGCGCCGCTGACGGGGCGTCTGCGCGCCGCGGTCGAGGTGCCGGTGGTGGCCTCGAACCGCATCAACACTGCGCCGGTGGCCGAGGCGATCCTGGCCGCGGGGCAGGCGGATCTGATCTCGATGGCGCGCCCGCTTCTGGCCGAGCCCGAATTCGTGGCCAAGCTGCGCCAGGGGCGCGAGGCCGAGATCGCGCCCTGCATCGCCTGCAACCAGGCGTGTCTGGACCATACCTTCTCGGGGCGGATCGCCTCGTGTCTGGTCAATCCCGCCGCCGCCCATGAAGACGAGCTGCGCCCCGAACCGGCCGCCCATCCCAAGCGCATTGCCGTGGTGGGGGCGGGGCCTGCGGGGGCGATGGCGGCGATCACGGCGGCCGGGCGGGGCCATGCGGTCACGCTGTTCGAGCGCACGGACCGGGTGGGCGGGCTTCTCAACCTGGCGCGCGCCGTGCCCGGCAAGGAGGAATTCGGCCCGCTTCTGGATTGGCTGTCGCATATGCTGGCGGTCACGGGGGTCGATCTGCGGCTGGGCGTTCAGGCCGGGGCCGCGGATCTGGCGGGATTTGATACGGTGATCGTGGCCACCGGCACCGCGCCGCGCCGGCCCGACATCCCCGCCGATCCCGGCGCGGTGCCGGTTCTCGATTATGCGCAGGTGCTTGCGGGCGCGCCGGTCGGGGGAACGGTGGCGATCCTGGGGGCGGGCGGCGTGGGGTTCGACGTGGCCGAATACCTGAGCCACCCCGAAGGCCCGGTGACGCCCGAGGTCTTCTGCGCCGAATGGGGGGTGGGCGATCCGGCCGAGACGCCGGGCGGGCTGGCGCCGGCCCGCCCGCGCCCCAGTCCGCGGGCGATCACCCTGATGCAGCGCAAGCCCGAGAAGCCCGGCCGGGGTTTGGGCAAGACGACGGGCTGGATCCATCGCGCCACGCTGGCGGCGCGGGGGGTGAAGATGCTGGGCGGGTGCAGCTATCGCAGGATCACGGCCCAAGGGGTCGAGATCGAGCGCGACGGGACGGTCGAGACGGTGCCGGCCGAGACCGTGGTGATCTGCGCCGGTCAGGAGCCGGTGGGCCTTGCGCTGCCCGAGGCTCTGGCGCCGCCCGAGGGTGGCGCGGTGCATGTGGTGGGGGGCGCGCGCGATGCGAGCGCGCTTGATGCCAAGCGCGCCATCGACGAGGCGGTGCGGCTGGCGCTGACCCTCTAGGCCGGGTCTGGCCAGGTTGCCTTGGGCTTGGGAGGGAGGAGCCGGGCTTGCCCCCATCGAGGGGGCGCGCCCTGCCGGGGCCCTTTGGGCCCCGCGCGCACGGATGGCACGCGCGCACGGATGGCACAAGGATGGCACACGGATGGCAACGGCGCGCGGGGGGCCAGCCGGTGGGCGCGCGCGGTGTCGGATAAGGGCGATGCGTTCAGTCGGCGAGATCTGGGCGGCGCGTTCAGTCGGAGGAGGCTTTGACGGTTTCGGCGCAATGGCGGCGGAAGGCGGCCTTGAGGAGGTCAAGCTCGGCCCGCAGGAGCGCAATCTCGGCGCGCAGATCCTCGTCCAGCGCCTGCCCGGCCAGGATGGCGACATCGCCCAGAACCGCATCGCCCGCGCGCAGAACCAGCGTCTGCACGCCATCGCCCAGCACCTCGGGCGGGATCGGCTGGCGCAGTTGCCAGCGGCCGTCTTCCGTCGCGGTGATCTCGAGCCCCGGCAGCACGCGTTCGAGATGCACCACCTCGAGCTGCGGCGGCTGGCTGCCCTCGGCTGTCACCACACCTTCCCAGACCCCGGCGCGAATGCGCGACATTTCCAGGCTGGCCATGTCCTGCCCCCTTTCAGAGTTCGGCGCGCGGGTGCCGCGACAGCATCATGTCGCGCAAGGTCACCCGGTTCATCTGCGGCCCCTCGAAGATCAGGTCGATCCAGGCCTTCTCGAGCCGCTTCTCGTTCATCTTGGAATAGGCCAGGTCGAATTCGACGCAGGCCTCGTGAACGCCGGCCTTGCCATCCAGCGGCAGCTCGCGCACCAGCTGGTCGGTGTTGGGGCCGTGGCGGATGTTCAGCCGGGCGAAGATCTCGAGCGGGCGTTCCAGATCCAGCCGCATGTCGAGGCGCAGCACATGGTTGCGGCGCAGCCCGCGCGCGGCCTGTTCGGGCAGATCCAGCACCACCGACAGGAACGACCCGTCGAAGCGGAACACATCCATGCGCAGCCCATAGCCCGCCTGATCCCCGGCCTCGTGGTTGCGCAGCTGGCGCAGGGTCAGTTCGCTCTCGCGGCAGTCGTGGAAGACGGTGGCTTCGCGGCCGATCATGGCGCGGTTCCCGGCCCCGGCGATGCCGGGCGGGCTGACCGGGCCGGACCACAATTCGGGCCGCCAGCTCCAGTCGGTGCCCAGTGGCAGCTTCGTGCTGTGCGCCCCGGCAAAGGGCCGGTTCAGCCGCCCCTCGGCCAGGTGCAGGAACCGGTCGAGCGCGAGGCGCAGGCCGGCGGCCTCGTCGCGCAGGGGCCGCAGAAGCGACAGCGGCATCCGCTGCGCTTCCTGCGCGGCGCGGGCCCAGCGGCGCTGCGCGCGATCCTGCGCGAGACGATCGAGAAACGAGGGGGGACGGCTCTTCATCAGGCGGCTCTTGGCGTTCGGTTGGTCAAAGGCTTACGCGGAAACGATTTCGCATTGCAAACGCCAATCCCCGCGCAGCGGGTCATTGATCCGGCCCGCGCGGCGCATTGGCGTCTTCGACGGCGGCCGCGAAGGTGCGCGCCAGGGCGTCCATTGCCGTGGGGCTGAGCGGGCGGTCGGCCAGGCCCAGCACCGAAAGCGAGATGATTCGCCCGCCGATCGCGGTCAGCACGCGCACGCTGTGCGGCTGAAGCCGGCCGCCGGGGCCGGGGGCGGTGTCGTTCAGATGCAGGATGAACAGCGCGCCGTCGGTGTCGATGCCTTCGACCTTGACCGTCTCGGCGCGGCCCTTGCGCGACAGCGTGGCGCGCCCCTCGGGGCTGGAGAAGAAGCGGCGCAGCTGCGGGAAAGCGGTCTGGAACGGGCGCGCGCCCAGCTCCGAGGGCGTGACCGTCGCGCTGAGGATGGCGATGCGCCGGGGCGCGGGGGCCTCGGCCCGTCCGCTGAGCGCCGCGCACGAGCCCAGCAGGACAAAGCCCGCCGCGCCGTCCTTGCGGCTCTGGCTGCGGTCCACGCAATAGCCTGCGGGGCCGGCGATGACGGGGCCGTTCTCGCCCAGCTGCATCGTGCGCGGCGCCTCGCGCATCGGCGCGGCCAGGCATCCGGCCAGCGCCAGCGGTGCGATCAGCGCGGCCAGCGTCAGCGCGCGCCGGCGCGCGAGCGCCTGCATCGCGTCGCGCCAGATCGGCACGGCCCACAGGGTCCAGATGAACGCGGCCAGAATGAAGGTGGCCGAACTGCGCGGCGGCCACGCGCGCGGGGCCGCCGGCCTGTCTTGATGACTGTCATGGGGGATGTCGGTCACGGGCCTGTCCTTCCCAATGGCGAACCCGCGGCGGGGCGGATCGGCCGGCTGACATGTGCCGGGCGCAGGGTCGCGCCCTGCGGGGGCATTTCCGAAGGGATAGGGGGGCGGGCGTGCAGGGGCAAGTCCCGTGAGCAAGCCCGGTGAGCAAGCCCCGTGCCAGAGCGGCGCGGCGTCGCGCCGGATCTCGGGCAGAGGGGGGGGGCGGCCCCGCCCGCTTGCCGTCCGGGGGCTTGCGAAGGGGCCCCGCGTGACGGTGGCCGTGTCAGAAATCCACGGCGATGCCGCGCCGCTCCCAGTCGCCATAGCGCACGGGCTCGGGGCCGTCGCGCCCGCCCAGTTCGACCGGCAGATCCGGCCCCCGGGCGGCGCGGCGGCGGGCCTCGGCCTCGGCCAGGGCGCGACGGGCGGCGGGCGGCAGGTCGGGGCGGTCGCCGGGGATCTGCGGATCGGCGGGCGCGGTCTCGGCGGTTGGCTCTTCGGCGGAAGGCGTTTCAGGGGCGGGCGTTTCGGCTGCGGGCGTCTCGGTCATCTGGGCGGCTCTTCGCTGGTTGGGTCGGCTTGTCCGGCCGGGCGCCATGCTATACGAGAGGCGGTCGGCCGGGCAACCGGCCCAAGCACGGTCGGCCGGGCAACCTGTCCGGCAGCGCATGGGGCAGCTTTCGGGGGAGAGAACGACGATGGCGCGCAAGGATCCGGTCCGGGCGGCGGCGCTCGGGCTTCTGGACGGCGTCTGGTCCGAGGGGCGCAGCCTGTCCGATCAGATCGAGACCGAGGCGCTGGCCGCGCTGGCCCCGCCCGATCGGGCGCGTGCCCAGCGGCTGGCCGTGCTGGCCCTGCGCGAGGCCGGGCGCATTGACCGCCTGCTGAAACCCCATCTGCGCAAGGCGCCGCCTTCGCGGGTGCAGGCGCTTTTGCGGCTGGCCGGGGCCGAGATGCTGGCCGGTGGCGGGGCCGCGCATGGCGTGGTGGATGCGGCCGTCGCGCTGGCTCCGGCGGCGCAGAAGGGGCTGGTCAACGCGCTGGCGCGCAAGCTTGCGGGGGCGGGCGATGCCCATGCCGCGCTGCCCGCGCCCGAACTGCCGGGCTGGCTGCGCGGGCGGCTGATGTCGGCGCATGGCAAGGCCGCCGTCCAGCGCATGGAGGCCGCGCATCTGAGGGGCGCGCCGCTCGATCTGACCCCGCGGAACGGGGATGCGGCGGCGCTGGCCGCGCGGCTGGCGGGGCAGGGGATCGCGGCCGAGGCGCTGCCGACGGGCTCGGTCCGGCTGGCGGTGGGGGGGCAGGTCAGCGACCTGCCGGGGTTCGACGCGGGCGATTGGTGGGTGCAGGACGCGGCCGCGGCGCTGCCGGCGCGGGCGCTGGGCGTGGGGCCGGGGCAGCGCGTGCTGGATCTGTGCGCCGCGCCGGGGGGCAAGACGCTGCAACTGGCCGCGACCGGGGCCGAGGTCACCGCGCTTGATATCTCGGAGGCGCGGCTGGCGCGGCTGCGGGCGAACCTCGCGCGCTGCGGGCTCGAGGCCCGGATCGTCGCGGGTGATGCGCTGGACTGGACCCCCGAGGCCCCCTTCGACGCCATTCTTCTGGATGCGCCCTGTTCGGCCACCGGCACGATCCGCCGCCACCCCGACCTGCCGTATCTGCGCGATCCCGCCCGCCTGCGCGAGATCTTCGCGCTTCAGGCGGCGCTGATCGACCGCGCGGCGGGCTGGCTGCGGCCGGGCGGGCGGATGGTGTTCTCGACCTGCTCGCTTCTGCCCGAGGAAGGCGAGGCCCAGGCCCGCGCCGCGCTGGAGCGCCACCCCGAACTGACCGCGCAGCCGATCGACCTGCCGGGCCTTGCGCCCGAATGGCACGTCCCCGAAGGGCTGCGGCTGCGGCCCGATTTCTGGCCCGAAAGGGGCGGCATGGACGGCTTCTTCGTGGCGCTTTGGCAGCACGCGGGGCCCGCGCGCGTTTGAGGCGGTGACAGGGCGCGGGGCGCTGGCTATGGTCGCGCCGCGTGCGGCCAGGCCTTTCGTCCCCCGGTGTCGCCGCCCGTGCAGGGGCGCGCGCGGGGCGACAGGCATGGATACGACGGACACGACAGGCATGGGCACGACAGGCAGGACGGCGGCAGGCAGACGGGCATGAGCGCAGGCGGGCAGGATAGCATTTCCGGGCCGGGATTCGCGGATCGCTGGGCGGCACGCCGCGCGGCGCGGGCCCGTCCCGTGTCGGGGTTCGCCCTTCCGCCCGAGCCGCGCAGCTTTGGCCTTCAGGCCCGCGGGCGCCAGCTCGTGGCGGGGCATTTCCTCTTTGCCGGGTCGCTGGTCGAGGCGCCCGAGACCTCGATCTGGGATCTTCCCCTGCCCGATCCCGCCTTCGAGGCCGCCCTTCACGGTGCCGCCTGGCTCGATGATCTGGCCGCGCTGGGCGACGGGCCGGCGCGGGCGCGGGCGCAGGAATGGAGCCTGGACTGGGCGGCGCGTTTCGGGCGCGGCAAGGGGCCCGGCTGGACCCCCGAGCTGACCGGGCGGCGCCTGATTCGCATGGTCTCGCATGCCGGGATGGTGCTGGCCGGGGCCGAGCGCGCCCGTGCCGATGCCTTCTTCGCCGCGCTGGGGGCGCAGACGCTGTTCCTGGTGCGGCGCTGGCGCACGGCCACGCCGGGGCTGGCGCGGTTCGAGGCGCTGACCGGGCTGGTCTGCGCGGCGCTGGCGCTGGCGGGGATGGAACGTCACGTCGGACCCGCCGCGCAGGATCTGGCCGAGGAATGCCGCCGCGCGGTCGACCGCGAGGGCGGCATCCCCACGCGCAATCCCGAGGATCTGCTCGAGGTCTTCACGCTGCTGGTGTGGACGGCCGAGGCGCTGGGCGCCGCGGGCCGGCGCGTCGAGCCCGCCCACCGCGCCGCGATCGAGCGCATCGCCCCCGCGCTGCGCGCGCTGCGCCATGCCGACGGCGGGCTGGCGCGGTTTCACGGCGGCGGGCGCGGGGTCGAGGGGCGGCTGGATCAGGCGCTGGCGGCCTCCGGGGTGCGGGCCAAGATGCATAAGGGCCTGGCCATGGGCTTTGCCCGGCTGTCGGCGGGCCGCGCCAGCGTCATCATGGATTGCGCCGCCCCGCCCGCGGGGCCGGCCGCCCGCACCGCCCATGCCTCGACCCTGGCCTTCGAGATGACCTCGGGGCGGCGCCCGCTGATCGTCTCCTGCGGCTCGGGGCTGCATTTCGGGCGCGACTGGCACCGCGCCGGCCGCGCCACGCCCAGCCATTCGACGCTGTGCGTGGCGGGCTATTCGTCCTCGCGGCTGGGGCCTGCGGGCGCGCATGGCGACGAATTGTGCGACCGGCCGCACAGCGTCTGGTCCGAAAGCGCGACCGAGGACGCCGCCTTCTGCCTGCGGGCCGGGCATGACGGCTATGTGCCCACCCACGGGCTGACCCATCTGCGCGAGCTGCGCCTGTCGGTCGACGGCCGCCACCTGGCCGGCACCGACACGCTGGGCGCGATGAGCGGCCCCGACACCCGCCGCTTCGAGACCATCCTGGCCCGCTCGGGCTATATGGGTGTGGATTTCTCGCTGCATTTCCATATACATCCCGATATCGAGGCCTCGCTCGATCTGGGCGGCACGGCGGTTTCGCTGGCGCTTCGCAGCGGCGAGATCTGGATCTTTCGCACCGATCCGGGCCAGCCCATCCGCCTGGCCCCGTCGGTCTATCTGGAAAAGGGGCGCCTGAAGCCCCGCCCCGCGCGTCAGATCGTCCTTGACGCGCATCTTGCCGAACCGGCGCGCGCGATAAGCTGGACCTTGACGAAGGCACACGATACGTCGCCCGCAGCCATTGCCGATGACCCCCTGCCAAGGATCTGATCCCGTGAGTGACACCCAACGCACCGTCCCGCTGCGCCGCGCGCTGATTTCCGTTTCCGACAAGACCGGGCTGGTCGACTTTGCCCAGGCGCTGGCCGCGCGCGGGGTCGAACTGCTGTCGACGGGCGGCACCGCCAGGGCGCTGCGCGAGGCGGGGCTGAGCGTGCGTGACGTTTCCGAGGTGACGGGCTTCCCCGAGATGATGGACGGGCGCGTCAAGACGCTGCATCCCAAGGTGCACGGCGGCCTTCTGGCGCTGCGCGACAACGAGGAACATCTGGCCGCGATGGAAGGCCACGGGATCAGCCCGATCGACCTTCTGGTGGTGAACCTCTATCCCTTCGAGGCCACGGTGGCCAAGGGTGCCGCCTATGAGGAATGCATCGAGAACATCGACATCGGCGGCCCGGCGATGATCCGTGCCGCGGCCAAGAACCACGGCTTCGTGGCGACGGTGGTCGATGTCGAGGATTACACCGCCGTTCTGGCCGAGCTGGACGCCAACGACGATTGCACCACGCTGGCCTTCCGCCAGAAGCTGGCACAGATCGCCTATGCGCGCACCGCTGCCTATGACGCGGCCGTCTCGAGCTGGATGGCGGGGGCCATCGGCGAACAGACCCCGCGTCGGCGCGCCTTCGCCGGCACCCTGGCCCAAAGCCTGCGCTACGGCGAGAACCCGCATCAATCGGCGACCTTCTATCTGGACGGCTCGAACCGCCCCGGCGTGGCCACTGCGCGCCAGCATCAGGGCAAGGAACTGAGCTACAACAACATCAACGACACGGATGCGGCCTTCGAGCTGGTGGCGGAATTCGGCACCGACGCCCCGGCCTGCGCCATCATCAAGCACGCCAACCCCTGCGGCGTGGCCACCGGCGCCACCCTGACCGAGGCCTATACCCGCGCCTTCGACTGCGACCGCACCTCGGCCTTCGGCGGCATCATCGCGCTGAACCAGACGCTGGACGGCGCCACCGCCGAGGAGATCTGCAAGATCTTCACCGAGGTGGTCATCGCCCCCGAAGCCACCGACGAGGCCCGCGCCGTCTTCGCCGCCAAGAAGAACCTGCGCCTGCTGACCACCGGCGCGCTGCCCGACCCGCGGGCCGCGATCACCACCTTCCGTCAGGTGGCCGGTGGCTTCCTGGTTCAGGGCAAGGACAATGGCGCCATCGGCCTTGATGACCTGAAGGTGGTGACCGAACGCGCGCCCTCGGAGCAGGAGCTGAACGATCTTCTCTTTGCCTGGAAGGTGGCCAAGCACGTCAAGTCGAACGCCATCATCTACGTCAAGGACGGCGCCACCGTGGGCGTGGGCGCAGGCCAGATGAGCCGCGTCGACAGCACCCGGATCGCGGCGCGCAAGGCCCAGGACATGGCCGAGGCGATGGGCCTGCCCGCGCCGCTGACGCAAGGGTCCGTGGTGGCGTCGGACGCCTTCTTCCCCTTCGCCGACGGTCTCATCACCGCGGCCGAGGCCGGCGCCACGGCGCTGATCCAGCCCGGCGGGTCGATGCGCGATCAGGAGGTGATCGACGCGGCCAACGAACGCGGCCTGGCGATGGTGTTCACCGGCATGCGCCACTTCCGCCACTGAGGCGGGGTCCGGCAAGAGGGGGGGCGACACGATGGCCATGAAGGCAGCGACGGTTCTTGCAAGCGTTGTCCTCACGCTTGATCAGGCGTCGAAATTCGTTGTCGTCCACCTGATGGAGCTGGACCGGCTGGGGGCCATCGACGTGGCCCCCCCGTGGCTCAACCTGCGCATGGCCTGGAACCGCGGCGTCAATTTCGGCCTGTTTGCGGATGATGCCGAGATCATGCGCTGGGCGCTGGTGGCGCTGTCGCTGGCGATCTCGGCCGGGGTCTGGATCTGGGCGGCGCGCGCAGGCCAGGGGCGTGCGGCGCGGCTCTTTGCGGGGCTGCTGGTGGGCGGCGCGCTGGGCAATGTGCTCGACCGCATGGTCTATGGCGCGGTGGCCGATTTCCTGAACATGGGCTGGCCGGGCTTTGACAACCCCTGGTCGTTCAACGTGGCCGATGTGGCCATCTTCCTGGGCGCGGCAGGGCTGGTGCTGATGCCGGGCCGGCATGACCCCGCCCCCGGCCCGCGCCGCGGGCGATAAGCCGCCGATACCCCCGTGACGGGCGCGGTTCCTTGCGCTAAGACAGTCACGAAACGCAGAGGACGGACGATGGTCGCACCCTTTCGCACACTGGCAGTCGTGGCCGTTCTTGCGGCGGCGCTTGCGGGCTGCTCGAAGGCCGAGCCGAAGCTGATGCATGCGCGCGCCTCGGGCACGGGGCCGGATGAATTCGGCATCCTGCCGACCAAGCCGCTCCAGATGCCCGAGGATCTGACGGCCTTGCCCGAGCCCACGCCGGGCGGCACCTCGCTGGCCGATCCCACCCCCGAGGCCGATGCCGTGGCCGCGCTGGGCGGCAATCCGGCGGCGCTGACGCGGACGGGCATGTCCGGCGCCGATGCTGCGCTGGTGGCGCGCACCGGGCGCTTCGGGCGCGATGCGGGTATCCGCGACCGGCTGGCGGCCGAGGATCTGGAATTCCGCCGCGACAATGACGGCCGCCTGCTGGAACGGCTGATGTCGGTCAACGTCTATTTCCGCGCCTACGAACCCATGAGCCTCGATCAGGAGGCCGAGCTGGAGCGCTGGCGGCGCCTGGGCGTGCGCACCGTGGCCGCACCGCCCAGCGCGGGCGCGCAACAGGCCTTCAACGGCACCGAATGAGGCAGGGCCGGACCGTTGTGTCCGGCCTTCGCATTTTCATCCCCCCCCCGGCGTTCACCCCCTGGCGTTCACCTTGCCGCCCGCGCGATTTTCCGCCGCCCGCCTGCCCTGGTCGATCAACTGCGCGTTGGTTCCCCTTGTCGTCGGAATTCAGCCTCTTAGCTTTGCGGGCAGATCCGCGGATGCGCGCGCGCCCCGCCGCTGTTCCTGGCCCCGCCAGAGAGGATGCCCAAAAGGATGCCCCCCGAGAGGATGCTCATGCCCCATCGTCCGTTCCTGCGCCGCGCGGTGCCGGCGCTCTGTCTTGCCCTGACGCTTCCGGCGCTGGCACTGCCCGCCCTGAGTGCGCCCGCCGCCGCCGAGATGGCGCAGCCGGCCGGCCCCGCGGTCAGCGAATTCACCCTGCCCAACGGACTGCGCGCCGTGGTGATCGAGGATCATCGCGCCCCGGTCGTGGTGCATATGGTCTGGTATCGAATCGGTGCCGCCGACGAGATGCCGGGCAAGTCGGGCGTCGCGCATTTTCTCGAACACCTGATGTTCAAGGGCACCGACGACATGGCGCCGGGCGAGCTGTCGCGCGTGGTCGAGGCCAACGGCGGCTCGGACAATGCCTTTACCTCGTATGATTATACCGCCTATTTCCAACGCATCGCGGCCGATCGGCTGGGCCTTGTCATGAAGATGGAGGCCGACCGGATGCGCGATCTGCTGCTGTCGCCCGACGATTGGCAGACCGAGCGCGAGGTGATCCTCGAGGAGCGCAACCAGCGCACCGACAGCGACCCGGCCGCGCTCTTTTCCGAACAGCGGCGCGCGGCGCAATATCTCAACCATCCCTATGGCCGTCCGGTGATCGGCTGGCGCAGCGAGATGGAGCAGCTGACGCGCGCGGATGCGCTGGACTGGTATCGCCACCATTACGCGCCCGACAACGCGGTGCTGGTGGTGGCGGGCGATGTCACCCCCGCCGAGGTCGAGCGTCTGGCCCGCACCTATTACGGTCCGCTTGCGCCCGCAGGCGATGTGGCGCCGCGCGCCCGCCCGCAAGAGCCCGCGCAACTGGCCGAACGGCGGCTGGTGATGCGCGACGCGCGCGTCTCGCAGCCCTATCTGACGCGCAGCTATCTGGCGCCCGAACGCGATCCGGGCGATCAGGCGCAGGCCGCGGCGCTGACCATCCTGGCCGAGCTTCTGGGCGGGAATTCCGCGACCTCGGTGCTGGGCCGGGCGCTGATGCATGAGAGCCCCGTCGCCATCTATGCCGGCGCGCGCTACGACGGGGTGTCGGTCGATGACACGACCTTCTCGCTTGTGGTGGTGCCCGCGCCCGGCGTGACGATGCAGGACGCCGAGGACGCGCTGGATGCGACGCTGGCGAAATTCCTGGAGGACGGCCCCGACCCCGATGCCTTTGCGCGTATCCGCACCCGCGTGCGTGCCTCCGAGATCTATGCCGCCGATCATGTCGAGGGGCTGGCCCACCGCTACGGCGAGGCGCTGGCCACGGGGCTGAGCGTCGAGGACGTGAAGGGCTGGCCCGCCGCGCTGATGGCGGTGACGCCCGATCAGGTGATGGCCGCTGCGCGCGATGTCCTGGACCGCCGCCATGCGGTGACGGGCTGGCTGGAACGCGACACCGGCAGCGCGGACGCCGCCGCCGTGCCCGAAGCCGCCCCCGAAGCCGATGCCGAAGCCGCTGCGCTCGATCGTCACGAGGAGGCGATGAAATGATCCCCACCTTCCGTCTGTCCCGTCTGGCTCTGGCGCTTGCGCTGACGCTTCTGGCCGCGCTGCCGGCGCGCGCCATCGATATCGAGGCCGTGACCTCGCCCGCGGGCACCACCGCCTGGCTGGTCGAGGACCACAGCCTGCCCTTCGTCGCGCTGGAGCTGCGCTTTCGCGGCGGCACCAGCCTGGATGCGCCCGGCAAGCGCGGCGCCATCCATCTGATGACCGCGCTGCTCGAGGAAGGGGCGGGGACGCGGGACGCGCAGGCCTGGGCCGAGGAAGCCGAGCGCCTGGCCGCCGAATTCGACTTTGACGCCGGCCCCGACGAGGTGTCGGTCTCGGCGCGCATGCTGACCGAGACCCGCGACCGCGCCGTCGATCTGCTGCACGACGCGCTGGTCGCGCCGCGCTTCGATGCGGATGCGATCGCGCGGGTGCGCGCGCAGGTGCTGTCGATGATCGAGGCCGACCGCCGCGATCCCGGTGCCCTGGCCGGCCAGACCCTGCGCGCCGCGCTCTTTGGCGATCATCCCTATGGCTCGGCGCCCGAGGGCACGGCCGACAGCGTGGCCGCGCTGACGCGCGACGATCTTCTGGCCGCCAGGGACCGTGTTCTGGCCCGTGACCGGGTGGTGATCGCGGCGGTGGGCGACATCACCGCGTCCGATCTGGGCGCGCTGATCGACCGGCTGCTGGCAGGGCTGCCCGACACCGGCGCGCCGCTGCCGCCACGCGCGCAGATGGACACGACCGGCGGGGTGACGGTGGTGCCCTTCGGCGGGCCGCAATCGCTGGTGCTGATGGCCCAGCCCGGCCCGAAGATGGACGACCCGGATTTCTTCCCCGCCTATGTGGCCAACCATATCCTGGGCGGCGGGGGCTTTTCCTCGCGGCTGATGGAGGAGGTGCGCGAGAAGCGCGGGCTGACCTATGGCATTGCCACCTATCTGGCGCCGCGCGATCTGGCCGAGACCTGGCAGGGCTCGTTCGCCTCGGCCAACGAGAAGGTCGCCGAGGCCATCGCGGTGGTGCGCCGCGAATGGGCGCGCCTGGCCGAAGGCGGGGTCAGCGATGCCGAACTGACGGCCGCCAAGACCTATCTGACCGGCGCCTATCCCCTGCGCTTTGACGGTAACGGCCCGATCGCGGCCATCCTGGCGGGGATGCAGACGGCGGGTCTGCCGATTGATTACGTCAACACCCGCAATACCCGGATCGAGGCCGTGAGCGCCGAGGACGTGGCCCGGGTGGCGCGGCGCTGGCTGGACCCGGAGCGGCTGCGTTTCGTCGTGGTGGGTCAGCCCGAGGGGGTGGAGAGCACCGCCCCCTGAGGCGGCCTCCGCGCGTCTCGCGGCGCTGCGAATCTATGGCACGGCCCCGGAATTCCTGCTAGTGGTTGTGGGATGAACGCCCCTGATCGCAATATCTCCGAACGTCCTGTCATCCGGCAACTGGACGATGCCGCCGCCAACCGCATCGCCGCGGGCGAGGTCGTCGAACGTCCCGCCTCGGCGGTCAAGGAGCTGGTCGAGAACGCGCTCGACGCCGGTGCCCGCCGCATCGAGGTCGTCTATGCCGACGGCGGCAAGACCCTGATCCGCGTCACCGACGACGGCTGCGGCATGACCGCCGAGGATCTGCCGCTGGCGCTGTGCCGCCATGCCACCTCGAAGATCGACGGCTCGGATCTTCTGAACATCCGCAGCTTCGGCTTCCGCGGCGAGGCCCTGCCCAGCCTGGGCGCGGTGGGGCGGCTTGCCATCACCTCGCGGGCGCAGGGGTTCGACGCGGTCCAGATCACGGTTGATTGCGGGCGGGTCGGGCCGGTCCGGCCGGCGGCGCTGTCGCAGGGCACGCGGGTCGAGCTGCGCGATCTCTTCGTGGCCACGCCCGCGCGGCTGAAGTTCCTTCGCACCGACCGCGCCGAGGCTCAGGCCATTGCCGATGTGATCCGCCGCCTGGCGATGGCCGAACCCTGGGTCAGCTTTACCTTGCGCGATGAAAGCGGCGGCCGCGGGCGCGAGATCTTGAACATCACCGCCGAGCAGGGCGATCTGTTCGACGCGCTGGCCGCCCGGCTGGCGCGGCTGATCGGCCGGGATTTCGCCGCCAATGCCATCCCGCTTGACGCCACGCGCGAGGGGCTGCGGCTGACCGGCTATGCCGCGCTGCCCACCTATTCGCGCGGCGCCGCGGTCGAGCAATTCCTGTTCGTCAATGGCCGGCCGGTGCGTGACAAGCTGCTGATCGGGGCCTTGCGCGCGGGCTACATGGACGTGCTGGCGCGCGACCGGCATCCGGCGGCGGCGCTGTTTCTGACCTGCGCGCCCGAGATGGTGGACGTCAACGTCCACCCCGCCAAGGCCGAGGTGCGCTTCCGTGATCCGGGGCTGGCGCGGGGGCTGGTGGTCAGCAGCCTGCGCCATGCGCTGGCCGGGGCGGGGCACCGCAGCGCCACCACGGTCTCGGATGCCACACTCGGGGCGATGCGCCCCGAAGGCGCGCCCGTCTCTGCGCCCCCGCGCTATCAGGGGGATTACGGGCGGGCGCAGATCCAGCGCCCGTCGCCGGGCGCCATTGCCGCGGGTCTGGCGGCGATGCGGCCGGGCTTTGCCGATGCCGCGCCCGAATTCCGCGCCGCCCCCGCGGGGATGGACCCCGAGGCCGCCGTTCTGGACCTTGGTGCGGCGCTCGCCCCCTCGGCCCGGCCCGCCGAGGCGGTTTTGGACACCGCCGGCCCCGCGCCCGACACCGATGACACCGCCGCCGAGGCCCACCCCCTGGGCGCGGCCCGCGCGCAGCTTCACGGCAACTGGATCGTGGCGCAGACCCGCGAAGGCATGGTGATCGTCGATCAGCATGCCGCGCATGAACGTCTGGTCTATGAGCGGCTGAAGGCCGTGGCCCATGCCGGGCCGGTGCCTGCGCAGGCGCTTCTGATCCCCGAGATCGTCGAGATGGCGCCGTCGGACGCGCAGATGCTTCTGGATCACGCCGAGGATCTGGCGGCGCTGGGTCTGGGGATCGAGAGCTTTGGCCCCGGCGCCATTGCCGTGCGCGAGACGCCCGCGATCCTGGGTCGGATCGAGGCGGCGGGCCTTCTGCGCGACATCCTGGACGAGCTGGCCGATCTGGGCGCCTCGGAGCGGCTGCGTGCGCGCATCGACGCGGTGCTGTCGCGCATGGCCTGCCACGGATCGGTGCGCGCAGGCCGGCAGATGCGTCTGGACGAGATGAACGCGCTTTTGCGCGAGATGGAGGCGACGCCGCTCTCGGGGCAATGCAACCACGGCCGGCCGACCTGGGTCGAGCTGAAGCTTGCCGATATCGAACGGCTGTTCGGGCGTCGATGATCGAACTGGCGATGATTGATCTGGCGATGATCGAACTGGTGGGGATCGAGAGTGCGGGAACCGAGGTTACGGGGATCGAGATCGCGGGTCATGTGATCGCGCTGGGGGATCCGCGGCTCTGGGCGGGCGTGGGGGCTCTGGTCGTGCTGGCGGTGCTGCTGGCGATCTTGCGCGCGGCGCGCCGGGCGGCCGGGCGAGCCGAGGCGATGGCCGCGCGCGTGGGGCTTCTGGCCGAGGGTCAGCACCAGCTTGCCGGCGGGCTGGCGCAATTGTCCGAGGCGCAGGCCGCTGCGCAGACCCGCGTTCTGGGGCTGATGGAACACCGCCTGTCCGAGGTCGCCCGTGGCATGGGCGAGAACCTTCAGGGCTCGGCGCTGCGCACGGCGCGCTCGCTCGGGGAATTGCGCGAACGTCTCGAGGTGATCGACCGCGCCCAGGCCCGGATCGAGGAATTGTCGGGCAACGTGCTGGGGTTGCAGGATATCCTGTCCAACAAGCAGACCCGCGGCGCCTTCGGCGAGATCCAGCTTCATGACATCGTGCAAAAGGCGCTGCCGGCCGATGGCTTCACCATGCAGGCGACGCTGTCGAACGGGCGGCGTGCCGATTGTCTGGTGCATCTGCCCGACCCGCCGGGGCCGATCGTCATTGACAGCAAGTTCCCGCTCGAGGCCTATGAGGCGCTGGTGCGCGCGCCCCATGACGCCGCCCGCATCGAGGCGCAGCGCCGCCTGCGCATCGCCATCCGCAGCCATATCCGCGCGATTTCCGAGAAATACATCCTCGAGGGCGAGACCGCGGACGGGGCGCTGATGTTCCTGCCCTCCGAGGCGGTCTATGCCGAATTGCACGCCAATTTTCCCGAGCTGGTGCGCGAGGGCTTTGCCGCGCGGGTCTGGATCGTGTCGCCGACGACCTGCATGGCCACGCTCAACACGATGCGCGCGATCCTCAAGGACGCCCGGATGCGCGCGCAGGCCGGGGCGATCCGGGCGGAGCTGGCCGCGCTCTGTGCCGATGTGGACCGGCTGATGACGCGGGTCGAGAACCTGGACCGGCATTTCGGCCAGGCGGCGCGCGACATCGAGGAGATCCGCACCTCGGCCGGGCGCGCGGGCAAGCGGGCGCGACGGCTGGACAATTTCGATTTCGAGGATCTGCCGCCCGAAAGCGGCGGGGTGGCGGGCAAGGCCTCGCCCCAGGCTTCGAGCAGGGCGCAGGCGGGGACGGGCGGGGCCGGGCCGTGCGAAGAGGCGGCGGCATCCGCGGCGGATGACGCGAAGACCGCACCGCGCCGCCCGGCCGTGATCCGGCCCGAGGGGCGGCCGCTGTCGTGAGAGGATGGGCCCCCGCGGGCGCGCGCCTCAGATGCGGAAGAGCGGCTGCGCCAGCCGCGGGATCAGCGCCCGGAACCGCAAGAGTGCGTCGGTCGCGGCCAGGCAGATGCAATCCTGACCGGGCTCGGCCACGGGGGTGTGCTCGACCTCGGTGCCGGCGCATTCGATGTCGCCGGGGCCAAAGCGCCCCTCGGCGTCGGCGAAGGCGCCTTGCAGGACCAGGGTCAGCTCGCGCCCGCGATGGCCATGATCGGGCACGGATTCGCCAGCGGGGATGTAGAGCAGCCGCGCCGTGGCGCTGCCGCCGGTGGGGATGACGGCCGTGCGCACCCCGAGCCCCAGCGGTTTCCAGCGCACCGAACCGATCCCGCCGCCGACATAGCCGGCCAGCGGTTCGGGCAGAAGGCCGCGCGGGCGGGCCGGCGGGCGGGGCTGTGGGCGGGACTGCGGCGCCACCGGGGCGGGGGAGCGCGCCGGCCGGGCATCGAGCCCGGCCATCACGCGCGCCAGGGCGCCCTCGCCCATCTCGCAGGTGGGCGCGCTGTCGAGAAGCGCGCCGCCCACGGCCTCGAAGGCATGGAGCCGCGCGCGGCATTCGTCGCACATCGAGATATGCGTGGCCACCACCAGCGCGAAGCCTTCGGGCAGGGTGCCGGCGGCATATTCCATCATCAGGGCGTCGGTCGGGTGATGCGAGATCGCGGTCCCGCGGGATTTGAGGTCGAGCGGCATCAGGTGGCCTTCATTTCGTGGCGCAGCCGGTCAAGCGCGAGCCGGATGCGGGATTTGATCGTGCCCAGCGGCAGCCCGGTGGCGGCCGCGATTTCGGTCTGGCTTTCCTCGCCCCAATAGGCGCGTTCGACGAGGCTGCGCTGGGCCTCGGGCAGGGCGCGCAATGCATCGCCCAGCCGCGCGCTGTCCTGCGCCAGCGCCAGCATGTCGGCCGGGTCGGGCTCGGGGGCGGGGCCCCAGGGCAGATCCTCGGGCTCGGGGCGGCGGGCGCGGCGGATCGCGTCGATGCGGCGGTTGCGGGCGATGGTGAAGACCCAGGTCGCCACCGAGGCGCGCGCGGGGTCGAACAGATCGGCCTTGTGCCAGAGGGTCGTCATCACCTCCTGGGCGTGGTCCTCGGCTTCGGCGGCGGGCGTGCCGCCCTTCATCAGGAACGCCTTCACCCGCGGGGCGAAATGCGCAAACAGCTGCGCAAAGGCGGCGCGGTCGGCGCGGTCGCGCACCGCCAGCATCAGCGTGGTCCAGTCATCCGGCCCGCTGCCTGCCGCCTGTGGTCCTGCCGGTCCCGCGTCTGCGCCCAAGGTCACCTTCCCCTGCCACGGGGGCACGCGCCGGCGCCCCCTGTCCAACCGCAGAGGATAGGGGCGAAGGCGCGGCGCTGCATCCGCAAAACGAGGGGAGGGGCGAAGGCTCAACATGTCGTGACTACGCAGCAACGCCCCGACCGGATCACCGCGAAATATCACCGACGCGCGTGGCCCGTGTTTCCGGCCGGGGCGCGCCTGCGGCCCTTGGGGGATGGCCGGTGGTCGATTGCGAGTGATCCGCCCCGCCCGCTGGCGCGTAACCGGGTCAACACCGAAACACGAAAGGGAAGCCAATGGCATTCGACACCGGCGCGCGCGGACGGCGCATTGCGATCATCGGGGCGGGTATCTCGGGCATGGCGGCGGCCCATCTTCTGGCCGACCGGCACCGTGTCACCCTGATCGAGGCCGAGAGCCGTCTGGGCGGTCACGCGCGCACGCTGATGGCGGGCAAGCGCGGCGATCAGCCGGTCGATACCGGCTTCATCGTGTTCAACAAGGTCAATTACCCCAACCTTCTGCGCATGTTCGAGGATCTTCAGGTGCCGATCGCGCCGTCGGACATGAGCTTTGGCGCCTCGATCGACGGGGGGCGCTTCGAATATGGCTTCCGCGACCTGAACGCCCTTTTCGCGCAGCGCCGGCGTATTGCCGATCCGCGCATGTGGGGGATGATCCGCGACATCTTGCGTTTCAACCGCCTGGCCAAGACCACGGCGGGAGAGCCGGGCATGACCATTGGCGGCCTGCTCGAGGCGCTGGGCACCGGCGCGTGGTTCCGCGACTATTACATCACGCCGCTGTCGGGGGCGATCTGGTCCACGCCGACGACCGGCATCCTGGATTTCCCGGCCATGGCGCTGGTGCGCTTCTTCGAGAACCACGCGCTTTTGTCCACCACCGGCCAGCACGAATGGTTCACCGTGCGCGGCGGCTCGGTCGAATATGTCCGCCGGCTTGAAGCCAGCCTGCGCGCCCGCGGCGTGGCGATCCGCCTGGGCGCCCCGGTTGCGGGGATCCGCCGGACCGGCAGCCCCGAGGTGCGGCTTCAGGGCGGCGAATGGGAGACCTTCGACGAGGTGATCCTGGCCACCCATTCCGACGATTCGCTGGCGCTTCTGGCCGATGCCAGCCCGGACGAGCGCGCAGCACTTTCGCGCGTGCGCTATCAGCCCAACGAAGTGGTGCTGCATTCGGATGCGTCCGTCATGCCCCGGCGCAAGGCGGCCTGGGCCAGCTGGGTCTACACCGAGGAGGCCGGCCCGCGCCCCGACCGCATCGACCTGAGCTACTGGATGAATTCGCTCCAGCCGATCCCCAAGGATGACCCGCTGTTCGTCACGCTGAACACGCGCCGCCACCTGCGCGAGGATCTGATCCACGACGTCACCACCTTCCGCCACCCGGTCTATGATCTGGCCGCGCTGGAAGGTCAGGCGATGGTGCGCGCCTTGAACGGCACCCGCGGGACGTGGTTCTGCGGCGCCTGGATGCGCAACGGCTTCCACGAGGACGGCTTTGCCTCGGCGCTGGATGTGGTGCAGGCGCTCGACGCGCGCCAGACGGCAGAGGTGGCGGCATGACCCGGCACAGCGAGATCGAGACCGGCGTCGCGATCGAGGCCGGCGCGAAGGCTGCGCCCGAAGCCGGGCCTGCAACTGGGCCCGAAACTGGCCCGGTGCAGGTCGATCATATCGCCGCGCGCAGCTATCACGCGCGCCGCGGCCCCATCGACAATGCCTTCACCTATGGCGCCGACTATATCCTGGTCGACCCCGAGGCCCCGGTGCGCGCGCCGTTTCTCTTCGGGCGCAACCGGCCCGGCCTGATGGCGCTGCATGATGTCGATCACGGCGGTCAGCCCGGCCGCGGCGTGGGGGCGGGCTGGCTGCGCCGGATGCTGGCGCTTCAGGGCATCGAGATACCGGGGCTGCATTTCCTGCTGCTGACCCAGCCGCGGGTTCTGGGCCATGTGTTCAACCCGGTGTCCTTCTGGTTCTGTCTGGACGGCGACGGGGTTCTGCGCGCGGTCCTGGCCGAGGTCACCAACACCTTTGGCGACCGCCATTCCTATCTGTGCGTCAAGCCGGATCTGGCGCCGATCACGCGCTCGGACCGGCTGCATGCGCGGAAGATCTTTCACGTCTCGCCCTTCCAGGAGATCGGCGGGATCTATGGATTCCGCTTTGACCTTGCGCCCGACCGGGTGGGGGTCTGGATCGACTTTCGTCAGGGCGAGCAGGGGCTTTACGCCACGCTGACCGGACGGCGGCAGCCGCTGGGTCAGGGCGCGATCCTGCGCGCGGCGGCGCGGCTGGGCTCGCGCCGGGTGCTGGCGCTGATCCACTGGCAGGCGCTCAAGCTGGTGCTCAAGGGGGCGCGCTATCGCACCCGTCCCGAACCGCCGCTTCAGGAGGTCACGCGATGAGCCTGGCGATGCCTGCCACGGCCCCCGAGACGTTGGCCGAGCCGTTGCCCGAGACGTTACCCGACGCCGCCGTCGATGACCGTGCCGAGGCCGGGCGCACGGCTGGTCGCACGGCCGCGCGCGGTGCGGGGCTGGCCCGCTGGGGCGTCTTTGCGGCCTTTCTGGCGGCGGCCGGGCTGCCGATCTACATGCACGCGCCCAAGGTCTTTGCCGAAAGCCAGGGGCTGACGCTGGCCTCGCTGGGTGCGGTGCTTTTCGGGCTGCGGCTGTTCGACCTGTTCCAGGATCCCGCGCTGGGGGCGCTGGCGGCGCGGCTGGGTCCGCGCGGGCGGGCGCTGGGCGTTGCCATCGCGGCGGTGTCGATGGGTCTGGCGATGCTGGGCCTCTTTGCCGTGACGCCGCCGATCGCGCCGCTGTGGTGGTTTGCGCTCTGTCTGGCCACGCTCTTCACCGGCTGGAGCTTCCTGACCATCGCCTTCTATGCCACCGGCGTCTCGCGCGCCGAGACCCTGGGCGCCAAGGGACATCTGCGGCTGTCGGGCTGGCGCGAGGCCGGCGGGCTGATCGGGCTCTGTGCTGCCGCCATCGCGCCCACCGCGCTGGGCTTCACCGGCGCGCCCTATGCCGGATTTGCGATCGCGTTCTGTGTGCTGGGGCTCTGGGCGCTCTGGGGGATGCGCGACGAATGGTCGGCGGCGATCCGGCCGCCTTCGGGCTTCGGCGGCCTTCTGCGCGATCCGGGTGCGCAGGGCCTGCTGGCGCTGGTGGCGGTCAATACCGCGCCGCTGGCGGTCAGCTCGACCCTGTTCCTGTTCTACGTGGAGACGGTGCTGGCCGCGCCCGGCTGGGAAGGCCCGCTCCTGATCCTGTTCTTCATCGCCGCGGCCGCGGCCACGCCGCTCTGGGCGCGCGGGGCGCGGCGCTGGGGCGCGCGGCCGGTCCTTCTGGCGGCGATGGCGCTGGCGGTGGCTGCGTTTTCCTGGGCGCTGCTGCTCGGGCCCGGCGACGTGGCGCCCTTTGCGCTGATCTGCGTGCTGACGGGGGCGGCGCTCGGGGCCGACATGGTGATCCTGCCGGCGCTCTTTGCGCGGCGCATGGCGCAGGTGGCCCCCGGCGGCACCGAGGGCTTCAGCCTGTGGTCCTTTGCCTCCAAGGCGACGCTGGCGCTGGCCGCGGCCAGCCTGCTGCCGGCGCTGGGCATGGCGGGCTTTGTCCCCGGTGCCGACAGCCAACCCGACACGGCTGTCCTGTGGCTGGGCCTGCTCTATGCCGGCCTGCCGGTCCTGCTGAAACTCGTGGCGGCGGGGCTTCTGCTGCGCCTCGAGATCGACGACGACAAGGAGTGAACCCATGAGCCTGTCCTTCCTGATCCTCGGGGCCGCACTGGCCGCGGGGGGCGCCCTTCTCATGCGCCGCTTCACGGGCTTTGCCGCCCAGAAACCGGCCGATTACGCCACCGCCCTGCCGCCCTTCGACATCCGCGAGGTGTTCTCGGGCCCGGTCCTGTGCGAGGGGGTGATCTTCGGGCCCACGGGGCGCGTGGCCTCGCGCTTCACCGCCGAGATGAACCCGGTCTGGCAGGGCGACACCTGCCGCATGACCGAGGATTTCGTCTATGACAGCGGCGCCACCCAGGCGCGCGAATGGACGCTGACGCTGCTGCCCGACGGTGCGATCCGGGCCGAGGCGCCCGATCTGGCGGGCACGGGCGGGGGCCGCCAGCAAGGCGGTGCTGCGCATCTGCGCTATCGGCTGCGCCTGCCCCAGGACGCGGGCGGGCATGTGCTTGATGTCGTGGACTGGATGTATCTGGCGCCCAACGGGACGGTGGTGAACCGCTCGCAGATGCGCAAGTTCGGCTTCAAGGTGGCCGAGCTGGTCGCCACCATGCGCAAGGTGCCGGCATGATCGCGGGGCGCTGGTGGCTTGTCGGGGCCTCCGAGGGGCTGGGGCGCGCGCTGGCGCAGGCGCTCTCGGCGGAAGGGGCCGAGCTGGTCCTGTCGGCGCGCAATGCCGAGCGCCTTCGGGATCTGGCCGCGACCTTGCCGGGCCCGGCCACGGTGGTGCCCTGTGACGTGCGCGACCAGGCCTCGGTCGAGGCGGCCGCGCAGGCTGCGGGTGCGGTCGATGGCGTGATCTGGATGGCGGGCACCTATTGGCCGATGCGCGCGCAGGATTGGGACACCGCGCGCATCGAATCCATGATCGACGTGAACCTGACGGGGGCGGCGCGGGTGCTGGGCCAGGTGTTGCCGCGGATGGTGGCGCGGGGCGCGGGGCGGGTCGTCATCGTGGGCTCGCTGGCCGGCATTCGCGGGCTGCCCGGCGCAGTGGGTTATGGGGCGTCGAAGGCGGGTCTGATGTCGCTGGCCGAAACGCTGTCGGCCGATCTGCGCGGGACCGGCGTGCGGGTGCAGCTGGTCAATCCGGGCTTCGTCAAGACGCGGCTGACGGCGCAGAACGACTTTCCCATGCCCTTCCTGATGGAGCCCGAGGACGCCGCGCGCCGGATCTGCCGCCATATCGAGAAGGGCGGCTTCATGGCCGATTTCCCGGCGCTGTTTGCCGCCTTCTTCCGGCTGGGGCGGGTGCTGCCGCAGGCCTTGTGGCTGCGGCTGGTGGGCGGCGGCTCAGGGTAACAGCTCGACCTCGGTCCGGGTCGAGCGGCCTTCGGCGTCGATCACCGACAGCTGCACGAAGCCCGGCCCGGCCAGCGGCAGGATCACCTCGCGGCGGCGCTCGGCCACGGCGACGGGGGCGCCATTGGCCAGCCAGGTGAAGGGCGCCGTGCCCCCGGTGATGCGCACGCCCAGGCCCCCCCGCGCCGCGATGCGCGCGCCGGGCGGCGGAAAGGCCATCTGCGGTCCGGCCGGATCGGTCCGCGCAAAGGCGGCCTCGCGGCCGCGGAACTGGCGCAGCGGCTGGGGCAGATGCGCATTGTCGAGCATCAGCGTCGCCGGCGGTGGCGGGGGCAGGGCCACGCGCGCGCCCAGCCGGCCGAAGACCTCGAACAGGATCGGCGCGGCAAGGCCTGCGCCAAAGGCGCCGGGCACCGGCGTGCCATCGGGCCGGCCCAGCCAGACGCCGGCCACATGCGCCCCGTCATAGCCCAGCGCCAGCGCGTCGCGGTGGCCATAGCTGGTGCCGGTCTTCCAGGCGATCTGCCCGCGCGGCCCGCCGCCGGGGGGAACGGCCTCGGCCAGCACATGCCCCACCTGCCAGGCCGCGACCGCGCCGAACATCCGCCCCGGCAGCGGCTGGGCCTGGCCGGGATGCACCGACAGCCGGATCGGCCGGCCCAGCCGCGCAAGCCCGGCATAGGCCTGGGTCAGCCCGCGCAGCGAGATCCCCGCGCCGCCCAGCACGATCGCCAGCCCCGGCGCGCCCTGCGGCACGCGCAGCCCCGCTTCGGCGCGGTTCAGCGTGGCCATCAGCCGGGCCGGGCCCACGGCCTCGGTCAGCGCCACCGCCGGGATGTTGAGCGAGGCCTGAAGCGCCGCGCGCAGGCTGACCCGGCCGCGGAAGATGTGGTCGAAATTCTGCGGCCGCCAGCCCCCGAAGGCGGTGGGGCGGTCGTCGATCAGGGTCTCGGGATGGGCCAGCCCGTCGTCGAAGGCCAGCGCATAGACAAAGGGTTTCAGCGTCGATCCGGGCGAGCGTTCGGCCGTGCTCAGGTCCAGATATCCCGCCCGCCCGCTGTCGCCCCAATCGGCGCCGCCGACCTGCGCCAGGATTTCGCCGCTGCGGTGGTCTGCGACCACGATCGCGGCCGAGACCCGACCCGCCAGCCCGGCCACGGCGCGCGCGGCCAGCCGTTCCAGCGCTGCCTGAAGATCGGCGTCGAGCGTCGTCTCGATCCGCGCGCCGGGCGCTGCCCCCGCGGCCAGCCGCGCGGCAAGCTGCGGCGCCAGCGCGGGAAATTCGGCCCGCGCGCGGGGCAGGGGTTCGGGATGTTCGGCATAGGCGGGCGCGATCACCCCAAGGGCCGCCGCGCGCGCCAGGATGCGGTCACGCGCGGCGCGGGCGGCGGCGGGGGCACGGTCGGGACGGCGGGCCTCGGGCGCCTGCGGCAGCGCCACCAGAAGCGCGGCCTCGGCCGGGGTCAGATGCGCGGGCTCGTGCCCGAAATAGGCCAGTGACGCCGCCCGCACCCCTTCGAGATTGCCGCCATAGGGCGCCAGCCGCAGATAGAGATCCAGGATCTCGTCCTTGCCCAGCCGCCGCTCCAGCGCCAGCGCCACGCGCATCTGCCGCGCCTTGCCGGCCCAGCTTCCGGTCGGGCCGTTCTCGAGCAGGCGCGCGACCTGCATCGTCAGCGTCGAGCCGCCCGAGACGATCCGCCCGGCCAGCACCGCCTGTCCCGCCGCCCGCGCAAGCGCCAGCGGGTCGATCCCGGCATGCGACGCGAAGCGGCGGTCCTCGATGGCGATCAGCAGGCGCAGGAAATCGGGATCGACCGGCCCCGGCGCCAGCCGCCAGCGCCCGTCCTCGACCGCGAAGGCGCGCAGAAGCCGCCCGTCGCGGTCCACGATCTCGGTGCCGACGGGGGCCGCGACGGGGATCTCGGTCGCGGCAATCCAGCCGTCCAGCCCGTCGCGGGCGCCGGCCGCCAGCCCCAGGACCAGCGCCAGCGCCCCCAGCGCCCGGCCCAGGCCGCGCGCCCCCATCTCAGCGCACGCGCACCCGGCCCGTGTCGGTCACGGCGCGGAAATCGGGGCGATACATGTCCTCGACCGAGGCGGCGGGGTGGTGGAAGTCGCCCGCGGTGACGGCGCGCAGCCGATAGGCCAGGCGGAAGCTGTTGCCGTTCGAGGAATTGACCGCCGCCAGGAAGCGATCATCGCGGAACTCGGCCATCTCGGGGTCGCTCATCGCCGACAGCCAGTCCAGACCGCCGGTTGAACCGCTGTCGATCAGATGCGGGTTGTCGATCTCGAAGCCCGCGGGCAGCGGGTCCGACACCATCAGCCGCGCGCTCTCGCGCCGCTGCGGCTGGATCGTCAGCACCACCACCAGCCGGTCACCGCGGGCCACCTGCGCGGGATCGACGGGCGTGCCGTCGGGCCGGAAGTAGCTGCGCGAGATCGCATACCCGTTGCCCGAGGCGGTCTCGGGCACCGCTGGCACGCCGATCGTGGTCAGCGTCAGCGTGACGGGCTGCGCGCCGGTGTTGGTGACCGGATGGGCTGCGCCGTCATCGTCGATACGCGCCACGGGCACCGCAAGCGGCGCGCCATCGAGCGTCACCGTCTCGGCGCCGGGCCGGTCCAGCAGCGCATGCGCCGCCATCAGCGTCCAGGTCGCCTCCTGCGTCGAGAGGCGCTGCCCTGCCATCCGGTCGGCCAGCGCCGCGCCGGCGGTCTCGGGCGGGATCGCGGTCGAGCCGGCCTCGAGCGCCAGCGTCACCACCGCCGCCCGATCGCGCAGGGACGAGCCGTAATCCACCCGCCAGAGCGTGTCATCGGCGGGCTTTTGCAACAGCTGCGCGGCGCGGGTGAACATGGCGTCGGCCCGCATCTGGTCGCCATAGGCCGCCAGCGCCGCCCCGATCTGCGCCGCCGCCAGGGGCGTTGCGAAATCGTCGCCCTTGACGTCGGCGTAATAGCGCAGGTCGGACATGGCCGCCGCCCCCTCGCGCGCAAGGACCATCAGCGCATAGGCCATGCTGGCGCCCTGCGCGCGGTCCGAGGCGTCGAAGTCGGGGGCATAGCTGACCTGCGTGCGCAGATTGTCGAGCGCGTTGCGGAAGGCGATCTGCGGCACCGCATGGCCTTCGGCGCGGGCCCGGCTGAGGAAGTCGGTGACATAGGCGTCCAGCCACAGATCGCCCCCCGCCCCGTTCGAGGACCAGAGCCCGAACGCCCCCGAGCTGTCCTGGTTCGACAGCACGCGCGCGATCGCGGCCGTGATCCGGGTGTCAAGATCGGCGCCGGCGTCAAGGCGCATCGCGCGCGCCACCTGCGACAGATAGAGAAGCGGCAGTGCCTTCGAGGTGGTCTGTTCGGTGCAGCCATAGGGATAGCTGTCAAGCCGTGCCAGCAGGCCCGCCGCATCGAAGCGCGCCAGTGGCCCCAGCGTCATCATCACCTGCGCCGAGCCGGGGCTGTAATCGGCAAAGAGCGCCCGGTCGAGCGCCAGGGTCTGCCCCGCGGCCAGCTCCAGCCGCCGGGTCTGCGCCACCGGCGGGTCATTGGCGCGCACCGGGATCGACAGATCGCGCGTCAGCACGCGTCCGTCGGGCGTGCTCAGCGCCACGCGCAGCTGCGCCAGGCCTTCATGCGGGGGGGCGACCAGGCTGATGTCCTGGACCAGGCGCCCGCCCGTTGCCAGATCGAACCCCGAGGGCAGCGGTCCGAGGGTCACGTTCTCGGCGCGGATATCAAGGCCCATGCGACCGGCCGGCCCGCGCGCATGGGTGAATTCCAGCGTCGCCTGCACCATGTCGCCCGGCGCCATGAACCGCGGCAGGTTGGCCTGCATCACCACCGGATCGGCGATGACCACATCGGCGCTGGCCTGCCCCACGCCCGAGGGCGACCAGGCCACGGCCATCACCCGCACCGTGCCGTTGAAGGCGGGGATGTCGAAGCTGGTGCGCGCAAGGCCGTCGCTGCCCACGACCAGCGGCCCCGAGAAATAGGCGACCAGCTCTTCGGTCGGGGGGCGGGCCTGCGACTTGAGGCCATTGTCGCCGTCCCCGCCCGAACGCAGCGCGCCGGCGCTGCCCGCACGCCCGTCGATCAGGCGTCCGTAGATGTCGCGCAGCTCGACCCCCAGCCGGCGCTGGCCGAAGTAATGGCCCTGCGGATCGGGGCTCTGGAAGCCGGTCAGGTTCAAGATGCCCAGATCGACCGCGGCGATGGTGGCATAGGCGGTCTCGCCCGGCTGGACGCCTTCGAGGCGCAGCGCGACGGGCAGCGTGCTGCGCGGCTCGGCCTCGGCGGCGACCTCAAGCGTCGCGGCCAGCGCCAGATCGCCGGGATCGACCGGCGCATGGACCAGCCCCATCGCCCGCGCCGGGCCCTGATCGCCGGTCTCGGGCGAAAGCGCCGAGACCGTGACATAGGCGCCCGCGCCCCATTCGGCGGTGACCGGCAGGTCGATCGTGTTCTCGCCCGCCGTCAGATCGACCGCCCGCAGCGCCACGACCCGATTGCCGAGCACCGACACGAGGCCCACCCCCGCAGTGCGCGCCCGCACCCGCAGATGCGCGGTCTCGCCGGCGCGATAGGCGGCCTTGTCGAGCCCCACCTCCAGCCGGTCGGGCGTGTCCGACCCGGCATCGGCCGCATACCAGCCGGCGCCGAATTCCATCGAGGCGCGGGCCTCGTCGCCGCCCTCCTCGGTCACGATCAGCTCATAGCGGCCCCAGTCGACCGGAACCGACAGCTGGGCCGGGGCGCCGGGGGCGGTGTCCACCACGCCTTCGGCCACGCGGCTGCGGCGGATGAAGGGGTCCCAATACCAGCGCCCGTCCATCGTATACCATTGATAATCGGTCTCGACCCGGTTGACGCGCCAGGAGACCTTGCGCGCCGCGGCGGAGCCATCGGCGCCCAGCGCGGCCAGCTCGAAGCGCGCCGCGGTCCCTTCGGGCACGGTGTCATCCTCGAACAGCGGGCGGATCCCCAGCGCGGTGCGGCCCGGCAGCAGGCTGCGCGTCACGCTGCGTTCCACCGGGCGGCCGGAGCCTTCGGCCACCTGCACGGTATAGCGCAGCGTGGCCGGCAGGGTCAGGGCGTCGCGCATGTAGCGGCCCAGTTCGGGCGTCAGCGTGGCCTGGCCCCCGGCATCGGTGCTCACCGGCTCAAGCGTGTCCATGACGGTCTGGAAGGGCGCGTCATGCGGCCCCCAGCGATAGCCCGCAAAGCCGGGCACATCGTCGGCCGCGCTCAGCCGGTATTCGCCGCTGACCGCAAGATCGGCCCCCGGCGCGCCGAAGAGATAGCGCGCCGCCAGCGTGATCGGCGGCAGTTGGGCGACAAAGGGGCCCTCGGCCACATCGAGGGTGAAGTCGATCCGCTCGGGCAGGAAATCCTCGACCAGAACCCGGCGCGAGAGGAGCGGCGCCCCCTCGGGGTCGGCCAGCACGTCGATGCGCCAGGTGCCGCGCGCGGCCTCGGCGCCGGGGAAGAGGTCGAGCACATGCCCGCCCGCCCCCACGGCATCGGCCAGGGCGCGCGAATGCTCGACCCCGTCGGGGCGCATCAGCCGCAGCGTCAGCGGCAGCCCGTCAAGCGCGCGGCCCGCGCCGTCGCGCGCCAGAAGCGTGGTGTGGATGACCTCGCCGGGGCGATAGGCGCCGCGGTCGGTGGCCAGGAAGACGTCGATCGGCGGGGCCGGGGGCGCGCCCTCGACACCACGGTCGGACAGATCGAAGGCGGGCTCCTCGAGCGACAGGAACGACATGTCATCGCCCATCGCCACGCTGACCAGCGCCGGCGCGGCCCCGGCCTTGCCGTTCAGAAGGCCCGGCGCGAAGCGCGCGTGCCCCTCGGCATCGGTCACCGCCCGGCCCAGAACCGCATTGGCCCGCGAGACCAGCACCACCTCGGCGCCCGCGCGCGCGCCGGCATCCGAAAGACCGCGCACGACGACATGCAGCCCGTCGGTCCCCGCCAGCGTGGTCAGCCCCAGATCCGAGACCGCAAACCATTGCGAGGCCGGCGGCGTGTCATAGGGATCGGCGCCGGGCAGGCTGGCCTGAAGCACATAGATCCCCGGCCCCAGCGGGCCCGTCACCTCCTGCACCGGCAGGTTGGTGGTCATGTCGCGGTTGATCTGCATCGCCACATCGGCGGTGCCGTGCCAGACCTCCTCGGTCATGTTCTCGGCCAGATCCGCGCCTTCCCAGTAATTGAGCGAACGGGCGAAGTAATCGGCGCGCATCGCCGCCACCAGGTTGCGGTCCGAGATGCGCAGGATCTTCACCGCGACGGTTTCGGTGTTCACCGTCTCGATCGGCAGGCCGCCGTCCTGGCCGCCCTGGGCGGCGCGCGGCAGGATATAGGCGCGGCCGGGGAAACGCACGGCGGGGCTGCGGTCGCGGACATAGGCGGTGATCGTGACATCGCGGTGCAGCGCCGGGCCCTTGGCGGCCGGCAGCCCGGTGCGGAAGGTCAGCGCATAGCGCGCGCCATGGCTCAGCCCGCCGACGCAGATCTGGTTGCCCTCGGCCTCGACCGACAGGCCGCCCTGGGGCAGCGTGACATAGGGCGCATAATCGGTGCCGCGGGCCAGATCCCCCGAAAAGATCGCGCAGATGCGGGGGCTGGCGCTGTCGGCTTCGACCTGATGTTCGACGATACGGAAGCCAAAGCGCGCGATGGCCTTTTCGAGCGCGGCGGCGATGTCGTCGCGCGGGCTCAGCCGGTGGGCCAGCTCCAGCGCCGGGATCGCGTCCTTGCCGCGGCCCCGCGCGATCAGCGCCTCGGAGAGCATCCGCGCCGCCTCGGCGCGCAGCGCGTCCTGCGGCGCGCGCAGATAGCCGTTGATCGCCGCGGCAATGGCGGCCCCGGCGTTCTTGTTGCGCTGATCCTTGTCGGGAATGGCCAGCGACAGCCGCGCATAATCCAGCCACAGCTCGGGCGCGTCGCGCAGCACCAGCGCCGCCCCGGTCAGCGCCCGCGCGCGCGTCGGGTTGCCGTCGGCCTCCTGGCGGCGGGCTTCGGCCAGAAGCGCGGCCGGATCGGTGCTGGTGGCCAGATGCGACCGGCCCAGCGTCAGGGCCTGCGTATAGGCGTCATCGAGCCAGGTCTTCACGAAACCCAGATCGCCGCGCCGGGCCTCGGCGCGTGTCATCACCGCCGGATCGGTGCGCAGCACCACACCCGAAAAGGCCCCCTGATAGGGGGCCGATCCGGTGACATCGGATTTGGGGAAACAGGAATTGTTGCGCGCGTTGAAGGTCAGCGCCTCGCAGCCCGGATCTTGCAGGCAGGCGCGTTCGCAGGCCGCCAGCGTCGTGTCGAAGAGCTGCGCGCGGTCGCGCCCCGCAAGGTCCATGCCTTCCGTATAGGCCAGCCGCCGCGGCGGGATCGGCGGATCCGCGGCCAGCGGCGCGGCAACCAGGATCAGGCAAAGGGCGGCAAGGCTTCGGGTCAGGGCGCGCATGGCGGCCTCCTGTCACGCGGATGGGATTGCCGAATCCTCTCATGGGGGAAGGAAGGCGGCAAGCCTGCCGGGGAAGGTTAAGGGCATTAAGCCGTTTTTCATTTCGTTTCGCCATGTTGGCGGCAAGCAGGAAGAGAGGCGGATGCCAAGGATGCAGATCAGCATCATGGAAAAACTGGCGCAGGAACGGCGGGCTCGTCTGGCTGCCGAACGCCTCCTGGAGCAGAAGAAGCGCGAGCTTTTCTCGGCAAACCAGAAGCTTGCCATGCATGCGCGTGCGCTGTCCGATCAGATCGTGGAACAGCGTCACGGGCTGGAACGGGCCCGCTCCGAGGCCGAATCGCTCAAGGGCGAGAACAGCCGCGTCCGCACCGATCTGGAACGTGCCAATTCCGCCGCGCTGATCGCCCAGCGGCGGCTGTGGGACGCGCTCGAGACGATTGCGGATGGTTTCGCCGTCTTTGATGCCGACCTGCGGCTGGTGGCGGCCAACCGCGCCTATCTGGCCTTCTTCCAGGGCGAGATCGCCGTGACCGCCGGCGTCACTTATGATTCGGTGCTGCGGATCATGGTGCGCCACGGGATGATCGACGTCGAGGGGCGCGACCCGCTGGACTGGCACCACGAGATGATCGAACGCATCCGCCGGCGCCGGATCGAGCCCTATGTGCTGAAACTGGCCGACGGCCGCCATATCCGCATGATCGACCGCTGGGGCGATGCGGGCGATCTGGTCTGCCTGACCCAGGACATCAGCGAAACCTATCGCCGCGAGACCGAGCTTGAGGAGGCGCGCGACCGCGCCGAGGCCGCCAATCGCGCCAAGTCGGCCTTCCTGGCCAACATGAGCCACGAGATCCGCACGCCGATGAACGGCGTTGTCGGCATGTCGGAGCTGCTGTGCGAAACCGCGCTGAGCGAGGATCAGCGTCTGTTTGCCGAAACCATCCGCTCCTCGGGCGAGGCGCTCCTGACCATCATCAACGACGTGCTCGACTATTCCAAGATCGAGGCCTCGAAGCTGCGGCTCTACCCCGAGGCCTTCGATCTCGAACGCTGCATCCACGAGGTGACCGTGCTGCTGATGCCCTCGGCGCGCGACAAGGGCATCCAGCTTCTGGTCGATTTCGACCTGTTCCTGCCCACGCGTTTCGTGGCCGATCCGGGGCGGATGCGCCAGATCCTGACCAACCTTCTGGGCAATGCGGTCAAGTTCACGCAAAACGGCCATGTGCTGACCCGCGTCGTCGGGCTGGAGCGCGACAAGGGCCATTACGAATTGCACGTCACGGTCGAAGATACCGGGATCGGCATCGCGCGCGAGCATCTCGACCATGTCTTCGGCGAATTCAATCAGGTCGAGAGCGCCTCGAACCGCAAGTTCGAGGGCACCGGGCTGGGCCTGGCCATCACGCGCGAGCTGATCCAGATGATGGGCGGCTCGGTCTGGGTGGACAGCGAACTGGGTCGCGGCTCGAGCTTCGGCTTCCGCATCGTGCTGCCCGTGGCCGAACCGCGCGAGGAAGGGCTGGGGCTGCCCGCGCTCGAGATGCGCGCGGCGCTGGTGATCGACGATCTGATGGTCAACCGCGTGATCCTGGAACGCCAGCTCCAGACCTTCGGGCTGAATGTCACGCTGTGCCGCAACGCGACCGAGGCGCTGGAGGCGGTCGAGAAGGGGGGTGTGTTCGACATCGTGCTGACCGATCATCACATGCCCGATATCGACGGGGTGCAGATGACCAAGCGGCTGCGCGAGCGTGGGTACAAGCTGCCGGTCATGCTGCTGACCTCGGATGCGCATGCCGCCGATCTGAGCGAGATGACGGGCGAATTCGCGGGCCTTCTGCAAAAGCCGGTGCTGCGGTCGGAATTGCTTCTGGCGCTGCACCGCATCTGTCACCCCGAACAGCCCGAGGTGGCCGAGCTGCCGCCGCCGCCCGAACCCGAACCGACGCTGGCGCGGCCGATGCGGGTGCTGGCGGCCGAGGACAACCGCACCAACCAGCTTGTCTTCCGCAAGATGGTCAAGGATTGCGACATCGACCTTACCTTCGCCAACAACGGGCGCGAGGCGGTCGATCTGTGGCGCCAGATCCGGCCCGATCTGGTGTTCATGGATGTCTCGATGCCCGAGATGGACGGGCGCGAGGCGACGCGAACCATCCGCGAGGCCGAGGCGCAGGCGGGCGGGCATGTGCCGATCGTGGCGCTGACGGCCCATGCGATGGATGGCGATTCGGAATCCATCCTGGCGTCGGGCATGGATCACTATCTGACCAAGCCCCTGAAGAAGAACATCATTCTTGACATGATCCGCAGCCATTGCCCGGAGGATGCACGCCCCGCCCTGCCGCTGCCCGAAACGCCGCTGCCCGAAACGGCCCCCGGCTGAGCGCCCCCCGGATGCGTCCCCCGCTGTCGGCCCCACAAGCCCGGACATGAGGCCAGGGCTTACGGGCCGAAACGCAAAGACGCGCGCAGGGGCTGCGCGCGTCTGAGACATGTCCCCGGACCCGGCCGGTCTCAGGCGTGGATGGCGCCGTCGCCGCAGGCCAGCGCGGCCTCGCGCACCGCTTCCGAGAAGGTCGGATGCGCGTGGCAGGTCAGCGCCAGATCCTCGGCCGAGGCGCCGAATTCCATCGCCACGCAGATCTCGTGGATCAGATCGCCCGCGCCCGGCCCCACGATATGCGCGCCCAGGATGCGGTCGGTCTCGGCGTCGGCGATCAGCTTCACGAAGCCCTCGCCCTGGAAGACGGCCTTGGCGCGGGCATTGCCCATGAACGAGAAGCGGCCGACCTTGATCGCGCGCCCCTCGGCCTTCAGCCCGTCTTCGGTGCGCCCGACCGCGGCCACCTCGGGCGTGGTGTAGATCACGCCGGGGATGACGTCATAATTCACATGGCCCGCCTTGCCGGCGACGATCTCGGCCACGGCCATGCCCTCGTCCTCGGCCTTGTGGGCCAGCATCGGGCCGGGGATCACGTCGCCGATGGCATAGATCCCGCGGACATTGGTGGCGAAATGCGCATCGGTGCGGATCTGGCCGCGTTCGGTCATCTCGACGCCCAGCGCCTCGAGGCCCAGCCCCGCGGTATGCGGCTTGCGCCCGGTGGCGACCAGCACCACCTCGGCATCGGCCGACCCGTCGCTGTCATCCTTGCGCAGCTTCCAGGCGACATGGCTCTTGGTCTTGCCGGCCGGCGCGACCTTCTGCACCGCCGCCCCCAGCACGAATTTCAGCCCCTGCCGCGCCAGCAGCTTCTGGAGCTGGCGCGAGACCTCGGAATCCATGCCCGGCGTGATGTGGTCGAGATATTCGACCACGGTCACATCGGTGCCCAGCCGCGCATAGACCGAGCCCAGTTCGAGCCCGATCACGCCGGCGCCGATCACCACCATGGATTTGGGCACCTTGGGCAGCGACAGCGCCCCGGTCGAGCTGACCACGTTCTTCTCGTCGATCTCGACATTGGGCAGCGTGGCGGGCGCCGAGCCGGTGGCGATGACGATATTCCTGGCGCCATGCACCTCGTCGCCGACCTTGACCTTGCCGGCCTCGGGGATGGTGGCCCAGCCCTTGATCCAGGTCACCTTGTTCTTCTTGAACAGGAATTCGATGCCCTTGGTGTTCGAGCCGATCACCTCGGACTTGTAGTCCTGCATCTTGGCCCAATCGACCTTGGGCGCGGCGCTGGTCAGCCCCATATGGGCAAAGTTCTCCTGCGCCTCGTGCAGCGAATGGGTGGCGTGCAGCAGCGCCTTCGAGGGGATGCAGCCCACGTTGAGGCAGGTTCCGCCGAGCGTCTCGCGCCCCTCGACACAGGCCACGTTCAGGCCCAGCTGCGCGGCGCGGATCGCGCAGACATAGCCGCCCGGCCCCGCGCCGATCACGATGAGGTCAAAATCTGCCATCTTCCGTTCCTCCCCGGCTCAGATCAGAGCCGCAAACAGCATCACCAGGGTGGCCATCAGGCCGACCCCGAACAGGACCGAGCGCCAGGGCACCAGCCCCATGACATAGGCCGGCACATAGGCCAGCCGCGCGATCACATAGGCCCAGGCCGCCAGCGCGGTGACCGCGCTGTTCTCGCCTGAGGCTTCCACCGCCACCACCGCGGCGATGAAGAGCGCCAGCCCCTCGAAGTGGTTTTCGTAGGCGCGCTTGAGCCGCGCGGTGAACCGCGACAGCTGGTGTTCGGGGGCCAGGTCACGCGGGCTCATGGTCCAGCGGCTGCCCAGCTCCATGTTGGCAAAGACGGCCAGAACGAACAGCGTGCCGATCTGGAGCAGCGCGGCACAGACAAGGGCGGCGATCTCGGCGCTCATGCGAGGAACCCCTTTTCGCGGGCCATCTTGATGACCAGATCCTGGCGGCCCTTGGTGTTGGCCTTGGCGAAGTTGCGTGCCCGCATGGCCGCGCGCGCCTTTTCCATCTGGTCGGCCTGACGCGCCATCTGCGCGCGGGCCTCTGCATTGGCCTGCTCGACCGCAAGGCCACGGTCGAGCCCCTCGAGGAAGACGAACGCCTGCACGAAGCGTTGCCCCGACCGGACCGCCTGCCACACGGCCAGCGCGACGGCCACCGTGCCCAGCGCGAGGATTTGCAGAAGGCTCATGGATTTTTCTCCGCGATTACAGGTCCATCAACAGGCGCCGCGGATCCTCGAGAGCTTCCTTCACGCGCACGAGGAAGGTCACCGCGCCCTTGCCGTCGACGATACGGTGATCGTAGCTGAGCGCCAGATACATCATCGGGCGGATGACGATCTGTCCGCCCACCACGACGGGGCGTTCCTGGATCTTGTGCATGCCCAGGATGCCCGATTGCGGCGGGTTCAGGATGGGCGAGGACATCAGCGAGCCATAGACCCCGCCGTTCGAGATGGTGAAGCTGCCGCCCTGCATCTCGGCCATCGACAGCTTGCCGTCGCGGGCGCGCGCGCCCAGTTCGGCGATCTTCTTCTCGATGGCGGCAAAGCCCATCTGGTCGGCGTCGCGCACCACCGGCACGACAAGGCCCGTGGGGGTGCCGACGGCCACGCCCATGTGGACGTAGTTCTTGTAGACGATGTCCTGGCCGTCGATCTCGGCGTTGACCTCGGGCACTTCCTTCAGGGCATGGCAGCAGGCCTTCACGAAAAAGGCCATGAAGCCCATCTTCACGCCGTGCTTCTTCTCGAACATGTCCTTGTAGGAATTGCGGATCTCCATCACGCCGGACATGTCCACCTCGTTGTAGGTGGTCAGCATGGCGGCGGTGTTCTGCGCATCCTTCAGGCGCCGGGCGATGGTGGCGCGCAGGCGGGTCATCTTCACGCGTTCCTCGCGCGCGGCGTCTTCGGCCGCGACCGGCGCGCGCGACGAGGCCGCCGGCGGTGCCGCGACCGGGATCGACACCGGCGCCGGTGCCGCGGCCGGTGCGGCGGCCGCCGCGCGGGCCACGTCTTCCTTCATCACCCGGCCACCGCGACCGGTGCCCGAGACGGCATCGGCCGAAAGACCGGCCGCGGCCATGGCCTTGCGCGCCGAGGGCGAGGCGGGCGGCGCGTCGCCTGCCGCGGGCGCCTTGGCGGGGGCGGAGGCGGCGGGCGCGGGCGTGTCCCCGGCGCTGGCGCCTTCGGCGATCACGGCCAGGCGCGCGGCGGCATCGACGGTGGCGCCTTCGGCGGCGACGATCTCGGCCAGGACGCCCGCGACCGGCGAGGGCACCTCGACCGACACCTTGTCGGTTTCCAGCTCGCACAGCATCTCGTCCACCGCGACGGCATCCCCCACCTTCTTGAACCAGGTGGCCACGGTCGCTTCGGTGACGCTTTCACCCAGCGTCGGCACCATCACGTCAGTCATCTTCGCCTCGTTGGCTTGCGGCGCCGGGGCCGCGGGTTTGCTCGCTTTGGGTTGGGGGGTGGGGGCGGCCGCGCCGCCGGCCGCCGCGATCTGTGCCAGAAGGGTATTCACGCCCACGGTCTCGCCTTCGGCGGCCACGATCTCGGCCAGCTGCCCGGCCGCGGGGGCGGGCACCTCGACCGTGACCTTGTCGGTCTCCAGCTCGCACAGCATCTGGTCCACCTGCACGGTGTCGCCGGGCTTCACGAACCAGGTGGCCACGGTGGCTTCGGTGACGCTTTCGCCCAGCGTCGGCACACGAACTTCGGTCGTCATCGTCTCACCCCTCCAGGGTCAGGGCTTCGTTGATCAGCGCGTCCTGCTCGGCCTTGTGGCGGCTGGCAAGACCCGTGGCGGGCGAGGCCGAGGCCGCGCGGCCGACATAGCGGGGGCGCTGGTGGGTGGCGTCGATCCGGTGCAGCACCCATTCCAGGTTGGGCTCGACAAAGGTCCAGGCGCCCTGGTTCTTGGGCTCCTCCTGGCACCAGATGACCTGAGCGCCCTTGAAGCGCGACAGTTCGGTCACCATCGAATGGGCCGGGAACGGATAGAATTGCTCGAGCCGCAGCAGATAGACATCGTCGATGCCGCGGGCGTCACGCTCGGCCAGAAGGTCGTAATAGACCTTGCCCGAGCAGATCACCACGCGCCGGATCTCGGCGTCGGGTTTCAGCGTGATCGTCGAATTGCCCTTCTCGGCATCATCCCACAGCACGCGGCAGAAATACGACCCCGTGGTCATGTCCTCGGCGCGCGAGATGCACATCGGATGGCGCAGAAGCGATTTCGGCGTCATCAGCACCAGCGGCTTGCGGAAGCTGCGGTGGATCTGGCGGCGCAGGATGTGGAAGTAGTTGGCCGGGGTCGAGCAATTCGCCACGATCCAGTTATCTTCCGCGCACAGTTGCAGGAACCGTTCCAGCCGGCCCGAGGAATGCTCGGGGCCCTGGCCCTCGAAGCCATGCGGCAGCAGCATGACCAGACCCGACATCCGCAGCCATTTGCGTTCGCCCGAGCTGATGAACTGGTCGAACATGATCTGCGCGCCGTTGGCGAAGTCGCCGAACTGGGCTTCCCACATGGTCAGCGTGTTGGGTTCGGCCAGCGAATAGCCGTATTCGAAGCCCAGCACCGCATATTCCGAGAGCATCGAGTCGATCACCTCGTAGCGCGCCTGCCCCGACCGGATGTGGTTGAGCGGGTAATAGCGTTCCTCGGTGGTCTGGTCGATGAAGGCCGAATGGCGCTGCGAGAAGGTGCCGCGGGTGCTGTCCTGGCCGGCCAGACGCACGCCATAGCCTTCCGCGCACAGGCTGCCGAAGGCGATCGCCTCGGCCGTGGCCCAGTCAAAGCCCTCGCCGGTCTCGAACATCTTGGCCTTGCCCTCGAGCTGGCGCGCGACGGTCTTGTGCAGGTCGAACCCCTTGGGCGGGGTGACCAGCGCATGCCCGATCTCGGCCAGGGTCTCGGGGCTGATCGCGGTGGCGCCGGGCTGGTATTCGGCATCCTCGCGCGCCAGGTGCTTCCAGCGCCCGTCCAGCCAGTCGGCCTTGTTGGGCTTGAAGCTCTTGCCGGCCTCGAATTCCTCGTTCAGCGTCGCCTGGAAGGCGGCCTTCATGTCCTCGATCTCGCCCTCGGGGATCAGCCCGTCGGCGACCAGACGGTCGGTATAGAGCTGGAGCGTGGTCTTGTGCGACTTGATCCGCTTGTACATCACCGGGTTGGTGAACATCGGCTCGTCGCCTTCGTTGTGACCGAAGCGGCGATAGCAGAACATGTCGATGACCACGTCGCGGCCGAATTTCTGGCGGAACTCGGTGGCGACCTTGGCGGCGTGGACGACGGCTTCGGGGTCGTCGCCGTTGACGTGGAAGATCGGCGCCTCGACCATCAGCGCGATGTCGGTCGGATAGGGCGACGAGCGCGAGAAATGCGGTGCCGTGGTGAAGCCGATCTGGTTGTTGACGACGATATGGATCGTGCCGCCGGTGCGGTGCCCCTTGAGGCCCGAGAGCCCGAAGCATTCCGCCACGACGCCCTGGCCGGCAAAGGCCGCATCGCCATGCAGCAGCACCGACAGCACCTGATGGCGTTCATGATCGCCCAGCTGGTCCTGCTTGGCCCGCGCCTTGCCCAGAACGACCGGGTTCACGGCCTCGAGGTGGCTGGGGTTGGCGGTCAGCGACAGGTGGACCTTGTTGCCGTCGAATTCGCGGTCCGACGAGGCGCCCAGGTGGTATTTCACGTCGCCCGAGCCGTCCACTTCCTCGGGTTTGAAGCTGCCGCCCTGGAATTCGTGGAAGATGGCGCGATAGGGCTTGGCCATCACGTTGGCCAGGACCGACAGGCGGCCGCGGTGCGGCATGCCGATGACGATTTCCTTGACCCCCAGCGCGCCGCCGCGCTTGATGATCTGTTCCATCGCGGGGATCAGCGCCTCGCCGCCGTCAAGGCCAAAGCGCTTGGTGCCCATGTATTTGACGTGGAGGAACTTCTCGAACCCCTCGGCCTCGACCAGCTTGTTGAGGATGGCGCGGCGGCCTTCGCGGGTGAAGTGGATCTCCTTGCCGTAGCCCTCGATCCGTTCCTTCAGCCAGCCGGCCTGCTCGGGGTCCGAAATATGCATGTATTGCAGCGCGAAGGTGCCGCAATAGGTGCGTTTCACGATGTCCATGATCTGGCGCATCGTGGCCATTTGCAGGCCCAGCACGTTGTCGATGAAGATCGGCCGATCCATGTCGTCTTCGGCAAAGCCGTAGGAGACCGGGTCCAGTTCGGGGTGCGGGGTCTGGTCGCGCATGCCCAGCGGATCGAGATCGGCGACCAGATGGCCCCGGATCCGGTAGGCGCGGATGATCATCAGCGCGCGGATGCTGTCGAGAACGGCGCGCTTGATCTGCGCTTCGGACACCTCGACGTTCATCTCGGCGGCCTTGGCGCGGATCTTGTCGCCCGCGGCCCTGGCTTCCTTGACCGGCGGGGCCGGCCATTCGCCGGTCATGGCCGCGGTCAGCTCGTCGTTGGGTTGCGGCGGCCAGTCGGCGCGTTCCCAGCTGGGGCCCTGCGCCTCGCGCTTCACGTCGGCCTCGGCATCGCCCAGCGCGGCGAAGAACTCGGCCCAGGCCGCATCCACCGAGCCCGGATCATGCGCATAGCGGGCATAAAGCTGTTCGACATATTCCGCGTTGGCCCCTTGCAGGAAGCTCGAGGCGTGGAGCTGGTCGTTGGGTGACTGGTCGTTCATGTCTGCACCTCAGGGCAGGGGGCGGTTTCAGCGGCGGGCGTGGGGCAGGGGGGACGACATCGACATCGCCGCGGCGCCGGCATGACGGCCCCGCTCACGCAGCGCCCCTTGCGGGACGGGGCTGCGTGTCGCGCAAGCGCGCCGGTCTCAGGTGTCATCTGTCCTCTCCCTTCCCGGCCGGGGCCGGTCCTTCGATCGTCTCGAAAGGGCAAGGCGGGCCAAACCCGCCTGACGCTTGCGAGATGGAGCGGCAGGAGGCCCCGTCAAGCGGAACCCCCTGCGCCTCCCTCGGGCCTCTCAGCCCTTGATCGCCTTCAGGACAGCTTCGCCCAGATGGGCCGGGCTGTCAGCCACGACGATGCCCGCCGCGCGCATCGCCTCGATCTTGGATTCCGCATCGCCCTTGCCGCCCGCGACGATGGCGCCGGCATGGCCCATGCGGCGGCCCTTCGGCGCGGTGCGCCCGGCGATGAAGCCCGCGGTGGGCTTCCAGCGGCCGCGCTTCTTCTCGTCGGCCAGGAACTGCGCGGCCTCTTCCTCGGCCGAGCCGCCGATCTCGCCGATCATGATGATCGAGGTGGTCTCGGGGTCGGCCAGGAACATCTCGAGCACGTCGATATGTTCGGTGCCCTTGATCGGGTCGCCGCCGATGCCCACGGCCGAGGATTGCCCCAGGCCCAGGTCCGAGGTCTGCTTGACCGCCTCATAGGTCAGCGTGCCGGAGCGCGAGACCACGCCGACCGAGCCGCGGCGGTGGATATGGCCCGGCATGATGCCGATCTTGCAGGCGTCGGGGGTGATGACGCCGGGGCAGTTCGGCCCGATCAGGCGCGATTTCGACCCTTCGAGCGCGCGTTTGACGCGCATCATGTCCAGAACCGGGATGCCTTCGGTGATGCAGACGATCAGTTCCATCTCGGCGTCGATCGCCTCGAGGATCGAATCCGCCGCGAAGGGCGGGGGCACGTAGATCGCCGAAGCATTGGCCCCGGTGCGCGCGCGCGCCTCGTGGACCGAGTCGAAGACGGGCAGGTTCAGGTGGGTGGTGCCGCCCTTGCCCGGCGTGACGCCGCCGACCATCTTGGTGCCATAGGCGATGGCCTGTTCGGAATGGAAGGTGCCCTGGCTGCCGGTGAAGCCCTGACAGATCACCTTGGTGTTTTCGTCGACGAGGACTGCCATGTTCGGCGTTCTCCTAATTGATGATTGCTGCGATGGCGGGCCGCGGCGTGGCCGGCGTCCCCGCCAGGAAACCCCGCTCCCGCGGCCCCGCACCGGCACGGGCGCGGTCGCGCGCCGGTGCGGCGGTCGGGGGCAGGGCGTGGGGCTTCCGGACAAGCGACATGGGTCAGCCCTTCACCGCCTTGACGATCTTGGCCGCGGCGTCCGACAGGTCGTCGGCGGCAATCACGTTCAGGCCGGAATTGGCGATGATCTCCTTGCCCAGCTCGACGTTCGTCCCTTCGAGACGCACGACCAGCGGCACCTGAAGACCGACCTCGGTCACCGCGGCCAGGACGCCCTCGGCGATGATGTCACAGCGCATGATGCCGCCGAAGATGTTGACCAGGATGCCCTTCACATTGGGGTCCGAGGTGATGATCTTGAACGCCTCGGTCACCTTTTCCTTGCTGGCGCCGCCGCCCACGTCCAGGAAGTTGGCCGGCTCGGCGCCATGCAGCTTGATGATGTCCATCGTGGCCATCGCCAGGCCCGCGCCGTTGACCATGCAGCCGATCTCGCCGTCGAGCGCGATGTAGTTCAGGTCGAACTTCGAGGCGGCCAGCTCCTTGGGGTCTTCCTCGGTCTCGTCACGCAGCGACAGGATGTCGGGCTGGCGGTAGAGCGCGTTGTTGTCGAAGCCCATCTTGGCGTCGAGACATTTCAGATGGCCGTCGGTGGTGACGATCAGCGGGTTGATCTCGAGCATCTCCATGTCCTTCTCGAGGAAGAGACGGTAGAGATTGCGGATCAGCGCCACGCATTGCTTCATCAGCGGGCCCTTGAGGCCCAGCGCGAAGGCCACGCGGCGGCCGTGGAAATCCGAAAGCCCCGAGGCCGGGTCGACGCTGAAGGACAGGATCTTCTCGGGGGTCGAGGCGGCGACTTCCTCGATGTCCATGCCGCCCTCGGTCGAGCAGACGAAGGACACGCGCGAGGTGGCGCGATCAACCAGCAGCGCCAGATACAGCTCGCGCTCGATGTCGCTGCCGTCCTCGATGTAGATGCGGTTGACCTGCTTGCCGGCCGGGCCGGTCTGGTGCGTGACGAGGGTGCGGCCCAGCATCTGGCGGGCCAGCGCATCGGCTTCCTCGACCGAGCGGGCCAGGCGCACGCCGCCCTTCTCGCCGGCTTCGGGCTCGATGAAATGGCCCTTGCCGCGGCCGCCGGCGTGGATCTGCGCCTTGACCACCCAGAGCGGCCCGTCCAGTTCGCCCGCGGCGGCTTTCGCCTCTTCCGCCCGCAGGACGGCGCGGCCGTCGGAGACCGGGCAGCCGAAGCTGCGCAGGAGTGCCTTGGCCTGATATTCGTGAATGTTCATTCCGATGTCCCGTCTTGGTATCAGGGTCGCCCGTGTAACAGGTTTACCCTCGTATCAGGTTTGCCCGTGTCATGGCACGCAAGCGCGGGCGGGCAAAACGCTATTTGGCCGAAGCGGGGTTTGGAAGGGGATTTTCCCGTTTTTGTGATCACGGGTCTCGGGAGTGTGATCACAAACGGCGGATTTTGCCGCGGCTGCGTCGATTCGGCGCATCGGGCGGTGCTGCAAGCGCGAATGTGTGCCACGGCATACTGCGTCGCACGGAATTGTGTGCGATTGCATACCGTTAGCGGTTCCCACCGCCCCGCCTCCGTTGTCGGGCCGGGGAGACGGGGGGGGCAAGTGCCGCGAATCACGTCCGATTTCTCGGCGCGCCCGTGTCCGGTCCGCGCCGCCGCGGATCCGCTCAGAGCCCCAGCACGTCCACCATGTCATACTGCCCCGGCTTCTGGTCCATCCCCCACAGCGCGGCCCGCAGCGCCCCGCGGGCAAAGATCGCGCGGTCGGTCGCCACATGGCGCAGGACCAGCCGTTCGCCGGCGCCGGCAAAGATCACGTCATGCTCGCCCACGATGTCGCCGCCGCGGATGGCCGAAAAGCCGATGGCGCCGGGCGCGCGCGCGCCGGTCAACCCGTGGCGGCCCGACTCCATGTTGTCGGCCAGCGCGATCCCGCGCCCCTCGGCGGCGGCCTCGCCCAGCATCAGCGCCGTGCCCGAGGGCGCGTCGACCTTCATGCGGTGATGGGCCTCGACCACCTCGATGTCCCAATCGGCATCCAGTGCCGCGGCCACCTTGCGCACCAGCCCCGCCAGCAGGTTGACACCCAGGCTCATGTTGCCCGCCCGGATGATCGCGGCGTGATGGCTGGCGGCCTCGAGCGCCTCCAGATCCGCGGGCGCAAGGCCGGTGGTGCCGATCACATGGACCGCGCGCGCCTGCGCCGCCAGCCCGGCAAAGGCCACCGTCGCTGCAGGGGCGGTGAAGTCGATCACGGCGCGGGCGCGGGCGAAGGCGGGCAGCGGGTCGTCCTCGACCGTCACGCCCAGCGCCGCGCCGCCCATGCATGCGCCCAGATCGCGCCCCACCCAGTCATGGCCGGGCCGTTCCAGCGCCCCCACCAGACGCGCCTTGCCCGAGGCGGTCACCTCGCGCGCCAGCATCTGTCCCATGCGGCCCGACACGCCCGTGACCACGATTCCCGGCAGATCGTCCATTGCCCGTCTCTCCTTGCTGCGTTGCTCTTCCTTAGACCAGGGGGGCAGGGCGGGCCAAGTCCCGCCGATCCGCCGCCCCGGACGCGCCGCGAACCGTTGCGGCGCAGGCGCTCTTGGCCTAAAGCTGCGGCCATGGCACAGAACCGTTTTTCCCGGGGCGAAGGCCCCTCGCAACGTCAGCTTCGCGTCGGCGAGCTCATCCGGCGCACGCTGTCGGACGTGCTCTTGCGGGGCGATGTCCACGACCCCGACCTGAACCGCATTCCGGTGACGGTGGGCGAGGTGCGCTGTTCGCCCGACCTGAAGGTGGCGACCGTTTTCGTCTCGGCGCTGGGCGGGCAGGGCCAGGACGAGCTGATCGGGGCGCTGGCGCGCCATGCCGGCGAATTGCGCCATCTGGTCGCGCGCGAGATGACGCTGAAATATGCGCCCGAGCTGCGCTTCCGGCCCGACGAGACCTATGACCGGCTGGACGAGACGCGGCGCATGTTCGCGGATGCCAAGGTTCAGGCCGATATTGCCCGGCGGGATGCGGACGGCGAGGGCGCCGATGATGACGACGTGGAAACCTAGGCTTCCGGCGGCCGGTCTGGCGCTGGCAGTTCTGGTGCTGGCGGCGGCCGGTGCCGGCGCGCAGGGCCTGGGCAGCCTGTTCGCGCCCGCGCCCGCGGCGGAGGCGCCCGTTTCCGAAACGCCCGCCCCCGAAACCGCGGTCTCTGACGCGGACGGGCAGGCCGTCGCGGCGGCCGCGCCCTGCCGCGACATCCGCTTCGAAGACACCCCCTATACCGTCTGCGAGATCCACGACCCCGCGCAGATGCGCATCTGGCTGACCGCTGCCGACGGCCTGCCCGTTGCCACCTTCGAGCGGCTGCGCGCCGAGCTGGCCCCCGGCGAGACGCTGCTCTGGGCCATGAACGCGGGCATGTATCACCCCGACCGCCGGCCCGTGGGCCTGTTCATCGGCCCCGAGGGCACGCGCGGCCAGCTGGTCACCTCGGCCGGGCCGGGCAATTTCGGGATGCTGCCCAACGGGGTCTTCTGTGCCACCGACCGCTTCGCCGTGATCGAGAGCCGCGCCTTCGCCGCCGATCCGCCCGCCTGCCGCATCGCCACGCAATCGGGGCCGATGCTGGTCATCGACGGCGCGCTGCATCCGCGTTTCCTGCCCGACAGCACCTCGCGCCATATCCGCAACGGCATCGGCGTTTCGGCTGACGGGCAGACCGCCTGGGCGGTGCTGGCCGGGCGCCCGGTCACGCTGCATGCCTTCGCGCGGCTTTTCCGCGATGAACTGGGCGCGCCGAATGCGCTCTATCTCGACGGGTCGGTTTCGCGGCTGACGATCCCGGCCACGGGGCGCGCGGATCTGGGCGTGCCGATGGGCCCGATCCTGGGCGCCGTCGCCCCCGCCCCCTGAGCGCCAGGCGCGCCCCCCCTACCCGAGCGCGCAAGCGCGACCACCACCCTGAGCGCGCGGTTTCCCCCGGTCGCGGCGGCTTGGCGGTTGACGCAGGCGCGCGGGCAGGCTAGGCGCGCGGCTCCCGGCAAACCACAGGATCAGAGGGGCATCATGGCACGCAGGAAGGGGCGCGAGATCTCGGGCTGGCTGGTGATCGACAAGCCGGCGGGCCTGACCTCGACGGCTGTCGTCAACAAGGTGCGCTGGGCGCTTCAGGCGAAGAAGGCCGGCCACGCCGGCACGCTGGATCCGGCCGCGACCGGCATCCTGGCCGTGGCCCTGGGCGAGGCAACCAAGACCGTGCCCTATATCACCGACGCGCTGAAATGCTATCGTTTCACGGTGCGGCTGGGGGCGGCCACCAATACCGACGACGCCGAGGGCGAGGTGATCGAGACCTCGGCGCTGCGTCCCGATCGCGCCGCGGTCGAGGCCGCGCTGGGCGCCTTTCGCGGCGATATCATGCAGGTGCCGCCGCAATTCTCGGCGGTCAAGATCGACGGCGAACGCGCCTATGTCCGTGCCCGCGACGGCGAGGAGATGGAGCTGGCCGCGCGCCCGCTTTTCGTCGACAGCCTTGATCTGATCGACATGCCCGACGCCGACACGCTGGTGCTCGAGATGGTCTGCGGCAAGGGCGGCTATGTGCGCGCCATCGCCCGCGACCTGGGCCGGGCGCTGGGCTGTCTGGGCCATGTGGTCAGCCTGCGCCGCACCTGGTCGGGGCCGTTCGATCTGGAAGATGCGGTCAGCCTCGAGACGGTCGAGGCCGAGGCGCAGAGCCCCGCGCTTGATGCGCGCCTGTTGCCGGTCGAGACCGCGCTGGCCGATCTGCCCGAATTGCGCGCCACCGATCAGGGCGCGGCGCGGCTGTCGCATGGCAACCCCGGCCAGGTGCTGGGCAGCATCGAATTCGGCGAGGAAGCCTGGGCCAGCTATCAGGGTCGCCCGGTGGCCGTGGGCCGCTACATGGGGGGCGAATTGCACCCCGACCGGGTGTTCAACCTCGGCTGATGGTCGCCGCATCGGCACAGGCTTGCGCCCGGCGCCGATGCGGGCAAGAACGACGCCCATGATCACGCGCCATCACACCAAGGGCGATGCGGCCTCGACCGCGGTCTATTCGCCCTGCGAACGCTATCGTTACCTGCTGACCCGCACCTGGGACGCGGATCGCCCGCGGGCGCTCTTCGTGCTGCTCAACCCCTCGACCGCGACCGAGATCCAGAACGACCCGACCGTCGAACGCTGCGAGCGCCGCGCCCGGCATCTGGGCTTCGGCGCCTTTCGCGTGACCAACATCTTCGCCTTTCGTGCGACCGATCCGCGGGTGATGCGCGCGCAGGCCGACCCGGTGGGGCCGGGCAATGATGCCGCCATTCTGGACAGTCTCGACTGGGCCGCGGGGCCGGGCGACCGCATCCTGTGCGCCTGGGGCAGCCATGGCGCGCATCTCGACCGCGGGGCGGCGGTCGAGGCGATGCTGCGCGCCTCGGGCCGGCCGCTGTGGCATCTGGGTCTGACCAAGGCCGGGGCGCCGAAACACCCGCTCTACATCGGCTATGACCGTCAGCCCGAGCCCTGGACGTGATCGCGCCTCATGATTGCTTAACTGTCCGCGTGGGTTGGCTTTGACAGATCAGCCGGTTCGCGCGATAGTTGCATTCGGAACGGTCGTGACCTGGGGTGTCGCGGTCGGTTGCGGTGTTCCGGTGTGTGGTTTCGGAACCTGCGGGTAGGGGGTTACATGTTTATTCTGTCCGGTGTTCTGGGCCTTTTGATGTCGAGTCTCGCCTTCATGGGCGCGGCCGGCGGGATCATGTCAGATGAGGATGAGGACGATCCGGCGGATTGGTCCGTCCGGACCGGCGATCTCGATCCCGATGACAGCGCGCCCGAAGAGGCGCCCGAAGACCCCGATGCCGAAACCCCCGATCCCGCCGATCCGCAGGTGACGGGCGTCGATCCGGTGCTTCTGGACCCGTCCAACCCGGCCTCGGCTCTGGGCGATCCCGACGGCCAGGCCGTTGCGCCGATCGCCTACGAAGACGCCGGCGCGGCCCTCTGGGGCGGTGATTTCGACGACAGCCTCACCGGCACCGAGAATGATGACGCGCTCTGGGGGGGCACGGGGGCCGACAGCCTTGCGGGCGGCGCGGGCGAGGATACGCTTGACGCGGGCGACGGCGACGACCTGCTCTGGGGCGATGCGGGCGACGACAGCCTGATCGCGGGCGACGGCGACGACAGCCTGGACGGCGGCGCGGGCAATGACACGCTTGCAGGCCAGGTCGGGGCGGATGCGCTTCATGGCGGCGACGGCGACGATGTTCTCTTCGGCGGCGAGGGCGCGGATACGCTGGCCGGCGGGGCGGGCGACGACAGCCTGTCGGGCGGCTTTGACGGTGACACGATCCTGGGCGGGCTCGGCCGCGACGAACTCTTCGGCAATGCGGGCGATGACGTTCTGGACGGCCGCGTGCTCGACGATACCGGCCACGACACCGATACCGGCGATCTGCTCAACGGCTCGACCGGGCAGGATACGCTGATCGGCGGCGCGGGCGATTTCCTCTCCGGGGGCGAGGATGCCGACACCTATCTGATCGGCGACTGGCTCGATGAAGGCGGGATCGTCACCGTGGATTACGACGCGGCCGAGGACAACCTGGTCCTTGTCTACGACGGCGCGGCCCATCCCGACCCCGAGGTGACGCTGACCCCGGTCGAAGGCTCCTCGACGATGCAGGTCGCGCTGAACGGCGTGGTCCTGGCCGAGGTGCTGAACGGCGCGGGGCTCACGCTCGACGACCTGTCCGTGATCAGCGCCCAGGAACTGGCCGCAGCCTGAGCCCAAGGTTTTTCCTTTTCTTTCGCGCTGAAACCCCGTATAGGCGCGCATCCGCTGCGGCGGAGCCAAGGGCCCTGCTGGACGACATCCCGGCTTGTGCCGTCACATCAACCCATGAAGGAGATCCCGATGTCGATCACCGCCGAAGAAAAAGCCCGTCTGATCAAGGAATTCGGCACCAAGGAAGGCGACACCGGTTCGCCCGAGGTGCAGGTTGCGATCCTCAGCTCGCGCATTTCCACGCTGACCGAGCATTTCAAGACCCACAAGAAGGACAACCACTCCCGCCGTGGTCTCCTGATGCAGGTCGCGCAGCGCCGCAAACTTCTTGACTACCTCAAGAAGAAAGACGTGGCGCGCTACCAGTCGCTGATCGAGCGTCTCGGCCTGCGCCGCTAAGCTCTGGTCCGACCCGGACACGCGCACGCCCGTCGCATCCGCGGCGGGCGTCTTGCTGTCCGGCCCCCCCCCCCACACACATATCCCCTCTTCGAGCTGGCCCAAATATCCCGGGGGTCCGGGGGCAGCGCCCCCGGCACGCGCCGCAGGCGGCCCGGTCCGGCCCCGAAGCCCACCCCGAACCCGAACCCGCGCTCCAACTCGACCCTTTCCAAAACCCCGGTTTTCCTGTAAGCGCGCAGGCATCTGCGACGTGAGCCCATGCCCCCGGGCACATGCGAAGGATTGGGGGCGGCGGCAATGGGGCCGCCATATGCCGGGAGACATGGGAAGGGCCCATGCGTGCTCCCAGACAGGATACGCTGATGTTCAATATCACCAAGAAATCCATCCAGTGGGGCGAGGAAACGCTGACGCTGGAAACGGGCAAGGTTGCCCGTCAGGCCGACGGCTCGGTCATCGCCACGCTGGGCGAAACCTCCGTCATGGCCAATGTCACCTTCGCCAAGGAGGCGAAGCCGGGTCAGGACTTCTTCCCGCTGACCGTGCATTACCAGGAAAAATACTATGCCGCGGGCAAGGTGCCCGGCGGCTTCTTCAAGCGCGAAGGGCGTCCGACCGAAAAGGAAATCCTGACCTCGCGCCTGATCGACCGTCCGATCCGCCCGCTCTTCGTGCCGGGTTTCAAACACGAAGTGCTGGTCATCTGCACCGTGCTCAGCCACGACCTCGTCAACGACCCCGACATCGTGGCCATGATCGCGGCCTCGGCGGCGCTGACCATCTCGGGCGTGCCCTTCATGGGCCCGATCGCGGCGGCTCGCGTGGGCTTTGCCAACGGCGAATATGTCCTGAACCCCGAAGTGGCGGACATGGACAACCTGCGCGCCAACCCCGAGCAACGCCTCGATCTGGTCGTCGCCGGCACCCGCGACGCGGTGATGATGGTCGAATCCGAAGCCTATGAGCTTTCGGAAGAGGAAATGCTGGGCGCCGTGGTCTTCGGCCACAAGGCGATGCAGCCGGTCATCGACATGATCATCGGCTTCGCCGAGGAATGCGCCAAGGAACCCTTCGACTTCACGCCCCCCGATTACGCCGCGCTCTATGCCCGCGTGAAGGAACTGGGCGAGACCCAGATGCGGGCGGCCTTCGCCATCCGTGACAAGCAGGAACGCGTCAACGCCATCTCGGCCGCCCGCGAGGCGATCCGTGCCGGCCTGACCGAAGACGAGCTGGCCGACCCGAACCTGGGCTCGGCGTTCAAGAAGCTCGAATCGGGCATCCTGCGCGGCGACATCATCACCGGCGGCGCGCGCATCGACGGGCGCGACACCACCACCGTGCGTCCGATCGTGTCGGAAGTGGGCATCCTGCCGCGCACCCATGGTTCGGCGCTGTTCACCCGCGGCGAGACCCAAGGTCTGGTCATCACCACGCTGGGCACCGGCGACGACGAGCAGATCATCGACGCGCTGCACGGCAACTTCCGCTCGAACTTCCTGCTGCACTACAACTTCCCGCCCTATTCGGTGGGCGAGGTCGGCCGCTTCGGCCCGCCCGGCCGCCGCGAGATCGGCCACGGCAAGCTGGCCTGGCGCGCGCTTCAGGCGGTGCTGCCGGCGCCGACGGACTTCCCCTACACGATCCGCGTCGTCTCCGAGATCACGGAATCGAACGGCTCGTCGTCGATGGCCACGGTCTGCGGGTCGTCGCTGTCGATGATGGATGCGGGCGTGCCGCTCAAGGCGCCGGTCGCCGGGGTGGCCATGGGCCTGATCCTGGAAGACGACGGCAAATGGGCGGTGCTGACCGACATCCTGGGCGACGAGGATCACCTCGGCGACATGGACTTCAAGGTCGCGGGCACCGCGCAGGGCATCACCTCGCTGCAAATGGACATCAAGGTGGCCGGGATCACCCCGGAAATCATGAGCCAGGCGCTGGCGCAGGCGCGTGACGGCCGCATGCATATCCTGGGCGAGATGTCCAAGGCGCTGTCCGAAGGCCGCACCGAATTCTCGGCGCATGCACCGCGCATCGAGACGATGCAGATCCCGACCGACAAGATCCGCGAAGTGATCGGCTCGGGCGGCAAGGTGATCCGCGAGATCGTCGAGGTCTCGGGGGCCAAGGTCGACATCAACGACGACGGCATCATCAAGATCGCCTCGGCCAATGGCGACAGCATCAAGAAGGCCTACGAGATGATCCACTCGATCGTCGCCGAGCCGGAAGAGGGCAAGATCTACACCGGCAAGGTGGTCAAGCTGGTCGATTTCGGCGCCTTCGTGAACTTCTTTGGCAAGCGCGACGGCCTGGTGCACGTGTCCCAGATCGCCAACAAGCGCCTGAACCATCCCAACGAGATGCTCAAGGAAGGCCAGGAAGTGAAGGTCAAGCTTCTGGGCTTCGACGACCGCGGCAAGGTCCGTCTGGGCATGAAGATGGTCGATCAGGAGACCGGCGAGGAAATCGCCCCCGAGAAGAAGGAACCCGCCGAGGGCTGAGCCCCGACGGACCGCTGAATGCGAAAGGCCCCGGAAACCTCCGGGGCCTTTTTCATGGGCTTTCGCATTTCCGTGGTGGGCCGTGTCGCGCCGGGCCCTGTCGCGCAGGGGGGCCTCAGGCAAAGCCCTCGGCCAGCCGGATCTCGCCCGTGACCAGCCCGCGCCAGTTCTTCTGCGCCCCCAGATAGGCGGCCACGACCGGATGCGCCGCCTCGAGCACGCCCAGCCGGATCAGAAGCCCCGTGATCGCGGCTTCCGAGGCGCGCGTCGCCCCGTCCGCGATCTTGAGCGCGACGCCCTGGCGGGTTTCGGGCAGGATCGCCACGAAGACCGCCTCGGCGCCGGTCTTGACCGCGACCCGGCCCCCCATCGCGCGCATCAAGGCGGTGCAGGCGCGCCCCTCGCCCGCGACCAGTTCGGGGTGGGCGCACATCGCCGCGACCAGCGCCGCGGCTGCCCCCTCGCGCCGGTCCGCGGCGCCGTCACGCGCGGCGGCGAAAAAGGCCATCGCCCGCGCGAGCCCCGCCAAGCTGGTGGCGAAATTGGGCGCCGAACAGCCGTCGATCCCGAAACCGGGCGAGGTTTCGCCCGTCACCTCCTCGAAGGCGGCGCGCACCGCCCTTTGCACCGGGTGGTCGGGCTCGACATATTCGGCCGTCCCGCCCAGATGCCGGTTGAGCGTAAGGAAGCCCGCATGCTTGCCCGAGCAATTGTTGTGCACCTGGCAGGGGGCCGTGTCCGAACAGCTCAGCCCCCGCCGCGCGTCCGGGTCGCCCGGCATATGCGCCCCGCAGCGCAGATCGTCGTCGGACAGCCCCAGATCGGCCAGCCAGCGGTTGACCCGTTCGGTGTGGATGGCCGCGCCATTATGGCTGGCGCAGGCCAGCGCCAGCTGTTCCGAGCCAAGGCCCGCCCCGGCGCCGCTTTCCAGAAGCGGCAGCGCCTGGACCATCTTGCACGACGAGCGCGGGAAGATCACCGCCTGCGGGTCGCCCCAGGCGGCCTCGATCCCGCCGGGCCCCCAGATCACGGCATGGCCCAGATGACGGCTTTCCATCCGGCCGCCGCGCCACAGCTCCACCATCGGCACCGCATTCATGTCTGTTCTCTCCCGTTCCGTGGGCGAATTCCCGCCAATTGGGGTTTCCCCGAGGGGCGGTTTTGCGTTATCTCTGGGGTATCGAGTTGAAATCCGTTCCGCCATCCGAAAAAGATGCGACGCAACGCATGCGGCGGAACTTCTGAGGCACAAGTCAGCTTGGAGGCTGCAGAACAATGAACAATTCGGGTCTGCGCGGCGTTCTGGCCGCTTTCATCGTGGCGTGCTCGGCGGTTTCCACGCCGGCGGCTGCCCAGGTCAGCACCAATCGCGTCGCCGCCGAAACCGACTGGAGCGTGTTCGTCGAAGGCACGGGCAATGCGCGCGAATGCTGGGCGGTGTCGGTGCCCAAGAACACCGTCAACACCCGCGGCGGCAAGCCGGTGGATGTGCGGCGCGGCCAGATCCTGCTGTTCCTGACCTATCGTCCCGGCAAACCGGGCGAGGTGTCCTTTGCCGGCGGCTATCCCTTCGCCAATGGCTCGACCGTCAAGCTCGAGATCGGCGGCAAGGATTTCGATCTGTTCACCAAGGGCGAGAACGCCTGGGCCGGCTCGGCCGAGGATGATCGTGCGATCATCGCCGCCATGAAGGCCGGGGCGGATGCCAAGCTCACCGCGCGTTCGACCCGCGGCACGCAGACCGAGGACACCTTCTCGCTTCTGGGTTTCACCGCCGCCTCGGAAGAGGCCGAGACCCGCTGCAAGTAAGGCCGCGCGGCCCTTCGGGCTTTGCGGGCGGGCGCCGGCGCGCTATATGAGGGGCTTGCCGCCCGCGCGGCCTTCCCCCCTTCAGCCTGCGGATTGCCGATGACCGAAGCCAAAGCGCCCATCACCCAGGACGTCCTGACCCTGCCGCGCCAGCCGGCCGAAACCGACGGGCGCGTCAATATCGTGGGGCTGACGCGCGATCAGCTGCGCGCGGCGCTCATCGACGCGGGCACGCCCGAGCGGCAGGCGAAGATGCGCGTGGCCCAGGTCTGGCAATGGGTCTATCACTTCGGCCTGCGCGATTTCGCCGGCATGACCAACCTGGCCAAGGACTATCGCGCCTTTCTCGACCGGAACTTCCGCATCGCCCTGCCCGAGGTGGTGACCTGCCAGGTCTCGGCCGATGGCACGCGCAAGTATCTTCTGCGCATCGACGGCGGGCACGAGGTCGAGACCGTCTACATCCCCGAGGAAGACCGCGGCACGCTCTGCGTCTCGAGCCAGGTCGGCTGCACGCTGACCTGTTCGTTCTGCCATACCGGCACGCAGAAGCTGGTGCGCAACCTGACCCCGGCCGAGATCGTGGGCCAGCTGATGGTGGTGCGCGACGATCTGGGCGAATGGCCGGTGCCGGGCGAACCCAAGCCCGAGGTGCGGCTGGTGTCGAACCTGGTGCTGATGGGCATGGGCGAGCCGCTCTACAATTTCGAGGCGGTGCGCGATGCGATGCGGGTGGTGATGGACGGCGAGGGGCTGTCGCTCTCGCGCCGGCGGATCACGCTGTCGACCTCGGGGGTGGTGCCCGAGATCGCCCGCGCCGCCGAGGAGATCGGCTGCCTTCTGGCGATCAGCTTCCACGCCACCACCGATGCGGTGCGCGACGTGCTGGTGCCGATCAACCGCAAGTGGAACATCGAGACGTTGCTCGGGGCGCTGCGCGACTATCCGCGGTTGTCGAATTCGGAACGCATCACCTTTGAATATGTGATGCTCGACGGCATCAACGACACCGACGACGACGCCCGCCGGCTGGTGCGTCTGATCCGCGGCATCCCGGCCAAGATCAACCTGATCCCCTTCAACGAATGGCCCGGCGCGCCCTATCGCCGCTCGAGCTGGGAGCGGATCGAGGCCTTTGCCGACATCATCTACAAGGCGGGCTACGCCAGCCCCATCCGCACCCCGCGGGGCGAGGATATCATGGCCGCCTGTGGCCAGCTCAAGTCCGCCAGCGCGCGGGCGTCCCGGCGCCGGGGCGCCGAGACGGGTTCTCAGGGCGCCGCCTGAGCCCAGACCGTCAGGTCCACCGCACGTCCGCTGCCAAGGTTCAGCCCGGTGACACGGCCCAGCGCCCGCCCGCCCGCGGGCGGCGGCGCGGCGCTGTCGGCCACCAGCCGCGCGCAGGGGGTGTCCAGCACCTGCGCCGCGGTCTCGGGGGCGGTCCAGCGCACCGGACCGGGGGACAGGAACACCAGCGACGGCTCCTGATAGCTGGTCACGAAGATCGGGGGGGCGGGGCAGGCGCGGTCCTGCGCCAGGGCCAGGATGCGCGGCGCGGGCCAGAGCGCTTCGATCTGCGCCACCGCGCCGAGCGCGCCGCCCGAGAAGCCCGCGCCCATCACCGCCAGTCCCAGCGCCGCCAGCACCGGGCGATGGCCGGCCAGCGCCCGTGCCGCGATCAGTCCGCCCAGCGCCAGCACCGCCAGTCCCAGCGCCAGCGGCCCCAGGGGCACCGGGCCCAGCCGCGCGGCATAGACCCCCGCCGCGATCAGCCCCGCCACCGGCAAGGCCGCGATCCCCCCCGCGATCAGCCAATCGCGCCGGCGCCGCGCGCGCGCCACCACCTCGGGCCAGACCAGCGCGATGGCCAGCGCCAGCGCCGGATAGAAGGGCAGCACGTAATGCGTCAGCTTGGTGGGGCTGGCCTCGAACACCAGCCAGCCGGGGATCGCCCAGGCGGCGGCAAAGATCACCCCCGGCAGGGCGCGGGCGCGCCAGATCGCCCCCGCCGCCAGCGCCAGCGCCACCGAGGCCGGAAAGAACGTCACCCACAGTGCGGCCAGATACGACCCCGGCGGCGCGCCGTGGCTTTCCTGCACGCCCGTGACCTTGCCCATCATGTCGTGCCCCAGCGAGGCGGCCCAGAATTCCCCCCCCGATTTCACCGTGATCGCCACGACCCAGGGCAGCACGATCAGCGCCCAGAGGCCCAGGCCCGCCAGCGGCCGCAGCGCCGCAAGCCAGGCCCCGCGCCGCGCCACCGCCACCAGCGCCAGAACCGTCAGCGCGGTGACCATCGGCCCGATCGGGCCCTTGATCAGTGTGGCCGCCCCCAGCCCGCCCCAGAAGGCCGCCACCGTCCAGGCCGAGAGCACGGGCCGCGCGAAATCCTGCGCTGCGGCCCGCCGCCAGGCCCGCGCCAGCGCCGCCTGCGACAGCAGGATGAAAAAGAGAAGTGCCGCGTCGGATTTGGCGAGATTGGCCTCGATGTCGAGCGAGAACACCCCCGTCATCAGAAGCCCCGCCACCAGCCCCGCGGGGGGCGCTGCGAATTGCGCCGCGATCCGCGCGGTCAGCAGCACCGCCCCCACTGCCGCGGCCAGCGACGGCAGCCGATAGGCCCAGATCGGTGCGGGCGCGGCCCCCGCCCGGTCGGTCCCGGTCGCGGCCACCGCCGCCGATTGCAACCAGTAGATCCCCACCGGCTTCTTGTAGCGCGGCTGATCCTGAAAGCGGATGTCGATGAAATCGCCCGTGTCCAGCATCTGCCGGCTGGCCTGGGCAAAGCGGGCCTCGTCGCGGTCGAGCGGCGGCAGGCTGGTGAAACCCGGCCACATCACCAGAAGCGACACCACGACCAGGATCGCGGCCCCCACCGCCCGCGGCGCGCGCGCCAGCCCGCGTTCCACCCCCGCGGCCAGCCCCGATCCGGCCCCCTCCGGCCGGTCCTGGGCGCTCATGCCTGGCCTCCGGGCGGACAGGTCCAGTCCCAGCCCTCGATCACGGCCATGGCCTCGTCGGCGGTCTCGACGAAGCGGATCAGATCCAGATCCTCGGGCACGATCGTGCCGGCCTCGACCAGCGCCTGCCAGTTGATGACGGTTTCCCAGAAGGCGCGGCCGAACAGCAGGAAGGGCACGCGCCGCATGCGCCCGGTCTGGATCAGCGTCAGGCTCTCGAACATCTCGTCCAGCGTGCCGAAGCCGCCCGGAAAGATGCAGATCGCCCGCGCGCGCATCAGGAAATGCATCTTGCGGATGGCGAAATAATGGAAGTTGAAGCACAGATCGGGCGTGACCCAGGAATTGGGCGCCTGTTCATGCGGCAGCACGATATTGAGACCGATGGAATGGCCCCCGGCCTCGTGGGCGCCGCGGTTGCCGGCCTCCATGATGCCGGGGCCGCCGCCCGTCACCACCACCAGCTCGCGCCCATAAGCGGCCATCGACAGCGTGGTGATGCGCCGCGCCAACTCGCGCGCGACCTCGTACCAGGGCGCCAGCGGCGTGGCGCTGCCCTTGCCCCCATCCTCGGGGCCCGGCACCCGCGCCGAGCCCATCAGCACCACGGTCGAATTGATCCCGCGTTCGTCAAGCACCAGTTCCGGCTTGAGCAGTTCGAGCTGGAGCCGGACCGGCCGCAACTCCTCGCGCATCAGGAAATCGTCGTCGGTGAAGGCCAGCCGATAGGCCGGGGCGCGGGTCTGGGGCGTGTCGGGAATGGCGCGGGCCTGCGCCGCATCCTGAAGCGAATCGCGGAACGGGTGGCTGCGGGCGTCGTCTTTCATCTCTCATCCTTGCGTTGCGCGAAGGGGCCGGGGCCACTATAGGCTGAGGCGCAGGAACATGCCATGAAACCCGAACCCGCGAGGCCCCCGATGACCATCGACAAAGCCGCCCTTGAGACCGCCATCGAAGCTGCCTGGGAGGCGCGCGACACGATCACGCCGGCCACCCGCGGCGCGGCGCGTGACGCGATCGAGGCCACGCTGAGCGCGCTGGACAGGGGCGAATTGCGCGTGGCCGAGCGGCAGGCCGACGGCGTCTGGCATGTCAACCAATGGGCCAAGAAGGCGGTCCTGCTGGGCTTCCGGCTCAAGGACATGGAGATGCAGACGGGCGGTCCGCAGGCCGGTGGCTGGTGGGACAAGGTCGACAGCAAGTTCGCCGGCTGGGGTCCGGCCGAATGGCAGGCGGCGGGCTTCCGCGCGGTGCCCAACTGCGTCGTGCGCCGGTCGGCCTATGTCGCGCGCGGCGTGGTGCTGATGCCCAGCTTCGTCAACCTGGGCGCCTATGTCGATGAAGGCACGATGGTCGACACCTGGGCCACGGTGGGCTCGTGCGCGCAGATCGGCAAGAACGTGCACCTGTCGGGCGGCGTCGGCATCGGCGGCGTGCTGGAGCCGATGCAGGCCGGCCCCACCATCATCGAGGACAATTGCTTCATCGGCGCCCGCTCCGAGGTGGTCGAGGGCTGCATCATCCGCGAGGGCTCGGTGCTGGGCATGGGCGTCTTCATCGGCAAGTCCACCAAGATCGTCGACCGCGAAACCGGCGAGATCATGTATGGCGAGGTGCCGCCCTATTCTGTGGTCGTGGCCGGCTCGATGCCCTCGAAGGGCGGCGTGAACCTCTATTGCGCGGTGATCGTGAAACGCGTGGATGCGCAGACCCGCTCGAAAACCGGCATCAACGAACTGTTGCGCGACTGATGTTCGATTATGGTCTTGCGCATTGGCTGACCTTCGGCACGGCGGCGGTTCTGCTGAACCTGGCGCCGGGGCCGGATCTGGCGTTCATCCTGGGCAAGACCGCCCAGGGCGGGCGCCGGCTGGGGGTTGCGGCGATGCTGGGCGTCTGGTCGGGGGCGCTGGTCCATGTGGGGCTGGCGGCGCTGGGGCTGTCGGCGGTGCTGGCCAGCTCGGCTACGGCCTTTGCGCTGGTGAAATGGCTGGGCGCGGCCTATCTGGTGTGGCTGGGCATCCAGGCCTTCCGCGCCGGCGGGGCGGCGCCGACCGCCGCGATCGCGCCGGCCCGGGGCAGCGCCTGGCGCACCTGGCGGACCGGGGTTCTCATCAACCTGACCAACCCCAAGATGGCCATTTTCATGCTGGCCTTCCTGCCGCAATTCGTGGTGCCCGGCGCAGGCCCCGTGGCCGCGCAACTGGCCCTGCACGGGGCTCTGGTCATCGTGGCGGCGGGTCTGGTCGAACCTTGGGCGATCATCCTGGGCGATGTGGCGCGGCGGCGGATGTCGGCCTCGGCGCGGATGCGCGGGCTGATCGACCGGGCGCTGGGCGTCACCTTCATCGGGCTGGGCGTGAAGCTGGCCGCCGCCAGCCGGCCCTGACCCCCCCGACCTTCCGGAGCCTGCCATGACCGACGACACCTCCTCCCCGCCGCCCGAACGCCCGGCGAAACCGGCCAGGGCGAAGCGCGCCCAGCAGGTCTATACGCTTCTGGTCGAGGTCGGGCGCAAGGCCGGCGACGGCCTGCCCAAGGGGGCCACGGGGGCGGGGCTTCTGATCTATGCCTCGGGCGTCGACGAGGCCGAGGCCGTGCGCGAGACCGTCGCCATCCTGAAACAGGCCGACATGGCGCCGCTGGACGTGACGGGCTATGGCACCCTGGCCGAGCGCGAGGCCCAGGGCCACGAGATCGCCCCCGAGGAACGCGCGCTGATGGACCGCGCGCTGGCCGAGAACGCCGTGATCGTCGCCCAATGCGAGCCCTTCTTCGGCGAGGATCGGCCGGACCCGCGCGCCCTGCACTGAGCGCCCGCGGAAGGTGTTTGGTGCCCGGCCCCGCCTGCGCTACGATAGAGGCAGGGCAAGAACACACTTATCGCGGGCAAACAGATGCGCAGGATTTCCTCGACCTTTCGACCATTGGCTTTCGTTCTGGTGTCGCTTTCGGGACTTGGCGCCTGTGCCGGGCCTCTGGACAGTCCCGGCATGGTAAGCGCGGGGCCGATGGCGCCCGACCCGATCCCCCCCGCCGATCCGGCGGATCAGCGCGGTCTCGAGGCCTGGCTCGAGGGCTTTCGCCCGCGCGCCCTGGCCGCCGGGATCGCGCCCGAGACGCTGGACCGGGCGCTGCGCGGCGTGCGCTATAACCCCAAGGTCATCGAGCGCGACCGCAACCAGGCCGAATTCACCAAGCCGATCTGGGACTATCTCGACAGTGCCGTCTCGGATACGCGGATCGCCAATGGCCGCGCCATGCTGGCCCGCCACCGCGCGCTTCTTGACGCGATCGAGGCGCAATATGGCGTTGACCGCGAGGTCGTCGTGGCGATCTGGGGCATGGAAAGCAATTACGGCAACCACCGCGGCAACATGCTGCTGATCCCGTCGCTGGCCACGCTGGCCTATGACGGGCGGCGCGGCGCCTTCTTCGAAAGCCAGCTGATCGCGGCCTTGCGCATCGTGCAGACGGGCGACGTGGACCCTGCGCGCATGACCGGAAGCTGGGCCGGGGCGATGGGCCACACGCAGTTCATCCCGACCTCGTATCTGGCCTATGCGGTCGACTTCACCGGCGACGGCAAGCGCGACATCTGGTCCGAGAACCCCGCCGATGCGCTGGCCTCGACCGCGGCCTATCTGGCGCGCTCGGGCTGGGTGAAGGGCCAGCCCTGGGGTGTCGAGGTGCGCTTGCCGGCGGGCTTTGACACCGGGCTTGCGGGCAAGAAGCGCCGCCGCAGCACGGCCGAATGGTCGGCGCTGGGCCTGCGCACGGCGCAGGGCGGCGCGCTGGTCGATCACGGGCCGGCGGCGCTTTTGCTGCCCGCGGGCGCCAAGGGTCCGGCCTTCCTGATCTTTGGCAATTTCCGGGTCATCGCGCGCTATAACGCCGCCGATGCCTATGTGATCGGGGTGGGGCATCTGTCGGACCGGCTGCGGGGCAAGGGGCCGATCGTGGCCGCCTGGCCGCGCACCAGCCGCCCCCTGACCGAGCCCGAGCGGATCGAGCTTCAGCGCCGGCTGACCGCGGCGGGCTATGACACCGGCGGGGTCGATGGGCTGATCGGCAGCCAGACCATGTCCGCCATCGGCGCCTTCCAGCGGGCGCGGGGGCTGCCGGTGGACGGCTATCCGTCGGTCAAGATCCTTGAGATGCTGCGCTGAAGTCGGGCGGGAGCGTGCGCTGATTCGGGGCCGTTTCGGCGGCCCCGATCCCGTCTGCGGCATGGTCCTGCGGGATGGCGCCGCGCAAAGCGCCGCGCAAAGCGGCGGTGCAACAGGGGCGGTGCAACAGGTTCGGCGCAAACGCGAAAGGGCCGCCGGGATTTCTCCGCGGCGGCCCCTTGGCAATGCAGCGGCCCCGAAGGTCCGCCGCAGCCGGCTCAGCCCTGACGGGCCTTGAAGCGTTTCTGCGTCTTGTTGATCACGTAGACGCGGCCCTTGCGGCGCACGATCTGGCAATCGCGATGACGCTGCTTGAGCGAACGGAGCGAGTTACGGACCTTCATCGGTCTTCCCCTGGTCGCGGCGCGCGTGCGCCCTTTCAAACGAAAGACCCCCGGGCCATGCCACGGGGGCGGTGAATGGTGGGCGGTACTGGGATCGAACCAGTGGCCACTACGATGTCAACGTAGTGCTCTACCGCTGAGCTAACCGCCCACAGGCCCCCGCGACCGGCTTCCGAAGAAAACCCCTGACTCGCGGCGGTGCGGAGGTCTATAAAAGGGTCTGGCGGCGCTTTCAAGGGGGTTTGGCGTCGTTTCTTCACCCGATTTCACCCCTTTCGTTCCACAGCCCCGCCGAAGACCTGTTTGCCGCATGACACACGCCGATCCTCCGCCACCAAATCTCTTGTTTTCCGCAGCTTCCGGGGATCGGCCCGCGGGGGACATGCCGGCACCCTTCCGCCTTCTCGCGCCCGAGGCGCCGCAGGGCGGGGTCGTCTTTGCCTCGCCGCATTCGGGGCGGCATTACCCGGCAGACTTTCTGGCGCGCTCGGTTCTCGATGCGCGGCGGCTGCGCTCGTCCGAAGATGCCTTTGTCGATCGTCTTCTCATGGGGGCGCCGCGGCTGGGGGCGCCGCTCCTGCTGGCCGATGCGCCGCGCGCCTGGATCGACCTGAACCGCGCGGCCGACGAATTCGACCCCGCGCTGATTGCCGGGCTGCGGCCGTCGCGCGTGCCCAATCCGCGGGTGGCGGCGGGGCTGGGGGTGGTGCCGCGCGTCGTGGCCGGGGGGCGGGCGATCTACGCCGGCAAGATCCCCCGCGCCGAGGCCGAGGCCCGAATCGCCGGCTGGTGGCGGCCCTATCACCAGCGGCTGGCCGCGCTTCTGGCCGAGACCCATGCGCGGGCAGGCCAGGCGATCCTGATCGACGTGCATTCCATGCCGCACGAGGCGATCGAGGGCGCCGCCCTGCGCCCCGATATCGTGCTGGGGGATCGCTTCGGCGCCTCGGCGCGGCCCTGGGTGACCGCGGGGGTCGAGGCCGCCTTCGCCGCCGAAGGGTTGCGTGTGGGCCGCAACGCGCCCTTTGCCGGGGCCTATGTGGCGCAGGCCTATGGCCGGCCGGGCCGGGGCTTCCATGTCGTCCAGGTCGAGATCGACCGCGCGCTCTACATGGACGAGGCCCGCATCCGCCCCAATGCCCATTTCGACGCCTTCGCCGCGCTGATGGGGCGGGTCGTCCGGCGTCTGGTGCGGCTGGGCGCCGGCGAGGCGGACGAGGAGATGCCGCTGGCCGCCGAATAGCGCGCATGCAAAAAGGGGCGCCGCAGCCCCCCGCGACGCCCCCTTCAGCAGTGTCCTTTGCGCAATGCCCCTCAGATCAGCAGCACCTGCGTGCCGATCTTGGCATAGCCGAACAATTCCTGGATGTGCTGGTTGTAAAGCCCGATGCAGCCGTTCGACGACTTGCGCCCGATCTTGCGCGTGTCATGGGTGCCGTGGATGCGATAATAGCGCCAGCTGAGATAGAGCGCATGCGTGCCCAGCGGGTTGTCGGGACCGGCGGGCACGAAATCGGGCCATTCGGGGTTGCGCTGCTTCATCGACGGGGTGGGCGCCCAGGTCGGCCCCTCGACCTTGCGGATCACTTCGGTGCGTCCGCGCCGGGTCAGCTCCTCGGAGATCGGGACCGAGGTCGGGAACAGCCGGTAGATGCTCTGATCCTCGGACCAGTAATGCAGCGCCCGCGAGCTGATATCGACAAGGATCGCGCCGTTCGTCAGGTTCGAGAAATAGGGCTGCCAGTCCCGCGCGTGAAAGCTCGAGATGTTGCGGCGCATGTTGGTATAGGCGTTGTCTTCCTGGACCTCGCTGTCAAAGGCGGTCTGGGCCCGCGCGGGCAGCGCAAGGCCAGCGCCGGTGGCGGCAAGCCCGGCCAGAAGGGCGCGGCGGCCGGGACGGAAGGGAGGGGTCGTGCTCATGCCATGCTCCTGGCTCGAAAGGGCGCTTGCGCGGATCGCAAGGCGCGGCGCCCCGGCCCCGGTCTGACCCCGACGAGCGGTCGATCAGCGGGAGGGGGCGGCGTCGGTTCTCCGATATGCGACTATCACATATTGCGCCCATGCCGCAGGTGCAAATCAAACTGGCGTCAATGTGCCGATGCCATGCGCAAGGATTTGCCCATGCCGCGCGCGGGCTGTATGGCAGGGGGGATTTCGGATCAGGAGACCGCGATGAACCGCAGGATCGGTGTGTTTTCGGCCATGTGTCTGGTCGTGCTTGCGGCATGCGCCCCCCCGCCGCCGCAACTGGGCCCCGACGGCAAGCCCTTGCCGCAGGTCTACCGGATCAACCCCGGCGATACGGACCGCATCGTCTATTCCATGCTCGACAGCATGAACACGCTGCGCGCCGCGACCGGCGCCCCCGCGCTGACGGTCAGTTCGGCCCTGTCCAGCGCCGCGGCCGCCCATTCGCGGGACATGGCGGCGCAGAACCGGCCCTGGCATTTCGGCACCGACGGCTCGACCCCGCTCGACCGGGCGCGGCGCGCCGGCTATTCGGGCCATGTCGTGGGCGAGAACATCTCCGAGACCTACGAGAGCGAGACCGAGACGCTTCAGGCCTGGATGGGCCTGCCCGACACCCGCGACGTGGTGATGAGCCCCGAGGCCCGCGAGATGGGGCTGGGCTGGTTCCAGGAGCCGGGCGGCAAGATCTGGTGGACGCTGATGACCGGTCACCCCTGAGGCGTGTTCCTGGGGTCCAGTGTTGGGGGGCCCAGTGTCGGGCACCCAGTGTTAGTGGCCCGTCTGCGGGGCGCCATCAGGCAAGCCCGTTCTTTCCGCCCATGCGGCGCGGCCGCTCTTGCGGTGCGCGCGCCTCGGTGGAAGGGGGAAATCAGGGGAACAGGAAGATCGGCGTGCCCACGCGCACCATCGAGAAGATCTCCTCGATCTCGTGATCCTTGACCGCGATGCACCCCGCGGTCCAGTCGCGCCCGCGTCCGCGGTTCTTGCCGGCGCGGCCGTGGATGAAGATGTCGCCCCCCGGACGGCGGCCCTGCGCCGCGGCATGGGCGCGGTCCTCGGCATTGGGATACGAGATCCCCAGCGACAGGTGATAGGCGCTCGAGGGGTTCAGCCGGTCGATGACATAGACGCCCTCGGGGGTGCGCCCGTCGCCTTCGAAGCGCTTGGGGCCGACCGGGTTGCCGCCCAGCGCGATCTTGTAGCTTTTCACCAGCTTGTCGCCCGAAAACAGATACATCCGCCGCTTGCCCTTGAACACCTGCACCTGGGTGATGGGCGGGCCGTCATAGCGCAGGAAGCGCCGCGGCCGGGGGCCGCCGCCGCCGCCGCCGCAGGCCGTGACAAGGACAAGGGCCGAAAGCCCCAGAAGGTTCCGCCGGGAAAGCATGAAGGGTGCCTGTATCGCTCGTTGGTGACTGCCTTTGGCGCAGGATTACCACGACAGCCGGTGCGCTGCCTAGCGGGTGCTGCGCGGCGGCGCGCGCCGTGGGATCAGCGCACCAGCCGCGCGGCCAGCTCGACATGGCCCGACCAGCGGAACTGGTCGACCGGCTGCACCCAGTCCAGACGCCAGCCCCCGTCGGCCAGCACCCGCAGGTCGCGCGCGAAGCTGACGGGGTTGCACGAGACATAGGCCAGCACGCGCGGCCCGCCGGGCCGGGCCAGCTCGGCCGCCTGTGCCGCGGCGCCGGCCCGCGGCGGGTCCAGAACCACCGCGTCGAAGCGCGCCAGCTCGTCGGGCAGGAGCGGGCGGCGGAAGAGATCCCGCGTCTCGGTCGAGATCCGCCGCAGGTCGGGGGTCGCGCGCCAGCCTGCATCGAGCGCCGCCAGCGCCGGGGCCGCGCCCTCGACCGCATGCACTTCGGCGCGGGTGGCCAGCGGCAGGGCAAAGGTGCCGATCCCGGCAAAGAGATCGGCCACATGCCGGGCGTCGCCGAGGGCTGTGCGCACCGCCGCGATCAGCGCCGCCTCGCCCTCGGGGGTGGCCTGGCGAAAGGCGCCGGGCGGCAGCGGCAGAAGCGCGGGGCCCAGCCGCACCAGCGGCGGGCGGGCGCGGGCGACGGGCTCGCCCTCCCAGGCCAGATCGGCCAGATCCGCTTGCGCCGCGATCCCGGCCAGCGCTGCGCGCAGCCCCGCATCGAGCGGCTTGCCGCCCGTGGCCGCGACCGACACACCCGCTTCGGTCCGCGACAGGGCAAAGGCGATCTCGGCCTTGCGGCTGGCGCCCGCGGTGGTCATTTCGCCAAGCGCGGGCAGGGTGGCCAGAAGCGCGGGGTCCAGCAATCGGCACTCGGGCACCGGCACGATCGTGCCCGAGGCGCGGGCGTGAAAGCCGACCAGCACCCCCGATTTGGTGCGCCGCCCGGCCAGCGTCGCGCGCCGGCGCGTGCCCGGTGCTGATGTCACGATGGGGCGCAGCCGCGGCCGGGTGTCAGCATCAGAGAGGCCAGCATCGGGGGTGTCGGCATCGGAGGGACCAGCATCAGAGGGGCCGGCCAGTTCCAGCCCCTGCGCCGCAAGCGCGCGGACGATCACCCCGGCCTTCCAGCGCGCCACGAAATCGTCGCCGGCATGTTGCAGCGCGCAGCCGCCGCAGGCGCGCGCATGCGGGCAGGGCGGGCGCACCCGGTCGGGCGACGGCGCCAGGATCTTCGGCGCCGCGATGCGCCCCTCGTGCGGGGTGCCCTCGATCTCCTCGTCGGGAAGGGCGCCCTCGACCTCGACGCGCGCGCCGTCGTCGGTTTCGGCCAGCCCCAGCCCGGCCAGCGTCAGCCGCGAGATCCGCGCCTTCATCCCTCGTCGCCCGCGCGGTCGTCGTCATCGGTGCCGAGAAAGCCGCCCGACTGGCGCGCCCAGAACCGCGCATAGAGCCCGTCCGCGGCCAGCAGTTCGGCATGGCTGCCGATCTCGGCGATCCGGCCCTGATCCAGCACCACGATGCGGTCCATCGCGGCGATGGTGGACAGCCGGTGGGCGATGGCCAGGACCGTCTTGCCCTCCATGATCCGGTGCAGCGCCTGCTGGATCGCGGCCTCGACCTCGCTGTCGAGCGCCGAGGTCGCCTCGTCCAGCACCAGGATCGGCGCATCCTTGAGGAAGGCGCGGGCCAGCGCGATCCGCTGGCGCTGCCCGCCCGAAAGCTTCACCCCCCGTTCGCCCAGCGCCGCGTCATAGCCGGTGCGCCCCATGTGATCGCGCAGGCCCTCGATGAAGCCATGCGCCTCGGCGGCGCGGGCGGCGGCGATCACCTCCTCCATGCTGGCGTCGGGCCGGCCATAGAGGATGTTGTCGCGCGCCGAGCGGTTGAACATGGCGGTTTCCTGCGTGACCATCCCGATCTGGCGGCGCAGGGATTCCTGGGTCAGCTCGCGCACGTCCTGCCCGTCGATCAGGACGCGGCCGTCCTCGGTGTCGTAAAGCCGCAAAAGCAGCGACACGAAGGTCGATTTCCCCGCCCCCGAGGCCCCCACGATCCCCAGCCTTTCGCCCGGTGCGATGGTCAGGTCGACCCCGTGCAGCCCGCCGTGGCCCGGCCCGCGGCCATAGGAGAAGCCCACGTTCTCGAAGCGGATCTCGCCGCGGGCGGGGGGCAGTTCGCGCGCGCTTTCGGCATCGGTCAGCGTATGCGGGCGGGCCAGCGTCTTCATGCCGTCCTCGGCCTCGCCGATCGCGCCCCACATCGCCATCAGCGCCATGCTGACCCAGCCGGTCATCTGCGCGATGCGGATGGCGATCGCGCCGGCGGCGGCGATGTCGCCGGCACTGGCCGCGCCCGCCCGCCACAGAAGGAGGGTGCCGCCGACCAGCATCACCGGCAAGATGCCCGCCAGCCCCATCAGCGACAGCCGGAACAGCGCCGAGGTCCGGCCGAAATCCATCGCCTTCTCGCGGAAGCCGGCCATGGCGCGCAGCGCGGATTGGTCCTCGTGGCGGGCATGGGCGAACAGCTTGACGGTCTTGATATTGGTGATCGTGTCCACGACCTGCCCCGAGACCATGGCGCGCGCGGCCGCCCGTGCCCCCGACTTGCCGCGGATGCGCGGCAGGAACCAGCGGATCAAGGTCAGATAGACCGCCATCCACAGCGCCAGCCCCGCCGCCGCCCAGGCGTCGATGCCCAGCAGGAACGCGACCGAGCCCACCATCGAGGCCAGCGCAAAGGCCACGACGTTGATGACCTCGGAGACGACCTCGGTCACCGACCGCGCCGTCTGCATCTGTTTCTGCGCGATGCGTCCGGCGAAATCGTCGTCGAAGAAGCGCACCGACTGGCCCAGCGTCCAGCGGTTCAGCCGCGACAGCACCTGCGGCATCACGTTGGGCGACACCAGGATGTTCGAGGCCGCCGACGACGCCCCGAAGGCCAGCGGCCGCAACACCATGTAGAACAGCACGAACAGCGCCATCAGCGGCCAGCTGCGGGCAAAGACCTCGGCCGGGCCCGCGCTCAGCGCCGCGTCGATCACCTGCCCCAGCAGCAGCGCCGACACGATCTCGAGCGTGCCGGCCAGCGCCGAGAGCCCCCCGGCCAGAAACAGGACCGGCCAGGCCCCGTCCAGGCACCAGCGGAAGAAGGCCCCCAGGCGCTGGGGCGGCGGGCCGCCGGCGGGGCGGAACGGGTCGGGGCGGAAGAAGCGCGGCAGCGAGATCATGCCCCGGTCTATACGCCCGCAGCGGGGCGGGGAAAAGCCGGCAAGGGGCAAAGCGGCGCCTTGGCGCGAAAGCGTGAACGGAAAGGGGCGCTAGTCGTCCAGCGCCAGCAGCGCGCCGCGGTCGAGGGCAAAGCCCGAGGCGATCCAGGCGCGTTCGAGCCGGGCCAGTCGTTGCCCCAGCGCCGGCCCCGAGAACGCGGGCATCAGATCGCGCGCGCTGACCGGAAAGCGCGCCGCGGCGCCGGTTTCGGCGGCCGCGTCCCAGTCGGGGGGCAGGGGCATGCCCATCAGCGCGGCGCGCAACCGTCCGGCCAGGCGGGCGTCGGGCGCGCCCAGCCGATAGCCCAGCTCGCCCGGCCCCGTCGCCCCCTCCGTCGCAGCCGCGCGCAATTGCGACAGGCGCCGGGTCTCGGCCTTCGACAGCCGCAGCCGTTCGGCCGGGGCATCCCCGCCCAGCACCGCCAGACGCGCCAGAGCGTCGGGGCGTGCGTCGGGGTGTGCGTCGGCCTCCAGATGCACCAGCGGCGCCAGCGCGGTGGGGTCGGCGCCGGGCAGCACCCGCCCCAGCACCCCCGCCGCCGCCATCGCCGCGACCGCGGGGGCGGGGTCGGGCGCGGCCAGAAGCTTCTTCATCTCGGCCCCCAGACGCTCGCGCGAGAGGCCCTCGACCCCCTCGGCCAGCGCGGCGCAGGCGGCCAGCCCCTCGGGCTCGGGGCCCTGATCGGGGGCGCCATACCAGGCGGTGAAGCGGAAGAAGCGCAGGATGCGCAGATAATCCTCGCGGATGCGGTCCTCGGGCGGGCCGACGAACCGCACCCGGCGCGCGCGCAGGTCGCCCATGCCGCCCAGCGGGTCCAGCACCTGCCCGTCGGCGCGGGCGTAAAGCGCGTTCATGGTGAAGTCGCGCCGCGCGGCGTCCTCGGTCACATCGGTGGAAAAGGCCACGGTCGCGTGCCGGCCGTGGGTTTCCACGTCGCGGCGAAAGGTGGTGATCTCGTGCGGCTGGCCGCCCGCGATCACGGTGACCGTGCCATGCTCGATCCCCGTGGGCACCGCCTTGAGGCCCGCGGCTTCGGTCAGCGCGATCACGCGCTCGGGGCGGGCGTCGGTGGCGATGTCGATATCCGAGACCGCCGCCCCCAGAAGCGCGTTGCGCACGCAGCCGCCCACCGCCAGCGCCTGATGGCCGGCGCCCTCCAGCAGCCGCAGCAGATCCTGAAGCGCAGGGGCGTGCAGCCAGTCGGCGGTGATCCGGGGGGGCGGGGAAGCAGGCATCGCGGGCGGGGTCTCTGGGGGGCGGGGCCTTTGGGGCGCGGGGTCTTTGGTGCGGGGAGCGTGGCGGGGCGGACGGGTCAGGGCGCCATGCGTTCGGCCAGCGCCCGCAGGATGCGCGCGGTGGCGCCCCAGATGTAATAAGGCCCCCAGGGCACCACCCAGTAATGCCGGATCTGCCCGCGCCAGCGCCGCCCCTCGACCCGGTAGCGGCCCAGATCGGCCAGATGCGCCAGCGGCACGGTGAAGATCTCGTCGACCTCGCCGGCCTCGGGGTGGGGGGGGAAGGGGGCCAGCCGCGCCACCACCGGGCTGACGCGAAAGCCCGTCACCGTCTCGTGCTCGGGCAGATGCCCCAGGATCGTGGCGGCGCCGGGCGGCAGGGCGACTTCCTCGTGGGCCTCGCGCAGCGCCGCGGCCGTGGCATCGGCGTCGCCGGGGTCGACCTTGCCGCCGGGAAAGGCGATCTGGCCGGGATGGTGGCGCAGATGCGAGGCGCGCTTGGTCAAAAGGATGCGCGGGCCATCCGGCGCCGCGATCAGCCCGACCAGAACGCCTGCGGGCCGCAGCACCCGATCCGCGGGCAGGGGCAGGTTGTTCAGCTCGTTGTCCGATGTGGGCTGCCCCGGCCGGGCCAGGGCCGCAAGAACCGGGGCAAGCGGGTCAGCCATCGTCGCTGTCAGCCGCCGAATCGACCGGCAGCGGCGTGCCATCGGGCGCATGCGTCGCCTCGAAGCCCAGCGTCGCCGGGTCAAAGACGTAATGCGCGCCGCAGAACTGGCAATCGGCCGTCACCTTGCCGTCGTCGGTGGTCATGTGGGCGATGTCGCGCGCCGAATAGATCGACAGGCTTTCACGCACGCGGCCTTCGGAACAGGTGCAGCCGAAGCGCACCGTCTGCGGATCGAAGACGCGCGGGCGTTCCTCGTGGAAGAGGCGGATCAGGAGTTCGGTCGGCGCGACCGAGGGGCCGATCAGCTCGAGGTCTTCGACCGTGTCGAGAAGCATGTTCGCGCGGTTCCAGTTCTCGGCCTCGGGGCCCGAGAGGATGTCGCCGGGTTCGAGCAGGACGCCTTCGCTCGCGGTGGGCTTGTCGGCCAGGAAGGGCGAGGCCTTGGGCATCTTCTGGAGCATCACGCCCCCGGCGCGCCAGCGCTCGGTTTCGCCCTTCAGGCGCGAACGCCCGAACGACAGCGCAAAGCGCGTGGGCAATTGCTCGGACTGGGCGAAATAGGTCTCGGCGCAGCGCGAGAGCGAGCCCCCCGCCAGCGGCGTGATCCCCTGATAGGGCACGGTGCCGCGGCCCTGGTCGATCAGCACCGCGAAATAGCCCCGGCCGATCTGGCGAAAGGGTTCTGCCGCGGTCAGATGCGCCTCGTCGAAGCTGGCCCAGGCACGGATGCGCGCGGGCGCGCCCTCGGTCTCGGGGGCGTAATAATCGGTTGCGATGATGCGGATCGGGCCATCGCCGCGCACCTGGAGCGACAGCTTCCAGCGCAGCTTGATCGTCTGTCCGATCAGCGCCGTCAGAAGCGCCGCCTCGGCCACCAGTGCCTCGACCTCGGAGGGGTAGGCGTGCTGGGCCAGGACGGCCTCGAGGACACCATCGAGCCGGGCCACGCGGCCGCGGATGTCGGCACTGTCCAACTGGAAGGGAAGGATGGAATCATCCCATGCGATCTGGGAGGCGTTGGTCATCGGGGGACCTCGGGGGTTTTCGTTCGCGCTTGGGGCTGGCATATCCCCATAGGCGCTGCGGGGCAATGGTTGCCCGCAGGGGCGGACAACGGGGCTCTGGCGCAGGAGAAGATACATGATCCGACGTTTCGGCGAACCTGTAAAGACAGGGATGCGTTACCGGCGCCGGCCCGGCGCCTATGCCGTGCTCTTGCGCGCGGGGCAGGTTCTGGTGACGCATCAGGCCGCGCCCACGCCCGAATTCCAGCTGCCCGGCGGCGGCATTGATCCCGGCGAGAATGTGGTCGCGGCGCTGCACCGCGAGGTGTTCGAGGAAACCGGCTGGTCCATTGGCGGTCTGCGCCGGCTCGGGGCCTATCGCCGATTCACCTACATGCCCGAATATGACCTCTGGGCCGAGAAGGTCTGTTCGGTCTGGCTGGCGCGTCCGGGGCTGCGGCGGGGTCCGCCCTCGGAACCCGGCCATGTCGCCCATTGGCTGTCGCCCGAGGAGGCGCTTGACCTGCTGGCCGGTGCGGGGGACCGTCACTTTCTGGCGCTGGCCCTGGAACAGGCCGCATTTTAAGGCTTTTTTAACCATGATCGGGGGCGGCGCCCCGTCGCGCCGCCACAATCGCCTGCACGTCCGCCCGCGCGCCCACATCAATTGTGGCGTGAAAGTGTTGGCAAATAGGCCACAATTTGTTGCCCCAGTTTAGATTCTATCTGGATTTGCACCCCTTCTTGAGCTAGCTCTTAGCCTGAGCACAAAAGTGGCGATCAAAATAAGCCACGTGTATTCTTGAGGCGGAGTGGTATCATGGCGAAGTCTGTCGACTTTGCCGTCCGGAGTGTTGCGGGCGGGATTGCTCGTGGTTCGGTTGCCGGAGACGGCGCATCCGGGTTCGTGATGGTGGGATCCGGGGACGAGATCTCCCTCCACCTGCGCAAGGAAAGCATTCTCAAATACATGCGTGACGGCGACGACCTCCAGCTTTTCCTGGTGGACGGGCGCACGATCACGCTGACGCATTTCTACGACAATGCCGCGGCGCCGCCCCGGCTGTATCTGTCCTCTGACGGCGAGATCAGCGAAGTCGTCCTTCAGGACAGCGGCGATGGCGTGATCTTTGCGGAATATTCCGGGATCGACACCTGGGGCGAGAAATGGAGCCCGGTCGATCAGCTGACCTTCCTGGGCGATGACCAGATCGCCGGTCCCCCCGGCGACGAGGAAGCCACCGGCATGGCGATGTTCGCTCCGGCGCTTCTGGGCTTGGGTCCGGCGGGTCTTCTGGCGGCGGGGGCCGTGGGCGCGGGCGTCATCGGCGGCGGTGGCGGTGGCGGCGGTGGGGGCGGCAGCACCGTCATCGTGCCCACCGTGGACAACCCCGACGACAGCCACACGATCATCACCACCACGCTCGATCCCGAGATCGAGGTGACCGGCACGGGCGAGCCCGGCTCGTCGGTCGTGGTGACGGTGGGCGACGTGACCACCACCACCACCGTGGGCGACGACGGCACCTGGGGCGCGGTCATCCCGGCCACGGATCTGCCGCCCGACGGCAGCTATAGCTCGGTTGTCGAGGTCACCGCGCCCGATGGCACGGTCTATCCGCTCGACGGGCCCGATTACGTCATCGACATGACCCCGCCTGATGTCGCGGTGAGCACCGGCACCGTGGCCGTGGGCGACATCGAGAACGCCGCCGAATTCGTCGATGGCGTCACCATCACCGGCACCGGCGAAGTGGGCGCCGCGATCTCGGTCGAGGTCGAGGGCGTGACCCGCACCACCACCGTGGGCGATGACGGCACCTGGAGCGTGACCTTCGAACCCGGCACGCTGGCCGAGGGCGAATATACCTCGGTCGTGACCGTGACCGCGACCGATCTGCTGGGCAATACCACCGAGCTGAGCGACGTGCTGGCCATCGACACCGTGGCCGATCCGATCGCCTTCGATGCGGTGACGGGCGATGATCTCGTCAATGCCGCCGAGGCCGCGGCCGGCGTCACCGTGACCGGCACCAGCACGCCCGGCGCGACGCTGACGCTGACGCTGGAAGGGGTGACCCAGGATGTCGTGGTGGCCGATGACGGCAGCTGGTCGGCCAGCTGGGCGGTCGCGGATCTGCCGGCGGGCACCTATGACACCACGCTGACCGCCACCACGACCGATGCGGCCGGCAATGTCTCGACCGAGACGCATGTGATCCACGTCGACACCGAGACCGCGGTCGCCTTCGATGCGGGTGCGATTGCGGGCGACGATATCGTCAACGCCACCGAGGCGGCGGGCGGGCTGGTGCTGACCGGCACCGCCGAAGCCGGCGCCAGCGTCGAGGTCACCATCGGCACCGTGACGCGCACCGCGACCGTGGCCGCGGACGGCAGCTGGTCGGCCACCTTCGAGGCCGGCAGCCTGGCCAGCGGCACCTATACCGCCACCGCCATCGTCACCGCCACCGATGCCGCGGGCAACGTGGCCAGCGCCACGCGCAGCTTCGCCGTCGACACCGACGGCAGCGTGACCATCGACGCGGTCACCGGCGACAACGTGATCTCGGGCGCCGAACGCAGCGCGGGCTTTGCCGTGACCGGCACCGCCGAGGCCGGCGCCAGCGTCGAGGTGGCGTTGGGGGGCACCACGCAGACCGTCACTGCCGACGGCAACGGCAACTGGAGCGCGTCCTTCAACGCCTCGAACCTGGCGTCCGGCGAATATCCGGCGACGGCCACGGCCACCACCACCGATGCCTCGGGCAATGTCTCGGTGGCCTCGCAGGCGGTCGACGTGGACACCGAGACCACGGTCGCCTTCTCGGGCGCGGCCATCGCCGGCAATGACGTCGTGAACGGCGCCGAAGCGGGGCAGGATCTGGTTCTGACCGGCACCGCCGAGCCCGGCGCCACCGTCAATGTCACCATCGGCTCGGTGACGCGGCCCGCGACCGTGGCCGCGGACGGCAGCTGGTCGGCCACCTTCGAGGCCGGCACGATCGCGGCCGGCACCTATACCGCCACCGCGACGGTCGAGGCCACCGATGCCGTGGGCAACGTGGCCAGCGACACCCGCAGCTTCAGCGTCGACACCGTGGCCAATGTGACCGTGAACCCGGTGACGGCGGACAACACCGTTTCGGGCACCGAAGCCCCGGCCAGCCTTGCGGTGACGGGCACCGCCGATGCCGGCGCCACGGTCGAGGTCACGATGGGCGCGATCACCCGCAGCGCCACGGCCGACATGAACGGCACCTGGACCGTCAGCTTCCCCGCGGGGGTCGTGGCGGCAGGCGAATATGCCGCCAGCCTGTCGGTGAGTGCGACCGACACCAACGGCAACACCGCCACCCTGACGCATGCCTTCGACGTCGACACGGTGACCAGCCTGACCGCCGGCACCGCGACGCCGGGTGCCGATGATGTGGTCAACGCCGCCGAAGCCGCGGGCGGTCTGGCCGTCAGCGGCACCGGCGAGCCGGGCGCCACGGTCGAGGTGGCGCTGTCGAACGGCGCCACGGCCAGCGCGACGGTCGATTTCAACGGCAACTGGAGCACGACGATCCCGGCCTCGGCGCTGCCGAGCACGACCACCACGCTGACCATGACCACCACCGCGACCGACCTTCTGGGCAATGTCGCGCAAACCGCGCAGCAGCTGGCCTTCGACCCCGAGGTCGAGGATTTCGCGCTGACCGGCACGGTCGGCGGTGACGGCACCGTCAATATTGCCGAAGCCGATGCGGGCTTTGCCATCTCGGGTCAGGTCGAGGCCGGTTCCGAGGTCGTCGTGACGCTGGCCAACGGGGCCACGCGCACCGTGACGTCGGATCAGAACGGCGATTGGGCCGCGAATTTCGACGCCTCGGATCTGCCCGCGGGCGAAGGCTCGCTGACCTATGACGTCGTGGCCACCGATGCCGCCGGCAATTCCGACACGCTGTCGGGCAGCTTTGCCTATGACCAGGTGGCCCCCGACGCGCCGCAGATCGAAGGCTACATGGCCAACAGCCAGGGGCTGACCGGCATCACCACCGACACCGGCGAGGTGCCCCACGAGATGGTGGCCGTGGCCGCCGATGGCAGCTCGCATGCGGTGAGCTATGGCGCCGCGCTGCCGGTGGGCGCCGACGAGACGCTCTATGTCTTTGACCAGGGCGTGCCGAACGGTTCGTATCTGGTGGTCAACGCGCTCGATGCGGCGGGCAACGATGCCGCGTCGCTGGTGATCGTGGACAATACCGCCGCGGTCAGCGTGGATCTCGATCGCGCGGGGCTGGCGGGCTATGACTTCGGTGCGATCGACCTGAGCTTTGCGCCGCAGGCCGATCTGACCATCACCGAGGCCCAGATCAACGCGCTGACCGACGAGAACAATACCCTCGTCGTCTCGGGCGACGGTCAGGACACGGTGACGGCCACGGGCGCCCATGACACCGGGCTGAGCACGATGATCGGCGGCGTGTCGCATCACATCTACACGCTGGGCACCGACGGCACGACGCTGATCGTGGATGATAACGTCACGGTCGTGATCTGAGGGGGCCCCGCGCATGGCCGCCCGGACCCTTCCGCGCCGCCCGGCCCGCCGCAGGTCCGGGACGCTGCACCCGGCCGCAGCCCTTGCGCTGGCGGCGGCGCTGTCGGGCTGCATGAGCCCGCAGGGCGTGCTGTCGTCGCGCTCGATGTTCACCGGCGCGCGCGCCCCCGAGACCAGCGCCCGGACCGGCGCGAACGGGGCCGGGGACAGCCATGTCACGGCCGCGGTGCCGCAGACCATTGCCGAACTCAAGGCGCGGCGCACGATCTTGCCGCCCAGCGGCCCCTATGCGCAGGTGGCCGGCGCCGTTCTGGCCGCGATGGGCCAGACCGCGGCGGCGGAATTGCGCGTCAAGCGGCTGGCGGCGCAGGCGGCCGACAAGAACTGGCTGCCCCGGATCGGGCCGTCGGTGTCGCTGACCTCGCTCGGGGCGCTGGCCTCCTCGATCCTGGTCGAGCAGGTGCTTTTCGACAACGGCCGCAAGAAGGCCGAGCGCGCCTATGCCGCCGCCGATGTCGAAGTGGCCGCCGTCACCCTGTCGACCGAGATGAACGACCGCGTCCACGAGGGGCTGGCGCTCTATGTCAAGGCGCTCAAGGCGCAGGCCCAGGCCCAGGTGGCCGATGCCGCGGTGACCCGGATGCGCGAATATGACCGGATCATGCGCGCGCGGGTCAAGGGCGGGCTGTCGGACATGTCCGAAGCGCGGGTCATCACCCAGAAGCTGGGCGAGATGCAGGCCACCGCCGGGGCCGACCGCGACAATGCCCGCATGGCGATGGCCGAACTCAATGCCATGGCGCAGGTGCCGCTGGACGGGGTGAGCGGGCTGTCGTCGCTCGAGATGCCGGCTGCCGCGCCCGAGCCGCTGTCGGTCGTGCGCGCCGAGGCCGAGGCCCGCCGCTCGATCGCCGAGGCCGAGATCGCGCGCGCGGCGCATCTGCCGGGGCTGACCGCCCAGGCCGAGATCGGCGGGGGCAAGCCCGATCTGGGGCTGACGCTGGGCGCCGACAACCTGTTCGGCTTCAACACCGCCACCGATCTTCAGGCGATCTCGGCCAGCAAGGAGGCCGCCAGGGCCCGCGCCGCCGAGGCCCGCCAGAAGGCCGACCGCACCCGCACCCAGCGCGAAGCCCAGCTGCGCAACCTGCGCGACAAGGCCGCGCGCGGGCAGGAGGTGCTGGAGCAGACGCGTCAGACGCTCGAGACCTTCACCGCGCAATACCGCGTCGGGCGGCGCCCGCTGATGGAGCTGGTGTCAATGTATGAAACCTATGCCGCGCTGGGCCGCACGCAGGTCGGGCTGGCCTATGACATCGCATTGGTCGAGCTTCAAATCGCGGCCGAGGACGGTCTTTTGGTGGACGGAACCAACATATAGTCTAATACTCCGGCCCGGAAGGCGGATCGAGTGTATCGTGGAGGGGCGTTGTCGACCGACCGCATCATTGCGTTCGATATAAACGCCGCCCAGGTCAGCGGGGCGGCGGGCGGTCGCCCCATGTCCCGCCCCGCCCGCGCGGGGGACGCCCCGCGGCCGGCCGATCCCGGCCGGGCACGGGCGCGCGCCGAGCTGGCCTCGGCCTATGCCGCGGTCCTGGGCGCCGAACTGCCCGCAACCGACATTCTGGAACAGATGCTGCGCGCGGTGGGCGAGGCCGCGGCGCTGACCGGCGGTGGTGCCGCGGGCGAGGTGCGCCCCGAACATGTCGCCGCCATCCTGCGCGTGGCCGGCATGAGCACCGAGATCGAGGACGTGGGCCGCCCCGCGCCCGGCCATTGGCCGGCGCTGGCGGTGATGACCTCGGGGCAGATGGTGCTGGTCCTGCGCCAGGACCGCGAGAGCGTCTTCATCCACGACCGGTCCTGCCCCGACAACACCACCGAGGTGCCGATCCCCGAATTCGAGGCCTATTTCTCGGGCCGGATCGTGCGCGCCCATTCCACCCTGCGCCAGATCGAGGAACGCCACCGTCTGTCCGAGACGCGCGAGCATTGGTTCTGGGGCGCCTTTCGCGCCCAGCGCCGCGCCTTCGTCGAGGTGGCGGCGGGCTCGCTTGTGGCCAATGTGCTGGCGGTGGCGGTCGCGCTGTTCTCGCTTCAGGTCTACGACCGGGTGATCCCGCATCAATCCGAGGCCACGTTGTGGGTGCTGGCGCTGGGCGCGTTCCTGGCGATCGCGCTGGAAATGGCGCTGAAGCTGGCGCGCTCGGGGCTTATGGACCTGGCCGGGCGGCGGATCGAGCTGAACGTGCAGACGCTGCTGATGGACCGGCTGCTGGGCATGAAGGCGGCACCTGGCCAGCGCGCGCCCTCGCAGCTGTTCTCGGCGATGCGCGAATTCGGATCGGTGCGCGAATTCTTCACCGCCTCGACCATCGGCACGCTGGCCGACATTCCCTTCATCTTCGTCTTCCTGGCGCTGGTGGCCTCGATCGGCGGCAACCTCGTGTGGGTGCTGGCGGCGGGGGCGGTGCTGATGGTGGTGCCGGGCTTCCTGTTCCAGAAGCGCATGGTCGCGCTGACGCAATCCACCCAGGGCGCACAGGCCCGCGCCAGCCGCCTTCTGCACGAGGCGATCTATGAACACGAGACCCTTGCCACCCAGCGCGGGCAGGAGCGCGTCCGCCGCATCTGGGAGGAGCTGACCACGCTGTCGGCGGCGAAATCCTCCGAACAGCGCAAGCTGGCCGCGATCCTGACCAACTGGGCGCAGGCGGTGCAGCAGGCCACCTATATCGTGGCCGTGGTGGTGGGCGCCTACAAGGTCTTTGCCGGTGAATTCACCGTGGGCTCGATCATCGCCATCGGCATCCTGACCTCGCGGACGCTGGCGCCGCTGACCCAGCTTTCGGCGACGCTGGCGCGCTGGACCAATGTGCGCGCGGCCCTCGACGGGCTGGACGCCATTGCCGCGGCCGATCAGGTCCACGACGAGGACCGCCGCTATCTGCGCGCCGAACGCATCGGCGGCAGCTACGAGCTGCGCAACATCGAATTCCGATATGACCCCGAGGCCGCGGCCACGCTGGACATTCCGGGCATTGCCATTCCCGCCGGCCAGCGCGTCGCGGTTCTGGGGGCGAACGGGTCGGGCAAGTCCACGCTGCTCAAGCTTCTGGCGGGGATCTATGAACCCGAGGCCGGGCGCGTGCTTCTGGACGGGGTAGACATGGGCCAGCTGCACCCGCGCGACCTGCGCCGGTCGGTGGGCTATCTGGGCCAGGACGTGCGGCTGTTCTCGGGCTCCCTGCGCGACAACCTCGACCTGACCCAGCTCGAGCGCGACGACCGGCGGCTGTTCGCGGCGATCGACTTCGCCGGGCTGGGGCCGTTCCTGCGCAACCATCCGCGCGGGCTCGACCTCGAGATCCGCGACGGCGGCGAGGGCCTGTCGGTCGGGCAGCGCCAGTCGATCGGCTGGGCGCGGCTGTGGTTGCAGGACCCGTCGGTCGTGATCCTCGACGAGCCGACCGCGGCGCTGGATACCACGCTCGAGACCACGCTGGTCTCGCGGCTGGATGACTGGCTCAAGGGCCGCACGGCGGTGATCGCCACGCACCGCGTGCCGATCCTGTCGCTGACCTCGCGCACGCTGATCCTTCAGGCCGGGCGGGTGGCGGTGGATGGCCCGCGCGAGGCGGTTCTGGCGCATCTGTCGCGCCCGCGCGCGCCCTCGGCCGCGCCGGCCCCTTCGGCGGCGGCGCAATGAGCACGGTCGATCCGCGCGCATTGGACGCCCGCCCGCGGCGGTTGTCGATGACCATCTGGGCCATTGCGGCCACGGTGCTGATCTTCCTGATCTGGTCGTCGCTGGCCTGGGTGGACCAGATCGTGCGCGGGCCGGGCGAGGTGGTGTCTTCCTCGAAGCCGCAGATCATCCAGAACCTGGAAGGCGGCATCCTGGCCGCGCTCTATGTCTCGGAAGGCGATGTGGTCGATCCGGGCTCGGTGCTGGCGCGGCTGCACGGCACCCGCTACCAGAGCGAGGTCGACGATCTCGAGGCGCAGATCGCCACGCTGGACATTCGCCGGCTGCGGCTCGAGGCCGAGATGGCCGGCGCCGACGATTTCACCGTGCCCGAGATCGAGGCCCGGCTGGTGCCCGATATCGTGGCCAGCGAAAAGGAGCTGTTGCGCGCGCGCCTGGCCGATTTCCGCGCCCGGCGCGATGGCGCGCGAAAGGTGCTGGCGCAGGCGCAGGCCGAGCTGAAGCTTCTCGAGGACATGCTGGCCAAGGAGATCGCGCCGCTGATCGAGGTGACGCGGGCGCGCAAGGCAACCCGCGACGCCGAAGCCAGCTATGACGAGATCACCACCAATGCCGAGCTGGAGCGCGCGCGCGAATATTCCGACCTGCTCAAGGAGCTGGGGTCGCTGCGCCAGGCGCTCAAGACCTCGGAGGATCAGCTCGACCGGACGGTGCTGACCTCGCCCATGCGGGGGATCGTCAACAAGCTGTCGGTCACGACGATCGGCGGCGTGGTCCGCCCCGGCGAGGAGATCATGCAGATCATCCCGCTGGACGAGGAATTGTTCCTCGAGGCGCGCATCCGCCCCGAGGACATTGCCAATGTCCGCCCCGGCCAGCCCGCCAACATCAAGCTGTCGGCCTATGATTACACCATCTATGGCGCCCTGCGCGGCGAGGTGACGGTGATTTCGGCCGACACCTTCAAGGACGAGCGCAAGCCCGATGGCGACCCGCATTACAAGGTGACGGTGCGGGTGGATCTGACGCATCTCGAGGAGCGTCAGCGCAATCTGGAAATCCGGCCCGGCATGCAGGCGACGGTCGAGCTGGAGACAGGCCGCAAGACTATCCTGCAATATCTGCTCAAGCCGCTCTACAAATCGCGCGAGGCTTTGCGCGAACCGTGACCGCGGGGCGGGCCCGGGCGGTCAGTCGGCGTTCTGCTTGGCGCCGTTGAATTCGAACAGCACGCCCGACACGTCGTCGTTCATCTCGCCCACCGAATAGGTGGCCAGATCCCACATCAAGGCCTCGAGGAAGGTCTCGCCGCGCAGTCCGGCGTTGCGGTGCATGAGCGCGCACAGCCCGTCTTCGCCCAGCAGGTTGCCGTCGATATCTGCGGCTTCGGTCACGCCATCGGACATCATGAACAGCCGGTCGCCAGGCGCCAGGACGGTTTCGAAACTGTCGAAGCGGGCCCCTTCGATCAGCCCCACCGGCAGCCCGCCCGAGCCCAGGAATTCCACCCGGCCGTCGGCGCGCTGCACGACCGGATGCGGATGGCCCGCCTGCACCATCACCGCGCGGCCCGTGAACAGGTCCACATCGGCATAGACCAGGGTGAAGTAACTGTCGGTCTTCATTTCCTCGAGCACGACCGCGTTCATGTAGGCGGCCAGCGTCGCGGGGGTGCGGGCGTCGTAGATGCCGTATTCCGACTGGATCAGGGCGATGTTCTGCTGCGGCGAGGTGCCCGACAGATAGCCCGCCAGCCGCGCCGTCATCAGCGCCGAGGTGATGCCGTGGCCCGATACGTCGATGGCGTAAAGCCCGACGCGGCGCGCATTGATCGGGAAGAAGCCGACCAGATCGCCGCCGACATGCCCCGAGGGCCGCAGCAGAAGCGACACCTCGGCACTGCCGAAGCTGCGATGGCGTTCCTTCACCAGGCTCTGCTGAAGCTTGCGGGCCTCCTGAAGGTCGCGCTCGACCGAGCCATAGAGATCTTGCAATTCGCGCAAGGTGTCGGTCAGCAGGCGGTTCTTTTCCTGAAGATCGCGCTCCATGCGCAGGATGCGTTCGCCCGCGGCCAGGCGCGCGCGCAATTCGTCGCCGCGCACGGGCTTGGCCAGGAAATCGTCGGCGCCGCTTTCAAGACCGGTGGCCACCTCGCCCTTTTCGGTCTTCGAGGTCAGCAGGACGAAATAGCCATACCCCTTGCGGTCCATCGCGCGGAAGGCGCGGCACAAGTCCAGCCCCGACATGCCGGGCATGACCCAATCCGACAGGACCATGTCGGGTTCCTCGGCGGCGCAGATGGACAGCGCCTCCTCGCCGGTGCCGGCTTCCAGCACCCGATAGCCCGCTTGCGCGAGTTGCGCCGCAAGGATGCGGCGCTGCATGCGACTGTCGTCGACCACCAGAACCTTGCGCCGGGTCGCGGCCGGAACATGGTGGTCAGGGCAGTTGAGAACATTGGGCACGGGCAGCGCACCGACTTTCAGACCTGGTTACGCCCCATCTCTAGCGCCGCCGCGGTTAACGCCGGGTGAATAATGCTGGTCCGTGGATGATTTAAGTCTTCGGCAAGCATTGGCGGATAGTGTCGACCGCGGTGAGGTGAAAATACGGTGGAGAGAGAAATGATCGATTGGGATCGTGTCGCCGAATTGCGTTCAGAGATCGGCGAAGAAGGTTTCGGAGAGGTGATCGAATTGTTCCTCGACGAGGTCGAGGGCGTCGTGATGCGTCTGGGCCACGAGATGGCAACGCTGGAAGAAGATCTGCATTTTCTGAAGGGAAGCGCGTGGAATCTGGGCTTTGCCGCCTTTGGCCGGCTCTGCCAGGAGGGCGAGCGTCAGGCCGCGGCCGGTGACATGGCCGCGGTGGATGTGCACGCGGTGGTGGCCTGCTATGGCGCCTCCAAGACCGATTTCATGGCGCGGGTCCACGAATTCTGCGACCGCTCCGGGATCGCCGCGGCCTGATTTTCACGGCCACGTTCCGTCACGTCTTGCGCCCTTCCGGCCAAAGCCGGAGGGGCGCAGCCCGCGAAATAGCGCGCATTCGAGACAGTTTTCAGATCAGGAATTCGGCCAGGGCCTCGTCCTCGGTGATGTCGCGCCAGGTCATCCCCGACGCCTCGAGCCCCGCGCGGATCCGGTCGAAATTCGCCGCATCGCGGGTTTCGATCCCGATCAGGACCGACCCGAAGTTCCGCGCCGATTTCTTCAGATATTCGAACCGCGCGATATCGTCGTCGGGGCCCAGCAGGTTCAGGAAGTCGCGCAGCGCGCCTGGCCGCTGCGGCAGGCGCAGGATGAAATATTTCTTCAGCCCGGCGAATTTCTGGGCGCGTTCCTTGACCTCGGGCAGGCGCTCGAAGTCGAAATTCCCCCCCGAGGTGACACAGACCACGGTCTTGCCGCGGATCTCGTCGGCCAGTTCGGGCAGCACGTCCACCGACAACGCCCCGGCCGGTTCGAGAACGATCCCCTCGACGTTGAGCATCTCGAGCATGGTGATGCAGATGCGGTCCTCGGGGGCGGCCAGCACCTGATCGGGGTGCGCCCAGGACAGCCGCTCGAAGGGAAGCGCGCCGATCCGCGCCACCGCCGCGCCATCCACGAAGCTGTTGACGCGGGGCAGGGTGACGGGGCCGCCGGCGTGCAATGCGGCCGCCAGGCTGGCCCCGCCCGCGGGTTCGACGAAGCGATAGGCGACGCTCGGCGCCACCTCGCGCAGATAGCCGGTCACGCCCGCGGCCAGCCCGCCCCCGCCCACCGGCAGGATCACCAGATCGGGCGCGCGGCCCAGCTGCACGAACATCTCCACCCCGACCGAGGCCTGACCCTCGATCACATGCGGGTCGTCGAAGGGGGCCAGGAAATCCGCGCCCGCCTCGGCGCAGAAGCCCTGGGCCGCGGCCAGCGTCTGGTCAAAGTAATCCCCCGTCAGCACGATCTCGACCGCGCCCTGGCCGAAGGTGCGGGTCTTGTCGATCTTCTGTTGCGGCGTGGTGACGGGCATGAAGATCGTGCCCCGGACCCCGAAGTGGCGGCAGGCATAGGCCACGCCCTGGGCATGGTTGCCGGCGCTGGCGCAGACGAAATGGTCGCGCGCGGGGTCTTCGCGCAGGCGGCGCATGGCGGTGAAGGCGCCGCGCAGCTTGTAGCTGCGCACGGGCGTCAGGTCTTCGCGCTTGAGCCAGATGTCGGCGCCGTAGCGGGCGGACAGGTGGTCGTTGCGCTGAAGCGGCGTGGGCTCGAACAGCGTGCGCAGCGCACGGGTGGCGGCCAGGGCGGATTGGGCGAAATCACTCATGCCGATGGAGTAGTCGCGCCGGGCCGCGCCGTCCAGTGGGGGCCGCGCCCGCGCGTCTGCGTGCGATCACGAGGGCGTCATTTTTGCCGTCAGCCATTGTCGGACGGGCCTGGCCTGCCTATGTGCGCCGTAATGTGCAAAAACATGCATATGAAATTCACCTTCACCGGAGGCCCCAATGACCCATCGCAAGTTCGAAGCCCGCGGCCTTGCCGTGCCCTCGGGGCGGATCTCGCGGCTGGCGCGGTTCGGGACCATGGCCACGGGGATCGCCGGCGGCATGCTGGTCGACGGGGCGCGGCATCTGGCGCGGGGCGAGAAGCCGCGGGCCTCGGATCTGCTGCTGACCCCGGCCAATGCGATGCGCGTCACCCGCCAGCTGGCGCATCTGCGCGGCGCGGCGATGAAGATCGGCCAGCTGATGTCGATGGATGCCGGCGAGATGTTGCCGCCCGAGCTGTCCGAGATCCTGGGCCATCTGCGCGCCGAGGCCCATTACATGCCCGAAAAGCAGCTGCGTGCCGTCCTGACGCTGCAATGGGGCAAGAACTGGATGGAGCGGTTCGAAAGCTTCCCGTTCACGCCCATCGCCGCCGCCTCGATCGGGCAGGTGCACCGCGCGCGCACCCGTGATGGCCGCGATCTGGCGATCAAGATCCAGTATCCGGGCGTGCGTCATTCCATCGACAGCGACGTGAACAACGTGGCCAGCCTGCTCAAGATGTCGGGCATCATGCCCAAGGACATCGACGTGGTGCCGATGCTGGCCGAGGCCAAGCGCCAGCTCCACGAGGAGGCCGATTATACCCGCGAGGGGCAATGCCTGGCCCGGTTCGGTGCGCTTCTGGAGGGCGAGACGGCCTTTGTCGTGCCGCGCCTGCATGAAGATCTGTCCACGGCGTCGGTGCTGGCCATGGACCATGTGTCGGGCGTGCCGATCGAAAGCCTGGTCTCGGCCGATCAGGAGGTGCGCGACCGCGTGATGCGCCTGTTGATCGAACTTCTCTTCCGCGAATTGTTCGAGTTCCGCATGATGCAGACCGACCCGAACTTCGCCAATTACCTGTATGACACCACCAGCCAGCGGGTCGTGTTGCTGGACTTCGGCGCCACGCGCGAATTCCCCGAGGAGATGACCGAACAATTCCGCCGCCTGATGCGCGCGGGGCTCGACGGCGACCGTGCGGCGGTGCGGGCGGCCTGTCTCGACATCGGCTTCTTCACCGAGACCACGCCCGAGCGCTACCAGAACGGGGTGCTCGACATGTTCGCGCTGTCGATGGAGCCCATCCGCAACGGCGGCGTCTATGACTTCTCGAATTCGGATGTGGCGATGGAGATGCGCGACATGGGCATGGCGCTGGGCGCCGAGCGCGAATTCTTCCATATTCCGCCGATGGATACGCTGTTCCTGCAACGCAAGTTCGGCGGCGTCTACATGCTGGCCAGCCGGCTCAAGGCGCGGGTGGATGTGCGTGCGGCGATGGAGGCGCATCTCTGAACGCGCGGAAAACCGTTGCACGTCGGGCAGCGCTGGGGCATCCCATCTCCGACCGCAGGAGGACGCATCCCATGACCCATTCCATCGCCATCCTCGGGGCCTCGGGCTATACCGGCGCCGAACTGGTCCGGCTGATCGCCACGCATCCCCACATGCGCATCGCGGCGCTGACGGGGGACCGCAAGGCGGGCATGGCGATGGGCGATGTCTTTCCGTTCCTGCGCCATCTCGACCTGCCGGTGCTGACCCGGATCGAGGAGGTGGATTTCTCCGGCATCGACCTGGCCTTCTGCGCGCTGCCCCATGCCACCAGCCAGGCGGTGATCGCGGCGCTTCCGCGTGACCAGAAGGTGGTGGACCTGTCCGCCGATTTCCGGCTGCGCGATCCGGCCGAATACGAGAAATGGTATGGCAAGCCGCATTCGGCACCCGATCTCCAGGCCGAGGCCGTCTATGGCCTGACCGAATTCTACCGCGACGAGATCCGCACCGCGCGGCTGGTGGCGGGCACGGGCTGCAATGCCGCGGCCGGCCAATATGCGCTGCGCCCGCTGATCGCGGCCGGGGTGATCGACCTTGACGAGATCATCATCGACCTCAAGGCGGGCGTGTCGGGGGCGGGACGGTCGCTCAAGGAAAACCTGCTCCACGCCGAATTGTCGGGCGGAACCCATCCCTATTCGGCCGGCGGCACCCACCGCCACCTGGGCGAATTCGATCAGGAATTCAGCCTGATCGCGGGCCGTCCGGTGCGGGTGCAGTTCACCCCCCATCTGATGCCCTTCAACCGCGGCATCCTGGTCACCGTCTATGTCCGCGGCACCCCCGAGGAGGTGCATGCGACACTGGCCACGGCCTATGCCGACGAGCCCTTCCTCCATGTCCTGCCGCTGGGCGGGCTGCCGTCGACCCGCGCGGTGGGGGGATCGAACTTCGTGCATGTCGGCGTGACCGGCGACCGCATTGCGGGGCGCGCGGTGGTGATGGTGGCGCTCGACAACCTGACCAAGGGGTCGTCGGGCCAGGCGATGCAGAACGCCAACCTGATGCTGGGGCTGGACGAGACCACGGGCCTGATGGGCGCGCCGGTCTTCCCGTAGGCTGACGACGACGAGGAGGAGGAGGAGAGGGGAACCGCCATGAAAAGCCTAAAGAAGACGCGCCGGGTGCAGGTGCTGTTGATCACCACGGTGGCGCTTGTGCTGTCCTTTGCCCTGATCTTCTATGCGATGGGCGACGGCATCAATTTCTACCGCTCGCCCAGCGAGATCGCCGCCGAGCCGCCGCCGCCCACCGAGACCTTCCGCATCGGCGGTCTGGTCGAGCAAGGCAGCCTCGTGCGCGGGCAGGGCGAGACGGTGTCCTTCCGCGTCACCGATGGCGGCGCCACGGTCCCGGTGCGCTTTACCGGCGTGTTGCCCGATCTCTTCGGCGAGAATCAGGGCATGATCGGCACCGGCAAGCTGGTTGACGGCACCTTCATCGCCTCGGAGATCCTGGCCAAGCACGACGAGGATTACATGCCGCGCGAGGTCATCGATTCGCTCAAGGAGCAGGGTCTCTACAAGGAACCCCCGGCCGGGAGCTGACCCCTAGTCCCGCGCCCAGTCGTCCGATTGCATCTCGCGCAGGCGGCTGGCGGTGCGCTCGAATTCGAAGGTGCCGGTGCCCTCGATGTAGAGACGTTCGGGGATATCGGCGGCCGAGGCGATCAGGCGCACCCGCGCTTCGTAAAGCGCGTCGATCAAGGTGACGAAGCGCTTGGCCTCGTTGAAGTTGGCCGCCGACAGGATCGGGATGCCCTCGAGGATCAGCACCCGCACCGCCCCCGCCAGCGCGAGGAAATCCCCCGGTCCCAGCGGCCGGCCGCAAAGTTCCCAGAAATCGGCGCGCACCACGCCCGCGGCATGCCGGTCGAACACCAGTTCGCGCCCCGACACGTCCAGCCGCAGCGGCGTGGGCGCCGTCCCTTCGGTCAGTTCCGCCCAGCGCTGCGCAAGGCCCTTGGCGGCGGTGGCATCGGCGGGGGTGAAATAGACCTGAAGACCGCCCGCGCGCCCCTGCCGGTAATCGGTGGGCGAGGCGATCGCATGCACCTCCATCCGCGCGCGCAAGAGCGCGATGAAGGGCAGGAACAACTGCCGGTTCAGCCCGTTCTTGTAGAGATCCTCGGGCACCCGGTTCGAGGTGGTGACCACCGTCACCCCCAGATCGGTGATGCATTCGAAGAGCCGCCCCACGATCATCGCATCGGCGATGTCGGTGATCTGCATCTCGTCGAGACACAGCACCCGCGCGCGTTCGGCCACGGCCTGCGCCACCGGCAGGATCGCGTCCTGCACGCCGGACTTGCGCACCTCGGCCAGGCGCTTCTGGACGTCTTGCATGAAGGCGTGGAAATGCACCCGCTCGACCGGCGCCTCGACCGCCTTGGCAAAGAGATCCATCAGCATGGACTTGCCGCGCCCGACGCCGCCCCACAGATAAAGTCCGCGCGGGGCCTCGACCTTCTTGCGCGAGAACAGCCCGCGTTTGGGCGGCGGCGCCTCCAGCGCCTCCTGAAGGCGCGCCAGATGCGCAAGCGCGCTGCGCTGGCCGGGGTCGGCCTTCAGCAGACCGGCGCGGACCTGCGCCTCGTACATATCGGTGACCCTGCGACTCATGGGCTGGCGCATACCCCGAAGGCGGGGCGCGTGGAAAGCCAAAATGCCGCGCCGCGGCGCCATTTGCGGTTGCGTGGCCATGGTGCCGCTACCGGCCCTTGAGCGGGTCGCGCCCATGACATAGGGTCGCACCCGTCAGCCATGTCAGGGACAGCACAGAATGAAACAGCGTCTGCATCTGGTTTTCGGGGGCGATCTGATCGACCCTTCGCGCACCGAGTTCAAGAATACCGACGACATCCACATCGTCGGCATCTTCCCCGATTACGCCAGCGCCTATTCCGCCTGGAAGGCCGAGGCCCAGCGCACCGTGGACAACGCCCACACCCGTTATTTCATTGCCCACCTGCACCGGCTGCGTGACGAGGAGCAACCCGCCTCCTCGACCGAGGAACTGGGCGGCTGAGCCATGGGCCCGCTTGGCGGGCTGTTCGCCAGCGTCCCGCTTGCGCTGCCCGAGGGAGAGGGCAGCCCGCGGCTGTGGCTGGTGGCGACCGAACCCGGAGCCCAGGGCGCCGCGGCCGAGCTGGCCCGGCAAATCCACCGGATCGAGCCCGAGGCCCAGCTGGCGCTGTGTCTGGTGGGGCGGGCGGAGGCGCCGGCCGATCCGACGCCGCCGCCCGGAACGCTGCAACGTCTTGACGAAGTGCCGGGCGCGGGGCCGGTGTCGCGGTTCCTGCGCCGCTGGCGCCCGGACCTGATCGTCCTGCTGGGGCATGCGCTGCCCGATACCCTGATCGGCGAGGCCCAGGCCGCGGGCGTGCCGCTGGCGCTGGCCGATGCGCGCATTTCGCTGCCGCAGAAACCCTCGCGCAGGCGGCGTCCGGCGGGCTCGGCGGGGGAATTGGCCGGCCGCGTAACGGGGACGGCGGCGGGCCCGGCCATCGTGCCCCAGGGCAGCCTGCTGCGCGGCCCGCGCCAAAGCCGGACCGCCACGCTTCTGGGCCGGATCGGGCGGTTCTGGCTGCGCGATGCGGCCTCGGCCAGCGCGCTTCAGGCGTTGGGGATCGCGCCCGAACGGATCGCCCATCCCGGCACCATCACCGACGCCCCCGAGCCCCTGTCCTGCACCGAGGCCGAGCGCGCGGCGCTGGCCGAATTGCTGCGCGCGCGGCCGGTCTGGCTGGCGGCGGGGCTGCCCGCGGCCGAACTGGACTGGGTGCTGCGCGCGCATCTCAATGGCTTGCGGCATGCGCATCGGCTGCTGCTGATCCTGGTGCCGGCCGACCCCGCCGAGGCCGAGACGCTGGCCGATCACTGCGCGGCCGAGGGGCTTGCGGTGGCGCGCCGGGCGCGCGATGAAGAGCCCGAGGAAGACATCCAGGTTCTGGTGGCGGGAGATCAGGTCGAGATGGGGCTGTGGTATCGCTTGGCGCCCTTGTGCTGGATGGGCGGCACCGGCCGGGGCGCGGGCTCGACCCGCGCCCCCTTCGAGGCCGCGGCGCTGGGTTCGGCCATCATCCACGGGCCGCGCGTCGACCCCTATGCCGGCCAATATGCCCGTCTGGCCGCGGCGCGCGCGATGCGTCTGGTGGCCGGGCCGGCGGCGCTGGCCGATGCGGTGACCGACCTTCTGGCCCCCGACAAGGCCGCCCTTCTGGCGCATAACGCCTGGGCCTCGTGCTGCGCGGGGGCGGGGGTGGCGCAGCGGGTGGCCGAGGATGTCCTCGATCACGTCGACGCGCTGCATGCCGTGCCGCCGCGGCCGCGCGGGGGGGCGGGCTGATGCGCGCGCCCGACTTCTGGTATCCGCTGCCCGGCCGCGGCCCCGACTGGCGCGCGCGGGCGCTGGCGCCGCTGGGGCGGGTCTATGCGCAGGCCACGGCGCGGCGCCTGCGCCGCGAGGGCGCGCGCGTCGGCGTGCCGGTGATCTCGGTCGGCAACATCAACGCCGGCGGCACCGGCAAGACCCCCACCGTGATCGCGCTTGTCCAGATGCTGACGGCGCGCGGCATCACCGCCCATGTCGTCAGCCGCGGCCATGGCGGGCGGCTCGAGGGGCCGGTGCGCGTGGACGAACGCCGCCACCGGGCCGAGGACGTGGGCGACGAGCCCCTTCTGATCGCGGCCTTCGCGCCGGTCTGGGTGGCGCGCGACCGTGCCTCGGGCGCGCAGGCGGCCATCGCCGCCGGGGCGCAGGCGCTGATCCTGGACGACGCGCATCAGAACCCCGCGCTGGCACGGGATCTGAACCTTGTCGTGGTGGATGCCGCGCGCGGTTTCGGCAACGGGCTGTGCATCCCCGCCGGCCCGCTGCGCGAACCTGTCGCTGCGGGCCTTGCGCGCGCCGATCTGGTGCTGAGCGTCGGCGCCGAGGCCGCCCAGCGTGCCTTCACCGCCCGCTGGGGGGCCGATCTGGGCGCTCTGCCGCGGCTGGAGGGGGCGCTCGAGCCGCTCCAGACCGGCATGGACTGGGAGGGGACGCCCGTCCTGGCCTTTGCCGGGATCGGCCACCCCGAGAAGTTCTTTCACACGCTCGAGGGGCTGGGCGCGGTGCTGGTGCGGCGGCTCGCGCTCGACGATCACCAACCCTTCGCGCCGGCGCTGCTGACCCGGCTCGAGACCGAGGCGCGGCTGACCGGCGCGCAGCTGGTCACCACCGAGAAGGACGCCGCGCGCCTGCCGCCGGCCTTCCGGCCCAAGGTGCTGGCGCTGCCGGTGCGGATGGTGCTGCGCGATCCCGCCCCGCTTGTGTCGGCGCTGGCGCGGCTGGGCCTCTAGGACGCGCTCAGAGCGCGCCCAGCTTCTCGTCGATGACCTTCTTCAGCTCGGTCCAGGGCATGTTGGAATATTTCTCGCCGTTGATGATGAAGGTCGGCGTGGCGTCGATCTCGTCGGCCGAGGCGGTGGCCTGATAGGTCGTCACCAGGCTGCGGGCCAGATCGGCGTCGGCCAGGCATTCCTCGATCCGCTCGGGCGTGAGGCCTGCCTTGCGGCCCTGCTTGCGCAGCCCCTCGGCGATCGAGGCCTCGGTGCCCTCGCCGATCCAGGCGCGCTGATCGTGGAAGATCATGCCCGACAACGGGTAATACTTGTCCTCGCCCCCACAGCGCGCCAGCATCCCGGCCCACAGGCCGAATTTCTCGAAATAGACCTCGCGCAGGATGAATTTCACCTGGCCGCTGTCGATGTATTCGGCCTTGAGCCTGGGGAAGACCTCGTCGTGGAAGCGCGCGCAATGCGAACAGGTATACGAGGCATATTCGATCACCGTGATCGGCGCGCTGGCCTCGCCCATGACCATGTCGGGCAGGACGTCGGCGGCATCGGGCTGCGCGCCGGCTTCCTGGGCCACGGCGGCCAGCGACAGCCCGGAACTGGCATTGCTGCGTTCCAGCCACAGGCCGCCACCGGCCAGGAGGGCCGCGCCCATTGCGGCGGCGATCAGGACTTGGGAGGTGCGTGCGATCATGACTTGGCCTTTCCTTCTGCGGGGCGGGGGCTGGCCCCGCGGGCGTAGATGTTCTGTCCCAGCCGTTCTAGGGCTGCGCGCAGGCCCGGATCGCGGACCGCGGCGGCCTCGGCGCTGGCGCGGGCCGCAACGGCCGGGTCCGGGGGGGGCGGGGCCGCGGCCGAGGGCGCGCGCGCCGCGGCAAAGACGGCCTGACCTTCGGCAAAACCCGTCGGCGCGGTCTGCGTCAGCACCACGCGCGAGACGGCATTATAGCCATAGGCGGCGTTGACGCGGGTGCGGATCACCTCGCGCTGCATCTCGAGAACCGGCGCCTGCGCGCCCGTGGTCAGAAGCGTCAGCGTGGCGCCCATCCCCTGGCGGGCATAGCTGACCCGGACCGGACGGCAGGCGGCGGCGATCTCGGGGCCGACGATCTCGGGCCAGTGGGTCAGGATGCGCGGCACCGAGAAGCCCCGCGCTTCGGCCGCGCCCCGGATCCGCGCCCGCATCAGCTGCGCCGCGGCCTCGAAGCCGCGCAGACGCCGCCCCGTGACGCGTGCGGCGCGGGGGGTCGAGGCTGTGCGGGGCGTTTCCGTCTCGGTGCTCATGGTCTTTGCCGTCCTGACGGCTATCTATATGCGCCGGCGCGGCCCTGCGGCCAGCGTCTTTGACATGGATCGGCGAAAACGGGCCTGAAGAATGCGTGATGAGGACATGACCGCGGCGCTGGGCGCCTGGTATCGGGGGCAGGCGCGGGTGATGCCCTGGCGCATCTCGCCCCGCGACTGGGCGGCGGGAATGCGCCCCGATCCCTATCGCGTCTGGCTGTCCGAGGTGATGCTCCAGCAGACGACCGTGGCCGCGGTGCGCGGCTATTTCCTGCGCTTCACCGAAAGCTGGCCCGATGTCTGTGCGCTGGCCCGCGCCCCCGAAGCCGATGTCATGGCCGCCTGGGCGGGGCTTGGCTATTACGCGCGGGCGCGCAACCTGCGGGCCTGTGCCGCCCGCGTGGCCGAAGAACACGCCGGCCGCTTTCCCGACACCGAGGACGGCTTGCGCGCGCTGCCCGGCATCGGCCCCTATACCGCGGCGGCGATCGCGGCGATCGCGTTTGACCGGCGCGCGGTGGTGGTGGACGGGAATGTCGAACGCGTGGTGGCCCGTCTCTTTGCACATGAAGAGCCGCTGCCGCGCGCCCGCCCGGCGCTGCGCGCGCTGGCCGACCGGCTGACACCCGCGCAAGGGGCGGGTCAGCACGCGCAGGCGATGATGGATCTGGGCGCCACCATCTGCACCCCGCGCGGGCCGCGCTGCGAGATCTGCCCGCTGGCGGGGGGCTGCGCGGCCCGCGCGCGCGGGATCGCGGCCGAACTGCCGCGCAAGGCCCCCAAGCCCGAGAAACCCGTGCGCGATGGGGTGGCCTTCGTCGCCCTGCGCCATGGTGACGGTGCGGTGCTTCTGGAACAGCGCCCGCCCAAGGGGCTTCTGGGCGGGATGACCGGCTTTCCCGGCTGCGACTGGCAGGGGGCGGAAACCGCGCCGCCACTGGCCGCCGATTGGCGCGCTGCAACGACCGAAGTGCGCCACACCTTCACCCATTTCCACCTGCGCCTGCGGGTCATGGTGGCCGAGGTGGGCACCGATGCCCGGCCGGACCGCGGCGCCTTTGTCGCGCGCGATGTCTTTGATCCCGGCGCCCTGCCAACCCTGATGCGCAAGGTCTGGGCGGCTGCCCTTCCCGCGCTGCCTTCGGTATTTCAAGAATAATTCCAACACCTTCCCGGCTTCCAATTGCCGCATGCCCCCGCGTTGCGTGCGCCATTTGTCGCGCCCTATCATCACCGCGTTGCCCCGCCGGGGCGCCAGGCGAGAGGTTCCCCTGATGTCGACCCGCGAAGAAATCCGAAAACCGGCCCGCGCGCTGCCGTTCTGGCTGTCGCTGGGCATGATCCCGCTGGCCATCCTGGGCGCCACCCAGGGCGGCTGGACGGTGATCCTGTTGCCGATCTACGGCTGGGTGGCCGTGACCGTCCTGGACGCGATCCTGGGCCGCAACGAGGATAACCCCGACCCCGAAACCCCCGAGAGCGACCTGTTCTGGTATCGGCTGATCACCATGATCTGGTTCCCGATCCAGTTCATCACCATCTTCGCGATGATCTGGTGGGTGACCCATACCGACCATCTCTCGACGCTCGAGACGATCGTGCTGTTCTTCGGGGTGGGGGTGATCTCGGGGACGATCGGCATCGTCTATTCGCACGAATTGTTCCACCAGCGGAACCGGTTCGAGAAATGGCTGGGCGATCTTTTGCTGTCGACCGTGCTCTATAGCCACTTCCATTCCGAACACATGCTGGTCCACCACCCCTGGGTCGGCACCCCGCGCGACACCGCCACTGCGCGCTACAACGAGGGGTTTCACCGCTTCTTCTGGCGCGTGCTCAAGGGGTGTCCGGTGTCCGCCTGGAAGGCCGAGGTGCTGATGCTCAAGCGCGCCGGCCGGGGGCCGTTCCACTGGAAGAACCCCTTCTGGCGCTATGCGATCCTGCAAGCCTTCATGCTGGCGCTGGCGTTCAATCTGGGCGGCTGGGCCGGGCTGGGGCTGTTCGTGTTCCAGGCCTTCATTGCGGTCTGGCAGCTTGAGCTGACCAATTACGTCGAGCATTACGGCCTGACGCGCGAGCATCGCGGCAATGGCAAATACGAACATGTCCTGCCGCGTCATAGCTGGAACGCCAGCCACATGGCCTCGAACTGGCTGCTGATCAACCTGCAACGCCATTCGGACCACCATTACAAGCCCGAGCGGCGCTTTCCCCTGCTTCAGACCTACACCGCCGAGGAGGCCCCGCAGCTGCCCTTCGGCTATCCGGCGATGACCACGCTGGCGATGATCCCGCCGCTGTGGCGGCGTCGGATGAACCCGCGCGTGCGGGCCTGGCGCAAGAAATACTATCCCGAGATCGCCGATTGGCACGACTACAACAAGGGCAACCACCCGATGCCGCAGGGTTCCGTCTGAGCCTGAAACGGGGGCGGCCCGGTAGACTGGAAAGGCCCCGCCGGGGAGATGCCGGCGGGGCCTTTTCGTTTTTGGCGTCGGTTGGTGCGCGCTCAGGCCGCCGCATGGGGCGTTTCGGGCCCTGCGGGGCGGGCCTGCGGACCGACCGCGGAGGCCGTGCTGCCCGGCAGCCCCTTGCCGGGAAAGCCTGCCCGAAAGCGCAGGCAAAGCGTGATCTCGTCCTGCCCCAGATCGCCCAGATCCATCAGCCGGCCACCGCGGGGCCAGGAATGCAGCTCGAGCGTGCTTTCCCCCTCGCGCAGCACATAGCCCAGCCCGCGCAGCCGCGTCTGAAGATCCAGCCAGCCAAAGGCCGCGCGGAAGGCCGCGTCGATGCCGTCGCGGCTGGCCGCCGCAGGTGCGGGGTCCGGCGCCGGTCCGGGGGCGGTAGCCTTGGGTGAGGGGGCCTTGGGTGAGGGGGCCTCGGGCGGGGGCGCCACCCGCGCGGCCAGGGGCAGCACCAGCGGTTCGGGGCAGGGATCGGCCTGTGGCCCGAGATGACAGGCCAGCACCTCGCGGATCAGATCGGCGGGGGTGATCCCGCGGCGCCGGGCGGCGGCCTTCACCGCCGCGATCGTGGCATCGGGCAGCGCCAGGGCCACGACCTGACGGGTGGGAAGGGGGAGCCGGGAAACGGGGCGTGAACGGGTCATGCCCCCAGCTTGGCAAAACGTGCTTAAGCCGGGGTTAAGACGCCCGCAGCCCCTTGTGCCCCCCGCTCAGCTGCCCGAGGGGATGATCTCGACGAAGCCGCCCTGCGCGCTGTCGTATTGCCACAGCCCGCCTTCCCCGATGTCGGTCCACAGGCCATGCAGGGTCATTTCGTCGGCCTCGAGTGCTGCCTTGACGAAGGGAAAGGTCATCAGGTTCTCGAGGCTGATCACCACGGCCTCGCGCTCCAGTGCCAGCGGCTGTTCCTCTTCGGGCAGATGCGAGACACGCTCATAGCCCGGCCGCAGGATATCGAGCCATTTGCCCACGAACGAGGTCTCGGCCTGAAGTTCCGGCGCATGGCCGGTGCACATCGCATGGCACCCCGCAACGCCGCCGCATTGCGAATGCCCCAGCACGATCAGATGCGCCACCTTGAGCGTGGTGACGGCATATTCGACCGCCGCCGAGGTGCCGTGGTGGTCGCCGTCGGGATTATAGGGCGGCACCAGGTTGGCGATGTTGCGATGCAGGAAGAATTCGCCCTGATCGGCCCCGAAGATCGAGGTGACATGCACCCGCGAATCGCAGCACGAGATGACCATCGCGCGCGGGCGCTGGCCGTCATGGGCGAGCCGGCGATACCAGGCGCGGTTCTCGGTATAGGTCGTGGCGCGCCAGCCCTGATAGCGCTGGATCAGATACGAGGGGAGCGGGCGAACGTGCGAGCGCATTGTCGTGCTTTTCCGTGGCCATGAACATCAACTGTCCCTCGATCTAGACCGGATCGGGCGGCGTTTCGAGGGGAAACCCGCCGCGGGGAAACCTTTTCTTGACCTCCGTCTGCAACATTCGCGCCTGGGCAAGGGAACCCGGAAGGAGGGTAACGGGGTGAATTTCGTATCGAAATTGCGCCATGACGAGAATGTCCGGCTCGATCCGGACCGTCTGGTGGCGCTTTATGCCGAATTGGGCGAGGCTGGGGCCGAACGGCTCATCGGCGCCGCCATGGAAGAGCTGGCCGTGCGCATCGCGCTGGTCCAGCAGGCCGCGCAGGCCGGTCAGGTTGACCGGCTGGGCCCCGCGGTCGAGAAGCTGCACGAGCTGGCCGAACAGGTGGGCATGCAGGCGCTGGCGCGCGTGGGCCGGGACGTGCTGAATTGCGCGCAGGCCAACGACGGTGCGGGGGTCGCGGCCACCGTGGCGCGGCTGGTGCGGATCGGGGATCGCTCGCTGACGGCGGTCTGGGATTTGCAGGACATGACGATCTGAGACGGTGATCCGGACAGGGCCCCGCGCGGGGCCGGTCGTGACGGGCGACGGTGTGGGGGCTTGCGGACGCAAGGGCGCGCGCTAGGCTGGGGGCAAACCCTTGCCGGAGTGCGCCCATGAACCAGCGTTTCGCCCCCGCCGATGCCGACAGCCTTCCTCTCATCCTGGTGCCCGAGGGCGAATTGCCCGCATTGCTGCCCGAGGCCGCAGCCTGGGTCGCGGCCCAGGAGTTCACCGGCAAGCTGGGACAGATCTGCGTCCTTCCGGGACCGGGCGGCGCGCCTTCGGGGGCGCTTTTCGGCATGGGCACGGCGCGGGCGCGGGCGCGCGGGCGCTTCCATCTGGCGCGCGCGGCCGATGCCCTGCCCGAAGGCACCTGGCATCTGGAAGGCACGCTCGATCCCGCCGAGGCCTCCGAGGCCGCGCTGGGCTGGCTTCTGGCCGGCTATCGCTTTGCCCGCTACAAGAGCGCGCCGGCCCCCCGCGCGCGTCTCAAATGTCCGCCCGGGGTCGATGCCGACCGTCTGGAGATGATCGCCGCCGGCGAGGCGCTGACCCGCGATCTGATCAACACCCCCGCGCGCGACATGGGCCCCGACGAATTGCAGGCCGCGATGGCGGATCTGGCGCAGGCGCAAGGCGCGTCGCTGTCGGTGACGATGGGCGGCGATCTCGAGACGGGTTTCCCGATGATTGCCGCGGTGGGGGCCGCCAGCCCGCGCGCGCCGCGGCTTCTGGATCTGCGCTGGGGCACGACGGGGCCGCGGCTGACATTGGTCGGCAAGGGGGTGTGCTTTGACACCGGGGGGCTGGATCTCAAGCCCTCGTCCTCGATGGGGCTGATGAAAAAGGACATGGGCGGCGCGGCCACGGTGCTGGGGCTGGCGCGCATGATCATGGGGCTGGGCCTGCCGCTGCGGCTGCGCGTGCTGGTGCCGGCGGTCGAGAATGCGGTTTCGGGCGCGGCGATGCGGCCGGGCGATGTGCTGCCCTCGCGCAAGGGGCTGACGGTCGAGGTCAACAACACCGATGCCGAGGGGCGGCTGGTGCTGGCCGATGCGCTGGCCTTGGCCGACGAGGAAGCGCCGGATCTGCTGATCTGCATGGCCACGCTGACGGGCGCGGCGCGGGTGGCGCTGGGCCCTGATGTCGTGCCTTTCTACACCGATGACACGGCGCTGGCCGAGTCGCTGACGCGCGCGGGTCAGGCGGTGGCCGATCCGCTGTGGCGGATGCCGTTCTGGGCGCCCTACGAAACCCTGATCGAGCCCGCCATCGCCGATCTGGACAATGCGCCCTCGGGGGGGATGGCCGGGTCGATCACCGCCGCGCTCTTCCTGCGCCGCTTCGTGACCGATGCGCCGCGCTTTGCCCATTTCGACATCTACGGCTGGCAGCCCACTGCGGCGCCGGGCCGGCCCAAGGGCGGGGTGGGGCAGGCGGCGCGCGCGCTTCTCGAGGCGCTGCCCGGCGTGCTGAAGCTGTGAGCGCGGATCGTCGCCTGACACCTGCCACCGACCGCGTGGCGCATGTGTCGCTGAAGGGCCGGGTCGCGGCATCCGCCTGGACCGAGGGCCGGCCCGCGCGGTTGGGGGTGCCGCTCGCCTGGCTGCATGCGGCGCCGGGGGGCGCGCGCGACCGCCAGCTCCTGATGGGGACCGCGCTTCTCGAGATCGACCGCCAGGACGGCTGGGTCTTCGTGCAGACGGGCTGCGGCTATTGCGGCTGGCTCGAGACCGCGGCGCTGGCGTCTCCGCTTGAGCCCCCGCTGGCGCCGACGCATTGGCTGGCGGTGCCGGCCAGCCATCTCTACCCCGCGCCCAAGGTCCAGGCCCCGGCGGGCGCGGCGCTGTCTCTGGGGGCGCAGCTGACCGTTGTCGGGCAGGCCGGCGCCTTCGCCGAGCTGGCCAGCGGCGCCTTCGTGCCGCGCGCCCATCTGCGCCCGCTGGATGACCGGCCGGCCGATCCCGTTACCGTCGCCGAAAGCCTGCTGGGCACGCCCTATCTCTGGGCGGGCAATTCCCATGCCGGGATCGACTGTTCGGGGCTGGTGCAGGTGGCCTTTCACGCCTGCGGCCGGGCCTGTCCCGCCGACAGCGACCTGCAATGGCAGGCCTTCGGGCCGGCGCTTGCACCGGGCACGCCCCTGCGGCGCGGCGATCTGGTGTTCTGGCGCGGCCATGTCGCGCTGATCTGTGACGCAACCCGGATCCTGCATGCCAATGGCCATACCATGTCGGTCGCGCACGAGGGGCGCGAAGCCGCTCTTGCCCGCATCGCCGCCGCGGGCGAGGGCGCATTTCTGGGGATCTGCCGCCCGGCCTGACGGCGCCGCATGCCGCGGGCCCGCGGCCCCGGCATGAAAAAGGGCGACGAAGATCGCCGCCCCACCTGTCCATGCCGTGGACATCTGCGCTCCCCGGGCCCCGCTTGCGCGCGGCAGCCGGGCCAAGCGGGGGCTCGATGCCCCCCGCGGCCCGTCCCCCTCGCGGCCAGTCCCCCGCCGGTGTCAGATCCGCTCAGTCCTTGGCGCGCTCGACATAGGTGCTGTCATCGGTGTTGATCACCACGCGGGTTCCCACGCCGATATGCGGCGGCACCATCACGCGCACGCCGTTGGTCATCAGCGCGGGCTTGTAGGACGACGAGGCCGTCTGCCCCTTCACCACCGGCTCGGTCTCGGCCACCTCGACCACCACCTTCTGCGGCAGTTCGATGGCGATCGCGGCATCGTTGTAGGTCTTCAGGAACACCCGCATGCCTTCGGTCAGGAACACGTTCTGATCGCCCACGATATCGGCCCCCACGACCAGCTGGTCATAGGTCTCGGGCTCCATGAAGTGATAGCCCTCGCCGTCCTCGTAGAGAAAATCGTATTCGCGTTCCTCGACATGGGCGCGTTCGACCTGCTCGGTGGTCTTCCAGCGTTCCGACACCTTCACCCCGTCCGAGATGCGGCGCATGTCCACCTGGGTCACCGGCGTGCCCTTGCCGGGGTGGAAGTTCTGGGCGGACAGGATGACATAGAGTTTCTCGTCGATCTCGACGACGTTGCCCTTGCGAAGCGAAGAAGCGATGACTTTCACGAAAGTGGTCCTTTGATCGGGCGCCGGGCAGCGCATGCTTGACGGCGGCCTTGTCCCGCCGCGGCGGGAGGCCTAGAGATGCGACCCCGCCTAGCGCAAACCGACCCGTTTCACCAGAAGAAAGCCGCGCGCCGTGACATCAGGCCCGAATTCCCCCGCCCGCCCCTGGTGGCACCGCGACCGCCACGAGGACCGCCGCGGCCGCCTTCTGGCCCGCAACCGCATCCAGGCGGCGATTCGCGGCTGGCTGGCGCAGGAGGATTTCGTCGAGGTCGACCCCCTCGGCCTTCAGCTCAGCCCCGGCAACGAGGCGCATCTGCACGCCTTTTCCACCCGCGCGCTGGGCCCCGATGGCACCGGGCGGGTGATGTATCTGCATACCTCGCCCGAATTTGCGATGAAGAAGCTTCTGGCCGCGGGCGAGACGCGCATCGCCACCTTCGCCCATGTCTGGCGCAACCGCGAGCGCGGGCCGCGCCATTCGCCGGAATTCACGCTTCTGGAATGGTATCGCGCGGGGGCGGACTACACGCAGCTGATGGCCGATTGCACCGCGCTGTGCCGGCTGGCGGCGCGAATCGCGGGCGCGCCCCTTCTGCGGCAGGGGGATCTGATCTGCGATCCCTTCGCCTTGCCCGAGCGTCTGTCTGTCACCGACGCCTTTGCCCGCCATGCCGGGATCGACCTTCTCGCCACGCTCGATGCCGCGGGCCGGCCGCAGCCTGGGGCGATGGAAGCCGCGCTCGATGCCGCCGGCGTGCGCCGCGCGTCCGATGACGATTGGTCGGACATGTTCTCGCGCGTGCTGGTCGAGCGGGTCGAACCGCGGCTGGGGCAGGGGCGGCTGACCTTCCTTGACCGTTATCCGCTGATCGAGGCGGCGCTGGCGCGGCCCTGCCCGGATGATCCGCGCTTTGCCGAACGATTCGAGCTTTATGCCTGCGGGGTCGAACTGGCCAACGGCTTTGGCGAATTGACCGATGCCGACGAGCAGCGCCGCCGCTTCACGCATGAGATGGACCTCAAGCAGGCGCTTTACGGCGAGCGCTATCCCCTGGACGAGGAGTTCCTGGCCGCCCTGGCGCAGATGCCGCCCGCGGCGGGGATCGCGCTGGGGTTCGAGCGGCTGGTGATGCTGGCCACGGGGGCTGTGCGGATCGACGAGGTGATCTGGACGCCGCTCGCCTGACCCTTTTTCTGTCGGGGCTTCCAAAAGCCGATCAAAAAACTCTCCCTTTACAAGGTTGACCGAATTGGTCATCAATGCCTGCGACCTGGCGCCGCAGTGCTGCGGCGTAAGGGCGCGCCACGACCGGCGCACGAAGACCACCGGCTGACGAGGGGACGACCGATGATCCGCAGATTTCTGACCACCACCGCCATCCTGACCGGCATGACCGGCAGCGCGCTGGCCGCAGACCGCGCCGCGGTTCTGGACACCTATGCCGATATCGCCGCGGCGGGTTATGCCGATTCGCAGGCCACGGCCGAGACCTTGCGCGCCGCGGTGGCCGATCTGATCGCCGCGCCGTCCGAGGCCACCCTGTCGGCTGCCCGCGCGGCCTGGCTTGCCGCCCGCGTGCCCTATCAGCAGACCGAGGCCTTCCGCTTCGGCAATCCGCTGGTCGACGATTGGGAGGGCAAGGTGAATGCCTGGCCGCTCGACGAAGGGCTGATTGATTACGTCGACGCCGATTATCCCGCCGCCGAGGGCGAGAACATGCTGGCTGCGCTCAATGTCATTGCCAACCCGCGGCCCGTGATCGCCGGGGTCGAGGTGGACGCCAGCCGCATCACCCCCGAATTGATCGCCGACACGCTGGACATGGCCGACGGCATGGAAACCAATGTCGCGCGGGGCTATCACGCCATCGAATTCCTGCTCTGGGGGCAGGATCTGAACGGCACCGGGCCGGGTGCCGGGGCGCGGCCCTACACCGATTTCGTGACCGGGCCGGGCTGCACCGGCGGGCATTGCGACCGCCGCGCCGATTACCTGAGGGCCGCGACCGACCTTCTGGTCGCGGATCTGGCCGAGATGGCCGCGCTCTGGGCGCCGGGCGGGGCCGCGCGCGCCGCCGTGACCGAAGACGAAGCCGCGGGGATCAGCGCCATCCTGACCGGCATGGGCAGCCTGTCCTATGGCGAACTTGCCGGTGAGCGGATGAAGCTGGGCCTTTTGCTGAACGACCCCGAGGAAGAGCACGATTGCTTCTCGGACAACACCCACAACAGCCATTATTATGACGGGCTGGGCATCCGGAACGTCTATCTGGGCCGCTATGTCCGCCCCGACGGGTCGGTGATCGAGGGGCCGTCGGTCTCGGATCTGGTGGCCGAGACGGCGCCAGAAGTCGATGCCGAGATGCGCGCCCGGCTGGATACCACGGTGACGGCGCTCGATGCGCTCCGCACCGCGGCCGAGGGGGGCATGGCCTATGACATGATGCTGGCGCGCGGCAACGACACCGGCGAGGTGCTGATCCAGACTGCCGTCGACGGGCTGGTGGCGCAGACCCGCTCGATCGAACGGGTGGTGGCGGCGCTGGATCTGGGCGGTATCAGCATCGAAGGGTCCGACAGCCTGGACGACCCCGCCGCCGCGGTCGCGCAGTAAGCCCATGACGGGGAATGGAAAACGGGCGCCGCGGGGTTCGCGGCGCCTTTCCGGCCTGCTGGTGGCGGGGCTGGTGCTCTGTGCCGGCGGGGCGGCGGCCGACGGGCTGGAACGGCTGGCGGGCAAGGCGCTTTTCGACAAGATCTGGGTTTCAGCGCCCGCCTCCACGCGGGCTTCGGATGGGCTGGGCCCGCTTTACAACGCGCGCTCCTGCGCGGCCTGCCACGCCGGGCCCGCGCATGGGGCGAGCTTGGGCGCGAGCTTGGGTGCAAGCCCGGACACAAGCCCGGACGCGGCATCGGGCCTGTCCGAGGTGGTGCGGGTGCTGCATCTGTGGCAGCCCGACGGGGCCGGCATCCGCCCCGATCCGGCCTGGGGGCACCAGCTCCAGCGCTTTGCCGCGCCGGGTCTGCACGCCGAGCCCGACCCCGCCCTGACCCACGAAACCCGCATCATGACGCTGGCCGACGGGACCGCCGTTCCGCTGCGCCGGCCGGTCCCGGCGGCGCTGCCGGGGGCCGACCCGCAGACCATCGTCTCGCCCCGGATCGCGCCGCGGCTGGTCGGGCTGGGGCCGCTCGACCGTCTGCCCGAGACGGTTCTGGACGCGCTGGCCGACCCCGAAGACGTGGATGGCGACGGCATCTCGGGGCGGCGCGGGCAGGCGCGCGACGCCGCGGGGCGCGTGGTGCCGGGCCGCTTTGGCCACCGCGCCGAAGCCGCCACCCTGGCCGATCAGATCGCCATCGCCTTTGCCCGCGACATCGGCATCTCGACCCCGCTCCAGCCTGCGCCCTGGGGCGATTGCACGCCTGCCCAAGCCGCCTGCCGCACCGCGCCGCATGGGCTGGCGGCCCCGCGCGGGGCCGCCGCGCCCCGAACGCCCTTCGAGCTGGACGGGCCGGGGCTCGATCTGGTCACCGACTACACCGCCGGGCTGCGTGCCCCGCCGGGCCCGGCCGATCCGCGCGGCGCGGCGCTTTTCGCGCAGCTGGGTTGTGCGGCCTGTCACCGCCCGACGCTGGGCCCCGCGGCCACGCCCGCCTTCAGCGACCTTCTTCTTCATGACATGGGGCCGGGCCTTGCCGACCCCGGCGCCGCGCATCTGGAACGCGCCCGCGAATGGCGCACGCCGCCGCTTCTGGGGCTGGGCCAGGCGGCGCGGGGCGGTGGGGTCTTCTTGCATGACGGGCGCGCGGGCACGCTGCTCGAGGCGATCCTGTGGCATGATGGCGAGGCCGCCCCCGCCCGCGACCGCCTGCGCGCCTTGCCGCCCGAGGACCGCGCCGCCCTGATCCGATACCTGGAGACGCTTTGACATGCGCAGCCTGATTGCCACGCTTTTTCTTGTTGCCGGCCTTGTCGCGGGCCTTGCCACCCCGCTGCGCGCCGGGGTGCCCGAGGTCGTGAACGACCGCCTGTTGCCCGATATCGCCCGCTTTGCCGCGGCCACCCGCAGCCTGGCCGAGAGCGCCCGCGCCGATTGCCGCGCCGAGGCCCTGCGCGCGCCCTGGAACGCGGCGTTCGACGCCTGGTTGCCGGTGGCGGTGATCCGGCTCGGCCCGACCGAGACCGCCGCGCCCACCGTCGCCTTCTGGCCCGACCTGCGCGGGTTCGGCCCGCGCGCGCTGCGCCGCCTGCTGAAGGAAGGGGATCCCGTGATCGCCGATCCCGCCGCCTATGCCGAGGTGTCGGCCGCGGCGCGCGGGCTCTTTGCGCTGGAAACGCTGATCCATGGCACGGGTTTCGAGGGCGACGCGGCCTGCCGGCTGCGCGCGACCGTGGCACAGGATCTGGCGGCGCAGGCCGCGGCGCTCAAGGCTGGCTGGGCGGATTTCGCGCCGTTTCTTCTGGACCCCGGCGGTGCGGGCAACCTGACCTATCTGGACCGCGCCGAGGCCGAGCGCGCGCTCTTCACCCAGCTTCTGGCGGCGGTCGAATTCACCGCCGACACGCGGCTGGGCGGCCCCTTGGGCACGTTCGAGCGCCCGCGCCCGCGCCGCGCCGAGGCCCGTCTTTCGGGGCGCTCGGTGCGCAATGTGGCGCTGACGGTCACGGCCGTTCTGCAAGACGCCCGCGCGCTGGCCCGGACCGATCTGCCGCAGGTCGAGGCCGCGGGCGCGCGGGTTCTGGCCATGCTGGCGCGCCTCGATGACCCCGCCTTTCAGGATGTGACCGACCCGCAGGCGCGGCTGCGCATCGAGATCGTGCAGCAGGCGCTGCGCGGGCTCCATGATGCGCTGGAGATCGAGATCGGCACGACGATGGGCCTCACGCCCGGTTTCAACGCGCTCGACGGAGACTGCCGGACATGACGACACGCCGCGGATTTCTGGCCAGCCTTCTGGCCGCAAGCAGCCTGCCAACCTTGGGATGGGCGGCGGCAGGCGCGCCGGCCTGGATTGCCGCGGCGCGCGCGCCGGGGGGTGATTTCGCGCTCTTCGGTCTCGATGCGGGCGGCGCGGAAACCTTCCGCGTGGCGCTGCCGGCGCGCGGACATGCCGGGGCAGGCCACCCGACCCGCGCCGAGGCGGTGGCCTTTGCCCGCCGTCCGGGCACCTTCGCGCTGGTGGTCGATTGCGCGCGCGGCGCCGTGCGTCACCGGCTGAGCCCGCCCGAGGGCGTGCATTTCAACGGCCACGGCGTCTTCATCCACGACGGCGCGGTGCTTGCGACGGTCGAGCAGCAGGCCGACGACAGCCGCGGCCAGATCGGTTTCTGGGATGTCGCGGCGGGCTATCGGCGCATGGGCGCGGCGCCCACGGGCGGGATCGGGCCGCATGACCTGCGCCTGATGCCCGACGGGCGCACGCTGGTCGTGGCCAATGGCGGCATCGCCACCGACCCCAGCGACCGCCGCAAGCTCAACCTCGACACGATGCGGCCGAACCTTGGGTATCTGGATCTTGAGGGGGCGCCGCTCGAACAGGTCGCGCTGGCGCCCGATCTGTGGAAGAACTCGATCCGGCACCTGGCCGTGCGCGGCGACGGGCTGGTGGGCTTTGCCATGCAATGGCAGGGCGCGCTGTCCGATCCGGTGCCGCTTCTGGGGCTGCATCGGCGCGGCGCGGCGCCGGTGCTGGCCGCGGCGCCCGGCGCGCAGGGGCTGGCGATGCGGGGCTATGCCGGCTCGATCGCCTTTGCGGGCGACGGGGCGGAAGTGGCGATCACCTCGCCGCGCGGCGGGCGGGTGCAGCGGTTCACGCCCGAGGGCGCCTTCCTGGGCGAGATGGCGCGCGCCGATGTCTGCGGGCTGGCGGCCCATCCCGACGGGCTTCTGGCCAGCGACGGGCTGGGCGCGCTGATCGTGCTGTCGGCGGGGCGGCCGCGGCTGGCCGCGCGGCATGATCTGGCCTGGGATAACCACATCGTCACGTTGCCCCGGACGGCCTGAACCGGCGCCGCAAAGGGCCGGGGCGTGTTGCCTGCGCCCCGGCCCTGTTGCCCGCGTGCCCCGTTTGTCGGCGTGGCCTCAGAAGACCACGACCGAGCGGATCGAGGCGCCCTCGTGCATCAGGTCGAACCCCTTGTTGATGTCCTCGAGCGACAGGATATGGGTGATCATCGGGTCGATCTGGATGCGCCCATCCATGTACCAATCGACGAATTTCGGCACATCGGTCCGGCCGCGCGCGCCGCCGAAGGCCGTGCCCTTCCACACCCGCCCGGTGACCAGCTGGAACGGCCGGGTCGAGATCTCGGCCCCTGCCGGCGCCACCCCGATCACGACCGATTCCCCCCAGCCGCGATGCGTGCATTCCAGAGCCTGGCGCATCACCTCGGTGTTGCCGGTGCAGTCGAAGCTGTAATCGACGCCGCCGATCCGGTCGGCGGGGGTGCGGGTCATCTCGACCAGATGGGCGACGACGTTGTCGACCTCGCGCGGGTTGACGAAATGGGTCATGCCGAAGCGCTCGCCCCAGGCCTTGCGTTCGGGGTTGATGTCGACGCCGATGATCATCGTGGCCCCGGCCATCTTGAGCCCCTGGATCACGTTCAGCCCGATCCCGCCCAGACCGAAGACCGCCGCGGTCGCGCCGATCTCGACGCGGGCGGTGTTCAGCACCGCACCGATGCCCGTGGTCACGCCGCAGCCGATGTAGCAGATCTTGTCGAAGGGGGCGTCCTCGCGCACCTTGGCCAGCGCGATCTCGGGGATCACGGTGTGATTGGCGAAGGTCGAGCAGCCCATGTAATGGTGGATCGGCGTGCCATCGAGCATCGAGAAGCGCGTGGTCCCGTCGGGCAGCAGGCCGCGGCCCTGCGTGTCGCGGATGGCGGTGCAGAGGTTGGTCTTGCGCGACAGGCACGAGGGGCATTCGCGGCATTCGGGCGTGTAGAGCGGGATCACGTGGTCGCCCGGCTTGACCGAGGTGACGCCGGGGCCGCATTCCAGCACGACGCCCGCGCCTTCGTGGCCCAGGATCGCGGGGAAGATGCCCTCGGGGTCGGCGCCGGATCGGGTGAATTCATCGGTATGGCACAGGCCGGTCGCCTTGATCTCGACCAGCACTTCGCCGGCCTTGGGACCGTCGAGATTCACCTCCATGACCTCGAGCGGCTTTCCGGCTTCGAGCGCGACCGCGGCACGGGTTCTCATCGGGGGTTCCTCCTTGTATATCCGGGGAAAGTCTGGATGTTTATTCGGGCCTTGTAACGTCGGGGTGCGACATTATGAAACGATTTGCCGTCATTGCCATGCTGGGTGGGCTGATGTTGGCCGGCTGTGCCGAACCGACACCGCCCGAGCCGATCCCCTATCAGCCGATCACGCCGCCGCCCACGATCGGCACGCCGCTCGAGGAGCGCACCCCCGACACCTGCCACGCGGCCGATCATCAGGCGGTGATGGGCCAGCCGGCGGCGGTCATTCCCACGCTGGGGCTGACGCGCCCGGTGCGCGTGGTCGAATGGGGCGGGATCGAGGATCAGATCTACAATCCCCAGCGCATCGTCTTCCGGCTGGACCCGGCCGGCAACATCGCCAAGATCGACTGCGGCTGACGGCCCCCGCCGGTTCGCCCGTGGGGACGTTGCGGCATGAAAAAGCCCGCCCGGATCGCACCGGGCGGGATCTTTGCTTTTCAGCGGTGGCTCTGGCGGCACGAACTGGGTGGGGGCTGTTGACCGCACCGCCAGAGCGCTAGCGTTTTCCGCTTCGCCCTTTATCCGCGTCGATCAGGGCGCGCGCGCGGTTGGATCGTGGCGCGGAAAAGGTCATTTGCGGGCAGGATGAGGGCAGGGTTAAGGCGCGCCGGATCAGGGCCGGCCGGGCCGTTCCTGCGCGCTTGAACCGGCGGCGGGACACTGGCACGATGCACGGATGGCCGCCCCCGACATCCCCCCCGCTGCATCCCCGCATGTCACGCCCCTGTCGCGGGGATCGAACGGGGCGCCCGTGCCCGAACAGGTGGCCTTTGACCGCCACGAGCTGGGGGTGATCCTGGGGCTTTACGGGCGGATGGTCGCGGCCGGGGAATGGCGCGACTATGGCATGAGCTTCCTGCGCGAGGTGGCGGTGTTCTCGATCTTCCGCCGCGCCGCCGAGGTGCCGCTCTACCGGATCGAGAAACGCCCCCGCCTGCGGATGCGCCAGGGGCAATATGCGTTGATCGGGGCGCAGGGGCAGGTGCTCAGGCGCGGGCATGACCTGCGGGTTCTGCTGCGCGATCTCGAACGCAAGCTGATCCGCCCGGTGGATTGATCGACGGCGGGGCTTGACGGCGGGGCCGCCGCGGTGGAGGGCGCGCTCAGCCCTCCTCGCGTTCCTTGCCGAACAGGCCCGTCAGCGCCCGGCTGACGATATTCGAGACCCGCGGCCGGTCCAGCGCCACGAAGGGCATCGGCCGGCAGACCTCCATCGCGGCGACGCCCACGCGCGCGGTCAGCGCCCCGTTGACCACGCCTTCGCCGAAGCGGCGCGAGAGCTTCGAGACGATGCCCCCGCCCGCGACGGACCCCAGCAGATCGTCGCCCACCGCCACGGCGCCCGTGGCCACCAGATGCGTCAGCACCGTGCGCGCCAGCCGGATCGAGCCCAGCGCGCCGGCCCGCCCGCCGTAAAGCTCGGCCAGGCGGCGGATCATGCGCAGATTGGCCACCAGTGCGGTGAGGACATCGGCCAGCGCCAGCGGCACCAGCGCGGTGGTGGTGGCCACCAGCCGCGCCGCGGCCTCGATCTCGAGACGGGCGGCGGCGTCGAGCGGGGCCATCAGCTCGCGCTCGGCCAGCATCAGCGCGGTGTCGGGGTCCAGCACCTCCTCGGTGCGCTTGCGCAGCCGCTTGCGGGCGTCGGCCATCTCGGCGCGGCCTGCATAAAGGCCCGACAGATCACGCAACACGCGCCGGGCGTGCTTCATGTCGGTGCCGCGTGCGGCCTCGGTCACCTCGCGCTGGACCCGGTCGAGCCGCGCCAGCCGCGACCAGCCCGCCAGCTCGCGCGCCACCACCAAAAGCGCGGCCAGCGCGAAGGCCGCCAGAAGGGCCGTGCCCAGCCAGCCCAGCAGCGGGTTCGCCGCGATCAGCGCCGTCAGCGCGTTCCAGGCGCCCAGCGTGACGAAGAAGCCCAGCGCCGCCAGCGCCGTCTGCCAGAAGAAGCGCGTCAGCCGCGAGGGCCGGCGCGCCGCCAGCCGCGCCGCGATCTGCATCGCGCGGCCCTCGGGCAGGTCGGGGCCGGGGCGGGCATCGGGGGGGGGCGCGGCCTCGGCCGGGCTGGGCCGCGGCGCGGCAGCCTCCAGTTCGATCAGCACCGGGCCCGGCGGGCGTCGCCGTGTGTCAGTCATGCGGTCTCCTTCTCAGAGCCGGTCGCCGAACAGGAATTCGGCCGCGCGGTCCAGACGGATATGGGGGGGGCCCTCGCCGGGGCGCAAGGTGATGGGGGCGGGGGCGAAGCTCATCACCTCGTAATCGGCGTCCAGCCAGCGCGGCGCGCCCTCACGCGCGGGGGCCAGGATCTCGGCGGGGTTCTCGGGCAATTCACCGGCATAGAAGGCCGCCTGCCGCCCGTCCAGAAGCCGGCCGCGCACCGCCTCGAGGGTCTCGCCCTGGTGGGTGATGTCTTCCTCGGTGGTGGCCCGCAGCGCGGCGATCGCCATCGCCTGCGCGCGGGCGCCGGCGAAATTCGCCCGGTCGCGGGCCTCGGCCAGAAGCGCCTCGGTGATCGCGCTCAATCTTGCGTGCTGGGCGTGGTGCAGGTGGTCGGCCTTGGTCGCGGCAAAGAGGATGCGCTCGACCCGGCGCAGACCCAGCAGATTGGCCAGCCACGACGAGCGCCCCGGACGGAAGGCGGTCAGGATCGCGGCCATCGAGCGGCGCAGATCCTCGAGCGCGGGCGGGCCTGCGTGGATCGCGCCCAGCACGTCGACCAGCACCACCTGCCGGTCGATCCGGGCGAAATGGTCGCGGAAGAAGGGGGTCACGACGCGCGCCTTGTAGGCGTCATAGCGCCGCTCCATCTCGCGCCAGAGGCTGCCGCGCGGCGGCGGGCGATCGGGCGGCAACAGCGGCGCGAAGGTCAGCGCGGGCGATCCCGCCATCTCGCCGGGCAGCAGGAACCGGCCCGGCGTGCAATCCGACCAGCCGGCCGCCCGCGCGGCGTTCAGATGGGCGGTATAGGCCGCGGCCAGCTCCTGGGCGGCATGTTCGCGCAAGGGCTGGCCGGGGTCGATGTCCTGCACGGTTTCCAGAAACGCCGCCCCCAGCGGCCGCGGCGTGATGCGCGACAGCACATCGGCCGACCAATCGGCGTAGGAGCGGTCCATCAGCGCCAGGTCCAGCAGCCATTCGCCGGGGTAATCCACGATGTCGAGATGCACGACCTGCGGCCCGCGCAGCGCCCCCAGCATGCCCCCGTGCTGGACCCGCAGCGACACGCGCAGCTGGCTGACGGCGCGGGTGCCGTCGGGCCAATGCGGCTCGGTCCCGGTCAGCGCGCCCAGATGGCGTTCGAATTCGAAGCGCGGGACGGTGTCGTCGGGCTGGGGTTGCAGCCAGGCGCCCTGCACCGCGCCCGAGGCCACCGCCGACAGCGCCGGCATCCGCCCGCGCTCGATCAGATTGGCCACCAGCGAGGTGATGAAGACCGTTTTCCCCGCGCGCGAAAGGCCCGTGACCCCCAGACGCACGACCTGATCGCCCGTCACGCTGTCGACAAGGCCGGTCACCCCGTCGATGCCGCGCTCGACGCCGCGGAACAGACCGCCCGCCAGATCGGTGATGCCCATCCTGCCGTTCCCCCTCTTGCGGGTGCTGAGTGGCCTTCAAGATAGGCATCGTGACGGCCGCGTAACAGGGACAAAAGCGCCGCGCCGCACGGTTCGGCCCCTTGCGCGGGGCGGGGGCGCCGGGCTATGGCCCCGCTCATGCCCCGTTATGCGCTTCTCATTGAATATCACGGCGCGCCGTTTTCCGGCTGGCAGCGCCAGTCGCACCAGCCGTCCGTCCAGGGCGCGGTCGAGGCGGCGCTGGACCGGCTGGGCCCGCATCCCGGCATCATGGCCGCCGGGCGCACCGATGCGGGGGTGCATGCCTCGGGGCAGGTCGCCCATGTCGATCTGGAGCGCGACTGGGACCCGTTCCGCCTGTCCGAGGCCCTGAACGCCCATCTGCGCCCGCATCCGGTGGCGGTGCTGCGCGCCGCGCGCGTGCCCGACAGCTTTCACGCGCGCTTTTCCGCCATCGAGCGGCGCTATACCTTCCGGCTGGTGGCGCGGCGCGCGCCGCTTGCGCTCGAGGCCGGGCTGGCCTGGCAGGTGCGCCATACGCTGGACGTCGAGGCGATGCGCGCGGGGGCTGCGCATCTGGTCGGGCATCACGACTTCACCACCTTCCGCTCGACGATCTGCCAGGCGAAATCGCCGGTGAAGACGCTCGACGAGATCCGCATCGAGACGCTGGCGATCCCCGAGGGGGTGGAATTCCGCTTTCACCTGCGGGCGCGGTCCTTCCTGCACAACCAGGTGCGGTCGATCGTGGGGACGCTCGAGCGGGTGGGGGCGGGGGCCTGGGCGCCCGAACGCGTGGCCGCGGCGCTGGCCGCGCGTGACCGGGCCGCCTGTGGTCCGGTCAGCCCGCCGCAGGGCCTGTTCCTGACCCATGTGCGCTACCCCGAGGCCCCCTTTCCCGATCAGACCGCCTGAATCAGACCGCCTGACCGGCCGCCCAGCCCGACGACCAGGCCCATTGCAGGTTGTAGCCGCCCAGCCAGCCGGTGATGTCGACGACCTCGCCCACGAAATGCAGCCCCGGCACCTTGCGCGCGGCCAGCGTGCGGCCGTCCAGCGCGTCCGTGGCCACCCCGCCCAGCGTCACCTCGGCGGTGCGCCACCCTTCGGTGCCCTGCGGCACCAGGCTCCAGCGGTGCAGCGCGGCGTCAAGCCGGTCGAGCGCGGCATTCGAGATCGTCCCCAGCCGCCCCTCGAGGCCCTCGGCCGCCACGATATCGGCGGCCAGCCGCTCGGGCAGGTCCGCCGCCAGCGCCCGTGACAACATCTGGCGCGGATGTTCGGCCCGCCGCGCGCGCAGCGTCTCGGCCGGACGCTGCCCCGGCGCCAGATCCAGCGTGACCGCCTCGCCCTCGTGCCAATAGCTCGAGGCCTGAAGCACCGCCGGACCTGACAGGCCGCGATGGGTGAACAGAAGCCCGCCGCGGAACCGGCGGTGCGGGGTGGCGATCTCGGCCTGAAGGCTGACACCCGCCAGCGCCGCGGCGCGGCTCAGAAGCCCGCCCCCCAGCGTCAGCGGCACGAGGCCCGGCCGCTGATCGACGACGCGCAGCCCGAAGTCTTGCGCGATCCGGTAGCCAAGGCCCGAGGCGCCCATCTTGGGGATCGAGCGTCCGCCCGTGGCCACGACCAGCCGCGGCGCCACGAACGGGCCGCGCGGGGTGGCGACGCGAAAGCCATCCGGGCCATGGGTGACCGTCTCGATCGGCGTGGACAGATGCAGCGTCGCCCCCGCGGCGTTCAGATCCGTCATCAGCATCGCCACCAGATTGCGCGCAGATCCCGCACAGAACAGCTGCCCTTCGGCCTTTTCCTCCCACCCCAGACCCGCCGCGGCCATCCGCGCGATGAAGTCCCACGGCGTGAACCGCCCCAGCGCCGACATCGCAAAGCGCGGATTTTCCGACAGGAAGCGCTCGGCCCGCATGTCGAGATTGGTGAAGTTGCAGCGCCCGCCCCCCGAGATGCGGATCTTCTCGCCCGGCGCGCGGGCATGGTCCAGCACGATCACGCGCCGGCCGCGCCGCCCGGCCTCGATGGCCGCCATGAGACCGGCCGCGCCGGCCCCGAGGATCACAACATCCGCCTGGGTCATGCGCGTTCCTAGCGCCTTTGGTGTCGGCCCGGCAATGGCCCCGAAGCGCCCGTCGCCAGGCCCGCAAAATTTTTGCGACAAAGGCGTTTGGGGTCGCTTGACATCCCCCCCGGCTTGAGCGAAAAGCCGGCCCACGGTGAGGGGCAGTAGCTCAGTTGGGAGAGCGCGTCGTTCGCAATGACGAGGTCAGGGGTTCGATCCCCCTCTGCTCCACCAAGCCGTTTTCCTGAAATCCCAATCTCCCGAATTCTCATCGTGTGTGCTCGTGTCATGCGTTGACCCGGGGCGCTTTGCTTGCCGCTTTCGTGGCAAGAGGTGCTAGACTCGGCGGTGCGGCCGGGGGCGTTCCTGTCTGTCCTTCCTTTCACATGGGTACGTGCGGGGCCGTGAAATGACGTGATTTGAATGGGATGGGGAGAATTCATGGCAACGATTTTTGCGGATGCGCTCTCGCCCTCGTCGAAACGCTTGCCGCGTCCCGCGCGCGATATCGAGATCTTGCGCGTTGTCGCCAATCTCGCCGGCGATGATTTCGCCATGGCGGCGCAGGCCGCGCGCCAGGCCGCCTTGACCTGGGCTGCGGGGCGGGCAGGGGGGCGGTTTCCGGCCGATGCGTGGAAGCACTTCGATTTCGAGCTTCTGGCGGGGGGACGCAACAGCGCGGCCGTGCGCTTTGTCGCCGGTGGGGTCGACCTGTGGGCCTTGCGGGCGGAGGATCCGGACAAGACGGTGCCGGGGCGGATCTGGACGACGGAAATCGTCATCGGCGGCCGGGGCGGCGACCGCCCGCACATGAGCTTGAGGCTCATCGTCAGCACCAATGAGCGCGAGCTTGACATCGAGCCGCATGTGCCCGGAATTCTGCGACAGATAGCGCAGAATCCGGGCTTTCTGCATGGCGGCCGGGGTCTGACCGACACTCCCAGGCCGCTTCGCAACGAAAATGACGCGGAGGATCTGTGCGACCACCTGGAAGATCCGGCGCGTCGTCTTCCGGTCATTGTCGTCACCTTGCCTGCTGACGCGGAGGCGCGCCCGATGATCGACGATCTGATCGTGGCCCGCGCCGTGACTGGCATGGCGCGCGTGATCCGCGTGCCTGCTGAACTGACCTGGGTTCTGACACAGCGGTTCGGCAAGCTGCGGTCGGTCTTCGAGGGCGGCGTGCGTCTCTATCTGCCGGGGTTCTCGAACGCGGATGATGCCTATCGTCATCGGCTTTTTACCGCCGCGGCATTGCAGGATGCGGCGAAAGCCGAGGCCTGCGGGTCGTGGCTGCGCCGCACGGTCGCCGGGCTGAGCGTGTCGTCATCGCGCCTGGGCAAGGATGTCGTCGAATTCGCAGCCGTTCGCACGGCCTGCCGCCGCCTGCGCAAGAAAAGTCTGGCCGAACAGAAGGCGCCCGATGCCGCACTTCTGCCCCTGGCCGAGGAAGAGATCGACGCGCTGAAGGCCGAGTTGGAGAACAAGGACCAGGAGATCGACCTCTATATCGCCGAGATCGAACAGGCCGAGGAACGCGCCACCGCCGCCGAACAGGAAAACCGGGCGCTGATCTGGAAGATCCGGCAGATGCAGGATGCGCAGGCGCGCAGCGGCTCTGCGCAGACTTGCGAGCCGCCGCTGCCGCAGGAATGGGCAGAATTTCTGGATTGGCTCGACAGCACCTATCCGGACCGCATCGTCCTGACGCCGCAGGCGCGGCGCCTGGTGCGTGCGCCGGTCTTCGAGGATGTTGCTCAGGTGGCCCGCGCGATTGCCTGGCTTGCGACCGTTCAGCATGAGCGCCGTCTGGGGGGCGGGGGAAGCACGCGCGATGAGCTGATCGAGACCGGCATCTATAATGCCTATTGCGGTGGAGATGCCTACAAGACCTTGTGGCAGGGGCGCCGTTACGAGGTGGACCAGCATGTCAAGAATGGCGGTAACCTGCGCGATCCCCGGCGCTGTTTACGGATCTATTATTTCTGGGCGCCCGAGGATCAGCGGACGGTGATTGATCATCTGCCCACGCACCGCCCGACCTCTGCGACGTGACCCAAGTGTCGGGCCGCCCATCACAATGCCTGCGGGAAAGCGCGGGCTTCTGGCGGTGGGGAGCTGGCGTGCCGCCAATGGCCGCTACGCCCAAAGGCAGAGTTACGTCATAGCCGGCAGGCCGCGGCGTCTGAAGCCGCGACCTGCCGGAGGGGGATCGCTCAGTTCACCAGGAACTCGGCATGCAATGCGCCGGCGGCGTTGATGCTCTTGAGGATGTCGATCATGTCGCGCGGGCTGACGCCCAGGGCATTGAGACCGCCGACGACCTCGGAGAGAGACGCGGTTTCAGGCAATTCGGCCATCTTGATGCCGGGCTCTTCCTGGATTTCGGCATCCGTGCGGGGCACGACGACCGTCTGACCTTCGGAGAAGGGGCTGGGCTGCACCACTTGCGGCGTTTCCTGGATGCGCAGGGTCAGGTTCCCCTGGCTGACCGCCACCCGCGAGATCCGCACATCCTCGCCCACGACGATGGTGCCGGAGCGTTGGTCCACCACGACGCGCGCGCGTTGCTCGGGCTCGACGGTGATATTCTCGATCCGCCCGATTACATGCGCGGTCGAGCGCATGTTGGCCGCACTGGTGTTGACCGAAATCGTGCCGGCATCCTGCATCAAGGCGATGCGGCGGCCGAATTCGCCGTTGATGGCGCGCTCGATCCGCTCGGCGGTGGTGAAATCGGGGGTGCGCAGGGCCAGGCGCACCTGATCCAGATCGGCGAAGTTGAACTCGATCTCGCGCTCGACCCGCGCACCCGAGGGGATGACCCCCGAGGTCGGAACACCCTGCACGACCTTGGCGCCGTCGCCTTCGGCCGCGACCCCGCCGGCCAGTATGGTGCCCTGCGAGACGGCGTAGATCTCGCCGTCGGCGGCGCTGAGCGGCGTCATCACCAGCGTGCCGCCCAGAAGGCTCTTGGCATCGCCGATCGCGGCCACGGTCACGTCGATGCGGCTGCCGGCCCGCGCAAACGGGGGCAGCTCGGCCGTGACCATCACCGCGGCCACGTTCTTGGGCCGGAATTGCTCGCCCGTGACGTTGACCCCGAGACGCTCGAGGATGTTTTGCATGATTTCTTCGGTGAAAGGCGAATTGCGCAGGCCATCGCCCGTGCCGTTCAGGCCGACGACGAGACCGTATCCCACAAGGTCGTTGCCGCGCACGCCGTCGAATTCGACCAGATCCTTGATGCGGATCGGGGCAGCTTCGGCGAGTATCGGCAACAGACACAGGATCAGGGCGAGAAGTTTTTTCATCGCATGTAATCCGTAAACGAGAGTTCCGACAGACGGGCGGTCAGCGTGTAGAGCGTTTCGATCTGCGTCTGCACCGCCTCCATCGCGGTCGCCGTCTCATAGGGGTCGGCTTCCACGATCTTGGATCGCGCCAGTTCCAGCGCAATTCGTTGCGAGCTGTTCTGCGTCTGGGCGTCCGAAACATGACCTTCGGTCCAGCCCACTTCCGCGCGGGTATAGGTCAGCGCGTCCTGGCCGGTGATGACCTTTTCGCCCGCGGTCTGGATGAGTTCGCTGCGCGCGTCGAGATCGCCGGCAAAGGCGCCGCGCGCCAGCATCGAGGCCATCGCAAGACCCTTCAGCGTGTCACGGAAGCCCGAATCAAGCGCGGTGACGCCAAAGGTGGCGGTGTCGGTCTCGCTGACGCGCACGGGGTCCATCGCCACGCCGCCCAGATAGGCGGTGTCAACGAAGCCGCCGCCGCCGGCCGGGGCATCGAACCAGGCGCTGACCGCAGCCTCCAGCGCCGCGGCGCTGGTCGCGCCGGCGGTGGCCGTCTCCAGCGTGGTCAGCAGGGTTTCGGCATCCACCAGCGGCGCCGTGTCGAAATCCTTGCCCGCGAACAGATAGCGCCCGGTGGTGTTGGTATTGATGGCCGACACCACCGCCTTGAAGACGCCATAGGCCTTCTCGGCATTGGTGTCGATCATGATGTCGCTGGTCGTGGTGCTGGCCGACACCAGCGTGCCACCGATCTCGAAGGTCGCATCCTGGATGGTCTTCAGCGCGCTTTGCATGGCCGACGCCATCTGCTCGGCCTCGGCCGAAGCGGTATCGAAGGCGTCCATGTTGTGCAGCGAGCGTTCGATGCCGGCCAGGGTGGAATAATCGCCCTGCACCGCCTTGGCGACATCGGACACCCTGCCCGAGACCATTTCGTCGGTCAGCCGCAGCGAGAGTTGCTTCAGCTGCGTGTTGTGCTGCCGGAAGGTGTGGGCCTTCACCATGTCCCCAACGGAAATATAAGCCATATCAGATCGCCAGCAAGGTTTGGATGAGTTCGTCCATGGTCCGGATGACCTGGGCGTTGGCCGCATAGGCCTGTTCGATCAGCATCAGGCTCTGCATCTCCTGATCGGTGTCGACCCCGTCGGCCAGTTCAAGCGACTTCAGCGCGTCCTGACGGGCGCTGGTGTAGCTTTGCGTGGTTTCCGCGGTCAGCCGCGAGGCCGAGACCTGCGAGAGAATGTCGGAAGCAAGCCCCGAGACCGAGCGCGCCGAGCCGATGAAATTGCCCGAGGCGGGCACGCGCGGGTCGGACATGACCACCGTCATCGCATTGAGCAAGGTGGCATCGCCGACCGAGCCCGGCGTCGCCGCACCCAGCCCGTCGCGCAGCCGCCAGGTGGCGCCGCCCTGCGTCGGGTCCACCAGCGCATTGACCGAAATGCGCCCGGCAAGCCCGACTTCAAGCGTGGTGTCGAGCGCATTGCCGGCATCGGTGAACAGGCCCGGATCGCCGGGCGTCAGCGTCGTGTCGACGGTGGGATCCTCGAAGCGCGAGATCAGGTCGCGCGCGAAGGCGTCGATCTGGGTCTGCGCGGCCGGGGCCAGTTCGTCGCGGATGGAAAACAGCGCCCCCAGAGAGCCGCCGCCCATCAGCCCGTCGTCCTTGGTCGAGACGGTCATGCCGTTCATGGTCAGGCCGGACAAGGTGCCCGCGCCCAGGCTCTTGCTGGCATCGATCGCGCCGGCGGCCGTGAATTCGAAGGTGACCGGCGTGCCTTCCAGAAGGATCGCGCCGCCGGTGGTGAACAGCGAGATCTGGTCGTTTTCCCGTGCGACCTCGCGCACCGGGACGATGGTCGAGATCTGGTCCACCAGCGCCTGACGTTTGTCGAACAGGGCCGAGGCGTCCTGACCCGAGGACCGCGCGGCCACGATATCGGTGTTCAGCTCGTCGATCTGCTGGAGTGATGTGTTCAGCAGGTCGATCTGTTCCGCGATCTGCCGGTCGGCGGACATGCGGATATCCTGGATCTCGTCGCTGGCGGAATTCAGCTGCGAGGTCAGCGCCTGCGCCGAGCGTAGCACGGTGTCGAGCCGGCCTTCGCTGTCGGGGCGGCTGGCCGCCTCCACGAAGGCCGATTCGAGATCGGAAATGCTGTCGGAGAGCGACGAGCCCGAGCCGGGCTCGCCCAGAAGTTTCTCGATCTGCGTGTAATAGTCGACGCGCGTATCGGCATTGTCGAGCGCGGCATCGGCCAGCCGCCGGTCGTTGATGACGACCTGATTGACCACGCGGTTGACGCCCACGACGTTCACGCCGCCGCCCTGGTTGCCCAGAACCTGCGACGCGATCGAAAGTTCGCGCCGGGCATAGCCTTCGGTCATCACGTTGGCCGTGTTCGAGGACACGACCTCGGCGGCGCGGGCCGCCGCCGAGAGCCCGGTCAGGGCGTTGTTCATCGTGCTGGCAATGCTCATGTCCGGGCTTCCTTATGGGCCGATCCGGCGATCAGCGCTTGATGTTGGTGGTTTCCTGCAACATCTCGTCGACGGTGGTGATGACCTTGGCGTTCGAGGAATAGGCGCGCTGGGTCTGGATCAGATTGGTCAGCTCCTGCGCCACGTCGGTGGTCGAGCCTTCCAGCGCATAGCCCACCACGGCCCCGGTCGGCCCGTCGCCGGCATCCCACAGGAAGAACGACCCCGAGGTCGGCGAGACCTGGAACGTCTGGTTGTTGAGCGCGGTCAGGCCGTTGGCGTTGGGCACGTCGACCAGCGGGATCTGGTAGACGGTGCGGATGAAGCCGGTGTCGTAGGTGGCGCGGACATAGCCGTTCTCGTCGACCTCGACCGAGGTCAGGTTGCCGACCGGCGAGCCGTCCTTGGTGATCGAGGTGGGCGCGAAGCTGCTCGACAGCTGGGTCAGGCCGTTGGTGTCGCCGGGCTTGCCCACGGTGACGTCGATGGTCTGCTTGCCCCCCGCGACGCTGAGGGTCAGCCGGCCGTCGGTGCTGTTGTAGGCCGGGAAGCCCGCCTCCGTCGGCACTATGGTCTTGATCGTACCGCCGTTCACCGAATCGTCGTTGAAGGTGACGGTGTAGATGCCCATCACGCTTTCGTCGTCGGCAAAGGTCAGCGGGTCGCCGTCGTCGGTCGTGGTGTCATCGGCGGTCGCGCTGTCGCGGATGACCATCGTCCAGGTGTTCGACGGGTCCGGGATCGGCGGCGTGGCAGTGGCATCGGGGGCCACCGGCGTGAAGGTGATGTTCAGCTTCTCCGAGGTGCCGAGGTTTCCGAAATATTCGACCGACAGCGGCAGCGGGTCGCTGATCGTGGCCGAATCGGTGCCGACGGCGGGCAGGTTGACCCCGAGGTTCATCGCCGAGGTCGGGTCGCCGGCGGTCTGGTTGGCGTTGATGATGACCGGTTGCAGGTCGGACATGGTATCGCGCGACATGGTCGGGATCGTGCCGTCGGCGCTGGCCGGCCAGCCCAGCAGCACAAGGCCCGAATCGGTGCGCAGCACGCCGTCGGCATCGGTGCGGAACGAGCCCGTGGTGGTCATGGTCAGCGGGCGGTCACCGGTCATCGAATCCAGCGTGACCGAGGGGATCACCGGCAGGAAGCCACGGCCCGAGACCGCGAGGTCGAGAGAGTTCGAAGTCGACACGAGCGACCCGCGCTGGTCGATCATGCGCGCGGTCTGGGCACGGACACCGCCGGCCGAATAGACGCCCGCACCGCGGGCCTGGTTGATGACCATGCTCTGGAAATCGGCCGTCGAACGTTTGTAGCCATAGGTGCCAGAGTTGGCGATGTTGTCCGAGATCGTCGCCAGCCGCGTGGCGTTGGCGGCCAGGCCTGCGACGCCGGCATTGAGCGAGGAGGAAATCGACATTGGGTTGTGCGCCTTTCTGCTGCTGCGTCCCTCGTGTGAGAGCAGAATGGCGAAAGGCGCTTAACATCCCCCTAACAGCTAAACTTGAGCGATAATTGCTTCGGTCGGCAGGGCCGGGCCGCGTGGGGCCCGGCCCTGCCGAAGGGCTATTTTCCCTTGCGCAGCAAGATCATCTCAAGCCGGTTGTTGCGCACATCCATCGGGTTTTCGGCCGAGGGCTTGCGGTCGGCAAAACCCGTCACCCGTTGCAGGCGGTCCCGCCGGATCTCGGTCCCCTCGAGCATCTGGCGCATGGCCTGGGCGCGTTCGGCCGACAGCTCCCACGAGGGATTCTCGCGCAGCATCTCGGGAAAGGCCCGGACATGGCCGTTCACCGCGATCTCGTTGTCGACCAGCGAGAAGACACGCCCCAGCATCGCCGCGATCTGGCGGGTCAGCTCGGTCGGCTCGGCGCTGTCGCCCACGAACAGGGGCTCGCCGTCGATGTCGAAGAATTCGACGATCAGGCCTTCGTCCGTGACCCGCGTCACGATATGACGCATGGCCTGTTCGCTGACCATGGATTCCCCGGCGATGCCCATCAGCGCTTCCTCGATCTGGCGCTGAAGCTCCTGGAACTTGTCGGCCTCGGCCTCGGCATCTTGCGATTGCGTGCCGGTCTGGCCGCGGGCCTGACGTTCCTCGGTTGGCCGCGGGCTGCTGGCGCCGATGCCGTTCTGCGCGATCTGGTCTTCGGAGAAGACGGAATCGCCGCCGAAGGACCCGTTGCCCCCGCCCGAAACCCTGTTGATCGGAATCGTCGGGTTGAAGTAATCCGCGATCCCCTTGCGTTGCTTTTCGGTCGTTGCGTTCAGCAGCCACATCAGCAGGAAGAAGGCCATCATGGCCGTCACGAAGTCCGCATAGGCCACTTTCCAGGCACCACCATGGTGCCCGTCGCCGCCCGAGACTTTCTTCCGTTTGATGATGACTGGAGCCGCGTTGTCACGCGCTGCCATTCCACCACCCCAATTGTTCACCCGAGGTTCACGCTAGCAGGCGCCGCTTAATGGGGACTTAAGCTCTAAAATGCTTGGTTTTTTCCCTGTCGTCGGGCTGGCCCGAGACCAAATGTCTCTAATCATCGGGCTGACCCGAGACGAAATGTCACAAATCATCGGGCTGGCCCGAGACCAAATACCCCTAATCGTCGGGCTGGTCCGAGACGAAATGCCCGAACTTGCCGCCGGCAAAGACCAGCGGTGCACGCGCCGCCCCCAGCGCCACGCGCGTCACGCGGCCGATGATGATCGTGTGATCGCCGCCGTCATGGCGCGCCTCGGTGGTGCAGTCAAAGCGCACCAGAGCGTCGGCCAGATGCGGCACGCCATCCTCGCCCGCGCGCCAGGCCAGACCGTCAAAGCCCGCCCCGCTGGAGGAAAAGCGCGCGCACAGCGCCTGCTGCTCGGCGCCCAGCACATGGATCGAAAAGGCGGGGGCAGCGGCGAAATGGACATGCCGCAGCGACGCCCGCGCCGCCGACCACAGCACCAGCGGCGGATCGAGCGACACCGACGCGAAGCTGTTGACCGTGATCGCCAGCGGCGCGCCCTCGGGGGCGCAGGCATCGGGGGCGGCACGCGCGGTCACGATGGTCACCCCGGTGGCAAAGCGCCCCAGCGCCGCCCGCAATGCGCGCGGATCGGCCGGATCGGGCGCAAAGGTGGTTTCGGCATGGCTCTCGGCCCGGTCGAGCGCGGCGCCGATCGCCTGCCCCTCGTCCTGGGCGCGGGCTCCGGGGGTCGACGCAGTCCTGCGGGCGGTGTCGCGCTGGCTCACGAGGGGTCTCCTGCTGTCGGTTCGGGATATCGGTTCCACCGTCTGCCCGCCGAATGGGCAGCTTGCGCACAGACATAGCCGATGGCCTTGCCAAGGCAACCCTGCGCGTCCGGCCTGCGGCGTAAGGCCGGTGTAATTCTACCCATTTTTGCTTGTCCTTGCTTAGGGGTGGTGTCTATCTACGCCCATTATTGCTGGTATACCGGCGCAGCTTCAGAAAGCAGGTAGGATGGGCGAGACGCGTATTCGTCGCGGCCGCAAGTTTGGTCAGGTTCTCGAGGGCGCGCGCGAGATATTCCTGCGCGATGGCTTCGAAGGGGCCAATGTCGACGAGATCGCGCGCGCCGCACAGGTCTCGAAGGCGACGCTCTACAGCTATTTCCCGGACAAGCGGCTTCTCTTCATGGAGGTGGTGCGCGTGGAATGCGCCCATCTGGCCGATGCCGCGGTCGAATTGACCGACGTCAATGCTGCGCCCGAAGACGTGTTGACCCGCGCGGGCGGGCGCATCGTCGATTTCATCATGTCGCCCTTTGGCCGGGCAATCTATCGCCTCAGCGTGGCCGAAAGCGACCGGTTCCCCGAATTGGGGCGTCGATATTACGAATCGGGCCCGCTTCTGGTGCGCGCGCGTCTGGTCGGCTATCTCCAGGCGGCCGTCGCGCGGGGCGAGCTGGAGATCCCCGATCTGGATCTGGCCGCCGATCAGTTCGCCGAGATGTGCCGCGCCAACATCCAGCTGCGTGTGGTTCTGGGGATCGACGAGGTCAGCGCGGCAGACCGCGCCCGCACGATTGCCGGCGCCGTCGAGGTGTTCCTTGCGCGCTATCGCGTGCGCCCGCCGCACCCGGTCGAGACGATCGAGCCCTGAGAAAATCGACGCCCGAGAACCCCGCGCCGCACGGGCAGGCCCGGGGGGCGTTCAGGGCTGCGCGGGATCGGTCTTGGCGACATCCTGATGCACGATGACATAGGCGCCGGGGTGGCGTTCGAGGATCTGCGCCTTCAGCCGGGCGGCGGTGGCATGCGCCTGGCGCAGCGGCTGGTCGCCGTCCAGCTCGATATGGATATGCACGAACAGCCGGCTGCCGGCGGTGCGCGTGCGCAGGTCGTGAAAGCCGCGGATCTCGGGGATGGCGCGGGCCATCTCGGCCACGCCAGCCACGATCTTCGGGTCGGCGGTCCGGTCCATCAGCGCGTCCCAGGCGGCGCGCCCGATCCCCAGCGCGCCGCGGCCCATCCACAGCGCCGCCAGCGCCGCGATCACCGCATCGACCCGCGTCAGCCCGAACCGGTCTGACAGCCATAGCGCCAGGATCGCCCCCGCGGTCGGGATCAGGTCGCCCAGGTAATGCAGCCGGTCGGCAGCCACCACGCGGTTGCCGGTGCGCCGCGCCACCCTCGTCTGCCAGGCGACCAGCGCCCCGGTCAGCACCACCGACACCACCATAACCGTGATGCCGGCCCCCTGCGCCGTCAGAGGTTCGGCCGTGCCCAGAAGACGCCCGGCGGCGGTCCACAAGATCACCCCCGCCGAGACCAGCACCAGCGCCGCCTGCGCCAGCGCGGCCAGATCCTCGGCCGAGGAATGGCCGAAGGCGTGGTCGTCATCGGCGGGGCGGGCGGCATAGAGAATGGCCAGGACGGCGCCCAGCGACACCATCAGGTCCATGGCGCTGTCGGTCAGCGAGGCCGCGATCGACAGCGCCCCGGTGATCCACAGCGCCCAGAGCTTGAGCCCCACCAGAACGGCCGCCACCAGCACCGAGGCCAGCCCCGCCGACAGGTTCAATCTGTGCGTCTGTGTGCTCATGATCCCCCCGGATCGTCCGCATCAGTGGATCGGTCCCCACGGGTGGCCGCGGGGCCGGCGGCGGGCGCGCCGGACACGCCTGATAGCGCCGCCGGGCCGCCATGGCCAGAGCTGTTCGGGGCCAAAGCGATCGGGGCCAAAGCAGGTCGGGGCCAGAGCAGATCGGGGCCAGAGGTGATCGCGCCAGGGCCATCCGCGGCCCGAGCCTATCCCAAGCGCCCCGCCTTCGGGCGCACATGTCCGTGCGCGGGCCTGGCGCCGATGTCGCAGGGCCGCGCCGGATCGGGTTGGTCGGATCGGGCCGGGTCGGGTCGGGCGGGGGGGGGGGCGTCAGTCGCGGATCTCGTCGGGGTCCACGCCCCACAGCACGTCCTTGCGCACCCATCCCTCTTCGCCCTGGGCGCTGATCTCGCACCAGTCGAGGTTGCATTCGCCCAGCCGGCCCACGGTGCCGCGTTCGGCCAGCGCCACCACCTGCGCGCGGATATCGGGGCTGCGCAAAAGCCGCACGCCGTCGTCGGTCACGACCGCCGTGCGCACGCCAGACAACAGCGAATAATGCACCCAGCCGCCGGCGCCGTCGCGGTCTTCGACACGGCGCCAATGGCCGTATTCGCCGGTCACCCGCAGCGGCATGCCGGGATGGCGGAACACCCAGTCGATGCGATGCGACAGAGACGGGCCGCGCCGGGCGTTGCCCTCCGATGTCTTGAGCGAGACATAGCGCGGGATCGGCAGGTTGGTGACGGCACCGCGGCTGCCGGGCCGGGCCGGCGGCGGCGCGCGGCGCGCGGATGTGGCCGTTTCGGGGGTTGCGGTTTCGGGGGGCGCCGTTGCCGCGGCGTTCGGGTCACTCTCGTCCGGGGCGGCCTCTTCGGGGGCCTCGTCCTCGGGGTCTTCGGTCGTGTCCTCGATCACGGTCGCGTCATCGGCGGCGGCCTCCCCGGCCGCGTCAGTGCCCCCCAGCGCCGCGGCCAGGCTGGGCAGATCCCGCGGCGCGTCCTGCCGGTCCGCGCCCAGCGTCATCAGCCACGCCACCACCCCCAGCGCCGCTGCGCCGCCCAGATAGAATCGGATTCTTCTCATGACTGTCCGTTCGTTTGCCGGGGCGTCGTCCGGGCCCCTGCGCCGCCCTGGCGCCCGCCGCGGGGACGTCTGCCTGATCTTCCTGCCTTGCCGGGGCTTGTGCCCTCGCGCGTTGCGGTCCACTTTGCCAGCAAGAGACCCGACAGGGAAGAGAGGAGAGCCCCGTCATGCCCGCCCCGCGCCTGAGTGTTGTCCTGACGCGACGCCTGCCCGAAGTCGTCGAGACCCGGATGAAGGAACTTTTCGATGTCGAACTGCGCGAGGGCGACCAGCCCATGACCCGCGAGGAACTGGCCGCGGCGATGCGCCGGGCCGATGTCCTTGTGCCGTGCGTCACCGACCAGATCGACGCCAACCTGCTGGCCCAGGCGGGCGAGCGGCTGAAGCTTGTCGCCAATTACGGCGCCGGGATCGACCATATCGACGTGGCCACGGCGCGGATGCGCGGCGTGCTGGTGTCCAACACCCCCGGCGTCGTGACCGAGGACACCGCCGACATGACCATGGCGCTGATCCTGGCCGTGACCCGCCGCATCCCCGAGGGCCTGGCCGTCATGCAGGCCGGCAAATGGGAGGGCTGGGCCCCCACCGCCTTCATGGGCGGGCGCGTCGGCGGCCGGCGGCTGGGTATCCTGGGTATGGGCCGGATCGGGCAGGCGGTGGCCCGCCGGGCGCGCGCCTTCGGCATGCAGGTCCATTACCACAACCGCCGCCGCCTGCGCCCCGAGATCGAGGCCGAGCACGAGGCGACCTATTGGGAAAGCCTCGACCAGATGGTCAGCCGGATGGATGTCATCTCGGTCAACTGCCCGCACACGCCCTCGACCTATCACCTGCTCAACGCGCGCCGGCTCAAGCTGCTGAAGCCCAGCGCGGTCATCGTGAACACCTCGCGCGGGGAGGTCATCGACGAGAACGCCCTGACCCGCGGCCTGCGTGCCGGCGAGATCGCGGGGGCGGGGCTCGACGTGTTCGAGCACGGCCACGAGATCAACCCCCGCCTGCGCGAACTGCCCAATGTCGTGCTGCTGCCGCATATGGGTTCGGCCACGGTCGAGGGCCGCGTCGAGATGGGCGAGAAGGTGATCATCAACATCAAGACCTTTGCCGACGGGCACCGGCCGCCGGATCTGGTGGTGCCGGGGGTGATGTGACCCCGCCGCGGCTGTCCCCTTTCGGCGCCGCGCATGTTTCGGCGGCGCGCGCGCTCTGGGCGGGGATGGCGGGCGTCTGTCTCGATGCCGCCGACAGCCCCGAGGCGCTGGCCGCCTTCCTGAGCCGCAATCCCGGCCTGTCCTTCGTGGCCGAGGCCGACGCGGGGCTGGTCGGCACGGTGCTGGCGGGCCACGACGGGCGGCGCGGTGCGCTTTATCACCTGGCGGTGGCGCCCGCGGCGCGGCGCATGGGCACGGGACGGGCGCTGGCCCTGGCGGCGATGGCGGCGCTGGGCCGGGCGGGGATCGCCAAGGTCCATATCCATGTGCTGGCGGATAATGCCGCGGGGCTGGCCTTCTGGGCGGATCTGGGCTGGCGAGGCCGGCCCGAGATGGTGCTGATGTCCGCGCCGACACCCGCACCAGAGCGGCTGGCCTGAGCGGGCCGGTTTGAGCGGGCCAATCCAAGCGGGGGAGAGATCCGCGCGCGCCGCGTTCGCGGGCTGTTCCGGTCTCGGCGGCAATCCCCGCGCCGTCGCGCGGGCGATGACCGTGCGCGTTGAAGATTTGCCGGGTTTCTGTTAACCTTTACGAGTCTGGTCGGGCGCTGCGGATGGGGCCGCAGGGGGGCGTTTCCGACCGGCCAAGAGGTCCACATCCACCCGAGGCACGAGCATAAATGAAACGAACCCTTCTCGCCCTGCTGCTGACCGGAATTTCCGCCCCCGCAGCCTTTGCCGGGCCCATCGACGGCGCCTGCATGCGCGCCGGACGGGCCAATGACCCGGCGCTTTGCAAATGCATCCAGCGCGCGGCTGATCTGACGCTGACCCGCGCCGACCAGCGCCGCGCGGCCGGCTTCTTCAAGGATCCGCACAAGGCGCAGGAGGTCCGCCAGTCCGACCGCGCCAGCGATGCGGCCTTCTGGCGGCGCTACCGCAATTTCGGCGACACCGCCGAAGCCTATTGTGCCCAATAGGGTGCAACGCCCCGGCCACCGGGACCGGGGCAGCGACGAGAACGGGCACCCCGAGGGGTGCCCGTTCTGCGTTTGAAGACGGCGCCGGGCCGCATGCGCGATGCGCAGGCGGGCTCAGTTGGCGGGCATGCCCATGCCCATGCCGGGCTTGGCGCCGTTCATCATGCCCATGGGGCGGTTGCGCGACAGATCCACCGGCACCTCGACGACGACATCGCCGGCGTGCTCGAAGGTCAGCGTGACCGGCACCACCGTGCCATCCTCGAGCGGGCCCTTCAGGCCCAGGAACATCACGTGATCGCCCCCGCGCTTGAGCGCGCGCGTGCCATGGGCCGGCACCGGGAAGCCGTCCTCGACCTCGATCATGCGCATGACGCCATTGGCATCCGAGATATGGGTGTGCAGCTCGACCCGTTCGGCCACGTCGGCATGGGCGGCGATCACGCGGTCGTCGCGGTCGGTGGTGTTGACGATGGTCATGAAGGCGGCCCCGGAATTGGCCATCATCGAGGAGACGATGGCATAGGGGTCGTTGAATTCGAAATCGGCGGCATGGGCGCCGCCGGCAAGGGCCGCCAGGGCAGCGGCGGTCAGAAGGAAGCGTTTCATCTGGTGCAATCCGTCTTGGAAAGGGGGCTGGCTCAGGCGAAGGGAGCGCCACCACCGGGCGGACCGCGCGCGCGGGGCAAGGTGGCGCGCCGCGCGCGGACAAGGTGCGGGGCCGGGGGCGCAAGGCGCTCCACCCGGCCTTCGGGACGCATGAAGACGACAGGCGGCGCATCGAGCGCGGCCATCAGACCCAGCACCATGTCGGGACAGATGTGGACAGGCCCGACCGGATCGCCGTTCGCGTCGACGGTGATGGTCGAGAAGCCGTAGCCCGTGCAGATCACGATCTCGCCCGCGGCCCGCGTCTGGCCTCGGGCGACCGCCATCGTGAGGCTGGTCGCGCCGAGCACGAGCGCGAGGAGAAGCGTGAACAGGGTTCGGGCCGGGCGCCACATCATGGCAACACTCTAGCCCAGGCACGGCCGGAGAAAAGCGGAATCTGCGCGGAATGTCGCAGGGGTGCGCGGTTGGGGCGCGTGTCCGGGGCGCGCGGTTGGGGCGCGGGCTCAGGGGTGGCGCGGGGGGCGCCATCCGGCGGCGCGCGCCGCGCGTTCCGAACAGAACCAGCGTTCGCCGCGGGCAGTGTCGATCCGGGTCGCGGCATAGGCGCGGGTGCCGGGCAGGTGATAGATGCGCCCGCGCGCCGAGATGTTGCCCTTGATCGTGCAGCCGTTCCCGCCCGAGACCGAGGCGGGGGCCGGGGCGGAGTTCGAGGCCGCAGCCGGGGTGGCGGCCAGCCGGTCGCCGCGGCGGAAGGCCTCGGGGCGCAGCGCCGGTCCGGCCCAGACCCCGCGGCGGGCGGCGCGCGCACGCGCCTCGGCGCCCAGATAGGCGCGCGAATAGCGGGCATAGGCAAAGGCGGCGCCGCTTTCGACCAGCGCCGCGCCCACGTCCTGACCTGTCGCTGTCCGGCAGCGCGCCACCAGCCGGTCATAGCGGTCCCGGTCGCGGCCCTCGCAGCGCAGGCCGCGGGCGCTGAGCTGGCGCAGCGCCGCGGTGGCCGCGCGCCCGCAATCCCAGGTCCGGCCGGCCGCGTCGCGGCAGCGCTGCGCGCCCTCGGGGGCGTCGATGCCGAAAAGCCGGATGCGGGTGCCGGAAAGCTCGATCGTGTCGCCGTCGATCACCCGCGGCACACCCGACGGCCCGGCCAGAGCGGCGCCGGGGGACAGGAAAAGGAGCAAAAGAAAGACCCGCAACATGGCTTCATGTTGCGGGTTGCGTGGGGCGCGTCAATACATCTTGTGGATGATGGTGAATCTGTCGCGCTATCGCTGGCGGGTCTGCCAGTCCGGGGCGATCCAGGGCGTGACCTCGGCGCGCGGCAGGCTGCGGCCCAGGATGTGATCGGCGATCTTCTCGCCGACCATGATCGAGGGGCCGTTGAGATTGCCGTTGGTGATGCGCGGGAAGATCGAGCTGTCGGCCACGCGCAGCCCCTCGACCCCGATCACGCGGGCCTCGGGGTCGACCACCGCCATCGGGTCGTCGGCGGCGCCCATGCGCGCGGTGCCGCAGGGGTGATAGGCGCTTTCGACATGTTCGCGGATGAAGGCGTCGATCTCGTCGTCGCTGGTCACATCCGGGCCGGGCTGGATCTCGGCGCGCAGATAGGGGGCAAAGGCCGCCTGGCCGAAGATTTCGCGGGTCAGGCGCACGGCGCGGCGGAATTCGACCCAATCGTCGGGGTGGGACATGTAGTTGAACAGGATCTCGGGCGCCTGGCGCGGGTCGGGGCCCGTCAGGCGCACATGGCCGCGCGATTTCGACCGCATCGGGCCGACATGCGCCTGAAAGCCATGCCCGACCGCGGCGGCCTTGCCGTCATAGCGCACGGCCAGCGGCAGGAAGTGATACTGGATATCGGGATAGCGCACGCCCGCGGCCGAGCGGATGAAGGCGCAGGCCTCGAATTGATTCGAGGCGCCAAGGCCGCGCCCGGTGAAGAGCCATTGCGCCCCGACCGAGACCTTGCCCCAGAGGTTCCAGTATTTGTAGAGCGTCACCGGCTGGGCGGCGGCATATTGCATGTAGATCTCGAGATGGTCTTGCAGGTTCGCGCCGACGCCGGGGCGGTCGGCCCGCACCTCGAGGCCGTTCTCGCGCAGATGCGCGGCCGGTCCGATCCCCGAGAGCATCAGAAGCTTGGGCGTGTTGATCGAGGAGGCCGCCAGGATCACCTCGCGGCCGGCGCGGATCACCTCGGTCCGGCCGCGGCGCGCGATCTCGACCCCCACGGCGCGGCGCCCTTCGAAGACCACGCGCTGGGCCAGGCCGCGCAGGATGCGCAGATTGCCCGTGCGTTTGGCCGGGCGAAGATAGGCATTGGCCGCCGACCAGCGCCGGCCGCGCCAGATCGTGGCCTCCATCGGGCCGAAGCCCTCTTGCTGGGGGCCGTTGTAATCGGGCGTGCCGGGGTAGCCGGCCTGCCGGCCTGCCTCGATGAAGGCTTCGAAAAGGGGATTGGCGCGCGGGCCGCGGGTGACATGGAGCGGGCCGTCATGGCCGCGCCAGTCGGCATCGGTGCCGGGCTCGGAGCCGTGCCAGTTCTCCATGCGTTTGAAATAGGGCAGGACATCGGCATAGGACCAGCCCGCCGCGCCCGTTTCGGCCCAATGGTCGAAGTCGCAGGCATGGCCGCGCACGAAGACCATGCCGTTGATCGAGGACGACCCTCCCAGAACCTTGCCGCGCGGGGTGGCCAGGCGCCGGCCGTCCAGATGGGGTTCGGGGGCGGTGCGGAAGCCCCAGTCATAGATCCCCATGTTCATGGGATAGGAGAGCGCGGCGGGCATCTGGATGAAGGGGCCCCAATCGGTGCCCCCGAATTCGATCAGCACGACCTTGCGGCCGGCTTCGGCCAGCCGGTAGGCCAGCGCCGAGCCGCCCGAGCCCGCGCCCACGATCACATATTCGGCCGTTGTCGTCATTGGTCTTGCTCCAGGCAGAGGGGCCTTCTGGCAAAGGAAGGGAGGAGGAGGGGGGAGAGGAGGGGAGGGGAGGGGAGCGGCCCTTGCCCCCATCGAGGGGGCGCGGGCCGCGCGCCGGGGGCAGGGCCCCCGTCGGGGTCCAGGCCGATCAGTAGGGGCTTTCGACCGGCGAAAGGCCCAGATAGACCGACTTGACCTGGCTGTAGAATTCGATCGCGGCGCGCGAATTCTCGCGGCCCAGCCCCGAGGCCTTGACGCCGCCGAAGGGCATTTCCACCGGCGTCAGGTTATAGGCGTTGATCCAGGTGGTGCCGGCCTGCAATTGCGCCACCACCCGGTGGGCGCGCGCCAGATCGCGGGTGAAGACCCCGGCGGCCAGCCCGAACTGGGTGGCATTGGCGCGCGCGATCACCTCGTCTTCGGTGTCGAAGTCGAGCACGGCCATGACCGGGCCGAAGACTTCCTCGCGCGCGAGGGTCATCGTGTCGGTGACCTCGGCAAAGGCGGTGGGCGGCACGAAGCGCCCCTCGCCCATGCCGCCGAAGACCAGGCGCGCGCCCTCGGCCGAGGCCCCGGCGATATAGGCGCGGACCTTGTCGGTCTGGGCCGCCGAGATCAGCGGGCCGAACTGGGTTTCGGGGTCGAGCGGATCGCCCGCGCGGATCGTGGCGGCGCGTTCGGCCAGCCGGGCCAGGAAGGCGTCCTTCAGGCCGCGCTGCACGAAGACGCGGGTGCCGTTCGAGCAGATCTGCCCCGAGGAATAGAAATTCCCCAGCATGGCCGCGCCCACCGCATCCTCGAGCGTGGCATCGTCAAAGACGATCAGCGGCGACTTGCCGCCCAGCTCCATGGTGACATGGCGCATGCCCTCGGCGGCAGCGGTATAGACGCGCCGGCCCGTGGGCACCGAGCCGGTCAGCGAGACCTTGTCCACGCGCGGATCGGTGACCAGCGCCGCCCCCACCGCGCCGCGCCCCTGCACGACGTTGAAGACGCCGGGCGGCATGCCGGCCTCGAGGAAGATCTCGGCCAGGCGCAGCGCGCCCAGCGGCGTCAGCTCCGAGGGCTTGAACACCATCGCATTGCCCATCGCCAGCGCGGGCGCGGCCTTCCAGCAGGCGATCTGGCTGGGGTAATTCCACGCCCCGATGCCGACGCAGACCCCCAGGGGCTCGCGCCGGGTATAGGCCATGTCGGCGCCCAGCGGGATGGTCTCGCCGGTCACGGTGGGGGCAAGGCCTGCGAAATATTCCAGCGAATCCGCCCCCGAGGGCCAGTCCGCCTCCCGCGTTTCCTGGATCGGCTTGCCGGTGTCGAGGGTTTCGAGACGGGCCAGTTCTTCGCCGCGGTCGCGGATGATCCGGGCCGCGTGCGCCAGGATGCGCCCGCGGTCCACGGGCCGCAGCGCCGCCCATTCCGGCTGGGCCTCGCGCGCGGCGGTCAGGGCTGCGTCGATGACCTGGGGCGTGGCCTCGTGCAGCTGGGCAATCGGGGCGCCGGTATGGGGATATTCCACGCGCAACGGCGTGCCCGAGGTATCTTCCAGGGGGCGGCCGGCCACGAAATGGCTGGCTTGCGGCTGGGCGATCAGGTCTTGGGTCATGGGGCGCACTCCAGTTCTCGGTCGAGGTGGTGCAGGACGATCCCTGCGGCCTGCACGGCATCGGGTTCGCCGCTCAGCGCGGCGCGGATGTAGACGCCGTCGATCAGCGCGCCCAACCCGCTGGCGATCTCGGCGGCGCGGTCGCCGACGAGGGGGCGCAGATCATGCATCAGGTTCGACTGCAGGCGGCGTTGATAGACGGTCAGCAGGCGGCGGGCCTCGGGGTTGGTCCGGGCCAGCACGTAGAAATTGAGCCAGGCGCTGATGGCCTCGCGGCGGAAACTGCCCGGCGCGAAAGACCCGCGGATGATCGCGCGCAGCCGCGCCTGGTGCACGCAGCCCTCGACCGCCGCCGCGGCCGCGGCCGTCAGCGCGCCGCGCACCTCGGCGCCGTAAAGCGACAGGATCTCGCGCATCGCGGCCAGGAAGATCCGCTCCTTGGAGCCGAAGTAATGATGCGCCAGCGCCGAGGACATGCCGGCGCGGCGCGCGATCTGCGCGACCGTCACATCAAGCGAGCCCGCATCCCCGACCGTTTCTATGGCCGCTTTCACCAATGCTGCCCTTCGGATAGGCTCGGCACCAAGCTTTGGCATCTTCGTATCCATTTCCTGCTTGCATGTCGGAGCTACACGCATGTTTATTGACTCGTCAATCAACAAAAACGTAGGGAGACCCCGATGACCCCCAGAACCCCCCTCCTGGCCGCGGCCCTGACCCTGACCGCGCTGCCCGCCCTGGCCGATTGCGACACGGTCGTCTTCTCGGACGTGGGCTGGACCGACATCACCGCGACCACCGCGGCGACCTCGGTCGTGCTCGATGCGCTGGGCTATGAGACGGACGTGAAGCTGCTGTCGGTGCCGGTCACCTATTCGGCGCTGTCGACCGGCGACGTCGATGTCTTCCTGGGCAACTGGATGCCGACCATGGAAGCCGATATCGCCCCCTACCGCGAGGGTGGCAGCGTCGAGACGGTGCGCGTCAACCTGGTCGGCGCGAAATACACGCTGGCCACCAATGCCGCCGGCGCGGCGCTGGGCATCGCCGATTTCGCCGATATCGCGGCGCATGCCGATGCGCTGGATGGCAAGATCTATGGCATCGAACCGGGCAACGACGGCAACCGCCTGATCCTGGACATGATCGAGCGTGACGCCTTCGGTCTGGCGGATTTCGAGGTGGTGGAAAGCTCGGAACAGGGGATGCTGGCGCAGGTCGAACGGGCCAGCGACGACAACGAACCGGTGATCTTCCTGGGCTGGGAACCCCACCCGATGAACGCCAATTTCGACGTAACCTATCTGGCCGGCGGCGACGAGTTCTTCGGCCCGAACTTCGGCGGGGCCGAGGTCGCCACCAATGTGCGCGCCGGCTATGTGGCCGAATGCCCCAACACCGGAAAACTGCTCGAAAATCTCGAATTCTCGCTCAAGATGGAAAACGAGATCATGGGCGCGATCCTCGATGACGGCGAAGAGCCCAAGGCCGCGGCCAAGGCCTGGCTGGCCGCCAATCCCGATGTCCTGGGCCCCTGGCTCGAGGGCGTGACCACCAAGGACGGCGGCGATGCGATGGCCGCCGTGACCGCCGCGCTCGACTGAGCCGACGCCGGGCATTGCGGGCGCCTGAGCGGGTCCGCGGTGCCGCATGTCGGGGTGCGCGTGCGCAGATGACGCGCGCGCGCCCCGGTATCCGACATGACATCCGGGCAGGGGCCGGGGCTGCGCGCTCTGGCGCCCCGTCCGGCAAGACCCGAAAGGCCCATGATGGATCTGAGTGACATCCCGAAAATTCCCGTCGGCAAGACCGCCAAGGCGGCGTTCAAATGGACCAAGACCCATGCGGACGGGTTTTTCGACAGCCTCTCGGATCTGATGCAGGCGCTGATCGACGGGTTCATGTGGGTGCTGCAAAGCCCGCCGCCGCTGGTCGTCGTGGGGCTGTTCGTGGTGCTGACCTATCTGCTCCAGCGCAGCTGGAAGACCGCGGGTCTGGTGCTGCTGGGGTTTCTCTACATCCTCAACCAGGGCTATTGGAAAGCCACCACCGAAAGCCTGACGCTGGTGCTGTCGGCTTGCGTGGTGTGCATGGCCGTGGGCGTGCCGATCGGCATTGCCGCGGCGCACCGGCCGCGCCTGTTCTCGGCGATGCGGCCCATTCTGGACCTGATGCAGACGCTGCCCACCTTCGTCTATCTGATCCCGGCGATCGTGTTCTTCGGCATCGGCATGGTGCCGGGGCTGATCGCCACCGTCATCTTCGTGCTGCCCGCGCCGATCCGGCTGACGCATCTGGGCATCAGCTCCACGCCCAAGGCCCTGAGCGAGGCCGCCACCGCCTTTGGCGCCACGCCGCGCCAGCTTTTGTGGAAGGTCGAGCTGCCCTATGCCATGCCGCAGATCATGGCCGGGCTGAACCAGACGATCATGCTGTCGCTGTCGATGGTGGTGATCGCGGCGCTGGTGGGTGCCAGCGGGCTGGGTGTGCCGGTGGTGCGCGCGCTCAACTCGGTCAATACCGCGCTGGGCTTCGAAGCCGGGATGGTCATCGTGGTGGTGGCCATCATCCTTGACCGGATGCTGCGCATGGAGGGACGCAAGTGACGCAGGTGACCCAGATGCCCGCCGCCCCCCAGATGGCCGCCGCCCCCACCCCCGCAACCCGTGCCGAACCGCCGGTGGCCGTGTCCTTCGACAAGGTGTCGATCGTCTTTGGCGATCACCCCGACCGCGCCCTGCCGCTGATGGACCAGGGCCTGTCGCGCCCCGAGATCCAGGAACGCACCGGCCAGGTGCTGGGGGTGCATGATTGCTCGCTCGAGGTGCGCGAGGGCGAGATCGTCGTGCTGATGGGCCTGTCGGGCTCGGGCAAATCCACGCTGCTGCGCGGGGTCAACGGGCTCAACCCGGTGTGCCGCGGCGCGGTGCGGGTGTCCGACGGCACCGGGCTTGTCGATGTCACCCATGCCTCGGGCGAGGTGCTGCGCAGCCTGCGCCGCCGCCGCGTGGCGATGGTGTTCCAGCAATTCGGCCTGCTGCCCTGGCGCAGCGTGCGCGAGAATGTGGGCCTGGGCCTCGAGCTGGACGGCATCCCGCGCGCCGCCCGCCGCGAGAAGGTCGAGGCCCAGCTGGCGCTGGTGGGCCTGTCGGATTGGGCCGACCGCAAGGTGGGCGAATTGTCGGGCGGCATGCAGCAGCGCGTGGGCCTGGCGCGTGCCTTCGCCACCGAGGCGCCGATCCTCCTGATGGACGAACCCTTCTCGGCGCTCGACCCGCTGATCCGGGCCAAGCTTCAGGATGAATTGCTCGAATTGCAGGAGAAGCTGCGCCGCACGATCATCTTCGTCAGCCACGATCTGGACGAGGCCTTCAAGCTGGGCAACCGCATCGCGCTGATGGAGGGCGGGCGCATCGTCCAGGTGGGCGACGCGCGCCGGATCATTGCCCAGCCGGTCAACGAATACGTGGCCGATTTCGTGGCGCATATGAACCCGCTTCTGGTTCTGACGGCGGCCGATGTCGCCCAGCCCGATCTGGTGCCGTCGCCGGATCTGGGGATGCCGCCCGAGGTGCCGGCGGACACGCCCGTGCGCGAGGTGATGCAGATGCTGGCCACCCATCCCGTCATCGCGGTGGCGGGGCACGGTCATGTCACCCGCGAGGGGGTCATCGCCCGGCTGATCGACCCGCAGGGCGGCGAGAGCGTCTCGGGCTGAGCGCGCCGGGATAGGCGGCGCCCCCGCGTATCGAGGCCGCGCATCGGGGCCGGGGATCGGGGCTGTGTCAGGCGGTGGGGGCCGTGGTGCGGGCGCGGCGGCGCGAGATCTGCTCGCGCCAGGCCAGCCCCGAGATCGCGGCGATGATGAGCGCGCCCCCGGCGATCACCCAGGGGTCCACCGGCTCGCCGAAGACGGCCATGCCCAGGATCGCCGCCCACAGCAGTTGCAGGAAGACGACCGGCTGCGTCACCGCAAGGGGCGCCGCCGTGAACGCCCGCGTCATGCAGTAATGCCCCGCCGTGGCAAAGAGCGCGACGCCCCCCAGCCACAGCACCTGCACCAGGCTGACCGGGGTCCAGACCGCCAGCGCGAAGGGCGCCAGGAACAGCGTGACCGTGACCGACATCATCGCCACCACCACGCTTGCGGGGGCGAATTGCGACAGACGCTTGGCGGTCAGATAGCCCAGCCCGAAGAACAGCGCCGCGGCCAGCTGCGCCCAATGCCCGGCGGCGATCTCGCGCAGGCCGGGGCGCAGGATCACCAGCGCGCCGATCAGCGCCACCACGCCGGCCAGCGCGCGCCCCGCCGTCAGCCGCTCGCCGAAGAACAGCGCCGCGCCCAGCGTGACCACGATCGGGTTCAGGTAGCCGATCGCCGTGACCTCGGCCATCGGGATATGCGCCATGGCAAAGAACCACAGCCCCACGCCGATGGTGTGAAACACCCCGCGCAGCCCGAACAGCCCCCATTCCCGGCCCGAATAGCGGGTCTGGCGCAAGACGCGCGTCAGCATCGGGATCAGGAAGACAAAGCCCCAGGCAAAGCGGATGAAGGCGCCCTGCACCGCCGGAAGCTCGGTTCCCAGGTAATGCACGATGCCGTTGACGGCCACGAAGCACAGCGTGGTGGCCAGCATCCACAAGATGCCGGCCAGCGGCGACTGGACGGATTGTGCGGGGGTGGCGGCGGGGGCGGTGGTCATGCCGACAGATGTGCGCAAGCCTGGCCCCGAGGCAAGCGGAGGATTGTGCCGACACAAACATCTTTTCGCGCGCGGTCCGGCCTGCGCGCGCGCCCGCTGGCGGCCTGCGGCGGGGGCAGATGGAAGGGTCAGTCGTCGGTGTCGAGACCGCCGGGAAGGTTGAGCCGATAGACCCCTTCGGGCAGATCCAGCGCCGCGGCCAGCTCGTGCAGCTGCCGCATCGACAAGGTGATGGTCTGCACCTCGTCGGTCACGGGATGGGCCTGTTCAAGGGTGACCGCCTCGGCAAAGGCGGTGATGGTCACATCCGGGGTCAGCGCCTCGGGCGAGGGGGCGCCCTCGTCGACCAGGGTGATGACGGTGGAGTCGAAATCGTGCTCGATGGTGAACATGGGCACAGCTTATCGCCGCGCCGCGCGATTGCCCAGAGCCCGCGCGCGCGGGCCGATCACAGCGCCTCGAGCGGAGCGGGCCGCGCCCGCATGCAAAGGCCCCCGGCCGATGCGACCGGGGGCCTGACGGGATGCCGGGATCGAGGCGCGCCTCAGAGCTGGGCGGCCACGTCCTCGGGGACGTCGAAGTTATGCGTCACCGTCTGCACGTCGTCGTCGTCTTCCAGCGCGTCGATCAGCTTCATCAGCTTCTGCGCGGTTTCCAGATCGACCTCGGTGCGGGTCTGGGGCTTCCAGATCAGCTTGGATTCCGTCGATTCGCCCAGCGCCGCCTCGAGCGCCTCGGAGACCTCGCTGAGATTCTCGACCTGGCAATAGATGGCGTGGCCGTCCTCGTCGCTTTCCACGTCATCGGCACCGGCCTCGAGCGCGGCCATCATCACCGTGTCGGCATCGGCGGCCTCGGCGGGATAGGTGATCTCGCCCACGCGGTCGAAGCCGTGGCTGACCGACCCGGTCTGGCCCAGGTTGCCGCCCGATTTGGTGAAGTAGCTGCGCACGTTCGAGGCGGTGCGGTTGATGTTGTCGGTCATCGCCTCGACGATGATCGCAATGCCGTTGGGGCCGTAGCCCTCATAGCGGATCTCGGTGTAGTCGGCCGCATCGCCGCCCTGGGATTTCTTGATCGCGCGGTCGATCACGTCCTTGGGCATCGACTGGGCCTTGGCGGCCTTGACCGCAAGACGCAGGCGCGGGTTCTTCTCGGGATCGGGGTCGCCCATCTTGGCGGCCACGGTGATCTCCTTGGCGAGCTTCGAGAACAGTTTCGACCGGGCGGCATCCTGCTTGCCCTTGCGGTGCTGGATGTTGGCCCATTTGGAATGGCCGGCCATGCGCCTTCTCCTTGGTTTGCTCGTGGCGGGGGTCGTCGCGTGAGGCTTGTCGCGGTTCGGGCGCTTCCATAGCCCAGCCCCCCGCGGTCCTGCAAGCGCGCGTGTTGCCGCCCGCGGGGGCGTCGGGGCTCAGTCGTCCTTGTCGGGCCGGGTCGGATAGGGGGTGCGGTAGCTGCGGGTGAAGCCGCGCGCATCGGTCAGGCGGATGCGGGCATAGGGCTGAGCCATGTCCTTGAAGACGGGTTCGAGGTAGCTCGGTTTGTTGAAATCCACCTGCCAGCTCAGCTCCGACGGGCAATCCGCGAACCGCCCCGAGAGGCGTTGCCCGCGTTCGAGCGGGGCGAAATCCGCCCGGCAGGTCTGGCCCGTGCTCAGCCGCACCGTCAGGCTGTGGCGCGTCAGGCGCAGGCTGTCCACCGGCGGCTGGCCCCACAGGCCCTGAAGCGGGCCGGGGGTGCAGCCCGCCGTCAGCAGGCCCGATGTCAGAACGCCCGTTGTCAGGACGAATGTCGCAAGGCGCATGACGCCCCCCCTTCGTGTCTTTCGGTCTCTTGTCCGGTCGCGCGTCAGCCCGCGGTCAGCGGCCAGATCATCGGGATGATGAAGGCCGCCGAACAGGCCAGCACGATATTGAGCGGAATGCCCACCCGCATGTAGTCGGAAAACTTGTAGCCGCCGGGGCCATAGACCAGCATGTTCGTCTGATAGCCGATCGGCGTGGCAAAGGAGGCCGAGGCCGCGAACATCACCGCCACCACGAAGGGCCGCGGATCATAGCCCAGCGACGTGGCCAGCTCGATGGCGATGGGCGTCAGGATGACGGCGACGGCGTTGTTCGACACCGCCTCGGTCAGCGCCGAGCCCAGCGCATAGATGGCCAGGATCGCCAGCGGGGCGGGAATGTCGGTCAGGAAGGGCGACACCCAGCCCACGATCATCGACACCGCCCCCGACCGGTCGAGCGCCGCGCCCACGACCAGCATGGCGAAGATCAGCGCCAGAAGCCGCCCCTCGAGGAACGAGAAGGCCTCGTCGGCGTCGATGCAGCGCGCCAGCAGGATCACCGCCACCGCCAGCGTGGCCAGCAGCAGGATCGGCGCCACGTTCAGCGCGGCCAGCCCCACCACGCCCAGAAGCGCGCCCACCGCGATCGGCGCCGAGGCGCGGCGGAAGGGGCGGACGCGGGGCTTCGAGACATCGACCAGATCCATGTCCGAGGCCAGCCGCGCGATATCCTCGGGCGCGCCTTCCAGAAGCAGCGTGTCGCCCACCACCACGACCAGATCATCCAGCTTGCGGCCGATGTTCTGGTTGCGCCGGTGCGCGGCCAGCACATAGACGCCATAGCGGCGGCGCAGGCGCAATTCGCCCAAGGAACGGCCGACCATGCGGCAGCCGGGCGAGATCAGCACCTCGACCGTTTCGGTCTGCACCGAGGACAGCTTGTCGACCATGCGCAGGTCGGGGTTGTGCTGCATGCCCAGCAGCTCGGCCATGTCCGAGCGCAGCACCACCCGGTCGCCGGCGGCCAGCACCGCCGAGGCCAGGTCGCGCCGCAGCGACGCATCCCCGCGCAGCACGTCGATGACGCGCACGCCCTCGCGGTTGAACAGATCGACGTCGAGCACCGGCTGTCCGATCAGGCTCGACCCTTCGGGAAGGGCGACCTCGGTGAAGAACTTGAGCCGCCGCCGGTCGCCCAGAAGCGCGCCCATCGAGGTGCGCTCGGGCAGGAGGCGGCGCCCGATCAGCGCCATGTAGAGCCCGCCGATCGCCACCTGCGCCAGCCCCAGCCCCGAGATCTCGAACAGCGAGAAGGGCTCGAGGCCGCGGGCCCGCGCCACCCCGTCCACCAGCAGGTTGGTCGAGGTGCCGATCAGCGTGATCGTGCCGCCCATGATCGCCGCATAGGAAAGCGGCATCAGCAGCTTGGAGGCGGGAATGCCCAGCCGGCGCGCGATCGTCATCATCACCGGGATCATCATCACGACGACGGGGGTGTTGTTGAGAACGGCCGAGGCCGCCGCGATCAGCACGAAGATCGAGATCAGGGTGACGAAGGGGCGGGCGTCGATATGCGCCTCGGCCTGGCGTGTCACCCAGTCCAGCGCGCCGGTCCGCACCAGTCCGCCCATGATCAGGAACATCATGATGATGGTCCAGGGGGCGGGGTTGGCCAGAACCGCCACGGCGTCCTTGTAGGGCACGATCCCCAGTGCCAGCACCACGGCGGCACCGCCGATGGCCACGACTTCCGTCGGGTAGCTCTCGCGCATGAAGGCGGCGAGCATGGCCAGCACGAGGCCCATGACGAAGACGGCTTGTGTTCCCTGAGAAAGGGCGAGGTCGATCATGAAAGAATCCGTTCCCGCATCGGCGCGATATTAGCCTCCGGCCCGGACAGCACAAGCGCGCGGTTGCATGCCGTATCGAATTTGCGCCCTTTGGCGCGCGATCACGAAGGGGCCCGGACGCGCCTTGCGCCGGTGCGCGGCCGGCGCAGGGCGGTTACGCCGGGCCGGTCTGGGGCGCCATCTGGGGCGCCATCTGGGCGCGTCTTGCAGGCCCCCTCTGGCGGGCCCTTCGGATGGCCCCCGCACGGTCGCGGGGTCAGCCCGCGCCGGGGCCTTCATCGGGGCCGGACTGTGCCAGCCGCCCGCCCTGACGGACCATGACCGCGCGGGTCGCGCGGCCGGTGCGGTCGTCGGTCTCGATATAGAGACCCGACAGCGTGACCTCGCCGGTGGCGGGGCTGAAGCGTTCGCGGATCATGCCGGTGATGAAGCGGCGCAGGGGTTCGGCCTTGTCCATGCCGATGACGGAATCGTAATCCCCGCACATGCCGGCATCGCTGAGATAGGCGGTGCCGCCCTTCAGGATCATGGCGTCGCCCGTGGGCACATGGGTATGCGTGCCCACCACCATGCTGGCGCGGCCGTCGCACCAATGGCCCATCGCCATCTTCTCGCTGGTGGCCTCGGCGTGCACGTCGAGAAGTGCTGCCTGCACGGCGCCGCCCAGCGCATGGGTCTTGAGCACCGCATCGACGGCCGAGAACGGGTCGTCGAAGGGGCGTTTCATGAAGACCTGGCCCAGCACCTGCGCGACCAGGATCTTGCGGCCGCGGCCGTCCTGGAAGACGCGGGCGCCGCGGCCGGGGGCTTCGCGGGCGTAATTGAGCGGGCGCAGGATGCGCGGTTCGGTTTCGATGAAGCGCAGCATGTCCTTCTGGTCGAAGGCATGATCGCCCAGCGTGACGCAATCGGCGCCGGCATCGAGCAGCGCGCGGGCATGATCGGGGGTGAGCCCCGCCCCCGACGAGGCGTTCTCGCCGTTGACCACCACGAAATCTAGCCGCCAATCCGCGCGCAGGGTCTTGAGCCTTGCGGTGATCGCGTTCCGGCCGGCCCGGCCCATCACGTCGCCAAGAAAGAGTATCCGCATGATCCGGGCTTAGGACGTGCGGCGGCGCAGGGCAAGGCCCGATCCGGTTGCAGGGGCCGTTCGAGGCGGGGGGAGCGGCGCGCCGCCCCATCGAGGGGCGCCGCGCCGCCCGTCCCCCTGCGGGGGCCGGAGGGGCGATGTGCGACCGTCCGGCCCCGCCGGCCGCCGCCGCGCAGAGCCATGCGTGCGCTTTTCTTCGACAAGGGCCTTTGACAAGAGCCCTAGGCGGGGCTAAGGGAGCCTTCATGTTCGACACCGGCCTTTCCCTTCGCCTGCGCCGCCGACGCCGCGCCTGACGTCCCCGAGACCTTCGGGACGTGTGGTGGCATGGCATGGCATGCCCGGCCCCCCGTTCTGCCCGGAAATGCTGCGCTGCCTGTGCCGACGTGTCACATCCTTCCTGAAAACCCGCATCCCTGGGATGCATTTTCCGCCTCTGGCCGTTGACAGGTTCATCCGACCCGTTCACCCATTGGCTTTCGCAACGGAGTCCAGACGATGATTTCGCCCGTCCTGCCGACCTACAACCGCGCCCCCCTGGCTTTCGAGAAGGGCGAGGGAAGCTGGCTTGTCACCACGGATGGGCGCCGATTCCTGGACATGGGCGCGGGCATCGCCGTCAATGCGCTGGGCCATGCCAACCCCGATCTGGTCGCGGCGCTGACCGCCCAGGCGGGGCAATTGTGGCATGTCTCGAACCTCTACCGCATTCCCGAACAGGAGCGGCTGGCCGCCGCGCTGGTCGAGGCGACCTTTGCCGACACGGTGTTCTTCACCAATTCGGGCACCGAGGCGGCGGAACTGGCCATCAAGATGGCGCGGCGCTACTGGTTCGAGAAGGGCGCCCCCGAGCGCCACGAGATCGTGACCTTCGAGGGCGCCTTCCACGGCCGCTCGACCGGGGCGATCGCGGCGGCGGGCAGCGAGAAGATGGTCAAGGGTTTCGGGCCGCTGATGCCTGGTTTCCGGCAGGTGGCCTGGGGTGATCACGACGGCCTGCATGCGGCCGTGGGCCCGCAGACGGCCGCGATCCTGATCGAGCCGGTGCAGGGCGAGGGCGGCATCCGCGTGGTGCCCGACCAATGCCTGAAGGGCCTGCGCGATCTGTGTGACCGGACCGGCGCGCTTCTCATCTTCGACGAGGTGCAATGCGGGATGGGGCGCACGGGGCGGCTTTTCGCGCATGAATGGGCCGGGGTTGACCCCGACATCATGATGGTGGCCAAGGGCATCGGCGGCGGCTTCCCGCTGGGTGCAGTATTGGCGACCGAGGCCGCGGGCGCCCCGATGAGCGCGGGCACGCATGGCTCGACCTATGGCGGCAACCCGCTGGCCTGCGCCGTGGGTGCCAGGGTCATGGAGATCGTCTCGGACCCGGACTTCCTGGACGAGGTGAGACGCAAGGCAGCATTCGTGCGCCAGCGGCTCGAGGGGCTGGTCGAGGCGCATCCCGACGTCTTCGAGGGGCTCCGCGGCCAGGGGCTGATGCTGGGGCTGCGGACCCGCGTGGCGCCGGGCGATCTGGTCGCGGCGGCCTACGAGGAAGGGCTCTTGTGCGTGCCGGCCTCGGATAATGTCGTGCGCCTGTTGCCGGCGCTGAACATCCCCGATGCGGATCTGTCCGAAGCGGTGGACCGGCTTGACCGGGCCGCCGGCCGGCTGGACGCGAAGGGCTGAGATCCTGCCCCCCGCGTGCCGGGGGGCTCTGCATGAACAGGGGGCGACCTGCGCGCGCCCCGGAAAGACGAGACCAATGCCGCATTTCCTGGATATCCACACCACCGACCCCGACGCTCTGCGGGGGATGATCGAGAACGCGCGTGCGATGAAGGACGCCCGCGCAGGCCTGCCGCGTGGCACCCCCGATGCAGATGCGCCGCTGGCCGGCCGCATGGTCGCGCTGATCTTCGAGAAGCCCTCGACCCGCACCCGCGTCAGCTTTGATGTTGGCGTGCGCCAGATGGGCGGGCAGACGATGGTCCTGTCGGGCTCGGACATGCAGCTCGGGCATGGCGAGACCATCGCTGACACGGCGCGGGTGCTCTCGCGCTATGTCGACCTGATCATGATCCGCACCTTCGAGGAGGAAACCCTCCTCGAGATGGCCGAGCATGCCACCGTGCCGGTCATCAACGGGCTGACGAACCGCACCCACCCGTGCCAGATCATGGCCGACGTGATGACCTATGAGGAGCATCGCGGGCCGATCGCGGGGCGCAAGGTGGTCTGGTCGGGCGACGGCAACAACGTCTGTGCCTCGTTCCTGCATGCGGCGGGGCAGTTCGGGTTCGACTTCACCTTCACCGGGCCGCCCCCGCTCGACCCCGAGCGCGAGTGGCTGGACTTTGCCCGCGCCAAGGGGGTTACGGCCGAGATCGTGCGCGATCCGCACAAGGCGGTCGCGGGGGCCGATCTGGTGGTGACCGATACCTGGGTGTCGATGCATGACCCCGAAAGCGCGCGGGAACGCCGTCACAACCAGCTGCGCCCCTATCAGGTCAACGAGGACCTGATGGCCAACGCCAAGCCCGATGCGCTGTTCATGCATTGCCTGCCCGCGCATCGCAACGACGAGGCGACGAGTGCGGTCATGGACGGTCCGCATTCGGTGATCTTCGACGAGGCCGAGAACCGTCTTCATGCGCAAAAGGCGGTGATGCGCTGGTGCCTCGGCGTCTGATCTGGTGGAGGCGGGGCAGGGGGGCTGTCTGCCCCCCTCTTGGCCTGCGGCCAATTCACCCCCCGAGGATATTTGTGCCAGTTCGAAATAGGGGCCGGGGGGAACGAAACCGCCTGTTAACCAGAATCGCACCAGAGTGAGCTTACGGTACAGGCGGGGACGCCGATGACCGTCCAGGTCGAAGACGCCCGGCTTACCCGCCCCTCTGCGGCCCGAGTCGGGCGTCGTTTCCCCTCTGTCCCTGTATCCCCCTTCCTTGGTGTTTCGCCGCTCTTTCGAGCTGGCCGAAATATCCCGGGGTGAATTGGCCGCAGGCCAAGAGGGGCAGCGCCCCTTCCTGTGGCGGTTTCAGCTTCCGCGCGGCTTGGCGCGCAAGGTCGGGTCGGCCTCGCGCGGGTCTTCGGGCCAGGGGTGCCGGGGATAGCGGCCGCGCATGTCCTTGCGGACTTCGGCATAGCTGCCCGCCCAGAAGCCGGGCAGGTCCATGGTGACCTGGATCGGCTTCGATCCCGGTGACAGCAGCGTCACCCGCAGCGGATGCGCCTTCTGTCCCACGCAAGGGTGGCGCGTCACGCCGAACATTTCCTGAAGGCGGACCTCGATCGCCGGAACCTCGCCCGAATAGTCGATGGGGATCTTGCGCCCCAGCGGGGTCGTGAAATGCGCTGGCACCAGCCGGTCGAGCATCTGCATCTGGTCCCAGGAAACTTGCGCGCGCAGCGCCTCGGTCAGGTCGAGCCCGCGCAGATCGGCCTCGGTGCGCCTGCCCGCAAGCCAAGGCAGGAGCGCCTCGCCCTCCAGAAGTGCGGCGTCGGACAGGTCCGGCATCTCCCCCCCGTCGCCGCGCAGCATCTCGACGCGGGCGCGAAAGCGCGCCGCTGCAGGCGAGAGGTTCAGCCCGATCTGGCGCAGCCCGTCCAGCGCGGCGCGGGCCAGCGCCTCGGGCGGGGCGTCGGGCCAGGGCGCATCGGCCAGCACCAGCGCGCCCAGCCGCTCCTGTCGCCGGCTGAGCACGCGCCGGTCGCGGCGGGACCATTCGCACAGATCGACGGTGCTCAGGCTGTCGGCGAACAGCGCGCGCAGCTCGGCCTCGTCGAGCGCCAGCCCCTGGCGGATGCGGGCCTCGCGCGCGTCACCGTCGAGATCGGTGGCCACGATCAGGGGCGCAGCGCCCAGCGGGTCGCCCTCGGCCGCGATGGCGCCCTTGCCGCCCGAAAGGCGGAACCGCGGCGCTTCGCCGGGGCGGCGCTGGCCGATGCGGTCGGGATAGGCCAGCGCCGCCATGCCCGCGGGCGAGGGCGCCGCCCCGCGCGGCTTGACCAGGCGGGCCAGGCGGCGGGCGTCCTGGCGGATGCGCGCGATCGTGCCGCGATGCGCGGGCCAGGGGTGGGTGCGCGCGAACCGCTCCGGATCCTCGATCGCGGCCAGCCGCAGCATCAGATCGGCGGGTGCGCCGCGCAGCGGGTCGCGCTCGGACAGAAGGGCGGCCAGAGTCGCCGCCCCAGGCCCCGCGCGCACCAGCATGTGCCCCAGCCGCGGATGCAGCGGCAGTTCGGCCAGCTTGCGCCCATGATCGGTGATCCGCCCGTCGCGCAGCGCCCCCAGCGCCGCCAGCAGCGCGCGCGCCTCGGTCAGGGCGGCCTCGGGCGGGGGCGTCAGGAAGGCCAGATCGGCCCCATCCGTCCCCCAGAGCGCCAGTTCCAGCGCCAGCCCCGCCAGATCCTCGACCGCGATGGCCGGGGGCGCGAAGGCCGGCATCGCGCCTTCCTCGCCGCGCGCCCAGAGCCGGTAGCAGACCCCCGGCGCCACGCGGCCGGCCCGGCCCCGGCGTTGCTCGGCCTCGGCGCGGGCGGCGCGTTCGGTCACCAGCCGCGACATTCCCGAGGCCGGGTCGAATCGCGCCCGCCGGGCCCGCCCGCCATCGACGACGATGCGGATGTCCTCGATCGTGAGCGAGGTCTCGGCGATGGCCGTGGCCAGCACCACCTTGCGGCCGGCGCGCGCGGGCGCGATGGCGGCGCGTTGGGCGGCGAACTCCATCGCGCCGAAGAGCGGGCGCACCGCGATTTCGGGTGGCAGATCGGCCAGAAGGGCCGCGGTGCGGCGGATCTCGGCCTCGCCGGGCAGGAAGGCCAGAAGCCCGCCCTCGGGGTGGTCCTCGAGCGCGGCGCGGATCTGCCCGGCCATCGCCTGTTCAAGCCGCACCCCCGGACCCAGCGGCCGCGGCAGCCAGCGGGTCTCGACGGGAAAGGCGCGCCCTTCGGAGCGCACGACGGGCGCGCCGCCCATCAGTTCGGCCACCGGCGCGGCATCGAGCGTGGCCGACATCACCACCAGCCACAGATCCGGGCGCAGCGCCGCGCGCGCCTCGAGCGTCAGCGCCAGCCCCAGATCGGCGGGAAGCGAGCGTTCGTGGAATTCATCGAAGATCACCGCGCCCACGCCCGCCAGCTCGGGGTCGGACTGGAGCATGCGGGTCAGGATGCCCTCGGTCACCACCTCGATGCGGGTGGCGGGGCCGACGCTCGAGGCGCCGCGGATGCGGTAGCCGACGCTCTGGCCGACGCTTTCGCCCAAGGTCTCGGCCATGCGCTCGGCGGCGGTGCGCGCGGCCAGCCGGCGCGGCTCGAGCATCACGATCCGCCCCGCGACCCGGTCGCGCAGCGCCAGCGGCACGCGCGTCGTCTTGCCCGCACCGGGAGGGGCGACCAGCACCGCCTGTCCGGTCCGCGCCAGCGCGTCCAGCAGCTCGGGCAGCGCCGTTTCGATGGGAAGGGCCGCGGGTGCCGTCATTTCCGCCGCGTCAGCCGCCCCGTGCCGTAAAGCGTGTCGAGGCTGATCTCGGCGGCGCGCATCATCCCCGCGGCGGCCGGTTCATAGGTGATGGTGAAGGGAAAGCGGGTCTTTTCGGCCATCTCGCGTTCGGAAAAGCCCGCCACGCGGCGGTATTCGCCGGCGCATTGCACGGCGCCGCCGGCCTGCGGGCGGGGGCTGTCGACGCGCACGCGGCTGGCGCGGCGGCCGTCGAAGACGCGCAGGTCCAGCTGGCAGATCCCCGCGGCTGGCTGGTCGCGCAGCGCCGCGAAGATGGCGGTCATCGGGTCGACCGTGCCCTTTTGCGTGGCGGGGTCCACGTCGCGCGGATTGGGCGCGCGCGGGGGGGCATAGCTGACCACCTCGGGCACGCCGCGGCGATAGCGCAAGGTGGCCTCGGAGCGGCGCTTGCCGGTGTCGGCCTTCTCGACATAGCGCGCGGGCGCATAGCGGTTGCCCGAAAGCCCGCCCGTCGATTGCGCCGAAAACGACACGCGGCGCAGCATCCCCAGAAGGCCCGTGGTGCGCAGCAGGCCCGAGGCCGCATAGCCGCGGCCCTCGACCTTGCCGTTCATCAGCAATTCGCCGGCCTGGATGCCGCGCAGCGACAGCGCAAAGCCGATCTGTTCGGCCGGGGCGGCCGCGGGGGCCAGCGCCAGCCCGCCCAGCACAAGCGGCAGAAGCGTCCGGCGCAGGGCGCGCCACCGATCTTCGAGACGGGGAGAGGTCATCGCAGGCGGTCCTTCTGACGGGGCCGGAGAGGGGCCGGAAACGGGGTCGCGCCCCTTGGGTCTGGACATACACCGCCGCCAGCGGGCAAGAAACCCCAAGCCCGCTCACGAAACCTGACGGAACCGAAACCTTGTCCCAGATCCCTCCCGCGCCCGCCCGCCCGGCCGCCGACGGCCCCGAAGCTTCCGCCCGCCCCGGCCGTGCCGGACCCGATCCGGCCGCCCTGGCCGAAGGTGTCCTGAACGGTGACCGCCGCGCGCTGGCCCGCGCCATCACGCTGGTGGAAAGCGGCCGCGCCGATCACCGGGCGCTGGCGCTCGATCTGCTGGAGCGGCTGGCCCCGGCGCGCCGGCAGGCCCTGCGCATCGGGCTGTCGGGCACGCCCGGCGTGGGCAAGTCCACCTTCATCGAATCCTTCGGGCTGATGCTGATCGGGCTGGGGCTGCGGGTGGCGGTGCTGGCGGTCGATCCGTCCTCGGCGCGTTCGGGGGGCTCGATCCTGGGCGACAAGACCCGGATGGAGCGCCTCTCGCGTGACCGCGCGGCCTTCATCCGGCCCTCGCCCTCGCAGGCGGAGCTGGGCGGGGTGGCGCGCCGCACCCGCGAGGCGATCGCGCTGTGCGAGGGGGCGGGGTTCGACGTGGTGCTGATCGAGACGGTGGGCGTGGGCCAGTCCGAGACGCTGGTGGCCGAGATGACCGACCTGTTCGTGCTGCTGCTGGCGCCGGCGGGGGGCGACGAGTTGCAGGGCGTCAAGCGCGGGATCATGGAGATCGCCGATCTGATCCTGATCAACAAGGCCGATGGCGACCTCAAGCCCGCGGCGCTGCGCACGGTCAATGATTACGCGGGCGCGCTGCGTCTGCTACGGCGCCGGCCGCATGACCCGGACGGCTTTCCCAAGGCGATGCCGGTCTCGGCGCTGGCCGAGGAGGGGCTCCAGAAGGCCTGGGCCGAGATGCAGGCGCTGGCCGAATGGCGCCGCGAGAAGGGCTTTTTCGACAGCCGCCGGGCCGAGCAGGCGCGCCATTGGTTCGAGGCCGAGGTGCGCGCGGGCGTGCTGGCGCGGCTCGCTGCCGACCCGGAGGTGGCCCGGCGGATGCAGGCGCTGGGCGCGAAGGTGGCGGCGGGGGCGGCCGCGCCGGCCCGTGCCGCGGCCGAGGTGCTGGCCGCCTTTGACGCGCGCGGCTGAGGGGCCCGTGTGGGGCAGCACGCGGGCCAGCGTGGAGCCGGAAAACACGGTGAAACGCTTGACGCGCGCGCGCTTTGCCCGTATCTCGCGCGGACGGAATTCAGGGCGCACGCCGACTCGGCGGCCCCAGAGGCAATGAATGACGGGCAGTGCGGCCCGCGGAACCGAAGGATAAAGCCATGTCGCGCGTCTGCGAACTGACCGGCAAGGGCCCGATGACGGGCAACAACGTGAGCCACGCCAACAACAAGACCCGGCGTCGTTTTCTGCCGAACCTCAACGAGGTGACGCTGATTTCGGACGTGCTGGGGCAGTCGTTCAAGCTGCGCATCTCGGCGGCGGCGCTGCGCTCGGTCGACCACCGCGGCGGTCTGGACGCCTTCCTGGCGAAAGCCAAGGATGCCGATCTGTCCGACACCGCGCTCAAGATCAAGAAGGCGATCGTCAAGGCGCAAGCCGCGGCCTGATCCGCCCCTTTGACAGTTTTCGTCAGAAGGCCGGTCCCATCGGGGCCGGCCTTTTGCTTGTGCGCCGCGGGCCGTCGAGGGGCTTGCCGTCGAGGGGCTTGCATTTGAATGGGCCTGCCGGCCCCGTATCCACAAGCGGCGCACGCGGGCCGCAGCATGTGAAAAGGCCCCGCCGGTGGGGCGGGGCCTTCATGTCTGTTCTGGATGCCAGGCCCGTGATGCCAGGTCCGCGATGCCGGGCCCGTCAGCCGGCCCATGCGGTCCGGCTTGGGGCGCGCCCGGAAGACGCGCTTACGGGTTGCGGATGGTTTCCATCATCAGCGACACGTTCTCGGGGTCGGCCTCGGGGGTGATGCCGTGGCCCAGGTTGAAGATATGCGGGCCGTTCTCGAAGGCGCGGACCACGCGGCGGGTGGCCTCGATCAGCTCGTCGCCGCCGGTGACCATGTGGCGCGGGTCCATGTTGCCCTGCACGCAGCCGTCCACCTGCACATTGGCCGCCGCCCATTCCGGCGACACCGAATTGTCCAGCGCGACGCAATCGGCGCCGGTGGCCTTGGCAAAGCCGATGTAGCCCTCGCCCGCCTCGCGCGGGAAGGCGATGACCGGCAGGCCGGGGTGACGGGCCTTGAGGGTCTCGACCATGCGGCGGGTGGGCTCCACGGCGAAATCGGTGAAGTCCTGGCCCTTGAGGCTGCCGGCCCAGCTGTCGAAGATCTTCACGACCTCGGCGCCGGCTTCGACCTGTTTCGACAGATATTCGATCGAGGCATCGGTCAGCAGGTCGATGATCGCCTTGAAGGTGGCGCGATCGGTGTCCTTGAGGGCATGCGCGGCGGCCTGGTCCTTGGAGCCGCGGCCGGCGATCATGTAGGTGGCCACCGTCCAGGGCGCGCCGCAGAAGCCGATCAGCGTGGTTTCCCTGGGCAGTTCGCGCGACAGGATGCGGACGGTCTCGTAGACCGGGGCCAGATGCTCGTGGATGTCATCCTTGCCCTTGAGCGTGCGCAGCCCCTCCTGCGAGGTCACGGTGGACATGCGCGGGCCTTCGCCGGTCTCGAACCACAGGTCCACACCCAGCGCCTGCGGCAGCAGCAGGATGTCGGCAAACAGGATCGCCGCGTCGAAGCCATAGCGGCGGATCGGCTGAAGCGTCACCTCGGCGGCCAGGTCCGGCGTGTAGCACAGCGACAGGAAGTCGCCTGCCTGCGCACGGGTGGCGCGGTATTCGGGCAGATAGCGACCCGCCTGGCGCATCATCCACACGGGCGGCGTGGGCAGGGTTTCGCCGGCAAGGGCACGCAGAATGGTCTTGTCGCTCATGGATGTCTCCTTCTTGCCTTCTTCATCGCGGCCTGCGGCGCGATGTCAAGCGGGACGTGCCTTGCGCGGGCCTTTTGACGCGGTTATGCCTTTGCTCATGAAACAGATGCCCACTCCCAATTCGCCCCTGAAGATCGGCACCCGCGGTTCGCCGCTCGCGCTGGCGCAGGCTTATGAAACCCGCTCCCGCCTGATGGCCGCTTTCGGCCTTCCCGAGGATGCCTTCGAGATCGTGGTGATCAAGACCACGGGCGACAAGGTGCTCGACCGGCCGCTGAAAGAGATCGGCGGCAAGGGGCTGTTCACCAAGGAAATCGAGGAGGCGATGCTGTCCGGCGCGATCGACATCGCCGTGCACTCGATGAAGGACATGCCGGTCCTTCAGCCCGACGGGCTGATCCTCGACACCTATCTGCCGCGCGAGGATGTGCGCGACGCCTTCGTGTCCTTCGACTTCGAGAAGATCGGTGATCTGCCCGAAGGCACGGTGGTGGGCTCGTCCTCGCTGCGTCGCCGGGCCCAGCTGGCCAACCGCCGGCCCGATCTGCAACTGGTTGAATTCCGCGGTAACGTGCAGACGCGGATGAAGAAGCTCGAGGAAGGCGTGGCCGCGGCCACCTTCCTGGCGATGGCCGGCCTGAACCGTCTGGGCATGAGCCATGTGGCGAAATCCTGCATCGAAGTGGACGAGATGCTGCCCGCCGTCGCGCAAGGTGCCATCGGCATCGAGCGCCGCATCGACGACAAGATCTGCGAGGAACTGATCGCGGCCATTCACGACACGCCGACCGGCCACCGCCTGGCGGCCGAGCGTGCCTTCCTGGGCCGTCTCGATGGCTCGTGCGAGACCCCGATCGGCGGTCTGGCCGTGCTCGAGGGCGACCAGCTCTGGCTGCGCGGCGAGATCCTGCGCCCCGACGGCTCCGAGGCGATCTCGGGCGAGCGTCGCGGGCCGATCGCCGACGCCGCGGCCCTGGGCACCGACCTGGCCGACGAGCTTCTGGGTCAGGCGCCGCAGGACTTCTTCTGCTGGCGCTGAACCGTCATCCGCGGGCGCAGGGCCCGCGGGCATGATCGGGCGTTTCTGACGGGGGCGTGGCTTCGGGCCGCGCCCCCTGTCCGTTCCGGGGTTGGCATTCGGGTCGGGTATTCGTGCGGGGCGCTCGGAGCCGGGGCGTGTGGGGCAGGGGCGTTTGGGGCTGGGGCGACACCGCGGTTCTTGCCGGGGCGGCGATTCGACGCCAGACTTGGGCCGCGCATGACACCACAGGTCCGCCGATGCCCATCCCCGAAACCGAGCCGGTCCCCAGATCGCATCGGCCGCCCGGACCGAACCGGCCCCTGCGGCCGGGGCATCCGCCGCGGGCGATCTGCCGCTGACGGCCAATGGCGCGGGGCCGCAGGATGCACCGCCGCCCGCCGGGGCCGCGCAGCGCCATCGCCACCCGATTCTGGCACGGATCTGGCCGCTCCCCGTGGTGGCGGGGCTGCTGTTCACCGGCGCGGTCGTGGGGATGTATTTCCAGCCCCCCCCCCCCTCCTGCGGGCCTTCTTCGCGCTGACGGGGCTTGAACCCGGCGCGGGGTCTGCCACCCCGATCGCGCGGGCCGCCCCCGTGGCCGCGCCCGCGCCCGTGTCGCAGGCGGTGCTGGCGCTGGGCCGGCTGATGCCCGCGGGCGATGTGGTGACGCTGGCGCCGCCCTATGGCGCCTCGGATGCGCGGATCGCCCGGCTTCTGGTGGCCGAGGGCGACCGGGTGGCCGCGGGGGCGGTGATTGCCGAACTCGACAGCCTGCCCCAGCTTGAGGCCCTGCGCGATTCGGCCGCCGCGACCGTGCGCGCGCGGGCCGCCGCCCTGGCCCAGACGCGGGTCGAGATCACCTCGGGCGCGGCACAGGCGCGGGCGGCGCGCGATGCGGCGGCGGCCGCGCGCGATCTGGCGCGGTCGGAACTCGACCGGATCGCGGGGCTGGCGCGCCGGGGCGTGGCCACGCCCGCCCAGCTCGATGCCGCGCGCACCGCCGCGACCGAGGCCGACCGCGCCCATGACCGGGCCGAGGCGGCGCTGTCGCGTTATGCCGGCCTCGAGACCGGGGAACAGGCCGATATCCTGCTGGCCGAAAGCAATCTGGCCGTGGCCCGCGCCGATCTGGCGCGCGCCCGCGTCGTGGCGCCGGGGCCGGGGCAGGTGTTGCAGCTTCTGGCGCGGCCGGGCGAGAAACCCGGCACCGCGGGCGTGGCCACCTTTGGCGATACCCGCGCGATGCAGGCCGAGATCGAGGTCTATCAGACCGATGTGGCGCGGCTGGCGCCGGGGCAGGCGGTGCGGCTGTCGGCGCCGGCGCTTGGCCCCGCGCCGCTTGACGGGCAGGTGATCCGCATCGGCTTGCAGGTGGGGCGCCAGAGCCTTGTCGCCGAGGAGCCCGCCGCCCATACCGATGCGCGCGTGGTCAAGGTGGTGGTGGCGCTGACGCCCGAGGCCTCGACCCGCGCGGCGGGGTTCACCGGCCTCGAGGTCGTGGCGCGCATCCTCGTGGCGGGAGAGGGGGCATGACGCGGCTTCTGGCGGCGCTCTTCGGGCGTCTGCCCATTGGCTGGCTGCAACTGGGTCATAACCGCATGCGCATGGCGGCGGCGGTGGTGGGGGTGGCCTTCGCCAATGTGCTGGTGATGATGCAGCTGGGCATCCTGGGCGCGATCGGGGGGACGGTCGATCGCTCCTATGCGCCGGTGCGGGCCGATATCCTGGTGTCGGCCTCGGATGCCTCGACGCTTTCGGATGGCTCGCCCGTGGCGCGGGCGCTGATGTATCGCGCGCTGGCGGTGCCGGGGGTGGCGGGGGCGGCGCCGCTCTATGTGGGCCGGGCGGATTGGACGCGCCCCGACGGCACCACCGCGGTCCTGCATGTCTATGGCCTCCTTCCCGAGGCGGCGGGCTTTGCCGGCCCCGCCGCGGCGGCGGGCCTGCCGCTTCTGACGCGGGCCGATACGGTGCTTCTGGATCGCCGCATCCGCTCGGTCCGCCCCGGCAGCCTGCCCAACTTCGACGCCCGTGCCCCCCTCGAATTCGAGCTTCAGGGGTTGCGCCTTTCGGCCGTGGGCAGCTTCGAGGTGGGCGGCGGCATCACCGCGGACGGGGCGCTGATCGCCTCGGACCAGACCTTCCTGCGGCTGTTCCCGCGCCGGATCGCGGGCGCGCCCTCGCATCTGCTGATCGACATCGCGCCGGGTGTCGATCCGGCGGCGGTCGCGGCGCAGGTGGCGGCGGTGCTGGGGCGGGGGCTTCAGCTGCGCCCGATGGCCGAGGCCATGGCGGCCGACCGCCATTACCAGATCACCCAGCGCCCGGTGGGTGTGGTCTTCGGTTTCGGCGTCTTCATCGGGCTTCTGGTGGGGCTGGTCATCGTCTATCAGGTGCTGTCGACCGATGTCGCCGATCATCTGCGCGAATACGCCACCTTCAAGGCGATGGGCTATCCGCCGCGCTTCTTCCTGAGCGTGATCTTCGAGGAAGCGCTGGTGCTGGCCGTGGCGGGCTTTGTCCCCGGCATGGCGCTGGCCACGCTGCTTTACCAGATCCTCGAACGCGCCTCGGGCCTGCCGGTAGTGATGACCCCCGAACGGCCCGTCCTGGTCTTTCTGGGCACCGTCCTGGCCTGCACGATCTCGGGGGCGCTGGCCACCCGGCGGCTGGCCGCGGCGGACCCGGCGGATCTGTATTGAGCGGGGGCGGCGGGGCATGGGGGATCCGATCGTCATCTCGGGGCTGTCGCATTGGTTCGGCGCGGGCGAGGCGCGCAAGCAGGCGCTGTTCGACATCGACCTGCGGGTGGCGCGGGGCAGCCTGACCGTGCTGATGGGGCCGTCGGGGTCGGGCAAGACCACGCTTCTGACGCTGATCGGCTGTCTGCGCGACGTGCAGGCGGGTTCGGTGCGGCTGCTGGGGACCGAGTTGCACGGCCTGGCGCCGCCGGCGCAGGTCAGGATGCGGCGCAGGCTGGGCTTCATCTTCCAGGGTCACAACCTGCACGAGGCGCTGAGCGCGCGGCAGAACGTGCGCATGGCGCTGGGGGTGCAGGGCCGCGGCGATCCCCGCGCGCAGGACCGCGCCGCCGAACATATGCTGGGGCTGCTGGGGCTGGCCGAGCGGGTGGCGTATCTGCCGGCCAACCTGTCGGGCGGGCAGAAGCAGCGCGTGGCGATCGCGCGGGCGCTGGTGGCCAACCCCGAGGTGGTTCTGGCCGACGAGCCGACCGCGGCGCTGGATCTTGACAGCGGTCTGAACATGGTGCGGCTGTTGCGGCGGCTGGGCCGGGCGCGCGGCACGACCAGCGTGATGGTGACGCATGACCCGCGCATCCTGGATCTGGCGGACCGCATCCTGACGCTGGAGGATGGCCGGCTGGTCGGCGACCGGCCCGGCAAGGGCGCCGAAATCTGAGCGGTCGCGCTCAGGCCGGCGCCAGCCCCGCGCGTCCGGCGCGCCGGTCCATCAGCCACAGCGCCGAGGCCCCGGCCACCGCCAGTCCCGCCCCGAGGCCCGCGGCCAGCCCATAGCCCGCCGCCCATGTCCCGACCGAGAAGGACAGCGCCGCACTGGCATCGCCCGCCAGCTTCTGAAGCGCCATCAGCGCGCCCCCGGCGCCGGGGCGGTCGCCCAGCAGGTCTTGCAGATAGGCAATGGGCAGCGTCAGGATCAGCGCGCCCCCGGCCGCGCCGGGCAGCGTCAGAGCCCACAGCCAGCCGGTCGGCGCCAGCCACGGGATCGCCGCCAGATGCGCGCCATAGACACAGGCGCCGAGCCAGATCAGCCCCCCGCGCGAGGCCCGGCCCATGATCCGCGGCAGCGCCAGCATCAAGGGCACCTCAAGCCCCGCGACAATGCCCACGTAAAGCGCCACATCCGCCGCCGAACGTCCCGCGATCTGGGTCAGCGACAGCCCGACCAGCGCGATATAGAGCATCACCGCCCCGTTGACCGCGCCCAGCGCCAGCACCCGCGCCGCGATCCGCGGATGCAGCATCTCGGCCAGCGCCGCGCCCAGCCGCAGCCCCGAGGGCCGGTCGACCCAGGGCGTGGCGCCATCGCGCGGCCAGTGGCGCTCGACCAGCGCCACCATGCACAGCCCGACCGCCAGCGCCGCGGGCTGCACCACGCCCAGGCCCGCGCCGCTGCCGAAGGCCACCGACCAGACCGGCACGACCGCCACGAACCCCAGCGCGAAGCCCGCCCGCACCACCGCCATGATGCCATCGCGCGCCTGGGGCGGGTGGCAGGCGGCCGCCAGCCGGGCCAGCGCGAAGACCTGTCCGAAAAGCGAGGTCGAGGCCGGCAGCAGCACCGCATGCGCCAGCACGAAGGACAGCGGGCTGCGCAGGGCCGACACCAGCGCCAGCCCGCAGACCATCAGCCCCAGCGTGAACAGCGCCACGGGTCGGCGCCGCGCGCTTTGATCGGCGCGGATCCCCAGACCGATCGCGCCCACCGCCGACACCCCCGAGGCCACCGCCAGAACGGCGCCGAAATCGGCGTCGTCGAGGCCGAAGACCTCGACCGCCAGGGTCGAGACATAGGGCGCCAGCGTGCCCAGAAGCGCGCCGTAAAGCGTGATGAGCAGCGCCGCGAGCCGCAGCGCGGGGTCGTGCCGGACGAGTCGGATCGGGGTCATGGGGCGCTCCTTGCGCGCATCTTCTGCGGTGGCACGCCGGCCGGCGCAAGGGGGGCGCGGTCGCCGCTTCAACCGATCGTGACGCGGCGGTGATGCGCGGATCGCCGGTTCGTCCTATATTCGTTCCAGAACGGGAGGGAACCGATGCCGCGACGCAGTCCGACATCCGGGCGCAAGCCCTGGGAGAAATGGTCCGAGGTCACGCCGCATTCGGTGTGGCTTGATCGCCGGGCGCTGATGGCCGGGGGCGCGGCGATGATGCTGGCGCCCGCCGCCCGGGCCGCGCCGCGCGATCTGGTGCCCAATTCCCGCAAGGACATCACCACCTACAACAACTTCTACGAATTCGGCTTCGACAAGGGCGATCCGGCCCGTTACGCCGGCCGGCTGACGACCGATCCCTGGTCGGTGCGCATCGACGGGCTGGTCGAACGCCCCGGCAGCTGGCCGCTTGACGATGTGCTGAAGGGGATGCCCTTGGACGAGCACATAACCCGGCTGCGCTGTGTCGAGGCCTGGTCGATGGTGATCCCCTGGATCGGCTTTCCGCTGGCCGAACTGCTGCGGCGGGCGGGGCCGCGGCCGGGCGCGAAATACGTGGCCTTCGAGACCCTCCTGCGTCCCGAGGAAATGCCCGGCCAGCGCCGGCGCAGCATCGACTGGCCCTACCGCGAGGGGCTGCGCCTCGACGAGGCGATGCATCCGCTGACGCTTCTGGCCACGGGGCTTTACGGCGCGGCGCTGCCCAACCAGAACGGCGCGCCGCTGCGGCTGGTGGTGCCGTGGAAATACGGGTTCAAGTCGATCAAGTCGATCGTGCGGATCACCCTGACCGACACGCAACCGGTCACCACCTGGCCTGCGCTCCAGCCCACGGAATACGGCTTTTATGCCAATGTGAACCCGCGCGTGGATCACCCGCGCTGGTCGCAGGCGACCGAACGCGTGATCGGTGCCGGGCTCTTTGCGCCGCGGGTGCCGACCGAGATGTTCAACGGCTATGCCGAGGAGGTGGCGTCTCTTTACGCGGGCATGGACCTGCGGACCTTCTATTGATGCGCCGGCTGCCGGTGGCCGTGGTCTATCTGGCGGCGCTGGTGCCGCTGGGCTGGATCGTGTGGCTGGTGCTCTCGGGCGGGATCGGGGTCGATCCGGTCAAGGAGATCGAGCACCGCCTGGGCAAGATCGCGCTGTGGTTCCTGGCCCTGGGGCTGGCGGTCACGCCGCTGCGGCGGCTGACGGGGGTGAACCTTCTGCGCTATCGCCGGGCGCTGGGGCTGTCGGCGGCCTTCTATGTGGGGCTGCATATCCTGGCATGGGGCTGGCTCGACATGCGCTGGCTCTGGGCGCAGATGGCGGGCGATCTGCTCAAGCGCCCCTATCTGGTGGCGGGCATGGCCTCGGCGCTGATGATCGCGGTGTTGGCGGCCACCTCGAACGGGGTGTCGGTGCGCGCGCTGGGGGCGCGCTGGCGGGTGCTGCATCGGCTGACCTATCCGGCCGCGGCGCTGGCGGTGGGCCATTACCTGTGGCAGATGAAGGTCATCACCCCCGAAGGCTGGGCCTGGGCGGGGGTGATGACGGGCCTTCTGGCCCTGCGGCTTCTGCCGCGTGGGTGGGGGGTGACCCGGCGCGCCTAATGCGCGATATCCGCGTCGCTGACGAACATGTTTTCCCAGGCGCGGTCGATCAGTTCGGGGCTCATCTGCGGGGCGATCCCCTCGAAGGCGCAGATCGCCAGCATCTGGTCGATCAGGAACACCGGCTGGTAATTGGCATAGACGTTGCCGATGGTGGGATATTTCACCTTCATCAGATGGCGCAGCGCGGCTTCGTCGAGCGGCATGCCCTTCTTGCGCGCGACCATGGCAAAGATCTTCAGGAAATCCTGCTGGCCGGGGCCGTCGATCTTGATCTTGAAGAAGATCCGGCGCAGCGCGGCCTTGTCGAAGATCTCGTTGGGGTGGAAGTTGGTGGAAAAGATCACCAGCGTGTCGAAGGGCACCTCGAACTTCTCGCCCGACTGGAGCGCCAGGATATCGCGGCTTTCCTCGAGCGGGACGATCCAGCGGTTGACCAGCTTCTGCGGCGGCTCGGCCTGGCGGCCAAGGTCGTCCACGATGAAGACCCCGCCCGAGGATTTCATCTGCAAGGGCGCGGTATAGGTGCGCGCGACCGGGTTGTAGGTCAGGTCCAGCATCTCGAGAGAAAGCTCGCCGCCGGTGATGACGGTCGGCCGCTCGCAATGGACATAGCGGTTGTCAAAGCGGGTGCCGCTGCGGCGCAGGGAATTGGGGTCCTCGATCAATTCCTCGGCCGCGTCATGCACGATCGGATCATAGACGGTGATGACCTGACCGGCATATTCGACCGCGCGGGGCACATAGATCCGGTCGCCCAGCGCATCGCGGATGCCGTTCGAGATCGACGATTTCCCGTTGCCGGGCGGGCCATACATCAGGATAGACCGCCCCGAGCCCACCGCCGGGCCGAGCTGGTCGATCAGGCTGTCGGGCAGGATCAGATGGCCCATGGCCGCGGTCAGTTGCGCGCGGGTCATCTGGATGTTGCGGATCGACTGGCGCTGCATCTGCGCGCGATAGGCCTCGAGCGGGACCGGGCAGGCGCCGTAATATTCCGACTGCGCCAGCGCATCAAGCGCGCGCGCCTTGCCGGCATCGGACAGCTGATAGCCCATCTCGCCGCCGGAATTGGCGTGCAGCGTCCCCGTCGCCTCGAGCAGCTTCTGCCCGCGGGCGATGTCGATCAGTTCCTGCGTGATGGTCAGCGGCAGCGCCAGCGCCCGCGCCAGCCCCGAGGCCGTGCCGAGATTGGTGCGGAACATGGTCTTGAGCAGCAGGTCGCGCAGCATCACCGGCGCGATTCCGGTTTCGGCAATGTCTTTGGGGGGCGCGGGGGCCAGGACATTTCCTGCGATCATGTTCATGGGGTGCTCTCTCTTGCCTGTCAGCTGCCTTCTGTCTTCTGTCCGGTTGCGCTTCCGCCCGGTTGAGCGGCGCGACAATTCACAACCCCTTTCTGGCCGGTTAATGTGGCAGAAAAAGGGAGCAACCGAGGAGAGAGGCAGATGGGCGGACACGAGCGGGCAAGCCCCGTGGCGGTGCTGGCGCTGGGGCTCGGGATCATCGTGCTTCTGGGCGGGATGGGCCTTGCCGCGGGCGGGCTGAACCTGGCCAAGCACGAGGGCGACACGCTGCATCTCGCCGACATGGTGCTGCGGATGGCCGAATTCGGCCAATGGCCGCATCTGGATTTCATGACCCCCATCGGGGTGCTGGCGGTGGCGCCCATCGCCGGACTGGTGGCGCTGGGGCTGGGGATCGGGCACGCGGTGATCGTGGCGCAGATCCTGCTGGCGCTGCTGTTGCTGGCGGCGATGCTGCGCACGGCGGAATCGCGGCTCGAGGGGATCTGGCCCTGGGTGGTGACCGGCTACACCATGATCTTGTGCCTGGCGCTGGTGCATGGGCTGTCCGAGCCCGCGGTGTCGGTGTCGATGCATTACAACCGCTGGGCCTGGGCCGTTGCCTATGTCGTGGTGCCGCTGGCGATCCTGCCGCCGCTGGGGGGGGCGCGCCCTTGGGTCGATGGCGTGCTGATCGGGCTGGGCATGTCGGTGCTTGCGCTTCTGAAGGTGACCTTCTTCGTCGGGCTGGCGCCGGCGGTGATCGTGGCGCTTCTGGCCCGCGGCGAGGGGCGGATGATCCTGGCCGCGCTGGTCACCGGGCTGGTGCCGGTGGCGATCCTGACGCTTCTGGCGGGCGTGGGCTTCTGGCCGGCCTATATCGGCGATCTTCTCGAGGTGACGCATTCGGCCATCCGCACCGATCCCGGCCCCGATTTCGTGACCGTGGTGGCGGGGCCGGCGGGGCTGATGGCCTCGCTTCTGGCGCTGGCGACGGTGATCTTGCTGCGCAGCAACGGCCGCATGGTCGAAGGGCTGGCGGTGCTGGTGCTGACGCCGGGGCTCTACTACATCACCTGGCAGAACTTCGGCAACGACCCCCAATGGCTGGTGCTGATGGCGGCCATCGCGGGGATGTCGGCGCCCGAAGGCGGCGGGCGCAACACGGTCGGCATGGGGCTGCGCGGCAGTCTCGGGGTGCTGGCGGTGATGGCCCTGACGCTGAGCGCGCCTTCGGCGCTCAACATGGCCTGGAGCCCGATGCGGCATCTCTCGGCGGATCTCAAGACGCTGACGCCGATGCTGCCGGGCCGGCCCCGGCATGACGATCTGCGCATTCAGGAATGGCGGCTCTATCAGGTCGACGCGCAGGTGCCGCTGGATACGCCCGGCACGCCCTTCGCCAGCTATGCCCCCCGCGCCGAGCGGCCCGAACCGCCCGTCCTGAACGGCGAGACGCTGCCCACCTGCACGCTGCTGACGGGCTACAGCGCCGTCTACGAGACGATGGACCGCGAGATCGTGGCGCTGACCCGGCCCGGTGCGCGGGTTCTGCTGGCGGATCTGCTGACGGGGCTGTGGATGTTCGGCGACGTGGCCCCGGTGCCGCGCGCGGCGATCTGGTATTATGGCGGCACGCCGGGGTTGGCGCAGGCCGATTACGTGGCGGTGCCGCTTTGCCCCATGACCGAGCTGGCGCGGTCCGAGTTCCTCAAGGCCGCCGCGGCCGAGGGCTGGCGCCTGGTCGAGGTGGCGCGGACCCAGACGATGATCCTGCTGCGCCCCGAGAAACCCGGTCGCGCCGGTTCCGGCATGGCTGCGGGCGGGGCGGGCGTTGCGGTTGCCCCGCCCGATCCGGGCCCCCCCGCCGCCGCATTGCCTGGGGCCGCCCCGGGTTCGTCCGGTGGCATGGCCCCGTCCGGTGTGGACGCGCCTGACGCGGGAATGTCTGACGCGGGAATGCCCGAGACGGGGACTTCCGGGCCGGTGCCGGATCTGCCTGCGACCCCGGCCGCCCCCGTGCCCGCATTGCCGGGGCTTGTCGCGCCCGAATTCCCGTCGCGCGATCTGGCGCCGCCGCCGGGGGCGCAATAGGGCGAAACGCAGGGGGGTGGGAAAGGGGCGCTCAGCCCAAGGTGGCCAGCAGGAGAAGATAGCTCATCAGCGTGGCCACCAGCGCGATGCCCAGCGGGAAATCCTTGCGCCGCCAGCTTTCCCAGTCAGGCGCAAGGCCGCGCAAGGGGGGCACCGCGCGCACCAGCCGATGCGTGAGAAAGCTGGTCAGCAGGCAAAGCGCCAGTAGCACCAGCGCCAGCCCCGCATGCGACAGCGCAAAGAACGGCGCCATCGCCGCGGCGAACTTGGCGTCGCCCGCGCCGAAATGCGCGATCATGTTCAGAACGAAGCCCACCGCCAGCACCACCGCCAGGTGCAGCCAGCGCCAGGCCCAGACATCGAGCGGCAGAACGAAGGGCCCGACCACGGCATAGACCGCGATCAGCGCCAGCACCGCCTGATTGGGGATCTTCATGTGGCGCAGGTCCGACAGTGCCACCCACAGGCAGATCGGCGCCGCCACGATGGCCAGAACGCCCGCGGCCTGCGCCGGGTCCAGCCCCAGAAGGCCCGTGTGCATCGGATCACCCGTCATGATCGCCCCCCTTTCGGTGCCGGGTCGCGCAGGCGCGCGGGCTCAGCCCCTGGCCTCGAGCGCCTCGAGCGCGCGGGCGGCTTCCTCGAAATGCTGCGGATGGGTCTCGAGCGCGTCCTCGAGCAGCCCCTTGCCGATGGTGATATCGCCGCGCTTGATCGCGGTCAGCCCGGCCGTATAGAGCAGCTGCGCGCGCTCGGCCTGGGTGGTTTCGACCACCGGCAGCGCATAATGGCCCTGGGCCGCGCGCGCCAGCACCAGGTTGTTCTTGGCGGTGAAGAGGCCCGGCTCCTGCACCAGCGCTTCGGCAAACAGCTTCTCGGCGCCCTTGTAATCGCCCCGGCTCAGCTTGGAATAGCCCCAGTTGTTCAGCACGCCGGCCGGTTTCGTGGTCAGCCCGGCGGCAATGTCATAGAAGCTGTCGGCGCGCTTCCAGTCCTTTTCGCTGTCGGCGACCATCGCTTCGAGACGGTAGCGCTGATAGGTCTCGTGCGTGGGCGGGATCGTGTCCAGAACCGCCTTGGCTTCCTTCCAGTCGTTGGTGCGGATCAGCGCCTCGGCCAGATCGACGCGGTCGTCGGGCGTGGTGTCGGGCATGTTCAGCACCTCGCGCCAGACGGCGACGGCCTGCGTGGGCTTGCCCGCCCGCACCAGCGACCGCCCCAGCCCGCGCTTGAGGTCGATGCGGTCGGGTTTCTCGGTGCTGGCCCGGCTGAAATAGGCCACGGCCTCGTCGGGGTCGGCGACGGTCAGCATCACCTCCGACAGGTTGGTGGCGTCGATCACGTTCACGCTTTCGAGCGACCGGCTGACCTGCGCATCCGAGCCCATGCAGCCCGAAAGCGCCAGCGTGCCCGCCAGCGCGAGAAAGTAGCAAAGCCTGTGGCGCATCGGCTGCGTCCCTTGTCGTTGACCTGCTCGAACGGGGCGTTTCCCCGGTGGCGGAACCTTGGCCGGCCGGTCAGTCGCGGGTCAGCAACAGATAGCTGCCCGCACCCCGGCGCACGAGGGCGTAGTCCTCTTCCTGCGTGGGATCATAGCGGGGTTTGTCCAGTTTTGCGATGGCGCGGCGCAGATTTTCGCGGATGGCGTCCGATTGGCCACTATCAAGCGCATAGGCCAGCTGGAAGATGCGCCGGGCTTCGGCCACCTCGCCCTTTTCCATCAGCACCACGCCCAGGTTGTTCCAGGCGGGCACGAAGCGGTCGTCGGCCTCGGTGGCGCGGCGCAGCACGCGTTCGGCGGTGCCCAGCCGGCCCAGCTTGAGGTTGGCCGAGCCGATCGCCGAAAGCACGTCGACCGTGGCGCCCTCCTCGGCGGCGGCGCGGTAATAGGCCTTGAGCGCCAGCTCGTATTCGCCCGCCGCCATCAGCCGGTGGCCCACGGTCAGCCCGTCCACGGCGTCGCCACCGCTGGCGCCGGGGGCAAAGGGCGAATCGCCCCCCGGCCCGACCGCGCCCGCACAACCGCCCAGCGCCCCGGCCAGGACCAGGGCGCCAAGCGCGGCACGGGCGCGCGCCTGCAAGTGCGGTGTCTGTGAAAGGGGCGGGGGGCCCGAGGCCATGGTCACATCGAGGAATTGAGCTTGTCGAACGTGTCCAGCATATCGTGAACCGAGGGGCCCACAAGGATGATCAGCAGCGGCGGCACGGTGAACATCATCGTCCCCAGCGTCATCTTGGTGGGGATCTTGTTGGCGGCCTCCTCGGCGCGCATCACGCGCTTGTCGCGCATGTCCGAGGCATAGACGCGCAGCGCGTCCGCGATCGAGGTGCCGAAGGTCTGCGACTGGATCATCACCGTGACGAACGAGTTGACATCGGGCACCGCGACGCGGTCGCCGAAGCCGCGCAGCACCTGGATCTTGTCCTTGCCGGCCTTGATCTCGTGGGCGATCATGGCGAATTCCTCGGCCAGCGCGGGATAGCCCTGCGCCAGTTCCTTGGACACGCGGATGATCCCCTGATCGAGCGACTGGCCGGCCTCGACGCAGACCAGCAGCAGGTCGAGCGCATCGGGAAAGCCGTTCTGGATTTCCTCGCGCCGGACCTGGATACGCCGTTCCACCCAGTATTTCGGCAGGTAATAGCCAAAGCCGCCGGGCAGCAGCACCGACATCAGCAGCGTGGTTGTCGACACCTCGCCCGTCGAGGTCAGGAAGGAATAGGCCACGCCCAGCGCCAGAAAGGCGATGCCCAGCGCGAATTGCGCGGCGTGAAAGGTCCGCACCGCGTTCTTGCCGCGATAGCCGGCGCGGGTCATGCGCATCATCGCCTCGGACATTTCCTCGGCGGTCTGCGGCTCGAGGAAGCCTGCGAATTTCTCCAGCTTGTCGTTGCCCGCATCAAGGCGCAGCTGCGCGCGCTCGGGGCTCTTGGCGATATCGCGCTGGGGGCCGAGACCGGCCGAGGCATGCAGCCGGTCCAAGGGATCGGGCTTGCGCCGCACCAGCGCGGGCAGAACCGCCGCGATCATCAGCCCGCCCAGCACAACGAGCGCCATCATCGGGCCGGTGGGGCCGAACTGGGCCACCAGATAGGCGTTCAGCGGTGCCAGAAGTTCCATCATCGCGCGTCCCTTGCCCCCTTCAGACCTTGATGTTCGTCATGGCGCGCATGAACAGCATGTTCGCCCCCAGCAGCGCAAAGACGACGATGGCGGCGGGGATGAAGCCCGAGCTGTCCTTCACCGTGTCGTAATATTCGGGCTTGGTCAGCTGGATGATGGCCAGCACCCCCAGCGGAAAGCCCGACAGGAACTTGCCTGACCATTTGGCTTCGGCGGTGATGGCCTTGACCCGCCGGAACAGGCGGAAGCGCGCGCGGATCACCTTGGCCAGCCCCTCGAGGATCTCGGCCAGGTTGCCGCCCGACTGGCTCTGGATCGACACGGCCACCGCCAGGAAGCGCAGATCCTGCATGTCCATGCGTTCGGCCAGATCGCGCAGGCATTCGGACACGTCGCGGCCATAGGCGGCCTCGTCCGAGATCAGGCCGAATTCGGTGCCCAGCGGGTCGGGCACCTCCTTGGCCACGATCTGGATCGCCGAGGAAAACGGATGCCCCACCCGCAGCGAGCGCACCATCAACTCGATCGCGTCGGGAAGCTGTTCCTCGATCAGGGCAAGGCGCTTCTTGGCCTTGGAGCTGACCCAGAAGAAGACGCCGCCCACCCCCATCAGCACCGCCAGCGCCGCGCGCACCGGCGCCGTGGCCGAGGTGGCCATCGTCAGCCCCAGATAGGCCATGGCGATGACCAGCACCATCACCCCCATCAGCGCGGTGGGGGAAAAGGCGATGTTGGCCTTTTGCGCGCGCTCGGCCAGCAGCGAATAAAGCGGGATGCCGCGGGCCTCGCGGTGCTGGTTCATCTCCTTGCGGAGCTGCTCCAGAACCTGCTCGCGCCGGCCGCCCTTTTCCATCAGCTCGAGCCGGCGGTTCACCCGCTTGTTGAGCGAGATCGACTTGCCGAAGGCCAGCAGATAGATCCCCTCGACCAGCAGCAGCACGGCGACGAAGATCAGGCCATAGATGATCGGGGTGGGCGAGATGATCATGGCCTAGCCCCCCACGGGTTCATAGATCTTGGCCGGCAGGTCATAGCCCCACTGGCGGAAGCGGTCGGCGTAATGCGACCGCACGCCGGTCGCGGTGAAGCGGCCGATGATCTTGCCGTCTGGCGCCAACCCCATGCGTTCGTAGCGAAAGATCTCCTGCATCGAGATGACCTCGCCCTCCATGCCGGTGATCTCGGTGATCGACACCATCCGGCGCGCGCCGTCCTGAAGGCGCGAGGCCTGCACGATCAGGTTGACGGCGCTGGCGATCTGGCTGCGCACGGCCTTGATCGGCATCTCGATGCCCGACATGGCGATCATGTTTTCCAGCCGCGAGACACCGTCGCGCGCCGAGTTGGCGTGGATCGTGGTCATCGAGCCGTCGTGGCCGGTGTTCATGGCCTGAAGCATGTCGATGACCTCCTCGCCGCGGGTCTCGCCGACGATGATGCGGTCGGGGCGCATCCGCAGGGCGTTGCGCAGACAGTCGCGCTGGGTCACCGCGCCCTTGCCCTCGACGTTGGGGGGGCGGCTTTCCATGCGGCCGACATGGGTCTGTTGCAGCTGGAGTTCGGCGGTGTCCTCGATGGTCAGGATGCGTTCGGAATTGTCGATGAACGAGGACAGCGCGTTGAGCGTGGTGGTCTTGCCCGAGCCCGTCCCGCCCGAGACGATGATGTTGAGACGCGTGGCCACCGCCGCCTGAAGATAGGCGGCCATTTCCTCGGTGAAGGCGCCGAACTTGACCAGATCGTCAATGCCCAGCTTGTCCTTCTTGAATTTCCGGATCGAGACCAGGCTGCCGTCCACGGCGATCGGCGGCACCATGGCGTTGAAGCGCGACCCGTCGGCCAGGCGCGCGTCGACATAGGGGTTCGATTCGTCCACCCGCCGGCCCACGGCCGACACGATCTTGTCGATGATCCGCAGCAGGTGCTTTTCATCCTTGAAGGTGGTGTCGGTCAGTTCGAGCTTGCCCGAGCGTTCCACGAAGACCTGCTGGGGGCCGTTGACCAGAATGTCGTTGACGGTCTCGTCCTTGAGAAGCGGCTCCAGCGGGCCAAGGCCCATCACCTCGTCGTAGAGATCCTGATTGAGGATCGAGCGTTCCGAGGAATTGAGCACCACCGACATCTCGCCCAGCGCTTCGGCGGTGATCGCGGCGATCTCGGCGCGCAATTCGCTTTCCGAGGCCCGTTCCAGCGCGGCAAGGTTCAGGTTCTCGAGCAGCCGGCGATGCAGCTCGACCTTGATCTCGCCCATCTTTTCCTTGCGCTTGCGCTCCTTGTCCGTGGGTGCGACGCGCGCGGCGGCGTTTTGCGGCGCCACGCGGCGCATCAACACGGGTTCGGCGGCGGCCGGCTGTGTGCCCTGCTGGGGCGCGGCAGGGGCTGCCGTGGCGGGCTTGGGCGCGGGCGCGGCGGCGGCCGGTGCCGGTGCGGGCCGGGGGGCCGCGGGCGTGCCGGCGGGCGTCGCGGCGGAACGCGGGGTCTGGCCGGCGCCGGCCTTCTTGTAGCGCGAGAACATCGGGCGCGTTCCTTTCGGGTGGCGGTCAGGCGCGGGCGGTTTCGGCCGCGCGGTTCAGGTCGTGAATGGATTTGGCCAGCTTCTGGATTTCCTTGCGCAGCGGCGCCTTCGCCGCCGTCTCGGCCAGCGGCAGGCCGTGGTCATTGGCCTGGGTGACGGTCTTGCCGCCCTCGGGAAGCTGCACCTCGATCGAGATGTCGAGACTTTCGGCCAGCCGCCGCACCCGCCCCTTCGAGGTCAGGTCGGTGAAGCCCGGCGCGCGGTTCAGCACATAGCGCAGCTTCTCGGCCGGCAGCCCCTCGGCGCGCAGCGCGCGGATCATCCGCAGCGCGTTCTGCGCCGAACGCATGTCCAGTTCGAGCAGCGCGAAATAGACATGCGCCATGTTCAGCACGGTTTCCGTCCAGGCGATGACCGTGGTCGGCATGTCGATGACGACGAAATCGAAATTCGCCTGCGCCATGGCGATGATGCGGGTCACGTCCTCGGGGCCGACAAGGTCGAGCGGCAGCATGTCGGCCGGCGCGGTCAGCACCGACAGCCGGTCGTTGAAGGTGACCAGGGCCTGACGGAAGCTTTCGGCATCCATGCGCGCGGTGTCGTTGAGAAGCTCGAACACCGCCTCGCGGCGCGGCAGGTCCAGATAGGTCGAGGCCGATCCATACTGGAAGTCCAGATCCAGAAGGCAGACCTTGGGCGGGGCCTTCTTGTCGATATTGGCCAGCTCCCAGGCCAGGTTGACGGCAAAGGTGGTGGCCCCGGCGCCCCCGGCCAGCCCATGGACGGGCAGCACCACGCCGTCATGGCCGCCGCCCTGCGTCCGGGGGGCGTTCGGGGCGGGGGTGTCGGGATGATATTCGGGGATCGGCGTTGCGGGATGCGACAGCCGCTCGATCGCCTCGTGCAGCGCGCCTTCGGGCAGGGGATAGGGCACGAAATCGGCCGCCCCCTGGCGCAGCAGCTGATGCAGCGCGATCGGGCTCAGTTCCTCGGCGATCAGGATCACGCGGATGCCGCGCTCGCGCGCCGTCGAGATGATGCCCGAGATCCGCGCGAGATCGCCCTCGTCCTCTTCGTTGACGGCGATGGCGATGAACTTCAGGCTCTCGGCTTCGGGCTGGGTGAGGAAGATCACCGCATCCTCGAGCGTGAGATCGCCCCAGGCTTCGCCCAGCTCGGCCTCCATGTCCTCGATCAGAAGCTCGAATTCGGCCACGTCGCGCGACACGGTGCAGGCGACGACCGGCGCCGGTTCGGGCGGATCGGATTGCAAGACTGCTGCGGTCATGGCCGGGTGTCCCCGCATTGGGAGAGGGTTCCCCGGCTCTTGCTCGTGCCTGTCATCTCTGAACTCGCTCATACGGATAAGCTTCTGCCTTTTCAGGCGCGACTCGCACTGCGGGCCATACCTGCCGAGGGTTAATCTCCCGGCCAATCTTGACGACATTGGGGCTAAAAAATCGTAATTATGCGGTCATCCTTCCACGATGAACGCAATCGGGCGGGCCTTGTTTCCAAGGTCCGCCCGGTTCCATCTTCAAATCGCCGGAATGTTGGATCAGTCGCTGGACTGGATCACCAGCTCCTGCCCCGACCGCTGTTTCCAGGTGCCGCTTTCCACATATTCGCGGAAGATAAGCTGGGCATATTTCCCGTTCAGAAGCTGGGGCTTGCGGCTCACGAAGCCCGACACTTCGGTGACGGTGCGGCGGTTGCGCAGCTCGGGCTGCTGGGTGAAGATCAGCGGCTGCGTCTCGCCGAAGGAGACCACCGCCTCGAGCCGGCTGCGCGAGATCCCGCGCGCGGCCAGGTAATTGACCACCGCGCGGGCCCGGCGCAGCCCCAGCTGCTTGTTGTAGGCGTTCGAGCCGACAAGGTCGGTGTGGCCGTAGACGCGGAAGCGGATCTCGGGGAACTGGCGGATCCAGTTGGCCTGCCGGTCCAGCGCGGCGCGGGCGGTGCCGTCCAGAACCGCGCTGTCGAAGGCGAAATTGACGGTGTTGGGCACTTCGGCGGCGAAGCGGTTGTTCATGTTCACGGCGAAATCGCGCAGCCCGGACTGGACCAGCGCGTTGTTCATCGTGGAATTCCCGAAGCTGCCGGTATCGAGTTCGGCGCCGACCTCGCGGGTCGAACAGCCGGCGGCAAGGGCCAGCACGGCCAGAAGGGCCAGCGCGCGACGCGGCAGGGCCCGCCGGGAAGGCTGGGACAGGCGGATCTGGGGCAGGCGGATCATGCGCTCATTCCATCACATAGCCGTAGGAGCCGCTGTAATCCTGCCGGGCCACTTCGCCGGCGGCGCCCGCGGGCTTGGCCGTGCGTCCGAACAGGAACAGGTCGCTTTCCGAAGGCAGGCGCACGCGGTCGGTGGGCAGCGCCAGTGCCTCGCCGCGGGTGGGCGTGACCAGATGCGGCGTGACGATGATGACCAGTTCGGATTGCTTGCGTTCGAAGGCGGCCGATCGGAACAGCGCCCCCAGGATCGGGACATCGCCCAGCCAGGGGATCTGGTTGTTCAGGTCGTTGAAATCGTCCTGGAGAAGGCCCGCGATGGCAAAGCTCTCGCCGTCGCGCATCTCGACCGTGGTCTGGGCGTCGCGCCGCTTGAAGGCGTTGACCGAGAAGCCGCCCGATTGCATCGTGACCGAGGTGTCGATGGCCGAGACCGCGGTGCGGATCTCGAGGTTGACCAGATCGCCGTCGACCACGCGGGGCACGAACACCATTTCCACGCCGAAGGGCTTGTATTCGATGGCAACGCCGTCGTTGGTGACAACCGGAATGGGATATTCGCCGCCGGCCAGGAACTTGGCCTCCTGCCCGGACAGGGCGGTCAGGTTGGGTTCGGCCAGGGTGCGGACCATGCCCTTGGATTCCAGCGCCTCGAGGATGACGCCCAGGCCCACCTCGCCGATGGTGAAGCCCGCGCCGATGCCGCCCAGGCTGTCCGAACCCAGCGTGAGGCCGGTCTTGTCGAAGATGCCGGTCATGCCGGCGGTGTTGTTCGTCACCCCGCGCAGATAGCCGTCCGAACCGCTGGAGCCGATCCCGAGCGAGGCCGACAGGTTCTTGGAGACCGAGCGCTGCATCTCGGCGAAACGGACCTTGAGCATGACCTGCTGGGTGCCGCCCACGGTCAGCAGGTTCGACACCCGTTCGGGGGCGTAGCGCTGGGCCAGTTCCAGCGCGCGGTCGAGCTTCGCGGCCGAGGACACGGTGCCCGACAGCACGATGCCGTCATTGGCGGTGCGGACCTCGATCTGTTCGCCCGGCAGGATCTGGCGCAGGCGTTCCTTGAATTCGGCAATATCGGGCGAGACCTGCACCTCGACATGCGACAAGAGGTTCCCGTCCGGGCCCAGAACGGTCATTGTGGTGCGTCCGGGGAGCTTGCCCAGCACATAGATCGACCGATCCGAAAGCGTGGTGATATCGGCGATGCCGGGGTTGGCAATGGAGATTTCCGCGAAGGGTTGATCGCTTTCCACCACCACGGCGCGATTCATCGGCACCGAGAGCGGGCTGCGGGTCGAGCCCGAGAGCACGCGCAGGCTTTCCGCCAGAACCGGCGCGGCCGCAAGCGTCAACACGCTGGCTCCCAAGAGGCAAGCCCCTAGAAATGCTCGAACTTTCATTGTGATCCTGCCTCTCCGATCACCTGCATCATTCGGGTCTGCTGCCCGGCCTGCCCCGTTTTTCGGGTCAAATTTCGGCAACAATGCGCGACAAAGCCCTTTTTTGCAAGAATCAACCGCCGGGCGGGCTGCATTAACCAATTACTGTGCTTTGTGTGTAGGCGCCGCTGCGGGGGGCCGGAAAGAGGGGGCGGCGGAGCGGGCAGGGGCCCCATGCACAAAGGCCGCCCGCAAGGGGCGGCCTTTGGCAGGGACAGGCGGCGCGACGGGGTGCGGTGCGCCGTGCGTCCCCTGGTGCGCGCCGCGCCCGGTCCGGTGGCGGAAAGGGGCGGCGCGCCGGGAACAGTCGGGGCAAGATCAGTTGGTGCAGGGGATCTCGCTCATGACGACCTCGCCGCCCTTGCGCATGCGCACGGTGCAGACCTCGGGGCCCTTTTCCTCGACGGCCTGGACCGTCTCGATGCCCAGAAGCGCGTTGCGGTCCACCTCGATGGCGCCCACCTCGGCGGTGTCACGGTTGCCCACCAGCGACAGCGTCAGACGCCCGGTGGCCTGCGCCAGGGTCAGGGCCGCGGCCTGTTCGGGGGTCACCTCGGCGGTGACGGTGCGCGCCAGGATGGTTTCCTCGGTGCGGTCGGCGTCGGCGCTCTGGTCGATGGCGATCAGGCGCAGGTTGGAATCGATCAGCTTGGTGACCTCGCGGTCGCCCGACCGGCCATACCAGTAGACGTCCACGCGGTCGCCGGGGCGCAGGAAGCCCGACACCCCCGAGGTCACGTCGACCGAGATGGTGAAGGCGCGCATGTTGGGCGACAGGTTGGCCATGATCCCGGCATCGACACCGGGCTCGGTGATCTTGCTGGCCAGGATCGGCTCGTTCTTGGACAGCGAGCGCAGCGTGGCGCGCGGGCGCGTCTCGCCGGGCTGGAACACGGCCGGGAACTGGGCAGGATCGACGCCCTCGGGAGGCACGATCCCCAGGAAGGCGCCTTCGGGGGCATGGCCCGCCTGCACCTTGATGACGCCCAGATCCTCGGGGCGGAAGCGTTCGCCATAGGCCAGGGGGTGGCGCGCCACCACCATGTCCACGAGCGGCGTCGCATTGGCCTGTGCGGCCAGCAGCATGTCGCGTTCCACCTGCGCCTGGGCAATGTAGCCCTGCGTCATGTGAACCGCGAAACCTGCCAGCGCCACCCCGACCAGCAGGACCACGGCAAAGATCATTCGCATTGCATCACCCCTTGACTTCGGCCGGGCGCGGCGGTGCGCCCCGTGCCGTTTGCTGTCCTTGGCCTTCCCACAAGGCCCCTGTTCGTCCCGAAACGAGCGTCGCCTCAGAACGTCGGGTCGATCGACGTCGTGCTCATGTGCGCGGCCACCTTGTTGCGCACCGTTCCAAGCTCGGGATAGAGCACGCCGGCCACGGCGACCCCCAATCCCAGAAGCGCGGCGGTCAGAACGACCCAATCCACCGTCACGGCGCCGTCCTCGGCCCCGCGGAATGCCGCGGCGCGACGCCCGGCATGGCGCCACATGTCGGCACGCGTATGCGCGCCGGTCTCGGGTCTTCTGACCATGGTGCCTGTCTCCGGTTCCGGAGGGGGCCGAGCCCCGTCTGTGAAGGCCGGGCTTTGCCCCGCCGGGAAATGCGGGCGCGCCGGATCAGAAGCCCGTCACCAGCGTCGTGTTGGCCAGATAGCTCGACACCTTCAGCGCCAGCGTGCCGGTCCCGGCGCGCACGACATCCAGAACCGCAATCCCCAGCCCCGCGACCGCCGCCGTCAGCACGACCCAATCCACCGTCACGGCCCCGTCTTCCTCGTCACGCAGGAACCGCGCAAGGTTCTCAAGTAGCATCATCATCTTCACCCTCTTTCCCCGCCCGAGCGTTCTGCCGTCAGATGGCGGGGCACCTTGCGTCATTACGCCCGGCAAACGTGGCGGTAATTGGGCAAGCGGGGCGCGAGGGGCGGAATCCCCGGCTTGCGGCGGGGAGGGCGGCGGGGCGCGGTTCCGGGCTGTCAACAATGGGGCTCAGTGCAGGGAAATGTCGACCCAGACAAGACGATGACGTCCGGCCAGGGCCACGGTTTTTGCCCAGCCCTTAAGGAAACCCGATTCGTTGTTAACCTTGGTGGTGGTCTCCGGGCCGCGCCGTGGCGCGATTTCGGCAGCCTCTGAGCGGGATTCTGAGGGGGCTGCCCCGGCGGTGTCGGCGGGCCAGAGAACCCCCGCCTGCACCACGCGCAGCCCGGCCGAGGGCAGCACCAGATCCACGCGGTTGAAGCCGGGGCGGCGCGGTGCGCCCCAATCCACGGTCGCGCAGGCGGGAGTGCCGCTCTCGGGGGCGCTGCTCTGGGGCATCTCGGCGCGCCGGGCCGCGGCAAGGGCGCCGGGGCTGCCGGGGCGGGGGTCGCGCAGCCGCGGATCGGCCAGAAGGGCCGCCAGCGCCGCGGGGCGCCCGGTGCCGTCGCCCGGATCGAGATTGGCATTTCCCAGCAGCACGAAGGGCTCTGGCGCGGGGCGCTGCGGCAGGTCGCCGTCCAGATAGCGCAGCCAGAAGGCGGCCTCATCGTGGTTGCGCCGGCCGTTGCGGTCCTCGGGGCCATCGAAGAGCGGCGGCGTCGCGGCCCAGGCCCACAGATGCAGCCGCCCCGCCGGCGTGCGCAGCGCCACGTCCCAATGCCCGGCCGACGACAGCCGCTGGATCTCGGCCGCGCCTTCGGGCAGCGCTGCGCCGTCGATCAGCGCGCCGGGCAGGTCGCGCCACAGAAAGGCCGAGAAATCACGGCTGGCTTCGGCGTCGATGGGCCACCGCGACAGGAGCGCCATCCCCCCGTCCCCGGTGAAGCGGCCATAGCCCTGGGCGTCGCGGGCCTCGTCCAGCCGGCCGTTGCCGTCGATATCGAGGCCGGTGGGCACGCCGGTGTTGGGGCGGGGCGCGAACCGGAACGGATAGTCGCGCCCCATCTCGCCCAGCCGCGCGACCAGCGCCGTCAGCGCCCAGCCGCCGTCGTCCCAGTCGATCCCGGTCAGCAACAGCACATCGGCCCGCGCCGCCGCGATCACGCGCAGGGCGGCTTCGGTCTCGGGGCTCTGTTTCTCGATGTCGCGCAGAAGAAGGCCGGGGCCACGCCGGCTGAGGGCCGCGCCATAGGTGGCGACGCGCAGCGTGCCGGCGTCCGGGGCGGGGGGGATTGCATCCGGGGCGGTGGGCGGCAGCGGGCAATCCGCGGGAGGGGATGTGAGGTCCGACGCGGGTGCCGCCCAGGGCAGAAACGCCACCCAGGCGGCCAGAAACGCCCGCGCGAAGCCGGGGCGCAGGCCGCTCAGGCGTGCACGAAGCCGCCCTCGTCCGCGCGGGCGCGCGCGCGGCGCTTGTTCTCGATCAGCGTCGCAATGCGGCCCATGGCAATGCCGCGCATGAAGACGCTGGCAGGCAGGAAGGCCCATGCCGTCACCGTCCAGATCATCGTCTGTTCCGAGGCCAGTGTAACAGGCTCGAACGCATCCGCACCCGCCTTGAGCAGCGCCGGGATCACGAAGGGCAACAGAAAGCCCAGCCCGACGTTGATCGCCGCATCCCGCCGCAGCCGGTCGACGACATCGCCGCCCGCCGTCGGATCGAAGGTCGGCAGGTTCACCCAGACGTTGAACCCCCCGGCATTGGTGGGCCAGCCCAGCAGGCGCAGGATGATGACGAAATAGCCCAGCGTGATGAGCGACACGATATAGGCCAGCCCCGCCGCCGAGCGCACCAGTTCCAGATGCGCAGCCGGCGTGTCGGCGGGCAGCATCAGCGTCAGCAGCCGCACCGGGGAATAGGGAAAGTCGATCGAGGCCACCACCGCGCGTCCCGTCACCTCGACCAGCCGCGTCAGCGTGCTGGGCTCGGTCTGGCCCGCAGCCAGCGCCGACAGCAGCAGCACCGTCACCAGCAGCGAGACATAGCGGATGCGGTTGAAGGGGGGGGCGTGGCGGAACTCGATCAGCCCCGGATAGACCGAGGCATATTCGAAGAAGGTCAGCACCGCCGCGAACAACGCGATCAGCGCCACGACCTGCGTGCTGTCGGCGCTCATGCCCGGCAAGATCAGCGCGGGAAGCGCGATCACCAGCGCAACCAGCCACGCGCGCACGAATGCACCTGCGATACGAGAAATCACGGCTCGATCCTCTGCTCTGCCCGGAGGCGATACGTTGCCGCCCCCGTGGTCCCGGACAGGCCGATTGTGGCGGCCCGCCGCATTTCTGCCCAAATTCTGCCCATTTTCACTCCCTCGGGCAACGCTCGATTAAGGTTAATGCTTTCAATCGGGCGATTTCGGGAAGGAAGTGGTGCAGCACCGCATCAATTTTGGTGCAAGAAAAAGGCCGCCTCGGCGCGCGTGCCGGGGCGGCCCAAGATGTTGTGTGCGAAGGCGATTGTCCGGCTATCGGAAGGGGCGGCCACGCTGTCGCCCGGAATCGGCCCGCTCCGGGGCGCCGGTCTGGCGCACTCTGGCGCCCATCGGCCCCCCCCCGGCGCGGCTGCGCCCATCCGACCGCCCGGCGCGGCTGCGCCCTTCAGCCCCCCGGCGCGGCTGCGCCCGTCAGCCCCGCAGCGCCCGTCAGACCCAGGGCCGCGATTGCGCCTGTGCGGCCTCGAAGCTGTCGATCGCGGCCACCTTCTCGAGCGTCAGCCCGATGTCGTCCAGCCCGTTGAGCAGGCAATGCTTCTTGAACGGGTCGATGTCGAAGCCGAAGCTCTGCCCGTCCGAGGTGGTCACCGTCTGCGCCGCCAGATCCACGGTCATGCGCGCGTTCTCGCCCTTGCGCGCGTCGTCCATCAGGACGTCGACCGCCTCCTTGGGCAGGGCCACGGGCAGGATGCCGTTCTTGAAGCAGTTGTTGTAGAAGATGTCGGCAAACGAGGTCGAGATCACGCAGCGGATGCCGAAATCCAGCAGCGCCCAGGGCGCATGCTCGCGCGAGGAACCGCAGCCGAAGTTGTCGCCGGCCACGATGATCTCGGCCTTGCGATAGGCGGGCTGGTTCAGCACGAAATCGGGGATCTCGTTGCCCTCGGAATCATAGCGCATCTCGTCGAAGAGGTTCACGCCCAGGCCGGTCCGCTTGATGGTCTTCAGGAACTGCTTGGGGATGATCATGTCGGTGTCGATGTTGACCAGCGGCATGGGCGCCGCGATGCCGGTCAGGGTGGTGAACTTGTCCATTTGGAACTCCTTGCCGCTTCGGGGCCGCCTCGTTGGGGCGGCGGGCTGTCTGCTGGGGGCCGTGACCCCGGCCACGCGGGTGGGGCCGGGGGGCGAGCCTTGGGCGCGGCGGCGGGCGGGGCGCCGCAGCCGCGCGTCACATGTCGCGCGTCACATCACGTCGCGCACATCGACCAGATGGCCGGCGACACCGGCCGCGGCGGCCATCACCGGGCTCATCAGATGGGTACGCCCGCCCCGGCCCATGCGGCCCTCGAAGTTGCGGTTCGAGGTGGCCGCGCAGCGTTCGCCGGGGGTCAGCTGGTCGGGGTTCATGCCCAGGCACATCGAGCAGCCCGCAAGCCGCCATTCCAGACCCGCATCCTTGAAGATCTGGTCGAGACCCTCTTCCTCGGCCTGCGCCCGCACGAGGCCCGAGCCCGGCACGACCATGCCGCGCACGCCCGGCGCCAGTTTCTTGCCCTTCAGGATCTCGGCCGCGGCGCGCAGATCCTCGATCCGGCCGTTGGTGCACGAGCCGATGAACACCGCGTCGATGGTGATGTCGGTCAGCTTCATGCCCGGCGTCAGGCCCATGTAATCCAGGCTGCGGCGGGCGGCCTCGACCTTGCCGCCCTCGAAATCCTCGGGGGCGGGAACGGTCTTCGAGATCCCCAGCACGTCCTCGGGGCTGGTGCCCCAGGTCACGACGGGCTCGATGTCCTCGGCGCGCAGGGTGATGACCTTGTCGAAATGCGCGCCCTCGTCGGTGAAGAGCGTCTTCCACCAGGCCAGCGCGGCCTCCCAGGCGGCGCCCTTGGGCGCGTGCGGGCGGCCCTTCACATAGTCAAAGGTCTTTTCGTCCGGCGCGATCAGGCCGGCCCGGGCGCCGCCCTCGATGGCCATGTTGCAGACCGTCATGCGGCCTTCCATCGACAGATCGCGGATCGCCTCGCCGCAATATTCGATGACATGGCCGGTGCCGCCGGCGGTGCCGGTGGCGCCGATCACGGCCAGCGTGATGTCCTTGGCGGTGACGCCCGGACGCAGCTTGCCGGTGATCTCGACCTTCATGTTCCTGGATTTCTTCTGGATCAGCGTCTGGGTGGCCAGCACATGCTCGACCTCCGAGGTGCCGATCCCGTGCGCCAGCGCGCCAAAGGCGCCATGCGTCGCGGTGTGGCTGTCGCCGCAGACCACGGTCATGCCGGGCAGGGTCCAGCCCTGTTCGGGGCCGACGATATGCACGATGCCCTGGCGGATGTCGGACACCGGGTAATAGTTGATGCCGAAGTCGCGCGCGTTCTTGTCCAGCGCATCGACCTGGATGCGGCTTTCCTCGTTGTCGATGCCGTTCTCGCGGCCCTCGGTCGTGGGCACGTTGTGGTCCGGCACGGCGATGGTGCGCTCGGGGCTGCGCACGGCGCGGCCGGTCATGCGCAGGCCCTCGAAGGCCTGCGGGCTGGTCACCTCATGGACCAGGTGGCGGTCGATATAAAGAAGGCTGGTCCCGTCTTCGGAGGTGTCGACGACATGGGCGTCCCAGATCTTGTCATAGAGGGTCTTGGGGGCAGTCATGGCTTGATCCCGCAGATGTAGCTGATGGAAGGGGGCCGGACGCAGCCGGCCAGGCGCCGCGCCCAAGGGCGCGATCCGCCGTCAGAGGCGTGCAAGGACGGACCGGCTCTCGGCCGAAAAGCGCCAGGGCAGGCGCGCGCGGTCATCCATGTCGAAAAAGCGCATCATGGCGTCCTGATACGCGGGATCGTGCGTTCAGGCAATACGGCCTTGCGTGCTAGGCTGCGACGGTGGGGCGCAAAGTCGGCGCCCACATGTCCGCAGCCGAAAGGGAGGGAATGCGATGGTCTGGCGACTTCTGGTGGTGATCGTGGTGCTGGTTCTGGCGGTGGGGCTCTTGCGCGCCGAGGCGGGGGCGCCCCCGCCCGCGGGCGTGCCGCTCTACAAGGGCTACGAGACCCAGCCCTATCGGGTCGAACGCAGCCTGGGCGCGGCCGAGATCCGCGCCTATGGCCCGTCGGTCGTGGCCGAGGTGGCGGTGCGCGGCCCCCGCGCCACCGCCGCCAGCCGCGGCTTTCGCATCCTGGCGGGCTATATCTTCGGCCAGAACACCCGCGGCGCCGAGATCGCCATGACCGCCCCCGCCGAGGTCGAGCCCCGCCGCCCCGACGGCACCCGCATCGCCATGACCACGCCGGTGGCAATGGCGGGGCGGCTGTCGGACCCGCAGGCGGTCTGGACCATCCGCTTCACCCTGCCGGCACAATGGACGCTGGCCGATCTGCCGCGTCCGCGCGACGCGCATGTGCGCCTGGCCGAACGGCCCGCGCGCCGGGTGCTGGTGCTGCGCTTTGCCGGTGCGCCGGGCGACGCGCTTCTGGCCGAGAAGGCCGCCGAGATCACCGCCCTGGCCCGCGCGCAGGGCTTGCATGCCGCGGGCCCGGTCGAGTTCCAGTTCTATGACCCGCCGCTGACCCTGCCCTTCAATCGCCGCAACGAAGCCGTCCTGCCGCTGCGCTGACCTTCGTTCCCCTCCCGCCCGTGCCCCTCCCGCCCGTGCCCCTCCCGCCCGTGACGGCGCGTCTTCCGAACCGGCGCCGCATTGACAGCCCCCGCGCGCTCTCGCACCCTCGGCGCCGGAGAGAGGGAGGAACACGCATGGATATTCAGGGACTGGCCGCCATTGTCACCGGGGGCGCCTCGGGGCTGGGCGCGGCCACGGCCGGGCTTCTGGCGGCCGAGGGCGCCAAGGTGGCAATCCTCGATTACAACGCCGCCGCCGCCGAGGAGATGGCCGCGCGCATCGGCGGGGTCGGGATCGGCTGCGATGTCTCGGACGGGGCGTCGGTCGCAGAGGCCTTCGCGCGGGCCACGGCCGCCCATGGGCCGGCGCGCATCCTGGTCAATTGCGCGGGCGTCGCCCCGGCGCAGAAGATTCTGGGCCGGTCGGGGGTCATGCCGCTTGAGGATTTCGCGCGCACGATCGGCGTCAACCTGATCGGCAGCTTCGCCACGCTGCGGCTGTTCTTCGAGGCGGCCGCGGGCCTTGAGTCCCTGCCCACGGGCGAGCGCGGCGTGGTCGTCAACACCGCCTCGATCGCCGCCTACGAGGGGCAGGTGGGCCAGACCGCCTATGCCGCCTCGAAGGGGGGGGTCGTGGGGCTGACGCTGCCCGCCGCGCGCGAGGGCGCAAGCCTTGGCATCCGCGTCTGCACCATCGCGCCGGGCATCTTCGAGACGGCGATGCTGAAGGGCCTGCCCGAAGCCGCGCAGGAAAGCCTTGGCCAGTCGGTCCCGTTCCCGCCGCGGCTGGGCCGGCCCGAGGAATACGCCCGCCTCGTGCGCTTCATCGTCGAGAACGAGATGCTGAACGGCGAGACCATCCGCCTGGACGGTGCGCTGCGGATGGGCGCGCGCTGATCGGGGGCGCCGGTCGGGGGAGGGGTCTCAGAACCGCCCCGCCCCCAGCGCCAGCGCGCGCGCCAGCACCCGGTCGACATCGCGGTGAAGCGCGCGCGCCCCGGCCAGCACGTCGGCCACCGGCACCCATTCGGCGGCCGCGGCATCGTCGCCCGCGCGCAACTCGCCGCCCGCATGACGGCAGAGCACGGCATCCAGCGTGAACCGGTGGGTGATGGCGCCCGCGCCGTCGCGCGCCTCGACCGCCACCCGGTCAAAGGCGCACAGCGCCCAGGCCCGAAGGCCGGTTTCCTCGGCCAGCTCGCGGCGGGCATTGCCCAGCGCGCTTTCGCCCGGTTCGCGCTTGCCGCCGGGAAAGCCCCACATCCCCACATCGGGCGGATTGCGCCGCTGGACCAGAAGCACCCGGTCTGCGCGCACCATCACCGCAATGGCGGCGGGCACGGGCAGCGGTTCGCCTTGCGCGGCGGCCGGGACGACGTGCACCTCCGAGGGGCGCAGCTTCGGGGGGGTCATCTCAGGGGGGCTCAACTCAGGGCGGCTCACTTCGGCGTCTCGCAGGGGCCGTCGGATCGCAGGCCCGGACAACGCCCGCGCGGGGCGGGGCGGCGGCACGCCCCCTCGTCGCGGCAATCGGGGAAGTTGCAGGCGATCCGTTCCAGCTCGTCGGCCATGGCGATCAGCTGCGGATCGCCCGAGCGGCGCAGCTCGGGAAGCGCCGAGATCACCTTGCAGGTCAGTGTCAGATGATGGTGGATCAGGCGGCCGACATGGCGCGCGGGCGGGAAGAACGTGTGGAGGTGGGGCATTCCTTCCTCGCGGGTTCTGGCACCGGGCAGAAGGGGGCCAGGGTGCTGGTGCCAAGGCTTCGGAGCGCGTGCTCTGCCCGTAACGGGGCCGGACCACGGCGGTGCGGCAGCGGGCGGATGTCGCCGTCGGCGCAGGCGTCCGGATGGACGCCATCTAGCACCATTCTTGACCCTTCGCTCAAGTCTCTTCCTGCCCTTGCGGGGCCAGGACGGGCAGAATCCGGGGCTGCTGAGACGAAAGACAGCATGCGCGGCCCGCCATCCCCCCTTCATGCGCCCCCGTTCGCCGCCTAGACTGCGCGCGAAACGCCCCCCTCCGGCGGCCCCCTCAGGCAAGGACAAGACAGGAATGACCGAACTTTCGCCCACCCCCCGGCGCGTCTTCATGCTGGGCGCGACCGGCACCATCGGCCGCGCCACCACGGCGGCGCTTCTGGCGCGCGGGCATCAGGTCGTGTGCTTCCTGCGCCCCGGCGCCGCGGGCGATCCGCGCCGCGGCCTGCCCGAAGGGGTCGAGCTGCGCTTCGGCGACGTGACCGACGACGCCTCGTTGCGCGCCGACGGGTTCCGGGGCGAGACCTTCGATGCGGTGGTGTCGTGCCTGGCCTCGCGCAGCGGCGCCCCGCGCGACGCCTGGGCCATCGACCACGCCGCCCATTCCAGGGTGCTGGCGGCGGCGCGCGCATCCGGGGTGACGCAATTCGTGCTCCTGTCCGCGATCTGCGTGCAAAAACCGCTGCTGGCCTTCCAGCAGGCCAAGCTGGCCTTCGAGGCCGAATTGCAGGCCTCGGGGCTGGGCTGGTCGATCGTGCGCCCCACGGCGTTCTTCAAGTCGCTCTCGGGGCAGATGCGGCGGCTGCGCGCGGGCAAGCCCTTCCTGGTGTTCGGCGATGGCCGGCTGACCGCCTGCAAGCCGATCAGCGACGCCGATCTGGGCACCTTCATCGCCGAATGTCTGGACGACCCCGCGCGCCAGAACCGCATCCTGCCGGTGGGCGGGCCGGGGGCCGCGATCACGCCGCGCGAACAGGGCGAGATGATGTTCCGCGCGCTGGGGGTCGAACCGAAGTTCCGCCAGGTGCCGGTGGCCATGATCGACACGATCATCGCCGTGCTGAGCCTTCTGGGCAAGGTCTCGCCGCGGTTGCGCGACAAGGCCGAGCTGGCGCGGATCGGGCGTTATTACGCCACCGAATCCATGCTGCTGTGGGACGCGGAGGCGGGGCGCTATGACGCCGAGGCCACGCCCTCGGCCGGGTCCGACACGCTCGAGGAGTTCTACCGGAAGCTGGCCCGCGGCGAGGAAACCGTCGATCTGGGCGAACACGCCGTCTTCTGAGCCATGGTTTTCTGAGCAAAGGGGCTCAGTGCCAGAAGGGCCGCGCGGCCTCGCGCCGGGCTTCGGGCGCGCTCAGCCCGATGTCGCGCAGCTGGTCCGGGCCCAGCCGCGCCAGCGCGCGCCGGGTGGCCCGGGTGCGCCGCCAGCGCGCCAGATGCCGGAGAAGCCGCCGCAGAAGGCGACGAGAGAGCGAATGCGGGAGGGTGATTTCTTGTGCCATGAGATCTTTTCCCGCATGCTGGCGCCCATGAAAAACGATGATTTCTGGCATTTCATGTCAGGAAAACGCACATGAAACGTGGCCGGCTGCCGCTCAATGCCCTGCGCGCCTTCGAGGCGACGATGCGGCATGGCCAGATGCGGCTGGCGGCCGATGAACTGGGCGTCACCCACAGCGCCGTCAGCCGGCAGGTGCGCCTGCTCGAGAAGATGCTGGGGCTGGCGCTTTTCGAGGGGCCGCGCAACCGGCTGGTGCCCACCGCCGCCGCGCAGGCGCTGCAACCGGCGCTGGCGGCCGCCTTCGACGGCCTCGAGGAGGCCGTGCGGCGGGTGATGCAGAACGAACGCCGCGCGCTCGACCTGTCCTGTCTCAGCACGCTGGCGATGCGCTGGCTGATCCCGCGGCTGGTGGGGTTTCAGGCGCGCCATCCGGGGATCGAGGTCCGGCTGACCGCCGATGACGGGCCGGTGGATTTCGCGCGCCAGCGGCTGGATGTGGCGATCCGGGTGGGCGCCGGGCCCTGGGGCGCGGCCGAGGTCACGCGGCTTTTTCCCGATCGGGCGGGGCCGGTGCTCAGCCCCGCGCTGCTGCCGCCGGGCGGGCTGGCCGATCCGGCGGATCTTCTTGCCCTGCCGATCCTGCACACGCGCACCCGCCCCGGCGCCTGGGCCGCGTGGTGCCGGGATGCGGGGTGCGGGGGGGCAGATTTGGCGCCCCCCGCGGGCGGGCGGAGCTTTGAGCATTTCTATTTCATGCTCGAGGCCGCCACCGCCGGGATCGGTGTTGCCATCGCTCCCGAGGTTCTGGTGCGCGACGATCTGGCCGCGGGGCGCCTGATCGCGCCGTTCGGCTTTCTACTCACGGGGCAGGACTATGTGGCCCTGCGCCCCGCCCGCGCCCCCGCTGATGCCGCGACCGCGGCTTTCGTCGACTGGCTGGCGCAGGAGGCCGCCGCCCCCGGCACGTCTGCCCCCGATACGTTGGCCCCCGATACGCTGGCCCCCGACTCGCTTGCCTCGGGGGGCGCATTTCCCTAGGGAGGGCGCTCCCTCGGGCGTGCCGCCTGCGCCTGCGCGCGCGCGCCCCGAGGTCCGGCCCTCAAGCCCTGCGGGAGATGCGCATGACCACCCTGGCGATCGACTTCGGTACCTCGAATTCCGCGGCGGCGCTGGCCCATGCGGGGGGCGTCTTCCGCATCCCGATCGAGCACGGCAACGAAACCCTGCCCACGGCGGTCTTCTTCCCGGCGGCGGGCGGCGGCGGCATGCGGATCGGTGCTGCCGCGACCGAGGCGCTGATCGCGGGCGAGGAGGGGCGCTACATGCGCGCGCTCAAGAGCGTGCTGGGCCTGCCGCTGTTCCACGAAAGCCGTCTGATCGGCGGGCGGCGCCGGACGCTGGCCGAGATCGTCACCGCCTTCCTGGCCGAGATGCGCCAGCGCGCCGAGACCGCCACGGGTCTGCGCTTTGCCGCCGCGCTGTCGGGCCGGCCGGTGCATTTCCACAGCAATGATCCCGAACGCGACGCCCGCGCCGAAGCCGATCTGCGCGCCTGCTATCTGGCGGCGGGCTTCGCGCGCGTGACCTTCCTGCCCGAGCCCGAGGCCGCGGCGCTGGCCAGCCATCGGCTGAGCGGGCCGGCCCGGCTGGGGCTGATCGTCGATATCGGCGGCGGCACCTCGGATTTCACGGTGTTTCGCACGCAAGGCGCGCGCCCCCAGATCCTGGCCAGCCACGGCATCCGCCTGGGCGGGACCGACTTTGACCAGGCGCTGTCGCTGGCCCATGCGATGCCGCTTCTGGGGCTTGGGGGGCAGCTTCGCCGCGAGATGGGCGCAGGCCTTCTGCCGGTGCCGCGCGCGCCCTTCGTCGATCTGTCCAACTGGGCCAAGATCCCGTTTCTCTACACCCCCGAGACGCGCCGGCTGGCCGCCGAGATGGCCAAGATGGCGGTCGATCCGGTGGCGCTGGGCCGGTTTCGCACGGTGATCGAGGACGAGCTGGGCCACGGTCTGGCCTTTGCCGTCGAGAAGGGCAAGATCGCGGCCAACCGCGAAGGGGCGGTCGCGGGACGGATCGCGCTGGGCGAGATCGCGCCGGGGCTCGGGGTCGATCTGGATGCCGCGGCGCTGGCCGACACGCTGGCCGAGGCGCGCGCGGCGCTGGGGCAGGCCGCGACCGAGACGCTGGCGCGCGCGGATCTGGCGCCCGCGGCGGTCGAGGAGGTGATCCTGGTCGGCGGCTCGAGCCTGCTGGGGATCGTGCGCGACGAGATGCAGGCGCGCTTTCCCGCCGCCCGCCTGCGCAGCGCCGAGGCCTTTACCGCCGTTGTCGACGGGCTGGCGCTGGCCGCCGCCGAGGCCGACCGCGCCGCGTCCTAATCCGCGTCGTCTTCCTCGGGGGCGTCCTCGGCGCCCTGCATCGCGGCGGCGGCCACCAGCCGCGCGGCGGCAAAGCGGTCGCGGGGGTCCAGTTCGAACAGCTTGTCGAGATAGGGCTGGCCGGTTTCGAAATCGCTCAGCCGCATATGGCAATAGGCCAGCGCGATCAGCGCCTGAAGATAGAGCCCCGGCGCGGTCTCGGCCTCGGCGAAGGGGGCATGCTCGCGCCGCACCTGCCGCCAGTCCGCCGCGATGTTGAGCCGCTGCGCCGCCATCGACAGGATGGCCTCGGCCTGCGGGACGGCCTCGGCGAAGCGATGCGTGTAGAAATAGAACCGATAGGCCCCCAGCCGCACGTCCAGATCCTGCGGCGCGCGGGCCAGCGCGGCGGTGACGGCGCGCTGCGTGCCTTCGGGATCGCTCAGCGCGCCGGGCGCATTGGCCAGCATCTCGAAGGCGTCCCGGGCCATGTCTTCCAGTGCCATCTGGGGCGTCCTTTCCCTCGGCGTGGGCGGCGCCAGCCCAGGCGCGCGGCGCGGGCAGGGAAAGGGGCGGGGCGCGGGCGCGGTCCGGGCGGTCGGGCGCGGTGATCTGTTGCAGGGCCTTGGCAATCTTCCGCTCCATCTCGGCGTGAAATCTCGGATAGGCGGCAAGGGCCTCCTTCTCGGTGTCGTCCAGCTTCTTGTTGAATTCGCGCTTGGTGATGACTTCTGAGACCGCTTTGGGCACGCCGCGGCGATGCGGCCAGCGCTCTGATCTGGTCCGTTCGACGTGCTTCAAGGCAAGCTCCATGTCTGCTCCGGGGGTGCATGAAAGTGCACCGGACGGAACGCAATGTCGCTGAAATTGCAGAGAAATTTGTCACTTCCAAGGGGAAGTGGTGCCGGTGAAGGGACTCGAACCCCCGACCCCATCATTACGAATGACGTGCTCTACCAGCTGAGCTACACCGGCGTCCTTGATCCCGCGGGCCCATGCGGCCCTTGGGCGGCGGCATCTCGGATGACCACCGTGAGGGGGCGTTTACCCGCTTGGGCGGGGCAGCGCAAGCCTCTCTTGTGCGGGATTTGCGGTCTTTTCATCGCGCGCTTCCGGCTGTGGCACGCGTCCCACGGCGCAGTGGATCAGGTGGGGGGATCAGGTGGGGGGATCAGGTGGGGGGATCAGGTGTGGGGGATCACTTGCGGCGCTGGGCCTTCTTGCGGGTGCCGTCGTGGATCACCACGGCCTCGCACTTGAGCGCCGCGGCCAATGCGGCAAAGCGCGCCTCGGCCACTTCGCCGAAAAGCGCGGCCCCCTTGGGCGTCAGATGCAGCTCGAGAACCTTCTTCTTGGGGAACAGCTTCAGCGCGCCCGCCTCGGCCGGGTCATGGATCGAGAACATCGCCCCGAAGCGCATCGCCTTGCCCAGGATCTCGGCCTCGCGCAGGGTCTTGTCATCGAGCAGCTTGAACATCGGCTCGAGCGGGCTGCCCGCGCGCGAATTGCGATAGCGATGCAGCAGCGCCACCCCCAGAAACACCCGTTCGGGATGCGACAGCCCCCCCATGTTGGCGCGGGTGACATGGTCAAAGCAGCTTTCGGCGCGATAATCGGGATGGGCGCGCCAGGTCGTGTCATGCAGCATGCAGGCCGCCCGCGCCAGCCGCACCCGCGCCTCCGCGGCGTTCCTGTAGAGCGGTTCGATGAAGGTATAGAGCTTCTTGCCGAAACCGGGCTGGCGCGCCATCGTGCGTTCGGCGTGCCGGCAGGCCTCGATCAGGGGGTCGCGGCGGCGCAGCCGGTCGGGCATCTGTTCGTAGAGCAGCCCCTCGCGGATGCCATAGGCCGAGATGGCGATCTCGCGCGGGTGGTAGAGATGCACCAATTCGCGCAACACCTGGGCGGCCAGCGGCACCAGATCCATGCGCGAGCCGGAAATGCCCGTCGCCGCGCGCAGCTTGTCGAGATCGGAGCGGCCCAGCCAGGCCACCGTCTGGGCGACGCATTGCGCACCCATCCGGTATTCGTGCAGCACCTTCATCGGATAGCCGCGCCGTTCCATGTCCAGCCGCGCGATCGCCCGCCACGAGCCCCCCACCAGATAGATGCGCTGGTGATCGGGGGCGATCAGCTCGGCCGCGCGGGCCAGCTCGGTGCGGATATGCGCCACGAGTGCCGCCTTGCCGCCCTTGATTTCCTGAAGCCGGAACGGGCCCAGCGGCAGCGAGATGCGCGCGCCCACCTGACGGTTGCGGACCTCGGCCAGCTCCATGGAATTGCCGCCGATGTCGCAGATCACGCCCTCGGCCTCGGGCCAGCCCAGAAGCACGCCCTGCGCCGACAGCCGCGCCTCCTCGAGACCGTTTATGACATGCAGCCGCAGCCCCGTCGTGCGCTCGATCTCGCGGCGGAATTCGGGGCCGTCCTCGGCCTCGCGCACGGCGGCGGTGGCCACGACGGTCAGCGTCTCGATGTCCATCTCGCGCGCCAGCATGGCAAAGCGGCGCAGCGCCGATTGCGCGCGTTCGCGCCCCCGGGGGTTCAGCCGCCCGGTTTCGGCCAGGCCCTGACCCAGACCCGCCATGACCTTTTCGTTGTAGAAATAGGCCGGGCTGCGGGCGGCGCCGTCGAAGACCACCATGCGCACCGAGTTCGACCCCACATCGACCACGCCCACACGCGACAGCGCGCGGGCCGAAGGGTCTTCGAACAGCGGTCTTCCGAACGGGTCCCAGTCGTGGGAACCCAAGGCGCGATCGGCAGAGGTGCGATCAGCGGTCAAGGCGGGCCTCGCGGCACAGAATCATCGGCTCATCCCGGTGGTGTCACCTCGGGGATGATTACCCGTTCCTCGGTGCTGTGGGCAAGCTTGGGCACGTCCTTGGCGCCGGCCGATCCGCGCCCCGACAGCGAGGGGTTCTCCATGAAGAAGCGGTGGCAGTTGAACAGCTCGGACGGCGTGTCGCCCAGATCGCGGTGGAAGCTGCCGTCGGGGCGCAGGATCCAGCTCTGGGCCTCGTCGGCCATGTTGGCGGCCATGATCTGGCTGACGATCTGCGCCTTCACGGTGTCGTTCATCGCCTCGACCAGGGTCTCGACGCGCCGCGTCAGGTTGCGCCCCATCCAGTCGGCCGAGGAGAAGAACACCCGCGCCTGCCGCGAGGGCAGGCCGAAGCCGTTGCCGAAACAGACGATGCGCGAATGTTCGAGGAACCGCCCGATGATCGACTTGACGCGGATGTTCTCGGACAGGCCCTTGATGCCGGGGCGCAACCCGCAGATGCCGCGGACCACGAGGTCGATCTTCACCCCCGCCTGGCTGGCGGCATAGAGCGCGTCGATCACGTCGGGCTCGATCAGCGCGTTCATCTTGGCCCAGATCTGCGCCGGGCGTCCCTGGCGGGCGAAATCGGCCTCGCGCGCGATCAGCTCCAGCAGGCGCGGCTTCAGCGTGATCGGCGCGAAGGCGATGTTCTCCAGCCCCTCGGGCTGCACATAGCCCGACAGGTAGTTGAAGATGCGCGTGGCATCGCGCCCCAGCGCCGGATCGCAGGTGAAGAACGACAGGTCGGTGTAGATGCGCGCCGTGATCGGGTGGTAATTGCCCGTCCCGTAATGGGTATAGGTCACCAGATTGTCGCCTTCGCGGCGGACCACGGTGCTGATCTTGGCATGCGTCTTGTAGTTGATGAAGCCATAGACGACATGCGCGCCCGAGCGTTCCAGCCGCCGCGACTGGCGGATGTTGGCGGCCTCGTCGAAGCGCGCCTTCAGCTCGACCAGCGCGGTCACCGACTTGCCGGCCTCGGCTGCCTCGCACAGCGCATCCACGATCGGGCTGTCGCGCGAGGTGCGGTAGAGCGTCTGCTTGATCGCCAGAACATTGGGATCGTTCGCCGCCTGGTTCAGGAAGCGGATCACCATGTCGAAGGTTTCATAGGGGTGGTGCAGCAGCATGTCCTTGTGCCGGATGGCGGCGAACATGTCGCCGTCATGGTCCTGCACCCGTTCGGGCACGCGCGGCGTGAAGGTGGGCCACAGCAGGTCGGTGCGGCTGCTCAGCACCAGCTCCTTGAGGTCGGCAATGCCCAGAAGGCCCTGCACCTCGACCACCTCGTCGGCGGCCACGCCCAATTCGTCCATGATCAGTGCGCGCAGCTTCTCGGGGGCGCCGGCGGTGATCTTCATGCGGATCACCTGGCCGCGGCGGCGGCGCTTGAGCGCGGTCTCGAATTCGCGCACCAGATCCTCGGCCTCGTCCTCGACCTCCAGATCGCTGTCGCGCAGCACGCGGAAGGCGCAATGGCCCGCGTCACGATAGCCGGGGAACAGCGAGTTGAGATGCAAAAGCAGCAGTTCCTCAAGGGGCAGGAACCGCGCCTCGCCCGGCAGCCGGATGAAGCGGTCGATCTGCTGCGGGATCGGCAGCAGCGCCTGAAGCCGGCGGCCGTCGGACTTGCGCTCGAGGCTCAGCGCCAGGCAGAAGCCGGTGTTGGGGATGAAGGGGAACGGATGCGCCGGGTCGATCGCCAGCGGCGACAGCACCGGGAACACCTTGTTCAGGAAATGCTCGCGCAGGAAGGCTTCGTCTTCATCGGTCAGCGTGGCGCGGGTGGCCAGCACGATCCCGGCGGCCTCCATCTCGCGCTTGAGCGTGTCCCAGGTGGTCTGCTGCGCCTCCATCAGACGGCGCGCATCGGCATTGATCAGCACCAGCTGTTCGGCCGGGGTCAGCCCGTCGTCCGAGGGGCTGGTGTTGCCCTCGCGCACCAGCTCGCGCAGGCCGGCCACGCGCACCGTGTAGAATTCGTCGAGGTTCGTGGCCGAGATCGACAGGAAGCGCAGCCGCTCGAGCAGCGGCACGCGCGGGTTCGTCGCCTCCTCGAGGACGCGCCAGTTGAACGCCAGCCACGACAATTCGCGGTTGAAGAACCGCTTGGGGCCGGAAAAGTCCTCGAGCGGCAGTTCGATGGCCTCGGGAAACGGGGATTTGAGAAAGTCTGCCTGTGTCATGATGCGCTTATGATGTGGAATTGTAAGGGCGCCGTGACAGCCATTCTGGGCGGCGCGCAACAATCTGTCCAGATGCTGCCGCCGAAAGGGGCTCAGCCGTCGCCGTCGCGCGCGTCGCGGCCCGGAATGTCGTCTCCCGGTGCCGCGCCGTCCAGAACTTCAGCCGCCAGCGCGCGCGAGATGCGCCCCCCCCGGCCCAGCGCCGCACGATCAAGGCGCGCCGCGATCGCCGTGGCCGCCGCCGCCGAACGGTCGATCCGCGGCACCAGCCAGGCGATCAGCGTGGGGTCCACCGCCACCTGCCGGTCGGCAAAGCTCTTGACCAGGATCGCGGCCAGAAGCGCGTCGTCGGGCGCCTCGAGCCGCACCAGCGTCGTGGCCTCCATCCGGCTTTTCAGATCGGGCAGGCCCAGCCCCCAATCCGCCGGCCGCGCCCGCGCCGCCAGCAAAAGCCGCCCGCCCTGCGCGCCCAGAAGGTTGTGCAGGTGAAAGAGCGCCTCCTCGGCCCGGCCGGCCACCGCACCGGCGTCATCCACAAAGACCGCACCCGCCGCGGCCAGCGCGGGAATGTCGGCCTGCGCCAGATCGGCGCCCGCCACCACGGCCGCGCCCGCGTCGGCGGCCCAGATCCGGCCCAGATGCGTCTTGCCCGACCCCGCCGGCCCCACGACCACCAGCTTGCCGTTGGGCCAGGCCGGCGCATCGACCAGCGCCAGCGCCTGCGCATTCGACCCCGAGGGCATGAAATCGCAGCGCCCGTAGCGGGGCGTCACATCCAGATCCAGGGTCAGCTGCGCCGTCATTCGTCGTCAAGCCCGGTGTCGCTTTCAAGCCCCACCAGCCCGCGATAGAGCCGGCTGCCCAGATACTGGCCCAGCGCAAAGCGCATCAACACGCCCGCCACCGCCGCCAGCGGCACCGCGACCAGCATGCCGACAAAGCCGAACAGCGTCCCAAAGGCCGACAGCGCAAAGATCAGCCACAGCGGATGCAGCCCGACCGAACTGCCCACCAGCTTGGGCGTGATGACGTTGCCCTCAAGGAACTGGCCGGCCGCGAAGATCCCCGCGATGATGCCCACCGACAGCCAGTCGCCCCAGAACTGGAACAGCGCCAGCCCGATGGCCAGAAGCCCGCCGATCACCGCGCCGACATAGGGGATGAAGGTGATCGCCCCGGCGATCGCGCCCACGACCAGGCCGAAATCCAGCCCCGCTGCCATCAGCGCCACCGAATAGAACGTGCCCAGCAGCAGGCAGACCGACACCTGCCCGCGCACGAAGCCCGACAGCACCGTGTCGATCTCGCGGGCAAGGCGGCGGATCACGGGGCGGTGGTCCAGCGGCAGCCAGCCGTCGATGCGCGCCACCATCCGGTCCCAGTCGAGCAGCATATAGAAGGCCACCACCGGCACCACGACCACGAAGACCAGCGCATTGACCGCGCCCATGGCCGAACTCAGCACCCCCGTGGCCAGCGTGTCCCAGCGGCTCTGGGCGGTCTCGGCCACCGCCGACAGCGCGCGCCGCAGCACGCCTCCGTCCTCGAGAACGCCGGGAAAGCGCGTGATCAGCCAGTCATGCAGCTGCGCCACGATCTCGGGCGCGGTCGAGACCAGCTGCACCGCCTGGCGCACCAGCATCGGCAGCACCAAAAGCGCGGCCAGCGTCAGCACCAGCACCCCCAGCGAGGCAATCGTGGCCGTCGCCGCGGGCCGCGACAGGCCCAGGCGTTCCAGCCGGTCGGCCACCGGGTCCAGGAAATAGGCGATGGCGCCGCCCACCAGGAACGGCGTGATGACCGTGCCCAGGCCCCACAGGACCAGCATCAGCACCGCCAGCGCGGCGGTCCAGTAGATCAGTTGCGAACGGACGGGTAGGGCCATGCATCACCTTGTCAGACCCCCCACAGATCGCCCGTCCCGCGCCGGGTTTCAAGGGGTGGGGGCGTTCGGGGGCGGGCTTAGTCCGTTTCGAGCCCGCACCACTTCAGCCATAGGTTGAAGGTTTTATTCCTACTAGAGGATGACATTGGCCAGTGTTCGGGTGGGCTTATTCCTGCGGGCAATTTCACGGAAGCATCACCGAATGTCTCTTTGAGCGTAAGAGAAAATACTTTTTGCCATAGATCGTCTGAAAAGTCGTCTGAAATAAGCTTCGATGTCACCGCGAGGGACATGTCCCGGAACAAGCTTCCGTTTAGGTCTGCGGAAATCAGGTTGACGTCTACGATGCTTGTCCTGGCGAACCGCGCCATTGTGATTTGGGTGTGAAAAAAGATCGCTCCATCCAGACGGTTGTCCTGAATAACGGCGCGGTCCAGATATGCATCCGAAAAATCGGCCCCTGCCAGTTCCGCATGGTGGACGCTTGCGTGCTGCATCTGCGCTTTTGAAAGCTGCGAACAGTTAAGGCGGCTGCCATGGCATTTCACCCAGTCCATTCGGGCGCCGTTCATTCGTGCACCCGAGAAATTCAGACCGGACAGGTTCGCCCTGCGCAAGTTGGTCTCGCGCAGGTCGAGGCGATAGCCCTTGTAGGCCCTGGTCCGATCCCTCCACGCGCGCAGCTTGTCCCGATATTCCTCCATGGCCGGCGGGTCGTCGGTTGCCGGCGGGCGCGGCGGGTGGTCGAAGATCCAGTCCGCCTCCGGGTCGGCCTGCGGGCCCCAGCGGGCCTCGTGGCGGCGCTGCTCGGGGCTGCGCCGGCCCAGAACCTCCAGCGCCAGTTGCACATCGGCGCGCGGGGGCGGAAAGCTCTGCTGGAATGGTTCTGGCCCTTCCGTGTCGGGATCCGTGGAAGGACGGAGATCGGCCCGTGTCGGAGAGAATATGCCGTAAGTCTTCTGCATAGTGGCTTTCGCGCCGCTGGCCGGGGCGTTGTGGCGGATATAGGCGCAGAGGATCTCCATCACGCGGACATGATCGCGCCCGGCATCGTTGCGCACCGAATCCTGGGCGATGCGTTCCAGCGACAGGAGCGCGCCGATCCGCACCTCGATGTTGGGCTCGGTGATCTCGAGCGCGGTTTTCTTCCGTCTCCGCTTGACCGTCTTCTCGGCGCCCAGCTGCTCGACCGCCTTCGAGATGCGGTCGGTGATCTGGCCATCCTTCTGCAAGTCGAACTGGCGGTGCTTGAGGATCGTGGCCCAGATGACGAAGGGCGCGCCCAGGATCGCCGCGATCAGCGCGCCGGCGCCCAGGTTGGGGCCGCTGCGCGCGCCATCGGGCGGGGCCAGGATGTTGCGCCCCGTGTCGAACAGGACAAGGAACGCCACGACAAGCGCCCCGGCAAAGGCCAGCGCCACCAGCGCCAGGACCAGGTCGCGCCCATCGCGGCCCAGAGCGTTGCTGCGCGGGGCGACAAGGCCGCGTCCGCGCAGCCCGAAACCCGCCCAGGCCAGCATCACCACCCCCGCCCCCAGAAGGGCAAGCTCGATCGTCGGGACGGTGGCGGCGGACCAGATCACGGGCGCATCCCTCGGGGCGGCGGCATCGCCTGCCAGACTGGCCCGCGCCCGGCCCGCGCCGCAAGCCCATCTTGCCCCGCGCGGCGCTTTCGGCTAGCCCCTGAGGCCATCACGCATCTCAATCGCAGGGACATTCCATGCGCCTCTCCCGTTACTTCCTGCCCGTCCTGAAGGAAAACCCCGCCGAGGCGCAGATCGTCAGCCACCGGCTGATGCTGCGCGCCGGCATGATCCGCCAGCAGGCGGCCGGCATCTATTCGTGGCTGCCGCTGGGCTATCGCGTGCTGCGCCGCATCGAGCAGATCGTGCACGAGGAACAGGCCCGCGCCGGCCATATCCCGCTGTTGATGCCGACGCTGCAACCGGCCGACCTGTGGCGCGAATCCGGCCGCTATGACGATTACGGCCAGGAGATGCTGCGCATCCGTGACCGCCACGACCGCGACATGCTCTATGGCCCCACCAACGAGGAGATGATCACCGACATCTTCCGCGCCCATGTGGAAAGCTACAAGCAGCTGCCGCTGACGCTCTATCATATCCAGTGGAAGTTCCGCGACGAGATCCGCCCGCGCTTTGGCGTGATGCGCGGCCGCGAATTCCTGATGAAGGACGGCTACAGCTTCGACCTGACGCGCGAGGATGCGTTGCATGCCTACAACCGCCACATGGTCAGCTATCTGCGCACCTATGAACGCATGGGCCTGACCGCCATTCCGATGCGCGCGGCCTCGGGGCCGATCGGGGGCGACAACACGCATGAATTCCTGGTGCTGGCCGAGACCGGCGAATCCGAGGTGTTCTATGACGCCCGCGTGCCCGCGCTGAAGCTGGGCGATCGCGCGGTGGATTATGACGACCGCGCACAGGTGGCCGCGATCTGCGAGGAATTCACCTCGCTCTATGCGCGCACCGACGAGACCCACGACGCGGCCCTTTTCGAACAGATCCCCGAAGAGCGCCGCTGCATCGGCCGCGGCATCGAGGTCGGGCAGATCTTCTACTTCGGCACCAAGTATTCCGAGGCAATGGGCGCGACCGTCGTCACCCCCGATGGCGCCCGCGTGCCGGTCGAGATGGGCAGCCACGGCATCGGCGTCAGCCGGCTTCTGGGCGCGCTGATCGAGGCCAACCACGACGACCGCGGCATCATCTGGCCCGAGGGCGTGACCCCCTTCCCGGTGGGGATCGTCAACCTCAAGCAGGGCGACGCGGCCACCGATGCCGCCTGCGAGGGGCTCTATGCCGCGCTGGCCGCCAGGGGCCTTGAGGCGCTCTATGACGACCGCGAGGATCGCGCCGGCGCCAAATTCGCCACGATGGACCTGATCGGGCTGCCCTGGCGCATCACCGTCGGGCCGCGCGGGCTGGCCAATGGCGTGGTCGAACTGACCTGCCGGCGCACCGGCGAGAGCGAGGAAATGAGCGCCGAGGCCGCGGTGGCGCGCGTGGCCGAGATCTACGCCGGGCGCTGAGCCCCGGTTTTCGGTCGCAACATTCTCCCCCGCGTGCCGCCCGCGCGCGGGGGTTTTTCGTGCCGCGCTTGACAGGGTGAATTCGTAGTGTTTTGGTCGGGTATAATCCTTCCAAAAGGTCCGACATGTTGCTTCCCGCGGTCTCGCTGATCTGCCTTGCCCTTCTGGCCGCGCCGGCGCGCGCGGCCGAACCCGACGCCGCCCCCTTCACCGATCCGGCGGAATGGGGCGAGGCGCTCTTCTTCGACACCAATCTTTCGCAGAACCGCACGCAGGCCTGCGCCAGCTGCCACGCGCCCGCGCGCGCCTTCACCGACCCGCGCCAGACCCGCGCCGGGGCGGCGGTGTCGCTGGGCGACGATGGCGTCTCGCTGGGGGACCGCAATGCGCCCACGGCGATGTATGCGGGCTTCGTGCCGCCCTTCACGCGCCGGGCCGACGGCATGTGGGAGGGGGGGCTTTTCCACGACGGCCGGGCCGCGGATCTGGCCGCGCAGGCGGGCGGGCCGCCCCTGAACCCGGTCGAGATGGGGCTTCCCTCGAAACGCGCGGTTCTGGCGCGGCTGAACGAGACCCCGCGTTACCGGGCGACGCTGGCCGCGCAGGGCCTGTCCGACGACCCCGAGGGCGCCTATGCCGCGATGACCGCGGCGCTGGCGGCCTATGAGAAGACGGCGGTCTTTGCGCCCTTTTCCTCGCGCTATGACCGCTATCTGCGCGGCGAGATCGAACTGACCCCCGAGGAAGACCTGGGCCGGGTGCTGTTCTTCTCGCAGCAATTCACCAATTGCAACCTGTGCCACCAGCTGCGCCGCTCGCCCACCGATCCGGCCGAGACCTTCTCGAATTACGAATATCACAACATCGGCGTGCCGGCGAACACGGCCGTGCGGGCGGTGAACGGGCTGGGCGCGGATCATGTGGATGCGGGCCTTGCCGCAAATCCGCAGGTCAGCGACCCCGCGGCGCAGGGCCGGTTCCGCGTGCCGGGGCTGCGCAATGTGGCGGTGACGGGCCCCTATATGCACAACGGCGTCTTTGCCGATCTGCGCACGGTCATCCTGTTCTACAACAAGTATAATTCCCGCCGCCCGGATCGGCAGATCAACCCCGAGACCGGCGCGCCCTGGGCCCCGCCCGAGGTCGCGGCGAACCTCTCGCGCGATCTTCTGGAAGAGGGCCCTGCGCTCGATGATCGGCGCATCGACGCGCTGGTGGCCTTTCTCGAGGCGCTGACCGACGCCGAATACGAGCCGCTTCTGGACCGCTGAGCCGGGCGCGGGCGGGAAGGCGCGCAGCGAAAAGGGCCCCGCGCGGGGGCCCCTTGGAACGTGGAACGGCAAGGGGGCGCGCTCAGCGCGAGCGGATCATCCCCATGATGTCCATCGTCCGCGCCAGGATCGGCTGGGCGATCGCTTCGGCGCGCGCCGCGCCCTGGCCCAGGATGCGGTCGATCTCGGCCGGGTCGGCCATGAGCCGTGTCATCTCGGTCGAGATCGGCGCCAGCACCGACACCGCCAGATCCGCCAGCGCGGGCTTGAAGGCGCCGAAACCCTGGCCGGCGAATTCCTCGACCACCTGCTGGGCGGTCTTGCCCGAAAGCGCGGCATAGATGTTGACCAGGTTGCGCGCCTCGGGGCGGTCGCGCAGCCCGTCCAGGTTGTCGGGCAGCGGGTCGGGATCGGTGCGCGCCTTGCGGAACTTCTGCGCGATCGTGTCGGCGTCGTCCGTCAGGTTGATGCGGCTGGCGTCCGAGGGGTCGGATTTCGACATCTTCTTGGTGCCGTCACGCAGCGACATCACCCGCGTGGCCGCGCCCTCGATCACGGGTTCGGGCATCGGGAAGAAGTCCACGCCGTAATCGTGGTTGAACTTGGCGGCAATGTCGCGGGTCAGCTCGACATGCTGCTTCTGGTCCTCGCCCACGGGGACATGGGTCGCGTGATAGACCAGGATGTCGGCCGCCATCAGCGACGGATAGGCATAGAGCCCCAGGCTCGCCTTTTCCGCATTCTTGCCGACCTTGTCCTTGAACTGCGTCATGCGGTTCATCCACCCCAGCCGCGCGACACAGTTGAACATCCACCCCAGCTCGGCATGGGCCGAGACCTGGCTCTGGTTGAACAGGATCGACCGGGCCGGGTCGATCCCCGAGGCGATGAAGGCCGCGGCGGCCTCGCGGGTCTGGTGGCGCAGGCGCTCGGGCTCTTGCCAGACGGTGATCGCATGCAGGTCGACCAGGCAATAGATCGTCTCGATGCCCGCATCCTGCTTTTCGGCAAAACGTCTGAGCGCGCCCAGGTAATTGCCCAGCGTCAGCCCGCCCGACGGCTGGATGCCCGAGAAGATGCGGGGGGGAAAGACGGGGGCTTGGGGCTCTTGGGCGGTCATGGCGTTCCCTTGGATGGCGGCGGGGGTGGAAAAGAATGCGTTCCTCGCTTATCGCTTCGGCGCAGGGCGCGCAACCGGACCCGCGCGCCTGCCCCCCTGCCGTTGCCGGGTCCGCGCAAGAAGGAACACGCCATGCGCGAGGGATACGATCATTCGCCGGTCAACCCGCTGCCCTGGGCGGTCTGGGTGCTGGCGCTGCCGATCATCGCCTTCGAGGCGGTCTTTGCCCTTGGTCAGGCCGGTCTGGCCGGCGGCCCCGAGGCGGTGGGCTGGCGGATGGACGCGCTCCAGCGCTTTGCCTTCGCGCCGGGCATCCTGCGCGCGATGATCGCGGCGGGGGATTATCCGCAAAGCCATGTCACCCGCATCCTGACCTATCCCTTCGTGCATGGCAGCTTCACCCAGGCGCTGTTCGTTCTGGTCTTCCTGCTGGCGCTGGGCAAGATGGTGGGCGAGATCTTCCGCCCCCTGGCCGTGATCGTGCTGTTCCTGGCCTCGGCCGTGGGGGGGGCGCTGATCTATACCGCGCTGGGTGTCTCTGACCGGCCGATCTATGGCGGCTATCCGGCGGTCTATGGGCTGATCGGGGCCTATACTTGGCTTTTGTGGATGCGCGCCGCGGGTGTGGGCGAAAGCCGGCTGCGGGCGTTCCAGCTGATCGGCTTCCTGCTGGGATTGCAGCTGGTCTTTGGCCTTCTGTTCGGGGGCAGCTGGGACTGGGTGGCCGAACTCAGCGGCTTCGGGGTGGGTTTCCTGCTGTCCTTCCTGCTGGGGCCGGGCGGCTGGTCGCGCGCGCTCGACCGGATGCGCCGGCGCTGAGCCGGGGCACGCAGGGCGATCACGGGCGGCTTCAGCGGCGCAGCGCGGCGCGGAAATCGCTCAGCCGAAAGGCGCCGATCGCCCCGCCGACGCCGAAATAGACCACGATCCCCAGGCCCACCAGCCCGGCCAGCGCGCCATAGCGCAGCCCGCCCGTGGCCAGCGGCCCGGCCAGCTGCGCCGCCGCCAGCCACAGCACCGCCCCCATGGCCGCCGAGGCGATCACCAGCCGCGGCAGCCGACGGCGCAGCCGCGTGTCGGGGCGTGCGGCGTCCCCCATGCCGCGCGCACCGTGCCAGAGCTGGGCCACCATCACCCAGGCCGAGACCGTCGTGGCGATGGCCGCCGACAGGAAGCCGATCACCGGCATCAGCCCCACCGCCAGCAGGGCGTTGACCCCCATCGCCACCACCGCGAAATGGAACGGGCGGCGCGTGTCCTCGCGCGCATAATAAAGCGGCTGAAGCACCTTGTGCAGCACGAAGGCCGGCAGCCCCGCGCCATAGACGGCCAGCGCCGCGGCGGTGGCGTCGATGTCAGAGGCGCCAAAGGCCCCGCGCCCGAAGAGCACCTGCACCAGCGGTTGGGCCATGACGATCAGCGCCACCGCCGAAGGCAGCGTCAGCATCAGCGCGAATTCGGTGCCGCGGTTGAAGCTGGCCCGCCCGCCCGCGTGATCGGCGGCGCGCAGCTTGCGCGACAGATCAGGCAGCAGCACCACCCCGATGGCGATCCCCACCACCCCCAGCGGCAATTGATAGAGCCGGTCGGCATAGGACAGCCAGGCCACCGCGCCTTCGGTGAAGCTGGCGACCTGGCGGCCGACGATCAGGTTGATCTGCACCACGCCCCCCGCCAGAACCGCGGGCGCCGCGATCACCGCCAGCCGGCGCAATTCGGGTGTCAGCCGCGGGCGGCGAAAGCGCAGCGACAGCCCTGTGCGCGCCAGCGCCGCCCAGACCAGCGCCAGCTGCGCCACGCCTGCCACCGGCACCGTCCAGGCCAGCGTCGGACCCATCGGCCAGCCCAGCGCATCGGCGCCCAGCATCGCCGCCACGAACAGGATGTTGAGCAGCACCGGCGCCGCCGCCGTGGCCGCGAAACGCCCCGTTGCGTTCAGCACCCCCGAGATCAGCGCCGCCAGCGAGATGAACAGGATATAGGGAAAGGCGATCTTGCCGAAGGCCACGGCCATGTCGAAGCGGGCATCCCCGGCAAAGCCCGAGGCCATGGCCAGCACCAGCCAGGGCATCGCCGCCATGGCCAGAAGCGTGAACAGGCTCAGCAGCGTCGCCATCCCCCAGAAGGCATCGCGGGCAAAGCCCTCGGGGTCTTCGCCGGCCTCGTATTTCTTCGAGAACATGGGCACGAAGGCCATGTTGAAGGCGCCCTCGGCGAAGAAGCGGCGGAACATGTTGGGCAGCGAGAAGGCGATCAGAAAGGCCTCGGCCACCGGGCCTGCGCCCAGAAAGGCCGCCATCATGATGTCGCGGGCAAAGCCCAGCACCCGGCTGGCCAATGTCCAGCCGCCCACCGTGACGAAGCCCCGCACCAGCCGGATCGCCGCCATGTTCCTGCCCGCCCTAGCTTGCCGCGCGTTCGGCGCCTTCGGCGATCGCGGCGCGCAGACGTTTTTCCAGTGTTTCCTGCCGGGCCTTGGAATGCAGTTTCAGCCCGAACATGTCCTTGACGTAGAAGGTGTCGACCACCTGCGCGCCATAGGTCGCAATGACCGCGCTGGCGATGTAGATCGAATTGCCGGCCAGCGCGCGGGCCAGATCATAGAGAAGGCCGGGCCGGTCGCGGGTGTCCACCTCGATGATCGTATAGATCTCCGAGCCTTCGTTGTCGAAGACGATATGGGTGGGAAAGCGGAATTCGCGCTCGCGTTTCTTGATCTTGTCGCGGTCCTTCAGCGCCTCGCGGGCCAGAACTTCGCCGCGCAGGATGCGTTCGATCATCGAACGCAGGCGGGGCAGCCGCGAGGCCTCGTAGGGGCTGCCGTCGCTGTCCTGGATCCAGAAGGCGGCGGTGGCCAGACCGTCCTTGGTCGTATAGGTGCGCGCATCGACGACATTGGCCCCCACCAGCGCCAGCGCGCCCGACAGCCGCGCGAAGATGCCGGGGTGGTCGGCCATGGCGAAACAGGCGCGGGTGGCGTCGTGGTCGGCATCCGGGTGCAGGTCGATGCGGATCGAATCCTCGGGCAGGTCGCGCAGCAGCCGGGCAAAGACCGCCTGGGTCTCGGTCGACAGGCCCTGCCAATAGGGCGGGTAATGCCGCGCGGTCTCCTGGCGCAGCGCCCGCGGCTCCCAATCCGACAGCGCCTCGCGCAGGGCGCGTTTGGCCTCGTCCTGGCGCTGCTCGCGGTTGACCGCCTCGAGGCCGGCCTCGAGCGCCGTGGCCGTGTCGCGGTAGAGCTTGCGGATCAGCTGGGCCTTCCAGTTGTTCCAGGTGCCCGGCCCCACGCCGCGGATGTCGCACACGGTCAGCACCGTCAGCAGGTCCAGCCGCTTCTTGGTGCGCACCATCTTGGCAAAGTCGCGCAAGGTGCGCGGGTCCGACAGGTCGCGCTTCTGCGCCATGTCCGACATCAGCAGGTGATGGCGCACCAGCCATTCCACGGTCTCGCATTCCTCGGCGTTCAGCCCCAGCCGCGGCGCCACCCGGCGCGCGATCTGGGCCCCGATGATGGCGTGATCCTCGGGGCGGCCCTTGCCGATGTCATGCAGGAACAGCGCGGCATAGAGCACGCGCCGGTTCACGTCTTCCTCAAGGATGCGCGACGACAGCGGCAATTCCTCGATCAATTCGCCGCGCTCGATCTGCGCCAGCGTCGAGATGCATTGGATCGTGTGCTCGTCCACCGTGTAATGGTGGTAGACGTTGAACTGCATCATCGCCACGACCGGCTCGAATTCGGGAATGAAGGCGGCGATCACGCCCAGCTCGTTCATCCGCCGCAGCGCGCGTTCGGGGTTGCCGTGCTTGAGCAGCAGATCCAGGAAGATGCGCCCGGCCTCGCGGTCCTCGCGGATGTCCTCGAAGCGCTTGAGATTGGCCGCCACCAGCCGCATCGCATCGGGGTGGATCAGCATGCCGGTGCGCAAGGCTTCCTCGAAGATGCGCAGCATGTTCAGCGGATCGGCCAGGAAGGCCTTGGCATCGACCACGTTCAGGCGGTTGTTCTCGGAGACGAAGCCCGCCTTGACCTTGCGCCGGCGGCGGAAGATGCGCTGGAGCATGGGCGCGCGCTTGACATGGCGCGCCTCGAGGCCGGTCAGGAAGATGCGCGTCAGCTCGCCCACGCGCGTGGCATGGCGGAAATAGCGCTGCATGAAGATTTCCACGCCGCGCCGGCCCTCGCGGTCCTCATAGCCCATGCGGCGGGCGACCTCGACCTGGGCGTCGAAGGTCAGCTGGTCCGAGGCCCGCCCCGCGATCAGATGCAGATGGCAGCGCACCGCCCAGAGGAAATCCTCGGCTTGCAGGAAGGTGTCGTATTCGCGCGCGGTGAACATGCCCAGATCGACCAGCTGGCGCACCGAATCGACGCCATGCAGGTATTTTGCGATCCAGTAGAGCGTCTGGAGATCGCGCAGACCGCCCTTGCCCTCCTTGATGTTGGGTTCAAGAACATAGCGCTGCCCGCCCTGCCGGCGGTGGCGCGCGGCGCGTTCGTCCAGCTTGGCCTCGATGAATTCCGATTCCGTGCCGTGGAACAGATCGGCGCGCAGCCGTTCGCGCAGTTCCTCTTCCAGGGGGGCGTGGCCGCAGATCAGCCGGTGTTCCAGCAGCGCGGTGCGGATGGTGTAATCCTCGCGGCCGAGGCGGATGCAATCCTTCACCGTGCGCGAGGCATGGCCGACCTTCAGCCGCAGATCCCACAGCATGTAGAGCATGGATTCGATCACGCTCTCGGCCCAGGGCGTGATCTTCCAGGGCGTCAGGAACAAGAGGTCGACATCCGAATGCGGCGCCATCTCGGCGCGGCCATAGCCGCCCACCGCCAGCAGCGCCAGCCGCTCGCCATCGGTGGGGTTGGGCAGCGGATGCAGCACCTGTGTGGCCAGCGCATGGGCCGTGCGCACCACCGCATCGGTCAGCCGTGCCTGCGTCTGCACCGTGGCCAGCCCCTTGCGGGGATGGTCTTCCAGTTCGCGGGCCAGAAGCGCGCAGGCCTCCTCGCGCGCGGCGCGGACGCGTTCGGTGAACAGCGCGCGCACGGCGCGGGGCTCGGCCAGCGCGCGCGCCTCGGCCAGCAGGGCTTCGCAGAAAAGGTCGGGGGTCTCGAGCAGGGCGCGCCCCGCGTCCGTGGCGGGCGGGGTGGTCGCAGGGGTGGTGACGGGATCGGGCGTCGGCGCGGACCGGGCGCTGGCCGGCGTGGTCATGGGCGTGCTCCTGCCCCTGTCGAGATGCATTGCGTGGGCGGCCCGGCCCGCATCCGCGTTCGGTCCGCCGATCCGATCCACCTGCGGGGGCGCGCAAGCGGCGGTCACCTCTATCTGCGCGTTTTGCGCCCGAAGGTCCAGCCGGGGCGGCTGTGACGGGCTGCCCCGATTGCGCGGGTTCCGGGCAGGGAACCTTGCAGCCGGCAGGGTTAAGCCGGGGTTACGGCGGGCCGCCGGACAGGGACGCGAGGGTAAACGGCGGGCGCCGGGAAGGCGCCCGCGGGGGGAGAGTGGGGAGCGGCTCAGAAGCCGGGGCCGGCGAAGCTGCGCGGCGCGGGGTCGATCACGACGGGCCGGCCCTCGCGGATCTCGGCCACGGCCAGGCCGCGTTCGTTGGTGCCGTCGGGGCGCAGCCGGAAGATGCCCGCCACGCCGACAAAGCCTTCGGGGCGGGTCAGCGCGGCGCGGGTCAGCGCATCGGCACGCCCGCTCTTGACCAGCGCGCCCACGGCCGCGATCCCGTCATAGGCCAGCCCCGCGATCCAGTGCGGCGCGGTGCCATAGGCTTCGGTATAGCGTTGCTCGAACCGCGAGGTCAGCGCCGTGTCGGGCAGCGCGAACCACCCGCCCTGAAGCCCCGGCAGGTTGGTCGCGCCCGCCGGCACGTCCCAGCGCGTCAGCCCGATCAGCCGGGTCGCGTCGGTCGACATCCCCTGTTCGATCAGCATCTGGCTGAGGATTGGCAGCGCGCCCGCGGTATCGGCGCTGAGAAACAGCGCGTCGGCGGTGTGCGACTGGGCCGCGATGGTGGGGGCGGCCGACACGATGCCCTGTTGCGACAGCTCGTAGCTGGTGTCCGAGACCGTGCCGCCGCCGGTGCGCGCCACCGCCGTCTGGACCGCGCGCGCGGCCAGATCCCCGGCCACGTTGCGTTCGCGCGCCACGGCAAAGCGCGACAGGCCGCGCGCCCGCGCATAGGACACAAGGCGCTTGGCGGTGTTCTGGTAGCTCGGGCCCAGCACGAACAGGTTGCCGCCCGCCAGGTCGGTGTTGTTGGTGAAGGCCAGCACGTTGACGTTGCGCGGCGCCACCGCCACGGCCGCGGCATTGGCCGAGGCCCCGTGCAGCGGCCCCAGGATGATCTTGGCGCCCTCGTCGACGGCCTTGCTGGCCATGGCTGCGGCGGTGGCCGGCGATCCGGCGGTGTTGTAGACCCGCAGGTCGATCTTGACCCCGCCGAGATCGGTCACCGCCAGCTCGGCGGCCTGGCGCAGGGCGCGGCCCAGCGTCTCGTCACCCGATTCGCCCGAGCCCCCCGGCACCAGCAGCGCCACCGGAACCGGCGCATCGGTGTTGATCTGCTGGTCCGTGCCCCCCATCGGCATCGGCTGACAGGCCGCCAGCCACAGCGCCGCGAACATCACGCTGACACGCGCCATCATGCGGCGTGCCAGATCCCATGCCGGATCGGCCGGCCGGTCTGCGCGCGGGGGACGGGGGGTGCGGGCCGGTCGCAAAATGGCAAACATGTTGCGCTCCTGAAGGGGTTGGGGGAAAAGCTGGCCCGAGCCTATTCGGAACGCCGCGTGAAGTAAACTTGGCGCATAGACAGCAGGAGGGCCGCCAATGGCCGAGGCCAGGCAGACGGGCGCCACGCCCCCGCCCGAGGGGCAGGCAACGCCCCGTCCAGATGCCCTCCGCCCGCCGGCGCCGGGGCTGCATTTCATCGCCACCCCCATCGGGACTGCGCGCGACATCACCTTGCGCGCGCTTGATCTTCTGCGTTCGGCCGAGGTCATCGCGGCCGAAGACACCCGCTCGCTGCGCCAGTTGATGGAGATCCACGGCGTGCCGCTCGGGCATCGGCCGATGATCGCCTATCACGACCATAACGGCGCTGCTGCCCGGCCGCGGCTGATGGCGGCGCTGGCCGAGGGGCGCAGCGTCGTCTACGCCTCGGAAGCGGGCACGCCGCTGGTGGCCGATCCGGGCTATCAGCTGGCGCGCGAGGCCCGCGAGGCCGGCTTTGCCGTCCATGTCGCGCCCGGCCCCTCGGCGGTGCTGGCGGCGCTGACGGTTTCGGGGCTGCCCACCGACCGCTTTCTCTTTGCCGGCTTTGCTCCGCGCCCCGCGGGCGCGCGCAAGGCCTGGCTGGCCGAGATCGGCGCGGTTCCGGCGACGCTGGTGATCTATGAATCGCCCCGTCGTCTTGGGGGATTGTTAAACGATATGTGCCAATCTTGGGGTGAAGAAAGGATTGTTGCCGTCTGCCGCGAGCTGACCAAGCGGTTCGAGGAAGTCCGCCGCGGCCCGCTGGGCCAGATCGCGGCCGATTATGCCGATGCGCCCCCCAAGGGCGAGATCGTCGTGGTCGTCGACCGGCCGCAGCCCCGCGCCGCCGCGGCCGAGGATGTGGAGGATGCGCTGCGCGCAGCCCTTGCGCGGCTGCGGGTGAAGGATGCCGCGACCGAGGTGGCGCGCGCGCTCGACCTGCCGCGGCGCGATGTCTACCAGCTTGCCCTGCGCCTGGGCGCCGAGGCGCGGGGGAACGAGACGCAGGCGGACGACACGACCGACGAACGGGGGGCGCCGAACGGCCCCTCCGACGGCTGAACCGGGGCGCGGGCGCGCGCCCCCCGCGGAACGGGGAAGACGGCGCATGGATCCGAAGATCAACCATCTGGCCGGCATGGCCGCCGAGGCACAGGTCGCCGCGCTCTATGAACGCGCGGGCAACCGGGTGGCGGCGCGGCGCTGGCGCGGCCCCTCGGGCGAGATCGACCTGATCCTGCGCGACGGCGCGACCGGGCTGATCTTCGTCGAGGTCAAGAAATCGCGCAGCCATGCCGAGGCGGCGCAACGGGTCTCGGCGCGCCAGCGGGCGCGGATCGGCCGGGCGGCCTGCGAATTCGTGGCGCGTGAGGACGGCGGGCGGTTCGACCGGACCATGCGTTTCGACGTGGCGCTGGTCGATGCGCTGGGCTGCATCGAGATCCGCAAGGATGCCTTCCGCCCCGGGGATTGATCCGCCGGACGGGCCGCGGTTGTCGGCCGGGCGGGGCGCTTCCGGCGGCCGGTCGGGCATCGGTCCGCGCATCTGCCGGGCGTCCGGGACGGCGCCTGGGAGGGCGGCCACGCGCATCCTGCCAAGGGCGGCCTGCGCACCTGCGGGCGGCGGTGCCGGTCTCGATTCCGCGTAACCTGGGCCCCTGTGCCTTTGGGCCCGTTTGCCCTTTGGGCCCATGTGCTTCCTGAGGCTCGTTTGTTCCCTGAGGCCCGCGTGTCTTCTGGGCTCGTGTGTCTGCGGCGATCCGCTGGGCCGCCCTGTCGCGCTGCAAAGGTCTGGGGGGGCGCTGTGGTGAATAGGCTGGGCGGGGCGGCCTCGCCTTCGTGTGCCCCGCTCTTGCCCCCGAACCTCTTGCCCCCTGAACGGGGCACGCGGCGGGCTGACACGCGACGGTGAACCGGCGCCGGGCTGTCGGCGGCCTGCGCGCGATTGCATCCCCGCGTCCGCTGGTCCATCTATCGCAGGAAGGGTCGCGGCGACAGGAGGGCTTGGCCAATGCTCAAGGTGGCAATCCAGATGGACCCGATCGGGCCCGTCGACATCGACGCGGACAGCACGTTCCGGATCGCGCTCGAGGCGCAGGCGCGCGGGCATGCGCTGTTCTATTACACCCCCGACCGGCTTTTCTTCCGCGAGGGGCGCGTGCTGGCGCGCGGCTGGCCGCTGGAATTGCGCCGCCAGCGGGGCGATCACTTCACCCTGGGCGCCGAGGCCGAGGTCGATCTGTCCACCTTCGACGTGGTCTGGCTGCGCCAGGATCCGCCCTTCGACATGGCCTATATCACCACGACCCACCTGCTTGAGCGCATCCACCCCGCGACGCTGGTCGTCAACGACCCGGCCTGGGTGCGCAACGCCCCCGAGAAGCTGTCGGTGCTGGACTTCCCCGACCTGACCCCGCCGACGCTGGTCGCGCGCGATCTCGACACGATCCGCGCCTTCCGGGCCGAACATGGCGACATCATCCTCAAGCCGCTTTACGGCAACGGCGGCGCGGGCGTGTTCCGCCTGTCGGCCACCGACCGCAACCTGGCCTCGCTGCATGAATTGTTCACCGGCTTCAGCCGCGAGCCGCTGATCGCGCAGAAGTTCATTCCGGCCGTCGAGGCCGGCGACAAGCGCATCATCTTGATCGACGGCGAACCGATCGGGGCGATCAACCGCGTTCCCGCGGCGGGCGAGACGCGCTCGAATCTGCATGTGGGCGGGCGCGCCGAGCGGGTTGACCTGACCCCGCGCGACCGCGCGATCTGCGCGGCCATCGGGCCGATGCTGCGCGATCGCGGGCTGATCTTCGTGGGCATCGACGTGATCGGCGACTGGCTGACCGAGATCAACGTGACCTCGCCCACCGGCATCCAGGAGCTGGAGCGCTTCGACGGCATCAACGTCGCCGCCCGCATCTGGGAGGTGATCGAGGCCCGCCGCGCCTGACGCGTGCCCGGCCGCACCGGTTGCACAGGCTGCGCGCCGGACCTCGTCGCTCAGATCCCGCGCTGGAAGGGGATGCGGTAGCCGATCGCCTCGGCCAGATGCGGGCGGCGCACGTCTTCCGCGCCGTCCAGATCCGCGATCGTGCGCGCCACCCGCAGGATGCGGTGATAGCCGCGCGCGCTGAGCCCGAATCGCGCATGGACCTTTTCCAGCAGCGCCGCGCCCTCGGCATCGGGGGTGGCCACGCGCTCGAGCAGCGTGCCCGCGGCCTCGGCATTGGTGCGCACGCCGGGGGCGTCGGCGTAGCGGGTGCGCTGGATCTCGCGGGCGCGCGCCACGCGGGCGGCGACCGGGGCGCTGGCCTCGCCGCGCGGCGCCTGGGCCAGGTCGGCATAGGCGACGGGCGGCACCTCGATGCGCAGATCGAACCGGTCCATCAGCGGCCCCGAGATGCGGCCCAGATAGTCCTCGCCGCAGCGGGGCGCGCGGGCGCAGGCGCGCGCGGCATCGCCCAGATGCCCGCAGCGGCAGGGGTTGGCCGCGGCCACCAGCAGGAACCGGCAGGGATAGCGCATCCGGGCGCGGGCGCGCGCCAGCACGATCTCGCCGGTCTCGAGCGGCTGGCGCAGCGCCTCGAGAACCTGCGGCGCGAATTCCGGCAATTCGTCGAGGAACAGCACCCCGTTATGCGCCAGGCTGATCTCGCCCGGCAGCGCGCCGCTGCCGCCCCCGGTCAGCGCCGCGCGCGAGGCGCTGTGGTGGGGCTGGCAGAACGGGCGCTGGCGGCTGATCGCGCCGCTCAGGCGGCCGGCGCGCGAATGCACCATCGCGGTTTCCAGCGCCTCGGCGGGGTCGAGCGGCGGCAGAAGGCCGGGCAGGCTGCGCGCCAGCATCGTCTTGCCCGCGCCGGGCGTGCCGACCAGGAACAGGTGATGGCGCCCGGCTGCGGCCACCTCGAGCGCGCGGCGCGCCCGTTCCTGGCCGCGGATCTCGGTCAGGTCGGGGTGCTCGGCCTGCGCTTCCGCCGCGCCGGGGCGGGCGGGCTCCAGCGGCCTGCGGCCGGTCAGATGCGCGATGGCCTGCGCCAGCGTCGCGGCGCCGAAGACAGCGGCCGCGCCGCTCCAGGCGGCCTCGGTCGCCGCGGCGGGGGCGCAGAGAAGCGGGCGGTCCTCGGCGGCGGCGGCCAGCGCGGCGGGCAGGGCGCCCGGCACCGGCAGGATGCGCCCGTCGAGCGACAATTCCCCCAGCGCCACCAGATCGGCCACCTGATCGGGCGGCACCAGCCCCAGCGTCGCCAGCAGCGCCAGCGCGATCGGCAGGTCGAATTGCGCGCCTTCCTTGGGCAGATCGGCCGGCGCCAGGTTCATGGTGATGCGCTGGGCCGGCAGCGCGATCGACATCGCCGCCAGCGCCGCGCGCACGCGCTCGCGGGCTTCGGACACCGCCTTGTCGGGCAGACCGACGATGGAAAAGGCCGGCAGCCCCCCGCCCAGCGCACATTGCACCTCGACCAGGCGGGCCTCGATCCCCTCGAAGGTCACGCCGCGCGTGGTGACCTGTGCGCCGTTCTCGCCCGGCATGTCCGTTCCGCCCTTGCTCGCCCTATGCGTGCAGAGTGCGGGGCAAGTGCGCCGGGCGTCAAGCCGGTGTTGCCGGGGGCGGGGAAGGGGCGCTCAGCCCTCGGGCCAGGGCCGGGTCGGCCAGTCGCGGGCATAGGCGGGCTGGTCGGGCCCCTCGGCCAGGCCGGCGCGGCGCCACGCGACGAAGGCGGGGTCGGTGATCTGGGTGCGGACATAGGCCGCCGCCTCGGGGCCGACGGGCAGCGCATGGCCCGCGATTCGCGCCGCCACCGGCGCGAAGAACGCATCCGCCGCCGACCAGCGCCCGAAGAGCCAGGGCCCCCCGGCGCCGAAATCGCGCCGCGCCAGCGCCCAGAGGCTTTCGATCCGCGCCAGATCCTTCAGCACCCCTTCGGGCGGCGCGCAATCGGCATAGGCCACGCGCAGGTTCATCGCACAATGCCCGCGCAGCGCGCCGAAGCCCGCGTGCATCTCGGCCGCCAGCCAGCGCGCCACGGCGCGGGCTTCGGGGTCGGCGGGCCAGATCCCGGCCTCGGGGTGGCGCTCGGCCAGGGTCTCGGCGATGGCCAGGGTCTCGGCGATCACCCGCCCCGAGGGCAGGCGCAGCGCAGGCACCAGCCCCGCGGGGGCGAAATCCTCCAGAAGTCTTTGGAATTCAGGGCCATACATCCGCCCCATGCGCACCGATACGGGCAGGCCCGTCTTGGTAAACAGCAGCCAGCCGCGCAGCGACCAGCTGGAATACGCGCGATCCCCGATCGCCAGGTCGTAACCCATCCGTGAACTCCTCGGGCAACTTTACGTGATCCGGCAGACAAGCCCGACCGTATCGGTCATACTATCGGAACTGAGCGCCGAAACCAGTGGGTGGGAGACCCGGGAGACTGACCATGGCACTCGATCACATGAGTGACGACAGGCTCGCCCGTCAGGCGATGCGAGCCGAACTTCTCGATGCGGAAACCGAGATCGAACTGGCGCGGGCCTGGCGCGACAGGCGCGACGAGGCGGCGTTGCACCGGCTGGTGACGGCCTACATGCGGCTGGCCATCTCGATGGCGTCCAAGTATCGCCGCTATGGCGCGCCGATGAACGACCTGATCCAGGAGGCGGGGCTGGGCCTGATGAAGGCCGCCGACCGCTTCGACCCCGACCGCGGGGTGCGGTTCTCGACCTATGCGGTGTGGTGGATCAAGGCCAGCGTGCAGGAATTCGTGATGCGCAACTGGTCGATGGTGCGCACCGGTTCGACCTCGGGGCAGAAGTCGCTGTTCTTCAACATGCGCCGCGTCCAGGCTCAACTGGAGCGCGAGGCCGCCGCCGCCGGAACCCCGCTCGACGGCCATCAGTTGCGCCAGGCGATCGCGCTCGAACTGGGCGTGACGCTGGCCGAGGTCGAGATGATGGAGGGGCGGCTGTCGGGGTCGGACCTGTCGCTGCACGCGCCGCAATCGGGCGGGGCCGAACCCGGCCGCGACTGGATCGAGACGATCGAGGACGAGGGCCCCGCCACCGCCCAGATCGTCGAGGAGGCCCATGACGCGGCCCGCCTGCGCGGCTGGCTGGGCACCGCCATGGAGGCGCTGTCCGAGCGCGAACGCTTCATCGTCTCGGAACGCAAGCTGCGCGATGTGCCCCGCACGCTCGAGGATCTGGGCGCCGAGCTGGGCCTCTCCAAGGAGCGCATCCGCCAGCTCGAGGCACAGGCCTTCGGAAAGATGCGCCGCGCCCTTGAAGACCAGAGCGACGAGGTCCATCTCCTCCTGCAATGACGCATGCTCTCGCTGTTCTCGCCCTGCTTCCGGGCCTTCTTCTCGCCGGCCCCCTCGGGGCGGGCGAGATCGGCGCGTCGGGGCTCGATGCCCCGCAAGCCGATCCCCCCTCCGCCCTGACCACGGCCCAGGTTCTCCCCCACGATCCGGGGCCGGCCGCCATCCTCGCGGCGCTGGACGGGGCCGATATCGCCATTCTGGGCGAGATCCACGACAACCCCGACCACCACGCCTTCCAGGCCGAGATGGTCGCCGCGCTCAAACCGCGCGCGCTGGTCTTCGAGATGCTGACCCCCGAACAGGCCGCCGCCGCCGATGGTCTGTCGCGCGGGGATGCCGCCGCTCTTGCCGCGGCCTTCGGCTGGGAAGACAGCGGCTGGCCCGATTTCGCGCTCTATGCGCCCATCTTCGCCGCCGCGCCCGAAGCGCGTCTCTATGGCGCTGCGCTGCCGCGCGCGGTGGTGCGCCGCGCCATGTCGGAAGACCCCGCCCAGGTTCTGGCCGAGGCGCTGCCCGGCCGCCCCGATGCCGTGGATCTGGGGCTCGACCGGCCGCTTTCGCATGGCGAATGGGAAACCCGCCTGGCCGAACAGGCTGCGGCGCATTGCGACGCGCTGCCCGACGAGATGGTGCCCGGCATGGTCAACGCCCAGCGCCTGCGCGACGCGGCCTTTGCCCGCAGCGCGCTGACTGCGCTGGATCAGACCGGGGGGCCGGTCGTCGTCATCACCGGCTCGGGCCATGCGCGCCGCGATCAGGGCATGCCCGCGGCGCTGGCCGTCTTTGCCGAAACCGTGCCCCATCCGCCGCGTGTCGTGTCGCTGGGGCAGCTCGAGCTGCCCGTGTCGGGGCCGCAGCCCTTCGACATCTGGCGCGCCACTCCGGCCACCCCGCGCCCCGACCCCTGCGCCGCCTTCAACTGACCCCGCGTCCCTGCCAAGCCCCCTTCCAGGCCCCCTGCCAAGCCTTGCCCCGCCCCGTCCCGCTTCGTAAGGATGGGCAACGGGAACGGGCGGGGGGTGCGGATGCTCGCAGGCAAGAAGATCCTTCTGGTGATTTGCGGCGGGATCGCCGCATACAAGACGCTCGAACTGATCCGCCGTCTGCGCGAGGCGGGCGCGTCCGTCACCCCGGTCATGACCCGCGCCGCGGCGCAATTCGTCACGCCGCTGTCGGTCACGGCGCTGGCCGGCACGCCCTGCCGGCAGGAGCTGTTCGACCTGGGCGACGAGGCCGAGATGGGCCATATCCAGCTCTCGCGCGCGGCCGATCTGGTGGTGGTGGCGCCGGCGACGGCCGATTTCATGGCGCGCATGGCCCATGGTCATGCCGATGACCTGCCCTCGACCCTGATGCTGGCCACCGACAAGCCGGTGCTGATCGCGCCGGCGATGAACGTGCGCATGTGGGGCCACCCCGCGACCCGACGCAACCTGGCCTGCCTGCGCGGCGACGGGATCATGGTGGTCGGCCCCGACGAAGGGGCGATGGCCTGCGGCGAATACGGGCCCGGCCGCATGGCCGAACCGGCGGCGATCCTTGCGGCCATTGCCGCCGCGCTGGGGCCCAAGCCGCTGTCGGGGCGCCATGTCATCGTGACCTCGGGGCCGACGCATGAGCCCATCGACCCGGTGCGCTATATCGCCAACCGCTCCTCGGGGGCGCAGGGCACGGCGATCGCGGCGGCGCTGGTCGATCTGGGCGCCTCGGTCAGTTTCGTCACCGGCCCGGCCAGCGTGCCGCCGCCGCCGGGCGTGCGCGTCCTGCCCGTCGAGACCGCCGCCCAGATGCGCGCGGCCGTGATGGAGGCCCTGCCCGCCGATGCCGCGGTGATGGCGGCGGCCGTGGCCGATTGGCGGGTCGAGAATGCCGCCGCGCAGAAGATGAAGAAGGACGGATCGGGCCGCGCCCCCGCGCTGAGCTTTGCCCAGAACCCCGACATCCTGGCCGAGGTCGCAGGCCTTGGCGCGGACCGCCCGCGCCTGGTCGTGGGCTTTGCCGCCGAGACCGAGAAGGTCGAGGAACACGCCCGCGACAAGCGCGCCCGCAAGGGCTGTGACTGGATCGTGGCCAATGACGTGAGTCCGGCCACCGGCATCATGGGCGGCGCCGAGAACGCCGTGATCGTGATCGACGCGGACGGCGCCGAGACCTGGCCGCGTCTGCCCAAGGACGAGGTTGCCCGCCGCCTGGCGCAGCGCATCGCGCGCGCCCTTGCCTGGAAGGAAGACGCATGATCCCCGACATCCGTGTCCTGCGCGAACCCTGGGCCGATCCGGCCATCCCGCTGCCCGCCTACGAGACGCCGGGGTCGGCCGGGGCGGATGTGCGTGCCAACCTGGCCCCCGAGGACCGCGAATGGGGCTTCACCCTCGATCCGATGCGGCGCGCGGTGGTGCCAACCGGGATCTGTGTCGAGATCCCGCCGGGCTACGAGATCCAGGTGCGGCCGCGCTCGGGGCTGGCGCTTCAGCACGGGCTGACGCTGCCCAACACGCCCGGCACCATCGACAGCGACTATCGCGGCCCGCTGGGGATCTTGATGATCAATCTCGGCCCGCATCCCTACACCATCCACCACGGCGACCGCATCGCACAGCTGATCGTGGCGCCGGTGGTGCAGGCCGCCTTCTCCGAGACCGACGCCCTGTCGGCCACGGGCCGGGGCGCGGGCGGGTTCGGCTCGACCGGGCGGGGCTGAATGCTCTGGGGGCTGGTCGCGGGGCTGGTGCTGCTGGGGATCGGGCTGCGGCTGCCCTGGCGCGGGATCGTGGGGCTGATCGCGCTGGTGTGGCTGGGGGGGATGATCGCCCATCTCAGCCTGCCGCGTGGACATGGCCTTCTGCGCGCGCTGGGGGGCGACGCGCAGATCTGGGCCATCGCGGGGTGCGTGGGCGCGCTGGGGCTGGGCTATGCGGGGCTTGTGCGGATGGCGCGCGCGCGGGCCCGTGCGCGGGCACGGCCTGCGCGCAGGGCGCCCGCGGGGGCGTTCACCGACGCCGAGCTCGAGCGCTATTCCCGCCACATCCTTCTGCGCGAGATCGGCGGGCCGGGGCAGGGCCGTCTGGCCGCGGCCAATGTGCTGGTGGTGGGCGCGGGCGGTCTGGGCGCGCCGGTGCTTCTCTATCTGGCGGCGGCCGGGGTGGGCCGGATTGCCGTCGTCGATGGCGATAAGGTCGAGAATTCCAACCTCCAGCGGCAGGTGATCCACCCCGACGCGGCGCTGGGCAGCCCCAAGGCGCTGTCGGCGGCGCGCGCGATGGTTGCGCAGAACCCCTTTGTCCGCCCCGAACCCCATGTCACGCGGCTGGAGCCCGCGAATGCCGCCGATCTGATCGCGGGGCGGGATCTGGTGCTTGATTGCACCGACAGCTACGCCACCCGCGATCTGATCAACCGGACGGCGGCGGGTTTGGGGGTGCCGGTGATCTGGGGCGGCCTCTCGCCCTGGGAGGGGATGGTGGCGCTGTCCGATCCGGCGCGCGGCGCGCCCTGCTTTGCCTGCGCCTTTCCCGAACCGCCCGCGCCGGGGCTTGCGCCCGATTGCGCCGCGGTGGGGGTGTTCTCGGCGCTGCCCGGCGTGATCGGCACGCAGATGGCCGCGGCGGCGCTGCGCCATCTGACCGGCGCCGGGGACAGCCTGGCCGGCCGGCTGATCCTGCATGACGGGCTGTCGGGCCGCACGCGCGAGATGCGCCTTGCGCGCCGCACCGGATGTCCGGTCTGCGCCGCCACGGCCCGGCCATCCGAGTAGCGCGGCGCCGGCCTGATCCGGCCGACGCCATCGGCAGGGGGCGCTATCGGGGGCGCGCCTCAGATCACGATCGGATGCAGCACCTCGGGTTCGATCACCTGCACGCCGGGCAGGCCCTGGGCCAGCGCCTCGGCCGATTGCTCGAGCAGCGGGAAGGTCCGGTAATGGCAGGGGATCACGGTCTTGAAATCGAAATACTTGCGCGCGGCAAAGGCGGCGCGGTCCATGTCCATGGTGAAATGCCCGCCCGCGGCCAGGATGCCGATATCGGGGCGGTGATATTCGCCCATCCAGGCCATGTCGGCCATGATGTCGGTATCGCCCGAGAAATAGATCGTGTGGCCCTCGCCCGCGATCATGAAGCCCGATTCGGTGCCGGCATAGACCGGGCGCCCCTCTTCCCAGAAGCACGACGAATGCGAGGCCGCCACCATCGTCACCCGCGCCCCGTTCAGATCGACCGTGCCGCCCTTGTTGAAGCCGACGACATCAAGGCCCTCGTGTTCCTGCCAATAGGTCATCAGGTCATAGATGCCCACGCAGGGGATGCCCAGCTCGCGCGTGATCGCCACCGCATCGGCCGAATGATCGCCGTGCCCGTGGCTGATGAGCACATGCGTGGCACCCGCCAGCGCCTCGGCACGGCGGGTCTCGGGGAAGGCGGGGTTGCCGCTCAGCCAGGGGTCGATGAGGAGGACCGCCCCCTCGATCTCGATGCGAAAGCCGGAATGTCCGAGCCAGGTGATCTTCATGCCTGTTCTCCTGCTTGGGCCCGCGCCGGGCGCGGGGTCACATGCGCCTATCCGGGCGCGGGGTCATGTGCGCCCCTCCGGGCGCTGGCTCACGTGCGCCCCTCCGGGCGCGGGGGGGGGGATCTCATGCGCCGACTTTAGCGTGGCCCGCGCGCAAGGAAATCCCGCAAAATCCCGCGCGCGATCTGCCGCGCAGGGGTGGCGGCGCTTGCGGGGCGCGCGGGGGGGCGCTAAACCCCCTGCCAAAGCCCCAACCCACGGGAGACAGCCCCATGTCGATCGACATCGAGACGGCCCGCAAGGTCGCGCATCTGGCGCGGATTGCCGTGCCGGACGCGCATCTGCCCGATCTCGCGCGCGAGCTTTCCGGGATCCTCACCTTCATGGAACAGCTCAATGAAGTGGATGTGACGGGGGTCGAGCCGATGACCTCGGTCACGCCGATGCGCCTCAAGCGCCGCGAGGATGTCGTCACCGACGGCGGCTATCCCGAGAAGGTGCTGTCGAATGCCCCCGATGCCCGCGAGGGCTTCTTTGCCGTGCCGAAGGTGGTGGAATGAGCCTGAACGAACTGACCATTGCCGAGGCCCGCGACGCGCTGCGCAAGGGCGACACGACCGCGGCCGAACTGACCGGGGCGTGCCTGTCGGCCATCGAGAAGGCCGGCGCGCTCAATGCCTTTGTCCATCACACGCCCGAGATCGCGCAGGAGCAGGCCGCCGCGGCCGATCAGCGCCTGAAGGCGGGCGACGCGCCCGCGCTCTGCGGCATCCCGCTGGGCATCAAGGATCTGTTCTGCACCCGCGGCGTGCCCTCGCAGGCGGCCTCGGGCATCCTTGAAGGGTTCCGCCCGGAATACGAATCCACCGTGACGCGCCAGCTGTTTGCGTCGGGTGCGGTCATGCTGGGCAAGCTCAACATGGACGAATTCGCCATGGGCTCGTCGAACGAGACCTCGGTCTATGGCAATGCCGTCAACCCCTGGAAGGTGGACGACCGGCTGCTGACGCCGGGGGGCTCGTCGGGGGGCTCGGCGGCGGCGGTGGCGGGCGATCTGTGCCTGGGCGCCACCGGCACCGACACCGGCGGCTCGATCCGCCAGCCCGCGGCCTTCACCGGCATCGTGGGGATCAAGCCGACCTACGGGCGCTGCTCGCGCTGGGGGATCGTGGCCTTTGCCTCGTCGCTCGATCAGGCCGGGCCGATGACCAAGACCGTGCGCGACGCGGCGATCATGCTTCAGGCGATGGCCGGGCATGACCCGATGGATTCGACCTCGGCCGATATTCCGGTGCCCGATTTCGAGGCCGCGCTGACCGGCGATATCCGTGGCAAGAAGATCGGCATCCCGCGCGAATACCGCATGGAGGGGATGCCCGCCGAGATCGAGAAGCTCTGGGCCGATGGCGCGGCGATGCTGCGCGATGCCGGCGCCGAGATCGTGGACATCAGCCTGCCGCACACGAAATACGCCCTGCCGGCCTATTACGTGGTGGCGCCGGCCGAGGCGTCCTCGAACCTCGCGCGCTATGACGGGGTGCGCTATGGCCACCGCGCCGCGCTGGGCAAGGGCGACGGCATCGTCGAGATGTATGAAAAGACCCGCGCCGAGGGCTTCGGCAAAGAGGTCCAGCGCCGGGTGATGATCGGCACCTATGTGCTGTCGGCGGGCTTCTATGACGCCTATTACAACCGCGCCCGCAAGGTCCGCGCCCTCATCAAGCGCGACTTCGACGAGGTCTTCGCCGCCGGGGTCGACGCGATCCTGACGCCGGCGACGCCGTCCTCGGCCTTCGGGCTGGGCGAGATGGCCTCGGCCGATCCGGTCCAGATGTATCTCAACGACGTCTTCACCGTGACGGTCAACCTGGCCGGTCTTCCGGGCATCTCGGTGCCGGCGGGGCTGGACCAGAAGGGGCTGCCGCTGGGCCTCCAGCTGATCGGCCGTCCCTGGGCCGAGGGCGACCTTCTCAACCACGCCTATGTTCTGGAACAGGCGGCGGGCTTTGCCGCCCGTCCCGCCAAATGGTGGCTGGAGGGCTGATCCGATGCGGCGTCGGGGCGGTGTGGCGGCGGGGCTCATCGGGGCGATGGCGCTGGCCGGCTGCATGACGGATGGCGGCCCGCCCGATCGGGCCGGCGGCGTGGGCTTTGGCGATTACCAGGATTACCTGGCCCGGCGCGAGGCCGCCTTGCAGGGCGGGGCCGCCGCCCCCATGCCGATGGCGCCCGACGGCACGCAACCTGCGCCGCCGGCCGCGCTGGACAGCCCGGCCTCGGGCGTGATCCCCGAGGCGGGCGAAGGCTGGGGCCAGCTGGCCACGGGCGATGATCTGAACCGGGCGGGCCGGTCCGAGGCTGCCGAGATCGGCGCTGAAACCCTCAGCGTTCTGGGGGCCGCCCCCGTTACGCCCTCCGCTGCGGCGCCTGCTCCCGCCCCTGCGCCTGCGCCCGCTGCGGCGGTGCCCAGCCACCCCGAGGCCGGGCCGAACCTGGCCGCCTATGCGCTGGCCGCGCCCAACCGTCTGGGGGAACCCGCCTACCGGCGCGGCGGCCTCAAGCTGATGAGCCACGAACGTTCCTGCGCGCGCTATGCCTCCTCGGATCAGGCGCAGCGCGATTTCCTTGAACGCGGCGGGCCTGCGCGCGATCCGCGCAACCTTGACCCCGACGGCGACGGCTTTGCCTGCGCCTGGGATCCGACGCCGTTCCAGTCGGTGCGGAACTGAGCCCGTGTTTCCCTCGCCCAATTTCACCGGGCGGCGGGGGGGGCTTGGCCCGCGTCTGATCGTTCTGCATTACACCGCGATGGCCGATGCGGCCGCAGCGCGCGCGCGGCTGTGCGACCCCGCGGCCGAGGTCTCGGCGCATTGGCTGATCGGCGCCGATGGCACGGCCGAACAACTGGTGGCCGAGGACATGCGCGCCTGGCATGCGGGGGCGGGGGCCTGGCGCGGCTGTGCGGATGTCAATTCGGCCTCGATCGGGATCGAGCTCGACAACCCCGGCGACCGCCCCTTTGCCGAGGCGCAGATGCGCGCGCTCGAGACGCTTCTGGCGGCGGTGATGGCGCGCTGGGGGATCGGCCCCGAGGGCGTGATCGGGCATTCCGACATGGCGCCGGGGCGCAAGACCGACCCCGGCCCGCGCTTCGACTGGCGCCGGCTGGCGGTGCAGGGGCTGGCGCTGTGGCCGCGGCCGGGCGCGGCCGCGATGACCGATCCGCCGCCGCTTGCGGGCAGTCTGGATGCGATCGGCTATCCGCAGGTGGCGCCCGATCTGCGGCTGGCGGCCTTTCGCGCGCGCTTTCATCCCGGCGCCCAAGGGCCCGAGACCGCGCAGGACCGCGCCCTGGCCGCCGATCTGGCCGCGCAGATGGCGCGCGCAGCCCCCATTGACCCGCGCCCCGCCGACGCGTAAGGGACGCGCGCGCAGACGGCTGGATGGCCGCGTGGGGGCCTGCCCCCCGCGAGGAAAGTCCGGACTCCATGAAGCAACGGTGCCGGGTAACGCCCGGCGGGGGCGACCCCAGGGAAAGCGCCACAGAAAACAGACCGCCCTGCATGCAGGGTAAGGGTGAAACGGTGGGGTAAGAGCCCACCGCGGGCCTGGCAACAGGACCGGCACGGCAAGCCCCACCGGGAGCAATGCCGAATAGGGACCTCGCGCGGGGCAGGTCGGGCAACCGGGACCGCCGCAGGGATGCTTCGACCCGAGAGGTCCGGGTTGGCAGCTTGATCCCGCAGGTAACTGCGGGGCCAGAGGAATGGTCATCCAGGGGGGCCTCGGTCCCCCGGACAGAATCCGGCTTACAGGCCGTCTGCGCAGATCTCCCCCTGTCTGGCTCTCGTGTGTTTGGCTCGCGTGTGTCTGGCTCTCGGGCCGGCCGTCTCGGCTGTTGCATGGATGTGCGGGGCGGGGTCTATACTTGCCCCCAAGCTGTATGGGGAGGTGAATCGCATGTCTTTCATGAAAACGCTGGCCACCGTCGCCGTGGGGTTCGCCGCGGCCAAGGGCGCGCAGAAGTTCAAGGAAATGGGCGGGATCGAGGGCATGAAGACCGCCCTGGCCGGCATGGGCGAAAAGGGGGGCCTGGCCGATCAGATGGGCGCCATGGCCGAGAAGATGGGGGTGCCGGGCGGGGCCGATGCGATGCGCAACCTCATGGCGGGCTTCGGGCAGCAGGCCGCCGGCGCGACCGAGGGCGCGCAGTCGCAGATGGAAGGGCTGATGGCGAAGATGACCGGCGCCACCGCCGCCGGTGCCGGCGGGGTCGCGGCGCTTCTGGCCGCGATGTCGGAAGGCACGCCCGTCGCCCAGACCGGCGAGGAAACCGCCAAGCTGATGATCCGCGCCATGATCCAGGCCGCGCGTGCCGATGGCGTGATCGACGCGCAGGAACGCGCCACGCTGATCGAGCGGCTGAAGGATGCCGAGCCCGAGGAGATGGCCTTTGTCGAGGCGCAGCTGGTCGCCCCGGTCGATCCGGCCGCGCTGGCTGCCGACACGCCGCCCGCCGCGGCCGCCCAGGTCTATGCCTCGGCGCTGATGGCGGTGCGCGTGGACAGCGACGCCGAGCGCGCCTTCCTGCACGCGCTGGCCACGGGGCTGAACCTCGATGCGACCACGCTGGCGATGCTGCACGCCACCCATGGCGTGCCCACGGCCTGATCCGGGCGGATCCGGGCGACAGGCGCGGTTTTTCCGGCGCGCGCGTGGCTTTGGCTGTTGACTCTGCCCCGCGCGCGTCTAAAAGGCAGGCTTCAAGGATTTCCGTGGGCGAGCGTTCGCCCGCCTGAGGGAGAACGACGATGGCGAAGCCGACGACGATCAAGATCCGCCTGAACTCGACGGCGGGAACCGGCCACTTCTATGTGACCAAGAAAAACGCGCGCACGATGACCGAAAAGATGACCGTCAACAAGTACGATCCGGTCGCGCGCAAGCACGTCGAATACAAGGAAGGCAAGATCAAGTAAGATCTGGCCTTTGGCCCCCTTGCGGGGCTGACTTGCGAACAGGGGCTGCGGCGCAGGCTGCGGCCCCTTTCCCATTTCTGTCTCTCCTTTCTGCCCCCCGCCCGCCGCGACAGATGCGCGCGCAGGATGCCTTGATCTGAATCATGGCGTCGCAGGCGGTTGAGCAGGATTGTTGCGCGGCTTCTGCAAGCCTCGGGAGAACTGAGATGCAAGGACCGAAGACCCTCAATTGCCACGCTGCCCTCGTCAACCGGATGGGGCGGACGCTGGGGATCGACATGTCGGACCAGATCCGCAGCGGGCGGCTGACGCCGGATCAATGGTGCGGGGTGGTGCTGCGCTGCACCGAATGCTCCGATCCCAAGGATTGCGCGTCCTGGCTGGCGCAGAACGAGGGTCAGGAACTGGCCGCTCCGCCCGAATATTGCACCAACCGCAACCTGATGATGCGACTGCACGACGAGGTCGTCGAGGCCCGCGCCCTCAAGGATGACGCAGCATGATCATGGGCTTCAGTCAGGATGCCGATCTGCCATATTGGATCGCCCGCGGCATGGCGCGCCGGATGGGCGTCAACCTGACCGAGGCGCTGCGCGACGGCGTGATCAGCCGCGATGACCTGGCCGCCATGGTCGGGCATTGCCGGGAATGTCCGCGCATGCGCCAATGCATCGGTTTCCTGTCCGAGACGCAGGGCGAGGTCCAGCCCGCGGGCTGCCGCAACGCCCCGCTGCTGCGCGCGCTCTACGCGGTTCACTGACGCCACCAAACGTGGCGTCGCGCGGGAAAGGCCGCCATGCAGCCGGTCTTTGATGGACATAACGACCTTCTGCTGCATCTGTGGCAGGCCAATCAGGCCGCGGGCGAGGGCTTCTTTGCGGGTCGCCCGGCCGGGCAGATCGACCTGGACCGCGCGCGTCAGGGCGGCTTTGCCGGGGGGCTGTTTGCCTGTTTCGTGCCGAACCCGCCCGGCACCCACCCCGACCCGCAGGCGATCCACCGCGCCTTTGACCCGATCGACCCGGACATGGCCGCGCAGGCCGTGCGCGCGCAACTGGGCATTGCGCGGGCCATGGCCGCGGCCCGGCCGCAGGATTTCGCGCTGTGTCAGGATGTGGCCGCGGTAACGGCGGCACAGGCGCGCGGCGCGGTGGCGGCGGTCCTGCATGTCGAGGGCGCCGAAGGGATCGGCCCCGATCTGGCCGAGCTGCACCATTGGCACGCGCTGGGGCTGCGCAGCCTGGGGCCCACCTGGTCGCGGCCCAACATCTTCGGCCATGGGGTGCCGTTTGCCTTTCCATCCTCTCCCGATCTGGGGCCGGGGCTGACCGATGCCGGGCGGCGGCTGGTGCGGGCCTGCGATGCGCTGGGGATCGCGCTTGATGTCAGCCACCTCAACGAGGCGGGGTTCTGGGATCTGATGGCGGCCAGCACGCGCCCCGTGATGGCGTCGCATGCCGCATCGCATGCCATGGTGCCGGCCTCGCGCAACCTGACCGACCGGCAGCTGGCCGCGCTGGCCGAACGCGGCGGCATCGTCGGGCTGAACTTCAGCGTCAACACGCTGCGTGCCGACGGGCTGCGCAACCCGGCGCTGGAGGTCGAGGTTCTGGCCCGCCATCTCGAGCACCTGCTGGGGGTCATGGGCGAGGGCGGCGTGGGCTTCGGGTCGGATTTCGACGGGACGGTGACGCCGTGGTTCCTGCGCTCGGTGGCGGATCTGCCGCAGCTTCTCGGGGCGCTGGCGCGGCTGGGCTTTGGGCGGGCGCTGATCGCCCGCATCGCCTGGCAGAACTGGCTGGCCTATCTGGGCCGTGTCCTGCCCGCGCCCGCGCTCCAGACGCGCGTTGAGAGCGGCGCCTAACGGGCCGAGCGGCGCGACTTGCCGTCCACCCCCGAGACCTTGAGGTCGGGCATCATCCAGCGCCACAGCTTCTGGTCGGGCAGCGGCAGCACCATGAACCAATGTTCCAGCAGCGCCAGCAGCGTCAGCGCCGCCAGCAGCGCAAAGCCCACCTCGCGGCCGGGGGTGTCGGCGCTGACCACGCGTTCAAGCCAGCACGACCCGGCAAAGGTCAGCGCCGTGATCGAGATGGGAAAGAGCGCATTCATCGAGGCATGCCGGAAATGGCTGGGCAGGTGTTCCAGCGGGCGGGGGATGAATTCGGTGTTGATCTTGGGCACGCCGAAAAACAGGTTCAGCTTGGCCGAGATGCGCGCGAAGAACAGAACGGCATAGGTCCAGAAGCCGAAGATGTTCTCGTCGCCGCGGGTGGTCAGGAACAGCGCGCCAAGCCCGATCAGAAGCGCGATCTCGTGCCAGGCGATGGTGCCCACGGCACGCACGAAACGTTGCGCCATGGGCGTCCAGGCGGGGCAGGGGGCACGGTTGGGCCCGGTGATGACGCCCGACAGGAACGCCAGCTCGATCCAGGCCCAGATCGCCAGCGCCGACAGGAAGGCCCCATAGGCGCCGGTCACGCTCATGTCGTCGGCGGTGATGTGGATACCGATGATCCCGGTGAACAGGAGCGGCAGCGCATAGAGCACCGAAAACAGATGGTGATGCGCCCCCGAATTATCCGCATGCCGCACCCGCCACAGCAGGATGCCGGTGGAAAACCACCAGAAGAACAGGGCAATCAGTGCGGCAACCCAGGGGTTATGCATTACCGGGCCTCGGGACGTGGACGCGGGGCGCGTGACCGCCCGCGCGCGAATGTTCTGGGGCCCGGCCCGCCGATGTCGCCATCAGTAGCAAGGTTCAAGCCGCACCTTCTGGGGAAGCGTATTGCGCTTCACGGGGATCGTGTAAAGCGAAACGAACGCCAAAGCGGCCGCGCCGCCCGCAAGACCGCGTGAGATCATCCCGCCCAGGCCCGTCTTCTGCCGCGCGGCATCCATCGCCACGAAGGCGCGGTTCATCGCATCGAGGCCCCGGCGCCAGCGCGGGTGGTCGATGTCCAGCTCGATCGGGAAGACCTGCCGCGCGATATGGGAGGTCTTGCGGAACACCTCCATGTCATAGGCGTCGATCTCGACCCCCAGCGCCTCGTGGAAGGCCGGGCGGGCATGGTCGCGCACCCACATCGTGGAATAGACTGCCGTCAGGAAGAAGCGGATCCACAGCACATTCAGCCCCGAGACCAGCTTGGGATCGGCCCGCATGATCAGCGCGAAGGCTTCGCCGTGGCGGAACTCGTCGTTGCACCATTCGCGGAACCACTTGAAGATCGGGTGGAAGCGGTGCTCGGGATGCGCCTCGAGATGGCGGAAGATGGTGATATAGCGCGCGTAGCCGATCTTTTCCGACAGGTAGGTGGCGTAATAGATGAACTTGGGCCGGAAGTAGGTGTAATGCTTGGTCTTCGTCAGAAAGCCCAGGTTCACCCCCACGCCGGCCTCGCGCAGCGCATCGTTGATGAAGCCGGCATGGCGGGCCTCGTCACGGCTCATGTAGGAAAAGAGCGCGCAGATCTCGGGGTTGGTGCCGCGGCGCTTCATCTCCTTGTAAAGCACGCAGCCCGAGAATTCCGCGGTGCAGGACGACACCAGGAAGTCGATGAATTCCGCCCGCAGCACCGGGTCCATGCCGGCCCAGTCGATGTGCTCCCATTCCTCGGTCTTGCGGAAATGGCCGCGGTTGGGGTCGGCTTTCATCTCGGCCAGCAGCGCGTCCCATTCGTCGCGCACGCGGTCCACGTCCACGCGGTCCAGCACCTCGAAATCGGTGGTGTAGAAGCGCGGATTGAGGATGTGGCTTTCCGTCGCCATCGCCGTGGTGTCGGGCACGTCGGACGGAGCGGAAGCAGGGGGGGGGGGAAGGGGCGTCTCGGGGCCTTCGGCGGCACGCGCGTCGAAGGTCATGGCCGGACCGCGTCGGAGAAGGAAAATTCACACAATTCCATCGCGCCCAGATCGCCGGTGGCGCGCGTCCAGGCCCGTTTCAGCGCCGAGGCCCGGCGGATGGTGGCCTGCCGGCTTTCGGTGACCACCTTGCCGAAGGGCGCCGAGACCGGGGCGCCGGCGACGATCACCTCGTCGCCCGGATGGATGATGGCGCCATTGTCGAAGCGCAGATGCGCATGCAGGCTCTCGAAGCGGTGCGAGACCTCTATGGTGCAGGGCACCGTCTCGCTTGAGCTGGTGAATAGACCCATCCCGTATCTCCCTGGTAGGATGTCATTCCGGCAGCAACCTCTCGAACGTGTTCTTGTTCTCCCCAAAGGACGTCAGTTCCACGCTCCAGCCGGTTTCGGGGTCGCGCACCACAAGCCGGCCATTCCCGTAACGCTCCAGACGGATCGGCAGATCCATCGGCAGACGCGCGACATGGCGAACCTGTGAAAGCCCCGAATAGATCACGGCGATGAAACCGCCGTTCTCCATTTCCGCGATGAGGTCTCCCTTCTCATCGCGGAGCGTGACAGCCCTGCCGTCGGGGCTGTCCACGCTGAGCATCCGTGACGCCACCACATTCGAGGGCGCAGGCTGCGCCATCGGCTCGCGGTCGGTCACCACGGCATAGCTGGTGATGGCCAGGGCCGAAAGGACCAGCGCGCCCATCGCATAAAGCAGCTTGGGCGGGATCAGGTCGACTTCCTTGCCGTGGCGGAACTTGGGGTTATTGCTTTGATCGGACATAATGCCCCCCGGAGGTCTGTCGGTCAGATAGGTGAGACGGCCGCCCCGGCAAGAGGCGGGCACGCGTCTGTTACTGCGCCGGAACGGAGGTTCCGGACGCATCGGCGTCGTCGCGCCGGGTCACCTCGGGGCGGCTGAGGCGGCTCTCGGCGGCCTGGGCCAGGATCTGGGAAATCTTCTGCGCCTCCGGGATGCAGCGCAGCGCGGGCTGCGGATGCTTCATGAACCAGGGGCGGCAATGCGGCCACAGGACCAGATAGGCCAGCCGCGTGTTGCCCTTGAGCTCGAGCGCGATCGTGCCGACGCCGGACTTGCGCAGCCCCAGCGTGGCATTCTCGATCTGCTTGAAGGGCAGGTTCAGCGTCACCGGAAGGGCGGCGCCGATGCGCATCACCACGCGGGCGGTGGTGATGGTGTAGACCGTGGTGCGGGCCTGGGCATAGGCAATGCCCAGGATCACCGCGGCCCCGATCAGACCGAGCCCCGCATAGAGGACACCGGTCGCCACGACCGCCCCGACCTGCTGTCCGGGTTCGGCCGCGGTCCATGCCACCGACATGCGCCAGATGACGACGAAGGCGAAATAGACCGCGAACCACCCCAGAGCATAGGCCTCACGCGCGAGCGCCCAGAGTTGCGGGCGCCCCTGCCACAGCAGGGTTTCACCTTTGGGCGGCTGTTCGGGGAGCCCCGGAACCGGCTCGAAGGCGAAATCGTCGTGATCGGACATCGTGCTTGCCTCTTGTTGCGTCAGACCAGTTTCGGACGCTTGTCGGCGCAGTAGAGCGTCCCGCCCGCGTAGTAGGCGCTGACCTTCTCTTCTTCAAGCATGGTGATTTCCGAATCGGACTTGATGGCCGGGACGCCCTTGAAGGCTTCCGACGACAGCGACTGGATGATCACGGCATGTTTGCGCACCAGAGCCATCGGCATCGGCGCGAGCACCTTCTGACCCGACTCGAGTTGGATTTCGAGATAGCGGATCATGTGTTCGGCGTTGTCGATCCACAGATCGACGACCTTGCCGACGGTGGTCATGTCGCAGGCGATGACCGGCAGACCGCGCGGATCGGTGCCCGCCGAAACGAAGAACGTGTCGGCTTTCGAGATCGGGACGATCTTCGGCGCGCCGTGGCCGTTCAGTTCCGGGATGTCACGACGCGGCGCCCACGAGGCCGGACCGACGCCATCGGCCATCGGGTTGCCGGTCGGCGCATGCGGGAAGCCGTCCGAGACCGCGGTGCGGGCCAGGGCCACGTCGCGGGCTTCCTTGGCCATGTTCGGCACGGTCACTTCGCCACGGCCGAAGGGCAGCTTGAAGGTCTTGGGCGACGGCACCGGGAACGGACCCTGGTTGGCCGCCGGCTCACCGTCCTCGGTTTCGAGCGGATAGCCTTCGCGCATGTTTTCGGTCTGCAGATAATACACGAGATAGGCGAAGAAGAGCCAGAAGCTCCAGATCGCGAGGCTCGCGAGATCGAAGTCTCCGAAGAAGTTGACGCCAACCATTTAAGTGTCCTCCGTGGTTAGGCAGGGTCAGGTGGGAAAGTCGGCGATGCCGATCTTGCGAGGCCCACCCTGGGGTTCAGAAGGAAGAATCGCGGTCCGCACCAGCGGGCCGAGAGCGACGAGCGTTGCAAAGAGCAGCGCGATTTCGAGCTGGTAAACGACCGAATAGCCGAAGGCGGGGGTTTCGAAGGCAACCCCGCCCGCGCCGGACATGGCCCAGCCACCGGCCAGATCACGCAGACCGCCCCCCAGCGCCACCGACAGGCCCTGGGCGGTCGCCTGTGCCGCGCCCCAGGCGCCCAGCACAAGTCCCCGACCGGCGATGCCCTTGCCCGGCATCGCCATGGCCGATGTCAGCGTGGCCACCGAGAACAGCCCGCCGCCAAGCCCGATCCCGAAGGCGCCCGCAAAGAACAGCACCGTCGAGCCGGTGGGCGCGGAAAACACCACGGCCGTGAAGGCCGCGATCCCCAGAAGGATGCCGCGCGCCGCCATCCGCCAGGGGTCGATGCCACGCGCCAGCCAGCGCGCGGACAAGGCAAAACCGATCAGCGCGCCGGTGGCCCACATCGCCGTCAGCGAGGTGGTGGCCGCGACCGAAAGGTTCAGGATCTGGCCGCCGTAAGGTTCCAGCAGCACATCCTGCATGTTGAAGCCGAAGGTGCCCAGCACCACCACCGCCATCAGTCGCACGATCGGCCCCGAGGCCTTCATGTCGGCCCAGGCTTCGGCGAAACGGGGGCGGGGGGCGTTGAGCTCCGCATCCGACGGGGTGCGGATCCCTTCCTGTTTCCAAAGCGCGATCAGGTTCAGCACCACGGTGGCCGAGGCGCAGCCCTGGATCACGCGGATCAGGCGTTCGGGCGTGAAATTTTCCAGCAGGGCGCCCACGATCAGCGCCGACACCCCCATGCCGATCAGGAAGGCGACATAGAGCAGCGCCACGACGCGCGGGCGGGTTTCCTCGGACGCGCGGTCCGAGGCCAGCGCCAGCCCCGCGGTCTGGGTCATGTGGATGCCAAGGCCCGTCATCAGGAAGGCCAGCGCCGCCAGCGCCTCGCCGGCCCATTCGGGCCCGATGGCCTGTTCGCCCGACAGCACGATCAGCGCAAAGGGCATGATCGCCAGACCGCCCATCTGCCACAGCGAGCCGAACCACAGGTAGGGCACCCGTTTCCAGCCCAGCGACGAGCGGTGCGTGTCCGACCGGAAGCCCAGAAGCGCGCGGAAGGGGGCGATCAGCACCGGCAGCGCGATCATCGCCGCGACCACCGCCGCCGCGACCCCCAGCTCCACGATCATGACGCGGTTGAGCGTGCCGACGAGAAGCGTGGTCGCCATCCCCACCGACACCTGGAACAGCGACAGCCGCAGAAGCTGGCCCATGGGCAAGCCTTCCGAGGCCGCATCCGCGAAGGGCAGCATCGAGGGACTGAACCGCATGGGCCGGCGTTCGCTCATGGCCGAAGCTCCAGCGCAAGACTGATATAGAAGCCGCGGCGAATCTCCGCGACCTCGGTCAGGGTCGGCGTCATCCCCGCAGCCTCAAGCGCAGCCAGGATATCCGCCCGCGAATGCGGGATGATCTCGGGGCTACGATCGGAACGCGGAAAGAGTTTGCCGACCATGTGCATGACTTGCAGCATGGGCGTTTTTGGCGCCAGCGTGAAGATGACAGCGTGCCGCGTCCGCGCGGCCAGTTTCACCAGCGCCGCGGCAATGTCGGGGGCGGTGTAATGGATCAGGCTGTCCATCGACATGACGTAGTCGAATTCGCCCAGGTCAGGCGACAGCATGTCCCCGGCGATGAAGGTCACGCGCGCGGCATGTTCGGGCGACAGCCGCTTCTTCGCCACCTCCAGAAGCTGGGGCGAGATATCGATCGCCACCACCTCGGCGCCGCGCGCCGCCAGTTCCTGCGTCATCGGTCCCGCGCCGCAGCCGGCATCCAGCACGCGCAGCCCGGTCATGTCCTCGGGCAGGCGCGCCATCATCGAGGCCCGCATCTTGTCGCGGCCCTCGCGCACGGTCTGGCGAATCCCCGAAACCGGCGCATCCGAGGTCAGCCGTTCCCAGGTCCGGGCGGCGGTGCGGTCGAAGTAATGCTCCAGGCGCTCGCGCGTCCGGTCGTAGCTGTTCATCAGTCAAATCCCAGAAGTTCGAAGATCTCGCGGTCGACCAGGGGTTCGGGGTTCAGCGGCTCGATCCCGTCCCACAGGCTTTGCGCCAGGCGCAGATATTCCGCGCGCGCATGCAGAACGTCTTCCTCCTCGGGCATCTCGAAGAGGGTCTTCTTCTTGAGCCGCGAGCGGCGAATCGCGTCGAGGTCGGGCATATGCGCCAGGCGCTTGAAGCCCGCGCGCTCGCAGTAGCGGTCCACCTCGTCGGTCGCGCGCGAACGGTTGGCGACGCAGCCCGCCAGGCGCACCTTGTAGTTCTTGGACTTGGCCTGCACCGCGGCAATGATCCGGTTCATCGCGTAGATCGAATCGAAATCGTTGGCCGTCACGACCACGGCGCGGTCGGCATGCTGGAGGGGGGCGGCGAAGCCACCGCAGACCACATCGCCCAGCACGTCGAAGATCACCACGTCGGTGTCATCCAGAAGATGGTGCTGCTTGAGCAGCTTGACCGTCTGGCCCACGACATAGCCGCCGCAGCCCGTGCCCGCGGGCGGGCCGCCGGCCTCGACGCAGCGCACGCCGTTGAAGCCGTCGAACACGAAATCCTCGGGGCGCAGCTCCTCGGCGTGGAAGTTCACGTCCTTGAGGATGTCGATGACGGTGGGCACCAGGCTGCCCGTCAGGGTGAAGGTCGAATCATGCTTGGGGTCGCAGCCGATCTGGAGCACGCGCTTGCCCAGCATCGAGAAGGCGGCCGACAGGTTCGACGAGGTCGTCGACTTGCCGATCCCGCCCTTGCCGTAGACCGCAAAGACCTTGGCGCCCGTGATCTGATCGGTTTCGTCCAGGTGCACCTGCACCGAACCTTCGCCATCGAGGCCCATGTCGTCGGGGGTGTCGTCTCTTGGGCTCATCGGCAGGGTCTTTCCTCGCTAGTCGTCACTTCAATGACCGGGCGTGCCGGCGCTCACGGCCAAGGGCCCGTGCGGAGGAACCGCCGGGCCGTCGGCCTCATCATAGCCGCGGCACTGCCGATTTGGCGTGGGCATAAGCGCGCAGGGGCGCCGTGTTTTCCCAGCCTCGGCAGGGGCTTGCCCGGCCCCGCCCGGCGCGCTTGCGCAAGCGGCGGGGCCGGGCGGTGGTTCATTCCGCCGCGATCCCCTCGAGCCGGTCTTCCAGCTCGTCGGCGGCCCCTTGCAGGGCGGCCAGCGTCTCGGCATCGGGCTGCCAGTATTCGCGCTCGGACGCCTCGATCAGGCGCCCGGCCAGACGGGCGCTGGCCTCGGGGTTCAGTTCCGACAGGCGCTTGCGCATCTCGGGGTCCAGCACGAAGGTCTCGGTCAGGCGCTGATAGACCCAAGGGTCCACCGCCTGCGTCGTGGCCGACCAGCCCAGCGTGTTGGTCACCGCGGCCTCGATCTGACGCACGCCTTCGGCGCCGTGCTTGAGCATCCCCTCATAGTATTTGGGGTTGAGATTGCGCGAGCGCGTCTCGAGCGCGATCTGGTCCTTGAGCGTGCGCACCTTGCCCGCGCCGCGGGTCTGGTCGCCGATGTAGACCGGGGTTTCCTGACCGCCGCGGGCGCGTTTGACCGCGCGCGCGATGCCGCCCAGCGTGTCGAAGTAATGGTCGACCGTGGTCACGCCCAGCTCGACCGATTCGAGGTTCTGATAGGCCAGATCGACGTTCTTGAGCGACTTTTGCAGCAGCGCCGCGTTCTGCACCGGCTTGCCGGTGCGGCCATAGGCAAAGGACTTGCGGGCCTCGTAGGCGTCGGCCAGCTCGTCCTCGTCGCCGAAGGCCGAACTGTCGACCAGCGCGTTCACGTTCGAGCCATAGGCGCCTTCGGCATTCGAGAAGACGCGCAGCGAGGCGGTCTCCATGTCCACGTTCATCTGCTCGGCATAGGCCAGGGCATTGGCGCGCACGAAGTTCTGCGACAGCGGTTCGTCTTCGGCAGTGGCGGCCAGCCAGGCGGCCTCGGCCAGCATCCGGGTCTGGAGCGGCAGCAGATCGCGGAAGATGCCCGACAGCGTCATCACCACGTCGATGCGCGGACGGCCCAGTTCCGACAGCGGGATCAGCGCAGCCCCGCAGAGCCGGCCATAGCTGTCGAAGCGCGGCCGCGCGCCCATCAGCGCCAGCGCCTGGCCGATGGGGCCGCCGTCGGACTTGATGTTGTCCGACCCCCACAGGACCAGCGCCACCGACCGCGGCACGGTGTCATGCGCCTCGATCAGCCGCGTGGCCTGCGCCGCCCCTTCGCGCAGGGCGAATTCGGTCGGCATGCGGAACGGGTCGAAGGCGTGGATGTTGCGGCCCGTGGGCAGGATCTCGGGGGCGCGGATCAGGTCGCCGCCCGGCACCGGCGCGATATAGCGCCCGCCCAGCGCCCGCAGCAGCGCGGGGATCTCGGTTTCCTCGGCCAGAAGTTTCTCGACCCGGGCGCGGGTCTCGTCGTCGGCCAGCTCCATCATGCCCAGATATTCCTGACGCTGGGCGTCGGACATCGGGCGCCCGACGACATGCAGACCGTCGGGGATCAGCGCATCTTCGGTTTCCAGAAGCTTCAGCCACAGCTGGTCGGGCGTGGCGCCGGCCAGATCGACCGCCTCGGCCTGCTGGGCGATCAGCAGTTCCAGCTCCTCGCGCTCGGGGGCGTCGGGGGCGGTGTTGCGCCAGCGGGTCAGGCTGTCCTTCAGCTCCTGCAAACCCTTGTAGAGCCCCGATTGCGCCAGCGGCGGCGTCAGGTGCGTGACCGTGATCGCATTGGCGCGGCGCTTGGCCAGCGTCGCCTCGGAGGGGTTGTTGGCGGCATAGAGATAGACATTGGGCAGGTTGCCGATCAGCCGATCCGGCCAGCAATTGCCCGACACGCCCGCCTGCTTGCCCGGCATGAATTCCAGCGCGCCATGCATGCCGAAATGCAACAGGACATCGGCGCGGAAATCCTCGCGCAGCCAGCGATAGAAGGTCGAGAAGGCATGCGTGGGGGCAAAGCCGCGCTCGAAGAGAAGGCGCATCGGGTCGCCCTCGTAGCCGAAGACCGGCTGGATGCCCACGAAGACCTTGCCGAAGTGACGCCCCAGGATGAAGACGCCGCGGCCATCCGATTGCTGGCGGCCCGGCGCCGGGCCCCAGGCCTGTTCCACGTCCTTGAGCCAGGGCGTGTCCGACACGATGCGGTCGGCGGGCACATGGGCCGCGACATGCGCCGACTGGCCCATGGAATTGTCCAGAACCATCTTGCGCAGATCCTCGACGCTGTCGGGAACCTCGATGTCATAGCCTTCGGCCTTCATCGCGTTCATGGTGTTGAACAGGCTTTCGAAGACCGACAGATAGGCGGCGGTGCCGACGGCGCCGGCATTGGGCGGGAAGCCATAGAGCACGACGCCCACGCGCCGTTCGGCCACCTGCGAGCGGCGCAGGAGCGCCAGGCGCACGATCTTGTCGGCCAGCACCGTCACCCGCTCCGAGCAGGGCACCATCGACTTGCCCTCGGTCTTGGGCCGGCACGAACGGCCGCAGCCGTCGCAGCCTTCGAGCGAATGGCGGCCGGCAAAGACGGTGGGGTTGGTGGCGCCGTCGATCTCGGGCAGCGCGATCAGCATCGTGGTCTCGACCGGGCTCAGCCCGCCATTGGCCGCGGCCCATTGGCCCAGCGTCTGGAATTCGAGCGGATGCGCCGCGACATAGGGCACGTCAAGCTTCTGAAGGGCCTCGACCGCGGCGGCGCTGTCGTTGTAGGCCGGCCCGCCGACCAGCGAGAAGCCGGTCAGCGACACCATCGCGTCGATGCGCGGGCCATGCGGGCCGTGGAAGAAGCCGTCGATCGCCGGGCGCCCGTCGAGCCCGCCGGCAAAGGCCGGGATCACGGCGATGCCCTGGCTTTCCAGTTCCTCGATGACCGCGTCGTAATGGGCGGTGTCCGAGGCCAGGATATACGAGCGCAGGAGCAGCACGCCGACGGTCGCACGCGCGTTTTCCGGGCGCGGCAGATCCGCCAGATCGGTGGTGATGTGATGGCCGGGAAGGCGCGGGTGATAGAGGCCGACCTCCGGATAGTCGATCGGGGCCCTGGATTCGGTGCCGCGCCATTCGCGGTGGCTGGCGTAATTCGAGATCAGATAGCGGATCATCTGCTCGATGTTGTCATCCGAGCCGCCCAGCCAGTATTGCATGCACAGGAACCAGCCGCGCAGATCCTGGGCCTTGCCGGGGATGAACTTCAGGATCTTGGGCAGGCGGCGCAGCATCGACATCTGCTTTTCGCCGGCATTGGCCTGCGCGCCCGACTTGTTGCCGCGCAGCTTCTTCATGATCGCCATCATGCCCGAGGCGGGCTTGGACATGTCCAGATCGCCCATCTTCGTGAGATTGACGATCTGGGGATCGGCGATCATGCCGACGAAGGCATCGACCCGGTCGCGGGCGGCGCGCAGGTTGGGCAGCACCGCCTGGATGTGCTCGTCGATGAAGAGCAGGTTGCAGATCAGGATATGCGCGTCGTCGATGGCGGCGCGGGCGCGGGCCAGCGCCTGCGGGTTCTCGGCCCATTCGGCGGCGGCATGAACGGTGACGTTCATGCCCGGGAAATCGGCGTGCAGCCGCGGCGAGATGCGCGCCGCAGGGCCTGCGGCGTGCTGATCGAGCGTGACGATCACTACATTGTAGCGGGTGTCTTGGGAGAGGGGATCAGCGCGCATAATGAGCCTTGGCCTCGTAGAGTGTTTCGATGCTGATCTGGGTCAGGCCCTTTTCAGCGGCGAATTTCTCGGTATTCCGGCGCGCCTTGCCGCGCACGAAGAAGGGGATCTTCTTCAGCTCGTTCTCGGCATCCGACAGCCACACGACCGCCCCGGGGTCGGCGCGGGTCGCGGCGGGGGCCACGCTGTCCGGGGAGCCCCCCTGCGCTGCACCGGCGGGAGCGGTCTCGGCGGGCATCGAACCCGCCTCGGCCGCGCCGGCCTGCGCCGGGGTGCCCATCTCGGGCCGCGCAACCGCTGCCCCGCCGTGATGCGAGGCGCCGGCGGCGTCGTGGAACTCGAAATCCTCCCGGAACATATGCAGGAGGTGTTCCTCGAGCCCCATCACAAGCGGGTGAACCCATGCGTCAAAGATGACATTCGCCCCTTCGAAGCCCATCTGGGGCGAGAAACGGGCAGGGAAGTCCTGAACGTGGACGGGCGCCGAGATCACCGCGCAGGGGATGCCCAGGCGCTTGCCGATATGGCGTTCCATCTGCGTGCCGAGAATCAGCTCGGGCGCGAGGTTCGAGATGGCCTCCTCGACCTCGAGGTAATCGTCGGTGATCAGCGCCTCGAGGCCCATCTCGCGCGCCAGCGCCCGCATCGGCCGGGCGAATTCGCGGTTGTAGCAGCCGATGCCCACGACCTCGAAGCCGACTTCCTCGCGGGCGATGCGGGCGGCGGCCATGGCGTGGGTGGCGTCGCCGAAGATGAAGACGCGCTTGCCGGTCAGATAGGTCGAATCGACCGAGGCCGACCACCAGGGCAGGTTCAGCCGGCTTTCATCGACCTGGGCCGGCACGCCGGCCAGCCTGGCCACCTCGGCGATGAAGTCGCGCGTGGCGCCGACGCCGATCGGCACGGTGCGGGTATAGGGCTGCTTGAGCACCCGTTCGAGATGCCGCGCCGCCGATTCGCCGGTTTCGGGATAGAGCAGCACGTTGAAATGCGCCGCCCCCATGCGGGTGATGTCGACCGGCGTCGCGCCCATCGGGGCGACCACGTTCACCTTCACGCCCATCTCGGTCAGAAGGCGGGTGATCTCGATCACGTCGTCGCGGTGACGGAAGCCCAGCGCCGTGGGCCCCAGGATGTTGCAGCTGACCTCGGCGGTGCGCTCGCAGGGTTTGGCCAACCCCTTGACCAGCTGGAAGAAGGTCTCGTCGGCGCCGAAATTCTCCTTGCGCTGATAGGAGGGCAGCTCCAGCGGAATGACCGGGATCGACAGCCCCATCGAGGCGGCAAGACCGCCCGGATCGTCCTGGATCAGCTCGGCCGTGCACGAGGCGCCGACGATCATCGCCTGGGGCTTGAACCGTTCGGCCGCGGCCGTGCAGGCATCCTTGAACAGCGTCGCCGTGTCCGAGCCCAGATCGCGCGCCTGGAAGGTGGTGTAGGTGACCGGCGGGCGGGCATTGCGCCGCTCGATCATCGTGAACAGCAGGTCGGCATAGGTGTCGCCCTGGGGCGCATGCAGCACGTAATGCAGCCCCTTCATCCCGGTGGCGACGCGCATCGCGCCGACATGGGGCGGCCCCTCATAGGTCCACAGCGTCAGTTTCATGCCGTCACCCCCCGGTCTTCGGCCCGTGCACCGCCCCCGGTGCCACGCCCCGTCGTTCGTCTCATTCCGCGGCCTCCAGCTTCAGAAGCCGCTTGCGGTTCAGCGGCCGCGCGAACAGCGATGCCAGATCGCCGGCCTGTTCGTAGAAATGCACCGGGCTGAAGACCAGCTCGATCGCCCATTTGGTGGTCAGCCCCTCGGCCTCGAGCGGGTTGGCCAGCCCCAGCCCGCAGACCGTCAGGTCCGGGCGCGCCGCGCGCACGCGGTCGAGCTGGCGGTCCACGTCCTGGCCCTCGGACAGGACCGGCCCTTCGGCCAGAAGGTCCAGATCGGGGCCCATGATCCCGCGGTGCAGGAAGGGCGTGCCCACCTCGACCGCGGTCATGCCGCATTCGCGGGTCAGGAACCGCGCCAGCGCCGGTTCGAGCTGGCTGTCGGGCAGGAAGAAGATCGACTTGCCGCGCAGATCCTCGGCATGGGCGGCCACGGCCTTGCGGGCGCGGGCGCGCGGCGCGGCGGTGACCTTCTCGAACAGGTCGTCCGGAACGCCGAATTCATCGGCGATGGCGCGCAGCCAGCGGGTCGTGCCTTCCTCGCCGAAGGGGAAGGGCGCCGCGATATGGCGCGCCCCGCGGCGGATCAGCTGGCCATGCGTCTCGCCCAGGAAGGGCTGGGTCAGCGCAAAGACCGTGTTCGGCCCGATCGCGGGCATGTCCTCGAGACGCCGGGCCGGCAACGAACGCACCGGGCCGATCCCCATCGCGTTCAGCAGCGCCAGCGCCTGATCCTCGACCACGTCGGGCAGCGCACCCACCAGCACCAGCTCGCGCGCGTCGGTCTTGTCCAGCTCGGGCACGAGGGCGGCCAGACAGGTGTCCTCGCCCTGGGTGAAGGTGGTGTCGGTGCCCGCCCCGGTATAGGAGGCCACGCGCACCTTGGGCGCATGGCGCGTGTTCAGCCGCTCGGCCGCGCGTTCGAGGTCCAGCTTGATGACTTCGGACGGGCACGAGCCCACCAGGAACAGCTGCCGGATGTCGGGCCGGCGCGCAAGCAGGCGATCGACCTCGCGGTCCAGCTCGGCATTGGCGTCGGCAAGACCCGCCAGATCCTTTTCCTCAAGCAGCGCGGTGCCGAAGCGCGGCTCGGCGAAGATCATCACCCCGGCGGCCGATTGCAGCAGATGCGCACAGGTGCGCGAGCCCACCACCAGGAAGAAGGCATCCTGCATCTTGCGGTGCAGCCAGATGATCCCGGTCAGGCCGCAGAACACCTCGCGCTGGCCGAATTCGCGCAGCACCGGTGCCTCGCGGCAGCCTTTGACGGGGGGCGGGGGCAGGTCGGTCATGCCGCAACCTCATCTTTCGTCGCTGCGGCCAGCTTCTCGTCCAGACGGGCCATGCGCAGCTTCCACAGGAACTGGACGGCATTCACCACATAGGTGGCATAGGCCGCCAGCGCGATCAGCATCTGTCCCTGCGGCGATACGTCGCCCGAGAGAAGCGCATAGACATACCAGGTGTGCAGCGCGATCACCCCGAAGGAGAAGACATCCTCCCAGAAGAAGGCGGGCGCAAAGAGATACTGGCCGAAGACGATCTTCTCCCAGATCGCGCCGGTCACCATGATCGTATAGAGGATCGCGGTCTTGATCAGGATCGAGACCGTGGCCGCGGTATAGCCGTCGCCGGTGACGAGATAACGCAGCACCAGCACCAGCGAGATGGCGAACACCAGGAACTGGAGGGGGGCGAGAATCGCCTGAACCGTCGTCCAGTAGGTCGAGTCGCGGCGGGCGCGCTGTTCGTCCGTATAAAGCCGACGGTTGGGCCGATTTTCGGGAGAGGCTTGCGACATAAGAGAATTTCCCGATCAGGGGCGAGCGGCCGGAGCGTAGACCTGCCCGCCAGAAAGTGTCAATTCAAACTTACAGGCCGTGGCAGGTCTGTCCAGTCCCCGGCACAGCCGCGACGATTTGTGCCGCCCTGCTGAAAAGCCTTGTTTTTGCGTGGGAATTTCTTGCAATTCGGGGGCGCCCTTTGCAGGCTTGCGACAAGGTGTCAATTTTCTTTGACATTCAAGGGGTCGTGAACAACTATTTCCCGAGGGGCTGTGGCCCCCGATATCGAGACGACAGAGGCCAGCCCGGACTGGCCGGAGGACGGATGACGCGCCCGGAGCAATCAGCGCCCGCGCCCGGCGGGGCGGGGCAGGAGGTCGATCAGGTTGCGGCGCAGGTCGTGGCCCTGCTGTCGCTGCGCGTGGCGCGCTTCGAGGGGCGCCCGCGCGAGGATCTGGTCGCGCGCCTGATCGAGGCGGTGCTGGCCCCGGATCTGGCGCCGCTGGCCCGGTTTCTCGACGCGCTGCGCGCCGAACGCATCCCGGCCGCGGCGCTGGCCGATCTCTATATCCCCGAGGCCGCGCGGCGGATGGGGCATGGCTGGGACGATGACACCTTGTCCTTTGTCGATGTCACCGTGGGGGTGGCCCGGCTCCAGGCGCTCCTGCGCGAGATCGGATCGGCCTGGGAGGCCGAACAGATCCGCGAGGGCGTGCGCGGCACGGTGCTGATGCTGGTGCCGCAGGAGGAACAGCACACGCTGGGCGCGCTGGTCGCGGCCAACCAGTTGCGGCGCATGGGCGTGTCGGTCTGCGTGCGGCTGGGCGAGGATACCGCCAGCCTGCGCGCGCTGATCGCCGAGCGGGGTTTTGACGCGATCATGATCTCGGCCGGCGCGCGCGAGCGGGTGCGCTTCCTGCGCGATCTCGTGGCGGCGCTGCGTGCGGTGGCCGCGCCGGGCACGCGCTTTCTGCTGGGCGGGCCGATCGCGGGCATGGAGGCCGAGATCTTGGACCGGATCGGCGCCGATTTCGTGACCGGCAACATGTTCGAGGCGTTGGATTTCTGCGGCCTGAGCGCCGAACCCGCCGCGCGGCGCCCGACATGAGCGCCGCGCGGCATACCCGTCGCGCCCTTGGCGCGCCCGCCCTGTTTTGTCGCGCAAAGGGGGCGCCTGCCTTGCTGTATTGCGCCGGGGGCGTGCCCGCCCTGCCGGGGCCCGTGGCCTCTGCGGTGCGTCCCGCCCGCCGGGGCTGGCCCGCGCGTCCGACCGCTTGCGCGCGTCTCGCCCCCTTTCCTGCGGCCCGCCGCCGCCCCGCCCGCCCGTTCCGCGACGGTTTGCCCGCCGCCCCCGCAAGACCGTGAGCGCCGTGAACACCGATACGCCCAAGCCCCTGCACGAAGGGTCCGTGCCCCTGATCTCGTCCGATCTGCTGGCCGAGATCCTGGTCACGGCGTCGGATTTCGCGCTGATCCTGTCGGCCGAGGACCGGATCCTGTCGGTGCTGGTCAACCCCCATCACCGGACCTTCGGGCGGCTGAAGCATTGGGAACGCCAGCATGTGCATGACGTGCTGACCTCGGAAAGCCGGCCCAAGCTGGATCGCCGGCTCGAGGCCTTGCGCGAGACGGGCGTGTCGCAATCGGTCGAGCTGAGCCACGCCGAACAGGCGATCTGGGATTTCCCGGTGCGCTATTCGCTGCATCGTCTGTCGCCCGACAATACTGCGCTGATGCTGGGGCGGGATCTGCGGCCCATCGCCGAGATGCAGCAGAAGCTGGTTCAGGCGCAGATGGCGCTTGAGCGCGACTATGAAAGCCAGCGCGAGTTCGACACGCGTTATCGCGTCCTGATGGAGACCACCAGCGATCCGATCGTGCTGATCTCGCTGACCACGGGGCGAATCGTCGATCTGAACGCGACGGCGGCGCAGGTGATGGGGGCCGGGCGCGGCGAGATCGCGGGCGCGCCGCTGGCGCAGGAATTCGACGCGCGCCGCCGGGGGGCGGTGGCCGAGGCGCTGGATACCGAGGCCGCCGCCGAGACGCCCGCGCCGGTCGAGATGACCTTGCGGCGCAGCGGGGCGCGCGTGCGCCTGCATCTGGTGCCGTTCCGGGCGGCGGGCGAACGTCTGGTGATGTGCCGGCTGGAAAACGGCGCCCATCCCGGCGCCGTGCTGGCCGGGGTGCCGGTGCTGGCGGGGGTCATCGACGATCTGGGCGAGAGCCTGGGTCGGCTGTTCCACGACGGGGCGGATGCGATTGCCTTCTGCGATGCCGACGGGGTCATTCGCTGTGTCAACGAATCGTTCCTGAACATGACCGATGCGGCGTCGGCGGCGGCGGTGCGGGGCCGGTCGATGGCCGATTTCCTGATGCGCGGGTCGGTCGATCTGCGCGTGCTGCTGGAAAACGCGCGCCGCACCGGGCAGATGCGGCTTTATCCGACGCGCCTGCTGACCGCCTATGACGGCCAGGTGTCGGTCGATATCGCGGCCAGCTGGCTTGATGCGCGGGCCAATCCGACGCTGGCGCTGGTGATCCGCGACACCTCGCGCACCGAAAGCCTGCGGCGCAGCCCGGCCACCACCAATCACCTGGCCAATGGCGCGGCCAGCGTCATGGATCTGGTGGGCACGGCTACCTTGCGCGACATCGTGTCGGAAACGACCGAGGTCGTCGAGAAGATGTGCATCGAGACGGCGGTGGAGCTGACGCGCAACAATCGCGTGGCCGCGGCCGAGATGCTGGGGCTGTCGCGCCAGTCGCTCTACGTCAAGCTGCGCAAATACGGCCTGGTCAACAAGGACGAGGACAAGGACAAGGACGACGACGGCTGAGGTTGGCCGAGGGGCGCCGCGATCGGGGCGCCCTTGGCCGCCGGTCGTGCCTGGTCCTGTCTTCCTGCCTGTCTCTCTTTTCATATGCGGCACGGTCGAGAACGGGGGGGCGGAGCCACGCGGGCATCGAGCCCGCCGTGTCTCCGGCGCCGCGCGCCCCCTCGATGGGGGCGCGCGGCGCTCCTCTCCCGTCCCATCGGCGGCGCCATATGGCCAGGGGGGCTTTGCGCCGGTGGCCGGTGGCGCCGCCGCCCCCCTTCCTCACCCGCAGGCCAGGGCGCCCCGCTCACGCGGCTCTCACGCCAATGTGACGGCCCATGATTCCCGCGCCGCGTCCGCCTGTGGCCCCGCCTTTCCCGCGACGGATGGCCGAAAATCCTGCGGCTTTTCCTAAGGATTGCTGATTTCACCTTGTTTGACAGGCCCTTGTGTGGCGCGTTGACGCGCGGCGGAAGCGCGACCCTATGGACCGTGCACGCCCCCGCGAGGCTTGATATGTGTCAAGGTGAGTTGACGAAAGCTATGTCAGGGAACGCTGACACGACAGGAGGCCCACTTATGCGTATCGTCTTCGTACATCCCAATTACCACTCCGGCGGGGCCGAGATCGCCGGCAACTGGCCGCCGGCCTGGGTTGCCTATCTGGCTGGCGCGCTGAAGACCGCGGGCTTCACCGATGTTCATTTCATCGATGCGATGACCCATCACATCGACCACGAACAGCTGCGCGCGCGGCTGATCGAGCTGAAACCCGATGTGGTCGCCACAACCGCCATCACCCCGGCCATCTACACCGCCGAGGAGACCCTCAAGGTCGCCGAGGAAGCCGTGCCGAATGCGCTGCGCGTCCTGGGCGGCATCCACGCCACCTTCATGTATCGTCAGGTTCTCTCCGAGGCGCCGTGGGTCGACGTCATCGTCCGGGGCGAGGGCGAGGAAATCATGGTGGCGCTGATGGAATGCCTGCGCGACGGCAAATGGCCGAGCGCGCGCGACAAGGTGAAGGGCATCGCCTATACCGAGGGCACCGAGATCGTCGCCACCCCGGCCGCGCCCACCATCAAGGATCTTGATGCGATCGAACCCGACTGGTCGATCCTCGAGTGGGAAAAATACATCTACGAACCGCTGAACTGCCGTGTGGCCATTCCGAACATGGCGCGGGGCTGCCCGTTCACCTGTTCGTTCTGTTCGCAGTGGAAGTTCTGGCGCGACTACCGCGTCCGCGACCCCAAGAAGGTGGTCGACGAGATCGAGAAGCTGGTGATCGAGCACGGCGTGGAATTCTTCATCCTGGCCGACGAGGAACCGACCATCAACAAGCGGAAGTTCGTCGAATTCTGCCAGGAGATGATCGACCGCGGCCTGAACGAGAAGGTCAAGTGGGGCATCAACACCCGCGTGACCGACATCTACCGCGACCGCGACCTGCTGGGCTTCTACCGCAAGGCCGGCCTCGTGCACATCTCGCTGGGCACCGAAGCTGCCGCGCAGCTCAAGCTTGACGTCTTCAACAAGGAGACGACGGTCGCGCAGAACAAGGAAGCCATCAAGCTTCTGCGCGATGCCGACATCTTCACCGAAGCGCAGTTCATCGTGGGTCTCGACAACGAGACCAAGGAAACGCTGGAAGAAACCTATCGCATGGCGTGGGACTGGCAGCCGGACCTGGCGAACTGGGCCATGTATACGCCCTGGCCGTTCACGCCGCTCTTCCAGGAGTTGCGCGACAAGGTCGAGGTCTTCGACTTCTCGAAATACAACTTCGTGACCCCGATCATGAAGCCCGAGGCGCTGACCCGCGGCGAGCTTCTGGACGGCGTGATGAAGAACTATCGCCGCTTCTACATGCAAAAGGCGCTGTTCCACTATCCGTGGCGCGGCACCGGCTTCCGCCGCCGCTATCTGCTGGGCTGCCTCAAGGCGTTCCTCAAGGCGGGTGTGGGGCGAACCTTCTACGACCTCGGCAAGGCCGGTTACTGGGGCCCGCAGTCGAAGAACAAGGTGGACTTCCACTTCGACGACAGCCGCAAGATCGCCGATGCGCAGATGGCCGACTGGGAGGCTTCGGCCGACCGCGCCAAGCGGGCGTCCGAGCGCCGCGAGGCCGTGAAGGCGCAGGTCAAGGCCCGTGCCGAGGAGCGCGCCGCGCAGAAACCCGAAGCGCCGAACCTGCCCGACGACGATCCCTTCGGGCTGGCGCCGATGTCGTCCGAGGAAGAAGCCGCCCGCGCGATGGCCTGTGGCGGTGGCACCAAGCAGATGACCGACGCGGCGGAATAAGACCATGTCCGATCATGGTGCAACGGATGCGGGCGGCGATGTCGCCCGCATTGGTCCGAATGCCATCCTGCAACTGATCCCGGTCCTGGACGATGTCCTGGGCCGGGCCGGGCGCGATGCCCTTTTCGCGGCGGCCGATGTGCCCGTGCCGGGGCCGGATTCGGGGATGCTGCCGCAGGACCAGATTGCGCGCCTGCACGTTCAGGTGCGCCGCGATCATCCCGCGCAGGCCCCCGAGATGATGCGCCGCGCGGGCCTGGCCACGGGCGATTATATCCTGGCCAACCGCATTCCCGGCTTCGCCCAGACGATCATCAAGCTTTTGCCGCCTGCGCTGGGCGCGCGGGTGCTGTCGGCGGCCATCGCCAAGCATTCGTGGACCTTCGCCGGCTCGGGCGTCTTCACGATCGTCGCGCGCGCGCCGCTGACCTTCTCCATCGCCGCCAATCCGGTGGTGGCCCTCGACCGCGCCGCGGCACCGATCTGCGACTGGCATGCCGCGGTGTTCGAGTGTCTCTTCACCACGCTGGTGTGGCGCCAGGGCGTCGAGGTGACCGAAACCGCCTGTTGCGCGGCCGGTGCCCCGGCCTGCATCTTCGAACTGCGGCCCCGCGCCGCAACCCGCCCACAGGGCTGAGCCCGCCCTTGTCCGTCAATGCAACGTGGTGTGTAGTCCAGCAATGTCCGTGAGCCCCAGCCTGCCCCAGTCCCGCCTGCCTCAGCCCCGCGCCATGCTGGAGCTGATCAAACCCGTCACCTGGTTCCCGCCGATGTGGGCCTATCTCTGCGGGGTCGTCTCGGCAGGGGTGCCGCTCTCGGGCCATTACTTCGTGGTGGCGCTGGGCGTCGTCCTGGCCGGCCCGATCGTCTGCGGCATGAGCCAGGCGGCCAACGACTGGTGCGACCGCCATGTCGACGCGATCAACGAACCCTATCGCCCGATCCCCTCGGGGCGCATTCCCGGCCGCTGGGGGCTCTATATCGCCCTGGTGATGAGCGCGCTTGCGCTCCTTGTCGGCTGGCAGCTGGGCCCCTGGGGCTTTGGCGCCACCGTCATCGGCGTGCTGGCGGCCTGGGCCTATTCGGCCGAGCCGGTGCGGCTCAAGAAATCGGGCTGGTGGGGGCCGGGTCTGGTGGGCCTGTCCTACGAGGGCCTGCCCTGGTTCACCGGCGCGGCCGTCCTGTCGGCCGGTGCGCCGCGCATCGAGATCACCATGGTCGCCGTGCTCTATGCGCTGGGTGCCCACGGGATCATGACGCTCAATGATTTCAAGGCGCTCGAGGGTGACCGCCAGACCGGGGTGCGCTCGCTTCCCGTGGTGCTGGGCCCCGAGGTCGCGGCCAAGCTGGCCTGCATCGTCATGTCGCTGCCGCAGGCGCTGGTCATCACGCTGCTGGTGATCTGGGGCAAGCCGATCCATGCCGGCATCATCACCGTGTCGCTGCTGGCGCAATTCTGGGCGATGAGCGTCCTTCTGACCGACCCCAAGGGTCGCGCGCCCTGGTACAACGGCACCGGCGTCACGCTCTATGTGCTGGGCATGATGGTGGCCGCGCACGCGCTGCGCTCGCTCGGGACGTTCTGACATGTCCGCGGGCACCCTGTCCTGGCTGTCGATCGTCCGGCTTGGCCTCGTGCAGATGTGCCTGGGCTCGATCGTGGTGCTGACGACCTCGACGCTGAACCGGCTGATGGTGGTCGAGCTGGCGCTGGCCGCTGCCATTCCCGGCGCGCTGGTGGCGCTGCATTACGCCATCCAGATGATGCGCCCGAAATGGGGCTATACCTCGGACACCGGGGGCAAGCGCACGCGCTGGATCATCGGCGGCATGGCGATCCTGGCAACGGGGGCGCTGATGGCGGCCTCGGCGGTGGTGCTGATGCACACGACCTTCTGGCCGGGGATGATCCTGTCGGTGCTGGCCTATGCCGTGATCGGCGTGGGCGTGGGCGCGGCGGGCACGTCGCTTCTGGCGCTGCTGGCCTCGGCCACCGCGCCCGAGCGGCGCGCCGCGGCGGCCACGATCACCTGGCTGATGATGATCGCCGGGATCGCGGTGACCGCCTCGACCGTGGGGATCTTTCTCGACCCCTATTCCAGCACGCGCCTGATGCAGGTGGTGGCCATCGTCACCGGCGGCGCCGTGGCGCTGACCGCGCTGGCCGTGGCCGGCATCGAGAAGCGCGCCCATACCGCGCATCGCGCCGAGACCGACGCCGCCCCCTTCTGGGAGGGGCTGAAGGAGGTCTGGTCCGAGAAACGCGCCCGCGTCTTCACCATCTTCGTCTTCCTGTCGATGGTGTCCTATTTCATGCAGGAGCTGATCCTCGAACCCTATGCCGGCATGGTCTTCGGGTTCACGCCGGGCCAGTCCACCGGGCTTTCGGGCGCGCAGCACATGGGCGTCTTTGCCGGCATGATCACCGTGGGCATCGCCTCGACCGGACTTGGCATCGGCTCGCTTCGGACTTGGGTCGTGGCCGGCTGCATCGGCTCGGCCGCCAGCCTTGCCGCCGTGGCGGCCCTGGGCCAGGTCGGGCAATGGCTGACCCCGGCCGTGGTGGCGATGGGCTATTTCAACGGCATGTTCGCCGTGGCCACGATCGGCGCCATGATGATGCTGGCCGGCGAGGGCCGCAAGGACCGCGAGGGCACGCGCGTCGGCCTGTGGGGCGCGTCCCAGGCGATCGCGGCGGGCTTTGGCGGGCTGACCGGCGCGGCCGCGGCCGACCTCATGCGGATCTCGCTTCCCGTTCCCGAAGCCTTCGGCACGGTCTTCTTGGCCGAGGCCGTCCTTTTCATCATTTCGGCGGCGATGGCCTTCGTCATCCTTGACCGGGGCCGTCCGGTCCCGGCCGCCGGCTTCGTCGCAGGAGAATGAACATGAGCTATGATGTCGTTGTGGTGGGCGGCGGCCCGGCAGGGGGCACCGCGGCCTGGGATCTGGCGAAAGCCGGGCACAAGGTGGCGCTTCTGGACCGTGCGGGGCGCATCAAACCCTGTGGCGGCGCGATCCCGCCGCGCATGATCCGCGATTTCGATATCCCGGATGAGCAGATCGTGGCCAAGATCACCACCGCGCGGATGATCTCGCCCACGGGCCGCAAGGTCGACATTCCCGTCGGCAATGGCTTTGTCGGCATGGTCGACCGCGAGCATTTCGACGAATTCCTGCGCGTGCGCGCTGCCGGCGCCGGGGCGGAACGCTTCACCGGCACCTTCGTGCGCATCGAGCGTGACGAGGAAGGCACCAAGGTCATCTACCGCTCGCGCGAGGGCAAGGAAGAGACGCTGGTGACCAGGTTCGTCATCGGCGCCGACGGCGCGAAATCCTCGGTCGGCCGCGCCGAGGTGCCCGGCGCGATGGATATCCCCTTCGTGATCGCCTATCACGAGATCATCGAACCGCCGAAGGCCGGTGAAGCCGATTACGACCCCAACCGCTGCGACGTCATCTATGACGGCCGCGTCTCGCCCGACTTCTATGGCTGGATCTTCCCGCACGGCAAGACGGCCTCGGTCGGCATGGGCACCGGGCTCGATGATGTCGATCTGAAGAAATGCACCCATGACCTGCGCGTGCAGGCCGGGCTGACCGAATGCGAGACCATCCGCAAGGAAGGCGCGCCGATCCCGCTCGAGCCGCTCAAGAAATGGGACAACGGCCGCGACGTGCTGCTGGCGGGTGACGCCGCCGGCGTGGTGGCGCCGTCCTCGGGCGAGGGGATCTATTACGCCATGCTGGGCGGGCGTCTGGCCGCGACCGCGGTGCAATCGGCGCTGAAGACCGGGCGGGCCTCGGATCTGGGCATGGCGCGCGAGATCTTCATGAAGGACAACAAGAACACCTTCCGCGCGCTGCGTTCGATGCAGGACGCCTATTACAAGTCCGACGAGCGCCGCGAACGTTTCGTCAGCCTGTGCCACGACCCCGACGTGCAGCGCCTGACCTTCGAGGCCTACATGAACAAGAAGCTGGTCGGCGCCAATGTCATGGCCCATCTCAAGATCGGCGTGAAGAACGTGGCGCATCTGGCCGGCGTGGTGAAACCCACCTGGACGGGCATGGGCGCATGAGCGAGATGATCCCGGCCTGGGTGGACGGTCTGCTGACCCCGGTCGAAAAGCTCGAGGTGCATCAGCGCGGGCTGCGCCATCAGGCGATCTCGGTCTTCGTGATGGCGGGGGACAAGGTGCTGATCCAGCAGCGTGCCCTGAGCAAGTATCACACGCCGGGGCTCTGGGCGAACACCTGCTGCACCCATCCGCATTGGGGCGAGAGCGCGCGCGACTGCGCCACCCGCCGCCTGCGCGAGGAGCTGGGGATCACCGGGCTGGATCTGCGGCTGGCCGAACAGGTCGAATACCGCGCCGACGTGGGCGGCGGTCTGATCGAGCACGAGGTCGTGGATATCTTCCTGGCCGAGGCTGCCGAGGATCTGCGTCAGGATCTGAACCCCGACGAGGTGGCCGCGACCGAATGGGTCGCGCTTGACGATCTGGCCGAGCGCACCCGCGCCGAGCCCGAGAAATATACGCCCTGGCTCAAGATCTATCTGGCCGAGCATCATCAGGCGATCTTCGGCGCCCCGGCCTGAGGGCCGCGCGCGCGGCGCATCAACAGCGACCGGCCGCCCCCAGGGGCGGCCGTTTGCGTTTCGGGGGGGGGGGATCAGGGCGCGAGCGTCTCGCGCAGATACTCCTCGATCAGGCCCGCGACGCGCTCGGGGATTTCCTCGTGCGCCAGATGGCCATAGCCCGCCAGCTCGATCAGCCGCGCGTTCGGCATCGCCCTGGCCGCGCGCCGGCCCACCTCGGGCTTCACCGCGCCGTCCTGGTCGCCCACAAGGAACAGCGCGGGCAGCGTGATCCCCGGCAGCGACGCCAGCAGCGGCTCGAGCTTCCAGTTGGCCATCATCGCCAGCGCCCCGTCGACATGGGCGGGATCCTGGATCAGCCGCATGTAGAGCGCGCGCCCCTCGTCATCGAGGGTCGATCCGGTCGAGGAGAGCAGCTCGCGCACGCGCGACGGGTTCCCGGCAATGCGCGAAAAGGCCCAAGGGACAATCGGCGCCAGCGCCAGCGCCTTGGCGATGGCCGGAAAGAGCCAGCCCGCCACGCCGTCGAAATTTTCCAGCGCGGCATTGATGCAGACCAGCGCGCGGGGCGGCTGCGGCATGATCTGGGTCATGCGCAGCGCGATGGCGCCGCCTGCCGAATGGCCGATGATGGCGGCGGGCGCCCAGCCTTCCTGCTGGCAGAGCCGCGTCAGGTCTTCGGCCATCGGGTCCAGCCCCATCCGCATGCGCGCCCGCAGCCGGGTGAAGCCGTGGCCGGGCAGGTCGGGGGCGATGACGTGATAATGCCGCGCCAGAAGCGGCATCAGCGCGCGGAAGGAATGCGTCGACGCCCCCGCGCCATGCAGCATCAGAAGCGTGGGGCCCGCGCCCATCTCCTGCACATGCCACATGTAGGGCCGGCAGGAGATGCGGCGCGAATGCTGCGCGTGGGGCCAACCCGGCGGGGGCACGGGGCGGCGGGTCATCGCGCTAGTCCCCCAGCGCGCCCGAGATGGCCGCCGACAGCCGGTGGGCATCAGCCCGCGGCAGGGCCACATAGGGCGCGGCCATCTCGGCCGCCAGGGCCTGAAGCCCGCGCTGCGGCCGGTTGGCGGTGTCGATCATGATCGCCGGGGTTCCGGTGGCCAGGACCACATGCGCCATGCGCCTGGCCTCGGCCTCGGCGGTGGGGCGATCGGCGGTCCCGTCCAGCGCGATATTGGCGCGCCCGTCGGTCAGCACGACGATCGTGGGCGTCATGCCATGCCCGCGCGACATGTCCGCCACCTCGAGCGCCATCCGCAGCCCCGCGGCCAGCGGCGTGCCGCCCCCGCCGGGAAGGGCCGCAAGCCGGCGCTTGGTCTGCACCAGCGACCGTGTCGGCGGCAGCAGCAATTCGGCGCCCGTCCCGCGGAAGGCCACCAGGGCCACGTTGTCACGCCGCGCATAGGCCTCGGCCAGCAGCAATTCGACCGCGCCCTTGGCCTCGGCCAGCCGCGCCATCGCCGAGGAGCCCGAGGCATCCACGGTGAAGATCAGCACGCGGTCGGATTTCTCCTGATAGCGCTTGAGGCGGATGTCCGACTGGCGGATCTGCACCACCACATCCTCGCGCGGGGTCTGCTCGCGGCGGATGCGCTGCCAGGGCGCGGCCGCGCGCAGCGTGCCGACCAGGTCGATCCGCGCGCCGCTGTCCAGATGGCCCGCACGCGAAGGCAGCGGGCTGCCCCGGCGGTTGCCCTTGCGCGCCGCGCCGGTCCCCGAGGCGCCCTTGGCCGCGCGCGCGGCCCGGCCCGCCGCCAGACGGCCCAGCAGATCGGCCGGCAGCGCCGCCTTGACAGCCTCAAGAAGAAGCTCGTCGGGAATGGTCATTTCCTCGGGGCGGGCGCTTTCCTCTTCGGGCGGCTCCTCGGGTTGCTCGTTCTCGGGGGGCGGCGGCGGCGGGGCCTCCTGCTCGTCCTCCTCGGGGGGGGCTTCCTCGGGGAAACGCGTCGCGCGATGGGCAAAGACCATCTCGGCGGCGCGCTGGATGTCTTCGTCGGCCACCGCTTCGGCGCCGCGCAGCGCCGCTAAGGCCCGCGCCGCAGCCAGCGCCAGAAGCGGCGCGCGCAGCGAGGAAATGCCAAGGACCATGCCCATCCGCGCCAGCTGCGCGGGCACATCGGCGGGGACGTGGATGCCGGGCAGACGGTCGCGGGCGGCCTGAAGCGCGGCCGCGTCCATCTGAATTGGCTGGGTCTCGGACCAGACCACCTCGTCGAGATCGACGAACAGCGCCAGCCGGTCGGCCAGCGCAGGCAGCAGGGTTTCCTCGGGGCCCGCGCCCTCGTCGAGCGCGATCAGGCAGGGCCCGTCGCCGTCAAGCGCGCCGCCCAGACGCGCGGCAAGGCCCGACGGGGCGCGTTCGGCCATGGCCAGGACCACGGCGACCGGCTCGGCCAGGATGCCCTTGCCGCGGACCGGACGGCCCGCGGCCAGCGTCGCGGCCAGATCAAGCCCGCCATAGAGCGCGTCATCGCCGATGAAGGGGTGGATGCGCCGCTGGGGCAGGGGGATGGCGGCAAGGGCCTCGGTCACGCGGTCGCGCACCGCACCGGCGCGCGCACGCAGCCACAGGCCCTTGAGCCCCGTCGGGTCGACCGCCAGAAGCGCCACCGCCGTGGCGGCGCGCGCCCAGGCGTCGAGCGGCTCTCGTGCTTTCTCGGTCAGGGCAGCACCTCGGCAATCGTGCGCTCGACACGGGTGGTCGAGCCCGCCTCGTCCAGGGGATCGCGGCGCAGACGGTGGCGCAGCGCGGACGGCGCCACGCGCTTCAGGTGGTCGCGCGTCACGGTGTCGGCGCCTTCGAAGGCGGCCAGCGCGCGCGCGGTGCGCAACAGCGTCAGCTCGCCCCGCAGACCGTCCGAGCCCAGCGCGATGCACAGCGAGGCGCAATCGTGCAGCACGGTGTTCGGGGTCTTGAGCTTGGGCAGCAAGTCGCGCGCGGCCAGCAGCCGTTCGCGCAGCGCGTCATCCTGCGGACCCCATTCGGCCATGAAGGCTTCGCGGTCGTTTTCATAGGCGTCGCGGCGGGCGACCACCTCGACGCGGGTTTCCACGTCCCTGGGCGAGGTCACCTCGACCGACAGCCCGAAGCGGTCCAGCAGCTGCGGGCGCAGCTCGCCTTCCTCGGGGTTGCCGGAACCGACCAGCACGAACCGCGCGGGGTGGCGGATCGACAGCCCCTCGCGTTCGACGACGTTCTCGCCCGACTGGGCCACGTCCAGAAGAAGGTCGACGATGTGATCCTCGAGGAGGTTCACCTCGTCGATATAGAGATACCCGCGGTTGGCGCGGGCCAGAAGACCGGGTTCAAAGGCCTTTTCCCCCCGCGTCAGGGCGCGCTCGATATCAAGCGCACCGACGACGCGGTCCTCGGTCACGCCCAGCGGCAGGTCGACGACCGGCGTCGGACGGGTCACGATCTCGGTCGAGGTGACCTGCGCCCATTCGGGACAATCCTCGGGCCGGACCGAGTTCACCGGGCATCCCTCCACCGCCTGGATCGGCGGCAGAAGCGCCGCCAGAGCCCGCACGATGGTGGATTTGCCGGTGCCGCGATCCCCGAAGACAAGCACCCCGCCGATGCCGGGGTCGATGGCCGTGAGGGCCATCGCCTGTTTCATCTCGTCCTGACCGACGATCGCGGTGAAGGGAAAAGGCTTCTTCATCAGGCGTCCTTAGTTGGTCTTCTTCGCCGAGCGCGCGGCGGATTTGGCGGCCGGCTTGGCCGGCGCGGCCTTGGCTTTCGGCGCCGGGGTCGGAGCCGGGGTCGGCTTGGGCGCAGGCGCGGGTGCGGCCGCGGCGGGCTTGGGTTCAGGCTTGGGCGCGGGCGCAGCCGGAGCGGCGGCGGCCGGCTTGGCCGGGATCAGATCGGCAACCGGATTGACGCCGTTCCAGGTGCCCACGGCATCCAGCACGCGCAGACGCGCATACATGTCTTCCACGAACCACTTGTCGTCATAGGCCGAGCGGATCGCCTGACCGTGGGGGGTCTCGCCGCGGGCGAAGGCATCCATGGTCTTGCGGTCCGGCCAGATCGAGAAGGTCATCTGGAAGAACAGCGGCGTTTCGCCGAGGCCCAGCTTGAAGATCACGTTCTTGTCGGCGCCGATCATCTTGTCGATCACCGGCACGCGCTGCCAGAAATCGGCGGCGTGACGGAACTTGACCTGCGCGCGCGTCCAGGCGGCCAGCGGCCCCTGCGAGGCATCATCGCCCTCGACCGGCTTGAACGCGACCTTGCCGCCCCATTTGCCGCGCGCCGCGATCGGACGCATGTAGAAGGTGATGCTCTCGTTGGCGTGCGAGCGCCAGTTGTTGAACAGGAAATCGCCCTCGATGTGCTTGCGCGCGGTTTCCTCGTCGGGCCAGACCGTGACGATCCCCCAGACTTTGGTGTTGGGCGTGGGCTTGAAGCCTTCGCCGGTCCCCGAGCCCATCAGCTTCCAGAAGCTCAGGTCGGGAGTGCTCATCAGCGTGAAGCGCGAGAGAGCCATCTGGAAAATCACCCAGACCCGGTCGAAGACCGAGTCAACGCGGAACAGGCTCAGGCAGACGGTTTGCATGGTCAGACCTCCGGTGGCATGTGTAAACCCAATCTGACAGGTTTGCACAAGGGAAGAAAGCACGCGCGCGGCCCTCTGGCTGCGGCATGTTGGAACGCCCTCCTGTGTAAACTATGTCTGACAGAATGCCACCGGGCAATAAGGCGCAGGGGCCGTTCTTGTAGCTGCGGCAGGATGGATTATTGTAACGTCGACTAGACAGGATAAAAGGCGCGCCATGCCGAACGACATGTCCAACACCCCCGCCGAATCCGACACTGAAAACGTCGGGAATTCCGTATCTTCCGCGATCGTCATCGGCGCGGGCCTGGGCGGTCTGTCCGCGGCCATGCGCCTGGGAGCCAAGGGCTACCGAGTCACGGTCCTCGACCGGCTCGACCTGCCCGGCGGGCGCGGCAGCTCGATCACCAGGGGCGGGCACCGCTTCGACCTGGGGCCGACCATCGTGACGGTGCCGCAGGAGCTGCGGTCGCTGTGGAAGGTCTGCGGGCGCGATTTCGACAAGGACGTCGATCTGCGCGAGATCAACCCCTTCTACGAGATCCGCTGGCCCGACGGCTCGAAGTTCACCGTCACCGGCTCGACCGAGGAAATGCGCGCCGAGGTGGCCCGCCTGTCGCCCGGCGATGTGGCCGGCTATGACAAGTTCCTCAAGGACAGCGAGAAACGCTACTGGTTCGGCTTCGAGAACCTGGGCCGGCGCTCGATGCACGAGCTGTGGGAACTGATCAAGGTGCTGCCCACCTTCGGGATGCTGCGCGCCGACAAGTCGGTCGTGGCCCATGCCCGTTCGCGCGTGCGCGATCCGCGGCTCCAGATGGCGCTGTCGTTCCACCCGCTGTTCATCGGCGGCGACCCGATGAATGTCACCTCGATGTATATCCTCGTCTCGTATCTCGAGAAGGAATACGGCGTCCATTACGCCATGGGTGGCGTTGCCGCGATCGCCAAGGCGATGGCGAATGTGGTCGAGGATCAGGGCGGGTCGGTCCGCCTGGGCACCGAGGTCGACGAGATCCTGGTCGAGAACGGCCGCGCCGCGGGCGTGCGCATGGCCGACGGCGAGGTGCTGAAGGCCGATCTGGTGGTGTCGAACTCGGATCCGGGCTTCACCTATGACCACCTGCTGCGCAACCACCGCCGCAAGCGCTGGACCACGCAGAAGCTGAAGAAGTCGCGCTGGTCTATGGGGCTGTTCGTGTGGTATTTTGGCACCAAGGGCACCCGCAGCATGTGGAAGGACGTGCCCCAGCACACGATCCTGTCGGGGCCGCGCTACGAGGGGCTTCTGAACGACATCTTCATCAAGGGCAAGCTGGCCGACGACATGAGCCTTTATGTCCACCGCCCCTCGCTGATCGACCCGAGCTGCGCCCCCGAGGGCGACGACACCTTCTATGCGCTGTCGCCGGTGCCGCACCTGGGCCACGACAACGGCGTGAACTGGGCCGAGATGGCACAGAGCTATCGTCAGAAGGTGCTCGAGAATCTCGAGGAACATCTGCTGCCGGGGCTGGGCGAGCATCTGACCGAAGAGGTGATCTTCACCCCCGAGACCTTCCGGTCGCGCTATCTCAGCCCGCTGGGGGCCGGTTTCTCGGTCGAGCCGCGGATCTTCCAGTCGGCCTGGTTCCGCCCGCACAACGTCTCCGAGGAGGTCGAGGGCCTCTATCTCGTGGGCGCGGGCACGCATCCCGGCGCCGGGGTTCCCGGTGTCATCTCGACCGCGCTGGTCATGGATACGCTGGTGCCGCCCGCACCGCGTCCCATGCCGGCCAGCTAAGACAGGGCGCGACCCGATGATCGCAGCTGCCGATCTGGAACATTGCCGGGAAGCGATCCGCACAGGGTCGCTTTCGTTCCACGCTGCAAGCCGGGTCTTGCCCGATGCAGTCCGTGACCCCGCGCTGGCGCTCTATGCCTTCTGCCGTGTTGCCGATGACGCCGTCGACGAGGGCGACGACAAGACCCACGAGGTGCTGGGCCTGCGCGACCGTCTCGACCGGGTCTATTCCGGCCGCCCGATGGATGCGCCGGCCGACCGTGCCTTTGCCGCCGTGGTCGAGGAATTCGACATGCCGCGCGAATTGCCCGAGGCGCTGCTGGAAGGCTTTGCCTGGGATGCGATGGGCCGGCGCTATGACACGCTGTCGGGGGTGATGGATTATTCCGCGCGGGTCGCGGCGGTCATCGGGGCGATGATGTGCGTGCTGATGCGCGTGCGCGATCCCGACACGCTGGCGCGGGCCTGCGACATGGGTCTTGCCATGCAGCTGACCAACATCGCCCGCGACGTGGGCGAGGACGCGCGCGCCGGGCGGCTGTTCCTGCCGCTCGAATGGTTCGACGAGGCCGGCCTCAAGGTCGAGGACTTCATGGCCAAGCCCGGACCCGACCCGCGCGTGCTGGCGATGGTGGCCCGGCTCCTGCGCGAAGCCGACCGGCTTTACACCCGCGCCGCCGCCGGTGTGCCGCGCCTGCCGCTGATCTGCCGGCCGGGCATGTATGCCGCCGGAACCATCTATCGCGGCATCGGTCTCGAGATCGCGCGGCTGGGGCATGACTCTGTGTCGCAGCGCGCCCACACCGGTCCTTGGCGCAAGCTGTGGTGGCTCAGCACTTCGGTGATGCGGGCGGGCGTCTCCGCGATCACGCCGCAGGAGGCAACGCTCTTTGCCGCCCCCGAACCCGAGGTGGCCTTCCTGGTCGAAGCGGCGGCGCATCCGCGCCACGATTACAGCCGCTCGGATGCGCTTCTGGCCGCGCTCGCGCAGCTCGAGGCGAAAGACCAACGGGTAAGGCAACAACGAAGAATGCGGGTGCGCCAGGCATAAGCGCCATCAGCGTGCCCAAGGGACATAGACGGAGGCACGCGAAAAGATGGCAATCAACACGGACTGGCTCAGCTTTGACTGGGTGAATCTCGACTGGCTCAACCTTGACTTCATGGACCCGGCGGCGCTCAATGCGCGGCTCTCCGGGCTCGATACGGCGTTCGGGGTGGACCTCAGCTTCCTGGGCATCAACTGGCTGCTGTTCCTGACCTTCCTGGCGGGCTGCGCGGGCGTGGCCTGGACCGGGGCGGCGTTCAAGCCCGGCGAATGGTACAAGTCGCTGGCCAAGCCGCTGTGGACGCCCGGCAACTGGGTCTTCCCGGTGGTGTGGTTCGTTCTCTACATCCTGATGTCCTATGCCGCCATGCGCGTGGCGCAGCTGCCCGAATCGGGGCAGGCGCTGGCGCTGTTCACCGTCCAGACCGCCTTTGCGGCGCTGTGGACGCCCATGTTCTTCGGCAAGCGGCGCCTGTTTGGCGGGCTGATCGTCGTGGTCATCCTGTGGCTTGCGGTCGCAGCCACCACGCTTGAATTCATGCGTCTGGACCAGACTGCGGGTCTGCTGATGGTGCCCTATGTGATCTGGGCGACGCTGGCGGCGCTGCTGAACCTTCAGGTCTGGCTGATGAACATGACCGGCCCGCGCGGCGAGAAGGTCGCCATGCAGCGCGCCAAGAAGGCCGAGAAGGCCAAGGCCCGCGCCGAACGCGAAGCTGTCCGCGCCAAGGCCCACAAGGAGAAGGTTCTGGCCGAGAAAGCCGCCAAGGAAGCCGCTGCCAAGGCGGCGGCCGAGAAGGCTGCGGCCGACAAGGCGGCCAAGGAAGCCGCCGAGAAGGAGGCTGCCCAGAAGGCGGCCGCCGAGACCCCGGCCGCCGAGACCCCGGCCGACGACACCAAGCCCGAAGGCACGCCCGCCGCAAGCTGAGCCGCGCGGTGCATGATTTCGTGAAAGGGCGGTCTTGGGGCCGCCCTTTTTCGCGCCGCTCCCCAAAAGCCGAACAAAACAGTTTGGTTTTGCCTTGAGGTCGTCCGGGCCGCGCGCTAGAAAAAAGCCACGCTCACTATTCGGACGTGCCCATGACTGTTCAATCCAGCCTTGCGCCGCCCGCGGCCGATATGTCGCTCGGCGTTCTTCTTCACGATGCCACGCGGTTGATGCGGCGGCGCTTCGAGGCGCGGACCGCGCATCTGGGGCTCAGCTCGTCTCAATGGCGGCTTCTGGTCCTGTTGATCGAGGGCGGGCGCATGTCGCAGGCCCGCCTGGCCGAGGCGCTGGAGGTCGAGCCGATCTCGGTCTCGCGCATCGTCAACCGGATGGCGGCGGGCGGCTGGGTCAAGCGCGAGCCCGATCCCCGCGATGCCCGCGCCCGGCTGGTCTCGGCCACGCCCAAGGCGCTCGAGGCGCAGGAAAAGGCCCGCGAGATCGCCTATGCGCTCTATGAGGAATCCCTCGAGGGGCTGCCGGCGGAATATGTCTCGGTGCTTTATCGTGCCCTGGGGCAGGTGGTGGCAAACCTCTCCAACGGGCCCGTTCTGGACGGCTCGTCCGACCGCTGACCGCGCACCGCCTTTCCCATCATCTGTCCTGACCCCGATCGGCGCGGCCTCTGGCTGCGCCGTTTGCATGTGGCCGCCCCCCCCCCCCCCCTCGCACGCGGGCGGCCGCGCGGTGCAGCCGGGGACGGGGAAAGGAAGGGCCTTCAGGGACGCCGGGGAAGGGGCTGGGCAAAAGGAAAGGGCCGGCGCGAACGCCGACCCTTCGTGTTCAGGATCGCAGGCGATCTCAGCTGTGATAGGCGCTTTCGCCGTGCGAGGTGAGATCCAGACCCTGACGCTCGCTTTCGGTGTCGACGCGCAGGCCCATCACCATGTCCACCAGCTTGTAGAGGACGAACGAGGCGATACCGCACCACAGGATGGTCACGCCCACGGCTTTCGCCTGGATGAACACCTGGCTGGCGATCGAGAAGGCATCGCCATCCGGGCCACCGGTGCCGCCCAGGGCCGGCGAGGTGAAGATGCCGGTGCCGATGGCGCCGATGATGCCACCCACGCCGTGGATGCCGAACACGTCCAGGCTGTCGTCATAGCCGGCCTTGATCTTCACGACCGCCACGAAGAAGTAGCAGACCGCCGAGGCGACGGCGCCCAGCACGATCGCGCCCACCGGGCCGACCGTACCCGCAGCCGGGGTGACGGCGACCAGACCGGCGACCAGACCCGAGGCAGCGCCCAGCATCGAGGCCTTGCCGCGCAGGATGCCTTCCAGCAGCGACCAGGCCAGGATGGCGCCGGCGGTGGCGGTGAAGGTGTTGATCATGGCCAGACCGGCGCCGCCGTTGGCTTCGAGGTTGGAACCGGCGTTGAAGCCGAACCAGCCGAACCACAGGATCGCGGCACCGACCAGCGTCAGCGTCATCGAGTGGGGGGCCATCATGTCCTTGCCGTAGCCGATACGCGGCCCGATCACGAGAGCACCGACCAGAGCGGCCACACCGGCGTTGATGTGCACAACGGTGCCGCCGGCGAAGTCAAGCGCGCCCCAGTTGAAGATCAGGCCCGCGCCATCCCAGACCATGTGGGCGATCGGGAAATAGACCACGGTGACCCACAGCGCGATGAACACGAGGACCGACGAGAATTTCGCGCGTTCGACGAACGACCCGATGATCAGCGCGGCGGTGAGCGCGGCGAAGGTCATCTGGAACGAGATGAACACGAATTCCGGGATCACGACCCCGTCGGTAAAGGTCGCGGCCATGCTGTCCATGGTGACGCCGGCCAGGAACATCTTGCTCAGGCCGCCCCAGAACGGCGAGGTGCTGCCGCCGAAGGACATCGAATAGCCCCAGAGCACCCAGATCACCATCACCAGCGCGGCGATCAGCGTGGTCTGCATCAGGACCGACAGCATGTTCTTGGAGCGCACGAGGCCGCCGTAGAACAGCGCAATGCCGGGAATGATCATGAAGAAGACCAGAAGCGTCGAGGTCATCATCCATGACACGTCGCCCTTGTCCATGATGGGGGCGGCTTCCGCCGCCGCTTCGGTCACGGCTTCGGTGGCGTCCTGGGCCCAGGCCGGCAGCGCGGTCAACGCGCCCAGCGACGCGAGCCCCGCGATTTTGTTGAAATGTTTCATCTGTTCGTCTCTTCCCTGATCCGTTGTCGCGTCAGAGCGCATCGTCGTTGGTTTCGCCGGTGCGCACGCGAACCGCCTGCGCCACGTCCAGCACGAAGATCTTGCCGTCGCCGATCTTGTCGGTCTTGGCGGATTTCAGGATGGTCTCGACCACCTCGTCGGCCAGCTGGGCGGGCACGACGATCTCGAGCTTGACCTTCGGCACGAAGTTCACGGCATATTCGGCGCCGCGATAGATTTCGGTATGACCCGACTGCGAGCCGAACCCCTTGATTTCGGTGACCATCATGCCGCGCACGCCGATGGCGGTGAGCGCCTCGCGCACCTCCTCCAGCTTGAACGGTTTGATCGCTGCAATGATCAGTTTCACGTCTTGTCCCTTCCCTTGTCAGCACGACTTCCGATGCCGGCTGGGGCATCCGATGCCGCCAGAAGGCGCCTTCGCACGCGGCTGCACAAGAAAAGGGCAGGGGGGCAGGGGGGCGAAAACATGCCGGTATGCACAATTTTTGCACAAAGCGCGCTTTGTGCTTAAATATTGCGCTTCACGAAAACCGAATCGCAGGGCAAACCGGCTCCACATCGTCCCGCGGGGCGTGTAATCTGGCCGGCAAAAGAACGGCCGGAAGGGGCGAGGGCACAGGCATGGCACAACGGGGTGGACGCAAGCCGCCGCTGGTGGCCGAACGGCGGTATCCGGCAGGATCGGCGGGCGGAAAATCGGCACGCGGCGCCGCTTCGGGCGGCAACGGCGGCAAGACACCGCGCAAGCGCACCCGCAAGACGCGCAGCGCGCCGCGCCGGGTGCGGCGGGGGCCCCTGGGCTGGCTCGTGTCGCTGGTCAGCGGCCTCGTGCGGCTGATCCTGCGCCTGAGCTGGGCGGTGGGCTGGCGCGTGGGCGCGGTCACCGCGCTGATCGTCGGTCTGACCAGCTTCTACTTCTACACCCAGCTTCCGCAGGTCACTGCGCTTCTGGATGGCCGCCACCGCGGGTCGGTCACGCTTCTGGACCGCGAGGGCAAGGTCTATGCCTGGCGCGGCGAGACCTTCGGCGGCCAGATCACCGCCGCCAATGTCTCGAAGCATCTCAAGAATGCGGTCATCGCCACCGAGGACCGGCGCTTCTACAACCATTTCGGGGTCAGCCCGCGCGGCATCGCCTCGGCCATCCGCATCAACCTGGCCGAGGGGCGCGGCCCGCTCGAGGGGAACGGCGGCTCGACCATCACCCAGCAGGTGGCCAAGCTGTTGTGCCTGGGCGTGCCCTACGACCCCAAGCAGTGGAAGACCGAGGCCGCCTACGAGGATGACTGCCGTTCGGGCGGGCTCTGGCGCAAGATCAAGGAGATCCCCTTCGCCATCGCCATGGAGGCGAAATATTCCAAGGACGATATCCTGACGATCTATCTCAACCGCGCCTACATGGGCGCGGGCGCGCGCGGCTTCGAGGCCGCCTCGCAGCGCTATTTCGGCAAGTCGGCGGCCAATCTGAACCCGTCCGAGGCGGCGATGCTGGCAGGCCTGCTCAAGGCGCCGTCGCGCTATGCGCCGACGACCAACCTCAAGCGCAGCCAGGACCGCGCGGCGATGGTGCTGAAGCTGATGTCCGATCAGGGCTTCCTGAATGCGGCGCAATATGCCGATGCCCGCGCCCATCCCGCCACGCTGAGCCAGGCCGCGCAGGCCCGCGCAGGCGGTTATTTCGCCGATTGGGTCATGGCTTCGGGGCCGGATTTCCTGACCACCGACACGACCGAGGATGTGGTGATCCGCACCACGCTTGACCAGCGGCTCCAGAAGGCGGCCGAGGACGCGCTGACCGAGATCTTCGAGACCAAGGTCCGCGAGGGCTCGAAGGCCGAGGCCGCCGTGCTGGTGATGTCGGCCGATGGCGCCGTGCGGGCGATGGTCGGCGGGCGTGCCACCCGCGTTTCGGGGGCGTTCAACCGCGCCACCATGGCGCGCCGGCAGACTGGATCGACCTTCAAGCCCTTTGTCTATGCCGCAGCCCTCGACATGGGGATGACGCCCGACAGCGTGGTCGAGGATGCGCCGCTCACGATCAACGTGCGCGGCTCGGGGCCCTGGTCGCCGCAGAACTATTCGAAGACCTATCTGGGCATGACCACCCTGACCGAGGCGCTGGTGCATTCGGCCAATACGGCCACCGTGCGTCTGTCCGAGCGCGTGGGCCGCACCGCGGTGCGCCAGGTCGCGCAGGATTTCGGCTTTGCCTCGGATCTGGCCGACGGGCCGGCGGTGGCGCTGGGGGTGTCGGAATCGACCCTGCTCGAGATGACGGGCGCCTATGCCGGCATCCTCAACGGCGGCTCGTCGGTCCGGCCCTATGGGCTGATCGAATTGCGCATCAAGGGCGATGATCAGCCGCTGATCGGTCAGGCCGGCGGCATGGGCGAGCGGGTGATCTCGGAAAAGGCCGCGCGCGAGCTGATCTACATGATGAACCAGGTGGTCGAACGCGGCACCGGCGGGCGGGCGCGGCTGCCCTCGGGGCGGCCCGCGGCGGGCAAGACCGGCACCACGCAGGCCTCGCGCGATGCCTGGTTCATCGGGTTCACCGCCGATTACGTGACCGGCGTCTGGATGGGCTATGACGACAACACCCCGCTGACCGGCGTCACCGGCGGCGGCTTGCCCGCCGAGATCTGGCGCGAGGTGATGGCGCGGGTCAGCGACGGGCTGCCGATCCGGCCCTTGCCGATGGCCGACCCGTCGGAATGGCGCCGCGTGACGCCCCAGCAGATGGGCTCCGATCCCTTTGGCGCGCCCCGCTACGAGGGGCAGACCTTCTCGTCTGGGGGGGCGCCCGTGCCGCCCGGCCAGGAAGGCGTCGTGTCGCCCGAGGCGGTGGTCCCGCAGGACGAGGAAGCCCTGGCCGACCGCATCCTGCGCGAGGTTCTGGGCACGCTGGGCGCGAACTGACCGCCCGCGGGGCCATGCCCCGCGCCAAGCAGACATGAAAACGCCCGCCGGAAGGCGGGCGTCCTGCATTCTGGGGGGGGCGTTCTGGACGGATCGGGGCGCGGGGGCTCAGACGCGGCCCAGATCGGCGATCAGCGCATCAAGGTTGCCGCGGTTGCGGTCCAGCATCGCGCCGATCTCGGTGCGTTCGGCCGCCAGCATGTTCACGCCCTCGACGATGATGTTGAAGAACAGGTAGCGCCCCGAGCGGTCCGAGACATGCCAGCGCACCTCGAAGGGGGCCTCGCCGCGCAGATGCGCGATGCTCGACACCTCGTAGAAGCTCTTGACCGGGCGAGCGCCCGTGACTTCGAAGCGCGAGCCGATGAACTCGCGGAAGCGCCGGCCGTATTTGTGCGAGATATAGGCGCGGAAGGCCGGGGTGAAGGCGTCGAGCTGCGCGCGCGTGGCCGAGCGCGCCGCCACCCCCAGCGCCGAGCGCGCGATGGTCGGCACATCGGCATAGCGCGAGAAGATGCGCTCGAAGGCCTGATACATCTGCGCTTCCGACCGGCTTGCGGAGATGGCCGCGTTCACCTCGGACAGCGCCGAGTCGATCAGGCGGCGGGCCTCGTTCTCGTTCAGCGCGAGGGCGGGCGCCGGCACGATCAGCGCCGCAGCCGAGGCGGCAAGGATCTGGCGGCGGGTCAGGTTACTGGGCATAGGGATCCTCGTAGGGGTCGATCGCGGCGGCATCCGCGGCCGCCTTGTCCCCGATTTCATGGCGCCGGTTCTGGAGATAGAGCAGCCGCGTCTGCGCATAGCTGTCGGCGCTGTCATAGAGCAGGCCGTCGACCGTCGCGGTGAAGCGATAGCGCGCGTTCAGCTTGTCGGCCACCTTGACCGCCAGAATGCGCCCGGTGTTGGGGGCCTCGGCCACGCGGCCGACGGGGTCCAGCGCCAGGTCGACCACCTTGCCGACGGCGCCGCGCATCGTGGTCGGGCCCAGGACCGGCAGTTCGAGATACGAGCCCTCGCCCGCACCCCAGACGGCCAGCGTCTCGCCGAAATCGGTGTCCGAGGCGGGCAGACCGAAATCCTGGCCGGCGTCGATCAGACCGCCCAGCCCGAACAGCGTGTTGACCGCAAAGCGCAGCGTGGCCCGGCCCGCGGCGTCCAGGTCGCCCTGAAGCAGCCGGTTGACCGCATTGCCCGGGTTGCGCAGGTTCTGCGCCAGGTTCGAGACCGCGATCCGCCCCGGCTCGGGCGTCACCGTGCCATAGATCTGCGCGGCCGGCCGGACCGCGGCGCGATCGAGATGCGTGTTGAACGCATGCATCGTGCGGTTGGTGGGTTCGAGCGGGTCGTCGATCCCCGCGGCCATGTTCGCCGCCCGCGTCGCCGGATCGGCGGCACAGCCGGCCAGGGCCGTGCCCAGGGCCAGCGCGGCCACGGCGGCGCGCAGGGGGTGCCCGGCGGGTTGCAGGGCGGAGGGGCTTGTGCTTTTCACGCGTCTGTCCGGGTCTTGCTGGTGTCGGATGCGCGGCGGACGTGACACGCCGCCTGCGTTGGGCCATATCATGACCGCAACCCGAAGGTAAGGGGGCCTGCCTGCCCAAGACAAGGGCGCCGGGGCGAACTTTCCGCAGGAACGGGCTGCAAACGAGCGAAAGCGGCAGGGGGAAAGGCATCATGCGCAATCCGCAGACAGCGGCGGGACGGGCCGAGCTTGCCGGCGCGCGCAAGGGCATGACCGGCGCGCTGATCGCCGTGGGGGTGTTCTCGGCCGGCGTGAACCTGCTGATGCTGACCGGGCCGATGTTCATGCTTCAGGTCTATGACCGGGTGCTGGGCAGCCAATCGCGCGAGACGCTGGCCGCGCTCTTTGCGCTGGTGGTGTTCCTGTTCCTGATCATGGGCGTGCTGGATTGGGCGCGCGGGCGGATGATGGCGCGGCTGGGCGCGCGGCTCCAGAGCCGCCTTGAGGCGCGCGTCTTCGAGGCGGCGCTGACGCGCAACGGCCAGGCGCCGGGCGACCCGGCTGCGGCGGCGGCGCTGCGCGATCTGGAAGCGGTGCAGAAATTCATGGGTGCGCCGGTGGCCACCGCGCTGTTCGATCTGCCCTGGGCGCCGTTCTTCCTGCTGGCGGTCTTCATCTTTCACCCCTGGCTGGGCTGGGTGGCCACGGCCGGGGGGGCGGTCCTGCTGGCAACGACCTTTCTCAACCAGGCGCTGACGCGCGCCCCGCTGCACAAGGCGACGGCGGCGTCGCTGGCGGCCGAGCGCATGTCCGACAGCCTGCGCGACGAATCCGAGCTGATCGCGGCGCTGGGTATGCGCGGGGCCAGCCTTGCGCGCTGGCGCAAGGTGCGCGGCCAGGCGTTGCGCGCGGCGATCGCGGCCACCGATGTCGGCGGCGGGCTGACCGTCTTCACCCGCAGCTTCCGGCTGTTCCTGCAATCGGCCATCCTGGCGATGGGCGCGCTTCTGGTGCTGCGCGGCGAGGTGACGGCGGGCGCGATGATCGCCTCGTCGATCCTGATGGGGCGCGCGCTGGCTCCGGTCGAGCAGACCATCGCCGGCTGGCCGCTGGTGCAGCGGGCCCAGGAAGGCTGGGCGCGGCTGGCGGTGCTGCTGTCGGCGGTGCCCGCGCCCCAGCCGCGCACCGCGCTGCCACGCCCGCGCGCGCTGATCGAGGCGGCCCAGCTTTCGGTGGTGCCGCCGGGGCAGGGCACGGCAACGCTGCGCATGGTGGGCTTTCGCGTCGACCCCGGTCAGGCGATGGGGGTCATCGGGCCCTCGGGGTCGGGCAAGTCGACGCTGGCGCGCGCCATCTGCGGCGTCTGGCGCCCGGCGGGCGGCTGGATCCGGCTCGATGGCGCCGCGCTCGATCAATACGACCCCGACGTGCTGGGCGGGCTGATCGGCTATCTTCCGCAGAACGTCACCCTCTTCGACGGCACCATCGCCGAGAACATCGCCCGGCTGGCCACGCCCGATCCGCAAAAGGTGGTCGAGGCCGCGCAGAAGGCCGCCGCGCATCGCATGATCCTGGATCTTCCGCAGGGCTATGACACGCCGGTGATGCAGGCGGGCGGGCGCCTGTCGGGCGGGCAGATCCAGCGCATCGGGCTGGCGCGCGCGCTTTATGGCGACCCGGTGATGGTGGTGCTCGACGAGCCCAACGCCAATCTCGACAACGAGGGCAGCCAGGCGCTGAACCTGGCGATCCGGTCGCTCAAGGCGGCGGGGCGGTCGGTGGTGATCATGGCGCACCGTCCCGCCGCGATCGCCGAATGCGATACGCTGATGGTGCTGGAAGGCGGTCTGCGCCGCGCCTTCGGCCCGCGCGACGAGGTGCTGAAATCCATGGTCCAGAACGCCGCAGAGATCTCGCGCTCGGGCGGTGCGGGCGGAGGTGTGACATGAGCCAGACAGGAAACGGCCCCGACGGCGGCGCGCGCAGGGAAAGCGGCGTGCCGGGGCGGCCCGAAAGCGCCCCGCCCGAAAGCGCCCCGCCCGAAAACGCCCCGCCCGACGGCGCCCGCGCCGAAAGAACCCCGCCCGCAGGCGCTGCGCTGGGCCGGATCACGCCGGCGCAGGCCTCGCCCGCCGAGACGGCGCCGTCCCCCGCAGCAGCCGCCGCCCCCGCGGAAGGCGCGGCGCAGGACTGGCCGATGGGCGCCCCCTTGCGCGTGGGGATCGTGGCGCTGGCCGTTCTGGTGCTGGGCTTTGGCGGCTGGGCGGCGGGCACCTCGATCGCGGGGGCGGTGATCGCGCCCGGCGTGGTGCAGGTCGAACAGAGCCGTCAGGTCGTCCAGCACCCCGACGGCGGTGTCGTGGCCCAGATCATGGTCAAGGACGGCGACACGGTTGCCGCGGGCACGCCGCTGATCCGGCTGGACGGCGAACTGCTGCGCTCCGAACTGGCCATCGTCGAGGGGCAGTATTTCGACTTTCTGGCCCGCACTGCGCGGCTCGAGGCCGAGCGCGACGGCCGCGCCGCCCCGGTCTTTCCCGCCGAGCTTCTGTCCGAGGCCCAGGCCCGCCCGGCGCTGGCGCAGGTGATCGCGGGGCAGCGCTCGCTGTTCGTGGCGCGCGCCGAGACGCTGTCGAAGACCCTCGAGCAGCTGGAGCGCCGCCGCGACCAGTCGCTGGCGCAGATCGACGGGATCGAGGCGCAGCTGGCGGCGCTGGCCACCCAGAGCGCGCTGATCGAGAAGGAGCTGACCGACCAGCGGGCGCTTCTGGACAAGGGGCTGGCGCAGGCCAGCCGGGTGCTGTCGCTCGAACGCGAGGCCGCGCGCCTTCAGGGCGAGATCGGCGAGCTGGTCGCCAGCCGCGCCCAGACCCAGGGCCGCATCACCGAGATCGAGCTGGAGGCGCTGCGCCAGAGCAGCTCGCGCCGCGAGGAGGCCGAGACCCAGCTGCGCGACATCGGCTTCCGGCTGCTGGAATTGGCCGAGCGCCGCGCGGCGCTGAAAGGCAAGCTGGACCGGCTGGAGATCCGCGCACCCGTCGCCGGGGTCGTCCTGTCGATGCAGGTGACCACGCCGCGCGCCGTGATCCGCCCCGCCGAGCCCGTGCTCTATATCGTGCCGCAGGACCGGCCGCTGGTGATCGAGGCGCGGGTCTCGACCTTGCATGTCGACGAGATCCGGCCCGGCCAGACCGTGCGCCTGCGCTTTTCGGCGTTTTCCAGCCGCACCACGCCCGAACTGGCCGGCACGCTGACGCGGATCTCGCCCGATGCGCTGACCGAGGAGGCCTCGGGGATGCGCTATTACGCCGCCGAGGTGTCGATCGCGCCCGAGGAGGTCGAGCGTCTGGGCGGGCTGCAACTGGTGCCGGGGATGCCGGTCGAGGTCTATGCCCGCACCGCGTCGCGCAGCCCGCTGGCCTATCTGGTCAAGCCGCTGACCGATTACTTCAACCGCGCCTTCCGCGAAAGCTGAGCGGGGCGCGCCCCCACCGCGCCATGCGTGTCAGAGCCGCGACAGCAGCGCCGCCGTGGGCCAGGCATCGGCCGGCAGGCCCTGCCGCTTCTGTTCGGCCTGAACGGCGGCGCGGGTCCGGGCGCCCAGGATGCCGTCGATCGCGCCCACGTCATGGCCGCGCTGGACAAGCCGCTGCTGGAGCCGCTTGATCCCGGCACCGTCAAGGCCCGTCGCCGGCCGGCCCGGATCATAGATCGGCGCGCCTTCCAGACGGGTGGCGAAATAGGCCGCCGTGGTCACGTAGACCAGCGACTGGTTCCATTCCAGCAGCACGTTGAAGTTGGGATAGGCCATGAAGGCCGGGCCATTGCGCCCCATCGGCAGGAGGATCGCGCCGTTCAGCCCGCGCGCCAGCGCCCCGCTGCGCCCGCGCACGCCGCGGCGCTCCCAATCGGCTACCGCGCGCGGCCGCTCCATCCCGGTCAGCGACCAATCCAGCGTATCGGGCACGACGATTTCCTGAAGCCAGGGCTGGTTCGGCCGCCAGCCGCGTGCGCGCAGCATCGCCGCGCCGCTGTAGAGCGCATCGGGCGCCGAGGTCTTGAGCCGCACATGCCCGTCGCCGTCGCCGTCGCGGCCGTTTCTCAGGATGTCCTCGGGCAGCATCTGCACCTGGCCGATCTCGCCGGCCCAGGCGCCGGTGGTGTCGGGCGTGAAATCGCCCCGCGCCATCAGCGCCATGGCCGAGAACACCTGCGGGCGGAACAGATGCGGCCGGCGGCAATCATGCGCCAGCGTCAGCAGCGCGTCGCGGGTGCGGAAATCGCCCTGCACCGCGCCGTAATCGGTCTCGAGCGCCCAGAACGCCAGCAGCACGCCCCGCGGCACGCCCATCTCGCCTTCGATCCGGTCGAAGGTGGCGCTGTAGCGGCGCGCATTGGCCGCGCCGTTCGTCATCCGGTTCTTGCTGATGATGCGGCGCGAGAAGTCGATGAAATTCATCTGGAACACGCCCTGGGCGCGGTCGGCGCGCAGCACGCGGCTGTCCTGGCGCGCGCCGGCCAGAAAGGCATCGACCGTGGCCGCGGGCAGCCCGCGCGACAGCGCCTCGGCGCGGATGCCCGACAGGAATTGCGCGAAGCTGCCGCCACAGCCGCCGGCCGCCAGGGCAGGGGGGGCGGCAAGGCACAGCAGGGTCGCGGCGGTGGCAAGATGGCGGGGAAATGCGGGCATCGGCTGGGGCTCCGGCTGGGGATCGGGCTGGGGATCGGGCCGGGCGTGGCCCCGGCGGTCAGGCCCGAGCCTACCGCATTTCCGCCCCCGGACAATATCGTGCTGCAAACGCAAAGAAAATTCTGCAACTGCATGGCGTTGCGCGGCTGTCACGGCGCGCGCTGCACCGCCGAAAAGTCGCGGGCTTCACTTGAATTTTACGTTCCCGGCGCCATTGTCGGAGAAGAAGAAGGATCTGCACCATGGAACATATCGCCACTTCCGTCCTGACCGGCATGGATGAAGCGCGGCGCGCCGAATCGCGCCGCCCCAAGAGCCTGCGCGTGGTGGCCGGCAAGCAGACCTATCCCGTCCTGCGCCGCTGGCGCGGGGGCTTTGCGCTTGACGCCGCCGAGGTGACGCAGCTGCGCGGTCTGGTCGATCTCTACGAAGGGCCGCGGCATGTGGCGCAATGCCTGATCACCGCCTCGGAAATCGACGGGGTCGAGCTGATCTGCACCCTCAAGCGCGAAACCGCCGTGGCCCAGGAAGCCGCGCGCGACTTCGCCGAAGGGGATGACCTGGCCGCGGAAATCGACAGCGACGCGCCGCTGATGCTGCGCACCATCTGAAGCCGCCGCCCACGCCCCCGCACGATCCGCGCATCCCGAGGGCCGCGCATCTTGGGGCCGTGCGCCGTCGACCGGCCCTGCCCGCGGGGCGGCCTCTCGCCCCCCTACCACAAGACGCAAAAAGCCCGGCCCGGACATGTCCGGGGCCGGGAAGTCGGGCGGCCCGTCACCACCCGCGGCGGATTGCGGGCAGGTGGCCGTGGACCGCCACGGCACAGCCGTGCGCCGGCACGCCCGCGGAGGGGCGCGCCGCGCGTCAGCCTTGATGGGGATCAGTTGGTGCGCATCTCGGCGCGGATCTGCTGGCGCAGCACGTCGATGGGGACGAATTTCCCGTCGCGGCGGAAATGCCAATAGGTCCAGCCGTTGCACGAGGGCGCGCCTTCGAGATGGGCGCCGACCTGGTGGATCGAGCCCTTCACGTCATTGCCGATCAGCGTGCCATCGGCGCGCACCTTGGCCTTGTAGCGGTTGCCCAGCGAATAGAGCTCCTCGCCGGGGCGCAGCATGCCGCGTTCGACCAGATGGCCGAAGGGCACGCGCGGCTCGGCGCGCTTGGAGCCGGTGACCTCGAGCGCGGAACGGTCGAAGGCGCGCACCCGCGACAGCCGGCGTTCGGCAACCTCGCGGTAGGCGGCTTCGCGCTCGATGCCGATATAGGACCGGCCCAGCATCTTGGCCGCCGCCCCCGTGGTGCCGGTGCCGAAGAACGGGTCCAGCACGACATCGCCGGGATTGGTGGTGCCGACCAGAACGCGATGCAGCAGGCTGAGCGGCTTTTGCGTCGGATGCGCCTTGTCGCCGGCGGCGTCCTTCTCGCGCTCGTGCCCCGAGCAGATCGGCAGCACCCAGTCCGAGCGCATCTGCACGCCCTCGTTGAGCGATTTCAGCGCCTCGTAGTTGAAGGTGTATTTCGATTTCTCGGATTTCGCGGCCCAGATCAGGGTCTCGTGAGCGTTGGTCAGCCGCTTGCCGCGGAAATTCGGCATCGGGTTCGACTTGCGCCAGACCACGTCGTTCAGGATCCAGTAGCCGGCATCCTGAAGCGTGGCGCCGACGCGGAAGATGTTGTGATACGAGCCGATCACCCAGATCGCCCCGTCGGGTTTCAGCAGACGCCGGGCCGCGGCCAGCCAGTCGCGCGTGAACCGGTCATAGGCTTCGAAGCTTGCGAACTGGTCCCAGTGATCGTCCACCGCATCGACGCGCGAATTGTCCGGGCGATGCAGGTCGCCGCGCAATTGCAGGTTGTAGGGCGGATCGGCAAAGATCAGGTCCACGCTGGCCTCGGGAAGGGCCAGCATCTGCTCGATGCAGTCGCCTGCAAGGATCGTGTCAAGCGGAAGCGCCGCGGCGTGGCCGCGCTGGATCGGTTGGTTCATGTCTGCCTCTGTGCCTGCGGCCGATTTTTTGGTGGCCGTCTCGATGTGCACAGGATGAGTCAGACCCGATTCGCCGTCAATTTCTTTTTTGAATCAAGGGGTTGAGATTTCATCTTGATACAAGATGTTGTGCACCGGCTTGAACGAACGCCTATGCGCGGGGGTGACGCCAAGATCTAGCAGCGCCGCCAGATGCGTTTTCGTCGGGTAGCCTGCGTTTTTCTCCCAGCCATAGCCGGGATATTGTTGCGCCAAATCCACCATGATGCGATCGCGCGCCACCTTGGCCAGGATCGAGGCCGCCGCGATCGACAGCACGCGCGCATCGCCCTTGACCACCGCTTCGGCCGAAAGGCCCAGCTCGCGCGGCAGCCGGTTGCCGTCGATCAGGACGTGATCGGGGGGCGTGGCCAGCCCCGCCAGCGCGCGGCGCATGGCCAGGAAGGTGGCCTGGAGGATGTTCAGCCGGTCGATCTCGGCGGGGCTGGCATGGGCCACGCAGCACTCCGCACAGGCGGCAATCTCGGCGGCCAGGGCGTCGCGGCGGGCCGGGCTCAGGGTCTTGGAATCGGCCAGGCCCGCGGGGATGCGCGCGGGGTCGAGGATCACCGCCGCGGCGGTCACCGGGCCGGCCAGCGGGCCGCGGCCCACCTCGTCGACGCCGGCCACGCGGAAAAGGCCGCGGGCATGCGCCGCGGCCTCGAGGGTGTAATCGGGGGTCATGCGGGTGCTCATGCCCGAAGCCTTGCGCCAGCCCGGCGGCGGGCGCAAGCCGCGCGTTCGGCTCAGCGCCGCGCGGTGCGATAGCCGTAATCGCGCAGGCAGTCGGGGCGGTAGACGGTGCTGCGGATACCGTGCCCGTGGCCGCGGCGCACCTCGACCGCGCAGGCGGCGGGCATGTTGCGCACCCCCGAGCGGTAGAGGCAATCGGCCGAGAACACCTGGCTGCGGCCGTGGCGTCCGTCCATCGGGATCAGGCAGGCGCTGGGCAGGCGCTGGCTGTGGCGGCGGTCCCAGCGGTCGTTGCGCCGATCATGGCGGCCGATGTCGCGGCGCGGCGCCGGGGCGGGGGCGACATGGCGGCGGTTGTCGTTGTCGGCGGCGATGGCGGCCAGCGCGGCCGCGCCCAGCACGAAGGTCAGCACGTTGCGGTCATGCTTGCTCATCTCGGCGCTGGCGGTGGCGGGGGTCAGGCTGGCCAGGGCGATGGTGGCGGCGGCAAGGGCGGCGGTCAGGCGGCGGGAAATGGTCAGGGTCATCGTCGTGTCTCCGGTTGGGGCCGTGCGGTCCGGGGGTGTGGGGCAAGCGCGGCGTTCTCGATGCCCTGACCCTGGCCGCCGGGGCCCCTGACGGGCAATATCAGCCCCCCGCTATCCGATAACATGCCCCCCAAACCCCTGTTGCTATTGAATATCGGCGCCACTGCGCGCAGCATGGGCCCATGCGACACCATCCCCCTTCCCATCCCCGGTCCGCCCGCCTGACCCCCGTCCTTGCGCTGGGTCTTGCGGTGGCCATGACCGCGCTGGCCGCGCCCGCGGCGCAGGCCGAATGCTATGCCGATTACAAGGCCAAGGAGGCGGGCTCGGGCGCGCTCAAGCTGCATTACGGTGTGGCGCGCGTGCCCGACAGCGCCTGTTCCCCGCAGGCGGCCGCGGCCCAGCTCGGCCCGCGTCTGGCGCGCGGGGGCTGGGTGCTTCTGAACGTGGTGTCGGTCTTCGGCCCCGAGGGACTTGCACAGAGGAAGGCCAGTGCCGGACCCTATTTCCTCCGCTTCTGAGATCTCGCGCGCCAGCGAGGCATTGCGCACCGGCTCGCGGGCGGTGATCTTTGGCGTGCTGGGCATCGTGCTGGCGCTGGGCGCGGCGGGGGCGGGGCTGTTCCTGTCGCTGCCCGATGCCAATGCCTTCAACGCCCGGATCGAACGCCTCTTCATCGAGAACGACGCGCTGACCTCGGCCGGCGAGATCCGCCTGCTCGAGATCCTGGCGCAATCGGGCACGGTCTTTTCCGAGGTGCTGACCTCGTATCGGATGATCATCTTCATCCTGCTGGTCTTTGCCACGGCGCTTCTGGTCGCGGCGCTGGTGCTTTTGGTGATGATCGTCACCCTCAACCGCCGCATGGGCGAGATCCGCCGCGCCGGGATCGAGGTGCGCGCGCTCAAGGTGCTGCGCGCCGAGAACGCGGTGATGCTCAACGACATGAGCTTCACCCTGACGCCGGCAGCCATCGAGACGCTGGCCGCGCTGGCCGAGGCGCGGCTGGATGACGAATTCCTGACCGGGGCCGAGCTTGAGGCGGTGATCTCGGGCAAATCCGCCGCCGATTGCGACGAGGCGGCGGGGGCGACGCGAATCAAGCGGTTGCGCGACGGGCTGGGAAATCAGCTGATTGCCGAACTGCTTGTCAGAAATGTTGCACGAAAGGGCTATACGCTCGCCGTCGCCCGGGATGCGATCCGCGTTCTCTGAGTTTTCCTTGCGAAGCAGGGGGGGCACGCCTATACGGCGGGCCTTGTTCCATTCACGCCGCAGACCCGGAGGGGCGCCATGCTCGAGACACCCTTCTACCTGATCGACCTGGCCGCGCTGACCCGCAACATGGAGCGCGTGGCCGAGTTGCGCGCCGCCTCGGGGGCGCGGGCGCTTCTGGCGCTCAAGTGCTTTGCCACCTGGTCGGCCTTTGACACGATGCGTCCCTATATGGACGGCACGACGTCGTCGTCGCTGTTCGAGCTGCGACTGGGGCGCGAGAAATTCGGCGGCGAGACCCATGCCTATTCGGTGGCCTGGGCCGAGCACGAGATCGACGAGGCCGTGGGCTACGCCGACAAGATCATCTTCAACTCGCTGGGTCAGCTTGACCGCTTCGGCGACCGCGCCAGGGGCATCGCCCGCGGGCTGCGGCTGAACCCGCGTTTCTCGACCAGCGGCTTCGACCTGGCCGACCCCGCGCGGCCCTTCTCGCGGCTGGGCGAATGGGACGTGAGCCGGATCGAACCCATGCTGGGCGCCATCTCCGGCGTGATGATCCATTACAATTGCGAGAATGACGACTTTGACCTGTTCGACCGGCAACTGACCCGGATCGAGGAGGAATTCGCCCCGATCCTGTCGCGGCTGGATTGGGTCAGCCTGGGCGGCGGCATCCATTTCGCGGCCCCTGGCTATCCGCTGATGCGCCTGGCCGCGCGGCTCAAGGCGTTTGCGCAGAAATTCGGCGTTCAGGTCTATCTCGAACCGGGCGAGGCCTCGGTGACGCAGTCGACCACGCTCGAGGTCAGCGTGCTCGACGTGATGGAGAACGGGCGCCAGCTGGCCATCGTCGATGCCTCGATCGAGGCGCATATGCTCGACCTGCTGATCTACCGCGAAAGCGCCAAGCTGCCGCAGGACGGGGCGCATGAATTCATGATCTGCGGCAAGTCCTGCCTGGCCGGCGACATCTTCGGCACCGGCCGCTTTGCCGCGCCGCTGAAGGTGGGCGACCGCCTCTCGATCGCCGATGCGGGCGGCTACACGATGGTCAAGAAGAACTGGTTCAACGGCGTGGCCATGCCCGCCATCGCGCTGCGCGGCCCCGACGGCACCATCCGCCCGGTTCGCGTGTTCGGCTACGAGGATTACGCCTCGAGCCTGTCCTGAGGGCGAAAGCCCCTTCCCTGTCTGGCAAGCAAAGGAGACAGCCGAAGTGAAACGGAACGTGCTGATCATCGGTGCGGGCGGCGTGGCCCAGGTGGTTGCGCATAAATGTGCGCAGAACAATGACATCCTGGGTGACCTGCATATTGCCTCGCGGACGATCTCCAAATGCGAGGCCATCATCGATTCGGTGCGCGCGAAGAACGCGATGAAGGTGCCGGGGCTGTTCGAGGCCCATGCCGTGGACGCGATGGAACCCAGCGCCGTTGCCGCGCTGATCCGCCAGACCGGGGCGCAGATCGTCATCAACGTGGGCTCGGCCTTCGTCAACATGTCGGTGCTTTCGGCCTGTATCGAGACCGGCGCGGCCTACATGGACACCGCCATTCACGAAGACCCGACCAAGATCTGTGAAGCCCCGCCGTGGTATGGCAACTACGAATGGAAGCGCCGCGAGGAATGCCGCTCGGCCGGCGTCACGGCGATCCTGGGCGTGGGCTTCGATCCGGGCGTGGTCAATGCCTATGCGCGGCTGGCCGAGGATGAATTCCTCGACACGATCGACAGCATCGACATCGTGGACATCAACGCCGGCTCGCACGGGCGCTGGTTTGCCACCAACTTCGACCCCGAGATCAACTTCCGCGAATTCACCGGCACGGTCTGGTCCTGGCAGCAGGGCGCCTGGCAGTCGAACAAGATGTTCGAGGTGGGCCGCGAATGGGATCTGCCCGTGGTCGGCACGCAGAAGGCCTATATGACCGGCCACGACGAGGTGCATTCGCTTTCGGCGCGCTATCCGCAGGCCGATGTGCGCTTCTGGATGGGCTTTGGCGATCATTACATCAACGTCTTCACCGTGCTGAAGAACCTTGGCCTGCTGTCCGAGCAGCCCGTGACCACCGCCGAAGGGCTCGAGGTCGTGCCGCTCAAGGTGGTCAAGGCGGTGCTGCCCGACCCCTCGAGCCTGGCGCCCGATTACACCGGCAAGACCTGCATCGGCGATCTGGTCAAGGGCACCAAGAACGGCAAGCCGGCCGAGGTGTTCCTCTACAACGTCGCCGACCACAAGGACGCCTACAACGAGGTGGGCAGCCAGGGCATTTCCTACACTGCCGGCGTGCCGCCGGTGGCCGCCGCGATCCTGATCGCGCGCGGGGATTGGGACATCGGTCACATGGTCAATGTCGAGGAACTGCCCGTGCGCGGCTTCCTTGAACTGCTGGGCGAGATGGGCCTGCCCTCGCGCGTGCGCGACGCCGAGGGCGATCGCCCGATCTGAGCGCGGGCGCAACGCCCGACCCTTTCGACGGGCGCCTTGCGGGGCGCCCGTTTTCCGTTTCACCGCGCCCCCCATTTGCCGCGGCAAAGGCTTGACCGGGCGGCCGGTCTGCCCTAACTGTCTGCCCGCGCGCGGGTATGGTGTAGTGGTAGCGCCTCAGCCTTCCAAGCTGATGGGGCGGGTTCGATTCCCGCTACCCGCTCCAGTCTCCTCCCGACATGTTCCGCGGTCCGGCGCGGTCCGCTTCACCAGCAAGGGGGGGCACATGTCCGGGGCCTGGGAATTCTGGATCGACCGCGGCGGCACCTTCACCGATATCGTGGCGCGCACGCCAGGGGGCGATCTGCGCACCGCCAAGCTTCTGTCCGACGCGCCCGAGCAATACGCCGATGCCGCCGTCGAGGGGATCCGCCGCCTGCTGGGGCTGGCGCCCCACGATCCGCTGCCGCGCGACGCGATCGCCTCGGTCAAGATGGGCACGACGGTCGCCACCAACGCGCTGCTGGAGCGGCGCGGCGCGCGGGTGCTGCTGCTGAGCACCGAAGGCTTTGGCGACCTGCTCGAGATCGGCTATCAGGACCGCCCGCAGCTCTTCGATCTCGAGATCCGGCGCCCCGGCGTTCTTTACGAACGCGTGGCCGAGATCCCAGGCCGGCTGGCCGCGGATGGCACCGAGATCGCGCCGCTGGACGAAGACGCGCTGCGTGCCGCGCTGGAGGCGGCGCGTGCGGCGGGGATCGAGGCCGTCGCCATCGGCTTCATGCATGCCTGGATCAACCCCGCGCACGAGCGCCGCGCCGCAGATCTGGCGCGCGCGGCGGGGTTTGCGCAGGTCTCGGCCAGCCACGAGGCCAGCCGCCTGATCCGGCTGGTGGCGCGGGCGGGAACGGCGGTGGCCGATGCGTGCCTGTCGCCGGTGCTGGGGGCGCATGTGGCGCGGGTGGCACGCGCGCTCGATCTGGGGCCGGGGCAGCTTCTCTTCATGCAATCGACCGGCGGGCTGACGGAAGCGGCGCGCTTTTCGGGGCGCGACGCGATCCTGTCGGGCCCGGCGGGGGGCATCGTCGGCATGGCGCGCACGGCGCGCGCATCGGGGTTCGAGCGCGTGATCGGCTTTGACATGGGCGGCACCTCGACCGATGTCAGCCATTTCGCCGGCCAGTACGAACGCCTGTTCGAGACCGAGATCGCCGGCATCCGCCTGCGCCGGCCGATGCTCGACATTCACACCGTGGCGGCGGGGGGCGGGTCGCTCCTGACCTTCCGCGACGGCCGTCTTCAGGTGGGCCCCGAAAGCGCGGGCGCCAATCCGGGGCCGGTGGCCTATCGCCGCGGCGGGCGGCTGGCGGTCACCGATGCCAATGTGCTTCTGGGCCGGCTTCTGCCCGATCATTTCCCGGCCGTCTTCGGCCCCGCGGGCGATCAGCCGCTTGACCGCGATGCGGTGCGCGCGGCCTTTGCCGATCTGGCGGCCGAAGTGGGCGCCGCCACCGGCCGGCCGCTTTCCCCCGAGGCCCTGGCCGAAGGGTTCCTCGAGATCGCGGTGAGCAACATGGCCCATGCGATCCGCCGCATCTCGGTCGAGCGGGGCCACGACCTGACCGGCTATGCGCTGCAATGTTTCGGCGGCGCGGGCGGGCAGCATGCCTGCGCCGTGGCCGAGGCGCTGGGCATGACCCGCGTGATCCTGCATCCCTTTGCGGGCGTCTTGTCGGCCTATGGCATGGGGCTGGCCGATCTGTCCGAAACCCGCGAAATCCAGGCCGATTGCGCGCCCGAAGACCCCGATCTGCCCGCCCGGATCGACGCGCTTCTGGCCGAGGCGCGCGCGGCCCTGATCGCCCAGCATGTCCCCGCTGCCGCGATCCGCCTGCGCGCCGAGGCCCATCTGCGCTACGAGGGCGCGCATCAGGCGCTGCCGGTGCCCTTCGGCCCCCCCGCGGCGATGCGGGCAGAGTTCGAGACCGCCCATCGCGCGCGCTTCGGCTATCTTGACCCCGACCGCGCGATCCGCGTCGAGATGCTGGGCGTCGAGGCTGCGGGCGGCGCGGCCGATCTGCCGCCCCCGGCCCCCGAGACGCCCTATGCCCCCGCGCCGCTGGGCCGGACGCAGGTGCATTTCGGCGGCTGGATCGCGGCGCAGGTCTTTGCCCGCGCCGATCTTCTGCCCGGCGCGCGTCTTGCCGGGCCGGCCGTCATCACCGAAGCCACCGGCACGACGCTGGTCCTGCCGGGCTGGCGCGCGCGGGTCGACGGGCAGGGGATGCTGATCCTCGAACGCGACGGATTGGCCGGGCAGGGGGCGGACGCGAACGCGCCCGGCCTGCCGCGGCGCCCCGATCCCGATCCGGTCACGCTCGAGGTGATGGCGCGCCTCTTCATGGCCGTGGCCGAGGAAATGGGCGCGGCACTGGCCAACACGGCCTGGTCGGTCAACATCAAGGAACGGCTGGATTTTTCCTGCGCGATCTTCGATGGCGCGGGTAATCTGGTCGCCAATGCGCCGCATGTGCCGGTGCATCTGGGCTCGATGTCGGCGGCCATCGGCGCGGTGATCGCGGCGCATGGGGCCACCGCCCAGCCGGGCGACGCCTATGTGATGAACTCGCCCTATCAGGGCGGAACGCATCTGCCCGATGTCACCGTGGTCAGCCCGGTGTTCCTGGACGGGCGCCTGGCCTTCTGGCTGGGCGCGCGCGGCCATCACGCCGATATCGGCGGGCGCACGCCGGGCTCCTGTCCGCCCGACAGCCGCGACATTGCCGAGGAAGGCGTGTTGATCCCGATCACGCCGCTGATGCGCGCGGGCCGCTTCGACGAGGCGGGGATGTCGGCGCGCCTGCGGGCGGGGCCTTGGCCCGCGCGGGCCGTGGCGCAGAACATCGCCGATCTGAAGGCGCAGGTCGCCGCGACCGAGGCCGGGCGGCGCGCGCTGGAACGGGCCGCGGCCGAATGGGGGGTGGGGCGCCTGATCGCCTATGCCGGCCATGTGCAGGACAATGCCGAAGCCCTGGTCCGTGACCGTCTGCGCCAGGTCGCGGATGCGCGCTTCACCCTGCCGCTCGATGCCGGGCGCCGGATCGCGGTGGCGATCACCGTCGACCGCAACACCGGCACGGCCTGCATCGACTTTTCCGGCACCAGCCCGCAATCCGACACCAATTTCAACGCCCCCGAGGCGATCACGCGCGCGGTCGTGCTCTATGTGCTGCGCCTTCTGGTGGGCAAGCCGATCCCGCTCAACGACGGCTGCCTGCGCCCGGTGCGCCTGATCGTGCCCGAAGGCTCGATCCTGGCGCCGCGCCCGCCCGCCGCCGTCATCGCCGGCAACACCGAGGTCTCGCAGGCGCTGGCCAATGCGCTTCTGGGGGCGCTGGGGGCGATGGCGGCCTCGCAGGGGACGATGAACAATTTCACCTGGGGCAATGCCGCCTTCCAGAACTATGAGACCATCGGCGGCGGCACCGGCGCGGGCCCCGGTTTCGCGGGCTGCGCGGGCGTGCAGAGCCACATGACCAACACCCGCATGACCGACCCCGAGGTTCTTGAGGCCCGCTTTCCCGTCCGTCTGGAACGGCTGGCCTTCCGGCGCGGCTCGGGCGGGGCGGGGCGCTGGCCGGGGGGCGACGGTCTCTGCCGCCGGTTGCGCTTTCTCGAACCCGTCACGGTCACGCTTCTGACCGGCGCGCGCGAGGTGGCGCCCTTCGGCGGGGACGGCGGCGGGCCCGGCGCGGTGGGGATCAACCGCATCCTGTGGCCCGATGGCCGCGTCGAGGTGCTGGCCGGTCACGCCATGGCCGAGCTGCCCGCCGGCGCCGCGGTCGAGATCGAAACGCCCGGCGGCGGCGGCTGGGGCGCGCCCTGAGGGGGGCGCGCACAAAGCCGCGCGCGGGCCGAACATTCACAGAACATGGGCTTTCCCTCCGCCCCTGCCTTGGGTAATCTGACGCCATGACCGATCCCCGCGATCCCGATTTCCCCGCACCGCCGCCGCCCGCTCCGGGCGGGGGGCTGGCTGCCCGCGCCATGGCCGCGCGCCCGATGCCGTATCTTGACGGGCTGAACCCCGCGCAGCGCGCCGCGGTCGAGGCGCTGGACGGACCCGTCTTGATGCTGGCCGGCGCCGGCACTGGCAAGACGCGCGCCCTGACCGCGCGGATCGCGCATCTTCTGGTGATGGGCAAGGCCTACCCCAGCCAGATCCTGGCCGTGACCTTCACCAACAAGGCCGCGCGCGAGATGAAGCACCGCATCGGCGGGCTTCTGGGCGAAACCGTCGAGGGCATGCGCTGGCTGGGCACCTTTCACGCCATCTGTGTCAAGATGCTGCGCCGGCATGCCGAACTGGTGGGGCTCAAGTCGAATTTCACCATCCTCGACACTGACGACCAGATCCGCCTGCTCAAACAGGTGATCCTGGCCGCGGGCATGGATGAAAAACGCTGGCCTGCCCGCCAGTTGGCAGGCCTCATCGACGGCTGGAAGAACCGCGCGCTGGCGCCGGCGCAGGTGCGCGGGGCCGATGCCGCGGCCTTCGGCAACCGCGGATCGGAGCTTTACGCCGCCTATCAGGAACGGCTGCTGACGCTGAACGCGGTGGATTTCGGGGATCTGCTGCTGCACATGGTCACCATTCTGCGCGATCACCCCGACGTCCTGGCCGAATACCACCGCAAGCTGCGCTATATTCTGGTGGACGAGTATCAAGATACCAACGTCGCGCAATATCTCTGGCTGCGGCTGCTGGCGCAGGGGCATCGCAATGTCTGCTGCGTGGGCGACGACGACCAGTCCATCTATGGTTGGCGCGGCGCCGAGGTGGGCAACATCTTGCGGTTCGAGAAGGACTTTCCCGGCGCGCAGGTCATCCGCCTGGAACAGAACTACCGCTCGGGGCCGCATATCCTGGCCGCGGCCTCGGGGCTGATCTCGGCCAATTCCGGGCGGCTGGGCAAGACGCTCTGGACCGCCGAGACCGAGGGCGAGAAGGTCCGCCTGATCGGCCATTGGGACGGCGACGAGGAAGCCCGCTGGATCGGCGACGAGATCGAGGCCCTGGCCCGCGGCGACCGCGCGCCGGGTCGTGTGGGGCTGGACGGCCAGGCGATCCTGGTGCGCGCCAGCCACCAGATGCGCGCCTTCGAGGACCGCTTCCTGACCATCGGCCTGCCCTATCGCGTCATCGGCGGCCCGCGCTTTTACGAACGCCTCGAGATCCGCGACGCGATGGCCTATTTCCGGCTGGCGGTCTCGCCCGCCGATGATCTGGCCTTCGATCGCATCTACAACACGCCCAAGCGCGGCCTGGGCGAGAAGGCCCGGCAGACGATCCAGCACATCGCCCGCGACGCCGGGGTCAGCCTGCTGGACGGGGCGGCGCTGGCGGTGCAATCGGGTGCGATCAAGGGCAAGGGGGCGGCGGCGCTGCGCCTTCTGGTCGAGCAGCTGGCGCGCTGGCATGCGGCGGTCCTGTCCGGGGTCTCGCATATCGAGATCGCCGAGGCGATCCTGGACGAATCCAGCTATACCGCCATGTGGCAGGCCGATCCCGCCCCCGAGGCGGCGGGCCGGCTCGAGAACCTCAAGGAACTGATCAAGGCGCTGGAAGGTTTCGACAATCTTCAGGGGTTTCTCGAACATGTCGCGCTGATCATGGACAACGAGACCGAGACCGACGAGGCAAAGGTCTCGATCATGACGCTGCATGCGGCCAAGGGGCTGGAGTTTCCGGTCGTGTTCCTGCCCGGCTGGGAGGACGGTCTCTTCCCCAGTCAGCGCGCGATGGACGAAAGCGGGCTGCGCGGCCTCGAGGAGGAGCGCCGCCTGGCCTATGTGGGCATCACCCGCGCCGAGCGGCTGTGCACCATCACCTTTGCCGGGAACCGCCGGCTTTACGGCCAATGGCAATCCGCGCTGCCCTCGCGCTTCATCGACGAATTGCCCGAGGATCACGTCGAGGTGCTGACCCCGCCCGGTCTCTATGGCGGGGGCTATGGGGCCGCCGGCATGGCCTTCGGGCGCGCGCTGGGCAACGCGGGCGACAGCACGCTGGAAACCCGCGCCGCGCGGGCCGATGCCTATAATTCCCCCGGCTGGCAGCGGATGGCCGGCGCCGCCGCCAAGGCCACGACGCGCCCGCTCTCCACCCCGCGCGAGGCCCGCGGCCTTGTCATCGACGCCCAGGCCGCGGCGGCCTTCGACACCGGCGCGCGGGTCTTTCACCAGAAATTCGGCTATGGCACCGTGACCGGCGCCGAGGGCGACAAGCTGTCCATCCACTTTGACAAGGCCGGCGACAAGCATGTCGTCGCGCGGTTTCTGGTGGCGGCCGAGGATGCGGGCGACGTGTCCTTCTGAGGGCGCCGCCGACCTTGCCCGTCGACCTTTCCCGCCGGGGTCCGCCGCGGCCCTCAGCTTGCGGCGGAGTCCTTCTTGACCTCGGCCTCGGGCGTCAGCGACCCTGACAGCGTCACCTCGCTCACCCTGTCATCCTTGTGCTGGGTGCCCTTGCGCTGCCCGCCGGGGCGAACCGCGCTCAGCGCAGTTTCCAGCTCGCGGTTCAGCGCATGGGCCAGCGCCATGTATTCGGGGTTGTCCTCGATCTTGACGCCGGGCTTCCAGACGCGGGCCAGGTCGCGCATCGCGCTCTGATCCACCTTGTCGAACAGCCGTTCGGCCTCGGCGGCCTCATAATCGCTCAGCCCGCAATGCTCGATCACATGGCGCGCGGCGCGCAGGCTGGAATCGAAGACCTCGCGCACGATGTCGTCGGCGCCCGCGCGATACAGCTCGAACACATGCACCCGGTCGCGCGCGCGGGCCACGATGTAAAGATCGGGGCGGATGCGCCGGGCATAGGCGACAAGCTTGGTTGCCGCCTCCGCATCGCCCAGGCAGACGACCAGCACGCGCGCCGTCTCGATCCCGGCCGAGGCCAGAAGCTCGGGGCGCGTGGGGTCGCCGAAATAGGCCTTGAAACCGAAACGGCGCATCTGCTGCACGGCCTTCAGATCATGGTCCAGAACCGTGGTGCGAAAGCCCGAGACCGTGACCATCCGGTTCACCGCCTGCCCGAAACGGCCCATGCCGGCAATGATGACGGGGTGCTGTTCGTCGATCTCGTCCTCGTCGGGCTGGGCGGTGCCGGCACGTTTCATCCGCCGCGCCAGCAGCTCGTGGGCGATGAAGAGCGCGGGCGTGATCAGCATCGACAGCGCCACGACCAGGTTGGCCATCTGCGCGATCGAGCTGGGCAGGATGCGCTGGCCCGCGGCAAAGGCGATCAGCACGAAGGCAAACTCGCCCGCCTGTGCCAGGCCCAGCGTGAACAGCCAGCGGTCCTCGGCCTTCAGGCCGAAGGCGCGCGCCAGGATATAGAGGATCACGACCTTGATCCCGACAAGGCCCAGCACATAGACCGGCAACAGGACCGGCGCCGCGAAGAAACCCGAGAAATCCATCCCCGCGCCGACGGTGATGAAGAAGAGGCCCAGCAGCAGGCCCTTGAAGGGCTCGATCGAGGCCTCGAGTTCGTGCTTGAATTCGCTGTCGGCCAGCATCACGCCGGCAAGGAATGTCCCCAGCGCGGGCGACAGCCCCACCATCAGCATCAGCGATGCGATCCCCACCACGATGACCAGCGCCATCGCGGTGTTGACCTCGCGCAGGCGGGCCATCTGGGCAAAGCGGAAGAGCGGCCGCACCAGGAAATGCCCGGCCAGAACCGCGCCCGCCACGGCCCCCAGCGTGACCAGCGTCACCCCCCAGGCCGGCAGGCCCTCGATCAGGTGGCCGCCGTGTTCGGCCCCGGCGACCGCGCGCGCGCCCGGCAGCGCGAGGAAGGGCAGCAGCGCCAGCATCGGGATGACGGCGATGTCCTGGGCCAGAAGCACCGAGAAGGCCGCGCGCCCGCCCGGTGTGCTCATCAGTTTCTTTTCGCTCAGCGTTTGCAGGACGATGGCGGTCGAGGACAGCGAGAAGATCATCCCCATGGCCAGCGCCGCGCGCCAGTCGGGGTTGAAGACCATGGCCGACACGAAGACCGCCGCCAGCGTGATCAGCACCTGCAACCCGCCCAGCCCGATCAGCTTGTCGCGCATGGCCCAGAGCGCGCGGGGCTCCAGCTCCAGCCCGATCAGGAACAGCATCATCACCACGCCGAATTCCGCGACATGACGCAATTCGTTCATCTCGGTGCCGACAAGGCCGAAGACCGGCCCGATCAGCAGGCCCACCACCAGATAGCCCAGCACCGAGCCCAGGCCCAACCTTTGCGCGATCGGCACCGCGACGACGATCGCCATGAGGTAGAGCGTGGCCTGGTAGAGAAAGCTGTCCATCCGTCGGGGTCCGTTCGCATGACTGGGCGACAGACAAATGCTCCGGCGCGCAGGGCAGGCCGGGAAGGGCACGGCTGTCGGGGTGCGGCGCCACCCTAGCGATCAGGCCCCGCCCCGCAAGTCGTAAACCGACGGCGATGAACCGGACGTGAACAACCGACGCGAAATCCGGCACTTGTCGGTGCCGTCGCCTGCCTTCACGCCGTCTGCGGAATGGTTCAGCCGCCCTCGAGAAGGCGCAGAACCACGGTGCGCCGGCCCTTCTGATAGCTCAGCTTGCCGTCGCCGATGGCCACGACCTTGCCGCCGTCCAGACTGTCGCCGACCTTGACCTTCACGAAGCGGCCGTTGGGCATGCGCACCAGCGCGCGCCGGTTCTGCGACGAGCCATAAAGCCCGATCAGGTTGATCTCGCCCAGGTCGATGCCGTTGCGCACCGTCGCTTGCCGCGCAACCGACGCCGAGGTCGGCACCTGCGGCGCCGCGCGCGTGGGTTCGGGTTCGTCGACATCCGCGCCGGCCGCAGCCGCCGGGGCCGCGGTGGCGAGCTGGGCGCGCTGACGGGCCACGGCGCTGGCAAAGCCCTGGGGCTTGTCGGGCGGCGCGGGCGAGCGTGCGACCGCCAGATCCGAGGTCGCCAGATCCGAGGCTGACCGGGCTTCGGCGCGGGCCGCTTCGGCGGCGCTGGCGGCTTCGGCGGTGGCCCGTGCGATGGCAGCGGCTGCGGCCTCGGCGGCGGCAGCTTCGCGGGCCGCGGCGGCGCGGCGTTCGATGTCGTCGGGACGTTCCCGCGGGCGCAGCATGCCCTGGGGCGGCGCCTGGATGTCTGCGGCGGGGGCGGTTTGCTCAGCGGCCCCCGCTTGGTCGGCCGCTTCGGTCTGCCCGACCGCTTCCGTCGGCGCGGCCGCTTCGCTCGGCGCTGCGGGCGTGTCGTCCGCCGCGGCGGCTGCGGCGGCGGCGATCTCTGCCGGTTTCGCCGGCGGGCGGAAGGACACCAGTTCCGGGTTCGGCGCCGCGGCATTGACCGCCTCGTTGACGATTATGGCCGGACGCGCGGGCGGGGTCAGCGGCGGACGCCCGGCAACCAGCCGGAAGGGCCCCGACGACGACAGCACCACGACCCCGTCGGCGGTGGGGGTCACCGTGCCGGGCGCGGGATAGGGGCGGGCGGTGGGCGCGTCGGCAGGGGCTTCGGTGGGCGCGGTTTCGGCCGGGCTTTCCGCCGGTGTCGCGGGGGCCGTGGCCGTTTCCGGCACGACCGGATCGGTCAGGGGCGGATCGGTCAGGGGCGGCAGCGTCGGCAGACCCGCCACGATCACCGGCGCGGCACTGTCGTCGGCGGCCGGAACATCGGGCGCGGGCGCCGCGGGGGCTGTTTCGGCGATGGGGGCGGGGCCTTCCCCAAGAGTGGGGGCCCCAGGCGCGGGGGGCCCAAGGGCGGGGGCGATGCCGGCAGGGTCATTCGGGGCGTCGGCGGCCATCTCCCGCGGCGTGTCGCCGGTGGCCGCGGGCGGGCTGTCGGCTTCGGGCGCGGGCAGGGTCGCGGCAACGGGATCGGAGCCGGGCGCGTCCTGCGGCGTGTCGATGACGGTCGACCACACCAGCACGATGGCGAAGAAGGCCAGAAGCCCGCCCGACAGCTTGAGCGCCAGAAGCGGATTGCGGGTCTTCTCGGCGCCGCTGGGCTGGCGTCGCCAGCCGAAGGGGCCGGTCGCAGGTTGGGTCGCGGCGGTCTTCGGCGGGCGCCGTCTGTCGGCGCCATCGCGCGGCGGGGCCGAGGCGGGCGGGGCGGCGCCCTTCCCGCGGCGCTCCGAGATCCGGCGCAGCTGAGCCTTTGCGCGCGCGCCGCCCTTGCGCCCCAGATCAAGGGCGATCTGCGCGCCCATGCCGGTGCCGCGCAGGAGGGTGAAGCGGGCCTGATCGGCGATCTTGCGCGCCGTCTCGCGCGCGGCGTCCAGCGCCGAGGGCTGCGGCGGCAGCGGCGCGCCAAAGCCCTGCGGGCTGCGCGGCTTGAGCGGCGGTAGCCGGCGCGGTTCGCTGCCCGCGCCATGACGTTGCAGCCGCGGAATGCCGTCCTGTGTGGCGGGCGCTGCGGGCGCGGAAGCGGCGCCTGGCTGCGGGGCGCCGGGCGGGGCATCGGCCTTTTCGGCGCCGGGCGGCAGCGGCTGTGCCTTGCCACCGGGGGCCGCCGGTGTGTCGGCAGCGGGCGCTGTCGGGGGCAGGTCCGTGGGCGGGGGCAGGTCCGTGGGCGGGGGCAGGTCCGTGGGCGAGGTCAGATCTGCGGGCGGGATCGTGCGTTCGGTCTCGGGCGCACGGCGCAGCCGGGGTTCGCTGCGCTCGGGGACTTGGCCTGCGGGCACCTTGAGCCGCGCTGCGGTTGGCCCCGCCCCGCGGTGCGGCGGGGCAGCTTCGGGCGCGCGCGCCTCGGGGGGCCGGGACAGGCGGCCGCTCTCCGAACCCGAGGGCCCGCGCGACAAGGGGGCTTTGGCGGCCGCCTGCGGGGCGTTCGTGTCCAGTTCGGGGGGCAGCGCGACAAAGCTGTCGGTGCCCTTGACCAGATCGCCGGTCTCGGGCCAGGGCGCCGGATCGGCCGGTGCCTCGGGCGATGGCGCGGGGGGCGGCAGCGGGGCGGCTTTCTCGGGCGCGGCCTCGGGGCTGTCCTCGACCGGCGCCGGGGGCTGTGCCCGCTGCTCGGCCTCCGGATCGGGATCAAGGCGGGTGTCGACTTGGGCGTCTTCGGCGACAACCGGCGGCGCGGTGTCGGATGGGCTGTCCGCCGCGGGCGGGGTGTCGAGCATTGCCTCGGGGGGCGCATCGGTGACGGCGATGTCTTCCGCGCGATCCTCGGGCGCTGGCGGCGGGGCAGGCTGCGCCGCTTCCGCAGCGGGCGGTTCGGCAGCGGTCGGTTCGACGGGGGCCGGGTCCAGCGGGGCAGGCGTGCGCGGCGGGGGCGCCTGCTCTGTGACGGCGGGCGCGTCCTGCGGGGCAGCTTCGTCCTGCGGGGCCGGCGGGTCTTGCGGGGCGGCGGTGGGCGCGGCGTCCTTGGGCGGGGCGATGTCTCCCGCCGGGTCCGTGATCGGCGCATCAGCGGGCGCGGGCGCGTCGGAGGCGATCTCCGTATCCCCGGCCTCCGTATCCGCGGTCTCCGTGTGTGCGGTCTCTTCGGAGAGAGGGCCCTGGGAAAGTGTCTCCTCGGGCGCCGTCTCCTCGGGCGCGATCTGCGTGGGCGCGATCTCCTCGGGTGCCATCTCCTCGGACGTGGCGTCTTCCGTCTGCGCGGCCTCTGCGGGCGCCGCACTCACCGGGGGCAGGCGCACGGGATCCTGGTCGCGTTCGTGGCGCGCGCCTTCGGGCAGATGCCGCGCGGCGCTGCGGGCCAGGCCGAAATAGGGCTCGGCGCCGAAACCGCCCGGATCGGGGATGGCGACGAAGGACACCGGGTTGAAGCCGAATTGCTCGGCGAATTCCTCGGCCTCGGCCAGTGTCTCGCGCGCGACCACCGCCACCTGCACCGTCTCGCCCGTGCCCGACCAGTCGAACACCAGATCCGATACGGCATAGGGCGTGCGCCCGTCCAGCGCCTCGGCGATCTGGCGGCGGCGCTGGGCGATGGTGGGGCCGGGGGCCTCGACCTTGGTATAGAGGATCTGGGAATTCGGGATGATGACCTTGGAGGTCATCGCCTTGGGCGACGCCGACTGGGCGGCGCGGCGCAGATCGGCGATCTTGTCGGCGAACTGCGGATCTTCCAGAGAGACCGTGCCGAGATCGTCCCACACCCCGCCCGGACGGCGGTGCAGGAGGCCGATCCCGTCATGCGAGAGATTGAGCGCGAAGGGCGGTTTCATGGGCGTCGGTCGGCTCTGTCAAGCGGGGCGGAGGGCGCGCGAACACGATCCCCCGCCGGCCCCACGGAAAATCGTGAAACCTTCGTAAATCAGAACGCCGTCGATGGAAAGAGAGCGTGACATTTGCCGCAGACGTGCCCGCGCCGTCCCGCCGATGGGCGCGGCGCCCGAAGGCCCGCCCCCGAGAGGGGCGGGGCCGGGCGCGCGGGCGCCGCTCAGGCCGAAGCCGCGGTCAGCGCCTGATCGAGATCGGCGATCAGATCGCCGGCATCCTCGAGCCCGATCGACAGGCGCAGCACCTCGGGGCCGGCGCCGGCGGCCGCCTGCTGTTCGGGGGTCAGTTGCCGGTGCGTGGTCGAGGCCGAATGGATCACCAGCGACCGCGTATCCCCCAGATTGGCCACATGGCTGAAGACCTTGAGGTTTTCCACCACCTTGACGCAGGCCTCATACCCGCCCTTGAGCGCCACGGTGAAGAGCGCGCCCGCCCCCTTGGGGCAGATCCGCGCGACCCGGTCGTGCCAGGGCGAGGCGGGCAGACCCGCCCAGGACACCGAGGCCACGCGCGGATCGGCGTCCAGCCATTCGGCCACGGCGCGGGCGTTCTCGACATGGCGGGCCATGCGCAGGCTCAGCGTCTCGATGCCCATCAGCGTGTAATGCGCCCCTTGCGGGTTCATCGTCATGCCCAGATCGCGCAGCCCCACGGCGATGGAATGGAAGGTGAAGGCCATCGGCCCCAGCGCCTTGTGGAAGCAAAGGCCGTGATAGGCGGGCTCGGGTTCGGACAGGCTGGGGAACTTGCCCGAGGCCGACCAGTCGAACTTGCCGCTGTCGGCAATCACCCCGCCCGTCACGGTGCCGTTGCCGGTCAGGTATTTGGTGGCCGAATGCACCACCAGCGTGGCGCCATGTTCGATCGGGCGGCAGAGATAGGGCGAGGCCAGCGTGTTGTCGACGATCAGCGGCAGACCCACCTTCTGCGCCACGGCCGCGACGGCCGGCAGGTCGGTGATCGACCCGCCCGGATTGGCGATCGATTCGCAGAAGATCGCGCGGGTGTTGTCGTCCACCGCCGCTTCCAGCGCGGCCAGATCATCGAAATCGACGAAGGTGCACGACCAGCCGAAGCGCTTGATGGTCTGGCTGAACTGGGTGATCGTGCCGCCATAGAGCCGGGTCGAGGCGACGATGTTCAGTCCCGGCCCCATCAGCGGGAACAGCGCCATGATCTGCGCGGCATGGCCCGACGAACAGCAGACCGCGCCCGCGCCCCCCTCGAGGGCGGCGATCCGCGCGGCCAGCGCCTGCACGGTGGGGTTGGTCAGCCGCGAATAGATGAAGCCCACCTCCTCGAGGTTGAAGAGCCGCGCGGCGTGATCGGCGTCTTTGAACACATAGGAGGTGGTCTGGTAGATCGGCACCTGACGCGCGCCGGTGGCCGGATCGGGCGCGGTGCCGGCGTGGATCTGAAGGGTGTCGAAACCGTGCTCGGTGCTCATGCTGCCTCCGCGGATTGATGGTGCGGAACCCTAGCGCGACCGGCATGGGGGGCGCAACATGGGCGCGGTGGCGCCCTGTTCGCCCTGGCCCCGGCCTGCGCGACCGGCGTTTCGCCCCCCGCGCGGGCGGGCAAACGGAATTCGCGCAAGGGGCGCGTGCCGGGGTATTTGTCCCGATCTGGTGCCGGATCGTCGCAGGCGGGCCATGTCTGGGGGGCCATGTCTGGGGCGGCGTGTCTGGGGGGGGGCTCAGCGCAGCCACAGCCCCATGCGGCGGATGGTGTTGCGGATGACATGTTCGCGCGCGGGCAGCCGGTCGCGGTCGAAGGCTGCGCGGATCTTCTGCCCCTTGCCCTGATAGACCAGCTTGCGCATCGCCTCGCTCTCGCGCAGGAAGCGCTTGCGCCGGTTGGGGGCGGCCACGGCCTCGAGCACGGCGACCGCGCGGTCGCTCTCGCGCGCATAGAGCAGCGGCAGCGTGCGGTAATGGCAGGTCAGATCGCCGTCGAGCCCGTCAAGCTCGGGCCCCGGCCGCCCGCCGCCAAGGGCATGGATCACCAGCGGCAGCGCGATCTGGTCAAGCCAGGGGTCAAGGCTCTGGCAGGCCAGTTCGTCGGGGGTCTCGTCGCGGATCACTCGGGCATATTCGGCAAAGCGCGCGCCAAACGCCCGCGGGTCGCGGCCAAAGAACCAGCCGGCGTTGAAATAGAGATAGCGCGCCCAGAATTCGTCGGGCTGCGAAAGGTCGAGCGTGGTCTCGAAACCTTCCAGCCCGAAACGGTCATAGAGCGCCTTCCAGATTTCAGTATAGCCGGGGCCATAGAGCGGCGGCTCGGGCCAGCTGCCTTCGCGCCGCATCGAGGCCGCGGGGCGGTCGAAGTCGAAGCGCGCCTGCGCCAGCGGGCCCAGGAACAGCGTATCGGTGTCGAAGAAGACGAAGGGCGCGTCGGGCAGCGCGGCCAGCATCTCGATCTTGTTGCCGTGCGGATAGCTTTCCCCGAAGAGATGGTTCTCGAAGGGCACGATCTGCGCGCCCTCGGCCTCGAGCCAGTCGCGGATATCGCCGGGAAGACGCGGGTCGGTCGACCAGCGGGGGCCGGGCTGGGGTTCGGCGATCAGCACCTGGCCGGGGAAATCGGGGTTCGTCTCGCGGAAGGAGGCCACGAACAGGATCGACTCGAGCGCCAGCCGCCCCGCCTGCGCCACGCAGACGACATTATAGGCGGCGCCGCCCCCGTGCCGGGGCGCCGGGGCCCCATCGGGGGCGGGGGGCGCCGCCTTGGCGGGCGTTTTCTTTCCGGTTTTCGCGGGCTTGGCCCCTGCGGCCTTGTCGTCTGTGCTGTCACCGCCTGTCGCGGTGTCGGGCGCTTTCGGCATCGGTTCGTCTCTGCTTTCCCGCCGCGGTTGCGGCCCTGTCCCCACCGGGGCGACTATAGGCAGGAACGCAAGAGGGGTGAAGACGCCGGTTTCCGGATGCGCGGAGGGGGCAGGAACCAAGCCCGCCCTTGTGCGCGAGCGTTGCAACGGTTTTCGCGGATGCGCGGGGGGGGGGGCGCCGCGTCAGGCGGAATGCGCCCCGGCCGCCAGTGCGGCGATCTGGGTCAGGATCTCGGGCACGGGGCGGCCCTCGCCCACCAGCTTGACGATGGCCGACCCCACCACGCAGCCGTCGGCAACCGACGCGATGGTGCGCGCGGCGTCCGGTGTGGTGATGCCGAAGCCCACGATCACCGGCAGATCGGTTGCGGCCTTGATGCGGGCGACCTCGGGGCCGACCTCGCCGGCCTGCGCCGCCTGCCCGCCGGTGATCCCGGTCACCGAGACGTAATAGACAAAGCCCGACGTGTTCTGGAGCACGCGCGGCAGGCGCTTGTCATCGGTGGTGGGGGTGGCCAGGCGGATGAAGTTCAGCCCCGCCGCCCGCGCCGGAATGCACAATTCGGCGTCTTCCTCGGGGGGCAGGTCCACCACGATCAGCCCGTCGATCCCGGCTTCGCGCGCGTCCTGAAGAAAGCGGTCCACGCCGCGGTTGTAGATCGGGTTGTAATAGCCCATCAGCACGATCGGCGTGGTGGTGTCGGTCTCGCGGAAGGCCCGCGCCATGTCGAGCGTCTTCTGAAGCGTCTGCCCGCCATCGAGCGCGCGTTGTCCGGCCGCCTGGATCGTCGGGCCATCGGCCATCGGGTCGGTGAAGGGCAGGCCCAGTTCGATCACGTCGACGCCCGCACCCGGCATCCCCTTCATCAGCTCGAGCGAGGTCTCGAGATCTGGGTCGCCCGCCATGATATAGGCCACGAAAGCCTTCTTCCCTTCGGCTTTCAGGGCAGCGAATTTGGCGTCGATGCGAGTCATGGCGTCCCCTTCGGATACTCGTTCCGGGTTTGCTTGATGGGGCGGGGAAAATCAATGGGGGCTTTGCCCCCGCCCGCCGTCCACGCGCCCGCCTTCCCCTGATTGCGCCCCGATTGCCCCGCCCCCGCAGCCCCAGCTTGCGGAATGGCGCATTGCTGCCTATGAGGGGCGCGGAAACGAAGGAGCGTGTCATGGGCTTTCGCATGGGCATCGTCGGTCTGCCGAACGTGGGCAAGTCGACGCTTTTCAACGCGCTGACGCGCACCGCCGCGGCGCAGGCGGCGAATTTCCCCTTCTGCACCATCGAGCCCAACGTGGGCGAGGTGGCCGTGCCCGATCCGCGGCTGGACAAGCTGGCCGAGATCGCGGGCAGCAAGCAGATCATCCCCACGCGCATGACCTTCGTCGATATCGCCGGTCTGGTGAAGGGCGCCTCGAAGGGCGAGGGGCTGGGCAACCAGTTCCTGGCCAATATCCGCGAGGTGGACGCCATCGCTCATGTGCTGCGCTGCTTCGAGGATGGCGACATCACCCATGTCGAGGGCCGCATCGACCCGCTGGCCGATGCCGAGACCATCGAGACCGAGCTGATGATCGCGGATCTGGAATCGATCGAGCGGCGTCTGGCCAACCTGGTGCGCAAGGTGCGCGGCGGCGACAAGGAGGCGGTCGAGCAGGAGCGCCTGCTCAAGGCCGCGCAGGCCGCGCTTGAGGACGGGCGCCCCGCGCGCACCGTCCCCGTCTCCGAGGACGACCGCAAGGCCTGGAACATGCTCCAGCTTCTGACCGCCAAGCCGGTGCTCTATGTCTGCAACGTCGAGGAAGCGGCCGCGGCGACCGGCAATGCCCAATCCGCCCGCGTGGCCGAGATGGCCGAAGCGCAAGGCGCGGGGATCGTGGTGATCTCGGCCCGGATCGAGGAAGAGATCAGCCAGCTCGACCCCGAGGAAGCCGAGATGTTCCTGGGCGAGATGGGCCTCGAGGAAGCGGGTCTCGACCGTCTGATCCGCGCCGGCCACGACCTGCTGGGCCTTCAGACCTATTTCACCGTGGGGCCCAAGGAAGCCCGCGCCTGGACCATCCGCAAGGGCACGGCCGCGCCTCAGGCCGCCGGCGTGATCCACGGCGATTTCGAACGCGGCTTCATCCGCGCCGAGACCATCGCCTATGCCGATTACGTGGCCGGCGGCGGCGAGGCCGGCGCGCGCGAGGCCGGCAAGCTGCGCGTCGAGGGCAAGTCCTACATCGTGCAGGACGGCGACGTTCTGCATTTCCTGTTCAACGCCTGACCCCGCGCGGGCCTGCACCATCCGGCCGGCGCGGCAAGGTGTCCGTCGCCGGCACGCAACCTGCGCGCGATCTTGATGCCTGCTGCACGCCCCGGCAGGATGCGGGGCATGTCGATCTTTGCCACCGAATTTCGTCTGGACCCCGTCTGCGACCCCGTCCTTTTCGTCGAGGAGGTGCTGATCTGGCTGCGCGGCGTGCGCGGTAGCCGCATTCTGGATGGCGCCGAGATCGTGCCGGGCGCCGATGCCGCGCTTGCGCATCCCTCGGGCGAGAGCTTGCAACTGCGGGGCCTGGGTGCGGGCGCCGATTGGGAAGCCGTCGGTTTTCGCCATGACATTCCCGATGTCAGGGCCCCGGGCCGCGCCTGGCGCACCGAGGGTGTTCTCTGTCGCACGCCCACGGGGCCGCTCTTGCGCATCCGCTGCCAGAGCCTGGCCACCGAGGGTCTTGTCGCGCTGGAGCGGCCGCTCCGGACGCATCTGGTGCGCTCGCTGATCGAGAACGGACGTGTGCTGGCCGACGGGCTGCTGGAGGTGCGTCAGGGGGCGCATGCGCTGCGCCACGACGCCGAGGGGCTGGACCTGGCCGAGATGATCTTTCGTGGCGAGGCCACCGAGACCCTGCCCGTTCTCTACGTGTCCTGCGAAGCCGATACCCGCCATGCGATCCCGCCCGCGCATGCCGAGCAGCTGGCGAAGGATCTGGCTGGGGTGGCCCATGTGGTGCTCGAACCCGCGCGCGGGTTCTCCTTTGATCTCCGCGACCGGGTCGGGGGGCGCAATGCCTATGGTGGCGTGTTGGGGCTGGTCATTCCGGGGCGCAGGGGCTGCGCCGACGTATCTTTCCGGGCTGGGCGCTGCCCACCTGGGGGGCGCTGGCCGAGGCCGCCTTCGAGGCCCGCAGCGAGATGGCGGCGCAAGGCTGGAGCTGGCTCGAACTGCAGGAGGCCTGCCTTCAGGCCGAACGGCGCCGTCTGGGACAGGCCGAGACCGCCGCGCTCTATGAAGAGGAGCTGGCGGCCAAGGACGAGAAGATCGCCGAGATCGCACTTGAACGCGACGAGGCCCGCGAGGCCTTGTCTGAAATGCGCGAGGCCGCCGCGCACCGCCCCGAGGGGATCCTCGACGCCGCCTTCCTGGAACGTCTCGGCCCCGAGATGTGGCCCGGCGAGATGACCGACCGGCTGCGCGCGGCGATTGCCTATTGGCTGGAGCATGCCGAGGATGAGGGCTGGGACAGCCGCTCCCGCGCGGTTCTGCGGCAGATGCACGAGAAGTCCCAGGTTTCGTCTGGCCTGCGCGAGTTGCGCGCAGACCTGTCAGCGGCGGTGCGCGATCGCAACCGCCTGTCGCAGACCGTCCAGCGCCTGCTCGAACGCCACGGCTTCGCGGCGGGCCAGACCGGCAAGCACCCCAAGCTGAGCCCGCGCGCGGGCTTCGCGGGGCTGGTGCCCATCACGGTGATGAGCACCCCCGGCGATCGGCGCGGCCAGGATAACCTGCGCCACCAGATCGAGAACGCGCTGGGGTTGAAACGGCTGGATGACTGAGCTTCACGGTTGATCCCCCTCCCCTGGGCCGCGGGCGGCCTTGACCGGCGCGCATTGCTGGCCTTTCGGATTTCCCTAGCTGCGGCAACCGTTTGTCTTGCCGCCGCTGTCGGGGCTGTGGCAGGCTCGCGTCATCTTTCGCCGTCACACGAGGCACATTTCTCATGATTCCTGCTGGTCATCGCCGTCTGATCCTGACGCGTCACGCCAAGTCGTCCTGGGACGACCCGCTGATGGAGGACCGCGACCGGCCGCTGAACGCGCGCGGCCGCCGCGCCGCGCATGAGCTGGGCGACTGGATCGCCTCGCGCGGGCATGACCCCGAGGAGGTGATCTGCTCGAGCGCGACGCGCACCCGCGAGACCTGGGAAGGCGTGGCCTCGGCCGTGCTCGAGGTGCGCCCCCAGGTGCGCTTCGAGGCGGCGCTCTATCAGGCGGGGCCGGATGTGATGATGCAGGTGCTCAAGGGCGCCACCGGGGCCTCGGTCATGATGATCGGCCACAACCCCGGCATTGCCGAATTCGCCGCCATGCTGCCCGCGCGCGCGCCCGCCGATCCCGATTTCGCGCGCTATCCCACCTGCGCCACGCTGGTCGTCGATTTCCAGATCGACAGCTGGGCCGATCTGACGCCGGGGCAGGGCAGCGTGATGGATTTCTTCCGCCCCGACGGGCGGCGCTGAGGCATTCCACCGACAGGAGAGGGGACAATGGGCTATCTCAAATCGACGCCCGATGCGAACGGCTTTTTCGGCGAATATGGCGGGGCCGAGCTGCCGCCGCCGCTGGTGCCGCATTTCCGCGAGATCCACGAGGCCTATCTGCGCATCTCGCATTCGGCCGAATTCATTCGTGACCTGCGCTACATCCGCAAGCATTACCAGGGCCGGCCGACCCCGGTCAGCTATCTCAAGAACCTGTCCGACGATTGCGGCGGGGCGCAGATCTATGCCAAGCGCGAGGATCTGAACCACACCGGCGCGCACAAGCTCAACCATTGCATGGCCGAGGCGCTTTTGGCGAAATTCATGGGCAAGACCAAGCTCATGGCCGAGACCGGCGCGGGGCAGCACGGCGTGGCGCTGGCCACGGCGGCGGCCTATTTCGACATGGAATGCGAAATCCACATGGGCGAGATCGACATCGCCAAGGAGGCCCCGAACGTCACCCGGATGAAGCTTCTGGGGGCGAATGTGGTGCCGGTGTCCTTTGGCGGGCGCTCGCTCAAGGAGGCGGTGGACAGCTGCTTCCAGAGCTATGTCGCCCAGGCCGAGACCGCGCTTTTCGCCATCGGCTCGGTGGTGGGGCCGCATCCGTTCCCGATGATGGTGCGCGACTTCCAGCATGTCGTGGGGGTCGAGGCGCGCGAGCAATTCCTCGAGATGACCGGCCAGCTGCCCGACATGGTGGCCGCCTGCGTCGGCGGGGGCTCGAACGCGATGGGGATCTTCTCGGGCTTCATCGAGGATGACGTGGCCCTTTACGGGGTCGAGCCGCTGGGCACCTCGTCGAACCTGGGCGATCACGCCGCCTCGATCACCTATGGCGAGGATGGCGATATCCACGGTTTCCGCACGCTGGTGCTGAAGGATGCCGAGGGCAATCCCGCGCCGGTGCATACCGTGGCCTCGGGGCTGGATTATCCGGGCGTCGGTCCCGAACATGCGCATCTGCACAAGACCGGCCGCGTTACCTACACCACCGCCGACGACAAGGAAGCGCTCGATGCCTTCTATCGGCTGTCGCGGCGCGAGGGGATCATCCCGGCGCTGGAAAGCGCGCATGCGGTGGCTTTCGCGCTGCGCGAGGCGCGCGCCAATCCCGGCAAGTCGATCCTGATCAACCTGTCGGGGCGGGGCGACAAGGACATCGACTTCGTGACCGAGACCTACGGCTTCGGCACCGACTGACGACTGACATCATAGCCCGCCGCCCTGCGGGGCGCGCGGGGGTGCCGTGAGAATGAAAATCGGGGCCGGCGCGGGATGCGCCGGCCCCCTTGCCTTGCCCGAGACGCCGCTTACGCGCCGCCCGGTTCGCCGGTGAAGGAAACGGTCACATCCTCGTCGCGGGCAATGAACTGGCAGGCCAGACGATGCTTGGGCGGCATGTCGCGCACCTCGGCATCCTCGATTTCCTGCGCGGTCAGCTTGCCCAGCTCCTTCAGCCTGGACTTTTCCTTCTCGGTCAGGTGGATCCCGTTCTTTTCAGTGGGATCGGCATAGGTCACTTCGATCAGGCACGAACCGCAATTGCCATCCTTGCATTCGAAGGGGATCGGGATCTTGTGTTCCTCGGCCAGCGCCAGGATCGTCTTGGTGTCGCCGGCAACGGCGTAGACGGTCTTTTCCCCATGCAGCAGGGGCGAGGAAAACGTCACTTTTGCCATGTCAGTAGTCCCTTTTCGTCCGCCCCTTTCTTCAGGTCCGGGCAGCGGGGCGGAGATACCCGGCAGGAAACGCCCCGGACCGGAACGTTCCACCCCCCGGCCAAGCAAGAACCATGCCACGGAACCGCCCGCGCGCGCCCGTCGCGGCAAGGGGGCCGGGCCGCCGTTCGGGGCGCTGAAGGGGGCGGGAACAGGGGCCTGTCGGGCCTGTGGGGCCCGCGCGCCGTGGACGGGCGGGGGCGTCGCATGTCGGAAACCCGACAGGATGTGACGGGTGGACAGGGCCGCAGGGCGGCGCGCCCATGGGAAAGGGCGCGGCGATCGCCCGCCGCGCCCCGTCATGCCGTTTTCCGCGAAAGGGGCACGCGGCCCCCGGCGCTCAATGTCCCAGGATCTGGCTCAGGAACAGCTTGGTGCGCTCGGATTGCGGGTTGTTGAAGAAGTCATGCGGGTTGTTCTGCTCGACGATCTGGCCCTGGTCCATGAAGATCACCCGGTTCGCCACGGCCTGGGCAAAGCCCATTTCGTGGGTCACGCAGAGCATGGTCATGCCTTCCTCGGCCAGCTCGATCATCGTGTCGAGCACCTCCTTGATCATCTCGGGATCAAGCGCCGAGGTGGGCTCGTCGAAAAGCATGATCCGGGGTTTCATGCACAAGCTGCGCGCGATCGCCACGCGCTGCTGCTGGCCGCCCGAAAGCTGGCCGGGATACTTCAGGGCCTGCTCGGGGATCTTGACCTTCTCGAGGAAATGCATCGCGGTTTCCTCGGCTTCCTTCCTGGGCACCTTGCGCACCCAGATCGGCGCCAGGGTGCAATTCTCGAGGATGGTCAGATGCGGAAAGAGGTTGAAGTGCTGGAACACCATCCCGACCTCGGAGCGCACCTTGTCGATGTTCTTGAGATCCGAGGTCAGCTCGACGCCATCCACGATGATCTGGCCGGCCTGATGTTCCTCGAGCCGGTTGATGCAGCGGATCATCGTCGATTTCCCCGACCCCGAAGGCCCGGCGATGACGATGCGTTCGCCCCGGTTCACGGTCAGGTTGATGTCACGCAGGACGTGGAACTGACCATACCACTTGTTCATGTTGCTGATCTGGATGGCGATCTCGTCGGCCACCTGCATGTGGCTGCGGTCGATGGCGCGGTCGAATTGGGGTTGGGACATGACAGGCTCCCTAGCGGTGATCGCGCTTGAGCTTTTGCTCAAGATACATGGCGTAGCGCGACATCGAGAAGTTGAAGAGGAAGAAGATGCAGCCCACGAAGATGTAGGGCTCCCAGTAGATGCCCTTCCAGGCGAAGTCGGCGCGGACGAAATCCGAGATCCCCTTCAGCGGGTCGAACAGACCCACGAAGACGACCAGCGTCGTGTCCTTGAACATGCCGATGAAGGTCGAGACGATGCCCGGGATCGAGATCTTGAGCGCCTGGGGCAGGATGATGAGACGCTGCGCCTTCCAGTAGTCGAGGCCCAGCGCATCGGCGGCCTCGTATTGCCCGCGGGGCAGGGCCGAGAGCGCGCCGCGCACGACCTCGGCGATATAGGCCGCGGCGAAGAAGGTCACCAGGATCTCGACCCGCAGGATGATGTCGAAATTGGTGCCCGGCGGCAGGAAATAGTTCAGCAGCAGCGACGCCACGAACAGCAGCGTGATCAGCGGCACGCCGCGGATGAACTCGATGAAGCCGATGCAGAGCGCGCGGATCAGGAACATGTCCGACCGCCGCCCCAGCGCCAGCAGCACCCCCATCGGCAGCGACAGCGCAATGGCGCCCACGCCGACGGTGACGGCCAGCAGGAAGCCCCCGAACTGGTCCGAGCTGACCTCGGGCAGGCCGATCGGCAGCATCGCCGCCAGCGCATGTTCGAGCGGCGCGGCCGGGACGACCCAGAACAGCGCCGCCGCCAGCGTGCCCAGCGAGATCGCGCCCAGGCTGCCGAAGCGGGCGCCCAGCATGAAGCCCAGCGCGCCGATGCCGAAGCCCGCCGCGATCATCACCTCGGGCCAGATCGTGCCGCCCCACAGCAGCCACAGCGCCAGCAGCGGATAGGCCAGCGTGAACCACAGAAGTTTGCGCGGCACCGACGAGAAGAGCACCGGCGCGATGGCCACGAACAAAAGCGCAAAGACCGTGATCGGGCGCCAGATGTGCTCCCAGGGGTAGAAGCCGAACAGATATTGGTGCCAGCGGTCGCGGATCACCGCCCAGCAGGCGCCGGTGGCGTCGGGGCCCCAGCGCTCGGCGATGATCGCGCGGCATTCGCCCAGCGAGTCGGCCGCCCAGACCGAATGCATGAGCCAGGGGGCGGAATGCGACACCAGCCAGTAGACGATGAAGACCCCGGCAAACGTCAGAACCACGTTCAGCGGGCTCGAGAACAGGTTGGCGCGCAGCCAGTGCAGGACGCCCGCCTCGCTGGCCGGCGCGGGTTCGGCCGGCAGCATCTCGTGGCGGACAAAGGGCGCAATCTCGGCCATCTCAGCGCTCCTTCAGCTTCACGGCATTGTTGTAGACGTTCATCACCCCCGAGATCCCCAGGCTGATCGCCAGATAGAGGCCCATCATCAGCAAGATGGCCTCCAGCTCGCGGCCGGTCTGGTTCAGCGTGATGCCGCCCAGCGTGCCGCGCAGGTCCATGTAGCCCACGGCGATGGCCAGCGACGAGTTCTTGGTCAGGTTCAGGAATTGCGAGATCAGCGGCGGGATGATGACCCGCAGCGCCTGCGGCAGGATCACGAGGCTCATGATCCGGCCCGGCCGCAGCCCCAGCGCCGCGGCGGCCTCGGTCTGGCCCTTCGAGATGGCCATGATGCCCGCGCGCACGATCTCGGCGACAAAGGCGCCGGTATAGAGCGACAGCGCCAGCCACAGCACGACCAGCGCGTTCGTCACCTTGATCCCGCCCTGGAAGTTGAAGCGGTTGAAGGCCGGCACGTCCAGATGGAAGCCCTGCGCCCAGAGCACCGCCATCCACGGCAGCGTCAGCAACAGAAGCGTTGCCCACCAGGTGCTGGGCCGCGTGCCCGTGGCCTCCTGGATGCGGGTGGCGCGCGCCTTCAGCCGGGAATTGAGGAACAGCCCCCCCGCCAGCGCCACGAGGGCCGACCAGAGCGGCCCCGCAAGGCCCAGAATACCGGGCAGCGGGTTCGAGAACAGCACGCCCGGAATGGCGGTGTAGCGGTTGGTCAGCGCCACCGTGTCGAAGAACAGCATCGAGGCGGCGGCCTCGCCCGTGGCCGGATTGACCCGGAAGGCGTTGGGAACCGGCATCACCTCGGTGAAGATCGCATAGATGACCAGGATCCACAGCAGCAGCGGCACGTTGCGGAAGACCTCGACGTAAAGGGTCATCAGCCGCGCCACCAGCCAGTTCGAGGACAGCCGCAGCACGCCCACGAAGATGCCGATCACCGTGGCCGCGACGCAGCCCAGGAACGACACCAGCAGCGTGTTCAGCAGCCCCACCAGCATCGCGCGGAAATGCGTGCTGTCGTTGGTGTAGGGGATCAGGGTCTGGCCGATGTCATAGCCGGCCCGGTTCCACAGGAACCCGAAGTTGAAATCCTTGCCCAGAACCTTGAGGTTCTGGATCGTGTTATCCACCAGCCAGGCGGCGCCGGCCATGAACAACATGAAGACCACGACCTGAATGGTCAGGGATCGATAGCGCGTATCATAAATGAGCTGGCTCAGCCGAAACGTCTGTTTCGGCGGCATGTCGACATCGGTCATGCCGGTTTCCCCTGAAGTCGGACACTGGCGGTTATGTCCGCCTTTTCGGGGTCTTTTGCGCCCCTCTCGTCCGGATTATCGGTATGGTTGAACGGCAAGGGGCGCGCCGTGATGCGCGCCCCCGCCCGTGGTCGATCTTACCGGAAGGGCGGCGCGTAGAGCAGGCCGCCCTGGGTCCATTGCGCGTTCAGGCCGCGCGCCAGGCCGATCGGGGTCTGTTCGCCGATGTTGGCGGCGAAGATCTCGCCGTAGTTGCCGCCCGCCGCGATGGCGCGCTTGGCCCATTCCTTGTCGAGGCCGATCATCGCGCCCAGATCGCCTTCGGTGCCCAGCAGGCGGTTGACCTCGGGGTTCTGGGTGCCTTTCGACAGTTCCTCGATATTGGCCGAGGTCACGCCGTATTCCTCGGCCGCGACCAGCGCGTTGAGGGTCCAGCGCACGATGTCGCCCCATTCGTTGTCGCCATGGCGCACGACCGGGCCCAGCGGCTCCTTCGAGATGATTTCCGGAAGGATGATGTGGTTTTCCGGGTCGGCGAAGGCGGCACGGGTGGCGGCCAGGCCCGAGGCGTCGGTGGTGTAGGCGTCACAGGCGCCGGCCAGGTATTGCTGTTCGCCTTCCGCGTTGGTGTCGATCGCGATCGGCTGATAGCTCATGTTGTTGGCTTTGAAGAAGTCGGCCAGGTTCAGCTCGGTGGTGGTGCCGGTCTGGATGCAGACGGTGGCGCCGTCCAGTTCCTTGGCCGAGCTCACGCCCAGATCCCTGCGGACCATGAAGCCCTGGCCGTCGTAATAGTTCACGCCGGCGAAATCGAGCTTGAGGTCGGTGTCGCGGGTGAAGGTCCAGGTCGAGTTGCGGACCAGAAGGTCGATCTCGCCCGAGGCCAGCGCGGTGAAGCGGGTCTGGCCGGTGGTGGGGACGTATTTCACCTTGGAGGAATCGCCCAGAACGGCCGCGGCAACGGCCTTGCAGATGGCGACGTCGAAGCCCGCCCAGTTGCCGTTGGCATCGGGGGCGGCAAAGCCCACCAGGCCGGTGTTGACGCCGCAGTTCAGTTCACCGCGCGCCTTCACGTCGTCGAGCGTGGCGGCCGCAGCGGCGCCCGCGACGAAACTCGCAACCGTCAGCGCGCCAAGAAAAACGGATTTCTTCATGCTTACCTCTTCCTGAGTTGCCGCCCTGATCGGAGCGGTTCTGCGTGATTTCCTCGACCCGTCCGGAGCCGAATGATCCCGTGGAGTTGATCTCCAACGGGGCGGAGTGTGGGCCAATTACAAGAAGTCCGTCAAGGGACCAATCGGGCCATTCACCCTATCGTTGCGCAGCGTTTGTGCGTTTGCACAAACTTTGCGCGCCCGCTTGCGGGGCGGTCCGGGCCTTGGCCCAATGCGGCGGGATGTGTTGGGGACGGCGCGCTCAGCCCCGGTTCAGCAGCTGCCAGAATCGTTCCGCATCAAGAAGCGCGGCGCGGCGGATCCGGGCGGTCTCGCGGGCTTCCTCGTCCTCGCCCCATTGCGCGATCTGCCATTCCTCGTCGATTCGGGACAGATCCCAGGCGGCAGCGGCATCGAGACGGCCGCGGGTGACCGCAAGCCCCAGCACCAGCGACCCGGTGATCCCCACAAGATCATGCAGCGCGGCCAGGCCGAAATCCGTAAACCCCGCGACCCTGCCGGCCAGCGCCGCCAGCGCCGGCTCGGGCTGGTCGTGGTGCATCACCCCCGCGGTGGCCTGAAGCGGCGCGTCAAGCTCCACCGCCGCCCAGTCGAGCAGCGGATCCCAGGCCTCGGCCTGGCGCACGACCAGCTCGTCGGGGGTCTTGGCGCGATAACACAGAAGGTCGGTCGCGCCATATTCGGCGATCAGGGCCGCGACCTCGGCGCGCTGGGTGGCCACCTTGTCCAGCGCGGAATTGGCGCTGCGGGTGACGGGCATGGTGTGGGGGCGGATCTCGTCGTCCTGGGCCTGCCATTCGTCGCAGATGGCCTCGGCCAGCGCGCGGCTGGGCACGATCAGCGCGGTCTTGGCCGGGGTCTTCACCGGGCGGCCGTCCAGATGCACGGTAAAGCCCTTGGGCGCCGCAACGACGCTTGCCTCCGTCCAGAACCGTTTCGCCTTCCAGCCGCTCATCTCTCGTCGTCTCCTGCGTCCTGCATCATGCCCTGCGCCATGTCCCGCGCCATCTCGGCCAGCGCCGCCTCGAGCGCGGCAAAGTCGTTCACGATCTGGTCGGGCCCGGCCGCTTCCAGCGCCGCAACCGGGTGATAGCCCCAGCTCACGGCGATGGTGCGCATGCCGGCGGCGCGCCCCATCTCGATGTCGAAGGTGGTGTCGCCGATCATCACGCCGTTCTCGGGTGCGACCCCCGCCGCCGCCAGTGCCGCCAGCGCCATTGCCGGATGCGGCTTCGAGGGGTGGTCGTCGGCCACCTGTCGGGTCACGAAAAAGCGTTCCAGATCATGGTATTCCAGAAGGTGGTCCAGACCGCGGCGCGATTTGCCGGTGGCCACGCCCAAAAGCCACGCGCCCCCCGCATCGAGCCGTGCCAGCGTCTGGGCCGCGCCCGCGAACAGGGGCGCCGGCGCCGATTGGCGCTGGGTGAAATAGGCCTGGCGGTAGGCGTCGAAGATGGTCTGCTGCACTTCGGGGCCGGCCTCGGGCGCCAGCCGCGCGATGGCCACGGGCAGCGACAGCCCGACGATGCGCCGGATCGCCTCGGCCTCGGGGGCGGGCAGGCCGGCGGCGGCAAAGGCGCCGGTCATTGCGGCGCAGATATGCTCCTGACTGTCCGAGAGCGTGCCGTCCACATCAAAGAGGGCCAGCCGCAGGGGCGCATCTTTCATCGGTCTTTCCTTCGTCCTGGCCGGGCCGCCTCTCAGGCATCCTCGAAGGGGTCTTCGGGGGCGTCTTCCGCGCGCCAGCCCAGCGTCTTCCAGGTCCGCTCCATATGCGCGGGAAGCGGCGCGACAAAGGTCATCGTCGCGCGGGTGATCGGGTGGGTGATGCGGATCGAGCGGGCGTGCAGGTGCAGCTTGCGGCTGATCTCGCCGCCCAGTTGCGCGCCCCAGCCGTCGCCCAGGTTCTCCTGCCCCGAGCCGCCGTATTTGCCGTCGCCCACGATCGGGTGGCCGATCTCGGCCATATGGGCGCGCAGCTGGTGCGTGCGCCCGGTGATCGGCACCAGCGCCACCCAGGCGGCGCGCGTGCCCAGCGCCTCGATCACCGCATAATCCGAGGTGGCGCGCTTGGCGCCTTCGGTCTCGGGCACGCGGGCGGGGGGGATGCACAGCATCTTCTCGCCCTCGCCGCCGCGCCCGCGGCCGGGCGCCTTGACCAGCCCGAAGCGGATCGTGCCCATGCGCGGACTGGGCACGCCGGCGCAGGCCGCCCAATAGATCTTGCGGGTCGTGCGTTCACGGAAGGCCTCGGTCAGGGCCCGTGCCACGCGGTCGGTGCGCGCCAGCAGCAGCACCCCCGAGGTGTCCTTGTCCAGCCGGTGCACCAGCTTGGGGCGGTCCTTGTAGCCGAACTTGAGCGCCTCGGTCAGCCCGTCGACATGCCGGTCGCCCTGGCCCGAGCCGCCCTGGCTGGGCAGCCCCGGCGGCTTGTTCAACACGATGATGTGCTGATCCTTCCACAGGACCGCTTCCTGGATCATGCGCGCATCGGCCTGCGAGGGCGCCGAGGTGGCGCGGCCCCGCGGCGCGCCCGCATCGGGCGCCGGTGCCGGCAGCGGCGGCAGGCGCAGCGTCGCCCCGGCCGTCAGGCGCTGGGCGGGCTTGACCCGGCCGCCATCCAGCCGGATCTGGCCGGTGCGGCACAGCTTCTCGATCTGGATCTGGCTCAGATGCGGGATTTCCTTGCGCAGCCAGCGGTCCAGCCGCATGTCGGCGGCCTCGGCCGGGATCTCGATCTGGCGGACCTCGCTCTTTTGCGGGGGGCGCTCTTGCGGGGGGGTGTTCCGGGGATCAAGGGTCATCTTCGCCTCAGCCAAGGGTCGCACGCATCAGCGACATGCCGCCGAACAGCGCCGCCAGCGACAGGCCCACGGACAGCACGACATAGACGCCCGCCTGCATCGCCGCGCCGCGTTCGTAAAGCGTGATCGCATCGAGCGAGAAGGCCGAGAAGGTGGTGAAGCCGCCCAGGACGCCGGTCATCAGGAAGGGGGCGAAACGCATGCCCCCCTTGTGCGCCAGAAGGACGACCAGCGCCCCCATCAGCGCCGAGCCCAGCACGTTCACGATCATCGTGGCCAGGGGAAAGCCCGGCCCCACGAGACGCATCGTGGCAACCGAGACAAGATAGCGGCCGCTGGCACCCAGCGCACCGCCTGCGGCAACGAAAAGCAGGTCGGGTTTCATGCCCTTTCCCTGAGCCTGCGGCCCGCGGATGTCAATCTCGCTTTGATCGGGCGCGCCGTGAGTCGGGGGTGCCGTGATCGGGCGCGCCGCGATCGGGGGCGGGGCCGTGAGCGGGGCTCAGTCGCCCGCGGGGGGCTTGGTGCCCGAAAGCCGGGCGCGGGCGCGCGCGAACCAGTCCACGCGCTTTTGCAGCTCGCGTTCGAAGCCGCGCGCGACCGGCTGATAGAAGACCGGGCGCTTCATGCCGTCGGGGAAATAGTTCTGCCCCGAGAAGCCGTCCTCGGTGTCGTGGTCGTATTGATAGCCCGCGCCATAGCCCTGATCCTCCATCAGCGCGGTGGGGGCGTTCAGGATATGCTTGGGCGGCGGTTTCGAGCCCGACCGGCGCGCGGCCTCGCGCGCGGCCTTCCAGCCGACATAGCCCGCGTTCGTCTTTGGCGCGAGCGCCAGATAGATGACGGCCTGTGCCAGCGCCAGATCGCCCTCGGGGCTGCCCAGGCGTTCATAGGTCTCCCAGGCGTGCAGGCAGATGCTCTGCGCCTGCGGATCGGCCAGCGCGATATCCTCGACCGCCATGCGCAACATGCGCCGGGCGATATAGCGCGGATCCTCGCCGCCCTCGATCATCCGCGCCAGCCAATAGAGCGCGGCATCGGGGTCCGAGCCGCGCACCGATTTGTGCAGCGCCGATATGAGGTTGTAATGGCCGTCGCCGGATTTGTCGTAATTGGCCGCGCGCCGCATCAGCCGGGTGGACAGGCCGCGCGTGTCAAGCGGGCGCGTCAGCCGCCAGCCGTCCACCTGCTCGACCAGGTTGAGAAGCGCGCGCCCGTCGCCATCGGCCATCTCGAGAAGCGCCTCGCGGGCGGGGCCATCAAGCGGCAGCGCGCGCCCCAGCGCCTGTTCGGCGCGCTGGGCCAGCCGCTCCAGATCGGCCAGCGACAGCCGTTCCAGAACGATCACCTGCGCCCGCGACAGAAGCGCTGCGTTCAGCTCGAAGCTGGGGTTTTCCGTGGTGGCGCCGACCAGGACAATGGTGCCGTCTTCCATATGCGGCAGGAAACTGTCCTGCTGGGCGCGGTTGAAGCGGTGGATCTCGTCGACGAACAGAAGCGTGCCGCGCCCCTGTCCGTGGCGCAGCCGGGCGGCCTCGAAGACCTTGCGCAGGTCCGCGACACCGGTGAAGATCGCCGAGATCTGCACGAAGGCGCGGTCCGAGGCATCGGCCAGAAGCCGCGCGATCGTGGTCTTGCCCACCCCCGGCGGCCCCCACAGCACCAGCGACGACAGCGTGCCGGCCGCCAGCATCGCCCCGAGCGGGCCATCGGGGCCCAGAACCTGCTCCTGACCCACCACTTCGGCCAGCGCGCGCGGCCGGATGCGGTCGGCCAGCGGCCGCGGCGCTTCGGGGGGCGCCTCGGGCGTGGCCGCGGAGGCACCGGAGCCGGGGTCGGGAGGGGTGTCGAACAGATCCGCCATGCGCGCCAGAATAGGGCCGCGCGGCGGGGCGGAAAAGGGGGGGGCGCGACAGCGGCGGCCCGAGAGGCACCCCAGGATGCGGCCCCGTGGCGCCCCAGTGGTGGCCCCGGTGGCGACCCCGTGGCGGGAAAGGGCCCCCCGCAAGGGGCCCCTTCGAATGCGGGATGTCGTGCCGGAGGCCCCGCCCGATGGCGTGGACCGTCCCGCGCAATCGCCCGAAGGCGCGCTTGCGCGGCGGGCTCTCGGGGGCGCGCTCTGGCGGCCCCCTCCGGCCGGCAGGGCGCGGGTCAATGCAGGTTCTGGCTGAAATCCATGGCCACGACCTGATTGTTGACGCCCTCGATCTCCATGACGGGACCCATCGCCTTCATGGAGACGCCCACGCGCCCGGCCCAGCGCGGCCAATTGGCGTTCAGCAGCGTCAGGCAGGTGGTCGCGCCCAGCTGCCGAGCCGCGGCGCCCAGCTCGTGGACCAGCCGCGCATGCACCTTGCGCCGTTCGGCCATGGGCACGTCATGGGCGACGAACAGCCGCGAGCTTTCCCAGACCGTCTCGGCCACGGGCGCCTCGTCATAAAGAAGGGTCGAGGGGATCGTGTCCAGAAGCCCGCGCTGGGCGTCGCGGATCATGTAGGAATAGATCCCGCAGCGGGTCGTGGTCGGGGTCAAGCGGTTGCCCGCCAGCACCCGCCCGGTGCCATCATGCACGACAACCCAGCGGCTGGCGGGGGTGTCATACTGGTCGTATTCCATGCCCATGGCCTCGGGCAGGTTCCACTTGTTATGGACGATGAACAATTCACGCCGGGCGCGCAACATGTTGGCGAACAACTCGCCGTGGTTGTGAAGGTTGGCGAAGGAAAGGGTCGTGGTCTGCATGACAGCCTCCTGCAGGTTGGTGGTGAAACGGAACCGTGCGGGAGGGGGATCTTCGGTCAGGCCGGGGTCAGATCAGACGGGCGTCCTTTGCCCGCTGGATGGCCTCGGCCGTCGTGCGTGCCATCAGACGCCGCCGCGCCGAAGTCAGCCGCGCCTTGAGAGCGCTTTCGGAAATGCCGAGCTTGGCCGCGGCGGCGGCATGGCGGTCGCCTCCCGCGATGCAACGAAGCGCCTCGATCTGGGCGCGTGTCAACTCGCCCGGAGGCTCGGTCATCTCGTGCAGGCGCCGGATGATCTTCTCGGCCTTCTCGATCTCCTCGTCGAGGAATTCGCGGTCGTCGCGCGCCAGCGACGCGATCGTGCGCGAATGGATATGTCCGCAGGCGATGGTGACGCCATAGGTCAGCCCGAATCGCGCCGCTTCCTCGAAGATGCCGAAGGGGTCGGGCAGGGCCTCGTCGCTCCAGCGGATCCAGCCGGTGGTGGAAAACCCCCAGGCCGTCGCGGGGTCGCGCAGCACATAGGCGTTTTCGGAATAATGGTCGGTCCAGGCCTGATCATAGGTCTGGAAGAAGAACAGGGGCGACGTGAAACGGATATGGAGACCGACGAAATAGCCTTTCTGGGCATATCGCGTCAGCTTGCGCAGCTCGAGGTCTATCGCAGCGGGCGTGGTCATGCCTTTTTAGACAAGTTGTCGCGCCTTTGGTCAAGCGCGCCGTTGGCCGCGCGAAAAGGGCCGCCCAAGCGATGCAAGGCGGCAACGCTTGGGCGGGGCTTGTGTCCGGGCGCCGATGCGGCGCGCGCGGGGGGTCAGAGATCGCGGGCGGCGGCCAGAACCTCCTCGGCGTGGCCCTTGACCTTCACCTTGCGCCAGATCTGCGCAATGCGCCCGTCGGCGCCGATCAGGAAGGTCGTGCGTTCGATCCCCATCGAGCTGCGGCCATACATCTTCTTTTCCACCCAGACGCCGTAGCGTTCGCAGGTGTCGCCTTCGGCATCCGACAGCAGGGGAATGCCAAGACCATGCTTGGCGCAGAATTTCTCGTGCTTGTCCAGCGTATCGCGCGAAATCCCCAGCACGGTGGTGCCGGCGGCGTCGAATTCGGCGGCCAGGCGGGTGAAATCCAGCGCCTCGGTGGTGCAGCCGGGGGTGTCGTCGCGGGGGTAGAAATACAGCACGACCTTGCGGCCGGACAGCGACGCAAGCGAAAGGGTGTCGTCCCCGCCAGTGACGGGCAAGGTGAAGTCGGGCGCGGTTTCGCCGATCTCGGGCATCCGGGTCTCCTTGGCGCAGTGTCAGGCTTTACGTTTTAGGGCAGAGCGCGCAAAGTCAATGCAGCCTCCGAATGGACCCGCCCGGATGCGATCCGGCGGCAGAAGGGCCCGAGGCAAGATGAATGGGCAAGACCAGGGGGCAATGCAGGGGCGGTGTGCCGGCCTTGCGTGGCGCCCCCCCAAGGCGGTGATCGGCGCGCGCGGTGTCTCTTGCGCAGCGCGGCGTCTCAGGCGGGAACAGGCAGGCCGGTCATGAACGGCAGGGCAGACGACAGCGATCCTTCGCGGCCGCCTCTCGGGGAACGACCGGCGCCCTCTTCCGGTGTGCCGTCTGCCGATGTGCCGCCCGCCCTGTCGTCTTCCGGGGCGCCGCCCACTCCCGAGGCCGCGCCCGTCCCCGATGGTGTCCCCGATGGCGCACCCCCGCGCGATGCCCCGCTTCTTCTGGATCATCCGCTGCCCCCCGATGCGCTCCCACCCGATGGTCCCCCCTCCGATGGCCCCCCCGGCGCCCCCCGGCCGCGGACCCGTGCGCGGGGGCGGGGGCGGACGGCGCGCTTCGGCTTCTGGCTGATCCTGTCGCTTCCGATCTTCCTGGCGGCCACGCTCCTGTCGTTTCTGGCGCTGACCCGCATGCCGGTGGCGGTGCCCGATCTGGCGCTGGCCACGCTGGAGACGCGGGTGAATGCGGCGCTGGGCGGCGCGGTGCGCATCCGCGTGGCCGGCGGCGCCGATATCGCCGTCGAGCGCGGCCTGGTTCCGCAGCTGCGCCTGCGCGGGGTCGAGATCGACCGGCCCTCGGGTCTGCCGATTGCGGTCTTGCCGGAATTGCGCGGCTCGGTCTGGCCCGGCGCGCTTCTGGCGGGCGAGGTCCGCTTGCGCCGGCTGCGTATCTCGGGGGCGGGGGTGGCGCTGCGGCGCAATGCCGACGGGGCGCTGGACCTGCGGCTGGGGGGCGCGCTGGCGCTGTCGGGGGCGCGGCCGGAAAGCGCGGCCGAGGCGGTGGCGGCCTTTCGCAACCTGTTTGCGCTGCCGGTGCTGTCGGGGCTGGAAAGCCTGAAGGCCGAGGGGCTGGAACTGCGCATGGACGACGCGCGGCTGGGCCGGCAATGGCGCGTCAGCGACGGCCGGCTGAGCCTGACGCAGGACGACCGCGCCATCGCGCTGCGGCTGGGCTTTGACGTGGGCGAACGGGACCGGCTGCCGTCGTCGGTGGCGATGATGCTCGAGACGCGCAAGGACAGCGCCGAGACGCGCCTGACCTCGACCGTCACCGCCGTCTCGGCGCCCGATCTGGCGCTGTTTTCCCCCGCGCTCAGCTGGGGGCGGCTGATCGAGGCGCCGATCACCGGCTCGATCCGGTCGGGCATCGACGCGGCGGGCAATCTGGCGCGGTTCGACGCCCGTCTCGAGATCGGCGCGGGGCGGCTGGCGCCCCCCGGCCAGGCGCGCCCCATCGCCTTTGCCGGCGGGCTGGTCGATCTGTCCTATGACCCGGCCAGCGCGCGGATGACGCTGAACGAGCTGTCGCTCGACAGCCGCGCGTTGCGCCTGCGGGCGGCGGGCCAGGCGCTCTTGCGCGACGGCGCGGGTCCGGCGCGGCCCGGTGTCCTGCCCACGGGCTTTCTGGGCCAGATCGACGTGCGCGATCTTCAGGTCGACCCCGAGGGGCTGTTCGAACACCCGGTCGCCTTCTCGCGCGGGGCGGCCGATATCCGGGTGGGGTTCGACCCGTTCACGGTCGAGCTGGGCCAGAGCCAGCTTGTGGCGGACGGCCACCGCCTGTCGAGCCGGGGCACCATTGCCGCCGCGCCCGAGGGCTGGCGGATCGCGCTCGATTTCGGCGCCGACCGGATTGCGCGCGACCGGCTGATCCGGCTCTGGCCGGTCAATGTGGTGGCGCGGACCCGCGAATGGCTGGATCAGAACGTGGCCACGGGGGAATTGTCGGATGTGACCGCCGCGCTGCGCCTGCGCCCCGATGCGGCGCCGCGGCTGGCGCTGGGCTACAGCTTCGCGGGGGCCGAGGTGCGTTTCCTGCGGTCGCTGCCGCCGGCGCAGGACGGCGTGGGCTATGCCACGATCGAGGGATTCCAGCACGCGCTGGTGGTCGAGGCGGGCCATGTCATCGCGCCCTCGGGCGGGCGGATCGACGTGACCGGCACGCAGATGATCGTGCCCGATATCCGCATCAAGCCCGCCCCGGCGGTGGTGCGGCTGCGCACGCGTTCGGACATTCCCGCGGCGCTGTCGCTTCTGGACGAGCCCCCCTTCCGCTTTCTGACCAAGGCGGGCATGCCCACCGATCTGGCCCGCGGACAGGCGCAGGTGGCGGGCGATCTGCGGCTGACGCTGGCGCGCAAGCTGGATACCGACGCGGTGGATTACGACCTGACCGCGCAGCTGCGTCAGGTGGTGTCGGATCAGGCGGTGCCGGGGCGGCGGCTCGAGGCCGAGGCGCTGGATCTGGCCGCCACGCGGGCGGGGGTGCGGATCTCGGGGCGCGCGCGCCTTGACGGGGTGGGTTTCGAGGGCAGCTGGCGCCAGGCCTTCGGCCCCGAGAACCGCGGGCGCTCGCAGGTCGAGGGGCGGGTCGAGGTGTCGCCGCAGACGCTGGCGCGCTTCGGGATCGGGCTGCCGAAGGGCATGCTGTCGGGGGCGGGGACGGGGCGGATCGCGCTCGATCTGGTCAAGGATCAGCCCACGCGCTACCGCTTCTCGTCGGATCTGGCGGGGATCGGGCTGTCGATCCCGCAGATCGGCTGGTCGCTGGGGGCGGCGCGCACGGGCAAGCTGGAACTGGCGGGTCAGCTGGGCGCGCGCCCCACCGTCGAGAGCCTGAGCCTCGAGGCGCCGGGATTGACGGCCGACGGGTCCGTGACGCTGGGCGAAGGGGGGGCGCTCGAGCAGGCTCGGTTCGAGCGGCTGCGGATCGGCGGCTGGTTCGACGGCGGCGCCACGCTGGAAGGGCGGGGTGCGGGGCGCGCGCCGCGCCTGCGCATCGAGGGCGGCCGGCTGGTCCTGGCGCGGATGCCCGCGGGCGGGACGGGCGGCGGCGGGACGGGCGGCGGCAGCGACGACGCGCCCATCGAGGTGGCGCTCGACCGGGTCGAGGTTTCGGACCAGGTGGCGCTGACCGGCTTTTCGGGGCGGTTCGCGCGCGGCGGCCGCGCCGGCAGCTTCGGCGCCTGGGTCAACGGCAAGGCCCCCATCCGCGGCACGATGATGCCCGCGACCGGCGGGCGCGCGCGCATCGCCATCGAGGCCGCCGATGCCGGCGCGGTGCTGTCCTCGGCCAAGGTCTTCGGCCGCGCCGAGGGCGGACGGATGGTGCTGCGGCTCGACCCGGCGGGCGCCGAGGCCTGGGACGGCACGCTTGACATTTCCGGGCTGCGCGTGACCCGCGCGCCGCGGCTGGCGGCAATGCTGTCGGCGGCCTCGGTCGTGGGGCTTCTCGAACAGCTCAACGGCGAGGGGCTTCTCTTCAACAAGGTCGACGGCCGCTTCCGGCTGGACCGCACCGGTCTGCGCATCCTTGAAGGCGTGGCCGAGGGCGCCTCGATGGGGGTCACGATGACCGGCACGCATGATTTCGCCAGCAACCGGCTGGACATGGAGGGCGTGGTCTCGCCGCTCTATCTGATCAACGGGATCGGCCAGATCATCAGCCGGCGGGGCGAGGGGATCTTCGGCTTCACCTATGAGTTGAGCGGGTCCGCCGACGCGCCGCGGGTCACCGTCAACCCGCTGTCGATCTTCACGCCGGGTTTCTTCCGCGAGATCTTCCGCCGCCAGAACCGGCCCTGAGTGCCGTCCTTCCAAAGGGCCGACAGGGTGGCGGGGAAGGGGGTGCAATGCCCCCGCCAAGCGGCTAGAAGGGCGCGGCGTTGCCAGCGAGGCCCGGATGAAGCTTGAGGATTTCGATTTCGACCTGCCCGAGGGGCTGATCGCCACCCGCCCGGTGCGCCCGCGCCCGGCGGCGCGTCTGCTGGTGGCGCAGGGCCCCGAGGGATGGTCCGATGCCCATGTGCGCGACCTGCCCGGCCTGCTGCGTCCGGGCGATCTTCTGGTGCTCAATGACACGCGGGTGATCCCGGCGCGGCTGAGCGGGCTGCGCGCGCGCCAGACCCCGCAGGGCGAGGTCCACGCCCGCATCGAGGTCACGCTGATGGAGCCCGGCACCGACGGCGAATGGCAGGCGCTGGTCAAGCCGCTGCGCAAGCTGCGTCCGGGCGAGGAGATCGTCTTCGCCCCCGGTTTCTCGGCCGAGGTCCGCGAGATCGCCGAGGGGCGCGCGCGGCTGGCCTTCTCGGTCGGCGGGGCGGCCTTCGAGACCGCGCTGGCCGAGGTGGGGGCGATGCCGCTGCCGCCCTATATCGCGGCGTTGCGCGCCCCCGATGCCGCCGACCACGAGGATTACCAGTCGGTCTTTGCCCGTCGCCCCGGTGCGGTGGCCGCGCCCACGGCGTCGCTGCATTTCGACGACGCGCTGATGGCGGAGCTGTCCGCGCGCGGCGTGGGCTTTGCGCGGGTGACGCTGCATGTGGGGGCGGGCACCTTCCTGCCGGTCAAGGTCGAGGACGTGACCACCCACCGGATGCATGCCGAATGGGGTGAGATCACCCCCGAGGCCGCCGCCGCCATCAACGCCACCCGCGCCGCGGGCGGGCGGGTGATCGCGGTGGGCACGACGGCGCTGCGTCTGGTCGAGAGCGCCGCCACCCCCGAAGGCGAGGTCCGCCCCTTTGCCGGCACGACCGAGATCTTCATCTATCCCGGCTACCGGTTCCGCGCCATCGACGGGCTGATGACCAATTTCCACCTGCCGCGGTCAACGCTGCTGATGCTGGTCTCGGCGCTGATGGGGCGTGAACGCATCCATGCGCTCTATCAGCACGCGATCGGGCAGGGGTATCGGTTCTTTTCCTACGGGGATGCCTCGCTGCTGATCCCCTGATCGGGCGGCCATTTGCGGCATGCCGTCATGCGTATGCCGCAAACGGCCCTTGCATGTCGGTTTGTGGCTGCCCTTTGTCGGCGCGCAGGGATATGCGGACCCCAAGGCTTGCCGGACCCGCGTGTCTCTGGCAGCCTGATCCCATCCCCCCGACCCGAGGTATGTCGATGCTTTCCGTTCTGCGCAGCGCCTGGCCGCTTCTTCTTGGCGTCATGCTCCTGATGGTGGGCAACGGGATGCAGGGCACCCTTCTGGGGATTCGCGGCACCGCCGAGGGGGTCGACACGACGCGCATGTCGATCGTCATGTCGGCCTATTTCGCGGGCTTCCTGCTGGGCTCGCAGCTGACGCCGCGCATGATCCGCCGGGTGGGCCATGTGCGCGTCTTCGCGGCGCTGGGCTCGCTGATCTCGGCGGTGCTCATCCTCTATGCCGCGGTGCCCCACTGGGTGGCCTGGGCGCTGATGCGGGTGCTGATCGGCTTTTCCTTCTCGGGGGTCTACATCACCGCGGAAAGCTGGCTCAACGCCGCCTCGACCAACGAGAACCGCGGCCAGGCGCTGTCGGCCTACATGATCGTGCAGATGCTGGGCATCGTGGCCGGTCAGGCGCTGATGGTGACGGGCGATCCCTCGGGCTATCTGCTGTTCGTCATCCCCTCGGTGCTGGTGTCCATCTCCTTCACGCCGATCCTGCTGTCGGTGACACCCGCCCCCCCGTTCGAGCAGATCAAGCCGCTGAGCTTCCTCAAGCTCTTCCGTGCCTCGCCTTTGGGCTGCGTGGGCATGTTCATGATGGGCGGCATCTTCTCGGCGCTGTTCGGGATGGCGGCGGTCTGGGGCACGGGCCGCGGCCTGACGGTGGGCGAGGTGTCGGCCTTCGTGGCGGCGATCTATGTTGGCGGGCTTGTGTTCCAGTATCCCATCGGCTGGCTGTCGGACCGCATGGACCGGCGCCTGCTGATCCTGGTTCTGTCGGCGGTGGGCACGCTGGCCATGCTGGTGGCGACGCTGACCGGGCCGGTCTTCGTGGTGCTGCTGGGGCTGGCGATGCTGGCCGGTGGGGTGGCCAACCCGCTCTATTCGCTGCTGGTGGCGCATAGCAACGACTTCCTGGACAATTCCGACATGGCCTCGGCCTCGGCGGGGCTGATGTTCATCAACGGCCTGGGCGCCGTGATCGGCCCGATCCTGACCGGCTGGCTGATGGAGCGCGTGGGCTCCGACGGCTTCTTCCTGTATCTGTCGGGGGTGTTCGGGCTGCTGGCGCTCTATGCCGCCTGGCGGACCACGCGGCGCCCGGCGCCCGCGGTCGCGGATACCGGCGCCTTTGCCGTGCTGTCGCCGACGGCCTCGCCGCTGGCGGTCGAGGCCGCGCTCGAGGCCGCGCAGGTTGCCGCCGACGAGGTGGCCGAGGAACAGGCCGCCGAGGAACGGGCGGCGGAAGAACGGGCCGCCGAAGAACGGATCGCTGACGATCCGGACGCAAGGGCGCCCGCGGATCCGGATCGCGCCCCCCGTTCGGACGGGGCGTGATCTGCGACAGATTGAACCAGTTCCGAAAATGGTTTAATGCCAAACTGAATTTTCGGAAGGGGAATGGCCATGGCGCGGGACTTTGACGTTGCAGTGATCGGGGCCGGTCCCGGCGGCTATGTCGCGGCGATCCGCGCGGCGCAGCTGGGGCTGAAGGTGGCCGTGATCGAACGCGCCGAGCTGGGCGGGATCTGTCTCAACTGGGGCTGTATCCCGACCAAGGCGCTGTTGCGTTCGGCCGAGGTGCTGCACCTGATGCACGAGGCGCAGAGCTTCGGGCTGTCGGCCGAGGGCATCGGCTTCGATCTGGACGCCATCGTCAAGCGCTCGCGCGGGGTGTCCAGGCAGCTGTCCTCGGGGGTGGCGCATCTCTTGCGCAAGAACGGCGTCGAGGTGATCCGCGGCCGCGCGCGGCTGAGCGGGCCGACCACGGTCGAGGTCGAGGCCGAGACCCCGCGCAGCATCGAGGCCGGGGCGGTGATCCTGGCGACGGGCGCGCGGGCGCGGGTGCTGCCGGGGCTCGAGCCCGACGGCCAGCGGATCTGGAGCTATCGCCACGCGCTGGTGCCGCCCTTCCTGCCGCGGCGGCTGGCGGTGCTGGGATCGGGCGCGATCGGCATCGAATTCGCCAGCTTCTATCGCGCGCTGGGCGTCGAGGTGACGGTGATCGAGCTGGCGCCGCGGATCCTGCCGGTCGAGGATGCCGAGATCGCCGCACTGGCCACGCGGTCCTTCGAGAAGCAGGGGATGCGCATCCTGGCCGGGGCCTCGATCGAGACCGCGACGCGGGGCGAGGACGGGCTGTCGCTGACCATCCGCCAGGGCGAGACCCGGATCGAGATGGCGGCGGATGCGCTGATCTCGGCGGTGGGGATCGTCGGCAATGTCGAGGATCTGGGGCTCGAGGATCTGGGCGTCACCATCGAGCGCAGCCATGTCGTGACCGACGCGCGGTGCCGGACCGGGGTGCCGGGTCTCTATGCCATCGGCGATGTGGCCGGGGCGCCCTGGCTGGCGCACAAGGCCAGCCACGAGGGGGTGATGGTGGCCGAGCATCTGGCCGGGCTGACGGTGCATCCGATCCGCGCCGACCGGATTGCGGGCTGCACCTATTGCCGGCCGCAGATCGCCTCGGTCGGGCTGACCGAGGAGAAGGCGCGCGCGGCGGGCCACGAGATCCGGGTGGGGCGCTTCCCCTTCATCGGCAACGGCAAGGCGATTGCACTGGGCGAGGCCGAGGGGCTGATCAAGACGATCTTCGATGCCAAGACGGGCGAGCTTCTGGGCGCGCATATGGTGGGCGCCGAGGTCACCGAGTTGATCCAGGGGTTCGTGGTGGCGATGGGGCTCGAGACGACGGAGGCCGAGCTGATGGAGACGGTCTTCCCGCATCCCACGCTGTCCGAGATGATGCACGAATCGACCCTGGCCGCCTGGGAGCGCGCGCTGCATATCTGAGCGGCGCGGCGGGACCGAAGGGGTGGGAGCCGGGAGGAGCCGCCGCGGGGGGCATCGAGCCCCCCTTGGCGGCGCTGCCGCGCGCCCCTGATCGGCCGGGGCGCCTGGGCGGGGGGCGCCTGGGCGGGGATCAGCGCAGGATCTGGCCGCCGCCGGCCATCCAGTCGGACAGACCGCCAAGATTGAACACCTGCGCATGTCCCATGCGGGTCAGCATCGAGCCCGCCATGCCGCTGCGCGCGCCGGTTGCGCAATAGAGGATGATCGGCTTGCCGTTCTTGAGTTCGGGCAGGCATTCGGGGCTGGCGGGATCGCAGCGCATGGCAAAGGCCGCCATCGGCACATGGATCGCGCCCTGTGCGCGGCCGGTCGCGCGCAGCTCCATCGGCTCGCGGATGTCGAGGAGGACGGCCTCCTTGGCCTTGACCTTGGCAACGGCCTCGGCGGGGGCGATCCGCGGCGTGCCGCCGCGCAGAAATCCGAACATGGCGGTCCCTTTCACATTCCGGTTTTTATATGTGACAGATCTGGAAGCGGTGCAAGTCCCCGCCGATGCTGCGCTGCGGAATTTCTGCGCGCTTGGTTTCTGTTCCCCCAATGTTCGCACATTTCGGTTGGCGATCGCCCCCAGCTCGCCTATCTAGTGGGCGGTCGCGGAGCGGCGCGGGCAGGGGATACAGATGGCCGAGCAGAAATTCATCGAGGTGCGCGGCGCGCGCGAGCATAACCTCAAGGGCGTGGATCTGGACATCCCGCGCGACCAGTTCGTGGTCATCACCGGGCTGTCGGGGTCGGGGAAATCCTCGCTGGCCTTCGACACGATCTATGCCGAGGGGCAGCGGCGCTATGTCGAGAGCCTGTCGGCCTATGCGCGCCAGTTTCTCGACATGATGGGCAAGCCCGACGTGGACCATATCTCGGGGCTGTCGCCGGCGATCTCGATCGAGCAGAAGACGACCTCGAAGAACCCGCGCTCGACGGTGGGCACGGTGACCGAGATCTATGACTATCTGCGGCTTCTGTTTGCGCGCGCGGGCACGCCCTACAGCCCCGCGACCGGCCTGCCGATCCAGGCGATGCAGGTCCAGGACATGGTCGACCGCGTGATGGCCATGGACGAGGGCGCGCGCGGCTATCTGCTGGCGCCGGTGGTGCGCGACCGCAAGGGCGAATACCGCAAGGAATTCGCCGAATGGCGCAAGGCCGGGTTCCAGCGGGTCAAGGTCAACGGCGCCTTCCACGATCTGGAGGAGCCGCCCGTTCTGGACAAGAAATTCCGCCACAACATCGACGTGGTGGTCGACCGGATCGTGGTGCGCGCGGGTCTCGAGACGCGGCTGGCCGACAGTTTCCGCACCGCGCTGGATCTGGCCGACGGGATCGCGCTGTGGGAAGAGGCGCTGTCGAATGACGACATCGAGGCCGGCCGCACGCCCGAGCGGATCACGTTTTCGGAGAAATTCGCCTGCCCTGTCAGTGGTTTCACCATTCCCGAGATCGAGCCGCGGCTGTTTTCCTTCAACGCCCCCTTCGGCGCCTGCCCGGTCTGCGACGGGCTGGGGGTGGAACTCTTCTTTGACGAACGGCTGGTGGTGCCCGACAGCGGGCTGACGCTGCTGCAAGGGGCGCTGGCGCCCTGGGCCAAGTCGAAATCGGCCTATTTCACCCAGACGATCGAGGCGCTGGCCCGCCATTACGGCTTTGACAAGCGCAAGAAATGGAAGGATCTGCCCGAGAATGTCCAGCAGATGTTCCTCTATGGCTCGGGCAAGGAGGAGATCCGCTTCCGCTTTGACGAGGGCGGCCGCGTCTACGAGGTCAGCCGCACCTTCGAAGGCGTCATCCCCAACATGGAACGCCGCTACCGCGAGACCGACAGCGCCTGGGTGCGCGAGGAATTCGAGCGTTATCAGAACAACCGCCCCTGCGGCGCCTGCGGCGGCCATCGTCTCAAGCCCGAGGCGCTGGCGGTCAAGATCGGGGGGCTTCATATCGGCCAGGTCGTCGATCTGTCAATCCGCGAGGCGCATGAGCTGATCGCGGCGATGCCCGCGCAGCTGAGCGCCCAGAAGAACGAGATCGCCCGCCCGATCCTGAAGGAGATCCGCGAGCGGCTGGGGTTCCTGGTCAATGTGGGGCTGGATTATCTGACGCTCAGCCGCGCGGCCGGCACGCTGTCGGGCGGCGAGAGCCAGCGTATCCGGTTGGCCAGCCAGATCGGCTCGGGGCTGACGGGGGTGCTCTATGTCCTTGACGAGCCCTCGATCGGGCTGCACCAGCGCGACAACGACCGCCTTCTTCTGACCCTCAAGAACCTGCGCGATCAGGGCAATTCCGTGCTGGTGGTCGAACATGACGAGGACGCCATCCGCCACGCCGATTACGTCTTTGACATCGGCCCCGGCGCGGGCGTGCATGGCGGGCGCGTGGTGGCCCGCGGCACCCCCGAGGAGATCGCCGCCGATCCCGCCAGCCTGACCGGGCAATACCTCTCGGGCACGCGCCGGATCGAGGTGCCCGCCACGCGCCGGCCCGGCAACGGCAAGGCGGTGCGGATCGAGGGCGCCACCGGCAACAACCTCAAGAACGTGTCGGTCGATTTCCCGCTGGGCCGCTTCGTCTGCGTCACCGGCGTTTCGGGCGGGGGCAAGTCCACGCTGACCATCGAGACGCTGTTCAAGACCGCCTCGATGCGGCTCAACGGTGCGCGCCAGACGCCTGCGCCCTGCGAGACGATCAAGGGCCTTGAGCATCTGGACAAGGTGATCGACATCGACCAGCGCCCGATCGGACGCACGCCGCGGTCGAACCCCGCCACCTATACCGGCGCCTTCACCCCAATTCGGGACTGGTTCGCGGGCCTGCCCGAGGCCCAGGCGCGCGGCTACAAGCCGGGGCGGTTTTCCTTCAACGTCAAGGGCGGGCGCTGCGAGGCCTGCCAGGGCGACGGCGTCATCAAGATCGAGATGCACTTCCTGCCCGACGTCTATGTGGAATGCGAGACCTGCAAGGGCGCGCGCTACAACCGCGAGACGCTGGAGATCCTGTTCAAGGGCAAGTCCATCGCCGATGTGCTGGACATGACGGTCGAGGATGCGCAGGCCTTCTTCAAGGCCGTCCCTTCGATCCGCGAGAAGATGGATGCGCTGGTCGAGGTGGGGCTGGGCTATATCAAGGTGGGTCAGCAGGCGACCACGCTTTCGGGCGGCGAGGCGCAGCGGGTCAAGCTGTCCAAGGAATTGGCGCGGCGTTCGACGGGGCGGACGCTCTATATCCTCGACGAGCCGACCACGGGGCTGCATTTCGAGGATGTGAAGAAGCTGCTCGACGTGCTGCATTCGCTGGTCGATCAGGGCAATACGGTCGTGGTGATCGAGCATAATCTCGATGTCATCAAGACCGCCGACTGGATCATCGACATCGGCCCCGAGGGCGGCGACGGCGGCGGGCAGATCGTGGCCTGTGGCACCCCCGAGGAGGTGGCCGCGGTCGAAGGCAGCCACACCGGCCGCTATCTGGCGCCGATGCTGGCCCCGCATCGCCGCGCGGGCTGAGCGGGGGCGCGTGGGCCGTGCAAGGGCCGGGGCGCGCGCTCAGACGATGCCCTGTTGCACCGCGACATAGACCGACAGGCCAAAGGCCACCAGCATCACGAAGGCCAGCGTGGCGGTCAGATGCATCAGCCGGCGCCGGAACCGGCCCCAGGCGCCCAGCGGCTTGAGATAGCGCAGGCAACTGTCATAGGCCTGCGCCACGCGCGCGTCGTCGATCTGTCCGCCCCAGCGCGGATTGGCGCCATGCGCCGCGGCCGAAGCCAGATATTCCGCCTGCCGCCGCACCCGGCGCGGCAATTGCCGGCGCGCGGCGCGCACGCGGGTGCGCAGATCCGGCCCATGCACCCCCAGCCGGGCGCTCAGCAATTCGCCGATCCGGTCGGCCATCTGCTGCACGTTCGTCGGGCTCATCGGCAGCCCCCTTCCCGAATTCCGTCATCCCCGCAGCAAGATTAACGACAGCGCCCCCGAGTCGCCAACTGTCGCGTGTCGCCAACTGTCGCGTGTCGCCAACCGTCGCGTGTCGCAACTGGGCCGAAGACGCTGGCGGGAGACACTGACGGGGGCTGGAACTGGCGCGGGGGGCGGGCTAGATCGGGGGCATGCTGAACCTGACCCTTCATGGCACGCCGACCGGCGCGCCGCCGCTTGTCATCGCGCATGGCCTCTTTGGCTCGGGGCGCAATTGGGGCGTGATCGCGCGCCGGCTCTCGGCCGACCGGCTGGTCGTGGCCGTGGACATGCGCAACCATGCCGACAGCTTCTGGTCCGACCGCCACGGCTATGCCGAGATGGCGCAGGATCTGGCCGAGGTGATCGCCGCCCAGGGCGGGCAGGCCGATGTTCTGGGCCATTCGATGGGCGGCAAGGCGGCCATGGTGCTGGCACTGACCGACCCGGCCCGCGTCCGCCGCCTGGTCGTGGCCGATATCGCCCCGGTCGCTTATGAACACAGCCAGAACCACCTGATCGCGGCGATGCGGCGGCTGGATCTGACCGGGCTGAGCAGCCGGACCGAGGCCGACCGCCGGCTGTCGGGCGACATCACGGATGCGGGCGTGCGCGCCTTCCTGCTGCAATCGCTCGAGCTGCGCGACGGGCCGGTTCGCTGGCGGCTCAATCTCGATGTGCTCGAGGCCCAGATGGACGGGATCACCGGCTGGCCGGGCACGCCGGGGCGGTTCGACGGACCGGCGCTGTTCGTGACGGGGGCCAACTCGCGCTATGTGCGCGCCCGGGACCACGACGCGATCCGCGCGCAGTTTCCCGCCGCGCAGTTTCACCAGATCGCCGGGGCGGGGCACTGGCTGCACGCCGAGAAGCCGCGCGACTTCGAGCAGGCCGTGGCCGAGTTCCTGGCCTGAGCCGCGCCCAACGAAAAGCGCCGCGACCGAAGGGCCGCGGCGCAATCTTGTTCAGCACAGGATGGGCGGGCTCATTCGGCCTTCATCATGCGCAGGATCAGGTGGTTCTTCAGCACCACCTGGTTGTAGATCGCGCCCGCGATATGCAGCACGATCAGCAGCATCAGCACCAGTTTGCCGACCTGGTGCATGGCGCCCGCGGCGTCGAGACCGCCGAACCACGCCAGCGAGCCCGAGATCGGCACCGCGATCATGAACACATAGAGCAGGCCTTGCGTGACCTTGGCCACCAGCGCCGCGCGCGGGTTTTCCGATTCCGGCGGCGGCGGGGCGCCATGGGTAAAGCGCAGCACGATCCGCCAGACGGCGAAGATCAGGATCAACCCGCCGATCAGCACATGGGCCAGGACGGTGGCGTCGAAGTCGGGCTGACCGCCTTCCTGGATCGTGTGATAGGCATGCCCGATCCCGCCGGCCAGGACATATTGCACGGCGATCAGGACAAAGGCGATCCAGTGAAGGGCGATCTGACGACCGGAATAACCGGTGGAAGTTTTCATGGGACTCCTCGCTGGACAGGCGAAGGCCGAAGCCTTCGCACCATTTGGCTCATGCGCGCCGATGCCCCTGTCGCCGCTCAGGCGGATTGGGTCAACTTGCGCGCAACGATGAAGGCCACGGGCAAACCGATGATGAAGCCCGCGGCCACGGAATAGATGATCGCCGTGCTGTTGAACATGTTCATGCTCAGCACTGCGACCATGAGAATGCCGGCAAGCGTAGGTCCGGTCAGCGCATAGATGATGGCGAAAAGACGGAACATGGAAGCCTCCTGTCGGCGCGTTTCATACGCGACGGAATCACGTTTCCGTGCAAGGGGCCTTGATCTGCGTCATGCTGCCGCGGTATTGCGGGCGCGGTGACGCAGATCAAGCCCCCGAAGGGGCCGATCCGGGCGGCGCCCAGCCCGAAAGCGGGGCCGCCCAGGCCATCCGGCCCTTTGCATTCGCAAGGGCAGGGGCATTCGAAAGGGCGGGGTGGGCGCAAGTAGCGGGGTGGGGGGCTCAGTCGTCGGTTGCGCTGTCGGCCACGGCCGTGCGCGTGGTCTTGGCGGCCGAGGCCGTGCTGGCGCGGGGGCGGAAGCTGCGCAGCAGGAAGTCGGGGACGTGATCGCCCATGCCCACCACCGGCGCGCCCCGGTCGCCGCCCCGGTCCCCACCGCGATCGCTGCGCCGGTCGTCCCGCCGGGGCTCGCGGCGGTCTTCGCGGCGCGGTTCCGCGCGCGGGGTCTCGACGGCTTCGACCACGGGCGTCTCGGCAACGGCGGCTTCGGTCTTGGCGCTGTCGCTGCGGCTGCGGCCCCGGCCCGAACGGCTGCGCGCGGGCTTGGCGTCGTCGGAGGCGCGCGCACGCGGCGCGCTGACCGAAGGGGCAAAGCCCTCGGGGATCTCGCCGCGCGGGATCGGCGCCTTGACCAGGCTTTCGATGGCCGCGAGGTATTTCTCGTCGGCGGGCGTGGCGATGGTGAAGGCGCGGCCCTTGCGGCCCGCCCGCCCGGTGCGCCCGATGCGGTGGACGTAATCTTCGGCGTGGCTGGGCACGTCGAAGTTGAAGACGTGGCTCACCGCCGGAATATCGAGCCCGCGCGCGGCCACATCCGAGGCCACGAGGAACCGGACCGACCCGTCGCGGAAGCCATCGAGCGTGCGCATCCGCTGGCTCTGGTCCAGATCGCCGTGGATGGGCGAGGCGTTGAAATCATGCGCCTTCAGCGACTTGGCGACGATATCGACTTCGGTCTTGCGGTTGCAGAAGATGATCGCGTTGGTGCAGGCCTCGCCCTCGGAGCGGATCAGCGCGCGCAGCAGCTCGCGCTTGTTCTTGGCGGCGGTGTCGCGCCGGGCGGGGGTGATCTCGATCAGCTTCTGCTCGATCGTCTCCGAGGTCGTGGCCTGGCGCGCCACCTCGACCTTGACCGGCGTGTGCAGGAAGGTGTTGGTGATGCGTTCGATCTCGGGGGCCATCGTGGCGCTGAAGAACAGCGTCTGGCGGGTGAAGGGCGTCAGCTGGAAGATGCGCTCGATATCGGGGATGAAGCCCATGTCGAGCATCCGGTCGGCCTCGTCCACGACCATGATCTGGACGCCGGTCAGCAGCAGCTTGCCGCGTTCGAAATGGTCCAGCAGGCGGCCGGGCGTGGCGATCAGCACATCGACGCCGCGGTCGATCAGCTTGTCCTGTTCGCCAAAGCTGACGCCGCCGATCAGCAGCGCCTTGGTCAGCTTGGTGTTCTTGGCGTAGACGTCGAAGTTCTCGGCCACCTGCGCGGCCAGTTCGCGCGTCGGCGCCAGAACCAGGCTGCGCGGCATGCGCGCGCGGGCGCGGCCCTTCGACAGGAGCGTGATCATCGGCAGCGTGAAGCTGGCGGTCTTGCCCGTCCCGGTCTGGGCGATCCCCAGCACGTCGCGCCCCTCGAGCGCGGGCGGGATGGCCCCGGCCTGGATGGGGGTGGGGGTCTCGTAACCCGCGTCGGCCACCGCCGACAGAACCTTGGGATCGAGCTTGAGGTCGGAAAACTTCGTCATCAGCGTCCTATTATGGATGGTTTGCGCCCCGGAGCCCCGCGCCTGTTTCGCGCCGGAAGCCCATGCGGTGTCGGACCGCAGAGTAATGAGGGACGCATGATCCGAACGCCCCGAACGTCTTGCCGCCCCGTTGCGGCGCTTTTTGCCCTAATCCAAATGTGCCTGCACGTCAATCATGGCTGGCCGAATTGGCACGCATGCCCCATATCGAAAGGGATGGCCCCATATCGAAATGGATGGAGGGACCGGCATGAGCGACACGACGGGCGCGCTGGGCGCGATCGAGGCGGCGACGGGGCTTCACCTTTCCGGGCCGATGATGGCCTTTGCGCTGGTCGGCGTGCTGGGTGTCGGCGCGCAATGGCTGGCCTGGCGGTTGAAGCTGCCGGGGATCGTGCTGATGCTGGCGGCGGGGCTTCTGGCGGGGCCGGTGTCGGGGCTGGTGGTGCCCGCGCGCGATTTCGGCGCGCTGACGGGGGCGATGATCTCGCTGGCGGTGGCGGTGATCCTGTTCGAGGGCGGGCTGGCGCTTGACGTGCACAAGCTGGGCGATGCGCGCCGCGGCGTGGCCCGGCTGGTGGCGATCGGCGCGCCGCTGGGCTGGGCGGCCTCGACGGTGGTGCTGCATTGGGGCGCCGGCCTGTCCTGGGAGGCCGCGGCCGTCTTCGGCGGCATCATGATCGTGACCGGCCCGACCGTGATCGCGCCGCTTCTGCGCCAGGCACGGCTGCCGCGACGGCCTGCGCAACTGTTGCAATGGGAAGCCATCGTCAACGACCCGCTGGGCGCGCTGGCCGCCGTTCTGGCCTTCGAGGTGGTGCTGGTCACGCGCTCGGGCCTGCCCGCGGCCGAGGCGCTGGGCCAGATGGCGCTGGGCATCGCGCTGGCGGCGGGGCTGGGGTTCGGCGCCGGGCGCGCCATCGCCGGGGCCTTCCGCGCCGCGCGCGTGCCCGATTACATGAAGGTGCCGGTCCTCGTGGTCACGCTGCTGGCGGTCTTTGCGCTCTGCGAGGCGGTGCTGCACGAAAGCGGCCTTCTGGCGGTGACGGTGATGGGCGTGGTCATCGCCAATGCCGGCCTGCCCAGCTTCGAGGATCTGCGCCGCTTCAAGGAACAGGCCACGATCCTTCTGGTGTCGGGGGTGTTCATCCTGCTGGCGGCGTCGATGGATTTCGGCCAGATCGCGCGGCTGGACTGGCGGGCGGGGCTGTTCGTGGCGGCGGTGGTGCTGGTGGCGCGGCCGCTGACTGTGATGGTGTCGCTGATCGGGTCCGGGCTGCCGGGGCGCGAGCGGGCGCTGATCGCCTTCACCGGCCCGCGCGGGGTGGTGCTGGTGGCGGTCGCGGGCCTTTTCGGGGAACGGCTGGCCGAGGCTGGGGTCGAGGACGGCGCGCTGATCGGGCCGCTGGCCTTCGTGCTGGTGCTGGCCACGGTGGTCCTGCACGGCTTCACCCTGGCGCCGATGGCCCGCGCGCTGGGGCTGGCGCAGAAGGGTCGGCCGGGGCTGATCGTGGTCGGTGGCGGGCGCTTCACCACCGCCCTGGCCGAGGCCCTTGCGCGCGAGAAGGTGCCGGTTCTCGTGGCCGATCCCAACCACGCGCATCTGATCCGTCCGCGCGCGGCGGGGCTGCGCATCCATTGGGGCGACATCCTCTCCGAGGAGGCCGAGACCACGCTGGAACGCGCCGAATTCGGCCGGCTGCTGGCGGCCTCCGACAATGACGCCTACAACACGCTGGTGGCGACCGACCTGGCCGCCGAATTCGGCCGCGACGCGATCTGGCAGGTGGCCCGCGCCCGCGAGGATCGCGCCAGCCACGCGCTGCCGCCGCAGCTGGGCGGGCAGGCCTTTGCCGGGCGCCGCCGCATCGAGGAGCTGGACGCGGCCCTGGCCGAGGGCGCCGAGATCCGCGCCCTGCCGCCGGGCGCGCCCCTGCCCGACGGTGCCTGGCCCCTGGCCGCGATCACCCCGCGCGACCTGCGGCTTCTGGCCGATCTGCCCGAGGAGGGCGCCCCTCAGCCCGAGGACACCACGCTTCTGGCGCTGTGCCCGCCCGCGAAGGCGGCATGAGTGGCGGCGGGGCCGGCGGCGTGACGGGGGCAGAGCATTGACGCCGCGGCCGGGCTCTGGCAACAGCAGCCAATCTCCGAAAATGCGCGTGACTGCGCCCGTCTGACAGGTCCGACCGATGAACCTTTTTGCCGATATCCGCACCGCTGTCGTGGAGGCGCTCGCCCGGCTCGAGGCCGCGGGCGATCTTCCGGCGGGGCTCGACACCGCCAATGTGACCGTGGAGCCGCCGCGCGATCCCGCGCATGGCGACATGGCCACCAATGCCGCGATGGTGCTGGCCAAGCCCGCGGGCCGCAAGCCGCGCGAGATCGCCGAGCGCCTGGCCGCGGAACTGGCGCAGGATCCGCGCATCGCCCTGGCCGAGGTGGCCGGGCCCGGCTTCCTGAACCTGCGCCTGGCGCCCGCGGCGCTGGACGATGTGGTGCGCGCGGCGCTGGCCGCGGGGCGCGATTTCGGGCGCTCGGACATGGGCGCGGGGCGCAAGGTCAACGTCGAATTCGTCTCGGCCAACCCCACCGGCCCGATGCATGTCGGCCATACCCGCGGCGCGGTCTTCGGCGATGCGCTGGCCAGCCTGCTGGATTTCGCGGGCTTTGACGTCACGCGCGAATATTACATCAACGACGGCGGCGCGCAGGTCGATGTCCTGGCGCGCTCGGCCTATGAACGCTACCGCGAGGCGCATGGCCTCGAGCCCGAGATCCGCGAGGGGCTCTATCCCGGCGACTATCTGATCCCGGTGGGCCAGGCGCTCAAGGACCGCTTCGGGGATCGCTACCTCGAACAGCCCGAGGCCGAATGGCTGCCGCTCTTCCGCGACTTCGCCACCGAGGCGATGATGACCATGATCCGCGAGGATCTGGCCCTTCTGGGCGTCAGGATGGACGTCTATTCCTCGGAAAAGGCGCTTTACGGCACCGGCCGGATCGAGGCCGCGCTCGAGGCGCTGCGTGCCAAGGGGCTGATCTACGAGGGCACGCTCGAGCCGCCCAAGGGCAAGCTGCCCGAGGATTGGGAGGAGCGCGAGCAGACCCTGTTCCGCTCGACCGCCCATGGCGATGACGTCGACCGCCCGGTGATGAAATCGGACGGCAGCTGGACCTATTTCGCCCCCGACATCGCCTATCACTACGACAAGGTGACCCGCGGCTTCGACCTGCTGATCGACGTCTTCGGCGCCGACCACGGCGGCTATGTCAAGCGGATGAAGGCGGCGGTGGCGGCGCTGTCGGACAATGCGGTGCCGCTCGACATCAAGCTGATCCAGCTGGTCAAGCTCTATCAGAACGGCGAGCCCTTCAAGATGTCCAAGCGCGCGGGCACCTTCGTGACGCTGCGCGATGTGGTCGAACAGGCCGGCGCCGGGGTGACGCGCTTCGTCATGCTGACGCGCAAGAACGATGCGCCGCTCGATTTCGACTTTGCCCGCGTGATCGAGCAATCCAAGGACAACCCGGTCTTCTACGTCCAATACGCCCATGCGCGTGTGTGTTCGGTGCTGCGCAAGGCCGCCGAGGCCGGCATCGCGGTCGAGGACGGGGCGCTGGCCGCGGGGCCGCTGGCCATCACCCACGAGGCCGAACAGGCCCTGGCGCGCAAGATCGCCGAATGGCCGCGCCTGGTCGAGATTGCTGCGCGCACCAACGAACCCCACCGCATCGCCTTCTATCTCTATGAGCTGGCGTCGGATCTGCATGGGCTGTGGAACCGCGGCAACGACGAACCGTCCTTGCGCTTCTTGCAGGACGACCCCGCCGTGTCGCAGGCGAAAATCGCCCTGGCGCGGGCCGCGGCCGTTGTCATTTCGGCCGGTCTTGGTATTCTTGGCGTCACCCCCGCCGAAGAGATGCGCTAGGCATCCGGCGCGGATCCTTCGACGGGCCGCGGGTGGCTTCTGCCCGCTGCCCTCCCGGTGCCGATCGGGGCGCGCGGGACGCGGGGGCGATGCCCCCGAGGCGCGGCGTTGCCCCAGGCGAGGCGTTGAATGACAGGCAGATCCGGCCCATCCCATCCCGAAAGCACGCCCCAGGGTGCTGCGCGTCTGGCCAGCCGGCTGGGCGTGGTGCTATCGGCGGCGCTTGTCGGGGGGCTGGTCTGGTGGGGCTATGGCCTTGTCATGCGCGACGTGACCGGGGTGCCGGTTCTGCGCGCGCTGGAAGGTCCGGCGCGCATCGCCCCCGAAGACCCCGGCGGCCGTCTGGCGCGCCACACGGGCCTTGCGGTCAACGAGGTGGCCGCCAATGGCGTGGCCGAACCCGCCCCCGATCGTGTGATGCTGGCCCCCGGCCCGGTCGAGCTGGCCGAGGAAGACGGCGCCATGACCGGCGTCGCGCCGCCCCGGCTGGGCGATCCCGGCCGACCGGCCCCGGCGGACGCCCCCGCGTCCGGGGCGCCTGCCTCGCCCTTGGGGGTGCCGCGCGTCTTGCCCCCGCCCGATCTGCCCGGTGGCACGGCGCGTCCCGCCGCCCCGCCCACGGATGAAACCCGCGCTGACGCCAGCGCTGATGCCAGTGCTGATGCCAGTGCTGATGCCAGTGCCGGGGCCGAGGTCGACGATGCCCCCGCGGATGCTGCCGCAGACGCGGACGCGGCAGCCCCTCTCGACCCCGCCGCCGCGGCGACCCTGGCCCTGGCCGAGGATCTGGCCCAGCGTGCCGATGATGCCGCGGCCTCGGATATCGTGCCGCCTGACGTGCCGGGGCTTGCGCGCTCGCCCCGCCCCGTGGCCAAACCCGCCAACGAGGATCTGATCGCCCTGGCCGCTGCGCGTGCCGTGGCCGAGGCGCTGGCCCCCGCCCCCGAGATCGAGATCGCCCCCGAGGATATCCCCGCCGGCACCCGGCTGGCGCAGCTGGGCGCCTTTGACAGCGCCGAGATCGCGCGCGCCGAATGGGACCGGCTGGCGGGGCGTTTCGGTGCGCTGATGGCAGGCAAGCGCCGCGTGGTGCAGGCCGCCGAGAGCGGGGGGCGCAAGTTCTTCCGGCTGCGCGTCGAGGGGTTCGCCGATCTGGACGAGGCGCGCAGCTTCTGCGCGGCTCTGGTGGCCGAGGGGCAGAATTGCATTCCCACATTGGCGCATTGAGGGGAGGGGCCATCCGATGAGCGGGGCCATGAACGGAGCCACGACAGGGGCCACGACAGGTGCGGCGATCCTTGGGCTTGCAGGGCCGGTGCTCGGCACCGAAGAAGCCGCCTTCTTCCGCCGCGCCGACCCCTGGGGCTTCATCCTTTTCGCGCGCAACATCGACACGCCGGCGCGGCTGAAACGGCTGACGGCGGATCTGCGCGACGCGGTGGGCCGCGATGCGCCGATCTTCATCGACCAGGAGGGCGGGCGCGTCCAGCGCCTGCGCCCGCCGCATTGGCGCGCCTGGCCGGCGCCGCTTGACCAGGTGAATGCGATGATCGCGCGCGGGGCCGGGGTGGGGGCGGTGCTGCGCGGGTTGTGGCTGCGCGGGCGGCTGATCGCGGCGGAGCTGTCCGAGATGGGGATCGACGCCAATTGCGCCCCCGGCGTGGACCTGGCCCGCCCCGAGACGCATGACTTCCTGAAAAACCGCTGTCTGGGCCGCCAGCCCGCCGAGGTCGGCGCGCGTGCCCGTGCGCTGGCGGCGGGGCTGATGGCCGGCGGCGTCCTGCCGGTGATCAAGCATATCCCCGGCCATGGCCGCGCCCGCGCCGACAGCCACCAGACCCTGCCCGTGGTCACCGCCTCGGCCGAAGACCTGTCGCGCAGCGATTTCGCGGCCTTTGCGGCGCTGCGCGACATGCCGATGGCGATGACCGCGCATATCCGCTTCACCGCCTTCGATGCCGCGCATCCGGCCACCCAGTCGCGCCGCATGATCGGCGCCATCCGCGACCGCATCGGCTTTCGCGGCCTGCTGATGACCGACGATCTGTCGATGCAGGCGCTCGAGGGCAGCCTGGGCGCGCGCACCGCGGCCGCGATCGGGGCGGGCTGCGATGTGGCGCTGCATTGCAACGGCGATCCGGGCGAGATGGCCGAGGTGGTCGCCGCCGCCGGCCGGCTGGAGGGCGCGGCCCTGGCGCGCGCCGAGGCCGCCCTGGCCCAGCGCCGCCCGCCCGCCGATGCCGATCTGCCCGCGCTCTGGGCGGAATTCCAGCGTCTGACCGGCTGGGAGCCGGCCGAACCTGTCGCAGGCTGATCCGGGATGGCCGCGGAACTGCCCCTTCAGCCGTCGGTGGCCGAGCGCCTTCAGGCCGAGGCGCTGATCGTCGATGTGGACGGTTTCGAGGGGCCTCTCGACCTGCTGCTGACGCTCTCGCGCAGCCAGAAGGTGGACCTGCGGCGCATTTCGGTCTTGCAACTGGCCGAGCAATATCTGGCCTTCGTCGACCGCGCCAAGGCGTTGCGCATCGAGCTGGCGGCCGATTATCTGGTGATGGCGGCCTGGCTGGCCTATCTGAAGTCGCGCCTTCTCCTGCCGCCCGATCCCGCCGAAGAAGGCCCCTCGGCCGAGGACATGGCCGCGCATCTGGCCTTCCAGCTCGAGCGGCTCCAGGCCATGCGCGAGGCCGCCGCCCAGCTGATGGCGCGCGACCGGCTGGGGCGCGATATCTTTGCCCGCGGCGCGCCCGAGGAAATCTCGCATGTGCGCAGCGTGCGCTATGGCGCCACGCTTCTGGACCTGATGCGGGCCTATGCGCGCATCCGCACCCGCGACGAGTTCCGCCCCTATGCCTTTGACCGGCGCGACGTCTACACGATGGAGGAAGCGCTCGAGCGGCTGCGCGCGCTGGTCGGCGATCTGCCCGACTGGACCGAGCTTCAGACCTTTCTGCCCGAGGGCTGGCGGGCCGATCCGCGCCGCCGCCGCGCGGCGACCGCGGCCACCTTCGCGGCCTCGCTGGAGCTGGCGCGCCAGGGCCGGATCGAGCTGCGCCAAGCCGAGGTCTTCGCCCCGATTTCGGTCCGCCGGAGAAGCGAATGAGCCCCGACGAGTCTCCCTTCGAGTCCCCCTTCGACGCCGCCGAGGCGCCCGCCTTCGCGCCGGTAGAGGATCCGCGCGAACGGCGCGATGAGCCCAGCCTCTTCACCGCGCCGCCGCTGGCCGAACAGGAACGCATGGTCGAGGCGATCCTCTTTGCCTCGGCCGCGCCGGTGACGCTGGCCGAACTGGACCGCCGCCTGCCGCATGGCTGCGATCCGGCCGAGGCGCTGGTGCTGCTGCGTCGCCGCTACGAGGGGCGCGGCGTGCGCGTGGTGCGCGTGGGCGATGCCTGGGCGATGCGCACCGCGCCCGATCTCGGCTTCCTGATGCACAAGGAGGTGGTCGAGGAACGCAAGCTCTCGCGCGCGGCCATCGAGACGCTGGCCATCATCGCCTATCACCAGCCCGTCACCCGCGCCGAGATCGAGGAAATTCGCGGCGTCGCGGTCTCGCGCGGGACGATCGACCTCTTGCTGGCGATGGACTGGATCCGCTTCGGGCGGCGGCGGATGACGCCGGGCCGGCCGGTGACCTTCGTGGTGACGCCGGCGTTTCTTGATCATTTCGGCCTTGAAAGCCCGCGCGATCTGCCGGGCCTCAAGGATCTGCGGGCGGCGGGGCTGCTTGACTCGCGGCCGCTGCCGGGGGGCATGGGGGGCCCGCGCGACGAGGCCGACGACGAGGGGCTGTTCGAGCCGCTTGATGACGACGACGACCAGAGCGACCTGTTCGAAAGCTGAAGGGAGAACGGCAATGTCCTTCGAGGCCATCCTGAACCGCATCCTGCGGCGGGTGCTGATGCAAGGCGTGCGGCGTGGGATCGACAGCGCCGCGCGCGGACAGGGCGGGCCGCAGACCCCGGCCGACCGCGAGGCCGCGCGGCAGGGGCAAGAGACCGCCCGCCGCGCCCGCCAGATGATGCGGCTGATGCGCCGGATCGGCCGCTAGCGCCGCGCGCGCCTGCGTTTGCGTCGCCGCCCGGCTGCTCGGCCTTGCCCTCAGAGGGCGGTCTCGCGCCGGGGGCAGGCGACGGCGGCCACCTGATGCACCGGGATCGGGCAGAGCTGCGGCGCGCCGCGGCCGGGGCCGCCGTCATGGGGCGGCAGGCGCGGCGCGGGCGGGGGCGCGGGGTCCGTGCCCGTCTCGGCGCCGTCCTCGTGCCCGGCGTCATAGATCCCGTGCGAGGTCTTGTCCCAGTAGAAGGGGCGGGTGATGACCTCATAGAGCCCCTTCCAGGCGGCAAAGGTGCCCAGCGGGAAATAGAGCGACAGGAACGGCACCCAGGGCAACAGGTGCCGATGGCGCGGCCCGCGCACGGCCCAGGCCGAAAGGGTCATCGACAGCGCCTCGCAGCCGATCGACAGCGCCACCAGCGCCATCAAAGCCTCGGGCGCGGCCAGGGCGCTGATCGGATGCCACAGGCCCGCCGCCATCAGCCACAGCGTCCACAGGAGCGGTGCCAGCAGATATTGCGCCAGCGCCCCCAGGAACAGCACCTGAAAGCCCAGGAAGCGCCAGGGCCCCAGCTCGCGCCACAGCTGGCCGGGCCGGCGCATGTGCACGCCCCAGGTCATCGCATAACCCTTGAGCCAGCGCGACCGCTGCTTGACCCAGGGCAGCGCGCGGCAATTGGCTTCCTCGTGGGTGACAGTGTCCACCAGTTCGGTGCGATAGCCGCGCCGGGCCAGGCGCACGCCCAGATCGGCGTCTTCGGTGACGTTATGCGCGTCCCAGCCGCCCAGTGCCTCGAGCGCGGCGCGCCGGAAGAACAGCGTCGTGCCCCCCAGCGGCACCACCAGCCCCAGCCGCGCCAGCCCCGGCAGCATGGCCCGGAACCAGGCCGCATATTCGATGGTGAAGGCGCGGGCCAGGAAATTGGTGCGCGGGTTGTAGAAGTCGAGAATGCCTTGCAGGCAGGCCACCTCGGGGCCGCGCTCGTGGAAGCGGCGGACGATCTTGTGGATCTGGTCGGGCTCGGGGGCGTCCTCGGCGTCATAGACCCCCACGATCGACCCGCGGCAGAAGTTCAGCGCGAAGTTCAGCGCGCGCGGCTTGGTGCGGATGGGGCCGTCGGGCACCACGATCACGCGCATCCATTGCGGCAGGCGCGCGCGGGCCAGCGCGGCGCGGGTCAGGGCGTCGCTTTCTTCGACCACCAGCAGGATATCCATGGCCTCGCGCGGGTATTCCAGCCGCTCCAGCCGCTTGACCAGCCGTCCGGCGATGTCGTCCTCGCGGAAAAGCGGGACCATGATCGACACGATCGGAAGCCGCGCGATCAGGGGGCGTTCGGGCTGGGCGCGGCGGGCGGCGCGGGCGCGGCCGCGGATCTCGGCGATCAGGGCGGCGGCCTTGAGCGCGGTCGACAGCACCAGCGAGCCCACGGTGACCGCCATCAGCGCCCCGAACACCCACAGCGGTGCGATCAGCAGGCCCAGCGCCAGCGCGCCAAGCCCGATCAGTGCCCATTGCGACACCCGGTCCTCGGCGTGGATGCGGCAGCTGTCCTCGGCGGCGACACAGGTTTCGGCGGCGCGGATCAGCGCGGTCTGGCGGCGCGCCAGCAGCGCGTCGTGGATGGCGCGTTCGCCGGCCAGCACCATGCGGAACGGGCCCAGCTCGGCCGGGAGTTCGTGGCGCAGGCGGACGAATTCCTCGGGGCGCGAGGTGGCGATCAGCAGCGCATCGCCCACCCGTTTCCACGGCACCATGCCATTGACAAGGCAAGTCTTTGCCCCCAGCCGGTCGATCAGGCGCGGGTCCGGCGGTTCGGCGGCCAGATCGACCACCGCGGCGTTCCATTGCTGCGCCAGCGCGCGCATCAGGTCGGCTTCGCTGACCCAGCCATGGGCGCGCAGGATCTCGCCCAGGCGGGTGCCCTGGCGGTCGCGCATGGCCAGGGCCTTGAGCAGGTTACCCGGCGAGACGGCCTGCATCTCGACAAGGATCTGGCCCAGGGGCTTGCGGCCCCCGGCGGGAGCACGGGCCACACGGGGCCGGGCGGCGGCGCGCTTGCGCGCCCCGTCGATGGGAACAATGACAGACATGGCAGCAGACACACACAGAAGAGCAGACTTCGCCTTAAAGGAGAGCCACCGATGGTTAATGCAGCGTTAATTAGTGCGGTTCCGAGAACGATTTTGAGTCAAAAGCGCGGCGGTGCGACCGCGCCGCCCGGAACGCTCACGGAACATTAACCAAGACCTGTGGATAAGCCTGTGGGCAAAGCCTGCGCCGGCTGTGGGCAGAACCCGCGCGGCCCCCAAAATGCCAAGGGGGCGATCGCCCGATCACCCCCTCGATCCCGAAAAGCGAATCGCCTCAGGCGCTTGTCAGGCTGCGCGCCGCGCGCGCATGGCCTGTGCGAAGCGCTCGAACAGGTAATAGCTGTCCTGCGGGCCGGGGCTGGCCTCGGGGTGATATTGCACCGAGAACACCGGCCGGTCGGCCATGCGGATGCCGCAGTTCGACCCGTCGAACAGGCTGACATGGGTTTCCAGCACGCCTTCGGGCAGGGTCTGACTGTCCACCGCAAAGCCATGGTTCATCGAGGTGATCTCGACCTTGCCGGTCTCGCGGTCCTGCACGGGATGGTTGGCGCCGTGGTGGCCGTGGTTCATCTTGATGGTGCGTGCGCCCAGCGCCAGCGCCAGCATCTGGTGGCCAAGGCAGATGCCGAAGACGGGCAGATCGGCCTTCAGGATGCCCTGGATCATCGGCACGGCATATTCGCCCGTGGCCGCCGGGTCGCCCGGACCGTTGGACAGGAACACGCCATCGGGGTTCAGCGCCAGCACGTCTTCGGCGGTGGCGGTGGCGGGCAGCACGGTCACGTCGCAGCCGGCCGACGCCAGGCAGCGCAGGATGTTGCGCTTGGCGCCGTAATCCACGGCGACGACGCGCAGGCCGTCGCCCGTGCGCTGGCCATAGCCGTCGGGCCAGGCCCAGCGGGTCTCGTTCCAGCGATAGGATTGGGTGCAGCTGACCTCGCGCGCGAGATCCAGCCCGACCAGCCCCTTCCAGCCGCGCGCCCGCGCCACCAGCGCTTCGATGTCGAACTTGCCTTCGGGGTTGTAGGCCAGCGCCACATGCGGCGCGCCCTGCTGGCGGATGGCCCGCGTCAGCCGCCGCGTGTCGATGCCGCCCACGCCGATGCGGCCGCCCCGTTCCAGCCAGGCGGTCAGATCCCCGGTCGCGCGCCAGTTCGACGGCTCGGTCGGATCCCACTTGACCACCATGCCGGCGGCGACGGGCTGGGCGGCCTCGTCATCCTCGGGGGTGATGCCGACATTGCCGACATGGGGGAAGGTGAAGGTGACGACCTGCCCGGCATAGGACGGATCGGTCATGATCTCCTGATAGCCGGTCATGGCGGTGTTGAAGACCAGCTCGGCCACCGTCTCGCCCGGTGCACCGAACCCGTGGCCGTAAAACAGCGAACCATCGGCAAGCGCGATCAGCGCGGTCGGCACGGGAAAGATGCGGGCGGGCATGACGAGTCTCTTTCGCGGGGGGAGTGAAATCTGTGGGAACCTAAGGGGGCGGCTGGCGCGGGTCAAGCGGAAATCTGGCCTAAATTATTGTTCAAAAACAATGTCTTGGCATGTGTTCGTTCGCTTGTGTCCCTGCTGCTTTGGCGGTAATCTCGGGGCTTCCCAGTTCAGGAGGACAGCCAATGGCCCTGCGTGACCGGATCAACCAGGCCCTGAAGGAGGCCATGAAGGCCAAGGAACCCGTCCGTCTGTCGACGCTGCGTCTGGTCAATGCCGCGATCAAGGACCGCGAGATTGCCCAGCGCGGCAGTGCGCCCGAGGGCACCGCCCCCGCCGGGCTGGCCGATGACGAGATCATCGCCGTGATGGGGCGCATGGTCCGCCAGCGCCAGGAAAGCGCGCGCGCCTACGAGGAGGGCGGGCGGCTGGAACTGGCCGAGAAGGAGCTGGCCGAGATCCGCGTGCTCGAGGAATTCCTTCCCCGCCCGATGTCCGAAGACGAGGTCGCCGCCGCCGTCGAGGCCGCCATCGCCGCGACCGGCGCCGCCTCGATCCGCGACATGGGCCGGGTGATGGCCGAGCTGAAGGGGCGCTACGCCGGGCGCATGGACTTCGCCACCGTCGGCCCGCAGGTCAAGAACCGCCTTCTCTAGGCCGGCCGCGGGCCCCCTCATGGCGGCGTAGCAGGGGGGGTGTCTTGACGGCGTATCGGGGGGGGGCGTGTCAACACCCCGGCAACATCCGCGCGCTAAGAAGGCCCGGCAAAAGCGATCGCGCCTGTGACAAAGCGTCCGTGCCCCCCTTGCGGGGCGCGCGCGGCGTCCCGATCTGGGCGGCGGGGCGCGCAAGCGCGACAGGCAGAACAGGAGGGGGGCGATGAGGCCTCGATTTCGCAAGCTGAGCCATCTTCTCGAACTGCCGGTCACCTTGCTGCGGGTGCTGGCCGGGGTTCTGGTCGTGCTGCATGTGCTGATCGCCAATTTCATGGTGGTCCAGTATCGCTGGGTCTTTGCGCTGACGGCGGTGATCCTGGGGCTTCTGCTTGCGCGCGAGATGTATCAGGACATGGCCGCCCGTTTCTTCCGGCTGAAATCCGACGAGCTTGAGGAGGACCGGCGCGCTCCGGGCCGCATTCGCCGTCCGCGGCTGACGCGGTTGCGGCAGGCCAGGATCGCGGCTCCGGTGACGCCCGCCCGCAGGATGCCCGACGCGCCGCCAACCGTCAGCACGAGATCCGACGCCATGACGTCCGACGCGGCCTGGGCGCCCAGCCCGCCGCCGCCGAAACCGGCCGGGGCGATGCCGCGGGCGGGGCGCTATGGTCCCGGCACCGGCGCGCGCCCCGGGACGGGCGCCCCGGCCGAGCCCGCTCAAGACCCCGCGCCCCTGCCGCCGCTTGGCCCCGACGAGGTCGACGCCGCCATCGAGGCCGCCATCGCCGAGGTGGGCCCGGAGTCGGTCCGCGACATGGGCCGGGTGATGCAGGAGCTGCGCCGCAGCTACGCGGGCCGGATGGATTTCGCCGCCGCCCTCCCCGAGGTGCAGCGCCGGCTTCTGTGACGCGGGGGCGCGGCTGCCGTGGCCCTTGGGCGTTCGGGCGGGTGACGCGGCCGGGTGGGGCGTGATCATAAAGGATTATGTAACGCAGGTTCAGGTATACCCTTGCCCCAGAAGACCTCGGTGCCGCTCGGGTCCGTGATGCGGCTGGCAGCCGTGTGCGTTTCATGTCATGGAAAGGGCCCGGCGCATCACCGTATCGGGGCCGTATCGGGAGGCGAACGGGGTCACATCGGGGGCTTGCGACAAAGCGTCCGGGTGGCCCTTGCAATCGGGACGCGGCAACCGATCTTTGCCGGGGTTCGCGTCCGCCGGGCGCACGCGCAGATCAGGAAGGAAAACGCATGGCGCATTTTTTCAAGGGCACGCATCTCAGCGACCTGCCGGTGACCATTCTTCGGGTGGCCGCGGGCACCATGGTCGTGCTGCATGTCTTCATCGCCCTGTTCGTGGTCGTGCAATACCGCTGGGTGTTCATGCTGACCGCGGTGGTCATGGGGCTGCTTCTGGCCCGCGAGATGTATGAGGACATGGCGCGCCGGTTCTTCCAGCTGAAGGCCGACGAGCTGGAGGAGGAGCTCGAACACGAGGACGCGCGCGCCGCCCCTGGCGTCAAGGTGATCGACGTGCAGGCGTCGGCCCCCGATGCCGAGATCGTCGAGCCCAAGGACAACGCCACGCGCAACTGACGCGGGCTGTGCCCGAGCGGGGCGGCCCGGAGGCAGCCCGCCGGTCCTGCCTGACCAGATGCCGGTGGGGCAGGGACAGTCGCGCGGGCCGCCGATCATGGCGGCCCTTTTCGCATGTCCGCTTTTGCCGTCCCGCCCTGTCCGGGCCTTTGTCCGGGGCGCTCTTGCCATGTGCGCCCGTGACCGGGGCGTCCTTGCCATGTGCTGCATGCGGCCAGGGGCGGGCGACAAGCGCCGCGTCGTGATCGGGGGCGCGCGCTCTCTGACGGGGAGGTGGGGCTTGTGATCGGGCCCCCGTGTCCGGCCCGACTGCGGGTAGCAGCCGGGGGAGCAGATCCCGCGCGAACACGGGCCACCGCCCGGAACACGCCCCGCCCGGAACACGCCCCGCCCAAAACGCATCCCGCCCGGAACGCGCATCGCCAAGGCACGCACCACAGAAAAGGGGCGCACCGACCCAAGCCGATGCGCCCCCTGAATGCCCGTGACGGGACGTTCTGCTTATTCGGTCACGACCGATTGCAGATAGGCCACGACGTCTTCCTGCTTCTTGCGCAGTTGGAACGCCATGTTGCCCTTGGCTTTCTTGTCGCCGGTCTTGGCGCGCAGGTATTTGGTCGGGTCGGTGATGTAATCCGCGATTTCCTCGGGGGTCCAGACCGCGCCCGAGGCACCCAGCTCGGCGATCGAGTCACCGTAGCGGAAGTCTTCGACCGAGGCGACCTGACGGCCGACCACGCCATAGAGGTTCGGGCCCACGGCGGCCCCTTTCACGATGGCGGTGCCATCGGGCGCGATGATCGAGTGGCACGCCCGGCATTTCATGAATTCCTTCTCGCCCACGGCGGGGTCGCCTTCGGCGAAGGCAGGCGTCGCCAGGGCGAGAGCGGCGAGGGTGGCGAACAGGCTGGTCTTCATCGCGTTTTCCTTGTTTGCTCAGGAGTTTTGACCAAGGCGTGAGAGCTGGCTCCTCCCACCTCCAACGCACGCGGCCAGTGATTCCGGCGTGCGGTATAGCACGTCAATCTTAACAAGGCAAAATCGTCACGGTGGTGCAAGGCCCGCCAAGGGCGTCTTTTCGCGTCGATTTCGCCGGGAAAGGGGCTTCAATGCCCAATATGGGCGGGGTTTTCCCGCCCTGAATTCAAGGGGGTGCGGCGAAACGTCTGGGAGTGAGTTGTTTTTCTGATTATTTTCTAGTCACTTGCGGGATTTTCCGGGCGCGGATGGCCCGGCGCGGCCAGGGCGGCCAGCAGGTCGGGAAAATTTGCGTGAAGGGCCGCGTCCAGATCGGCCATCGTCATCGGCAATCCCAGATCCACCAGGCTGGTGACCCCATGCCCGGTGATGCCGCAGGGCACGATCCCGTCGAAATGGCTCAGCTCCGGCTCGACGTTGATCGACAGGCCGTGGAACGACACCCAGCGGCGCAGCTTGATGCCGATGGCGGCGATCTTGTCCTCGCGCGGGGTGCCGTCGGGCAGGGGGGGCTTTCCGGGGCGGCGCACCCAGACGCCGACGCGGCCCTCGCGGCGCTCGGCGGTGACGCCGAAATCGGCCAGCGTGGCGATCACCCAGCCTTCGAGCGCCGACACGAACCGGCGCACGTCGCGGCCGCGGCGGTTGAGGTCCAGCATGACATAGACGACGCGCTGGCCGGGCCCGTGATAGGTGTATTGCCCGCCGCGCCCGGCGATGTGGACCTCGAAGCGGCCGGGGTCGCGCAGATCGGCAGGGCGCGCGGATGTCCCGGCGGTATAGAGCGGCGGATGCTCGAGCAGCCAGATCGCCTCGTCGGCGGTGCCGGCATGGATGGCGGCCACGCGGGCCTCCATTTCTGCCAATGCCTGGGGGTAAGCCACGAGATCTTGTGACACGATCCATTCGACCATGGGGGCGGTCCTTGCTGGGCGTTGCGGCAGATGCGGCAGGCGGCTGCGCGCGGAAAGGGCGGTATCTTGCACAATTCGCCGCAAGCCCGGGGGCGTTGCAAGTTCGTTTTTCTTGCCTTGGGCGTGATTCGGGCCAACACTCGAATCATGATGACCGTCGATGCGTGGCGGCCGTCCGCCTCGAGGTTCCCGCGGATGGGGGGCGGGCGGACAGGAGTTCCGGGGGGAAACCAGCATGAAGATGTCCAAACTTGTCAGTGTGAGCCTGGTTGCCATGCTCAGCGTCACCTCGGCCACGAGCGCGCGCGCCGACGGCAACGGCCTGGTCGGCGGCCTGGTCGGCGGGATCATCGGCGGCGCCATCGCCGCGGACATGGCGCGCCATTCGCGTCAGAACACCACCAACCACCGGGCCACGACGCAGCGCAGTTCGGCCAATACGGCGCAGCGCCAGGCCAACCGCGAAACCCAGACCGCGCTCAACCATTTCGGCTTTGATGCGGGTGCGCCCGACGGGGTGATGGGGCGGCGCTCGCGCGCGGCCATCACCCAGTATCAGGTCACGCTGGGCTATCCGCCCACCGGCCAGCTGACCGAATTCGAACGCAACCATCTGGTCTCGTCCTATCACCGCGCGGTCGCGGGCGGCGCGCTGACGATGCAGCAGGCGGCGGCGAACCCGATGGGGATGAAGGGTCTTCTGGTCGAATGGCGCGATGCCACGCTGGGTCTTCCGCCCGGCGGCGGGATGGCTGCCGGCACGATGGCGGCGGGGACCATGGCGGCGGGCGCGGCAGCCGCGGGCACGCTGGGCGTGCTGAACAAGCAGCCCAGCCCCGAAGGCGCCGAGCCGCCCGCGGCGGCTTCGGTTCCGGCGGCCACGGCTCCGGCGCTGCCGAATTTCCTGGGCGGCATGACCACGCAGGCGTCGCTGGCCTCGCATTGCAACCGGGTCAATCTGGTCACCTCGTCGAACGGGGGCTTTGTCACCGCGGCCTCGATGACCGACCCGAACCAGGCCTTGGGCGAGCAATTCTGCCTGGCCCGCACCTATGCGATCACCCAGGGCGAGGAACTGGTCGCGCGCATTCAAGGGGTCAGCGCAGACGAGATCGCCCGCCAGTGCGAGGGGTTCGGCACCGCGCTGCGCGACCATGTCGCCGCGCTGTCGCTTCAGGATCGCGCCGCGGTCAGCGCGGGCGTGGCCAGCTTCGTTCTGGCCTCGGGCATGGCGCCGGCGCAGCTGACCGACACCGCCAAGATCTGTCTGTCGGTGGGCTATCGGACCGACAACATGGATACGGCCATCGGCTCGGCGCTGGTGCTCGATGCGCTGGGCGAGAAGGTCTATGACGAGCTTCTGGGCCACCACCTGGCCATGGGCTTCGGGACCAGCCGCCGCCCGGATCTGGCGCTGGCCTGGTATCAGGGCGGGATCGACGCGCTGGGGCAGGGGGGGGGGGCGGTCTTTGCGCCCGGCCAGCCCGAGCGCACCGAGCTGATCCGCCGCGCCGCCTATACGCTGAGCGGGCGCGCCGATCTGCTGCAACCCGCAGCCCCCGTGCCGGCCGCGCTGCCGAATTTCGCCCCGATGGCCCCGGCGCCCGCCGCGCCGGCGGCGGTTGCCCCGCAGGTGCAGGGCGCGCTGACGCCCGCGCCCTCGGCGCCCGCGACCGCCGAGATCAGCGCCCCGGCGGCCCCGGCGCCCAGCCCGGCAACGGTGACGGCGGCCTCGTCGCAGCCGGTGGGCGTGGCCTCGGGCATGGCCAATATCCTGCGGTTGCCGGGCGCGCTGCTGCGCCCCTGACATGGGCCCGACCCGCCGGGCCGAAGGGGCCCCGGCGGCGATGCGACAGGGCGCGCCCGGACAGGCTCCGGGCGCGCGTTTTGCCGGGGTGGATGTGGCCCCGGATCCGGCGGGCGCGGGCGGCGCAAGGGGCCCCTGGCGCGCGGCATGGATAATCGCCGCGGCATGCAAGTTTCCTCTTTTCAACGCCCGGCGGCTCGGCTAAACACCCGCCACCAAGCCAAGGCAGTGCGGTCGTGGCGGAATTGGTAGACGCGCAGCGTTGAGGTCGCTGTGGGGTAACTCCCGTGGAAGTTCGAGTCTTCTCGACCGCACCAATCTTCTGCTGATATCAGTAGCTTCCCCTGTTCAGGGCCGGTGGTTTCCACGGGCCCTTGCGCATTTTGCGGTCCCTTGCAGCGGCGACATGCCGCTGTCAGGGGCGGCGCACAACCGCGCGCCCGGCCACGCACGTCTTGATTTTTTCCGGCCTTTTGCGCATATGTCCTCGCAGCGACGTTACCTTTATCGAACCACTGATCCGTCACGGCCCGGTCCTTTCGATTCTGCACTGACCGAGCCGGGCCGCCGCAGTTCCGCGGGCGGCATAGATCAGGAGTTCTCACGATGGCCAACGGCACCGTGAAATGGTTCAACGCCACCAAGGGTTATGGCTTCATTGCCCCCGAAGGCGGGAAACGCGACGTTTTCGTGCATGTGACCGCGCTTCAGCGCGCCGGTCTGACCGAACTGGCCGACGGCCAGCGCGTGACCTTCGACGTGGAAGCGGGCCGTGACGGCCGCGAGTCGGCGACCAATCTGGCGCTGGCCTGAGGCCGAGCCACGATCGCCCCCATCGGCGATGAAGATTGAAAAACGGGGCGCATCACGCGCCCCGTTTTGCATTTCGGGCCCCTGTTCGAAGGGGCCGTTCCTCCCCGGGGGGTCAGTCGCGGCGGCCGGCGAAGCGGCGCTGCCACTCCTCGCGCTCCTCGTCGGCGATCTTGCGGAAAAGAACGTCGGGCGTGGTGAAGGCGTGACCCTCGGGCAGGACCGCCAGCGCGGCGCCGATATCTTCGGGCCAGCTGCGGTCCTCGGTGCCCATCGCCGCCAGCATTGCCGCGGCGGCATCGGGGATGAAGGGTGCCGACAGCACCGCATAGACCCGCACCAGGTTCAGCGCCAGGCGCACCTGTGCCGCCGCGGTCTCGGGGTCGGTCTTGAAGGTCGACCAGGGGGCCGCGGCTTGCAGATATTCGTTGCCCGCCACCCAGATCGCGCGCAGCTCGGCGGCGGCCTTGCGGACCTCCATCGCCTCCATCAGCCCCTCATAGGTGCGGATGCGCGTTTCCAGCTCGGCCATCAGCTCGGCCTCGCGCGGGCCGGTCACACCGCCTGCGGGCAGAGCCTCGCCGAATTTCGACCGGCAGAACTTGGTCACGCGGCTGACGAAATTGCCCAGAACGTCGGCCAGATCCTTGTTCACCGAAGTCTGGAAATTCTCCCAGGTGAATTCGGCGTCCGAATTCTCGGGGGCATGGCTCAGCAGCCACCAGCGCCAGTAATCGGCCGGCAGGATCTCGAGCGCCTGATCCATGAACACCCCGCGCCCGCGCGAGGTCGAGAATTGCCCGCCGTCATAGTTCAGGTAGTTGAACGACTTGATGTAATCGACCAGCTTCCAGGGTTCGGCCGAGCCCAGGATCGTGGCCGGGAAGGACAGGGTGTGGAAGGGCACGTTGTCCTTGCCCATGAACTGGGTATAGGTCACGTCGTCGGCGCCCTTGTCGGTGCGCCACCAGCGCGCCCAGTCGCCGCCCGTCGCGGCCGCCCATTCCTGCGTGGCGGCGATATATTCGATGGGCGCGTCGAACCAGACGTAGAAGACCTTGCCGTCCATGCCGGCCCAGGGCGCGCCGTCGAATTGCGCAGGCACCCCCCAGCTCAGGTCGCGGGTGATGCCGCGGTCCTGCAGCCCGTCCCCGTCAAAGAGCCATTTCCGCGCGATCGAGGTCGTCAGCACCGGCCAGTCGGTCTTGCTGTCGATCCATGCGGCCAGCTTGTCCTTCATCGCCGACTGGCACAGGAACAGATGTTTGGTCTCGCGCATCTCGAGGTCGGTCGAGCCCGAGATGACCGAGCGCGGTTCGATCAGATCCACCGGATCGAGCTGCTTGGTGCAATTGTCGCATTGGTCGCCGCGCGCCGAATCGTAGCCGCAATTGGGGCAGGTGCCCTCGATGTAGCGGTCGGGCAGGAAGCGCCCGTCGGCCACCGAATACATCTGTTTCTCGGTGACTTCGCGGATCAGCCCTTCCTCGGCCAGGCGCTTGGCGAAATGCTGGGTCAGGGCGCGGTTCTCGGCCGAGGACGAGCGCCCGAAATGGTCGAAGGACAGCCGGAAGCCGCGTGCGATGCGGGCCTGCACCTCATGCATCTCGGCGCAATAGTCCGCGACGGGCTTGCCGGCCTTGGCCGCGGCCAGCTCGGCGGGCGTGCCGTGTTCGTCGGTGGCGCAGATGAACATCACCTCGTGCCCGCGCGCGCGCAGGTAGCGGGCATAGAGATCGGCGGGCAGCTGGCTGCCGACCAGGTTGCCCAGGTGCTTGATGCCGTTGATGTAGGGAATGGCGGAGGTGATGAGATGTCGGGCCATCGCGTGCGCCTTTCGGGATGGGGGGATCGGGCTGAGCGCGGTTTAGCCTGATGCCGCGCCGAGGGCCAGAGCAATGAACGGCCGCCCCGGTTGCGTTGCGCTCGCGGGTCTGTGGCAGGGGCGCGCAGGTAGAATGTTGCGCCATGGGGTGCAGGACAGAATGTTGCGACCGTGGAGCGCATGGCGCCCTTGCCAGAACCCGCCCGCGCCGCTAGCCAGAAGGCGGCGCGGGCGTGGCGGAATGGTAGACGCACGGCACTTAAAATGCCCCGGGCTTGCCCATGCGGGTTCGAGTCCCGCCGCCCGCACCACCTTTTCAGGCATCCGCCGCCGTCCGCAGGGGGGCGACGTTCCGTTCCGGGGCGGGGCGCGCGGGGCTTATGGCCTTGCCCATGGGCGTCTTGGCCCCTAAACCCGGACAGGGTGACGCAGGGGGGGAGGCCTCGACCGATGGTTCGCAGATCCGATGATCCGGCGCAGGACCGGCCGCGCAGCAAGCGTGTGGGCGCACTGCGGGGGCTCGAGCCCTTCATCCGGCCCTACAAGGGCCAGGCCCTGGCCGCGCTGGCCGCCCTTGTCCTGACCGCCGCGATCAGCCTGATCCTGCCGCTGGCGGTGCGCCGCGTCGTCGATGGTTTCAACGAGGGCGCCGAGCTTCTGGACCATTACTTCGTGGCCGCGCTGGTCATCGCCGGGCTTCTGGCGATCGGCACCGGGGCGCGGTATTTCCTGGTCACCCGGCTGGGCGAGCGCGTCGTGGCCGATATCCGCAAGGCGGTCTTCGCGCGCGTCATGGGGCTGAGCCCGGCCTTCTTCGAGAAGGTGCTGACCGGCGAGATCCTGAGCCGGCTGACCACGGACACCACGCTGATCCTGTCGGTGGTGGGATCGTCGGTGTCGGTGGCGCTGCGCAACATCCTGATGCTGGTGGGCTCGCTTCTGATGCTGTGGCTGACCTCGGCCAAGCTGTCGGGGATGGTGCTGCTGATCGTGCCGGCGGTGATCGTGCCGATCGTGGTGCTGGGCCGGCGCCTGCGCAAGCTCTCGCGCGAGAACCAGGACTGGATCGCGGCCTCGTCGGGTTCGGCGTCCGAGCTGCTTCTGGCCGCGCAGACGGTGCAGGCCTTCACCAACGAGACCCGCTCGGCCGCGCGCTTTTCCGAAACCACCGAACATTCCTATGACGCGGCGATGAAGCGCGTCTCGACCCGCGCGATCATGACGGTGATCGTGATCTTCTGCGTCTTCGCCGGGATCGTGGGCGTGCTGTGGATCGGGGCGCGGGACGTGCGCGCGGGCGCGATGTCGGCGGGCGAGCTGGTGCAATTCGTCATCTATGCGGTGATGCTGACCGGGTCGGTCGGCGCATTGACCGAGATCTGGGGCGAATTGCAGCGCGCGGCCGGCGCGACCGAGCGGCTGGGCGAATTGCTGGCCACCGAGGACACGGTGACCGATCCCCCGCGTCCGGCGGCGCTGCCCCGGCCGGTGAAAGGGGCCATCGCCTTTGAAGGCGTCAGCTTCCATTACCCGTCGCGCCCGGATGTCTCGGCGCTTCTCGACGTGAACCTGGTCATTGCGCCCGGCGAGACGGTCGCGCTGGTCGGGCCCTCGGGGGCGGGCAAGACCACCGTGATCCAGCTGATCCAGCGGTTCTGGGATCCCGAGACCGGCCGCGTGACGCTGGACGGGCACGACCTGCGCAGCCTGGCGCGCGCCGATTTCCGCGCCGAGATCGCGCTGGTGCCGCAAGATCCGGTGATCTTTGCCGCCTCGGCGCGCGAGAACATCCGCTTCGGCCGCCCCGAGGCCACCGACGCCGAGGTCGAGGCCGCCGCGCGCGCCGCCCACGCCCATGATTTCCTGGCCGCGCTGCCCGAGGGCTATGAGACCTTCCTGGGCGAACGCGGGGTCATGCTGTCGGGTGGGCAGAAGCAGCGCGTGGCGATTGCGCGGGCGATCCTGCGCGATGCGCCGATCCTGCTTCTGGACGAGGCGACCTCGGCGCTCGATGCCGAAAGCGAGCGCGCGGTTCAGGCCGCGGTCGAGACCCTGGCGCGCGACCGCACCACGCTGATCATCGCGCACCGGCTGGCCACGGTGAAGAAGGCCGACCGGATCGTGGTCTTCGATCAGGGCCGGATCGTGGCGCAGGGCACCCACGAGGCGCTGGTCGCCGAGGGCGGGCTCTATGCGCGGCTGGCGCGGCTCCAGTTCACGCAAGGGGCGGACGCCGCGGCCTGAGGCGTTTTTCCGCCCAGCGCCGCTTCCTTTTGCGTCCAGTCACGGACGCGGCGCCCGACGAAGAGGTGCTGCGCAGCGAATTGCGCGCGCTGGGCCTGGATGACACCGGCGTCGAGCTGAAGGTCGAGGGCGACAAGGTCGTGGTGACGGGCGGGCCGGCCGATGCCGAGACCCGCGAGAAGATCATCCTGGCGGTGGGCAATGTGGACGGCGTGGCCGCGGTCGAGGCCGAGGCCGAGGCCGGCGCGGCCGTCTTGCACACCGTCGAAAAGGGCGACACGCTGTCGGCCATCGCGCGCAAGACCCCGGGCGATGCCAACCGCATCCCGAGATCTTCGAGGCCAACACGCCCATGCTCAGCCACCCCGACAAGATCTATCCCGGCCAGGTGCTGCGCATCCCGTAGGACTGAACCCGCCTTGCGCCGGGGTCCGCCGTGCGTTTGGGCCCGAAGGGGGCAGGGGCGGGCCGCGCCTTTGCTCCTTCGCGGGCCGCCGCCCCGCGCCCATAGGCCGCGTCTCGCCGCTCCCACGCGCCCGTGTGTTGCGCGCAGCCCCCCCCCCGTGTATCAAACCGGCGAAATTTTCTGCCCAAAGAGGTATGTCATGCGTCGCGTTGTCGTCACGGGTCTGGGAATGGTCACGCCGCTCGGGTGCGGTGTCGAAACCACGTGGTCGCGCCTTCTGGCCGGTCAGTCGGGCGCGCGCCGGATCACGCGCTTTGACCCCGAGCGTCTGACCACCCGCTATGCCTGCGAGCTGCCGCTGGGGGATGGCACCGACGGCACCTTCAACCCCGACGACTGGATGGACCCCAAGGACCGCCGCAAGGTCGATGACTTCATCCTTTACGGCATGGCCGCGGCCACTCAGGCGGTGCGCGATTCCGGCTGGATGCCCGAGGACGAGGAAAGCCGCCTGCGCACCGGGGTGATGATCGGCTCGGGGATCGGCGGGCTCAGCGCGATCGCCGACACCGCGCTGCTGATCCGCGACAAGGGGCCCAAACGGGTGTCGCCCTTCTTCATTCCCAGCGCGCTGATCAACCTGGTTTCGGGGCAGGTGTCCATCCGCTTCGGCTTCAAGGGTCCGAACCACGCCGTCGTCACCGCCTGCTCGACCGGCGCCCATGCCATCGGCGATGCCGCGCGCATCATCCAATGGGGCGATGCCGACGTGATGGTGGCCGGCGGCGCCGAGAGCCCGATCTCCGAGATCGGGATCGCGGGCTTCAACGCCTGCAAGGCGCTCTCGACCAAGCGCGAGGACGATCCCACCCGCGCCTCGCGGCCCTGGGATGCCGACCGCGACGGCTTTGTCATGGGCGAGGGCGCGGGCTGTGTCGTCCTTGAGGAATACGAACACGCCAAGGCGCGCGGCGCCACGATCTATGCCGAGGTGCTGGGCTATGGCATGTCGGGCGACGCCTATCACATCACCGCCCCCTCTGAGGACGGCGACGGCGGCTTCCGGTCGATGACGGCGGCGCTCAAGCGCGCGGGTCTGACCCCGGAGGCGGTGGATTACATCAACGCGCATGGCACCTCGACCATGGCCGATGTGATCGAACTGGCCGCGGTCGAGCGCCTTCTGGGCGATCACGCGCCCAAGACCACGATGTCCTCGACCAAATCCTCGGTCGGGCACCTGCTGGGCGCGGCCGGCGCGGTCGAGGCGATCTTCTCGATCCTGGCCATCCGTGACCAGATCGCTCCGGCGACGCTGAACCTTGACAACCCGGCCGGTAGCCCGCGCATCGACCTGGCGCCCAATGCGCCCGTCAAGCGCAAGATCGACGTGGCGCTGTCCAACAGCTTCGGCTTCGGCGGCACCAATGCCAGCCTCGTGCTGGGGCGGGTCCAGGGCTGATGTGGCGCCACATCGTCTCGAATTTCCTGACGCTGCTGGTCGTGATCCTGATCGGGCTGGGGACGCTGGCCGCCTGGGTCAAGCACCAGTATGAGGGGCCCGGCCCCCTGGCCGAGGCCGTCTGCGTGCGCGTGGCGCCGGGGGCGGCGCTCTCGACTGTCTCCGAGGATCTGGCCGCGCAGGGGGTCGTGTCCTCGTCCTATATCTTCCGGGTGGGCGCCGATTACGCCGGGCGGGCCAATGCGCTGAAATATGGCTCGTATCTCATCCCGGAAGGGGCTTCGATGTCCCAGGTGGTGGGGGTGCTGACCGACGGCGGCCCGTCGACCTGCGGCAGCGAACTGAACTATCGCGTGGGGGTGAACGCGACCCGGATCATCCTGCGCGAACTGGACCCCGTCACGGGCCGCTATGTTGAAAAAGCGAAATTCGACCCTCTGTCCGAGGAGGTTCCGGCCGAGGTTTCGTCGGAATTGTCCAAATCCGATCTGCGGGTGCGGGTGACGCTGGCCGAGGGCGTGACCTCCTGGCAGGTGGTCGAGGCGCTTAAGGCCGCGCCGTTCCTGACCGGCAATGTCGAGGAGGTTCCCGACGAGGGCACGCTCTCGCCGCAAAGCTACGAGGTGACCCGCGGCAGCGATCGCGCGGCGCTTCTGGCCGAGATGGAGGCCCGGCAATCCGCCATTCTGGCCGCCGCCTGGGCCGCGCGTGCCGATGGCCTGCCCTATGAAAGCCCCGAAGAGGCGCTCATCATGGCCTCGATCGTCGAAAAGGAAACCGGCATCGCCGAGGAGCGCGCGCGTGTGGCGGCGGTTTTCGTCAATCGCCTGCGCCGGGGCATGAAGCTTCAGACCGACCCGACCGTGATCTATGGCGTGACGCGCGGGCAGGGGGTGCTGGGCCGCGGCCTGCGCCAGAGCGAATTGCGCCGCGAGACGCCCTGGAACACCTATGTCATCGACGGCCTGCCCCAGACCCCGATCGCCAACCCCGGACGGGCCGCGATCGCGGCGGCGCTGAACCCGGCCCAGACCGACGATCTCTATTTCGTGGCCGATGGCACCGGTGGCCATGTCTTCGCCACGACCCTGGCCGAGCATAACCGCAACGTTGCCCGCTGGCGCGAGATCGAGGCGCAGCGTCAGGGCAATTGATCGGTGCATTCGGGGGCTGAACGGGCCCGGAAATGTTCGAAAATGAAAAGGGCGGCCCCCCAGCCGCCCTTTTGCGTTCCGCTGTTCCGGCCGGTTCAGTCCAGCGCGCGCCAGCCGATGTCGCGCCGGAAAAAGCCCTCGGGCCAGTCCACCGCATCGACCAGCGCATAGGCGCCGTCGCGGGCCTGGGCCAGACTGTCGCCGCGCGCGGTGGCGCAGAGCACCCGCCCGCCGCTGGCCACGACCGCGCCATCCTGCATCGCGGTGCCGGCATGAAACAGCATCTGCCGCGCGCTTTCCGGCAGCGCCGCCAGCCCGCCGATGACCGAGCCCTTTTCGTAATCGCCCGGATAGCCCTTGGCCGCCATGACCACGCAGAGCGCGTGATCCTGGGCCCAATTCACCTGCATCCCGGCCAGCCGGCCCTCGGCCGCGGCCATCATCAGATCGAGGATCTGCCCGCCCAGCCGCATCATCAGAACCTGGGCCTCGGGGTCGCCGAAGCGGACGTTATATTCGACCAGCCGCGCGCGGCCGCCGTCGATCATCAGCCCGGCATAGAGCACGCCGCGGAAGGGTGTGCCGCGGCGGGCCATCTCGGCGATGGTGGGGCGGATGATCTCGGCCATGACCTGATCGGCCACGGTCTGGGTCAGGATCGGGGCGGGGGAATAGGCGCCCATGCCGCCGGTGTTGGGGCCGGTGTCGCCTTCGCCCACGCGCTTGTGGTCCTGCGCGGTGCCCACGGCCAGCACGTCGCGCTCGTCGGACAGCACGAAGAAGCTGGCCTCTTCGCCTTGCATGAATTCCTCGATGACGACCGAGGCGCCCGCATCGCCGAAGGCCCCGCCAAAGATGTCGTCCACCGCGGCCAGCGCCTCGGCCTCGGTCATGGCCACGATCACGCCCTTGCCCGCGGCCAGCCCGTCGGCCTTGACCACGATCGGCGCGCCTTGCGCCTGGATATAGGCGCGCGCGGGTTCGGCGGCGTCAAAGCGCGCCCATGCGGCGGTGGGGGCCCCGCAAGCGTCGCAGATCGCCTTTGTGAAACTTTTGGACGCTTCGAGCCTGGCCGCGGCCGCAGAAGGTCCGAAAACTGAAATTCCGGACGCGTCCAGCGCATCGGCCACACCGGCGGCCAGCGGCGCCTCGGGGCCGATCACGACGAAATCCACCGCATTCTCGGCGCAGAAATCGACCACTTCGGCGGGGTTGAGGATGTCCAGCCGGGCACATTCGGCAAGGGCCGCGATCCCGGCATTGCCCGGCGCCACGATCAGCCGGTCGCATTTGGGGTTCTGCTTGATCGCCCAGGCCAGCGCATGTTCGCGCCCGCCGCCGCCCAGCACCAGGATGTTCATCGCCTCTGCCCCCTCTTGGCCCTCGGATCGGCGCGTTCTAAGCTGGCGGTGACGGTTTCACAAGGTTTGCCGATGGACGAGCTGATCGAGGGGGGCAATGCGCCCGAGTTCACGGTGTCGGAATTGTCCGGCGCGGTGAAGCGGGTGGTCGAGGGCGAGTTTGGCCGCGTGCGCGTGCGCGGCGAGGTCGGGCGGGTCTCGCGGCCGCGCTCGGGGCACATGTATTTCGATCTCAAGGACGAGAACGCCGTGATCGCCGCGGTCTCGTGGAAGGGGCAGGTGGCGCGGATGGGCCTTCTGCCCGAGGAAGGCATGGAGGTCATTGCCTCTGGCCGGATGACCACCTTTCCCGGCCAGTCGAAATATCAGCTGATCGTCGATGACGTGCAGGCCGCGGGGGAAGGCGCGCTGATGGCCATGCTCGAGCGTCGCCGCAAGGCGCTGGCAGCCGAGGGGCTGTTCGACCCCGCCCGCAAGCGGCCCATCCCCTTCCTGCCACAGGTGATCGGGGTCGTGACCTCGCCTTCGGGGGCGGTGATCCGCGATATCCTGCACCGTTTGCGCGAACGTTTCCCGCGTCATGTGCTGGTCTGGCCGGTCGCCGTGCAGGGCCAGTCCTGCGCCGAGGAGGTCGCCCGCGCCATCCGCGGCTTCAACGCGCTGCCGGCGGGCGATCTGTCCGGGCGCATCCCGCGGCCAGACCTGCTGATCGTGGCGCGCGGCGGCGGCAGTCTCGAGGATCTGTGGGGCTTCAACGAGGAAATCGTGGTCCGCGCCGCGGCCGAAAGCGCGATCCCGCTGATCTCGGCGGTGGGCCACGAGACCGACACGACGCTGATCGACCATGCCGCCGATCTGCGCGCGCCCACGCCCACGGCCGCGGCCGAGATGGCGGTTCCGGTCCGGCGCGAGCTGATCGCGCGCGTGGCCGAGGCGGGCGCCCGGCTGACCCGCGCCGAGACCGCCCGCGCCGAGGCGCGCCGCCAGCGGCTGGCCGATCTGGGGCGCGCGCTGGGCCGGCCGCAGACCCTGCTGACCGGCCCGCGGCAGCGCTTTGACCTGTGGGCCGAGCGGCTTGAACCGGGGCTGCGGGGGCTGGTTGCGCGGCGGCGCGGCGATCTGGCGGTGCGGGGCGCGCGGTTGGCGCCGTCGCTTCTGCGCGGGTTCCTGGCCTGGGAGGCGCGCGCCCTGCGCGAGCGCGGCGAGAAGCTGGCGCGTCTGGCCGCCCAGCCCGCCCAGCGTGGGCGCGAGCGTCTTGACGGGCTGGCCGCGCGGCTGCGCCCGGCGCTGGATCGGCTGAACCAGCGCGTCACCGGCCCCGAGGCCCGCCTGGCGGTTGATCTGGGCGATCTGTCGGTGCGGCTTGACCGGGCGATGGCGCAGCGTCTCGAGGACCGGCGCGCCCGGCTCGATCATGCCGAGCGGCTGCGCCAGACGCTGGGTTACCGCGAGACCTTGCGGCGCGGTTTTGCGGTGGTGCGCGACGGCGCGGGCGCGCTGGTGACGGATCGGGCCACGGCGGCGCGGGCCGCCGCGCTCGAGATCGAATTCCACGACGGCCGCATGGCGGTCGGGGCGGGCGGCGGTCCCCCGGTGCCGGGCGGGTCCGGCGGCGCGGCGCCGAAGCCCGCGCGCCGCCGGGCGCCGCGGGGCCGCGACGGCGATCAGGGGTCGCTTTTCTGAGCGCGGGGCCCGAAAAGCGGGCGGATGCGCGCATCGGTGCCTTTTCCTCGCGCGCGGGATTGATTAGGTGTTTGGCGGTCCGCAACGGGCAGCCAGCATGAGGGGAGCGGCCGATGTCCTTTTTCTCCAAGCTCAAGACGCGTCTGGGCAAGTCGTCCTCGAAGATCGACGAGGGTCTGTCCGCGATTGTCGGCGAAGGTGACGGCGCCCCCGAGCCCGACCGCACTCCCGAGTCCGCCCGCACCCCCGAGGGGCCGGGCGCCGATCTGAGCGCGATTGCCGACGAGGTTCTGCGGTCCTATCAGGAGGGCAAGCCGCGCGCCGAGGCCCAGGAGGCCGCGCCCGGAGCCTCCGAACCCGAGCCCGCGATCGCAGCCGAAGCCACGCCGGAGCCCGAGCCCGAACCTGCGCCGCTTGCGCCGCTGGTTCTGGAGACGCCCGCGGGGACCGATCCGGTCGAGACGTCCGAGGTGGCGGAGGTTGCCGACCCCGAGCCCGAGAGATCCGAGCCCGCGCCTGAGATGCGCGCCGAGCCCGCGCTCCCCGCGGACATCGTGTCCGAGGAACGCGCGCCCGCGGATGTTGCGGAGCCCGAAGCCCCCGAGGACGTTGTTTCCGAGACGGTCCCGGAGGCGGTCCCCGAGGCGGCTCAGGTCGAGGCGCCGGCCGCGCCCGAAGCGCTTGCCCCGCCGCCCGCACCGGAGCAGCTTCAACCCGAACCCGAACCCGAACCCGAACCCGAACCCGAACCCGAACCCGAACCCGAACCCGAACCCGAACCCGAACCCGAACCGCAGCCGATGGCGGCGGCGTCGGTCGAGGCCCCGGCAGGGGACGAGGGGCAGAAGCGGGGCTTTTTCGGGCGGATGTTCGGCCGTGGTCCCGCCGAGGACGAGGACGCCGCCGAGGCCGCGCGTCCCGCGGCCCCGCGTCCGCGTGGCCCCGAACCCCGGCGCGAGATGGACGACGCGATGCTCGAACAGCTCGAGGAAGTCTTGATCACCGCCGATATGGGCGTTGATACCGCGCTGCGGGTCGTGGCCAATATTGCCGAGGGCCGTCTGGGCAAGCGCCTGTCGGTGCGCGAGATCAAGGAGGCGCTGGCCGAGGAGGTCGGCCGGATCATGGACACCGTGGCCAAGCCGCTGCCGATCTATCCGCAAAAGCCGCAGGTGGTTCTGGTCGTGGGCGTCAACGGCTCGGGCAAGACGACGACGATCGGCAAGCTGGCCGCGCAGTTCCGCGATGCGGGCAAGAATGTCATCATCGCTGCGGGCGACACCTTCCGCGCCGCCGCGGTCGAGCAGCTCCAGGTCTGGGGCGAACGCGCGGGCGTGCCGGTGATGACCGCGCCCGAGGGCTCGGACCCCGCCAGCCTGGCCTTCGACGCCATGACGCGGGCGCAATCCGAGGGCGCCGACCTTCTGATGATCGACACGGCCGGGCGGCTTCAGAACCGTCAGGATCTGATGGAGGAACTGGCCAAGATCGTCCGCGTGATCCGCAAGAAGGATCCGACCGCGCCGCACAACACGCTTCTGGTGCTGGATGCCACCACCGGCCAGAACGCGCTGAGCCAGGTCGAGACCTTCCAGAAGCTGGCCGACGTGACCGGGCTGGTGATGACCAAGCTGGACGGCACCGCGCGCGGCGGCGTGCTGGTGGCGCTGGCCGACAAGTTCGGCCTGCCGATCCATGCTATCGGCGTGGGCGAGCAGATCGACGACCTGGACGCCTTCGACCCCGACGAATTTGCGCAGGCGCTGGTGGGGCTCGAGGAATGACCGCCACCGCCCGGCGGGCCTGAGATGGACATGAGCGGATATCTGACCTCGATCGAGGGGACCGAGGCCGGCCATCAGGCGGCGCTGATCCTGGCGCTGTCGGCCGCCCTTCTGCATGCGCTTTTCGGCGCGCTCCAGAAGGGGCGGCATGACCCCTGGCTGTCGCGGGCGGGCATCGACCTGGCCTATGGGCTGATGGCGGCGCCGGTGGCGCTGTTTCTCGTGCCCTGGCCCGAGCCGCATATGTGGCCCATCTTTGCGGGCGCCTTCGTCATCCATTCGGGCTACAAGTTCGCCCAGGCCGCCACCTACATGCGCGGCGCCTATACGGTGGTCTATCCGGTCGTGCGCGGCACGGGGCCGCTCATCACCGTGCTGGCCGCGGGCGTGGTCTTCTCGGAACATTTCACGGCGCAGCAATGGCTTGGTGTAGGGGTGCTGCTGGCGGGGATCTTCGGGCTTGCCGCCTATAACTTCCGCTTTCTGGAGGGCGGGCGCGAGACCTTGGGCGCGGCGCTGGGGCTGGCGGTGCTGACCGGCGTCTTTGTCGCCGCCTACACGACCTATGACGCCTATGGCATCCGCGCCACGGCCGATCCCTTCACCTTCCTTGCGTGGTTCTTCTTTCTCGACGGCTGGCTGATGCCGCTCCTGCTGGCGCCGCGGCTGGCGCGTCTGGCCCGCCCCGAGGCGCTGGCGCTGGCGCGGCGGGGGATCTTCGGCGCGCTGGTGGCCTATCTGTCCTTCGGGTCGGTCATGATGGCCACGCGGCTGGACAAGGTCGGCGAGGCCGCCGTCCTGCGCGAGACCTCGGCCGTCTTCGCCGCCTTGATCGGGTGGCTGGTTCTGGGCGAGAAGGTGGGGCCGGTGCGCACCGGCCTGATGGCCCTGATCGCGCTGGGCGCGGTGGTGGTGGAAACGGGAGGCTGAAGCATGACCGACAAGACCGGACGCAAGATCAACCCCTGGCTCAAGTTCGGGCTGGAATTCGGCCCGCTGGTGGTCTTCTTCGTCGTCTTCGCGCGGCTCAAGGACCAGAGCGTGAGCCTGCTCGGCACCGAATATTCGGGCTTCGTGGTGGCGACGGCGGCCTTCGTGCCGATCCTCGTGGTCTCGATCCTGGCGCTGTGGCGGCTGACCGGGCGCATGGCGCCGATGCAGGCGGCGACGCTGGTTCTGGTGCTGGTCTTCGGCGGGCTGTCGGTCTGGCTCAATGACCCGCGCTTCTTCAAGATGAAGCCCACGATCATCTATCTTCTCTTTGCCGGGGTGCTGGGGCTTGGCGCGCTTTTGGGGAAATCCTGGCTGGCGCTGGTCATGGACGAGGTGCTGCCGATGCAGCCCGAGGGCTGGCGCATCCTGACGCGGCGCATCATCGGGCTGTTCCTGGCGCTGGCGGTGGCCAACGAGGCGGTCTGGCGGCTGTTCAGCGACGGAACTTGGGTCAATTTCAAGGTCTTTGGCCTGCCGCTGATCATGTTTGCGTTCTTCATGGCGCAGGGGGGGCTGTTCTCCCGGTACGCGCTGCCACAGGACGATGACGCAGCGCCGAAATGACCCCGTCCAGCGGCGCGCGCAGCCGCGACCAGCGCGGCGCCTGTTCGGCGGGCAGCAATTCGGCCAGCCAGGGCAGGGGCATTTCACCGGGCCGGCGCAGCAGCATCCGGTAAAGCCCGAAGAGGCCCGGCCGCAGATAGGGCGAATAATGCGACACCCGCGCCGGGGCGCCCTGCACCAGATGGCCCAGCCCCGCCAGCGCCGTCAGCGTGGCCGGATCGTCGATCTGGATATCCAGCCAGTTGCGCCGCCCGCCGCCCTGGCCGTGCGGGCCCGGCCCGTGTCCGCCCAGCCCATGGCCCAGCGCGCTGCCGCGCGGCGCCCCCAGCCAGCGTTCCATGGCGAAATCGAAAAGATCGTTCTCGCGCGTGGTGATGTTGAACACCTCGGTGCCGCGGGCGCCGGGGGCATCCAGCGCCGCCAGCGCCGGGCCGCGGAACTCGGCCGCCGACAGCAGGATGACGCGGCCCACCGCGCCGGCGGCGTCTGCGGGCAGCGCGCGCAGCGCCGCCAGCGCCACGCGCGCGCCCAGCGAATGCGCGATCACCCCCACGGGGCGGCGCGCCGCCCGCGCCAGCCGCGTGATGGCGCAGGCCAGTGCCACGCCCACCTCGTCGGCGCGGGCATAGGCCTCGTGCAGCCGGCCGCGGGCTTCCCAGCCGAAGGCGATGGCCAAGCCTTCGTCGGGGGCGCCGGTGCCGAAGCCCAGCGCCCTGGGCCAGGACCGCGCGCTGCGGTGCTTGCGCGGGGTCAGCGACAGGATATGGGCGTGCGGGGAATGGGCATGGCGGCGCGGCGAGAACCCATAGCCATGCAGCATGAAGATGAGCGGCGCGCCTTCGGGCAGGCCGGCGGCCAGCGCGGTCAGGCGCGGGGGCAGCGGTTCGTCGGCATTGATCGTCACAAGCGGCATCGGCGCATCTCCCATTGCGCGGTGCGTGGATCTGCCTTCCCTGCGGTCCTTTCCGTCTGACGCGCCCTGACGCGCCCTTCCGTCTCAAGCGGTTGCGGTCGTCCCTGTCATCAGCTTGCACGCCAAAGATGAACGCCGGGTTTCCGGCCCGAGTTCCGCCCCGGCGCCGGGTCAAGAGGTGTTTGCGCGCGCGGCAACACGCCGCAGCGGGCATTGACCGGGGCGCGCGGCACAGCTAACCCCGCAGGCAAAGAACGCGCGCACAGGGTGCCGCCCGTCCGGACGAGGAATGACCCACATGAATGACGATAGGATCGACACGAAACTTGTCCACTCGGGCATCCGGCGCAGCCAATACGGCGAGATGGCCGAAGGCCTGTTCCTGACCCAGGGCTATGTCTATCCCACCGCCGAGGCCGCCGAGGCGCGCTTTGCCGAATGCGGGCCCGACGAATACATCTATTCGCGCTATGCCAACCCCACCACGCGGATGTTCGAGGAACGCATCGCCGCCGTCGAGGGCACCGAGGACGCCTTTGCCGTGGCCTCGGGCATGGCGGCGGTGCATGGCGTGCTGGTGCCGCTTCTGAAGGCAGGCGATCATGTCGTGGCGGCACGGGCGCTTTTCGGGTCGTGCCTGATCGTGCTCGACATGTTCCGCCGCTTCGGGGTCGAGGTGACGCTGGTCGATGGCCGCGATCTGGACGCCTGGCGCGCGGCGGTGCGGCCGGGCACGCGGGCGGTCTTCTTCGAATCCGTCTCGAACCCCTGCCTCGAGGTGATCGACATCGCCGCGGTGGCCGAGATCGCCCATGCCGCAGGCGCGCTGGTCATCGTGGACAATGCCTTTGCCACGCCCGTGGGCTCGCGCGCGACGGCGCTGGGCGCGGATCTGGTGATCTATTCGGCCACCAAGCATATCGACGGCGGCGGGCGCACGCTGGGCGGCGTGATCCTGGGCACGCGCGATCTGATCCGCGGCCAGATCGAGCCCTGCCTCAAGCATCTGGGCGCCTCGATCAGCCCGTTCAACGCCTGGGTGATGCTCAAGGGCATGGAGACGCTGGCCCTGCGTGTGCGTGCCAGCAGCGCGACCGCGGCGCAGATCGCCGCGGCGCTGGACGGCGACGACCGCGTGGCGCGCGTGCTCTACCCCGGCCTGGCCAGCCACCCCGACCATGCCGTCGCGCGCCGCCAGATGCAGGGCGGCGGCACGATGCTCGCGCTTGATCTTGGCACGCGCGATCGTGCCTTTGCCTTCCTGAACGCGCTGCGGGTCTTCACCCTGTCGAACAACTTGGGCGATGCGAAATCCATCGCCACCCATCCGGCCACCACCACCCACGCCAAGGTCTCGGCCGAGGACAAGGCGGTGCTGGGGATCGGGCCGGGGCTGGTGCGGCTGTCGGTGGGGATCGAGGCGCCCGAGGATATCCTGGCCGATATCGAGGCGGGTCTGGCCGCCCTGGGCTGAGGGGGCCCTCGCGCTGACAATCGCGTGAACGCGGCGACGGCCCCCGCCCGCCGCCGCGTTCCACCTGACGCAAGGGCAGGATGGTCCTGCACAGACCCCAGACCTTGGGCGCCAGACGCCCGAACCCAGACAGGAGGCCCGATGGCCAAGCATGAATTCCGCGTCACGATCGAGGCGGACCCCGCCCGCGATGACGTCTCGCCCGTTGTTTTCAACGTGTCCAACCACGACGATATCCTGGGCATGATCGCGCGTTTCAACCTGACCGAGGACCATGACCGTGCCTTCTTCGTGGGGCTCAAGCTTCTGGGCGAGGCCATGCTCGAGGACCGTAAAAACCCCCTCTACGCCGAGTTCCTGCCGCAGTTTGCCGCCTTCATGAAACGTCTCAAGGCCGCGCGGCAGGCGTGAATTGTCCCCCATTCGCCGTTTGCGTGTGATCCGATGTGCCCTGGCCCGCGTATTGCGATTGAAACCGACGCCCGGAAGGCCACATTGGAGAGGTCAGGGGCGCAAGCCGAAGGGAGGCATGGCATGAACATTCACGGACGCATTCTCGGCGCGCCCGACCGCGAGGACGCCCGGTCCGCGCTCGAGACCCTGCGCGCCTGGGCGGCCGAGGCCACCGAGGCCGAGATCTCGACCCTCGATCCCGCGATCGCGCGGCTGGTGCCGGGGCGGGCGCCCGACAGCTATCCCACGCTGTCGCGGGCCTATCCGGCCGATTTCGCGGTCGATGAGGCCTACAAGGACAGCCTGCCCGACCTTCAGAACGGCCCCTCCAGCCTGATCGTGGGCGCGCGCACCCAGATCCAGCATGTCGGCATCTCGAACTTCCGCCTGCCGATCCGCTATCACACCCGCGACAACGGCGATATCACGCTCGAGACCGGGGTGACGGGGACGGTCAGCCTCGAGGCCGAGAAGAAGGGCATCAACATGAGCCGCATCATGCGGTCGTTCTATGCCCATGCCGAGCGCACCTTCTCCTTCGAGGTGATGGAAGCCGCGCTCGACGATTACAAATCCGACCTCGAGAGCTTTGACGCGCGCATCCAGATGCGCCTGTCCTTCCCGATGAAGGTCGACTCGCTGCGCTCGGGGCTGTCGGGCTGGCAATATTACGACATCGCGCTTGAACTCGTGGAACGGGCGGGGGTGCGCAAGAAGATCGTGCATCTGGATTTCGTCTATTCCTCGACCTGCCCCTGTTCGCTGGAACTGTCCGAACATGCGCGCGCCACGCGCGGGCAACTGGCCACGCCGCATTCGCAGCGGTCGGTGGCGCGCATTTCGGTCGTGCTCGAGCCGGGCGCGGTGCTGTGGTTCGAAGATCTGATCGAGGCCGCCCGTGCCGCCGTGCCGACCGAGACGCAGGTCATGGTCAAGCGCGAGGACGAGCAGGCCTTTGCCGAGCTGAACGCCGCCAACCCGATCTTCGTCGAGGATGCCGCGCGCGCCTTTGCGGCGGTGCTTCTGGCCGATCCGCGGGTGGGGGACTTCCGCATCCTGGCCAGCCACCAGGAAAGCCTGCACAGCCATGATGCCGTCAGCCTGCTGACCGAAGGGCCGACCTTTGCCGCCGAAAGCCTTGATCCGCATCTCTTTGCCACGCTGATCCACCGCGGCTAGGGCCGATTGCCGCAAGGGGACAGGACGTTACGTCCCGCCCCTTGCAACCCGGCAATGACGCAACGTTGTCTTTCTCCGCGTGGTCTTGCCCGGACCGTCGTTTCTTCGCATTCTGCCTTCCGGAGGGCGACGAGGAGAACGCCCCCGAGGGAGGACTCATGTCGAAATTCGCCTCGGTCGCGGATCGCGATGCCGTGGAAGCCGAAATGGATTGGGCGGCGCGTCCGCGTCCGCACACGATCCATGCCTTTCTGAGCGAGACGCGCGCCCGCCACCCCGACCGGCCTGCCGTGTCGTTCCAGCTGCTGTCGGACCCCGACGCGCCGGCGCAGACGCTGAACTGGGCCGAACTGCACGATCAGGTGACGCGCGCGGCCAATCTGTTCCGCCGTCTGGGCGTGGGGCCTTCGGATACGGTGGCCTATCTGCTGCCAAACACGCTGGAAACCGCGGTCACGCTGCTGGCCGGTTCGACCGCGGGGATCGTCAACCCGATCAACCCGCTTCTTGATGCCGAACAGATCGCCGGCATCCTGCGCGAGACCAAGGCGCGCGTGCTGGTCACGTTGAAGGGCTTTCCCAAGACCGACATCGCCCAGAAGGCGGCCGAGGCCGTGGCCCAGGCCCCCGACGTCAAGGCCGTGCTCGAGGTCGATCTGCTGCATTACCTGACCGGGCCCAAGCGGCTGATCGTGCCACTGATCCGGCCCCGCGTGCGCTATCCGCGCGGGGTCAAGGTCATGGACATGAACGCCGCCCTCGCGCGCGAGCCCGCCACGCTGGCCTTCGACGACCCGCCCCGGGACCGGGTGGCCGCCTATTTCCACACCGGCGGCACCACCGGAACGCCCAAGGTCGCCCAGCACAAATATTCGGGCATGATCTATAACGGCTGGCTGGGGGGGCGGCTGCTCTTCGGGAAGGAGGACGTGCTGATCTGCCCGTTGCCGCTGTTCCATGTCTTTGCCGCCTATCCGATCCTGATGTCCTGCATCGCCTCGGGGGCGCATATGGTCATGCCCACCCCCGCGGGCTATCGCGGCGATGGCGTCTTCGACAATTTCTGGAAGCTGATCGAACGCTGGCAGGTGACCTTTCTCATCACCGTGCCCACGGCGCTGGCTGCGCTGATGCAGCGGCCGGTCAATGCCGATGTGTCCTCGCTCAAGACGGCGATCTCGGGCTCGGCGCCGCTGCCGATCGAGCTTTACAACCGGTTCGAGACCGCGACGGGCGTGCAGATCGCCGAAGGCTATGGCCTGACCGAGGCGACCTGCCTCGTGTCCTGCAACCCGCCCGGCGGCACCAAGAAGGTGGGCTCGGTCGGGATCCCGCTGCCCCATACCCATGTGCGCATCCTCGCGCGCGACGGCAACGGCGGCATGCGCGAATGCGCCATCGACGAGGTGGGCGAGATCTGCGTGGCCAATCCCGGCGTCTTCGAGGGCTCGACCTACACCGAACCCGACCGCAACCACGACCTGTTTGCCGAGGACCGCTTCCTGCGCACGGGCGATCTGGGGCGGATCGACCCGGACGGCTATCTGTGGATCACCGGCCGGGCCAAGGATCTGATCATCCGCGGCGGCCACAACATCGACCCCGCCGAGATCGAATCCGCGCTTCTGGCGCATCCCGACGTGTCCTTTGCCGGCGCCATCGGCCAGCCCGACGCCTTTGCCGGCGAATTGCCCTGCGCCTATGTCGAACTGGTGCGTGATGCCACCGTCACCGCCGAGGCGCTGATGGAGCACGCCCGCGCTCATATCCACGAGCGCGCCGCGATCCCCAAGCATATCGAGATCCTGAAGGAATTGCCCAAGACCGCGGTCGGCAAGGTGTTCAAGCCCGACCTGCGCAAGCGGGCCATCGCGCGGGTCTACAACGGGGCGCTGGCCGCGGCGGGGCATGATGCCGAGGTCGCCGCCGTGACCGAGGACCGCAAGCGCGGCCTGGTCGCCCATATCCGCCCGCTGGGGCCCGTCGACAAGGAGGCGATCACCCATCTTCTGGGCGAATACACCAGCCCCTGGGACTGGGCGAACTGAGCTGCGGGTGCGCGCGGGCAGGTGCGGCGGCGTGCGGCTGCGGTTGACCCCGCAGTGGCTTTGACTATCCTCGCGCCGAACGGGGCAGGACAGGCAGGCCGATGACGGCGCTCATCGAATACCAGAGGCTGGAGGCGCCGGGCCTCTGGCGTGAAACGCCGCAGGATCAGCGCCGCGAGGTGATCGTGTCCTTCGGCGACGCCACGCTGGTGATCGCGGATGCGCGTTCGGAACGGCCGCTGGCACATTGGTCACTGCCCGCGCTGATCCGGCTCAACCCCGGCAAGAGCCCGGCCGTCTATGTGCCCGGCCCCGAACCGGGCGAGGATCTCGAGATCGACGACGACACGATGATCGCCGCGATCGAGAAGGTCCATGCCGCGATCGCGGCGCGCCGGCCGCATCCGGGGCGGCTGCGCCATGTTCTGGCGGGGGGCGTGCTGCTGGCGGCGCTGGGGCTGGGGGTGTTCTGGCTGCCCGGCGCGCTGACGCGCCATGCGGCGGCGGTGGCGCCCTTTTCGGCGCGCGTCGAGATCGGGCGCGCGGCGCTGACCGAATTGTCCACGCTGACCGGCACGCCCTGCGCCGCGCCCGACACGGCCCGGCCGTTGCGCGCGCTGGCCGAGCGGCTTCTGGGGCCGGGCGGGCGCATCGTCGTGGTGCCCGCAGCGCTGGGCGATGCGCGCATGCTGCCGGGGCGTCTGGTCGTTCTGGGCCGGCCGCTGGTTGAAGGTCAGGACAGCCCCGAGGTGGCCGCGGGCCATATCATCGCCGCCGCGCTCTCGGCCGAGATCGAGGATCCGCTCCATGCGCTGCTGGCCTGGGCGGGGATCGGAACCAGCCTCAAGCTGCTGACCTCGGGCGCGCTTCCGGTTTCGGCGCTTGCGGGCTATGGCGCGCATCTGCTGGATGCGCCGCCTGCCGCGCCGGCGGACGACTTGCTGCTCGAGGCCTTCGCCGAGGCGGGCGTGCCCTCGACCCCTTATGCCTTTTCGCGTGACCCGTCGGGCGAAAGCGTGCTGGGCCTGATCGAGGGCGATCCCCTGCGCGGCCGGCCCATGCCCGAGCCCCTGATGCCCGATGGCGATTGGGTGCTGCTCCAGGGGATCTGTGCCGACTGACCCGCGCCTGCCGCGTCAATCCCGCATGAAAAAGGCCCCCGGATTGCGGGGGCCTTGCCTTGTCTGTCGATGGGCCCACCTCAGCGCAGAAGCGCGTCGGCAAAGCCTGCGCTGCGCGCCCGTGCCAGCGCGGCCGAGGCCGCGGCGGGATCGGCAAAGGGGCCGGCAAAGACGATCTGGAGATCGCGCCCGCCCTGGTGGACCCTGGCGCTGGCAACCGGCAGGCCCAGCGCGCGCAGACGCGCCTTGCTGCGCTGGGCGTTCTCGGCCACCCCGAAGGTGCCCACCTGAACCAGACGTCCGGTCCGGGCGGCTTGGGCTGCGCGGGGCTGCGGGGCCTGGGCGGCATTCTTCGATGAAATGCGGGTCTTCGGCGTCAGCCAGACCGGGGCCGTGGGGGCGACGCCGGTCGCCACGGGCGCCGCCGCGGCCGGGGCCGCGGTGCGGGGGGGCGCGGCCATCCGCATCGGCACCGTGTCGGTCCAGACCCGCGCGGTCTGCGCATCGCCGGCGGCGGTGCCGACGCCGCGCATCGGGTTCAGGCGGTCATCCTTGAAGGCGGGGCGATAGCCCGCGGGCATCGGCGGCATGGCGGCGGCCGCCGCGCGGGCGGTTGCGATGCCCCCCACCGCGACACCGGCGCGGGTCAGCGCGCCCACCGGGTCTTCGGTCTGCGGCCCGCAGCGCACGACATGGCGGCCGTCGCTCAGCATGTAGCGCTGCGCGACCGGCGACAGGTTGGGGCAGGCGGTGGTTCGCCCATCGACGGTCGCCGCCGAGACGATCACCGGCAGGCGGTCGTGGCCCCAGATCGTGGCGGGGCGGCGCCCGGCCCAGCCCGGCGCGACATAGGGCGAGACATATCCCCCCGGCGCGGCAGGCAGCGCCGTCGTGACCCTGCGATAGGGCGCATCGGCCGCCGGTTGGGCGGCCTGCGCGGCCCGCGGCGCGCGCAGCGACAGAAGCGGCGTGGCGGCCAGAGGTGCGGCGCGCACAACCGGCGCGCGCGCGGCGCGGGTGGTGTCGGGCACCGCGATCATGCGGGTGCGGGCCGTGGTGTCGGGCCGCGCGGCCGCGGGCGCCGCCGTCGCCGGGCGTGGGGCGGGGGCCGCCGTGGCGGGGGCAGGGGCCGCCGGCGTCTGGGCCAGCGTCGGGGCATAGCCGCACAATTGCTGGCGGTCGCGGCCCACCCGCGGGATCCAGTTGACCAGATTGCCATAGCCGCCCCGCACGAAGACGCAGCCGTTCGAGTCGACATATTGCCGGCCCTTGTAGCTGGCCGGCGGGATCTCGGCCGGGGTGTTGATATCCATGCCTCGCGCCCAGGCACCCTGCGGTGCCAGCGGCGCCCCCAGGGCCGCCGCCAGCGCGATTGCCGAAAGAACCTTGCCCAGTTGCATGTCTGCCCCTCGCCTGAATTTACGGAAAAATGGCGCAAGACATGCTCTGAGTAAAGAGAATTCCCCTTATTTTGTGCCGAACATGCGGTCTCCCGCATCACCTAGGCCGGGGACAATATATCCATGGTCGTTCAGATGATCGTCCACAGCCGCTGTCACGATCGGCACGTCGGGATGCGCCTCCTGCATTCGCGCAACGCCTTCGGGGGCGGCCAGCAGGCACAGGAATCTTATGTTTTTCGCACCTTTTTCCTTCAGAAGCTGCACCGCGGCGGCCGAGGAATTGCCGGTTGCCAACATCGGGTCGACGACGATCACCATCCGGTCCTCGAGCTCGGCGGGCACCTTGCAGTAATATTGCACCGGTTGCAGCGTCTCGGGGTCGCGGTAGAGCCCGACAAAACCCACCCGCGCCGAGGGGATCAGCTCGAGGATGCCGTCCAGCAACCCGTTGCCCGCGCGCAGGATCGAGATCAGCGCCAGCTTCTTGCCGTCGAGGATCGGCGCATCCATCTCGCACAGCGGCGTCTCGATGCGCTTGGTGGTGATCTCCAGCTCGCGCGTGATCTCATAGGCCAGCAACAGGCTGATCTCGCGCAGCAGGCGCCGGAACGAGGCGGTCGAGGTGTCCTTCTCGCGCATCAGCGTCAACTTGTGGGCGACCAGCGGGTGGTTCACCACGGTCAGATGTTGGGTCATGTCAGTCTCTCCTGTCGGACGTGTCGGCGGCCCCTGCGGCGGGCCCGGATATGTCGGAAGCGGCGGGCAGGAAGCTTTTCCCGGCCCCGAGGGGCGCAAGCCCCGGATGATCTGCCCCTAGGGGCGCAAGCCCCAGATGATCGGCGACCGAGGCTGCCACATCGGCATAATCGACCCGGCCCACGGCCAGCGGCCCCGCGCCCCAGCCCAGGACCGGCACGCATTCGCGCGTGTGATCGGTGCCGTGCCAGCTGGGGTCGTTGCCATGATCGGCGGTGAACAGCGCCAGATCGCCGGGGCGCAGGCGCGCCAGCACCTGACCGGCCACGCCGTCGAACCATTCCAGCGCGCGGGCATAGCCGGCCAGGTCGCGGCGGTGGCCATAGAGGCTGTCGAATTCCACGAAGTTGGCAAAGGTCAAGGACCCGGGCTCGGCCTCGGATGCAAGGCGGATCAGATGTTGCGAAAGGTCAAGATCGCCCTCGCCCTTCCACAGGTGATCGACCCCGCGCATCGAGAAGATGTCGCCGATCTTGCCCACCGCATGGGTGGTCCGCCCGGCCGCCTGCGCCCAATCCAGAAGCGTGGGCGCAGGCGGCGCGATGGCGTAATCGTGCCGTCCGGCGGTGCGGCGGAACGCGCCGGGCTGGCCCACGAAGGGACGCGCGATCACCCGGCCGATCTTCATCGCGTGAAGCCGCGGGGCGATCGCGGCGCAGAGCGCGTGCAGCCGCGCAAGGCCGAAGCGTTCCTCATGCGCGGCGATCTGGAACACGCTGTCGGCCGAGGTGTAGCAGATCGGCCAGCCGTTGCGCAGGTGCACGGCGCCCAGCCGTTCCAGGATCTCGGTCCCCGAGGCATGGCAATTGCCCAGCGTGCCGTCGGTGCCGGCCAGCCGCGCCACCTCGGCCATCAGATCGGCGGGAAAGGCGGGCTCGGTCTTGGGGAAATAGCTCCATTCCCAGGGGACCGGCACCCCGGCCAGTTCCCAATGCCCCGAGGGCGTGTCCTTGCCGCGCGAATGCTCGCGCGCGGCGCCCCACAGGCCGGTGGGCGTGGCGCCAAGACCCGGCGCGTCCTGTCCCGTGGCCAGCCGATGCGCCGCGCCCAGCCCCAGCGCATCAAGGACCGGCATCTGCAGCGGCCCGTGGCGGCCGGTCTCGGCGCGCCCCTCGGCGCAGGCCTGCGCGATATGGCCCAGCGTGTCGGCGCCGGTGTCGGGCCGGCCGTCGTTAAAGAAGGACGCGGCATCGGGCGCGCCGCCGATGCCGACGCTGTCCATCACGATCAGGAAGGCGCGGCCGCCGGGGGCGCGCAGGGCGGACGGGATCTGCGGGCTCATTCGGCGATCCGCTCGCGGATCAGGGCGCGGGTCAGGGGCGCCTCGTCGCCGATCACATAGGCGTCCTGGACGGCGGTGATCGCGGCCTCGGCGGCTTCGGGGGTGGCGGCATGGACCAGCCCCAGCGCCTCGTCCGCATCGACGACCGTGCCGCAGGAGACCAGCGCCGACAGCCCCACGCCGGGGTCGATGCGGTCGCCGGCCACGCGCCGTCCGCCGCCCAGCCGCACCACGGCCATGCCCAGCGCGCGCGTGTCGATGCGCGCGACATGGCCCGCGCGCGGGGCGGGGATCTCGCGCACCACGGCGGCGGCCGGCAGCCGGTCGGGGTAGCGCTCGACGAAATCGGCCGGCCCGCCCAGCGCCGCGACCATCTTGCCGAAGCGTTCCGCCGCCTGCCCCGAGGACAGCGCATTGGCGATCATCCGCGCCCCCACGGCCGGCGATCCGCAACGTTTCGCCAGAAGCAGCGCCTCGGCCCCCAGCGCGCAGGTCACCGTCCACAGCGCCTGGTTGACGCGCGTGCCGGTCAGGATCTCGAGGCATTCGATCACCTCGAGCGCATTGCCCGCCGAATGGCCCAGCGGCTCGTCCATGTCGGTGATCAGCGCGGTGGTCGGGCAGCCGGCCCCGCGCGCGGTCTCGACCAGGGCGCGGGCCAGGGCCTCGGCCTCGTGCGGGGTCTGCATGAAGGCGCCCGAGCCGCATTTGACGTCGAGCACCAGCGCCTCGAGGCCCGCGGCCAGCTTCTTGGACAGGATCGAGGCGGTGATCAGGTCGATCGATTCCACCGTCCCCGACACGTCGCGGATGCCATAGAGCCGCCGGTCGGCCGGGGCGATGCGGTCGGTGGCCCCGACGATGGCGCAGCCGGCCTCGCGCACCACGGCGCGCAGCGTGTCGAGGCCGGGCGTGCCGCGATAGCCGGGGATCGCCTCGAGCTTGTCGAGCGTGCCGCCGGTATGGCCCAGCCCCCGCCCCGAGATCATCGGCACATAGACCCCGCAGGCCGCCAGCGCCGGCGCCAGCAGCAAAGACACGCTGTCGCCGATGCCGCCGGTCGAATGCTTGTCCACCACCGGGTCGGGCAGATCCCAGTCCAGCACATCGCCGGAATCGCGCATGGCCCGCGTCAGCGCCACGCGCCCCTCGGGGCCGATCCCGTTCAGAAGGACCGCCATGGCGAAGGCGCCGCCCTGGGCGTCATCGACCGTCCCCGAGGCCAGCCCGCGCGCGAACCATTGCGCCGAGGCCTCGGGCAGGCCCTTGCCGTCGCGCAGCGCGATCAGGATCGAGCGGGCGTCAAGCGCGCTCATGTCGCGCGCTCCATGTGCCCGGCGTCGAAGCGGCCGGGCAGAAGGTCGCCCACGGTCGTCTGGAGCTGCTGACCCGACACCGTGGCCAGCGTCACCGGCACGTCATGGCGGGCGAATTCGGCCAGCTTCTGGCGGCAGCCGCCGCAGGGCGGGACCGGCGTGGGGCTGTCGGCGATCACGCAGACCTCGAGGATCTCGGTCTCGCCGGCGGCCACCATGGCGGCAATGGCGCCGGCCTCGGCGCAGGTGCCTTCGGGATAGGCCACGTTCTCGACGTTGCAGCCGCGGTAGATCGCCCCCGACGCCCCCCGCACCGCCGCGCCCACGCGAAATTGTGAATAGGGCGCATAGGCGTTCTCGCGCACTTCGGCGGCGGCACTCAGAAGCGGCATGTTCTCCCCCCGGCAGGCTGTCCGCGACCGCCCGGCCGCGCTTCGCGCGATTCTGCGCGCTTGGCGCCGGGGATGCAAGCGCGCCGCGAAGGCGCTGAAACTGCGCGGATTTGTCCGCTTTTCGGGCGCTGCCCGGCCGGGTTGGCGCTAACATTGAAAGGTGAAGATACAAGTTTGAGGTAACAATCTTGCGCAAGCGGAATTCAGGGCGTAACAAGCGGCAACCTTAGGCGAGGAGGCATGCTATGGGATACAAAGAGGTCTATGCCGAGTGGCAGGCCGATCCGAACGGATTCTGGATGCGCGCGGCCGAGGGAATCGACTGGGTCCAGAAGCCCTCGAAGGCCCTCTTTGGCGAGAACGCACCCCTCTATGAATGGTTCGCCGATGCGCAGGTGAACACCTGCTGGAACGCGGTGGACCGCCATGTCGAGGCCGGGCGCGGCGAACAGCTGGCCATCATCCACGACAGCCCGATCACCCATTCGACCAAGGGCATCACCTACCGCGAATTGCGCGACCGCGTGGCCAGCCTGGCCGGTGCGCTGCGGGCCAAGGGCGTGGAAAAGGGCGACCGGGTCATCATCTACATGCCGATGATCCCCGAGGCGCTGGAGGCGATGCTGGCCTGCGCGCGCCTGGGCGCGATCCATTCGGTGGTCTTCGGCGGTTTTGCCGCCCACGAGCTGGCCGTGCGCATCAACGACGCCAAGCCCAAGGCGATCATCGCCGCGTCCTGCGGGCTCGAGCCGGGTCGCGTGGTGCATTACAAGCCGCTGCTCGACCGCGCGATCGAGGAAGCCACCCACAAGCCCGATTTCTGCGTCATCTTCCAGCGCGAGCAGGAAGTCGCCAAGCTGATCGAGGGCCGCGATTTCGCCTGGCACACGTTCCAATACGGTGTCGAGCCGGCCGATTGCGTGCCGGTCGAGGGCAACCACCCGGCCTATATCCTCTATACCTCGGGCACGACCGGCGCCCCCAAGGGCGTGGTGCGTCCGACCGCGGGCCACATGGTGGCGCTGCACTGGACCATGAAGGCCATCTACGACATCGACCCCGGCGACGTGTTCTGGGCGGCCTCGGACGTGGGCTGGGTCGTGGGCCACAGCTACATCTGCTATGCGCCCCTGATCGTGGGCGCCACCACCATCGTCTTCGAGGGCAAGCCCGTCGGCATGCCCGATGCCGGCGTCTTCTGGCGCGTGATCCAGAACCACAAGGTCAAGTCGTTCTTCACCGCCCCGACCGCGCTGCGTGCGATCAAGCGCGAGGATCCCGAGGGCCAGCTGATCGGCGAATACAACCTGCGCTCGCTCCAGGCGCTTTACCTGGCCGGCGAACGCGCCGACCCCGACACCGTGCAATGGGCCCAACGTCATCTGGATGTGCCGGTGGTCGACCATTGGTGGCAGACCGAGACCGGCTGGGCCATCGCGGCCAACCCGCTGGGGATCGAGGAGCTTCCCACCAAGGTGGGCTCGCCCTCCGTGCCGATGCCGGGCTATGACGTGCAGGTGCTTGACGAGGGCGGCCACCCGGTGCCCGCGGGCACGCTGGGCGCCATCGCCGTCAAGCTGCCGCTGCCGCCCGGCACGCTGCCCACGCTGTGGAATGCCGAGGACCGCTTCCGCAAGTCCTACCTCGAGCATTTCCCCGGCTATTACGAGACGGGTGACGCGGGCTTCGTCGACGAGGACGGCTATCTCTACATCATGGCCCGCACCGATGACGTCATCAACGTGGCCGGCCACCGCCTGTCGACCGGCGCCATGGAAGAGGTGCTGGCCTCGCATCCCGACGTGGCCGAATGCGCGGTGATCGGCGTGTCGGACAAGCTCAAGGGGCAGGCGCCGCTGGGCTTCCTGTGTCTCAACAAGGGGGCCACGAAGCCCGCACCCGAGATCATCAAGGAATGCGTCGGCCTCGTGCGCGAGCAGATCGGCCCGGTCGCGGCCTTCAAGCTGGCCTGTGTCGTCGATCGTCTGCCCAAGACGCGCTCGGGCAAGATCCTGCGCGGGACCATGGTCAAGATCGCCGACGGCGAGGATTTCAAGATGCCCGCCACGATCGACGATCCGGCGATTCTCGACGAGATCGCCGGCGCGCTGAAGGGGCTGGGCCTGCCCGCCGCCTGATCTGCGGAACCGCCTGAAAATGTGGCCGGGGTGCGACTTGAGGGCGCATCCCGGCTTCGTTTGTTCTGGAATGATTGTGCATCAAGGGGTTGCGCGGCAGACGGGGCGCGGCGCCTTTGGCTTGTGGCGGGGCTTCTCCGGCCCAAAGACCGCAAGCTTGTGTTATGATTTCGGTCGCGTTCGGGCGTTCACGGGTCTTCGCCTTGCCAAAACGGCCGCGGACAAGGACCATGTGGCCCCGCGAGGATCTTCGATGAAGAACGAGACGTTCGGGACAGGACCGTTGGCGCCGGCATCGCCCGGTGCCGCTGAAGATGCGGCGCGGATGTCCCTTCTGGGGCACGATCTGCGCGCGGCTGTCTCCGACATCATCGGCGGGTTGCGTCTGATCGACAGGGCGGCGCTGGACGAGGGCACGCGGATCCAGATCGAACGGGTGCGTGCCGCCGGCGAGGTGCTGGCGCGTCTGCTCGAGGAAGGTCTGGCCGTGATGCCGGGCGATGCGGCGGCAGCCGGGCCGGCCGATCTGCGCGTGGGCGATTTCCTGCACGATCTCGAGATGCGCTGGACCGGGCGGGCGCGCGAACGGGGCCTGCGCTTTCACGTCGCCGCGGCACCCGACCTGCCCGAGGTGCTGACGCTTGACCGGCTGGCGCTGGACCGGGCGCTGTCGAACATGATCGCCAATGCGATCAAATACACCGACGCCGGCGAGGTGCGGCTGGCGGTGCTGCTCGATCCCGAGGGCTGGCTGGAATTCTCGATCCGCGATCAGGGGCCGGGGTTCTCGGATGCGGCGCTGGGGCGGCTGTTCGAATTCGCCGGGCGCCCGCTTGATGCGGCCAAGCCGGGTTTCGGGCTGGGCATGCATATCTGCAAGAAGATGAGCGGCCGTCTGGGCGCCCAGATCGGGGTGCGCAACCTGACCGAGGGCGGCGCCGAGGTCACCTTGCGCCTGCCGGTGCGCGACTGGGGCGTGGTGGGCGACAGCGCCGGCCCGCTGCCGTGTTTTCGCGGCGCGCGCGTGTTGGTGGCCGAGGACGGGGCCACCAACCAGGCGATCCTGGGCCACATGTTGACGCGGCTGGGCGCGACGGCGGTTCTTGCCGCCGATGGCGAGGCCGCGCTGGCGGCGCTGGCGCAGGAGCCCTTCGATCTGGCGCTGATCGACATCGAGATGCCGCGGCGCTCGGGGCTTGACGTGATCGCGGCGCTTCGGGCCGGGCATGGCGGCCAGCCCGAGCTGCCGGTGGTGGCCGTCACGGCCTATGTCCTGCGCTCCAACCGCGAGGCGATCCATGCCGCCGGGGCCGATGCCATCCTGGCCAAGCCGCTGGCCGGGATCGAGACCTTTGCCAATGCGATCTCGGCGGCCTGCGCCTTGCGCGGCCAGCCCCAGGGGGCCTGCCTGCCGCCGGTATCGCCAAGCCATTGCGCCGACCCCACCGCCGACCCGCTTGATCCCGCGCGGTTTGCGGAATTGCTTGCGCTTGCCGGGCCCGACCAGGCGCGCGACCTGATCCAGCGGCTGATCGCGGATCTGTTGCGGGTCGAGCGCCAGCTGGTCGCGGCGCTTTCGCAAGGCGACACCGACGCCCTGCGCGCGCAGGCGCATGTCCTGCTGGCCGTGGCCGGGGCCGTGGGGGCGGCGCCGCTGACCCGCCTGGCCGAAGATCTGAACGCCGCCGTCCGGCGCGAGGATGCCGTGGCGATCCAGTCGCTGGGAGCCGAGACGCTGACCCGCATCGACCGGCTGATCCAGTTCGCCCGGCGCGAGCTGGCGGCACGGTTCGGCGCATGAGCCTGCCGCAGGCCCCGCGCGGGATGCTGTCCGGTGGCGGCAGCGGGGGGGGCGGCAGCGGTTCGGGGGGCGGCGCGGGGGGCGCCATGCGCGCCGGAATGGCGGCGATCCTGCTGGTCGAGGACACGCCCACGCTGCGGCTGATCTATGAAACCATGCTGCGCGGGCAGGCCAAGGCCATCCTGAGCGCGGGCTCGGCCGCCGAGGCCATGGCGATCTTTCGCCGCGAACGCCCGGCGGTGGTCGTGCTGGACCTGATGCTGCCCGACGGCAACGGCTTTGACCTGATGGCCGAGATGCTGGCGCTGGCGCCCGAGGTGCGGGTGATCGTGATCACCGCCAATGGCTCGGTCGCGCGCGCGGTCGAGGCGGTGCGGGCGGGCGCGCATGATTTCCTGGTCAAGCCGGTCGACGAGACCCGCCTTCTGACAGCGGTCGAGACGGCCTGCGGGTCCGGGGGGGGGCGCACCTTTCCCGCCGGGGCCCGCGGCGGCCTGCCGCCCGGCGCCTTCATCGGCGCAAGCCCCCCCATGCAGGAGGTCTATGCCCGTATCCGGTCGGTGGCGCGCTCGATGGCCAGCGTTTTCGTGACCGGCGAAAGCGGCACCGGCAAGGAACTCTGCGCGCAGGCCATCCACGACCTGTCGCCGCGCGCCGACGGGCCCTTCGTGCCGCTCAACTGCGCCGCCATTCCCGCCGAGCGCATGGAATCCGAGGTCTTCGGCCATCTGCGCGGCGCCTTCCCCGGCGCCATGTCCGACAAGGCTGGCGCGGCGATCGCGGCCGACGGCGGCACGCTGTTTCTGGACGAGGTCTGCGAGATGGCCCCGGCGCTTCAGGGCAAGCTGTTGCGTTTCCTGCAAACCTTGCAGGTCCAGCCGCTGGGGGCGGCGCGGCCGCGCAAGGTCAACCTGCGCATCATCTGCGCCACCAACCGCGACCCGCGCGAGGCCGTGCGCCGGGGCTGGCTGCGCGAGGATCTCTATTACCGGCTTCATGTCGTGCCGATCCATCTGCCGCCCTTGCGGGTGCGCGGCGACGATGTGCTGCGCATTGCCGAAACGGCGCTGGCGCGCTTTGCCCGCGAGGAAGGGCGCGCGCTGCGGGCCTTTTCGCCCGAGGCGGCGGCGGTGCTTCTGGGCTGCGACTGGCCGGGCAATGTGCGCCAGCTTCTCAATGTGCTGCGCAGCGTCGTGGTGATGCATGACGGCCCGGTGGTGAGCGCCGAGATGCTGCCGCCCGAGCTGATCCGGGGCCAATGTGGCGGGGGGGCGGGCGCCATGCCGGCCCCGCCCGATTTCGCCGCGCCGGGCCCCGAGCCGTTCCTTCCCGACGACGCGCGCGCCACGGCGCTGCCGCGGGTCTGGGTCGGGCGCACGCTGGCCGAGATCGAGCGGCTGGCGATCGAGGATGCGCTGGCGCGTCATGGCGGGTCGGTGCCGCGCGCGGCGCGCGAACTCGATGTCGCGCCCTCGACGCTCTATCGCAAGCGCGACGCCTGGAAAAAGGGCCGCGGCTAGCGCCTGCCGGGGCAGAGCAGCGGGACTGCGCGAGGGGGCTGCGCGGGGGGGCGGCGTCAGACGAATTGTTCGCGCATCAGCCGTTCCTCGAGCCCATGGCCGGGGTCGAACAGGATGCGATGCGCCACCTCCGAATCCGATCGGATCTCGACCCAGAGCACCGACTCGACGCCGCGGCTGTCGGCGTCGGCCATGACCGGACGCTTCTCGGCCTCGAGCACGTCGAAGCGCACCACGGCCGATTTGGGCAGGATGGCGCCGCGCCAGCGCCGCGGGCGGAAGGGGGCGATGGCGGTCAGCGCCAGCACGCCCGAGCCGATGGGCAGGATCGGCCCATGCGCCGAGTAGTTGTAGGCGGTGGACCCGGCCGGCGTGGACAGAAGTGCGCCGTCGCACATCAGCTCTTCCATGCGCACGCGGCCGTTGACGGTGATGCGCAGCTTGGCCGCCTGGGGCCCCGCGCGCAGGAGCGACACCTCGTTGATGGCCAGCGCGTCATGTTCGCGCCCGTCGGCGCTGCCGGCGCGCATGGCCAGCGGGTTCAGCACGGCCTCTTCGGCGGCGGCCAGACGTTCGGGCAGGCGGTCTTCGGCATAATCGTTCATCAGGAAGCCGACGGTGCCGCAATTCATGCCATAGACCGGCAGTCCGGTCTGTTCGTGCAGCGTGCCCAGCATGAAGCCGTCGCCCCCCAGTGCCACGATGACATCGGCATCGGCGCGGTCGAACTGGCCGTAGCGGGCGGTCAGACGCGCCAGCGCGCCCTGGGCCGCGGGGGCGTTCGAGGCGCAGAAGTGGATCTGGGTCATGGGTCTTGCTCTTGCCGTCCGGGCCGTTGCGGCGCGCCCGGCCAGCTTTGCCAAAGCGGGCGGGAAACACAAGCGGTTCAAGGGGCTCGCCGCGCCTTGGAAAGGTCGCTGCATTTTGATCGCAGGTCGCAAAGGTCGCTTTCCGGCGCGCGAGGGATGCGATAAAGGGGGGCAGATTTTTCCGCCCCAGACATGCCGCAGGAGACGCCCATGACCGCGCCGCGCGATACCGGATTTTTCACCGAAAGCCTTGAGAGCCGCGACCCCGAGCTGTTCGCCTCGATCCGTGCCGAACTGGGCCGTCAGCGCGACGAGATCGAGCTGATCGCCTCGGAAAACATCGTCAGCCATGCGGTGATGGAAGCCCAGGGCTCGGTGATGACCAACAAATACGCCGAAGGCTATCCGGGCAAGCGCTATTACGGCGGCTGCCAATGCGTCGACGTGGCCGAGAACCTGGCCATCGCCCGCGCCACCGAGCTGTTCGGCTGTGAATTCGCCAATGTGCAGCCCAATTCGGGCAGCCAGGCCAACCAGGGCGTGTTCAACGCGCTGCTCAAGCCCGGCGACACGATCCTGGGCATGAACCTGGCCTCGGGCGGGCACCTGACCCACGGCGCCAGCGTCAACCAGTCGGGCAAGTGGTTCAACGCCGTGCAATATGGCGTGCGGGCCGAGGATTGCCTGATCGATTATGCCGAGGTCGAGCGGCTGGCGCTCGAGCACAAGCCCGCGCTGATCATCGCCGGCGGCTCGGCCATCCCGCGTCAGATCGACTTTGCCGCCTTCCGCGCCATCGCCGACAAGGTGGGCGCCTGGCTGATGGTGGACATGGCCCATTTCGCCGGTCTGGTGGCGGGGGGCGCGCATCCCTCGCCCTTCCCGCATGCCGATGTGGCCACCACCACCACCCACAAGACCCTGCGCGGCCCGCGCGGCGGCATGATCCTGACCAACAACCCCGACATTGCCAAGAAGGTCAATTCGGCCATCTTCCCCGGCATTCAGGGCGGTCCGCTGATGCATGTGATCGCGGCCAAGGCCGTGGCCTTCGGCGAGGCGCTGCGCCCCGAGTTCCGCGATTACGCCGCGCAGGTGGTGGTCAACGCCAAGGCGCTGGCGGATGAGCTGATGAAGGGCGGTCTGGACATCGTGACGGGCGGCACCGACACCCATGTGATGCTGGTCGACCTGCGTCCCAAGGGCGTGAAGGGCAACGCCACCGAGAAGGCGCTGGGCCGGGCCCATATCACCTGCAACAAGAACGGCATTCCCTTCGATCCGGAAAAGCCGATGGTGACCTCGGGGGTGCGTCTGGGCACGCCGGCGGGCACGACCCGCGGCTTCGGCGAGGCCGAGTTCCGCGAGATCGCGCGGCTGATCGTCGAGGTGGTCGATGGTCTGGCCGCCAATGGCGAGGAGGGCAACGGCGCCGTCGAGGAGGCCGTGAAGGCCAAGGTCGCCGCGCTCTGTGCGCGGTTCCCGATCTACCCGACGCTCTGAGCGCAGGGTTCTTTCCCGATTGTGACGGCCGTCCCGGAAGGGGCGGCCGTTTTCGTTTGTGGGCAAGGGCGTCGGGGCGCGCGCGCGGGACACGCGCGCTGATCCTGAAATGACAAGGGCGCCCGCGAGGGGCGCCCTTGAAGATTTCTTTCCCCCTGCGGACCCTTGCGGCCCGCAGGGGGCCTGCCGCGATCAGCAGGAATAATAGAGCTGGTATTCGACCGGGTGCGGCGTGTGCTCGTAGGCGTAGACCTCTTCCCATTTGAGCGCCATGTAGCCCTCGAGCTGGTCCTTGGTGAACACGTCGCCGGCCAGCAGGAAGTCGTGGTCCTTGGCCAGTTCTTCCAGCGCCTCGCGCAGCGAGCCGCAGACGGTCGGGATTTCGGCCAGTTCTTCCGGCGGCAGATCGTAGAGATCCTTGTCCGAAGCCGGGCCCGGGTCGATCTTGTTCTTGATGCCGTCGAGGCCGGCCATCAAGAGCGCCGAGAACGCCAGATAGGGGTTGGCCGACGGGTCGGGGAAGCGGGCTTCCACACGTTTGGCCTTGGGCGATTCCGCCCACGGGATACGCACGCAGCCCGAGCGGTTGCGGGCCGAATAGGCGCGCAGCACCGGGGCTTCGAAGCCCGGGATCAGGCGCTTGTAGGAGTTGGTCGCCGGGTTGGTCAGGGCGTTCAGTGCCTTGGCGTGCTTGAGGATGCCGCCGATGAAGTAGAGCGCCTCTTGCGAGAGATCGGCATATTTGTCGCCGGCGAACAGCGGCTTGCCGTCTTTCCAGATCGACATGTTGACGTGCATGCCCGAGCCGTTGTCACCCGCCATGGGTTTCGGCATGAAGGTCACCGACTTGCCATAGGCATGGGCGACGTTGTGGATGACATACTTGTATTTCTGGATGTTGTCGGCCTGCGCGGTCAGCGTGCCGAAGATCATGCCCAGCTCGTGCTGACAGGTCGCCACCTCGTGGTGGTGCTTGTCGACCTTCATGCCCATGCGCTTCATGGTCGAGAGCATCTCGGAGCGCAGATCCTGCGCTTCGTCGACCGGGTTCACCGGGAAGTAGCCGCCCTTGTGGCCGGCGCGGTGGGCCAGGTTGCCCATCTCGAATTCGGCGTCGGTGTTCCAGGCCGCGGCGGTCGCGTCGATCTCGTAGGCGACCTTGCCGGGGGTGACCGCATAGCGCACGTCATCGAAGATGAAGAATTCGGCTTCCGGGCCGAAATAGGCCGTGTCACCGATGCCCGAGGACTTCAGGTAGGCCTCGGCCTTGACGGCGGTCGAACGCGGGTCGCGCGAATAGGGCTCGCCGGTGTCGGGCTCGACGACGTTGCAGTGCACGCACAGCGTCTTCTCGGCGTAGAAGGGGTCGATGTAGACCGACGCGGCATCGGGGATCAGTTTCATGTCCGACTGGTCGATCGACTTCCAGCCCGCGATCGACGAGCCGTCGAACATGAAGCCTTCTTCGAAGAAATCCTCGTCCACGAGATCGGCGACCACGGTCACGTGCTGGAGCTTGCCGCGCGGGTCGGTGAAGCGGATGTCGACGTATTCGACCTCCTCGTCCTTCATCATCTGGAGAGCATTCTTGATGTCGCTCATGGAATTCCACCCTTTCGTTGGTGCTTGGCAGTGGGCGCGCCGGCGCCCAGAGAATGATGGCTCAGACGGCTTCGTCGCCGGTTTCGCCGGTGCGGATGCGGATCGCCTGTTCGATGGGGGACACGAAGATCTTGCCGTCGCCGATCTTCTCGGTGCGCGCCGCCGAGGTGATGGCCTCGATCGCGGTCTCGACCATGTCGTCGGGGAGGACCATCTCGATCTTCACCTTGGGCAGGAAATCGACCACATATTCGGCCCCGCGGTAAAGCTCGGTGTGGCCCTTCTGGCGGCCGAAGCCCTTGACCTCGATCACGCTGAGACCCTGGATGCCGGCCTCCTGGAGGGCTTCCTTCACCTCGTCCAGCTTGAACGGCTTGATGATCGCCTCGACCTTCTTCATCGGCCGACTCCCCCTTGTCGTGTCGCGTGTCGGGCCGTTCAGACCACTTTCACGCGCCCCCCGCAATCGGCTAGTCTGGCGCGGCCGTGGCGGGGGATTGGATTCCGAAATTCGCGCCCAAATTTTGCGCATATAGCGCATCGAAGGGGCGATTTGTAAACAAGGTGACGCGGAAATGGTCGAAATCCTGTCAGCCGCCGGGATGCGCGCGCGTGAGGCCGCTGCAATCGCAGGCGGTGCGGTGACGGGCCTTGCGCTGATGGAGCGCGCCGGGGCCGAGGTGGTCGCGGCGATCTTCGAGGTATGGCCTGAATTGGGGCCTGATCTGGCGCGCGATCCGGCCGCCGAACCGCGCCGTGCCGCGGTCCTGTGCGGGCCGGGCAACAACGGCGGCGACGGTTTCGTGGTGGCGCGGTTGCTTCACGATCTGGGCTGGCGGGTCGAGGTGTTCCTTCTGGGCGATCCCGCGCGTTTGCCGCCCGATGCCCGGCGCAACCATGACTTGTGGGCGGCGCGCGGCCCGGTGCGGCCCTATCTGGACGCGGGGGCGGCGGGGGCCTTTGCGCTCGATCCCGCGCTCTGGCGCGAGGACAGCTTGCTGGTCGACGCGCTTTTCGGGATCGGGCTGACGCGGCCCCTGCGTGCGGGGCTGGCCGCGGCGCGGCTGAGCCGGGACACCGAATTCCGCCTGCCGCAGGGGGCGCCGCGCGGGCAGGTGGCGGGCTGCCGGGTGGTGGCGGTCGATATCCCCTCGGGGCTGTGCGCCGACACCGGCCGGGTTCTGCGCGCGCCCGATCTGCCCACGGACTGGGCGCCCTTCACCGCCGATCTGACCGTGACCTTCCACGCCCCCAAGATCGGGCATCTGACGGCCGAAGGCCCGGCCCATTGCGGCCGGCTGGTGGTCCGCCCGATCGGCCTGTGAACGCGCGCGTTCACCCTTTCGACACCTGGCCCGCGCATCATGCAGGGCAGTCCCAGACCGTCCGAGGAACCGATGATCCGACCAATCGCCCTGACCGAGCCTGTGCGCGCGGCGCTGAGCAAGCGCGTTGACGCGCACAAGTTCGACCACGGCCATGCCCTTGTGCTGGGGGGCGGGCCCGGCCGCGGGGGCGCGGGGCGTCTGGCGGCGCGCGCGGCGCTGCGGATCGGGGCGGGGCTGGTGACTCTGGCGGTGCCGCCGGTCGCGGTGGCCGAGAATGCCGCGCGGCTGGATGCGGTGATGCTGGCACCTGTGCCCGATGGCTATTCCCTGCGCGGCATGCTGGCCGATCCGCGCATCAGCGCGGTGGCGCTGGGGCCGGGCCTCGGGCTGCCGCGGGCGCGCGAGATGGTGCCGGCCGCGCTCTGGGCCAAGCGGCCGGTGGTGCTCGATGCCGATGCGCTGAGCGCCTTTGAAGAGGACACCGAGCTGCTTTTCGGCCAGCTGCGCCCCGATTGCGTGCTGACCCCGCATATGGGCGAATTCGCCCGGCTTTTCCCCGATCTGGCCGCGGCGATCCGTGCAGGCGGCGACGCTATCGCCGGACGCGCCGATGCGGTGGCCGCGGCCGCGGCGCGCAGCGGGGCGGTGGTGCTTCTGAAGGGGGCGCAGACGATCGTGGCCACCCCCGACGGTGATCTGGCGGTGAACGACGCCACCGGCGCGCAGGCTTCCCCCTGGTTGGCCACGGCCGGGGCGGGCGATGTGCTGGCGGGGATGATCGCAGGGCTTCTGGCGCGCGGCTTCGCGCCCGTTGACGCGGCCTGCGCGGGCGTCTGGCTGCATGCCGAGGCCGGGCGCAGCCTCGGCCCCGGTCTGATCGCCGAGGATCTGCCCGAGGCGCTGCCGGGGGTGTTCCGCGCGCTGGGGATCTAGAGCCGGGCGCGCCGGCTTGCGGGCTCAGGCGGCCAGCGTGTCGGCCGTCTCGATCAGGCAGCCGATCTCGACCCCGTCGGCATAGATCACCTGATCGCTGTCGAAGATCAGCCGGAACAGACGGGTCGGCGCGTCGCATTCTGTGACGAATTCGCCGTCGATCAGCCGTTCGGCGGGAACGCAGCCCTGCGCCGCGCCGCACAGCGCCTGGGCGCGCCAGTCGCGCACGAAGACCGGGGTGTCGGCGGCCAGGATCAGCGCGCGGTCGGGGCGGTTGTGCCCCAGCGCGCCCGGCGCCACGCGGACCTGGCGCCGGCTGGCGGTGCGCGTCGACAGGGCCTCGACCGCCACGACGCGGCGCATGCCGGCACGGGTGATCACCCGGTCGCACGGCACCAGATGTTCGACCGGAAGCGCGCCGTCCAGGGTCAGGATCAATGTCCCCTGCGCCAGCCCTCCGGGCAAAGACGCCACCGCCCCGCGTGCCGCCCGATGGGAAACGGGGGCATCATGGGGCGCCGGAGCGCCCGCATTCGTCATCCACACGTTCATGCTGAACCGCCTGTGAAGTTATGTCTGCTCTTTTATTGTTACCGAAAGATTAGGGCAGAAGTCGGCTCCGGGCGAGCGGAAATTTCGTCACGCAGTGCCGCCCCGCGCGACCTGTGGCCGCCGTGCCGATGGCCCGCGACGCGCGCGTCTCGGCGCTGGATTGCCCGGGGCCAAGGTGCTAAAGGCGCGGGCATCGGGGGCGTGGCGGAACTGGCAGACGCAGCGGCTTTAGGTGCCGTCTCCTTCGGGATTGTGGGTTCGAGTCCCACCGCCCCCACCAGCCTTGCGCGCCCCCTTCCGGCCCTGGGGGCCCGTCCGGAAGCCTTCGCATGCATTCTTCTCCCGGGCTTTGGCCCCTGGCTGCGCGTGTTGACTTCGCTACGTCGCCGGCCGCGATGGCGCCGCGGCTATTTACGCCGTTTTCCCCAAACCCTATGGTTACCTGACGCGAAGTTGCGTCTGTTTCATGGTCAGGAGTTGCGGTTGCGCCGATGGGCTTCCTTCGGACCCGCGAATGCGCCGTCGAGGTGTGGTTTCGCCAAGGGCGCGGCAGGTGCTGCCGGCATATCGGCGGTTTCGCCGGGGGGGCGGGGATGAGCACGCTCCCGCGCGATTTGCAGACCCTTCTCGCCGGGCTGGGCAGCCCGGCCTGGCTGTTCTCGCTCGAGGGGCGGACGCTGGGCGCCAATGCCGCGGCGCTGGCGGCGCTGGGTCTGCGCGGTGCCGGGCTGCACGCGCCGATGGTGCCCGAAGATGCGCTGCGCCTGGCCGGTGCCCTGCGCGAAGGTGGGCGGCTTGCCGGGCGCTTCCGCGGGCGCTTTCGCACCGCGGCGGGGGCGCTGCGGATGTTCGATCTGGCGCTGAGCCCGATCCGCGCGAGCGGCGGCGCCCAGGCGGTTCTGGGGCTGGCCACCGAAAGCGCCCCCGCCGGGGAGCGCGCGCCCGCCGACCGCGCGGAGGGGGCTCTTGGCGGCGGGGGGGACGACATCTTCCGCGCCGCCGCCGAGACGGCCGATTTCGGCCAGTGGTTCATGGATATCTCGACCCGCCGCCTGTGGGCCACCGACACCTATTTCCGGATGCTGGGCTTTGCCCCCGACGAGGTGGATCTGGATTCGGTCTGGATACGCGCCCGCATCCACCCCGAGGACCGCGACGCCTCGATCGGGGCGATGGAACGGCTGGTGCGCGGGGTGTCGGATCAGTTCGACATGGATTACCGCCTGCTGTGCCGCGACGGCAACTGGCGCTGGTTCCATGCCTCGGGGCGCAAGTATCACGGCGCGGGCAGCGGGCTGTCACCGATCATCTGCGGCAGCCTGATCGACATCGAGGCCCGCAAGGCCGCCGAGCAACGCGTGGCCGATGCGCTGGCCGAGGCCGAGACCGCGCGGCTGCGCGCCGAGGAGCGCGAGGAGATGTTGCGCACCTCGGCCATCTCGGGGCGGGTGGCGCATTGGAACATCTGTCCGGCAACCGAGGCGGGCTGGACGCCCGAGGAAACCTGCCGCCTGATGGGCTATGCGCCCGAGGAATTCGACAGCTCGATCTCCGGCTGGCGCCGTCTTGTCCACCCCGACGATCTTGCCGCTACCACCACCGCCCTGCGCGCGCTGGCCGTGGGCGCGATCAGCGCGCTGCATCACGAATTGCGCCTGCGCCACGGGGACGGCCGATATCACTGGTACCGCACCGTGGGGCGCAGGATCGATCGGTCGGACCGCAACCTGCCCTTCATTCTGACCGGCGCGCATATCAACATCGACGACCTGAAGGAAAACGAGCGCGGTCTGGCCGAGATGGCGCGGGCCGCGCAGACCGCGCATGAGCGTCTGGACAAGGTCACGCGCAACGTGCCGGGGGGGCTGTTCGAATACCGGGTCGAACGCAGTGGGGCGAGCGGGTTCTCGTTTTTCAACAGCAAGTTGCCCGAGATGCTGGGGGTGCCCGCCAAGACCATTGCGGCCGACGGCCAGGCCTTCCTGACCCATGTCCCGCCCGAGGATGCGCGGATGATCCGCACGCGCCTCGCGCGCGCCCGCCGGGCCGGTGCGCAGGTGGAATTCCGCCATCGGGTGAACCACCCGCAGACCGGGCTGCGCTGGGTCAATGTCTGGGCCTCGCCCCAGATCGAGCCCGACGGCGCCGTGATCTGGTTCGGCGAGGCGCTCGACATCACCGACCGGCTGCGCATCGAACAGCGCGCGCAGGAGGCCGCCGAGGAGGTGCGCCGCGCCCATGATCAGCTGAGCATGATCTCGACCGTGGCGCCGGTGGGCCTGCTCGAGGCGCGCCAGCATGCCGACGGGCGCATCGAATTCACCTACATGAACGACCATTTCTGCAAGCTGGTCGGGCTGGACCGTGACGCCATCTGCGGGCTGCCGCGCGGCCTTGTCGACATGGTCGCGCCCGAGGATCGCGCCGCCTATGCCGCCGGCCGCGCCGAAAGCGCGCGCAAGATGAAGCCCTGGACCATCCGCTTCCGGCTGATGAACCCGCAACTCGGCACGATCTGGCTGTCGGGCTCGGCGATCCCGCGGCCCGCCCCAGATGGCGCGATCATCTGGACCGGGGCGGTTTCGGATGTCACAGGCGACATGCGCCGCGAGGCCGAATTGCGCCACGCCCATCAGGTTTCGGAGGCGATGCGCGCCGAAAACGAATGGCTTGCGCTTCACGACGGGCTGACCGGCCTGCCCAACCGGCGCTATTACGACCGCGCATTGCGCGAACGGCTCGAGGAATGCGCCGCGCTGGGGGCCAAATGCGGCGCGGCGCTGATCCGCATCGACCTGGATCATTTCAAGCAGGTCAACGACACCTGGGGGCATGAGGCGGGCGACCGGGTGCTGATGCGGGTCGCCGACGTCCTGCGCGAGAGCCTGTGCGCCGATGATTTCGCCGCGCGCATCGGAGGGGATGAATTCTCGGTGATGCTGGGGGTCGATTCGCCGCGCGAGGAGGCCTGCGCGACCGTCGCGCGCATCCGCGAGGGGCTGGCGCTGCCCTTCCTCTACGACGGCCGGCCCGTGCGGCTGAGCGCCAGCTTCGGCATCGCCCATGTGGCCGACACCGACGACCCCGGCCGCGAGGTGCAGGTTTTCGCCGATGCCGCGCTCTACCGCGCCAAGGAGGCCGGGCGGAACCGGATCGAGGTGCATTCCGACACGCTGGGCTCGGATATCCGGTCGTTGCGCCGTCTGGCCGGGGAATTGCAGCAGGCGTTGACCGAGGGCGATCAGCTGGTGCCCTTCTTCCAGCCGCAGGTCGATGCGCAAAGCGGCCGGCTGGTCGGGGTCGAGGCCGTGGTGCGCTGGCGCCACCCGGTCCTGGGCCTGTTGCGCCCCGATGCCTTCATGCGGCTGGCCGAGCAGATGCGGGTGGTCGCCGATATCGACCGCATCGTGATGGACCGATCCCTGGATGCGGTGGAGCGTTGGCGCGCGCAGGGCGTGCATGTCCCCAAGATCAGCTTCAACGTCTGTTCCGGCCGGCTGCACGACCCCGGCGTGGTCACCGCGGTCGAACGTGTGGCAAAGGGGCCGACGCGGGTCACCTTCGAATTGCTCGAGACGATCCTGGTCGAGCGCGAAAGCGAGGTCTTCTGGCAGCATCTCGCCGCGATCCGGGCGGCCGGCATCGGCATCGAGATCGACGATTTCGGCGCCGGGCATGCCTCGATCCTGTCGCTGATGGAGATCGCGCCCGCGTCGATCAAGATCGACCGGCGCCTGATCGCCCCCATCGCCGGGAATTTCCGCGTCCGCGAGCTGGTGCGCAAGATCGTCGAACTGGCCCAGGTCTTCGAGATCGAGACCGTGGCCGAGGGCGTCGAGACCCCCAAGCAGGCCGAGATCCTGCGCGCGATGGGCTGTGACCTGCTTCAGGGCTATCTGTTCTCGCCACCCCTGTGCGAACGCGATCTGGCGGCCCATGTGATGGGGCTGGCCGAGGCCTGAGACCGGCCGCGGCGACGGGGCGGCGACGGGTGCGGGAAGGCCTGAAATCCCCGTTTTCACCTTGCCAGCCGCGTTTGTGGCCAATAGAAGGGCGGCTGATTTCGCATATCTGCCGCGCGGCGGCACCCAGAGGACAGAGGATCACCCATGCAGGTCACCGAGACCCTGAACGAAGGCCTCAAGCGCGGCTACACCCTGACGCTTGCTGCGGCGGAACTCGACGAGCTGGTGAACGCCAAGCTGACCGAATATGCGCCCCAGATCGAGCTGAAGGGCTTCCGCAAGGGCAAGGTGCCGATGGCGCTCCTGCGCAAGCAGTTCGGCGCGCGCGTGATGGGCGATGTGCTTCAGGAATCGATCGACAACGCGCTGCGCGATCATCTGGAAAGCACCGGCGACCGTCCGGCGATGCAGCCCAAGGTCGAGATGCAGAACGGCGAGAACTGGAAGGAAGGCGACGATGTCGTCGTGTCGGTCAGCTATGAGAAGCTGCCCGAGATCCCGGATTTCGACGCCTCGGTCGTGGAACTGGAACGCCTGGTGGTGAAAGCCGAGGAGGCCTCGGTGACCGAGGCGCTCGAGAACCTGGCCAAGGGCGCGCAGGTCTTCGAGGCCCGTCGCAAGGGCTCGAAGGCCAAGGACGGCGATCAGGTCGTGATCGACTTCGTGGGCCGCGTGGACGGCGAGGAATTCGAGGGCGGCGCCGGCGAGGATTACCCGCTGGTGCTGGGCTCGGGCTCGTTCATTCCGGGCTTCGAAGAACAGCTGGTCGGCGCCAAGGTCGGCGATGAGGTTCTGGTCAAGGTGGCCTTCCCCGAATCCTATGGAGCCAAGCATCTGGCCGGCAAGGACGCCGAATTCACCTGCACCCTCAAGGAGATCAAGGCGCCGAAAGCGGCCGAGATCGACGACGAGATGGCCAAGCGCTATGGCGCCGAGGATCTGGAGGCGCTCAAGGCCCAGGTCGCCGAACGTCTCGAGGCCGAATATGCCGGTGCCGCGCGTGCGGTGCTGAAACGCGCGCTGCTCGATCAGATCGACGCGCAGGTGCAATTCGAGCTGCCGCCGACCCTGGTCGAGGCCGAGGCCCAGCAGATTGCGCATCAGCTGTGGCACGAGGAGCACCCCGAGGTGCACGATCACAACCACGATGCGATCGAGCCCACCGACGAGCACAAGACCCTGGCCGAGCGCCGCGTGCGTCTGGGCCTGCTGCTGGCCGAGATCGGCCGCAAGCAGAAGATCGAGGTCACCGACAACGAGATGACCCGCGCGGTCATGGCGCAGGCGCGCCAGTATCCGGGTCAGGAGCAGGCGTTCTTCGAATTCGTGAAGAACAACATGGAAGTGCAGCAGCAGATCCGCGCGCCGCTCTTCGAGGACAAGGTGATCGACTACATCGTGGGCATCGCCAAGGTGACCGACAAGGACATCACCAAGGACGAGCTTCAGGCCGCGCTGGACAAGCTCGAAGAGGCGTGATCGCCCGCCCCCTCCCGGGGTGATGAAGATGCAAGGGCCGTGCCGCAAGGCGCGGCCCTTTTGCGTGCGGTGGCCCGTGGTGCGGTGTGCCCGTGGTGCGATGCGCTGAAGGGGCGGGGACGGTTGACGTCGGCGTGCAAGCGGGGCATCGTGTTCGTGCAGGGTCTGACGGCTGTGTCCGGGGCGCTGTTTTCCTGAAAATCATGATCCGTCCCGCATCGGGCGCGGCGCCGCAACGTGGTTGCCGCCGTCCGATGGGCGGTGGTGCCGGTCCCGTGGCGGACCCGATCCCGGCCGGGACAAGGAGGGCTGAATGACCGATCTCATCACCGCCGCCCGCGCCTTTGCCGAGGCGGCCCATGCCGGCCAGACCCGAAAGGGGGCCGCGCGCGAACCTTATGTCGTGCATCTCGAGGAGGTGGCGGGATATGTCGCGGGCCATGGCGGGTCCGATGTGGCGGTCGCGGCGGCCTGGCTGCACGACACGGTCGAGGATTGCGGCGTGACGCCGGATGAGATCGCGGCGCGGTTCGGTCCCGAGGTGGCGGCCGTCGTGGCCGAACTGACCGATGACAAGGCGCGCCCCAAGGCCGAACGCAAGCGCTTGCAGGAGATCAATGCGCCGGGCAAGTCCGCGGATGCGGCGCTGGTGAAGGCTTGCGACAAGCTGTCGAACCTGCGCGCGCTGGTGGAAAGCCCGCCCGTTCACTGGGACCGGGCGCGCAGGCACGCCTATGTGGATTGGGCCGAACGGGTTGTCGCGGCGCTGCCCGCGGCGGCCGATCCGGTGCGCCCGGCATTGGCCGCGGCGGTGGCCCGTGCGCGGGCGGCGCTGGGCTGAGATGCGCGGCGTTCGGGGCAGGGGGAGCCCGTCGTGCCCCCATCGAGGGGGCCCGACGGGCCGGGTCTTCCGGGGGCTCGATGCCCCCGAAGACCCGAACCCCGCGCCGTGACGCCCGCGCGCTTTTGCCGATGACGGTCCCCCGGGGCGGCGAATGCTTGACCTTCGCCGCGCTTGCCCCGAGGGTGCCCGCACCCCTCTCCAAGGACATGAGGCCATGGCCCGCACCGCCCCCTTCTCGCGTTTCGAGTTCATGATCGCCTGGCGCTATCTGCGCGCCCGCCGCGCCGAAGGCGGCGTCAGCGTGATGACCTGGATCTCGCTGATCGGCATCGCGCTGGGGGTGATGGCGCTGATCGCCACGCTGGCGGTGCGCGCAGGCTTCCGCGCCGAATTCGTCGACACGATCCTGGGCTCGAACGCCCATATCAGCGTCTATGTCTCGGGCACCGTGGATGAAAACGGCCATGCCTCGCGGCTGATCACCGACTACCCCGAACGTGTCGCCGCCATCCGCGCGCTGCCCGGCATCACCCGCGCCGCGCCGCTCGTGCGCGGGCAGGCGATGATCACCTTCGGCGACCGCTCGAACGTGGCCGAGGTCTATGGCATCTCGGCCGAGGATCTGGCCACCATCCCGCGCGTGGCCCATCCGCAGGACCACCTGGGCGACATCGCCCGCTTTGGCGCGGGCGTCGCCATCGGCTCGGGCGTCGCGCGTGACCTCGGCGTGAGCGTGGGCGACCGGGTCAAGCTCATCAACCCCAACGGCGCGCGCACCCCCTTCGGCATCACCCCGCGCGTCAACGCCTACGAGGTGGTCTATATCTTCACCGCCGGGCGCTGGGACATCGACCGCACCCGCGTCTACATGCCCTTCGCCGAGGCGCAGACCTTCTTCAACCGCGAGGGCGGCGCCGACGAGATCGAGATCTATGTCGCCGACCCCGAGCGCGTCGACGACTGGGCGATCCCGCTCTTCGGGACCGGGCCCAACACGCTTTTGTGGACCTGGCGCGACGCTTCGGGCGCCTTCCTGCGCGCGCTCGACGTCGAGGACAACGTGATGTTCGTGATCTTGTCGATCCTGGTGCTGATCGCGTCCATGAACATCACCTCGGGGCTGATCATGCTGGTCAAGAACAAGGGCCGCGACATCGGCATCTTGCGCACCATGGGCCTGACCGAAGGCGCGATCCTGCGCGTCTTCTTCCTGTGCGGCGCCTTCACCGGGGTCATCGGCACGGCCGTGGGCGTGCTCCTGGGCTGTCTCTTCGCGCTCTACATCGACCAGATCATGTCGCTGGTGAACTGGATCGCGGGCGGCGGCGTCTGGGATCCGTCGATCCGCGGCATCTACGAATTGCCGGCCGAATTGCGCGCCGCCGATGTCGGGCGCGCGGTGGGCCTGTCGCTGGGGCTGTCGTTCCTGGTCACGATCCTGCCCGCGCGGCGCGCCGCCCGCATGAACCCGGTGGAGGCCCTGCGCTATGAATGACGTGCTGAGCCTTCGCGGCATCGAGAAACGCTACAACCGCGGCACCCCGGCCGAGATCACCGTGCTGCGCGGGGTGGATCTGCGCATCGCCCGCGGCGAGGTCGTGGCGCTGGTCGCGCCTTCGGGTGCGGGCAAGTCCACGCTCCTGCATGTCGCGGGGCTTCTCGACACGCCCGATGCCGGGCAGGTGGTGCTGGGCGGGCAGGATCTGACCGGGGCGTCGGACCGGCGCCGGACCGCGGCGCGGCGGATGGACCTGGGCTTTGTCTACCAGTTCCACCACCTGCTGCCGGAATTCACCGCCGCCGAGAATATCGTCCTGCCGCAGCTGGCCAATGCCGTGCCCGCGGCCCAGGCCGAGGCCCGCGCGGCCGCACTTCTGGACCGTGTCGGCCTGGCGGCGCGGGCGAATCATCGCCCCGCCGCGCTGTCGGGGGGCGAACAGCAGCGCGTGGCCTTCTGCCGGGCGCTGGCCAATGGCCCGCAGCTTCTGCTGGCCGACGAGCCGACCGGCAATCTCGATCCCGCCACTTCGGATCAGGTCTTCGGCGTGCTGATGGAGCTGGTGCGCGAGACCGGCCTGTCGGCGCTGATCGCCACGCATAACCTCGATCTGGCGCGGCGCATGGACCGGGTGCTGCGCCTTGATGCCGGGCGGCTGGCCTGAGACCGGCCGCGGCCGGGCCGTTCGCACGGGGGGCAGGTGGGGGCGTTAAGGTGGGGCGGGCATTCCGGGTTCCCCTTGCCGGCCCGCGCGGCAGGTGGCACCTTGGGGCGGCGCAATCGGCGCCTTTGGGGGAAGACAGATCATGACCCGCGCGATCCCGCTTTCGCATCTGGTGCTTTCGGTCGTGCCGCTGGCCGTCGCGGCCGGGCTGGCCGGCTGTGCCGCGCTGGCGCCGGTGCCCAGCGGGCGGGCGGATTTCCAGAGCTTCTGCGTCTCGTGCCACGGGGCCTCGGGGCAGGGCGACGGGGCGGCCGGCGCGCTTCTCGATACCCGTCCGGCCGATCTGACCCGCATCGCGGCGCGCCGCGGCGGCGCCTTCCCCCGCGCCGAGGTGATGAGCAAGATCTGGGGCTATGCCCGCGGCTCGGCAACGCATCCCGGCATGCCCGCCTTTGGGGCGCTGCTCGAGGGGCGCACGGTGCTTTACGATTCGGGGGACGGCATCGAAACGCCCACCCCCCTGCGTCTGGTGCAATTGGCCGAATATCTCGAGACGATCCAGACGCCTGCGCAACCCTGAGATGTGCGGACGCGGCCTGGGGGCGCGGCGCATCACGGCGTCTGATATTTCATGGCATTATTTCAGTGACTTGCGGGGTGTTTGAGCCCGCCTCCGACCGGCATTCGACTCGAATTCGATAGAAATGCCCTGCCGCTGCTAACCCCTCGTTAGGGGGCTGCGTGGCTTCATCCTTCGCAGGAACGGGTGGGGTGCCCGTCCGGGGGGCCGCCAGAAGGCGGCGGAGAAATCCAGGGGTGGGTTCTCATGAAATTGAACGATTGTGGCGTGCCGGGGGCGCGCCGTGACCGTGCCATATCTGGCGCGGGGAAGGGGTCGCGTCTTGTCATGGCGGTCTCGGTGGCCGCCGCGTTGGAACTTGGCGGCCTTGGGGGGGATGCGCAGGCGCAAGCGGGGGATTATGCCAGCCCCTATGCGGTGGATGCGGTGGGCACCAACCTTGTCTTCGGCCGCGCCTCGCCGCCCGGCGGCAACCGTGTGGCCACCAATGCCGCCTCGGCGCGGCGCGTGGTGATCAGCAATGACCGCGGCGGCGTCATCGCCAACCGCGTCAAGCAGATCAACGACCTGGCCGCCAGCGGCGTGCCGGTCGAGGTGAAGGGACAGGTCTGCCTGTCCACCTGCACCATGTTCGTGGGCCTGCCCAATGCCTGCATTCACCGCTACACGACCTTCGGCTTCCACGGGCCCAGCTCCTATGGCCGCCCGCTGCCGCCCGAATCCTTCGAATACTGGTCGCAGGTGATCGCCAGCTATTATCCCGCGCCGCTGCGCGACTGGTATCTGCGCGAGGCTCGCTACGAGATCAACGATCTCTACCGCATCCGCGGCGCGGAACTGATCCGCATGGGCGTGCCCGAGTGCGGCAGCTGATCTGCGCCCAAGGGCCGGGTTTTCCCCAGCTTTCTGCCCCGCAGCCCCGGTTGCGGGGCGAAAACGGCTTGCGTTGAGGGCGCTTTCGCCCCACCATATCTTGTAAGCCCCCACGCAAGCTGCGGCGCGTGGGCGGGATGGGGCTAGGTCTGGTGGACGGGTCTGCGCCAAATGGCAGGTCAGGAGGCGGCATGGCGCTCAGCGAAGATTATCTGCACGAGGACCGTCATCCGATCGACGTGGCCGAGAGCCTGGCCGAGCGGCATGACTGGGACTTCGATCGCGTCACCGACGATCAGATCGCGCTGGTGGTCGAAGGCCAATGGCGCGGCTATTCGATCAATCTGGCCTGGTCGGATGCCGACGAGACCTTGCGCGTGATCCTGACCTTCGAGATGGAACCGCCGGCCGATCGGCGCACGGAATTCCTGGATCTGCTCAACCGCGTCAATGACGAGATGTGGACCGGCGCCTTCACCTATTGGCCCGAACAGCGGATGATGGTCTGGCGCTATGGGCTGGTGCTGGCGGGTGGCCAGCCGGCCGGGTTCGAGCAGATCGACCGCATGGTCGGTGCGGGCGTGGCCGCGGCCGAACGGTTCTATCCCGCGCTTCAGCTTTGTGCCTGGGGCGGGGAAACCCCCGAAGAGGCGCTGCGCGTCGCCATCCGCGACGCCTACGGACGCGCCTGAGCATCTGCGCAAGAGGCAATTCATGACGGATCTGGCGGTTCTGGAGCAAGGCGGGCTGGTGCTCGTCGGCTGCGGAAAGATGGGCTCGGCACTGCTGGCGGGCTGGCTCAAGGGCGGCGTGCGGCCCGCCGATGTCTGGGTGATCGAGCCCAACCCCTCGGACTGGCTGCGTGCGCAGGGCGTGCATCTGAACGCGGGTCTGCCCGACGCGCCGAAGGTCGTGGTGCTGGCGGTCAAGCCGCAGATGATGGGCGCGGCGCTGCCCGATCTGGCTGCGCGCGGCATGGGGGGCGCGCTGGTCGTGTCGATCGCGGCGGGAACGACGCTCGCCACCTTCGAGGCGGCGCTGGGCGCAGGCACGCGGCTGGTGCGCGCCATGCCCAACACGCCCGCCGCCATCGGCCGGGGCATCACCGCGATCTGTGCCAACGCGCAGGCCACACCCGCCGATCTGGACCTGGCCGAGGCGTTGCTTTGCGCCGTGGGGCAGGTGGTGCGTCTTGAGGGCGAGCATCAGATGGATGCGGTCACCGCCGTTTCGGGCTCGGGGCCGGCCTATGTCTTTCACCTGATCGAGACGCTGGCCGCCGCTGCCGAGGCCGAGGGCCTGCCCCCCGATCTGGCCGCGCAACTGGCGCAGGCCACCGTGGCCGGCGCCGGCGCGCTGGCCGAGACGGCGCAGGAAAGCCCCGCGCAGCTGCGCGTCAATGTCACCTCGCCGGGGGGGACCACCGCGGCGGGGCTGGCGGTGCTGATGGACCCTGACACGGGCTTTCCCGCGCTTGTGCGCCGTGCGGTCCATGCCGCCGCCGAACGCGGGCGCGAACTGGGCCGCGGCTAGGCCCGCGCGCGCCCCGATCCCCCTTCAGAGAGGCCGCCATGACCCTCAGCTTCGACGAATTCCTCAAGGTTGACATCCGCGCCGGTCGCGTGACCCGCGCCGAACCCTTCCCCGAGGCGCGCAAGCCCGCGATCAAGCTGTGGATCGATTTCGGGCCCGAGATCGGCGAGAAACGCTCCTCGGCGCAGATCACCGCGCATTACACCCCCGAGGATCTGGTCGGGCGCATGGTCATGGCGGTGGTGAACTTTCCGCCGCGCCAGATCGGCCCGATGATGTCCGAGGTGCTGACGCTGGGCGTGCCCGATGCGCAGGGCGAGGTGGTTTTGCTGCGCCCCGATCAGGACGTGGCCCCCGGCGCGCGGATGTTCTGATGCGCCTGCTGGTCACCCGCGCGCTGCCCCCTCGGGTCGAGACCGCGCTGGCCGCCCGGTTCGAGACCACCTTCCGCCACGCCGAGGCTCCGCTGACCCCAGATGGGGCGCGCGCTGCGCTGGCCGAATATGACGTGATCCTGCCCACGCTGGGCGACGCCTTTCGCGCCGCGGCCTTTGTTGGCCCGGTCCGGGCGCGGCTTCTGGCCAATTTCGGCGTCGGCACCGACCATATCGACGTGGCCGCGGCCCGTGCGGCCGGCGTGGCGGTCACCAACACCCCCGGCGCCGTGACCGATGCCACCGCCGATATCGCGTTGACGCTTCTGCTGATGAGCGCGCGCCGCGCCGCCGAGGGCGAACGTCTGGTCCGCCGCGGTGCCTGGGCCGGCTGGCAGCCCACGCAGATGCTGGGCGCGCATGTGACCGGCAAGCACCTGGGCGTGATCGGCATGGGCCGGATCGGGCAGGCCATCGCCCGGCGCGCGCATTTCGGCTTTGGCATGCGGGTGTCCTATTTCAACCGCTCGGAAAAGACGCTGGATTTCCCCGCTGTGCGCGTCGATCTGCCGAGCGCGATGGGCGCCGATTTCGTGGTGATCGCCGTGCCCGGTGGTCCGGCCACGCGCGGGCTGATCGGCGCGGCCGAGCTGGCCGCGATGGCGCCGCATGGGCATCTGATCAACATCGCCCGCGGGGATGTGCTGGACGAGGCGGCATTGATCGCCGCCCTCGAGGCGCGCCGGATCGGGGGCGCGGGGCTTGATGTCTATGCCCGCGAGCCCGAGGTTCCCGCAGCCCTGCGCGCGCTCGACAATGTGACGCTGCTGCCGCATCTGGGCACGGCCGCGCTCGAGGTGCGCGAGGCCATGGGCATGATGGCCCATGACAACCTGATCGCCCATCTCGAGGGCCGCCCGCTTCCCAATCCCGTCTGACCCGCCCCCCTCCGTCTGACGTGCCGTTTCGGCACGCGGGGCTTGACGGGTGCCGTTTTGTCGAATTAAATGAACGCATGTTCAAATAACGTCAACCGCCAGGGAGGAGGGCGCGCGATGTTCACGGCTTCGATGCAGTTCGATCTTGACGAGGATACCGCGGCGCTGCGCGACATGGTGCACCGCTGGGCGCAGGAGCGGGTCAAGCCGCTGGCCGCGCAGACCGACCGCGACAACAGCTTTCCCAACGAACTGTGGCCCGAGATGGGCGAGCTGGGTCTTCTGGGGATCACCGTGCCCGAGGAATTCGGCGGCGCGGGAATGGGCTATGCCGCCCATGTCGTGGCGACCGAGGAAATCAGCCGCGCCTCGGCCTCGATCGGGCTGTCCTATGGCGCGCATTCCAATCTTTGCGTCAACCAGATCAAGCTCAACGGCAGCGACGATCAGAAGCGCCGCTATCTGCCCGACCTGATCGCGGGCCGCAAGATCGGCGCCCTGGCGATGAGCGAATCCGGCGCCGGTTCGGATGTGGTGGGCATGAAGCTGCGCGCCGAGAAGAAGGGCGATCGCTACATCCTGAACGGGCACAAATACTGGATCACCAACGCGCCCGATGCCGACACGCTGGTCGTCTATGCCAAGACCGACCCCGAAGCCGGCCCCAAGGGGATCACCGCCTTCATCGTGGAACGCGGCTTTCCCGGCTTTTCGTCGGGGCCGCATTTCGACAAGCTGGGGATGCGCGGCTCGAACACGGGCGAGCTGATCTTCGACAATTGCGAAGTGCCCGCCGAGAACGTGCTGGGCGCCGAGGGGCGGGGCGTTGCCGTGCTGATGTCGGGGCTGGATTACGAACGTGTGGTCCTGTCGGGCATCGGCACCGGCATCATGGCCGCCTGTCTCGACGAGATCATGCCCTATCTGCGCGACCGCCAGCAATTCGGCCAGCCGATCGGCAGCTTCCAGTTGATGCAGGCCAAGATCGCCGACATGTATACCGCGCTGAATTCCGCGCGCGCCTATACCTATGCCGTCGCACGCGCTTGTGAGCGCGGCGCGGTGACGCGGGCGGATGCGGCGGCCTGCGTTCTCTATGCTTCGGAACAGGCGATGGTTCAGGCGCATCAGGCCGTGCAAGCCATGGGCGGCGCAGGATTTTTGAACGACAGCGTGGTCAGCCGGCTGTTCCGCGACGCCAAGCTGATGGAGATCGGCGCGGGCACCTCCGAGATCCGGCGCATGCTGGTGGGACGTGAACTCATGAAGGCGATGTCCTAAATGTGCATCAGAAAATCATCAAATAGGTGCACTCATGAGACTGACACTCGCTCTCGTTGCCACCCTGTTCGCGGCGCCGGCTCTGGCCCAGGGCTATGATTTCTCGCCCGATGCGACGCTCGAATGCATGGAAAAGCAAACCATGTATGGCGCCGACATCGCCTGCGTGGGGGAATCGGCGCGGGCCTGCTTTGGCAAGATCAAGGGCCGCACGGTGACCGATATCGCCGCCTGCCAGCAGGCCGAGGCCGAATATTGGAAGACGCGGATGGATGCGGCTTTCGAGAAGCTGGTCGAGATGGCGAAGGTGGCCGACGAGAAATTCGCCGGCAATCCCGACGAGCCGCCGCGCGCGAAGATGGCCGACGATCTGGCGCATGAACAGGACAATTGGAACAAGTGGCGCGAGACGCGCTGCTGGGTCGAGGCGATGATGCGCCGGGGCACGCCCTATCGCATGACCGCCGCCGCGAACTGCACGATGAAACATACCGCCGAGCGGGCGATGTTCCTCGAAAGCGCGGTCAAATACATGGAAAAGCACTGAACTTTCCCGTCGCAGCGCGTCTGGGGAGGGGGGCTGCGACGGGTTGAGCCGACAGGGAGGGGCGTGACGATGTGCGGGAGGGGAGAGGCGGTCCTGGGGCCGCGCGCGGGGGTGTGGGCATGCGCCTGACCTCGGGGGTTCTGGTCAATTCGGACGCGGGCCGCGCCAATCGCGCCGCCCATCTCGAGGCCCTGCGCGTGGTCGAGGAGGCCGCCGCCCTGGCTGCGGCGGGCGGCGGTGCGGCCGCGCTCGAGCGCCATCTGGCGCGCGGCAAGCTGGCGCCGCGGGCGCGGGTGGCGGGCCTTCTCGATCCCGGCGCGCCCTTCCTCGAGATCGGGGCCACCGCCGCGCATGGTCTTTATGACGGCGCGGCCCCCTGTGCCGGGGTGATTGCCGGCATCGGCCGCGTCGCCGGCACCGAGGTCATGGTGGTGGCCAACGACGCCACCGTGAAGGGCGGCAGCTATTACCCGATGACGGTCAAGAAGCATCTGCGCGCGCAGGAAATCGCCGCGGAATGCCGTCTGCCCTGCATCTATCTGGTGGATTCGGGCGGCGCCAACCTGCCCAGCCAGGACGAGGTCTTTCCCGACCGCGACCATTTCGGGCGTATCTTCTACAACCAGGCGCGCATGTCGGCCGCGGGCATTCCCCAGATTGCCGTGGTCATGGGCAGCTGCACCGCGGGCGGCGCCTATGTGCCCGCCATGTCGGATGTGACGATCATCGTGCGCGACCAGGGCACGATCTTCCTGGCCGGCCCGCCGCTGGTCAAGGCCGCCACCGGCGAGGTGGTCAGCGCCGAGGATCTGGGCGGGGGCGACGTGCACACCCGCCTTTCGGGCGTCGCCGATTACCTGGCCGAGGACGACACCCACGCCCTGGCGCTGGCGCGGCGCGCGGTCGGGGCGCTCAACTGGCGCAAGCCCCAGACCGTGGTCTGGCAAAGCCCCGAGGAGCCCGCCTATGACCCCGAGGAGATCCTATCGGTTGTGCCGGCCGATCTGCGCACGCCCTATGACATCCGCGAGCTGATCGCGCGGGTCGTGGATGGCTCGCGCTTCGACGAGTTCAAGCCCCGCTTCGGCGAGACGCTGGTGACCGGATTTGCCCATGTGATGGGCTGTCCGGTGGGGATCGTGGCCAACAACGGCGTGCTGTTCTCGGAGGCGGCGGTCAAGGGCGCCCATTTCGTCGAATTGTGCAGTCAGCGGTCCATCCCACTGATCTTCTTGCAAAATGTCACCGGCTTCATGGTCGGACGCAAATATGAAAACGAGGGTATCGCCCGGCATGGCGCCAAGATGGTGACCGCCGTCGCCACGACCGCGGTGCCCAAGATCACGATGATCGTGGGCGGCAGTTTCGGCGCGGGCAATTACGGCATGTCCGGGCGCGCCTATTCGCCCCGTTTCCTGTGGAGCTGGCCCAATTCGCGCATCTCGGTGATGGGGGGCGAACAGGCCGCGGGCGTTCTGGCCACCGTCCGGCGCGACGCGATCGAGCGCAAGGGCGGGGAATGGTCGGCCGAGGACGAGGCCGCCTTCAAGCGCCCCACCATCGAGATGTTCGAGCGTCAGAGCCACCCGCTCTATGCCTCGGCGCGGCTCTGGGATGATGGCATCGTCGATCCCCGCCGCGCGCGCCAGGTGCTGGCGCTGTCGCTTTCGGCGGCGCTGTCGGCACCCATCGACGCCACGCGCTTTGGCGTCTTTCGGATGTAAGGGGGCGGAGATGTTCAGAAAGATCCTGATCGCCAACCGCGGCGAGATCGCCTGCCGGATCATCGACACCGCCCGCCGCATGGGGGTGGCGACGGTCGCGGTCTATTCGGATGCCGATGCGGGCGCCGCGCATGTCGCCGCCGCCGATGTGGCCGTGCCGATTGGCGGGCCGGCGCCTGCCGACAGTTATCTGCGCGGCGATGTCATCATCCGCGCGGCGCTGGAGACCGGCGCCGAGGCGATCCATCCGGGCTATGGCTTTTTGTCCGAGAACCCCGATTTCGTGGATGCGGTGCGCGCGGCGGGGCTGGTGTTCATCGGTCCCTCGGCCGATGCGATCCGCGCGATGGGCCTCAAGGACGCGGCCAAGCGGCTGATGCAGGAAGCGGGCGTGCCGGTGGTGCCGGGCTATCACGGCACCGACCAGAGCCCCGCGCGCCTGGCCGCCGAGGCTGCCGCGATCGGCTATCCGGTGCTGATCAAGGCGGTGGCGGGCGGCGGCGGCAAGGGCATGCGCCGGGTCGAACGCGCCGAGGATTTCGCCGACAGCCTGCGCGCCGCCCAGGCCGAGGCCCGCAACGCCTTCGGCAATGCCGACGTGCTGATCGAGAAATACGTCGAAAAGCCCCGCCACATCGAGGTGCAGGTCTTCGGCGACGGTCAGGACGCGGTGCATCTGTTCGAACGCGACTGCTCGCTCCAGCGCCGCCACCAGAAGGTGATCGAGGAAGCCCCGGCCCCCGGCATGACCGCCGAGATGCGCGCCGCGATGGGGGCGGCGGCCGTGCGCGCGGCCCGCGCCATCGGCTATTCCGGCGCCGGCACGATCGAATTCATCGTCGACGCCAGCGCCGGGCTGCGCCCCGACCGGTTCTGGTTCATGGAGATGAACACCCGGCTTCAGGTCGAGCATCCCGTGACCGAGGCCGTGACCGGCGTGGACCTGGTGGAATGGCAGCTGCGCGTGGCCTCGGGCGAGGGGCTTCCTTGCGCGCAGGAGGCCATCGCGCTTCAGGGCCACGCCTTCGAGGCGCGCCTTTATGCCGAGGACGTGCCCGCGGGCTTCCTGCCGGCCACGGGCCAGCTGGGGCATCTGGTCTTCCCGCCCGAGGCGCGCGCCGATACCGGCGTGCGGGCCGGCGACACGATCAGCCCCTGGTATGATCCGATGATCGCCAAGATCATCGTGCACGGGCCCACGCGGGCGGTGGCGCTGGCGCGGCTGCGCCGGGCGCTGGCGCAGACCCAGGTGGCGGGCACGGTGACCAACCTCGCGTTCCTGTCGGCGCTGGCGGGGCACGCGGGCTTTGCCGCGGGCGACGTGGACACCGGGCTGATCGCGCGCGATCTTGATGCGCTGGCGCATCCGCCTGCGCCCGAACCGATGGATATCGCGCTGGCGCTGATCGCCGCCGCCGGGCTTTGGGAAGGGGCGGGCCCCTTGGGCGGGTTTGCGCTCTGGGCGCCGCTGCGCCGTCCCGTGGCGATCGCCGAGACGCGCGCCGATCTCGAGGTGCTGGCCCCCGATCATCTGCGCCTGACCCTTGCGCAGGGGGCGCATGAGTGCCGCCTGCGCCCCGATGGCTGGTGGATCGACGGCCGGCCCACGCGGGCGCGGATGCGCGTTCTGGGTGACAGCGTGACCATCTTCCGCGACGGCGCGCAGGTCTTCGCGCTTGAGGATCCGTTGGCGCGCGCGGCGGGCGGCGGGGTGGCCGAAGGGGTGACGCTTGCCCCCATGCCGGGGCTGGTGCGCGCGGTCTTCGTGGCGCCGGGCGACATGGTGGCGTCGGGCGACCGGCTGGCCCTGCTCGAGGCGATGAAGATGGAACACACGCTGGGCGCGGCGCGCGCGGGCCGCGTGGCCGAGGTGCTGGTGGCCGCCGGCGATCAGGTCGAGGCGGGCGCGGCGCTGATCCGGCTCGAGGACGAGGAGGCCCCGGCATGAGCGGTCCGGTCGAGATCGTCGAGATGGGCCCGCGCGACGGGCTCCAGAACGAGGCCCGCCTGATCCCCGCCGCCGAGAAGATCGCGCTGGTCGATGCGCTGTCCGGGGTGGGGTTCCGGCGGATCGAGGTGACCAGCTTCGTCAGCCCGCGCTGGGTGCCGCAGATGGGCGATGCGGCCGAGGTCATGGCCGGGATCACCCGGCGGGCGGGCGTGGGCTACATGGCGCTGACCCCCAATCTCAAGGGCTACGAGGCCGCGCGCGCGGCCGGCGCCGATTGGATTGCGGTCTTTGCCTCGGCCTCCGAAGGGTTTTCGCGCGCCAACCTCAATTGTTCGATTTCGGAAAGTCTTGAGCGGTTTGCCCCGATCATGGCGGCTGCGCATGCAGACGGAGTGCAAGTCCGTGGCTATGTCTCGGTGGTCACCGATTGCCCGTTCGAGGGCCATGTTTCCCCGCGGCAGGTCACGCGCGTGGCCCAGGCGCTGCATGAGATGGGCTGCGCCGAGATCGCGCTGGGGGAAACGCTGGGCCGCGGTCGGCCCGAGGCAATCGCGGCGATGCTGGACGCGGTGGGGCAGGCGGTGCCGGTCGCGGCGCTGGCGGCGCATTTCCACGACACCTCGGGCCGCGCGCTCGAGAATGTGGATGTGGCGCTCGAGGCCGGGGTGCGGGTCTTCGATGCGGCCGTGGGGGGGCTGGGTGGCTGCCCCTATGCGCCGGGCGCGGCCGGCAACCTTGCCACCGAGCGGCTGGCGGCGCATCTGCGCGGGCGCGGCTTCGACACCGGGCTTGATGAGGCGCGTCTGGCCGAGGTTGCGGAGATGGCCGCGGGCCTGAAACAGGGAGAGGTGAGGGCATGATCGAGACCGGGATCGACGCGCGCGGCGTGGCGCGGCTGACGCTGGCGCGCCCCGAAAAGCACAACGCGCTCAACGCCGAGATGATCGCGGGGCTGAGCGCGGCCATCGCGCGGCTGGGCGCCGATCAGGGCGTGCGTGTCGTGGTGCTGGCGGCCGAGGGGCGCAGTTTCTGCGCGGGGGGCGATCTCGACTGGATGCGCCAGCAGATCGCCGCCACGCCCGAGGTTCGGGCCGCGGGCGCGCGGGCGCTGGCGCAGATGCTGGGCGCGGTCAATGCCTGCCCCAAACCCGTGATCGGACGCGTGCAGGGCAATGCCTTCGGCGGCGGCGTCGGCATGATGTCGGTGTGCGACGTGGCCGTGGGCGTCACGGGCGCACGCTTCGGGCTGACCGAAACGCGGCTGGGGTTGATCCCGGCGACGATCGGCCCCTATGTCGTGGCGCGGATGGGGGCGGCGCGGGCGCGGCGGGTCTTCATGTCCTCGCGTCTGTTCGAGGCCGAGGAGGCGCGCGATCTGGGTCTTCTGGCGCGGGTGGTCGCGCCCGCGGATCTGGATGCCGCGGTCGAAGCCGAGATCGCGCCCTATCTGGCCTGCGCGCCGGGCGCTGTGGCGGCGGCCAAGGCCCAGGCGCTGCGGCTGGGCCCGGTGATCGACGCGGCGGCCATCGAGGAAAGCGTCGCCGATCTGGTCGCACGCTGGGAAAGCCCGGAGGCGGCCGAGGGGATCGCGGCGTTTTTCGAGAAGCGCGCGCCGTCCTGGGCGTGACTGGATCGTCCCGGACGTGACAGGAGGGGGCTGACCGCTGGACCGGGTGCCTTGCTCGGGGCGCGCGCGCGGGGCGTTCGCCCAGATGCGAGAGCGATGCGGAATGACATGCTGCCACTAGCCGTCTTTTCCCCGCTGCTGCGCGCAGGGGACAGCGTCGCGCGCCGCGGGGGCATGCCCCCCACTTGAGGCAGGACACCGCGCAGGCAGGGCCATCGCCGCCCCGCCTGCGCGTTTCTTCATTCGGCCGCGATCGCCCGTGCACCTGCCGCCTGGAGGCGGGTGAAATGGGCCACGGCCGCGTTGAGGCGCCGCGCTTCATCGAAGAGCGACGAGCTGGCCGCCGTGGTCTCCTCGAGGATGGCCACGTTTTCCTGCGTCGTGCGGTCGAGGCTGTGCATGGCCGAGGTCAGCTCGGTGATCGACACCGATTGCTCGGAACTGGTGTCCGCGATTTGCGAGATCCGGCTCACGATGGCACGGATGCCCTCGAGCACCGAGGTCAGCGCTTCGGCATTGGCGTCGACCAGGCCGACGCCCCGCTGCACCTCGTTCACGCTTTCCTCGATCAGGCCGTTGATCTCGCGTGCGGCTTCCGAGGAACGCTGCGCCAGCGCCCGCACCTCGGAGGCCACGACCGAGAAGCCCGCCCCGGCCGGCCCGGCCCGTGCCGCCTCGACCCCGGCGTTGAGCGCCAGGAGGTTGGTCTGGAAGGCGATATCCTCGATGATGGAGGTGGCCTTCGAGATCTTGTCCGAGGAGGCGGCGATCCGCTGGATGGCTTCGGCCGTTCGGGTGCCGATCTCCTGGCTGCTGTTGGCGCGTTCCTGCGCGTCCGACGCCAGGGTGCGGGCCTCGCCTGCGGTGCCGGCCGATGCCTTGACCGAGGCCGAGAGCTCCTCGAGCGCGGCGGCGGTTTCCTCGAGCGTCGCGGCCGAACGTTCCGAGCGCTGCGAGATGTCCGCGGCCGCGCTGGCGACCTCGCTCGAGCTTGAATCGATCGCGGCGGCGCCCTCGAGGATCTCGCCTACGATCCGGTCGAGCGCGCCGACCGTATCGTTCACCGCATCGGCGATCTGGCGGAAGATGCCGGGATGATCGGTGGCCATGCGCTGGGTCAGGTCGCCCCTGGCCAGGGCGCGCATCACCTGCATGGCATCGGTCAGACCGGTCTCGGCCGCATCGCCGATGCAGTTGATCCCCTGGGAGATCTTCACGAAGACGCCGGTCTTGTCCTCGATGCTGAGGCGGTGCGAGAAATCCCCCGCCGCGCAGGCGGCCACGACCTCGGCGATCTCGGCGGCCGCGCGGGCCTCCTGCTCGGCGCGTTCACTCAGCATCTGGCGTTCGCGTTCGGCGGCGGCGCTGCGCTCCTCGGCATGCGCGATCTGGAGCCGCTCCTGTTCGAGACGCTGCGCCTCGCTCTCGGCCTTCAGCCGTTCGCGTTCGGCCAGCCCGTCGCGGAAGGTGCCGATCGCCGCGCAGATCTCGGTGATCTCGCCCAGGTCGCTTTCGGGAACCGTGATGTTTTCTTTGCCGGCAGCCAGATCGGTGAGCGCATGGGTCACGGCTTCCATCGGTGCGCCGATCCGGCGGCAGAGGCGCCGGGCCGATATCACGAAGGCCACGACACTGCACAGCATGGCCACGGCCGAGATCGCCATCAGCAGGCCCTGCACCAGCATGGTGCGGGCCTCGATACGCGCGACATCGGCCTGGACGGCGGCGACGGTCTCGCGCAGCGGGGCTTCGGTCGCGGCGACGGTGGCGTTCATGTCCTCGACCAGAAGGGGCAGGGCCATCCGCTCGCCGACGATGGTGAAGAACGATCCCTGATAGGCCATCAGCGAATCCTCGATGGCGATCATCGTATCTTCGTCGATGCCGAGGCCGGCCAGGATATCGAGGAATTCGCCGGCCTGGGTGTCGATGTCGCCCAGAAGCGAATCATCCCCGCGAACCAGGAAGTCCTTTTCGTAGCGGCGCATCATCAGCACGCGCACCAGCATTTCGGGGTCGTCGATCGCCCGCACGCGCTGCTCGAGATCGCGTGCGGCGACGCGCATCTCGGCCTTCAGCCCGTCATCATCGGTGTGGCCCAGCCGGTTGTGGGTCTCGGCCATTTCCATGAAGGCGGCCTGATAGGTCGTGAGATGTTCGCGCAGATCGGCGATGCGGGCCTGATGTTCGGTCTCGAGCCCCAGCGCGGTCAGCTGTTCCTCGGTCCGGTCCAGCGTCTGCGCCACCTCGGCCACGATGCGGCGATGTTCCTCGATCCGGCTGCCGCGCAGCTCGATCATGAAGCTCTTCTCGGCCTCGCGCGCGGCCACGAAACCGGCCTCCACCTCGTCGATGTCTTCGACAAGGCGGCGCAATTCGGCCTTTTGCTGCTCGGCGTAGACGCCGTAGCCGGCGAATATGCCGAACGTCAGCGCCCCGACGATGATCGCCGCCATGGCGATCCAGACGATGAGGTCCAGTGCGCCGGATATTGTTCTTTGTTTCATCGCGCGTCCCCGAAACTTGTGATTCGTTCGCTTTGGACGATGTTGGCGCGTGAAGGTTTATGCGTGGGTAACCGTCTGACTATTTTCGCATCAGTTTGTCATGAAAACGGCATCTGGAGTGTGCACCGCGATGGGGGCCTGGCGCCGGCACCCCACCGCGGTGCGGGCGCTCAGGACGGCGGAAATCGCATGTGGCTGCGGGCGTCGCGGTTTTCGCGCGCGGCCTTGTCGCGGGCGTCGGGCGGCACGCAGGTGCGGTCGAAAAGCGTGGCCAGGCGGTTCGTAAATCCCTGTTTACACGTTGGGAATTCGCCCGAACGGTCGGTCCGGCTGTCGGCCAGGCGGTTCTCCTCCATCACCGCGCGGCGCCGGTCCCGCGTGACACAGACCCAATCGTTGTCGGTGGCCAGCCGCGCGGTATAGCCGTCCTTGCAGGCGTTGGGGCCGCGCACTTCGGAGGACAGGCGGTGTTCCCAGGAACTCGCATCCTCTCTGCGCGCCTTGGTCGCGGCCGAAGCCGGCACGCAGGTGCGATCATCGGCGCGCGGGTTGCGCGGATAGAAGCCGCCCTTGCAGCTGCCGTCGGCGTTGGTGCGCCCCGCGGCCAGGTCGTCTTCCTCGGCCACTTCGGCGCGCCGGGCCGGGGTGACGCAGATCCGGTCGGTGTCGCGCGCGCGCATCGCGCCACACATATCCGGCCACGCAGCGCTGGGCATAGCTGCTGCGCACGCGGATCACGGCCTGGTCGCCGTCGATCATCACAAGGTCGATCCTGACCCCGTCGTGGTTGTAGGACTGGATCGGAGTGACGAACGACCGCAGCCCGGTCCGGGTCTGGAACAGCAGCATGCTGCGCATGTTGCTGCGCGGGACGGGATCGTTGCTCCAGTCCGAGATCACCTGGTCGGGGTGGCCGATCTCGTAGATGTAGAGCCGCGGCGCCTCGATATCGGTGCGCGCGACATTGCGATATTTCGAGGCATATTCGACCAGCAAATAGCGGCTGGTGTCATGCGGGTCGATGGGAATGCGCAAGGCGTGCAGGCCATTGGCCGCGGTGGTCGGATCGGCCAGCCGGTAGACCATGTTTTCCGAGCCATAAAGCGTGCGCACCCGCTGATAGGGCATCAGCCCCAGCCGGTCCTTGTGATAGGCGCTCAGATCCACCCGGTTGCGGCCCATCACGTCATAGGCGTCGCCGTATTCATAGGGATAGGTATTCGCGGGCGGGTTGGCCATGAAGGCCGAGGAATGGCCCAGAAGCAGCGTATGCCCGATTTCATGCGCCACGGTGCCGGTTTGCAGGTTGATGCCGGCGGCGCCGGGGCCCAGCGTCTCGGCGCCGTTGTTGGTGGTGCCGAAGACCGCGATGCCGTTGCCGGCGCCATAGGTGTCATGCCAGGGGTGAAACAGCAGCAGCTTGATGCCGCCGCGCTTCAGGTCTCCGGCCTCGGTATGGGCTTGCAGGCAGGCATTGGCCTCGATGCTGCGATCGTTGGGAAAGGGGGGATTGGCCGCGGCGTCCCAGGTGATCGGGATCGGCGCCCAGTCGGTCCAGCGCAGATCCATTTCGAAAAGACGCGCATCCGACCGGCCGTTCATGTTCCAGAAGGTGATGGCCCTCTCGATGCGATCCCGATAGACGGCCTCGTCCGCCGGGGGGACATCGGGATAGCTGATGACCCCCGGCGCGGGATCGGCCGCGCTGCCGAAGGGCGGCGGACCCAGCCCCGGCCCGGCGGGTGGATCCCCCAGCCCGATGCCCGGAATGCCCGTGCCGCCCTGGGTGTCGCCCGACGATCCGGGCAGGACGGCCTTGGCGAAAAGGCACGGATAGACCGACACCTCGATGGTCCCGCGCGGCGGGAAATGCGTGTCGGCCGCGGCCGTTCCGGCCAGCGCCCCCATGAAAAGCGCCCCCATGAAAAGCGAAAGGCCCAGGCCTTGCCACCGCATCGCTGCCCCCTCCTGCCAAGCTGTCGGTGGGACGAGTGAACCGCGAAGAAAGAAAGGCGCATATGAGCCATATCATTGAATGACGCGAAAGATCGTGCTTGCGCATTCGTCAGGGTTGCGCGGCGCGAAGGGCGTGCCGGCGAAGCCACGGAAAACAGGCGTAAACCCTGCAATATAGTTGCCAAGCGGGAGAAATGGCTGGGGCGGTAGGATTCGAACCTACGGTGCGCGGTACCAAAAACCGGTGCCTTACCACTTGGCTACGCCCCAACGTGGGGCGCTGTTTAGCCAAGGGGCGGGGGCTCTGCAAGGGGAAATTTCGCCCTTTTTCGGTTTCCTGCGCAAGCGCTTGTCCCGGCGGGGGAGATGGCGCGCGGCAACGCAGGCGGCAACGCATGCGGCAACGAATTGTAAACCCTGTTCTGTCATGCCTTGGGCAGTTGCAGACGAGCAGGAAGCCATCTCCGTCAGGGGGGCGGGCAAGGGAATGACCGAGGAAATCGAGAAGAACATCCTGCGCCGCAAGGTGGGCGCCGTGCGCCCGGTCCGAGAAGGGGCGCCGATCACGCCGATGCGCACATTGGGCCAGGCGTTGGCCCATGCCGGGCAGGAACTCATGGGGTTGCCCATCCGCGCCGCCGAGGCGCGCGAGAAACGCATGAGCCTGGCAGACCTGCCCGAGGCGCTGCCCGAAAAGGCGCTTCTTGCGGTGCTTGAGGGGCCGGGCGAATCGCTGGGGCTGATCGCCTTGTCGCCGACCCTGCTGGCCACGCTGATCGAGATGCAGACCACCGGCCGCATCTCGTCGGGTGAGCCAGCCCCGCGCAAACCCACGCGCACGGATGCCACGATGTCGGCGGATTTCATCGACGAGACGCTGGGCAAGGTCGAGGAAATCATGGCGGCCCATGCCGATATCACCTGGATGGGGGGGTATCGCTACGCCTCGTTCCTGGATGATCCGCGTCCCCTGGGGCTCTTGCTCGAGGATGTGGGCTATCGCGTCTTCGATTGCCGTCTCGAACTGGGGGCGGCGGCCAACCGGCAGGGCAATTTCATCATCGCCTTGCCGGCCATCGGCCGCGGTGCCGGGCCGCGCGTCACCGCCGAGGGCGAGCAGACCACACCGCGCGATGCCGCGCAGATCCAGGCCGAATGGCAAGATCAGATGGAACGCACGCTGCTGACCACGCAGGTCGCGCTGGGGGCCACGCTGCATCGCGTGTCGCTGCCGCTGTCGGCGGTTCTGGGCTTCAAGGCGGGCACGGTGCTGCCCGTGCCGATGGCCGCGCTCGAGAATCTCACGCTCGAAGGGGCGGGCGGGCGCGTCGTGGCGCATGGGCGGCTGGGCCAGCATCGCGGGTTCTGTGCCGTGCGCCTGACGCGTCTGGGCAACGAGGAGGCCGCGCCGGACCTTCAGGCCGACGACAGCGGTGCTGCCGCTGCCATGGGGCTTGGCCCTTCCGGCGCGGCCCCCGCCGACGACATTCCGCTGACTTCGGACGCGATGGGGCTTGTCGGGCTTGGCGACGCGGGTGCGGAGGATGGCGCCCTGCCGATGGCCGATTTCGGGCAACCCATGGACGAGACCGGCGAACTTGGCGGTCTGGGCGAACTGGGGGGCCTTGGCGGTCTGGGCGAGGAAGAGGGCGAGCTGCCGCCGCTCGACATCGGCTCGGTGGCCTGATCGGCGCATGCGGTTCCCGCGCTGCCGCGCGGGGCGCGATTGACCTGTGTCATGGCCGGTTCCGTCCGATGCGCCATCCTCTGGAAAAGGTCCAAGGAGGAGCGGCCATGAAAACGCTGTCCCAGCGCAAGGCGCAGATCGAGGCGCGGCTGAACGACCTCGAATGCCGTCTCGATCATATCGCGGACGAGCTGAACGCGCATGAAACCCACGACTGGGAAGATCGCGCGACCGAGCGCGAGGATGACGAGATGCTCGAGGATCTGGGCCTGTCGGCGCAGGACGAACAGCGCATGCTGGCCGCGGCCCTCGACCGGATTGCCGATGGCAGCTATGGCGATTGTGTCTTCTGCGGCGAGAAGATCTCCGAGGAACGGCTGGATCTTCTGCCCGGAACGCCCTTTTGCCGGGCCCATGCGCGGGCTGCCGACCGGCGGTAGGCGGTGCGCCGGCCTCGCGGAATTCACGTTGCGCCTGTCTGCCCGGCCGGTAGACTCGCCCGCAGGTGGGATGCGGATGAGAAGGGCCGATGACGGCAGCGCAGAGCCTGACCAGGCTGGATCTGCACGAGGGCGTGGGCGTGCTGGATATCGGTGCGGGCCGGCAGACGGCTGCGCCGGTGGTTTCGCAATGGATTGAAGAGCTTGGCGCGGCGCTTGACCGGCTTGAGGCAGCGCCCCCCGGTGCGCTGGTCCTGCGGGCCGGGGCGGGGGGATGGCCTGCGGTGGGCGATCCGCTCGCGCTGGGCGGACCCTTGGCGCCGGGAACGGACGGGGGCGCGCTGGCCGCCCTGGCTGCGCGTCTGGCGGTGGCGCCCTTTCCGGTGGTGGCCGCGCTTTCGGGCGTGGTGACGGGCGCGGCGCTGGCACTGGCGCTGGCGGCGGATCTGCGGCTTGCGGCCTCGGGCACGCGCCTGCACCTGCCCGAATCGCGTCTGGCGGCCTTTCCCGCGGGCGGCGCCTTCGTGCGGCTGATCGGCTATTGCGGCGCGGCGCGGGTGCTGGGGTGGCTTGACGACGGCGGGCAGGTCGAGGCCGCGGCCGCCCGTGACAGCGGTCTGTTCGATGCCGAGATCCCCCCCGGTGCGGTCGACGGGGCTGCGCTGGCCCTGGCGCGGCGGTTGCTGCGGCCGCAGACGCAGACGGGCGGCGACGGGATCGGCCGTGCGATCCGGCCGCGCGACGCGGGGCTGGCCGATCCTGCCCGCGATCTGGCCGCGATCACCGCCTTTGCCGGGCGCGGGCCGGCGGGTCTGCGCCGCGCGCGCGCCCGGATCGCCGAGGTGGCCGAGGCCGCCCATCTTCTGCCCGAGCCCGCCGCGCAGGCCTTTGCCGCGGTGGCGCTGGCCGATCTGCTGGCGGCGCCCGAATGCCGGGCGGCGCGGCACCGGGCGCGGGCTGCGGCACGCATCCGGCTGGCACAGGGCGCGGCAGGGCGTCCGGCGCGTCTGGGCCTGTGGCAGCTTGGGACTGATTCGGTGCCGCTGGCGTTGGCCGCGCTTGATGCCGGGATCGCGGTCGTTCTGGGCGGTGCGGACCCCGGCCCCGTTGCCGAGGCCCTGACCGCCATCGCCCGGCGGCACGAGGCACGGGTCGCCGGCGGGACGCTCAGCCCGCAGACGCGCGAGAGGCTCTGGGCCAATGTGGATGCCGGCGGCACCCCCGAGATCCTGTCGGATTGCGACCTGGTCCTGGCGCGCTGTGCGCTGAGCGGGCCGGCTCCGCAGACCCTCGTGCATGCGCTGGGCTCGCAGACGGTTCTGGCGCTCGAGGCCGGGACCGGCCGCCCCGCCTTTCCGCCGGCCTGCCATGAGAGGCCTGAGCAGGGCTGCGGGGGCTGTGCCGCCTTTGCGCTGTCGGCGCCCGGCCTGGCCGAGGTCATGGCCCTGCCCGAGGACGACCGCCCCGCCGCGCGCATGTGTCAGCGGCTGAGCCGGGGCGCGCAGACCCGCGCGCTGCGGGCCTTTGATGCGCTGGGGCATTGTGCGGTTCCGGTCGGTCTGGCCGAACGCCCGCTGGCCGAAGGCGTGCTCTTTGCCGCCATTGCCGCGGCCGAGCGCTGCGTGATGGCCGGCGCCAGCCCTGCGGCGGTCGATGCCGCAGTTTGTGGCTGGGGCCTGGCCGAGGGCCCCCTGGCCACGGCGGACCGGCTAGGGTTGGCGCCGCTCAGTGCCGGGTTGCGCGCGCATGGTCTGGCGCCGGGGCCGCTTTTGCTGATGCTGGTGGCCGATGGCGCCCTTGGCCGCGACGCCGGGCGCGGGTTTCACGACTGGCGGGACGGGACCGCGCGCCCCTCTGAGGGGACCGCGGATCTGATTGCGGCCCTGCGCGCCGAACTGCCCCCGCGCCGGACGCCCGATGCCGCGGGCATTGTCGCGCGGGTTCTGGCCGAATGCGTGGATCTGGGGATGCGGGCGCTGCAATCGGGGCGGGTGGACCGTCCGGGCGATCTGGATCTGATCTCGGTCGCGGCGCTGGGGTTGGGCCCGGCGCATCCGGGCATCATGCGCGCCGCCGAGACGGCGGGGCTTGCGCATCTGCATGCGCTCCTGGCCGAACTGGCGCAGGAAGGGGCGCGCCCCGCGACCGAACTCTGGTCGGTGCTGCTCCGCAAGGAATTGCAGTTTTCCGACATTGACGCGGCTTCGGCAGACGTCTGACGGGGTTATCCCAGCAGAATTCCGACAACCACGCCCATCAGCCCCAGCACCGAGACGAACATCGCCCCGATGTTCAGCGCCACCAGACGCCCCATCGCGGCGCGCATCTCGGCGTCGGGCAGTGCCTTGCGGCGCAGCCGCAGAACCGCCACCACCGAGATCAGGATCCCCAAAAGCCCCAGCCCCGAGACCGCCGTCCCGACCCAGATCAGCATGTCCATGCCTTGCTCCTTCTTGGTTCGCCCCGCCCTAGCCCGAGAACCGCGCGCTCGCAAGTCCGGCGCTTGAAGCGCGGGCGTCAAGCCGCTAGCTAGGTCCGAACCGTTCCCGACATGCCGAGGAAGACCCATGTCCGACGCCAGCTATGCCATCGCCGCCGACGAACTGCGCCAGTTCATCGAGCAATACGAGCATCTCGAAGCCGAGAAGAAGGACATCACCGAACAGCAGAAGGAGGTCATGTCCGAGGCCAAGGCCCGCGGCTATGACACCAAGGTGATGAAGAAGCTGATCGCCATGCGTAAGCGCGACAAGGATGACATCGCCGAGGAGGAAGCCATCCTCGAGATGTACAAGGCCGCACTGGGCATGGGCTGATGACGGCGCCGGCGCTCTGGTGGCTGCGGCGCGACCTGCGGCTGGCCGAGAACCCGGCCCTGGCCGCGGCGCGGGCCTCGGGGCGGCCGGTGATCGCGGTCTTTGTCCATGACGAAAGCGTCGCGGCGCTGGGCGCGGCGGCGAAATGGCGGCTGGGGCAGGGGCTTGAGGTCCTTGCCCAGGCGCTGGCGGCGCGTGGCGGGCGGCTGATCCTGCGCCGCGGCCCGGCCGGGGCGGCGCTGGCGGCGCTGGCGGCCGAGACCGGCGCTGCGGAACTGCACTGGAACCGGCTCTATGATCGGGCGTCGCGGGCGCGTGACAGCGCCGTCAAGGCCGAGCTGCGCGCCGCCGGGCTGCGGGTCGAGAGCCACGCCGGCCATGTGATCTTCGAGCCGATGTCGGTCGAGACCGGGCAGGGCGGGCCCTACCGGGTCTATTCGCCCTTCTGGCGCGCGGTGAAGGATCGCCCCGTGGCCGCGCCCGAACCCGCGCCCGCCCACTGGCCCGCGCCCGAGGCCTGGCCGGTCTCGGACCGGCTTGCGGATTGGGCGATGGGGGCGGCGATGCGGCGCGGTGCCGAGGTGCTGGCCCGCCATGCCGTGGTGGGCGAAGCAGCCGCCCGAGACCGCCTGGCCGCCTTCATCACGCATCGTATCGACGGCTACCGCGCGCTGCGCGACTTTCCCGCCGAGCCCGCGACCTCGGGTCTGTCCGAGAACCTGGCCTGGGGCGAGATCGGCCCGCGCACGATCTGGCACGCCGGTCAGGCGGCGCTGGCGCAAGGCGCGCGCGGGGCCGAGCATTTCCTGAAGGAGCTGGTCTGGCGCGAATTCGCCTGGCACCTGCTTTATCACTTTCCCGACATGGACCACCAGAATTGGCGGCCGGAATGGGATGAATTCGACTGGAAACCCGATAATGACGCCGCCGAGGCCTGGCGGCGCGGGCTGACCGGCGAGCCCTTTGTCGATGCCGCCATGCGCCAGATGTATGTCACCGGCACGATGCATAATCGCGCGCGGATGATCGCGGCTTCGTATCTGACCAAACATCTGTTGACCGACTGGCGCGTGGGGCTGGCCTGGTTTGCCGATTGCCTGACCGACTGGGACCCGGCCGCGAATGCGATGGGCTGGCAATGGGTGGCCGGCTGCGGCCCCGATGCTGCGCCCTATTTCCGCATCTTCAACCCCGCCACCCAGGCCACGAAATTCGACCCCCACGGCCGCTATCGCCGTGCCTGGATCGCCGAGGGTCAGCCCGCTCCGCCCGACACCGCGCGCGCCTATTTCGACGCCGTGCCGCGGGCCTGGAACCTGTCGCCCGACCGACCCTATCCGCGCCCGCTTGTGGCGCTGGACGAGGGGCGGCGCCGCGCGCTTGCGGCTTATGAGCACTTGCCGCGCAAAAAGTGATCCGACCTCGGCGGGCCCCCGTAACCAAAGAATTAACCCTTCGGAGGCCCGCGATGCTCGACATGGAAACCCGCAAGGCGCTGTCTGACGCCGACACCCTTCCGCGCTATTTTCCCCAGGTGTTCCGGGCGGCGCAGAAGATGTCGCGCGGGCGGCTGACCTTCGTGCTGCCCGACAACGGCCGTTTCGTGGCCGCCGGTGCCGCGCCGGGCCCCGAGGCCGAGCTGATCGTGAACGACCCCGACATTTTCGCCCGTCTGGTGCGCGAGGGCGATCTGGGCTTCTGCGAGGCCTATATGGACGGCGCCTGGGACAGCCCCGACCTGATGGCGTTCATGCTGCTGGTCCATTCCGGCAACGAGGAGCTTTATGACGGCTTTCCGGGGCAAGGCCTGGTGCGCGCCTACGAACGCTTCCGCCACTGGTTGCGCGACAATTCCCGCGCTCAGGCCCGGCGCAACATCGCCCACCATTACGATCTGGGCAACGATTTCTACGCGCTCTGGCTCGACGAGACGATGAGCTATTCCTCGGCGCGTTTCACCGCACCCGATCAGCCGCTGGCCGAGGCGCAGCGCGCCAAATATGCCGCGCTGGTCGACGGGCTGGGGGTGAAGCCGGGCGATCATGTCCTCGAGATCGGCTGCGGCTGGGGCGGTTTTGCCGAATATGCCGCCGCCGAACGGGGCCTGCGCGTGACCGGCATCACCATCAGCCGCGCGCAGCTGGACTATGCCCAGGCGCGCATCCAGGCGGCGGGGCTGGCCGACCGGGTCGATCTGCGTCTTCAGGACTACCGCGACGTGCAGGGCCGCTTTGACGCCATCGCCTCGATCGAGATGTTCGAGGCCGTGGGCGAAGCCTATTGGCCGTCCTATTTCGACACGCTTTCGCGCTGTCTGGCGCCGGGCGCGCGGGCGGGGCTCCAGGTCATCACCGTGGATGATGCGCGCTTTGAAAGCTACCGCAAGAATGTTGATTTCATTCGGAAATACATCTTCCCCGGTGGCATGCTGGCGGCGCCGGGCGTGCTGGCCACGCGGGCAGGCGCGGCCGGTCTGCACACGGTCGAGACGCAGCATTTCGGCCGCGACTACGCCCGCACGCTGGTCCATTGGCACGACAATTTCCGCGCCGCCTGGCCGCAGATCGAGGCGCTGGGCTTCGATGCGCGGTTCCGGCGCATGTGGAATTTGTATCTCGCCTCTTGCTTCGGCGCCTTCGAGAGCGGACATTGTGACGTGATCCAGACCTTCCTCGAGAGACGCTGACCCCATGCCAACGGCCGCCAAACTCGTCGCAGCGCTTCTCATGGCCGCGACGGGGGCGAGCGCGGCCGAGATCGTCGTCCTGGCCATGGCCGAGGTGCGCAATGTCTCCTGGTTGCCGGGCTTCGTGGCGTTGGTCGGCCTGTTCATGGGATGGACGCTGACCGGCGACCGCGTCGGGCGCGGCTATCTGGGGGCGGTGTCGATGGGGCTTCAGGGCATGGTGATGACGGTGCTCGGCGCGCTTCTCGGCGTGTCCTTCGCCGAGATGATCGCGCTGGCGCTGCGGCGCCGCTATGACGCGCCGATGGAGGCGCTCGTGGATGTGGTGGGGCTTGCCTTGCGGTTTTCCGAATATCTGCGCGACCCGCGCGTGCTGGCCATGCTGCTGGCCGGCGGGATCGTGACGGGTGTCGCGGCTGAATGGGCGGCACGGCGGTGGCGCTGATGGGAGGGGCGGTCTTCGTTCATGGCACCTTGCGCCATGCGCCCTTGCGCGCCGCCGTTCTGGGCCATGCGCGCGCCGTGGGTCAGCCGGCGTTCCTGCCGGGGCACAGGCTGGTCGTCGAGATGGTCGATGGCGTCGAAGCCAGCTGGCCGCGCCTTGTCCCCGACCCCACGCCCGGCGCGGGGGTCGAAGGGCTGTTCATTCCCCCCCTGACGGCCGAGGATTTCGAACGGCTGACCTATTACGAGGCCGGGCACCGGGCCGAAACCGTCCGGGTCGACACGCCCGCCGGCCCTCAAGAGGCGCGTCTGTGGCGCGCCGAAGGCCCCCCGCCGCCGGATGTGCGCCCGTGGGATTTCGCGCGCTGGCAGGCCGAATGGGGCGAAACCGTCACCATCGCCGCGGCCGAATTCATGGATGGGTTCGGTCATGTGCCCGCCGCGCGGCGCATGGGGTTCTATGGGGCAATGCTGGGGCGGGCGGCTTCGGAACTGCGCGCGCGGGCGCCGCGTCCGGCCCGCCATGTTCACCGCCCCGCGCCCGATGATGTGCAGATCCGCGCGGTGACCCCCGCCTATGCGCGCTTCTTCCGGCTGGACGAGATCGACCTCTGCCATCGCCGCTTCGATGGCGGCACCGAAGGGCCGCTCGACCGGGCGTGTTTCGTGTCGGGCGACGCGGTGGTGGTGCTGCCCTATGATCCGGTGACTGACCGGGTGCTTGTGGTCGAACAGATCCGTCTGGGGCCGGTGGCGCGGCGCGACCCGGCGCCCTGGCTGCTGGAACCCATCGCCGGGCGGATGGAGGCGCGCGAGAGCCCCGAGACGACCGCGCGGCGCGAGACCGCCGAGGAAGCGGGCCTGCATCTGTCGCGCCTGATCGCGGCGCCGAACTATTACCCGACCCCCGGCGCGATGAGCGAATTCGTCTATTCCTTTGTCGGGATTGCGGATCTGTCGACGCAGGCGCCGGGGCTTGGCGGGCTGGACCACGAGGCCGAGGACATCCGCAGCCATGTGCTGAGCTTCGACGAACTGATGGCCGCCGTTACCTCGGGCGAGGTGGCGACCGGCACGCTGCTGGTGCTGGCGCTCTGGCTTGCGCGCGAACGTGCCGCCTTGCGGGCTGCGGCGGGCGGGGCGGCGGGTTTGGCTTGAGGCTTTGCGGGCATGGCCCTAAGTCTGTGAGGGGCCGAGACGATCGGTCGCGCCCTGCCAGCAATTGAGGAGCCGTCCCATGCCCCACGCCCAAGACCTTGCCGCGCTGATCGGCAACACGCCGCTGATTCGCCTGCGCGGCCCTTCCGAGGCCACGGGCTGCACCATTCTGGGCAAGGCGGAATTCATGAACCCCGGCCAGTCGGTCAAGGACCGCGCCGCGCTCTACATTATCCGCGATGCGGTGGCGCGCGGAGCCCTGCGGCCGGGCGGCACCATCGTCGAGGGCACCGCCGGCAATACCGGGATCGGGCTGGCGCTGGTGGGGGCCTCGATGGGGTTCCGCTCGGTGATCGTGATCCCCGAGACCCAGAGCCAGGAAAAGAAGGACATGCTGCGCCTGGCCGGCGCCGAACTGGTGCAGGTGCCCGCCGCGCCCTATTCGAATCCCAACAATTACGTGCGCTATTCCGGCCGTCTGGCCGAGAAACTTGCACAAACCGAACCAAACGGCGCAATCTGGGCCAATCAGTTCGACAACACCGCCAACCGCCGCGCGCATGCGGAAACGACCGGCCCCGAGATCTGGGACCAGACCGGCGGCAAGGTCGACGGCTTCATCTGCGCGGTGGGCTCGGGGGGCACGCTGGCGGGCGTGGCCGCGGCGCTGGCCCCGCGCGGGGTCAAGATCGGGCTGGCCGATCCCGATGGCGCGGCGCTCCATGCCTTCTACACCGAAGGGGAGCTGCGCTCCGAGGGCAGTTCGGTGACCGAAGGTATCGGGCAGGGGCGCATCACCGCCAATCTGGAAGGCTTCCGCCCCGATTTCTCGTGCCGCATTCCCGATGCCGAGGCGCTGCCGGTCCTGTTCGACCTGCTGGCCCACGAGGGGCTGTGCCTGGGCGGGTCGTCCGGGGTCAATGTCGCCGGGGCCATGCGCATGGCCCGCGAGATGGGTCCGGGCCACACCATTGTCACCGTGCTTTGCGACAGCGGCACGCGGTATCAGTCCAAATTGTTCAATCCGGCGTTCCTGAAGGCCCGCGACCTGCCGGTTCCGGCCTGGATGGACGGGGACGCGTCGCGCCTGCCCGAAGTGTTCCTCTGACGGCAAGAGCGCAGAAAAAGACAAATGCCGGGCGGCGAAGCGGCGTGCGGCGGAGCAGAGGTGTTCGATAGATGCAAATTCTGGCGCGAATCCTGGTTCGTGTTTTCCTGGCCCTGACGCTTGCGGCGGGGCTCTCCGCGCCGATGGCATTGCCGCTTGCGGCCGCCACCGAAAACGCCGGCCCCGACTACAGGGCCTGGGAAACCGTGGCCAAGCGCGCCGAAAGCGCCGTGGCCGATGCCCGCGCCTCGGATGCCGCCTTCAAGGAATTGCGCGACGAGATCGTCAACTGGCGGACCCAGTTCACCGCCGCGCAGGACGCCAACAAGGAGCGGATCCAGACGCTGCGCGGCCAGATCGCGGCGCTGGGCGACCCGCCCGAGGAAGGCCAGACCGAAGCCCGCGAAATCGCCCAGCGCCGCACCGCGCTGACCAAGCAATTGGCCCAGCTCGAGGCGCCGGGCCTGGCCGCGGTCGAGGCGTTCTCGCGCGCTGACGGCATCATCCGCGAGATCGACCGGATCTTGCGCGAACGTCAGGCGGATCAGCTTCTGCGCCTGTCGCCCACGCCGGCCAATCCGGCCAACTGGCCCGGCGCGCTCAAGCGGGTGAACGCGGCCGGCCAGCAGATCATGGACGAGATCCTGCGCAACGCCGCGCGGGACACCGCGCGGTCCGATCTCAAGACCAATGCGCCGGCGATCGTGGGTTTTCTGGCGCTGGCGCTGGTTCTCATGGCGCGCGGGCGGCGCTGGATCGAACGGCTGTCGTCGCGGCTGTCGCGTCTCTTTGCCCTGCGCGGGCAACGGGCGGTGGGCACGCTGGTGTCGCTGGGCCAGATCGCGCTGCCGCTGGCGGGGCTGACGCTGCTGGTGTCGGCGTTGCGCGAGACGGGGCTGTTTGGCACGCAAGGCGAGGCGCTTCTCGGGCATCTGCCGCTGGCGGGGCTGTTCCTCTTTGCCGCGATCTGGCTGGGCGGGCGGGTCTTCCCCCGCGCCGAAATGGACGAACCGCCTCTGGGGCTGTGGCCCGATCGGCGGGCCGAGGGGCGGTTCCTCGTGTCGATGATGGGCCTCGTGCTGGCGCTCCTGACGCTGGTCCAGACGGCAATCGTGCCGCTTCCCGGGGTCAGCCGCGGGGTCGCCAACCTGTGGGGCGAGGCGCGCCAGGTCGTCATGGATCAGGCCACCGAAGCCGCCGCCGCGGTCATCGAGCTGCCGCTGGTGGTGGTCGGCGGGCTGCTCCTGTTCCGCTTCGGTCTGCTGCTGCGCCGCCGCCCGCGCGGCCCCGAGGGCGAGGAACAGCCCTTCCGCGACCGGCTTGCGGGCCTGGTCGGCACCGGCACGCTGATCGTGGCCATCCTGGGCCCGCTGCTGGCCGTGATCGGCTATGTCGCGGCGGCCAATGCGCTGATCTGGCCGACCATGCTGTCGCTGGGGGTGATCGGCCTGGTCTTCGTCGTTCTGAATTTCGTCAACAATCTCTATGCCTTCGTCATGCGCCTTGAGGGCGACGAGGATTCGCTGGCCCCGGTTCTGATCGGCTTTGCGCTGTCGCTGGCCGCGGTGCCGGTGCTGGCGCTGATCTGGGGCGCGCGGCCCGACGATCTGGCCGAGGTCTGGACGCGGTTCCAGAACGGGTTTGACCTGGGTGGGGTGCGGCTGTCGCCGACGGCGCTGCTGACCTTCGGGGTCGTCTTCACGCTGGGCTACGGGCTGACGCGGCTGATGCAGGGGGCGCTGAAATCCTCGGTGCTGCCGCGCACCAAGCTCGACACCGGCGGGCGCAATGCGGTCGTGTCGGGGGTCGGCTATGTGGGGATTTTCGCCGCCGCGCTGTTGGCGATCACCTCCGCGGGGATCGACCTGTCGTCGCTGGCCATCGTCGCCGGGGCGCTGTCGGTCGGCATCGGTTTCGGCCTTCAGAACATCGTGTCGAACTTCGTCTCGGGGATCATCCTGCTGATCGAGCGTCCGATCTCGCAGGGTGACTGGATCGAGGTCGGCGGCCAGATGGGCATCGTCAAGGATATCTCGGTGCGCTCGACCCGGATCGAGACCTTCGACCGCACCGACGTGATCGTGCCCAACGCCGATCTGGTGGCGGGCCAGGTCACCAACTGGACGCGCGGCAATGTCACGGGGCGTCTGATCGTCAAGGTGGGCGTGGCCTATGGCACCGACACCCGCAAGGTCGAACGCATCCTGACCGAGATCGCCGAGGCGCATCCGCTGGTCATGGTCGACCCGCCGCCGCGCGTCTATTTCATGGGCTTCGGGGCCGACAGCCTGGACTTCGAGATCCGCGTCATGCTGTCGGACGTGAACTTCAAGCTGTCGGTCAATTCCGAGATGCACCACCAGATCGCCGAGCGGTTCAAGGCCGAGGGCATCGAGATCCCCTATGCCCAGCGCGATGTCTGGCTGCGCAATCCCGAGGCTTTGGTGTCTGCCCCGCAGGCGGTCGCGCCCGCGTCCCCCGCGCCGTCGGGGAAACCCGCGCTGCCCGACCGCGCCAGCATCGCCTTCAACAACGACCCCGATGCGGACGGCGACGGGGACGGCGACGGGGACGGCGACGGGCGCTAGGCGCGCAGCGGTGCATCAGCGCTGTCTGCTCAGCGCGGCTCGGGGGACGGGGTCTTGGGGGACGGAGCCTCGGGGGACGGAGCCTCGGGGGACGGGGCGTCGATATCGGGCGTCGCCTCGACCAGCCCCTCGCGCGACAGCGCCACGGCCAGCGGATGCAGCGCCGGGCTTTGCGTGGCCACGATCATCAGCGCGACCATGATCGGCACCGCCAGGAACATGCCCGGCAAGCCCCAGATCGCGCCCCAGAAGGCCAGCGAGATGATGATGCCGAAGCTTGAAAGCCGCAGCGCGCGGCCCATCAGCATCGGGTCGATGATGTTGCCGATCACGAATTGCACCAGCCCCAGACCGCCCAGCACCGCGATCGAGGTGCCTGGATCGCCGGTTTGCACCTGCACCACCAGCGCCGCCGCGGCGGTGGCGATGATCGAGCCCAGCGACGGGATGAAGTTCAGCGCGAAGGTCAGCACCGCCACCGGCATGGCCAGGTCGAACCCGGCGGCGCGGAAGACGGCATAGACGATGGCGCCGGTCACCGCGCTGACGCCCGTCTTGACCAGCAGATAGCGGTTGACGCGATGCATGATCGTGGCCACCACCTGCGCGGTGTGGCGCGCCTGACCCTGGTCGCCGGCCAGCCGCAGGAGCTTGGTCTCGAACCACATCCGCTCGGCGAACAGGAAGCCCACGAACAGGATCACCAGCACGCTGGCCGACAGCAGGCTCGAGGCCTGGCCGGCAAGGGTGCGCAGATAGCTGGGCAGGCCGATGGTGCGCATCGTGTCCAGCATGGCGGCTTCGACATCGGCCCCCATCCAGCCGAACATCTCGGCGATGGTCTTCTGCATCGGCTCGGCATAGCTCAGCGCCAGTGTCAGCACTTCGTTGACCTGGGCGACAACGACCGCCGCCGCGGTCAGCAGCGCCGTCGAGATCAGCAGCAGCGCCGCGATCGAGGCCAGCCAGACCGGCACATGCACCGGCCCCAGCCGCAGCCGCGCAATGATGCGGATCGCCTCCGAGGTCAGCGAGAAGATGATGATCGCCACCACCAGCGAGATCAGGATGAATCGCGCCTCGGACAGCAGGAACAGCCCCAGGATGAAGGCGATGATGCCCAGAAACAGCGTTTGCAGTTGTGCCAGCCGCGGCAGCGACGACGACGGGGCAAGAAGCCCGGCCATGCGGCCGCCGACGGGGCCGGCGCCCGTCATGCCGCCCGTGACGCTGCCTGCGCCGGCCGTTGCGTCGGTTTCGGGTGCGGTCGTCGCGGTGTCGGCGGTCCTGCCGCCCCGGTCCTGCCCGTCGCTTTGTTTCTGCCCGTCGCCGCGTGGCGTTTCGGGATGTTCGACCGTCACCTGGATCCTCCCGGATGGTCTTGCGCGCTGCGTGCCGCACGTGCCCCGCGCGGCCTTGCGCCCAAGCTAGTGAGCGCGCCGGGCGCTGACAAGCGCACGGTCTGCCGCGGCGGCGGCAGGGGCGCAGGGTCTGCCGCGGCGGCAGATGGGCGCGCAGGCGGGCACAAGGGGGGGCGGCGCATGCAAAAGGCCGCGGCACGGGCCGCGGCCTGGAAGACGCAGTGCGCGCGCGCTTAGCGGGGGGCGATCATCATCACCATCTGCCGCCCTTCCAGCTTGGGCATGCTCTCGACCTTGCCGGCCTCGCCCACGTCATCCTTGACGCGGTTGAGAAGCTCGAGCCCCAGCTGCTGGTGGGCCATCTCGCGGCCGCGGAAGCGCAGCGTGATCTTGACCTTGTCGCCCTCGGACAGGAATTTCATCACCGACCGCATCTTGACGTCATAATCATGCGTGTCGGTGCCGGGGCGGAACTTGATCTCCTTGATCTCGATGACCTTCTGCTTCTTGCGGGCTTCGGCTTCGCGTTTTTGCTGTTCATACTTGAACTTGCCGAAATCCATGATCTTGCAGACCGGCGGCTTGGCCGTGGGCGAGATCTCCACCAGATCGAGGCCCGCTTCCTGAGCCATGGCAAGCGCCTTGGCGGGGGTCACGACCCCGACGTTCTCGCCTTCCGCTCCGATCAGACGGATCTCCGGGGCGCGGATGCGGTCGTTGACGCGGGGACCGGTATCGCGCTGGGGCGGGGCGTTGTGTGGGCGACGAGCTATGGCGGCACTCCTTCTATGGCCGAAATGGATTGCCGCGGAAAATAGCTTTCGCCGTTCCGGGATTCAACCGCCTTTGACGGTGCATCCTGATGCTGACGCGCGGCATTTCGGCGGCCGGGCCGGCACGCGGTGCAGCTTCGGGTTGAGGAAACCGGAAAGTTCGAATCGCTCGACAGTTGGCATACTGTCGTATACCAATTGCAAAGACCGGCCCGCGGGACTAAAGACGCCGCGAAGGATTTCAGGAGGTTTCCCATGACCCAGACGGCGCAATCCACCCGGACCGAAACCGACAGCTTCGGCCCGCTCGAGGTTCCCGCGGACAAGTATTGGGGCGCACAGACCCAGCGCTCGATCATGAATTTCCCGATCGGCTGGGAACGCCAGCCGGTGCCGGTCATCCGCGCGCTGGGGGTGATCAAGAAGGCCTGCGCGCTGTCGAACATGGCGCTGGGCACCATGACGCCCGAGATCGGCAACGCCATCGTGGCCGCCGCCACCGAGGTGATCGAAGGCAAGTTCGACGACAACTTCCCGCTGGTGGTCTGGCAGACCGGTTCGGGCACGCAATCGAACATGAACGCCAATGAGGTGATCTCGAACCGCGCGATCGAGATCCTGGGCGGCGTGATGGGCTCGAAGACCCCGGTTCACCCCAACGATCATTGCAACATGGGGCAAAGCTCGAACGACACCTTCCCGACCGCGATGCATGTCGCCATCGGCATGCATGCGCGTGACGTGCTTCTGCCGGGGCTGCGCAAGCTGCATGCCGCGCTGGAGGCCAAGTCCGAAGAATTCAAGGATATCATCAAGATCGGCCGCACCCATACGCAGGATGCCACGCCGCTGACGCTGGGCCAGGAATTCTCGGGCTATGCGCATCAGGTCGCCATGGGCATCAAGCGCATCGAGATGTGCCTGCCGCAGATCTATGAGCTGGCGCAGGGCGGCACCGCGGTCGGCACCGGGCTGAACACCCGCAAGGGCTGGGCCGAGATGGTCGCCGCGCGCATCGCCGAGATCACCGATCTGCCCTTCGTCACCGCGCCCAACAAGTTCGAGGCGCTGGCCGCGCATGACGCGATGGTGATGTTCTCGGGCGCGCTCAAGACGGTGGCGGCCTCGCTCTTCAAGATCGCCAACGACATGCGCCTTCTGGGCTCGGGGCCGCGCTCGGGTCTGGGCGAATTGATCCTGCCGGAAAACGAACCCGGCTCGTCGATCATGCCCGGCAAGGTCAACCCGACCCAGGCCGAGGCGCTGACCATGGTCTGCGCCCATGTCATGGGCAACGATGCGGCGGTGGGCTTTGCCGGCAGCCAGGGCCATTTCGAGCTGAACGTCTACAACCCGATGATGTCCTATAACGTCCTGCAAAGCATGCAGCTTCTGGGCGATGCGGCCAGCTCGTTCACCGACAACATGGTGGTGGGCACCAAGGCCAACACCGCCCGCATCGAGAAGCTGATGAAGGAAAGCTTGATGCTGGTCACGGCGCTTGCGCCCACGATCGGCTATGATAATGCGACCAAGGTGGCCAAGACCGCGCACAAGAATGGCACCACGCTGCGCGAGGAGGCGATCAATCTGGGCTTCGTCGATGGCGAGACGTTCGATCGCATCGTGCGTCCCGAGGACATGATCGGCCCGAAGGACTGACCTCATGGCCGAGGTCGTCAACCTTCGGCAAGCACGCAAGAACCGCGCGCGCGCAGAGAAACGCGCGCGCGGGGACGAAAACGCGGCCCGCTTCGGGCGCGACAAGGCCGAGCGTCGTCTGAGCGAGGCGCAGACGGCCATGGAGAAGGCCCGGCTCGAGGCGCATCAACGCGAGCCGGCCCGTTCTGACGATGGACAGAGCGCGGAGAACCCGCGCGAGGATTGACCGAGGATCTGCGGACGGCGTCGAGGCGGCGGCATCCGCTCCAAGGACGGGCTTTGCCTCGAACGGAAGATGAATCGACCACAAAAACACTCGCTGACACTTGCGGGACACCGCACATCGGTCACGCTGGAACCCGAGTTCTGGGACGCGTTCCGGGAAATCGCTCAGGAGAATGGCAAGGGGATCAATGCCCTGGCGGCAGAGATCGACGCGGCCCGCGGCGCCCGCTGCGGATTGGCCACGGCGATCCGGCTGCATGTCCTGGCCCATTACCGCGCCCTGGTGCGCGGGGCGGCCTGAGGGCAGGGGGCCGGTTTCGCGCTGTCCCCGGCCCGGTTCGGCCTGAACCGGCGCGCCGATGGGGGCGCCGGGCAGGGGGAGTTGTGCCCATCAGATCGCGCCCGCCTTCCGCGGGGCGCGCAGGGTTATTCTTGCCGTGCGCGCGGGCTTCGTCGTGCGCGCCCCTCTCTGGCCGCGCGCGGCCAGAGAGGGCGATTCCGTGCCGCGCCCTTGTTCAGCACTGCCCCTGCAAAGGACCGTGCTTGCTCAGTCGCCCGTTTCGGCGGCAAAGCGCCCGCGCCATGCGGCACCGGCGGGCGTCGGGCCGTTCGGTGCGCGCGGCAGGCGCAGGCGTGCGACTTTGGGTTGTTTTCACCATGGCCCGGCATCAGCATTGCGGCAGGGCCGGCTGCGCCCTACATAGGATTTGCGTCACTTCGTCGCCATTCAACCGGAAATCTGACATGACCAAGCCTGTCCGACCCGCCTCTCGTCGCCGGCCGCTGTTCGCGGGTGTCCGGTCCTCGTTCTTCACGGGGCTTGTCGTGATCCTGCCCATCGGCCTGACCGGCTGGGTGATCTGGTCGCTGACCGGCTTCATCGACGGGGTGGTCCTGCCCGTCATCCCCGCCGCCTGGCAGCCCGAGCAATATATCGGTATCAACCTGCGCGGCGTGGGCGTGATCTTCTTTCTGGTCTTCACGGCCACGGTGGGCTGGCTGGCCAAGGGCTACATGGGCCGGTCGCTGATCCGCTGGGGCGAGGGGATCGTGGCGCAGATGCCGGTGGTGCGGTCGATCTACAACGGCCTCAAGCAGATCGCCGAGACCGTCCTGTCGCAGGGCGAGGAAAAATTCGACCGCGCCTGCATGATCGAATATCCGCGCAAGGGCATGTGGGCGGTGGCCTTCGTGTCCTCGTCGGCCAAGGGCGAGGTCGCCGAGGCCGGCACCCCCGAAGATCCGTTGATCTCGGTCTTCCTGCCGACGACGCCCAACCCGACCTCGGGGTTCCTGCTGTTCCTGCCGCGCTCGCAGGTGCGCTATCTGGACATGAGCGTCGAGGATGCCGCCAAGCTCATCATCTCGGCGGGGCTTGTCTATCCCAACGCCAAACCTGCCGCGCCGCCCCCGCGCCGTGGCGGGGCACCGCGTCCGGGCCGCCGTCCCGCCGCGGCCAAGCTGCCGGCGGCGCGCCCGGAAAAGGCGGCCTCGGTCGCGCCGGAACTGCCGCCGATGATCCGCGCCGATCTGCCGGTGCGCACCCCCTCCGAGACCTTTGCCGATCTGGTGGCGCGTTTCGGCCCGGTCGAACCGGCCAAGCCCTGATCCCGATCTTGCCGCCGGACATGCACAAGGCGCCCGGTCGGGGCGCCTTTGTCCTGGGGATGTCGGAGGGGGGCGGCCTCAGCCGTCGCCGAAGCGGGCATCGTCGTCGTATTCGTCCTCGCCCTCGGGGATGTATTTCGACGACAGCGCGATCGACTGGTTGTCATGGCGCGGGTCCATGACCACGTCCGAGGGCAGTTCGCCGGTCAGCCAGTCGCGGATTTCCTCGCGCGCGTCGGCGACCGACTGGCCGGTCATCTCGGCCACATAGGCGATGAAGCTGCGCTGGTCGCCGTCGATTTCCTCAAGCTCGGCCTCATCGGCATCGGGCCAGCGGTCCATGATGGCGTCGAGAAACGCCGACCAATTGTCCTGAACGTGGTGCCATTTCATCGCGCGGCCTCCCCTGCCTTGCGTCGTGAGGGGCGCCGCATGCGGGCCGCCCTGCATCCAAGGTTCGGATGCAAGGCCCCGTGGGTCAAGCACAAAACGCCGCCACGCCGCGGCGGAAAGCGCCGCTCAGAACCAGCTTTGCACGCGCCGCGCCCCGCCCGAGATGTCATCGCCCACACCGGCCACGGTGTTGCAGCCGGCCAGCGCGATCAGGGTCACCAGAAGAAGTTTCTTCATTGCTCTGCCTCATGCCACCAGACATCGGGCACGACGCCCGGCCAGTCGCCATATAGCGGAATTCGGGTCGGAAAGTGAAGATCGCGCTTGTAGGCCAGCCGCGAGACCGGCGCATACCAGATGGGGATGACATAGCGTCCCGCGGTCAGCACCCGGTCAAGCGCGCGCACCGCGGCGGTGTAATCTTCGGGGTCGGTGGCTTCGAGCATGGCCGCGATCATCGCCTCGGCGGCGGGGTCGTTCATGCCCATCAGGTTGCGGCTGCCGGGCCGGGTCACGCCTTCGGCGCCCCAATAGAGGGTCTGCTCGTTGCCCGGCGACAGCGACAGCGCGCGCGTGAACCAGGTCATGTCGAAATCATACGCATTGGTCCGGGCCACGAACTGCGCGTCGTCGATCGCGGTGATGCGCGGCGTGATCCCCAGCCGGCGCAGGCTTTCGACATAGATATCCACGATGGCGGCCTTTTCGGCGGCGCCCTGGGGCAGCAGGATCTCGAAATCGAAGGGCCGGCCGTTGGCATCGCGCAGAACGCCGTCCTCGACACGCCAGCCCGCCTGCGCCAGAAGCGCCACCGCGCGGCGCAGATTGGCCCGGTTGCGCCCGTTGCCGGCGCCTGTCGGGTAGGCATAGCCCTCCAGCGTGCCGGGCAGCAGCTGCGCGGCAAAGGGCGCCAGCAATGCGGCCACGCGCCCCGTGGCCGGGCCGGGACGCATCGCCAGGGTAGAGTTGCAGAAATACGAACAGATGCGCGGCTCGGCGCCCCCGGTCAGCGTCTTCGAGATGAATTCGAAGTCGAAGGCCAGGATCAGCGCCTCGCGGACGCGCCAGTCGGCAAACAGGGCGCGGCGGGTGTTGAAGACCAGCCCGTTCATCCCCGAGGGCCGCTCATGCGGGATCTCGGCGCGCAGCACGCGGCCGTCGCGCAGGGCGGGAAAGTCATAGGCGCGGGCCCATTGCGCGGCGTTGCCCTCGCGCCAGAGGTCGATCTCGCCGGCCTTGAAGGCCTCGAACATCACGCCGGGGTCGCCGAAATAGTCGAAGCGGATGCGGTCGAAATTGTGCCGGCCGCGGTTGAAGGGCAGATCGCGCCCCCACCAGTCGGGGTTGCGCCGCAAGGTGATCTGGCGCCCCGGCTCGACGCTTTCGACGACATAGGGCCCCGAGCCCACCGGCGCCTCCTGAAGCGTGGCCTCGAAGTCGCGCCCCTCCCAGAAGGCGCGCTCAAGCACCGGGCGCATCCCCATCAACAGCGCCAGTTCGCGGTCGGGCTCGGAAAAGGTGAAGCGGATCGTGCGCGGGCCGGTGGCCTCCATCCGCGCCACCTTGGCCCAGGCGGTGCGGTAGCGCGGGTGCCCGCGGGTGCCCAGCGTCTCATAGGACCACATCACGTCCTCGATCGTGACCGGCGCGCCGTTGGAAAAATGTGCCCCCTCGCGCAGGGTGAATTCGACATAGGAGCGCGTTTCATCCGTGGTCACTTTTTCGGCAAGCAGGCCGTAAAGCGTGAAGGGTTCGTCCAGTGAACGCCCCATCAGGGTTTCAACGGTGAATTGGGCGATGCCCGTGGCGGCGCGGCCTTTAAGAATCCAGGGATTGAGCGAATCGAATCCCCCCGTCTCGCCCAGGCGGATTTCGCCCCCTTTGGGCGCGTCCGGATTGGCATAAGGCAGGGAATCGAAGCCCGACGGCAGTGCCGGCGCGCCTTGCATTGCGATGGCAGCGCCATTCGCCGGTTGAACGGCAGGGATTGTGTTCGCCACTACTGGTTGCGTCTGGAGGGCCGTCAGCACCCAATAGAAAGTTGCTAATATCAGGAATTGCTGGAAAAACACCGATCTCCGCATCGCAACAATCCTCGCTTTCCCATAAATTTCAGGGCGGAAGCTAGCCCTCGACGCCGCTCCGCGCAAACTTTTAGCTTGGAGTGCAAGGCAGTTAGGGCTATACAGGAGTCACTGCTCGATAGGTTTCTTGCCTGTATGAAACCTGCCTCATGACTTGGCGCCCGCTTTGTGCGGGCGCTTTTTTCATGTATTCCTGAAGTTTAGCGGTGCCCTGCACCATGGTCTTTGGCGCCGGGCGCGCTAGGATCAGGGTCGAATCGTCGCGGTTTGCTGCGCGGCGGCACGGCCAGAAGGGGGTTTCATGGATATTGCGGACAAGGATGGCGCGCGCGGGGCTCTGGGCGGCAAGCGCGCGGTGGTCACGGGGTCGAATTCGGGGATCGGGCTCGGGGTCGCGCGCGAGCTGGCGCGCGCGGGCGCCGATGTCGTGCTCAACTCCTTCACCGACCGCGACGAGGATCACCAGCTGGCCGCGGACATGGCCGCCGAATTCGGCGTCACCGTGCGCTACATCAAGGCCGACATGAGCAAGGGCGACGAATGCCGCGCCCTGATCGAACAGGCGGGGGGCTGCGATATCCTGGTCAACAATGCCGGCATCCAGCATGTCGCCGCGATCGAGGATTTCCCGGTCGAGAAATGGGATGCGATCATCGCCATCAACCTGTCCTCGGCCTTCCACACCATTGCCGCCGCCCTGCCGGGGATGCGCGCATCGGGCTGGGGGCGTGTGGTCAACATCGCCTCGGCGCATGGGCTGACGGCCAGCCCGTTCAAATCGGCCTATGTCGCGGCCAAGCACGGCATCGTCGGGCTGACCAAGACCGTCGCGCTGGAAACCGCCGAGGCGCCGATCACCTGCAACGCCATCTGTCCGGGCTATGTGCTGACGCCGCTGGTCGAGGCGCAGATCCCCGACCAGATGAAGACCCACGGCATGGGCCGCGACGAGGTGATCCGCAAGGTGATGCTGGAACGCCAGCCCTCGCGCGAATTCGCCACCGTCGAGCAACTGGGTGGCACGGTGGTCTTCCTGTGCTCGGCCGCGGCCGAACAGATCACCGGCACGACGATCTCGGTCGACGGCGGCTGGACCGCGCTGTGACAGGGCCGTGGCTGTGACAGGGCCGTGGCTGTGACAGGGCCGTGGCTGTGACAGGGCCGTGGCTGTGACAGGGCCGTGGCTGTGACGGGGCCGTGGCTGTGACGGGGCCCATGGGCCGCCACCCGTCTCAGGCGGGGGCGGCCTCCAGCGCCTCGATCCGGGTCACGATCGCGTCGTGATCCGACAGCGGCGTGCCGTCGGGGCCACAGGCGGGGCGGATCTCGACCGGGCCCAGCCGCATGCCGCGCGCCAGGAACCAGTCGAGCTTCATCACCCGGTCGGGAAAGCGCGTGAGCAGCCAGGCGCGCGTGGTGGGTTGGTTCTCGGGGCCGCCATGCACCGAAAAGCCCGCCGCGCGGGCGATGTCGAACAGCGGCTCGGCGCGCCAGTCACCGCCCGCATGGTTGCCGGTGTTGAGATCGCCCCCGATCAGCACCGGCATATGCGGAAATTCGTGGTCAAGCGCTGCGATCAGCCCCTCGATCTGGGCGGCGCGATGGGCCGGGCTGGCCGCGCTTTCGAGATGGGTCGAGACCGCCAGGAACGGCCCGGCCTCGGTCTCGATCCGCGCGCCAAGGGCCACGCGCTCGCCCAGGCGGGGTTGCTCGGGGTCGGCAAACCACTGCCGATGCCCGAAGAGCCGCAGCGCGAAGGGGGCATGCAGAGCCCCGCGCGCGATCAGCGCATTGCCGTGAAAGCCGCGGGCGTTGTGGTCATCGGTGCAGAAATCCCGCTCGATCGGTGCGCCCAGACCCAGTTCGAGATATTCGACCACATAGGCATGCTGCCCGCCCAGCGCCGCGGCCATTTCGGCGGTGGTGTGGCGCTGGGCGGTGCGGGCCATGCCATTGTCCATCTCGGACAGAAGCCACAGGTCGCAATCGGCCACATGCGCGGCCGAGGCCTCGGGGAAGAGACAGCGTTCGAGGTTCCAGGCCGCCACCCCAAGCGGCAGGGCCAGCGGCGCGGCCGGGGCCAGCCCGCCGGTCTCGATCAGCCCCAGCGCGGGGATGTCGGCGGCCAGACGGTCGTGGGTTTGGCTGTCGCGGGGCCGGCCGTTCAGATCGGGCGGCACGGGAACGGGCAGGGCATCACAGGTCGCGCGGATCATGCCGGCACCCCGGTGCGGGCCGGGCGGGGCAGGGCGTCGGGCAGCCGCTTGCCGCTGGTCGTGTCGAAGAGATGCAGCGCCTCGGGGGCGATGTGCAGCGCCAGATGCGCCGGCAGCGCCGCCCCCGGCGCCAGTGCCAGCGCCACGGGCTGGCCGTCGATGGCGCCATGCACGATCCGCCCCGAGCCCAGCTCCTCGACGTAATCGACCGCCATCGGCAGCCCGGTCTCGGCCGGGTGCATGTCCTCGGCGCGAATGCCCAGCGTCACCGCCCCCTCAGGCCCGCGCGCCGGCCCCAGATCGTGGCCTGCAAGCATGACCCGCCCGCCCTCGATCCTTGCATCGAGAAGGTTCATCGCCGGGGCGCCGATGAAACCCGCGACGAAGGTCGTCGCCGGGTGGTGATAAAGCTCGAGCGGGGCGCCGATCTGTTCGACCCGGCCGCCGTTCAGCACCACCAGCCGGTCGGCCAGCGTCATCGCCTCGAGCTGGTCATGCGTGACATAGAGCGCCGTCGTCCCCAGCCGCCGTTGAAGACGCCGGATCTCGCCGCGCATGGCCACCCGCAGCTTGGCGTCCAGGTTCGAGAGCGGCTCGTCGAACAGGAACGCCGCCGGCTGGCGCACGATCGCGCGGCCCATCGCCACGCGCTGGCGCTGCCCGCCCGAAAGCGCGCGGGGCTTGCGGTCGAGATAGGGGCCCAGTTCCAGCATCCGTGCGGCGTCGTCCACGCGGCGGGCGATCTCGTCGCGCGGGGTGCGGCGGTTGCGCAGGCCATAGGCCATGTTCTCGCGCACGCTCATATGCGGGTAGAGCGCGTAATTCTGGAACACCATGGCGATGTCGCGGTCGGCCGGGTCCAGCCGGTTGACCACCCGCCCGTCGATCGAGATCTGGCCCGTGGTGATCTCCTCGAGGCCCGCAACCATGCGCAAAAGCGTGGATTTCCCGCAGCCCGACGGCCCGACCAGCACGATGAATTCGCCGTCCGCGACCTCAAGCGTGACCTCGCGCACCGCGTTGACATTGCCCGCATAGGTCTTGCCCACGCCCTGAAAGGTAATTCCGGCCATCACTTGTCGCTTTCCGTCAGGCCCTTGATGAACATGCGCTGGAACACCAGCACCACCAGAAGCGGCGGCAGCATGGCCAGCACGGCAAGGGCAAAGGCTTCGTTGTAATCGGGGATCTGGCTGCCGACCCAGACCTGCAGGATCGTCTTGATCCCGCGCATCAGGGTGAAGAACCCTTCGTCGGTGGTCATCAGCATGGGCCACAGATACTGGTTCCAGCCATAGACGAACATGATGATGAAGATCGCCGCCATCATCGTGCGCGACAGCGGCACCAGGATGTCGATGAAGAAGCGCACGGGCCCGGCGCCGTCGATGCGCGCGGCCTCGAGCAATTCATCGGGCACCGACTTGAAGAACTGCCGAAAGTAGAAGGTGCCCGTGGCCGAGGCCAGAAGCGGCACGATCAGCCCGGTGTAAGTGTTGAGCAGATGCAGCTGCGACATGACCTGATACGAGGGCATGATCCGCACCTCGAGCGGCAGCAGCAGCGTGGTGAAGATCGCCCAGAAGATCGGCGTGGCCAGGCGGAAGCGGAAATAGACCAGCGCATAGGCCGCCATCATCGACAGCACGATCTTGCCGACCGCAAAGCCCACGCCCAGGATCAGCGAATTGAGCAGCATCCGCGCCCCCGTCACCTCGCCGGTGAAGCCGCCGCGCTGGGTCAGCACCTTGTGATAGGTGGCCACGCCTTCGGAGCCCGGCGCCAGATAGAGGCCGTTCATGTGGATCTCGGCCGCGGAATGGGTCGAGGAGGCAAAGGCCATCAGCACCGGCACGATCAGGATGGCCGCGCCCAGGATCAGGATCAGATGGTCGAGAGGTTTGATCTTCTGCATGGCCTCACCCGTAATGCACGCGGCGTTCGATCAGGCGGAACTGCACGATCGTCAGCGCCGCCACGACCAGCATCAAGATCACCGATTGCGCCGAGGATCCGCCGATGTCGTTGCCCTTGAAGCCGTCCAGATAGACCTTGTAGACCAGCGTCATCGGGTTGTTCGCGGGCTTGTCCTTCACCATCACGTCGATGATGGCGAAGGTGTCGAACAGCGAATAGGTGATGTTGATGACCAGCAGGAAGAAGGCGGTCGGCGCCAGAAGCGGCAGCGTGATGTCCCGAAACCGTCGCCAGCCCGAGCGCGCATCCAGAAGGGCGGCCTCGCGCACCGCCACCGGCACCGATTGCAGCCCCGACAGGAAGAAGATGAAGTTGTAGGGGATCTGCTTCCACACCGCGACCGTCACCAGCGCCAGCGCGGTGTCGTCATAGTCGATGCCCACCCGCAGATCGTGTCCGAACAGCGCAGCCAGATCCTTGAACGGGCCGATATGCATGTCAAAGAACATCATCCCGATCAGCCCGGTGACCGGCGGCGCGATGGCATAGACCGCGATCAGCGCGGTCTTGTAGGCGCTGGCCCCGCGGATGACCTTGTCGGCCTTGACCGCAAGAAGCAGCCCGATCCCCAGCGCCAGCCCCGTGACCAGCGCACAGAACCCCGCAGTGAAGGCCGCGATCGTGCGATATTCGCGCGAGGACAGCGCCTCGCGGTAATTGTCGATCCCCACGAAGCTGGCGCCGAAGCCGAAGGGGTCTTCGAGGTAGAAGGACGAATTCACCGCCTGCACCGAGGGCCAGTAGAAGAAGATCGCCACCACCAGAAGCTGCGGCAGCACGAAGAGCCAGGGCGTGAGCGGGCGGTCGAACTGCACCCGCTTGGCTGGCGCGGCGGGTGGGTGCGGCTTGCGCGGCCGGCGGACGGCCTGCGGCGCGGGGCCGGGGGGAAGGGCGGCGGTGTCGGTCATGGGCGCGGAAAACCTGTCGGAAGGGGGCGCGGGCGGGCCGAGGGGGCGGTCCCGGAACGGGAAAGGGGCCCCGGAGATGTCTCCGGAGCCCGCGAGAACGGATCGGTCCCGATCAGCCGGCGGTCTTGGCAAAGCGCGCCAGCAGCGCGTTGCCTTCTTCCTCGATCACGTCGAAGGCCGCCTTCGGGGTGACTTCGCCCGAGAAGATGCGGTTGAATTCGCGTTCCATGATCGAGCGGATCTGCGGATAGAAGCCCATCCGATAGCCCTTGGTCCATTCGCCGCCCGGCAGCATCAGCTGCTGGATGCCGACCTCGGCGACCGGCTGCTCGTCATACCAGCCCTGCGCCTTGGCCAGCTCATAGGCGGCTTCGGTCACCGGGACATAGCCGGTGTTCTGGTGCCAGTAGACCTGGATCTCGGGCGAGGTCAGGAACGAGAAGAACTCGGCCGTGCAGGCGTTCTCGGCCTCGGGCTTGCCGGCCATGGCAAAGAGCGCCGCGCCGCCGATGAAGCTTTGCGTGCCCGCGCCCTCGATGGCGTCCCAATAGGGCATGAACACCGCCGAGAAGGGCATGACGGCGGTCTTCTGGAGGCCGCCGAAGCTGCCCGACGAGCCGATCCACATCGCCACCTTGCCTTCCTCGAAGGGCTTTTGGTTGTCCGACCAGCCCGCGCCGTAGAAGCCGTAAAGCCCCGCGTCGGCCCATTCCTTGAGCTTGTCGAACATCATCACCTGATTGTCGTCGTTGACGATCAGCTCGGTGCCCTTGATCGCGTCATAGCCGTTGTTGTTGGTGGCAAAGGGCTGGTTGTTGCGCGACTTGAAGTTCTCGACCATCATCCAGGTCAGCTGCGAGGCCGACAGCGGGATATAGCCGGCGTCCTTGAGCTTGGGCGCCACCGCCTCGAACTCCTCCCAGGTCTTGGGCGGTTCGACCCCGGCCTTCTCGAAGGCCGCGAGGTTGACATACATGATCGGCGCCGACGAGTTGAACGGCATGCCGATGAACTTGCCTTCGGAATCGGCGTAGAAATGGCGCACGCCGGCGATGAAGTCGCTGCGCTCGAAGGGTTTGCCCGCGCCCTTGATCAGATCCTCGGCGGGGATGGTCGCGCCCTTGGCGCTGATGATCGTGGCCGCGCCCGCGTCGAAGACCTGAAGGATGTTGGGATGCTCGCCCGAACGGAAGGCGGCGATGCCCGAGGCCAGCGCCTCCTCGTAGGTGCCCTTGGACAGCGGCGTCAGGTGGCAGGCCGACTGGGCTTCGTTGAATTTCTGCGAAATCTCGTTGATGACTTCGCCGTTGCGGCCACCCATCCCGTGCCACCAGGTGATGTCGGTCTGCGCGAGCGCCGCACCCGCGCTCAGGGCGAACGCCAGCGTCGAACAGGTCAGGGATTTGAGCATGAGAGCCTCCAGCTTCGGTTTGCCGGGAAACTGGGAGGGCTTTGTAACGCCGCGCTGACCGTCGTGTGAAACTCTTGCAACAGCGCCTGCGGCAGGCGGACACGGGCGCGCTCGGCCCGGCTCGAGAGGGCCGGCGTCACGAAATTCTTTTGTATTGCAATGATTAAATTCTGGGCTGCGCCGGTGGCGTTGTGCCGGGCCCGGCCGGTCCGCGGCCTCAGCCGCCGCTGGCGGCGGCGCGCGGCGGCGTGGCCAGATTGTCCGCCGCCGGGCCGGCGAAACGCGCCAGCTTCGCCAGCGCCTCGGCCGCGCTGTCTTGCAGGACATGCGCCATGCGTTCCGAGGTTTCGGCGGCGCGCAGATTGCCCAGCGCCGAGCTCTCGATCGAATTCAGATCGGCGGCGATCTTGTTCATGACCCGGATCACCTCGGCGTCGACGGCGCTGATCTCGTCCATCAGCTCGGCGGTATGCACGGCGCTGTCGAGGATGGTGTCGAGCGCCGAATCGGTCTTGCCGATTCCCTGCGAGGTATCCAGAACCTTGGTCTCGACCGCCTCGACATGGCGTTCGATCTCGCGCGAGGTGTCGGCCGACCGCGCCGCAAGGCCGCGCACCTCGCCGGCGACGACGGCAAAGCCCGCGCCGTGATCGCCCGCCCGCGCGGCCTCGACCGAGGCGTTGATGCTCAGGAGGTGGGTCTGTGCGGCCAGGTCGCCGATCTCGTCGAGCGAGGAATTGATCTCGCGCACGGCCTGCGCCGCCTCGGACATCCGCGCCACGGTCTCGCGCGAGATGGCGCGGGTTTCCTCGGCCGCCTGGCGCACGGAGGTCGCGCGGCTCTGCGCGTCGCGCACGCGGCTGCCGTTGCCCGAGGTCTTCTCGACCAGCGCCCGCACGCGCGCGGACAGGTCGGTGACCATCGATTGGTTGGCGCGCGCCGCGGCCGTGACGGCATCGTTCTGGTTGAGGATGGTGTCGGCGGTTTCGCCGACGATGCGGGTCGAGGCGGAAAGATCCGCGACAATGCCGGAGAGTTCGTCCACCATGTCGTTGACATCGCCCGCGATCTTGCGGAAGGCGCCGACATGGTCGGCCCGCATCCGCGCGTCCAGATCGCCTTGCGCGACGCGGCCCACCACCTGCGAGATATCCGACAGCCCGAAGGTGGCGATCCGGTTGATGCGATTGACGCCGTTGCACAGCTGGAACAGGAAGCCCGCGCGCCCCTCCTCGGGGAGCTGGGTGTCGAAATCGCCCGCGCTGGCCTGGCGGACGGCCTGTTCGATCTCCTCGATCACCTGGGCAATATCGGCCAGGCTGGTGTTGATCTGGGTCTGGATCGCGGCGAAGACCCCGCTTTCGGCGCCGTTGATCCGCACCGACAGGTCGCCCTGTGCCATCGCGCCGACCGAGGTCTCGATCTCGCTCAGCATGTGCTGCACCTTCTCGGCCATGTCGTCGATCGCGCGGGCCAGATCGGCGAATTCCGGGGGGATGTCCTCGGACCCGATCCGCGCGGCGAAATCGCCCTGGGCATAGCAGCCCATCACCCGTGACAGACATTCCACGAAGCTGCCGATCTGCGAGACATTCACGCTCTGGGCGCGCTCGGAGGCGTTGCGGTCGCGGATCGTGGCCATGATCTGGTTGAAGAGCGCGCCCACCTCATAGGATTCGTCGCCCGGATCGAGCGGGATATCGGCCACCTCGGCGCGCGGGTCTTCCACGATCTTGCGCATGGCGCGGACCACGTTGTCGAGCCCCAGCGGCGCGTGATGTTCGGCGATGTTGAGCCCTTCGATCTCGTCCTCGAGCGGCACCCGCAGGCCCGGCCGCCCGTCGGGGCCGCGCATCAGGACGCTGACGGTCTTGAGCACCGCGAAGGCCAGGCCAAAGGACCACAGGAACACGATCGCCACGCCCAGCGCCTGGACCCCCACCTGGGTCAGCCGGTCGGCGGCCAGAAGGGCGTCGTCGCGGGCGAAGACCCCGGTCAGGATGGTGCCCAGCGCGCCGGCAACCCCATGCACGGCCACCGCGCCCAGCGGATCGTCAAGCCGCGCGCGCCGTTCCAGCGCATTGCGCGCCAGATAGGCCACGGTGCCCCCCGCGGCCCCGATCAGCGCCGCGGAATGAGGGCCGACCGCATCGCAGCCTGCGGTGATGGCCACCAGCCCGCCCAGCATGCCGTTGATCATGAATTCGGGCTTGTGATAGCCCTCGGTCAGGCGCCCCAGCGCGAATTGCGCCAGCCCGCCGAAGGCGCCCGCCACCATGGTGTTGGCGATGATATGGGCGAAGGCGGGCGTGCCGGCGGTGGTTGAGCCGCCGTTGAAGCCGATCCAGCCCACCCACAGGATCATCGCGCCGAAGGTTGCCAGGATCGGGGAATGGCCGTGCAGCTCGACCGGGCGCCCGTTCTCGTCGAACTTGCCGTGACGCGCGCCGATCACCATGATCGCGGCCAGACCGACCCAGCCGCCGACCGAATGCACCACGGTCGAGCCGGCAAAGTCGATGAAGCCCATCTGCGCCAGGAACCCGGCATCGGCGCCGTTCAGCAGCCCGCCCCAGGCCCAATGGCCCGCGACCGGATAGATCAGACAGCCGATCAGCAGCGTGCACAGGACATAGCCCAGGATCGACATCCGCTCGGCGATGGCGCCCGACACGATGGTGGCGGCGGTGCCGCAGAAGACCAGTTGGAAGACGAAGAAGGTCAGGTTCCATTCGCCTTCGGTGTTCAGGAAGGCAAGCCGGCTGTCCCAGCCGACAAAGCCGCCCAGGCTGTCGCCGAACATCATTGCAAAGCCCACGCAGCCGAAGGCCAGCGTGGACAGGATGAAGTCCAGCATGTTCTTCTGGGCGACGTTGATGCTGTTCTTGGCGCGCACGGACCCGGCCTCGAGCAGCAGGAACCCGGCCTGCATGAAGAAGACCAGCCCCGCCGCAACCGTGGTCCACACATGGTCCAGATTGTTTTGCAGCGTGAATCGGTCGGCTTCGGCCAGGGCCGGGACGGGCAGGGCGATCAGGCCGGCCAGCAAGATCGGTAGGGTTCGGTTTCGCATGGAGCCTCCGCAATTGCAGCCACCAACGCATCGCAACCCCAAAGACGAGGTTAACGCCGCTCGTCGTTCAGGACGTTGGGCGCACCATTTTGCGGCTCTGCATAATTCGTGTGCAGGTTGCAAAGATAATATGCGCTTCCCGCGGCAGGCTGCGGGCGCCTGGCCTGCCTCAGCGTGCCGATGGCCGCGGCGTTCAACTGGCCGTGGTTCAGATGAACCTGACGGTCGGCCAGGGCGGCGGCTTCCTCGGGGTCGTGGGTGACGATCAGCGCCGACATGCCCAGCCCGCGCCGCAGCCGGTCCAGCTCGTGCCAGAGGCCGCGCTTGGTGGCGCCATCCAGCGTGGCGAAGGGCTCGTCGAGCAGGATCAGCCGCGGGCGCATCGCCAGCGTGCGCGCCAGCGCCGCGCGTTGCCGCTCGCCCCCCGACAGCGTCGCAGGCCGCCGCCCCGCCCGATGCGCGATCGCGCACAGATCCAGCGTCCGGTGGATGCGCGCGGTCTGCTCGCGTCGGCTCAGCCCCGAAAAGAGAAGCGGAAGCCGCAGGTTGGCGGCCACGCTCAGATGCGGGAACAGATGCAGATCCTGGCTCATGTAGCCGATCCGGCGGGCATGGGGCGGCACGCCGGTCAGGTCGCGCCCGGCGAAGATCACCCGCCCGCGATGCGGCAGAAGGCCGGCGATGATCTTCAGCAGCGTGCTCTTGCCCGCGCCAGAGGGGCCAAGGATCGCCAGCGCCTCGCCCGGCGCCAGGCTCAGGTCCAGCGGCGCCAGAACCGCGTTGGACACGGCCTCAAGCTGCAATCCGTGCATGGGGATCCTCGTCGTGCAGGGGGTCGGGTTTCTCGGCGCTGAGCAGGCGCAGCGCCAGCAACAGCGCAAAGGCCAGCGCCAGCAGCACCAGCGCACAGGCAATGGCGATGTCGATGCGCCCGCTGGCCATGTTCAGATAGACCGCCATCGGCAGGGTCTCGGTGTGCAGCCTTGTCGCCCCGGCGACCATGAGCGTCGCGCCGAACTCGCCCAATGCGCGCGCCCAGCCCAGCACCGCCGCCGCCATCAGCGCGCGCCCCGCGATCGGGATCTCGACCAGAAGGAACCGCCAGAAGGGCGGCACGCCCAGGGTGGCGGCGCTGTCGCCATAGCCGCGGTCGACCGCGCCGAAGGCCGCGCGCGCGGCCCGCACGATCACCGAGGTGGCGATATAGGTCTGGGCCAGGATCACGCCCGCGGGCGAGAACAGGATCTCGACCCCCAGCCCCGACAGCGCGCGGCCTGCCGGGGCCTCGTGGCCCAGCAGAAGCATCAGCCCGATGCCCGCGACCAGGGGCGGCGTGACCATCGGCAGGTCCAGCACCGTCTCGACCAGCGCCTTGCCGCGAAACCGCCGGCGCGCGATCAGCCAGGCCGTGGGCACCCCCAGCAGCAGCGCAAGCCCCAGCGCCGTCAGCGAGGCCCGCAGCGACAAGCCGACCGCAAAGCGCGTCTCGGGGGCGGCCAGCGCCTCGATCAGGCTGGCGGGTGGCAGCTCGGCGATCAGGGCGCCCAGCGCGCCCAGGATCGTGGCCACCACCGCCACCAGCGGCACCCAGACCAGAAGGGCCAGCCCTGGCATCGGCCTAGTCCGCCGGCGCCGCAAAGCCTGCCGCGGCAAAGGCGGCCTGCCCGCGCGGCGAGGCCAGGAAGGCCACGAATTCCGCCGCCCGCGCGGGGTCGGTCGCGCTGGACAGGACGCCCGCGGTGATCTCCTCGGGGGTGTAGCAGGCCAGCGGGATGGCCACGATCCGGATCTTGTCGCCATGCGGGCGCGCGGCCGAAACCGACAGGATCGCGGCATCCACATTGCCTTGCGCCACATGCAGCGCCAGCTGTTGCAGCGTGGTGGTGCGCACCACCGTATTGGCGCGGATCGCGGCCGCGTCACCGCAGCGGTCCATGATCTCGTCGGCGGTGCGGCCCAGCGCCATCGCCTGCGGATCGCCCAGCGCCAGCCGCAGCCCCGGCTGCGCCAGATCGGCCACGCCGGTGATGGCACCGGCGCGTGCGGGCGTCACCCCGATCGCGGCGGCATGGATGCCCAGCGCGACCACCCCCGAGATCCGCCCCTCGGCCGCCAGCTTGTCCGAGAAGAACCGCGTTCCGGCCAGGAAGACATCGCCCCGTCCGGTGGTGCGCGCGCGCGCCAGGATCTGGCCGGTGCCGCCGTATTCCAGCGCGATCCGGGTGCCGGTCTCGGCCTCGAAGGCCTGGGCCAGGGGCTCGACCGCGGGGCGCAGACCGGCGCCGGAATAGACGTGGAGCACCGGGCTTTCGGCCCATGCGCCCGCGGGCAAAGCCAGCGCCAGCGCGACCGAGAAGAGGGCGGCCAGCCGCAGGACCGCGCGGCGGGATGTGGCGCGCGGGCGGGGGGTCTTCAGGCGGGGGGAACCGGGGGCGGGGGGCGTGGTTTGCATCGGGAGCGGTCCTTCGGGTTGGGGCGGCGCATGTCAGGCGGGCACAGCTTGCGCGTGCATGCCCAGGCCGCAACAGCCCTGCGGCGGGGCCTTGGGCCATCACCGGGGCGGGAGGGGTCGGGAGATCGGGGAGCGCCCGGAGCGGGGCGCGCGCAGAGTGCCTCAGGGCGGCGGCACAGGCTCCGAAGGCGCGATGTCGCGCGCGGGATCGGCCAGAGACACCGCCTTGAGCCGGGCCACGACCGTCTCGCCCGCGCGCAGCGCCAGCCGGTCCCAGGACTTGCGCGACACCCGCGCCAGAAGGGCGGCACCGTGGCCGTCCTCGCCCAGCCGCAGGCGCACCGTGACCTGATGATCCGAGGTCTGTTCGGCCCCCTCGATGCGGGCGGGCAGCGCGTTCAGGATGGTGGTGTCGGCCGGCGCATGGCGGCCGAGGCTGACGTCGCTGGCCGGCACCCGCACCCGCCGGCGCATCCCCAGCGGCCCGAGATTTCCGGGAACGACCAGGCTGCCGCCCGGCACCGAAATTTCCGAAAGGCCATAGTCGGGGTCGGTCCCGATCACCGCGCCCTCCAGCACCGCGGCCGGCTCGGGCATGTGGATCAGCGGCAACGCCGGGTCGGCCAGAAGCTCGGCCAGCGGGCCTTGCGCGCGCACGCGCCCGGCCTCCATCAGCACCAGCGTATCGGCCAGCCGCTCGACCTCGGCGATGTCGTGGCTGATGTAGATGACCGGGATCGACAGGCTGGCATGCAGCCGTTCGAGATAGGGCAGGATCTCGTCCTTGGACATGCGGTCGAGCGCCGAGAGCGGCTCGTCCATCAGCAGGAGACGCGGCTGGGACAGGAGCGCGCGCCCGATCGCCACGCGCTGACGCTCGCCGCCCGACAAAAGCGGCACCGGCCGGTCAAAGAGCGGCGCGATCCCCAGCAGATCGACCACCTCCTCAAGCCCGATCTGCGCCGGGCCGCGATGGCGGCGCAGCCCGAAGGTCAGGTTGGACTGGACCGACAGATGGGGAAAGAGGCTGGCCTCCTGAAAGACATAGCCAATGGCGCGCCGATGCGGCGGCACGAAGCGGCGGCCGTCCTGCCAGACCTCTTCGTTGACGCGCAGCCGGCCCCCCGGCAGCCGCATCAGCCCGGCGATGCCGCGCAGGACGGTGGTCTTGCCGCAGCCCGACGGCCCGAAGAGCGCAGTGATCCCGCGCGCCGGGACGCGGAAGGCGGCGTCCAGCGCGAAGCTGCCCAGACGGCCCGAGAAGGCGGCCTCGATCATCGCTTGCCCCCGTTCAGCCGCCGCTCGATCAGCATCATCGCCAGGATGACCACGAAGGACAGCCCCAGCATGCCGCCGGCCAGCACATGCGCCTTGCCCCATTGCAGCGTCTCGACATAATCGAAGATGGTCACCGACAGCACCTTGGTTTCACCGGGGATGCCGCCCCCGATCATCAGCACCACGCCGAATTCGCCGACCGTATGGGCAAAGCCCAGGATCGCGCCGGTGAAGATGCCGGGCGCCGCCAGCGGCAGCGCCACGGTGAAGAACGCGTCCCAGGGCGAGGCCCGCAGCGTCGCGGCCACCTCCATCGGGCGCGGGCCCATCGCCTCGAAGGCGTTGCGGATCGGGTTGACCACGAAGGGCAGCGAATAGACCACCGAGCCCACCACCAGCCCCTCGAAGGTGAAGGACAGCTTGCGCCCCAGGATCGCCGTCAGCGGCGAATGCGGGCCCATGGCGATCAGCAGATAGAAGCCCAGCACCGTGGGCGGCAGCACGATCGGCAGCGACACGAGCGTGGCGACGACCTCCTTCCAGAGGCCGCCCGCCCGTGACAGCCACCACGCCAGAGGGGTTCCCACCAGCAGCAGGACCAGCGTCGTGACCGTTGCCAGCTTCAGCGTCAGCAACAGCGTCTCGATCATGGCCGCGTCGAAGAGAACCCCTTCTGTCATCCGTCTCTCACTCGCCCGTGCCGTAGCCGTATTTCTCGATGATGGCCCGCGCTTGCGGCCCCTTCAGGAAGTCGACGAAGGCCAGCGCGGCCTCGCTGTCGGCGCCCTTGTTCAACAGGACCGCATCCTGACGGATCGGGCTGTAGAGATCTTGCGGAATCGTCCAGCGCGAACCGGTTTCATCGCCGACCACCTGCGAAAGCGCCACGAAACCCATCGTCGCATTGCCGGTCGCCACGAATTGATGCGTCTGGCTGATGCTCTTGCCCTGCACGAGACGCGGCGCCAGCGTCTGGGCCACGCCCAGCGCCTCCATCACCTCGACGGCGGCCGCGCCATAGGGGGCGGTGACCGGATCGGCCAGGGCGATGTGATCGGTCCCTTCGGCCTTCAGCGCGGCCTCGGTGCCGTCGATCAGGGTGGGGTCGGCGCTCCACAGCACCAGCTTGCCCACCGCATAGGTGAAGCGCGAGCCGGGCACGGCCAGCCCGTCGGCCTCGGCCTTTTCGGGGCGGGCCTGGTCGGCGGCCAGGAACACCTCGAAGGGCGCGTCCTGGGTGATCTGGGCATAAAGCTGGCCGGTCGAGCCGAAGCTGAAGGTGACCGCGTGGCCCGTCGCGGCGGTGAAGGCGGCGCCGATCTCGGTCGCGGCATCGGTGAAATTGGCGGCCACGGCGGCGATGGTTTCGGCCGCGCGCGCCGGCGCACCCAGGACGAGGAGGGCGGCCAGCGCGGCGGAACCGGCCCGCAGGGAGAGCTTGGCGAAGGTCATGAACATTGTCCTTTCTGTCGGGGGAAGGAGGGGGGCGATTTCGGAGAACGGCTTCAGCGTTCGGCGTTCGGCGTTCAGGGCATGGCCAGGATGACGTGGCTGGCCTTGAAGAGCGCGGTGGCCGCGGTTCCTTCGGTCAGGCCCATCGTCTCGGCGCTGTGGCGGGTGACGATGGCGGTCAGGGTCTTGCCCGCGCCCAGATCCAGCGTGATCTCGCTGTTGATGGGGCCGTCGGTGCGCCCCGCGACGGTGCCCGCCAGCCGGTTGCAGGCCGACACGCGCCCGCCATCGCCCGTGGCCAGCATCACGAAGCTGGCCTTGATCAGGGCAAAGACCTCGGTTCCGGGCGCCAGGCCCATGTCCTCGGCGCTGCGCTCGGTGATGACGGCGCGCAGCTCCTGGCCGTCGCTGAAGGCCAGGTCGATCTCGGCGTTGACGGTGCCCTGGCGGACCCCGGTCACGGTGCAGCGGAAGGTGTTGCGGGTGCTGGTCTGCATCATCAAGCTCCACAAGGTGTCGATCGTGCCGCCCGGCTGGCGCGTCAGCCCCCTGTCAAAGGCGGCAAGGCTTTTCGACAGCGACGCCTCGAGCAGCACGAAGCCCTCGATCAGGGCGCGGCCGGCGCCGGTGACGCGCGTGCCGCCGCCTGCGCGCCCGCCGGGGGCGGCCTCGACCAGCGGTTCGGCAAAGAGGTTGTTGAGCGTGCCCACCGCGTCCCAGGCGGCCTTGTAGGACAGGCCCAGCTCGCGCGCGGCGCCCGCGATCGAGCCGTGGGTCTCGATGGCGCGCAACAGCCGGATGCGCTCGCTGCCGACCTTGCCGGCGCCTTCGCGCTGGAGCGACAGCCCCGCGCGCAGACGGCTTTCGGGCAGGGAAACGGGGGTGGGGCGGTTCATGTGCGGTGTCACGGTGTCGTTGTATGGTTCGCCTATATCGCGGTGGCTGCGGCGGTGAATGCAAGCCATCCGCTGTGAGTTTGGACTATATAGCGTTTCGAGGTGACGTTCCGACGCAGCAAACCGGGGGCGCGGGGGCAAGAATTGGGCGCGTTCCCGAAACGTGCCCAATTCCTGGGCGGCACCGGAATGGCCCGTGCGATTCCCCCGCCCCGCGTGCACCGATCACGACAGCCGCCGCAGGCCCCGCGCCGCGCCGCCGCCGGGCGTTATGTAAGTTTTTCTCATATTGCAAAGCAGGTTGCGGGGCAGAAGATGTCCGCAGGCCGCCCTGTCGCGGCCCGGTCTGCCGGTTGGGCCGGCAGGCCCGATGAAAGGAGAATTCCCATGAAACTCAGCGCACGCAACACCCTGGCCGGCAAGGTCGTGGCCATCGAGAAGGGCGCGGTGACCTCGCATGTGCAGATCGACCTGGGCGGGTCGATCCTGACCGCGGCCATCACCAACGAAGCCGTGGCCGATCTGGATCTGAAGGTCGGCGATGCGGCCAGCGCGATCGTCAAGGCCTCGGATGTGATCATCGGCAAGTGAGGGCGCGGGCGGCGGGCCCGCCGCCCCCCTTTCGCCCCCATCCGGGCGCGCGTGTTCCGTCTGCGCCGATCCTTCTGCGCCCGCTGGCCCCCGCGCGGCCGGTGGGCGTTTTCATGTCGGCCGCCGCGCGCCTTGTCCTTGGGGCCTTGTCCTTGGGGCTTTGTCCTTGGGGCCTTGTCTTCGCGGGGGGCTTGTCTCCGCGCTGGCGATGCCGGCCGCTTCGCGCTAAGACGGGACGCGCCAGACGAGAGTTGTGCCAGACGAGGGGCGTGCCAGACGAGGGGGCGACCGGAGAAGGCCCATGACCACAAGCGCGACCCCGCCGGGGCTGAGAAGCTCGCTGATGATCGAACGTTCCGGCGCGCGCATGGGCGGCGACCGTGTGGCGCTTCTGGCGGCGGTCGGGCGCACCGGCTCGATCTCGGCGGCCGCGCGCGAGGTGGGCCTGTCCTACAAGGCCGCCTGGGATGGCGTGCATGCGATGAACAACCTCTTTGCCACGCCGCTGGTGACCGCGGCGCCGGGCGGGCGGTCGGGCGGGGGCGCGGCGCTGACCCCGGCCGGCGAGAAGGTGATCGCGGCCTATGGCGCGCTTCAGGAGGGGCTGGAACGCGCGGTCTCGGCGCTCGAGACCCAGATCGACTTCGACCCCAATGACCTGCTGTGGAGCCTGATGATGAAGACCTCGGCGCGCAATTGCTACCGCTGCACGGTCACCGCCGTCACCGAAAGCACCGTCAGCGCCGAGATCGAGATGTCGATCGGCGACGGTCAGAGCATTGCCGCCGTCATCACCGGGCGCAGCGCCGCCGAGATGGGGCTGGCGCCGGGGGTCGAGGTCTTTGCCCTGATCAAGTCGAGCTTCGTCATCCTGGCCACGGGCGATCCGGGGCCGATGTCGGTGCGCAACCGGCTGACCGGCATCGTGGCCGGGCGCACCGACGGTCCCGTCACCAGCGAGATCCTGCTCGATCTGGGCGGCGACAAGACGCTTGCGGCCACCATCACCCGCGAAAGCGCCGAGACCCTGGCGCTCTGTCCGGGCGACACCGCTACCGCGCTGGTCAAGTCAAGCCACGTCATTCTGGCGCTGCCCTGATCTGCGGCCCTGACCGGCTGCCATCTGCGGCCCCTGCCGCGTCGGGCTGTGTCGGCATGTCGCAGCCCGCGCGGGCGGGCAAGGCCCGCGCCGCCACGCCCGCCCGCCGGGTGGCATTGCCGGTGAAATTCCATTGCCCGCCATGATGTTGCCCCTGCGCCTTGGGTGGTTCTTCGGGGCGGCGGGCCGCGTCCTTCCGGGCGGGGCGGGGCCGGGCTGCGGCCCGCGGCGCTGGCCGTTCGCCTTGACAATCCGGGCCCCGTGACAAAAATTCCGCGGGTTCAAGTTCCGGCCCGCAAGCCGGATGAAAAGGGAACACGGAACGGCCCCCTTGGGCCTAAGCCGTGGCTGCCCCCGCAACTGTGAGCGGCGAGCGACGTCATCCATGCCACTGGGCCGAATGGTCCGGGAAGGCCGACCGAGCAACGACCCGCGAGCCAGGAGACCTGCTTGAACCATCACCCTTTCCGGGCGCGGGGCGCGCCATGGAAGCGGAGTTCCGCAGTGGTGAGCGTCGCTGTCCGGGAGGGTCTGCCTTCCCGGGCGAGAAACACTCTTGCGGGCCTTCGACCCGCCACAGGGAATGGAAACCATGGGTTCCAATCGCGTCTTTCGTCATGGGCTGCTGGCATCGGCGGCCGTGCTCACCCTGCCTGTTGCCGCCGGCGCGCAGGACACCGGCTTCGATCTGGGCGAGATCGTCGTTTCGGCCGGTCTCGAGGCGACCGAGGCCGACCGCACCGGCAGCACCGTCGATGTGATCGACGCCGAGGCGCTGTCCGGCGCGGCCGTGCGTGTCAGCGATATCCTGACCGCGGTGCCGGGCGTCACGGTGCGCGGCAACGGCCCGATGGGCACCACCACCGCGGTCGTGTTGCGTGGCGCGCCCGCGGCCTATGTGCCGGTGCTGATCGACGGCATCGAGGTGGGCGACCCGACCGCGATCAGCGGCGACTTCGACTTCGGCGGCATGATCGGCGCCGACCTGAGCCGCATCGAGGTTCTCAAGGGCAGCCAGTCGGCGATTTACGGGGCCAATGCCGTGGGCGGCGTCATCGACATCACCTCGTTCCGGCCGACCGAGATGGGCACCAGCCAGCAGATCCGCCTGGAATTCGGCTCGAACGAGACCGCGCTGGCCAGCTATAGCCTGGGCCACAAGACCGAACGGGCCGAGCTGGCCTTCACCCTGTCGCGGGTGACGAGCGACGGCTTCTCGGCGCTGGACGAGAACGACGGCAACTTCGAGGCCGACGGCTATCGCGCCACCCGCGCCAGCCTGCATGCGCGCTATACGCTCGACAATGGCACGCTGATCGGCCTCAATGCCTTCCGCGAGGTCAGCCGCGGCGAATTCGACGATTGGGTCGGCGACGTTCTGGGCACGCCGGGCGACGATTACACCGACCGCAAGGCGACCGGGGTGCGCGCCTTCACCGAATTCTCGACCGGGCGGATCGACCACACGCTGTCGCTGACGCATTACCGCTCGGACCGCCAGAGCACGTCGAACGGCGCGGTCAGCGATTTCGACGGCCAGCGCAGCAAGGCCGCCTACAAGGGCGCGATGGATCTGGGCGCACGGACGCGGCTGGTCTTCGGCGCCGATTCCATGCGCGAATCCGCCGCCGGGTTCCGGTCGACCACGATCTCGGGGGTCTTTGCCGACCTGGCTTTCGCCGCGACGCCGGATCTCGATCTGGACCTGACCTACCGCCATGACGACCATTCGCGTTTCGGTGGCTTCGACACCGCGCGCCTGACCGCCGTCTACCGCCCGCGCGAGGATCTTCTGTTCCGCGCCGCCATCGGCAACGGCTTCCGCGCGCCCAGCATCTATCAGCTGTTCAGCATCTACGGCGACGCGGGCCTTCAGCCCGAGGAAAGCCTGACCGCCGAACTGGGGGTCGAGAAACGCTGGGGCACGCGCGCGTCGCTCAAGGCCACGGCCTTCTATCTCGAGGCCGACAACCTGATCGGCTTCGACCCGCTGGCGGTGGCCTGCGGCCAGCCCTGGGGCTGCTATGCGCAGGTGCCGGGTGTTTCGCGGCGTTCGGGGGTCGAGATCGAGGGCCGTCTGGCCCTGCGCGAGGGCCTCGATCTGAGCCTGGCCTACACCTATACCGACAGCGCGCGCTCGGGGCCGGACTGGGCGCAGGTGGCGCTGCATGACCTGCGCGTGACCGCCGAGGCGCAGTTGACCCCGCTTCTCAGCGGCTCGCTGGCGGTCCAGCATGTGGCGGGCCGTCCCACGGGCCTTGAAGACTATACCGTGGTCGATGCCGGGATGGCGTATGATCTGGGCACGGGCCGGTCGGCCTATCTGCGGGTCGAGAACGTCTTTGACACCGAATACCAGACCGTCCGCACCTATGGCACGGCAGACAGGACGGTTCATGTCGGTCTTTCGGCAACATTCTGAGCGGGGCATGGGCCCGTCCGCGCATCTGTCCGGGCGGGTCTTGCGCGCCGGCATCGGGGGGGCTGCATCCGCGGCCCCCCTTGCGCGCTTTGCGGGCGGGGGGGCGCTTTCGTGCCGCCGCCACCGGGGCGGGCGGTTTCGCGCCGCCGCCGCGGGCTTTCTGGCGTTGGGCCTTTCCATGGGGGCTGCGGGCGGCGCGGCCGCGCAGGCCGAACCGCCCCGGCGCGTCGTCTCGATCAATCTGTGCACCGACCAGCTGGCGCTGATCCTGGGCGCGCCGGGGCAGTTGCGCTCGGTCACGGCGCTGGCGCAGGATCCGCGCATGTCGGTCATGGCGCGCCAGGCGCAGGCACTTCCCGCCAACCATGGCCGCGCCGAGGAGGTGTTTCTCCACGCCCCCGATCTGGTTCTGGCGGGCAGCTACACCAACCATGCCACCGTCGACATGCTGGAGCGGCTGGGCGTGCCGGTCCTGCGGATGGCGCCCGCCACGACCCTTGCGCAGGTGCGCGAGCGGCTGCTGGAAGCGGGCAGGGCGCTCGGCCGCGAGGACCGCGCCGCCGAGGTCGTGGCCGCCTATGACCGCCGTCTGGCCGCGCTGAGCCCGCCCGCGGGCCCGCGCCCCACGGCGGCCAATTACGCTGCCAACGGTTATGCCGCGGGCCGCGACAGCCTGAGCGCCGAGTTGCTCGAGGCGGCGGGCTTCGATCATCTGGCCGACGATCTGGGGCTGAGCTTCGGGGGCTTCCTGCCGCTCGAGCTGCTGGTGATGGCCGACCCCGACCTTCTGGTTCTGGCGCGCGCCAATCCCGGCGCCGCGCGGGCCGAAGACATCCTGCGCCATCCCGCGCTGCACCATCTGGGCGGCCAGCAGGTCGCGCTCGAGGATCGCGACTGGATCTGCGGGCTTCCGGCGGTGCTGGACGGGGCCGAGCGCCTGGCGGCGCTGCGCCGCGAGATGGAGAAGAAACCGGCGCTGCGCCGCGAGATGGAGAAGAAACCGGCGCTGCGCCCCCATACGGACAAGGAACCTGCGCTGCGCCGCAATAGGGACGAGGAGGCCGCGCGATGAAGGCACTTCATATCGGGCTGGGCCTGTCGGTCGCGGGCCTCTTCGTGCTGTCGCTTCTGGTGGGGCCGGCGGGCATTGCTGCGCCCGAGGCGCTGTCGGCGCTGGTCCGGGGCGACGGGCAGACCCCGGTCGAGCTGGTCATGCGCGAGATCCGCCTGCCGCGCGCGATCCTGGCGGTGCTGGTCGGCGCCAGCCTTGGCCTGTCGGGCGCGGCCATGCAGGGCGCGCTGCGCAACCCGCTGGCCGAGCCCGGCGTGATCGGCGTCTCGGCCTCGGCGGCGCTGGGGGCGGTGCTGGCGCTTCAGACGGGGCTGGCGGCGCTGGTGCCGATGGCGCTGCCGGGGGCGGCGCTGCTGGGCGCGGCGGTCTCGGTGCTGATGTTGCATCTTCTGACCCGCGGGGCCGGCACGCTCGAACTGATCCTGGGCGGGGTTGCCATCTCGGCGCTGGCCTCGGCGCTGACGGCGCTGGTCCTCAACCTCTCGCCCAACCCCTTTGCCGTCCACGAGATCCTGTTCTGGATGCTGGGCTCGCTGGCGGATCGGTCCTTCGTCCATGTCTGGACCGCGGCGCCGGTCATGCTGGCGGGCTGGCTGGTGCTGCTGCGCCTGGGGCCGGGGCTTGACGCGCTGACGCTGGGCGAGGATGCGGCCGCCTCGATGGGGGTCGATCTGCGCCGGCTGCGGCTGGGGCTGGTGCTGGGGGTGGCGGCCTCGGTCGGGGCGGCGACGGCGGTTGCGGGCGCGATCGGCTTTGTCGGGCTGGTGGTGCCGCATATGCTGCGCCGCGCGGTGGGGGCGCGGCCCTCGGCGCTGCTTCTCGCCTCGGCGCTGGGGGGGGCGGCGCTGGTGCTGGCCGCCGATCTGGCCGTGCGCGTGATCCTGCCCGAGCGCGACCTGAAGCTGGGCGTGGTCATGGCGCTTCTGGGCGCGCCGCTTTTCCTGCATCTGATCCGCAAGAACCGGAGCCTGTCATGAGCCGCGCCGCCCCGCATCCTCAAGGCTTGGCCCAGGGCCTGGCCCAGCGCCAGCCCGGCCTGCATTTCGAGGCGCTGACGCTCAAACGCGCTGGCCGTGCGGTGCTCGAGAACGTGTCCTTCGACCTGCGCGCGGGCGAATGCCTTGGCCTGATCGGGCCCAATGGCGCGGGCAAGTCCACCTTGATGCGCGCGGCGATGGGGCTTCTGCCCACGGCGGGCCATTCGGATCTGGCGCGCCTGCCGGTCGGTGCGCGCGCGCGCCACGCCGCCTTCCTGCCCCAGGGCCGCGAGATCGCCTGGCCGGTCGCGGTGGCGCATCTGGTCGAGCTGGGCGCGCGCGCCGCCGGCCGCGGCCCCGATCGCGCCGCGGCGGCGCTGGCGCGGCTCGATCTGGCCGCGCTGGCCGCCCGCCCGGCCACGGCGCTGTCGGGGGGCGAGCAGGCGCGCGTCCTTCTGGCCCGCGCGCTGGCGCAGGACGCGCCCTATCTTCTGGCCGACGAGCCCATCGCCGGGCTCGATCCCGCCCAGCAGATCCGCACCATGCGCCTTCTGTCCGATCTGGCGACCGAAGGCCGCGGGGTCATGGTCTCGATCCATGACATCGGCCTGGCGGCGCGCCATTGCGACCGGCTTCTGGTGATCGCGGCGGGCCGCATCGTGGCCGAAGGGCCCCCGCGCGCGGTGCTGACGGCCGATCTTCTGGCCCGCGTCTTCCGCATCGAGGCGCGGATATCCGAGACGCCCGAGGGCCTGGACATCCGCCCGACGAGGGCGCTGTGAGCGCGCCGCCCGCCACCGGCGCGGGGCGCCGCGGGGCGCAAGCGTCTGATGCCCCGCCGCCCGAGGTCCAGCCCCCGGCCGCCGGGGCGCTGCGGCTTGACCGGCCCTGGCTCGACTGGGATCTGGGGGGGGCGCATCGGGTGCTGAGCTTTGCCCCCCATCGCCCCGGCTTCGTGACCGCCACGCGCCTGATCTGGCGCGAGGTCCGCAATGCCGACCTGCCGCCGGGGCGCGATGTGGACGCCTGGCTGCGCGGGGCGTTGCAGGCGCGCGGCGCGCTCGATGCGGTGGTCATGCTGACCGCGCGCGACATCGCCTGCCACGATCTTCTGCGCGTCGAGGTCGAGGGCATCGCCGTGACTTGCCTCGCCACGGTCGGTCTGACCAATGCCGAAAGCATCGGCCGGCGCCGGGTCTTTGCGACCGATGCCTTCGGCACCATCAACATCGGCGTGCGGATCGAGGCCGACCTGACCGCGCCCGCCCAGATCGAGGCGCTGAGCATCGCCGCCGAGGCCCGCACCGCCGCGGTGATGGCGGCCGGGCTGCATCTGGAGACCGGGCTTGCCACCGGCACCGGCACCGATTGCATCGCTGTGGCGGCCCAACCCGGCGCCGCTGCTTCCGGCGGATTGGCGCATGCGGGGCTGCATACCGCGCTGGGCGAGGCGCTGGGCGCGGCCGTGCACGGCGCGGTGGCGCGCGGGGTTGCGGCCTGGCAGGTGGAGAATGCGTCATGAGGGGCGGCCTTCGGGGCGGGACCGGCCGCAGCCGGTTCGCGGATCAGGGAGGGGGGCGAAATGGATGAGATTTCCGTGCCGCTGTCGGCATCGGCATCGACTTCTGCATCGGCGGACGCGGTGACGCCGGCGCTGGGGCGGTTGCTGGCGCTTCTGGATCTGGGCGGTCCGGTGATCTGGGCGATCGCGGCGCTGTCGGTGCTGACGCTGACGGTGGTGCTGTGGAAGCTGTGGCATCTGATGCGGCTCGGGGCGTGGTCGGGGGGGGCGGCCACGGCCCGGGCACTGGCGCTGTGGCAGAGCGGCGCGGCCGAGCCCGCGCTGGCGGCCCTTGAGGCGCGGCGCTCGCTGCGCGCGCGGGTGACGCGGGCCGCCATGTGCGCCTGCCGCGACCCCGATCTGGACGACGAGGCCGCGCGCGAGGAAACGACGCGCACCGCCCGCACGCTTCTGGCCGAGGCGGGCGCCGGGCTGCGGGTGCTGGAACTGGCCGCTACCATCGGCCCGCTTCTGGGGCTGTTTGGCACCGTCACCGGCATGATCGGCGCCTTTCAGGCCTTGCAGGAGGCGGGCGCGCAGGCCGACCCCGCAACGCTGGCCGGCGGCATCTGGCAGGCGCTCCTGACCACGGCGGCGGGCATGGCGGTGGCGATCCCGGCGCAGATCGCGCTGACCGGCTTCGAGGGTGTGCTCGACCGGCTGCGCCATGATCTCGAGGATCGGGCGACGGCGGTCTTCCTGGCGGCGCGGCGCGCGCAGGCTCGGGCGGCGGCGTGATGTTCCGCTTTGCCCCGCCCCGGACGCGCCGCCGCCCCGACCTGACGCCGATGATCGACGTGGTGTTCCTGCTGCTGGTCTTCTTCATGCTGGTGGCGCGTTTTGGCGTGGAACGGCACGTGCCGCTGGTCACGGGGGGCGCGGGGGCGGGCGAATGGACGGGGCCTGCGCGTCTGGTCGATGTCGCGCCGGGGGGGGCGCTGCGGCTCAACGGTGCGGCGGTGGCGCCTGCGGATCTGCCCGCGCGGCTGGGTGCGCTGATGGCCGCACCCTCCGACCCGGTGATCTTGCGCGCGCGGGAGGCCACGCTTCAGGATCTTGTCGCCGCGATGGATCTGCTGACGGCGGCGGGGTTCACGCAACTGGTGCTGATGGATTAGGCCGATGGATTTCGCCCCCTATCCCCGACGACCGCGCGGTGGGCTCACGCTCTTGCCCATGATCAACGTGGTCTTCCTGCTGCTGATCTTCTTCCTGCTGGCCGCGCAGATCCGCCCCGCGCCGCCCTTCACGACCGAGCTGCCGGAACTTTCCGACCCCGCGCGGCTGGCCGAGGAGGCGCGCGGGCGCTTCACGCTCTATCTGGGCGCTGACGGGCGTCTGGGGTTTCGGGATCGGGCCGGAGAGGCCGCGCGCGTGCTGGCCGATCTGGCCGCGGCGCGCAGGGCCCATTGCGCGGTGCACGACTGCACGGCCGAGGCGCCCCAGCTGATCCTGCGCGCCGATCGGGCGGTGCCGGCCGCGCGCCTGGCCGGGCTTCTGCCCCGGATCGCGGGCGCGGGCTTCGGGCGCATCGCGCTGGTGGCGCAGGGGCGGGCCGCCGTGGATCGGACCTCGGGCGGGCAGGGGGGCGGGCAGGGGGGCGGCTGATGGCGGGACGGCTGGTCGAGATGACGGGCTTTGCGCTGCTGGCGATCGGGGCCCATGTGGCGGTGATGGCCGCGCTGCCGCCGATGCCCGGTGGGGCCTCCGGCGGCGGTGCGCGCGGCGCCGGCGCGATCACGCTGGTGGCCGCCGATGCCGCGACGGCCGCGCAGGTCGCGCGCTGGGAACGGGTGCAACTGCCCGAACCCGAACTGGTCCTGCCCGACACCCCGCCGCCCGTGGCGGTCGAACCTGCCCCCCCGCCGCCTGTGGCGGCAGAGACTTCGACGCCGCCCGTCGCGGCCCTGCCTGTCGTGCCGGTTCCCCCGGCTTTCGAAGCCCCGGCGTCCGAAGCCGCATCTCTGGACGCCCCAGACCCCGAGACTGCGGCCCCCGAGATTGCGGCCCCCGAGACTGCGGCCCCCGAGACTGCGGTCCCTGAAGCCCCGGCCCCCGATCCGGGTCTTGCGACCGCCCGCCCGCGCCCCAAGCCCGCGCGGCAAACGGCACCGCAGCGTCCCCGCTCCGATCCCGCGGCGAAGGCCGCCCCTGGAAAGACGGAGCCGGCGAAGGCGCCCCCCAGCGTGGCCGAGATCGCCCGCGGGCAGGGCGGCGCCGGTGCGCGCGGCGCGCAGGCGGGGGCGGCGTCGGCCCTGTCCGAGGCGCGCCGGCAGAGCGATCTGGCTGCCTGGGGGGGCAAGATCCGCAGCCGGATCGAGCGCGCCAAGCGCTATCCCACCGGCGCGCGCGGGCTGCGCGGACAGGTGACGCTGGTGCTGACGGTCACGCCCGCGGGCCAGATCGCGGCGGTGCGTGTGGCGCGGTCATCGGGTCATGCGCTTCTGGATCAGGCCGCGTTGCACGCCGCGCGCCGCGCCGGGCAGCTGCCGCGCGCCCCGGCCTCGCTGCGCGCGGCCAGCTACACCTTCACCCTGAAGATGAGCTTTTCCGGCTGACCGGCGCAGACACCGGCCCTTTTCCCCTCTGCGCATAAAAATTTGTAAACAATTTCAAGTTATTGTGCAGCAATAAGAACTTTTGGCCGGTCCGCGTCTTGTCCAACGCCACGATCACGGGAAACAACGGAAGCAATGCCGCGACGGTGACGAACGCGACAGACGGCGCCGGCGTGCCGTCTCAATCGGGGGCAAGCGTCACCGTCCAGACCACCAGCGCGACCGTTTCCGACACCGGCCATTTCTACGACGTCAACTTCGTGGACGGCGATGACACGCTGATCGGCGTGAACATGCCCTGGCCCAATCCGGCCAGCGGCGACACGCTGGGCTTTGACCATATCAACATGGGCTCGGGGCAGGATTTCGCCTCGCTCAGCCGCAGCGGCTTTTACAGCACGCTTGACATGGGCGGCGGCGACGACCGGCTGATCCTCGACAATTCCGGCGGCCGCGACGTCCTTCTGGGCGACGGCAACGACTTCACCCGTCTCGACATGAGCGGCGCCGACCGTGCCTCGGAGGAAGAACTGGCCCAGAAGGTCGGGCATGCGCCGATGGATCTGGACGGCGGCACCGGCAATGACACGCTGAACCTGGTGGGCGACTGGACGCTGACGCTTTCGGCGGGCAATTTCACGCTGGACACCGACGGCAACGGCTTTGGCGATACCACCACCTCGATCCTGCGTTCGGATCAATATGATCAGGTGGTGGGGATGCCGGCGCTTCTGGCCGGAACCGTGCGCTGGGGCGACACGATCACCCTGTCGGGCGGCGATACCGTCCTGGCCCAGGCGACCTTCGCCAATTTCGAGGATCTGAACGCCGTCTGCTTTACCGCCGGCACGCCGATCGCCACGCCCGCGGGCCCGGTCGCGGTCGAGACCCTGGCCGAGGGCGATCTGGTGGTGACGCGGGCGGGGGTGCGGCCCATCCGCTGGATCGGGCGGCGGCGGCTCGATCTGGTCGATCTGATGGCCAATCCCAAGATCCTGCCGATCCGGGTGGCGGCGGGGGCCTTTGCTCCGGGGCGGCCTGCGCGGGCCTTGCGCTTTTCGCCCCAGCACCGGCTGGTGGTGCGCTCGGCCATCGCGCAGGCCATGTTCGGCGCCCCCGAGGTGCTGGTCGCGGCGCGCCATCTGCTGGGGCTCGACGGGATCGAGGTCGACGGCGAGACCCGCACCGTGACCTATGTCCAAATGCTGCTTGACGAACATGCCGTCCTCGCCGTCGAGGGGATCGAGGCCGAGACGCTGTTTCCCGGCCCCCAGGCGCTGCGGGCGCTGCCCGCCGACGCCCGCGCCGAGGTCGAGACGCTTCTGCCCGGCTCCGGTGATGCTCCGGTGCGCCCGGCGCTGCCGCTTCTCAAGGGGCGGGACGCGCGGGCGCTGGCCGCACGGCACCGGCAGGCGGGCGAACCCCTTTGGTCCTGAGCGGGCGGGATCGCCTATGGTGGCTGCAAGGGCCGGTCAGAAGGACCGGGGCCGCAGAACGACAGGAGCATCGGGCATGGAAAGCAGCCTTCCCGAGGAGGAACGCCGCAAGGTGGTGATCCACATCGGCCAGGAGGTGGCCGATATCCCTCAGGTGCTGCCGCTGGTGCAGCAGATGCACAAGGAAAGCCTGTTTTCCGATCTGCCCTTCGATCAACCCCAGTTCGAGCGCATCTGCGGCTTCATCCGCGACAACCCGGGCTTCAACGGCGGGCTCTATGCCGAATATGACGGCGCGCCGGTGGCCTTTGCCTATTACGTCTTCCGCCCCTTCATGGGCAGCCGCAAGAGCTGGGTGACGGTGATGCATACGCTCTATCTGCGCGCCGATGTGCGCGCCACGCCGCTGGGCGGCTATATCTGGCAGCGCATCCTGATGGCGGTGCGGGCCTGGTCGGCGCCGCGCGGCTCCAGGGGGATCATGTTCAACGTCACCTCGGGCATCGCCATCGAGGAAACCGACACCGTCCTGCGCACCGGTGGCGCCACCCATCTGGGCGGCAATATTACACGACTTTGACTAGCCGACCTATAGATCATTAACCGACGTTTTTTGGGGCGTAAGTGGTTGCTGGTGTTAGATTATCAGAGATCTAAGACAGCTTCCCGGTGTAATGACTGTAAGCCTTACGGTGTCACAGGGTCACAAAAGGGGCACACCAGGGTCACAGCATGTGTCACGTCGCGTGACCCTGGTGCTCTTGCGCTAGTTCAGCTTCGAGGACGGGCAGCGGGCCTTGGCTTCCCAGCCTGCGGTGAAGGCGCGGAGCAGGGCCTCTTCCGCAAGCTCCCGATCAAGTGGCTCGAGCGGCAGAGGGATGTCGGGATCTTCCATCCAGAGATCGAAGGCGTCCTTGAGTTGGTCTTTGGTCATCTCAGCAAGGTCTCCAACTTGAAGATGTCGGTGGGGGTGAGCTTGGCGTATCGCAGGGTGGTGGATATGTTAGTGTGCCCCATCCAGTGCATGATACGCCGCAGGTCTGCACCACGTTGCACAAGGCGCGAGGCGCATGTGTGACGCATGGTGTAAAGCACGACGTCATCAAGGCCAAGGTGTTCGGCGGCCTGTCGGACATGTTCCGACGCTGTATCAGTCGTCAGGCCACCGAAAGGTCTGCTTTCACCTCTCTCCCGTGAGGCGAGGAACGCGGCCTTCGCTCGATCAGTGAGTGGCAGCACCCTTTGCCCCTTGCTCTTGGTCTTGGTGCGCATCAGGCTGATGACGGCCCGTGCAGTTCCTGTGGCAGGGTCGTTCACGTCCGGTGCCGTCCCTCCTGCGCTCTTCGATACCTCGGACCATTTGATAGGCAGGCCCTTGGTGCGCCCTACGAGCAGTTCTCCGGGGCGGCAGCCGGTGTCGATGAGAGCTTCAACAGCCTGGGCGGTGATCTCGCGGCCCCAGTGACGCAGTAGGGCGAGGATCTGTTTCTCCTCTTCGACGGTCAGAAAGCGCATCCTCGCGTTGTCTTCGGGTTTTTCCCCAATTCATGTGCGCAGTCGAGCTTTTGCAAAAGCGGCGCGACGACTTTCACACGCTGGTTCTGGCGCAGGACGCCGTGGCCTACGGCGACAAGCTGGCCGCGGGGCAGGGCTGGGGGCAGCGCGCGCTTCAGGCGCTGGATCTCGACCGTGACCGGCTGCATCTGCACGGGATGAAGCCGCGGCCGGACTATCTGCGCGTGCTCCAGGCCTCGAGCGCGCATGTCTATTTCACCGAACCCTTCGTCACCTCGTGGTCGCTGTCCGAGGCGCTGGCGGCGGGCTGTCTGGTCATCGGGTCGCTGACGCCGCCGGTCGAGGAGCTGATCACCGACATGCAGACCGGCATCCTGGTCGACATGGACGACCCCGAGGAGGTGGCCGACATGATCGAATGGGCGTTCGACCACCCCGCCGAGGTGGCCGCGATCCGCGCCCGCGCCCGCGCGATGATCTGCGATCGCTACGCGGCCGAGGGGGGCTTTGCCGACAAGGCCGCCCGTCTGGCGGCGCTGATTGCGGGCACGCGGACCGGGTGAACGCCAGCGTCCGGGCTACACCCATGGGGCGAACGGCGCGGTATCTGCTAAGGGGGCGAAGCGGCGAATGACGTCACGTCAAACCTGCGCGATCTCGGCGGGAGGGGGGCGGTTCACGGCACCCGTGCATCGCGGTGAATATCCGGAATAGTCATTTTAAAACATTTGTTTGACTGTAAACCCTAGTGCGCCCCCGAGACCCCGCCTGTCTGTCCTGCACCCCGCTGGGCGCCGGGCCGCGGGGGTCGCTTCTGGGTGGAAAGTGAACGGACCGGGTCGAATCCACCCTTGCAAACGCCCCGGCATCGGCATTTCATGCGGCCCGCGTCGTCGTCCGGTTCCAGAAGGCGATACGCCCAACTTATGGAGGTTTACCCATGAAATTCGCGCATCTCGTCGCGGCGTCCTCGCTGGCCGTGATGGCGGCCGCCGGAGCGCATGCCAAGACGCTGGTCTATTGCTCGGAAGGCTCGCCCGAGGGCTTTGACCCCGCGCCCTATACCTCGGGCACGACGTTCGACGCGACCGGCAAGGCGGTCTACAACCAGCTGGTGCAATTCGTGCCCGGCTCCACCGAGATCATGCCGGCGCTGGCCGAAAGCTATGACGTTTCGGACGACGGGCTGGAATACACCTTCCATCTGCGCCCCGGCGTCAAGTTCCATACCACGTCCTTCTTCACCCCCACGCGCGATCTGAACGCCGATGACGTGATCTTCTCGTTCGAGCGTCAGGGCGATGCGGACGATCCCTGGCACCAGTACGTTCCGGGGCTGAGCTACGAATATTACAGCGGCATGGAGATGCCCTCGGTCATCAAGTCGATCGAGAAGGTCGACGACCTGACGGTGAAATTCGTCCTGACCCGCCCCGAGGCGCCCTTCCTTGCCAACCTGGCGATGGATTTCTCCTCGATCCTGTCCAAGGAATACGCCGACAAGTTGCAGGCCGAAGGTCACATGGAAGACCTCAACAACCTGCCCGTCGGCACCGGCCCGTTCCAGTTCGTGGCCTATCAGAAGGATGCGGTGATCCGCTATCAGGCCTTCGACGCCTACTGGGCCGGCCGCGAGAAGATCGACAACCTGATCTTCGCCATCACCCCCGATCCGGCGGTGCGCATGCAGAAGCTGCAAGCGGGCGAATGCCATATCATGCCCTATCCGGCGCCGGCCGATATCGCGGCGCTGAAGGCCGATCCGAACCTCAAGGTGATGGAACAGGCCGGGCTGAACGTCGCCTATCTGGCCTATAACACCACCATCGCGCCCTTCGACAACCCGCAGGTGCGCACCGCGCTGAACATGGCCATGAACAAGCAGGCCATTCTGGATGCGGTGTTCCAGGGCACGGGCCAGGTGGCCAAGAACCCGATCCCGCCGACGATGTGGAGCTATAACGACGCGGTCGTGGACACGCCCTATGACCCGGAAGCGGCCAAGCAGATGCTGGCCGATGCCGGCGTCAGCGACCTGTCGATGGAAGTCTGGGCGATGCCCGTGCAGCGGCCCTACATGCCCAATGCGCGCCGCACCGCCGAGCTGATCCAGGAGGATTTCGGCAAGATCGGGGTCAATGTGGAGATCGTCTCGTATGAATGGGGCGAATACCTCAAGAAATCGACCGACCCGGCCCGCAAGGGCGCCGTGATCCTGGGCTGGACCGGCGACAACGGCGACCCGGACAACTTCCTGGCCGTTCTTCTGGGCTGCGCGGCTGCCGGCGACGGCGGGGCCAACCGTGCGCAATGGTGCAACAAGGAGTTCGACGACCTGATCCAGCAGGCCAAGGTCGCCGCCGATCACGAGACCCGCGTGAAGCTCTATGAAGAGGCACAGCTGGTCTTCAAGCGCGAGAACCCCTGGGCCACCATCGCCCATTCGACCGTGTTCATGCCCATGTCGGCCAAGGTGTCGGGCTATGTCATGAACCCGCTCGGCTCGCATTCCTTCTCGGGCGTGGATATCGCCGAGTAAGGCGGGGCACTTGAATGCAGGCGCGTCCGGGGGTAGCCCCGGGCGCGCCTCGTATGTTTCGGGAAATCCATGATCAGATTCATCCTCGGCAAGATCCTCTATCTGGTGCCGACCTTCATCGGCATCACCATCGTGGCCTTCGGCTTCGTGCGGCTGTTGCCGGGCGACCCGGTGCTGTTGCTGGCCGGCGAACGCGGCATCACGCCCGAGCGCCACGCCGAGCTGTCGCATGCGCTGGGCTTCGACCGCCCGATCTGGGTGCAGTATCTCGACTTCGTGTCGGGGCTGTTCCAGGGCGATTTCGGCCTGTCGCTGACCACCAAGAAACCCGTGCTGGACGAATTCCTGACGCTGTTTCCCGCCACGATCGAGCTGGGTCTCTGCGCCATCGTGCTGGCCACGTTGATCGGCATTCCGCTGGGCGTGCTGGCGGCGATCAAGCGCGGAAGCTGGTTCGATCAGATGTCGATGGGCACCGCGCTCGTGGGCTATTCGATGCCGATCTTCTGGTGGGGGCTTTTGCTCATCATCCTGTTTTCCGGCATCCTGAAATGGACGCCGGTCTCGGGGCGGATCGACCTGCTCTATTACTTCCCGAACGGCACCGGCTTCATGCTCTATGACGCGCTGATGTCGGGACAGAAGGGCGCCTTCGTGTCGGCCCTGCGCCACCTGATCCTGCCCTCGATCGTGCTGGCCACGATCCCGATGGCGGTGATCGCGCGGCAGTCACGCTCGGCCATGCTCGAGGTGCTGGGCGAGGATTACGTCCGCACCGCCCGCGCCAAGGGGATGAGCCCCTTTCGCGTGGTCTCGGTCCATGCGCTGCGCAACGCGCTCATTCCGGTGGTGACCACGATCGGCCTTCAGATCGGCATGCTGATGGCCGGCGCCATCCTGACCGAAACCATCTTCTCGTGGCCCGGCATCGGCAAGTGGATGATCGATTCCATCTCGCGGCGCGACTACCCCTCGGTGCAGGGGGGGCTTTTGCTGATGGCCGGCGTCGTGATGGTGGTGAACCTGATCGTCGATCTTCTCTATGGGGTCATCAACCCCCGCATCCGACATTCCTGAGGGCGCCATGACTGACGTGACCCCGACCCCCACCCGATCCGAGCGCGCGCGGCTCCTGCGCGATTTCTGGTTCTATTTCTCCGAAAACCGCGGCGCGGTGATCGGCCTTGCGGTCTTCGTGGCGCTGGTGCTGCTGGCGATCTTCGCGCCGCTGATCGCGCCGCATTCGCCCACGCTCCAGCACCGCGACCTTCTGCTGACGCCGCCGGCCTGGGTGGCGGGGGGCAATCCCGACTTCCTGCTGGGCACCGATGCGGTGGGGCGCGACATCCTCTCGCGGCTGATCTTCGGGGCGCGGCAATCGCTGTTCATCGGCTGCGTGGTCGTGTCGATCGCGCTGTCGGGGGGTATCCTCCTGGGCCTTGTCGCGGGCTTCTTCGGCGGCTGGGTCGATGCCGTCATCATGCGGGTGATGGACGTGATCCTGGCGTTTCCGTCGCTGCTGCTGGCGCTGGTGATGGTGGCGATCCTGGGGCCGGGGCTGATGAACGCGATGATCGCCATCGCCATCGTGCTGCAACCCCATTTCGCGCGGCTGACCCGCGCTGCCGTCATGGCCGAGAAGAACCGCGAATATGTCATGGCCGCGCGCGTGGCCGGGGCGGGGCGGCTGCGGCTGATGTTCCGCACCATCTTGCCCAATTGCCTGGCGCCGCTGATCGTGCAGGGCACGCTGTCGTTCTCGAATGCGGTGCTCGATGCCGCGGCGCTGGGCTTTCTGGGCATGGGCGCCCAGCCGCCGACGCCCGAATGGGGCACCATGCTGGCCGAGGCGCGCGAATTCATCCTGCGCGCCTGGTGGGTGGTGACCTTCCCCGGCCTGGCCATCCTGATCACGGTGCTGGCGATCAATCTGGTGGGCGACGGGCTGCGCGATGCGCTCGATCCCAAGCTGAAGCGGAGCTGAGACCATGGCCCTTCTCGAAATCCGCAATCTCTCGGTCAGCTTCGCCACCTCGACCGGCCTCTTCCACGCCGTGCAGGGCATCGACATGTCGGTCGACCCGCGCGAGGTGCTGGCCGTCGTCGGCGAAAGCGGATCGGGCAAGTCGGTGGCGATGCTGGCGACGATGGGCCTTCTGCCCGACACCGCCACGATCACCGCCGATGCGCTGCGCTTCGACGGGCGCGACATGCTGAACCTGAGCGCGGCCGAGCGGCGCCGGATCATCGGGCGCGACATCTCGATGATCTTTCAGGAGCCGATCGCCTCGCTCAATCCGTGCTTCACCGTGGGCTACCAGATCGAGGAAGTGCTGCGCGTCCATCTGGGGCTGGGCAAGCGCGAACGCCGGGCCCGGGCGATCGAGCTTTTCGCGCAGGTGGGCATTCCTCAGCCCGAGGCGCGTCTGTCGAGCTATCCCCACCAGATGTCGGGCGGGCAATGTCAGCGGGTGATGATCGCCATGGCGATTGCCTGCAAGCCCAAGCTGCTGATCGCCGACGAGCCGACCACCGCGCTCGACGTCACGATCCAGAAGCAGATCCTGGATCTGTTGATGACGCTTCAGGAGGAAACCGGCATGGGCATGATCATGATCACCCATGACATGGGCGTGGTGGCCGAGACCGCCGACCGCGTGGTGGTGATGTTCAAGGGCCGCAAGATGGAGGAAGCGGGCGTGCTGGAGATCTTCGAGGCGCCGGCGCATCCCTATACGCGCGCGCTGCTTGCGGCGCTGCCGGAACTGGCCACGGGCGACCGGCTGCCCACGGTGTCCGATTTCGTCGATGCCGAAGCCCTGGCGGGGGGTGCGTGATGATGGAGACCCGGACCAATCCCCCCGTTCTCGAGGCCTCGGGCATCGTGCGCGACTATCCCGGCGCGGGGGGCCTGTTCCGTCGCGCCCGGCCGGTGCGCGCGCTCAAGGGGATCTCGTTTGCCGTCGAACAGGGCCGGACGCTGGCCGTGGTCGGCGAAAGCGGCTGCGGCAAGTCCACGCTGGCGCGCATCATCACGCTGATCGACCCGGCGACCGAAGGCACGCTGAGGATCGACGGCCAGCCGGTCGATATCGCCCGCGAGACGCTCTCGCGCGAGATGCGGCGCAAGGTGCAGATCGTGTTCCAGAACCCCTATGGCTCGCTCAACCCGCGCCAGAAGGTGGGCGACATGCTGATGGAACCGCTGATCCTGAACACCGCCGACAGTGCCGCCGAACGGCGCGAGAAGGCGATGGCAATGCTGGTCAAGGTCGGCCTGGGCACCGAGCATTTCCACCGCTATCCGCACATGTTCTCGGGCGGGCAGCGCCAGCGGCTGGCCATCGCGCGGGCGCTGATGGTCAACCCGCGGCTGCTGGTGCTGGACGAGCCGGTCTCGGCGCTGGATCTGTCGGTGCAGGCGCAGGTGTTGAACCTGCTGGCCGACCTTCAGGAGGAATTCGACCTGACCTATGTCTTCATCAGCCACGACCTGTCGGTGGTGCGCTACATCGCCGACGAGGTGATGGTGATGTGGCTGGGCGAGGTGGTCGAATACGGGTCGCGCGATGCGCTCTTCGGCGATCCGCAGCATGACTATACGCGCACGCTTTTCGCCGCGACGCCGGTCACCGATCTTGCCGCGATCCGCGCCCGCATCGCGCGCCGCCGTGCCGCCGGGATCGGGACGGCCGGGATCGGGGCCTGAGGCCCCTCGGGCCGGGCCGGCAGGGGGCGGCGGAAACGCGCGCGCGGATGCTGTGATGCAGTGATGCTGTTCGGCGGCCGGGCCTGTCAGCCGAACAGCATCCGCGCCACGTCGCGCTGTTCGGCCCAGGCCATGTCCAGCCCCGCATGCAGGCTGTCGGCCTCGTCCTCGATCCACAGCCGGATCGCCTGACCCGTGACCCGCATGGCCCATTCCGCCAGCATCTGCGACAGATGTTCGGGGGCGGTGGGCATCCGCCGGGCCAGGGTGGCGGCCAGATCCTCGGACAGGTTCAGAAGCAAGGTCTCGAGCAGATGCTTGAGCCGGGGCGAGCTGTGCCCCAGCGCCGTCAGATGCTGCAAGATCTCGCGGTCTTCGCGCAGCTGGTCGAGATGCACCCCGAGGAACGTCTTGAGATCGGCGCCCAGATGGCCGGTGCCCTGCGCCAGATCGGCCAGCGCGTCCTCGGGGAACCCCGGCGGCACGCCCATCGCCGCGGCTTCCTTGTTCGGGAAATAGTTGAAGAAGGTCCGCGTGCTGATGCCCGCGCGTTCGGCGATGGCCTCGGTGGTCACCTCGTCAAGGCCGCGCGCGTCGGCCAGCCGCAGCGTGGCCAGCTGAATCTCGCGCGCGGTCTGCAACCGGCGGCGTTGACGTAACGAAAGCGTCATGCGTCTTTCCTTGCACACTGTGCAAAGTATGCACATAAAGAAGCAAGTTGCAAGATTCCCCCGCGTGCCCAGTTCCCACGCGTGCCCCAGTTCCCACGCGTGCCCCAGTTTCCCCGCGTGCCAGCTCGCCGCACCCCGGAGCCCCTCATGACCCTGACCACAACCGCCCCTGCCTGCCGTTCCGAACGGCCCGCCGCCGCCCTTCTTCTCCTGTCCCTTCTGCTGCCGCTTTTCCTGGCGCTGAGCGGGGCCGCCGCCGCCCAGGAGGGGGCCCCGCCCGCCAAGGTGGGCGTGATGGAGATGACGCGGGCCGAGGTGGCGCAGACCACCGTCCTGCCGGGGCGCGCGGTGGCGTTCCAGAAGGTCGATCTGCGCCCGCGCGTCGAGGGCGTGGTCGAGGACATCCTCTATACCCCCGGCCGTCCGGTGAAGGCGGGCGACCCGATGTTCCGCATCGACGACGCGGCCTATCGCGCCGAGGTGGCCGCGGACCGCTCCGAGCTGACCAAGGCGCGCGCGGCGCTGGAGCTGGCGCGCTCGGCCTATGCGCGGGCGTCGCAGCTCGAGGGCAGCGGCTACACCGCCGCCGAGGTGGAAAGCGCGCGCGCCGATCTGGCCGAGGCCGAAGCCAGCGTCGAGGCCGCCGAGGCCGCGCTCGATTACGCGCAGACGCAGCTGTCCTGGACCACCATCACCAGCCCGATCCACGGGGTGCCCGATGTCGCCGCGGTGTCGGTGGGCGATCTGGTCACCGCGGGTCAGGCCGATGCGCTGACCACGATCACGCGGCTGGACCCGATCTATGTCGACATGATCGAGGCCAGCGCGCGCATGCTGTCCCTGCGCAGCCGCATCGCCGGGGGCGAGCTTCACCGCTCGAACCGGCTCGAGGCGCGGCTGGTGCTTGAAAACGGGCAGGTCTACGAAGGCGCGGGCGAACTGGTCACGCCGGGCGTCAGCGTGGCGACCTCGACCGGGACATTCACCGCGCGGTTCCGCTTCGACAACCCCCGCCGGATGATCCTGCCGGGCATGTTCGTGCGCGGCGAAGTCGTGGTGGGCTCGGTCGATGCCTTCCTGGTGCCCCAGCGTGCCGCGACGCGCGCGGTCACCGGGGCGCTGACGGTCTATGTCGTCGATGACACCGGCCACGCGCGCCAGCTCAGCCTGACCGAGAGCGGCAGCAGCGGCAATGCCTGGATCGTCGAGGACGGCCTCGAGGAGGGCGCGCAGCTGATCGTGGACGGGCTCAAGAGCCTGCGCGACGGCCAGGCGGTCATCCCCGAGCTGTCGGTGATCGACGCCGAAGGTCTGGTGCAGCCGGCGCCCGAAACCCCCGACAAAGCCGCAAACCCCGACACTGCCGCAACCGGCACAAAGGACTAGACCCGTGGCCCGTTTCTTCATTCACCGCCCGGTCTTTGCCTGGGTGCTGGCCATCGTCACCATGCTGGCGGGGCTCTTTGGCGTGCTCAGCCTGCCGATCTCGCAATATCCCGATATCGCGCCGACCACGGTGCGCATCTCGGCCAGCTATTCGGGCGCCTCGGCCGAGACGGTCGAGAATTCCGTCACCCGCGTGATCGAGGACGGGATGACCGGCCTTGACGGGCTGATCTACATGACCGCCTCGTCTTCGGAAGGCTCGGCCAGCGTGTCGCTGACCTTCGACGACAGCGTCGACCCCGACATGGCCCAGGTCGAGGTCCAGAACAAGTTGCAGCTGGTGCAGTCGCGCCTGCCCTCGAGCGTCACCCAGCAGGGCGTTCGGGTCAGCCGCTCGACCTCCTCGATCCTGATGGTGGGGGCGCTGGTGTCCGAGGACGGGCGGATGACCACGCTCGAGCTGGGCGACCTTCTGGGCGCGTTGATCGAAGACCCGGTGCAGCGCACCGAAGGGGTGGGCTCGATCAATGTCTTCGGCACGCAATATGCGATGCGGATCTGGCTCGACCCGTCCAAGCTCTATCGCTATCAGCTCACGCCCTCGGACGTGACCGCGGCGGTCTCGGCGCAGAACACCAACGTCACCGTGGGCGCGCTGGGCGCCCAGCCCGTGGTCACGGGGCAGCAATTCACCGTCTCGATGTCGGCGCAGTCGCAGCTGACCTCGGTCGAGGATTTCGAACGCATCCTGCTGAAGACCGAAACCGACGGTTCGAGCGTCTATCTGGGCGACGTGGCGCGGGTGGAGCTGGCCGAGGAAAGCTTTGGCACCACCAGCCGCTTCAACGGCAAGCCCGCCGCGGGTTTCGGCGTCAACCTGGCCACCGGCGCCAATGCGGTGGAAACCGCCGAACGGGTGCGCAGCGTGATCGCGGGGCTGTCGAATGCGCTGCCCGAGGGCGTGCGCGTCGAATATCCCTATGACACCTCGCCCTTCGTCGAGAATTCGATCGAGCAGGTCTATCACACGCTGATCGAGGCGGTGATCCTGGTCTTCCTGGTGATCTTGCTGTTCCTGCAAAGCTGGCGCGCGACGATCATCCCCACGCTGGCGGTGCCGGTCGTGCTGCTGGGCACGTTTGGCGTGCTGGCGGCCTTTGGCATGTCGATCAACACGCTGAGCATGTTCGCGCTGGTGCTGGCGATCGGGCTTCTGGTCGATGACGCGATCGTCGTCGTCGAGAACGTCGAACGGGTGATGGAGGAAGAGGGGCTCGGCCCGCTCGAGGCCACCGAGAAGAGCATGGACGAAATCTCGGGCGCGCTGGTCGGCATCGTCACCGTGCTGTCGGCGGTGTTCCTGCCGATGGCCTTCATGTCGGGCTCGACCGGGGTGATCTACCGGCAGTTCTCGGTCACGATCATCTCGGCGATGGTGCTGTCGCTGCTGGTGGCGCTGATCCTGACGCCGGCCATGTGCGCCCAGCTCCTGCGCACCGGGCAGGGGCATGCGCGCCGCGGGCCGCTGGCCGCCTTCAACCGCGGGATCGAACGTCTGACGCGCGGCTATGGCGGCGCGGTGGGCCGGCTGGCGCTGCGTCCGTTCCGCATGCTGGTGGTGCTGGCGGCGGTGGGGGGCGCGACCTGGCTGGTCTATGAGCGGGTGCCAAGCTCGTTCCTGCCGGGCGAGGATCAGGGCGTGCTGATGTCGATGATCGAGCTGCCCGAGGGCGCGACCACCGCCCAGACCCGTGCCGCGGTCGCCGCCATCGAGGACTATTTCCTGAACACCCGCGGCGACGTGGTGCAATCGGTCTTCGGCGCGGTCGGCTTCAGCTTCGGCGGCAGCGGCCAGAACAAGGCGATGATGTTCATCAAGCTCAAGGATTACGCCGAGCGCCCCGATCTGGATGCCGCGACCCTGGCCACCGAGGCCAACCGCACCTTCTTCGGCAACCGCTTCGGCCAGATCTTCTTCATGCAGCCCCCCGCCATTCCGGGCATGGGGACCAGTTCGGGCTTCACCATGTATCTGGTCGATCAGGCCGGGACGGGGCAGGCGGCGCTGAAGGCGGCGGCCGATGCGCTGGTGGCGGCGGCCACGGCCGACGGGCGCGTGACCAACCTGCGCGGCAACGACGACGCGACCAAGCCCTCGCTGCGGCTGGACATCGACCAGCAGAAGGCCGAGGCGCTGGGCGTCGCGCTCTCGGATGTGAATGCGATGCTCTCGACCGTCTTCGCGGGCACCTATGTCAACGACTTCCCGCTGGGCAACGACCTGCGCGAGGTCATCGTGCAGGGCGACGCCCCCTTCCGCATGCAGCCCGAGGACATCGACGCCTGGTATGTGCGCAATTCCACCGGCGAGATGGTGCCGCTGGCGGCCTTCGTCACCCGCGTCTGGGACGAGGTGACCCCCTCGCTCGACCGTTTCGGCGGCACCCGCGCGATGGAGATCTCGGGGGCGGCGGCGCAGGGTGTCAGCTCGGGCGTGGCGATGGAGGTCATGGAAGAGCTGGTGGCGGATCTGCCGGGCGGCTATGGCGCGGCCTGGACGGGGCTGTCCTATCAGGAACGGCTGTCGGGCCATCAGGAGCCGCTGCTCTATACCCTCTCGGCGCTGGTCGTGTTCCTGTGTCTGGCCGCGCTCTATGAAAGCTGGAGCGTGCCCTTCGCGGTCATGCTGGCGGTGCCGGTGGGCGTGCTGGGGGCGCTGGTGGCGACCTGGGGGTTCGATCAGTCGAACGACGTCTACTTCAAGGTGGGGCTGCTGACCACGATCGGTCTGGCCGCGCGCAACGCCATCCTGATCGTGGAATTTGCCCAGACCCTGCGCGCGCAGGGCCAGGAGCTGGTCGCGGCCACCACCACCGCCGCGCGCCAGCGTCTGCGCCCGATCCTGATGACGTCGCTGGCCTTCGGCTTCGGCATCCTGCCGCTGGCGCTGGCCACCGGCGCCGGCGCCAATGCCCAGAACTCGATCGGCATCGGCATGCTGGGCGGGATCATCTTCTCGGCGGTCATCGGCATCGTGATGGTGCCCGTCTTCTATGTCGCGGTCCTGACCGCCATTGCCCGGCTGCGGGGCAGAAAGGCTTTAGCGTGAAACCCGTTCTTCTTCTCAGCGCGCTGGTTCTGGCCGGCTGTGCCGTGGGGCCCGATTTCCGCCGCCCCGAGGTCGCTCTCGAGACCCGCTTCGTGGGGGGCGATGCCGCCAGTATCGGCGCGGTGGCGCGTCAGGCCTGGTGGCAGGACTACCGCGATCCGGTCCTGTCGGATCTGGTGGCGCGGGGGCTGGCGCAGGGGCTTGACGTGATGGCCGCGAGCGAGCGCCTCCGCGAGGCCGAGGCCAACCTGCGCGCCACCGGCGACAGCGCGCTGAGCGGGTCGCTTGCGGCGGCGCAGACGCGCGCGGGGGGCGATGGTCTGGTCAATACCGACACCGCCAGCGCAAGCCTGGGCGCGGCCTATGTGCTTGACCTCTTCGGGGGGGTGCGCCGGGCGCGCGAAGGCGCGCGGGCCGATGTCGTCTCGGCGCGTGCGGCCGAGGAAACCACGCGGCTGGCCTTCCTGGCCGAGCTGGTCGCGGCCTATTCGGATGCCCGCTACTATCAGGAAGCGCTGGCGCTTTCCCGCCAGACCATCGCCGCGCGCGCGGAAACGGTCGAGATCACCCGCCGTCAGTTCGCCGCCGGGGCCGCCACCGAATACGAGCTGGCCCAGGCCGAGGCGCTTCTTCAGACCGCGCGGGCCGATCTGCCCCAATATGCCGCGCAATTCGACGCGCGGGTCTTTGCCATCGCCACGCTTCTGGCCGAGCCCGCAGGCCCCCTGCGCACCCGGCTGCAACGCGGGGCGCCGCAACTGCGCATTCCGGGCGGCAGCCGGACGGGCGTGCCCGCCGATCTTCTGCGCAACCGCCCCGACGTGCGCGGCGCCGAGGCCGATCTGGCCTCGGCCGTGGCCGCCGTCGGCGTGGCCGAGGCGGACCTTTATCCGGCGCTGACGCTGTCGGGGACGCTGGCGCGGGCGAACGGGGCCGATACCTGGTCCTTCGGGCCGGGGCTGTCGCTGCCCGTCCTGAGCCAGGGCAGCCTGCGCGGCGCCCGCGATGCGGCGGTGTCGCGCGCGCGTCAGGCCGAAATCGACTGGCGCGCCGCGATTCTGGCCGCGGTCGAGGATGTGACGGTGGCGCGCTCGAACCTCGATCGCTATCGCCAGCGCGCCGCCGCGCTGCGCCGCGCCGCTGACAGCTATGACCGCGCGCTGAAACTGGCGCAGGCGAATTACCGCAACGGCGCGATCACGCTTCTGGACCTGCTGGAAACCGACCGCAGCGCGGCTTCGGCGCGGATCGCGGCCGCCTCGGGCGTCAACGAGGCCGCCAAGGCCTGGGCCAGCCTGCGCATCGCCACGGGCGCCGGCGCCGCGGTGGCCGCGGGCGGCTGAGGCGCGCGGGGGCAGGGGCGTTCGGGGCAGGGATGAGAGGTTCAGGAAGGACGGGTGGTTGAGCCCGGCCCGCGAAATCCTCTAAACCGCCGCCAGGGGCCCCGCCGTGCGGGCGGCGGCCCCCCGATCGTGGAGCCGTTCGATGACCCAGACGCCCGATACCCCCACCCCACCTCCCGCCGCGCCCCCTGCCGGTCCGGCAAACGCGGGGGCAGCCGTGGGGGCAGCCGGGGGGGCGGCACCTCTGGCCGGGCTCTTGTCGATGCTGCTTCTCGGCGCATTGGTGCTGGGCCGCGTGGGCGAAGGCTGGCTGCCCGGCGCGCAGGCGTTGACCGTTCTGGCGGCGGCCGCGGCGGTCACGCTGACGGCGCTGCGGCTGGGGCGGGTGTCGCGGATCGCGCAGATCTTCGTGGCGGCGGCGCTGGTGGCGCTGGCGGGGATCGCGCTGATGCTGCCCGCGGCACTGCCCGCCATGGGGCGGGCGCTGATGCAGGGCACGGCCTTTGCCGCCTTTCTGACCGCGCTGGGGCTGATCCGGGCGCCGGTGCGGGCCTCGCGGGCCATCGCGCTGGCGGCCGAGGCGCTGTTTGCCCATGCCGCGCGGGTGCGGGTGGTGGCGGTCAGCCTGGGCGCGCAGTTCATCTCGGTGCTGTTCAACATCGGCACGATCGGGATGATCTCGGACATTGCGGGCGATCATGACGCCCAGCGCGCGGCCGCGGGACGGCGGCGGATCGACACGCGGGCGATGACGCTGGGGGCGCTGCGCGGCACGCTGATGATGACGGTCTGGTCGCCCATCGGGCTGGGCTTTGCCATCGTCACCAGCTCGATCCCCGCGCTCGATCCGGTGGCGTTCCTGGCGCTGGCCTTCGCGGCGGCGATGGCGGTGGCGGTGGCCTCGGCGCTTCTGGATGCCCGTCATGCGCCCCCCGCCGCGGGCCCGCCCGAGACCGCCCCGCCGGGCGCGCGGGGCGCGCTCTGGGCGGTGCTGGCGGCGGTCGCGGGGCTGGTGGCGGTGACCGTTCTGCTGCACCGCGTGCTTGATATCTCGTTTCTGATCGCGGCCTGTCTGGTGCTGCCGGTCCTGGCGCTGGCCTGGCCGCGGATCGAACGCGGCATGGCCCGCCCGACGGGCCCGGCGCTGGGACGGATTGCCTCCGCCTCGGAGGGGATGGCGACCGAAAGCACGATCTTCCTGGCCGCGGCGGTGATCGGGGCGGCGGTGGCCCAGGCCGCGCAGGCCGCCGGGATCGACGCGCTGATCGAAAGCGGGCAGTTGCCGGCGCTGGCGGTGATCCTCGGCTGTCTGGTGCTGATCCCGGCGGTGGGCGCGGTGATGATCCCCCACACCATCGTCATGGTGATGGCGGCCCAGCTTTTCGGCCCGAGCCCGGTCGGCGCCGATCATCCCTATGCGCTGGGGCTGGCGCTGTGCATGGCCTGGGCGCTGGCGATCTCGGCATCGCCGATCTCGGCGATGTCGATCATCACCGGCCGCCAGTTGGGGCTGCCCCCCCATCGCGTGACCTTCGCCGTCAACCGCGGCTTCACCCTTTTCGCGCTGGCGGCGGCGCTGGCGCTGACCACGGCGGTCTATCTGCTGGAATGAAGGCGCGCGCCGCTGCGGTCTTGCGTGCCGTGCGCCCGCCCGATATGGCCGAAAGGAGAAAACGCGCGCAAAGAAGACATCGCGCGCGTGGAGAGAGCATCATGAGCGATATCCTTCTGGCCCTGGGGCTTGCGGCGGGCGTGATCGTGGTGGGGCGCTGGCTCGTGCATCTGGCGCTTCTGCGCGGGCTGGCGGCGCCGCGGGTTGCGCATGATCTGGGGCCGTCCGATCTGGGCCTGCCGGCCGAGCGCGTGCGCGAACTCACGCTGGAGGGGCCGGGCGGCAAGCGGCTCTTTGCCTGGCTGATCCTGCCCGAGGGACATGACGCCGGCCCGCCGGTCCCGGCGGTTCTGGTGATGCACGGCTGGGGCGCCAATGCGTCGATGATGCTCGAGGTGGCGCCGCCGCTGGCGGCCGCGGGGCATGCCGTCCTGCTGATCGACGCGCGCTGCCACGGACGCAGCGAAAGCGACCGGTTCACCTCGATGCCGCGCTTTGCCGAGGATGTCGCCGTGGGGCTTTCGACCTTGCGCGCGCTGCCGGGGATCGACCCTGCGCGCATCGCGCTGCTGGGGCATTCGGTGGGGGCGGGGGCGGTGCTCTTGCATGCCGCGCGCGCCGGCGATGTCTGTGCCGTCATCAGCCTGTCGGCCTTTGCCCACCCGCGCGAGGTGATGCAGCGCTGGATGGCGGAATTCCACATCCCCTTCCGCGGGATCGGCGCCTATGTGCTGCGCCATGTCCAGCGCGTGATCGGCGTCAGCTTCGACGAGATCGCCCCCGTCAACACCGTGGCGCAGGTGCGCTGTCCCGTGCTTCTGGTGCATGGCCGCGAGGACGAGACCGCGCCCTTTGCCGATGCGCTGCGCCTGAAGGCCGCCGCCCCTGACGCCCAGCTTCTGGCGATTGCGGGTGACCATGATCTGCGCCAGACGCTGGCGCCGCATGCCGATGCGCTGGTGGCCTTTCTGGCGCGGGCCTGCCGCGGCTGCGCCCCCGCGGCCTGAGCCCCCGCGGCCTGAGCCGCAAGACCTAGCGGATCAACCGGCGCAGGTCGTGAAAGGCCGGGTGCTCGGCGCTTTCCAGCCATTCGAACAGCACCATTTCGGTGGTCACGATCCCGGCGCCGTTGCGCGCCATCCGGTCCAGCGCGCGGGTGCGGTTCTCGGGCGCGCGGGATCCGACCGCATCGGCCACCACCTGCACCCGATAGCCGGCGTCACGCAGGCCCAGAACGCTCTGGGTGACGCAGATATGGGCCTCGCAGCCGCAGACGATGACGGTGCGCGCGGGGGCCAGACGCGCGGGCAGCGCGGGGCAGGCCAGCGCGTCGAAGGTCATCTTCTCGATGGTGTCCTCGGGGGCCGGGGCCAGTTCGGGCAGCGTGGGGCCCAGCCCGCGGGGGTTCTGCTCGGTGAAGAGAAGCGGCACCGCCAGGCGCCGCGCCGCCGTGATCAGGGTGGCGGCATTGCGCGCGACCTGATCGCCCCGGTCGATGGCCGGCATCAACCGCGTCTGGAGGTCGATGACCAGAAGCTGGCTGGCGGCGGCGTGCATCCGGGGCATGGCTTTCTTTCTCCGTTCGGGCAGGCTGTGCCGCATTCTGCGGCGTGGTTCATCTTGCGTCAAATCTTCGCAGCTATCTCAGGGGGCAACGGAGGCCTTTTCCATGCGTCATGTCCTGAGTGTCCTGTTCTGTCTTCTCGCCCCTCTTGCCGCCTGGGCTGCCCCGCAGGTGGGCCTGCCCGAAGGGGGGCGCGCCCCGCGCTCGATCGCGCTGATCCTGTCCGACCGCGCGGCGCTGCCCGACGCCCGCGCCCTGATCGCGCGGCTGCACAAGGTCGAGGCGATGACCATCCTGCTCTCGGCCGAAGATCTGGCAGGGCAGGGGTGCGACGGCATCGGGGAGGCGGTGCGCGCGGTGGCGCATGACAGTGCTGCGGCGAAGGGGGTTCCGGCCTTCCTGCCGGTGCTGGTGGGGCTGGGGGCGGGGGCGGATCTGGCGCTGGCTGCGGCCGGCAGCCAGCCGCAGGCGTTCAAGGGGCTGGCCACGCTCGATCATGCCGCCCTGCCTGCGGGCGGGTGCTGGCAGCCGCGCGCCGGGGCCAAGGCGCCCGTGCGCTGGCATGCGGCCGCAGCGGCGCAGCCCTTTCCCGGCGTGGCGGGCATTCGGCATTATCCCACCGACAAGGGCCGGACCGGGGCGCTTCTGGGGGCTTATCTGGCGCTCGCGGGCACCGATCACGCGCTGCCGCCCGGCCCGTCGGCGCTGCCGGGCTTTCCGCTGACGCTGCACCACGACCCCGCAGCGCCCGCGCGCGACACCTATGCGATCTTCCTGTCGGGTGACGGCGGCTGGGCCAATTTCGACCGTGAGGTGGCCGACCGGCTGGCCGCGGCGGGTGTTCCGGTGGCGGGGCTGTCCACGCTCAAATACCTCTGGTCCGCGCGCACGCCGGCGGACATCGCCGCCGACATGGCGCGGATCGACGCGCATTTCGCGCCCCGCTTCGGGCGCCGGCGGGTGCTGCTGGTGGGGTTTTCCATGGGGGCCAATGTCACCCCCTTCTACGCCCGCCACCTGCCGCCCGAGATGCAGGCGCGGCTTGCAGGGCTTGCGCTTCTGTCGCCCGAGCGGCGGACGGGGTTCGAGGTTGTTCTGGGCGGCTGGCTGGGGCGGGCCACCGGCGCCCAGGATGTCGCCGCCGCGATTGATGCCGCTGCGCCGATGCGCGTGGCCTGCCTTTACGGCGCGCGCGACGACACCTCGGCATGCCCCGATATCACCGCGCCGGTCGCGCTGCATCGCTTCGAGGGCGGCCATCATCTCGACAAGGATTACGACGGTGTCGCGCGCCATCTGCTGGCGCTTATCGACAGCGCGCAGGCCGAATGATCCGGCAGAGTGATCCGACCAGCCTGGCAACGCTGTTTTCCGGTTCCTCGAATGAGTCCCTATAGATATTTGTTTGTTCCGCGGTGCGTGCGACAGGGTGCCGCCACCGGGGCCTGCGCGGCCGGAAAATACCTTCAATTTGAGCGACAGCGTCCGGCATCTTTGCCTGTCCCCAACCAGACCCTCCGGCTTGGCGCTTGATTCCCCGACCTTTTCCGCGCCGCCGCCCCGTCCGCTACGCCGCCCCCTGCGAAAGAACATGCCAAAGATGTTTTCATAAATCAGGCGCAATCTGAACGCGTTTAATCGGTGGAGCGTTTTCCATGAAGATCCGTCATCAGGTTCTCTTGCTGCCCAGTGTGCTTGTGCTCGTCACCTGTGCCCTGCTCGGCGCGGCCATGCTCTATCTCAGCCGCGTCACCATCGACAGCGCGCTCAAGGGCGAACGCGACGTGGCCGTGGCGGCGGTCCGTGCTGCGGTCGATGCCAAGCTGGTCGAGGCGCTGGCCCTGGCCGAGACGCTGGCCAGCATTCCCGATGTGCAGCGCGCGGTGGCCGCGGGTGACGACAGGACGCTCGAGGCGATGTTCGGCGGCGGCTACCCCGATGTGGCCGCGCGCATCGGCCTGAGACAATTGCAGTTTCACACGCCGCCCGCGACCTCGCTGATCCGGGTGCACAAGCTCTCGAAACGCGGCGATGACCTCTCGGCCTTCCGGCAATTGGTGGTGGACGTCAACCGCACCGGGCAAAGCGCGATGGGCCTCGAACGCGGTGTCGCGGGGATCGGTGCGCGCGGTGTCGCCGCCATCCGCCACGCGGGCCGCCATGTCGGCACGGTGGAATTCGGCTTCGATATCGACGCAGGCTTCCTGCGCCAACTGGCCGAGCGCACCGGCTATGACCTGGAATTCTACGTCCTGCCCAAGCCCGAGATCGGTGCGCGCGCGCCCGCCGAGGTGCGCCGGGTCGCGGCCACCTTCGACGGCGCAGAGCTTCTGGACAGCGCCACGATCGCGCGGGTCTCGACGGGCGAGGAGGTCGATATCGACCTGCCCGGCGCGGAAGGGAACGCGGTCGGGCGTGCGATCCCGGTCCGCGATGCCGCGGGTGATGTCGCAGGGATCTATGTCGTGACCCGCACCAGCACGCTGGCCGCCGAACTGGCCGCGCTGGAGCTGAAGGTGATCGTGGGCGCCACCGCGGCGGCGCTGGCCATCGCGCTTTTGCTGGCCTGGGTGATCGGGCGGCGCATCGTCAATCCGATCTGCCAGCTGACCCGCGCCACCACTGCTCTTGCGGCGGGCGATCACGACCAGCCCATCCCCTCGACCGACCGGCGCGACGAGCTGGGCGAGATGGCGCGCGCGCTCGAGGTCTTTGCCGGCAATCTGGCCGAGAAGGCCCGGATCGAGGAAGACCTCAAGCGCGAGGAAGCCCATGCCCGCGCGGCCGAGGCCGCCCAACGCGCCCGCGAGGCCGATCTGGCCGAGGAGCACGCCGCCCGCCAGCGCCGTCAGGAGGAACGCGCCCGCGCCCGCGAGGAAGAGGAACACCACCTGGCCGAGGAACGGGCCGAGGAGGCCCGCGCGCGCCTGGCCGTGCAGGAACGCCTGGTTGCGGCGCTGGCGCAGGGTCTCGAGGCGCTGGCGCAGGGCGATCTGACCCAACGTATCGCGGAATTGCCGCCCGAATACGAGAAGCTGCGCGAGGATTTCAACGCCGCCATGGCCAAGCTGACCGACGCGCTGGGCGAGATCGAAAGCACCAGCGGCCGGATCGATTCGCATGCGGGCGGGCTGGCCGACAGCGCCCGCACGCTCAACCGCGACATGGAGCGCAACGCCGCGATGCTCGAGCAGGCCGCCGCGGCGCTCAGCCAGCTGACCGCGGCCGTCCAGTCGTCGGCCGACGGCGCCCGGCAGGCGCGCGAGCTGGCCCAGAAGGCGCGCAGTGACGCCGAGACCGGGGTCGAGGTCGTCAATGATGCCGTTGCAGCCATGAAGCGGATCGAAACCTCGGCCGGCGCGATTTCGCGGATCACCGGGGTGATCGAGGAAATCGCCTTCCAGACCAATCTTCTGGCGCTGAACGCAGGCGTCGAGGCCGCGCGCGCAGGCGAGGCCGGGCGCGGCTTTGCGGTCGTGGCCTCGGAGGTGCGGGCGCTGGCGCAGCGGTCTTCGGAGGCGGCCAAGGAGATCTCGGGTCTGATCGAAAGCTCGGACGCCGAGGTGAGCACCGGGGCCGAGATGGTCGTGCGCTCGGGCACGGCGCTGGGGCGGATCGTCGATTCGGTCGTGGCGATCGAGGCCCGCATCGCCGAGATCGCGGCCTCGTCGGGGGAACAGGCGACGGGGGTTTCCGAGGTGAACGCCGCCGTCAGCGCGCTTGAGCGGTCCACGCAACAGACCGCGACGGCCTCGGAACGCGCGGCCGAAGTCAGCGCGCTTCTGCTTGAGGAAAGCTCGGGGCTGACCCATGCGGTGAACCGCTTCCACCTGCACGGGCCCGAAACGGCGCGTCGTGTCGCCTGAGGGGCGTGGCCAGGGGGGGGCGCCGCCCGGCCGCGCGAATGGTCCCGGCCGCCTGAGCGCCGCGCGCCGTCAAGGTGGCGACGGGGCAGGGCGGTCCCCCAAGGCACGGACGCCGGCCCTCAAAAGCGCCGCAAAGAAAAACGCCCCCGCAGCGGAAACCGTGCGGGGGCGTTCGGAATTTTCGGATCGCCTGCGGATCAGTGCAGGCGACGCGACACTTCGTCGATGGCGTCGTCGATCAGCGCGGCCTTGCGGTCGGCGCCCATCTGATTGGTCAGCACCTCGGCCGCGGCGGCAACAGCCACGGTCACGGCGCGGTCCTTGACCTCGCGCAGCGCACCGGCTTCGGCCGAGGCGATCTGGTCTTCGGCGGCCTTCACGCGGCGCGCGATGGCGACCTGAAGATCGGCCTTGGCCTGTTCGGCGGCGGCTTCCGCGTCACGCTTGGCGGCGGACACGATTTCCTCGGCCTGGGCCTTCACTTCGCGCGACTTGCGCTCGTAATCGGCCAGCACTTTCTGCGCTTCCTCACGCAGGAGGCGCGCCTCTTCCAGCTCGGCGCGGATCGCGGCGGCGCGCTTGTCCAGCATCCCGCCCAGCAGGCCGGGAACCTTGTAATAGATCACCACGCCCAGGAAGACGATGAAGCCCAGCGTCACCACGAAGTTGGTGTTGTGGAGCGAGAAGAACGGACCGCTTGCGGCCAGCGCAGGCACGGGCGCAAGAAGCGCAGCGCCAAGAACGGGTTTCAGCAGTTTCATGGCCTTACCCTTTCAGTCGCTGGGCGACGGCCTGCGCCACCGCCTTTTCATCCGGCGAGCCGCCCAGGGCCGACACGATCGCGACCGCGGCTTCACGGGCGACCTGATCCACAGCGGTCAGGGCACCGGCGCGGATCTCGGCGATGCGGCGCGCGGACACGTCGGCACGCTGCGCGATCTCGGCATCGGCCGCGGCGGTCGCGGCGTCGAGGTCACGCTGGATCTCGGCGCGGGTCTGCGCCACGATCTTCTGCGCTTCGGCACGCGCGTCGGCGAGGGCCTTCTGATAGGTCTCCTCGGCCTCGCGGGCCTTCATCTTGAATTCTTCGGCCGCGATCAGGTCGCCCTGGATCGTGCCCTGGCGGTCGGCCAGAACCCCGCTGATGCGCGGCAGCGCGATGCGGGTCAGAACCCACCAGATCGCGCCGAGCGTCACGAGGAGCCAGAAGATCTGGTTCGGGTAGGTCCCGAAATCCAGTTGCGGCATGCCCGCGCTTTCGGCGGCATGCCCGGCCGCAGCGGCGGCCGCATGCGCGGCTTCGGTCGCGGCGTCGTGCGTTTCGTTTGCCATGTCGTCCCCCTGGACCCTTCGTCAAAGCCTCTCAAAGAGGCCCGGATGGACCCCGCGAAGGGATCCATCCGCCCACAAGGATATGATCCGGGATCAGACGGCGAACATCAGCAGAAGCGCGACCAGGAACGAGAAGATCCCGAAGGCTTCGGCGAAGGCGATGCCGATGAACAGCATGGCGGTCTGGCCGGGGGCGGCCGAGGGGTTGCGCAGGGCGCCCGACAGGAAGTTGCCGGCCACGTTGCCCACGCCGACGGCGGCGCCGCCCATGCCCATGCAGGCCAGGCCCGCACCGATGTAGGCACCCATTTGAACGATATCGCCTTCCATGTTCGTCACTCCTTGAGGTTGGAATTGGCAGATTGGGGTCTTGATCCTGCGTCAGGATCAGTGGTGGGGATGCAGCGCATCCTTGAGGTAGACGCAGGTCAGGATCGTGAAGACATAGGCCTGGATGAAGGCCACCAGCACTTCAAGGCCATACATCGCGCTGATGGCGATCACCGAGACCGGCGACACGACGGCGATGGCGGCGAAGGCGGCGAACACCTTCATCACGGCGTGGCCCGCCATGATGTTGCCGGCAAGACGGATCGAATGGCTGAGCGGACGCACGAAATACGAGATCACCTCGATGATCGCCAGCACCGGGCGCAGCGCCGCCGGCGCCGAGGTCACCCAGAACAGGCCCAGGAAGCTCGTGCCGTGCTTGATGAAGCCCAGCGCGGTCACCGAGCAGAACACCAGAAGCGCCAGCACCGCTGTCACCGCCACATGCGAGGTGGTCGAGAACGACCCGGGCAGCAGCGCCAGGAAGTTCGAGAAGACGATGAACAGGAACAGCGTGAAGATGTAGGGGAAGTATTTCAGACCGTCCTTGCCGGTCACGTCTTCCACCATCTTGTGCACGAAGCCATAGGCCAGTTCCGCCACCGATTGAGTGCGGGTCGGCACCACGGCGCGACCGCGGGTGCCGATCACCAGAAGGCCGATGATCGAGAGCACCGCCAGCGCCATCCACAGCGTCACGTTGGTGGGCGTGTACCAGTGGACCGCACCGTCACCGAACAGGGGATGAACGATGAACTGGTCAACCGGGTGAAACACCAGACCGCCGGCTTCTTCCGTCGCGTTTTCCGTGGACACTGTCGTCTTCCCTCATTCCCGCCGGCCGTCAGCTCCGGCGCTCGTTTCCGTTTTCCTCGGGGGGCGTCCCCGCCTGAGGTTGCGCGGCCCCGTCGGGCTGCGCGGGTTGCGTCGGGTTCGGGGCGCTGGCCCTTGCAGCAAGGGCCTGGGCCTGCGCCATCTTGAAACCCAGCTCCTGTGCGGTGCGCAGCATGACCCGCACGCCCGCGGCAAGACCGAAGAGGGTGAACAGCACCATGAACACGGGCAGCGTGCCGAACAGCGCGTCAAGCCCGTAGCCGATGCCGAAGCCGATCCCCAGCCCCGAAACCAGTTCGATGACCATCCGCCAGGCGACTTCGCCCTGGGCCAGAGTGCCATCTTTCCGTTGGGGCGCCTTGGCGGCCTTGGCTCGGGCGATCTTCTCTTCCAGCGCCTTCAGGCGGTCGGGGTCGGGCAGATCGTCGGGTCGGTGGCTCATGAGGCGTTTTCCCGCAGGACTTGGGCAGCTTGGTAAGCATCTGTTGGTCACGAGTCAACCCGACTCCGGCGGTCGAGTTTTGCTCGCAAATTGCTGATATAGAAGGAATTTTAAAATTGCCCGCAGTTTGTGCAGCCGCTGTTGGCGCTATCACCCGGCGGGGCGATATTCAACTGCGCGGTTGAATGTGGCCGCGCTTGACCGCGACGGGCGGGCCGGGCAGTCTGCGCGCATGGATCTGGATCACGTTCTGGCCGCGGCGCGGTCGGCTGCGCTTGACGCGGTGTTCTCGGCCCTGGCGGACCCGACGCGCCGGGCGATCCTGACCATGCTTCTGGAAGACGACATGGCCGTCACCGATGTGGCCGCGCCCTTCGAGATGTCGCTGGCGGCGATCTCGAAGCATCTGGCGATCCTGGCCGAGGCCGGGCTGATCGCGCAGGAGCGCCGCGGCCGGGTGAAATGGTGCAAGCTCGAGCCCGGCGGGCTGCGCGCGGCCTCGGTCTGGATGCAGGGTTTCGGGCAGTTCGATCCGGTCGATCTGGATGCCTTCGAGGCGTTTCTGGTGCGCGAGGGGCTGGCGCGCGAGGTGCTGCCCGACACCGATACCGACATCGAGCTCGCCCCGTCGCCGGCGCCCGAAAAAGGGTGATGTCCGCGCGCCCCGCGGCGCTCAGAGCCAGTCGGCCCGGCCCGTCCCCACCGCCTGCGCCACATTCGAGAACCCGTCGCGCGCCAGCAGCGCATCGAGCCCGCGCGCGATCCGCGGCACAAGGCTCAACCCCTCGCGCGCAAGCGCCGTGTAAAGCTGCACCGCCGAGGCCCCGGCGCGGATCTTGTGATAGGCGTCCTCGGCCGAGCCGATGCCCCCCACGCCGATCAGCGGCAGATCATCGCCCAGCATCTGCGACAGTTGCGCCAGAACGCGGGTCGAGTGTTCGAAGAGCGGGGTGCCCGACAGACCGCCCGCCTGATGCGCCTGGGCCGAGCGCAGCCCCGTGCGCGACAGCGTGGTGTTGGTGGCGATGACCGCATGAACGCGGGCCGTGCGCGCGACCTCGGCCACATCGGCCAGCTCGTCGGGGGACAGATCGGGCGCGATCTTGAGAAAGACCGGGATCGGGCGGGCCAGCTCGGCGCGGGCTTCCATCACGCCGGCCAGAAGTGCGGCCAGCGCGGCGCGGCCCTGAAGGTCGCGCAGCTTCTCGGTATTGGGCGAGGAAACGTTGACGGTGGCGAAATCCACATGCGGCCCGGCGATGCGCAGCACGCGGGCGAAATCGGCGGCGCGGTCGGGGCTGTCCTTGTTGGCGCCGAGGTTGAGCCCCACCGGCACCGACCGGCGCACGGCGGCCAGGCGCGCGGAAATGGCCTCGGCGCCCTCGTTGTTGAAGCCGAAGCGGTTGATGACGGCGCCGTCCTCGGGCAGGCGGAAGAGACGCGGGCGCGGGTTGCCGGGCTGCGGGCGGGGCGTTGCGGCGCCCACCTCGAGAAAGCCGAAGCCCGCGCGCGACAGGGCCGCGACCGCGACCGCGTTCTTGTCAAAGCCCGCGGCCAGGCCCACGGGGTTGGGCAATTCGAGCCCGGCGATCTGCGTGGCCAGCCGCGGCGTGCCCACCGGCCCCGGCAGCGGCACCAGCCCCGCGCGCAGCGCCATCAGCGCCAGCCCGTGGGCGCGTTCGGGGTCGATGCGGCCAAGGACGGCCAATCCCAGTTTCTCGATCATACCAGCCCCTCGGGGAAGATGTGGCCGGTCGCGCCGAGCGGCAGCGAGCGGTCCCAGACAACGTCGTCGATATCGAGCGCGCGGAAGAGATGCGGAAAGAGCGCCCCCCCGCGCGAGGGTTCCCATTTCAGCGCGGGCCCAAGGATGTCGGCCTCGACCGCCACCAGCACCAGGTCGCTTTCGCGGGCGAAATGGCGCGCGGCGGTCTCGACCACCTGGGCGGCCGTCGAGAAATGGATGAAGCCATCCGCCAGGTCGACGGGGGCGCCGTCGGTGCGGCCCGCGGCGCGGAAGGCATCCCATTCGGAGCGGCGGAATATCTTGTAGATCAGCATGGGTCTGACATGCACCTGCGCGCGCGCAGGGTCAATGGCCGCGCGCGCGGCCGAGGGCTGCGGGGGCTGCGGGGGCTGCGGAAGGGGGCAGGATGGCCGCAGGGGGGGGGGGAGCCCGCGCGGCCCCCATCGAGGGGGCCTTGCGGGCGGGCTGCGCCCCGGCGCCGGGCCCCGGCGGCGGCGCGAGGCGGGCGGGCCGGGGAAAGGGGCGCGGGGAAAGGCGTGCGGGGAAGGGGGCGTGCTGGCGATGGCGATGCGGGCGCCTCTTTCGCGGGGCGCGCCCCGGCGCTATCCTGCGCCCGAGGGAGGAGCCGCCATGGCCAAGGAAATCACCCGTCAGATCGCGCCCGGCGCGGCGGCCTTCTCGGACGCGGTCTGGATGGATGTGCTTTCGGCCGTCGACCGCACCTATGCCGATCTTGTCGATTATCAGGAGCAGCTCGAACGCCAGAACGCCGAGATGGAGCGGCTGCGGTCCTTTCTGGGCTCGGTCCTGGCTTCGGTGTCGGATGTTCTGGTCGTGGCCGGGCGCGGCGGTCTGGTCGAGGAGGTCTCGGCCTCGCTTGTCGCGCAGCTGGGCGCGGGGGCGCCGGCGCCGGTGGGGCGCGCGCTGGCCGATCTCTTCGTGGCCGACGACCGTCCCGCGCTCGAGGCCGCGATCGCCCGCATGAGCGTCGAGCGGCGCCCGGCGATGCTGGAGGCCAAGCTCGATGCCGCCCAGGGGCCGGTGCCGGTCGAGCTGAGCCTGTCGCCGCGCTTCGATGACCGCGGGCGGATGGCGGGCATGGTGCTGACCGGCCGCCCCTTGGGCGAGTTGCGCCAGGCCTATGCCGAGCTGGCCGAAAGCCACGACGAGCTGAAACAGGCCCAGGCGCAATTGGTGCGCAACGAGAAGCTGGCCTCGCTGGGCCGCCTTCTGGCCGGGGTGGCGCACGAGCTGAACAACCCGATCAGCTTCGTCTATGCCAATGCCCATGCGCTGGAACGCTATGCCACCCGTTTCGAGACCTATTTCGCCCGCGTCGAGGCCGGGGCCAGCCGCGCCGAGCTGGTCGCCCTGCGCGAGGATCTGCGGCTGGACCGCACCATGCGCAACCTGCGCGATGCGGTGATCGGCGCGCGCGAGGGGGCCGAGCGGGTGCGCGACATCGTCGAGGATCTGCGCCGGCTGAGTTCGGACGGCGCCGGCGAGATGGTCGATTTCGACCTGGCCGCCACCGCCAGCGTGGCCACCCATTGGGTGCTGCGTGGCGCCGAGCGCCCGGTCGAGGTGACCTATGGCGGTCTTGACAGCCTGGTGGTGCGCGGCCGGCCCGGCCATGTGCAGCAGGTGGTGATGAACCTGGTGCAGAACGCCGTCGATGCGCTTGAGGACGTGCCCGACCCGCGTCTCGAGATCGTGCTGGGCTGCGAGGGCCCGCTGGGCATCCTCGAGGTGCGCGACAACGGCCCCGGCGTGCCCGAGACCCAGGCCGCCTCGATCTTCGACCCGTTCTTCACCACCAAGCCCGCGGGCCGCGGCACCGGGCTGGGGCTGTCGATCTCGCACAAGATCGCGCAGGAGCACGGCGGCCGGCTGCGGCTGTGTCCCGGCGGACGCGGTGCCTGCTTCCGGCTGGAGCTGCCGCGGGGGACGACGGGCGGGAACGATGACGCGAAAAGATGACGGCGGAAGATGACGGGGCATGACGAGCGGGGGCGCATGAATATCCTGTGGCTTCAGGCCTCGGGCTGCGGGGGCTGCACCATGTCGCTCCTGTGCGCCGAAGCCCCCGGTCTCTTCGACCTGCTCGCGGGCGCGGGCCTCGAGATCCTGTGGCATCCCGCCCTCAGCCTCGAGAGTGGCGCGGAGGTCACCGATCTCCTCGAGGCGCTGGCGACCGGCGCGCGCCCGCTCGACATCCTGTGCGTCGAAGGGGCGGTGGCGCGCGGCCCGGCCGGCACGGGGCGGTTCCAGATGCTGTCGGGCACGGGCGCAAGCCTGATGGACTGGGTGCGCCGGCTGGCCCCGCGCGCGCGCCATGTGGTGGCGGTGGGCTCCTGCGCGGCCTTTGGTGGCGTGACCTCGGCGGGGGGCAACCCCTCGGATGCGGCGGGGCTCCAGATGGAGGGCACCCATCCCGGCGGGATCCTGCCGCCTGCGTTTCGCGCGCAAGGCGGGCTGCCGGTCGTCAATGTCGCGGGCTGCCCGGTCCATCCCGGCTGGGTCGTCGAGACGCTTCTGGCGCTGGCCGAGGGCGCGCTGGGGCCAGAGGGGCTCGACAGCGTGGCGCGGCCGCGCTTCTATGCCGACCATCTGGTGCACCACGGCTGCCCCAAGAACGAATTCTACGAATACAAGGCCTCGGCGATGGAACTGTCCCAGATCGGCTGCATGATGGAGCATCTGGGCTGCATCGGCACGCAGGCGGCGGGCGATTGCAACATTCGCCCCTGGAACGGCGAGGGCTCGTGCACGCGGGCGGGCTATCCCTGCATCGGCTGCACCGAACCCGAATTCGAGGAACCCCGCCACCCCTTCACCCGCACGCCCAAGGTCGGCGGCATTCCCGTCGGGCTGCCTTCGGACATGCCCAAGGCCTGGTTCATGGCGCTGGCCTCGCTGTCCAAGGCCGCCACCCCCGAGCGCGTGGCCCGCAACGCCGTGTCCGACCGGGTGCGGATGCCGCCGGCGCCGCGCGGCCGGCGGCGCTAGAGGGGGGCGGGGATGGCACGATCGCAGACGGGGCAGGGGGGTGCACGCCGCGTCCTGGGGCCCTTCAACCGGGTCGAGGGCGATCTCGAGGTGCGCCTGACGGTCGAGGACGGCCACGTCCGCCGCGCCGAGGTCAACGCGCCGCTCTTTCGCGGCTTCGAACCGATGCTCGAGGGCCGCGCCCCCGAGGATGCGCTGACGCTGGTGCCGCGGATCTGCGGCATCTGCTCGGTCAGCCAGTCGATGGCGGCGGCCCGCGCGATCGCCGCCGCGGCCGGGCAGGGGCCGACGCCGCAGGGGGCGCTGGTCGCGGCGCTGATCCATGCGGTCGAGAACGCAGCCGACCACCTGTTTCACTTCAACCTGTTCTTCATGGCCGATTTCGCCCGCCCCGCCTATGCCGACCGCGCCTGGGCGCGCGCGGTCGAGGCGCGCTTCCTGCCCCAGCGGGGGGAGGCGGTGCGCGCGGCGGTGGCGGCGCGCGCGCAGCTGATGCATGTGCTGGGCATGCTGGCGGGGCGCTGGCCGCATACGCTGGCGGTGCAGCCCGGCGGCGTCACCCGCGCGCCGGGCCTGCGCGAACGGCTGCGCATCCTGGCCGAGCTGACCGCCTTTCGCCGCCATCTCGAAAGCGCGCTCTTCGGCGCCCCGCCCGAGGCCTTTGTCGCCCTCGAGACAGTGCCGGACCTTCTGGCCTGGGAGGGGGGCGACGCGGGCCTTTTCCTGCGCATCGCCGCCGATCTCGATCTTGCGCATCTGGGTCCGGGGGGCGGGCGCTATCTGTCCTTTGGCGGCTATGCGCTGGCCGATCGCACGATCTTCGCGCCGGGCCTGTGGGAGGGGGGCGTTCCTGCCCCCGTCGATCCCGGCGCGATCACCGAAGACCTCAGCCATGCCTGGATGCGCGGCGCCACGGCGCATCCCTTCGCCGGCATGACCCTGCCCGACCCCGAGATGGCCGCGCCGGGCTATTCGTGGTGCAAGGCGCCGCGGCTTGCGGGCCGTCCGGTCGAGGTGGGCGCGCTGGCCCGGCAGGTGATCGACGGCCATCCGCTGGCGCGCGATCTGGCGCGGGACGGGGGTGTGCTGGCGCGGGTGGCGGGGCGGCTTCTCGAACTGGCCCGCCTGATCGGCGTGATGGAGGATCTGGCCCGCGCCATCACCCCCGAGGCTGCCTTCATGACCCCCGTCACCCCGCCCGAGGACGGCACCGGTGCGGGCCTTGTCGAGGCCGCGCGCGGCAGTCTGGGCCATTGGCTGCGCATCGAGCGCGGCCATATCGCCGGCTATCAGATCATCGCCCCCACGACCTGGAATTTCTCGCCGCGCGACGCGTGTGGCGTGCCCGGCCCGCTCGAGGCCGCGCTCGAGGGGATCGCGCTGGCCGACGCGGACGGCACCGACACGGGCACGCCCCTGGCCGTCCAGCATGTGGTGCGCAGCTTTGACCCCTGCATGGTCTGCACGGTGCATTGACATGCGCACCCGCCCGACCCGCCGCGTCCAAGCCCTTGCCGCTCGGCGAAAACTGGCGGCCCGGCCATGAGCAACGCTTGGGCGATCCGCGTGCGCGGCCAGGTGCAGGGGGTGGGGTTTCGCCCCTTCGTCTGGCAGCTTGCGCGCGAGATGGGGCTGGCGGGGCAGGTCCTGAACGACCCCGAGGGCGTGCTGATCCATCTGGCCTGCGCCGATCCCGCGCGCTTTGTCGCCGCGCTGCGTGATCGCGCGCCGCCGCTGGCGTGGGTCGATGCGGTCGAGCTGGCGCCGCATGTCCTTGACCCCGTGCCGGCCGATTTCAGCATCGCGCCCTCGCAGGGGGAAGGCGCCGAGACCCGGATCACCCCCGATGCCGCCACCTGTCCCGAGTGCTGCGCCGAGATCGCGGCGCCGGGCCGGCGGCAGGGCTATGCCTTCACCAATTGCACCCATTGCGGGCCGCGCTATTCCATCCTGGCGGGGCTGCCCTATGACCGGGCGCGCACCTCGATGGCGGGCTTTGCCCTGTGCCCGGCGTGCCGCGCCGAATACGAAGACCCCGGCGACCGCCGCTTTCACGCCCAGCCCATCGCCTGTCCCGAATGCGGGCCGCGTCTGTGGCTGGAGGGGGGCGACGGCGCCGCGGTTCCCGGCGATCCGATCGCGCGGGCGGCCGCGATGCTGCGGGACGGCGCCATTCTGGGGGTCAAGGGCCTGGGCGGGTTTCACCTGGCCTGCGACGCGACTGCAGCGCCGGTGCTGGTGCGGCTGCGCGCGCGCAAGCGCCGCCCGGCCAAGCCGCTGGCGGTGATGGCGCCCGAGGCGCTGCTTGCGGATCTGGCCGAGCTGACGGCCGCGGACCGCGCGCTTCTGCGCGATCCGGCCGCCCCCGTCGTTCTGGTGCCGGCGCGCGCGGGCCGCCTGCCTGCGGAGGTGGCGCCGGGGATGACGACGCTGGGGGTGATGCTGCCCTATACGCCGCTGCATCATCTGCTGCTTGCGGCCTTCGGCGGGCCGCTGGTGATGACCTCGGCCAATCTCTCGGGCGCGCCGCAGGTGATCGGCAATGCCGAGGCGCGCGCGGCTCTGGCCGGGATTGCCGACGCGCTTCTCCTTCACGACCGCGAGATCCTGCGCCGGCTGGATGACAGCGTCGAGCGCGCCCGCCCGCCGGCGGTGCTGCGCCGGGCGCGGGGGCGGGTGCCGGGCACGCTGGCGCTGCCGCCGGGGTTCGAGGGCTGCCCGCAGATCCTGGGCATGGGCGGGCAGATGAAGGCCGCGATCTGCCTTCTGAAGGGCGGACAGGCGATGCTGTCGCAGCATCTGGGCGATCTGGATGACGCGCGCACGGCGGCGGAATTCGATCTGGCGCGGGCCGACATGGCGCGGCTGTTCGAGCACCGCCCGCAGATCCTGGCCGCCGATCCGCACCCCGGCTACCGCGCCACGCAGGCCGCCGAGGCCACCGCCCGCGCCCATGGCCTGCCGCTGGTTGCGGTGCACCACCACCACGCGCATCTGGCCGCCTGCCTGGGCGACGCGCTCTGGCCGCGCGACGGCGGGCCCGTGGTCGGGCTGATCCTCGACGGCACCGGGCTGGGCGCGGATGGCACGATCTGGGGCGGCGAGGTGCTGCGCGGCGGCTATTCCGACGCCGAGCGGGTCGCGCATCTGGCGCCCGCGCCGCTTGCGGGGGGCGACCGCGCCGCGCGCGAGCCCTGGCGCAACGCGCTGGTGCGGCTCGATGCGGCGGGGCTGTCGGATCTGGCCGACGGGCTCTTTGCCGATCACCCGCGGGCGGCGCTGCGTGCGGCGGTGGCGGCGGGGGTCAATGCGCCGCTGTCGTCGTCGGCGGGGCGGCTCTTCGATGCGGTGGCGGCGTGCCTGGGGCTTTGCGCCGAGGGGCAGAGCTACGAGGGCGAGGCCGCGATGCGCCTCGAGGCGCTGGCCGAGGCCCTGCCCGTGGGCGCGGCCGACCCCTATCCGATGGCGCGGGCGGGGGCGGTGCTGGACCCTGCGCCGCTCTTTCACGCGCTGGCCGCGGATCTGGGCAGGGGGGCGGCGCCGGGCCTGATCGCGGCGCGGTTCCACGCGGGCCTCGCTGCCGCGCTGGCCGCGGTCGCGCGTGCCGAGATCACGGCCGGGCGGGCCGTGGCGGTGGCGCTGTCGGGGGGCGTGTTCCAGAACGCCCGGCTCGCGGCGGAATGCATGCATGGGTTGAGCGGCCTGCGCGTCCTGCGCCATGCGCGCGTGCCCGCCAATGACGGCGGTCTGGCCTTCGGACAGGTGCTTGTCGCTGCGTCGCGGCATTTCGACGCGCGGGAAATGCGCCCGGAAAGCGACTGACCGCCCACCCCCGCAGATGGCAAGTCCGTTACCCCGCAGCGGCGCGGGGTGCCGCAAGAATTCGCGTCAAGCAGCTGTAATTAAGTGATAATTTTCTTTTCGGTCGCGGGGGGCTTTTGCTTTGCCGCCGGCCCCGGCTGCCGTCACCCTTGATCCACAATGCCCGAACTGCGCGGGTTCGGACCAGCCGGAGGGAGGACGACTTGCCCCAGATCGAAACATTCTACGACGTGATGCGTCGCCAGGGGATCACCCGGCGCAGCTTCATGAAATATTGCTCGCTGACCGCTGCGGCGCTGGGCCTGGGCCCGGCCTTCGTGCCCAAGATCGCCCATGCGATGGAAACGAAGCCGCGCACGCCGGTGATCTGGGTGCACGGGCTTGAATGCACCTGCTGTTCGGAAAGCTTCATCCGCTCGGCGCATCCGCTGGCCAAGGATGTCGTGCTGTCGATGATCAGCCTGGATTACGACGACACGCTGATGGCCGCGGCCGGCCATGCCGCCGAGGCGGCGCTGGCCGACACGATCGAGAAATACAAGGGCAACTACATCCTGGCGGTCGAGGGCAACCCGCCGCTGAACGAGGACGGGATGTTCTGCATCATCGGCGGGCGTCCCTTCGTCGAGCAGCTGCGCGAGGCCGCCCAGCACGCCAAGGCGATCATCAGCTGGGGGGCCTGTGCCTCCTATGGCTGCGTGCAGGCCGCCGCCCCCAACCCGACCCGCGCCACCCCCGTCCACAAGGTCATCACCGACAAGCCGATCATCAAGGTGCCGGGCTGTCCGCCCATCGCCGAGGTCATGACCGGCGTCATCACCTATATGCTGACCTTCGACCGGCTGCCCGAGCTGGACCGCCAGGGCCGCCCGGCGATGTTCTATTCCCAGCGCATCCACGACAAATGCTACCGCCGCCCGCATTTCGACGCCGGCCAGTTCGTCGAGGAATGGGACGACGATTACGCGCGCAAGGGCTATTGCCTCTACAAGATGGGCTGCAAGGGCCCGACCACCTACAACGCCTGTTCCACCGTGCGCTGGAACGAGGGCGTCAGCTTCCCCATCCAGTCCGGCCACGGCTGCATCGGCTGTTCCGAGGACGGCTTCTGGGATCAGGGCGGCTTCTATGACCGGCTGACCACGATCAAGCAATTCGGGGTCGAGGCCACCGCCGATCAGGTGGGCTTTGCCACCGTGGGCGTGGTGGGCGCGGGCATCGCGGCGCATGTCGCGGCCTCGGCGCTCAAGCGCGCGCAGAAGAAGTCGCAGGACGCGGCACAACACGAGAAGACGGAGGCCTGATAGATGGGCGCGACACCGAACGGCTTCAATCTCGACAATTCCGGCCGGCGCATCGTCGTGGACCCGGTCACCCGGATCGAAGGCCACATGCGCTGCGAAGTGAACGTGGACGATCAGGGCGTGATCCGCAACGCGGTCTCGACCGGCACGATGTGGCGCGGTCTTGAGGTCATCCTCAAGGGGCGCGACCCGCGCGATGCCTGGGCCTTCACCGAGCGGATCTGCGGCGTCTGCACCGGCACCCACGCGCTGACCTCGGTGCGTGCGGTCGAGGATGCGCTGGGGATCACCATCCCCGACAACGCCAACTCGATCCGCAACATCATGCAGCTGAACCTTCAGGTGCATGACCACGTGGTGCACTTCTACCACCTGCATGCGCTGGATTGGGTGAACCCGGTCAACGCGCTGCGCGCCGACCCCAAGGCGACCAGCGAATTGCAGCAGATGGTCAGCCCCAGCCATCCGATGTCCAGCCCCGGCTATTTCCGCGACGTGCAGAACCGGCTGAAGAAATTCGTGGAATCGGGCCAGCTGGGCCTGTTCAAGAACGGCTACTGGGACAACCCGGCCTATCTGCTGCCGCCCGAGGCCGACCTGATGGCCACGACCCACTATCTCGAGGCGCTGGATCTGCAGAAGGAGATCGTCAAGGTCCACACCATCTTCGGCGGCAAGAACCCGCATCCGAACTGGCTGGTCGGCGGCGTGCCCTGTCCGATCAACGTCCATTCGACGGGCGCGGTCGGCGCGATCAACATGGAACGTCTGAACATGGTGTCGTCGATCATCGACCTGTGCCAGACCTTCGTGCGCGACGTCTATCTGCCCGACGTGGTGGCCATCGGCGGCTTCTACAAGAACTGGCTCTATGGCGGCGGGCTGTCGTCGAAGGCCTGCCTGGCCTATGGCGACATCCCCGAGAACCCCAACGACTTCTCGCCCGAGCAACTGCATCTGCCGCGCGGCGCGATCATCAACGGCAACCTCTCCGAGGTGCATGACGTCGATCCGCGCGACCCCGAGCAGGTGCAGGAATTCGTGGACCATTCGTGGTATACCTACGGCGAGCCGGGCAAGGGCCTGCACCCCTGGGATGGCGTGACCGAGCCGAACTACGAGCTGGGCCCCAACGCCAAGGGCACCCGCACCCGGATCGAGGAGCTGGACGAGGCCGCCAAGTATTCCTGGATCAAGGCGCCGCGCTGGAAGGGCCATGCGATGGAGGTCGGGCCGCTGGCGCGCTACATCATCGGCTATGCCAAGGGTCACGAGGACATCAAGAACCAGGTCGAGGGCCTGCTGGGCACGATGAACCTGCCGGTCGATGCGCTGTTCTCGACGCTGGGGCGCACCGCGGCCCGCGCGCTCGAGGCCGAATATTGCGCCCGGCTGCAAAAGCACTTCTTCGACAAGCTGGTCACCAACATCCGCAACGGCGACGAATCCACCGCCAACGTGGACAAGTGGGAGCCCAAGTCCTGGCCCAGGGAATGCAAGGGCGTGGGCATGACCGAGGCGCCGCGCGGCGCGCTGGGCCATTGGGTCAAGATCAAGGATGGGCGCATCGAGAACTATCAATGTGTCGTGCCCACCACCTGGAACGGCAGCCCGCGCGATGCCGCCGGCAACATCGGCGCCTTCGAGGCCAGCCTGCTGGACACCAGGATGGAACGCCCCGACGAGCCGGTCGAGATCCTGCGCACGCTGCACAGCTTCGACCCCTGTCTGGCCTGTTCCACCCATGTCATGGCGCCCGACGGTCAGCAACTGACCTCGGTCAAGGTCCGCTGAGGGGGAGGGAAGGATGAGCAAACCTGCACTGACAACGGCGGTCCCGCCCGCCCCCGTGCCCGGTTCCGGGCGCGGGTCGGGGGGGCGCCTTGCGCGCCCGCCGGGCCACGGGATGAGGGCGGCGCGATGACCGATACCAAGATCAACATCCACCAGCCCAACCCCGAGGCGCCGACCCCGCTCGAGGCGGCGCGCCTGACCGGGGGCGCCCGCCCCGAGGACATCGAGAGCCTGCGTCTTCAGGCCGCCGTCTATGTCTACGAGGCGCCGGTGCGGATGTGGCACTGGCTCAATGCCGCAGCCATCACCGTGCTGATCGTGACGGGCTATCTGATCGCCAGCCCGCCGCCCACGATGGAGATCGCCGAGGCCACCGACCAATTCGTCTTCGGCTATATCCGCTTTGCCCATTTCGCCGCCGGCATGGTGCTGACCGTCGCCTTCCTGGGGCGGATCTGGTGGGCCTTCATCGGCAACCGCCATTCGCGGCAGATGTTCTACGTGCCCGTGTGGAACCCGCGCTGGTGGCGCGAGCTGTTCTTCGAGCTGCGCTGGTATGTCTTTCTCGAGAAGGAGCCCAAGAAATACATCGGCCACAACCCGTTGGCGCATGCGGCCATGTTCACGTTCATCACGCTGGGCATGACCTTCATGATCGTCACGGGCTTTGCGCTTTATGCCGAAGGAACGGGCCAGGGCTCGGTTCCCGACCTGATGTTCGGCTGGGTGCTCGAGATGGCGGGCAATTCGATGCGGCTGCACACGCTGCATCACCTGGGCATGTGGGCGATCACGCTCTTTGCGATCATCCACATCTATGCCGCCATCCGCGAGGACATCATGTCCCGCCAGTCGATGATTACCACGATCATCTCGGGCTGGCGGACCTTCAAGGATGACCGGGTGGAATGACCCCGATCCGGGCGGCGGGGCCCTGTGCTCTGCCCTTCCGAGGGGCGCGGCGGATCGCCGCGCCCTTTTGCATTGTGGAGGCCTGTCTTCCATCGCTGCATGAAGGTGGAAGTTTTCTTTCCGGTTTGGCGTGGAAATTCCTGACGCGCTGACATGATTTCAGGTGCAATTTCAACGCGATGACAAAATGCCGCAGAAACTGTGGATCGGTGCTTCCGGCGCCAGGTGCAAAGTCTATTGTCGTTGGAAAGAGAGGGCGCAAGCCCCGCTGCCACAGCGCCAGCACCGGGCCGAGGGAGGGACCCATGCCAGCCGAAGACCTGCGCCTTGCCGCAACTTCCCCCACCACCGCAACCGTCACCGACGATGCCGCCTCCGCGCCGGACGTGCCCGCGCGCATTCTGGTGCTGGGCATTGGCAACCTGCTCTGGGCCGACGAGGGCTTCGGGCCCCGCGCGCTCGAGGCGCTGGCCGGCCAATATGCCTTTCCCGACCATGTGCGGCTGCTCGATGGCGGCACGCAGGGCATGTATCTGCTGCCCTTCCTCGAGGAGGCCGACGCGCTTCTGATCCTCGATGCGGTCGATTTCGGGCTGCCGCCGGGCAAGCTGGTCGTGCGCCGCGACGCCGAGGTGCCGGCCTTTCTGGGCGCCAAGAAGATGAGCCTGCACCAGACCGGCTTTCAGGAGGTGCTGGCCACGGCGGATCTGCTGGGCCGGCTGCCGCGCCGGATCACGCTGATCGGCTGCCAGCCCGAGGAGCTCGAGGATTACGGCGGCGGGCTGCGCGCCTCGGTCGCCGCGCGCATCCCCGAGGCGATCTCGGCCGTGCTGTCGGAACTCGCCGATTGGGGCGTGCAGGCCGAACCGGGCCGTAGCGATGGTGCCGAGCTGGCCGATCCGGCGATCCGCCGCGCCGCCTACGAGGACGGCCGCCCCCCCGCCGAGACCGCCTGCCGCCTGGGCGATGACCGTTTCTTCCCGAGTGCGGGGGCCGACGATGTGCGTGGGTGATCCCGTGCAGATCGTGGCCATCGACGGGATTGCGGGACGCACCGCCGAGGGCGGGCTGGTCGATCTGTCGCTGACCCCCGATGTCGCGCCCGGCCAATGGGTTCTGGCCTTTCTGGGTGCGGCCCGCGAGATCCTGCCCGAGACCGAGGCGCTGCGCATCCGGGCCGCGCTCGAGGGGCTGCGCGCGGTCATGGCGGGCGGCGATCCTGGCGACGCCTTCGCCGATCTCGAGGCCCGCACGCCGCGCCTTCCCCCCCATCTTCAGGCCGCGCTCGATGCCGGCCGCAGCCAGGGATGACCTTGATGCAGGACCCTCTGACCCAGCCGCTGCTGGCGCGCCTTGAAACCGACCTGGGCTGGCCGCGGCTCTGCTCGCTCTCGGATGTGGCGGAATTCACCCACCGGCCCGGCGCGCATTGCCTGCTGGTGCCGGGCGATCCGCAACGCAACCTCGAGACCTCGGACGCCTGCGTGATCCTGCCCGAGCTGCGCAGCGCCTTCCAGAACGCCTTTGACTGCGCGCTGGTCGATGACGCGATCGAGGCCCAGATCCGCGAAGCCTACCGCGCGCTCAAGACGCCGGGCTTCCTGTTCTTCCGCGACGGCCGCTTCCTGGGCGCGATCGAGAAGATCCGCGACTGGGACGATTACCTGAGCCGCATTCCCCACATCCTTGGCCGCGACGCCGCCTGATCGGAGGATTTCCAATGGTTTCCGGGTTCACCCAGCCGCCCACCGGATTCGGTCCGGGCTCGCAACCGCAGGATGAAGACGCCGAGCTGAACTTCCTGGCCATGCCCTCGGGGATGCGGACCTATTCCGCCCATGTCCCCGAGACCCGCGACACCGCGGCCGAGGCGCCGGCGCTGGCGCTTCTGGGCCAGATCGCCGAGGCCTGCGCCGAAGCCGCGCGTTCGGGCACGGGCGCGGCCTTCGATCTGGCCGGGCTGCCGGCGGCGGCGCGGCGGCTGATGGCCGAGACGCTGGGCCAGGGCGAGGTGTCGATGAAGCTGGCCGGCATTCCCGCGCTGATGGTGCAGGAAAGCGTCTTTGCCGGGGTCTGGTCGGTGGCCGGCGCCGGGGTGGACCGGGTCGAGGTGGGCGCCGTGCCTGCCGAATGCGCCCCGCGCGCGTTTTCGCCTGCGCGTGCCGCCCAGGGCCTTGGGGCGCCCCGTCCCGCGGGGCTGGCCAATGCGCCCGCGCTTCTGGTCGAATTGCTGGACCGCTCGGCCGCCTTCACGCCCGGCGCGGCGGCGCATGTGGTCAACCTGTCGCTCCTGCCGCATACCGAGGCCGATCTGGTCTGGCTTGACGCCGCGCTGGGGCAGGGCAGCGCCACCATCCTGTCGCGCGGCTACGGCAATTGCCGGATCACCGCCACCGCCACGCCGCATGTGTGGCGCGTGCAGTTCTTCAATTCGATGGACAGCCTGATCCTGGACACCTTCGAGGTGACCGGCATCCCCGAGGTCGTCCTGGCCGCACCCGAAGATCTGTCCGACAGCGGCGGGCGCATTCTCGAAGTGCTGGAGGCGATCCGATGAACCAGCCCCGTTTCGAAGGCAGCTATCTGGGCGCCTCGGACCGCATCAGCGCCGCGGCGATCATGGAATGCAAGGTCTGCTGGACCCCCTATGACCCGGCGCAGGGCGACGACACGCGCCAGATCCTGCCCGGCACGCCGTTTCTGGCGCTGCCCGAGGATTGGTCCTGCCCCAATTGCTCGGCCCCGCGCGACCAGTTCATGGTGCGCGAGGATCCCGGCGCGATGAGCGCGCAGGCCGCCGAGGATATCGCCCGGCGCACCGCCGCGCTGGTGTCCGATTTCACCGATGTCTGGCACGCCAGGATGCGCGGCCTGCCGATGGTCAACACCGCGCTCCACGTCGAGGCGGTGGGCTTCCAGCTGCATGAGGGGCGGCCGCTGGGCGTGCTGGTGGCGCCGTGGTTCATGAACCTGATCCTGCTGCCCGCCGAGGGCGAGGATTGGTCCACCCTGACCCCCGGCCTCCACGAGGAGATCACCTTCCCCTCGGGCACCTATGAATTCATCCACAACGTCCGGCCGATGGTGGGCGGCTACAAGGCCTGCTCGCTGTTCTCGCCGATGGGCGATTTCGCCAGCCAGATGCAGGCGGTCGAGGTTGCCCGTGCGGTGATGGTGGGTCTGTTCGATGCCGCCAACCGCGCCGAGACCGACCGCGCCGCCGATATCCGCACCGCGCGCGAGGCCGATCTGGCGGCCCTGGCCGAGGCGGAAGCCGCCGCAGAAGCTGAAGCCGCGCGCGCCGAGGCCGCCCAGCGGCCCACGCGCCGGGCGCTGATCTCGGGCGGGCTGGCCGTGGAGGCGCAGGCGGGCGCGGCCCCCGCAGACGACAGCCCGGCGGCGGACGCATGATCTTCGGGGCGGGACGCAAGGGATAGGGGCAGGCCATGACGGGGGCGCTCGACATCCGGTTTCTTCCCGGCCGCGGGGCCGAGATCCGCGCCGAGGCGGGGCTTCCTGTCGCGGCCCTGGTCATCGGCCGCCCGGTCGAGGCGGTGGCCGATCTGCTGCCGCGGCTCTTCAATCTGTGCGCCGCGGCGCAGGGGGCGGCGGCGCGGCTGGCGTTGGGCCTGCCGCCGGGGCCGGCGGATCTGGGCCACGAGATCCGGCGCGAACATCTGATGCGGCTGTGCCTGAGCTGTCCGCAATCGCTGGGGCCCGGCGTGGGGCGGATGCCCGCGGGCTGGGCCGAGGCCACACCGCGGGCGCTGCGCAAGGCGTTGTTCGGGCCGGCGGCGCAGGCGCCCGGTCCCGCGGATTTCGGGGCCTGGCTCGAATCCGGTCTGGGGCTGGCGCCGATACTGGCGGGCGTCGCGCATCGCTTCGCGCCGGGCGAGGCCGTGGCCGACCTAGCCCCGGTGCGCCCCGACGGGGTGATGACGCCCCGAGGTCAGGACAATTCCTGCGCCGCGCGCGTGGCCGATCACCCGCTGATGGGCCATGTCGCGGGGGCCTGGGGGCGCGGGCCGCTCTGGCGCGCGCTGGGCCGGGCGCTCGATCTCGATGCCTGTCTTGAGGTGCCGCCCCTGGCCACGCGGCTGCCCGACGGCACCGCGCTGGCGCCGGCGGCGCGCGGGACATATGGCTTGTGCGCGCGCGTCGAGGGGGGGCTTGTCACCGCGCTGACCCGCGTGACCCCCACCGATCATCTGATCGCACCGGGCGGCGTGCTGGAACAGAGCCTGTCCAGCCTGCCCGCGGACAAGGCCGGGCTGGCCCGCCTGGTGATCGACATTCTCGACCCCTGCGTGCCTGCGCATCTGACGCTGGCGGAGGTGGCGCATGCATGAGATGTCGCTTTGCGAGGGCATTCGCGCCATCGTCGAGGATCAGGCCCGCCAGGCGCGCTTTGATCGCGTGACGGTGCTGCGCCTCGAGATCGGGCGTTTCGCCGGGGTCGAGAAACCGGCGCTGAGCTTTGCCTTCGACGTGGTGATGCGCGGCAGCCCCGCCGAGGGCGCGCGCCTCGAGATGATCGACCTGCCGGGGCGGGCCTTGTGCTACGATTGCGGGGTCGAGGTCGAGATCGAGAACCGGCTCGACCCATGCCCCAGATGCGCCGGGGGCCGGCTGATGCCGGTGGGGGGCGATGAAATGCGGATAAGGGACATGGAGGTGGTCTGATGTGCACGGTTTGCGGTTGCGGTGGCGCCAGCATCGAGGGGAAGGGACATGACCACGGCCATGACCACGGGTCGGGTCATGCGCATTCGCATTCCCATTCTCATGGCGAGGGGCATTCCCACGCCCATTCGCATGGGCATTCGCATGACCACGATCACGCGCATGAGCATGCCCACGATCATGCTCACAGCCACGACCATGCCCACGATCACGGCGCCGATCACCACCACCACGGGCTGGGCGCGGCGGGCGTGTCGGTCGCGGGCTTCTCGCAGGCGCGCCTGATCGAGGTCGAGACCGGCATCCTGGCCAAGAACGACGCCTTCGCGCTAGGCAACCGGCGCGTTCTGGCCGCACTCGGGGCCTTTGCGGTCAACCTGGTGTCCTCGCCCGGATCGGGCAAGACCACGCTTTTGTGCCGCACCATCGAGATGCTGGGCCGCACGACGCCCCTTGCCGTGATCGAGGGCGACCAGCAGACCGCCAATGACGCCGAACGCATCCGCGCCACCGGCGCCCGCGCGATCCAGATCAACACCGGCAAGGGCTGCCATCTCGACGCGCATATGGTCGGTCATGCGATGGATGATCTGGCGCTGCCTCCCGGCGCGTTCCTCTTCATCGAGAATGTCGGCAACCTGGTCTGTCCCGCCGCCTTCGATCTGGGCGAAGACGCCAAGGTCGCCATCCTGTCGGTGACCGAGGGCGAGGACAAGCCGCTGAAATACCCCGACATGTTCACCGCCGCGCGGATCGCCATCCTCAACAAGACCGACCTGGCCCCGCATTGCGATGCCGATCTGGACGCCTATGAAGCCAACCTGCGCCGGGTGAACCCCACGATCGAGATCCTGCGGCTGTCGGCGCGCACCGGCGAGGGGATGCAGGCCTGGCTGGACTGGCTGGCGGCGGGGCTGGCGGCCAAGGCGCGGCCCGCGCGCGACGGGGCGGCCTGATGGGGGCGCCGCCGCTCGGTCCCGGTGGCGGACGTGCCGCCCCCGTGCGTCCGACGCTGCTTCTGGTCGATGACGAGGCCCATTCGCTGGCCGCGATGCGCATGGCGCTCGAGGAGGATTTCGAGGTTCTGACCGCCGCCAATGCCGGCGCCGCGCTCGACCTGCTGGAAACCGAATGGGTGCAGGCGGTGTTCTGCGACCAGCGCATGCCCGGCCGGTCCGGGGTGGACCTGCTGACTGAGGTGCGCGAACGCTGGCCCGAGACGGTGCGCATCATCATCACCGGTTACACCGACCCTTCCGCCATGGCCGAGGCGATCAATGCCGCCGGTATCCACCAGTTCCTGACCAAGCCCTGGCACCCCGATCAGCTGGTGATGGCGGCGCGCAATGCCACGCGGCTGTTCCAGCTTGCGCGCGAGAACGAGCGTCTTGCGCTCGAGATGCGGGTGCTGACCTCGACCGCCGAGACGCGGCTGGAAAAGCGGCGCAAGGCCCTGCGCGAGGGGATGGGCTTCGAATCGATCCTGCGGGTGCCCAATTCGCCGATGAATGCGGTGGTGGCGCTGGCCCGCCAATACGCCAGCTTCGACGTGCCGGTCCTGCTGACGGGCGAGCAGGGCGCGGGCAAGGCGCAGCTGGCGCGGGCGATGCATTTTGCCTCGCTGCGGTCGGACCGGCCCTGGTTCGAGCTGAACCTGGCCGGCCTGCCCGAGGATCTGGCCGCGATCGAATTGTTCGGCGCCAAGCGCGGCGTTTTGCCGGGCGGCGTGGCCAAGATGGGGCTGATGCAGAAGGCCGACCGCGGCACGCTCTATCTGGGCGGGATCGAGGAGGCCGCGCCGGGGCTGCAACTGGCGCTTTTGCGGGTGCTGAGCGAGGGCAGCTTCACCCCTCTGGGCGGGCAGGAAGTGCTGACCACCAATGTGCGTCTGATCGCGGGGGCGCATCGTGACCTGCGCGCGCTGGTGGCCGAGGGCGGCTTTCGCGCCGATCTCTTCTTTGCGCTGGCCGTGGGCGAGGTCGCCGTGCCGCCGTTGCGTGCGCGCCGCGGGGATGTGGCGCTGCTGGCGCAATCGCTTCTGGGCGATCTCTCGGCGCGCCACGGCAAGCCCGTCGCGGGCTTCGAGGAAGCGGCGCTGGAGTTTCTGGAAAACTATGACTGGCCGGGCAACCTGCGCGAACTGGGCAACGAGATCACGCGCATGCTGATCTTTGCGCAATCGAACGTGCTGGGGGCGGATCTGATCTCGCGCCCGATCCTGCAAGCGCCGCCGTCGGACAGCGGCGCCGACCGCTCGGCCGAGGAGGTGCTGACCGCCGATGGCACGCTCAAGGATCGGGTCGAGCTGATCGAGATGCGGATCCTGCGCGAGACGCTGACCCGCCATCGCTGGAACAAGAGCCGCGCCGCCGCCGAGCTGGGGCTGTCTCGGGTGGGGCTGCGGGCCAAGCTCGACCGCTACGGGATCGCCGATCCCGCCGAACGGGCCGCGGCCGAAGAGGAGGACGAATAGATGTGTCTGGGCATTCCGGGGCAGATCGTGGCGATCAGCGATGCCGCCCGGCTGATGGCGGTGGCCGAAGTGTCGGGCGTGCGCCGCGAGGTCAGCCTGGCGCCGGTGGTCGAGGGCGCGCCCGAGGATCTGCTGGGCCGCTGGGCGCTGATCCATGTGGGCTTTGCCATGAGCCTGATCGACGCCGAGGAGGCCGCGCGCACGCTGGCCGCGCTGCGCGATCTGGGCGAGGCGCAGGAGACGCTCGAGGCGATGGCCGCGGGTCAGGCGGCGCTGGAGGGGCGGGCATGAAGGAGCAAAGGGCATGAAATACGCCGCCGAATTCCGCGACCCGACTGCGGCACGCGCGCTTCTGGCGCGCATCGCCGCGCGCGCCGAAGGGCTGGGTGCGACCCGCGCACGCCCCATCCGCATCATGGAGATCTGCGGCGGTCACACCCACGCGATCTTTCGCTATGGCCTTGACCGGCTGGTCCACGAGGGGATCGAATTCATCCACGGCCCCGGCTGCCCGGTCTGCGTGCTGCCGATGGCGCGGGTCGATGAATGCATCGAGATCGCCGAACGCCCCGGCGTGATCTTCACCACCTTCGGCGATGCGATGCGCGTGCCCGGCCGCCGCGGCAGCCTGATCGCGGCGCGCGCGCGGGGCGCCGATATCCGCATGGTCTATTCGCCGCTCGATGCGCTGGAACTGGCGCGGCGCAACCCCGCGCATGAGGTGGTCTTCTTCGGGCTGGGCTTCGAGACCACGACGCCCTCGACCGCGCTCACCATCCAGGCCGCCGCGCGCGAGGGGATCGGGAATTTCTCGGTCTTCTGCAACCATATCACCGTGCCCGAACCGATCCGCGTGCTGCTTGAGGATCCGCACATGGTGCTCGACGGCTTCATCGGGCCGGGCCATGTGTCGATGGTGATCGGCATCCATCCCTATGATTTCATTGCGCAGGACTTCGGCAAGCCCATCGTCGTGGCGGGGTTCGAGCCGCTCGATCTGCTGCAATCGGTGCTGATGGTGCTGGACCAGATCGCCGAGGGGCGCGCCGCGGTCGAGAACCAATATGCCCGCGTCGTGCCCGAACGTGGCAACCCCGTCAGCCTGGCCGCGATGGCCGATGTCTACGAGCGCCGGCCCAGCTTCGAATGGCGCGGCCTGGGCGAGATCGACGCCTCGGGGCTGCGCATCCGGCCCGCCTATGCCGCCTTCGACGCCGAGGCGAAATTCGGCGTGGGCTACGGGGCGCCGGGGCGGCCCGCCGCGCCCGAGCCCGAGGCCGAGGGCTGCGCCTGCGGGGCGGTGATGACGGGGCGCATGAAGCCCCCGGCCTGCCCCGCCTTCGGGCGCGGCTGCACCCCTGAAACGCCGCTGGGCGCGCTGATGGTCAGTTCCGAAGGCGCCTGTGCGGCCTATTGGCAATATGGCGGCGCCCGCGCCGCGGCGGAGTGACCCCATGCTGCGCGATACTCATGTGACGCTGGCCCATGGCGGGGGCGGTCAGGCGATGCGCGACCTGATCGAGGAGGTCTTCACCGCCGTCTTCGCGCCGCCGGGGATGGAGGATCAGGCCCGTCTGGAAGACCCGCGCCTGACCGTGCCTGGCGCGCGGCTGGCCATGACCACCGATGGTTTCGTCGTGACCCCGATCGAATTTCCGGGCGGCGACATCGGCAAGATCGCCGTCTGCGGCACGATCAACGATCTGGCGGTGGGGGGCGCAGAGCCGCTGTGGCTGTCGGCGGCCTTCATCATCGAGGAGGGCTGCGAGGTCGCGCTTCTGCGCCGGGTCGTGGCCTCGATGGCGGCCGAGGCGCAGGCGGCGGGCGTGCGCATCGTGACCGGCGACACCAAGGTGGTGGGGCGCGGCGCGGCCGACGGGCTGTTTGTCACCACGACCGGGGTGGGGGTGATCCCGCCGGGCCGCGATCTGGCCGCGGGCCGCATCCGGCCGGGCGATGTGGCCATCGTCAACGGCCCCTTGGGCGATCATGGCGCGGCGATCCTGGCGGCGCGGGGGGATCTGGCGCTCTCGACCGACCTGCGCTCGGATTGCGCCGCGCTGGGGCATCTGATGGAGGCGGTCCTGGCCGCCGCCCCCGGCGTGCGGGCGGCGCGCGATGCCACCCGCGGCGGGCTGGCCGCGGCGCTGAACGAGATGGCGGGCGCTGCGGGCGTGGGCATCGAGATCGACGAGGCCGTTTTGCCCCTGCGCGCCGAGGTGCGCGGGCTGTGCGAGATCCTGGGGCTCGACCCGCTCTATCTGGCCAACGAGGGCACGCTGGTCCTGTTCGTCCCCCCCGAGGAGGCCCCCGCCGCGCTGGCCGCGATGCAGGCCCGCCCCGAGGGCGCGGGCGCCGCGATCATCGGGAGGGCGACCGAGACCCGTCCCGGCCGGGTCGAGATGCAGACCCTCTTCGGCGGGCGGCGCATCGTCGACATGCTGGTGGGCGAGCAACTGCCGCGCATCTGCTGATCGGCGCCGGGCTGCTGAATCCTCTTGTCAGGATGACCGAGGCGGCAGGGCCCCACGGACCGCTGGCGCATGGCGCCCGCTCCGGTCGCAGGGCCGCGGCCGGGCCTATACGGGCGGGGCCAACAGAGGCCGGGTCCGGCGCGGGGCGCGATCCTGGCGTGCCCCCCAAGATCCTGCCGTGCCGCCGAAGCGCGCGCCCGGCGCCGCCCCGTGTTCAGGCGTGCCAGGCAGGGCCCATGTCTGGCAGGCCCTTGACTTGCAGGCCCGTGACTGGCGCGCGCGTGTCGGGCGGTTGCAACTGAGCCCCGTCCAACCAGAGTTGCGACGCCCCCCCCGTGTCTGGCGGGCGCGCGTAGGGCGGGTGGTCCTCGCGTCGCTGGCGCGCATCTGTCTTGGCGCGCGTCGGGCGGGCGCGGTTGGCCGCCTGTGCCGACGCGCGGCCCGTCATTGGCGGCCGGGGGGCGGCCTCAGCCCTCGTTGCCGCCGAAACGCGGCATGCGCGGCGTTGCGGCCAGCTTGTTGCGGTGGCGCTCGACCCAGGCGATCGTGTCCTCGGGCGCCATGGGCCGTGCGATGCCGGGCCCCTGCACATGATCGCAGCCCAACTGCGCCAGCATCGCCGTTTCCGCCAGCGAGGCGACATCGCCCGCCAGCGTCTCGATGCGCAGCCGTTCGGCGACCGAGAGCACCGCGCCCACCATGGCCTGCTGGCCCGGATCGGTGTCGACATGGGCGATGAAGCTGCGCGCGATGCGCAGCCGCTGGATGCCCGCGCGGCGGATGCCGGTGATCGAGGCGGGGCCAGCGCCGAAGCTGGCCAGATCCAGACGGCACCCCAGCCGGCCCAGCGCCGCGACGGAATGCGTCACCACCTCGTCGGCGTCTTCGGCCACCGCCGCTTCGGGCAGCTCGAGCCGCAGGCGCGGCGGCGTCACCGCAAAGCGGTCCATCTCCCAGGCCAGGCGCTGCGGCAGCTGCGGGTCGGTCAGCTCGGCCAGCGTCAGCCGCATCGACACCTCGGCCTGATCGAGACCGGCGCGGTCCCAGCGGCGCATGGCGCCGAAGGCGTGGTAGAACATCACCTCGGTCAGGCGCCGGCTGAGTGCCTCGCCCTGCATGACCTCGGTCAGCGCCTCGCCGGTCAGCATGCCGCGGAGGGGATGCATCCAGCAGGGCACGACCTCGAAGCCGACGACCTGGCCATTGTGGGTCGAGATCTGGGGCCGGAATTGCGCCACCACATCGCCCGCCTCGAGCGCCTCGGCGGCTTCCTCGGCCTGGGCGCTGCGGGCCTGGGCGGCGGCGCGGACCTCATCGGTATAGGCGCGCACCGATCCCCCGCCGATGCGGCGCGCTTCCTCGGCCGCGGTCTCGGCCGCGCCCAGCATGGCGGTGCCGTTGGGTTCGGGCGTGCGCGACATCAGGCAAAAGCCCACATGCACCGTCGGGTGCAGGAAGGCGCGCTCGATCGAGACGGGCTCTTCCAGCGTGGCCTGCATGCGGTTGGCGATCTGGATCGCGGTTTCAAGATCGACCTTGCGCACGGTGTCGAGCACGACGCCCAGCCGCGGCCCCTCGAGGCGCACGACCAGATCGTATTCGCGCAGGCTGCCCTTGAGCCGGTCGCCCGAGACGCGCAACAGCTTGCCGATGGCGCCGTCGCCCCATTGCCGGGCGATATCGTCGACCCCGTCGATGCCGATCACGAAGGCGGCGGTCAGATGCCCGCTCTCGGTCATCTGCTCGAAGGCGTCGTCCAGCGCCTGCACCGCCTCGGGGCGCAGCGGCAGGCCGGTAATGGCGTCGTTGATGCAGGCGGCGACAGGGCGCATGGGCACGACGCGGCGGGGATGGGCGCGCGGGCTGTCGGCGGCGGGGGCGGCGGCCGGGGCCGCGCGGCGCATGCCCAGGACAAAGACGCCCAGCGCGGTGGCCGCGGTCAGGCCCAGCCCCTCGGGGCCGTGCCATTCCCAGGCGAGCGGCGCCGCGGGCAGAAAGGCCATCATGTCGGGCCGCGCGAGGGCGCCGCGCAGGCGCGCCAGAAGGCCCGGCGCCTTGGACGACGCGCGGCGCGGCTGGGGCGCGGCGGCGGGCGGCGCGACCGGGGCCGGGCGCGCGGCGCGCGGCGGCAGCGTTGCGGCCAGACCGTCCTCGCGGGCCTTGCCCCGCGCCCGAGACACCCGGCGCACCGGGCTGACCGGCCCCGCGGCGGATGTGTCGGCAGGCGTCTGGGAGCCCGCGTCGGGGGCCGCGCGCGTTTCCGCGGTGTCCGGTGCGCCCGGATCGTCGGTGCCCCCGTCGGCATCGCCATCGGCGTCGCTGCGGGGCGGGGCGTCGGGCCCAAAGGGCGGCTGCGCCGGGCCTTCGCCGGTGATCGGCGCGCCCGACATCATCCAGGTGATCGGATCGTCGATGAAGCTGGGCCCGGCGGGGTCGGCGTCATGGCCGCGCCGGGGCGGCGTGCCCTGGCCTACGGCACCGGCCTCGGGCGGCGTCGTTCCCAGCGCCTGGGCGATCAGCCGCTCGGTCGGGTCGTCGGGCGTGTCTTCGGCACGGGCGCGGGGTTCAGACCCGCCCTCGTCGGTGACGGGGCCGGCCGCGGACGGCGCGCCGTCTTGCCGTGCGGGATCGTCATGCGCGGGATCGTCACGCGCGGGATCGGGGGCGTCCGGCGTGGCGGGCATGTCGTCGTTGGCGGCATCCTTGTGACGCGTCGCATGTGTTTGCGGGGGCGTGCCGACCCGGCGCGGAAGCCCACGCGCGGCGCGCGGCGCGACAGGGCGCGCATCCGAGCCGTCCGTGTCGTCATGTGTCGGGCCGGCATGGCCCTTGTCGGTATGGCCGTTGTCGCCATGTCCCGCGTTGTGGCTGCGCAGGTCGGGGCTGCGCAGGTCGGGGCGGGCGGCGTTCGCAGAGGGGCTGTCCTGATCGCGCTGGCCGTGATCGACATGCGTCGGATCAGGCTGGTTGCCGGACCTCTCGGCCCGTCCCAGCGGTTTGCTGCGTTCGAACATGACATCCCCTTCCACCGATGTTCTCCCGCTGCATGACCCCCCATGCAACGGTTCCCTTCCGGGGGAAGGCTAGGGGCCTTTGGTCAGCACTCCGTTAACGCGCGCGGACCGGGCCATGACGATTTCATTCAAATCGTAGCGGATGCGTCGCCGCGCTCGGCGGGATCGGAGCGGCCGCCCAGCGCCAGCCCCGCGAAATCGAAGAGCCTGGGGTCGGGCAGATGCGAGGGCCGCGCATTCATCAGCGCGCGGAACATCACCTGACGCCGGCCGGGGCTGCGCTTTTCCCAATCGTCCAGCAGCGCCTTGACCTGCATGCGCTGCAACCCGTCCTGGCTGCCGCAGAGATTGCAGGGGATCACGGGAAACTCCATCGCGCGGGCAAAGCGGGCGCAATCGGCCTCGGCCACGAAGGCCAGCGGGCGCAGCACGAAGAGATCGCCCTCCTCGTTGACCAGCTTGGGCGGCATCGTCGCCAGCCGCCCGCCGTGGAAGAGGTTGAGAAACAGCGTCTCGAGGATGTCGTCGCGGTGATGGCCAAGGACGACGGCCGCGCAGCCCTCCTCGCGGGCGATGCGGTAGAGATTGCCCCGCCGCAGCCGCGAGCACAGCGCGCAATAGGTGTTGCCCTGCGGGATCTTGTCCATGACGATCGAATAGGTGTCGGCATATTCGATGCGGTGTTCGATGCCCATGCGGGTCAGGAATTCGGGCAGCACCGTCGCCGGAAAGCCGGGCTGGCCCTGATCGAGGTTGCACACCAGCAATTCGACCGGCAGCAGGCCGCGCCATTTCAGCTCGATCAGCGCCGCCATCAGCGTGAAGCTGTCCTTGCCCCCCGACAGGCAGACCAGCCAGCGGTCGCCGCGCCGGGCCATCGCATAGGTGTCGATGGCCGCGCGGGTCTCGCGCACGATGCGCTTGCGCAGCTTGCGGAATTCGGTCGTGTCGGGCGCGCCGCGCAGGATCGGCGGCAGATCGGTGTCGGCGATGTCGTCGGGGCTGTCAGTCATCTTCGCGGTCCTTCGCGGCGGGGCCGTGGTCATGCCCGCAACCGCGGGGGGCGGGCGCGCCGGGCACCGGGTCATAGCCCGAGCCCCCCCAGGGGTTGCAGCGCAGGATACGCCAGAGCGCAAGCCACCCGCCCCGGATCGCGCCATGCCGTTCCAGCGCCTCGAGCGCATAGGCCGAACAGGTCGGCTGGAAGCGGCAGGAATTGCCCAGCCAGGGTGACAGCACCAGCCGATAGGCGTGAACGGGCAGCGCCAGCAGGCGGGCCAGCGGGCTCATGGCTTCGGCCCCTTCGGGCGGCGGGGCCCTTGGGAGCGGGCAGCTTGGGGGCGGGCGGAATGGATGCGCCCCAGAGCGCGCGCCAGATCGGCCTTCAGCTCGGCGAAATCGCGCGCGATCGTGGCCTCGGGGCGGCCGACCAGCACATAATCCCAGCCCGGCTTGCCCAGGCCCGGCAGCACCTCGCGCACGGCGGCGCGCAGGCGGCGCTTGGCGCGGTTGCGGGCGACGGCATTGCCGACCTTCTTCGAGCAGGTGAAGCCCACGCGGATCAGTGCGGGCGCGCTGTCAGCGGTGTCGGAAATCTCGCCGGGGGCGCGGCGGCGGGCTTGCAGCAGAAAGCTGTCGGCGCCCTGTTTCAGCGCCCGCGCGGCGCGCAGGAAATCGGCGCGCTGGCGCAGGGTCTCGACACGCGGGGTCGGCACGGGGCGGGCGCGGCAGGCACCGCCATCGTCGCCAGGCCCGGCCTGGGGCGGTGTCCGGCCTTCCGCGGCGGTCTCGGGGCTGGGCATCGGCGTCTCTCCGGCGCAGGCAGGCCGCTGCCCGTCCTGCGGACATGACAATGCCGCCGGATCACCAGCCCCGGCGCCTTGCGGGCCTTGGGCGTGGGTCTCCGGCGGCATCATCGAAGAGGTGTGAAGCCTCAGGCCGACAGAACCTTGCGGCCCTTGGCGCGGCGGGCGTTCAGAACCTTGCGACCGGCCTTGGTGGCCATGCGCGCGCGGAACCCGTGGCGGCGGGCCCGGACGAGGTTCGACGGCTGATACGTGCGTTTCATCGCGAATACTCCGGTTCGGGCGGCCCGATGGGATTCGAGCGCCGCTATCATTCGAGGCCCGGTCTTTAGTCGGCCCCGGCCCGCAAGTCAACGCGCAAACGCCCCGTCCGGCGCGGATTTTCGCCCCCCTCGCCGCCGCCTGCATCCGGCCCCCGGCGCGGCCATCCCCCGCCGCTGCGGCCCGCGCCGGGAAATCCCTGATCGCAGACCTGTCTTTTCTCCAAAGTCTTTGATATTCCTGAGGAGACGCAGGCCGATGCGGCAGGGTTCAGCCAGGGGTCGGGGGCCGGGCGCCAGGAACCAAGGGCCGAGGACGGGCGGCGGCGGGGAAGGGAAATGTTTCTGAGAACGCTTTCAGGCCGGTTCTTGCTGCTGACGTCGCTTTTCGTGCTGCTGGCCGAGGCGATGATCCTGCTGCCCACGGTCGCCAACCATCGCCGCGACTATCTGCTGACACGGCTGGAAAAGGCGCAGATCGCGTCGCTGGCGCTGCTCAACACCGACGGGATGATCGAGCCCGGCCTCGAACGCGAGCTTCTGGCCAATGCCGGCGTCTTCAACGTGGTGCTGCGGCGCGACGACCAGCGCCGGCTGGTGCTGTCCTCGCCCATTCCAGCGCCGATCGAGGCCACCTATGACCTGCGCGCGCCCACCGATTTCGAGCTGGTGCGCGATGCGCTGCACCAGCTTTTCCGCCCCGCCAATGCGGTGATCCGGGTGATCGGCGATCCGGTGCGCGCGGGCGGGCAGTTCATCGAGATCACGCTCGAGACCGGGCCCTTGCGCGCGGGCATGCTGGAGACGGGCTTTCGCGTGCTGGTCCTGTCGGCGGTGTTCTCGGTGCTGACGGCGATCTTGCTGTTCCTGGCGGTGCGGCGGCTTCTGGTGAAACCGATCCAGCGGCTGGTCGCACGGATGAGCGCCTGGGCCGAGGCCCCCGAGGACGCCCGCCGCCTGATCGCGCCCTCGGCCCGCATCACCGAATTGCGCGAGGCCGAGGAGGCGCTGGCCACGATGCAGCGGCAGATGTCCTCGGCCCTGCGCCAGAAGGAACGGCTGGCGCAGCTGGGCCAGGCGGTGGCCAAGATCAGCCACGACCTGCGCAACATCCTGACCACGGCGCAATTGTTCGCCGACCGCATGGACGAAAGCTCGGACCCCGGCGTGCGCCGTGCCGCACCCAAGCTGGTGGGCTCGATCACCCGCGCGGTCAACCTGTGCGAGACCACGCTGGCCTTCGGCCGCGCCGAGGAACCCGCGCCCACGCTCTCGCGCTTCATGATCGCGGGGCTGGTCGCCGAGGTGGTCGAGGCCGAGATGCTGTCGGCGCGCGCCGCGCGGGTCGATTTCGTCACCGATATCGCGCCCAATCTGGTGCTGCGCGCCGACCCCGAGCAGATGTATCGCGTGATCTCGAACCTCGTGCGCAATGCCTGCCAGGCGATCGAGGCCACGGGCAAGCCCGGCACCATCGAGATCGGCGCGGGCGAGGAGGAAGCCGGCTGGTGGATCCGGGTGGGCGACAGCGGGCCGGGCCTGCCCGCGCGCGCGCGCGAACATCTGTTCCAGCCCTTCCAGGGCAGCGTGCGCAAGGGCGGCACCGGGCTGGGGTTGACGATCTCGGCCGAGCTGGTGCGCGGGCATGGCGGGCAGCTGGAGCTGGTGCGCTCGGATGCGCAGGGCACCGAATTCCTGATCCACCTGCCGCGCGAGCTGGGCGAGGCCGCCGCCTGAGCCGGCCCCCCGCGCGCTCATCCCCGAAACAGCCCATGCCCGAACCTGCCCCCGGCGGCCCGCCCATGCGCGGCCCGCCCATGCGCGACGAGCCCGTGCCACCGGGGGCAGGGCGGGCGCCGTTCAGGGCGGGACGTCAGCGGAGGGGGCTCCGCGGCTGGGCTTCAGCGAATGCGAGGCTTGATGCGCGGCTCGGTCGAGCGGATCAGGCTGCCCGCGCCGTGATCGGTGAACAATTCCAGCAGGCAGGCATTGCGCACCCGCCCGTCCAGGATCACCACCGCGCGCACCCCGTCCTCGACCGCCTTGAGCGCGGTCTCGGTCTTGGGGATCATGCCGCCCGCGATGGTGCCGTCGGCGATCATGGCGCGCACCTCGTCGGGGGTCATCTGGGTGACGACATTGCCGGTCTTGTCCTTGACCCCGGCCACGTCGGTCAGCAGCAACAGCCGGTCGGCCTTGAGCGCCCCGGCGATCGCGCCCGCGGCGGTGTCGCCGTTGACGTTGAAGGTCTCGTTGTCGTTCTCGCCGGTGCCGACGGGGGCCACCACGGGAATGATCCCGGCGCCGTAGAGGTCGCGCAGCACCTGCACGTTCATCTCGACGGGGCGGCCGACAAAGCCCAGTTCCGGGTCGTCGGGGGCGCAGACCATCAGGTCGTCGTCCTTGCCCGAGATGCCCACGGCGCGCCCGCCCTGATCGTTGATCGCCTGCACGATGCGCTTGTTGACCAGCCCCGAGAGCACCATCTCGACCACCTCGACGGTGGCCTGATCGGTCACCCGCTTGCCGCGCACCCAATCCGAGGTGATGCCCAGCCGCTTGAGCAGGTCGTTGATCATCGGGCCGCCGCCATGGACCACGACCGGGTTCATCCCGACCTGCCGCATCAGCACGATATCGCGGGCAAACTCGGCCATCGCGGCCTCATCGCCCATCGCGTTGCCGCCGAACTTCACCACCACCACGGCGCCGGTGTAGCGCTGCAGATAGGGCAGGGCTTCAGAGAGCGTGCGCGCGGTGGCAATCCAGTCTCGGTCCATGTTCTGCTTTCTCATTGCGGTTCCCCGGAAAACGGCGCTCAAGGACTAGCCGTTTCGGCCCCCCCTGCCAAGAGGCGGCTGCGGCATCTTCGCGCCCGGCTTGCGTCTGGCGCCAGATGCGCTAGCTGGAACCGGAACGGGACCAGAGGAGACCGCCATGGCCGGAGATGATCGCAAGGTGCTGCTGCTGACCGGGGCCAGCCGCGGGATCGGCCATGCCACGGTCAAGCGCTTCGCGCGCGAGGGCTGGCGCATCGTGACCTGTTCGCGCCAGGCCTTCCCCGAGGAATGCCCCTGGGGCGGCGGCCGCGAGGATCACATCCAGCTCGACCTGTCGAGCGCGCAGAAGACCATCGAGGCGGTCGCGGACATCCGTTCGCGGCTCAATGGCAAGCTGCATGCGCTGGTCAACAATGCCGGCATCTCGCCCAAGGGGCCGGGGGGCAGCCGGCTGAATTCCATCGACACCGACCTCCAGACCTGGGGGCAGGTGTTCCACGTCAACTTCTTCGCCTCGATCGTGCTGGCGCGCGGGCTCAAGGACGAGCTGGCCGCGGCGCGCGGATCGGTGGTCAACGTGACCTCGATCGCGGGCAGCCGGGTGCACCCCTTCGCGGGCGCGGCCTATGCCACGTCGAAGGCGGCGCTGGCGGCGCTGACGCGCGAGATGGCGCATGATTTCGGGCCGCTGGGCGTGCGCGTCAACGCGATCGCGCCGGGCGAGATCGCCACCTCGATCCTGAGCCCCGGCACCGAGAAGATCGTCGAGGGCCTGCCGCTGCGCCGTCTGGGCCAGCCGCGCGAGGTGGCCGACGTGATCTGGTTCCTGTGCTCGCCCGAAAGCGAATATGTCACCGGCGTCGAGATCGAGGTGAACGGCGGCCAGCACGTCTGAGCCGGCTCCCCGGGGCCAGCACCTCGGGGCCAACACCCTTGTGCAGGTTCGCAGGGGGCCCGGGACGGGCAGCCCTGGGCTGATCGGGGCAGACCGTCCATCGCCACCGCGCCCGCGCGCAGGGCGATCCCGGCGGCGGGGCGTCGGGGCGGGCCGTGGCGTCGGGGCGGGGCGGCGGGCGCCTCAGCCGATCCCGGCGATCAGCGCGCGCAAGGTCTCGAGACCCTGTCCCTTTTCTGATGAGGTCATCACGATCTCGGGATAGGCGGCGGGGTGGCGGGCCAGCTTCTCGCGCACCTGCGCCAGCGTCTTGTCGCAGCCCGCGGCAGTCAGCTTGTCGGCCTTGGTCATCACCACCTGAAAGGTCACCGCCGATCGGTCGAGAAGGGTCATGATTTCCTCGTCCACCGGCTTGATGCCGTGGCGGGTGTCCACCAGCACGAAGGCGCGGCGCAGGGTGGCGCGTCCGGCCAGATAATCCTTGAGCAGGCGTTGCCATTTCTCGACCACGCCCAGCGGCGCATTGGCATAGCCATAGCCGGGCAGGTCCACCAGATAGGGCCCGCCGCGGGTGGTGAAGAAGTTGATCTCCTGGGTGCGGCCGGGCGTGTTCGAGGCCCGCGCCAGCTGCCGCCGTCCGGTCAGCGCGTTGATCAGGCTGGACTTGCCCACGTTCGAACGTCCGGCAAAGCAGACCTCGGGGCGGTCGTCGGGGGGCAGCCCGTCCATCGCCACCACGCCCTTGAGGAACTCGACCTCGGCGGCAAAGAGCTTGCGCCCGGCCTCGCGGGCGATGTCGTCGGGCTCGGGGGCCAGGGGATAGGAGATCATGCCAGAACCTCTATGGGATCGCCGCGGCGGATGGGGCCGCCCTTCAGGACGGCGGCGTAAAGACCGAAGTCGCGGTCGCCAAAGCGCGCCTGAAGCGCGGCCAGCGTGTCGCCTGCTTCCGCGCCGGTTTCGGGGTCGGCGCAGGTTGCCCGGCAGCGCGTGATGGGCCGGGCCACCTCGAGGATCGCGCCCCCCACGCGCAGCCGCGTGCCCGCGCCAAGGGCGCGTTCGGCGTCTTCCGGCCAGCCCTCGATCCAGAGATTTCCGCGCCAGCGGTGGATCGACAGATCGCGCCCCATCGCACGGCCCAGGGCCGCATTCGAGGACAGCGACAGGATCGACAGCCAGGGCGCGCGCGCATCGCTCAGCGCCTGACCTGCGGGCGCGGGCACCAGATCGCGCGGGGCAGGGCGCCCCTCGGGCCAGAGCGGGGCCAGCCAGTCCAGCAGCCGGGCGCGGTCGGCGGCCTGCGCAGGGGCGATGGTGATCGCGGGGCGGCGGGGGTGGCTCAGGGCGATCCGCCCGCCCTCCATGCGCGCGCGCACCGCCATCAGCGCGGGCGCCGCGGCTCCGCGCAGGAAATTCGACTTGGGCGCCCAGCCGCGCGGGTCGCCGTCGAATGTCGCGGCCGCATGGGCCACGGCCCAGGCCCGGTCAAACGGCAGAACGCCCCCCTCGGCGAGGGAGGCGTCCGCGATCTCCTCGACCCCGATCGACTTGATCGGATGGCGCAGGATCCGGGCCAGCGTGGCGGCCATCACTTCTTGTCGCGCAGCGAATTGCCCGCACGGCCGGATTTCGACGGCCGCGCCGCGGGCTTGCCTTCGGCCGGCGTGGCCGCCCCGGATTTGGCGGTGTCGGCCTTGTGCGCGGCCTTGGTGCTGACGGGCTTGGGCGCGTTAGCGGGCGCGGCGGCTTGCTTGCGCGAGAAGCTGGCCAAGATGTTGCCGAACAGATCCGGCCGATGCCCGTGCATGGTCATGATCGTGTATTGCTGGATGAAGGTGATCATGTTGTTCGCGATCCAGTAGATCACCAGACCCGAGGCAAAGCTTCCCAGCATGAACATGAACACCCAGGGCATCCAGGCGAAGATCGCGGCCTGGGTGGGGTCGGTCGGCGTCGGGTTCAGCTTCTGCTGAAGCCACATCGAGATCCCCAGGATGATCGGCAAGATGCCCAGCGAGAAGATGTGCAGGAACGAGCTGGGGTCCGGCACCGGCGTGTTCAGCAGCCCGAAGAGGTTGAGGATCGAGGTCGGATCGGGCGCCGACAGGTCATGGATCCAGCCGATCCAGGGCGCGTGGCGCAGCTCGATGGTGACGAAGATGACCTTGTAAAGCGAGAAGAAGATCGGGATCTGTAAGAAGATCGGCAGGCAGCCCGCGGCGGGGTTGACCTTCTCGCGCTTGTAGAGCGCCATCATCTCCATCTGGAGGCGCTGCTTGTCGTCGCCGCAGCGCTCCTTGAGCTTCTCCATCTCGGGCTGGATTTCCTTCATCTTGGCCATCGACACATACGAGGTCTTGGCCAGCGGGAAGACCACCAGCTTGATCAGGATGGTCAGCCCGATGATCGCCCAGCCCATCGCGCCCGGCAGGCCATAGCCGGCGAAGAGCTGGTTGAGATGGTGCAGGATCCAGAACATCCCCTTGGTCAGCGGGAAGAACCAGCCCCAGTCGATCGAGTCGATGAAACGGTCGATGCCCAGGTTGGTCTCGTAATCCTTGATGGTCTGCCATTCCTTGGCGCCGGCAAACAGCATCGTGGTCGCGCCGACCGTGCCGCCGGGCATGACGTCCATGACCGGAAGGCGCGCCTCGGCCTGATAGATGTCGGCGGCGGGGGCGTATTTGACCACCGAGGTGAAGGGCTGGCCCGGCTCGGGCACCAGCGTCGTCATCCAGTATTTGTCGGTGAAGCCGATCCAGCCGTTCTCGGTCACGTCGCGGATCTCGGCCATGCCTTCGCGCGGGACCGGGTCCAGCTTGGCGATGTTCTTGTATTTCAGCTCGTCCAGCTCGCCGTCAGCCATGCCCACCGCGCCCTCGTGCAGGACGTAGAAGGACTGGCCCTCGGGCTTGCCGTGCCGGGCCACGATGCCATAGGGCGCCAGCCGCACCGGGGTCGTGCCGCGGTTCTCGACGCTCTGGGTCACGGTGAACAGGTAATTGTCATCGACCGTGATCTGGCGGTGGAAGATCAGGCCCGCGCCATTGTCCCATTGCAGCGTGACGGGTTGGCCCGGCGCCAGCACGTCGCCTGATTCGACCGACCAGATCGTGCGCGCATCGGGCACCAGCGCGGGGTCCATCCCGCCGGCCGGAAGCCAGCCGTAGACGGCGTAATAGGCGTGATCGTCGGCCGCGGCGCCCACCGGCGCCAGCAGGCGCACATCGGGCGAGCCCGCGTCGAGCGTTTCCTTGTAGTCGAGCAGCAAAAGGTCGTCGATGCGCCCGCCCGCCAGCGAGATCGAGCCCGAAAGCCGCGGCGTGTCGATCTGCACGCGGTCGGCGCTGGCCACGCCGGCTGCGGCGGCAGGGCTGGCCGCGGGGGCGGCAACCTGCGGGGCAGCATCGGGCGCGGCGGCGGCGGGCGGCGGCAGCAGCCCCTCGGCCGGGGTGCTGGCCTCGATCCCGGGTGCCTGCGCCTCGGGCGCTTCCGGCGGGGACACGAACGTGTACCACACCAGGATCACCAGAAAGGACAGCACGCTCGCAAGGATGAGATTCTTGTTCTGATCGTCCATGGGGACCGCCGTTGCCTGAAGGATTTGGGCGCAGGTTCAATAGAAGGGGGGGGCAAAGGTCAAGCGGTTTTCCCCCGCGGGCCCTGCGTGACAGGCCCGCAGGCGGGGGGATTTCGCCCTGCCTGCGCCGCTGTGGTGCCCCCCGCGGTGCCCTCTGCGGCGGCTCCTGTGACGTCCCCTTTGGCGGCGGGCACTCTGCGGCCCGCGCAAGGGGCGTGGCGGGCACAAGGCAGGGCGGGGACAGCGCCTGGCCGCCCGCGCGCGGGGCGAAAACCATGCGCGCGCCGGGGCTTGCACCACGGCAAGAGGGGCGCGCAGGCCCTGCGTCAGGCGGGCTCGGCGTCCAGAAGTGCCGCCCAGCCCGCGGCGTCGGTGCCCGCCAGTTCGATCACCGTCGCGCCGGCCGCATCGAGGCCCAGCACCGCGCCGTCGGGCATCTGCGCGATCCGCGCCAGACGATCGGTGCGCAGATGCATCTCGAGGCCCGGATCGAGCACGTTCCAATAGGGGCCATAGGTGGCGGTCTTGACGATCGGGCCTTCATATTCCGCCGCGCAGCCGCGGTTGGTCACGCGCAGCCGCACCGGCACGGCCGCCTCGGCCGCCCCGCGCATCAGCCGCTCGAAGGCGCCGGGGGCAAGCTCGCGCGCGGCCCCCGCGGCGTCCCGGCCCGCCATGCCGCCCGCGGGGGGCGCGGCCGGGGTGAAGAGGTCGCTCTGTTCGGGCAGGGCCAGGCCCGCGACCATCTCGTCCCAGCCGGGCGCCTCGGAACCTTCCAGCGCAAAGGCCTTGTGCACGGCCTCGCCCGCGGCATCGAAGATCTGGAGCGACCGGCGCAGCCCGCCCGAGACGGTGCGCGTCATGGCAAAGCCATGCACCCAATGGTCGGGGGTGATGTCGATGCCCACGCGGCCGTCGCCGTCGCGGTAATGGCCGGTGATCTCGAGAATGGCGATGTCGTTGCGCGTCAGCCCCATGATCGACGGATAGGGCGCCAGCGCCGCCAGGATGCGCGCCGGATCGGCCTGGATGCGGGTGATCGTGGTGCCGTCATGCGGGCCCAGATGCGCGGCCAGAAGGTCGGCCTCGGTGATCCCCAGCCCATCGGCAAAGTCGCGTTCGCGCGCGGTGGGGGCGGCGGCACGTTCGGCGCGGATCGTCTCGGGGGTGGGGCGGGGCGCGGTCATGGGCGGGCCTTTCGTCTGAAGCGGTCGGGCGCGACTGTAGCCCCCTGCCGGGGAAGGGCAAGAGGCGGGCAGAAGGGGGCAGGGCAGACCACCCGCCGGGCGCGCGCGGGTGGCAGAGGTTGCGGCGGGCCCGCCGCACGACAGGGCGCGCCGCTGAGATGGCGCGCGCCCGGATGATCCGGATCCGGTGATGTGGAGACCCGTGATGCAGGGGCCATTACGCGGAGGCCGGCAGCGCCCGCGCCGTCAGAGGAATTCGATCTCGACCTGGGCGGCCTCGCGCCGGCGCAGGGCGATGAAGGTGTCGCCCACGCGCAGCTCGATCGGGTCGCGCAGGGGGGCGGCGCGGATCACATGGACATCGCGCCGGGGCTGGAGGCCCAGATCGAGAAGCCGCTGGCGCACCGCGCCGCAGCCGACCAGCCGCAGCACCCGGCAATGCGCGCCCATCGGGGCTTCGTCGAGGTTGGGGGCGCGGCTGGTGGGGGCGCAGCCGCACCGCTGGCCCGAGCCCGCGCAATGCTTGCCCTTGCCCTGATGCAGAACGGGCAGATCGTCGTCCAGAACCTTGCAGCCGGTGTGATGGCCCTGCGACGACGCCCGGCGCTTGCCGTGCGGGCCGCCGTGGCCCATGCCGTGGCCCATGCCGTGGCTGGCGTCGGGGCCCGGCCCGGTGGCGGCTGCGGCGGCCACGGTGCCCATGGGCAGCGCCTTGCGCAGCCGGGTGCGCCAGCCGCCCAGAACGCCGTCGGTCAGCGCGTCGGCCTCGGCGCCGGCCTCCATCGGCCCGCGCCCCATCTTGCGCCCGCGTCCACGCCCCGAGAAGATGCCGCGTTTCATGTGCCCTCCTGCCGCGCCGTTCCGGCAAGAGAAGCCGGGAATTGCTCTGGCGCGAGAATTGACGTCCCTGGTCCCTGCGGGCCTTGATCCAGATCACCGGAGACCGGCCGCCCGATCAAGCTGCATTTGCTGATCTATTTCATCAAGAAATAGACCTGCGACATTTGGGCCGCAAGCCCCGAAGCCCGCCTTCGGGCAGGGACATTGCCCAAAAAGGTCGCGGGCCGTGCGGGTTACGCAGGCTTTGCGGGCGCCCCGCGAAGCTCGGTGCCCCGTGACGCCCGGTGCCCGCTTGCCCCGACGCCTGCCTGATTGCGCCGGCGCCGGGCGCGGCCTGTCAGTGACAGCCGCAGCCGCCTCCATGCTCATGCCCATGGCCGTGACCGCCACAGCAGCCGCCGCCCGCATGATCGTGCCCGCCGCAGCCGCAGCCCGATTCGCCCACCGCAGCGGCGGCCGCGCCCGTCACCGGCAGCCCCTTGGATACCCATTTCGCCAGGCCGTGGCGCATGTTGGCCACATTCTCGAAGCCCTGGCGCATCAGTGCCTCGACCACCATGCGCGAGCGCGCGCCGGTGTCGCAGGCCACGATCACCGGGCGGTCGCGGGGGATTTCCTCCCAGCGCCGGGCGATCTCGGTCATCGGGATCGCCAGCACATCGCAATCGCCAAAGCCGAGGGCGGCGATTTCGTGCGGGTCGCGCACATCGACAAGCAGCGCATCGCCCAGGAGCGCCCGGAAGGACGACCGCGGGCAAAGCTCGGGCAGATCAAGGGTCAGGTCGGACATGGGAAGATCTCCATCACGCGGGGGTCGCGCACCCCGCGCCCGACTTCTAGGCGCCTTCGCGGCCCGCGTCTCCGCGGCCACTTTGCGCACCCCATCCCGAAACCGGGCTGGCCGCCGTCGCCGAAGGGGGATCAGTCCGGGTGGTGGGGCGTGGCGCGCGCGGGCCAGGGGCGGCTGACATCGCGCAGATCGACATTCAGACATTCGGCGCGCACCGCGATGGCGCCGTCGCCCGCCAGCGTGATCAGGATCTGGCCGGTGCCGTCGGGGCCGGCCTCCCAGCTCAGGTCGAGGATCGACAGGATCTGGTCGCGTGCGGTGCGGTCTAGCCCCTGGCTGGCCACCCCCGTCACATCCGAGATCACCAGAAGCGTGCGCACGCGTTCGGGTGTGGGGGCAGGTGCAGGGGTGCGGGTGGGGCGCTGATGCTCCCAGCGAAAGCGGTTCATCACCAGCGCGAAATGCCGCCCGCTGCGGTCAAAGCGCATGTCGGCCTGGCTCAGCACGGCATCCTGGCACAGCGCGGCGATCACGGGCAGATCCTCGGGGGTCTCGGCGCGCAGGCTCAGGGCTTCGGGGGCGCCATCTTGGAACCGGGCATCGGTCATGGTCTGTCTCTTCCGTCCTCTCGCGTCGCGCCGCGGTGGGGCCAGGGGGGGGCGTGGAGCCTTTCCCCCCCGGACCGGCGGGCGCCCGCGGCCCGCGCGCCTGCCGTTCGTCTTCGAGATAAGCACAGGGCCCCCCGATTGGAAGCCCGCCCAAACCGACGCGCGCCCGGCGGGGCAGCCCGCCCGGCGGGGTCAGTCGCCGTGGATGCGCTCGATCCGGGCGCCGACGCCGCCCAGTTTCTCCTCGACCCGCTCATAGCCGCGGTCGAGATGGTAGACCCGGCGCACCAGCGTCTCGCCCTCGGCGGCCAGACCGGCCAGGATCAGCGAGACCGAGGCCCGCAGGTCGGTCGCCATGACCGGCGCGCCCTTGAGCCGCTCGACCCCGTGCACGCGCGCGGTGCCGCCCTGGACCTCGATCTGCGCGCCCATCCGCGCCAGTTCGGGCGCATGCATGAAGCGATTCTCGAAGATGCGTTCTTCCAGCGTCGAGGTGCCCTCGGCCGTGGCCAGAAGCGCCATCATCTGCGCCTGAAGGTCGGTGGGGAAGCCGGGGAAGGGCTCGGTGACCACATCGACCGCGCGCACCCGGCCGTTCCGGCGCGTCACCTTGAGGCCCGCGGGCGTTTCCTCGACCGAGATGCCGGCCGCGTCGAGCTTCTCGCAGAAGGCGCCGACCAGTTCGATCCGCCCGCCCAGGCATTCGACCTCGCCGCCGCAGATCGCCGGGGCCAGCATGTAGGTGCCCAGCTCGATACGGTCGGTCACCACCGGATGGGTGGCGCCATGCAGCCGCGCGACCCCCTCGATGGTGATTTCGGAGCTGCCCTCGCCCTCGATCTGCGCGCCCATCGCCCGCAGGCAGCGCGCCAGATCCACGATCTCGGGCTCGCGCGCGGCATTGCGCAGCACGCTCGTGCCGCGCGCCAGCGTCGCCGCCATCAGCGCGTTTTCCGTGGCCCCCACCGAGACCAGCGGGAAGTCGACCACCGCGCCTCGCAGCCCTCGCGGCGCGCGCGCATGCACATAGCCCTCGCGCAGGTCGAGTTCGGCCCCCATCGCCTCGAGCGCGCGCAGGTGCAGGTCCACGGGGCGCGCGCCGATCGCACAGCCGCCGGGCAGCGAGACCACCGCCTGGCCGTCGCGCGCCAGCATCGGCCCCAGCACCAGGATCGAGGCCCGCATCTTGCGCACGATGTCATATTCGGCGGTGTGGTTGGTCAGCGCATGCGACGACAGCGCCAGCACCTGCCCGCCCTGAAGGCCGGCGACCTCGGCGCCGAGGCTGGTCAAGAGCTCGGTCATCGTGCGGATGTCCGAGAGCCGGGGCGCATTGGTCAGCGTCAAGGGCTCCTCGGACAGGAGCGTGGCCGGCATCAGCGCCAGACAGGCGTTCTTGGCCCCCGCGATCGGGATCTGGCCGTTAAGGGGGCCGCCCCCGGTGACGATGATCGAATCCATGCCTGCCTGTCCTGCGTTGGGCGCGCGGCAGGGGCCGCGGCCGTTGGGTGTCTGTGCGGGGGGCGCCGGGGCTGCGGCCGCATGTCGCGCGGCGCGCCCGACCCGCGGCGCCTCAGCTGTCCGGTGCGGAACGGGGCGGGGCAGGGGGCGGTTCGACCCCGTTCGGGGAGGTGTCGCCGGCGTTCTTGCCGCCGTCGTCGCCCGCCCGCGCGCGCGCCTGCGCCTTGCGGCGATGCAGATTGGCCCGCAGCGCCGCCTTCAACCTGTCCTCGCGGGCGCGTGCGCCTGCGGTTTTCGGCCCCTCCGGCCCCTTGCCCGTCTCCGTCATGAGGCGGGTTTACTCCGATCATGCAGATGCGTCCAGATTTGCGCTTGCACCCCCCGAATTTTGCGTCTAAATCCCCGCCCATCAGGCCGAACACGGTCCGCCGGCGCTGCGGTAGCTCAGTGGTAGAGCACTCCCTTGGTAAGGGAGAGGTCGAGAGTTCAATCCTCTCTCGCAGCACCATCCTCCCTCTCATATCGACATGACCATGCGGGTTCTCCCGGTGCTTTGCGCGCTGGCTGAGGGCGGTTGCCGTGGTTCGGGGGTTGGTCTTCTCCGGCGCTGTCATCGCCGACCTTGCCGATTTTCCGTCCTTCCAGATCCGGTGCCGCGCTTCTGGGCGTTGGGGCGGGATGCTCTCTTGCATCCGGCGTTTGTTATCTTATAACATTTGTTATACTATTACAGGAGATCTCCATGGCCGACCGTTTGCCCGTCACCGTCCTGTCCGGCTTTCTCGGCGCCGGAAAGACCACGCTTCTCAACCATGTCCTGTCCAACCGCACGGGGATGCGGGTGGCGGTGATCGTCAATGACATGTCCGAGGTGAACATCGACGCCGATCTGGTGCGCGCCGGCGCCAGTCTGACGCGGGGCGAGGAAAAGCTGGTCGAGATGACCAACGGCTGCATCTGCTGCACGTTGCGCGACGATCTTCTGGTCGAGGTGCGGCGCCTGGCCGAGGAGGGGCGCTTCGACTATCTGCTGATCGAATCGACCGGCGTCTCCGAGCCGCTGCCGGTCGCGGCCACCTTCGAATACCGCGACGACGCGGGCGCCGCGCTGGACGATATCGCGCGGCTCGACACGATGGTGACGGTGGTGGATGCGGCCAATCTGACCCGCGACTTCTCGGCGCAGGATTTCCTGGCCGACCGCGGCGTGGATCTGGGCCCCGAGGACGGGCGCACCCTGGTGCAGCTGCTCACCGATCAGATCGAATTCGCCGATGTGATCGTGCTCAACAAGGTGTCCTCGGCCAGCGCCGAGGAGCTGGCCAATGCCCGCGCCATCCTGCGCGCGCTCAATGCCGATGCAAAGATCATCGAGACCGACCACGGCCGGGTCGACCCGCGCGAGATCCTCGGCACCGGCCGGTTCAGCTTCGAGGCGGCGCATCGCCATCCCACCTGGATGCAGGAGCTTTACGGCTTTGCCGATCACGTGCCCGAAGACGCTGAATACGGGATCACCTCGTTTGTCTATCGCGCCGAGCGGCCGTTCCAGCCCGCGAAACTGGCCGAATTCTTCCAGACGCCGCTGCCGGGGGTGATCCGGGCCAAGGGGCATTTCTGGCTGGCCACGCGGCCCGATTGGGCGGGCGAATTCTCGGTCGCGGGTCCGATGCTCGAGGTGAAGGGGCTGGGCCTGTGGTGGGCGGCGGTGCCCGAGCAGCATTGGCCCGAGGAGGCGCGCGAGCGCATGGCCGCGAAAGTGGCGCAGGAATTCGGCGACCGCCGACAGGAGATGGTCTTCATCGGCATGCTGGGCACGATGAACCGCGCCCGCATCGAAAGCATGCTGGAGCGCTGCCTGGTGCCCGAGACGACCTTCGCCCCCGAGGCCTGGCAAGAGCTTGAAGACCCGTTCCCGCACTGGGGCCGCGCCGCATGAGGCGCAATCTGTCGACCCGTCTGCGCGCGCGCCGCCGCGAGAACCCGATGGCGGCGCATGACCGGCTGCCCGCGCCCGCGCGCGCCTGGGTGGCGCAGGCGGTGCTGCCCTGGTCGGCGGCCTCGGTGGCGCGGATCTGGGCCCGTGCGCTGGCCGAAACCGGCTGCGAGGAGGCTGCCCTGGCCCGTCTGGCCGCGGCCGAGGCCCGCACGCTGGCCCGCGAAGGCGGTTGGGCGGGGAAGGGGGCCGTGGGGCAGGGCGGTGCTGCGCCGGTCCCCAAGGCGGCCCGCTCCCCCGTCGGTCGGGGCGCGCATTGACAAAGCGGTGATCGCGGCGCGATATGGGGCCGTCATCGGTTCGGTGCAGGGCTCAGACCTGCCCCGAAGAAATAGGGAATGCGGTGAGGTGTAGCCATCAGGCGCCGAACCCGCAGCTGCCCCCGCAACTGTGAGCGGAGAGTGACACCGAAGAAGCCACTGGGGCCCTGCATGGCCCTGGGAAGGTCGGTGGAACGACGACCCGCGAGCCAGGAAACCTGCCGAGGACTCGTGGCCGCGCCCCAGGCGCGCCGCGATGCAACCGGACGCCGGGGTGTGCGTCTGGCACAGCACGGGGCCTGTTCCGTCTGCGCCGCTCCCCGCTGTCCTTTCCGTTTGTGCCCGGTCATTCCGGGCCGGTGAGAGAGGATGACATGATCTTCCAAAAGACCCGCACGGTTTCGGCCGTTCTTGCCCTTCTGGGCGCCACGCTTCTGCCCGGCGCTGCCGCGGCCCATTTCCAGCTGATCTATGCGCCGCAGACGAATGTCGAGCGTCCCGGCGATCTGCCGCTTCTCTTGGCCTTCTGGCACCCGTTCGAGAACG
>NZ_FTOM01000013.1 GCF_900156695.1 Phaeovulum vinaykumarii
AAGCGCGCGGTCGCGACGGTCTCTCCGCCCGACAGATGCAGGCGAACCTGGTCCGGGCCTTCCTCGATGCCCGCTACTTCGGTGCCACGCCGTATTTCTCCGCCCCCGGCGATGAACAACTCGGCCATCTTCTCGGTCACGGCGGTGTAGTCGACGATTTCCGTCGCTGGGCTGAGCAACGCGCCGAGACCGGTGATGTTCGGCTCCATCTCCGCCAGTTCAGCGGCGGAAACCGGGCGCACGTCCAGGCCGTTTTCAAGCGCGCGGTGCGTCAGCGCCGCCAGCCGCTCCATTTCCACGGCATCGGTGGCGACGATCAGTTTTCCGCATTGTTCGTAAGGCAGGCCGTGTTCCTGGCAAAACCGCACCGTCTCAGTCAGCCCTTCGCGACAGAACCGCGCCTTGAGGCTGCCTGGGGCGTAGTAGATGCCGGCATGGATCACGCCGCTGTTACGTCCGGTCTGGTGGCGCGCCAGCGCCGTCTCTTTTTCCAGCACGCGGATCGGGAGGCTGGGGAAGCTACGCTGCATTTCCAGTGCTGTGGCGATACCGACGATACCTCCGCCGATCAAGGTCAGGTCTGCCATATCCGCTCCGTCATTTGGGCCAGAGACACAGGGAGGCCGCATCCCCGGCCCGAGGTCACGCAATCGGCTTGATCTTCTGGTCGCCGTGCTTGCGTTCCCAATCCGCCCATTCGTCATGCGGGTTCGGATCGCGAATTATGTCCGCTGCCGAATAGGCGAAATCAGCGATCTCGTCCTTGCGCAGCACGGCAACGCCGGGTTGCTTCAGGGCGTATTCAAGGAACCGGTCCAGCGATTTGACCCGGTAGGGGCGGCCCTGCACCCGGTCATGGGTCGAAATGGCCATCATCCGCCGCCGATGCCCCGCCTCTTCGCAGAGCTGGTCAAATTCGTCCTTGAGTTGGCGTTCGTATTCGGTCGTGGTGAATTTGTAACCCTCGAACTGGATGATGTCGTTGAGGTTCATCGAATAGGGCACCACGGCGAAGTCCTTTCCCCGCACCGGGATGAGGAACGGTTCGTCGCGGCTGACATCGTCGATGTGATAGCGGAAGCCTTCGTCCTGAAGGATTTTCAAGGTGTTCACAGTGCCGCGCATGGCCGCACCGTTATAGCCCACCGGGCGGGTGCCGGTGGCGCGCTCGATCGAGGCGATGTTGTCGGTGATGAACTTGCGCTCATCAGGTTCCTGCAGATCGACCTGCATGATCCCGTCGCGGCCATGCGCAGCGGCTTCGTGCCCACGTTCGACAATTTCCTTTGCCACATGCGGACTGCGATCGACGGCGCTGCCGACCATGTGCGACGTTACCTTGATTTTGTGCTTGTCCCAGAGGTCGAGCATACGTTGGATGCCTTCGACATAGCCGTAGCGATACCAGCTTTTGGTCGGGAAATCGGGATAGGCCGGGTCCATGTCGATGAAGCCCGAGAACGGTCCTCCGGGTCCGTAGGGTGCTTCGCCGCCCGCCTCGAATTGCATCGAGATCGAAATGACCAGGCGAATATCGTCGGGCCAGAATGTCTTCGTCATGTCATGCTCCTTGGGATTGGTGGCGCAGGTCGGACCGACCCGCACCTCGCGGTTGGCGGCGTCAGTTGACGCCCCAGATCTTGCGATAGACATCGCGGTAACCGTTACCCGGATCGTAGGAGAGGTCGGCGCCGCCATCCTCCTTGATGTTGTCGGGCGTGAAGAGGTGCACCGGCACGACGAAACCGGACTCGGGCTCGCCCGCGAAGGCACGGTTCATCTCGTCGACCGCTTGCCAGCCATGCAGGTGCAAAGGCTCGGCCACCGTAGCGAACTGATAGAAGTTCTGCTGAATGCGCTGGAAGGCAGCCTCGGAGCCATCGCCCGCCGAAATATTGCGGGGATGACCGTCCTGCGCGATTCCGGCCGAGATCAACGCCGGCGCCATGAAGTCGTATGGCAGGTCGTTGATCGTCAATGAATAGGTCCATTCGTCGCCGAAACGCTGCAGAAGCGAATTGGTCAGCGGTGGCATCCGGTTGCTGGTCTCGGCCAGCGGAGTATCCTCGACCGAAAGGATCTTGCAGCCGTCGCATGCCTTGATGACATCTGCCATCGCATCGGATTTGGCGATTGCTATCTCATAGACGCTGTCGGTGAAGATCACGACATTGGCGGTGCCGTTACTGTCGGCGACGGCAAGCGAGGCGGCGGCGCGCGAGATTTCCAGTGGATCGGTGGTGATAGTGGTGAAGATCGGGTGTTTGTCCGACGCACCGGCCGAGGCGGTGGAATGCCAGCCGACAATGATGATACCAGCATCATGAGCCTGCCGGATCGCTTCGGCCTGTTCATTGGCGTCTACGGTGCCAAGAATGATGCCGTCGGGCTGCAGCGCGATGGCCTGTTGCATTGCAGCTGAACGCCCGGAAACCGAGCCCTGACCGTCGATGACACGCAGCGTCCAGCCAATCGCCTTGGCCGCTTCCTCTACACCTTCGCTGACGCCAAGCGCGCCGCCATTGCGTTGGTCCGCCGACACATAGACGATAGTCTTGCCGGTCTGCGCCTCGGGGCCACTGGTGGGGCCGGTCCAGGGCGGGTTGGGCTGTGAGGCCTTGGCAACATAGGCCTTGGCATCGCTGACCGCATCGGCGAAGGCAGGCACTGCGCAAAGCAACGTGCTGGTTGCGAGCAGTGCCGCCAGTGTGGTTGTGAGTTGAGTTTTCATCGTCTTGCTCCTCCTGTGAACCGATGATCTCATTTTGTGGATTGGGGTCGGCGCGCATGCCGGACCGAACTGCGCCGGCGCTGCGCGTAGCCGGCGATGCCGATCGCGATCAGAAGCGTCGTGCCGTTGAACAGCGGTTCGACGTAGAAGGCGCCGCCCATCTGCTGGATGCCCGAAATGCCGACAGCGAGAATGATGACGCCAACGATCGTGCCCCAGACATTGACACGCCCCGGCTTGATCGTGGTCGAGCCAAGGAAGGCGCCCACGATTGCGGGCAGCAGAAATTCCAACCCGACGCTGGCCTGGCCGATCCGCAGTTTCGCGGCCAAAATTATGCCCGCGAAGGCGCCGATGAGCCCGGAGGCGACAAAGGCGCCGATAACGAAACGACGGGTTCGGATACCATTCAGTTCGGCCGCGCGCGAATTCGCGCCGATAGCGTAGAGATTGCGCCCGATGGGCAGGAAGTCGGTAACGACCCAGAGCACCAGGGCGATACCCAAAACGTAAAAGGCGGCGATCGGCAGCCCGAAGAAGGTCGTTCCGTAAATGCCCGTGAAGTTTTCCGGCAACGCACCGATGACCTGCCGTCCGCCGGTGTGCCAAAGCGCAAGCGCATAGACGATCGTCCCGGTTCCAAGCGTCGCGATAAAGCTGTCGATCCGCGCGATTTCGACCAACAAGCCGTTGATCAAGCCAAGCAGGCAGCCGCCCAACAACACGATCAGCACCGCGATCGGCCAACTGAACCCATAGACCGTCTGCAGGCTGATCGCGAGGACGTGCCAGATGACGATACCGTAACCGACAGTCAGGTCGATCCGGCCGGTCATCATCGGGATCATCGCAGCAAGCGACAAAAGCGCGATGACCGACTTCTCACCCAGGATCGCGCGAAGGTTAAGATAGGTCGGAAAGGTGCGTGGCAAGAGGATCGAGAACAGGATAATGAGCGCCAGAGTCAGGAGGGGCAAGCCGTAGACCGGCAGCAGCCTCAGGATCCGTGCCACGGGAGAGAGTTCCCGCAGTTCCGAGCGAGTTGGTTCGAGTGCATTGGATTCGAGCGATTGCATCAGGTATCCTCCCTGGGTGCCGCCTCCAGCGAGGCCGCATTGAGCAGCGCCTCTACCGACAGGTTTTTTGGGTGAGTTCCGCGACGATGCGGCCGTCATGAAAAACGCAGGCCCGGTGGCTGAGCGCCGCGACTTCCTCGAAGTCGGTGGAGATCAGCAGCACCGCCAGACCGTCCTTCAATGCCTTGGCGAGAAGCGCGTAGATATCGGCTTTTGATCCGACATCGACCCCGGCGGTGGGATCCTCCAGGATCAGGACCGAACCTCCGACTTCCATTCAGCGGGCCATGACAACCTTCTGCTGGTTGCCGCCGGAAAGAGTCTCGATCGGGGCGGTAGGGTCATTCGGGCGGATGTCGAAACGGTTGCCGATCTCGCGTGCTGCGTCGGTCTCCCTGCTCGGGCGCCGCGGTTTGAAAAAGCCCCTGCCTGTCAAACCGGGGTTGAGGAACAGGTTTTCCTGCACGGAAAGGCCAGCCGCCACGGACTCGGCGTTGCGGTCTCCTGCCAGCATGCAGATGCCCTGGCGGATGGCATCGAGCGGATGCGCTGTCTCGAATGGGCGTCCGGTTTCGAGTTCGATCCGTCCAGCAGTTCGGGCACTGCGTCCGAAGAGTATATGTCCGACCACGTCCTGACCGGCACCACGCAGGCCGACCAGTCACAGTACCTCGCCTTTGCGCAACAGAAAATCGATCGGGCCGACATCCTCGGCGCAGACCTTCTCCATACGCAATGCGACAGGAGCATCGGCTGCAGCGGCAGGATGCGCGAAGACCTCTTCCAGATCGCGGCCGATGATCAGCCGTATCAAGGCATCACCATCCAGAGCCCCGATCGGCTCATCTCCGACCAGAAAGCCGTCGCGCAGGACGACGACGCGGTCGGCGATGGCGAAGACCTCGTCCAGCCGGTGCGAGACGTAGATCATGGCGACGCCCGCGTCTCGCAGATTGCGGAGAACGCCGTGCAGCATTTCGACATCCGATTGCGGCAGGCTGGCGGTGGGTTCGTCCAATACCAGGAGCGCCGCGTTACGGTTCAGCGCGCGGGCGATCGCGACCAGCGATTTCTCGGTCCGCGTCAAGCTTTGCACACGCGCGTCCGGATCAATACTGTCCGAAACATGCGCCAGGGCTTCGAGAGCTCCAGCGCGCGTCGCCGACCAGTCAATGAGTCCGAACCGGCGCGGATAACCGTTCTGCATCAAGGCGATGTTCTCAGCGACCGTCATCCATTCGATCAGGCCAAGATCCTGGTGAATGAAGGCAATGCCCGGATGCGCGTCGCGCGGGTCGAAAGGGGTGCCGGCGAAATGAAACGTGCCGCTGTCGGCGCTGAAGACGCCCGCCAGTATCTTGATCAGCGTCGACTTGCCCGCACCGTTCTCGCCAAGAAGGGCTACGATTTCGCCACGGTGAACGTCAAAGCCGGCGTCGGAGACCGCCTGAGTGCCACCAAAGCGTTTGCAGACCCCAGAGATGGATAAGACCGGGGTGTTCGCACGAAGTGCGATGTCAGGTGCCATGAACAATTCCTCCCGGATGGCCGAGGAATCGGCAAGCGTGGCCGATATTCGACAATCTGGACGTATTTTATCTGTTGGGACTCGTCCTGCCTTCGAAAATCGGTCAATTGTGCGCGATAATCGGTCAGGTGGCGGCGTTCAAACGACGCCTCAGGCCTGAAAGCAGCCCCGGGAAGAGAGAGAATAGGTCAGGCTATGAATCATACACAGCAAACCGAGGGCTCCACGCAACATTCGCGGCCTCAGGTTGATTGGTTTTACGTTGAAAGTGGCGCACCGAGCCACGCGCGCCGCTTCGGCACAGCGAGGTTTGACTACTTGACCGAGGCGGAGCCGGGCGGCCAACTCGTGCGTTGCACTGAGGGCGAGCTTGAGCTTTTCGGCCATGCGGGCGAATGGGTCATTCCGGCCGACCACATGGTGTACATACCGCAGGGGCGCATGTTCCGTCTACGCGCGCGGGTGCCATCGGCCGGCATCGTAATTCAGTTTGGCCGCGGCGAGGTCGCCTGGTGGCGCGACGGTTGCTGGGTCGGTCCGGTCAGCGAGATGGCAGCAGCGCTTGTTGACTACGGACTGAAATGGAACGCCGAGCATGCGCAGCGCAACCGACAGGCCGCATGCTTTTTTGTAACCCTGGGCGAGATGCTGCCCGACTGGTTTCGCCATGAACGGATCAACTGGATTCCCTATGCCGAAACAAGTGCGATCCAGCGGGCCATAGATTTCGCGCACGCCCAGGGGCCGTCGGTATCTCTGCCCGAAGTCGCCTGTCACGTCGGTATGTCTGAACGCACCTTCCGCCGGCGCATACAGTCGGAACTCGGGCAAAGTTGGCGAGATTTCATACGGGAGTTCCGGATGAACAGGGCGATGGAGATGCTGCGCAAGGAACGACGTTCGGTTACCGAGACGGCCTTTGAGGTTGGGTTTTCATCCAGCTCGGCCTTCTCCAGCGCTTTTCTTGATTATGTCGGCAGGACGCCATCAGCCTATGCGCGGTCGTTTACTGCCACGCATGTGCAGTAGTGCTCACAGTTTGGCGACCAAGAATTCGATGAACGCCCGGATCCGACTAACCGAGCCGCTGCCGCGGCTGTAGACGATCTGAAGCGCCGATTGCGATTCCGGTGCGAAGTCTTTCAGAAGTTCGACCAGCCGACCGCTTTCGAGGTCGTCCCTCACATCCCAGATCGATTTCAGGGCAATACCGCGGCTGTCCAGGCACCAGCGCCTGATCTGGGCGCCGGAGTTTGCGGTCCGATTGCCGGACACCATGATGTCACACTTCTTGCCGTCGATAACGAAGGACCATTCCCGGTCGATGACGGGGCCGAACTGCATGACAAGGCAGTTGTGCACAGCCAGATCATCGGGCGTCCCGGGGCAGCCATGTTTCTCGATGTATGACGGTGCAGCGCAAATGACCCGGCGGTTGTCGCCGAGCTTCCTGACCATCAGGCTACTGTTCTTCAGGGCGCCGAAGCGTATCGCCAGGTCAAGCCCCTGTCCGACGATATCGACATAGCCATCAGACAAAACCAGTTCGACGGTGACATCCGGGTGCAGGTCCATGAACTCGTCGATCAAGGGAACGATCCGGTTTTCGCCGAGATCGATTGGCGCGCTTAGACGGATCACGCCTGATAGCTGGTTAATTCCTAGCTTTACTTGCGCTTCAAGATCGTCGGCCTCCGCAACGAGCGTTCGGGCGCGTTCAAGCACCAACCGGCCGGCATCGGTCAAGCTTATGGAGCGCGTAGTTCGATTGAGAAGCGTTGCGCCGTAATACGCCTCGAGGCCAGCCAATCTGTCTGAGGCCGTTGCAGCCGACAGCCCGAAATCTCGACCGGCGGATGCGACACCCCGCTTTTCCACAATACGGATGAAAAACGCCAAGCTGTCCAATCGATCCATTATCCGAATATGCCGGATAATATTATCGAAATCTACTCAATTATCTTGGTTCTGCCGCTTCGCTATCTCTTCGAGCGAAAGGACGGCACCTCATGCAATTCGACCATCTCACCATCCGCACTCGCGATCTCGACGCCAGCAAGACGTTTTTCGAACAGGTGCTCGACCTCTCTGAGGGTGAGCGCCCGGCGATTATCCGGCTGATTCCGGGGTACTGGCTTTTCGACGGCGACCGGCCAGTCGTGCATCTCATCGGAACAGTGCGCGGAGACCCCGGGCGCCCCGCAGAAGCGATTGATCACGTCGGCATTCGGCCCGACGGCTCCTACCACGACTTCCGCGCCCGCCTCGAACGGCTCGGCATTCCTTATTCGCTGATGGACGTGGTCGAGTTGCAGGAGCGCCGGGTCTTCTTCCACACCCCCGGCGGACCGCTTCTCGAAGCCGTTTTCGACGAGCCGGTACCCTCCCAACACAGTTCAAAGGACCAAACATCATGACATTCACAGACACATCCGTTTCCGTCGTCGTCGGCGGAGCCACCGGCATTGGCCGCGCGGTTGCCGAGGCGCTGAAAGCCCGCCCCGGCCGGGTCGAAATCGCTGGTCGCCGCAACAGCATCGACATCTCCGACGAAGCCTCGGTGGCGGCATACTTCAAGCAAGTGGGCCCGGTCGATCATGTGGTGGTCACCGCGGGGTCGAGCGCACCGGGTGGGGGCGTCACCCAGGTGGACCTCGGCGCGGCGAAGGCCGCCTTCGACGTCAAGTTCTGGGGATCGGTGATCGTCGCCCGTGAGGCCGCGAAACACATCCGCCCAGGCGGGACCATCACGCTCACTTCCGGGTTCCTCGCCCGCCGCACCGTTCCCGGTGCCTTCGTCAAGACGGCGATGAACGCCGCGCTCGAGGCGACGGCCAAGATGCTGGCGAAAGAGCTGGCGCCAATCCGGGTCAATATCGTCAGCCCCGGCCTGACCAGGACCGAAGCCTATTCCGGGATGGACGAAGCCGCGCGCGAACAGATGTTCGCAGGCGCCGCCGAACGCCTGCCCGCTGGCCGGGTGGCCGAGGCCGCCGATGTCGCCGCCGGCTACCTCTTCGTCATCGACAATCCCTCCGTCACTGGTGCCGTCATCGACATCGACGGCGGCGCGCTCATCAACTGAAGGACCGGACCCATGTCACTCACCTCGAAAATGCCATTACAGGTCTGGATCCTGACGCTGGCGGCCTTTGCCATCGGCACGGCGGAATTCGTTATCGCCGGCATCCTGACCCAGGTCGCCGAAGGGCTCGGCATCAGTGAAGGCAAGGCCGGCAACCTCATCACCGCCTATGCACTCGCCATTGTCATCGGCGGCCCGATCCTGACGCTGTGGCTGGCGCGCTTCGGCAAGCGCAAGGTTCTGATCGGGCTGATGGCGCTGTTCGTTGTCGCCAACCTGATCACGGCGCTGACAAGCGACTATCATGTGCTGCTCATGAGCCGCGTGCTCGCCGGTCTGACCCAAGGACCGTTCTACGGCATCGGTGCCGTCGTCGCGACGCGTCTGGTCGGCAAGGAACTGGAGGGCCAGGCGGTCGGCCAGATGTTCGCCGGGTTGACGCTGGCCAATGTGCTCGGCGTTCCGGGCGGCGCCTGGATCGGCAACCTCTATGGCTGGCAGGTGCCGTTCATGGTCGTGGCCGGTCTCGGTGTGCTGACCGCTATTGCCATCATGCTGGCCATCCCGCGCCAGGGTGCCGATGCCCACCAAAGCGTGCGCGAACAGATCGGCGCCTTCCGTGACCGCAATCTGCAGGCAAGCCTGCTGATCACGGTGCTGGGCTGGGTCGGCTTCATGACCTTCTACGGCTACATCGCCCCCGTCGCCGAACAGGTGGCTGGCTTCGAACGGTCGTCACTGACCTGGCTGCTGATCATCGTCGGCTTCGGCCTCGTCATCGGCAACAGCCTGGGCGGCAAGTCGGCCGATACCAATCTGCGCCGCGCGCTGATCGGCTGGCCCGCCGCCATGATCGCCGCGCTGATCGTCATCGGTCTGGTCGCGCCGTTCAAATGGCCCTTCGTCGTCGCGGCCTTCGTCTTCGGCGTGGTCTCCTTTGCCAATGTCCCACCGATGCAGATGCGGGTCATGAAGTTCGGGAGTACTGCGCCCGAACTCGCCGCGACCGCGAACATCTCGGCCTTCAACATCGCCAATGCGCTTGGCGGCTTGATCGGCGGGGCGGTGATCGACAGCAGCTTCGGCGCCGCCGCCATCCCCTTCGCCGCCGCGATCGTGCCGGTGATCGGCCTCCTCTTCATCCTCAGCCAGGAACACAAGCCCGCTCCTGTCGCCTGCAACGCCTGACCGAAAGGACTACCACAATGACTTCCTCTCTCTTCGAACCCGTCACGATCGGCGCCCTGAGCCTGCCGCATCGCATCGTCATGGCACCAATGACCCGGTCGCGTTCGACCCAGCCTGGCGATGTGCCCAACGCGATGATGGCCGAATATTACGCGCAGCGCGCCTCCGCCGGCATGATCATCACCGAGGCCACGCAGATATCGCCTGAGGGCAAGGGCTATTCCTTCACCCCGGGCATTCACTCGGACGAACAGGTCGCGGGCTGGACGCTGGTGACGAACGCGGTTCACGCCGCGGGCGGGCGGATCGTGCTGCAGCTCTGGCATGTCGGGCGGATGAGCCACGAGAGCTTCCATCCCGACGGCAAGCCGGTCGCCCCCTCGGCCATCGCACCGGGTGCACAGGTGTGGATCGCCGATCCCGAGACCGGCGAAGGCGGCATGGTCGATTGCCCGACACCGCGTGCCCTGTCGACGCAGGAGATCGCGCGGGTGATCGACGACTATCGTAAGGCCGCGGAGAACGCCAAGGCGGCTGGCTTCGACGGCGTCGAGATCCACGCCGCCAATGGCTATCTGATCGACGAGTTTCTGCGTTCGACCTCCAACCATCGCACCGATGGATATGGCGGCAGCGTCGAAGGCCGCATCCGCTTTGCGGTCGAGGTGGCCGAGACGGTGAGTAAAGTGATGGGGGCCGATCGCACCGGCATCCGGTTCTCGCCCTTCATCACGCAGCGCGGCATGGACGACCCGGAAGCGCCTGCCACCATCCTGACGCTGGCAAAAGAACTGAACCGGATCGGCCTTGCCTATATCCATCTCGCCGAGGCCGACTGGGACGATGCTCCGGAAACGCCACGCGAGTTCCGCATCGCGCTCCGCTCGGCCTTCTCCGGCACGGTGATTGTCGCGGGCGGCTACGACCGGGACAGGGCCGAAGCCATCCTGAAAGATGGTCTGGCCGATGCCGTCGCCTTCGGCCGGCCGTTCATCGCCAATCCCGATCTGCCGCGCCGCTTCGCCGAAGGGTTGTTGCTGGCAGGGTTCGACGGGGCAACGCTCTTTGGCGGCGATGCCGGCGGTTACACTTCCTATCCCGCCTACGGGGTCGCAGCATGACCACGCCACTCACAGGCCAGGAGGTTTCGCGAGCCCGCGCGAACGACCGGATCGGCACCGACCTCGTGCTCGACACCGGGGCCATGCGCATCTGGCATCTGCGTCTGGCTCCGGGCGAGACCCTGCCCGCGCATCGCCACGACCGGCCGTATTTCTGGACCGTTCTGACCGATGGAAAGGGCCAGTCGCGCTTCGACGACGGACGTGTCGTCGATGTCACCTACCACGCCGGCGACACGAAACACTTCGACGACCTGAAGTCCGACAACGGCTTCGTTCACGACCTCACCAATACCGGAGACGACGAGCTCGTCTTCGTCACCGTCGAATTCGATCAATAACAAAGGAGACTTGCATGAAGACCATTTCTACTGCCATGGCTGCAGCCACCACGCTTTTGGGCGTCATGTCGGCATCCGCCGATGAGTTCAAACTGACCAGCCCGGACTTGGCCGCTGGCGCGAGCATCAGCGCAAGCCAGTATGCCAATGCTTTCGGTTGCTCCGGGGAAAATGCGCGCCCGGCACTGGCCTGGTCCGGTGCACCCGAAGGCACCAAGGGGTTTGCCGTGACCCTTTATGACAAGGACGCCCCAACCGGCAGCGGCTTCTGGCATTGGGTTGTCACCGGCATTGCGGCTTCCGCAACCGGGATCGATGCCCAGGAACTGCCGGATGGCGCGAAAGTCGGCATGAACGATGCAGGCGTCAAACAGTTCATCGGCCCATGCCCGCCTGTGGGCCGCCAGCATACCTACGAGTACTCCGTCTACGCGCTGGATACCGATACGCTGGGCGCCCCGGACGATGCGACAGACGCGCTGACGGGCTTCTTCCTCTGGCAGCACACGCTCGCCAAGGCGACGCTCGATTTCACCGCAGGTCCGCGCAAATAGCCAGCCGAATTACACATACACGAAAGGGAAGCACACCATGAAAGCCGTCGCACTCATCAAGTATCTCCAAGTTGACGATCCGGAGTCGTTTCTGGATGCCGAACTCGACACCCCCGAACCGACAGGGCGCGACATCCTGGTCGAGGTCAAAGCGATTTCGGTGAACCCGGTCGATACCAAGATCCGCGCGCCCAAGGACAAGATCGAAGAGACGCCGCGCGTGATCGGCTGGGACGCCAGCGGCGTGGTCACAGCGGTTGGCCCAGAAGTCACGCTCTTCAAACCGGGCGATGCCGTCTACTATGCTGGCGATCTCACCCGTCCGGGCTCGAACCAGCAGTTCCAGCTTGTCGATGAGCGCATCGTCGGCCGCAAGCCGACAAGCCTGAACCATGCCGAAGCCGCCGCGCTGCCGCTGACGGCGATCACCGCCTGGGAGGCCTTCTTCGATCGCCTGAACATCGAACCCGACGGCGGTGCCGAGGGACAGTCAGTCCTGATCATCGGCGGCGCCGGCGGCGTAGGCTCCATCGCTATTCAGCTTGCCAAATGGGCAGGACTGGTTGTCATCGCCACCGCGTCGCGGCCCGAAACGATCGCTTGGGTTAAGCAAATGGGCGCGGATCATGTCGTCAATCACCGCGAAGATCTCGTGAGCCAGGTCCGGGCACTTGGTTTCCAGCACGTTGATCACATCGCGATCTTCAACGACATGCGCCACTGGAACGCCGCCGTAGAGCTCATCCGGCCCGAAGGCGGCATCGTCAGCATCGACGACACCGACCTGCCCATGCCGATGGGCGGCATGAAGACCAAGGCCGCAAGCCTGCATTGGGAGTTCATGTTTGCGCGGTCGATGCACCAGACCCCGGACATGGTCGAGCAGCATCGCCTGCTTTCGTGCGTGGCCGAACTGGTGGATCACGGAAAGATCCGTTCGACCCTCACAAAGACGCTCACCCCGATCAACGCTGAAAATCTGCGCGAAGCCCATCGCATGGTCGAAAGTGGTGGGATGATCGGAAAAGTCGTTTTGGAAGGATGGAGTTAGGGCGACTAGTCCCAACCTTGGAATGGCCTGCATGTGTCATGACTACTCCCAAGAGCAGCAACGGAACCTGGCGGAAGCAAAGGTATCAGCGTATCGAGGGCTCCGATTTAGAGGTTCTGGTTCTGGCAGCGGAGGCAGGCAGCTTTCGCCGAGTGAGCACGCAGGTTGGCGTTGGCCTGCCTGCGATCACGCGACGGATTCAAAAGCTCGAGGACACTGTCGGAGTATCCTTCTTTGAGCGCAGTCCTACAGGCGTTAGGCTGACCAATGCGGGTTGGAGATTCCTATGCCGTGTTCGGCGTATCCTGGGTGAACTCAAACTTGCAGTAGCGGATGTCGAAATTGCCGGCATAGGAGGAAATGGAGAGATAAACTTCGGAGTTACGGGATCGCTAACGAATAGGCCGTTCTGCGACCTCGTCTCGGATTTCCTCGGCAGTCATCGCGAGGTTCGGTCCAACTTCGTACAAGCTGATCGTGGCGAACTCGAAACACTACTGAACCACAGAATGATCGATCTCATGTTTGCTCCGGTGGGTCATTCTTCTGGCAACGGGGAAGTCCTGCCTTTTGCCAAGCATCAGATCTTTCTCGTGGTATCGCCCAAGCACGATCTGGCCGGGCGGAAATCGGTGTCATGGTCGGATATCGCAACTGTCGATTTGATCCTGGGAGCGCAGGAACCTGAACTCGTGTTTGAGACATTTACCCGCAGCGGTTTCATAGACCGCGGTGACAGGATCAAGGTGAAGCGGCATGCTCTTGATCGGGAAGGTATCTTCAACCTCGTAGACATGAATCTCGGTTCACTCGCGATCACGGCGGCATAGTCGAGAAGATCGCGGTGTACGTCAGGTGGAAGCTCCACACTCAGCTTGACGGGTTTGCCATCTGGAACGGATGAGAGCTTCAGCTTGGCGGTCATGGCTCAGCCTCCATACTCGGCGATCTACGCGACGTTGATTGGCTGCTCCACGGCGCGGAACAAAGGCACCTGCGACAATCGCGTCAACATCCGCCGCGATGAATTGGAGTCCCGTGTCCTGAACGCCCTGCGCACCCGGCTCGTGGACCCGGCGCTCTTCGCCAGGTTCTGTGAGGTCTTCACGCAGGAGGTCAATCGCCTGCGTATGGACAGCCGCGCCAGTATCAACGCAGCCCAAGCGGAGGTCGAGAAGATCGATCGCGAGGAAAAGAAGTTGATGGACCTCTATCTCAAGGATGCGCTGTCGGTCGACGCAGTGAAAGAGCGCGGCGACCAGCTAAAGGCACGCAAGGCAGAGCTCACAGCGTTCTTGGCGACAGCCGACGAGGCTTGCGAGACCGTGTCCACCGTTGCCCCGCAACTCAGGCCAAGCTGCGCAGGCGACGTGGACGCTGTCGCGCCAGTCCCACTGCGGGACCGGCAGGCCGCAGTTTCCACAGGCGGCCGCGACGGCGCTGCGATCAAAGCCGGAGTGCTGATAAACGGTCGCGCCTTTCAGCGCATCCCGCAGGACCGGCAGCACCTCGGAAAAGGTCGGGGCGCCCTGCACCGTGCAGGCACTGATTCCATGCAGATAGGTGAACACCCAGCGCTCCACCTGCGGATCGACATAGGTTACCCAGGTCTCGATGGAATTGTCGGGACGCACGCAGGCGACACCGATCTGGCAGATGCTGCCACGGCCGTTGTTCGCCGTCTCGACGTCCAGAGCAAAGAAGCGGAACGGGCCCTCGGGGAACGGCGTGACACGCGCCTGCCGGATGAGAGCGGGCTTCGGTGCTGGCGCCGCTACAGGAGCAACCTTCGCGGAAAGGAAGCGCAGGCGCTGCCGTTCGATGGCCGCCTTTTCGTGGGCACCCCAGCCAAGGCGGCGCAGCGTAGCCTCAACCAGATCGACCGGCTCGTCATAGGCCTGCATCCGGCGCCGGTTCCAGGCGATGGCGTGGTCGGGCGCGAGGGAGAGAACCTCGGCCTCCAGCCGGGCGATATCCGCCGTGTCGGGCATGGTCGCGTGCTGGCCGCGACCATGCTCGGGCTGACCGAGGTGCCGGTGATCCGGCTCAGCCATCTCGACGAGGCGGAACGCCGGGTCTACCGGATCGCCGACAACAAGCTGACGGAACTGGGCGAATGGGACGAGGCCCTGCTGCGCGACGAGATCGCTGGGCTCTTGGCCGAGGATTTCGACCTGACGCTGCTCGACATCAGCGACGATGATCTCGACGCGCTGCTGCGGGATCCTGAGGCGCTGGGCGGGGATGGTTCGGTCGAGGGCGAGGACGACGTTCCGGAATTGCCGGTCACGCCAGTGTCAGTGCCGGGCGATCTCTGGAATCTGGGTGGGCACCGGCTGATTTGTGGCGACAGCACCGCGGCCGATGTGGTCGGGCGGCTGCTTGGTGATGTACGCCCCCTGCTGATGGTCACTGACCCGCCCTATGGCGTGGAGTATGACCCCTCCTGGCGCAACCAGGCCGGGGCCGCGAAGACCAAACGCACCGGCAAGGTGCTGAACGACGACCGGGCCGACTGGCGCGAGGCTTGGGCGCTGTTCCCCGGCGACGTGGCCTATGTTTGGCACGGGGCGCTGCACGCGGCGACCGTGGCCGACAGCCTTGTGGCCGCAGGCTTCGCCATCCGGTCGCAGATCATCTGGGCGAAGGACCGGCTGGTGCTGAGCCGGGGCGATTACCACTGGCAGCACGAACCCTGCTGGTATGCGGTGCGCGCCAAGGGCAAGGGCCATTGGGCGGGCGACCGCAAGCAGACGACGCTGTGGCAGATCGCCAACCGGGGTCAGGATGCCGACACCGTGCACGGCACGCAGAAGCCAGTCGAATGCATGCGCCGCCCGATCCTGAACAATTCCAGCCCCGGTCAGGCGGTGTTCGAACCCTTCATGGGATCTGGCACCACGCTGATCGCGGCAGAAACCACGGGCCGCGTGTGCTTCGGGATCGAGTTAAACCCGGCTTACGTCGATGTGGCCATCGAGCGCTGGCAGCAATTCACCGGCGCGAACGCCGTCTTGGCTGACACCGGCGAAACCTTCGCCGACCTGAAGGCCAAGAGGCTCACGGCATGAATGCGCCCCGGCTGCCCGGCCGGATCGAAGACTGGCCCCTCGCCCGGCTGAGGCCTTACGCCCGCAACGCCAAGACCCACGACGCCGATCAGGTGGCCAAGATCGCCGCCAGCATGGCCGAGTTTGGCTGGACCGTGCCAGTGCTGGTGGCGGCCGACGGCGAGCTGATCGCGGGCCATGGTCGCATCCTCGCCGCCGCGCAACTCGGCCTGTCCGAGGCCCCGGTCATCGTGCTGGGCCACCTGACCGAGGCGCAGCGCCGGGCCTATCGCATCGCCGACAACAAGCTGACCGAACTGGGCCAGTGGGACGAGGCGCTGCTGCTCGGGGAATTGCGGGGCCTGATGGCCGCGGACTTCGACCTCGGGCTGATCGGGATCCCCGAGGACGAGCTGGACGCGCTGCTGCACGATGCCTACGACCGCGCGCCCATCGACGATGACGCGGCCGACACCATCCCCGAGGCCCCAGCCGAGCCGATCACCCACCCCGGCGACATCTGGGCGCTGGGCGATCACCGGCTGATCTGCGGCGATGCCACTGACCCGTCCGTGGTGGCGCGGCTGATGGATGGGGCGCAGGCAGCGCTGATGTTCACCTCCCCGCCCTACGCCCAGCAGCGCGACTATGGCGCGGCGAAGGAGAAGGTCGGCGATTGGGATGCGCTGATGCAGGGCGTCTTAGCCGCGGCGCCTGTCACCGCCGATGCCCAATTGCTCGTCAACCTCGGCCTCGTCCATCGGGACGGTGAATGGATCCCCTACTGGGATGGCTGGGTCGACTGGATGCGCGCGCAGGGCTGGCGGCGCTTCGGCTGGTATGTCTGGGACCAGGGGCCCGGCCTGCCGGGAGACTGGAACGGGCGGCTGGCGCCGTCGCATGAGTTCATCTTCCACTTCAACCGCCAGCCGCGGAAGCCGAACAAGACGGTCGGAAGCCGAACAAGACGGTCGAAAGCAAGCACGCGGGCGAAACCCTCGGCGGCGGTGGGCTGCGCGGGGCCGACGGCACGGTCCATCGCAAGACCGGCTACGGCAACGCGATCCAGAGCCATCGCATCCCCGACAGCGTGTTCCGCATCATGCGCCACAAGGGCGGGCTGGGCGCGGCCGGATCGCACCCGGCCGTGTTTCCAGTGGCGCTGGTCGAGGCGGTGCTGGAGGCCTTCACCGATCCCAGCGACCTAGTGTTCGAACCCTTCTGCGGCTCCGGCACACAGCTGATCGCCGCCGAACGCATCGGACGGCGCTGCCGCGCGGTGGAGCTGGAGCCGGTCTATTGCGACGTGGCGGTGCGGCGGTGGGAGATGGCAACGGGGTTGCAGGCGAGGAGGTCTAGCTCGTAAGGCGATCACCCACATCTTTTCGAACAAGCTGACGTTGCGGCCACAATCTCCGGCATGATAGCCTTGGGGGCAGAAAAGTGGTTTTGCCTATCAGAGGAACTGAAGATTGGAAGCACCCGAGGAACCGTTTCACACCGAGAGCATTGGAGCAAGCAAGGGGATAAATCCTTTTTTTGGAGAATGGCGGCACAAGTTCAATTTTTCGCCCGTTCCACACACCGCAAACGGAGCCCGCCGCAAGGAGTTTTGCGAAAAGGTTCAGAACGAAATCGGATGCTCCTATTACTTCACGGACGAAGTAAAGGTTGAGATAACCCTTCACATCGACGAGCAAAGGATCCGCGAGACTGATCAAACTGCTGACGTTGATAATTTTGCCAAGTGCATTCTCGATTGCATCAAAGGCAAGCACGGAATCCTGATAGACGACTGTCAAATTCAAAGTCTACATATTTCATGAATCGACATTTACGATGAGCATGAATGGTTTGAAGTCGAAGTGAGAGGTCACCCTGACGAATTTCTGCTGCGCGATGTTTGTCTGTACGAAATGCCTGATGGTCTCTGGTACCCACTCAGCAATCACACATGGGATGCAGGGGAGGCAAAGCCACTCGATGATATTTTGGAAATCTCTGGCCCGCTAATTCTAGAAGCGATGACAGACTTTTCCCGGAGGCTTCGCGCAATGCTCCGCGACGCTGGCTTCAACAGAATCAAGGCTTATCGCGAAGCGAGATACCACGCCACTGGCGCGCGCGGCTTTCACAAGTCACGTGTTGAAAGCGATTTCGACCTAATCGCCCTGAAGGATTGGCGAGCCAGAATCGCCGAGCTTACAGAAAAGGGCGATTCTCGGATGAAGTCGGTTCATGCAGCACTAGTGGAGTTCAAATCGAAGAAGGACGAGAGCCTCAAGATCTGGGAGCGGCTGTACCGCTCTAAAGGGGCTAAGTCCTGACGCCATACACCGTCCCTCTTCCCTCGACCTTCTCGGCTGTAATGGGAAGGCCGAGTTTCTTCTTAAGCGCTCCCGAGATCGAACCCCTGACCGTATGTGCCAACCATCCGGTAGCCGCGACGATCTCGGCGATGGATGCCCCCTCAGGCCGCTGGAGCATGGCGATGATCCGCGCCTGCTTGGTGCCAGCGCGAATGACGACGGGTTTCGCGGTGTTGGCGTTGTCGGACGCCGGTTCCGGCTTCGGCTTCGCCTTCCGCACATTGGCGACGGCGTTGGCCACCATCGGCTCGATCCCGATGGCTTCCAGCCCGGCCTCGGTGGCGATCAGCGTGGTGCCGTGGCCGTCGCCGGTTTCGCGCCACATCGGCTCGCCGCGCCGCAGTTTGGCCTCGACCTCGTCGAGCCAGCCGCGGGCGATCATCTTGCCGACGACCATCTTGGCGGCGGCGCCGACCAGCCCATCCGGCAGCGGCAAGGCAAGGTTGCCCGGCCGGGTCGCGGCGCGGGAGAGGATCAGGGATTGGGTGTCGGACGGGGTGGTCATCGGGGCCTCCGTGGCTGTGGGCGCGCGCTGTGCGCGGCTTCTACGGAGGCAAGTCCCGTCCTCGGACGGGGCAGCCGTCGCGCCGTGTGAGCACGTCAGGCGGCGTGTTCGCCTTCCTTGAAGGCGCTGTCGGTGATCTGGCGCAGCAGGCCCGCATAGTGCTTCAGCGTCCCGACGTGCCCCCAATGGATCTCGTCGGGGTGGGTCTCGAAGTGGTCGGCGCTCAGGATCTGAAGGCGCGCCAACATGGTGTCGATCTCGGCCTTGGCGGCGATGAAGGCGTCGAGGGCTTTGTCGTCATGGCGGCGGCTGGTCATCGCGCGGCCCTCCTTCAGCGGCGGGCTTCAGCGAGGCCCGCAGCATAGGCTTCTTCAAGGGCGGTGCGCATCGCCCAGACGGCGACCTCGTGGAAATCCAGCCCGTCGCTGTTCCGGGTGTCCAGCGTCTCGACGAAGAAGTGGCGCTTCGCGATGTCGAGCATCAGCGCCTCGGGCGCGGTGGAGGTGGGTTTGGCGGTTGTGGTCATGGTCTGGTCTCCGATCCGGGGGTGAGTTCCTGATCTCAAAGTCGCTCTTGCGAAAAGTATAATCAACGAAAACCGCCCTCCATTCCCGTTTATATTCAACGACTTGATCCGGAAGCCCGCACCATGAAAGGCATGAGCGAACGCGAGTATGCGGCCCATTCCGGCCTTTCGCGCGGCGGGGTGCAGAAGGCGCGCAAGAACGGGCGGCTGGTGGTTTATGACGACGGGTCGATCAATGCCGCGGCCTCGGATGTGCGGCGGGCGGAGATGACGGACCCCGACCAGCAGCGCCGGTCGCTTGGTGGCGAAGGGCTGGCCAGCGGCCCCGGCGACACGACTTCGTATATCAAGGCGCGCACGGCGCTGACGGTTTACGCGGCGCAGGAGCGCCAGCTGGCCGTGCAGAAGAAAAAGGGCGCGCTGGTCGATCGGGCGCGGGCAGAGACCCTCGTCTTCCGCCTGGCGCGGCAGGAACGGGATGTCTGGGTGACCTGGCCCGGACGGGTTGCCGCGCTGATGGCAGCGCAGATCATGGCGGAGGTGGAACGGCAATCCGGGGCATCGGTGACGATCGAGACCGCGATCCTGCAGAGGGTGCTGGAAGCCCATGTCAGAGAGCAGCTCGACGCCCTCGCCGATCTTCGGGTCTCGCTCGGATGATGATAACGACCTGACAGAGGGTCTCGACCTCGGCTTCGACGGCGCCGAGGATCTGCTCCGGGTCTGGCGGCAGGGGCTGCGCCCCGATCCGAACCTGACGGTGTCGGAATGGGCGGATGCGCATCGCTGGCTCGGCTCGCGCGCCTCGGCTGAACCGGGGCGGTATCGCACCGCACGCACGCCCTATCTGCGCGCCATCATGGATGCGCTCTCGCCCGGCCATCCGGCGCAGCGCATCAGCTTCATGAAGGCGGCGCAGGTGGGCGCCACGGAAGCGGGCAACAACTGGATCGGCTTCGTCATCCACCACGCGCCGGGGCCGATGCTGGCGGTGCTGCCGACGGTCGAGATGGCGAAGAGGTCCTCGCGGGGCCGTCTTGATCCACTGATCGCGGATATGCCAACGGCCTCGACCGGATCGAGACGATCCGCAACGACGGCAAGATCGAGGGCGCGGATCCCGGCATGGCGGCGCTGACCGGCAAGATCGAGGTGCGCTTTGCCGACAGCACGCTGGTGACCAAAGCCATCGACGGCACGCCTTGCGAGCTCGAATTCGCCTGGAGCCTTGGCGCCAACGCGAGCTTCACCTTCACCGCCCATGCCGTCTATTTGCCGCGGCCCCGCATCGAGATCCCCGGCCCGCAGGGCATTCAGGCGAGCTTCGACTGGCAGGCCGCAAAGGCCACCAGCCCCGCGCGCATGTGCACCGCCACCCTCGTCAACACCGTCACCGGATACTGACCATGATCCGTCTGAACCTCTCGAACCAGCCCGAATGGCTGGACCTTGCCCCGGGCCTGCAGCTGAAGCTTGCGCCGCTCACGACCGCTCTGATGGTGGCGGCGCGCGCCGATCCGGGCCTTGCCGCACTGCCCGAGGGTGCCACGCAGGAGGAACTGGCGCTTGCCATGGCCAAGGCCGTCGCGCGTCTGGCCATTCTCGACTGGGAAGGCGTGGCCGACGAGGCATGCGCCCCGACGGCGGTGACGCCCGAGGGCATCGACGCGCTTCTCGACATCTGGCCGGTGTTCGAGGCGTTTCAGACCCGCTACGTCGCGCGCGGCCTGATGCTGGATGCCGAAAAAAACGCCTGCGCGCCCTCGCCGACTGGTCCTTCGGCGGCGGCGAAGGCTATTGCGCGGCCTGCGAAGGCCCCTGCCCCGAGTGCCCCGCAAGACTGAACCAGCCGCAGACGGTCGAGGGCGCACAGATCTGGGATCTGGTGCAACGCCTTGGCGGGCAGCTGCGGCTCGTCCCCGGCGCGGTGATCGGCTGGGACATGGGCGCGGCACTCGCCCTCGCCGAGGCGCTGGGCGTCAACAGGCTCATCGCCGCCGAAACCCTGCCCGAGATCGAGGCGGTGATGGTGCGCAGGCTCAATGAACAGATCGTCCCGCAGGCGGGCACCTGAACCCCCCGCGGGTTTCAGGGCGCCAGCGTCCGCTGGACGATGTCGGGATCCTTGTCGATGAGCGCCAGCAACACCCGCGCCGGGCCTTCCGGGCTGCGGCGGCGCTGCTCCCAGTTCAGGAGCGTGCCCTTCTTCACCCCGATGCTGCGCGCGAAATCGGTTTGCGACAGCCCCGTGCGCGACCGGATCGATTGCACATCGGGCTCGGGCAGGTCGATCTCGTGCACCCGTCCCCGCCCTTCGCCGCGGGCCTGCGCAAGTGCCTCCTTCAAGCCCTGTTCGATGCTCGCAAATGCCTCGGTCATCTTGTCCTCCTGTAACTCGCCGCCAGCGCAGCCCCTAGTTCGCGCACGATGGCCGTTTCCGAAGCCGTCAGGTTTGCCTTCTCGTTCTTGGCAAAGACGGTGATCAGGAAAATCGGCGTCCCGTCATCGGGCTGTAAAAATGGATCACGCGATAGCCGCCGCTCTTGCCACCGCCGGGGCGGGCGAAGCGGAATTTCCGCACCCCGCCGCCAATCGCAACGCCGGTTATCGGATTGCGGGCAACAAAGTCGATCACTTCGAGCCGCTCCGCCTCCGACATGAGGCTGCGGGCACGACGCTCGAATTCCGGGGTTTCGACGACTGTCACGATGGCCATGGCGCAATATGTGCGCCATTGGCGCATAAGTCAATGACGCATTATCGCAAGGAGCCTCACGATGGCAGAGAAACGCGTGTCTGTCCGCCTTGTGGCGGAGGGCGGGCGGCAGGTGCGCGCCGAGCTGGAAGGGATCGGCGCGGCCGGGGCGCGCGGCTTCGGGCGGCTCTCCTCCGAGATGGAGCTTGCCAACACGCGACTCGCGGGCTTCGCGCGCAAAGCGGGGGTGGCGCTCGCGGCGGTGACCGTGGCCGCCGCGGCGGCGGGTGTGGCGATGGTGCGCGCGGGGCTTGCCAATGTCGATGCGCAGGCAAAACTCGCGCAGTCGATGCAGACCACGACCGAGAGCGTGCAAGTGCTGACATGGGCGGGCGAGCTTGCCGGGGTCTCGATGGGCGAGATCGAGCAGGCAACGAAGAAGCTCACGACGCGGCTTTCCGAGGCCGCGAGCGGGTCAGGCACGGCGGTCGGCGCGCTCGAGAAGCTGCACCTGACAGCAGCCGGTTTGCAGGCGCTGCCGCTCGATCAGCGCATCATCGCCATTCAGGACGCGCTCAACCGTTTCGTGCCCGAGGCCGAGCGCGCGGCCGTGGCTTCGGACCTCTTTGGCGACCGCGCCGCGCTCGCCTTCCTGCGCATCGACGCGGCCACGCTGCGCGATGCAGCCAAGGATGTGCAAGATTTCGGGGTGGCGGTGAGCGCTGCGGACTCGGCGCAGATCGAGCGCACCGGTGACGCGATCGCGCGGCTGAGCCTGATCTGGACCGGCCTCACCAACCGCCTCACCGTTGCGGTCGCCCCCGCGCTCGAGGCGGCGGCCAATGCACTGGCTGATGTGGCGCGCGCGAGCGGCCCGCTCGGACGCGCGATCAGCCTCGTCTTCGAGAACCTCGGGCGGCTCACCACCTATGCCGCGACCTTCGCCGCCTTCATGGGGGCTCGCTGGGTCGCCGGACTTGCCGCGGCAGCGCTTTCCGTGCGCGGCCTTGCCACGGCACTCGTCGTCCTGCGCGGCGCGCTCATTCGCACCGGCATCGGGGCGCTGATCGTCGGCGTGGGCGAGCTTGTTTATCAGGTCTCCGAATTTGCGGCCCGGGTTGGGGGCGTGGGCGAGGCGTTCCGGCTGCTTGCCGATCTCGCGCGCGAGGTCTGGTCGCGCATAGGCCTCGCGCTCGATGCGGCGCTCGCCCGGATGGCGGCGGGCTGGCTGGGGCTGAAGGCCGACGCACTCTCGGCACTTGAAGGCACCATCGCAGGCGTCGTGAGCTTTGGCGACCGCACGGCGGCAGTGTTTCAAGGCGCCTATGACGCGGCGGTGGCGATCTGGGGCAAGCTGCCGGGGGCGATCGGTGATTTTGCGTTTCAGGCGGCGAACGGGCTGATCTCGGGGGTCGAGGCGATGCTGAACGGCGTCGTCACCCGCATCAACCGCTTCATCACCGCGCTGAATGCCGCCCTGGACCTTCTGCCCGATTGGGCCGTGGGCGAAGGCGGGGTGAAGATCGGCACGCTCGATCCCATAGAATTGGGGCGCATCGGCAATCCGTTCGAAGGCGCGGCCTCTGCTGCGGGGACGGCGGCGGCCGATGCGTTTTCGGCGGCGCTTGGGCGGAGTTACATCGCACCGCCCGATCTCGGCCTTGGTACCATGGCCGATGAGGCCCGCGCCCGCGCCGAGGCCTATCGCGAAGCCTCGGGCATGCTTTCTGACGCGGGCGGGCGCCCGCTTGCCTCCTGGCAAGCGCTGAAGGATGCGGTGGCGCGCACCGGCACCGATGCGGAAACGGCTCTGACCAGCGCAACGGGCGCGGCGGACGATCTGGCCTCCGGTCTCGACGAGACCGCCGAGGCCGCGCGGGGGGCAGGTGGCGCCGCGCGCGCGGCAGGCGCTGCCGCCGAAGATGCTGCGGAGCGCGCGGTGCCGCTCTGGCGTGCCGCGAGTGATGCGCTTACCGATTATGCCGCCAAGGCGCGCGACATCGGCAGCGATATCGGCACTGCGCTCGTCGGCGCCTTTTCCTCGGCCGAAGAGGCCGTGGCCAGCTTCGTGAAGACCGGCAAGCTCGATTTCCGCGATCTGGTCACCTCGATGATCGCCGATCTCGCCAAACTCGCGGCACGGCGCTTTGTTCTGGGGCCGCTCGCCAATGTGCTTGCCGGTGCGCTGGGCGGTGCGGGCGGGATCTTCGCCAACATCCTGCACGCGGGCGGCACGGTCGGCGCCGCGGGCCCCGAACGCATGGTTCCGGCGCTGGCCTTCGCGGGTGCCCCCCGCATGCATTCCGGCGGCTGGGCCGGTCTGCGTCCCGACGAAGTGCCCGCGATCTTGCAGCGCGGCGAGCGGGTGCTCTCGAAGCGCGAGGCGGCGGCGACCGGCAGCGCCGCCGCACCAACCGTCAACGTCACGATCATGGCGCGCGACGCGGAGAGCTTCCGGCAATCGCGCACCCAAGTCGCCGCCGATATCGCCCGGGCGGTCTCGCTTGGGCGCCGCGGCATGTGAGGATCAACCATGGCCTTTCACGAGATCCGTTTCCCCGATGCGATCAGCCGCGGGGCGCGAGGCGGCCCGGAGCGGCGCACCCAGATCGTCGAACTGGCCTCGGGCGCCGAGGAGCGCAATGCCAGCTGGGCCAATTCCCGCCGCCGCTATGACGTCGGCTACGGCATCCGCCGCGCCGATGATCTGGCGGCGGTCGTGGCGGTTTTCGAAGCGCGCAACGGCCGTCTTTATGGCTTCCGCTTCAAGGATTGGGCCGATTTCAAATCCTGCCTGCCCTCGCAACTCCTAGGCCCGACCGATCAGGAGATCGGCACCGGCGATGGCAGCACGACGCAGTTTCAACTGACGAAGCGCTACAGCTCCGGCGCGCAGAGCTGGACGCGAGGAATCACCAAGCCCGTCGCCGGGACCGTCACCATCGCCATGAACGGGGTGCCGCAAGCCTCCGGCTGGTCGGTCTCGCCCACGACCGGCCTTGTCACCTTCACCACCGCGCCCGCCGCAGACGTCGCCCTCAGCGCGGGGTTCGACTTCGACGTCCCCGTCCGTTTCGACACCGACACGCTCGACATCACCCTCGATCTCGAACGGCTCGGCTCGATCCCCTCTATCCCCCTCACGGAGATCCGGCCATAAATGACGACACAAGTTTTGTCGGCGCAGTGCTGCGCGATCTGCTCACCTCGACGGCGGTGATCCTCGCCGCCTGGGGCGCGCTCGGCGGCGCCACCAATGCGCTGACCACAAAGATGCGCCTGCGCGATGCGCTGCGCCATGTGCTTCTCGGCGGGCTAATAGCCGCGGGCACGGGAAACCTCTCGATGGCGCTCATCACCACATGGCTTGCCCTGCCGCCCGAGGCGATCGCGGCCGGGGGCGCGGCAGGCTCGGCCGCCTATCTCGTCGGCGTCTTCGGCCCGGCCTTCATCGAGGTCGCCCTCGCCCGGCTGCACGCGAAGAAAGGAGGCAACCCCGATGCATGAGCTCATCCGCCTCGCGCGCACGATCCGCTGCGATTCTGCCAATCCAGTCAAAGCGTTCCGCCATCGCCTGCGCATCGGCGTGATCGTCGCGGCGCTGATTTTCATCCTCTCCACACTCGGGTGATCCCATGCACATGACCAACCGGGGCTTCTGGCCCTCGCCCGGCACGAAGGCATCGTGCCCGGGCCCTATCTCGATCTGCGCAAGATCTGGACCTTCGGTATCGGCCACACCGCGGCGGCGGGGCCGCCTGATCCCGCGAAGATGCCGCGCGGCCTGCCCACGGATGTCTCCGCCGCGATCCGCGAGGCGTTTCGGCTCTTTCGCGCTGACATCGCAAGCTACGAGGCAGCCGTGCTGCGCGCCGTGAAGGGGCCGCTTGCCCCGCACGAGTTCGATGCGCTGGTCAGCTTTCACTACAACACCGGGGGCATCGCCAAGGCGTCCCTGACGCGCCACCTGAACGCGGGCAATCGCCGCGCCGCGACCGAGGCGTTCATGGGCTGGCTGCGCCCCGCCGCAATCCGGCCCCGGCGCGAGGCCGAGCGCGATCTCTTCCGCGACGGCCACTATCCCACCGGCCCGCTCACCGTCTGGTCGGTCGATCGCAACGGAAGGGTGGATTTCGCCCGCCCGCTGCGGCGGCTGAGCGAGGTCGAAGCCCTCGCCCTGCTTTCCCCTCTCTGACCCAAGGAGACTTTCGATGCGTTACCTTCGCCCCAAATCCCTGACCTGGTGGGCCGGGTGCCTTGCCCTCACCACCGGCACCGGCGCCCTCCTCCTGCCCGATCAGGGGCAACTCGCCGCGCTGGCCCGCCTCGTCGCGCTGCTCTCGGGCTCGGGCGACGCCGCACCGATGACGCTGATCATCAGCCTCGGTCTCGGCCTCATCGGCCTGCGCGACCGCATCGAGCGCGGCTTTGCCGGGCAGGACAAATGAAGTCCCTCCCGCCAGACCTTCAGGCCCACCTCGACGAGGGCACGACGACGCTTGCCTGGTGCTGGCGCATCACCCGCGCTGACGGCGTAAGTTTCGGCTTCACCGATCACGACCGCAGCCTCAGCTTCGACGGCACCGACTTCGAGCCCGAAAGCGGTCTGACCGCCTCCGAGGTGCGATCCGGCTCTGACCTTTCCGTCGATGCGCAGGATGCCCAAGGCGTGCTGACCTCCGACCGGATCACCGAGACCGACATTCTCGATGGCCACTGGGACAATGCCACGGTCGAGGTCTGGCGGGTGAACTGGTCGGCCCCGGCGCAGCGCGCACTGTTGCGGCGCGGCGCCATCGGGCAGATCCGGCGCGGGCGGCTCGCCTTCATCGCCGAGGTGCGCTCGCTCGCCCATGTCCTTGGCCAGACCGTCGGGCGCACGTTTCAGGCGAATTGCGACGCGGCGCTGGGCGATACGCGCTGCGGCATCAATGCCGAGGCGCCGATCTACACCGGCACCGGCACGGTGGTCGCGCTGCGGCGTGATCGCGCCTTCACGATGGAGGGGCTGCAAGCCTATGCTGCAGGCTGGTTTTCCTATGGACGGATCCAATGGACGAGCGGCGCCAATGCCGGGCGGCAGGCCGAAGTGCTCTCGCATGTCCTCCTCGATGGCGTGGCTGTCCTGACCCTGCTCGAAGCGCCGGTGCGGGCCATCAGCGAGGGTGAAGCCTTCACGATCCGCGCGGGCTGCGACAAGAGCTTTGCGACCTGCCGGGCGAAGTTCGCCAATGTCGCGAACTTCCGGGGCTTTCCGCATATCCCCGGCCAGGACGCCGTTCTGCGCTACGCGACGAAGGACGGCGGCCATGAGGGGGCGGTGCTGTGATAAACGCGTCGGCCTAGAAACAAGCGTCATCCCGATGTCCGGCCATCGAACTATCGCAAGGGGAACTTGATGTCTTTTCCAAAAGTCAAACGCGACACCTCACAGGTCTTGCGAAGGGCCAGTTTCAGTTGCCCTTGGCTTATATTCTTGCTGAGCCACCAGCCGGAAACGCTCCGAAGCACTGGCAGATGTGGGCTGTGAGGATGGATCTGATGTGGATCTTTCGCAACGAACCGCCGTCCAGGAGTGCGGATTTCGGAAAGCGAGACCAGGGCCTCCGGGGCTACCTCCGCCATCATGTCCACCACCGTGCAAAACACATCCGCAAGCGTAGCGGCCGCGAAACGGACCCCGAGAAACTCCGCGGCATACTTGCCGCGGTCGGGGACCGCGACGCTTGGCACCGGCTGGGGCAAATGCTGCTCATTCAGTGTTCGAGCGTCAACGAGGCTTTTCGCGAGGGCAGAGGCAACACCTTGATCAAACGAGGATCGCACCGACAAGATTGCCTCAACAAAAGTAATGGGTAGGGAGACGACGACCTCATTGGCATGGCATTTGTTGCTCATGACAATCTCCCGCTTTTTCTGCTGTGGGCCCGAGCGGCCTTCCTGCCGGCGTGGTAGATCGTGATGCAGCTTTCACCCTCGAGGATGACCTTGGTGCCACGCAGACGCTCAAGCGCCTGAATTTCATGGCGACGGCGCTCAATCTCGCGGGCGGCGTCCTTGTCACTGAGAAAGAACGCATCCTCCGACACACGGGTCGCGACACTGAGGACGAAGCCAATGTCCGCATCACGATAGCCGCGCTGCCGCATCCTTGCCTCGGCATGAGACGTGAACCGGAGGTCATTCATCGTCATTCTCCTTTGCATCGTCCGTCCCGAGCATCGCCAACAAGCTGTCCAAATCGAGATCATCGGTAAGGGAAAGACGTGCCGCACGTTCCGACCTGCGTTTTTCAAGTTCAGCCTCCGGAATTCGACCGACAATCCAAGAGATCCGATCATCCAAATGGTCCTCCCCAAGCAAGTCGGTCGGGATATCCTTGACCTTGGCATACCCTCGCAAGAGGGCGTACTCGGCATCAGGATCGTCTCCCGTCAGATCGCTGATCATTTCAGATCCGATCCGATACTCGGGCATGCCCTCACTGGTTTTCCAGCTGGAGGTTGACCAGAGGCCGTCGAAAGAGACCGTTTCCGCTCCAACCTTGCTCGCAAAATGCTTGAGGAAATCCGCAAAGGGATTGTTGCGCGAAGGGTCGTATCCGAAGTCATACACGCCGTCGGGGATATCCCTGCCAAACAGATCACGCTTTTCGATGCATCTCCGCTCCTGATCAGCGCCTTCTTGCGCTAGGTAAGCGGAATTCGCGAAAGCAAAATGGCCACCGCCAAGCGACATCAGCCTGTCTGCCGCTTCCTCGATCTCAGCAACCCGCTCCCGGCGCCAGGAAAGGCTGCCCTCGGCCAGAAGCGCAGCAAACAGCGGCGCCATCACAATTTGCGAATGAACGGGAATGCCGTAGATCTGCTGAACCATGTTGAAGGCTAAGGCGGTCTCTGCATCCACCATGGTGCGCAACGGCCGATAGCCAAACTGCTTGAGCGATGCCTCTCGTTCTGCCTGGTTGTTAGGCGGCTTCGAGAGAGCATCTGCCGTGACACCGAGAGCCTTCGCCAAACCTTCCGCGACGCGATCTTCGGCGCGATGGAAGGCACTCTTGGTTCTTTCGATCCGCTTGATCGTCGGCAGACTGACTCGGTTCTTGCCTTTGGTCGCGTCGGCGAGCTGCTCCTGCGTCCAGCGTTTTTCGTCCCGGTAGTACTTGAGCGCGGCGGGATGGATCATCGTGGTCATTTGGTAGCCTCCTAGGTCATGCTGTAAACATGATCCTTCATTTCGCAACAATATAGGATCATCTTTAGCCCGTGATACCAATTAATGAAAAACATGCCGCTCACCACTTCGGCGCGTACGAGACTGAAGGGATACTCTTGATGCCAAATTCGCGGCCACTGGATGTACGAGTAAATGCCCGTGATACTTCCTGGCATCATGCCGCCGAACCCTCGAACGAATCGAAGGTGACAGACCCGGCCCGCGTCATTGCCGTGGCGCGCTCTTGGCTCGGCACGCCCTACCACGACTAGGCGAGCCTCAAGGGCGTGGGCTGCGATTGCCTCGGCCTCGCGCGCGGCGTCTGGCGCGAGGTCGTCGGGCCGGCACCCTTCCCGATCCCGCCCTACAGCCGCGATTGGGGCGAGATGGGCCCGCACGAGGCGCTGGCCGAGGGTGCGCGGGCGATGATGCCGGAGATCGCCCCCTCCAATGCCCCGCCCGGCGCGCTGGTGCTGTTCCGCATGAGGCCCCGCGCCATCGCCAAGCATGTCGGCATTCTTACGGGCCCGGACACCTTCCTTCACGCCTATGAACGCCTCGGCGTGATCGAGGAACCGCTGACACCGACATGGCGGCGGCGCATCGCTTTCGCTTTCCTGTTCCCGGCACGCTGAGAACCCCAAATGGCAACGCTTGTCCTCGGCGCCGTCGGCTCCGCCATCGGCGGGGCTTTCGGCGGCACCATCCTTGGCCTTTCCGGCGCCGTCATCGGCGGCTTTGTCGGTTCGACCGTGGGCTCGGTCGTCGACAGCTGGATCGTGTCGTCGCTCGCGCCTGCGCAACGGATCGATGGCCAACGGCTCGACACGCTGCGCATCACCTCCTCGACCGAAGGCGCCGTGATCCCCCGCCTCTACGGGCGGATGCGGATCGGCGGCAACATCCTCTGGGCCACCGATTTCCGGGAGGAGACCAAGACAACGACCCAAGGCGGCGGCAAGGGCGGCGGGGGCGGCAAGGTCAAGACCACGGAGTATCTCTATTACGCCAGCTTCGCCTTGGCGCTGTGCGAAGGGCCGATCACCGGCATTGGCCGCGTCTGGGCCGACGGCAAGGTGATGGACATGACCGGCGTGACTTGGCGCTGGTATCCCGGCAACGAGGCGCAGGCCGCCGATCCGTTCATCTCGGCCAAGATGGGCGCGACCAACACCCCCGCCTATCGCGGCACGGCTTACGTCGTCTTCGAGGAGCTGCCGCTTGCCAGCTTCGGCAACCGCCTGCCGCAGCTCAGCTTCGAGGTGTTCCGGCCATTGGCCGACCCGGACACCGCCGAGGGGTTGATCAACGCGGTGACGATGATCCCGGCCTCGGGCGAGTTCACCTATGCGACCGAGGCGATCCGCAAGGGCGAGACCGGGGCGCAAGTGGCCGAGAACCTGAACGCGGTTTCCGACACCGCCGACATGGTGGTGGCGCTCGACCGACTGCAGGCTCTGGCGCCTGTGGTCGAAAGCGTCAGCCTCGTCGTCGCCTGGTTCGGCAATGACCTGCGCGCGGGCGATTGCGCGATAAAGCCCGGCGTCGAGGTGGCGAGCAAGACGACCAGCCCCAAAGTCTGGACGGTCAATGGGGTCTCCCGCGCTTCGGCCCATCTGGTCAGCCGCGACGCAGAAGATCGGCCGGTCTATTGCGGCACGCCTGCGGATTTCGCGGTGGTTGAGGCGATCCGAGAGATGAAGGCCCGCGGGCTGCGGGTCACGTTCTACCCGTTCCTGCTGATGGACGTTCCGCCCGGCAACACGCTGCCCGATCCCCATTCCGACAACGCCGCGACGCTCGGCCAGCCGAGCTGCCCCTGGCGCGGACGGATCGCCTGCTCACCGGCCGCAGGTTCCGCGGGAACCGTGGACAAGACCGCCGCCGCGTCCACGCAGGTCTCAAGCTTCTTTGGCACAGCCACCCCGGCGCAGTTCTCGCCGTCTGGCGACACCATCACCTTCACCGACGCGCCGAGCGATTGGGGCCTCCGCCGCATGGTGCTGCATTACGCCCATCTCTGCGCCGTCGCAGGCGGGGTCGATGCCTTCCTGATTGGCACCGAGATGCGGGGCCTGACGACGATACGGTCCAGCGCCAGTGCCTATCCGGCCGTGACGGCGTTCAAGGCGCTGGCGGCGGACGTGCGGTCCATCCTCGGGGCGGGCACGAAGATCGGCTATGCCGCCGACTGGTCGGAGTATTTCGGCCACCAGCCGGAAGATGGCACGGGGGACGTCTATTTTCACCTCGATCCGCTCTGGTCTGATGCCAACATCGATTTCATCGGCATCGACAATTACATGCCGCTTTCCGACTGGCGCGATGGGTTTGACCATGCCGATGCCCTCCAAGGTTGGCCCGCGATCTATGACCGCGGCTATCTGCAAGCGAACATCGCCGGTGGCGAGGGTTTCGACTGGTTCTATGCCTCGGCCGCCGACCGGTCGGCGCAAGTTCGGACCCCGATCACCGATGGAGCCGCGGGCAAGCCGTGGGTCTTCCGCTTCAAGGATCTGCACGCCTGGTGGTCGAACACGCATGTCAACCGCCCGGGAGGGGTCGAGAGCGGCCCGCCCACGGCATGGGCGCCGCAATCGAAGCCGATCTGGTTCACTGAACTCGGCTGCCCCGCCATCGACCGAGGTACGAACCAGCCGAACGTGTTCTTCGACCCGAAGTCATCCGAGAGCGCCACGCCGCATTTTTCCCGCGGCTGGCGCGATGACGCGATCCAGCGCGCCTATCTCGAAGCCAGCTACCTCTGGTGGGGAACCCCGGAGAACAATCCGGTGTCGGCGATCTACAGTGGCCGGATGGTCCATGTTCCCGAATGCGCCGCCTGGACCTGGGACGCGCGGCCCTATCCGTTCTTTCCCGAACTGACCGGCGTCTGGACCGATGGCGCGAACTGGCGGCTCGGGCACTGGCTGACCGGACGGCTCGGCGCGGTCTCGGTCGCCGCCCTCGTGCGCCACCTCTGCCTGCGCGCTGGGCTCGATGAGGCGTTGATCGACGTCTCGGGTCTCTGGGGCGCGGTCGAGGGCTATGTGATCGGGGCCATTGAGTCCCCCCGCGCATCGATTTCGACGCCGGCCCGACATTTCGGCTTCGACGCCATCGAGACGGAGGGCGTGATCCGTTTCGTGATGCGCGGGCGGGCATCCAGCCTCACCCTGACGGTGGATGATCTGGCGGCCAGCCGGGAAGGCGAAACGTTCGAACTGACCCGGGGCCAGGAGACCGAACTGCCGCAAGCCCAGAAGTGGCAGGTCGCGCGCGCCGACGAAGATTACGACGCGGCGCAGGTCGAGGCCCGGCGCATCACCGTCGACACCACCCGCATCGCGTCCGAGTCCTTCCCGATCGCGATCCCGCCCGAGGAAGCAGAACGCCGCTGCCGCCGTGCGCTGATGGAAGCCTGGATCGGCCGGGAAAGCGCCACCTTTCGCCTGCCGCCCTCGCGGTTGGCGATGGACCCAGCCGATGTGATCCGACTCGCGCATAACGGCCGGGAGGTCGAGTTTCGCCTGGTGTCCATCGCCGACGCGGAAGCACGCGGGATCGAGGCGGTGCGCCAGGACCGGGCCGGCTACGACCTGCCGCCCGGCGATCCCCGGCCCGCGTCGCTCGCCAGCCCCGTCGTCTTCGGCACGCCGGAGGTGGTGATGCTGGACCTGCCGCAGATTTCCGAGGACCAGCCCGCCCATCGCCCCCTGATCGCCGCCTATGCCAGCCTCTGGCCAGGTGAGATTGCGGTGTTCCGCAGCGCGTCCACTGATGGGTTCAACCTCCTGACCACCTTCGGCAGTCGGGCCCGGATCGGGACGCTGGCTTTCGATTTCTTTCCGGGGCCGACCTCCCGCTTCGATCTGGGCAATGCGCTGGTGGTCGATCTTCTATCCGGAACGCTGGAAAGCGTGACCGACGTGGCCCTCTTCAGCGGGGCCAATGCGTTAGCCGTCGAGCCCGCGGCTGGGGCCTGGGAAATCGTCCAAGCAGGCGCGGCCGAACTGATCGCCCCGGGCCGCTATCGCCTGACCCGCCTCCTGCGCGGTCAGCGAGGGACGGAGTATGCGATGGGCAATCCGGCCCAGGCCGGTGCGAGGGTCGTGTTGCTGGATTCGACGCTGGCCTCGCTGCCCATCGCCGAGGGCGACCTCGGACTACCATGGAACTGGCGCGTGGGCCCGGCCGCTCGCTCCGTCGGCGACGCGAGCTATGCCGCGCTGGGCTTCACCCCGACCGGCCGGGGCCTTGTCCCCTTCGCCCCAGCCGATGTCGAACAGCCCTGGCGGACGGCCCGCAGCCCCGGCGATCTGACCATCCGCTGGACAAGGCGATCCCGCGCGCTGGTCGCGGATGCCTGGGAGCAGGTCGAGGTGCCGCTGGCCGAGGACCTGGAAAGCTACGACGTCCAGATCCTCGACGGCGATGCGATCAAGCGCACGCTGACCAGCAACACGACCTCCATCCTCTACACCGCCGCCCAGCAGACCGCCGATTGGGGTGCGCTGCTCGGGCCTGGCCAGACGCTGGCGCTCCGCATCTTCCAGCTTTCGAACCGCCTCGGCCGCGGCACGCCTGCCGCGGTCACGCTGCAATTCTGATCCCAACCCACGGGAACCCAAATGTCCGACGCCACGACCCATCTGGGCCTGCCGTATCTTCTGGCGGCGCAGGCACAGAAACATGTCACTCACAACGAGGCGCTACGCCTGCTCGATGCGATAGTGCAGCTCTCGGTCCTCGACCGCACGCGCACTGCGCCCCCGGCCAGCCCGGCCGACGGCAACCGCCATCTGGTGGCCTCGGGCGCAACAGGCCTCTGGGCCGGGTGGGATCTGAACATCGCCTTCTGGGTCGACGGCGCGTGGATCCGGCTGGTGCCGCGCACTGGCTGGCTCGTCTGGGTGGCGGCCGAGGGGGTGTTCCTCGTATGGACCGGCAGCGCCTGGGAGATCGTGGGCGAGCCGCGCGACGTGTCGGACGCGGTGTTCAGCCTCGTGAACGATGCCGATCCCACGAAGAAGGCCACCTTCTCGCTGGCGGGGATCACGACTGGCACCACGCGCAGCTTCACCCTGCCGAACACCTCCTCGGAACTCGCGATCCTGGCGGGTACCCAGACCTTCACCGGCAACAAGACGTTTTCGGGCACGCTGACTGCCTCGGGCACGGTCACTGTCTTAGCAGCTTCCGCCAGCATCGGCACGGCGACCACGACCGCCACCTATGGGATGGGCACCGGGGCGACGACCACGGGCGTCACCAAGACCGTGAACCTCGGGACCGGAGGTGCATCTGGATCGACCACGGTCGTCAACATCGGCTCGGCCACGGCAGGTGCTGGCGGCACGACCGTCGTCAACACGCCGACGGTCACTTTCGCCAATGCCGTCACGCAAGTCGGCATGCCGCAAGCAAACCTCACCGCGCAGCTTATGGGCCTCGGCGGTGCGACGGCGGACAGCTACAACCGGCTCTCGGTCAACACCCCGGCCGTGCTGCTGAACGATGCAGGCGCAGGGATCGAGGCGACCGTCAACAAGGCCGCACCCGCCAATGACGCCTCCTTCGCCTTCAAGACCGGCTTCTCCGCCCGCGCGCTGATCGGCCTTCTCGGCAGTGACGATTTCAGCATCAAGGTCAGCCCGGACGGCTCCGCCTTTCATGATGCGATCAAGATCGACCACGCGAGCGGCCGAGTCGAGATGCAAGAGCCCGTCGTGCTCCCCGCGCTCGATACCGTGCCCACGCCGCCACCTTCCGGCAAGCTTGCGCTTTATGCCCGCAACCGCGCCGGGGCCGGATGGCTCGATGTCCAGCGCCCCTCGGGGCGGTTCTTCCCGCTGCAACCGCATTTTGGGGTGAACCGCATCGCGACATGGGCCCCTTCCAGCGGCACGACGATCAACACCAACGGCATGCCCCGCACCGCCGTTGGCACCGCCGCCACGCCGACGCTCGCCACCACCAACCTCTCGACCTCGATGCGGCGCTGGCGCATGACGTCGGCCGCCACCGCCGGGGCTGCGGCCGAGGAACGCTCGGCAGGCTGGGTCTGCTGGCGCGGCAATGCGGATGGGCTCGGCGGCTTCACCTATGTGAACCGGCTTTCGCTCGTCACCCTGCAACCCACCGGCACGGGGTTCTTCGGCCTGATCGGGTCGGTCGCCGCGCTGTCCACGACCCTGACGCTTTCGGCCGTCGTCAACGCGCTGGGCATCGGCTTCGAGCGCGGCACCCATGCCAACTGGCAGATCGTCCACAACGATGGCGCGGGCGCCCCGACCTTGATCGATCCCGGCGCGGGTTTTCCGGTGGCAAGCACGACGAACGTCCTGACCCTCACCATCGTGGCTGCGCCAAACGGGACCGAGGTCGGGATCCGGGTCGTGGAAGAGGTCTCCGGCACGGCGGCCGAGGCCACGATCACCACCGACATGCCCGCGTCGGCACAACTTCTGAGCCCGCGCAACTACCTCAACAACGGCGCCACCGCCGCGGCCGTCGCCTACGACTGCTCGGGGGTTTATGTGGAAACGGACTATTGAGGGCCGTCTTGCGAGACGGGCCGGACAGCGCCGATCAGGAAGCGCCAACGCCTCGACCGACCGGCCCCCGGCCCGCCTCGCTGGTTCACGGTTTCAAGGAGCCGCAGGGAATCGCTGCCCGAATACGTTGACACAGGACCACCGCCGCTGTCGCGCGCCGAAATGGGCACAAATGTGCACCCTCCTCTCCGGCGAAGGCAAGGTCACTGCACCAGAACCGGCCGCAACATCTGATCAGTGTCGAGTTTCAGCATACTGAGCGTTCCGGATTGTCAAAGGGTCATCTTAAAATGAGCTTCACATTACGCATGTCTCTGATTTGATTGATCGCCAAGCTCTCGCAGGACACGGCAATCCGCGACATCGCGGCGCTGTTGGACCTCGAGCTACTGCGCAAGGGCGAAGGTGGCTATCCCATTAATTGGCGGGTTCCTCAGATCACTCGACGCTGGGAAGATAGCGCTAAGCTTGTTTTTCTGGACTTTCATGAAGATCATCTTTGGTGTGTTCCCCCAATGACGAACGTGTGGCGCAAATATGCGACCAAGATTCCCAAGGATGAATTCGTCTCGGCTCTGACGGAGGGCTCGCTCCCCACGAGTATTTTTTGTTACGAGCACCCAGGCAGTGCTCCATAATGTTGGCTCGCCGCATACACAGAGATCGCAAAACGATGTCCAAGCATTGACCAGAGTTTCTGGGCTTAGCGTCGAATTCTAGGCGCCTCGTTCAGCCAGATTCGCCTGCAATTACCCGTTCCTGCCCGCTTATGCATGCTGGTGCGGTTTTTCTGTTGCGGTGTTGATGTGGCGTTGATGTAGAGCACAACGCCAAAAACCCGACGGTTTACGTCGGGTTCTATCCATCTGATATCTTGTATTATATTGGTTGCGGGGGTAGGATTTGAACCTACGACCTTCAGGTTATGAGCCTGACGAGCTACCGGGCTGCTCCACCCCGCGCCGGTTGGTCTGGGATT
>NZ_FTOM01000003.1 GCF_900156695.1 Phaeovulum vinaykumarii
GGCGAGAAGCTGCACGAGCAGATGATCGGCCCCGAGGATGCCGCGCATACCTACGAATATGCCGATCATTTCAAGATCATCCCGGCGATCCACAACTGGTCGAAAGACCCCGTGCGGATCAAGGACGGCACCCGGGTCCCCGAGGGCTTCACCTATTCCAGCGAGACCAACACCGACTGGATGCGCCCCGAAGACCTGGCCCGATGGATCACCGAAAACCGCGACAGGATCGGGAAGTTCTGAGCCGCGCGCCCGCTCAGCCGCGTTGCGGCGGGAAGGTCGGGGCGCGCGCGCCTTCCAGAACGGCCAGGATGCTGGCGGCGGTTTCCTCGGCGCTGGCGCCGGGGTCGTGGCCCGCCATCGCGCGGGCGAAATGGCGCTCGACCACGCCGGGATGGCTGCGCGCAAGAAGCGCGCCGACCGCGCGTTCCAGCGCCGCGTGATCGACCTCGACCCCCGCGATCTCGGCATAGCTGAGCCCCTCGCGCCATTCGATCACGCCCGGCAGATTGCGATACCACGCCTTGCCGAAGACCAGCGCGGGCTTGCCCATGCGGATCGCCTCCCACCCCACGGTGCCGGTGATCGAGGCCACGAAGCGCGCATTGCCGGTCAGGGCGTGGGTGTCGGCCCAGCTGGGCAGGAAGGTCACCGACGGGATGCGCCGCAGCCGGTGAAAGAACAGCGGGCCGCGCATGAAGGCGCCCTGCTTGGGGTTTTCCTTGACCAGGATGCGCACGCCCTCGGGCAGGATCGCGGCCAGGGTTTCGATCGCATGGGCCTGATCACGGAACCGCCCCCCCAGCGCCGAGGTCGTCATCTCGGGCTGAAGCTGGAGCGGGAAATAGACATACTCGCCCGAGAGATCGAGCACCTGATCCTCGAGGCCGGCGAGATGCTCGAAATAGGCCAGCGCATCCTCGTGGAAGAAGCGCGCAAAGGGATCGCGCCATTTCGGCAAGCCGCCATAGACGCGGCGCATGTCGCGCAGCAGCCGCCACAGATGGAGGGGCCGCAGCACCAGCCCCGGCCGTTTCAGCGCCAGATAGGCCAGCAGCTGGACCAGAGCGCGGGCCGAGAGGTGGCCGCCGGCCTCGCGTTCCTGCTTGATGCCCTTCATGTAGAAGAGATCGGGCCGCGAGCCGCGCTCGATCGGGTAGGGGGCGGCCGTGGGGTCGGCGGGGAAATCGCCCAGATCGGCCGGGTCGGTCAGCGAGAAGATGCGGTTGGGAAAGAGCGACTGGCTGACGATGGTGACGCCCAGCCCCATCGCGCGGGCGACCTGGAACAGCACCGTGTCATAGGTCAGATGCGGGACGTTGAAGAACAGGCAATGCGTGACCTGCCGTTCGATCAGGGTCTGGCCGATCACATCGGCCAGAATGTGGTAATAATCGGCGTAATCCTGAAGGCTGCGCAGCGGGTGGCTGCGATAGGCATTGCCGGCCCCCTGACGCTGGATCTGGTCGGCGAAATCCTCGAAGGACGCCTGGAATTCGGGGCTGTCCATCAGCACCTGCGCCGCGCCGGTGAAGCGTTGCGCGGCAAAGAGATGGCCCATGCGGCCCGCGCGCGCGTCCATCCGGTTCAGCGCCGAGGCCTTGATGTCGTCCTTCGTGCCGCCGAAATGCAGCACGACCTCGACCCTGTCGCCCGCCTGCCGTTGCAGCGCCGCCAGCACGCGGTTGGTGTTCTCGGCCGTCGAGACGACGGCAAGGCGCATCGTCATCGCTCCACCATCGACCAGTCGAGGGGCTCGCCGCGGGCGATGGCGCGGCGGGCGCGCGCCTCCAGCACGCGGTCCAGATGTTTTGGCGCCAGCCCCAGCCCCGGCCGGATCGAGCGCACGTTCTGCGCGGTGAAGGGCGCGCCCTCGGCGATGTCTTCCACCGCATAGAGCGAGCGGCGGAATTGCGCATTGGCGCCGCCGATCCCGGCGCGGTCGGGGCGCGCGGGCCCCAGCGCGGCATGGGCCATGCGGCAGTCCAAGACAAGCTGGCGGAACTCCTGCGGCTCGAGCGAGAAGTCCGCATCAGGCCCGCCATCGGCGCGGCGCAAGGTCATGTGTTTCTCGATGATCGTGGCGCCGCGCGCGACCGCCGCCACCGCCACGGCCGAGCCCAGCGTGTGATCGGACAACCCCACCGGCACGCCAAAGGTCGCGGCCAGCGTGGCGATCGTGCCGAGCCGCATCTCCTCGGGGCGGGCGGGATAGGCCGAAACGCAATGGAGAAGCGCCAGCCCCCCCGCGCCGCCCGCCCGCGCCGCGCGGCAGGCATCCTCGATCTCGGCATAATCGGCGATGCCCGTCGACATGATCAGCGGCTTGCCCGTCGCCGCGGTCTTGCGGATCAGGGGCGTGTCCACCAGCTCGAACGAGGCGATCTTGTAGGCCGGCGCGTCCAGCGTCTCGAGGAAATCGACCGCCGTCGGGTCGAAGGGCGAGGAAAACACCGCCAGCCCGTGGCTGCGCGCGCGCGCAAAGAGCGCCGCGTGCCAGTCCCAGGGGGTCGAGGCCTCGCGGTAAAGATCGTGCAGGCTGCGCCCGTCCCACAGCCCGCCATGGATGCGGAACTCGGGGCGGTCGACGTCCAGCGTGATCGTGTCGGCGGTATAGGTTTGCAGCTTGACCGCATCCGCCCCGGTCTCGGCGGCGGCATCCACCAGCGCCAGCGCCCGGCCCAGATCGCCGTTATGGTTGCCCGACAGCTCGGCAATCAGATAGGGCGGCTGGTCGGGCCCGATGGGGCGGCCCGCGATTTCAAAGGCTTGGGTCATCGGTGGCTCCGTGTTGGGCGGCGGGGGCCAGCGTCCGTCGAAAGACCAGGACACCGGGAAGCGGGCGCGGGGCGGCGGGGTCGGCCGCCGTGTCGGGGGGGCATTCGGCAAAACCCAGCCGCTGGTGCAGCGTGACCGAGGCGGGATTCGTCTCGAGCACCTCGCCCTCGACGATACGGCACCGGGGCTCGGCGGCAAGACGGCGCAGGAAGGCGGCCAGCATCCGCCCGCCGGCGCCGGGCGGAGCGTCGGGCGCGCCCAGATAGAAGCTCCAGCGCCAGAGCCCCGCGCCCTGATCGACCGCGCTGACAAGACCCAGATCGCGCCCGCCCTCGGCATAGACGCACCACAGCCCATCGTCGCGCGCAAGCGTGCGCGCGAACCACGCGGCATGGACGGCGGGGTCGAGCGGGTCGTGGTTGTGGCTGGCGGCGCGCACATGGGGCTGGTTGCGCCACTCGAAGAGGCGCGCGCAATCCTCGGGCGCGAGCGGCCGCAAGCCGCCCTCGAGCGCGTCGAGAACCCTTCCCGCGCCGCGCCCGTCGCACAGCCCGGCCGCCGCCTGCGCCATCTGGGGCGCGCGCGCAAGGGCGCGGGCAAGCGCCTTGGCCATCCGGGCCGGATCGCGCGCCTCGGCCAGCGACAGGAGCTCGACCGCGCCGCGCGCGGCCAGCGCCGCGAGGCCGGGCTCCTGGTTCTCGGCCACGGCCACGGCCAGCGTCGGCAGCCCCAGGCAGCAACGCTCCCACGAGGTGCCGCCGCCCGCGCCGATGCACAGATCGGCCGTGCTCATGCGCTGCGCCATGTCGGTGGCATCGAGCGTCAGGCTCCAGCCCGGCCGATCCGCGATCCGCGCGCGCACGGCCGCGACACTCTGGGCGCTCGCCCCCATCACCACCTCGGCTTCCAGATCGCGGCCCGCCAGCGCGTCCAGCGCCAGCGGCGCCAGCCCCGCGGCATCCATCATCCCCGGCAGGATCAGGACGCGGCGCACGCCCGCCCCGCGCCGGGCCAGCGCCGCGGCGCGATGGGCGGCGAATTCGGGGCGCAGAAGCGCGAAATCGGGGCCCGGCAGCGTGGCCGGCACCGGATGGCGGCGCGGGGCGCGGCGGTCCAGATGGCCGGGGTCCAGCACCATGTCGGCGCCGGTGTCGCGGTCGTCCAGATCATCGAGCGCCAGCACCCGCAGGCCGGGGCAGGCGGCCCGGATCGGCGCCACCCAGCGCGCGTCCAGGCCATAGTGATCGACGACCAGCCAATCGGCGCCCGCCTGCGCCACCAGATCGGCCGCGCGGCGCGCGTCCTCGGCCCAGGGCAGCGACAGCCAATGCGCATGGCGTGGAAAGGCCTCCGGCGCATGCGGCAGGGGGGCCAGTTCATCAAGCGGGAAGCCCGCGGCGTGGATATGGCGGTTCAGCTCGGCCCGCGCCGCGATGAAGCGGACCGCATGGCCGCGCTCGCGCGCCGCCCCCGCCAGCGTGAGGCAGCGCATCAGATGGCCGCCCCCGATCTGCGGCCCGGCATCGACGCGCATGACCAGCCGCAAGGCTCAGCCCTCCGCGCGGCGGGCCAGACGCGCCAGCATCTCGGCGCGGGTCCAATCCTCGGGCGTGTCGATATCGACCGCGCGCTCGGCCGGCAGCTCGACCCCCGCGGCCCCGTCCCAGATGCGGGCCGTGGCATCGGCCCAGGTGGCAGCCATGGCCCAGTAGAACTGGCCCGCGTCGAAGAAGGCGGGTTCCAGATCCTGCGAGCGTTTCGGCATCATCTCGGGCTGGCGCGGGATCATGCTCCCGCCCTCCAGCCGATAGGCGCGGTCGATGGGCGTGGCATAGCGCCCGACGCTGAGCACCCAGCGCGCGCCGTCCTCCAGATGCGCGCGCCCCTGCGCCAGATCCGCAGGCGCAAGGAAGAGGGCGGTGGGATAGATGCAGCAGACCGGCACCTGCGGCGCCAGCCCCAGCCGGGCCACGGCATCGCGCACCACCTCGGTGGTGCCGGCGTGATCGTCCGACAGATGCGCCGCGCGCAAAAAGGGCGTCTCGGCGCCCAGATCGCGGGCCACCGCGGCGATCTCGGCGTCATCGGTGCTGACCACGATCCGCGCGAACAGGCCGCTGTCGCGCGCCGCCGCGATCGGCCAGCCGATCGCCGGGCGCCCCTCGAAGAGGCGGATATTCTTGCGCGGGATGCGTTTCGAGCCGCCGCGCGCGGGCAGGATCGCCACCGCGTCGCTCATGCGCCCGCCTCCGCCGCGGCGGCCTCCTCGCGCGAGGCGGGGCCGCGTTTCCAGCGCCGATGCGTCCAGAGCCATTGCGCCATATGCGCGCGCACCTGCGCTTCCAGGCTGTCATTGACGGCCTGCATCATGGTTTCCTCGTCGCTGGGCGGGATCGGACGCTCGACCTCGATGCGAAAGCTCACCCCGTCGGGCTGGCGGATCGCGTAGATCGGGATCAACAGCGCGTCATAGCGCAGCGCCAAGCTGGCCGCGGACAGGCCGGTGAAGGCGGGCTTGCCGAAAAAGCGCAGCCGCGCGCCGCTGCCCATGTGCTGATCGACCAGCAGCGCCATGGACTTGCCGGCCTTGAGATGCCGGATCATGCCCACGAAACCCTCGTGGCCGCGCGGGAACAAGGGCTCGCCGATCTGGCGGATCGTGGCCAGATAGCGGTCGTTGAAGCGCGCGTTGTTCATCGGCCGGTAAAGCCCGCCCATCTGGAGCCCGCGCCGGATCAGCGCCGCCCGCGTCACGTCGTAATTGCCGAAATGCCCCGAGACCACGATGATCGGGCGCCCCGCGGCCTGGGCGGCCTCAAGATCGGGCAGGCCCGGCCCGTCAAGGGGCGTCCTTGCCACCATCGCCTTGACGTCGGCGGGCGAGAACAGCTCGATGAACATGCGGCCCAGATTGTCGGGCACCTCGCGCAGCAGGCGGGCGCGCTCGGCGGCGGGCAGGTCGGGCACGGCAAAGGCGAGGTTCTCGGAGATGCGGCGGCGCAGCCCCAGAACGGGGGCGGCAATGCGCGACATCAGCCAGCCCGCCACCGGCACGCGCCAACGGAAGGGCAGCCGCGACAACAGCGCAAGCGCTACCGAGACCAGGGCATATTCGACCTGTTCCTTGACGATCAGCGGGACGCGCGCACGGGTCTTTGCCATGTCAAAGGGTTCCTTTCCACTGGCGGTCTACCTAGCCGCTTCGACCGGGCTTGGAAAGGTGGCATTGCCCCGGCACGCCCGCCATCCGGCAGGCTTTGGCCGACCCCTGCGCGCGCGGGGGCTGGGGGGGAGGGGGCGGGGGTGGGGAGGCAAGGCAAGGGCCCCCGGAACCGATCCGGGGGCCCTGATTGTCGATCTCCGGCCGGGGTCAGCCGCGCTTGACAGCCTTGAGCTTGTCGATCCCCAGCGCCTTCATCGCCATCTTTTCGTAGAAGGTTTCCGACGTGCCCTGGCGCAGCTTGTGCAGGAAATATTTCTCGAAGCCGATCTTGGCCATGTGGACCCACTTGCCCGAGGACGACCAGTTCACGTTACGCGGCGGGATCTGCGGCTGGGCCACGAAGGCGATGCCGCTGTCGCCGAAATCGGCCAGGCAGACGGCGTTCCAGCTGCCGATGTGGCTGGGCTCCTCGCCGCGGGCGATGTCGCCCAGGTTGCGCGCCGTGGCGGTGACCATCGACTCGATCATGAAGCCGGTCTTGGGCACGCCGCAGGGCACCGGCGTCGGCCCGATCGGCGGGATCGCCACGCAGACGCCCACGGCAAAGACGTTCTGGTATTTCGGGTTGCGCTGATACTTGTCGACGATGGTGAAGCCGCGCGGGTTCGACAGCCCCTCGATCCCCGAAACCGCCGGAATGCCGCGGAAGGCCGGCAGCATCATGGCATAGCCGAAGGGCATCTCGTGGGTGTTCTTGACCGCGCCGTCCTCGGCGATCTCCTCGACGACCATCTTACCGTCCTCGACCTTCTTGACGCGCGAGGAGGTCAGCCACTTGATATGGTGGTTGCGCAACTCGCCCTCGAGCAGGCCCTTGGTGTCGCCCACCCCGTCAAGCCCCAGATGGCCGACATAGGGTTCCGAGGTGACAAAGGTCATCGGCACCTGATCGCGGATCTTGGCCTTGCGCAGCGCGGTGTCCAGAATGAAGGCGAATTCATAGGCGGGCCCGAAGCAGCTTGCACCCTGCGCTGCGCCGACGATGATCGGGCCGGGGTTCTCGCAGAAGCGCTCGAAGGCGATGCGGGCCTGTTCGGCGTGGTCGATGTGGCAGATCGACTGGGTGTGCCCGTCGGGGCCGAAGCCCTCGATCTCGTCGAAGGCCAGCTCGGGGCCGGTGGCAATGACGATGTAATCATAGCTGACCGACTGGCCGTCGACCAGTTCGACCCGGTTCTCGTCGGGGTGCAGCTTCTGCGCGGCGACGGGGATGAATTCGATGCCCTTGCGTTTCATCGTCGGGCCCAGGTCGGCGGTGATCTCCTGGCGCTGGCGCCAGCCCACGGCCACCCAGGGGTTGGACGGGACAAAGTGGTATTTCGGATCCTTGGTGATCACCGTCACCTTGTCTTCCGGCCGCACGGCGTCGCGCAGCTCATAGGCCATGATGGCCCCGCCAAGCCCCGCCCCCAGAACGACGAAATGGGTCATGTCGATTCTCCCTCCTCCGGGGCGCTCGCCCCCTTATATGCGCATGATTGAATGTGACATGCGGTCGCGTCAAGAGAAATGGCCACGCATACGAAAAAATAGGGAAATGGGGCGTATCTTACTGCGCGCCTTGGTCTCAGCCAGGCGCATTGCCGCATCCCTTAGATAAGCGTAATCTAATTCCAGAGGAGCGCTTGCGAGTATGGCCCACACGTAATGAAATCCACCATCACCTGGGCGATGCGCGCCGGTCCGTGGCTTGCGGCCCTGGCCACCGGCTTGTGCCTGGTCGGGCTGGGCGGCTATGTCCTCGACCGCGAGGCCCTGCATCAGCTGCTTCCGGTCCAGACCACCAGCCATCCCGTCACGCTTCTGTCGGCCCTGATGCTGGGGCTTTCGCTGATGCTGGACGGGCCGCGCCGGCAATCGCCGGCCCGGCGTGGCGTCAAGCTGGCGCTGGCGGTGATGGCCTTGGCGCTGTGTCTGACGCGTCTCGTGCTGGGGTCGGACCCGCTTCTGGCGCAGGTCGCGCCGGACGTGCTCGATCATGTCGTGCAGGACCGCGTCTTGCCCGATCGTGTGCCCGCTCCGAGCCATGACATGACCCGCAATGCCGCGCTGACGCTGGCGGTGCTGAGCCTGGCCGTCGGCGCGCGCGCGCTGCGCCGGCCCGGCATCTCGCAAACGCTGGCGCTGGTGGCGGGGGTGCCGCCGGTCCTGTCCTTTGCCGGCACGCTCTATGGCATGGGGCATTTCTACGGCGAGATGTCGGCTCAGACCACGGTGCTCTGTGCGCTTCTGATCAGCGCCTGTCTGGCGATGGGGGCCAATCGCGGCGCGCTGCGGGTCATCCTGGGCGACGAGGCGCCGGGCCGGATCGTGCGGCGCCAGATCCTGATCGGGCTGCTGGTGCCGCTGGCGGTGGGCTATTGGATGATCGCCCAGGTCGAGGATCGCGCGCTGGCCGAGCCCTTTGCCCTGGCGATCGTGGCGCTGGGGATCTTTGTCGTGCTGCTGGTGTCGGTCAGCGCGCTCTGGAGCGAGCGCGAGGACCGCGCGCGGCGGCGGCGCGAGCGCGAGGCCCGGCACATGGCCTCGCATGATGCGCTGACCGGGCTTCTGAACCGGCACCGTTTCGAACGCGACCTGCTGACGCTGGTGGAACGCGCCCGGCGCGAGGCCATGCCGTTGGCGCTGATCATCGTCGATCTGGATCATTTCAAGCTGGTCAATGACACCGGCGGGCATGCCTGCGGCGATCTGGTGCTGCGCCGGACGGGCGCGGTGCTGTCCGATCGCATCCGGCACGCCGACCAGCTGGCGCGCATCGGCGGCGAGGAATTCGCGCTGCTTTTGCCCGACACCGACCGTCAGGCCGCGATCGAGCTGGCCGAGCGGATGCGCCGGGCGGTGGCGGAGATGCGGCTCGAGCCCTGGAGCGGGCATTCGGGGCGGCTGACGGCGTCGCTGGGCTGTGCGGTCTATCAGAGCCCCGAGACGGCGGTGGAGTTTCTCGCCCGTGCCGATGCCGCGCTCTATATCGCCAAGGCGCGCGGACGCGATCGCGTTGTCGCGGCCGGCGCCCGTCCGACGGGGATCGAACGCGTGGCCGAATAGCCGCCTGCAAGGGAAAACGCGCGCCCCCACTTGGACGGCGCGCGTTCCCGGATCTTGCGTGGTTCCGCACCCTGTGGCGCGGGAGGGGGGCGGGGACGTTACATCCCCGGATCGAGCGAGCGGCGCACCGCCCCGCCGGCTTCGACCCAGCCGGCAAAGCCGCCGAGGTTGTAGACCTCCTGATAGCCCATGTCCTTGAGCAGCTTGCCCGCCAGCGCCGAACGCCCGCCCGAGGCGCAATAGACGATCACGGGGCGGTCACGGCGCAATTCGGGGTCGTGGAACTGGCAGTCCGGGTCGGCGCGGAATTCCAGCATACCGCGCGAGATGTGGTGGGCGCCCTCGACCTTGCCGCTATGGGCGATCTCGGGGGCGTCGCGCACGTCGAGCACCAGCGCGCCCTCGGCCATCAGCGTTTTGGCTTCCTCGACGCTGACATGCGGCACCATCGCATTGGCGGTCTCGAGCAATTCCTTGACGGTCAGCATATGGCCCTCCTTTCGGGGTCGTGGCCCCTGACGGTCCGGGGGGATCGCCAGGGGGATTGGCAGGCGGTTTGACGGTGGGGCCGCCCATCACGGATGCCCGTCACGGACGGCCCCGGTCCGCATCATTTCGGCAGTTCGGCGGTGATGCCCTCGACATAGAAGTCGAGCCCGGCGAGCTGGCCGTCGTCGGGGGTTTCGCCCGCGGCCAGCCAGGGGGTGCCGTCCTGCTTGTTCAGCGGGCCGGTGAAGGGGTGGTATTCGCCCTTGCCGATGGCGTCCGCCATGGCCAGCGCTTCGGCCTTGACCTCGGCGGGCACGGCCGAGGTGATCTCGCCGATCCCCACCATGCCGGAGCCGATGCCGCCCCAGGTCGCGTCCGAGGTCCAGGTGCCGTCCAGCATCTTGCCCACGCGCTCGATGTAATAGGGCGCCCAGTCGTCGATGGTCGAGCCCACGCGCGGCATCGGCGCAAAGGCCGACATGTCAGAGGCCTGGCCGAAGGTGATGACGTTGCCGGCCTCCTGGGCCTTGGCCTGGGGCGCGGTCGAGTCGGTGTGCTGCATGACCACATCGCAGCCCTCGGCGATCAGGGCGGCGGCGGCGTCGGCCTCCTTGGCGGGGTCGAACCAGGTATAGGCCCAGACCACCTTCATCTCGACCGCCGGATTGACCTTGCGGGCGTGGATGAAGGCCGCGTTGATGCCCTGCACCACCTCGGGGATCGGGAACGAGCCGATATAGCCGATCTTGTTGGTCTTGGTCATGCGCCCGGCGATGGTGCCCTGAATGGCGCGCCCCTCGTAGAAGCGGGCATCATAGGTGGCCACGTTCTCGGCGCGCTTGTAGCCGGTGGCATGCTCGAACTTCACGTTCGGGAACTTGGCGGCGACATTCATCACCGCGTCCATGTAGCCAAACGAGGTGGCAAAGATCAGCGAATTGCCGGCCAGCGCCAGCTGGGTCAGCGCGCGTTCGGCGTCGGGGCCTTCGGGCACGGATTCCATGTAGGTGGTCTGCACGCGGTCGCCGAATTCGGCCTCGATCGCCTGGCGGCCCTGTTCGTGCTGATAGGACCAGCCCATGTCGCCCACCGGGCCCACATAGATGAAGCCGACCTTGAGCGGCTCCTGGGCCTGGGCCAGACCCGGCAGCCCGAGGCTGAGCGCGCCCAGCGCGGCGGTGGTCGAAAGGAAGGTTCTGCGTTTCATGGGTTCCCCCGTTGGTGATGCACCCTGTGCCGGGCACTGTGGAACGGCGCCGCGGCCCTTACCGCGACGCATGGAAGCTGCGCCCCAGTGCTGCGGGCGCAGCCTGGCGCCCGCGCGCATGAAGCGCCGAGATCGCCACCAGGACGATGATGGTGATGAGATAGGGCGCCATCGACAGAAGCTGGACAGGAATGGCATATTCGGCCGCCTGAAGGCGCAGTTGCAACGCGGTGACGCCGCCGAAGAGATAGGCGCCCAGCAGGACGCCGCCGGCCCGCCAGCCGGCAAAGACCACGATCGCCAGCGCGATCCAGCCCGCGCCCGCGGTCATGCCCTCGGTCCATTGCGGCACCCGCACGAGCGACAGATACGCCCCCCCGAGGCCCGCCATCGCCCCCCCGAAGGCCAGCGCCGCCAGCCGCACCGCCACGACGCGGTAGCCCAGCGCATGGGCGGCGTCGTGGTTCTCGCCGACCGCGCGCAGGATCAGGCCGGCGCGGCTGCGCGACAGGAACAGCCCCACCGCCCCCACCGCGAACAGCGAGAAATAGACCACCCAGTCATGCGAGAACAGGATCGGCCCCAGCACCGGCAGATCGGCCAGCCCGCCGAAGTCGATGCGCGCGGTCTGGGGCGGGCGGATGCCCTCGAAGCCCTTGCCGAAAAGCGCCGAGAGCCCCAGCCCGAACAGCGTCAGCGCCAGCCCCGTGGCCACCTGATTGGCCAGCAGGATCTGGGTGATGACCCCGAAGAGAAGCGCCATGCCCATGCCCGCAAGGGCCCCCGCGGCAAAGCCCACCGCGGGCGATCCGGTCATGACCGCGGCGGCAAAGCCCCCGATCGCGCCCATGATCATCATCCCCTCGACGCCCAGGTTCAGCACGCCCGATTTCTCGACCACCAGCTCGCCCAGCGCCGCCAGCAGAACTGGCGTCGAGCTGACCATCAGCGTGGCCGTCAGCGCGATGAGGTCAATCCCGCCCAGGGTCATGTCCGCGCTCCTTTCCAGCGAATGCGATATTGCGTCAGAAGATCGAAGGCGAGAAGGAAGAAAAGCAGCATCCCCTGGAATGCCTGGATTGCAGCCGCCGGCAGCCCCAGCATCAGCTGCGCCAGATCCCCCCCGATATAGGTCAGCGCCATCAGCAGGCCCGCCGCCAGGATCCCCCAGGGGTTCAGCCGCCCCAGGAAGGCCACGATGATCGCGGTGAAGCCGTAATTGGCGTTGAAGCTGTCGGTGATCTGGCCCGAGGGGCCGGCCACCTCGAACATGCCCGCAACGCCCGCCAGCGCCCCCGACAGCCCCAGGCAGAACCGGATCAGCCGCGCCGGGCTGACCCCGGCGAAACGGGCCGCGCGCGGGGCTTCGCCCGCGACGCGGATGCGAAAGCCCAGCAGATGCCGGCTCATCAGCAGATGCGTGCCGATCACCGCCAGCAGGGCCGCCACCACGCCCCAATGCAGCCCCGACCCCGCGATCAGCTCGGCGTTATGCGCCGACGGATATTGCTGGAGATTGCGCGAGCCGGGAAAGCCGAAGCCCTGCGGGTTCTTCATCGGCCCGAAGGCCATGTAGGCCAGCAGGTTCTGCGCCACATAGACCAGCATCAGCGACACCAGGATCTCGGAGGTGCCGAACCGGGTCTTGAGAAACGCCGGGATCATCGCCCAGGCCCAGCCCCCCAGCGCGCCGGCAAGGACCATCGTCGGAAAGATCAGCGGCGACTCGGCCGGCCAGAGCGCCAGCGCCACCGCCGCCCCCGACAGCGCGCCGACGATATACTGGCCCTCGGCGCCGATGTTCCAGATCCCGGCGCGAAAGCCCACCGCCAGACCGCAGGCGATCAGGATCAGGGGCCCCGCCTTCACCAGAAGCTGGCCGCGGAAATACTCCGCATTGGGCCCGAGGAGCGGATCCCAGAAGATCATCCGCAGGGCCTCGGCCGGGGGTTTTCCCAGCGCCGCGAAAAGGCCCGCGCCGGCCAGCATGGTGGCCAGGACCGCAACGACCGGCACCGCCAATGTCCAGAACCGCGAGGCCGCGCGGCGCCGCTCCAGATGGATCATGCGTCAAATCCCTTGGCTGTTCGGGAAAGGGGAAAACGGGGGGCAGTCAGAGGCATGGGCGCGCTTACCTCGCGCCGCGGCTGGCCGCGCCCAGCCCGTGCGGGCCCGCGTCGGGGCCCGTGTCTCGACCCGTATCCGGGCCCGCGTCGGGCGGGTGCATCCCATGCGCGCCGCCCAGCATCAGGCCGATCTCGTCGAGCGTCAGCCCCGCCATCGGGCGCGGCGCGCTCAGCCGCCCGTCGTTGAGCGCGCAGAACCGGTCCGCGATCTCCATCAGTTCCTCGAGATCCTGCGAGATGACGATCACCCCCGCGCCCTGTCCGGTCAGGTCCAGAAGCGCCTGGCGGATGGCGGCGGCGGCGGCGGCATCCACGCCCCAGGTGGGTTGGTTGACGACCAGCACGCGCGGGGCCTGCAAGACCTCGCGGCCGATCACGAATTTCTGCAAGTTGCCGCCCGAGAGCGCGCGCGCGGCGACCTCGGGGCCGGGGGTGCGCACGTCGAAATCGCGGATCACCTCCTCGGCGAAGGCGCGCGCGGCCCGGCGGTCGATGAAGCCGCGGCGGACCAGCGGGCGGCGCACGGTCCCGGTCAGAAGGGCGTTTTCGGTCAGGCTCAGGTCGGGGGCGGCGGCATGGCCCAGACGTTCCTCGGGCGCGCCCAGGATCCCCAGCGCGCGCCGTTCGTTCGGCCCCAGCCCCGAGATATCCTGCCCCCCGAGCCAGAGCGTGCCGGGCCCCGAAGGCCGCTCGCCCGACAGCGTCGCTAGAAGTTCCTCCTGGCCGTTGCCGGCCACGCCGCCGATCCCCAGCACCTCGCCTTCATGCAGCGTGAAGCCCACGCCCTTGAGCGCGGGCCCGAAGGCCGTGCCGGGCGCCAGCGACAGCGCGCGCGCCTCCAGAAGCGCCGGCCCCGGCGCCGTGGCGGGGCGCGCGGGGCTGCGCAGTTCCGCGCCCACCATCATCTCGGCCAGTTCGCGGGCGGTGCGCGCGCGCGGGTCGGTCGTGCCCACCACCTTGCCGCCGCGCAGGATCGTGGCGGTGTCGCACAGGCTGCGGATTTCCTCGAGCTTGTGCGAGATATAGAGGATCGCGGTCCCCTCGGCCGACAGCTGGCGCAGCGTCTTGAACAGGATGTTGACCTCCTGCGGGGTCAGCACGCTGGTCGGCTCGTCCATGATCAGAAGCCGCGGCCCGGCCAGAAGGCAACGGATGATCTCGACCCGCTGGCGCTCGCCGGCCGACAGATCGCCCACGGTCCGGTTGGGGTCGAGCGGCAGGCCATAGGTTTCCGACACCTCGCGGATGGCGCGCGCAAGCTGGCGCATGGGCGGCGCGTCATCCATCCCCAGCGCCACGTTCTCGGCCACGTTCAGCGCCTCGAACAGCGAGAAATGCTGAAACACCATGCCGACGCCGGCGGCGCGCGCAGCCCGCGGTTCGGGCGGGGCGAAGGGGGCGCCCGACAGCTCCATCCGGCCCGCATCGGGCGCCACGAGGCCATAGATCATCTTGACCAGCGTCGACTTGCCGGCGCCGTTCTCGCCCAGAAGCGCATGCACCTCGCCCGGCGCGATATCAAAGGAGATGTCGTCATTGGCGCGCACGCCGGGATAGGACTTGCTCAGCCCCGACAGGCGCAGAAGCGGGGGAACGGCGCGGCTCATGGCAGGCTCTCGGCTTGAGGGTCGGATGCGGGTTCGGCGGACGGGCCGGCCGCAGCGCAAGGCGCCGCCGCACGGTCATGTTTCACTAACGCGCAGGCCACCCCAAGGGCAATGGCCTGCGGATGCTTGCCCAGGGCGGGATCCCCGATCGGGCAGGTGATCGCGGCCAGCGCACCCGGCCCATGCCCCAGATCGCGCAGCCGGGCGGCGAAACGCGCCTGTTTCTGGACCGAGCCGATCAGCCCGATCCGCCCCGCGCCGCGCCCCAGCAGAACGTGGCACAATTCAAGGTCGAGCATATGCGAATGGGTGACGATCAGGTGATGGGCGTCGGCCGGCACGGTCGCAGCCAGTGCCACCAGATCGGGCGTGGCCTCGATCCGAACGCCTGCGGGCGGCGCGGGCGGAAAGCGCGAGGCGTCCACATCGGCCCAGATCAGCGCGAAATCGGGCAGCGGGGCCAGCACCTCGGCCAGGGCGCGCCCGACATGGCCCGCGCCCCAGATCCAGACCGGGCGCGCGGGGCTAAGCGCGGATTCGATCAGCCAGCCCGATACCAGCCGCGGCGGCGCGGGCCGCGGGGGGGCCGCCTGCGCGCGGCGCAGGCTGTCGGGGGGCGGCGCGGTCGTGTCGATGGGGCAGAGCCGCCAGCCCGGTTCGCCGGCTGTGTCGAGATCGGGGCCGATGCCCTCGAGCACCAGCTCGACCACGCCTGCGCAGCATTGCCCCAGCTCGGGGCCCAGCGTGACGCGTTGCGCGCGCCGCAGCCCCGGCGCCAGCGTGCCCTCGGCCAGCCCCGCGCGCGCCTCCTGCAAGGCCAGCCATTCCAGCGCGCCACCGCCGATCGTGCCGGTGAAACTGTCGGCCCAGACGCACATCTCGGCGCCCGCCTCGCGCGGGGACGAGCCGCGGGTGCCGGCCACCAGAACGCGCACGAAGGGGCCGCGGGCGCGGGCCAGCTCCGCCAGGCGCGCGGGATCCCAGCTCATGCGTCCCCCTCCCCACGGGCGCGCGCCACCGCCGCCAGAAGCGCCTCGGGCGTGGCCGGCGCCTGAAGGTCGGGCCAATGCGGCCCGCAGGCGGCGCAGGCGTCGAGAAGCGCCAGATGCGCCGAGATCGCCAGCATGAAGGGCGGCTCGCCCACGGCGCGGGCGCGGTGGATCGCGGGCGCCCCCGCACCGCCCGGCCAGAGCGCGACATCCAGCACCCCCGGCATGTCCGACACCGCCGGGATCTTGTAGGTCGAGGGCGAATGCGTGCGCAGCTGGCCCGCCGCGTCCCAGACCAGTTCCTCGCAGGTCAGCCAGCCCAGACCCTGGACATAGCCGCCCTCGATCTGCCCGCGGTCAAGCGCGGGATTGAGCGAGGCCCCGGCGTCATGCACGATATGGGCGGCCAGAACCCGCGCCTCGCCGGTCAGAATGTCCAGAACGACCTCGGTCGCGGCCGCGCCGCAGACGAAATAGTGAAACGGGCGGCCGCGCCCGGTCTTGCGGTTCCAGTCGAGCCCCGGCGTGGCATGAAAACCCGTGGCCGACAGCGAGATCCGCGCCTCCCAGGCGGCCTTTGCCGCGGCGGCGAAGGGCATCGCGTGGGTGTCCGCGCGGACCTTGCCGTCCTCGAAGGCGATCTCCTCGGGCGCGCAGCCCCACTTCGCGGCCAGCATCGCCGCCAGCCGCGCGCGGATCCGGGCGCAGGCCGCCGCCACCGCCGCGCCGTTGAGATCGGTCCCCGACGAGGCCGCCGTGGCCGAGGTGTTGGGCACCTTGGCGGTGTCGGTGGGCGTGATCCGCACCGCCTCGGGTGCGATCCCGAAGGCCGTCGCCGCGATCTGGGCGATCTTGCGGTTCAGACCCTGTCCCATCTCGGTCCCGCCATGCGAAAGCGCGACCGTCCCGTCGGTATAGACGTTGACCAGCGCGCCCGCCTGATTGAGATGCGTCAGCGTGAACGAGATGCCGAACATCACCGGGCTGATCGCCAGCCCGCGCTTGAGGATCGGGTTTTCCGCGTTCCAGCGGGCGATGGCGGCGCGGCGGGCGGCATAATCGGCGCGCGCCTCAAGCGCATCGAGGATCGCGGGCAGGGGGGCTTCGTCCAGCTCCTGCCCGTAATGGGTGGCCTGGCCCGCCGCCAGCAGATGCGCGCGCCGCAGCGCCAGGGGCTCGCGCCCGGTCCGATGCGCGACATGGGCCAGCACGCGCTCGATCCCCATCATCCCCTGCGGGCCGCCAAAGCCGCGAAAGGCGGTGGCCGATTGGGTGTTCGTGCGCAGCCGGTGGCTTTCGATGCGCAGCGCGGGAATGTCATAGGCATTGGCGGCATGCAGCATCGCCCGGTCGGCCACCGGCGCCGACAGATCGGCCGACCAGCCGCAGCGCAACATGTGGCGCAGATCGAGCGCCCGGATGCGCCCGCTCGCATCAAGCCCCGCGCGATAGTCGATGCGGATCTCGTGGCGCTTGCCGGTCATGCGCATGTCGTCGTCGCGGTCGAGCCGGATCTTGCAGGGCCGCCCGGTCAGATGCGCGGCCAGCGCCGCCGCCACCGCCGGGCCGTTGGCCTGGCTTTCCTTGCCGCCGAAGGCCCCGCCCATGCGCCCGACCTCGACCCGCACCCGCGCCAGCGGCCAGCCCAGCGCGTCGGCCACCTTGTGCTGGACCTCGGTCGGATGCTGGGTCGAGGACTGCACCGTCATCCCGTCCTCGTCGGGCAGGGCCAGCGCGGCCTGCCCCTCGAGGTAGAAATGCTCCTGCCCGCCGACCTCGATCCGGCCCTCGAGGATCTCGAGCCCGGTGAAATCAGGGGGCGCGCTCTGCCAGACGATGGGGCCGCCCTCGAAATGGCTTCCCGCCGCCAGCGCCTGATCCAGCGTCACGATGGCCGGAAGCGGCGTGATCTCGACCCGGCCCAGACGCGCCGCCCGCCGCGCCGCCATATGCGAGCGCGCGACCACCAGAAACAGCGCCTGACCGGCGAAATGGACCTCGGCTTCGGCCAGAAGCGGCTCGGGCAGCGGGTTGGGCGAGACATCGTTGTGCCCCGGAATGTCGGCCGCGGTCAGGACGGCCACGACATCGGGGGCCGCGCGCACCGCCGCAAGGTCCATGCCGGTGATCCGGCCATGCGCCACATCGGACAAGCCAAAGGCCAGGTGCAGCGTGCCCGCCGGGCAGGGCAGGTCATCGAGATAGCGCGCGCGCCCCGTCACCGACAGCTGGGCTGCGTCATGGGGCAGGGGCTTGCCGATGCTCATGGCGCGCCCTCCGGTCCGATATCGCCAATCGCATGGGGCGCGCCGCTCAAGGCCGGGGCCAGCCGCACGACCAAACCTCGGGCCGCGCGCATCCGATAGGCGGCACTGGCGCGGTGATCCGAAAGCGGCGTGAAATCCTGCGCCAGCGCCTGCGCCGCCTCGGCCAGCGCATCGGCCGTCAGGGGCGCGCCGATCAGCGCGGCCTCGAGCGCGGGCGCGCGCGCCGCGACCGGGCCCATGCCGCCGAAGGCCGCCCGCGCGGCGGTGATGACCCCGCCCCGCGCGTCGATCACGAAGGCCGCCGAGACGGTCGAGATATCCTGATCGCGCCGCTTGGCCAGCTTCCAGGCGCGCAGATCGGACGCCGCGGGCAGGGTGATCGCGGTGATGACCTCGTCGGGGGCCAGCGCGGTCTGGCGATAGCCGGTCAGGAACTCGGCCAGCGCCATCCGCCGTTCGCCCGCACGCAATGAGGCCAGCGTGATCTCGGCCCCCAGCGCCAGCAGCGGCGGCGCGGTATCGGCAATGGGCGAGCCGCTGGCCAGGTTCCCCCCCAGCGTCGCCGCCGCCCGGATCTGGGCCGAGGCAAAGCGGCCGAGATAGGGCACAAGGCCGGGATGGCCCGCCGAAAGCGCCGCGCGCATGGCCGCGATGGTGACGCCTGCGCCCAGGGTGATGCGGTCGCCCGCGGGCTCGATCCGGGTCAGCGCGGGGATATCGGCGACAAAGGCCACCGGGCCCAGATCCATCAGCCGCTTGGATTGCCACAGCCCGACATCGGTGCCGCCGCCGACCAGCGTGCCGCCCGGATGCGCCGCGCGCCAGCGCAGCAGATCGTCCAGACTGCGGGGTCGGCAGAAATCGGCCTCGGGGGTCGTCTCGGGCGGGGGCAGGGGCGCGGGCGGGGCAAAGAGCCCCTCGGGCACAGGCGCCGCCGCCGCGGCGCGGGCCGCGCGCAGGATCGGCGCATAGCCCGTGCAACGGCAGAGATTGCCGCCCAGGGCCTCGGTCAGGGCCGGATCGCCGGGGGCGGGATCGGGGTCGCGCTGCGCGGCGGGCGCGCCGGGGACATGCGGCGGGGGCAGCGCGCCTTGCGCATGGGCCGCGGCCAGCGCCATCACGAAGCCCGGCGTGCAGAAGCCACATTGCGCGCCGTGATGCGCGACCATCGCGCGGGCGACCGGATGATCGGGGCCCAGGCCCTCGATCGTGGTGACGGCCTTGCCGGCGATCTGGCCCAGCATGCTCACGCAGGCATTGAGTGCGCGCAGCCCGCCCGCATCCTGCACGATCACCGTGCAGGCGCCGCAATCGCCCTCGGCGCAGCCCTCCTTGGTGCCCTTGAGCCCCGCCTCCTCGCGCAGCCAGTCCAGCAGCGGACGGCGCGGATCGGCGCCGCGCAGGCTCTGCCGCGTGCCGTTCAGCCAGAATTCGATCAGCATTCTTCTTCCCCTCGACGGCCCAGCAAAACCCCGAAGTTCAGAGGCACGCAAGGGATTTCCCGCCCATGCCTGCCCGCCCGTCGCGCAACTGCCCGCTTTCGCGGCATCTGGCGGCGCGCTAATGTGCCGCCATGACCGAGCCGCGATTCATCCACCTGCGCCTGCACACCGAATATTCGCTTCTGGAAGGGGCGATGCCGGTCAAGAAGCTGATCAAGCATTGCGAGGCCAACGACATCCCCGCGGTGGCCGTCACCGACACCAATGCGATGTTCGCCGCGCTGGAATTTTCGGTGCTGGCGCAGGGCGCGGGGATCCAGCCGATCCTGGGGTGCCAGATCTCGGTGGGCTATGACCCGGCACCCTTGGGCGAAAAACCCCGGCCGCCGGCGGCGCTGGTGCTTCTGGCGCAATCCGAAGCCGGCTACATGAACCTGATGAAGCTCAACTCGTGTCTCTATCTCAAGGAGACCGAGACCGAGGTTCAGGTGACGCTCGAGGAGCTGGAGGCCCATTCCGAGGGGCTGATCTGCCTGACCGGCGGGCCCGACGGGCCGCTGGGGCGGCTGATCGCGCAAGGTCATGCGCCGCGCGCCCGCGACCTGGCCGCGCGGCTGGCCGCGATCTACCCCGACCGGCTCTATGTCGAATTGCAGCGCCATCCCGGCGAGGGCGGTCAATGCACCGAGGCCGAGCGCGCCACCGAACGCGGCCTTGTCGAGATGGCCTATGACATGGGCCTGCCGCTGGTGGCCACCAATGACGTGCATTTCCCCGATGCCGATCTCTACGAGGCGCATGACGCGCTGTTGTGCATTGCCGACGGCACCTATGTCGATCAGCCCCAGCCGCGCCGGCGCCTGACGCCGCAACATTATCTGAAGTCCGAGGCCGAGATGGCCGCGCTCTTTGCCGATCTGCCCGAAGCGCTGGAAAACACCGTCGAGATCGCGCGCCGCTGCGCCTTTGCCGCCTACAAGCGCAAGCCGATCCTGCCGCGTTTCGCCGATGACGAGGTCGAGGAATTGCGCCGCCAGGCCTGGGAGGGGCTGCGCCGGCGTCTTGAGGTCATACCCCATGCCGCGCCCGTCGAAGCCTATGAGGACCGGCTGAAATTCGAGCTGGGCATCATCGAGCAGATGGGCTTTCCCGGCTATTTCCTGATCGTGTCGGATTTCATCAAATGGGCCAAGGAACATGACATCCCGGTGGGGCCGGGTCGGGGGTCGGGGGCGGGCTCGCTGGTGGCCTATGCGCTGACCATCACCGATCTGGACCCGCTGCGCTATTCGCTGCTGTTCGAACGCTTCCTGAACCCCGAGCGGGTGTCGATGCCCGACTTCGACATCGACTTCTGCATGGACCGCCGCGAGGAGGTGATCCGCTACGTCCAGGAGAAATACGGCCGCGAGAAGGTGGGCCAGATCATCACCTTCGGCGCGCTTCTGTCCAAGGCGGCGGTGCGCGATGTGGGGCGGGTGTTGCAGCTGCCCTATGGCCAGGTGGACCGGCTGTCGAAGATGATCCCGGTCGAGGGGGTCAAGCCCGTCTCGATCGGCAAGGCGCTGGCCGACGAACCCCGCCTGCGCGAGGCTGCCCGCGCCGAGGAGGTGGTGGACCGGCTCCTGACCTATGCCCAGAAGATCGAGGGGCTCTTGCGCAATGCCTCGACCCATGCCGCGGGCGTGGTGATCGGGGACCGGCCGCTGGACGAATTGGTGCCGCTTTACCGCGATCCGCGTTCGGACATGCCGGCCACGCAGTTCAACATGAAATGGGTGGAACAGGCGGGTCTGGTCAAGTTCGACTTTCTGGGGCTGAAGACGCTGACCGTGATCCAGAACGCGGTCGATCTTCTGAAGCTGCGCGGGATCGAGGTGGACATGTCGGCGATCCCGCTCGACGATCCGGCCACCTACGAGCTTTACGCCAATGCCCGCACCGTGGCCGTGTTCCAGGTGGAAAGCTCTGGCATGATGGACGCGCTGCGGCGCATGAAACCCACCTGCATCGAGGATATCGTGGCGCTGGTGGCGCTCTATCGGCCCGGCCCGATGGAGAACATCCCCACCTATTGCGAGGTCAAGCACGGGCTCAAGCCGCTCGAGAGCCTGCATCCCACCATCGACCCGATCCTGGCCGAGACCCAGGGCATCATCGTCTATCAGGAACAGGTGATGCAGATCGCGCAGGTGATGGCGGGCTACAGCCTGGGCGGCGCCGACCTTCTGCGCCGGGCCATGGGCAAGAAGATCGCCGAGGAGATGGCCAAGGAACGCCCCAAATTCATCGAGGGCGCCAAGGCCACGCACGGGATCGACGCCAAGAAGGCGGGCGAAGTCTTTGACCTGCTGGAGAAATTCGCCAACTACGGCTTCAACAAGTCCCACGCCGCGGCCTATGCGGTGGTCAGCTATCAGACCGGCTGGCTGAAGGCCAATCACCCGGTCGAATTCATGGCCGCGGTGATGAACTGCGATATCCATCTGACCGACAAGCTGGCCGTCTACAAGCGCGAGGTCGACCGGCTGGGCATCGAGACGGTGGCGCCCTGCGTCAATGCCTCGCTGGCCAAGTTCACCGTGCGCGACGGCAAGGTCGTCTATGCGCTGGGCGCGCTCAAGAACGTGGGTGTCGAGGCGATGAACCTGATCGTGACCGCGCGCGGGGACACGCCCTTCCGCGACCTGTTCGATTTCGCCGCGCGCGTCGATCTCAAGCGGGTGGGCAAGCGCCCGCTCGAGATGCTGGCGCGCGCGGGCGCCTTCGACCGGCTGGACCCCAACCGCCGCCGGGTCTTCGACAGCCTCGAGGCGCTGGTGCTCTATTCCGCCGCGGTGATCGAGGCGCGGACCTCGGCGCAGGTGTCGCTGTTCGGCGAGGCGGGGGGCGATCTGCCGCCGCCGCGGCTGGCCGATTGCGACGACTGGCTGCCCTCGGAACGGCTGGCCGAGGAACACAAGGCGATCGGCTTCTATCTCTCGGGCCACCCGCTTGACGATTACATGCCCGCGCTGCGGCGCAAGAAGGTGATGACGGTGGCCGAGGTCCAGGCCGCGGCCGAGGCCGGGCCGATGGTGGCGCGGCTGGCCGGCACCGTCTCGGCCCGCCAGGAGCGCAAGTCCACCCGCGGCAACCGCTTTGCCTTCGTGCAATTGTCCGACCCGACCGGCCTTTACGAGGTGACGGTCTTTTCCGAGACGCTTGAGGCCAACCGTCAATACCTTGAACCGGGGGCGGCGGTGGTGCTGACGGTCGAGGCCAATCTCGAGGGCGAGACGCTCAAGCTTCTGTGCCGCGCCGCCCAGCCCATCGAGAGCGCCACCGCCGATGCCGGGGGCAGCGGGCTGCGCGTCCATGTCGAGACCCCCGAGGCGGTCGAGGCCGTGGCCGCGCTGCTGGCGCGTCTGGGGGGCGAGGCAAAGTCCAGCCGCGCCCGCGGTCCGGTGCATCTGTGCGTCAGCGATCCCGCCCGCGGCGTGGATTACGAGATCGCCGCGGGGAAGGATTTCCCCGTCAACCCCAGGACGAAAGGCGCGCTGCGTTCGCTCCGCGGGGTTGCGGTGGTCGAGGAAATCTGACCCGCGCGCCCCGCGCCAAGGCCCCCAGATCCGCGGTCTGGGGCGGCGCGGCGAACGGACCGCAGGACAATCGGACAATTGACGTTCCTGTAACCTTGCGCCAGTGTTTCCGCCGTCGTTTCGTTTCCCGTGACCATGTCCTTTGATGCGCGCCTTCTTCGTTGCCCCGTGCCCTTCGAACCCGACCGCGGGTCCGAGGCCGCGGCCCGTTTCCCGGAACTGTCCCGCCCGCTGCGCGATCTGATCGCGGGAACGGCGGGCTCGAGCCCCTATCTGGCCGGGCTGATCGCGCGCGAGGCCGACTGGATCGGCCCGGCGCTGGCGGGCCGTCCCGAGACCGCGCTGGACGATGCACTGTCGGGGCTGGCGGATCTGTCCTCGGGGGATCTGGGGCCGGCGCTGCGTCAGGCCAAGCGGCGCGTGGCGCTTCTGGCGGCGCTGGCCGATCTGGGCGGGGTGTGGCCGCTTGAATGCGTGACCGGGGCGCTGACGCGGCTGGCGGATGCGGCGGTGCATCACGGCCTTTGCGCGCTGGTCGGTGACGAGATCCGCCGCGGCAAGCTGCCCGGCCAGACCCCCGAGGATGCCGCGACGGCGGGCGGGCTGGTGGCGCTGGCCATGGGCAAGATGGGCGCGGGCGAGCTGAATTATTCCTCGGACATCGACCTGATCTGTCTCTTCGACGAGACCCGCTATGACCCCGCCGATCAGGCCGAGGCCCGCGCCAGTCTGATCAAGGTGGTGCGCCGGCTGACCGCGCTTCTGTCGGATCTGACCGCCGAAGGCTATGTCTTCCGCACCGACCTGCGGCTGCGCCCCGATGCGGCGGTGACGCCGGTCTGCCTGTCGATGGCGGCGGCCGAACTTTATTACGAGGCCGAGGGCCGCACCTGGGAACGTGCGGCCTATATCAAGGCGCGCGCCTGTGCCGGCGACATCGCGGCCGGCGAGCGGTTCCTGAAGACGCTGACCCCGTTTGTCTGGCGCCGGCATCTGGATTTCGCCGCCATCCAGGACGCCCATGACATGCGCCTGCGCATCCGCGACCACAAGGGGCTGAACGGGCCGATCAACGTGCCCGGCCACGACATGAAGCTGGGCCAGGGCGGCATCCGCGAGATCGAGTTCTTCACCCAGACCCGGCAGCTGATCGCCGGGGGGCGCGACCCGGCGCTGCGCCCGCGCGACACGGTGGGGGCGCTGGCGGCGCTGGCCGAACGCGGCTGGCTGCCGCCCGAGGTGGCCGACGATCTGACCAACCATTACCGCGCCCACCGCGAGATCGAACACCGCATCCAGATGGTCAATGATGCCCAGACCCATGCGCTGCCGACCTCGCAGGAGGGGCTGGCGCGGGTGGTCAACCTGATGGGCGAGGGCGATGTGGCGGCCTGGTCGGCACGGCTGCGCGACCGGCTCGAGCGGGTCGAGACGCTGACCGGGGGCTTCTTCGCGCCGTCGGAAAATGGCGACATGCCCGAATTGTCGGCCGAGACCTGCGAGATGCTGGAACGCTGGCGGTCCTATCCGGCGCTGCGTTCGGCGCGGGCGGCGGGGATCTTCGGCCGGGTCGAGCCCGAGATCCTGCGCCGGATGATGCGTGCGGCCAACCCCGAAGAGGCCCTGCGCCAGTTCGACGGCTTCCTGTCGCGCCTGCCCGCCGGGGTGCAGCTCTTTTCGCTCTTCGAGGCCAACCCGCATCTGATCGACCTGATCGTCGATATCTGCGCCACCGCGCCGGGGCTGGCGCGGCATCTGTCGCGCAATGCCGCCGTCTTCGATGCGGTTCTGGCGGGCGAATTCTTCGCCCCCTGGCCGGGGACCGGCGCTCTGGTCGAGGGGCTGCGCGCCGCGCTCGAGGCGGCCGAGGATTACGAGAACCAGCTAGATGCGGCGCGGCGCTGGCTCAAGGAATGGCATTTCCACGTCGGCGTGCACCATCTGCGCGGGCTGACCGATGCTGCCGAAGCCGCCACCCAATATGCCGATCTGGCAGATACGGTGCTGACCGTGCTCTGGCCCGTGGTGATCGCCGATTTCGCCACCCGCCACGGCCCCCCGCCCGGCCGCGGGGCGGCGGTGCTGGCGATGGGCTCGCTTGGGGCCAGCCGGCTCAACGCGGCCTCGGACCTGGATCTGCTGGTGATCTACGATCCGGCCGATGCCGAAAGTTCCGAAGGGCGGCGCCCGCTTCAGGTGCGCAGCTATTATTCGCGCCTGACCCAGGCCCTGGTCACCGCGCTTTCGGCGCCGACCTCCGAGGGCCGGCTCTATGAGGTCGACATGCGGCTGCGCCCGTCGGGGCGGCAGGGGCCGGTGGCGGTGACGATGACGTCTTTCGAAAGCTACCAGATGGAGGAGGCCTGGACCTGGGAGCATCTGGCGCTGACGCGGGCGCGGGTGGTGACCGGGCCGCCCGATCTGGCCTCGGAGATCGAGACGATCCGTCGCCGGGTGCTCAAGGCCAAGGGCGCGGGCGCCGAGGTTGCCGAGGAGCTGGCCCGGATGCGGGCGCGGATCTTCGCCGCCAAGGCCCCCGACGGCGCCTGGGAAGCCAAGATCGGGCCCGGACGGCTTCAGGATATCGAGCTTCTGGCCCAGAGCTTTGCGCTGCGCACGGGCGATCCTGCCCGCCGGGTCGAGGCCCAGATCCGTGCCGGGCGCCGCGCCGGGCTTCTGGACAAGGACGAGACCGAGACGCTGCTGTCGGCCTATCGCTTCCTGTGGCGGCTTCAGGCGGGGGGGCGGCTGCTGACCGACCGGGCGCTTGACATGGACACGCTGGGCGACGGCGGGCGGGCGTTCCTGTTGCGCGAGACCGGGCGCGACGACCTGCCGGGACTGGCCGAACATCTGGCGGCCACCGTCGCGCGCACGCAAGGGGTGATCGAGACGCTCCTGGCGCGGGGCATTTCGGCGCCCGCGACGGATGCGGCGGCGGCGGCGCCCTCCGACGGCCCGGACCGGGACGCCGCCCATGGCTGAGCGCAGCCCGCCTCCGGCCGACATCGACCCCAAGGGCCTGATCCGCGAGGTCTATCGCATGGAGGGCCTGGGCGACGGGGAATGCCGGTCGATCTTTCTCGACTGGCTGCTGTCGCTGCCCGAAGGCCACGACATGTCGACCGCGCTGCGTGTGCTGATCGCCGAATATGCGACCCCGGCGCCGGATCACCCGATGAGCGCGATCCTGGCCGAAGCCCTGTCCGCGCCCAGGGAAACCGCGCGCCGCCGCGGCGGCTGGGCGGCGCGCCGTCCGCAGGGCAAGCGCACGACCGAACATTGAGGCGCCTGAGGCCATCCGCGCGTGCCTTGCCCCCGCGCGCCTTACCAATGCCCGATATTGGGGGCCGACACCCAGGGCTCGGCCGGGGGCAGGGCGGCGCCGCGCTGGAGCAGCTCGACCGAGACATTATCGGGGCTGCGCACGAAGGCCATGCGTCCGTCGCGCGGGGGGCGGTTGATCGTCACCCCGTTGGCGGCCAGATGCGCGCAGGTGGCGTGGATGTCGTCGACCTCATAGGCGACATGGCCGAAATGGCGGCTGTCCGACGGCAGCCCCGGATCGCCGTCCCAGTTATAGGTCAGCTCCAGCGGGCATTCGCTCTGGCCGGGCGGCGCCAGGAAGATGAGGGTGAAGCGCCCCTCCTGGTTCTCCATCCGCCGAATTTCCTGAAGCCCCAGAATTTTCCAGAATTCCAACGACTTTTCCAGATCCAGAACCCGGACCATCGTATGCAGATACCGCAACGCCATGTTCGTTCCTCCTCCTCCCTGATCGACCCTGCCCCCTGGGGGCGGGCCGTCAGAAAGAGTGCCTGAGACCGAGCCCGAGGGAAAGCTCGGATCGCTCGAAGCGGCTCACGTTCGAGCTGACCGAGAGGCTGCGCAGCCGCAGACGCGGCGAGAACCCCGCCATGTCGAGCCGGTCCGACCAGATCTCGGCATCGGCAAAGATCATCGTGTCGTGCCGCCCGCCGGGCACGGGAATGAAGCCCACGTTATAGCGGCGATAATCCAGCGCCTCGGTGCCCGCCGAGAGCGCCAGCCCCAGCGGCAGACCGGCGGGCAGGACCGGCACCAGCCGCGCCATCAGACGGCGCGAGACATGATCGAAGCCGGGGCGGTCGGTGTCGGTGGTCTCGACCGACCAGCTCAGCCCCAGCTGGCCGCGCGGAACACCGCCCAGCCGCAGGTCGCCCGTCCAGCCCAGGGCCAGCCGGCGGATATGGGCGTCGTCCAGCGCATTCTGCGCGTCGATGCGCCGTTCGAGCCCGGCCGACAGATCGGCCAGCCCGCCGCCCAGCTTGCGCCGCAGACCGGCGCTGGCGGTGACGAAATCATAGCTGGGCTGGCGCGGATCATAGCGCAGCACCGGGCCGGGCAGGGGCGCGGCCTCCCAGGCGCGGCCCATCCCCAGATCGAGCGTCACCGCGGTTTGCGCATCGAGGCTGCGCAGATGCGACAGGCCGATCTCGGCGCTGGCCGAGGCAAAGTCGCTGCCCCGCGCGCCCGGCGCCTGGGCGCGCGCGCTATCCGACAGGCGCACCTCGCGGATCGACAGCCGGCCGCGCAGATCGGTGCGCGCGCGCGCCGAAGCCCCCAGCCGATAGCGCGCGCTGGCGTCAAGCGCGCCGATCACCCCCGAGAGCGCCTGCGCATCGCCCGACAGGATCCCCACCACCGGCACGCCGTCGATCACGTTGAAGCGGTCGCGCGCGCCGCCATTGACGTTCGAGGAGGGCGTGAAGCCAAAGCTCAGCTGGCCGCGCCAGGGGCTGGCGGCGCGCAGACGCGCGGCAATGGCGCGGTCGCGCGCGGCACGGGCGGGATCGGGGGCGGCGGCCGCGGCGGTTTCGGCCCAGCGGGCGGCGCGGCCGGTCCGGCCGAGTTTCAGCGCGGCTGCGGCGGCCAGCTCGGCGCTCTGGTGGCGCTGAACGGGGGTGCGGGCGGTGTCATGTGCGCGCGCGGCCGCCCGCAGCGCCGGCCCCGCGTCGCCGCGTTGGGCGGCGATCTGCGCGGCCAGGAAATGGCCGAAACTGTCGCCCGGCGCGGCCGCGACCAGCGCCTCGGCGATACGGAGGGCCAGATCCAGATCGCCGGCCTGAAACGCCCGCAGCCCGGCAATGCGCAAGACGGGCAGGGGCGTGTCCACGGTGTCGGGCGTGCGGTCGGGGACCGGTGCGGCGGTCTCGGCGCCGGCGGCCAGCGGCACCGTCCCCAGCGCCAGGGCAAGCGCCAGAACGGCCCGGCGCAGGGCCGCCCCGCCCCGGCATGCGCCCGCACGCGCCATCAGGGGGCGACGGTTGCGCAGATCGGCGCGCTTCCGGGCAGACCGCATTGGGTCAGCACGAAGACGCCATGTTCCTGTTCGTTGGTCCAGGTGCTCTCGAATTCCTCGAGATGGACGACACCCGCGACCGCCGCCGCATCGGTGCCGCCGAAAATGCCGCCATAGGTGCCGGTGCCCACCTGCGCGGGATTTTCCGTCGTGCCGGCAAAGGTGCCGTTTCCGTCGATGGTCGCGGCGACCAGGATCACGTCATCAAGCGAGAAACCGCTGTCGACGATGACGCGGTTATAGATCGAGCCGTTGACGGAACTGTCGGCGAAATTGGCATTGAGGAAGATGTCGCCCGCCACACGCGCGGGCTGCGACGGCGTCAGAGACGGGTCGGTGCCGGCGGGGATGGGCAGCGTCACATCCGTCGGCCCGCCCGCGGCCAGCCCCACGTTGGTGACGGCGGCATAGCTGCCGGCATAGGACACCTGGCCCGAGCCGGGGGTGGCGCTGTTGACGGGGGGGGCGTCGAAAGCGCCGTCGCGCTCGTAATAGCCGCCGGCGAAATAGCGGTTGAACTGGCCGCCATCGCCCACCGTGGCCGCGCGCACCGAGCCATCCGCGCTTTCCGCCGCCAGTGCGATGAACATCCGGTCCAGCGCGTCCTCCTGCATGCGGAAGGCCTTGTAGCCGGTGACATCGAGCGAGGCATCGCGCGTGAAGGTCGCCGTCAGCGGCGTGGTGTCGAGGCTGGCAATCTCGATCTGGATCGTGCCGCCACCGGGGGTGGTGCCGGGGTCATAGACGATCTTGTTGACGTTGACGGCCAGATCGGCCGGGATCGCCGCCGTGGTGGTGCCGCCGCCCGAATTCGACGAAGCCGTCACCAGCGGACTTGCCCCGCACGAGGCCACGGCCACGGCCGCTGCCATGCTCTTGATCGCACGCATCATGTCTCGATAGCTTTCTTGTTGAAGCTTGCCTCGGGCGAAAGCTGGCGAAGGGGGGACGCGAAGTCAACGCGTTTGCATGACGTGGGGTCGTTTTGGCCCCCGGTGCGGCTTTGATGCACCCCCCGCGCCGGACGCGATGCAGGTGGCCCGAGGCCGGGTCAGCGGCTATGAAAGCGCAAACGCGCCTTGGGCGCGATTCTGATCGAACGGAGGATTGCATGGCCCTGACCCCGGAACAGCAGGCCGAGATCGAGGCCGCCCGCGCCGAGCCGCGCCCCACCTTGCGCGCGGTCGCGCCGGGCATGGAGGCCCAGCTTCACATCGCCCATCCGATCCTCGATCACGGGCTGATCCGCGTGGTCGATTACATGGGCGACGACGGTGCCATCTGCCAGGCCGCCCGCGTCAGCTATGGCCGCGGCACCAAGGCCGTGTCCGACGACCGCGGGCTGATCCGCTATCTGATGCGGCACTGGCATTCGACGCCCTTCGAGATGTGCGAGGTCAAGTTCCACGTCAAGCTGCCGATCTTCGTGGCGCGCCAGTGGATCCGCCACCGCACCGCCAACGTGAACGAATATTCCGCCCGCTATTCGGTGCTGGACCGCGAATTCTACATCCCCGCGCCCGAACAGCTGGCCGCGCAATCGCGCACCAACAATCAGGGCCGCGGCCAGCTTCTGGAGGGGGCCGAGGCGCAGCGCGTGCTGGACATCCTGCGCGAGGATGCCACCCGCGCCTATGACCATTACGAGGACATGCTGACCCCCGACCCCGAGGCCGGCAAGCAGGGCCTTGCGCGCGAGCTGGCGCGGATGAACCTGCCGGCCAATGTCTATACGCAATGGTATTGGAAGGTGGATCTGCACAACCTGTTCCACTTCCTGCGCCTGCGCGCCGATCACCACGCCCAATACGAGATCCGCATCTATGCCGAGAAGATGGCCGAGATCGTCAAGGATTGGGTGCCGCTGGCCTATGAGGCCTTCGCCGATTACCGGCTGGGCGCGGCAAGCCTGTCGGCCCAGGCCCGCGCGGTCCTGAAACGCCGCCTGGCCGGCGAGACCGTGACCGAGGAAACCTCGGGCATGAGCAAGGGCGAATGGCGCGAATTCGTCGAGGAATGGGGCTGAACGTCGAGAGGATAACTTGCTTTCTTTGCTGCTATCGAAAAAAGTTCGAGAACTCCGGGATTATCACGCAAGACAAATCCCTGACTCTGACCTGGCGGGCAGAAGACCCTTTCAGCTCACCTATGAAGAGGTTCTTGACGCTCACTTCGCCATCGCAGACTTTTTCTTTCGTGAGGATTACGGCCTCGGCGGAATAGGATTTCGTGACCTCAATGGGTTTTTATCGACCGTCGATCGACAGTATTCCACGTATAGCGAGATATCGGATCTTGAAGGCTTCGAAACGATTTCCACACTTGTATTTGGGATAGTAAAGAACCATCCATTCCACGATGCAAACAAAAGAACTGCACTGCTATGCCTACTCCTGCAACTACATAGGATGGGTCGAGTCCCTACGGGACGAGAAAAAAACCTCGAGGATTTCATCGTGTCAATTGCAGATAACACTATTGAGCAAAGAGCCGCGATAAAATCCCTTAAGAAAAAGGGGGCGCAGCGACCCACCATTGAATACATCTCGAGATACTTGCAGAAAAACTCTCGAAGGACTCAACCCATGAATTGCCGGCTCAGATTCAGAGAGCTCCGTTCAATTCTTGAGGCTAACGGATTTTCATGCAAGAATGCATACAAGGGGACGATTGACATCGTGAGAACTGAAAGCAAGCGCGTCCCGCGCTTCTTCCGGTCGGACAGGATCGAGAAGGCAGACGTCGTTGTTACAAATATCTCTTACCATGGGGAAGGCGCCGAGGTAGCGGATAGCACACTAAAGCTTGTCAGGCAGGCGTGTGGTCTTACCGATCAAGATGGTTTTGACGGAGAAGTTCTTCTCAGAGATGCGCAACCAACCTTTCAATTGATTAAGAGCTATCGCACCGCGCTGCAAAACCTGGCATACCGCTAGGCGGTTCATTTAACGAGTTCTCTTGTGTGAAACCAACCCGACGCGCTCAGTTTTCCCAGACGACGCGGAAGCCGCGGGGGCGGGTGACGACGAAATTGTTGTGCCAGCCCGAGCCGATGCCGATCCCGAAGATCGGGTCAAAGCGCATCGCGGTTTCCACCACCAGCGCGGTATCGCCCACCGGCATCGCGGGGATGCGGTCGGCCTCCTTGGCGATCGACGCGTCGGTCTGGGCGGGGATCGAGCCGGTGGCATGCGACCAGTCCACGCGAAACTGGTTCTGCTGGGCGTCCCAGTAGATCGAGCTGACGCGGATCCAGCTGTCGTATTTCGACTGGGTGATATAGTCGAACAGCTTCTTGAGCCCGTCGATATAGGCGTCGTTGACCGGCGCCCGCTCGCGCGAGATGGCGTCGGCAATCGTGTAGGAGGCCTTGACGTTGGTGGCGCGGGTGCGGAAGGCTTCGGTGAACTGGAACGACACCGCCAGCCACCAGGCCAGGACCACGACCGACAACACGCCCTCGACCGGGGTCGAGCCCGTCTCGTCGGCGCCAAAACGCCGCAGGAGACGGCGCAGATCACGCATCAGGCTCATGTGCCGTCCCCCCTCATGGCTCGTTGACAAAGGCGGTCATCGACACCAGCGCCAGCGTGCCTTCGCTGTCCAGCGGCAACAGCGGGCCGATGCCGAAAGTGGGCATGATCGGGTGGACCTTGAGGCAGGCGCGCATCAGCATCAGCTGGTTGGCCGCGCCGCGCTCGACCTCGGTGTCGGGCTGGGTGACCAGCGAGCGGTCGACGCAAGGGACGCGCTGCCCGGCCGTGGTCGAGCTCCAGGTGGTCTTGTCGATCTCGACGACCTCGACGGCCAGATCTTTCATGCAATTGGGCACCAGCGCCACGCGTCCGCACAAGGTGCGCTTGAGATCCTGAAGCGGCGGCAGCGGCGCAATGCCCAGCCGCAGCACCCGCGCCACGTCATCGACCGCGCGTTCCAGCAGCATGTGCCGGATCGACAGGAACGACAATTCGATCGACGAGAACATGATCATCAGGAAGAAGGGGATGAAGATGATCGCCGGAATGGTGACGGCGCCATCCTCGCGGCGCAGGAACCGTCGCAGCCGCGCCCGGCCGCGCCCGGCGACAGGCCTTCTGGCGCCCGCAGCGCAGGGGATATGCGCGCCCGTCGGCATCAGTTGGTCAGCCTCAGCGCGTTGATCGAGGCCGCGATGCCGGCGAAGGCCTCGCTCATCTCGACCGAGGTCACGTCGAAGGCGGTGGCCTTGGCGGTGGCGCAATCTTCCAGGACGACCTTGCCATCGGTGGGCGCATCCACCGCGATGGTGAAGATCAGCAGGTTATTGGCATCGCCCGCTGCCGAGGCATCCTTGGCCGCTTCGCACAGATTATGCAGCCGCGTGTCCTTGTCGTCATATTCCGATTGCAGCGTCATCTGATTGTAAAGCGTGGTGGAATTCATGTTCCACGCCTTGGACAGATACTTGTTGACCACATATTGAACCGGCCAGCGGGCATACATGGCTTCGTAGCTGACGGGATAGGTGCGTGGCATGCTCCAGGCCGCAATCCAGCGGTTGTCGTAGAAGCGATAATAGTAGTTGTAATACGAATTGTAATAGTAGAGCGAATCTTCGCGCGTGTCATTCGCGCCGCGTGTGGACACGACGGGCGAGGTGCCGCTGCGATAGGCGGGCTTGAGCGAATAGGAGCGCGTATTCTGGCCGTCGGTCATCAGCACCATGACCTTCATCGCGTCGCGTTCATTATAGGAATAAGGCCTCCCGCTGAGCGAAGCCGAGGCATCGCCCGCCGAGATCATCGCATTCAGCGCCGGCCGCGCCGCCGGATCCAGCAGCGCAAAGCCCCATTTCGCCCCGATGTCGATCGCGGTATCGCCATCGGCGTCCAGGCTGTTGATCTTGTTCTTGATGTCGGTCTGGCTGTTCGAGAAGGCCAGAACCGAATTGCGCGAAACCTCGACGCAGTTCTGGATCTGCCAGTAATTCGGTGTCGAGAACCCCCATTGCGCATAGTCGAAGCTGTCGCCCCACATGGTGCGTTGCAATGCAGCGGCCGGCGACACGGAAGCCGATCCGAAATCGAAATCGTAGAAATCGACGCAGGTATTCTGGCTGTGATCGTTCGACAGGTTGAAATAGCGCGCGGTGGTGGTGCCCAGCGTCACCTGCTGGTTATAAGGCACGACCGAGATCGCCAGCCGGCCCGCCGGCGCGCCCGCGGGCTGCACGTTCTCGAACATCGTGTCCACGAAATCATTGGCCGCCGATTTCAGCAGATCGATGCGCCGGCCAAGATATCTGCGGCCCGAATAGACCGGATCCCCCATCGAGCCCGACACGTCGAGCACGAGCGAGATCTCGACCAGGCCGATGCTTTCGGTCGCGGTCGATTGCGCGGCCACGGTCATCTCGTCCAGCCCCACGAGCGAGGCCAGGAAGGTGGGGTAGGTGGCGGCGATGTCGACCGAGACGGTCTTCGACGCCCCCCACGATCCGGTGGCCACCGTCGGCACCACGTTCAGCCCGCCCAGGCCCGCCTTGTCGAAGTAATCCACGACCACATCGGTGGGGTTCATGCTCTGGCTGAGATCGGCGGCCGCCAGCGTGGCCCGGTCAGCGGTGTTCTGCACGATCGTGCGCCGTTCTTCCTGGCGCATGAATTCGATCGCCACCCCCGACAGCAGCAGCATCGCAATGAAGATGTAGAGCGACAGCGCGATCAGCGCCCCGTCTTCCGCGCGGGCAAAGCCCCGCAGCCGGGCGCGGCTGGCGCGGGCCAGATCGGCGCCGACCCCGGCAAGGGTCTGCGGAAAACGGGCAGCCGGGCGCGGGCCCGTCCCGGCAGGGGGGGGCGCGCGGTCGGCATCGGGCAGATGGGGCCTGTTGTGCATCGTTCATCCTTTCCCCAAGGGGACGCCCGCCGTCTGGACGGACGGGCCCCGGTGATCCGGCCACGGGAACAGACCACGCGGGCAGACCTTGGGCCGGGGACAAGAATACCCCCACCTGTTGGGCCGAAATGAGGCGAATGCGGGGCAGGGACGCGGGCATTGGACGCGCGCGCGCAACGATCCCGCGCCAGCCCGGCGCGTCGTTTCCAAAAACAGCGCAAGTTCGGCACCGGCCCGGCCCCATTCCGTTAACCTTTTGTCGGGAAACCGTTTGGTAAGATTTTATCGAAATTGCAGCCACCGGCCGATTCGCGCGCCGTGCCAGCCAAGATCCGGGAACAAGAATCCGGAGGGGCGAATTGGCTGCGCCCGTTCCGCGCGCTAGATTGCCGGGGCGCAAAGCCGCCATCCAAGGGGAGAGAAACCGCCATGTCCGACACCGCTTCCGGCGCCCAGGTCTCCGGCCTGACCGAAGCCGCCCACGAACCGGGGTTCCGCCAATCGGTGGAACTGATGTTCAACCGTGCCGTTTCGGTCATGGATCTCTCGCCCGGCCTGGTCGAGAAGATCCGCGTCTGCAATTCGACCTACACGGTGCGTTTCGGCGTGCGCCTGCGCGGGCAGATCCACACCTTCACCGGCTATCGCTCGGTCCATTCCGAACACATGGAGCCCGTCAAGGGTGGCATCCGCTATGCGCTGGCGGTCGATCAGGACGAGGTCGAGGCGCTGGCCGCGCTGATGACGCTCAAATGCGCGCTGGTCGAGGTGCCCTTCGGCGGCTCGAAGGGGGGCTTGTGCATCGACCCCCGCGCCTGGGAGCCGCACGAGCTGGAACAGATCACCCGCCGCTTCGCCTATGAGCTGATCAAGCGCGATCTCATCAATCCCGCCCAGAACGTGCCCGCCCCCGACATGGGCACCGGCGAACGCGAGATGGCCTGGATCGCCGACCAATATGCGCGGATGAACACCTCGGACATCAATGCGCGCGCCTGCGTGACCGGCAAGCCGCTCGAGGCGGGCGGCATCCACGGCCGGGTCGAGGCCACGGGCCGCGGCGTGCAATATGCGCTGCGCGAATTCTTCCGCCATCCGCGCGACGTCGGGCTGGCGCATCTGGAGGGCGGGCTTTCGGGCAAGCGCGTCGTGGTGCAGGGCCTGGGCAATGTGGGCAGCCATGCCGCGCGGTTCCTGGCGCTGGAAGATGACGTGCGCATCGTCGGCGTGGCCGAACGCGACGGCGGGCTGTGGGACGAGAACGGTCTCGATATCGAACAGGTGACCGCCTGGCTGCGCCAGACCGGCGGCGTCACCGGCTGTCCGGTCGGCACCTATGTCGAGGACGCGGCGGCATTGCTCGAGGCCGAATGCGATATCCTGATCCCCGCCGCGCTCGAGGGGGTGATCCACCGCGACAACGCCCCGCGGGTGCGCGCGCCGCTCATCATCGAGGCCGCCAACGGCCCCATCACCGCCGCGGCCGACGCGCTGCTGCGCGAGCGCGGCGTGGTCATCATCCCCGATCTCTATGCCAATGCCGGCGGGGTCACGGTGTCCTATTTCGAATGGGTCAAGAACCTCAGCCATATCCGCTTCGGGCGGATGCAGCGCCGGGCCGAGGAGGCGCGCAACCACCTGCTGGTCAACGAACTGGAACGGCTGTCGGCGGACAAGGGGCTGGGCTGGACGCTGGCACCCGATTTCAAGACGCGCTTCCTGCGCGGCGCGGACGAGCTGGAGCTGGTGCGCTCGGGGCTCGATGACACGATGCGCGACGCCTATCAGACCATGCGCGAGATCTGGCATGCGCGCGCCGAAGTGCCCGACCTGCGCATGGCCGCCTATGTCACCGCGATCAGCCGGGTGGCGCGGTCCTACCAGACCAAGGGCCTGTGACCCCCGAGTTCCTGTGATCCCCAATTGTCCGTGATCGGGCACGGGGGGATCGGACAACATCTGTTCGGACAAGGCGCGAGCACGCTGGAAGGGGCCGCCCGCGTGCCCCCTTTCGCGGCCCGGCGAAACCTCTCTGTCGCCTCTCGACTTGGGCGGCGCTCCCCCGGATACTGCGCGCCATGAGTCTGCCACCCGGATTTCTCGACGAATTGCGCAACCGCGTCCCGATCAGCCAGATCGTGGGGCGCAAGGTGACGTGGGATCTGAAGAAATCGAACCAGGGGCGGGGCGACTGGTGGGCGCCTTGCCCCTTTCACCACGAAAAGACCGCGTCCTTTCATGCCGATGACCGCAAGGGCTTCTACCATTGCTTCGGCTGCCATGCGAGCGGCGACGCGCTGACCTTCCTGCGCGAGGCCGAGGGAATGTCCTTCATGGAGGCGGTCGAGGTGATGGCGCGCGAGGCCGGCATGGAGATGCCCGCGCGCGACCCCGCCCAGGCCAGGCGCGAGGATCGCCGGGCCGAGCTGGCGCGCCTGATGGACGAGGCCGTGCGCCATTACCGGGTGCAGCTCAAGGGCGCGGCCGGGGCCGAGGCGCGGGCCTATCTGGCGCGCCGGCGCCTGTCCGAGGCCGCGATCGAGACCTTCGAGATCGGCTTTGCCCCCGACCAGCGGCAGGGCCTCTTTGCCACGCTGACCCAGCGCGGCGCCGACCCCGAACGCGTGATCGAGGCCGGCCTTGCCGCCCGCCCCGACGACGGCCGCGCCCCCTATGACCGCTTCCGCGGGCGCATCATCTTCCCGATCCGCGACGCGCGCGGGCGCTGCATCGGGCTGGGCGGGCGCGCGATGGACCCGAACGCACGGGCGAAATATCTCAACTCGCCCGAGACGCCGCTCTTTGACAAGGGGCGCGCGCTCTACAACATCGCCCGCGCGCGCGAGGCCTGCGGACGCGGCGCGCCGCTGGTGGTCTGCGAAGGGTACATGGACGTGATCGCCATGGCGGAAGGCGGGTTCGAAGGCGCGGTCGCGCCGCTCGGGACCGCTGTCACCGAAGACCAGCTGCGGCTGATGTGGCGCATCCACGACGAGCCGGTGATCGCGCTGGACGGCGACACCGCGGGCTTGCGCGCGGCGCATCGGGTGATCGACCTGGCGCTGCCGCTCCTCGAGGCCGGCAAGGGGCTGCGCTTCGTGGTGCTGCCGGGCGGGCAAGACCCCGACGATCTGATCCGTGCCGAGGGCCGCGAGGCCATGGCCGCGCTTCTGAAGGAGGCCCGGCCGATGGTCGACCTGCTCTGGGCGCGCGAGACCGAAGGCCAGGTCTTCGACAGCCCCGAACGCCGCGCGGGGCTGGACAAGCGGCTGCGCGCGCTGATCGGGCGGATCCAGGATCCGGGCCTGCGCGGCCATTACGGCGCCGAGATCGAGCGGTTGCGCGCGGCCTTGTTCGGCGCGGCCACGCCGGGCCGGTCGCGGCGCAGCGGGCCCGAGACCGGCGGCGGCTGGCAGGGCGGGCGCAAGGGGCAGGGCGGCTGGTTCCCCGCGGACGGCCGCTTCCGCCCCGGCAATGCCCCTTCGCCGGGGGTTCTGCCCGCGACCCGCGCCTCGAGCCTGTCGGCCCCCGGCGCGCGCATCGTCGAGGATGTGCAGGAAACCACCATCCTGGCGATCCTGGCCGCCCATCCCGATCAGATCGAGGCGGTCGAGAGCCGGCTCGAGGTGCTGGCCATGTCGACCCCCGACCGCGAGGCGCTGCTGCATGCGCTGCTGGCCCAGAGCCAGCACGGCGACGATCTGCCCCCCGATTGCGCGGCAAGCCTTGAAAGCCTGCGCCGGCTTCCCCATGTGCGCATTTCGCCCGCCGCGCGCCCCGAGGCCGCGCCCGATTTCGTGCGCGCGGTGCTGGAGGAAACGCTGGCCCGGCTGATCGCGGCGCGGGCCTGCCCGGCCGAGATCGCCGAAGCGATGGAACAGATCGAGGGGCTGGCCGACGAGGGGCTGACCTGGCGGCTGAGCCAGACCGCGCAGGAGCGGCGCCGGGCCGAGCGGCTGTCGCTCGAGCAGGCCGAGGAAAAGGGCGAGAACCACGCCGAGCTTTCGGGCCGGATACGGGCATTGATCGAGGGACAGGCATGGCGCAAGCACCGCGATTGAAACGACCACCGCTCCGGCGGCCCCGAACGGGAAAAACTCCCGTCACAAGGGCGCAAAGGACCGTTTTCGCCCCTGTGATTCGGCGTCTCGATTCGATAACAAGTTCGGTAATGATTCGCCTGAATACCCTGATTCGCTCCGTTTCCAGACTTGCGCCGCCGGAGCCCTCCCCGGCGTGCGGTCGATTGCGGAACGCCTAAGACCTTCTCCCGACACTCGCCAGACGACCACCCGCCCAAGGAATGCAATGGCCATGAAAGACACCGACGACGCCAAGCCGGACGATCAGGACGCCGCGCATACGCTCGACATGAGCCAGGCGGCGGTCAAGCGGATGATCGCCGAGGCGCGCGAACGCGGCTATATCACCTATGACCAGTTGAACACCGTCCTGCCGCCCGAGCAGGTGTCCTCGGAACAGATCGAGGACGTGATGTCGATGCTCTCGGAAATGGGCATCAACGTCATCGAGGCCGACGAGGCCGAGGACAACGAAGGCGGCGAGGTGGTGGCGCAAAGCTCGACCTCGCGCGAAGTGGCCGTGGCCACCACGCAAAGCGAGACGCTCGACCGCACCGACGACCCGGTGCGCATGTATCTGCGCGAGATGGGCTCGGTCGAACTGCTCTCGCGCGAGGGCGAGATCGCCATCGCCAAGCGCATCGAGGCCGGCCGCAACACGATGATCGCGGGCCTGTGCGAAAGCCCGCTGACCTTCCACGCGATCACCATCTGGCGCGACGAGCTTCTGTGCGAAGACATCCTGCTGCGCGACGTGATCGACCTCGACGCCACCTTCGGGCGCTCGCTCGACGAGGAGGACGACCTCGAGGAACCCGTCGTCACCCCGATGCCCGAGGGCGAGGCCGCCCCGCGCCGCGCCGAGGGCAGCGCCGAGCCGGAACTGGACGCCGACGGCAACCCGATCATCCGCAACGACGACGACGAGGACGACGACGAAGGCTCGAACATGAGCCTTGCCGCGATGGAGGCCGCGCTCAAGCCGCGCGTGCTCGAGACCCTCGAGAAGATCGCCCATGATTACGCGCAATTGTCCGAGATGCAGGACATGCGCATGTCGGCCACCCTGAACGAGGACGACAGCTTCTCGGCCGCCGCCGAGGTCGCCTATCAGACGCTGCGCTCCGAGATCGTCGAGCTGGTGAATTCGCTGCACCTGCACAACAACCGCATCGAGGCCCTGATCGACCAGCTCTACGGCATCAACCGCAAGATCATGTCGATCGACAGCGCAATGGTGAAGCTGGCCGATGCCGCCCGCATCAACCGCCGCGAATTCATCGACGAATACCGCGGCTGCGAGCTGGACCCGACCTGGCTCGACCGGATGGCCGAGAAACCCGGCCGCGGCTGGCAGGCGCTGATCGAACGCTCGCGCGACAAGGTCGAGGACCTGCGCGCCGAGATGGCCCAGGTCGGCCAATATGTCGGCGTGGACATCTCGGAATTCCGCCGCATCGTGAACCAGGTGCAGAAGGGCGAGAAGGAAGCGCGCCAGGCCAAGAAGGAAATGGTCGAGGCCAACCTCCGCCTCGTGATCTCGATCGCCAAGAAATACACCAACCGCGGGCTGCAATTCCTTGATCTCATTCAGGAAGGCAACATCGGCCTGATGAAGGCGGTCGACAAGTTCGAATACCGCCGCGGCTACAAGTTCTCGACCTATGCGACCTGGTGGATCCGCCAGGCGATCACCCGCTCGATCGCCGATCAGGCCCGCACCATCCGCATCCCCGTGCACATGATCGAGACGATCAACAAGCTGGTGCGGACGGGCCGGCAGATGCTCCACGAGATCGGCCGCGAACCCACGCCCGAAGAACTGGCCGAGAAGCTGCAAATGCCGCTCGAGAAGGTCCGCAAGGTGATGAAGATCGCCAAGGAACCGATCAGCCTCGAAACCCCCATCGGCGACGAGGAAGACAGCCAGCTGGGCGATTTCATCGAGGACAAGAACGCGGTCCTGCCGCTCGACAGCGCGATCCAGGAAAACCTCAAGGAAACCACGACCCGCGTGCTGGCCTCGCTGACCCCGCGCGAAGAACGCGTGCTGCGCATGCGCTTCGGCATCGGCATGAACACCGACCACACGCTGGAAGAGGTCGGCCAGCAATTCTCGGTCACCCGCGAACGGATCCGCCAGATCGAGGCCAAGGCGCTGCGCAAGCTCAAGCATCCCTCGCGCTCGCGCAAGCTGCGCTCCTTCCTCGACCAGTGACGCCCGGCGGCGTCACCGTCTCGAAGATACCGGGCCCGTGCGTTCTCTTGCGCCGGGCCCGTTTTCCGTTCGAGCTGGCCCAAATATCCCGGGGGTGAATTTGCGCGCCCCGCGCAAAGAGGGGGCAGCGCCCCCTTTGCTACCCCGAAACACGAAAAAACCGGCCGCGCCTGAACGCGACCGGTTGAAGCAAGGTCTGAAAAAGACCGCAGCCGGATTATTCAGCGGCCGGGGCTTCTTCCGCAGCCGGAGCTTCCTCAGCAGCCGGGGCCTCTTCCGCAGCCGGAGCGGCTTCTTCGGCGGGCGCTTCTTCAGCGGCCGGAACAGCTTCCTCAGCCGGGGCTTCTTCCGCGGCCGGGGCTTCCTCGGCGGCCGGAGCAGCTTCTTCCGCAGCCGGGGCTTCTTCCACCACGACCACTTCCTCAACCACGACTTCTTCCACCACGGCCGGCGCTTCGGTCACCGCCGGGGCCTCGACCACGGCCGAGCCCTGGTAATAGGCACCCATCCAGGTGGTGTTCTTGACGATCATGTAGTGCACGGCAAAGGACGACAGCGCCACGGCACCCAGGAACAGCGGAACGCCGACGGTCGGTTTGACCACCAGCCAGATGCTCGAGTTATTCATAGCTCAGTTCCCCCTCAGCCCAGCCACGGCGTGGCGATCGCCGCCAGAAAATGCGCCAGCAGCGCGATACCGCCGAAAACGCGGGTGCCCAGCACCAGCTGCGCTTGCACTTCCTCGGCTTCGGCCAGGGTCAGGCCCGTCGGCCAGACTTTGTTCGGATCATCGGTCATGGGTCGTCTCCCCTCACGGTGTTCGACTGCGTCGGACCCCCGGACGCGGCTGCGCCACATGCCCCGCGGCAGCGCGGAACGGTAAAAGGGGTCGGCCTGCACAGCCTATCACGGAAACGTGAGCCTCGCAATCGGGTCTGGGTGCGACCTATTGTGCTCCGGCAACACCTCCGGCAACCGCGTGCGCGGCGGCGGGATCAGGCCCCGCTTGCCGGCGCGGGCGGCAGCGCGCCGGCATCGCGCAGCGCCGCAATCGTGGCGTCCAGCGCCAGCAGCACCGAGGCATGGCGATGCGGATATTCATTCGCCGCGCGCAAGGCCTCGAACGCGGCAAAGGGCGGCGCGGGCACCGGCCCGCCTTTCAGCATCGCCGCAAGATCGGCGCGCGCGGCCCAGATCTCGTCGGGACTGCGCCCCAGAACGGCGCCGCCCAGCACCCCCGCCGCCGCCTGACCCAGCGCGCAAGCCTGCACCTCTTGCGCAAATTCCGAAATCCGCCCGCCCTCCAGGCACAGCTCCACCGCCACCTCCGAGCCGCAGGTCGGCGATCGCGCCACGCCGCGCCCCTGTGGCGCCGGCAATCGGCCCAGATGCGGGATCGCGGCGGCCAGCGCCAGCACTTGCGTCGAATAGAGCTTCACCAGATCCGTCATGGTCTTCCCTCGTGGCCGGCGCTAGAGAGGGGCCGCCCCTCAGCCAGGAGAGATAGCCCATGCCCTTCGACCCTTCCAGCCTGCGCTTCGACACCAACGGCCTGATCCCCGCCATCGCCCAGGACGCCGAAACCGGCGAGGTGCTGATGATGGCCTGGATGAATGCCCAATCCGTGGCCCGCACGCTCGAGACCGGGCGCGTCACCTATTGGTCGCGCTCGCGCCAGAGCTTCTGGGTCAAGGGCGAAAGCTCGGGGCATCTGCAACATCTGGTCGAGATGCGCGTGGATTGCGACCGCGACTGCCTGCTGGTGCTGGTCCGCCAGGAGGGGCCGGCCTGCCACACCAACCGCCGCTCGTGCTTCTACACGGCCATCCGCGACGGCGCGGAAACCGAGATCATGAAGCCGATGCTCTAGGCGCCGATCTGGGCCGCGATCATCGCGCGGATATCGGCCGGGGAGGCGCCCTCGGCGCGCAAGGTCGCCAGCGCGCGCGCGTCGTCGCGCTTGGCCAGACGCTTGCCGGCATCGTCGCGGATCAGCGCATGATGGTGATAGGCCGGGACCGGCAGGTCAAGAAGTGCCTGCAACAGCACATGGAGGAAGGTCGCCTCGAAAAGATCGGCGCCGCGCGTCACCTCGGTGATGCCCTGCGCAGCATCGTCCACCACGACCGCCAGATGATAGGCCGCGCCCATGTCGCGCCGCCACAAGATCACGTCGCCACAGCCCGCGACCAGCCAGTCGGGGTCGGGGCGGTGGCACCCGGCATGAAGCGCGCCAGTCTCGGTGAAGCTGGGCAGGCGGGGCAGGGCGGCCAGCGCCCGGCGCATATCAAGCCGGATCGCGTCGCCGGGGGCGGCCTCGGCCATCGGCCGGCCGCGGCAGGTGCCGGGATAGACCAGACCGTCGGGCCCCGCGACGGGCGCCCCTTCCTGGGGGGCGGAAAGCGCCGCGCGGATATCGCCGCGCGTGCAGCGGCAGGGATAGGTCAGCCCGCGCGCCGCCAGCCGAACGAGCGCCGCGCGATAGACCGCCGCGCGTTCCGACTGGCGCCAGACCTGCGGCGCCCAGTCAAGCCCCAGCCAGGCCAGATCGCGGAAGATCGCGGCCTCGTGTTCGGGGCGGCAGCGGGCGCGGTCCAGATCCTCGATGCGGATCAGGAATTCGCCCGGATCGGCGCGCCCCTGCGCCACCAGCGCCGCATGCGCATGGCCCAGATGCAAGAGCCCCGTGGGCGAGGGCGCAAAGCGCGTGCGTCTCAGCCCTGCGCGTCCAGCAGCCATTGGCCGAAGGCCTCCTTGGCGCGGGCGGTATAGGCGGGATAGCGCGTGGCCCGGCCCCGGCGCCCGCCCCTGGCCTCGATCGGCGGGAACAGCCCGAAGTTCACGTTCATCGGCTGGAAGCTGCGCGCCTCGGCGCCGCCGGTGATGTGATGGACCAGCGCCCCGGTCGCGGTCTCGGGGCCGGGCGGGGGCAGGTCGCGCCCCTGGAGCGCCGCCGCCGCCATGCGCCCGGCCAGAAGCCCCATCGCCGCGCTTTCGACATAGCCCTCGACCCCGGTGATCTGCCCGGCAAAGCGCAGATGCGGATGCGATTTCAGCCGCATGCGGTCATCGAGCAGGGTCGGCGAATTCAGGAAGGTGTTGCGGTGGATGCCGCCCAGCCGCGCGAAGGCGGCCTCGCGCAGACCGGGGATCATGCGGAACACCTCGAGCTGGGCACCGTATTTCATCTTCGTCTGGAAGCCGACGATGTTGTAGAGCGTCCCCAGCGCATTGTCGCGACGCAGTTGCACCACGGCATAGGGCTTCTGCTCGGGGCAATGCGGGTTGGTCAGCCCCACGGGCTTCATCGGCCCGAAGCGCAACGTGTCGCGCCCGCGCTCGGCCATCACCTCGATCGGCAGGCAGCCGTCGAAATAGCCCGCCGTCTCGCCGTCGTGGAACTCGGTCTTCTCGGCGGCCAGGAGCGCGTCGATGAAGGCCTCGTAATCGTCGCGCGTCATCGGACAGTTGATATAGGCCTTCTGTTCGTCCTCGGTGTCGCCCTTGTCATAGCGGCTCTGGCGCCAGGCGATGTCCATGTCGATCGTGTCGGCGTGCACGATGGGGGCGATCGCGTCGAAGAAGGCCAGCGACGCGCGCCCGGTCGCCGCGGCGATCGCCTGCCCCAGCGCGTCGGAGGTCAGGGGCCCCGTGGCGATGATCCACTGCCCGTCCCGCGGCAGATCGGTGATCTCGCCCGGGACGAAGCGGATCCGCGGATGGGCGCGCAGCCGTTCGGTGACGGCTTCGGCAAAGGCCTCGCGGTCCACGGCCAGCGCGCCTCCCGCGGGCAGACGGTGACGGTCGGCCATCTCCATGATGAGGCCACTCGCCGCGCGCATCTCCCAATGCAGAAGGCCGACGGCGTTCTTCTCGTCATCGTCCGAGCGGAAGGAATTCGAGCAGACCATCTCGGCGCACAGGCCGGTGCGATGGGCAAAGGTGCCCCGTTCGGGGCGCATCTCGTGCAAGGTGACGGGCACGCCGGCTTGGGCGGCCTGCCAGGCGGCTTCCGAGCCCGCAAGGCCCGCGCCGACGATATGGAGCGTTTGGGTAGAATGCGTTTCGGTCATGGCGCGGGTTTAGCCGTGCGCGCGCCGATTGCAAGCCCCGTGCGCGGGCGCCCGGCGCCACGCGGACCCGCCTATACCCGATAGACCGCCGATCACGGACATGCCGCGGGGAGGGGCGTCAGATGATCGCCATCCGCTCGACCCGCTCGGCGTCGGGATAGGGGCGATAGAGCGCGATCTTGCGCGCCCCGATCAGCTGATGCATGTGCTCGTATTTGCGCGCGGCATCTTCGTCGCCCGAGCCCAGATAGCTGAAGGCGCGGTCGAACTGGGCCATGTTCTCGACCTCGATCTCCAGCAGGAAATCCAGATAGGTGTCCGAGGCCAGCCCCATCTTGCGGCGCAACAGCCGCCAGTCGGAAATCACCCCCGCCGCGCGCAGATGTTCCATCCAGTTGTCGACCGCGGCGGCAAAGACCAGCGCCTTGGCGTCGTCCTTCAGTTCGATCATGCAGTGATACAGGTTCATGGCGACCTCCCAACTATCGGGAAAGTGAACCACGACACCTTTTAGAAAGACTTAAATCCCGCCGCGAAACGCCGAATATCGCGTCAATTTCGGCTGAAATGCAAGAAAGGCCGGCGCTTTGCAGGCGCCGGCCCTGTCTTCAGGCGGAAGGGAAGGCGCGCTCAGCCCGCGTCCTGTCCCGCGTCCTCTCCCGCGGCACCATCCGGGGCGATCTCGTCCTCGGCGCTCTCGGCGATGCGCGCGACCGACACGACTTCCTCGCCGCGGGTGGTGTCGAAGACCTTGACCCCGCCGGCCGAGCGCGACCGGAAGCTGATCCCGTCGACGGGGCAGCGGATCGACTGGCCGGTCGAGGTGGCCAGCATGACCTGATCGCTGGTCTCGACGGGGAAGGACGCAACCAGCGCGCCGCCGCGCATCCCCTTGTCGATGGCCATGACGCCCTGGCCGCCGCGCCCGCGCACCGGGTAGTCGTGGCTGGAGGACAGCTTGCCCAGACCCTTGGCGGTGATGGTCAGGATCAGATCCTCGGCCGCCGACATCTCGGCATAGCGTTCGGGGCTGAGCTGGCCCTCGGCCACGGCCTCTTCGTCGTCGTCGGCGCCCTCGTCCTCGGTGACGCCGGCCATCAGGCGGCGCTGTTTCAGGTAGGCGGCGCGTTCCTGCGGGTCGGCCTCGAAATGGCGGATGACCGACATCGACACGACGCGATCGCCCTCGGCCAGACGCACGCCGCGCACGCCGGTGGAATCGCGGCCCTTGAAGACGCGCACTTCCGGCACCGGGAAGCGGATCGCGCGCCCCTGCGCGGTGACCAGCATCACGTCGTCGCCCTCGGTGCACATGCGCACGTTCACAAGGCTGACGCCCTCGGGCAGTTTCATGGCGATCTTGCCGTTCTTCATCACCTTGGCGAAATCCGACAGCGCGTTGCGGCGCACGTCGCCATCCGAGGTGGCGAAGAAGACCTGATAGCCGTCCCATTCCTCCTCGGGGGCATCGACCGGCATCAGCGCGGCGATGGTGACCCCGGCGGGGATGGGCAGGATGTTGACGATGGCCTTGCCCTTCGAGGTGCGCCCCGCCAGTGGCAGCCGCCAGCACTTGAGCGAATAGACCATGCCGTCGGTGGTGAAGAACAGAAGCTGGGTATGGGTGTTGGCCACGAAGAGCGTGGTCACCACGTCGTCTTCCTTGGTGGCCATCGAGGCCAGCCCCTTGCCGCCGCGCCGCTGGGCGCGGAATTCGGCCAGCGCCGTGCGCTTGATATAGCCGCCCGAGGTGATGGTGACGACCATGTCCTCGCGCTCGATCAGATCTTCGTCCTCGAGATCGCCGGCCCAATCCACGATCTCGGTGCGGCGCGGCACGGCGAAAAGCTCGCGCACCTCGCGCAGCTCGTCGGCGATGATGCCCATGATCCGCTCGCGCGAGGCCAGGATCGCCAGATAGTCGCGGATCTTGGCGGCCAGCTCCTGAAGCTCGTCGGTGACCTCCTTGACGCCCATCGCGGTCAGGCGTTGCAGGCGCAGCTCGAGAATGGCGCGCGCCTGCGTCTCGGACAGGTTGTAGGTGCCGTCCGAATTCATCTTGTGGGTCGGATCGTCGATCAGCTGGATATATTCGGCGATGTCATGGGCCGGCCAGCGCCGTTCCATAAGCCGGGTGCGGGCCTCGGCGGGATCGGCCGAGGCGCGGATCGTGGCGACCACCTCGTCCACGTTCGACACCGCCACCGCAAGACCGCACAGGATATGGCTGCGCTCGCGCGCCTTGCGCAGCTCGTAGGCGGTGCGCCGCGCCACCACTTCCTCGCGGAAGGTGATGAAATGGGTCAGAAAATCGCGCAAGGTCAGCTGCTCGGGCCGGCCACCGTTCAGGGCCAGCATGTTGCAGCCGAAGCTGGTCTGGAGCGGCGAGAAGCGGAAGAGCTGGTTCAGCACCACATCGGGGGTGGCGTCGCGCTTGAGTTCGATCACCACGCGCACGCCGACGCGGTCGGATTCATCGGCGATCGAGGCAATGCCCTCGATCCGCTTTTCCTTGGCCAGTTCCGCGATCTTCTCGATCATCGTGGCCTTGTTCACCTGATAGGGGATTTCCTCGACGATGATGGCGAAGCGGTCCTTGCGGATCTCCTCGACGCGGGTCTTGGCGCGGATGATGACCGAGCCGCGCCCCTCCAGATAGGCCTTGCGCGCGCCGCCCCGGCCCATGATCTGACCGCCGGTGGGAAAGTCCGGGCCGGGGACGATCTCCATCAGCGCCTCGGTCGACATGTCGGGGTTGTCGATCAGCGCCAGCGTGGCATCGACCACCTCGCCCAGGTTGTGCGGCGGGATGTTGGTCGCCATGCCGACGGCGATGCCGCCCGCGCCGTTGACCAGCATGTTGGGAAAACGCGCCGGCAGGACGGTGGGTTCGCGGTCCTTGCCGTCGTAATTGTCCTGGAAGTCGACGGTGTCCTTCTCGATATCGGCCAGAAGGAAGTTCGCCGCCTTGGCCATGCGCACCTCGGTATAGCGCATGGCCGCGGCCGAATCGCCGTCCATCGAGCCGAAGTTGCCCTGGCCGTCCAGAAGCGGCAGCGACATCGAGAAATCCTGCGCCATCCGCACCAGCGCGTCATAGATCGCCGCATCGCCGTGGGGGTGGTATTTCCCCATCACGTCGCCGACCGGGCGGGCCGACTTGCGATAGGGCTTGTCGAAGGTGTTGCCGGTCTCGTGCATCGCATAGAGAATGCGCCGGTGCACCGGCTTCAGCCCGTCGCGCAGGTCGGGAATGGCCCGGCTGACGATGACCGACATGGCGTAGTCGAGATAGGCGGTGCGCATCTCGCGCGTGATCGAGACCGCGGGCCCCGCGTGATCCTCGGCCCGGGGCCGGATTTCGTTCGAATCGTCAGGGGTTTCTGGGGTATCGCTCACGTTGGCCCGCCTAGGTTTCAATTGTTCGGCCACGCTCGAACCGAGGCCATATCTTGGTGGTGTGCGACTATAGCCGCGCAAGCTCTGGGCTGCAACGCCTCGCGCCCGCCCGCGCGCGCTCGCGCATCACGCGCCCGCACGCGCCGCGCGCAAAGCAGAGCCCGTGCCAACACCCCATGCCCAAGGCGCATGGCCGATTTCAGGGCCGATTGCGGGGCCGTTCGTTCAAGGGCGCGGCGGGCGGGGCGGGCGGTCGAGCTGCGCCCAGTCGGGCCAGAGCCCCAGCGCCTCGATCCCCCACAGGCCAAAGACCAGCGCCACCACGACCAGCACCAGTTTCACCCGCGCCGCCGAGGGCGGGTGGCGCGCCCAGCGGGCCATGCGCAGAAGCCAGGTCAGGTTCATCGCCGTTCCTCCCGACGCAGGGCCAACCAGGCGCCCAGTTCCGCCCAGGGGGCGTCACGGAAATGCCGCCGCGCCAGCCCCGAAGGCGAGGGCAGCACGAAGACCGCCACATCGGACAGGGGCCCGGCGGACAGGGGCCCGGCAAGCGCATCGCCACGCCCCGCCACGACCCGCCGCCCCAGCGCCAGCCGCGCTGCCGTCAGCGAGGTGAAGGCCACCGCACCGGGGCGCAGGTGCTCCAGATGGGCCCGCAGCCGCTCGGGGCGCCAGGCGCCGGGCGGGATCTCGGCATCCTGACCCGCCACGCCCTTCTCGGCCAGATCCGTCAGCCCCAGCCCGAGGCCGGGCATCAGGTGATCCTCGGCCGGGGACAGCCGGCGCGGGGTGATCGCATGCGCTTCAAGAAGTGCCCAGAAGCGATTGCCAGGATTGGCATAATAATGCCCGCGCGCAGCCGACATCCGCCCCGGCGCCGTGCCGCAGAAGATCACATCCAGCCCCGGCGCCAGCAGGTCGGGCAGCATCAGTCCAGGAACCGGACCTTGCCGATATGCGGCAGGTTGCGGTTGCGCTGGGCAAAGTCGATGCCATAGCCCACGACAAATTCATCGGGGATCTCGAAGCCCGTCCAGGTGGCACGGATCTCGACCTCGCGCCGCGAGGGCTTGTCGAGAAGGGCGATGGTCTCGAGGCGGCGGGGCTTGCGCGCCTCGAGGAGCTTGAGCACATGGCTCAGCGTGAAGCCGGTGTCGACGATATCCTCGACGACCAGCACGTCGCGCCCCTCGATGCCGGAGCGCAGATCCTTGAGGATGCGCACCTCGCGCGTGCTCTCGGTGGCGTTGCCATAGCTCGAGGCCTCGAGGAAATCGACCTCGACCGGCAGCGGCAATTCCCGCACCAGATCGGCGATGAACACGAACGAGCCGCGCAGAAGCCCCACCACGACCAGCTTGTCGGTGTCGGCAAATTCGGCGGTGATCTCGCGCGCCAGCGCCTCGATCCGCGCCGCGATGGCCTTGGCTGAGATCAGTTCGTCGATGACATAGGCACGATCCGGCATTTTCGCCCCCTTGATTTCCGCCCCTCTTTTAGCCCAAAGAGTCGCGCGCCGTCACCCGCTCCTGCGTCACAGCCCGGAAGGAATGCCATGCCCCGGCACGAGGAAGACCGCATCATGCCGTATTCGGCCCAGCAGATGTATGATCTGGTGGCCGACGTGGCCCGTTACCCCGAGTTCCTGCCCTGGAACGCGGCGGCGCGCATCCGCTCGATCCGCCCGCGCGAGGATGGCGCCCGGATCATGGAGGCCGATCTGGTGATCTCGTTCAAGGTGTTCCGCGAACGCTTTGGCAGCAGGGTCACACTCTGGCCCGAGAAGAAGCTGATCGAGACCGAATATCTGGATGGGCCCTTCCGCTATCTCAAGAGCGCCTGGCAGTTCACCGACCGCCCCGGCGGCGGCTGCGACGTGGCCTTCTTCGTCGATTTCGAATTCCGTAACCTCATGATGCAAAAGGTGATCGGGGTCGTCTTCGACGAGGCGATGCGGCGCATCGTGCGCGCCTTCGAGACCCGCGCCGAACAGCTTTACGGCCGCCCCTGACGGGGCAAGGCCAGGGCCGCGGCCACAGGTGTTGCACAGATCACGCAGGCGCGTGACCAACGCGCGACACCCCGCCTGCGCCCGATTGACCGGCACCGCCCCGCAGCGCCATTCTGCCGCCCTGAGCGCGGGCCGACAAACGATCCCGCGCCGCGGCATCTTTCGAGGCATGGGCAGTCACATCATGGCAACGGCCACCAAGGCGTTCCACAGCGCAAGCGGCGTGGATTTTCTGGGATTGCGCGCAGCGCGCAGCGGCGACGGACTTGAAATCGTCTATGACGACGGCGTGGCGCGCCGCATGGTCTGGCGCGTGCGCGCGGGCGCCAGCGAAGGACAGCTGGCCGATGCGCTGGCGCGGGCGGTCAACGGACCGCGCGTCGTGCCCGCGCTCTACACCGAATTGCGCCGCCGCGCGATCGCGGTCGAAGCCGTCTGCCGCTGACCCGTCGCACGGGGCCCCTGCACCGGCCCCGCGCGCACATCACCGCGGGACCGGCGCGCGTTCTCAGAGAAGCTCCTCGACCACGCGGGCGATCATGGCCACATCCTCGGCCGTGGTCGCATAGGGGCCCACCTGCACGCGGATCACATAACGGCCGCGGTGGCGCGTCTGGGTCAGGTAGATGCGCCCGTCGGCGTTGATCCGTGTCAGCAGCGCCTCGGTCGCGGCCTCGCTCGCCAGCGCGAAGCTGAACAGCGACAGCGACGGCGGCGTCACGATCTCGACACCCGGCAGCCGCGCCAGATCCTGCGCCGCGGCCTCGGCCCAGGCGACATGGTTGCGCAGCCGCGCCCGCAGCCCCTCAAGCCCCTCGGCCCGAAGCAGGAACCACAGCTTCAGCGCCCGGAAGCGCCGACCCAGCGGCACGGTCCATTCGTTGAAATTGGTGATCTCGTCCTGGCCCGGCGTCTCGAGGTAGCTGGGCCGCAGCCCCAGCGTGCGGATCTGCGGGCCGGGATCGGCCAGGAACTGGATCGAGCAGTCGAATTGCGCGCCCAGCCATTTATGCGGGTTCATCACCACGGAATCGGCGCGCTCGGCCCCGGCCCAGAGCGGGCGGAACTCGGGGCAGATCATGGCGCTTCCGGCCCAGGCGGCATCGACATGGCTCATCAGCCCCTCGGCGCGGGCCAGGTCCACGATCTCGCCCACCCGGTCAAAGGCACCGACCCCGGTGCCGCCGGCGCAGACGACCACGCCCGCGGGCAAGGCCCCCGCCGCGCGATCGGCGGCAATGGCGGCGGCCAGCGCCTGGGCCTGCATGGCGCCGCCGGCATCGGTGGGGATGCGCACCAGGTTCGACTGGCCGATCCCGGCCACGCGCACCGCCTTGTCGACCGAGGAATGGACCTGATCCGAGGCATAGATCCGCACCCTTGGTCCGCCGGACAGCCCGTCCTCGAGCCCCGCCCATCCCAGCGCGCGTTCGCGCATCGTCAGCACCGCCGACAGGGTGGCGGTGGTGGCGCTGTCGTGGATCACGCCGCGGCGCTGCTCAAGCCCCAGCGCCTGCGCCATCCAGGCGACCATGACCTCTTCCATCTCGGTGGCGATGGGCGCGGTCTGCCACAGCATCGCCTGCGCCGCGATCGCATTGACCAGCTGTTCGGCCAACATCGAGGCCGGCGCGGCATTGGCCGGGAAATAGGCAAAGAAGCGCGGGTGCTGCCAATGGGTCAGCCCCTCGGGCACGAGATCGAGGAAATCCGACCAGATCGCCTCCATCGGCTCGGGGCCTTCCGGGGGCGCGGCGGGCAGGCGCGCGGCCAGCGTGCCGGGCGCGATATCGGGGCGCACCGGGCGCGCGCGCAGCCCGGCGTGATAGGCATGCGCCCAGTCGGCGGCGCGTTTCGACCAGTCGCGCAGATCGTCATGGTTCATGGCAAGACCCTCCTGGGCGGCATAGGGCCATGCGGCGAGGGCCAAGGCAAGGCGGCCGATTGGCCCTTGCTGGACGCAACTAATTCCGTCATTCTTGCGAAAATACTAGACTCAGGCCGCAGATATGACGGAATTAGACGACGCAGACCGCATGATTGTCGAAGCCCTCAGCCTTGACGCGCGTCAATCGCTGGCGGCGCTCGGGGCGCGCGCGGGACTCTCGGCCTCGGCGGTGAACGAACGGCTGCGCCGGCTTCTGGCGCGCGGCACGATCCGGGCGCTGAGCGTGGATGCCGACCCCGCGGCGATGGGCTGTCCGGTGACGGGCTTTGTCTTCGTCGAGCTGGCCACGGGCGGCAACGAGGCCGCCTTTCGGGACATCATGCGCGAAAGCCCGGAGGTGACCGCCTGCCACCATGTCACCGGGCCCTGGTCCTATCTGGTGCAGATCCGGGTGGCCGATCTCGACGCGGTCGAGACCTTCCTGGCCGGGCTCAAGGCGGGCGGGCAGATCGCACGTTCGGAAACCCTGCTGGCGCTGTCGGCGGTGGTCGATCCGCCGTTCCGGCCAAGGGGGGTGTGATGCTGTTTCTCAAGGCGGTGCTGATGGGGCTGGCGATCGCGGCGCCGCTGGGGCCGATCGGGGCGCTGTGCATCCAGCGCACGCTGGCGCGCGGGCTCTGGGCGGGGGTGGCCGGCGGGCTGGGCACGGCGCTGGCGGATGCGCTTTATGCCAGCCTGGCGGCGGCGGGATTTGCGGCCTTCGCGGCGGCGCTGGCGCGGATCGAGCTGCCGCTGGGCCTACTGGGGGGCGCCTTCCTGATCTGGCTGGGCGGACGCGGCTGGCCCCGCGGCACGCCCGCGCCGCGCGCCGTGGACGCCGGGCAAGACCGGACGCCGGGCCTTCTGGCCACGACCGCCACCACCTTTGCGCTGACGCTGGCCAACCCGGCCACGATCCTGTCCTTTGCCGCGATCTTCGCGGGGCTGGGTCTGGCGCGGCAGGCCGATGCCGTCTCGGCGGCGCTGGTCGTGGCCGGGGTCTTTGCCGGGTCGATGGCCTGGTGGCTGCTGCTGTCGGGGCTGGTGGCCGCGCTCCACCACCGGCTGCCGGGGGGATTTGCGCTGTGGGTGGCGCGGATCTCGTCGCTGATGATGGCGGGGTTCGGGGTCTGGGCGCTGGCCCGCGCGCTGGGAGGGCTGATCCTGCGGGGCTGAGCCGCGGGCGGGCAGCCGCCCCCGCTCAGGCGTCGGCCGCGATCAGCCCCAGCCCGCGCAGATAGATGCCGATCCCGCTTTCCAGAAGATCCTCGGGCGCGAAGGGCGCGCGCTTGCCCGCGCCGGGGCGGGCATAAAGCTCGACCACGCCATGCGCCAGCGCCCAGACATGGGCGGCAAACATCGCCGCGGGCGGGCGCCGGTCCGCGGCGATATGTTCCGACAATCGGTGCGCCGCAGCCAGCATCACCGCTTCGGCGCGTTCGGCCGCAGGCGCCAGCGGCGCGGTCATGGCCGGGGCCAGACCGGATTCGAACATCGCCATGTAATGGCCCGGAAACTTGCGCGCAAAGGCAAGATAGGCGCGCCCCACCGCCCCCAGAGCCGACAGCGCGCTGGGCTGGCCGTCGTTCCAGGCATGCTCCATCAGATCGGCGAAGATCGCATAGCCCTGGCGCGCGCATTCCACGATCAGGTCATCGCGCCCGGCGAAATGACGATAGACGGCGGCCGGCGTCACCCCGGCCAGCTTGGCGGCCTCGGACAGGGTGAAACCCTGCGGGCCCTTGGTCTCGATCAGCCGCAGCGCCGCTTCGACCAGCGCCTGGCGCAGGTTGCCGTGGTGATATCCCGCCTTGGCCATCGCGCCGCTAGAGCCCCATCATGCCGATGCCGCCCGCGATCGCCGGGTCGGGCGCCCCGATCACATCCGCGTCCTTGCCGGCATAATCGAGCGCGCCCAGCACCACCTGGATCGCCGCGATCCGCGCGCGGTGCTTGTCGTCCGAGCGGATGACATGCCAGCGCGCCTCGGGCGTGTCGCTGACCGACAGCGTTTCGTGGATGGCCGCGGTATAGGCATCCCAGCGGGCCAGCCCCTCGACGTCGATATGCGACAGTTTCCATTGCTTGAGCGGGTCGCGCTCGCGGTCCAGAAAGCGGCGCAGCTGTTCGGCCCGGCTGACCTCGAGCCAGAGCTTGACGAGGGTGATCCCCTCATCGACCAGCATCTTCTCGAAATCGGGAAGCTGGGCGAAGAAATGCCGCCGCTGATGGGGCGTGCAGAAGCCGAAGACATGCTCGACCACGCCGCGGTTGTACCACGACCGGTCAAAGAGCGCGATCTCGCCCGCCGCGGGCAGCCAATCGACATAGCGCTGGAAATACCATTGCCCGGCCTCGCGGTCGGTCGGCTTGGGCAGGGCCACGATATAGGCCGAGCGCGGGTTGAGGTTGCGCCGCACCGTCTCGATGGCGCCGCCCTTGCCGGCGGCGTCGCGCCCCTCGAACAGGATCATCAGCCGCTGGCCGTTCTCGCGCAGCGCCCACATCATCTTGACCAGCTCGACCTGAAGCGGGGCCAGAAGCGTCTCGGCCTGCTTGCGCGTGAGCTCGCGCGGATAGGGGTAATCCGGGGCCAGGATGTCGTTCTTGCCGGCCGCGGCGATGGCGGCGCGCATCTCCGGCGGGGCGGTGTCATGCAGATAGCGGGTGATGGCGCCTTCGAAGGGGCGGGGGGGCAGGTCGGTGCTCATGGGGCCTCGTGGGTCGGTCCGGGCAGTATGGCGGCAGGGCCCCGAAAGGGCCAGAGGCCAGGAGACAAAGGAGGGGGGGACGAAGGGGAGGGGACGCGGGCTCAGCCGTCGGGGATGCGCCCGGCCGCGCGGCGCACGGCGGCGGCCACGGCCTCGGGGGCGACATGGTGGGGCATATGCCCGACCCCCGGCAATTCGCGCAGATGCGCGGCAGGCAGCAGACGGGCAAGCGGGCGGGCATGGATCGCGGGCGGCACGATCACATCGGCGGTGCCGTGGACCATCTCGACCGGCAGATCGAGCCCGCCATAGCCCTGCGCCATCGCCCGCAGATGCGGCTTCAGCCCGTTGACCTGGCGCGCGTTCATGTGCTGGACGGAAGCGCGCGTGCTCAGCCGCACCCCCAGATGCGCGCCATAGCCCGGCGGCACGGCCTGGGGCGCGAAGACGCTGGCCAGCGCGGCCTCGATCTGCGCGCGCCCGGCGTAGGCGGCCACCATCGGCGCCAGCACATGCCGCCCCAGCCCCGAGGCCATCAGCGGATAGAGCGGGCCCAGACCGCCCGGCCAGGGCATCGCCGCAGCCGACACGAGAACCAGCGCCGACGCGGCGACGGACGCGGCCACGGATGGCGGCAGGGATGGGGGCAAAGGCGGGGTAGGCGGGGCGGGTGGGGCCGCGTCGCCCGCCCCGCGCGTGGCCAGCGCCCAGGCCAGCGCCACCGCGCCCCCATAGGAATGCCCCAGCACGATCGGCGCGCGCAGATCCAGCGCCGCGGCCGCCGCCATCAGCCGGCCCGCCTGCGCCTGCGGCGCGACCATCTCCGCCCCGCCGGTCGAATGCCCCAGCCCCGGCCGGTCGAACAGAACCACGCGGAAATCGCGCGCCAGATCCTGGGCCAGCCCCAGCGTGAAATCCTCGAGATTGCCGCTGGCGCCGTGGATCATCACCAGATCGCGCCCGCCCGAGCCCAGCACCCGCGCATGGACCCGCCCGCCCGCGACCGCGATCATCTGCCCGCGCGGAGGGTGGTCGGTCTCGGCGCGGCGGGCATGTCGGCGCGCCCGCGCCCAGGTCACCGAGGCCCCGAGCGCCGCCGTCAATCCGGTCAGGGCAAGTTCAACGGCCAATGAGGTCCATCTCGAAGGGGGTGGTCTGGTAGATCTCGTTGATCCAGTTGCCATAGAGCAGATGCGCATGGCTGCGCCAGCGGTTGAGCGGCCGGCGCGTGGGATCGTCGTCGGGGAAGTAATTGCAGGGCACGACGACGGGCTTGCCGGCCTGAAGATCGCGCTCGTATTCCTCGGCCAGCGTGCCGCGGTCATATTCGAAATGGTTGAAGACATAGAGCGCGCGGTGGCAGGCATCCTCGACCAGGCAGGGTCCGACCCGGCGCGAGGACAACAGGATGCGCAGCCCCGCGGCCTCGATCTCGGGGGCGCGCATCTCGGTCCAGCGGCTGACCGGGATCAGCAGCTCGTCCGAGAAGCCGCGCAGATAGGGCGAGGCATGCGCCAGATTGCGGTGGCGGAAGCAGCCGAAGGCCTTGGCCGGCAGGATATGCTTGGGCACGCGGTGGAAATGCCACGCCATCGCCATGCCGCCCCAGCAGACGCCGAAGGTCGAATGCACATGCGTCTGCGTCCAGTCGAAGACGCGCTGCAATTCGTCCCAATAGGTGACCTCGTGGAATTCCAGATGCTCGATCGGCGCGCCGGTCACGATCAGCCCGTCGAACTTGTCGCCCGAGGCCTCGACCTCGGCGAAGGGCCGGTAGAAGGCCTCCATGTGCTCGGCCGCGGTGTGCTTGGGCTGATGCTCGGTCATGCGGATCAGCTGGAAGTCGATCTGGAGCGGCGTGGCCCCGATCAGCCGGGCAAACTGGTTCTCGGTCTGGATCTTCTTGGGCATCAGGTTGAGAAGCCCGATGCGCAAGGGCCGGATATCCTGCGCCGCCGCCCGGCCGGGGCTCATGACCATTACCCCCTCCTCGCGGAGGATGTCATAAGCGGGCAGGTTCTCGGGCAGGGTGATCGGCATCCGTATATCCTTCGGCAGGAAGATAGGCGGCGGGGAGATCCCCGCAAGGGGCGCCGCGAAACGCGACGCGAAAGGGACGGGCAGGCGGCAGGCGCGGCACAGCGCGCGGCGGGGCGGCCCTCTAGCCGGGGCCCGAAGCCGCGTGCGCTTCCAGAAGATCGGCGATGAGGGTTTCGAAATCCTCAGCGGATCGGATCTTTGCCATGTCCTCGGCGCGCACGGTCAGCCCCCAGTTGCGCGCAATCGCACGGTAGCGCGGCTGACGATGCGCCAGCGCCCGCGCGAAGGTCCAGCGCACGAAATCGTCGGGATCGACCTCGGATTCCGACACGCCCTTCTCGGCGCGATAGGCCTCCCAGGCGTCATGCAGGAATTCAGGCTGGTAATACATGGGCTTGGGCGCGCGCACGAATCGGCGCACCAATTCGGCGGTATGCGCTTCGGACCCTTCGATCCAGATCATCAGCAGGTTTTCCGACAGCGCCTTGAGCACCGGATCCTCGGGGTCGTCGGGGTCCACCACCTCGCAGATCGAGCCGCCGGTGTCGCAGATGAAATGCCGGTAGCCATAGATTTCCTCGGCGCGGCGGATGAAATGCGGGGTGTCGAGAAGCGCCGCGATCTCGGCGGTGCGGTGCTGGTCCTGGCGCTCGAGATAGTCGGCGAAGGGCAGCCCGCCCTTGTCGGGATTGCCGGGCTTGCCAAGATAGGTCGAGAGAGGCGCCAGATTGTCGAAGGTGATGTTCGAGGCGATATAGACCGAATCCGTCATCAACAGATCGCGCAGAAGCGGCACCTTCATCGCCACGCGCTTGAAATTGTCGGCGATATGTTCGCCCATGTAGCGGGTGCCGATCCGGTAATCGACCGAATAATGGAACCAGCCGCCGTCAGCGCGCAGCAGGTTCGACACATGGGTCTTGCCCAGACCGGACATGCCGAAGACCAGCACCTTGCGATGCGCCGCCGCCCGCCATTCCGCCGCGTTTTCGTAGATCATCCTCGCTCCCGCCTTGCTGGCCCGCCTCTGGCCGCCCGAACCGGCCCCGCTGCCGGGGCCTGCTGCGCCACAGGTCTAGCGCCGGGCCGCGCGCGCGTCAAAGCCCTGCGGCACGGGGCCGGGTGCGTGGCGGAAGGGGGGCGCAAACGGAAAGGCCCCGCCCGAACGGGGGCGGGGCCATGTGTCACGGGCCCAAGGGGAAAGAGCGGGGCCTCAGAAGGAGATCCCGACGCGCACCCCCGCACCCCAGCCGCTGTTGCCCGAGAAGCGCGCGCCCTGCTGGGTGGTCGCATCCCCGATCGAGACATAGCGGACCATGCCGGTGACCTTGACGTTCTCGTGCTTCCAGGTCGCGGCCACCCCCAGCGCGGCCATGCCGTCATGCGGGCCGAGGTTGCCGGTGGGGCTGTTGCCCTGGGGTTCATAGCTGGCGATCACGGCGCCCGACCAGGTTTCGTTGAACTTGCGCCCCAGACCCAGCGTATAGGTGATGGTGCTCTTGTTGTAATCGACCAGGTTGCGGTTCGTGCCCGCGGGGATCGCCCCGGCGGTGACAAGGCCGTTGATCGCGCCGACATAGGTCGTCGGGCGGATCACGAAATCGCTCCAGTCGACCCAGCGGACCGACCCGAACAGCAGCGTGTCCTTGGCGATGCCGCTCTGGAATTCCAGGTTCACCGATTGCGGCACATTGGTCGAGAAGGCCGTGTTGTAGGTGCCCGCCGCCAGACCGGGCAGCGGCGCCAGCGTGGTTTCGGTGGCGTCGAAATCATGCGTGATCTTGGAATTGTAGGTCAGCGCGACGCGGGCCGCGATCTCGGGCTTTTCCCAGGCGACCCCGACGATATAGCCGACATCGGTCTCGGTCGAGGTGGACATGCGGTAGCCCACGACCGGCGGCAGCATCACCTTGCCCGAGGTGCGCAGCGCCCGCATCCCGCCAATGATGCTGAAATTCGACGGCAGCTTGTAGCGCATCAGCGCCGTGATCGCGTTCGAGTCGATCGTCGCGGTCGAGCCGCTATAGGGGTAAGGCGTCCCGGCCGGGTAATCGATATCCGCCCCGATCGGCTGGTCGAAGATCAGCGCCACGTCGATCTTGTCGCCGAAGGCCTGCTTGTAGGCGATGGAGACGCTGCTCCAGTCGCCGGCCATGTCGCCCGAAGCCGCACCGCCCAGCGACCCCGAGACCTCGGGGGCGAAGCCGCCCATGCTCAGTTCGACATACCGTCCCTCCTCGAACAGGATGCCGACCGACTGGCTGCTGCGATCAATTCCGCCGGCCCCGGCGGCCGCGGCACTCAACGTCAGGGCAACGGCCCCCAGTGCCGTGGTATAGCTGGATGTCTTCATGGTTCCTCCCTCTCGCTCCCCATGACCTAAGGTTAAAACACTATCAACGGTTCGTGAGCGATCAATCGCGCGCGCCGCCTGACGTCGCGTCCAAATGCCACGTCAGCCCAAGAACAGCCCCTGCACAAGCGCCAATCCGGCAAGATAGAGGGCCGACAGCGCCGTCGCGGCGAGAATCGGCACCCAGAGCGTGAGGCGCGGGGCGGGAAAGCGGGGGCGGGTCGAGGGGCGCGGCATCGGTCGATCTTTCGGAAAAAGGGGTGGAACATCCCCGACCATTAAGACAACGACAAGGTTTCCGATTTCCTAATGCGCCCTGGGCGCGCGGGGCGGGATCGGCCCCCTGCGCCACCCCAGGACACCGACCCGCAGCGCAGAAAGGCAAGGCGCAATGACGGACCCCGAAGCCGGGCAGAACGCCCCGCGCGCATCAGACATCACCCTGCGCGCCTGCACCCTGCGCGCCTGCCATGACATGGCGCCCGCAGCCTGGGGCGCGCTGGTGCCCGCGGGCGCCGCGCTGAGCCAGAGCGCCACCTACGGGACCGTGGCCACCGGTCTGGGACGCGCGGTCGAACGCTGGCAGATCGCGGGCCCGCAGGCCGTGGCCTGGGGCACCTGCCAGATCCTGCGCCGCCGCGGCCTGCGGGTGATCCTGCGCGGCCCCGCCTGGGATGCGCAGGCCCCGACCGACGCGCGCCTGCGGCGCCGGGTTCTGGGGCGGCTGGGGCGCGGGCTGAGCGTGGCCACCCCGGAAGAGGCCGCGTCGGGGCCGGGCCTCGTGCCGCTGATGACGCCGCGATTCCAGGCGCGGCTGGCGCTGGGCCCCGAGGACCAGATGCGCGCGGCCATGCAGGGCAAGTGGCGCAACCGCCTCGTGAAGGCCGAGGCCGAGGGCCTCAAGGTCGCACGGCTGACCGGCCACGCCGCCGAACCCGAGCTGGCGCGCCTGCTGGCGCTGGACAGCGCCCAGGCCGGCGCGCGCGGCTATCGCAGCCTGGGGGCGGGGTTTCTGGCCGGCTGGGCGGCTGTCGCGCCCAAGGATCTGTGGCTCTATCTGGCCCGCGGCCGCGGCACAGCCGATCCGCTGGCGATGATGCTGTTCCTGCGCCACGGCGACGGCGCCACCTATCACATCGGCTGGTCGGGCGTGGAGGGGCGCCAGCGGCATGCCCATAACCTGCTTTTATGGCGGGCGATGCGCGATCTGGCCGCGCGGGGGGTGCACCACATCGACCTGGGCGATCTCGACGACGAGCGGTCGCCGGGGCTGGCGCGCTTCAAGCTGGGATGCGGCGCCATGCCGCAGAAACTGGGCCCGACGCTCTGGGTCATCGCCCCCCTGGCGCGTCTCTAGCGGCGCGATCCGGGCGGGGCGTGATGCCGCAGCGGACGCGCCTTGCGTGTCACACGCTTTTCATATTGCACGCAAAACGGGCACATTCTGACCATTTCCGCTCACAAATCCGTTACCGGACATTCCTCAAACATCTGTTGCAAAAGTTTTTTCGCCTCAGGCCTGCGACAATCTTTCACTTTCGACAAAATGCGTGCAACATCTGTGCTGCGTGACGGGGGACGCGGTTGCGTCGCGGCAGTCGGGCGGTTATGCCGCAGCGAAAGCCGCAGGACGGAAGGATCGGGGATCGTCAATGACCAGCAGGCGTGGTGACCGCTTCGAGACCGATTCCGGGCTCGGGACGGGGGAGAAGATGACCGGGAACGGACCCGCAGAGCGATGCGGCTGCGGCGCGCAAGCCGCGGGCGGCCCGTTGGCCGGCCTGTCGGGCTGCGGCCAGGGCGGTTCACAGGCGGCGGCCCGGACCCGCGATGCGGTGCCCGAGATTGCGCGACTGTCGCCCTCGGGGGCCGAGGTCTCGGCCCGCGATCTCGAGGGGTTCTCGCTGGGCTGCGGCGCGTCTGCGGCGCGGCGTGACCTGTCCGGCACCGGGCTGGGGCGACGGATGCCGCCGGCCGTTTTCCTGCCGGTGCTGGGTCTGGTGACGCTGGGGCTGGTCTGGCGCCAGGGGATCGGAGATTTCGCCCTGCCGCGCGCGTTGGCCTCGATGGGGCTGGGGGCGCTGACCTTCCTGTTCGCCGCGCTTTTCGTGGCCTATGTGATCAAGCTGGCCCGCCGTCCGCGTGTCCTGTTCGAGGAATTGCGCATCCTGCCCGGCCGTGCCGGGGTGGCGGCCGCCGTGCTGGGCGTCGATCTGTGTGCAGCCGCACTCGGGCCCTATCTGCCCGACGTGGCGCGCATGCTGCTGATGGTGGGGCTGGGCCTGCACGTCGCGCTGGTGGCGGCCGCGGTCTGGACCTTCCATGTGGGCGTGGCCGAACAGCGCCGCGCCAGCCCCGTGTGGCATCTGCAATTCACCGGCCCGCTGGTCGTGGCCTGGGTGGGGCAGGGGCTGGGCCTGGACGAGCTGTCCCGCGCGCTCTTCTGGCTGACGCTGCCGGTGGCGCTGTCGATCTGGGCGCTCTGCGCGCTCCAACTGCGCCACATGCGCGTGCCTGAGGTTCTGCGCCCGCTGATGGTGCTGCATCTGGCGCCGCTGGCGCTGATGGGGCTGGTGGCGCATGGTGCGGGATATACGCTTCTGGCGCAGGGCATGGGTCTGGCCGCGCTGGCGCTGACGGCGCTCTTTGCGGTGTCCTCGCGCTGGCTGCTGGCGGCGGGGCCGGGGCCGATGTGGGGCACGATGGGCTTTCCGCTGGCGGTCACGGCGGGGCTGTGGCTGACGCTGGACGGACCTTGGCGGCTGTTCGGGGATCTGGCGCTGGTGGGCACGACGCTGGTGATCCTGCCGATCAGCCTGTCGTCGCTGCGCGATTGGGTGCAAGGCCGCATGGCCCGCACCACCGCCGCCGCCGCGGCCTGAGCGCGACCGAATTCGCACGACATCGCGCATGACCTTGCGCAGGGGGCCCCGGTTCACCGGGGCCCGACCGACGCGCGACACCCGCCTCTCGCCGGGCCATTTCCGCTTGCGCCAGATCCCGCGCAGCCCGGACGGGACGGGCGACGGACCGCCGCATTAGGGCTTGCCAAGCCGCCGCCGGCATGAAACAGGGAACCGCCAAACGAAGCCTGCCAAGGAGCCACCCATGCAGATTCGCGAGGCGCTCACCTTCGACGATGTCCTTCTTGTTCCGGCCGCATCCTCGGTGCTGCCGTCGGATGCCGACGTGACCACCCATGTCACCCGCGCGATCCGCATGAACATCCCGCTGCTCTCGTCCGCCATGGACACCGTGACCGAGGCCCGCATGGCCATCGCCATGGCCCAGGCCGGCGGCATGGGCGTGATCCACCGCAATCTCAGCGTCGAGGAGCAGGCCGCCGAGGTCAGCCGCGTCAAGCGCTTTGAATCCGGTGTCGTCTACAACCCGATCACGCTGACCCCCGACCAGACCCTGGCCGATGCCAAGGCCTTTCAGGAGCGCTACAACGTCACCGGCTTTCCGGTGGTGGACGCCGAAGGCCATGTCGTCGGCATCGTCACCAACCGCGACATGCGCTTTGCCTCGGACGACCGGACGCCCGTGCGGGTGATGATGACCGCCGAGAACCTGGCGATGCTGACCGAGCCGGTCGATCTGGATGCCGCCAAGAGCCTGATGAAGGCACGACGCATCGAAAAGCTGCTGGTCACCGATGGCGCCGGCAAGCTGACCGGCCTGCTGACGCTGAAGGACACCGAGAAGGCGGTTCTGAACCCGCTGGCCTGCAAGGACGACCTGGGACGGCTGCGGGTGGCGGCGGCCTCGACGGTGGGCGATGCGGGCTTTGCGCGCTCCGAGGCGCTGATCGACGCGGGCTGCGACCTGATCGTGATCGACACCGCGCATGGCCATTCCGAGGGCGTGGCGCGCGCGGTCGAACGCATCAAGGCGCTGTCGAACACGGTGCAGGTGGTGGCCGGCAACGTCGCCACCGCCGAGGCCACGCGCGCGCTGATCGACGCCGGCGCCGATGCGGTCAAGGTGGGGATCGGGCCGGGCTCGATCTGCACCACGCGGATCGTGGCGGGCGTGGGCGTGCCGCAGCTGACCGCGATCATGGATGCCGCGTCGGTGGCAGGCGACATCCCGATCATTGCCGATGGCGGCATCAAGTTCTCGGGCGATTTCGCCAAGGCGATCGCGGCGGGGGCGTCCTGCGCGATGGTGGGCTCGGCGATCGCGGGCACCGACGAAAGCCCCGGCGAGGTGATCCTCTATCAAGGCCGGTCGTTCAAATCCTATCGCGGCATGGGCTCGCTGGGGGCGATGGCGCGGGGCTCGGCGGATCGCTACTTCCAGAAGGACGCGGCCTCGGACAAGCTGGTCCCCGAAGGCATCGAGGGCCAGGTGCCCTACAAGGGCTCGGCCGGCGCGGTGATCCACCAGCTGGTCGGCGGCCTGCGCGCGGCGATGGGCTATACCGGCAACCGCACCGTGGCCGACATGCGCGGCGGCTGCCAGTTCGTGCGCATCACCGGCGCGGGGCTCAAGGAAAGCCACGTCCACGACGTCCAGATCACCCGCGAAAGCCCCAACTACCGGCTGGGCTGATCTGCGTGCGCGGTTTTGCCCCGCATATGGCCGTCGCGCTGGCCGAAGCGCGCGCGGCGGCCCGGCGGGGCGAGGTGCCGGTGGGCGCGGTGGTCGTGTCCCCCGCCGGCGAGATCGTGGCGCGCGCGGGCAACCGCACGCGCGAACTGCACGACCCCACCGCCCATGCCGAGATCCTGGCCTTGCGCACGGCCTGCGCGGCGGCGGGCTCGGAGCGGCTGCCGGGGCATGCGCTCTTCGTCACGCTGGAACCCTGCCCGATGTGCGCCGCCGCCATCTCGAACGCGCGCATCGCCCGGCTGATCTATGGCGCGGCAGACCCCAAATCGGGCGGCGTGGCGCAGGGGCCGCGGATCTTCACGCATCCGCAATGTCACCATGTCCCGGAGGTCTTCGACGGGTTCTCGGCCGCGCAATCCGAGGATCTGCTCAGGGCCTTCTTCGCCCAGCGGCGCGGCTAGGACGGTTTTTAGGCCCCCAGTAAGGGCTTGTTAGAAGTATTCCGGGATGGTGAGCCTCGATTACGTTTTCGAGGACATCATGACCCGGCAGACTTTCCCCGGCCATTCGGCGGCCCCCGAACGATCGCACCCCCTCCTGCGTGCGGGTCTGCGCAAGGCCCTTGTGCCTGCCCTGGTGTTGGCTGGTCTGGCCACGTCCGCCCTTGCCGAGATGGCCCCTTTGCCCGAGCCCGTGCCGCAACCCGCGACCGTGCCGCAGCCCGTGGCCGATGCGCCCGTGATGGCGGCGCCGCGCGACAGGGCCGCCCGCCCGACCGCCGATGGCATTGCCCATTTCGCGCAGGTGGCCGCCTTCGAAGGGGGCTCGGGCATGGCCGGGCAGACCTTCAACCTGGGCATCCGCGCCGCCTTCGAGGAAGCCAATCGCGCCGGCGGTGTCAACGGGCTGACGCTGGCGCTCCACGGCGTCAATGACAGCTACGAACCCGACCAGACCATCGCCGCCGGCCGCCAGATTGCCGATGATCCGCGCATGCTGGCCTTCGTGGGCAGCTACGGCACCGCCACCTCGACCGCGCTGCAATCGGTAGCCGCGGACGCCGGGATGGCGTTGGTCGGCCCGCTGACGGGGGCGGGGTTTGCCCGCAACACCGCGCTGGGCAATGTGTTCAACCTGCGCACCTCCTATGCCGCCGAGGCCGAGGCCTGGGTGGCGCATCTGGTGGACCAGCGCGGCTTCACCCGTATCGGCGTGCTCTATCAAGATGACGGCTTCGGCCGCTCGGGCCTGGCGGGCGTGCGCGCAGCGCTGGCCCGGCGCGGCCTCGAGACCGCCGCGATCGGCGGCTATGTGCGCAACACCACTGCCGTCAAGGCCGCCTTCCTCGACATGCGCGATGCCGATGTCGAGGCCATCGCCGTGATCAGCACGCAGGCGCCGCTGAGCACCGCGATCCGCCTGGCCAGGGCACATGGCCTGCCCGACACGGTCTTCACCACGCTGTCCTTTCTCAGCGCCGATGCGCTGGCCGCCGAGCTGGGCCCCATGGGCGCGGGGGTGATCTTCTCGCAGGTCGTCCCCCCCACCTGGGAAACCGACCGCCCCGTCGTGGCCCGCTATCTGGAGGCGCTGGCCGCTGTCGAGCCCGAGGCCGCGCCCGCCTTCATCTCGCTTGAAGGCTACATGGTCGGCCGGCTGGTCCTTGCCGGGCTGGCCGCGGCCGGACCCGACCCCGACCGCGCCCGCTTCCTCAAGGCGATGGCAGGGCTGACCGAGGTTCCCGTCGAGGATCTCACCCTTCACTTCGGCCCCGACGACAACCAGGGCCTCGATGCGGTGTTCCTGACCCGCCTTTCGGCCGATGGCCGGATCGAGGATCTGACCAACTGATCCGATGACCGGCGCCCCGCGCCGGCCCCCGCCCGCCGCGGCGGGATGACAAGATGGAAACACGCCGATGCGCAAACTCGTCGACCTTGCCCTTCACGGAATTGCCGGTCGCATCTTGCTGATCGTTCTCAGCCTTGCCGCCACCACTGCGGCCGCGGTCCTTCTGGCCTTTCTGGTCTTTCAACAGACCGCCGAGGATCTCGACGTGATGCGCACCGAACGCGTCCCTGCATTGCGCGATGGCGCCCGCGTCATCGACCGAAGCCAGGTGCTGGGCGAAAGCCTCACCGAGATGCTGCTGGCCTCTGATCCCGACCGCCTCCAGACCCGCCGGAGCGAAACCGAAGCCGCGCGCGCCGCGCTCGACGAGGCCATTCGCAACCTGCCCGAAAACGCCCGCGCCGCCTTCGACGAGGCGCTGACGCAGGCGGATGCGCGGATCAAGGCGCTGGGCCGCGTGCGCGCCGAGGAATTCGCGCTGGATGCCGAACTGGGCGCCGCGCTGAGCGCGCTCGACACCCTCTCGCGCGAGATCGACGCCCGCCTGGCCGAGATGTCGGACGCCACTTTCCGCGCCGTCGACCGCACCGGCCAGGAAACCGCCGATGTGGTCAGCGGCACCTTCGACCGGATCGTGCGCCAGGAATTCGCCGAGGTGCGTCTGGCCCTCCAGGTGCGCTCGGAAATCAACCTCCTCTCGGGCGTGGCCATGGCGCTGGGCACGGTTTCGGACCCGGCCGTCTCGACCATCCTGCGCGATCTGTCGAATTCGGCGCTGGCGCGGCTCGAACTGATGTTGCCGGCGATCCTGCGCACCGAGGCGCTGGGCAGCCGCCGCGACGTGATCGACCGCGCGATGTCGCTTTTTGCCGACATCACCGGCACGGCCGCCGGGGCGGACCGCAGCGCCGAGCTTCTGTCGATGCGCAAGGATCTCGAGACCGAACTGGCCGTGGTCCAGGATGACCTGATCTTCGATCTGCGCATGGAAAGCGAACGCGCCGCCTCGCAGAACCGCGCCGCATTCGAGATGCTGCGCGCCGATGTCGTGAGCCTGCGTCAGCTTTCCGCGCTCTCCGACACGATCAAGGGCTTCATCGCCAAGGCCTTTCAGGTGGCCGTGGCCGATGATGCCGACACGCTCAAGGCGCGTCAGGCAGAACTGGTCGCGGCGGCGGCCAAGCTCGAGACCGAGCTGACCGACGGCACCGCCAGCCTCAACCCGCTCGTGCGCAAGCTCCAGACCTTCGCCGCCGATGGCACCGGGATCGCCGCCTCGCGCGCGGCGGTGCTGAAGGCGCGCGCCGAGGCCGCCACGATTTCCGATGCCGCCGCCGAGGCCCTGCACGAGGTCGCGGCCATCGCCGCCCAGGCCAATGCCACCGCGCTGGATCGGATCTATACCGCCGGCGTGGAGCTGCGCGCCGAGATGGATGCAGCCATCTTCCAGCTGCGCCTCGTGGTCGCCGCCTGTGCCGTCTTCGCCGGTCTGGCCATGCTGTTTGCCTGGACCTCGATCATCCGTCCGCTGGGCCGCGTCAGCGAAGCCACGGGGCAACTGGCCCGCGGCAATCTCGAGATCGTCGACAGCCTGCCCGTCAAGCGCGGCGAAATCGGCATGATGACCGCCGCGCTGGGCGTCTTCCGCGACGGGATCGTCGAGAACGCCCGCCTTCAGGAAGAGGACCGCCGCCAGACCGAGGCGCGCGCCCAGGCCGAGGCGCAGGCGCTCCGCGACAAGGTCGCGCGCGAGGAGGCCGAGCGCCAGGCGCTGGCCGAAGCCGAACGCCGCGAACACGAGCGCGAGCAGGCGGCCGAAGCCGAGAAGGAACGTCTGCGCGCCGCCGCGGAGGCCGAACGCCGCGCCCAGGCCGAAGCCCAAGCCCGCGTGGTGACGGCGCTGGCCAACGCCCTGCGCAGCCTGGCCGACGGGGATCTGCGCGTGCAGATCGACGAACCCTTCTCGGACGGCTACGAACAGCTGCGCGCGGATTTCAACGAGGCCGTCAGCACCCTTGAAACGGCGATCCGGGCCATCTCGCATGGCATCATCACCATCAACGGCGGCGCCGAAGATATCGCGCAGGCCTCTCTGGCGCTGTCGCAGCGCACCGAAACCACCGCTGCGACACTGGAGGAATCTGCCGCCGCGCTGACCCAGATCACGGAATCCGTGGCCTCTTCGGCCAAGGGGGCCCGCGAAGCCGATCGCGCGGTGCTGGATGCGCGCGCCCGCGCCGAACGCTCGAACGAGGTCGTGGGCGGCGCCGTCGAGGCCATGAACGCCATCGAGGACAGCTCGCGCAAGATCTCGACCATCATCGACGTGATCGACGATATCGCCTTCCAGACCAATCTTCTCGCGCTCAATGCCGGGGTCGAGGCGGCCCGTGCGGGCGAGGCCGGGCGCGGCTTTGCGGTTGTTGCCTCCGAAGTGCGCGGCCTTGCCCAGCGGTCCTCCGAGGCCGCGCGCGAGATCGGCCAGCTGATCTCGGATAGCGGCAATCACGTCAGCCGCGGCGTGTCGATGGTGGGGCAGGTGGGCAGCTCGCTGGGCGAGATCGTCCAGTCGATCGAGAACATCACCCAGCAGGTCTCGGCAATCGCGGCCGCCGCCAGCGAGCAATCGACCGGCATTTCCGAGATCTCGACCGCGGTCAGCCAGCTCGATCAGGCAACCCAGCAAAACGCCGCCATGGTCGAGGAAACGACCGCGGCGGGGCAGGGGCTCTCGCAAGAGACGAACAATCTGACGCAGCTGGTCTCGCGCTTCTCGCTGCGCGACGATCGCAGCGCGGCGGAGGCCGACAACGGATATCGCCGCGCCTCCTGAGCCGTTCCAGACGGCGCGCGCGCTCCTCGAGCGTAACGAGCAGCCCGCGCGCCCAATGACAGCCCCACCCGTGCTCATGCCATGGGTGGGGCGCCTTCATCTGACTGGCACGAAAGCCCTAAGCTTCGGCGCCCCTGCGATCCGGACGGATCAGCCGGAGATCGTCCCGTTGGCGGAATTGTAATCCCCCCACCGGATCGTGGTCTTCTGCCTCCCCGCGCGGATATCGAAACGATAGCTGGAATTCGTGCGACCGTGGGTCCTGTTACACGGCGGCAGGAAGCCCGATGACACCTCCGTCGTCCCATCGGCCTCGGAAAGAACCCGGACGCGCCGGTGTTCCACCCTGCTCCCATCGCTTATGACGTCATACATGCGCACCATGATCGGCACGCCTTCAAGCTTGGTATGCGAGATCGTGAGACCCGGTTGAACCGCCTGCCCGCCGAGCTGACGGCACAGGTTCTGCTGCGCCATCGGCGCGATATCCACTCGGGACACGACAAATGACGCGGCGGGTTCCGTCGACGGCATCTGCGTTGTCTGACAGGCGCTGACCAGCGCAGCGCCCAGAACCAAAGCAAGACTTCTCTTCACATATTCCTCCGGATCAATTGGACCGCATCTCGGCGAAACGGCGCGTTTCAACGACACACGCGATAGCTCCGACATGCGGGGACCATGGGATTGCGACCGCGGACAGGGATCGGAGCGCGTCCCCACACATGTTTTAGAGTTCACGCCGAGACCGTTCCTGCCCGCGCCGGGTGAGCCCGCGTCCAGTCAGGACTACCGACATTGCCCGCATGCGCGCGTTGCCCGACCGACCGCCGCCGGCCAAACTGCCAGGTGAACACCATTTTGAGAGGATTTCGTGGTGCGGGTGGTCGGACTCGAACCGACACTCCTTGCGGAAAGGGAGTTTGAGTCCCTCGCGTCTACCATTTCGCCACACCCGCAGGCTTGCGCTTCGATGGCAGGCCCCGGACCGGGCGAAGCGCAGGCAAGCTATAGGGCCTGTCGGGCGCGGACTCAAGAGATCCGGCGCACCCGCCGCGCCCCCTTTTCCTTGACCTCGGCGACAAGGCGGGCAATGTCGCCGAGGACAAGGGCCGGCTTTTGCGCCCGTGTGCTGCACCCTGAAGGAGCCCTCCATGCTGAGACGCGCCTATGACTGGACGCTGGGACTTGCCGGGCATCGTCATGCGCTCTGGGCGCTGGCCTTCGTGGCCTTCATCGAAAGCTCGGTCTTTCCGATCCCGCCCGATGTCCTTCTGATCCCGATGATCCTGGCCCGCCCCGACCGCGCCTTCGTCATTGCCGCGGTGGCCACGGTCGCCTCGGTGCTGGGCGGGCTTCTGGGCTATGCGATCGGCTGGGGCCTGATGGAAAGTCTGGGCCATTTCGTTCTGGATTTCTACGGCAAGGCCGACGCATTTGACACATTGGCCGCGCGGTTCAACGAACAGGGCGCCTGGGCGGTTCTGATTGCCGGCGTCACGCCCTTTCCCTATAAGGTCATCACCATATTCTCAGGGGCGACCGGGCTTCATCTGGGTCTGTTCATCGCGGTTTCGATCCTGGCGCGCGCCTTGCGTTTCTTCATCGTGGCCGGTCTGTTGTGGAAATTCGGCGCGCCGATCCGGATCTTCATCGAACGTTGGCTGGGATGGCTTATCACGGCGGCACTGGCGCTTCTGATCGGAGGCTTCTACATGGTGAAATATATATGAAACCGGAATTCCTGACCTCGGGTCGCATGCTGGCGGGTCTGGCCGGGGCGGGGTCGGCCCTGGTGCTGGCCGGCGCCTTCGTCTTTCAGGCCATGGGCTATGCGCCGTGCGAATTGTGCATCTGGCAACGCTGGCCGCATGCGATCGCGCTGGGGCTGGCGCTGGCCGCGATCGCGGGGCGCGACGGGTCGGGGGGCGACAGGTCGGGGCGCGGGGCAGGTCCGGGGGCGCGGCTGGCCCGTCTGACCGGCGGCCCGGTGATGCTGATCTCGGCCGGGCTTGGCGTCTATCATACGGGCGTTGAACGGCATTTCTGGGCGGGGCCCAGTGCCTGCACCTCAAGCGGGGTCAGCGGACTGGACGCCGATCAGCTGATGGCGCAGATCATGTCGGCGCCGCTGGTGCGCTGCGACGAGGTGGTGTGGACGCTGATGGGCCTGTCGATGGCCAGCTGGAACGCGATCGTGTCGCTGGTGCTGGCCGGGCTGTGGATCGCCGCCGCGCGCCGCGGCTGAGGCGGCCAGTTTCCGCTTCCCCCACCGCCTTCCCCCGGCGTCAATACGCGCAAGCGCCGTTTTGCGCGTGAATTACGCCGGAATTATCCTTTCATCCTGTTATAAAACGATATAGGATAAATCATGGCATACCAGAAACGTGCCGAACAATAATACCGGACAAGAAGGCAATATCGTGGACTTTGACCTCGAAAACATGTCGCTCGACGACCTCAAGAAACTTGAAAAGGACGTCGCGCGCGCAATTCGTTCCTATTCGACGCGCAAGCTTCTTGAAGCCCGGCAGAAGCTTGAAGCCCAGGCGCGCGAGATGGGCTATTCCCTCAACGAGATCATCGACGTGCCCGCCAAGGGCAAATCGGTCAACCCGCCGAAATACCGCCATCCCGAAAACCCGGACCTGACCTGGTCGGGGCGGGGGCGCAAACCGCGCTGGATCACCGAAGCCATCGACCGCGGCGTCGATATCGAGACGTTCCGGATCTGATTGCGCCTGTTCCCCCGGATCTTGTCTCCGGGGTGAACAGGTCCGCTAGGCGCCACCCTTTCAGAAGAACCGGGCCTTTCAGAAGACCCGGGCCGCCAGAAAAAAGGCGGAGCCAGAGGCTCCGCCAAGTCACGCTCGACCAGACCGGGGTGGTGGCCCGAGCGTCGCCCAAAAATCCCCGGCGCCGGACAAAGCACCGGAAATCAGATCCGCGCTGCAAGCAAAAGGATCACTGACAAAACAGGGTTCAACCCAGAAGCGCGTCACCTGCATAGATGACAGCCCCGACGCCCAAAGTTCCAGTCAGGGAAACCTGACTTGCGACACAAGACCGCACCCAATCACGGCAGCGGCAAGCCCCGCTGCGGTTCGCTTTCGTCCGGCACCAGGAAGATCTGCCGCTGCATCGAGGCCTTGAGCACCGCCTGGGCCGTCGTCTCGACCCCCAGAACCTCGCGCGCCAGACGCAGATGCTTTTCCACCGTGGCCACCGAGACATTCAGGATCTCGCCGATGTCGGCAGCGGTCTTGCCATCGCCCACCCATTCCAGCACCTCGCGTTGACGCGGCGTCAGCAGGCGGCTGGCACAGACAAAGGGCAGGGCGGTGATCCGCATGTGCATCAGGTTGTTCAGGGCCAGGATCTCGCGGCCGTGGCGGGCCCAGATCCGGTCCACCGCGTCCTGGTCGAGGCCCGGCGCGGCACAAAGCCCGATCGCCGCCTTTGACCGCGGGCTTTCGGCCTGAAAGCTGATCGACAGGCCCGCCACCACGCCATGGGCGGCATTGACCTCGAGAACGCGCATCGTCATCGGCGACAGCTTGCCCTGCGCGGCCGCCTCGGCGACCTCGCGCCAGCTGCGCACGCCCTCGTTGCTGACGGCCCAATCGACCATGGGCGCATGACGATAAAGCCCCGCGCCGAAGAAGGCTTCGAGATAAGCATTGGTGTGGTTCGACAGGATCAGCGTATCGTCCAGACTGGCCGTGTCGATCGCGCTCCGGAACCGTACATAGCCGTAAAGCAGACGGTCGAAACCAAAACGCTTCATCTTGGCGGTGTGCAGCGCCCAGACCTCGTCGAGCGACCGCGCCTGGAACAATTTTTCAATATGATCGAGCAACGAAATAACCTCTCGTCGTGCAGAACCGGAAATGAATTGGCAAAATTCTTTCGCCCGCCGAAAAAACGGCGGCCTGCACCGCGCAAGGTCAAACACGCCACGCGGCGCGTGCCATGTTGATTCGTTTAACTCCAAATTTACGACGATTCAATCCAGCCGTGCCGCGCGGCCCTCGATTGCCGGCGCCAGCCCCGAGGCCTCGTAGCCCGCGCGCAGCAGGATCGACAGGATCTCGGGCGTGGGGCGCTGTCCGGCCTGCGCCATGCCCCACAGATAGGACGACCGCGTGCCCGACCGGCAATAGGCCAGCACCGGGCCGGCGTGCTGCGACAGGATCTCGGCGAAGGCATCGGCCAGGGGCGGTGTCAGATTGCCCGAGAAATAAGGCAGATAGACATAATCAAGCCCGGCCGCCAGCGCCGCATCGCGCATCTTGTCCGAGGCCAGATCGGCCCCGACTTCGTTGTCGGGCCGATTGTTGATGACGAGGCGAAAGCCCTCGGCCTTGATCGCGTCGAAATCGTCAATGGCGATCTGCGGCGCAACCGCAAATCCCGGCACAATCGGCCGAAGTTCCAGCATTCCCGTCTCCCTGTCGGCGCCTCTCCCGCGCCGGGTCATCTTGAGCAACCCGAGGCGCAAGCGCAAGCCGCAGCTGTCGGGCCGGGCCAGCCGTAACGGGATCAGGCGCGCGCGTCCAGCGCTTCGGCCAGAAGATCGGGCAGGGGATGGGTCAGATCGGGCAGAACGTGATCGGCGGCGGAAAAATCCTCGCCGTCGGTATAGACCGACGGCGTCACCAGAACCCGCAGCCCCGCCGCCTGCGCCGAAGCCAGACCGGGCCGCGAATCCTCGAAGGCCAGGCAGGCGTCGGCGGGCAGCCCCAGCCGTTCGAGCGCCAACAGGAACACATCGGGCGCGGGCTTCTTGGCCTTGACCTGATCGCCCGCAGCAATGGCATCGAAGATCGTCTCGGGCGCGGCACCCCAGGTCGCGCGGGTCAGCGCCGCGACATTGGGCAGGTTCGTCGTGGTGGCCACGGCGCATTTCAGCCCCGCCGCGCGCGCGCGCGCCACCAGATCGGCCACGCCCGGCCGCAGGCGCAGCCCGCCGCCGGCCAGGATCTCGGCGTAGCGGCGGGTCTTTTCCGCATGGAGCGCCACGATCTGCTCGGGCGTCAGCTTCTCGGGCAGGTCGCGCTGATGGGCGGCCATGCGTTCCTTGCCGCCCGTCGTGCTCAGAAGAATGCGATAATCCTCGCGGCTCCAGTGCCAGGGAATGCCATTCGCGGCAAAGGTCGCGTTGAAGGCCTTTCGATGCGCCTCCTCGGTCTCGGCCAGGGTCCCGTCCACGTCGAAGATCAGCGCCTTCAGAGCCATGCGAGCCATTCCACCAATTCGGGCAGGGCGTCGAAATCATCAAACAGCGCGTCGTGATGCATCTCGGTGACCGGCGTCTTGCGATAGCCGCCGGTATAGAGCGCGAAGGGAATGCGCGCGGCCTCGGCGGTCTGGGCGTCGACCTCGCTGTCGCCCACGAAGACGGGCTGGCCGCCGCCCAGGGCGGCAAAGGTCGCCAGAAGCGGCTCGGGGTCGGGCTTGCGCACGGGCAGCGAATCCCCGCCCAGAACGGCGCCGAAATAGTCGGACATCCCCAGATGATCGAGCACCGCACGCGCGGGCGCCACCGGCTTGTTGGTGCACACCCCCAGAACATGGCCGCGCGTGCGCAGCATCTCGAGCGCGTCCATCACGCCAAGATAGGGCTGCGTCAGCGTGACGGCGGTGTGATAGCGGGCGGTGAAATCGGCATAGAGCCGGTCGAACAATTCCCCCTCGCGCGGCTGGCCGCGGGCCTCGAGCAGGCAGCCCACCAGATGCGGCACGCCCTTGCCGACGAAGCTGCGCACCTCGTCGAAGGTCAGGGGATCGAAACCCGCCTCGGCCAGGACGGCGTTCGAGGCGGCGTGAATATCGGGCGCGCTGTCGATCAGCGTGCCGTCGAGGTCGAATACGATTGTTGCCATCAGGCCTTCCACTTGATCGAGCAGCCCATCGAGGGCACCTGCTCGGCCGGGCCGCGGCCCGTATGCGCCACCATCAGCATGGCTTCATAGAGTTCGCGCCGGGCGTCCGGCGCCGCTTCCTTGCGCGAGGCATCGAGCCGCCCGCGATATTGCAGCCCGTCCGCGGCATCGAAGCCGAAGAAGTCGGGCGTGCAGACCGCGCCATAGGCGCGCGCCACATCCTGAGTTTCGTCGAAAAGATAGGGAAAGGGAAAGGCGCGTTCCGTCGCAAGGCGGACCATGTTGTCGAAGCTGTCCTCGGGATAGGCGGTGACATCATTCGACGAGATGGCGGCGAGGCCGATCCCCTCGGCCATCAGCGCGCGGGCGTCGCGCACGATCCGGTCCAGCACCGATTGCACGTAGGGGCAATGGTTGCAGATGAACATGATCAGCGTGCCACGCGGGCCGCGGATCTGATCCAGGCTCCAGCGGCGGCCATCGGTGCCGGGCAGGGTGAAGGCGGGGGCTTGCCAGCCGAAATCGCAGACGGGGGGGGAAACGGCCATGGTCCTTTTCTCCTTTGCATGCGGGATGCGCGCGATGCCCCAGAGCTAGGGCCGCCGCGGCCGAGGGAAAGGGGCCGCGCGGCAGGGGCGGCCTCGGGGGGCGCGGGGGGCTGCGTCGGGGGGCGGGCCTCCCCTCCCGCCCCCCGCACAGGCCTGCGGAAAAGTGGTGCGCGCGTCTCCTCGTCCGGCACGCGTCACGCTTCCCGCAGGCCCCCTGACACCGGGGTTCAGTTCAGCGCGGCCTCGGCGGCCTCGCGGATGGCGCGGATATTGGCGCCATAGACGTCGGGGTTCGACACCGAACCGCCCTTGAAGACAGCCGAGCCCGCGACCAGGCAATCGGCACCCGCCTCGACCACCAGCGGCGCGGTCTCGGGGGTGATGCCGCCGTCGATCTGGATATGGATCGGGCGGTCGCCGATCATGGCGCGGACCTTGCGGGTCTTCTCGACGCCGGAATGGATGAATTTCTGACCGCCGAAACCGGGGTTTACGGTCATGATCAGCACCATGTCGCACAGATCGAGCAGCGGCTCGACCACTTCGGCCGGGGTGCCGGGGTTCAGCACGACGCCCGATTTCACGCCTTGCGCGCGGATCGCCTGAAGCGTGCGGTGGATATGCGGGCCGGCCTCGACATGGGCGGTGATCATGTCCGCCCCCGCTTCGGCAAAGGCCTCGATATAGGGATCGACCGGCGCGATCATCAGATGCACGTCCATGAAGGTCTTGACGTGCTTGCGGATGGCTTTGACCAGCGGCGGGCCGAAGGTCAGGTTGGGGACGAAATGCCCGTCCATCACGTCGACATGCACCCAGTCGCAGCCCTGGGCCTCGATGGCCTCGATCTCCTGGCCGAAATTGGCGAAATCGGCAGAGAGGATCGAGGGGGCGATCTTGATGCGGCGGTCGAAGGTCATCGCGCAACTCCTTGTGGGATGGCCGAAAGGGACAGGGCAGGCGGGCCCCAAACAGGCCCGCCCGGATCTTTGGGACTGCGGCCGCGGCTCAGGCGACGCCGAGCGCCTCGCGCCAGCCCGGATAGAGCTTGTCGGCATCTTGCGGGAAGCTCTCGAAGGCGCGGGCGAATTCACGGTGCGACTTGGCGAATTCGATCGGATCCGCGCCTTCGCGCCAGCATTGCTCGGCCTGACGCAGCGAGGTCGCCCCCGCGGTGCCGCCGTCGACATGCCCGAAGGCACCGCCCCCCGAGGTCTGGATCACGTTGGAATGGCCCAGGTTGTCGAAGAAGCCCGGCAGACGCAGCGCGTTCATGCCGCCCGAGATGATCGGGGTGGTGGCCTTCATGCCCTGCCATTCCTGATGGAAATAGGGGCCCATCGCGGCGTCGTCGGTCAGCATGTAGGCCATGATCTTGTCGGCGGCCTCGCCTTCCATCTTGCCAAAGCCCATCGTGCCGGTGTGGATGCCCGACGCCCCTTGCAGGCGCGACATCTTCGACAGCACGAAGGCGGTGTAGCCGCGCATCGACTGCGGCGAGGTCACCGCCCCGTGGCCGGCACGGTGATAGTGCAGGAACTGGCGCGGGAAGGCGCGGCGGCAGGTGGTGATGGCCGCCGGACCGGCCACATAGCCATCCACCAGGAAGGCGACGTGATCGGCGTTCTCGCCAAAGGTCTCGAGGATGTATTCGCCACGGGCGAGCATCTCGTAATGATCGTCGGCGGTGATGTTGGCCGAGAACAGCTTGGCCTGGCCGGTCTCGTCCTGGGCGCGCTTCATCGCGTCGGCGACCAGACGGATCGTCTCCTTCAGCGGCGCGAAGACCTGGTTGCCCTGGGGTTCGTCGTTCTTGATGAAGTCGCCGCCCAGCCAGAAGTCATAGCAGGCATCGGCGAAGGGCTTGGGACGCAGGCCCAGCTTGGGCTTGATGATCGTGCCGACCACCATGCCGCCGTCAGTGACCGGACGGCCCAGCACGCGCCACATGTCGGCGATGTTCATCGCCGGACCGTCGAACAGACGCAGGAACGCCGGCGGCACCCAGAAGTCGTGCATCTTGGCGTATTCGACGTCGCCCATGCCCTGGTTGTTGCCGATGCACAGCGTCAGGAACGACACCAGCATGGCGCGGCCGTCGATGATGTTGCGATCGAAGAGCTCCACCGGGTAGGCGATCTTCATCAACCCGGTGGACTCGTCGATGTCATAGACCAGCGCATCCACGCCGCGCGTGAAGTCGTCGGTGGTCGACACTTCCACGTTGGTGCCCGTCGAGCTTTCGGCCGCGAAATGCGCCGCCGTCTCGAGGAAGCCATACCCGGCCTTGGGCTTCATGATATAGGCGACAAGGACATGCTTGCCCCCGGCCATCAGCTCGTCCTCGTTCAGGTCGAGCCGCGCGTAGCGATTGGACTGGTCCATGATCTTACTCCCTTTCGATCAGGCGACTTTCGGATCAAGCGCGCCCGAAGCGTAACGCTTGGCCATCTCGTCTTGTGCGATGACCTTGATCTTGCTTGCGTTGCCGGCGGTGCCAAAGGCCTCGAGGCGTTGCTTGCACAGATCGCGCATGGCTTCCATGGCGGGCTTGAGGAACTTGCGCGGGTCGAACTCCTTGGGGTTCTCCTGCGCGATCTTGCGGAACTGGCCGGTCATGGCCATCCGGCAATCGGTGTCGATGTTGACCTTGCGCACACCCATCTTGATGCCGCGCACGATTTCCTCGACCGGCACGCCGAAGGTCTGGGGCATGCCGCCGCCATAGGCGTTGATGATGTCCTGAAGCTCCTGCGGCACGGACGACGAGCCATGCATGACCAGGTGGGTGTCGGGCAGCTTCTTGTGGATCTGCTCGATCACCGACATGGCCAGGATCTCGCCGTCGGGCTTGCGGGTGAACTTGTAGGCGCCATGCGAGGTGCCGCAGGCGATGGCCAGCGCGTCCACCTTGGTCTTCTTGACGAAATCGACCGCCTGGTCGGGATCGGTCAGAAGCTGGCTGTGGTCAAGCTTGCCGACAGCGCCGTGGCCGTCCTCGGCTTCGCCCTCGCCGGTCTCGAGGCTGCCCAGAACGCCCAGCTCGCCTTCGACCGACGCGCCCACCCAATGCGCCATCTCCGCCACGCGACGGGTGATGTCGACGTTGTATTCATAGGAGGCGGGGGTCTTGGCATCCGCCTCGAGCGAGCCGTCCATCATCACCGAGGTGAAGCCGTGACGGATCGCCGACATGCAGGTGGCTTCGTTGTTGCCGTGGTCCTGATGCATGCACAGCGGGATGTCGGGATAGATCTGGGCCAGCGCCTCGATCATCTTGGCCAGCATGATGTCGTTGGCATACTGGCGCGCACCCCGGCTCGCCTGGATGATGACCGGCGCGTCACAGGCCTTGGCGGCCTCCATGATCGCCAGGCCCTGCTCCATGTTGTTGATGTTGAACGCCGGCACGCCGTAGTCGTTCTCGGCGGCGTGATCCAGCAGCTGTCGCAGCGTGATAAGAGCCATGTCCGGGTCTCCCGATCAGATCAGTTTGCCAAGCGCGACGGCGGTATCCGCCATGCGGTTCGAGAAGCCCCATTCGTTGTCATACCAGGTCAGGATGCGGACCATGCGGCCTTCCATGACCTTGGTCTGATCCATGTGGAAGATCGACGAATGCGGATCGTGGTTGAAGTCCGAGGACACCAGCTTCTCGTCGGTGTAGCCCAGGATGCCTTTCATCGGGCCGTCGGCGGCGGCGCGGATGGCGGCGTTGACTTCCTCGACCGTGGTGTCGCGGGCGGCTTCGAAGACCAGATCCACGACCGACACGTTCGGGGTCGGCACACGGATGGCCACACCGTCGAGCTTGCCCTTGAGTTCGGGCAGCACCAGACCCACGGCCTTGGCGGCCCCGGTCGAGGTCGGGATCATGCTCAGGCCGGCAGCGCGGGCGCGGTAGAGATCCTTGTGCATCGTGTCCAGCGTCGGCTGGTCGCCGGTGTAGCTGTGGATCGTGGTCATGAAGCCCTTGGTGATGCCGATGGCGTCATTGAGCGCCTTGGCCACCGGCGACAGGCAGTTGGTGGTGCACGACGCGTTCGACACGACCATGTCGGCGGCGGTCAGGGTCTCGTGGTTGACGCCGAAGACGATGGTCTTGTCGGCGCCGTCGGCCGGGGCCGAGACCAGCACACGCTTCGAGCCGTTCTCGAGATGCAGCGCGGCCTTGTCGCGGGCGGTGAAGATGCCGGTGCATTCCATGGCGATATCCACGTCGCCCCAGGGCAGCTCCTTGGGATCGCGGATCGCGGTCACCTTGATCGGGCCGCGGCCGACGTCGATCGTGTCGCCCGAGACGGTGACGGTGGCGGGGAAGCGGCCGTGCACGCTGTCGTAACGCAGCAGGTGGGCGTTGGTCTCGACCGGGCCGAGATCGTTGATGGCGACGACCTCGATATCGGTGCGGCCCGATTCCACGATGGCGCGCAGCACGTTGCGGCCGATGCGACCAAAGCCGTTGATGGCAACTTTAACGGTCATTTTCTCTCTCTTCCCCTCGTCAGATCATGGCTTTCGCCTTGGCCACGACGGCCTCGGCGGTGATGTTGAAATGCGCATAGAGCGCGGGCGCGGGCGCCGAAGCCCCGAAGCCCGTCATCCCTATAAAGCCGTCTTCCCGCCCGAGGAAGGCATCCCAGCCCATGCGCAGGGCCGCTTCGATGCCGATCCTGGGTCCATCGCCCAGAACCGCGGCGCGATAATCCTCGGGTTGCGCGGCAAAGGCCTCGAAACAGGGCGCCGAGACGACGGCGGCCTCGATCCCCTCGGCCGACAGCATGTCCGCGGCCTTCATGGCGATCTCGACCTCGGAGCCTGTGGCGATCAGCGTGATCTGCCGGCCTTCGGGGTCGCGCATCAGATAGGCGCCCTTGGCGGTCAGGTTCTCGGAGGTATGCGCGGTGCGCAGCGTCGGCAGGTTCTGGCGCGACAGCACCAGCATCGTGGGCGTCGTGCGCGAGGTCATCGCCATTTCCCAGGCCTCGGCGGTCTCGACCGCATCGGCGGGACGGATCACCGACAGGTTCGGGATGGCGCGGCTGACGGCCAGATGCTCGACCGGCTGGTGGGTCGGGCCATCCTCGCCCAGGCCGATCGAATCGTGCGTCATCACGTAGATGGCGGGCACGCCCATCAGCGCGGCCAGGCGGATCGAGGGCCGGCAGTAATCCGAGAAGACGAAGAAGGTGCCGCCATAGGGCTTGAAGCCGCCATGCAGCGCGATCCCGTTCATCGCCGCGGCCATGCCGTGTTCGCGCACGCCGTAGTGGATGTAATTGCCCGAGAAATCATCGGCCGTGACCGATTTCATGCCCTTGGATTTCGTCAGGTTCGAGCCGGTCAGGTCGGCCGAACCGCCGATGCTGGTGGGCACGGCCGCGTTGACGACATCAAGCGCCATCTGGCTGGCCTTGCGGGTGGCGACCTTGGGCGCCTCGGCCGACAGCTTGGCCTTGTAGGCCTCGATCGCGGGGCCAAGCGCGGGCACGGCGCCGTCCTGGGCGGCCTCGAATTCGGCGCGATGGGGGCTGGCGGCCAGGCGGCCCTGCCAATGGGCATGCGCCTCGGCGCCGCGCCGGGCGATGGCGTGCCAGCCCTCATAGACCTCGGCCGGGATCTCGAAGGGTTCCCAGGTCCAGCCCAGGAAGGCGCGCGCGGCGGCGATCTCCTCGGCGCCCAGCGGCGCCCCGTGCACGTCATGGCCGCCCTGCTTGTTGGGTGCGCCAAAGCCGATGATGGTGCGGCAGGCGATCATCGAGGGGCGCGGATCCTGACGCGCGGCCTCGATCGCGGCGGCGATGGCTTCGGGGTCGTGGCCGTCGCAGGCCTGCACATGCCAGCCCGAGGCCGCAAAGCGCGCCATCTGGTCGGTCGAGGTGGCCACCTCGGTGTCGCCGTCGATGGTGATCTTGTTGTCGTCCCACATCACGATCAGCCGGCCCAGCTTCATGTGGCCGGCCATGTCGATCGCCTCGTGGCTGATGCCTTCCATCAGGCAGCCGTCCCCGGCGATCACATAGGTGTAGTGATCGACCAGATCGTCGCCGAAGCGGGCATTGGCCAGACGTTCGGCCAGCGCGAAACCCACCGAGGTGGCGATGCCCTGACCCAGCGGGCCGGTCGTCATCTCGATGCCCTCGGCATGGCCGTATTCGGGGTGGCCGGCGGTGCGCGCACCCATCTGGCGGAAGGCGCGGATCTGGTCCATGTCCATATCGGCATAGCCCAGAAGATGGTTGATCGCATAGATCAGCATCGAGCCATGGCCGGCCGACAGGATGAAGCGGTCACGGTCGGCCCATTTCGGCGCCGCCGGGTCGATCCGCATGAAGCGGTTGAACAGCACCGTCGCCACATCGGCCATGCCCATCGGCATGCCGGGGTGCCCGGAATTGGCCTTTTGCACCGCATCCATCGCCAGGGCGCGGATGGCATTGGCCATCAGTTTCTCGTTCGGGGTCACGTTCATCTGCATGGTTTCCTCACGCGCGCTTGCTGTCCCGGACCAGCCGCTCGATCAGCGGGGTCAGGATCAATTGCATGGCCAGGTCGAGCTTGCCGCCCGGAACGACGATCGAATTGGCGCGGCTCATCCAGGAACCGGCGATCATGTTGGTCAGATAGGCAAAGTCGATGCCGCGCGGGTTCTTGAAGCGGATCACCACCAGGCTTTCGTCGGCGGTGGGGATCCAGCGCGCCACGAACGGGTTCGAGGTATCGACCACCGGCACCCGCTGGAAGTTGATGTCGGTGCGCGTGAACTGGGGCGTGATGCAATGCACATAGGCATGCATGCGGCGCAAGATCACGTCGGTGACGGCTTCGGTCGAATAGCCGCGGGTGGCGCGGTCGCGGTGGATCTTCTGGATCCATTCGAGGTTGATGACCGGCACCACCCCGATCTTGAGATCGGCCAGCGCTGCCAGGTTCACCTCGTCGTTCACGACCGAGCCGTGCAGCCCCTCGTAGAACAGCAGATCGGTGTCATCCTCGAACGGGGTCCATTGGGTGAAATGGCCGGGCGGGACGCCGTATTTCTCGGCCTCGCGGGCGTCGTGGACATAATGGCGGGTGCGGCCCTTGCCGGTCTCGCCATATTCGCGGAAGACGTTTTCCAGTTCCTTGAGGTCATTGGCCTCATAGGAGAAATGGCTGAAGGTATAGTCGCCCTCGGCATAGCGCCGGTCCAGCTCGGCCTTCATGTCGGCGCGGTTGTAGCGGTGGAAGGCGTCGCCCTCGATCGAGACGGCGTTGACGCCTTCGCGGCGGAAGATCTGGTCGAAGGTGTGCTTGACCGTGGACGTGCCGGCGCCGGACGAGCCGGTGACCGAGATGATCGGGTGTTTCTTGCTCATGGGTTCCTCCCTCCCTCAGCTCCGGAACAGGCCGCGGGTATTGAACAGCGCCGAGGTCTCTTCCTCGGGCAGGTCGTGATAGGCGACGACGCGGGCAACCTTCGACGCCGAGCCGAAGACGAAGGGCGTGCGCGCATGGAGCGCGTCGGGCAGGGCCTCGAGGATCGGCTCGGCGCCATCCGTGGCCCCGCCGCCCGCCTGCGTCACCAGAAACGCGATGGGGGCGCATTCGTAGACATGGCGCAGACGACCGCGGGCATAGCCCTTCCGGTCATCGCCCGGATAGAGGAAGATGCCGCCGCGGGTCAGGATGCGATGCGTCTCGGCCACCAGCGAGGCGACCCAGCGCATGTTGAAATTCTTGCCGCGCGGCCCCTCGGCCCCGGCGACGCAATCGTCGATGAAGGCGCGCACGGGATGCGGCCAATGGCGATAGTTCGAGGCGTTGATCGCATATTCGGTCGTGTCCTCGGGGATCGCCTGCGGCGCGGCCACGCGGCGGAAGCTGTGGGTGTCGGGGTCAAGCACCCACATCACCACGCCATCGCCGAAGGTGCACACCAGGCAGCATTGCGGCCCGTAGATGATATAGCCGCCGGCCAGCTGTTCGGTGCCCTGACGCAGGAAGCTTTCGTTCGGATCCTCGAGCGACGGGAAGATCGAGAAGATCGTGCCGATCGACACGTTCACGTCGATGTTGGACGACCCGTCCAGCGGGTCGATGGCCAGCGCCAGGCTGCCGGTGTCGTTGAGCGCGACCACCTCGTCCTGCTCCTCGGAGGCGTAATACCGCACCTCCGACCCCGCAAGCGCCTCCATGAAGGCCTCGTCGGCAATCACGTCCAGCGCCTTCTGGCCGTCGCCCCCCATGTTGACGCCGCGGGCTTCGGCCAGGTTCATGTCGATCCCGTTGCGGGCAATGGTGCGCGCCAGATCGACGCCGACCCGCGCCAGGCGGGTCATAACATCGCCAAGGGCAGGGGGCAGGGACAGGCCCGTCAGATCCAGTGACATCGTTTCCTCCTGTTGGCCCGGCGCCATCCGGGTTTCGGCTTGGGCCGGCGAACGGGTCCGGTAGGGCGGTCGCGCCATCCGGACCATGCGGCTGGCGGCACCATTAACGGCTTGTTGAGCGAATTGAATTCGAATAGCGTGAACTCGTATTCAAAAATTCTGAAATCCATGCGGACCGACGCCCTCACCCTCAAGCAGATCCGTGCCCTTACCGCCGTCGCCCGCGAGGGGTCGCTCTCGGCTGCGGGTGCAGCATTGGGCCTGACCACCCCGGCCATTCACGCACAGATAAAGGGGCTCGAGGCCGCCTGCGGCACGCGCGTTCTTCGCCGCAGCGCAGCAAACGGGCGCTCGGAACTGACCGAGGCCGGCATGGTCGTGCGCGCCGCAGCGGTCAAAATTGATGACGCTTTGTCGCAGATTGCCTCCGATCTGGGCGCTTTGGAAAAAGGGCGGGCGGGCCGCGTGCTGCTGGGGGTGGTCTCGACGGCGCAATATTATGCGCCGCGCCTGATGAAACAGCTTCAGGATTCGTGTCCGGGGATCGATGTCGTGCTGCGCATCGGCAACCGCGAGGCGATCATCGCCGGGCTTGAACGCGGCGCCTTCGACCTGGCGATCATGGGCCGCCCGCCGCGGCGCCCGGCGGTGGTGGCCGACCTCTTGGGGCCGCATCCCCACGGGATCATCGCCGCCCCCGACCATCCGCTGGCCGGCGAAAGCTATATCGGCCGCGACGCGTTGCTGGCGCAGACCTTCCTTGCGCGCGAGGACGGTTCGGGAACACGCATCCTGATGGGGCGCTGGCTCGATCGGGTCGCCCCCGGCCGCGCCGTCGAGACGATCGTGATGGACGGCAACGAACCGATCAAGCAGGCGGTGATGGCGGGCCTTGGCGTGGCCTTCGTGTCGCTGCACACGGTGGTCGAGGAATTGGGCGCGGGGCGGCTGATCCAGTTTTCCGCGCCGGGCCTGCCGGTGGTGCGCCACTGGTTCCTGGTGCGCCCCGATGTCGAGGCGCCACGGCCCGTTGCGCTGCGCCTGGCCGAGGCGATCCGCGCCCTCAACGGCAGCTTCCTGCCGCGGATCGCGGCGCCGGGGCTGGCCGCGGCGATGCTGGCAGCCGACCCGTCAGCCCCGGCCGAGTGACGCAGCCCCCTGACGTCCCGCGGCCCGCCAACGCCCGGGGGCCTGCGCAGGCGCAATTGACCCGGCGCGGCTGCGGTGCAAGACTTCGCCGCACGACCGCCCCAGAGCGGCAGCCGGGCAGGGCGCCCGGACCCACACCCGGACGGAAGAACCGGGCCCCAGGAACAGGGAGGACAGGTCTCATGGCCACCGTCACAGCCCCCGCCGACCCCGAGGCCGATCCTCGGGTCAAGGCGGTGTTCGACGATATCCGCGCCACGCGCGGGACCGACTTCATCAACAATGTCTGGCGTTATCTGGCCTTTGATCCCGGCCTTCTGGAAACCACCTGGGCCGAGGTCAAATCGGTGATGGCCACGCCTTCGGCGCTGGACCCCAAGGTGAAGGAAATGCTCTATGCAGCTGTTTCCATTGCCAATGGCTGCGATTATTGCACCCATAGCCACCTGGCCGCCGCGCGGGCCAGGGGCATGAGCGCCGCGGAACAGGCCGATTTCTTCCGCGTGGTCGGATCGGCCGGCAAGACCAACATGCTTCTCAACGGGTTACGCGTTCCGGTGGATGCGGCCTTCGAGATGGCACAAGAAGACTGAGGCGGGGACAAGATGGCTTACGCAATGATGCTCGCGGCGCCGGGGGGCGTCGAGAATTTCCGGCGTGTCGAGATCGCGCCGCCCGAACCCGGCCCCGGCGAGGTGATGATCCGCCAGACCGCGATCGGGCTCAACTTCATCGACGTCTATTTCCGCACCGGCACCTATCCCTGGCCGGTCGCACGGGATCTGGTCACCGGCTCCGAGGGCGCCGGCGTGATCGAGGCGCTGGGCGAGGGCGTCGAGCACCTGACGATCGGCCAGCGCGTGGCCTATACATTCCCCGGCGGCGCCTATGCCAGCCACCGGACCTTGCCGGCCGAACAGGCCGTGCCGTTGCCCGATGTGATCACCGATGACATTGCTGCGGCGGTCATGCTCAAGGGGCTGACCACGCATTACCTGATACATCATTCTTACCCGGCAAGCCCCGGTGAAACCGTCCTTTTCCATGCCGCAGCCGGGGGCGTCGGCCTGCTGGCCGGGCAATGGCTCTCGGCCCGCGGGGTCAAGGCGCTGGGCACGGCGGGCGGGTCGGCCAAATGCGCGCTGGCGGCCGAACACGGCTATGCCCATGTCATCGACTACCGGGCACAGGATTTCGTGCGCGAGGTGATGGAGCTGACCGAGGGCCGCGGCGTTGCGGCGGTCTATGATTCCGTGGGCAAGGACACGCTGCTGCAATCGCTCGAGGTCTTGCAGACCTTCGGCACGCTGGTCGCCTTTGGCCAATCCTCGGGGATGTGCGAGGAATTCCGCATCAGCCATCTGGCGCGCGCCTCGCTGCGGCTGACGCGCCCGACGCTGTTTCACCATTCGCGCAACCGCGACTGGTTGCTCAAGGCCTCGGCGGACATGTTCTCGCTGATCGCCTCGGGGCGGCTCAAGATCGAGATCGGTCAGAGCTTTGCACTGGCGGAGGTGGGTCAGGCCCACGTCGCGCTGGAGGCCCGCGAAACCAGCGGCTCGACCGTCCTGCTGCCCTAGCTCGTTTACATAATACAGATTATCGGACAGAAACATGGGTAAAACGGGGGGCGCTCACTGTCCCCCGTTTTCCTGAAAAATCGCGCGTGCTCCTTTGATTTAAAAAGAAAATGCGCGCCCCTTTCGGAGCGCGCGCACCAGTCCCGGTGATGTCCTGCCCTGTTCAGGACCAGCCAAAGCGCTGCATCAGCGGCGCGCAGACTTCGGCCACCACATCGGCGAATTCGGGCGCCAGCGGGCTGAGACGCTTTTCCATGTTGATCGGCTGGTGATACTTGGGCGAGAACCACGGATTGCTGGCCACGACCGTCGTATCGGTATTCTGTTCGGCCCAGACGTTGTTCACGTCGATATCGTCCAGTCCTGTGAAGGCGCGCAGCTGCGCCAGCACGCCCTCGTTGGTCAGATCGTCATAGCGCAGCGCAAAGACCGCCTCACGCAGCACGTCGACATTGAGATGGGCATAGCTCTGCATGTATTCCGACGCGATCGCGCGCGCGGCCGCGGGGGTGAACGGCCGCCCCATCTTGCGCAGCACCTCCTGGCGCGAGCGCACCACATCCTTGGGGTTGCGCACCACGGTCACGAAACGCGCCTTCGGGCCCATGAGACGGTGCAGCCAGTAGAAGAGCGGCGTCATCAGCGGATCCTTGACCGTCAGCACCTGCGGATTGCCCATCACCTTCGAAATCAGCGCCAGCGAATGCTGGACATGTCCCAACATGTGCTGGCGGAAATCCTCGTGGGTGCGGAAGAAGGCATTGGTATGGTCATCCCAGTTCTGCATCCCCACCGCATAGGCATTGACGATGGGACGCAGGAACGACACCTCGGGGCAATAATCATTCGCCTTGGCCGAGGTACACAGCAGCGCATGGGTCACCGTCGTGCCGGAGCGCGGCGCGCCCCCCACGAAGACGACCGGATTCTGAGCGTGGGTGTTCTGGCTGTTGTCAGACATGCATCTCTTCTCTTGTCTTCTCTTGTGTTCGCGTCTCGTGTTCACGCAGAGGGCGGCGCTGGACCTCATCGCCACCGCGGGCGCTTGGTACGTCGATTGACTCCTAGATAGGCCAAACCGCGCAGCGCCGCCAGCTTCCAGAGCCGCTGAAAGCCCTCTGAAACGGGATATTTGGCAGCGGATGTGGCATTAGCTCGACCAGGACACCGCCGCCGACAATGGCCGCAGCTTCGGGGGGATACCAGTCGATGCGGCGCAGGTGGCGTTCCAGCTCGGCGCGGGCTTCGGGGGTTGCAAAGCAGCCCTCCCATTCATCGCCCCGCTGGCGGAGGCCCTTGTGGGAATTGGCCCGGTCCTGGCGCAGCACCTGCCAAGGCTGCTCCAGGCGCATTCCGCGGGAATTGTAGAGATCGTCCGGACCGATCCAGGCGTGATAGCTGCACGCAGGCTGCGCCGCCGCGGGCGCTGCCAGAAGACCCGCCAGCACCACGGCCAGCGACCGACGCGGAATGCCCATCTGCGATCCTCCTGCACCCGCAGCAGCCGCCCCCACGGGCGACGGCCTCAGGTTATCACGTCGGGGTCTTCGCGGCCAGTGAAGCCCTCGATGCCCACGATCGCCTCGGTGGCGCGGATCAGGTCGGACAGGGCCTCCTGCGGGTCGCGGTCCAGACCCTCGGGGCCCGGCGCGTAGCGTTCGTAATAGACGCGCAAGGTGGCGCCTTCGGTGCCCGTCCCCGACAGCCGCAACACCACGCGCGAACCGCCCTCGAAGAGGATGCGGAACCCCTGCCCCTGCGACACCGACCCGTCAATCGGATCGGTATAAGCGAATTCGTCGGCGGCAGCGACCACCAGCCCGGCCTCCGCGCGCCCCGGCAGGCCCGACAGCTCGCCGCGCAGGATGCTCAGCATCAGGTCGGCGATGTCATTGGGCAGGCATTCGTAATCGTGGCGCGAGTAATAATTGCGGCCGTATTCCTCCCAGTGATCGGCCATGATCTCGGCCACCGACTGGCCGCGCACCGCCAGGATGTTAAGCCACATCAGCACCGCCCAGAGCCCGTCCTTCTCGCGCACATGGTCCGAGCCGGTGCCAAAGCTTTCCTCGCCACACAGGCTGACGCGGCCGGCATCCATCAGGTTGCCGAAGAACTTCCAGCCGGTGGGCGTCTCGTGGCATTCGATGCCGCGCGCTTCGGCCACGCGGTCGACCGCAGCCGAGGTCGGCATCGAGCGCGCCACCCCCTTCAGCCCTCCCGCATAGCCGGGGCAGAGATGGGCATTGGCCGCCAGAACCGCCAGGCTGTCCGAAGGGCTGACATAGACGCCGCGCCCCAGGATCATGTTGCGATCGCCATCACCATCCGAGGCCGCGCCGAAATCGGGCGCCGCGGGGCCCATCATCTCGGCCATCAGCTCATGCGCCCAGGTCGGGTTCGGGTCGGGATGCATGCCGCCGAAATCGGGCAGCGGGGTGGCATGGACCACGGTGCCCGCGGGCGCGCCCAGCCGGCGCTCGAGCAGCTCGACCGCATAGGGGCCGGTGATCGCGTTCATCGAATCCATCCGCATGCGGAAGCCCGATGCGAACAGGCCGCGGATCGCGTCGAAATCGAAGAGCGTCTCCATCAGATCGGCATAGGCCGCGACCGGGTCCACCACCTCGATCGCCATGCCGCCCAGATCGGCGGTGCCCTGCGTCTCAAGATCGGGCGCACCGCCCTCGAGGATCAGATAGCCGTCGATTTCCTGGCTGCGGGCGTGGATCGCCGCCGTCACGGCTTCCGGGGCGGGGCCGCCATTGGCCATGTTGTATTTGACGCCGAAATCCTCGTCCGGGCCGCCGGGGTTGTGGCTGGCCGAGAGGATGATCCCGCCGTCGGCCTTGCGCTGGCGGATCAGGTTCGAGGCCGCGGGCGTCGACAGCCAGCCGCCCTGCCCCACGATCAGCCGCGCCGCGCCATTGGCCGCGGCCATGCGCGCGATGATCGCAGCTGCCTCGCGGCCGAAATAGCGCCCGTCGCCGCCCAGGACCAGCGTCTTGCCGGAAACGCCCCCCACGGCATCGAAGGTGGCCTGAACGAAATTCTCCAGATAATTCGGCTGCATGAAGACGCGGGTCTTCTTGCGCAGGCCCGAGGTGCCGGGTTTCTGCCCCTCGAAGGGGGTCGTGGGCGTGCGGGTCATGGCGCGTCCTTTCCTAGTGCTCGGAAATGAATAGCTGAACCGATTGCGCGGCCACAAGGGTATCGGGCGCGGCATGAGCGCGCTCGGGGGCGTCGGGGGTGGCGGTGTCGAGCGCCAGGCGCCAAGTGCCCTCGGGCATCACCTGACGCGCGGCCGCGCGGCCGGCGTTGAAGATCAGGAAGGCTGCGCCGGGCAGATCCTCGGGGGCTTCGGCCGCGCCGCGGATCTCGACGGCCAGCATGTGGCCTTCGGGGTCGTGCCAATCCGCGCCATGCGGCTCGCGCCCGTCGGGCAGGCGCCAGATCACGTCGCGCTGCCCGTCAGGCCGCAGCCGGGCATGCAGATACCACCGCTGCCCCAGCACCGGGTGGCGCCGACGCAACGCCACCACCCGCGCGACGAATTCGACCAGCGCGGGATCGGCCGCCTCCCAGTCGATCCAGGTCGTTTCGTTGTCCTGGGCATAGGCGTTGTTGTTGCCGCCCTGGCTGTGGCCCATCTCGTCACCCGCCAGCAGCATCGGCGTGCCTTGCGAGAACATCAGCGCCGCGAGCATCGCGCGCTTGCGGGCGTCGCGGGCGGGCTTCAGCGCCGGATCGGGGCCTTCGGTGCCGAAATTGTCGGAAAAATTCTCGGAATGGCCGTCGCGGTTGTCCTCGCCATTGGCGGCATTGTGCTTGCGGGAATAGCTGACCACATCTTCCAGCGTGAAGCCGTCATGCGCGGTCAGCAGATTGATCGACGAGGTCGCCGCGCGTCCGGGATGGTCGAAGACCTCGGCACTGCCGGCCACGCGCCGCGCCAGTTCCGCCCGGTCGCCGTCGCCACGCCAGAACCGCCGCATCCCGTCGCGGAAGCGGTCGTTCCATTCGGCCAGCGGATGCGGGAACCCCCCCAGCCGATAGCCCCCCGGCCCCACGTCCCAGGGCTCGGCGATCAGCTTGACGCGGGCCAGAACCGGATCCTGACGCAGCGCCGCCAGAAAGGCCGCATGGGGCGAGAAGGCGCCGCGCTTGCCGCGGGCCAGCGTCGTGGCCAGGTCAAAGCGGAACCCGTCCACCCCCATCACCCGCACCCAGTAGCGCAGGCTGTCCATCACCATCCGCTGCACCATCGGATGGCTGAGATCGAGCGTGTTGCCGGTGCCGGTGTCGTTGATGTAATGGCGCCCGTCGCGCAGCCGGTAATAACTGGCGTTGTCGAGCCCGCGGAACAGGATCGTGGGGCCGCGCTCGTCGGCCTCGCCCGAATGGTTGAAGACCACATCCAGGATCACCTCGATCCCGGCGGCGTGGAACCGCTCGACCATGGCGCGGAATTCCCACAATCCGCCCTGCGCCAGATAGCGCGGCTCGGGGACAAAGAAGCCGATGCTCTGATAGCCCCAGTAATTGACCAGCCCCTGACGGACCAGAAAGCGGTCGTCAAGAAAGGCATGGACGGGCAGCAGCTCGACCGCGGTCACGCCCAGACGGGTCAGATGCGCCAGGATCGGTTCGGAGGAGATGCCCAGATAGGTGCCGCGCAGCTCGGGCGCGATGCCCGGATGACGCGCGCTCAAGCCCTTCACATGCGCCTCGTAGATCACCGTGTCGGCCCAAGGGTGGCCCGGCCCCGTGCGCGGCGCCGCGGGCATCGGCGCACAGACCACGGATTTGGGCACATAGGGCGCGCTGTCGCGGGGATCGAAGCTCAGGTCCGCCTGCGCATCCCCCATCCGATAGCCCATCAGCGCATCATGCCAGACCAGCCGCCCCGAAAGCTGGCGCGCATAGGGGTCGATCAGCAGCTTGGCGGGGTTGAAGCGATGCCCGGCCTCGGGGGCATAGGGGCCGTGCACACGAAAGCCATAGCGCGTGCCGGGCATCAATCCGGGCACGAAGCCATGCCAAATGTCGCCGTCACGTTCGGGCAGGGTCAGCCGCGTCTCGGTGGTGTCGAAAAGACACAGCTCGACCCGCTCGGCATGGGCGGAAAACACTGCGAAATTAACGCCTTCGCCGGTGAAATGTGCGCCCAGCTCATGCGGGTTTCCAGGCCGGATCGTCAGGTTCAACGGGCAATGCTTTCGTAAAGCCGGGCATAGCGCGCCGCCGAGGCCGCCCAGCCGAAATCGGCCGCCATCGCGCGCCGGACCATGGCCTTCCAGGTCGGCGTGTCGGCATGGAGCGCGACCAGCTTGCGCAGGGCCTGGCGCAGCGCCAGCGTGTCGACGGGGTGGAACACGACCCCCGTCGCCGCCCCCGCGGCCAGGGTGGCGGGCGTCGCCCCGATCACCGTATCGGCCAGCCCCCCGGTCGCGGCCACCACCGGGATGGTGCCATAGCGCAGCCCGTAAAGCTGGGTCAGCCCGCACGGCTCGAACCGCGAGGGCACCAGAACCGCATCGCCCCCCGCGAACATGAGGTGACTCAGGTCTTCGTCATAACCTATTCTGACCCCTACCCTTTCCGGGAAATAGCCCGCAAGGCCGCGCATCGCTTCCTCGGCCCAGGCATCGCCCGAGCCCAGCACGCACAGCCCGCCGCCCTGCGCCACGAAGTCACCCGCGGCCTCGGCCACCAGGTCGATACCCTTTTGCGGGGTCAGCCGCGAGATCAGCACCGCCAGCGGACCGGGCACGTCGCCCAACCCGAATTCCTTCAGCAATGCCTTGCGGTTCTTGGCCTTTCCTGACGTCTTGCGCGCAGAAAAGGGCGTAATGGAGGTGTCGGTTTCCGGGTTCCAGATCTCGGTGTCGATTCCGTTCAGGATGCCGTGCAACTGGCCCGCGCGGGCCGCGATCACCCCTTCCAGGCCCAGTCCGAATTCGCCGCGCATCAATTCGTCGGCATAGCGCGGCGAGACGGTGGTGATCGCATCCGCACAGGTCAGACCCGCCTTCAGCGTCGAGATATTCCCCCAATATTCAACACCATCCGCGTTGAAGCTTTCAGGCGGAAGGCGCAGCGCGCCCAGCCGGTCGGGGCGCGCATGGCCCTGAAAGGCGATGTTGTGGATGGTCATCAGGCTGGCCACGCGTTCGGCCCCGCCGTGCCAGCGCAGATAGGCCGGCGCCAGTCCGGTCTGCCAGTCATGGGCATGCAGAACCTCGGGCCGCCAGCCCTCGGCATCGCCATCGCGCGCGATCGACGCCGCGGCATGGCTGAGCGCGGCAAAGCGTTCGGCATTGTCGCCGAAATCGCGCCCCTCGACCGAATAGGGCCCGCCCGCCCGGTCAAAGAGATGCGGCGCCTCGAGCACCAACACATCCAGCCTGCCGTGACGGCCCGCAAGCACCCGTCCGGGGCCACCGAAAAGATCATCTTCGGCCCAGACCTGCTTGATATCCTTCAGCTTATCCAGAACGCCGCGATAGGCGGGGATCAGCACGCGCATCTCCCAGCCCTCGGGCGCCAGCGCCGCGGGCAGCGCCCCCACCACATCGGCCAGCCCGCCGGTCTTGATCAGCGGCACGCATTCCGAAGCAACCGACAGAACCTTGCGCATCCCTCTCACTCCAGCATCGCGGCGCGCCGGTCCAGCATGGGCTGCGTGATCAGCACCACGCCGCCCTCGCTGCGCCGGAACCAGCGCGCGTCTTCCTCGGGGTCTTGCCCCACGACCAGCCCCGGCGGGATCACCACGCCCCGGTCGATCACGCAGCGCGTCAGCTCGGCCTTGCGCCCCACCTGCACGTAAGGCAGCGCCACGACGTGATCGAGGCTGGACCACGAATGCGCCCGCCCGCCGGTGAACATCAGCGAATTGCGCACCTCGGCCCCCGACACGATGCAATCGCCCGCGATCAGCGACGAGACCGCCGAGCCGCGACGCCCGTCCTCGTCGTGGATGAACTTGGCCGGCGGCACGATCTCGGCATAGGTCCAGATCGGCCAGGCGTTGTCGTAAAGGTCGAGCTTGGGCGTGAAATCGGTCAGGTCGATATTGGCCTGCCAGAAGGCGTCGATCGTGCCCACGTCGCGCCAATAGGGTTCGGTCTCGAGCCCCGAGGTCACGCAGCTTTCCGAGAACAGATGCGCCATCGCCTTGCCGTTGCGCACGATGGCCGGAATGATGTCATGGCCGAAATCATGGGTCGAATTCGGGTCTGCGGCATCGCGGATCAGCAGGTCGCGCAGGAAGGCCCAATCGAAGACATAGATCCCCATCGAGGCCAGGCATTGATCGGGCGCACCGGGCATGCCGGGCGGATCGGCGGGCTTTTCCAGAAAGCGCGTGATGCGCCCCTTGGCGTCAACCTCCATCACCCCGAAGGCCGAGGCATCCGCCCTGGGCACGGTCAGGCAGCCGATGGTGACATCCGCGCCCGAGTTCACGTGCTCTTGCAACATCACCTCGTAATCCATCTTGTAGACGTGATCTCCGGCCAGGATCACCACATAGCGCACCTGATAATCGTCCACGATGTCGATGTTCTGCGTCACCGCGTCGGCGGTGCCTTGATACCACTGGCTTTCCGACACGCGCTGGCTGGCCGGCAGGATGTCGAGATATTCGTTCCGTTCGGCGCGAAAGAAGCCCCAGCCGCGCTGCATGTGGCGGATCAGGGAATGGGCCTTGTATTGCGTGGCGATGGCCATCTTGCGGATGCCCGAATTGACCGCATTCGACAGGGCAAAGTCGATGATGCGGGTCTTGCCGCCGAAATAGACCGCGGGTTTGGCGCGCCGGTCGGTCAATTCCTTGAGGCGCGAGCCGCGCCCGCCGGCAAGAACGAAGGCCATGGCCTGGCTGGCAAGCCGCGTGTTGGGTCTGGGTTTCATGGCGACCTCCCGGTTCGTGTTCTTGTGGTTTCTTCTGTGGTTATGGGGCGTGTCTCGATCAGGCCCCTTCGGGTTCGAGCAGAAGTGCCGTCAGCGGCGGCAAGCAGATCTCGGCCCGGGCGCCGCCCTCGCCTTCCCGCGCCTCGATCCGGCCCATGTTGCCGCGATTGCCCCCGCCATAGGGGCCGGCGTCGGTGTTCAGGATCTCGCGCCAGGGGCCGGGCTGCGGCAGGCGCAGGGAATGGCTGCGCTCGATCGGGGTGAAGTTGACGACGAAGACAACGGGCGGCTGTCCCGGCGCGCGGCGCTCGAAGGCATAGACCGAATGTTCGGCATCATCGGCGTCGATCCAGGCAAAGCCCTCGGGGCGCCCGTCGCCCCAGGACATCGCCGGCCGGTCGCGGTAAAGGCGGTTGAGGTCGCGGATCAGGTCGCGCATGCCGGCATGAAGCGGATAATCGAGCAGGCTCCAGTCCAGCTGCCCCGCCTGCGCCCATTCCCGCACCTGCGCGAATTCCTGGCCCATGAACAGAAGCTTCTTGCCCGGATGCGCCCACATGAAGGCGTAGAAGGCGCGCAGGTTGGCGAATTTCTCCTCCCAACTGCCCGGCATCTTGCCCAGCATGCTGCCCTTGCCGTGCACCACCTCGTCGTGGCTGATCGGCAGGATGAAGTTCTCGGTCCAGGCATAGGAAGACGCGAAGGTCATCTCGTTGTGATGCCAGCGCCGGTGGATCGGCTCGCGCGCCATGTAGCGCAGGCTGTCGTTCATCCAGCCCATGTTCCACTTGAAGCCGAAGCCCAGCCCCCCCTCGTGGACCGGCGCCGAGACCTTGGGAAAGGCGGTGCTTTCCTCGGCCACGGTCATGATCCCCGGCGCGCCGCCATAGGCCGCGGCATTCATCGCGCGCAGGAATTCGATCGCCTCGAGGTTCTCGCGGCCGCCGTGGATGTTGGGCACCCATTCGCCTTCGGGGCGGGAATAGTCGCGGTAGAGCATCGAGGCCACCGCATCCACCCGCAGCCCGTCGACGTGATATTCCTCAAGCCAGTAGAGCGCATTGGCCAGCAGGTAATTGGCCACCTCGCGGCGCCCGAAATTGTAGATCAAGGTATTCCAGTCGCGGTGGAAGCCCTCGCGCGGGTCGGCATGTTCATAAAGCGCCGTGCCGTCGAAGCGCGCCAGCCCATGCGCATCGGTCGGGAAATGCCCCGGCACCCAATCAAGGATCACGCCCAGCCCGCGCTGATGGGCAGCATCGATCAGCCCGGCGAATTCCTGCGCCGTGCCGTGCCGGACCGTGGGCGCATAGAGCCCGACCGGCTGATAGCCCCACGAGCCGTCGAAGGGGTGTTCGTGGATCGGCATCAGTTCGATATGGGTGAAGCCCAGGTCGCGCACGTAATCGCACAGTGCCTCGGACAGCTCGTGATAGGACAGCGGGCGCCCGCCCTCCTCCATCACCCGCCGCCAGCTGCCCAGGTGCACCTCGTAGATCGAGATCGGCGCGTCAAAGCGGTTGGCGGCCTCGCGTCGGCTCAGCCAGTCGTGATCGCCCCAGCCATGCGTGCCCAGACGGCGCACGACCGAGGCCGTCAGCGGCGGATGCTCGGCGCCAAAGCCCACCGGGTCGGCCTTGAGCGGCAGAAGACAGCCGTCCGGGCCCTTGATCTCGAACTTGTAGCGCGCGCCTTCGCGGACGCCGGGCAGGAAGATTTCCCACACCCCGGTGGCGCCGCGGGCGCGCATCGGATGGGTCAGCCCGTTCCAGTGGTTGAATTCGCCCACGACCGAGACGCGCCGCGCCGCGGGGGCCCAGACGGCGAAATGCGTCCCCTCGACGCCTTCATGGGTGATCGGATGCGCCCCCAGCGCCTGCCACAGCCGCCGGTGGCGCCCCTCGCCGATCAGATATTCGTCGATCTCGCCCAGAACGGGGCCAAAGCGATAGGGGTCATCGAAATCCCACGCCCCCCAGGCACCGAAGCCGCGCAGCCGGTAGGCGCCGCCCTCGGCCCAAGGCCCGGGCCAGCGGCAGACGAAGAGCGCGGGGCCGACGCAGGTCATCTCGACCGGATCGCCGCCCGTTTCGGGCAATGCCCAGAGCTGCGCCGCGCCCGGCACCAGCGCGGCAATGCGCCAGCCGCCCGCGCCATCGGGATGCAGCCCCAGAACGGAGAACGGATCGGAATGACGCCCCTCGGCCAGTGCCTGCGCTGCGGCGGGATCGATGAGCGTCATGCAAACCTCTCTCTAAAGGGCCGAGCCGGTCTCCCAGATCTCGGACATGTAGCTGCGGATCGCGCGATCCGACGAGAAGAATCCCATCCGCGCCGTGTTCAGGGCAGCCATAGGCCACCAGCGTGACGGATCGGCGAAGGTTTCGTCAACACGCCTCTGTGCCTCGGCGTATGCGGCAAAATCAGACGCCACAAGGAAATAATCCGAATGCCAGATATTGTGGACCAGCCCGTGATAGCGCGTGGGATCATCGGGCGAGAAGCGCCCCTCGGCGATCATCTGCAACACGTCCTGCATCGGCTGGCTGGCCAGGATGGCGTTGCGCGCGTGATCGGGATCCTTGCGGACCTCGGCCACTTCCTCGGTGGTCAGGCCGAACAGGAAGAAGTTCTCGGCCCCCACGCGCGCGCGGATCTCGACATTGGCGCCGTCCAGCGTGCCGATGGTCAGCGCGCCGTTCAGCGCGAATTTCATGTTGCCGGTGCCCGAGGCTTCCTTGCCCGCGGTCGAGATCTGCTCGGACAGATCCGCCGCCGGCACCAGACGTTCGGCCATCGAGACGTTGTAATTGGCCGGATAGACCACCTTCAGCAAATCGCGCGTGAAGGGGTCGTTGTTCAGCACATTGGCCACGTCATTGATCAGGCGGATGATCTCCTTGGCGGCCATGTAGCCCGGCGCGGCCTTGCCGCCGAAGATCTTGACCCGCGGCACCCAGCCGGCGGTGGGATTGGCGCGGATGGCGTGCCAATGGGCGATCGTCTCGAGGATATTGAGAAGCTGGCGCTTGTATTCGTGGATGCGCTTGACCTGCACGTCAAACAGCGCGTCGGGATCGACCTCGAGCCCCTGGCTGCGCGCGATCCAGTTCGACAGCGCCACCTTGTTGGTGCGCTTGGCGGCGGCAAAGGCCGACAGGAAGCCCGCGTCGCCCAGATGCGCCTCAAGATCGACCAGCCGGTCCAGATCGGCCTCCCAGCCCGGGCCGATCGTGTCGGAGATCAGCCCCGACAGCGCAGGGTTGGCCAGCCGCAGCCAGCGCCGCGGCGTGATCCCGTTGGTGACGTTGAGAATGCGCCCCGGATGCAGCCGGTCGAGATCGGGAAAGAGGTTCTGGCGCACCAGATCGCTGTGCAGCGCCGAGACCCCGTTGACCTTGTGCGCGGTGATGAAGGCCAGATCGCCCATCCGCACCTCGTGGTGCTTGACGATCCCCACCCAATGCGGGCGCTTGGGGTGCTGGCGCAGGTGCCAGGCGTCGATTTCCTCGATGATCTGAAGATGGCGCGGCAGCACCGCCCCCATCAGGTAATGCGCCCAGCGTTCCAGCGCCTCGGGCAGAAGCGTGTGGTTGGTATAGCCCAGGCAGCGCGTGGTGATCGACAGCGCCGCCTCGAATTCCATCCCGTGCACATCGACCAGAAGCCGGATCAGCTCGGGACCGGCGATGGCGGGGTGGGTGTCGTTCATCTGGATGGCGACATGCGCGGGCAGATCATCCAGCGCAAAGCCGGCCGCCAGATGCCGGCGCAGGATGTCCTGGATCGCGGCCGAGGTCAGGAAATATTCCTGCTTCAGCCGCAATTCCTTGCCGGCATAGGTGGTGTCGTCGGGGTAGAGCACCCGCGCCAGCGTGCGCGCCAGCGTCTCGGGGGCGGCGGCGGCGGTGTAATCGCCGCGGTTGAAGCGCTCCAGATCAAAGAGCGTGGTCGGCTTGGCCGCCCAGAGCCGCAGCGTATTGGCCCAGGCGCCGCTCCAGCCCACGACGGGGGTGTCGTGGGCCTCGGCCAGGACCGTCTCGGCCGGGCGCCAGACGGCGCGACCGTCGACGCGGGTGACCTCGCCCTTGAAGCCGATCTCATAGCTGGCCTCGGGGCGCTCGAATTCCCAGGGGTGGCGCTGGGTCAGCCAATCCTCGGGGCTTTCGACCTGGCGGCCGTCGTCGAAGCGCTGGCGGAACAGCCCGTGCTCATAGCGGATCCCGTAGCCATAGCCCGGACAGCCCAGCGTCGCCATGCTTTCCATGTAGCACGCCGCAAGACGCCCCAGCCCGCCATTGCCCAGGGCCGCGTCGGGCTCGTCCTCGACCACGGCGCGGAAATCGACGCCCAGCGAGGCCAGCGCCGCCTCGGCCGCCGCATGCAGCCCCAGATTGATCGCGGCATCCTCGAGGATACGGCCGATCAGGAATTCCATCGACAGGTAATAGACACGCTTGCGCCCCTCGTCCCAGGTGCGGCGCGTGGCGGCGAACCAGGGTTCGACGATCCGGTCGCGGATCGCATGCGAGAGAGCCAGCCGCCAGTCATAGACCGATGCATGGGCGGCATCCTTGCCCATGGTATAGGTCAGATGGCGCAGGATCTCCGCGCGCAGGTCTTCGGCGGTGACGGGGGCAGTGTCTTTCACGGCAGGCTTCCCGGATGTGGCGCGTTGCCCCTTCTTCACCGCGCGAAGGGTGAGGCGTCAAGGCGCCCCGCGCTCACGCGCAAATCAATTTCGCGGCGTTGCAGCAATGGCTATGATCTGGGCAGGACCGCAGGAAAGAGGCTGGAATGACAGGCAGGCAACCGGGGCAGCGCATCGCGTTCCGCCCACAGGCAGGTGACGAATGGTGGCGCGGCGCGGTGATCTATCAGATCTACCCGCGCAGCTTTCTCGACAGCAACGGCGATGGCATCGGCGACCTGCCCGGCATCACCGCGCGGCTGGAGCATATCGCGGATCTGGGCGCGGATGCGGTCTGGATCAGCCCGATCTTCCGGTCGCCCATGGCCGACATGGGCTATGACGTGAGCGACCATTGCGACGTCGATCCGCTGTTCGGCACCCTCGAGGATTTCGACACCCTGATCGCGCGGGCGCATGATCTGGGGCTGCGCGTCATCCTCGATCAGGTGCTGTCGCACAGTTCGGACCAGCACCCCTGGTTTCTGGACAGCCGTCGCGGCGGGGCGCATGCCAATTGGTATATCTGGGCCGATGCGCGCCCCGACGGCAGCCCGCCCAACAACTGGCAATCGGTCTTCGGCGGGTCGGCCTGGCAATGGGATGCGGGCCGGCGGCAATATTACATGCATAATTTCCTGGCCGCACAGCCCGACATGAACCTGCACGAGCCGCAGGTTCAGGAGGCGCTTCTGGGGGCCGTGCGCTTCTGGCTCGAGCGCGGCGTGGACGGGTTCCGGCTGGACACGGTGAACTACTACTTCCACGACCAGGCGCTGACCGACAACCCGCCCGCGCGCCCCGTGCCCGGCCTGCGCTGGCCCCCGGTCGTGCCCTATGACATGCAGCGCCATCTGCACGACAAGACCCGCCCCGAGAACCTGGCCTTCCTGGAACGGCTGCGGGCGCTGGCCGACGCATACGGCGCCTGCCTGATGGGCGAGGTCGGCGAGACCGAGGGCCGCGCGCTCAAGATCATGGGCGATTATACCGCCGGCAACCGACGGCTGCACATGGCCTACAGCTTCGACATGCTGAGCCCGTTGTGCACCCCCGCCCATTTCCGCGACACGATGGCCGCCTTCTTCGCCGCCGCCCCCGATGGCTGGCCGGCCTGGTCGTTCTCGAACCACGACGTGCCCCGCCATGTCAGCCGCTGGGCCGCGATGGGCGCGCCCGAGGCCGTCGCCCGCCAGGCGATCGGGCTTCTGGTGTCGCTGCCGGGCACGATCGGGATCTATCAGGGCGAGGAACTGGGCCTGCCCGAGGCCGAGCTGGCCTATAGCGATCTGACCGACCCGGTGGGGCTGCGCTTCTGGCCCGACGACAAGGGCCGCGACGGGGCGCGCACGCCGATGCCCTGGGACGCCGCTCAGCTCCACGGCGGTTTTTCCACCGCCAAACCCTGGCTGCCGGTGACGCCGCCGCATCTGGCGCGCGCGGTCTCGACCCAGGGCCCCGACGGCACACTGACCGCCTATCGCACGGCACTGGCCTTCCGCCGCGCGCGCCCCGAACTGCGCCTGGGCAGCTTCGAGGCGCTGGACCTGCCCGACCCCGTGCTGGGCTTTCGCCGCGACGGGCTGACCTGCCTGTTCAACCTGTCGGCCGGGACGGTGACGCTGGACTGGCCCGACGCCCCGGTGGCCCAGGGCCCCGCGCAGGGCTGGCACTGGCTGGACGGGCAGCTGCGGCTGGACCCGAACGCCTGCCTGTGGTGCTGACCGAGAACGGCGCCGGGGCCCTGTTTTTGGGGGGCCTGCGGCGTTGGGGCCCCTTCAGCCCATCGGCAAGAGCACGATGAACCGGCTGCCGCGGCCCTTCTCGCTGTCGATCTTCATCCGGCCGCGATGGCGGGCGATGATGTGCTTGACGATGGCCAGCCCCAGCCCGGTCCCGCCCTTCTCGCGCGAGCGGTGGTTGTCGACGCGATAGAACCGTTCGGTCAGCCGCGGCAGGTGGATCGGGTCGATGCCCTCGCCGCGGTCGATCACCTCGATCTGGAGCGCGGGGCCGCGCAGCACCGGTTCGTGTTCGACCCGGCTCAGCCGCACCCGCACCTCGCCGCCCGAGCCGCCGTATTTCACCGCATTCTCGATCAGGTTGTGAATGACCTGCGTCAGCTGATCGGGGTCGCCCGGCACCGGCAACGGCGCCTCGATCCCCTCGGCATGCAGATCGACCCCGGCCTCGCGGGCCTGCGCGCGCAAGGTCATGAGCGAGGATTGCACCAACCCGACCACATCCACCCGCCCGGTGGGGCGACGGCGCTCCTCGGCCTCGACCCGGCTCAGCGACAGAAGATCCGCCACCAGCCGGTTCATCCGCCCCGCCTCGCGCGCCATGATGTCGAGAAACCGCTCGCGCGCGACGGGGTCATCCTTGGCCGCGCCCTTCAGCGTCTCGATGAAGCCCAGAAGCGCGGTCAGCGGCGTGCGCAGCTCGTGGCTGACATTGGCGACGAATTCGCGCCGGATCACCTCGGCATTCTCCTGCGCCGAGATGTCCTCGAAGACCAGCGCGGCATGGCTGCCCGAAAGCGGCGCCACCGACAGCTGGGTGACGATCTCGCCGCGCGCATCGCGCCCCCCGGCGATGGTCACGCGCACCTTGGCGGCGCGCCCCTCGCGCAGCGCACCTTCGACCGCATCGCCGATGGCGGGCTGGCGCAGGAAGGTCACGAAGGGCCGCCCCTCGGGGTTCGAGCCCAGCATCGCGCAGGCCGCCGCATTGGCCACGACGATGCGCTCGGCGCGCGAGACGACCAGCACCGCCAGCGGCACCGCCTCGGCCAGCGCCCGGATCTGGCTTTCGCCCGAGGCGTCATGCACGGCGGCGCCCTCCTTCGCTATGGCGTCGGGGCGGGGACGGGTTACTCTCCCGTGCATTGTAAACCATATCTTGCCATCTCGCTTGAGTCGCATTTCACGACATTATTAAATCCCGTTAGCCCTTGTGTGACGGCATCCGCATGACAGCCACGACAAAAAGTCGGGATTCTGGCATGATGTTACTGCTTTAGAGCACGAAGATGACAGGAGAGACATGACAAACGCCCCTCCTCCCGGCTCGAAGCCGGTGTCGGATCCGACCTCCGGGCCGCAACAGCGCCGCATCCTGGTGGTTGAACCCAACCAATCCCTGCCGGCCGCCCTGCGCGGGGTGAGCGGGGTCGCCGTGACCATCAGCCGGTGGCATGCGCTGGACGCCGAGCTGCTGGCACAGGTGAACCCGGATGTGGTGATGTGCCCGCTGTTCATGCCCGGCCATGACGTGATCGACCTGGCGCGGCGGCTGCATGACATGGGCTATCGCGGTGCGCTGCGCGCCTTCTGCTCCAGCGTGCCCGACCCCGACCTGATCCGGCGCGAGGTGGCCCATGCCTGCCCCGAGGTCAGCTTCGAGCTGATCGTCCTGAACCTCAACTGAGACCGCCAAGACCCGTGCGCCAAGACCCAAGCGCCAAGACCGACACAAGCGCGCCCCGGCTCAGGGGCAGGCGCGCAGGCCTTGCGCGTAGCGGCGCGCATTGGCGCGATAATGCGCCGCCGATTGCAAGAGCCGTTCCCGCGCCGCGTCATCAAGGCTGCGCACCACCCGGCCCGGCTGGCCCATGACCAGCGACCCCGGCGGGATCTCCTTGCCCTCGGTCACCAGCGCGCCCGCCCCGATCAGGCTGCCCGCCCCGATCCGCGCGCCATTCAGAACCACCGCCCCCATGCCGACCAGCACGCCGGCCTCAAGGATGCAGCCATGCAGGATCGCCTTGTGGCCCACGGTGCAATCGGGGCCGATCACCAGCGGATAGCCCATATCGGTATGCAGAACGCAGCCATCTTGCACATTGCTGCCGCGTCCGACGCGGATCTCCTCGTTATCGCCGCGCAGGACCGCGCCGAACCAGACCGAGGCGTCCTCCTCGAGCACCACGCGGCCCATCAGATCGGCGCTGGGCGCGACCCAGGCCCCCGGTCCGATCTGCGGCGCGCTTCCGTCCAGGTCGTAGATCATCGCGTGTCGAACTCCTTGTTGAGACGGCGGACATGTTCGCCCAGCCACGGCTGCTGGCGGCGGCGCAGGCGCGTGGCCTCGATCACCGCGCGCAACTGGGCCTCGGTGCGGTCCACATCCGCATTGACCAGCACGTAATCATATTCCGCCCAATGGCTGATCTCGTCGCGCGCCTTGGACATGCGCCCGGCGATCACCGCCTCGCTGTCCTGGGCGCGGGTATGCAGCCGGCGTTCCAGCTCGGGGATCGACGGCGGCAGGATGAAGATCGACAGCGCATCATCGCCAAGCGCCGAGGTGCGGATCTGCTGGGCGCCCTGCCAGTCCACATCGAACAGGACGTCGCGCCCCTCGGCCAGCGCGGTTTCGACCGGGGCGCGGGGCGAGCCGTAGAAATTGCCGAAGACCTCGGCATGTTCCAGCATCTCGCCGGCCTCGATCCGGGCCTCGAACTGTGCCCGCGACAGGAAATAATATTCGCGCCCGTCCACCTCGCCGGGGCGCGGCGCCCGCGTCGTGGCCGAGACCGAGAAGCTGAGCGTCGGGTCCCAGGCCATCAGCCGGCGCGCCAGGGTGGACTTGCCCGCCCCCGAGGGCGAGGACAGGATGACAAGAAGGCCGCGGCGGGTCTGGGACATGCTCACTCCAGGTTCTGGATCTGCTCGCGCATCTGGTCGATCGCGTGCTTGAGGTCAAGCCCGAGCGCGGTCAAGGCAGTCGAGCCCGATTTCGAGCACAGCGTATTGGCCTCGCGGGTGAATTCCTGCGCCAGGAAATCCAGCCGCCGGCCGATGGGCGCATGGTCCCCCAGAAGCGCGCGCGCGGCCAGCACATGCGCGCACAGACGGTCCAGCTCCTCGGTGACGTCACCCTTGAGCGCGGCCAGCGCCAGCTCCTGGGCCACGCGCTCGGGCTCGATCGGCAGCGCCCGCCCCCCGCGGGCCTCCTCAAGCCGCGCCAGCGCATGATCGAGCGCATGCCCGGTCTCGGCGCGGCGTTCCTCGGCCACGAAGCGCGCCTGGTTAACAATTCCTTCGATATCGACGAGTCGCTGGCGCAGGATCTCGACCAGGGCGCTGCCTTCTTTTCGCCGTGATTCATCGAATTCTGTCAGGAGTTCGTCAAAATCGGTCAGAAGTGCGGCCCGCAGAGGGCCCTGCCCGTCCGGATCGGCCACCACCTGCGCGCCGGTCTCGAGCACGCCGCGCAGCTGCGCAATCTGTGCCGCCGAGGTCTGCGCCAGCACCAGCCCGCGCGCGGCTGCGGCTTGCTCGATCTGCGCCAATTGATCCAGAACGCGGTCCAGACCGGCGGTGTTCAGACGCGCGGCCTCGTGGGCCTCATCGCGGGTCAGACGCAGGGAAATCGTTATATTTCCGCGCGATATGCGGGCTGTCGCGCGGGCGCGCACCCCGGCTTCCAGCCCGTCGATCCCCTCGGGCAGGCGCAGCCGCACATCCAGCCCCTTGCCGTTTACCCCGCGGATTTCCCACCCCCAGGCGGCCCCGTGACCGCTGCCCGACCGGGTGGCCACCCCGGTCATCGAAACGGCCGAACCGCTGCCGTGATCCTGTCTCATTCGTGCCTCCGAGGGTTAACCATTTGTCAACTTTGCGCCCCCATCCCGCCACAATTGGCGTATGTTAAGGTTCAGGTAATCATGGTGGCAGCCACGCTTCAAGCAAGCCGCCGCCGAGACAGTCCGGGCAAGGACGTTTCGGCGATCGAATGGCTGTTGCCGCAAGAGGGAAACTGGTAAGATGAACTACGAAGACAGCCTGAAGGACGGTGTCGTGACCCTTGGTGGATTTGGCAACACCCATGAGCGCGTGATCAGCGACCTGCGCGGCTATTGGGAAGCGCTGCGTGGCGGGCGTCCGGTCCCGGCCCGCTCGGACGTCGATCCCCGCGGCATCGAACGCGCCCTTGAATATACCTTCATCCTGGAACGCGTGGCGCCCGGCATGGCGCGCTTCCGTCTGGCCGGCATGCATCTGTCGGACCTGATGGGGATGGAAGTTCGCGGCATGCCGCTGACCGCCTTCTTCACCCCCGTCGCCCGCCGCCAGGTGGCCGAGGCGCTCGAGCGCGTGTTCCAGGGCCCCGAAGTGGCCGAGCTGACGCTGACCGCCGAAGCCGGCATCGGCAAGCCGTCGATGAATGCCCGCCTGCTGCTCCTGCCGCTCAAGTCCGATCTGGGCGACATCACCCGCGTTCTGGGCTGCCTGGTCTCGGCCGGGGAGATCGGGCGCACGCCGCGCCGCTTCGACGTGGTCTCGGTGGACAGCAAGCCCGTGATCGCCGGCCGTCCGGTGGACATGCCCGCCGCCATCCGCCCGCGCCCGACCCAACCGGAAACCCCGGCGCCCGCAGCGCGCCCCGCCTCGACCTTCCGCTCGCCCTTCAGCCTGCCGGGCAACCGCGCCAAGACCGAAGAGCCGCGCAAACCCGCGCCGCAACCGGCCGGCTTCGCCGAGGAACAACGCGCCTTTGACAGCGCCCGCCGCGTGCTGACCCCCGAGGAACGCCGCGCCATGCTGCGCCTGGTCAAGAGCGAGGACTGACCCCGACGCCGCGTTGCCCCGCGGCCGGCCGGTTTCCTGCACAGAACGAAAGAAGGCGCCGCGTGATGCGGCGCCCTTTTTCATGGTCCAAGGCTTCATGTCCCGCGAAAAGATCGCCGCGCATGACGTTGAACGCGAAAGGCAAAGCCGGAGGGGTGCCCCCCTCCGGCGGCCGGGATCAGAGCCCGGCGGCCTTTTGCATCTTGCGCCGGTCCAGCAGTTCCTCGGCGACCAGGAAGGCCAGCTCCAGCGATTGCGAGGCATTGAGACGCGGATCGCAGGCGGTGTGATAGCGCGAGGACAGATCCTCGTCGGTGACCGCGCGCACGCCGCCGGTGCATTCGGTCACGTCCTGGCCCGTCATCTCGAAATGCACGCCGCCGGGGATCGTGCCCTCGGCCTTGTGGACGGCGAAGAATTCGCGCACCTCGCGCAGCACCGCATCAAAGGGCCGGGTCTTGAAGCCGCTGGCCGACTTGATCGTGTTGCCGTGCATCGGATCGCAGGTCCAGACGACATTGGCGCCTTCGGCTTGCACGGTCTGGATCAGCCGCGGCAGATGCTCGGCCACCTTGCCCGCGCCGAAACGCGCGATCAGCGTCAGCCGCCCGGCTTCGTTGTGCGGGTTCAGCTTCTCGAGCAGGCGCTTGAGATCGTCGGACGTCATCGAGGGGCCGCATTTGAGCCCGATCGGGTTCTGCACGCCGCGGCAGAATTCGACATGGGCGCCGTCGGGCTGGCGGGTGCGATCGCCGATCCACAGCATATGCCCCGACCCCGCGATCGGCAGGCCCGTGGTGCTGTCGACACGGCAGAGCGCTTCCTCGTATTCCAGAAGCAGCGCCTCGTGGCTGACGTAGAAATCCACCGCCCCCAGCTCATGCGCGGTGGCCGAGGTCACCCCCGCCGCGGCCATGAAGTCCATCGCATCCGAGATGCGTTCGGCAATGGCGCGATAACGTTCGGCTTCGTCGACATCGGTGAAGCCGGTGATCCAGCTCTGCACGCGGTGGATATCGGCAAAGCCGCCCGTCGAGAAGGCGCGCAGCAGGTTCAGGCTGGCCGCGGCCTGGGTATAGGCCTGGAGCATCCGGCCCGGATCGGGCACGCGGGCCTCGGCGGTAAAGTCGAAGCCGTTGATGATGTCGCCACGATAGGAGGGCAGCTCGACCCCGTTGATGACCTCGGTCGGCGCCGAGCGCGGTTTGGCGAACTGGCCGCCCATGCGCCCGACCTTGACCACCGGCACCTTGGCGCCCCAGGTCAGCACGATCGCCATCTGCAACATCACCTTGAAGGTGTCGCGGATATTGTCGGCCGAGAATTCGGTGAAGCTTTCGGCGCAATCGCCCCCCTGAAGCAGGAAGCCCTTGCCCTCGGCCACGGCGGCCAGATCGGCCTTGAGACGGCGCGCCTCGCCGGCAAAGACCAGCGGCGGGTATTTCGACAATTGCGCCTCGACGGCGGCCACGGCCTGCGGATCGGGATAATCGGGCATTTGCACCCGCGGCCGCGCGCGCCAGTCCGATTTCTGCCAGACCTCGGTCATCTCGTCTCTCTCCCTTGCCTCTCGGCGCCGCAGTGCGGCGGTTGCCTGTCCTTACACGCCCGCGCGCGGGGCTGTAAACATTGGAAAGCCCGCAAGACGCCGCAGGGCCGGTCCACCGGAAATCCCGCACCGGGCGGCCGGTCAGAGGCCGAGTTTTCTGCGTGATCAGGAAATGAGCATTCACCAAGGCGGAAAGGCACACATGACAAGTTTTCGACAGCCGGAACAGACTGTGCTTGCGCGTGCCTGGAAAGGCTGCTTGATGAACTCACTCCAGCCGAACCGTTCGCCATGACCGCTCCGCGTTCCTCCTCGCCCCGTTCCTCCGCCTCACGCCCGCTGCGCGCCGCGCCGGAGACACGGCCGCGCCGCTTCGTCTTCCTGCTTCTCGACCGGTTCACGATGATGAGCTTTGCTGGCGCGCTCGAACCGCTGCGCCTGGCCAACCGGGTGGCGGGGCGCACGCTTTACACCTGGACGCTGGCCGGGCCGAACGGGCTCGAGGCCAGCTGTTCGAACGGCGTGCGGCTGGCGCTCGACATGGGGCTGGACGAGATCGGGCGCGACGATACCGTCCTGGTCTGCGGCGGTGTCGACGTGGCCGAGGCCACCACCCGCCCGGTCGTCAACTGGCTGCGCCGCGAAGTCCGCCGCGGGGCCGCCGTGGGGGGGCTGTGCACCGGCGCGTGGGCGCTGGCCAAGGCGGGCCTTCTGGACGGGCGGCGCGCCACGATCCACTGGGAAAACCACGACAGTTTCCTTGAGGCCTTCCCCGAGGTCGACCTGTCCAAGGCGGTCTTCGTGGTCGATGGCGGGCGGCTGTCGGCGGCCGGCGGCACCGCCGCGATCGACCTGATGCTGCGCCTCATCGCCGCCGATCACGGCGAGGGGCTGGCCAATACCGTGGCCGACCAGATGATCTATACCGCCATCCGCACCGATCAGGACAGCCAGCGCCTGTCGATCCCGACGCGAATCGGCGTGCGCCACCCCAAGCTTGCGCAGGTGATCGGGCGCATGGAGGCCAATATCGAAGACCCGGTCAGCCCCGCACGTCTGGCCACCGAAGTGGGCATGTCCACCCGCCAGCTCGAGCGCCTGTTCCGCCGCTACCTGAACCGCTCGCCCAAGCGCTATTACATGGAGATCCGCTTGCAGAAGGCGCGCAACCTTCTGATGCAGACCGACATGTCGATCATCAACGTGGCGCTGGCCTGCGGCTTTGCCAGCCCGTCCCATTTCTCAAAGTGTTACCGGGCGCAATATTCGACCACCCCCTACCGCGAGCGCGGCACCTCGGCGGGTCAGGGCGGCATGCCGGACGCCGAGGAAACCTGGGAGGGCGCCTTCGACCCCGAATGGGACGATGCGCCGCAGCCGGAGGCGGACTTTTCCTGACTGAACGGACAGGTTATTGCCCGTCTCCCCGTCGCGGCGATCTTTTCTTTTGCCGGCACGCGGGATAACCTCGCGGCCCAGAACACCGGCTCCAGCCGGGTCAACATGGGAGTGACGTGATGAAGAAGCTGCTGATGGCCTCGGCGGCCGGTCTGGCGCTTGTGGGCGCAGCCTCGGCCGAAGAGATCAAGATGGGCATCTCGCTGGGCTTCACGGGCCCGCTTGAATCGATGGCCGGCCCGATGGCGCAGGGTGCGGAACTGGCGTTCAAGGAAGTGTCGGACTCGGGTCTGCTGCTGGGCGGTGACACCATCGTGCCGGTGCGCTCGGACAGCACCTGCATCGACGCCGCCGCCGCGACCGCGGGCGTCGAGCGCCTGATCACCGTCGAGAAGGTCAACGGCATCGTCGGCGGCATGTGCTCGGGCGAGGCCACGGCCAGCCTGCAAAACGTCGCCATGCCGAACGGCGTCGTGATGATCTCGCCCTCGGCCACCTCGCCGGCACTGTCGGCGCTGGAAGACAACGGCCTGTTCTTCCGCACCGCGCCGTCGGATGCGCGTCAGGGCGAAGTGATGGCCGACATCATCCTGGAACACGGCATCAATTCGGTGGCCGTGACCTACACCAACAACGACTACGGCAAGGGCCTGGCCGACAGCTTTGCCTCGGCCTTCGAAGCCAAGGGCGGCACGGTCACGATCAACGCCGCGCATGACGACGGCAAGGCCGATTATTCGGCCGAAGTGGGCGCGCTGGCCGCGGCCGGCGGCGATGCGCTGGTGATTGCGGGCTATGTCGACCAGGGCGGCTCGGGCGTGCTGCGCGGCGCGCTCGACACCGGCGCCTTTGACACCTTCGCCTTCCCCGACGGCATGGTCGGCCAGAAGCTGGTCGACGATTTCGGCTCCGAGATCGACGGCTCGTTCGGCCAGAACCCGGCCTCGGGCGATGCCGGCCGCGACCGCTTCCTCGAACTGGCCTCGGCAGCGGGCTTCGACGGCACCTCGGCCTATGCGGCCGAAGCCTATGACGCGGCGGCGCTGATGATGCTGGCCATGCAGGCCGCGGGCTCGACCGATCCGGCCGTGTGGAAGGACAAGGTCATGGATGTGGCCAACGCCCCCGGCGAGAAGATCCTGCCCGGCGAGCTGGCCAAGGCGCTCGAGATCCTCAAGAACGGCGGCGATGTCGACTATGTCGGCGGCGCCTCGGTCGAGATGATCGGCGGCGGCGAAAGCGCCGGCTCGTTCCGCGAGGTCACCTTCGAGAACGGCGAGATGAAGGTGGTCGGCTACCGCTGAGCGGCGCCCCTCCCCAAACCCCCGAACAGCCCGGAGCGATCCGGGCTGTTCGTCTTGGAAGAACTTGGAAGAACAAGCCCGTCAAGGGCAAGGCTCGCGCGGTGGGTCTCCGCGTGCGAGAAATCAGGGGAAAACATGATCCGGGTCGAGAACCTGCACCGCCATTTCGGCGGTTTCCGTGCCGTAGACGGCGCGAGCCTCGAGATCCAGACCGGCTCGATCACCGGCCTGATCGGTCCGAACGGGGCCGGTAAATCCACGCTTTTCAATGTGATCGCCGGGGTTTTGAAACCAACCTCGGGGCGCGTCATGATGGATGGCGAAGAGATCACCGGGCTGGCGCCGCATGAATTGTTCCACAAGGGGCTGCTGCGCACCTTCCAGATCGCGCATGAATTCAGCTCGATGACCGTGCGCGAGAACCTGATGATGGTGCCCGCGCGCCAGTCGGGCGAGACGCTGTGGAACGCCTGGACCGCGCGCCGCCGCATCGCCCAGGAGGAGGCCGAGCTTCTCAAGAAGGCCGACGAAGTTCTTGACTTCCTGACCATTTCGCATCTGCGTGACGAGCTGGCGGGGAACCTGTCGGGCGGCCAGAAGAAGCTGCTGGAGCTGGGCCGCACGATGATGGTGGATGCCAAGATCGTGTTCCTCGACGAGGTGGGCGCCGGCGTGAACCGCACGCTTCTCAACACCATCGGCGATGCGATCGTGCGTCTCAACAAGGAGCGCGGCTATACCTTCTGCGTGATCGAGCACGACATGGATTTCATCGCCCGCCTGTGCGACCCGGTCATCGTCATGGCCGAGGGCAAGGTTCTGGCGCAGGGCAGCGCCGATCACATCATGGAAAACGAAGCCGTCATCGAGGCCTATCTGGGCACCGGGCTCAAGAACAAGGTGGTGGCCAATGGCTGAGCCCTATCTTCTGGCCGAGGGCATGACCGGGGGCTATGGCGCCGCCGACATCCTGCACGGCTGCACGCTGAAGGTCGAGAAGGGCCAGATCGCGGTGATCGTGGGCCCCAACGGGGCGGGCAAGTCGACGGCAATGAAGGCCGTCTTCGGCATGCTGAAGCTGCGCGGGGGCCATGTGCGGCTGGGCGGGCGCGACATCACCCGGCTCAGCCCGCAGGAACGCGTGGCCCAGGGCATGGCCTTCGTGCCCCAGACCCACAACGTCTTTCCCTCGATGAGCGTCGAGGAAAACCTCGAGATGGGCGCCTTCCTGCGCCAGGACGATTTCCGCCCCACGATCGAGCAGGTCTATGACCTGTTCCCGGTGCTGCGCGACAAGCGCAACCAGCCGGCGGGCGAATTGTCCGGCGGGCAGCGCCAGCAGGTGGCCGTGGGCCGGGCGCTGATGACCCAGCCGCAGCTTCTGATGCTGGACGAGCCCACCGCCGGCGTCAGCCCGATCGTGATGGACGAGCTGTTCGACCGGATCATCGAGGTGGCGCGCACCGGCATCTCGATCCTGATGGTCGAGCAGAACGCCCGCCAGGCGCTCGAGATCGCCGACATCGGCTATGTGCTGGTGCAGGGCGCCAACCGCTATACCGACACCGGCGCGGCCCTTCTGGCCGACCCGGAGGTCCGGCGCACCTTCCTGGGGGGCTGAGCGATGACCCGCGCCCTGACGCCGCGCGCGGCACGACCGCCGCACCACCCCTGCCCCGACATCTGCGCCCCGCGCCCGGCCCCGGCCGCCATCCCCGCGCGCGCCCGGCGGGAGGAGAACTGATGGATATCCTGAACGCATTCGTTGCCCTGCTGAACTATGTGATGATCCCGGCCACCGCCTATGGCGCACAGCTTGCCCTGGGCGCGCTGGGGGTGACGCTGGTCTATGGCATCTTGCGCTTTTCGAACTTTGCCCATGGCGACACGATGGCCTTCGGCACCGCGATGGTGATCCTGGCCACCTGGGGCTTGCAGGCGCTGGGCGTCTCGGCCGGGCCGCTGCCGACCGCGCTGCTGGCGCTGCCCCTTGGCATTGCCGCCACGGCGCTTCTGGTGCTGGGCACCGACCGCACGGTCTATCGCTTCTACCGCCGCGAAAAGGCCGCGCCGGTGGTCATGGTGATGGTCTCGGTCGGCGTCATGTTCGTGATGAACGGGCTGACGCGCTTTGTCATCGGCGTGGACGAGATCCGCTTCGATGATGGCGTGCGCTTCCTGATCTCGGCGCGCGAATTCAAGCAGGCGACCGGCCTTTCCGAAGGGCTGGCGCTGCGCGGCACGCAGGTTCTGACGGTGGTCACCGCCGGGCTGATGGTCTGGGCGTTGTTCTGGTTTCTCAACCACACCCGCACCGGCAAGTCGATGCGCGCCTATTCCGACAACGAGGATCTGGCGCTTCTGTCGGGCATCGACCCCGAGCGCGTGGTGGCCGTGACCTGGATCATTGCCGCGGCGCTGGCCACCACGGCGGGCACGCTCTATGGTCTGGACAAGGCGTTCAAGGCCTTCAACTACTTCCACCTGCTGCTGCCGATCTTCGCGGCCTCGATCGTGGGGGGCTTGGGCAACCCGCTCGGCGCCATCGCCGGCGGCTTCCTGATCGCCTATTCCGAGGTCTCGATCACCTATGCCTTCAAGAAGGTGCTGGGGTATCTGGCGCCCGAGGGCTGGGAACCCGAAGGCCTGGTCCAGCTTCTGTCCACCGAATACAAGTTCGCGGTCAGCTTCGCCATCCTGGTGGTGGTGCTGCTCTTCCGGCCGACGGGCATCTTCAAGGGGAAATCGGTATGAACCTGCGCGCCGTTTCGATGTTCGCCGCCATGGCGGCGCTGATCGTGCTCGAGGGGATGATCTCGGGCTGGAACACCGCGCTCGGGCTTCTGAACATGGGGCTGATCTCGGCCATCATGGCGCTCGGGGTCAACATGCAATGGGGCTATGCCGGGCTCTTCAACGCCGGCGTCGTGGGCTTCGTGGCGCTGGGCGGTCTGGCGCCGGTGCTGATTGCCATGCCGCCGACGCCGGGCGCCTTTTCGGCGGGCGGCTGGGGGATCCTGCTGGCCTTTGCGGTGGCCATCGTCACGCTGGCGGTGGCGATCTGGCTCAATCGCAGGCTTCGGGGCGCGGCCCGCGCGCTGGCGATGATCGCGGTGCTGGGGGCGGGCTTCTTCCTCTATCGCGCGATCTTCGATCCGGCCGTCGCCCTGGTCGAGGCGATCAACCCGGCCGGCACCGGCTATCTGGGCGGGCTGGGGTTGCCGGTCCTGCTGTCCTGGCCGGTTGGCGCGCTTCTGGCTGCGGGCGGCGCCTGGGTCATCGGCAAGACCGCGCTGGGGCTGCGCTCGGATTATCTGGCCATCGCCACGCTGGGCATCGGCGAGATCATCGTGTCGATCCTGCGCAACGAGGATTGGCTGGCCCGCGGCGTCAAGAACGTCAACGGCATCCCGCGGCCCGTCCCCTACGAGATCGACCTCCAGAATTCGCCCGCCTTCGTCGAACGCGCCGCGGCCTTCGGGCTCGATCCGGTGACGGCCTCGACGCTGGCGGTCAAGCTGGGCTATGCGGCGCTGTTCATCGTGGTGCTGGGGGCGCTGATCTGGCTGTCGGAAATGGCGCTCAAATCGCCCTGGGGACGCATGATGCGCGCCATCCGCGACAACGAGACCGCCGCCGCCGCCATGGGCAAGAACGTCACCGCGCGCCACTTGCAGATCTTCATCCTGGGCTCGGCGGTCTGCGGGCTGGCCGGCGCGATGCTGATCACGCTGGACGGGCAGATGACGCCGGGCACCTACAACCCGTTGCGCTTCACCTTCCTGATCTGGGTGATGGTGATCGTGGGCGGCTCGGGCTCGAACTGGGGCGCGGTGCTGGGCGGCATGCTGGTGTGGTTCCTGTGGGTCAAGGTCGAACCCTGGGGCCAGGCGCTGATGCAGTTGATCACCTCGGGCATGGCCGATGGCTCGGCGCTCAAGGCGCATCTGCTGGCCTCGGCGGCGCATATGCGGCTGATGACGATGGGGCTGATCCTGCTGCTGGTGCTGCGCTTCTCGCCGCGCGGGCTGATCCCCGGCCGCTGAGGCCAGCGCCCTGTCCCGAAACGAAACGCCGCGAGGGTTCCCCCCCCTCGCGGCGTTTTTCCTTGGGGCGGGCCGGACACGGAAAAACGCGCGCGCCGGGACAGGCGCGCGCGTCAGATCGTGCGGGATTGGGGCGCGCGCGGCGCGGGCCTCAGGCCTCGGCGCTCTCCAGGATGCCCTTCTCGCGCGCCATCTCCTGCATGCGGGCCTGAAGCTTCTCGAAGGCGCGGACCTCGATCTGGCGGATCCGCTCGCGCGAGACGCCATAGCGCGCCGACAGATCCTCGAGCGTCAGCGGATCGTCGCGCAGCCGCCGTTCCATCAGAACGTCGCGTTCGCGTTCGTTGAGCACATCCATCGCCGCACCCAGCATCTCGCGGCGGGCGCGCAGCTCGTCTTCCTCGGCATAGCTTTCGGCGGTGTTGGCCTCGGTATCCTCAAGCCAGTCCTGCCATTGCGTCGCCCCGTCGCCATCGGCCGAGCCGATCTGCGCATTGAGCGAGGCATCCGACGCCGACAGACGCCGGTTCATGGCGATGACCTCATCTTCGGTCACGTTCAGATCATGGGCGATGCGGGCCACGTTCTCGGGGCGCAGATCGCCATCCTCGAGCGCGCCGATCCGCGCCTTGGCCTTGCGCAGGTTGAAGAACAGCTTCTTCTGCGCCGAGGTCGTGCCCAGCTTCACCAGGCTCCAGGAACGCAGGATGTATTCCTGAATGGCGGCGCGGATCCACCACATCGCATAGGTGGCCAGCCGGAACCCTTTTTCCGGGTCGAACCGCTTGACCGCCTGCATCAGGCCCACGTTGGCCTCCGAGATCACCTCGGCCTGCGGCAGCCCATAGCCGCGGTAGCCCATGGCGATCTTGGCGGCCAGCCGCAGATGCGAGGTGACAAGCTGATGCGCGGCCTCGGTATCCTGATCCTCTACCCAGCGCTTGGCCAGCATGTATTCCTGTTCAGGCTCCAGCAGCGGGAACTTCCGGATTTCCTGAAGATAACGGTTCAGCCCCTGTTCGGGACTCGGGGCGGGAAGATTGGCGTAACTGGTCATGCTGCGTCGTTCTCCCTTGTTCGTGCGCGCCCCCAAAAGGGGCCAGGCGCGGTCCAGACCGGCACCTTCGCGGGACGCGTTGCCCGGCGCAACCACTTATGCGACGGAAACTGAACGGAAGATGAACGGCTTTCCGTCGCAACACAAGCGGCGATGACGCGAGCGTGATCGCCCCCCAATCCGCCGCCGACCCGCCCGATCCGCCGCCGGCGCCGGGATCCCGCCCTCAGGCGCTGCGGTCCAGCATGGCGCCTTCGGAAAGAACGCTCATGGGGGTCATGCCCCCGGTCACGGCGATCATCCCCGCATCCCTGACGCCGGTGAAGGTGATCGCGCCGCCCGTGCCCATGCGCAGCGTCAGGCTGTCCTCGCCGCGTTCGACCGAAAAGCTGCCCGCGCGCGCATCGAGCCGCACCACCACCTCGGTCCCGGCGCCAAGTGCCACCTGATCGTTGCCGTCGCCCGCGGACCAGACCAGGCCGACCGTGCCACCCTCGAGACGGATCGAATCGTCGCCCGTGCCGCCCGCCACCTCGATCGGGCCCTGGGACGCGACGCGGATCGTGTCATTGCCGGCGCCGCCATCGACACCGCCCACGAGCGCCGTGGCCGCCATGCGCCCTTCGGTCGTGGACAGATCCGGCATGGACGGCGCAAATCCGACAAACCCATCCGCCCGGCCCGCGGTGGCGGTCACGTCGATCACATCGTCGCCGTCATCGCCATGGATGCCCGCCACCAGATCGGCCGAGATGCGGATCGCGTCATTGCCCGCCCCGGCATAGACGCTTTCGACCACATGGGCGTTGATCGCCACCGCATCGGCACCGCCGCCGGTATAGACGCTGTCCACATATCGGGCGTTGATCGCCACCGCATCCGTTCCTGCCCGGCCCTGCGGCGTATGGCGCGCGTCATTGTCGGTGTAGACGCTGCGCACCACGTTGCCGGTGATCGCCACCACGTCGGAATCGTTGCCGGTGTAGATGCTCTCGACCAGATCGGCCTCGATCGCCACCACATCGTCGCCGCCGTCGGTGTAGACGCTGCCGACCTCGCCCGCGCGCAGCGCCAGCTGGTCGTCAAGCCGGGCGTCGTTGTAATAGCGCTGCGGCGAGAGGCCCGCCTTGTCGTCGGTATAGACCCCGACGATCCGATCGGCCGAGGCCGCAAGCGTCACCCCGCCCTTGCCCGAGGCCGCACCATGGATCAGCGCCAGAACCGTGCCTTCAGGGGCCGTGCCCGTCGACATCATCAGCCGGTCGAGCGCCTTGCCCAGCTCCGCCGCGCGAGCCCTGAGGCGCGTGGCCTCGCGGCTGCTGACGGCGCCGGTCCGGCGGCCGGTGGTCGCGCCCGTGTCGGTGCCCGTGACGGAGCCGGTCCCGGAGCGGCTGCCCAAGGCGGGCGCCCCGGCGCTGACGGCCTCGATATGCGCGGTGTTCGCGGCGAATTCGGCGGCGCGGACCTTCTCGTCCTCGGCATAGAGGCTGGCGACATCCTGCCGTGGCCGCGGGGCCGTCGAGACAAGCGCAAGGGCGGTGGTGGAAGAATTCATCGTCATGGCAAGGCCCTTTGGGGACATACCCGCGAAAGCCTGAACCGGAAAGGCAAAGGCCGCCTTAATCCGCCCCCGCGCCCTGCCGCAGAAGTGCCAGCAATTGCGCGAAATCGGCGGGCAGGGGCGAGGTGAAGCGCAGATCCTCGCCGCTGAGGGGGTGGGTGAAGCCCAGCGTCGCGGCATGGAGCGCCTGACGCGGAAAGGCCGCAACCGCCTCGGCCGCCGCCGCGCCCAGCGTGCGCGCCGAAACCCGGCGCTTGCCGCCATAGGTCGGGTCGCCCACAAGGCCATGCCCGGCATAGGCCATATGCACGCGGATCTGATGCGTGCGCCCGGTCTCGAGCCAGCAATCGACCCGCGCCACCGCCCCGGCAAAGCCTTCAAGCACCTGCGCGCGCGTCACCGCATGGCGGCCGCCCTCGAACAGCACCGCCTGGCGCTGGCGGTCGGTCGGGTGGCGCGCCAGCTGCGAGGCAATGCGCAGGATGCCGCCCGTCTCGAAGCCCACCCCGCGCAGGCCGCGCAACCGCGGATCGGCGGCCGAGGGCACGCCATGGACCAGCGCCTGGTAATGACGGTGGACGGTATGGGCCTCGAACTGGCGGGCCAGCCCGTGATGGGCCCGGTCGGATTTGGCGACAACCAGCAGACCCGAGGTGTCCTTGTCGATCCGGTGCACGATGCCGGGACGTTTCTCGCCGCCCACGCCCGAGAGATTGTCGCCGCAATGATGCAGAAGCGCATTGACCAGCGTGCCGTCGGGCGCACCCGGCGCGGGATGCACGACCAGCCCCGCGGGCTTGTCGATGACGATCAGATCGTCGTCCTCCCAGACGATGTCGAGCGCGATGGCCTCGGGGCGGGCGCGGGCCTCGCGGGCGGGCTGGAGGGTGATGGTATAGACCTCGCCCTCGGCCACGCGCGCCTTGAGATCCGCGACCGGCCCCGCGGGGCCTGCCACGGCACCTTCGGCGATCAGACGGGCCAGCCGCGAGCGCGAGATCGCCGCTTCCTCTGGAATTTCGCCGGCCAGCGCCTTATCAAGACGCGCGGGCGGGTTTGGCCCGATCACCACCCGGAGGATGCGTTCGCCGATGCCCGAGTCGTCCATGTCCGAGATCCCGCCCGACGCGCCCGATGCGCGCCCCCCCGAAGTGCGTTTCCTGAAGATCCTGGTGACGGTGCTGACCGCGACCATGATTGCGGGCCTTGTAACGATCATCGCGCTGCTTGTCATCCGCCTGCCGGGGGGCGGCGGCACTGGCGCGGCGCCTGGCGTCACCTACCGGTTGCCCCCGACGCTGGCGCTGCCCGAAGGGGTGCGCCCCGCGGCCGTCAGCTTCACCGCCACGGGCCAGATCGTGATCCTGACCGAAACCGATGACCCGGCCCGCCCCGGCACGGTGCTTCTCTACGGGGCCGACGGCGCCTTGCGCGGACAGGCCGAGCTGCGCGCGCCCTGAGCCGAGCCCCGTCTCGCGCGCAGCCCGTCAGCGCGCCGCCTGCACCCGCGCGCCGCGGCGGCGCAGCGGCAGGCTGACGCGAAAGGCCGCGCCGCCCTGGCCGGGAAGATAGTCGATGCTGCCGCCCAGATTGGCCATGATCTCGCGGCAGATGGCCAGCCCCAGCCCCGCGCCCCCGGCCCCCGCCGGATCGCCCAGCCGCGCGAATTTCTCGAAGATCACCGCCTGCGATTTCTTGGGAATGCCCGAGCCGTTGTCGATGAAATCGACCTCGACCCTCTCACCGCGCCGGTTGACCTCGATCCGCAGCACCGCGCGGTCGGCATCGCAATATTTGCGCGCATTCGAGATCAGGTTGATGAACACCTGCACCAGCCGGTCGGTGTCGGTGAAGATGGCCATGTGCTCGGCGGGAAAGTCGCGCTCGATCTGGAAGGCGCGTTCGGGGCGCGTGGACGACGCCGCCATCGCCGCGCGCGAGATCAGGTCGTGCAGGTTGGCCACGCCCACGTTCAGTTGCGCGCGCCGGTTTTCCAGAACGCTCAGGTCCAGCAGGTCATCGAGAAGCCGCGTCAGCCGGCGCGATTCCTCGTGGATGATCTCGGCATAGCGGGCGCGCATCTCCTCGGGCAGGTCGGGTTCCATCAGGATTTCCGAAAACGCCCGGATCGAGGTCATGGGCGTGCGCAATTCGTGGCTGATCTGGCTCAGGAAGCCGTCCTTCTGGATCGACAGCTCGGTCAGCTTGTCATTGGCCTCGCGCAGCGCGCGCGCGGTGCGCGCCAGCTCCTCGGACTTGGCCTCGAGACGGGCGGAATATTCCTTGATCTCGAGGGTTTCGCCTGCCACCGCAATCAGATCCTGGACCGAAACGGCGGCGCCGCGGCTGACCTGGGCAATCATCGCATGCGCCGTGGCCGCGCCGACCGACCCGGCCAGCTTGCGCTCCAGCCGGGTCAGGAATTCGGGCGTGGTATCGGGCAGGAAGCCCGCCTTGCCCTGCGCCGCCGCCTGCGTCTGGAAGAAGTCCTGCGCCACCTGCGCGCCCAGGATGCGCTGGGACATGGTCAGCAGATCCTCGGCCTCGGCGCCGGCGGTGCCGCGCCCCCAGGCGCCCGTGCCCGTGGTCTGGTCGAAGATGTTGACGAAGGCCAGCCCCTGGAGCCGCTCCATCGGGCCGGGCATCGTCACCAGCGAGCCCAGCGTGAACAGCGTGACATTGACCGACATCGACCACAAGAGCGCATGGAGCAGCGGATCGAGCCCCTCGATCCCGAAAAGCGCCTGCGGGCGCAGCCAGGACAGGCCGAAGGGACCATGGGTCATCACCGCCTGCGAGATCAGCCCGCCCTCCCCGACCGAAGGCAGGAACAGCGCATAGAGCCAGACCGCCAGCCCCCCGACAAGACCCGCCGCCGCGCCCCAATGCGTGGCCCCGCGCCAGTAGATCCCGCCCAGAAGCGCGGGCAGGATCTGCGCCGTGCCGACGAACGAGATCAGCCCGATCGCGGCCAGCGCCTCGGTCCCGCCCGAAAAGCGGTAATAGAAATAGCCAAGCGCCAGCACCCCGCCGATGGAGATGCGCCGCGACATCAGGACAAGGCCGCGCACATCGCCCAGATGGCCCGCCTGCCCCCGTCCCGGCCAGCGCAGCGCCAGCCACAGCGGCGTCACCACATGGTTCGACACCATCGTCGCCAGCGCGATCGAGGCCACGATCACCATCGAGGTGGCCGAGGAAAAGCCCCCCAGGAAGGCCAGCAGCGCCAGCATCCCCCGCCCCTCGGACAGGGGCAGCGTCAGCACGAAGAGATCGGGGTTCGCACCCGCGGGCATCCGCTCGAGGCCGACCACCGCGATCGGCAGCACGAAGAGGCTCATCAGCAGCAGATAGAGCGGGAAGGCCCAGCTGGCCGTGGCCAGGTGGCGCTCGTCGGCATTCTCGACCACCAGCACCTGGAACATGCGCGGCAACGTCAGCACCGCCGCCCCCGCGACGAAGGTCAGCCCCGCCCAGCGGCCGAAATCGAGGTTCCATTCCGCCAGCCGCGAGGCGTCGATCCGCGCCAGCACCCCCGAGACGCCGCCGCCCAGACCCCAGACGACGAAGATCCCCACCGCCAGCAGCGCCACCAGCTTGACCACGGCTTCCAGCGCGATGGCCGTGACCACCCCGTGATGGCGTTCGTTGGCGTCGAGATTGCGCGTGCCAAAGAGGATGGTGAACAACGCCAGCCCCCCCGCGACCCACAGCGCCGTCGCCCCCTGATCGGGCAGCGCCCAGCCCTCGGGCGTGTCCGAGGCAAAGACCCCGAAGGACAGCGTGACCGATTGCAATTGCAGCGCGATATAGGGCGTCGAGGCCAGCACCGCCATCGCGGTCACGATCACGCCCAGCAGGTTCGACTTGCCAAAGCGCGACGAGATCAGATCGGCGATCGAGGTGACGCGCTCGGCCCGGCCGATCCGCACCAGCTTGCGCAGGGCCCACCACCAGCCCACCAGAACCAGCGTCGGGCCCAGATAGATGGTGACGAATTCAAGCCCCGAGCGCGCTGCATAGCCGACCGCGCCATAAAAGGTCCAGGCGGTGCAATAGATCGACAGCGACAGCGTGTAGACCGGCGCCGAGCGCAGCCAGTTGGCGCGCCCGCGCAAGGCCCGGCCCTCGGCGGCAAAGGCCACGATGAAGAGGACCGACACATAGACAAGGCAGACCGCGACCAGCAGATCAAAGGGCATCAGCCGCGCCCTCCCGGCTTGGACGGGTCCAGGGGTGCGGGGGGCGCCGTGCGCTGCGTCTCGGGGTCCGTTTCGGGGCCAGGCGTGGTCTCGGGGCCAGGCGTGGTCTCGGTCTCGGTCTCGGGCGCAGGCACAAGCGACGGCGGCGCCCCGCGGAAGGGACCGCCGCCCAGATGCGGCAGCACGACGGGACCGCCCTCGGGCTCTTCCTCGTCGGCCAGCGTCGGCGCCAGCCCCCGCGCCAGCAGCGCCGCGGCCACGATCAAGACCGCCCAGACCCCGAAAAGATAGATCGCGCCGCGCGCGGTGTCGGGCGCGGGCGAGCTCGCCGGCTGCCAGAGCGCCGGCACCATCCACAGCGCCAGCCCGAAGATCGGCAACAGCCGCGCGGCATCCATCATCCGCCGCCGCCGATAGGACCGGCGCGCCAGGAACAGGGGGGCCGTGGTCTTGGGCATCAGCCCTGACCCGCCGCCGGGCCGGGGGGCGTGGCGGACACCGCGGAGGCGGCGGCCCTGGCGGCGTCCAGCAGACCGCGCACCGCCGCCAGCAGCGCCTCATTGGCAAAGGGCTTGGCCAGGAAGGCCGAGGCCCCGGCGCGCAAGGCGGCCTCGCGGTCGCGCGCCTGGCCGCGGGCGGTCAGCATCAGAACCGGCAGGCCCGCGCTTTCGGGACGGGCACGCAGCGCGCCCAGGATCTCGAGCCCCGATCGCCCCGGCAGCATGAAATCCAGCACCACGACATCGGGGCGCGCCTCGGCCAGCGCCGCCAGCGCGGCCGCACCGTCGCGGCAATGCATGACCTCCCAGCCGTCGCGCGACAGAAGAAAGCGGATCGCCTCGGCGATGTTGGTCTCGTCCTCGACAAGCAACAGCCGCCGCGCGGGCGCCCCTCCGGCCCCGCCGCGCCCGGCAGGGGCCCTGACGCCCGACAGCGCCGCATCGGTCCGCCCCGATCGCATGCGCGCCACCTCCTCCGAATTCGCGCGGCCCCGGCGGGCCGCCACCCCGGCCGCCCCATGCGAAGCAGCTCCCCCTTGGTGCCGACTATTGCGGCAGCCGCAGGGAATGTCAAAAGCCGCGGCCCCCCCCGTGCCCAAGCCCCCGTTTTCCCGCCCGCGCGCGGCTCAGGACAGCCCCTCGGTCAGGATCGAGGGCTCGCGCCGGGCCAGGCATTCGGGGCGCGGACAGATCCGGCAGGCCAGCCCCACCGGCTGGGCGGCGGTGCCGGGATCGGGGTCGGGGTCGGGCAGGATCAGCATCCCCGCCTCGAGCACCTCGGGACCATCGAGCCCCAGCGGCCAGGACGGCTGGGCCACCGCATGACACAGGAAGCGCTGCGGGATGCGCCCGGCGATCTCGACGCGCGCACGCATCGGCTGGAGCGGCCGCGACAGCGCCTGATAGAGCGGCCAGAGCGGGCAGGCCGCCCCGAACCGCGGCAGGGTGAGACCGGCCAGCGGCTTGCGCAGAAGGAACCCGCCGGCGGCATCGCAGCCGACATAGCCCGCGCCCCCCAGCGCGCCTCCGGCCCCCGTCGCAGGCCCCAGCGCCAGACGCCGCAGGACGGTCAGGAGCGGCACCCCCAGATCGGCGGCAATCCGGTCGGGCGCGGGGCCAAGGCGCGCCAGGGCCTCGGCCAAGGCCGGGGCCGGCAGCGCGCGCGCCTCGGCCTCGGCGCGGTCCAGATGCGCCAGCGCCAACGCGCGCGCTGCGCGCGAGGCCAGCTCGGCCACCCCGGCCCCGGCGATCGCGGCGCGGATCCCGGCGGTCGCGCCGGTCTCGGTCTCGGGGACATGCCAGCCCCGCCCCGCCAGCCAGGCTTCAAGCTCCTCGAGCGGCGAGGAAAGGCCCGTCTCGGCCTCCTCGAGCGTGTCGAGATAGGCCACCAGCCCTTCCGCCGTGGCCGACAGGCGCAAGCTTTCCTCGTGGATGGTGCGGTGAAAGCGGGCACGCCATTCGGGTTCGATGTCCTCCGATTCGGCCAGGATCGCCGCGGTCGAACGCAGCGAGGCCACCGCCGAAAGCACCTCGTGCAGGCTGGCGCCCAGAAAGGGATCCTGGGCCATGCGCTCGGCATAGCCTTCGACCACGCGCTCCAGCGCGCCGACGCGGGCGCGCTGCGCCGCCAGAAGCGCGGCCCAGCCGGGAAAGCGGCCCACGAAGACCTCGATCCGGTCCAGCTCGGGCGGGGTGTCGGCGCCCTGTCCGGGGCCGGCTTCGGCGGCAGCGGCGGCGGCCTCGCGCAGGGCCTCGTAGAGCGCGCCCTCGCTGCCTTCGGACAGCGCGATCGGCTCGACGCCCAGCTCGGCGGCCAAGGCGGCCAGAAGCTCGGGGCCCGGACGGCGGCGGTTGTGCTCGATCAGGTTGAGATAGGCCGGCGAGATGCCGACCGCGCGCGCCAGATCCGCCTGGCGCAAGCCGCGCAGGCTGCGCCGTTCGCGGATGCGCGTGCCGGCCAGGGCCGAACGGACCATGCGCCTGTCTCCCCCCAGGAACCGACCGCAGATTTACAGAAGGGGCCAGCCGGATCAATCCCTTGGCTTGTTCTTTTCACGAAGGATCGGCGCCAGGCCTAGTTAAAGACGCGAAAGCGCGCCCCGTAATTGACCGCGCGATAGGAGCATTGATCCATGGCATATTGCAGCCAGCCGTTGCGCGTGGGCGCGGCGTTCATGTCGCGCGACAGCCGCGCTTCGCCCGCGGCGATGGCACTGGCCAGATCGGCGTCCAACCCGATCATGCGCTGGATCCAGAAATCGGCCGCCTGGTCGAAGTAGCTGCCCCGCGGCACGCCCATGGGGGAAATGTGATGGGTGACGGCCAGGCAATAGCCGGCCTCGACCGGCAGGGTCGGCGTTCCGAACAGATAGCCCGGCGGCGCCGCGAACTGGGATTTCCAGACCAGCCAGAACAGCAGCGGCACCACGACGGCCAGCGCCAGCCCCCCGCCCCAGATCACGCGGGGCGAAAGCTCGTCATCCTTGATCCGGCGCGTGGCGGTGCGTGGCATGATGGTCCCTTTCCCCGACCTTCATGACAGCACATCCCCCTTAACAAATGAAAAAGGGGCATGCATGGCACGCCCCTTCCCCTGTTTCACGCATTCTACGCGGGATCAGTCCAGCGCCTTGTCGGTGATGGCATGGGTCCAGGCGCCCACCGGCTCGGCCGAGATCACCGGGTCCGACCCGCCCGCCAGCAGCGTGGAGACGGTGCGCGCGTAATCGGCCGGGTCCAGCGCCCCGTTCGAGCCCGCGGTCAGCTTGGCGACCTCGGTCATCATGCGGACCTGATGCTTTTCGGTCTGCGCGCCGGTCTCGTCATAATCGAGCACGATCATCGCCGCCTCCTCGGGGTTGGCTTCGGCCCATTTCCAGCCCTTCATGGCCGCGCGCACGAAACGGACCATCTTGTCCTCGAAGGCCGGGTCCGAGAGGTTCTCCTCGAGGACATAGAGCCCATCCTCGAGCGTGGCGACGCCCTGATCCTCGTATTTGAAGGTGACCAGCTGTTCGGGGGTGATGCCCGCGTCGATGACCTGCCAATATTCGTTGTAGGTCATGGTCGAGATGCAGGCGGCCTGCTTTTGCAGAAGCGGGTCGACGTTGAAGCCCTGCTTGAGGACGGTCACGCCCTCGGGGCTTCCGTCGGTGGGAATGCCCAGCGTGCTCATCCACGACAGGAACGGATATTCATTGCCAAAGAACCACACGCCCAGCGTCTTGCCGCGCAGATCCTCGGGGGTGGTGATGCCGGTCTCGGCCAGGCAGGTCAGCATCATGCCCGATTGCTTGAAGGGCTGGGCGATGTTGACCAGCGGCAGCCCCTTCTCGCGCGCGGCCAGCGCCGAGGGCATCCAGTCCACGACCACATCGGCGCCGCCGCCCGCGATCACCTGGCCCGGCGCGATGTCGGGACCGCCCGGCAGGATCGTCACGTCGAGGTCTTCCTCGGAGAAGAAGCCCTTTTCCAGCGCCACGTAATAGCCCGCGAACTGGGCCTGGGTCACCCATTTGAGCTGGAGCGTCACCGCATCGGCCGCCAGCGCCGCGCTGGCTCCCGCCAGAAGCGTGGTGCCCGCCAGAAGGGCCGTCATCGTCTTGCGCATCATCTTCCAGAACCTCCGTTGAATGTTGATCTGCCCGGGGTTCGGCCCCGATGCGTTGAACCGCCGCCCTAGCGGCGTTGCGAGGGGTGCCAGAAGGTCACCCCGCGTTCGACAAGCGCCACGAGCCCGTAGAACCCCGAGCCCGCCAGCGCCGCCACCGCAATCTCGGCCCAGACCAGCGCCAGATCAAGCTGGCCCACCGCGGTCGAGATGCGGAAGCCCATGCCGCGCGTCGGACTGCCGAAGAATTCGGCAACGATGGCGCCGATCAGGGCAAGCGTGGTGGCGATCTTGAGCCCGTTGAACAGGAAGGGCATCGCCGCGGGCAGGCGCATCTTGACCAGCGCCTGGCCATAGCTGGCCGAATAGGTCGCCATCAGGTCGCGTTGCAGCGGATCGGTCGCCTTCAGCCCGGCCACCATGTTGACCAGCACCGGAAAGAAGACCATCACCACCACCACCGCCGCCTTCGACTGCCAGTCGAAACCGAACCACATCACCAGGATCGGCGCGATCCCGACAATGGGCAGCGCGGCGATGAAATTCCCCACCGGCAGCAGCCCGCGTTGCAGGAAGGGCGAGCGGTCGATGGCGATGGCGACCAGAACCGCCGCCCCGCAGCCCATCAGATAGCCCGAAAGCGCGCCCTTCACGATGGTCTGGGTGAAATCGCCCCACAGGATCGGCAGGCTCTCGGCAAAGCGCGCCCCGATCACCGACGGCGCGGGCAGGATCACCGGGCTGACGGCAAAGCCGCGCACCATCCCCTCCCACAGCACCAGCAGCGTCACCCCGAACAGCGCCGGGATCAGCAGGCGCACCGCCGCCAGATGCGACCAGCGCGCCGAGGCCAGCGAGTTGAACGCCCAGGCCGCCAGCCAGAACAGAAGCGCCCCCGCAGCCCAGCTCCCCGATGCCCAACTCATCGTGCCATCCCCATCTTGCGCAGAACCACCTTCTCGAGCAGGCCGACGATCGCCACCAGCCCGGCCGCCAGGATCGCCGCCGCCATCAGCGCCGCCCAGATCTGGATCGTCTGGCCGTAATAGCTGCCCGACAGCAGACGCGCGCCCAGCCCCGAGGTCGCCCCGGCGGGCAATTCGGCGACGATGGCGCCGACAAGGCTTGCCGCGATCGCCACCTTGAGCGAGGCAAAGAGATAGGGCATCGAGGCGGGCAGCCGCAGCTTCCACAGCCCTTGAATGCCCGAGGCATTATAGGTCTTCAGCAGATCCAGCTGCATCGCATCGGGCGCGCGCAACCCCTTGACCATGCCGACCAGCACCGGGAAGAACGACAGATACGCCGAGATGATCGCCTTGGGGATCAATCCCTTGATCCCCAGGGACGCCAGCACCACGATCACCATCGGCGCAATCGCCAGGATCGGCACCGTCTGGCTGGCAATCGCCCAGGGCATCAGCGACAGATCCATCGCCCGGCTCTGCACGATCGACACCGCCAGCGCGATGCCCAGCCCCGCGCCGATGGCAAAGCCCGCCAGCGTCGCCGACAGCGTCACCCAGCCATGCCGCACCAGGCTGCGCTTCGAGGTCACCTTCTGCCCGGTCACCCCCGTCCACAGCCCCTCGGCCACCTGATGCGGCGCCGGCAGAACCGGGCGCTCCTGCACCATCGTGTCGGCCACAAGCTCGGACAGGCTCAATTCGACCCCCGCCCGCGCCGCCTGATCGCGCGCCCAGGGCGCATTCATCCACACCGCCGCGCCATACCACAGCGCCACGATCACCCCCACCACGGTCAGAACCGGAAGCACCGATCTCATCATCGCACCCGCCTCCCTTCGCCCCGGCCCCGCGCCCCTTCGAGTTGGCTCAAATATCCTCGGGGGGGCCAAGGCCCCGCCTTGGCGGGGGGCAGACAGCCCCCCTCCCCCGCATCCCGCAAGGCCCTCACCTTATTCATGGGCCCGCCCCTTATTCATACGAATGTCCCGCCCGCAGCCCCTCGCGCACGCGATGGGAAATCTCGATGAATTCGGGCGTGTCGCGGATCTCCAGCGGCCGCTCGCGCGGAAGCGAGCTCTCGATCACATCCGTGATCCGTCCCGGCCGCGGGCTCATCACCACGATCTTGGTCGACAGATAGACCGCCTCGGGGATCGAATGGGTCACGAAGCCGATGGTCTTGCCCGTCCGCGCCCAGAGCTTGAGCAGCTCCTCGTTCAGCCGGTCGCGCACGATCTCGTCCAGCGCGCCGAACGGCTCGTCCATCAGCAGGATATCGGCATCGAAGGACAGCGCCCGCGCGATCGAGGCCCGCTGCTGCATCCCCCCCGACAATTGCCAGGGATACTTGCGCCCGAACCCCTTCAGATCGACCAGTTCCAGCACCTCCTCGACGCGCCGGTCCTGTTCCTCGCGTGGAAAGCCCATGATCTCGAGCGGCAGGCGGATATTGCCGGCAATCGTGCGCCAGGGATAGAGCCCGGCCGCCTGGAACACATAGCCGAAGGCGCGCCGCCGCCGCGCCTCGTCGGCACTCAGACCGTTGACGCGCAACAACCCCTCGGTGGGATGTTCCAGCGCCGCCACGCAGCGCAGGAACGTGGTCTTGCCGCAGCCCGAAGGGCCGATGAAACTGACGAAATCCCCCCGCGCAACGGTCAGGTTGACATCGCTCAGCGCATGGACCGGGCCGTCCGCGGTCTCGAAGGTCAGGCTGACTTCCTTGGCCTCGATGGCCGGGGCTTCATGCAGGCTCATGCCGGATCACACCCCGCTCGCCGGAATGCCCGACCGCTCGACCGGGCGCGGCGCAGTCAGCGCCTTCCAGGTCGACAGCGCCCGGCCCACGGCTTCCTCGCCGGGCTTGCGCGCCACGAAGCGGCCATGGCCTTCCTGCGTGCAGACCTTGCCCTCGGCCACCGACACCAGGCCGCGGCTCAGCGTATAGCGCGGCAGGCCCTTGACCTCCTTGCCCTCGAAGACGTTGTAGTCGATCCCCGATTGCTGACTCGTGGCGGAGATGGTCTTGCGCGCCTCCGGGTCCCAGACCACGAGGTCGGCATCCGCCCCCACCAGGACCGCGCCCTTGGTCGGATACATGTTCAGGATCTTGGCGATATTGGTCGAGGTCACGGCAACAAACTCGTTCATCGTCAGCCGCCCGGTGCCCACGCCATAGGTCCACAGCATCGGCATCCGGTCCTCGAGCCCGCCGGTCCCGTTCGGGATCTTGGTGAAATCGCCCACGCCATAGCGCTTCTGTTCGGTGCTGAAGGCGCAATGGTCGGTGGCCACGCAGGACAGCGTCCCCCCCGACAGCCCGGCCCACAGGCTGTCCTGGTGCTTCTTGTTGCGGAAGGGCGGGCTCATCACGCGGCGCGCGGCATGGTCCCAGTCCTTGTCGAAATACTCGCTCTCGTCCAGCGTCAGATGCTGGATCAGCGGCTCACCCCAGACGCGCTTGCCGTTCATCCGCGCGCGCCGGATCGCCTCATGCGCCTCCTCGCAGGAGGTATGCACGACATAGAGCGGCACCCCCGCCATGTCGGCGATCATGATCGCGCGGTTGGTGGCCTCGCCCTCGACCTGCGAGGGGCGCGAATAGGCATGCGCCTCGGGCCCGGTGTTGCCCTCGGCCAGAAGCCGCGCCGACAGCTCGGCCACGACATCGCCGTTCTCGGCATGCACCATCGGAATGGCGCCCAGATCGGCACAGCGACGGAAGCTGGCGAACAGCTCGTCGTCATTGACCATCAGCGCGCCCTTGTAGGCCATGAAATGCTTGAAGGTGGTGATGCCGCGCCCGACCACCTCGGCCATCTCGTCAAAGACCTGCTCGCCCCACCAGGTGATCGCCATGTGGAAGGAATAGTCGCAATTGGCGCGGGTGGACTTGTTGTCCCACATCTTGAGCGCATCCATCAGCCCCTGACCGGGCGACGGCAGCGCGAAATCGACCACCATCGTGGTCCCGCCCGCCAGCGCCGCACGCGTGCCGATCTCGAAATCATCGCTGGAATAGGTGCCCATGAAGGGCATCTCCAGATGCGTATGCGGGTCGATGCCCCCCGGCATCACATAGCAGCCCGTGGCGTCCAGCACCTCGTCGCCGACAAGCCCCGTCCCGATCGCCGCAATGCGGCCGTCCTCGATCAGCACATCCGCCTTGTAGGTCAGATCGGCGGTGACGATGGTTCCGTTCCTGATAACCGTGCTCATGTGGTGTTCTCCTGTCACCGAACGCATGCGGGCGCCTCTTCACGCCGTCCGCGCCGCGTCCGCGCCTCTTCGATCTCGCCTGGCGCCCACCGCGCGTGGTCCGCCGATAGTGTCGACCAGAACCGCCGTGCCCGTCAAACCGGGACGCGCCACCCCGGCCCTTGAACGCTCGGCCTTCGAGCTGGCCCAAATATCCTCGGGGGGTCCGGGGGGCAGACAGCCCCCCGGCCGCGCCTCATGCGACCACTTCGGCCGTTTCCAGAACCGCATGGAACAGCACATCCGTCCCGGCCGCGGCCCAGGCGGGGGTGATGTCCTCGGCCTCGTTGTGCGACAGCCCGTCGACGCAGGGACACATCACCATCGTCGCCGGCGCCACGCGGGCCGCCCAGCAGGCATCGTGCCCCGCCCCCGACACGATGTCCATGTGCCCATAACCCAGCTTCTCGGCCGCGCGCCGCACCGCCCCCACCAGCGCGGGGTCAAAGGTCACCGGATCGAAATGGCCCACCGCCTCGACCGCGCACTCCACCTTCAGCGCGGCGCAGATCTCGGCCGCGCGCGCCTCGATCTCGGCGCGCATCCCGTCCAGCTTGGCCTGATCGGGGCTGCGGATATCGACGGTGAAGACCACCGTCCCCGGCAGCACGTTGCGCGAATTGGGGCTGAAGCGCATCTGGCCCACGCCGCCCACGGCATCGGGCTGGGCGGCCATCGCCACCTCCTGCACCATCTCCATGATCCGCGCCATCGCCAGCCCGGCATTGACCCGCATCGGCATCGGCGTCGAGCCGGTATGCGCCTCCTTGCCGGTCAGCGTGAATTCAAGCCACCACAGACCCTGGCAATGGGTGACGACGCCGATCTCCTTGTTCTCGGCCTCGAGGATCGGCCCCTGCTCGATATGCAACTCGTAATAGGCATGCATCTTGCGCGCGCCCACCTCCTCGTCGCCGACCCAGCCGATCCGCGCCAGCTCGGCGCCGAATTTCAGCCCCTCGCCGTCCTCGCGGTCATAGGCATACTCGAGCGTATGCACCCCGGCAAAGACCCCCGAGGCCAGCATCGCCGGCGCAAAGCGCGCGCCTTCCTCGTTGGTCCAGTTGGTGACCACGATCGGATGGCGGGTGCGGATGCCCAGATCGTTCATCGTCCGCACCACCTCGAGCGCGCCCAGCACGCCCAGCACCCCGTCGAACTTGCCGCCCGTGGGCTGGGTGTCGAGATGGCTGCCCACATAGACCGGCAGCGCCTCGGGGTCGGTGCCCGGACGGGTGGCAAACATCGTGCCCATGCGGTCGACGCCCATGCTCATGCCGGCGGCCTCGCACCAGCGCTGGAACAGCGCGCGGCCCTCGGCATCGGCATCGGTCACGGTCTGGCGGTTGCAGCCCCCCGCGATGCCGGGTCCGATCCGCGCCATCTCCATCAGGCTGTCCCAGAGACGTGCGGAATTGATCCGGGTATTGGCCCCGAGTTCGGTCATGGCGTTCTCCCTGTCGGTGGGCCGCTCCCGGCCTCTTGCGACTGTCGTTTGCACCCAGAGGATCAGTTCTGACCATCTGGTCAAATGCGAGAGAGCCACGCCCCCGCCCCGCCCGTCAACGAAAAATGCCGGACCGGACCGGGCCGGCCGCACACCTGCGGCGCGGGCTTCGCGGCTGCCTGCTGCATCGGTCCCATTGAATGCCCCGTGCCCAGAATTCAGGCAACACGAAAAGATCACGCACGATCACGCAAGGCGGCGCAGGCGCGACTCGGGGCCCCCGAGGCCCCACCGCGCAGATCCGCCACGTGCGCGGGTGTCACGGAAAAGGGCGCCCCCGCGGGCGCCCCTGTCGGTCGTCTCATCCATGCTGCCGCCCCCCCCGCGGCCCCGGCTCTGCAATGGGGCGCAGGGGCGCGGGCGGCGTCTCAGCGGCCGAAATCCTCGGGCGTGATGACGCCATCGCCGTTGCGGTCGCGGCGCTGGAAGAACCCTTGCGTGCCGCGCAGGAATTCATCGCGCGAGAGCTTGCCGTCGCGGTTGCCGTCCAGAACCGAGGGCCGGTCGAACATCTGCATGTCCTGGGCAAAGACCCCGCCGCGCCCCGCGCCGCGCTGTCCGCGGCCCTGCGGCGCGGCCTGCATCCGGCCCTGTCCCTGACCCGGCCCCATGCCTCGGCCCTGTCCCATGCCACGGCCCTGCCCCATACCGCGCCCCTGGCCCTGACCGGGGCCCATGCCGCGCGGCTGGTCGGCGCCGGCCATGCCCTGCATCCGGCCCTGTCCTTGGCCCATGCCCTGTCCTTGGCCCATGCCCTGTCCTTGGCTCATGCCGCGCCCCTGGCCCATGCCACGGCCCTGACCCATGGCGCGGCCCTGCATCAGCGGCGTATCGGGACGGGCGCTCTCGCGCATGGCATTGCGCATGTCGTTCAGGGATTTCAGCTCCGCATCCGAGAAGACACCGTCGCCGTCGGCGTCGAACATCTCGAAGACATCGGCGCGGCGGCTGCGGGCCTCGGCCGGGGTCACCTTGCCGTCGCCATCGGCGTCCCATTGCTCGAAGAAGGTCTGCCCGCGCGTGGTGTTCTGCGCCAGACCCGGCCCGGCACCGATCCCCAGCGCAACCGCAAGGGCCAGCGAGATCGAAACGTTCATCTTGGGCATGACGTGCCCTCCCTGTCGTGAACCTGGCGCCCTGAAGTGACGCCGCTAAAGTGACGTTTGGGAAACGAAACGGCCCGCGATTTCCGTCGCGGGCCGTTCCTCATGTTCAGGCGGGAGACATCGCTCAGCCGGCTTGTTGTGCGGCCAGCTCGTCCCAGCAGGCCAGCGCATGGCCGGCATACATCAGCCCCGGACCGCCCGACATCTGGACCGCCATGGCCAGCACGTCGCCCAGTTCCTCGCGGGTGGCACCGGCCTTCATCAGCGCCTCGACGTGGAAGTTGATGCAGGGCTCGCAGCGGGTCGCCAGCGCCATGCCCAGGGCCACGAATTCCTTTTCCTTGACCGACAGGACGCCGCCTTCCTTGACGGCCTTGGACAGCGCGCCGAAGCCCTTGGTCTGTTCGGGGCAGAGCTTGTAGAGCTCGCGCAGCTCGGTGCGCATGTCGTCGATCTTGGTCTTGTAGGTCATTCGACTTCTCCTTGCATGCCGGGGGGAGGACCGGCTTCATATTCGCAGGCTTGAATTATTGTCGGAAGCGGCCGGGTGCAAGGGCTGCGACCGTTTCGCCGTCAAGTTCGGACGGGCGGCCCGCCATCAGATCGGCCAGAAGCGCCGAGGCCCCCGGCGCGGTCTGGAAGCCATAGCCCCCCTGCCCGGCGCACCACACGAAGGACGGGTCGGTCGGGTCGGGCCCGATCACCAGCACCCGGTCGGGCGCGAAGGTGCGCAGACCCGCCCAATTGGCCAGAAGCCGCGTCACCGGCTCGGTCACCATCTCCTCGTAGCGCGCCAGCCCCTCGGCCAGCACCATGTCGTCGGCCCAGGCGTCATGCGGCTCGGCCGGGTCCTGATCGGCCGGCGACACGATCAGCGCTCCGGCATCGGGCTTGCAATGCCAGGTCTCGCCGACATTGAGCGTCATCGGCCAGGTCGAGACGTCATGCCCGCCGGGGGCCGGAATGCGCGCCATCGACCGGCGCAGCGGCGTGAAGCCCAGGGGGGCCACCCCCGCCATCTGCGCGATCCGGTCCACCCAGGCACCCGCGGCATTGACCAGGATGCGCCCCTCGAAGACGCCCTTGGGCGTGGTGACGGCCCAGCCTTGCAGGCTGCGCCGGATGCCTTGCACCGGGGTCGCGGTATAGACGGCGGCGCCGTGGTTGCGCGCCTCGCGCAGGAAATCGGCCATCAGCCGGTCGGTGTCGATATCGAAGGCATGGGTGGCATAGCCCGCGCGCGCCACCATCTCGGGGCGCAGGATCGGCAGGATCGTGCGCGCCTCGTCGCGGCTGATCTCGGGCAGTTCCATCTGCGCCATCTCGGCCTCGAAGGCCTCGGCCTCGGCGCCGGGGCGGGCCACGACCATGATCCCGCGCGGGGTCAGGTAACCGCCGTTGTGGCGGGCGTGGTAATCCTCGGAGGCAAAGGACAATTCGACCACCGGGCGCTTGCCGTAGCGGGGTTCGAACAGCGCCGCCGAGCGGCCCGAGGCGTGATAGCCGAGGCTCTGCTCGGTCTCGAGAAGGGCGACGCGCCCCAGGGGCGCCAGCCGCGCCGCGGCGGAGATGCCGGCGACGCCGCCGCCGATGATGAGGAAATCGTTCTGCATGAGCGTAGTTCTGACACGAGGGGCGCGCGGGTGAAAGGGGGCGGTGCGCGGCAATGGAGGTTCCCGCCCCGTCTGCGACGTCGGCGCGCAGAAACCGGAAACGGGGCGACCGGAAATGGTGTGGCGGCTCAGCCACCGCCGCCGGCGGCCACGAACGGGGCCGGATGGCGGGGGACACCGCTTCGGGATACCGCCAGGGCGGCCAGCGCGGGACGTCTCATGTTCGCTCTCCTGGGTCGTTCTCCCGCAAGGGGGCCGGGTGCAGGATTGTTCGGGCGCGGCCGCGTCACAACCTCTGATGGCAGGGGGCGGCCTTGCGCGAAACGCATGACACCGATCGAAAGGATTGCATCGTGCACGGGGCTGCGCTTCACTGCGCTGCCCAGCCCGGAGATCCCATGTTCACACTCGACGAACTCGAAGCGGCGCTGGATCTGGTCCATGCCCAGGTGCCGCCCACGCCCCAGATCCACTGGCCGCAGCTGGGCGCCGATCTGGGCGCCGAGGTCTGGGTCAAGCACGAGAACGCCGCCCCCACCGGCGCCTTCAAGGTGCGCGGCGGTGTCACTCTGATCGACTGGCTGCGCCGCACCCATCCCGACTGCCCCGGCATCATCACCGCCACGCGCGGCAACCACGGCCAGTCGCAGGCGCGCGCGGCGGTGGCGGCGGGCCTGCGCGCGGTGGTCTATGTGCCGCACGGCAATTCGGTCGAGAAGAACGCCGCGATGCGGGCCTTCGGGGCGGAGCTGCGCGAGCACGGCCCCGATTTCGACACCGCCCGCGAGGAGGCGATGCGCGTCGCCGCGGCCGAGGGCCTCTATGCCGTGCCGCCCTTTCACCCCGAGCTGGTGCGGGGCGTTGCGACCTATGCGCTCGAGCTGTTCCGCGCCGCGCCGCCCCTTGACCGGGTCTATGTGCCGATCGGCTGCGGCTCGGGCATCTGCGGGGTGATCGCGGCGCGCGATGCGCTGGGCCTTGCCACCGAGATCGTGGGGGTGGTGGCCGAGGGCGCACCGGGGGCGGCGCTGTCCTTCGCCGCGGGCCATGTGGTCGAGACCGGGCCTGCGCACACCTTCGCCGACGGGCTGGCCGTGCGCGTGCCGGTGCCCGAGGCGCTGGCGATCTACGGGGCGGGGGCGGCGCGCGTTCTCACCGTGTCGGATGACCAGATCGCGGCGGCGATCCGTGCGCTCTTCTCGGGCATCCATGCCGTGGCCGAGGGCGCGGGCGCGGCCGCCTACGCGGGCCTTCTGGCCGAGGCCGAGATCAACCGCGGCAAGCGGCTGGGGGTGATCGTGTCGGGGGGCAACATCGACAGCCCCTGGATGGCGACGCTTCTGTCGGGGGGCATCCCCACGCCGGGCTGAGGCCCCGGCGCGCGCCGGCAGCCCCGGCATGGAGCGGGGACATCTGGGGACATGGCCGTTTGGGGGGGCTTGCATCCGGGCAGGCGAAGGCGGCATTCTGGGGGCTCTTCCTCCCCGGGCCCCGACGATGATCCGCTATTCCCTGCGCTGCGACCGCAACCACGCTTTCGACAGCTGGTTCCAGTCCGCCGAAGCCTATGAAAAGCTTGCCGCTGCCGGCCTTGTCAGCTGCGCGATCTGCGGCAGCACGCAGGTCGAGAAAACCTTGATGGCGCCGGCCGTCCGCCCCGCGCGCCGCACCCCCGCGCGGCCCGATGCGTCCCAGTCCGATGCGTCCCAGCCCGACACGTCCCCCGCAGGCGCCGCGCCCGGCGCCACAGCGCCCGCCCCTTCGGCAACCGCGGCCCGCCCCCTCGCCCGCCCCTCCGGCGAGATCGAGGAAAAGCTCCGCGCCCTGCGCGCCGAGATCGAGGCCAGCACCGATGATGTCGGCACCGCCTTCGCCCGCGAGGCCCGCGCCATGCACGAAGGCCGCACCCCCGAACGCGCCATCCGCGGCGTGGCCCGCCTCGACGAAGCCCGCCAGCTCCTCGAAGACGGCATCCCGGTCCTGCCGCTGCCCTTCATCCCCACGCGCAAGACCAACTGATCCGCGGGGATTGCGGGGGAAGGCAACCGCGCGCCCCGCCGGCCTCCGACATTCCCGCCGCTTGCCCCCCCCCCGTGCCCCCGACGCCCCGACGGGGCGGCGGCGCGGGCCGCGGCCCCTCGATGGGGCCAAGGCCCGCTCCTCCCCTCCAGACACCCCGGCACACCCCCGTCGCCCGCCACCACGGCCCTTGCTCCCGCGCGCCCCCTCGCCTAAAACCGCGCCAAACCGCATCCGCCGACAGGAGTCCCGCATGCTCGACCATCTCGCCTTCAGCGCCCCCGAGCCCAAGCGCATCGCCGGCGCGCGCGAGGATTGGGAACTGGTGATCGGCCTCGAGGTCCACGCCCAGGTCGCCTCGAACGCCAAGCTCTTCTCGGGCGCCTCCACCACCTTCGGCGCCGAGCCCAATTCCAACGTCGCCTTCGTCGATGCCGCCATGCCCGGCATGCTGCCCGTCATCAACGAATTCTGCGTGGCCCAGGCGGTGCGCACGGGGCTTGGCCTCAAGGCCGGGATCAACCTGCGCTCGGCCTTCGACCGCAAGAACTACTTCTACCCCGACTTGCCGCAGGGCTATCAGATCAGCCAGCTTTATCACCCCATCGTCGGCGAAGGGGAAATCATCGTCGACATGGGGCCGGGCGTGGCGCGGCGCGTGCGCATCGAACGCATCCACCTCGAACAGGACGCCGGCAAGTCGATCCACGACATGGACCCCAACATGTCCTTCGTGGACCTCAACCGCACGGGCGTCGCGCTGATGGAGATCGTCTCGCGCCCCGACATCCGCGGCCCCGAGGAAGCCGCCGCCTATGTCGCCAAGCTGCGCCAGATCCTGCGCTATCTGGGCACCTGCGACGGCAACATGCAAAACGGCAACCTGCGCGCCGACGTCAACGTCTCGATCTGCCGCCCCGGCGATTACGAGAAATTCATCGAGACCGGCGACGCCTCGGTCCTGGGCACGCGCTGCGAGATCAAGAACATGAACTCGATGCGCTTCATCCAGCAGGCCATCGAATACGAGGCGCGCCGCCAGATCGCCATCGTCGAGGACGGCGGCAAGGTCGATCAGGAAACCCGCCTCTACGACCCCGACAAGGGCGAGACGCGCTCGATGCGCTCCAAGGAAGAGGCGCATGACTACCGCTACTTCCCCTGCCCCGACCTGCTGCCGCTGGAAATCGAACAGGCCTGGGTCGACGACATCGCCGCCACCATGCCCGAGCTGCCCGACGCCAAGAAGGCCCGCTTCGTCAAGGATCTGGGCCTGTCGGAATACGACGCCTCGGTGCTGACCGCCGAGGTCGAGAACGCCGATTACTTCGAGGCGGTCGTGGCCGTCTGCGCCGACGGCAAGCTGGCCGCGAACTGGGTCATCAACGAATTGTTCGGCCGGCTCAAGAAGGAAGGCCACGAGATCGGCGCAAGCCCGGTCAGCCCGGCGCAGCTGGGCGGGATCGTGAAGCTGATCAAGTCGGGCGACATCTCGGGCAAGATCGCCAAGGATCTGTTCGAGATCGTCTATACCGAAGGCGGCGACCCGGCCGAGATCGTCGAGGCGCGCGGCATGAAACAGGTCACCGACCTCGGCGCGATCGAGACCGCAGTCGACGAGATCATCGCCGCCAACCCCGCCCAGGTCGAGAAGGCCAAGCAGAACCCCAAGCTGGCCGGCTGGTTCGTGGGCCAGGTGCTCAAGGCCTCGGGCGGCAAGGCCAACCCGGCCGCCGTCAACGAGATCGTGGCGAAGAAACTCGGCCTCTAAGGCAACCGCCGCGCAAGACAGGGCGCGCCCCGCCGGGCGCGCCTTTCACGTTTCAGCGGCGCTTTGGCCCCCCGTCATCTTCTGATAGCGCCGCACGATCTGGTGCAAACGGGTCCCCCTCCCACGTCCGCGCCCGGCGCGCCCTTCCAGCGCCGCGTCCATCTCCGCCAGCTTCGTCTCGAGCAGCGCCATCAGCAGAAGATCGGCCGAGGCCGGGTCAAGCGTCAGCCGATCCCCGCTTTGCTCAAGATACGCGTTGAAGTCCCGAACGGAGTGCACCAGCGCGTCCGGATCACAGCCCGAGACCGCGTTTTCAGCTCCGCCGCGCGGGTAATCCCCAGATCACGCAGCATGTCGAAGACCTGCTCGGATTCCCTTGAAATATCGGTCATCTTCCCGCCCAGCAAACCGCGCGACCGGGCGATGAAATCATGCACATCGTGGAACGGCTGGGTTTCGCCCTGCGCGCGCCGATGATCCAGCGCCTTGAGAAGCGAAGAGATTTCCAGATCCCCCTGCCGCACCGTCCGGCCCAGTTGCTCCAGATAATGACATTCATCTTTCGAAGGATCCCCGTCCTTCTTGTAGCCGATGTCATGTTCGATCTCGTTCCAGACATGGGCCATCATGGTGCAGACCTGGACCTCACAGCTGATATCGCCCAGATTGTCATAAAGCCGGATCTCGAGGTCCTTATCGGACAATTTCACCTGAACATGCGTCGCGCGATAATAGTTCGCGGGATCGTTCCGGTTCTTGTCCTTTGCGTCCGGGGCGCCGACCAGTTCGAATTTCCCTTGCAGCGCCGCCACGATCCGCGCGCAATCCTCATGCTGATAGGCCGCGATACGAACGCCCGCCAGGTCACTGATCTGGTGGAATATATCGTCCACGTCCGAAAAGCTCTTCTCCCCCGCCGCGTGAAAACGCCGTAGCTTTCCCTCCAGCGATTTCTCGCTCTTGACGCGCCCGGTGACCTGCGCGCGGATCGCATTCGCGTCACAGATGTCTTCGCGGCAGATCTGGGCCACGCGGTCGGCCAATTTCACATAGCGGTCGCGTTCGCGGCGAAAGCGCGCAACCGCCAGGTCAATGAGGTTTTCGTCGAACGCCATGAAACGTCGCCCTCCAAGATCACCCGATGCCGGAGGCCAACGAAAAACGCGGCCCCTGCCTTTCAGCAGACGCCGCGTCTTGTGGTCGTGTCAACACCGCCCTTCACCGCGAAGGGGCGCGATCAGAGGAAGGCGTCGGGCACGGCGGCCTTCTTCTGCGCGACATAGGCGTCAAGCGCCTCGAGGATGCCGGGGTCGATCGGCGGCGCCTCATAGGCCCCCAGCAGCTTTTTCACCCGCGCCGTGGCCAGGGTGACGGTGTCGCGCGCGCCCTCTTCCTCCCAGGTTTCGAAGGGCTTGTAATCCAGCAGTTCGGTCCGCCAGAAGGCCTCCTTGAAATGGGCCTGGGTATGCGCGCAGCCCAGGAAATGCCCCCCCGGCCCCACTTCGCGCAGCGCGTCCATCGCCTGCGCCGAGGCCGACATGTCCACCCCCGCCGCCAGCCGGTGCAGCGTGCCCAGCTGGTCGGCATCCATCACGAATTTCTCGTAGGAGGCCACAAGCCCCCCCTCGAGCCAGCCCGCGGCATGGAGCATGAAGTTCACCCCCGCCAGAAGCCCGATGTTGAGGGTGTTGGCGGTCTCGTAGGCGGCCTGCGCATCGGGCAGTTTCGAGCCGCAGAACGACCCCGCCGAGCGATAGGGCAGCCCCATGCGCCGCGCCAGCTGCCCCGCGCCCAGCGTGATCTGCGCGGCCTCCGGCGTGCCGAAGGTGGGCGCGCCCGAGTTCATGTCGATCGAGGTGACGAAGGTGCCGAAGATCACCGGCGCACCGGCGCGGATCAACTGGCTGTAGGCCACGCCCACCATCACCTCGGCCAGAACCTGCGTCAGCGTGCCGGCCACCGAAACCGGCGCCATCGCACCGCCGACGATGAAGGGCGACACGATACAGGCCTGCCCGGCCGCGGCATAGACCTCGAGCGCGCCCATCATCGTGGCGTCAAAGGTCAGCGGCGAGTTGATGTTGACCAGCGAGGTCAGAACCGTGTTCTGATCGACGAAATCCGCCCCGAACAGGATCTTCGACATCTCGACGCTGTCGGCCGCGCGCGAGGGTTCGGTGACCGAGCCCATGTAGGGCTTGTCCGACAGCGTCATATGCGCATGCAGCATGTCGAGGTGGCGCTTGTTGACGGCCACGTCGGTGGGCTCGCAGACCGTGCCGCCCGAATGGTGCAGCCACTTGGACATCTGGCCCAGCTTGACGAAATTGCGGAAGTCCTCGATCCGGGCATAGCGGCGCCCGCCTTCGATGTCGCGCACGAAGGGCGGGCCGTAGACCGGCGCCAGCACCAGGTTGCGCCCGCCGATGGTCACGTTCCGGTCGGGGTTGCGGGCGTGCTGGACAAAGCTGGCGGGCGCGGTGGCGCAGAGCTGGCGCACCAGACCGCGCGGAAAGCGCACGCGCTCGCCCAGCACATCGGCCCCGGCCTGGCGCCAGCGTTCCAGCGCCGCGGGGTTTTCCACGAAATTGACGCCGATTTCCTCGAGCAGGGTCTCGGCATTGGCCTCGATGATGGCCAGCGCCTCCTCGTTCAGGATCTCGAGGTTGGGGATGTTGCGCTCGATGAAGCGGACCAGTTCGACCTTGGTCGCGCGCCGCTCGGCCCGACGCGCCGCCCCGCCCCCGCCGCGGCCACGCCGCCCCGGTGCCGTCTGTTCCATCCCGCTCTCTCCTCCAGATGACCACATCGTCCGGTATACCCGCGGCGCCGGGCGGAAACCGACCGGTTTGCGTCATCCCAAGGGCAAATGCGACATGACCGAACGGCCGCGGTGGAAAAGATGCAGATGCGCCGGATCGGCCGACAGGCGCAGCGTCTGGCCGCCCAGATCCTGACGCGTGCCCGCCAGCTTGGCGGTGATGCCGCCCAGATGGATCAGGCTGACCTCGCCCAGGGCCTCGACCACATCGACCCGCCCCGCGACCAGACCGGGTCCGCCCGAGGGAAACAGATGCTCGGGGCGCACACCCAGATTGACCTCGGCCCCGGCCAGATCGGGCGGCGTGGGGCGGGCCAGGCTGATCTCGGCCGTGGCCAGGCGCAACCGCGTGACCGCCCCGGCCGCGATCACGGTCGCGGGGATCAGGTTCATGGCCGGGCTGCCGATGAAGCGGGCGACGAATTCGGTCTCGGGGCGCTCATAGAGATCCAGCGGCCGGCCGACCTGCGCGATGCGCCCGCCGGCCAGCACCACGATCCGGTCGGCCAGCGTCATCGCCTCGAGCTGGTCGTGGGTGACATGGATCATGGTGCGGTCGGAGAGCCGCGCCTTGAGCCGCGCGATCTCGAGCCGCATCGCCCCGCGCAGCCCCGCATCCAGGTTCGAGAGCGGTTCGTCGAAGAGAAACACCGCCGGTTCGCGCACGATCGCCCGGCCGATGGCCACGCGCTGGCGCTGACCGCCCGACAGCGCGCGCGGGAAACGGTCGAGACAGTCCTCAAGATCCAGAAGGCGGGCCGCGCGCGTCACCGCCGTCTCGATCCGGTCGCGCCCGACGCCCGCGACCCGCAGCGCAAAGGCCATGTTTTCCCGAACGTTCATATGAGGATAGAGGGCATAGTTCTGAAACACCATGGCGATGCCGCGCCGCGCGTGGGGGATGTCGTTCATCACCTGTCCGCCGATCATGAGCCGCCCCGAGGTGATCGGCTCGAGCCCCGCGATCAGGCGCAGGAGCGTGGTTTTCCCGCAGCCCGACGGCCCCACGATCACCAGCAGCTCGCCCGAGGCGACGGCCAGGTCGATCCCGTCCAGAACCCGCGTTCCTCCAAATGATTTTGCTATGTTTTCCAATATTATGGATGTCATGATTGAACTATCGCCTTAATGTGGGGCCGCGCCTGCCAGGCGGTCATCCCCCCTTCACCGCCCCCGTCAGCAGCCCGCGCACGAGCGATCTCTGAAGCCCGAAGAACACCGCCAGCGGCAGCGCCATGGCCACGAAGGCCGCGGCCGCCAGAAGCCCCCATTCCCCGCCGCGCGCGCCCATCATCTCGCGCAGGGCGCCCGTCAGCACCTGCTGATCGGGGCCCGCGCCCAGAAACACCAAAGCGACCAGAAGATCGTTCCAGACCCACAGGAACTGGAACGTGGCAAAGGCCGCCAGCGCCGGAAAGCTGAGCGGCAGCACGATCCGAAAGAAGATCCGCAGCTCGGAGGCGCCGTCAAGACGCGCGCAATCCACGATCTCGCGCGGCAGGGCCAGCATGGCGTTGCGCAACAGATGGACCGCAAGCGGCAGCCCGAAGCCCGTATGCGCCAGCCACACCCCCAGGAAGCCCTTGCCAAGGCCGATCGCATTGTGCAGCCGCAAGAGCGGGATCAAGGTCAGATGCAGCGGCACCACCAGAAGCGCCACCACCCCCGCCACGATCAGCGCGCGGCCGGCAAATCGCATGAAGGCCAGCGCGTAAGCCGCGAAGCCGGCAACCAGAATGGGAAGCACCGTGGCCGGAACCGTCACCATCAGCGAATTCAGGAAGGCCCGGCCCATGCCCTCGGCGCCGATCACGCGGGCGAAATTCTCGAAGGTGAAGCGCGGCGGCACGCGCAGGCGCAGGAACACCCGCAGGCCCGGCGCGGCCTCGGGCTGCGGGCTGCGCAGGACATAGCGCCCGTTTGCCGCGACCCGCAGATCGCCCGCCCGCGTGGCGATCTCGGCCCCCGGCGCCAGCGCCGCGGGATCGCGCGCCGAAAGACCCCAGGCCAGAAGCGTCTCGTCCGGGCCGAGAAGCTGCCCCTCGTGCAGCCAGGCATCCCCGTCGGCGCGCGCCGGTGTCGTGGGCGCAAGCCGGCGAAAGACCGTGACCGTCGCCGGGAAAGGGGCACTCCACCAGCCCGCCCCCGTGATCTGGCCCGGATCGCGCAGCGCCGTCACCAGAAGGCCCGCCGTCGGCAGCAGCCACAGCGCAACCAGCGCCGCCACCGCCAGATGGCGCAGCAGGGCAAGGGCGCTCATGCCCGCTCCTCGCGCAGGGCGGCGCGGATGTTCCAGATCATCAGCGGCGTGACCAGCGCCATCAGCACCAGCGCCACCGCCGCGCCGCGCCCCGCATCGGGGCTGCCGCGGAACATCCAGTCATAGATCAGATTGGCCAGAACCTGCGTGCCCCATTGGCCGTTGGTCATCACGAAGACGATGTCGAAGAGCTTGAGGACCATGATCGTGATCGCGGTCCAGACCACGGCCAGCGTGCCGCGGATCTGGGGCACCTGGATGCGGGTGAAGATCGTCCACGGACCCGCCCCGTCCAGACGCGCGGCCTCCAGCGTCTCTTCGGGCACGGCGCGCAGGGCCGCCGACAGGATCACCATGGCAAAGCCCGTCTGCATCCAGATCACCACCACCATCAGCGCCAGATCGTTGACGAACGCCCGTGTCAGCCAGGCCTGCGGCGCGCCCCCCGCCGCCGTCACCAGCGCGTTCAGAAGACCGATCTCGGGCGCGGGTTCGGGGGTGAAGGCATAGATGAATTTCCAGATCACCGCCGCCCCCACGAACGAGATCGCCATCGGCATGAACAGGACGGCGCGGGCCAGCACCCCCCAGCGCAGCCCGTCGGTCAGAACCGCCGCGATCAACCCCAGCGCCGTCGAGACCGCGGGCACCACCAGAAGCCAGGCCAGGCTGTTGCCAAGCGCCTCGTACAGCCGCGCGTCGCTTGCCAGCCAGCGCAGGTTCTCAAGGCCCACGAACCGGGCCCCGGTCGCGTCATGCAGCGCCAGCCAGCCCGTGCGCAGCACCGGCCACACCAGATAGAGCCCCATGAACACAAGCGCCGGCCCCAGAAACAGCCAGGGCCGGATCAGACCGGCGCGCGCGCTGTTGCGCCCCGCCCGCCTGCCGGTTGCGGGCCAGATCAGGTCCAGCATGCGGTTCGCCCCCCAAACCCATGCCACACAGGTGAAAAGAACGCTCAGCATCGTGGCGGCGGCCAGCGTCAGGGCCTCAGGCATCGCGGCACCTAATCCAGGCTGTCCCAGGTCTTCTGGATCTGTGCTGCGACCTGCGCGGCGGGCGCGCCGGCGACATAATCGAGCATGCCGGTCCAGAAGGCCCCGGCCCCGATCGCCCCCGGCATCAGGTCCGATCCGTCGAAGCGAAAGAGGCTGGCGCCCAGAAGGATCGCGCCCATCTTGCGCAGGGTCGGATCGCCGTAAAGGTCGGGGTTCACGCCGCGGTGGGGCGTCAGGAAACCGCTCTGAGCCATCCAGATCTCATGCGCGAGGGGGCTGCGCAGGAACGAAAGGAACACCGCCGCGGCGGGGGCGTCGCTCATCCGGGCCCAGAAGGCGCCCGATCCCAAAACCGGCTGGCCCAGAACCGGCTGGCCCAGATCGCGGTCGGCGTAGGCGGGAAAGTAGAAGAAATCGACATCGCGCCCGATCTGGGTTCCGGGCGGAAAGAAGGTGGGGATGAAACTGGCCTGGCGGTGCATCCAGCAACGTGGCGGCAGGGTGAAAAGCCCCGCGGGACTGTCGCGGAAATCGGTCGCGGCGACGGCGGCCGGGCCGCCGGCCACATAGCCGGGGGTGCGCACGAAGGCGCCGAAGGCCTCGATCGCGGCGATCACGCGCGGATCATCGAAGGGGATCGCGTGCGAAACCCAGGCGTCATAGACTTGGGGCGGATAGAGGCGCAGCATGAATTCCTCGACCCAATCGGTGGCGGGCCAGCCGGTCGCGCCGCCCGATCCCAGCCCGATGCACCAGGGCGTCTCGCCCAAACGCACGAGGTGGTCGGAAAGCGCCAGAAGATCCTCCTGGCTGCGGGGGAGGCTCAGCCCAGCCTCGGCGAAATTCTCGGGGACATACCAGACCAGCGACTTCAGCTCGGCCTTGTAGGGAAAGGCATAAAGGCGCGGCACGCCGTCCGGCCCTGCGTGGCGCGCCAGCCCCGCCCAGCTGTCCCCGGCGGCGTAATGGGCAGACAGCCAGTCAGCGGTGTCGGCGGGCATGGGCCGCAGATGGCCCTTGGCGGCCAGATCGGCCACCAGCCCCGGCTGGGGAAAGACGGCAATGTCGGGGGGCGATCCGGCCTCGGCGTCGATGAGGATCTGCTGCTCGAAACTGTCCGACCCGCCATGCAGGACGCGCGCGCCGGTTGCGGTCTCGAAATAGGCGATGACGCTTTCGACCAGCGCCTTGTCGGGGCCGGTCCAGGGCGACAGGATGGTGATCGTCTGCCCCGAGAGGTCATGATCGGCAAGCGCGGCAAGGTCGTCCCAGTGAAAGCGCGGGTCGGCACCGGGGGGAAAGACGAGATCCCCCGCCGCTCCGCCTCCCGCTGCCGCGTCCATAGCGCCACCGGAAACGCCACCCGCCAGCAGCAGCGCCCCCACCAGGCCCCGCGTCACAGACCGGATCCGCGCGGGGCAGATCATGTCGCGTTTGACCATCGTCGTCCCCCTTCCTGTCGGCCGATGGGACCGGGGCCAGACCCGGTGCGGGCCGGCGGCGCCGGGCCACACTCGCGGGCCTCAAGCTCGGGCCGACAACAGCCGACAGGCCCAGCCTTTCCCATGTGCAGACCCTTGTCAACGCGCGACTTTCATCCCTTGCGTGCATTTTGCCCCCGCAGATCGCGGGAATGATTGACCGCCTGTTGCCCCGTGCCTAGGCTGTCTTGCAATCCTTCCTGCGCATGGGGGTTCGATGCTGCCGCAAGGTTTTCCCAGCCTGCCCGCGCGCGCCGATTTCCCGGCGGGCTTTGTCTTCGGCCTGAGCGCGGCGGCCTATCAGATCGAGGGCACGGCGGGTGCCGGCCCCTGCCATTGGGACAGTTTCGCCGCCACGCCCGGCAGCGTGCGGGGCGGGGTCAATGGGCGGCAGGCCTGCGGGCATCGGGTGCTGTTTCCGCAGGATCTGGACCTGGCCGCGGCGGCGGGGGTCGATGCCTGGCGGTTCTCGACCTCCTGGGCGCGGCTCCAGCCCGAGGGGCCCGAGAGCTTCTCGGAGCGCGGGCTGGCCTTCTACGACCGCCTGGTGGACGGGATCTGCGCGCGCGGCATGAAACCGGCGCTGACGCTCTATCACGGCGAATTGCCGGCCTGGGCGGCCGATCGCGGCGGCTGGGCCAACCGCGACACGGCGCTGCGGCTGGCCGATCTGGCGGCGCAGGTCGGGGCGCGGCTGGGCGACCGGCTGTGGAGCGCGGCGCCCGTCAACGCCCCCGCCGAGCTGGCCTGGGCGGGGCATTTCCACGGCCGCCATGCGCCCGGCCTGCGCGACATCCGCGCCGCAAGCCGCGCGCTCCATCACGCGCTTCTGGCGCAGGGGCTGGGGGTGCAGGCCCTGCGCGCGGCCGCAGGCCCGCAGATCGGCGCCGTGCTGGATTTCACGCAGCTTCTGCCCGCAGACGAACGTCCCGCCGCCGCCGAGGCCACCGCGCGTCACGACCTGATGCAGCATCGCGCCGTGCTCGGGCCGCTTTTCGGGCAGGGCTATCCGGCCGCACTTCTCGAGGCGCTGGGCCCGCATCTGCCGCGCCGGGCCGAAGCGGATCTGGACACCATCGCGCAGCCGCTCGACTGGCTGGGGGTCAGCTATCACACCCGCCGCCTGGTCGCGCCGGCAAACGCGCCCTGGCCTGCGCTGAGCACCGGGCCCGGCACGCGCCCCACCTGCGTTCTGGGCCGGGAATCGGCGCCCGAGGGCCTGCTCGAGCGGCTGGTGTGGCTGCGCGACACGCTGACGGGCGATCTGCCGCTGATCGTGACGGAAAACGGCATGGCCGCGCCCGACCGCCAGCGCGACGGCGACGGCATGATCCTGGATGCCGACCGGGTGCTGTTTCTGGCCGAACATCTCGATGCCTGCCGCGAGGCCATCGCCGAAGGGGTGCCGCTTGCGGGCTACATGATCCGGTCGCTTCTGGACGGTTTCGAATGGGAGGCGGGCTTTTCCGCGGGCTTCGGCCTGGTCGAGGTCGATCACGACAGCTTGCAGCGCAGGCCCAAGGCGTCCTATCACGCGGTGACGGCGGCACTGGGCCGCCGGGTCTGAGCTGATGCGCCCCGGCGCCAGGGCCCAGGCCGTCAGACCCGTAACCGGACCCGAGTGATGACCGACAGCCCGACCCTTGATCTGGTGGCCGATGTGGGCGGCACCAATACCCGCGTGGCGCTGGCGCGCGCCGGGGCGGTCGAGACGGGCGACATCCGCCGCTATGCCAACCGCGACTTTCCGGGACTGGCGGCGGTGCTGGCGCAGGCCCTGGCCGAGGCCGGAGCGCCGCGGATCGGCACGCTTTGCGTTGCGGTCGCAGGCCCCGTGCGGGCCGGGCGGGCGCATCTGACCAATCTTGACTGGGCCATCACCCCCGAGGATCTGCGCGCCGCCACCGGCGCCGGGCGGATCGAGATCCTCAACGACCTTCAGGCGCAGGGCCACGCGCTTGACGTGCTGCCGCCCGCGCGCACGCGGCCCCTGATCGCGGCCCCGGCCGAGCCGCACGGCACGCGGCTGGTGATCGGCATCGGCACGGGGTTCAACGCAGCGCTGGTGCTGCCCACGCCCGCGGGGCCTGTGGTGGCGGCCTCGGAGGCCGGGCAGATGGCGCTGGCGTTGCGCGACGCCGATGACCTGCGGCTGGCCCGTCATGTCGCGCTGGCCGGGGGGGCGGTGGTCGAGGATGCGCTCTCGGGCCGCGGCATCCTGAAATTGCATGCCTTTGCCCGCGCCGAAGACGGCCTGCCGCCCGATCCGCGCCCCGCCCCCGAGATCGTCGCCGCGATCAACGCGGGCGAATCACTCAAAACTGGTGCGCTTTTTGCGCGTTTTCTGGGACGGGCCGCGGGGGATCTGGCGCTGGTGCATCTGCCCTTCGGCGGGATCTGGCTGTGCGGGGGGCTGGCACGGGCCATGGCGCCGTCGCTTTTGCGTGACGGATTTGATCGCGCCTTTGCAGACAAGGGCCGTTTCAGCGCCCTGATGGCGGATTTCCCCGTTTCCGTGATCGAAGACGATTATGCCGCGCTGTGGGGTTGTGCCCGCCTGGCGGCGCGCCCGGTCCCGATCGGGGCCTGAGGGACGCCCCCTTCCCGATGCCCCAAAGACGCTCCTCGCGGGCCGATCTGGAATTTTGACAAGTCTCGCGGAACGCGCCGGCGTCAAACCTATCTTAACTTGCACCGCCTATCCCTTTTCCATCCAAGATCGAAAGGGGAACAAGTGCGCCTGTTTCACATCCAAAGCGCGGGGGGCCGGAAATGACCGCCGCCCTTGCATTGCCAAACCGGCTCGATCTGCCTGCGGCCCGGCCGCTTGCCGACGCGCTGCGCGCCAATTCCGGCGAGGACATGCAGGTCGACGCCTCCACCGTCGCGCATATCGGCGGGCTCTGTCTGCAACTTCTCCTGTCGGCCGCGGCCTCTGCGCGCGCGGCTGGCCATCAGTTCATCATCGCTCCTCGGTCCAAAGCCTTCGACGACGCAGTCGCGCTGTTCGGGGTTTCCGCCGAGACGTTCGAATCGGAGGGCAATCCATGAGCATGACGGTCCTTGCTGTCGATGACAGCCGCACCATCCGCGACATGCTGAAGCTTGCACTGAACGACGCCGGCATCACCTTGCACCTGGCCGAGGACGGTGTGCACGGTCTCGAAGTGCTCGAGGACATCGAACCCGATGCCATCATCTCGGACATCAACATGCCGCGTCTCGATGGTTTCGGCTTCATCGAAGCCGTCCGCGGCCAGAGCAAGCATCGCGCCACGCCGATCCTTGTCCTGACCACCGAAAGCGCGCCCGAGCTCAAGGCCCGCGCCCGCGCAGCCGGTGCCACCGGCTGGATCGTCAAGCCCTTCGACCCGGTCAAGCTGGTCAAGGCGCTCAATATGGTCGTCAGCTAAAGGAGCGTCGTCATGGCCCTGGACCCTATGGCGGAAATCCGCGCCTCCTTCTTCGTCGAATGCGAAGAACTTCTGGAAAGCCTTCAGGATGCCCTTGTCAGCATGGACGAGGGGGACCATGACAACGAGACGATCAACGTCGTCTTCAGGGCCGTGCACTCGATCAAGGGTGGCGCCGGGGCTTTCGGGCTCGACGCGCTCGTGGCGTTCGCGCACCGCTACGAGACCGTCATGGATGAAGTGCGTTCGGGTCGTTTGGATGTGACGCCCGACGCGATGCGGCTGTTCTTTGCCGCCGCGGACCTTCTGTCCGACCATGTGGCCGCCGCACGTGACGGTGGCCCCGTCCCCGCCGGCGCCGAGGAGGTGCTTCAGGAACTTGAAGCGCTGATGGGCGGGCCGGCCGCGATTGCCGAGCAGGAGGAAGAAGTCACCGACTTCCAGCCGATGGGCCTGTCGCTCGAGCTCGACATGGACTTCGACTTCGGCTCCCCGCCCGACGCCACCGAGGAACTGCCCACCCAGAAACCGGGCTGGCAGATCCGGCTGACCCCGCAAAGCGGGCTCTATGCCTCGGGCAACGAGATCCTCCAGGTGCTCAAGCAGCTTTCGGCTTTGGGCCCCTGCGAAACCGAGATCGACACCGCCCGGCTGCCCGATCTGGCCGCGATCGACCCCGAACAGGCCTATCTGAGCTGGACCGCGCGCCTCATGGCCCCGGTGGCCGAAGACGAGGTCCGCGACCTCTTCGATTTCATCGAGGATGTCTGCGAGATCGACATCACGCCGCTGGACGGCGGCGCTGACGAGGAGATCGACTCGGCGGAAGAGACCGCGCCCGGTGCAGCGCCCGTGGCGTCTTCTGACATTGCGCTGCCCCCGGCTGATCTGACTTCTGAACCCGCCGATACGTCGGCCACCGCACCGGCTGTCGCGGCGCCCTCCGCGCCCGCGGCCGATGCCGGCACGCCTGCCGAAGCCGTCGCGGATGCCCCTGCACCCGCCCCGGCCGCGGCCGCACCGGCCAAGCCTGCCGCCAAACCCGCCGCATCGGGCGGGGGGGGCGAGCATGCCTCGGCGACGGTGCGGGTCGACCTCGAACGGATCGACCGCCTGGTCAACCTCGTGGGCGAGCTGGTCATCAACCAGGCGATGCTGTCGCAAAGCGTGGCCGAAGCCGGGCTGCCGCCGACCTCGGCGGTCATGAACGGCCTCGAGGCCTTCATGATGCTCACGCGCGACATCCAGGACAGTGTGATGATGATCCGCGCCCAGCCCGTGAAGCCGCTGTTCCAGCGGATGGGCCGGATCGTGCGCGAATCCTCGGCCGCGGTCGGCAAGCAGGTGCGCCTGCGCACCGAGGGCGAGAGCACCGAAGTCGACAAGACCGTCATCGAACGGCTGGCCGACCCGCTGACCCACATGATCCGGAACTCGGTCGACCACGGCCTTGAAACGCCCGAAAAGCGCGTGGCCGCCGGCAAGCCGCCCGAAGGGGTGATCACCCTCTCGGCGCTGCACCGTTCGGGCCGCGTCGTGATCGAGATCGAGGACGACGGCGCCGGCATCAACCGGCCCAAGGTCCGCGATATCGCCATCAAGAAGGGGCTTGTCCCCGCGGATGCCAACCTCACCGACAGCGAAATTGACAACCTGCTCTTCCTGCCCGGCTTCTCGACCGCCGATCAGGTCTCGGCCCTCTCGGGCCGCGGGGTCGGCATGGATGTCGTGCGTCAGGCGATCCAGTCGCTGGGCGGACGCATCTCGATCACCTCCGAACCCGGCAAGGGCACGAAATTCTCGATCTCGCTGCCGCTCACCCTGGCGGTTCTCGATGGCATGGTCGTCAACGTCGCCGGCGAAACCCTCGTGGTGCCGCTGTCCTCGATCGTGGAAACCGCAACGCTGACCCAGAACGACATCCGCTCGCTCGGGCCGGAAACGAACGTGATCCATGTGCGCGGCGCCTTCGTGCCGCTCTATGATCTGGGCGCCGAACTGGGTTATCGGGCGCCGCAGACCACCTACGAAGGCGGCATTGTCCTTCTGACCGCACAGGAAGATGGCGCCCGATCGGCGCTGGTCGTCGATGCCATCATGGAACAGCGTCAGGTCGTCATCAAAGGGCTGCAGCAAAGCTACGGCCATATCCCCGGCGTCGCGGCGGCGACGATCCTGGGCGACGGCCAGATCGCTCTCATTCTCGACCCCGCCGACCTTGTTCAGAACGCGAGCGGACGCACCCGTGTTGCCGACCTCGACCTTGCAGGATGATCCCCATGACCGATGAACCCAATGTGAAAAACACCGGCGAAGTGGAACTTCTGTCGTTCCGACTGGCCGAACAGGAATACAGCGTCGACATCATGTCCGTGCGCGAGATCCGCGGCTGGACCCGTGCCACGCCCCTGCCCCATGCCCCCGCCCATGTGCGCGGCGTGATCAACCTGCGCGGCACGGTGCTGCCGGTCGTCGATCTGTCCACGCGCCTCGGGATGCCGCCGGTCAAGGGCGATGCGCGCAACGTCATCATCGTGGTCCAGGTCGCCGGCCAGGCCGCCGGGCTTCTGGTCGATGCCGTGTCCGATATTCTGGCGCTGCCGCGCTCGGAGCTGCAACCGCCGCCCGATCTCGCGGCCGATGCCGCCCACAGCTACATCGAGGCACTGACCATCGTCGAGGGGCGCATGATCCGCGTTCTCGACCTGCAAGCAGTTCTGCCCGACGGAACCGCGGAAGCCGCCTGAGACCTGACCCCATGAACGCGCGCAACCCCTTCGTGACCGCGGCCACGCCGCCGACGCCCGACGAACTGTCGCAGATCTCGTCCATCCTGCACGAGGCCGCCGGGATCGTCATCGCCCCCGGCAAGACCTCGATGGTGCAATCGCGGCTTGCCAAGCGCCTGCGGGCGCTGGGCCTGCCCGATTACGCCAGCTACATCAAGCTGGTCCGATCGCCCGACGGCTCGGCCGAAATGCGCGAGATGATCTCGGCGCTGACCACCAACGTCACGCATTTCTTCCGCGAGAACCATCACTTCGACCACCTGCGCACGACTGCGCTGCCGCCGCTTCTCGAACGGGCGCGCAAGGGCGACAAGGTGCGGATCTGGTCGGCGGGCTGCTCGATCGGGGCCGAGGCCTATTCCATCGCCATGGTCCTGTCGGACATGGCGCAGGATCTCGACCGGCTCGACGTGCGCATTCTTGCAACCGATATCGACCCGGTCGTCGTACGCAAGGGCTCCGAAGGACTCTACGATGGGACGATCCTCGATTCGCTGCCGACCGAGATGCGCCGGCGCTTCTTCGCCGCCGACCCCGAGGGCGAGCGGATCGACGAGCGTCTGCGGCGGCTGGTCAGCTTCAAGCAGCTCAACCTGCACGGCACCTGGCCGATGAAGGGGCAATTCGACATCGTCTTCTGCCGCAACGTCGTCATCTATTTCGACGCACCGACACAACGCCGGCTGTGGGACCGTTTCGCACAGGCCATCAAGCCCGAGGGCTGGCTCTATGTCGGCCATTCCGAACGCGTCCCGACCGAGGGCAGCTCGCCCTTCGTATCGTCCGGCATCACGACCTATCGCCTGTCGCCAACGGGCCCACGAAAAGGAGAGCAGACATGGCATTGAGGGATCAACTCAGGATCATGGTCGTGGACGACATGTCCACGAGCCGCGGCCTCATCACCCAGGCGCTCGACGCGATGGGGATCCGCCAGGTGGGCTATGCAACCGACGGGCCGGGCGCGCTCACGACGCTCGAGAAAAGCCCGGTTCACATGGTGATCTCGGATTACAACATGCCCGGCATGAACGGCATCCAGCTGCTTCAGGCGCTGCGGCAGAATCCGCGCACCAAGGGCGTTGGCTTCATCCTCATCACCGGGCGCGCAGATGCCGCCCTGATCAACGAGGGCAAGAAGAACGGCATGAACAACTTCCTCAAGAAGCCCTTCACGCCCCAGGAACTCAAGGCGTGCATCGAGGCGGTGGTGGGCCGGCTGTGATCCAGAATCTGCCTCCGCCTCGCGCACCCGAGTGCCGCGATCTGCCACTCGACGCGCTCGCCGCCAGGATCGGAGACGAGCTGGAATCGCTGGCCGCGCTCTCGGCCGAGGTGCAGAGCGCGCTGTCGCTGTGCATCTTTTCCGAGCACACGGACCCTTCGGCCATCCGCGGGCTTCAGGGGATCGACCGCATCACGCAGGCGCTCGAGGATCTCGGGCGTCTGATGAGCGCGGTCTCGACCGAAATGCCACGCGACGTGAACCTTCACGCCGTGCCGATCCTGTCGCGTCTGCGTCTGCATGAGCTGGTGAATAATCTCGATCCGTCCGTCGAGCGCACCGCCGCCGTGGAAGACGAGGACGAAGGCGAGATCCAGTGGTTCTGAGGCCGATGCGCATTGGCGGCGCGCGGCGATCCTGAACGTCGCAACCGCGCGTCAGGCATTTCCGTCGCAGAGCTCGGGCGCAATGAAAGCTTGCCGGGCCGAGGTCGGCGGCGCATTGGCCCCGGCGCCACACGCAAGCGACACCACAGGCAAGCGACAGGCGCCCTGCGGCTGAGCGTGAGACGGCCCCAGTCGGCGGCCCAGTCGGCGCCAGGCCTTGCACGCAAGATCCCGCATCCCTGTGGCAAGGCCATCCCGCGGCCTGCGCGCGCGTTGTCACATCAGCTTCGGACGGCGCGGGTTAGGAAATCTATTCGCCGCTTGGCAAAGCGCGAGCCGTCCCGGACCCCGCCATCGCGCCGCCGCGCGCTCAAGATCCGCCACCCTGGCGAGGACATAACGCGGCCCATGCCTTGGCGCGAACATCACGCGGCCCGTGCCGGCGTCGCTTCGGCACATCAGCTTCGGAAGGCATGGCTCATGGGGCGCGTTTTCGTCGCGCGGGACAACCCGAAAGCCGCCTTCGCCCGGTCGCGCGCACGAGATCGCACGCCCTTCGTCAGCACCAGCACCAGCACCAGCACCAGCACCAGCACCAGCACCAGCACCAGCACCAGCACCAGCACCAGCACCAGCACCAGCACCAGCACCAGCACCAGCCGAAGAGCATGTCCGCGCCGCGCAGGCGCGCAACCGCCAAATGCCCGCGCCACCGCCATCGCCGGACGGCGTGGCAGCAATCCTTCCCACGAGAAGATCACGCAGAACAATAGTCACTATCGGAAGGATACGGGTGGAAGGACGCAAGATTGGGAAAGACGCCGGGGGAAACGTGCGCCCTTGCGGGAACGTCCCGACACGAAGGGCTGACCAAGGCGCCGTGTCAGCCCCAACGCTCCCCCTCGTTCCGGGCCACCCTCTGGGGCCGAACGACCCGCTCCGCCCGGCCGATCCCCAAGGACCGCATGATCCGCCAAGCCCCAATGGTCTTCTCAGACGGAATGCGCGCGACGCCCGCGTAGCCCAGGCGGCCCTTTCGATCCGGCTGCGGTTTTCAGTCTCAGCGCTCCAGCAGCCCGGCAGTCGCCGCGCGCCTGTCTCGATGCGCGACCCGGCCGCGATGTTCGGTCTCGACGCGCCCGCAGGTCCAGCCGATCCGGCACGCCATATCCGGTCTCGCCCCGGACGTTCTGCCAGCCCCGGCGCCCGTCAACCGCGGCCACCGTCTCGACACGACCACACCCACAGCCCGAGGTTCCGCCCAAACGCGCCGTTCAGCCCTGAAGCCCCATCAACCACAGGGGCAGGGTCACGCATCCCAGCGCGGTCGATTGCGCAATCACCCCCGCCGCGAGGCTGCGATCGGCGCCGAAGACCGAGGCCAGCACATGCGCCGCCGACGCCGTGGGCAGGGCGGCGAAGACGACCAGCACGGCCGCGGCATCGGCCTCGAGCCCCATCAGGCGCACCGCGCCCAGCGTGAGCGCGGGCAACACCACCAGCTTGATGAGGCTGAGCCCACCCCGAAACGGGTCCAGCCGCGTCACCGCCCGGATCTCGAGCGCGGCCCCGATCGACAGAAGCGCCATCGGGATCGCCGCCTGCGCCAGAAGCCCCACCATCGGGGACAGCGGGTCGGGCAGATGCAGCCCCGCCGTAGCCATGCCGATCCCCAGCGTGCTGGCCAGCAGAAACGGGTTCAGCACCACCATCCGCGCCGTGGCCCCAAGCGACATCGACTGTCCGCGCGACATCGCCCCCACCGCCAGCAGATTGGCCAGCGGCACCGCGAAGCCGATGGCGATCGACATCAGCCCGCGCGCGCTTTCGGGCAGCGCCTGCACCGCCACGAGGCCGATTGCGGAATTGAACCGCCAGGCCGTCTGCCAGGCTCCGGCGAAATCGAGAAACCGCGCCGGCCCCAGCGGGCGCAGCAGCAGGCCCAGCCCGAAGCCCAGCAGGATGATCGCCCAGACCCCGCCGCCGATCACCGCCAGATCATTCAGCCCCGGCGCCCGGGCAGCGGCTGCCTGGAAGATCAGCGCCGGAAACAGGATCTGGAAATTCAGCCGGTCGATGCCTGCCCAGCCCGCATCGGGCACGAAACGGCGCATCACCACCCCCAGCCCGATCACCAGCGCATCGGGCAACAGCACGCCCAGAACCGGGCTCATGGCCAGATCGGCCGGGACGGACAGGTCATGGCGCCTCCGGGACAGGTTGCGGGTCGATCCCTGCCCCGCCTCTTGCCCCAGCCCCGCGCCGGAGAAAAGCGCAAACCGCGACCTTGTTGCACACCCGCACGGCGCAATGGCGAATTGCCAAGCCCGCCGCCGCCCCGGAAACTCGCCCCAGGGCAACATTATTTCGGCTTGCCCCCGGAGGAGGAAAGAATGGCAAACGTCAAATTCTTCAGCGGCGAGATGGTGCCGCTGGAAATGCACAAGGTCCGCATCGTCCAGAAACTGAACCTGCCGCCGATCGACGACCGGCTGAAGGCCGTCACCGAGGCCGGCAACAACACCTTCCTTCTCCAGAACCGCGACGTGTTCATGGACATGCTGACCGACAGCGGCGTGAACGCGATGAGCGACCAGCAGATGGCCGCGATGATGGTGGCCGATGACAGCTATGCCGGCTCGGCCACCTATACCCGGCTGGAAAGCAAGCTGCGCGAGCTGTTCGGGATGCATTACATCCTGCCCACCCACCAGGGCCGCGCCTGCGAGAACATCCTGTCGCAGGTTCTGGTGACGCCCGGCTCGATCGTGCCGATGAACTATCACTTCACCACGACCAAGGCGCATATCGTGCTCAACGGCGGCACGGTCGAGGAGATCATCACCGAGGCGGGCCTGGCGGTGACCTCGGATCTGCCGTTCAAGGGCGACATGGACGTGGCCGCGCTGGAACGTCTGGTGGCCGAGAACGGCCCCGAGAAGATCGCCTTCGTGCGCATCGAGGCCGGCACCAACCTGATCGGCGGCCAGCCGGTCTCGCTCGAGAACATGCGCGCGGTGCGCGCGGTCTGCGACCGGCACGGGCTGACGCTGGTCTATGACGCCAGCCTGATGGCCGACAACCTGCATTTCCTCAAGACGCGCGACCCCGCGCTCAAGGATCGCTCGATCCGCGAGATCACCCGCGAGATCGCCGATCTGTGCGACATCATCTATTTCTCGGCACGCAAGCTGGGCTGTGCGCGCGGCGGCGCGATCTGCATCCGCACCGAGGAGATGTATAACCGCATGCGCGCGCTGGTCCCGCTCTATGAGGGGTTCCTGACCTATGGCGGCATGTCGGTGCGCGAGATCGAGGCGCTGACCGTCGGGCTCGAGGAGACGATGGACGAGGACATGATCAGCCAGGGTCCGCAGTTCATCGCCTATATGGTGAACGAACTGGACCGCCGCGGCATTCCGGTCATCACGCCGGCGGGCGGTCTGGGCTGCCACATCGACGTGATGCGCTTCCTCGATCATGTGCCGCAGGCGCAATATTCGGCCGGGGCGCTGGCCTCGGCGCTCTATCTGGTGTCGGGCGTGCGCGGGATGGAACGCGGCACCCTGTCCGAGCAGCGCAACCCCGACGGCACCGAGCCGCTGGCCAACATGGAACTGGTGCGCCTGGCCATGCCGCGTCGGGTGTTCACGCTGAGCCAGGTGAAATACGCCATCGACCGGATCGACTGGCTCTGGCAGAACCGCGCGATCGTGGGCGGGCTGAAATTCATCGAAGAGCCCGAGATCCTGCGCTTCTTCTATGGCCGGCTGGCCCCGGTCAACGACTGGCAGGAGCGCCTGGTGGCCAAGTTCAAGGCCGATTTCGGCGACAGCCTCTGAGGGGCCGCGCCGCGCGTTTCGGGGCCCGGACCGCCGCCACGGTCCGGGCCCTTTGCTGTCCTGCGCCCCCCGGGATCTGCCTCCCCCGGCTTCTGCATGCCGGCGGCCGTCGCACGGCTGTCACCGAATTGCGCGACACCCGCCCCTGTGCCCCCCGCGCGCGCAATTCTCAGGAGAGCCCGATGCAGCCCCTTGCCTTTGCCCGTCCCGGCCGCTTCTTCCGGGGCAACCTGCACACCCATTCGAACCTGTCCGACGGCGCGCTTGCGCCGGCCGAGGTCTGTCGCCGTTACCGCGCGGAAGGCTATGATTTCATTGCGCTGACCGATCATTTCATCGGCGCTTACGGCTATCCCATCGCCGACACGCGCCCGTTTCGCAGCCCCGGCTTCACCACGCTTCTGGGCGCCGAGCTGCATTCCGGGGCGATGGAGAACGGCGAATTGTGGCACATCCTTGCGGTGGGGCTGCCGACGGATTTCGCCCCGGCCAGGGCGCCGGGCTTTGCGCCGGTCGAGGGCCAGGAGACCGGCCCCGAGATCGCCGCACGGGCGCGCGCGGCCGGGGCCTTCGTCGCCATCGCGCATCCGCAATGGTCGGGCCTGACGCTGGCGGATGCCCGCAGCCTTGCAGACGCGCATGCGGTCGAGGTCTATAACCACGGCTGCGCCACCGGCGCGGACCGGGCGGACGGGTTCCACACGCTGGACCTGTTGCTGTCGGAGGGGCGCGCGCTGACGCTGGTGGCCACCGATGACGCCCATTTCCACGGCCCCGACCATTTCGGCGGCTGGGTCATGGTCAAGGCGCTCGAGAACACCCCCGAGGCGCTGCTGGCGGCGCTGAAGGACGGCGCCTTCTATGCCACGCAGGGCCCGGCGCTGCATGACCTGCGTCTGGAGAACGGGACGGTCCATGTCGACAGCTCGGCCGTCACCACGGTGATCGTGCAAGGCGCGGGGTCGGCGGCCGATGCGGTGCAGGGCGAGGCGCTGACGCGCACCGATCTGGTGCTGGCGCGGGCTGCACACAGCCCCTGGCTCAGGGTCACCGTGATCGACCGCGCCGGGCGCCGGGCCTGGTCGAACCCGTTGCCCAACCCGGCGGCGGCGCAAGGGCGGGGCTGATCCCGCCGGGGTGCGGGGCCGGGTCGCCCCGCGCCCCGCGCCCCGAGCGTGGAGCAGGCTACTTGATCCCCGCCCGCAGGAAGGCCTGCACGAACTGGCGCTGGAAGGCCAGGAACAGGATCAGAAGCGGCGCGATCACCATCATCGTCGAGGCCGAGATGACCGAGATATCCACCCCGTTCTCGGGCGCGCCGAAGATCGACAGACCGACGGTCAGCGGCCGGGCGCTCGCGTTGTTGGTGACCACCAGCGGCCAGAGAAAATTGTTCCAATGCGTCGAGACCGAGACCAGCGCATAGGCCAGATAGGTCGGCCGCGCCGCCGGGACATAGACCCGCCACAGCACCCCCATCAGCGAACAGCCCTCGATGCGCGCGGCCTCGTCCAGTTCCTTCGGCACCGACTTGAACGCCTGGCGCATCAGGAAGATGCCGAAGGCCGAGGCCATGTAGGGCGCCCCGATCCCCAGGATCGTGTCGAGAAGCCCCAGCTGCGTGGCGATCTTGTAATTCTCGACGATCAGCACCTCGGGCAGGATGAAGAGCTGCAACAGGACCAGCACGAAGACGACATCCTTGCCGCGAAATTCCACCTGCGCGAAGGCAAATCCCGCCAGCGTCGTCAGCACGAATTGCCCGATCAGGACCGTCGTCACCAGGATCACGGAATTCAGGAAATAGCGCAGCCAGGGCGCGCCCTGCCAGGCGGTGCGGAAATTCTCCAGGGTCCAGGGGGCGGCGAGGTTGAAATTGACCGCATCCGTGCTGGCGTGGAAGGCCGCCCAGAAGGCAAAGGCCAGCGGCGAGATCCAGAGCACGGCCAGTGCCAGCGCCAGAAGCGGTTCGAGACGGTGCAGAAGGGTCATCGGTAATGGGTCCGGCGGTCGATCACGAAGAACTGGAAGGCCGCCAGCGCCCCCAGGACCGCCAGCATGAGCACGGTCATGGCCGCGGCGGCCGGCGCGTCGAAGAAGGCAAAGGCGTTTTCCCAGATGTAATAGAGGATCAGCTTCGAGGCATCCGACGGCCCGCCCTTGGTCAGGATGAACAGGTGGTCGATCAGCTTCACCGAATTGATCATCGCATTGACCAGGATGAACAGCGTCGTCGGCATCAGGAGCGGCAGCACGATCCGCCGGGTATAGGCCAGCCGCGAGGCCCCCTCGATCTGGGCGGCCTCGCGCAGGTCGGGCGGAATGGTCTGCAAGGCGGCCAGATAGAAGATCATGAAGAAGCCCGCCTCCTTCCAGATCGTCACCACGCAGACCGCCCAGAGCGCGGTCTCGGGCTGGCCCAGCCAATTGACCGAAGCCGCCCCGAACAGCGCGCCGATCTGATCGAGGACGCCGAAGCCGGGGGTATAGAAGAACAGCCACAGATTGGCCGCGGCGATCATCGGCAGGACGGTGGGCGTGAAATAGGCGGTGCGCACGAAGCTGCGGGCGGGGATCTTGGCATTGGCCCACAGCGCCATGGCCAGCGCCAGCAGGATCGACACCGGGATCGTGACGCCTGCGTAAAGAAGGTTGTTCTTGGCCACCAGCCAGAAGGTCGGATCGTCGAACAGGCGCTGGTAATTCTCGAGCCCCACGAATTCGGTGGGACGCCGCCTTGTGCCGCGCGAGAACAGGCTGGCCCAGAAGGTGGCCACCGTGGGGTAGAAGGCAAAGGTCGTCAGCATCGCAAGCGCAGGCGTCAGCAGCAGCCATCCGTGGATGGCCTGAGCGCGGCGGCGAAGACGGTGGGGGTCGGACATCGGGGGCGGCCTTGGCGGAAGACCGGCACCGGGGATAACCGGCGCCGGTCTTTGGGGATCAGGGGCGCGCGGGCGCTCAGCGATAGGCGGCCAGCAGACGCTCGGCGGCGGCCTGGGCCTCGGCCAGCGCCGCGGCGGGCGCCTTGGTGCCGGTCAGCGCCGACTGGATGGCGTTGTTCAGCCCCTCGCGCACGCGGGCGGTCTCGAAGGTCGAGAATTCGGCGACCGCATGTTCAAGCTGATCGCGCGCAACCAGCGCCGGGGGGAATTCGGCGGTATAGGCCTTGAGCGCGTCGGTCTCGTAGGCGGCCGGCGACACCCCCATGTAGCCCGTGGCGATCGACCATTCGGCCGCCTTTTCCGGCGAGGTCATGAATTGCACCAGCTTCAGCGCGGCGGCTTTCTCGGCGTCGGTCGCGTCCTTGAACAGGTAGAAGTTGCCGCCGCCGGTGGGCGAGCCCAGACGGGTATGCGCGGGCAGCATCGCCACGCCGAAATCGAAGCTGGCGTTATTCTTCACCGCGGTCAGGTTGCCGGTCGAATGCCACATCATCGCGGTCTTGCCCTCGAGGAAGGCCTGGCGCAGCGTGCCCCATTCGACGGTGCCTTCGGGCATGATGCCATGCTCGGTCGACAGCGATTTCCAGAATTCCAGCGTCTCGAGCACGGCCGGATCGTCGAAATAGGTGGTCAGCCCGTCGTTCGACATCAGCTCCTTGCCGTTCTGGATCGCCAGCGCCTGGAACATCCAGTAGGGATAGCCGGTCGAGGGGATCATCAGCCCGTAATGGTCGTCATTGGTCAGGGCCTTGCCCATCTCGACCATCTCGTCCCAGGTGGTGGGCGCCTTTTCCGGGTCGAGACCGGCTTCGCGGAACATGTCCTTGTTGTAATAGGCGACGATGGTCGAACGCTGGAACGGCACGCCCCAGGTCTTGCCCTCGATCCGGCCATTGGCCATCAGCGCCGGATAGAAGCTGTCCAGCCAGCCCTTGTCCTCTTCGGCGATCACATCGTCGAAGGGCACGATCAGATCCTGTTCGATCAGGTCATAGGCGTCGATCGAGAACATCACCGCCAGCTGCGCCGGCTCGCCCGAATTCAGCGCCGACAGCGCCTTGATCCGGGTGTCGTCATAATTGCCGGCATAGATCGCGTTGACCTTGATGTCGGGGTTGGCGGTCTCGAATTCGGCGACCATGGCGTCGACCACCTGGGTCAGCGGACCGCCGACGGAGATCGGGTAATACATGGTCAGTTCGGTTTCGGCCGCAGCCGGCAGGGCAAGCGCGGTGCCGGCGGCAAGCATCAGGGCGGCAGGTGCGTGGCGAAGCATGGGGCTTCCTCTCGGTTTGGTGGACAGCGGGAAAAGGGGGGGGCAGGCGCCTTGCGGCGATCACGGAGAGGGCGCGACAGGCGCCGGATGTCCCCGCGATCCGGGGGCGGGTCGCTCTCGTGCCCTGCCCGTCTGGGCATCGAAGAGAACCCGGTGTTCTTCGGGCAGCGACAGGCCGATCTGCTGGCCCGGCTGCCAGGCGGCATGGCCCGGCACCGACACGATCAGCCCGCGCCCGGCGGGATGGGCGACGATCAGATGGGTCTCGGCGCCCATGTATTCGACCTCGCGCAGGGTGCCGGTCAGATGTGCCGCCCCTGCGGGCGCCAGCGCCAGATGTTCGGGGCGCAGACCGACCAGCGCGCCGGGCCTGCCCAGCGCCGCGCCCTCGACGATGGCCATGGGCGGATCGCCGATGAATTCGGCCGCGAAGGTGCTGACAGGCGCGGCATAGAGCGCGCGCGGCGTGGCGATCTGCTCGACCTGGCCATCGCGCATCAAGACGACATGGGTCGACAGCGACATCGCCTCGGTCTGGTCATGGGTGACATAGACCAGCGTCAGCCCCAGCCGGCGCTGAAGCGCCTTGATGTCGCGCCGCACCGAATGGCGCAGCTTGGCGTCCAGGTTCGACAGCGGCTCGTCCATCAGGCAGAGCGGATGGCCCGAGACCACCGCCCGCGCCAGCGCGACCCGCTGGCGCTGCCCGCCCGACAGCGCGGCGGGCTTGCGCCCCTCGAGCCCCTCGAGCCCCAGCATCGCCACCGCCTCGGCCAGCTTGTGCGCGCGCGTTGCCCGCGGCACCCGGCGCACCCGCATGCCGAACAGGATATTCTCGCGCACGCTCAGATGCGGAAACAGCGCATAGGACTGGAACACCATCGACAGCCCCCGGTCCGCCGGCGGCAGCCCGGTCACGTCGCGCCCCCCGATCCGCACGCGGCCGGCGTCGGGCATCTCCAGCCCCGAGATCAGCCGCAGCAGCGTGGACTTGCCGCAGCCCGACGGCCCCAGGATCGAGACGAAGGCGCCTTCGGGCACCGCAAGCGACACGTCGCGCACGCCGCCGCGCCCGTCCCATTGGCGGGTGACGCCCTCGAGGGTGACGAATGGCGGCTGCTGCGTCATGGCCGGGCCTCCTGCGCTTCGCTGGCGATGATCACCCGCGCGCCCAGCGGCGCCAGAAGCGCGCCGGCAGCGCCTTCGGGGCGGCGGTCCAGCACGATCAGATCCTGTGCCTCGAGCCGGCCGCCCACCGCCGCGGCCCGGCGCCCGAACTTGCTGCAATCGGCCACCAGAACCGCGCGCCGGCTGCCGGCCCGGATCTGCTCGCGCACGCGCACCTCGGGTTCGTGAAAGTCGAGAAGGCTGCCGTCGCTGTCGATGCCGCCGACCCCATAGATGCCGATATCAGCCCGATAGGCGGCAAACATCTCGAGCGCGGCCGCGCCCAGGATGTCGAGATCGGGCAGGCGCAATTCGCCGCCCGGCAGGATGATGCGATGCGCGCCGTTCCCCGACAGCGCCAGCGCGGCGTTGAGGTTGTTGGTCACGACCGTCAGCCCCTCGCGGTCGGCCAGCGCATGGGCGACAAGGGCGGGCGTCGTGCCGATCGAGATGAAGACGGTGGCGCCATCGGGCACCAGCGCGGCGGTGGCGCGGGCGATGGCCTGCTTGGCCTCGAGGTTGAGCACCGAACGCGCCGCATAGGGCATGTTGGCGCTGCCGTCGATGAATTCGGCCCCGCCATGCAGCCGGCGCAGCTTGGCGTCCTCGCACAGCGCGTTCAGGTCGCGCCGGATCGTATGCGCCGACACGCCCAACTCGGCGGCCAGGCTGTCGACCATCACCCGTCCCTGACGCTGCGCGGCCGCAAGAATCATCGAACGCCTGTCCATAAGCGCACCTCCCATGCTCAAGTGAGCACAGCGCCGTGACGCCCCGATGACAGCGCGCAGGGGCGCCACCCCCCCGCACCAACCAGCCCCGAGCAGCCCCGCGAAGGTGCGACCAGACGGCCCCGCAGGCTGTCGCCAATCCGTTACATGGCCCACCTATGACGGGCCGAAATGGATCCTTTCGTGTCATGATCTCTGCCCATCCCCTTGCCCTTTCCCTCCGTGGCCTGCGCATGGCCTACGGCGACCAGGTGGTTCTTGACGGGATCGACCTTGATCTGCCGAAAGGCCAGGTTCTGGCCCTTCTGGGCGCGTCAGGGTCGGGCAAGACCACGCTTCTGCGGCTGGTGGCGGGGCTGTTGATGCCGACGGCCGGCACGGTCGAGATCGCCGGGCAGACCGTGGCCGCGCCCGAACGCGGCGTCGTGCTGCCGCCCGAAAAGCGCGGGCTGGGCATGGTGTTTCAGGATTACGCGCTCTGGCCGCATCTTTCGGTGGCGCGCAATGTCGCCTTCCCGCTGGAGATGCAGCGCCTGCCCGCGGCCGAGCGCGCCGCCCGCGTCACCCAGGCGCTGGCGCGGGTGGGGCTGGGCGATCTGGCCGACCGCCGCCCGTCGGAATTGTCGGGCGGACAGCAGCAGCGGGTGGCCATCGCGCGCGCCATCGTGGGGGCGCCGCCGCTGGTCCTTTTCGACGAGCCCCTGTCCAATCTGGACCGCGAATTGCGCGAGGGCATGGTCGAGGATCTGGCCGCGCTGGTGGCCAATCTCGAGCTGTCGGCGGTCTATGTCACCCATGACCACGCCGAGGCGCTGGCGCTGGCCGACCGGATCGCGGTGATCCATCGCGGCGGCATCGCGCAGCTGGCCAGCCCGGCCGAGCTGATCGACCGCCCCGCCAGTGCCGCCGTGGCCGAGTTCCTGCGGCTGGGCACGCTGCTGCCCGCGCGCTGCAGCGACGGGGAATGGGTGATCAAGGGCACGGATATCGCGCTGGGGCCGGGCCCCGATGCGGCGGCGGCGCAGGTTCTGCTGCCCGAACGCAGCCTGGCGCCCGGCACCCATGGCCCGGCGCAATTGCGCGCCGAAGTGCGCAGCATGCAGGTGCGCAACACCGGCTTTGCCCTGTCCCTGACGATTGCCGGCACCGACCTGCCGGTGCGGTTGCTCAGTGCCCATCCCGCCCGTCCGGGCGAGATGCTCGCCCTGTCCTATTCACCCGACGCCCTGCGGTGGTTTCCCCAGGCGGGATAGACCGGCCATCGCATGTCCAACCTCCAAGGGAGCTTTCTCATCATGAAAACCGGATTTCTTGCCGCGCTTCTGGCCCTGGCCGCCGGTGCCGCCCAGGCCGATGTCACCATCTATTCGGCCGGCCCCGGCGGGCTGATCAAGGATCTGTCCGCGGGCTTCACCGCCAAGACCGGCATCCAGACCAACGTCTTTCAGGCCACCACCGGCAAGGTCATGGCCCGTCTCGAGGCCGAGGCCGCCAACCCGGTTGCCGATGTGGTGATCTCGGCCGCGTGGGGGACGGCGACGCAATTTGCCGAAGAAGGGCTGCTGCTCGACTATGACAGCCCCAATGCCGCCACCGTGCCCGATTACCTGAAGATGCCGGGCGCCGTGGCGCAGGGCGTGGCGGGCCTGGTCATCGCCTGGAACCCCGCCTCGGGCACGCCCCGGCCCAGCGATTGGGCCGATCTGGCCAAACCCGAATACAAGGATCTGGTGACGCTGCCCGATCCGGCGGCCTCGGGCGGCACCTTCACCCTGGTCGAAGCCTTTGTCGCCAATGGCATGACCGACGTTCTGGAAGGTCTGGCCGCCAATGGCGCCATCGTCGCCGGGGCCAACAAGGCGGCGCTGAACCCAGTGCTTCAGGGCGCCAAGGCGGCCGTCTTTGCCGGTGTGGACTACATCACCATGGGCGCCGCCGCCAAGGGCGAGACCGTCGAGGCGATCTTCCCGACCTCGGGCACCGTCGTGGCGCCGCGTCCGATGATGATCCTGAAATCGACCGAGAATGCCGACGACGCCAAGGCCTTTGTCGATTATGTGCTGTCCGAGGAAGGCCAGGCCATGGTCGCCAAGGTGTTCCTGATGCCCTCGCGCACCGACATCACCGCCGACCGCCCGCTGATCGGCGACCTGAAGCTGCTGCCGACCGAGGGCGCGCCCGCGCGTGAGGCGGTTCTGGCCACCTTCTCGGGCCTGTTCAACTGATGGCGGCGGGCACGGCGGCGGCCGGCTCGCAGGGCAGCCGGACCTTCCTGTGGGTCTCGGTGCTTGGCCTGCTGCTTGTCGTCGCGCTGCCCGCGCTGTTCATCGTCCTGGTGGCGATCTTCCCCAGGATCGGGAGCGGCTCGCTGGCCGCTCCCTTCGTGCATCTGATCGACACGCTGGCCGATCCCGATCTGGCGCGGCTGGGCGGCAACACGCTGCTGATGGGCGCCGGCACGGTGAGCGTGGCCGCCCTTCTGGCGGTGCCGCTGGCCGCGCTGCGGGCGCTGTTCCGGGTGCCGGGCGCGCTCTTGTGGGACGTGCTGATGCTGGTGCCCTTCATGATCCCGCCCTATATCGCGGCGCTGAGCTGGATCATGACCTTGCAGCCGCGCGGCTACATGGAACAACTGACCGGGGTCAACCTGGGCTGGCTGCTGTTCTCGGTGCCGGGGATCATGATCCTGATGGCGCTGAACACCTTTCCGGTGGTCTATTTCATTCTCTCGCGCACCTTCGAGACGGTGGGCGCGCGCTATTCCGATGTCGGACGGGTGTTCGGCGCCGGGCCCTGGCGGGCCTTTGCCCGCATCACGCTGCCGCTGGCCACGCCCGGCATCGCCGCCAGCCTGCTGCTGGTCTTTGCCATGACCATCGAGGAATACGGCACCCCCGCCGCGCTGGGCCGGCGCATCGGCTTCGAGGTGCTGGTGACGGGGATCGAGAACCGGGTGTCGGAATGGCCCATCGACCTGCCCGGCGCGGCCACGCTGTCTCTGGTGCTGGTGACGATGGCGCTGGCGGCCTTCGTGCTGCAACGCTGGCTGCTGAGCCGGCGCGACTTCCGCATCATCGGCGGCAAGCCCCAGATGATCGTCAAGCGCCCCTTGGGCGGCTGGACGGTGCCGGTGGTGCTGCTCTTTGCGCTGGTCTCGAGCTTGGCGACGCTCATCCCCGTGCTGGCGATCCTGGCCTCGGCGCTCTGCCGCACGATCTCGGGCGGGCTGCGCCCGGCCAACATGGGGCTCGACAATTTCGCAGCGCTTCTCGATGCCGGCGGATCGGGGCTGACCGCGCTGGGCCATTCGCTGGCGCTGGGCGGGGGCACGGCGGTGGTGGCGGGCCTTCTGGGCGCGATCACCGCCTATGCGGTGGTCAAGGGCCGCGGGCGGATGCGCGGCTTTCTGGACGGGCTGTCGCTGACCCCGAACGCCATGCCGGGCGTGGTGGTGGCCGTCGGCATCATCCTGGCCTGGAACCAGCCCTGGCTGCCGCTGTCGCCCTATAACACGCCGCTGATCCTGCTGCTGGCCTATACCTGCATCCTGCTGCCCCAGCCCGTGCGCTATGCCAATGCCGCGCTCTCGCAGCTGGGCGACAATCTGGAAGCGGCGGCGCAGGTTTCGGGGGCGGGGGCGAACCGCGCCTTCCTGCGGATCGTGCTGCCGCTGATCGCGCCCAGCATCCTGACCTCGATGATCCTGGTCTTCGCCGTCGCCTCGCGCGAGCTGGTCGCCTCGCTGCTGGTCGCGCCGATCGGTTTCGAGACCATCGCCGTCTATATCTGGCGGCAGTTCGATCAGGGCTCGGTGGGGATGGGCATGACCATGGCCTTCTGCGCCATCGTCATCACCACGCTGATCCCGCTGGCGCTGATTGCGGTGCTGCGCCGGCTGTCGCGGCAGGGTGCGCCCGGCCTGCACCCGGCCTGAGCGCGCGCCCTTCCCCCCCCGAACTGGCCGTTTTGCCCGGCGCGCGACTGTGCTAGGCGGGGCGGCAAGACCGCGACCGCGCCAGGAGGGGGCACAGATGAACCACGCGCAGACATCCGACAGGGCCGCCGCGGCCGCACGCCTGTCGGTCGCCCCGATGATGGATGGAATTGAAGAGTAAAAAAGTTCTAATAAGAACAGAATATTGCACTGTTGCTTCGGCGAATGTTGCTCCACAATTTCTCTATTGGACACCGGCTACACTTGTCAATAGCGTTAGCTTCAAAATTTTGGTATGTTTTTGCGGCGCGCTTTGGGAGAAGAAGCCATGTACATTCGCAAAAAAACGCGCATTTCGAGAGTTGGTCGGGCTTCTAAGAAGCATAGAGGAGGACCGTGACAACATCGAAGCTGTAAGAGAACTGAATCGCAGGTTGATCGATCTCTTGCTCGCAGGCGAAAAAGCAATCGCACGCCATACAGCTGAGAAGAAGGAATTGCGTAGGCGACTCAAGAACGACAGGCCCTCTAGAGTTGAGGCTGATTTGTTGCGCCGCAAAATCAAGCTTACAGACGTATACATCAGGGCACAGAATGATCAAGTGTACGTTTGGAAGTGTTTTGGCGACGCGCTAGCATTTACTTACCTCGATCCATTGTCGATCAAGCACATGTTTTTCGATACTACGAAATACGAGGTGAAACGAGGCGCCGGGCAGCTTGGAGGCAAAAGCGGGCTGATCGCAGAAATGAGTGTGCTCGATGATGCGCTCAATAACGGGATGCCTGCGATATTATGCGATCTCACAAACACTCTCAGGTTTGGCGACATATGTCTGCTGGGAGAATCTGACCCTTTTCCCATCGAAGTAAAGACAACACCCGGCCTTAACCAGCGGGGAAAGCGGCAAAAGGCGAAGCTTGAAGAACTGCATAGCTTTCTTGAAAATGACAACGCCAACGACTTTCGTGGCTTTAGGGGGTCTACGAATAGAATTGTTTCTGGCGAACTCAAATACTACGACGACGCTCTCAACGCTACCATCGAGCGCGCGCACTCAGAGGGTTTTGCCACATGCTCTCCTGAGGCCGGCTTCAGTATTGCCTGTATCAAAACGGGTGAACTGTCCGAAAAGTTTGAACTTGATCAGCTTTTTGAATCTCTGGACTTGGATGCGCCCGAGATATTCGACCTAAATCACTTTAAGAATGGCCATGGGTGGGCTTTCTACTTACCCTTCTTGCTAACCATTCGAAATTCAGAACATATATTAGAATTTCTGTAAGGCAGAATTTACATCCTTGTCTTCATAGAGGGAAAATTGCTGGCGAGGCGTTTCGAGCAAGATGGTTGGGAAGTGCGATACAGACCAAACGAGCAGTACTCGATTCAATGCCTGCACAGCGAAACAGGCGCCTATTATGGAGTATCCTCGCAATTCATTGCTCGCGCCGCATTTGAAATGTTGTCGTTCGACAGCATTGTCTCCACCCAAAACGTGATGCCGAACCATCTTCAGGACATAGCTGAGCATGCAAGGAGCGGGATTGAAGCAGCGGAATTCAGAGAGCGATTAGTCGAAACCCTCGGGGAGGATGATGAGTGGGTGGAGCGCATTATTTCTGCGCAAGTGCGGGCTAGAAGCGACGATTAAGGAGTGCTGCATCTGGAACGCTATTGTCCGCCCCATCTCGGACGGGAGCGACAAAGCGGAACAACAAACAACATTTTGGAACAACTTTTGTTGCTCCGACTGCATATTGTGGCTCATTTCCGCTCGTTGTGTATGCTAGAACGCACGGCATCGAAACCCATGGTCTGACAAGTGACTGTAAAAATTAAACAAAAATCCGAGCGAGGCGCACGCCTGTCGGTGGCCCCGATGATGGACTGGACCGACCGCCACTGCCGGCGCTTTCACCGCGCCATCAGCTCCGAGGCGCTGCTCTATTCGGAAATGGTGACCGCCCCGGCGGTCATCCACGGCGACCGCGAACGCCTGCTGGGCCACGACGGCGACGGGCCGGTGGCGTTGCAGCTGGGGGGCTCGGACCCCGCCGAGCTGGGCCAGGCGACCCGCATCGCCGCCGACTGGGGCTATGACGAGATCAACCTCAATTGCGGCTGCCCCTCGGACCGGGTGCAATCGGGCGCCTTCGGGGCGGTGCTGATGAAGACGCCCGAGCTGGTGGCCGAGTGTCTGGCCGCGATGATGGCCGAAAGCCCGGTTCCGGTCACGCTCAAATGCCGCATCGGCGTCGACGACCAGGAACCGCGCGAGATCCTGCCCGCCCTGATCGAGCGGCTACGCGGCATCGGCCTGCGCCGGCTGACGATCCATGCCCGCAAGGCCTGGCTTCAGGGGCTCAGCCCCAAGGACAACCGCGAAATCCCGCCGCTGGATTATCCGCTGGTGCTGGAGATGAAGCGCGCCTTTCCCGATCTTCACATCTCGCTCAACGGCGGCGTGGGCAGCCTGGCCGAGGCCGAGGCGCTGCTGGCGCAGGGGCTGGACGGGGTGATGGTGGGCCGCGCCGCCTATGCCGAGCCCTTCAACATCCTGGGCGCGGCCGATGCCCGGCTGTGGGGGCATGCCAGGACGGCCGATCCCTTTGCCGTGGCCCGTGCGATGGAACCCTGGATCGAGGCGCATCTGGCGCGGGGCGGGCGGCTGCATCAGGTCACGCGCCACATGCTGGGGCTGTTTCATGGCCGCCCCGGCGCGCGCGGCTGGCGGCGCATCCTGTCCGAACGCGCCACGGGCGACGGTGCGGGCCTTGAGGTCTATCGCGCCGCGCTGGCCGCCGTGCGCCCCGGCTGACGCGCGTCTGCCCAGCCGGCCCCCCGCCGGGCCCTGCCCCCGGCTGACCCCCGCACCCGCCGGCCCCGCACCCGCCTGACCCCGCACCTGCCTGACCCCGCGCGACGCTTGTCACGCGCCCCGCCGGCGCATAGGTTTGTCGCGCCCCGTTCCGGGGCCACAAGCGGCCCAAGCCGCGCGGGCAGACCTTCCGGGAGACTTTGCATGCAGGACCGCCATCGGGGACGTGTGATCGGCGCTGCGCTGGGGCTGGCGCTGGGCCTTGCGCAGGGGACGCTGCCCGCCGCGGCCGAGGTGCTGCTCAAGCAATACGACAACGGCGGCATCTACGAGGGCGAATTCCGCAACGGCGTCCAGCACGGGCACGGCCGCTACCGCCTGCCCTCGGGCTATGATTACGAAGGCGACTGGGTCGAGGGCCGGATCGAGGGCCAGGGCCGCGTGCGCTATCCCGACGGGTCCGTCTACGAGGGCCATTTCACCGACGGCAAGCCCGACGGCCAGGGCCGCATCGCCTATCCCGACGGCTCGACCTATGACGGCGACTGGCAAGCCGGCGAGATCACCGGCCAGGGCCGCGCCAGCTATGCCAATGGCGCGCTCTACGAGGGCGGCTTTCGCCGCGCGCTGCACCACGGCAAAGGGCGGCTGTCGAACCCCTCGGGCTATGTCTACGAAGGCGACTGGGTCGCCGGCCGCAAGGAAGGCCAGGGCCGCATCACCTTCCCCGACGGCGCCATCTACGAAGGCCCGATGAAGGCCGACCAGCCCGAGGGCCAGGGCCGGCTGACCCTGCCCGACGGCATGATCTACGAGGGCGGCTTCCACGCCGGGCAGATGTCGGGCCACGGCAAGCTGACCCAGCCCACGGGCGATGTCTACGAAGGGCTGATGCTGGACGGGCGGCGGCAGGGCTCGGGCAAGGTGAGCTATGCCAACGGCGATATCTACGAGGGCGGCTTTGCCGAGGACCGCCGCCACGGCCAGGGCGTCTTCCGCGGCACCGACGGCTATGTCTACGAAGGCGAATGGAAGGCCGGCCGCATCGAGGGCCAGGGCCGCGTCACCTATCCCGACGGCACGATCTACGAAGGCCGGTTCGCCAATGATCTGCCGCAGGGCCAGGGGCGGATCACCTATCCCGACGGCTCGTGGTACGAAGGCAACTGGAACGCCGGCGAGATCGACGGCGAGGGCGAGGCACATTATGCCTCGGGGCTGGTCTATCGCGGCGCGTTCCGCGCCGGGCGCACGCAGGGGCGCGGGGTGATGACCTATCCCGACGGCTATTCCTATGACGGCGACTGGGTGGACGGGCTGCGCGAAGGGCAAGGCACGGCGCTCTATGCCGACGGCACCCGCTACGAGGGCGCCTTTGCCCGCGGCCGCCGCGAGGGCCTGGGTCGCATCGTGATGCCCGACGGGTTCATCTACCAGGGCGCGTGGCGCGCCGGCGAGATCGAGGGCCAGGGCCGCGCCGAATATCCCAATGGCGATGTCTACGAGGGCGGCTTTCGCGCCGGGCAGCGCTGGGGCAAGGGCGTGCTGACGCGCAAGGACGGCGGCCGGCTGGAGGGCTATTGGCAGGCCGATCGCTGGCTGGGCACCACGCCCCCGCCCGCCGAGACCGAAAGCGCCGCGGACACGGAGCAGGCCGAGACCGCAGCAGAGACGCCCGCGCAGGGGCCGCAAAGCGATCCCGCGGCCGCAAGCCCCACCACGGCAAACCCTGCCGCCGCAGACCCCGCCGCCGCCGCCCCCGCGGCGGGCGCGACCAGCACCACCCCGGCCAGCCCGGACGAGACCCCCTCACCCGCGACGCTGGCGCCGGGCGGGGAATGACGGGCGGGACGTGACGGGCGGAGAATGATGGACCACCGCTCCCGCGCTCGCGCCGCTCCCGCGCTCGCGCCGCTCCCGCGCTCGCGCCGTTCCCGCGCTGCCTTTCTCTTTGGCGAATTGCCCTGCGCATCGGCAGAGCCCGCCCGCGGCCCCGCGCGCGGGCCGCACGTCCGCCCCGCGCCATTGACGGGGCGCCAGCGCGTGCCGCTCTGTCGCGGGGAACCCCGGCCGCAACTTTGCGCCGGCCCTTCTTGTCCGGGCCCGACCGCATGGCCCCTCAGCGCAGAGGATTGAAATGCCGCTCTATGCCTATCGCTGCGAAGATTGCACCGCCGAATTCGAGAAGCTGGTATCGCTGGGCGCCGAGGAACCGCCCGCCTGCCCAGAATGCGGCAGCACGCGCCTGAGCCGGCTTCTGTCGCGGGTGGCGCGGCCCGGCCAGACCGACAAGATCATTTCCGGGGCGCGCAAGCTGGCCAAGGCCGAGGGGCATTTCTCGAACTATTCCCGCGCCGAACGCAAGGATGCCAAGATCTGATCGCACAAGATCGCCGCACCGGGCGGCGCGCGCGCGCACCGGACGGTGGCGCGCGCGGGACGATCATCTGGAACGCATTCGCCCCCATTCACGGCAGGCCAAAATGCAAACGGCGCCCCCAAAGGAGGGCGCCGTTCGATTCGTCGATCCATGCGTGCCGCCGGGAAGACCCCGGCAGAACGCCAAAGGGATCAGGCGGCTTCGGTGATGAATTTCACCGCGTCGCCGAAGGTCTGGATGGTCTCGGCCGCGTCGTCCGGGATCTCGATGCCGAACTCTTCCTCGAAAGCCATCACCAGTTCCACGGTGTCAAGGCTGTCGGCGCCCAGATCGTCGATGAACGAGGCAGCCTCGGTCACCTTGTCTTCCTCGACGCCAAGATGTTCGACGACAATCTTCTTCACGCGCTCAGCGATGTCGCTCATGTCCAGTCCTCAATTTCAGGGCTTGCGCCCGATCGCTAATGTCCCTGCTCGTTCCGAGCGGCTCGTTGCCCGGCAGGCTGCGTCGGCATCCTGCGAAGCCACCGACAGGCACGGAGCCCCCCGGCCGGTCCCTGCCGCCTATAGCATGTTCGAGATCGAAGGCAACCCGTTTCGCACCCCGGAAGGGGTCGGCGGGCGACCTGTCGCGGCCCGAACGTGCCCCGGCGACCGGGAGGGCTTACACCATGTCCATGCCGCCGTTGACGTGCAGCGTGGTGCCGGTGACATAGCCCGCCTCGGGGCTGGCCAGATAGAGCACCGCCGCGGCGATCTCCTCGGGGGTGCCCATGCGGCCCGCGGGGATGGCGCCCAGGATGCGCCCCTTCTGGTCGTCGTTGAGCTTGTCGGTCATCGGCGTGGCGATGAAGCCCGGCGCCACGCAATTGACGGTGATGCCGCGGCCCGCCACTTCCTGGGCCAGCGCCTTGGACATGCCGGTCAGCCCGGCCTTGGCGGCGCAGTAATTGCCCTGGCCGGGATTGCCGGTCGTGCCCACGATCGAGGTGATGTTGACGATCCGGCCCCAGCGCGCCTTCATCATCGGGCGCATGACCCCGCGGCACAGCCGGAAAGCCGAGGTCAGGTTGACCTCGAGCACCTGCGCCCAATCGTCATCGGACATGCGCATGAACAGCTGGTCGCGGGTGATGCCGGCGTTGTTGACCAGGATGTCGAGCCCGCCCATCGCCTCGACCGCGCGTTTGGGCAGTTCCTCGACCGAGGCCGCCTCGCCCAGGTTGGCGGTCAGCACATGTGCGCGGTCGCCCAGCTTCTCGGCCAGTTCCTGAAGCGGCGCCGCGCGCGTGCCCGACAGCGCCACCGTCGCCCCGGCCGCATGCAGCGCCTCGGCGATCGCGCCGCCAATCCCGCCCGAAGCGCCGGTCACCAGCGCCGTCTTCCCCGTCAGATCGAACATTCATGCCTCCTACATTCCGGCTCCGGGCTCCCTTAGCAGCCGATCCGCGGGGTTTCCATATCCTTGCGGCGCTTGCGTGGAATGGCCGCGAAGCCCCGGGGCGGCCGCATGCGCCGCACCCGCGGGCTCGCTGCGGGCGTGGACAAGCGCCGCCGCCCCCCGCTAAAGGAAGGGCATCACGACTGCGGAGGCCCCACCCATGCCCGTCATCACCACCATCGACGACCTGCGCCAACTGCACCGCAAGCGCACGCCGAAGATGTTCTACGATTACGCCGAAAGCGGCAGCTACACCGAACAGACCTTCCGCGACAACATCTCGGATTTCGCGGAAATCCGCCTGCGCCAGAAGGTGGCGGTGGACATGTCGGGCCGGTCGATCGCGGGCGAGATGGTGGGCGAGACCGTCGCCATGCCGGTGGCGCTGGCGCCGGTGGGGCTGACGGGAATGCAATGCGCCGACGGCGAGATCAAGGCCGCGCGCGCCGCCGAACGCTTTGGCGTGCCCTTCGCGCTGTCGACCATGTCGATCTGCTCGATCGAGGACGTGGCCGCGCATACCTCGAAACCCTTCTGGTTCCAGCTTTACGTCATGCGCGACGAGGACTTCGTGGATGCCATCCTCGAGCGCGCGCGCAAGGCGGGCTGTTCGGCGCTGGTGCTGACGCTTGACCTGCAAATCCTGGGCCAGCGGCACAAGGATCTCAAGAACGGGCTCTCGGCGCCGCCCAAGCTGACGCTGCCGGTGCTGATGGACATGGCGCTGAAATGGGAATGGGCCGTCGGCATGCTGGGAACGAAGCGGCGCAGCTTCGGCAATATCGTCGGCCACGCCAAGGGCGTCACCGATGCCTCGTCGCTGTTTTCCTGGACGGCCGAGCAATTCGACCCCTGCCTGGACTGGGACAAGATCGCGCGCATCCGCGACAAATGGGGCGGCAAGCTGATCCTGAAGGGGATCCTGGACGCCGAGGACGCCCGCCGCGCCGCCGATTTCGGGGCCGATGCGATCATCGTGTCGAACCACGGCGGCCGGCAGCTTGACGGGGCGCTGTCCTCGATCCGCATGCTGCCCGAGATCGTCCGCGCCGTCGGCGGCAAGACCGAGGTTCATATCGACGGCGGCATCCGCTCGGGTCAGGACGTGCTCAAGGCGCTGGCGCTGGGGGCCAAGGGCACCTGGATCGGCCGGCCCTACATCAACGGGCTGGGCGCGATGGGCGAGAAGGGCGTGATGAAGGCGCTCGAGATCATCGCCAAGGAAATGGATATCACCATGGCGCTGTGCGGCGAAAAGAACGTGTCCGACATGACGCGCGAGAACCTGCTGGTGCCCAAGGGCTTCTTCGACCGCTACGCATGAGCCCCGCACAGGGCGTGGGGGCCGCCTGCCCCCGCGCCGCTGCAAAAGCGCCGCGCACGGGTCATTTGACCTTGCAATCACGGCCTTTCCCCTCTATGCGGGCGGCTCGCGGGCATGCACCCTTGGAGGATGTCCGCTCCCATACTCTATCGGAGAAGACCAATGGCCAAAGAGATTCCGGATCTTGTGGCCGAGGTGCGGACGGGGACAGGCAAGGGGGCCGCTCGTCAAGCTCGTCGTGAGGGCTACGTACCCGGCATCGTCTATGGCGACGGCAAGGAGCCGCTCGCCATCAAGATCAACTACAACAAGCTGCTGAAAATGCTGAAGGCGGGGCGCTTCATGTCCACGCTCTTCAACCTCAAGGTCGAGGGCCAGGAAGACGTCCGCGTCATCTGCCGCGGCGTTCAGCGCGACGTTGTGAAAGACCTGCCGACGCACGTCGACCTGATGCGTCTGCACCGCGCCTCGCGCATCAACCTGTTCATCCACGTGGACTTCATCAACCACGAGAAATCGCCGGGCCTCAAGCGCGGCGGCACGCTCACCGTGGTGCGCCCCGAAGTCGAACTGGAAGTGCTGGCGGGTGACATTCCGGACCACCTCACCGTGGACCTGGAAGGTCGTCAGATCGGCGATGTGATCCACATCAACGACATCGCGCTGCCCGAAGGCGCGAAACCGACCATCGACCGCAACTTCGTCATCGCCAACCTGGCGGCGCCGAAGGGCCTGGCCTCGGCGGAAGCCGAAGCCGCCGAGGAATAATCCCCCGGCGCCCGCGCCTTGCGGAACCTGACTGGAAACGCCCCCGGCCCCGCGGTCGGGGGCGTTTTCCGTTCGGGGGGCTAGACCACCGGCATCAGATGCCGAAACCTCCCGGAATGCACGGAAATTCAGGAATGATGGAAGTCTGACGCCCGCTCAGGCCGTGCGCAACAAGGCCTGGCGCTTGCGGTCATAGGACGACGGGATGTTCAGTGCCTCGCGGTATTTGGTGACCGTGCGGCGCGCCAGACGTGCCCCGGCGGCCTTGGCGCGCTCGACGATGGCGGCGTCCGACAAGGGACGCGCGGGGTCTTCCTTGGCCACGATCTCGGCCACCAGCGCCATCAGCGCATCCTGCGCCTGGGTCTCGACGGCCTCATCCACCGGCACGGCCACGCCCGGCATCACCTGCGGCGTCACCGCGCGCGAGAAGAACGCCCGCAGCGGCAGCGTGCCCCGCGGCGTCTCGATCAGACGGTCGGCGGTGGCGCGGCTGATGGTCGAGGGATGCAGCTCCAGCTCCTGGGCCACCTCCTCCATCCCCAGCGGCCGGATCGCGCGCGCGCCCTGTTCCAGAAACGCCCCCTGATGCGCGATCAGACAGGCCGCGGTGCGTAAAAGGGTGGCCTCGCGCCGGGCGATGGTCTGTTCCAGCCAGCGCGCCCGCGACAGCGCCTTGCGCAGATAGGCCCGCGCCTCGGAGCGCCCGGCCGCCCCGGCGGCCACGGGCGGGGCGTCGATGCGCAGCGCCGGCAGGCTGGCGCGGTTCATCTCGACCACCCATTCGCCGCCCTCGCGCCGGATCTTGAGGTCGGGCGGCAGGATCGGCGCGGGGTCATGCTGGAAGGCAGCGCCGGGCTTGGGGTTCAGCCGCCGGATCTGGGCCAGGGCGGCGCGCACATCCGCGACCGTGCCATCCGAAAGGCGGGCCAGCGCCTCAAGCCGCCCTTCCGCCAGAAGATCCAGATTGTCGAGAATGACGCCGAACCCCCAGTCGAGTATCCCCTTCTCTTCCGCCTGTAATTTCAGGCATTCCGAAAGATTACGTGCGAATACCCCCGTCGGCTCCAGCCCCTGACAGCGGCGCAGCACCTCTGGCGCCATCTCGGGCGGCAGGTCGACCCCCAGCGCGACGATCTCGGGGTCGGTCAGAAGCCAGCCCGAGGGTTCGAGCGCGCCGGCAAGTGCCAGCGCCAGTTCGCGTTCGGGGCCGGGATCGAATTCCAGCAGGATCTGCCGCGACAGATGATCATGCAGCGACGGCTTGCCCTCGGGCAGCACCGCGACCGGATCGAAATCGGAGGGCGCGCGCGCGGCGCCGCGCTCCAGCTCGGCCCGGCGTGCCGCCGGTGCAGGGGCAGCCCGGCCCGCCGCGGCCGGCGCGGGCGGCGCGACCTCAAGGCAGGGGTTGGTCTGCGCCTCCTCGACCAGAAAGGCCGAAAGATCGGCGTTGGTCATTTGCAGAACCTTCAGCGCGGTCTGCATATCGGCGGTCATCGCAAGCTGCGTGACCTGTCTCTGGGCGTGGATCATATCCATGTGCCCATCTTACCGCCCCGACGCGCGCATGCGGGCTGCGACACGGAGGCCAGAGGGGAAAGTGACGTGCTTGTGATGCCCCTGCCCCTGCCCCCTGCCCATGCGCTGGCGTCGATCGCCCAAATCCTCAGCTTTTGAAAAAGAGATCCGGCGGCGCGTCCGGGAATCGCGGCAGAGGCGGCGATGGGGGCGACGGCGGGCGTGAAAAAAGGCGCCCCAAAGGATGGCGCCCCTCTCAAGACCCTGCTTTGAAAGAGCTTCCCTGAAAATCCGACCGACAGAACCCCGCCTGAGCACCGCCGCGCCGAGGCCCGCCCCCGCCCGCCACGGGCGCCGGGGCCTGCGCAAACCGCCGCGCAGCCCGTGGGGAACTGCCTTTCATTTCAGCAGCCCAACGCCCAAGGCAAAGGCGGCCAAGGCAAAGGCGGCCCAGGACGCAGGAAGGCCCGTGCGGGCCCGGACCCCGACGGCCCGGACCCGCCCCACCGGTTCACCCCGCCGGATCGGCCTTGGGACCGCGCAGCGCGGTGAAGGGCACGAAATTGCCCCCCTTGGGCGCGGTGCGCGAGAACACCGCCAGCACGCCCTGTTCGCGCGGGCTGGAGCTTTCGAATTGTTCGTAGGTTTCCTTGAGCGCCTCGCGCGCGGCCAGGAAGGCGCCGTCGGCATCCATCGTGTCGATGTCGATCTTGCGCAGCTTCTGGCCAAAGGCCTTCATGATATGCAGCCGCGCCACATTCAGCACGTCCTGACGGAAGGGCAGCAGCAGGAAGGTGAAGATCTCCTCGGCCGAGGACAGACGCGCGATGTCGTCCAGAACCGAGGCTTGCGGGGTGGCGGATGTGGCGGTCATGGCGGTGTCTCCGGGTTCGGGGTTCTGCAATGTTGAAAACGGCGTCAGGACTGGGCGACGCCCTGCGCACCGGGGCAGAGCCCCCGCGCCAGGCGGATCAGGTCGGCGGGTTCGAGCGCGCGCTTGAGGCGCTCGGCCTCGGCGCGCACCATCGGCAACAGCGCGCGGGCAAAGGCGTCGTCGTGGCGCAGCCCCGCTTCGCGCAGGGCGTGGACCACGCCCGCCAGCCCCGAATGCTTGCCCAGCACCAGCCGGTGCGCGCGGCCAAAGACCTCGGGGCGCAGGCCGGCGGATTCGTAGGTGGTGCGGTCCTTCAGCAGCCCGTCCACATGGATGCCGGACTCGTGCGAGAAGACCGCCGGCCCGACGATGGGCTTGGCCGCGGGCACGGGGCGGCCGGCAGCACGGGCCACCATCTCGGCCAGCGGCACCAGACGATCCAGCCCGACGCCGGTGGGCCGGCCCTGCGCGGCCAGGACCGCGGCCACTTCCTCGAGCGCGGCATTGCCGGCGCGTTCACCCAGCCCCCCCACCGTCACCGACAGATGGCTTGCGCCCGCACGCGCGGCGGCCAGCGTGTTGGCCGTGGCCAGGCCCAGGTCGTTATGGGCGTGAAATTCGATCGGCAGCGGCTGCGTGGCCACCAGCCGGCGCACCAGATCATGCGCGGCAAAGGGATCCAGCACCCCTAGCGTATCGGCCAGCCGGAAGCGGATCGCGCCGGCCTCGGCGGCGATGGTGGCGATCTCGGCCACGAAGGCGGGATCGGTGCGCGAGCCGTCCTCGGCGCCGACCGAGACCGCAAGCCCCATGCCGGTGGCCAGGCTCACCAGCTGGCGGACCTGGGTGCGGGCCCAATCGGCATCGACGCGCAGCTTGCCGGCCAGATGGCAGGGCGAAAGCGGCACCGCCACATGCACCCGGCGCACGCCGGTCTGATGCGCGGCGGCGATATCCTCGGCGCGGGCGCGGGCCCAGACCAGGGGGCTGGCCGCGACCAGACCGCGGGCGATCTGGCGGATGGCGCCGATCTCGGCGGCACCCATCGCGGCGACGCCCAGCTCGATCTCGGCCACGCCCGCGGCATCGAGCGCCGAGGCAATGGCGCAGCGTTCGGCCAGGTCAAAGACGACGCCGGCGGTCTGTTCGCCGTCGCGCAAGGTGGTGTCGCACAGGACCGGCGCCGGCCCCGAGGGCGAAAAGACATCCATCGCGGGAGAAAGCGCGTTCACGACACCGCCTCCCCCTGTTCGACGACCTGCGTCCAGAAGGGCGACATCTCGCGCAGGCGCGCCACGACGGGGGGCAGTTCGGCGATCACCCGGTCGATCTGGGCGCGCGTGGTCTCGCGCGTCAGCGAGATGCGGATCGCGCCATGCGCGGCGGTAAAGGGCACATCCATCGCGCGCAGGACATGGCTGGGCTCGATCATGCCCGACGAACAGGCCGAGCCCGACGAGGCCGCGATCCCGGCGCGGTCGAGCATCATCAGCACCGCCTCGGCCTCGACGAATTCGAACGCCATCAGCGAGGTGTTGGGCAGCCGGTCGCGCCGGTCGCCCAGCACGCGCACCTTCGGCACGGCCTTCGTGATCTCGGTCTCGAGATGGTCACGCAGCGCGGCAAGCTGCGCGGCCCCGGCCGGATCGGCCATCTCGGCAGCGGCGCCAAAGCCCACGATACCGGGGATATTCTCGGTGCCCGCGCGGCGGCCGCGCTCCTGCTTGCCGCCCCAGATCAGCGGCGCGAAACGGGTGCCGTGGCGGATGTAGAGCGCGCCCACCCCCTTGGGCCCGTGGATCTTGTGGGCGCTGACCGAAGCCATGTCGACCCCGGCCGCGGCCAGATCCAGCGGCAGCTTGCCCGCCGCCTGCACCGCATCGGTGTGAAAGAGCGCGCCGACCTCATGGGCCCATTCGGCCAGCCCCTCGATCGGGAAGATCGTGCCGCTTTCGTTGTTGGCCCACATCAGCGTGACCAGGGCCACATCCTCGGAGAGCGCGGCGCGATAGGCGTCCAGATCGAGCCGCCCCTCGGCATCGACGCCGATCCGGTGCACGATCACGCCCTCGTCACGCTCGAGCGCATCGACACAGGCCAGGACCGCCGGATGCTCGACCGTCGAGGTGATGATCTCGCGCCGGTTCGGATCGGCCGCCAGCGCCGCGCGGATGGCGGTGGCATTGGCCTCGGTCCCGCCCGAGGTGAACAGGATCTCGTCCTCGCGCGCAGCGCCCAGAAGGGCCGCGACCTGTCCCCGCGCCCGGCGCAGCGCCTTCGCAGGAGCAGACCCGAAGGCATGCTGCGAGGACGGATTGCCGAAATGCTCGGAGAAATAGGGCATCATCGCCGCCAGCGCCGCGGGCGCAAGCGGGGTGGTCGCATTGGCATCGAGATAGATGCGCTCCATCGCCCCGTCTCCCTTTCGTTTCGTTCAGTTCTTGCCCACGGGCACGATGCGCACCGCGCGACCCAGCGTCTTGATGATGCGCGCCTGAAGGCCGGCCAGCGTCATCGAGGCCAGCTGGCAGCCCGCACAGGCGCCCGACAGATGCACCTCGACGCGGTTGCCGGTGAAATCGACCAGCTCGACATCGCCGCCATCAGCGCGGAAGGTCGGGCGCATTTCCTCGATGATGCGGGCGACGGCGATGGCCTCCTGGGCCTCGGTCGCGGGCAGGATGCGCGCGTCATCGGCGCCGGGGCTCCGGCAGGCGGCGGGGTTCTCGGCGGTCGCGGTCGGTTGCGACGCGCCCCCCTTCTCGGCCCCCTTCTCGGCCCAGGCGGCGGGCATCGGGATGCCGCTCGGCATCTGCCGCGGCTTGCCCTGCGCACGGGCCAGGGCCGCGCGATAGGCCGGCGGCTGGCGGTCGGGGGCGGGCATGGCGGGGTCGGGCATGGCGGCGGCTTCGGTGCGCACGGGCCCGAAATCGGCCAGCGCGGCGTCAAGCGCGGCGCGGCCCTGCGCACAGACCGCGCGCCGGGTCTCGGGCAGCCCGCCCAGGGCCCTGTCGATATCGTCTTCGGTCAGGGCCCGCGCCTCGTCCACGGTGCGCCCCGCGACCAGTTCGGTCAGCGCCGAGCCCGAGGCGATCACCGCACCGCCGCCAAAGCTCTGGAAGCGGGCGTCCTCGATCCGGCGGGTCTGCGGATCGACGCGCAACATCAGCCGCAGCATCGCGCCGGCCTCGATCGAGCCGGCCTCGCCCACGGCATTGGCGCCGTCCAGCGTGCCGACATTGCGGGGGTTGAAGAAGTGATCGCGCAGCGTGTCCGAGAAATCCTGCATGGCCCTGCCCCCTTTCAGCAGAAGGATTTGCCGCAGCCGCAGCCGCCCTTGGCATTCGGGTTGTCGAAGACGAAGCCCGAGCCTTCGACCGAGGTCACGAAGTCGATGGTGGCGCCGGTCAGCCAGTCACGGCTGGCGGGGTCAACCAGGACGGTGACGCCCGAGGCCTCGATCACGGCATCATCGGTGGCGGCTTCCAGTTCCAGCGCCATGCCATATTTCAGGCCGGCGCAACCGCCTTCCTGAACCATGACGCGCAGGCCGGCGACAGGCTGGCCGGCGCCTTCGATGGCGCTGCGGATGGCATCACAAGCGGCGGGGGTGAGGGTCAGCATCGGGCTACTCCTTAACCGACAGGGGGTCTGCCAGAAGTTTAGCACGCTCCATGCCAAGTCATGATTGTTTAACGAAATCAAACCCCCGAAGCGCGGGGCTTCGGGGGTCTGGTGGCAGAAGGTCGCGGCGTTGTCGGCTATCGACCATCACATGGAGGCGAGTGACGGGTTTGCGACACCGCCCGCCGGATCAGGCGTCCGGGGCGAAGCAGGCCGTCTTCTCGGGGCAGGCCTCGCAATTGGGCGCGGGGCAAAGCCGGGCCGCGCCGGTGCCGCAGATCTGGCGATAGAAGAACCGCTTCCAGCGCATGTTGTTGACATTGGCCGCGTGCAGGCGCGGGAAATGCCGGGCGATCAGACGGCCCAGCCGGGCCCGGTCGGGCAGGCCGAGATCTTCCCACAGGTGCCGCGGCTCCTGCGCGCGACGCGCCAGGATCTGCGCGATCGCATCGGTGTCCTCGCCCATCAGCCCGCCGCGCCACATCAGGAGAAGCGCGATCGAATGCGCCTCCTCGGCGGGGGGCGCGCCGGCGCCCGGCCCGGTGTCGGGCAGATCGAGCCCCCAGCGCACGGCCAGCCGTTCCAGCCGCGCCGGCGCCAGCCCCAGCGCCGCGGCCAGCCCCTCGGGCTCCATCGTGGCGCGCGCATGCGCCACGATCGCAGCCAGATCGGCAGCATCGGCCGCCGGATCGGCCGCATAGGGGTTCAAGGGCGCGCCAGCCCCGGCAGCGGCCGCCGCAGCTGGATCGGGGGCCGCAGGCTCAGGCATCGAGCTGCTCGAAGGTCTGGCAATCCTTGGGGCAGACGCGGTTGCACGCCCCGCAGCCGATGCAATCGTCGGCATTCGACATGACCATGATCTTGCGCACGATCTCGTCGTCGTCATCGTCGTCATCGGGGTCGATGTCCACGATGTCGTCATCTTCGGTCACGCCCTTCAGGGTCATCACGTCGCGCGCGCAGACCTTGTAGCAGCGCCCGCAGCCGATGCATTTCTCGGCGTCGATCTCCGACAGGAAGGCGGGGACAAATTCCTGGCCGCCGCGGGTGAGATAGGTGCGCATGTCTTGTCCTTCTGGCTGGTCCCCGGTCGGGCCGGGGTTGGCGTCATGGGGCGGCGGGCGCCGCTCAGGGTCGATCTTCGGGCGGACGCCGCCCGAGTTGGGGTCACATCCGCGCGGCTTCGGGGAAGCGCTCGGTCATGTCATTGGCATCGGCCAGCATCTTGTCGCCGGCCTCGGCCAGTTTCTCCCAGGTCTCGAAGCCGAAGCGGTGGATGTCGCGCAGATGCTTCGAGATCACGACCAGACGGCCCGCGATCAGCACGATGCGGCCCCAGCCCTCGTGGTTGAACTTGGCGATCGGCGCGGCCATGCAGCCGGTCTGGCGTTCCAGCATCAGCCCGATGGCGGTATAGAATTTCTCGATACGCCAGATCACCTCGGGGTCGGGATCGCCGATGATCGGGATCTCGCGGCGCTCCTCGGCGGTCAGGATATATTCGGCCAGAAGCTCGGAATCCGGCTTGCCTTCCCAGTTGCCATAGGCGTCCTCGGCCCGGACCACCGCGGCCAGCTGGCGCAGGAAGGGGCTGTCAGGCCAGGCGCCGCCGCGCGGGGCGGTTTCGGTCGCGGTGTCGCTCATGCCTCGCTCTCCTCGCTGATCAGGTCATCCAGGAAATCCGACCGCTTCATCCCCAGCGCCTTGCGCAGGAAGGGCGGCGGGTTGCCCTTGAGCATGGTCTGGACCTGCTCGATCACGGCCGAGATCGGTTCGGGCTCCTTGCGCTTGATCGGATGGACGCCGGCGCGCACGACCCGCGCGGCCGACGGCCCGCCGATGGCCAGCACGAACATCAGCGCGGCCCCCTCGAGCGCCTCGATCTTGGGGCCGATGCGGTCGACCTCGTCGTCATGCCGGGCGCTCTGGGCGGTGGGGCTGTCGAAGGCCACCACCTCAAGCAGGCGCGCGGCGCTGGCCGACACTTCGTAGATGGCGAAGTTGCGCGCCGATCCGAAATGGGCGTTCAGGTTTTCCAGGTCGTTGGTCGCAATGGCGACACGCAGGGCGGGATCGTCGGTCTCGGACATGGGGGACTCCGCTTCAATGACGCGCAGACGGCGCGGGGGCATGGGTGAACTCCTCGTCGATGGGCAGCGCGCCGAAATCCTCGGGCGCAGGACGATGGGGATGCGACAGGACCAGGTTGGCGACCTCGTAATAGAAGGCGCGCGACCCGGCATAGAGCACGCGGCAGACATCCTGCGCGCCCAGACGGTCGAAGATGGGGAAGCCCGCGCGCAGATGCGCCACATGCAGCCGCTCGGCCATCATCCGGCCCTGCGCATGGGTGATCAGCATCTTGGCGCCGGTCTCGGGGATGAGGCGTTCCAGATCGCCCAGATCGCCCAGAAGCACCTGTTCAGCCGGGATCTGCGCCGTGGCCGCGGTCGAGGTGGTCGAGACGGCGGCCACGATCTGCGCGCCCATAGCCACCATCGCCTGCCCCAGCGCCGCGGCCAGATCGGGCTCGGCCCCCAGCGCGACCTTGAGGCCGGCGGTGTGGAAATGCGCATCCAGACAGGCATCCTGAAGGCGCGCACGGTCGCGCTTGAGGCGCGCGGGCACATCGCGCGTGCCCGCGATCTCCATCAGCGCAGCGACAAAGGCGTCGGTCGCGCGCAGCCCGATCGGCGTTTGCAGCACATGGGCCGCCCCGCCGCGCCTGGCCAGACGTTCCGCGGCGGGGCGCATGGCCTCGCCGATGGCGATGGTGGCGCCCGATTGCGCCATCAGCGGGATGCGCGCGAGCGGCGTGCCGCCCAGCGAACAGCCCGACCAATCCTCGGCCAGATGCCCGTCAAGCGAATCCGTCAGATCCGGCAGCACGATCGGGTCCAGACCGAAGGCACGCACCAGATCGGCGATGGCCTCGACCTCGGCCGGGGTCAGATGGCTGCCGGGCAGCAGGTTGACCTGGGCCGGCAGCCGCGGGCCGGCGGCGGTCTCGGGGACCATCGCGTCGATGATCGCCTCGACGGCGCGGGCCCAGCCCTCCTCGAGGCCGCCGTGGAAGTCGGGGGTTGCGGCATAGACCACGCGGGTATCGGCGAAATCCTCGCGCCGGGCCAGCATGGCGCGCAATTCGCCGGCGACATCCTCGCCGCGGGTTTCGGTCAGCGCGGTCGAGGCGATGCCGATGAAGCGCGGATTGGCGCGCTTGCGCAGGTTCTCGATGGCTTCCTCGATCTGCTCGCCGCCGCCCAGGATCGCCGAAACCTCGTTCATCGCGGTGGTCTGGAGGGGGATCGCCTCCTTGAAGTGGCGCACCAGATGCACCATCGCAAAGGCGGTGCAGCCCTGCGCCCCGTGAAAGAGCGGAATCGCCCTTTCGATGCCCAGATAGGCCATGGCCGCGCCCAAGGGCGCCGAGACCTTGAGCGGATTGGTGGACAGCGCGCGGTCGGGATGGGTGATCCGGGTCATGTCAGCAATCCTCGAAATCGGCGCGGGTGCCGGCCATGGCCGACAGATCGAGCGGGGTCACGGGGGCGGCCGGTGCGGGCGGCGCATCCCAGGGCGCGGGCGTGCGCAGATCGGCCCAGAGCGGGTTGTTGATGGCCCGGTCGATCGCGTCGAGCAGGTTCACCATGCCCATGTAACCCGCGTAGGGTTCATGCTTTTCCTGGTTCACGTCGACCCACGGCACGCGCGCCTTCAGCGCCACGAACTGCGAACGCCCCCCCGACATCAGCACATCGGCACGCGCGGCGCGCAGCGCGGCATACATGTCGCGCGGGGCCATGTTCTCGAACATGTGGGCTTCGGTGCCCATGATCTCGGCGATGCGGGTCTTGTCTTCCTCGGTGGCCTTGCGCACCGAGGTGCCGACCACCTCCATGCCCAGCTCCTGCAGCGCCGAGACGACCGACCAGCTCTTGTGCCCGCCGGTGTAGAGCAGCACGCGCTTGCCGGCCACGCGCGGGCGGAACGGCTCGAGTGCGGCGCGGGCGCAGGCCTCTTCCTCGGCGATCAGCGCCTCGGCCCGGTCGATCAGATCGGCCGGCGCGCCGCGCTCGACCAGCATCGCGCACAGCGTGCGGATCGCCGCGGAGGTGTCCGAGATGCCGTAGAACGAGCCCTCGAAGAACGGGATGCCATAGGTTTCCTCAAGACGGCGCGCCATGTTGATCAGCGCCTTCGAGCAGACCAGCATGGTCACGCGGGCGCGGTGCATCTTGGCGATCTGCGCATAGCGCGCGTCGCCCGCGACCGAGCCCAGGATGCGGATGCCCAGCTTGTCGAGGAGCGGCTTGACCTGCCACAATTCGCCCGACAGGTTGAAATCGCCGATGATGTTGATGTCGTAGGGCGTCGAGACCTCGGGCTCCATCGTGCCGACGACATATTTGAAGAGCGCCTCGCCCGCGAGCTTGTTGCCCAGGTTCTTCGAGCCGACATAGCCGGGCACGTCGATCGGGATCACGGGGGTGCCGAAACGTTCCGCGGCGGCCTTGCAGACCGGCACGATATCGTCGCCCACAAGGGCGGTGGTGCAGGTCGAATAGACGAAGACGGCGGCGGGGGATTGCTGTTCGATGACTTCGCGGATGGCACGGAAGAGCTTCTTCTCGCCCTGCCCCATCACGATTTCCAGCTCGCTCAGGTCGGTGGTGAAGCCGGTGCGGTAGAGATCCGAACCCGACGAGGCCGAGCCGCGGTTGTCATAGCCGTTGCCCCAGCAGGCCAGCGGCGCATGGACCAGATGGGCCACATCGGTGACGGGCTGAAGCGCGATCATGGCCCCGTCGAAGGCACAGCCCCCCGCCGCGGCACCGGGCGTCAGCTGCTTGGTGCAGCCCTTCTTGCGGGCGGCATCGTCCTTGGACCGGTTCGTGGCGCAGGCCGGTTCGTTCAGAACCGCCGCGACCTGATTTTTCAACGCTTCGCTCATCGTGGCCCCCTCAAGCCTTGATGGAAATTGAGAAGGCCGGCCCCGCTGTGGGGCCGGCCGCCGACGTCCTCAGCGGGTGAGGTCGAAGGAGATGTCTGCCTCGGTGTCGAGCTTGTCGAAGATCGTGTCGAGGATCTTGACCACGACCGAGATCGCGCCCTGATAGCCGAAGATCGGGAAGCGGTGGTGGTGGTGACGGTCGAAGATCGGGAAGTTCAGGCGGATCAGCGGGATCCCCAGATCCTTTTCCAGATACTTGCCGTAGCTGTTGCCGATCAGCATATCCGCCGGCTCGGTCGCCAGGATCGAGCGCAGGTGCCACAGATCCTTGCCGGCCCAGACCTGGCAGCCCTGCCCGAAGGGCGACGACGCCAGCAGCTCTTCCGTCTTCTTGGCCCAGGCTTTGGAGCCGTTGGTGGCCAGGCAGTGCTTGGGCTCGCCGCCCATTTCCATGACGAATTGCGCCATGGCCAGCACGAAGTCCGGGTCACCGTAGATGGCGTAGGTCTTGCCGTGCAGATAGGCTTGGCTGTCGGCCAGCGCGTCGACCAGGCGGCCACGCTCGAGACGCAGCGATTCCGGGATCTCGACGCCGGCAACCTCGGCGATCTTCATCAGGAACTCGTCGGTGCCCTTCACGCCCAGCGGGTAGTTGAAGGAGGCGGTTTCCTGACCGACTTCCTCGCAGAACTCGAGGGTTTTCTTCGAGCAATATTCCTGCATCGAGATCGTGGTCCTGGCGTTCAGGCCTTCCTTGATCTCGTCGATCGTGGTGCCGCCCGCATACATGCGGAATTCACCGTCCGAGGGGGTGTCGTAGACGTCCGACACATCCGACAGGATGGTGGCTTCGACGCCCATCAGGCCCAGCATGCGCTTGAGTTCGCGGATGTTGCCGACCGCAAAGCCGTCAAAGCCCGGAATGATGTTGATGCCTTCGCCCGGCGTGCGCTCGGCGCCTTTCCAGAAGTTCGACAGGATGCCCTTTTGCATGTTGTCGTAGCCGTCGACATGGCTGCCGACGAAGGCCGGGGTGTGGGCGAAGGGCACCGGGAAGTCTTCCGGCACGCTTTCCTTTTCCTTGGCCTTGATGATGAACGAGTTGAGGTCATCCCCGATGACCTCGGCCATGCAGGTGGTCGAGACGGCGATCATCTTGGGCGAATAGAGCGCATAGGCGTTGGCCAGGCCGTCGACCAGGTTGCTCAGGCCGCCAAACACGGCCGCGTCTTCGGTCATCGACGAGGACACCGCCGAGGACGGCTCCTTGAAGTGGCGCGCCAGGTGCGAGCGGTAATAGGCCACGCAGCCTTGCGAACCGTGCACGAAGCTCAGCGTGCCTTCATAGCCGGCCGCGGCGAAGACGGCGCCCAGCGGTTGGCAGGCCTTGGCGGGGTTCACCGTCAGGGCTTCGCGCGCCAGGTTCTTCTCGCGGTATTCCCACGACTTGGTCCAATCCGCGATCTCGGTGACCATGTTCGAGGGATGGCCGCACTCGAATTTCGCGCGCTTGTTGTCGAGCATTTCCTTGTACTCGGGTTCCCGGAACAGTTCCGCGTGGTCGAGCACCTTGTCAGCCGATTGAGGCATCTTCGTTTCCTTTCGCTGGCCGTCCGCATTCCGAGACGCGCCGCAAGAAGTATCGTGAGGAAGGGAGGGATCGGGGGGGCGAACCCGAGGGGCAGGCCACCCCCCCGAAAAGCCGGTGATCAGGCCGACTTTTTCCAGGGCGCGTCGAACAGACCCCAGACCGGGTTGTTGATCGCAAGATCCATGTCGCGCGCGAAGATGGCGAAGCCGTCATAGCCGTGGTAGGGGCCCGAGTAGTCCCAGCTGTGCATCTGACGGAAGGGAATACCCATTTTCTGCGTCGGGTATTTTTCCTTGATGCCCGAGCCCACCAGGTCGGGACGGATGTTCTCGATGAACTTCTCCAGCTCGTAGCCGGTCACGTCATCGTAGATCAGCGTGCCTTCCTTGATGTATTCGCCGGTGCGCTTGTAGTCGTCGCCGTGGGCGAATTCGTAGCCGGTGCCGCAGATTTCCATGCCCAGATCGTGATAGGCGGTCACGACGTGACGGGGGCGCAGGCCGCCGACGTAGAGCATGACCTTCTTGCCTTCGAGACGCGGCATGTATTTCGCCTTCACCGCATCGACGAGCGGCTGATACTTGGCGATGACCTTCTCGGCATTGTCCTGGATCGTCTGGTCGAACTTGGCGGCGATGGCGCGCAGGCTGGCGGCGATCTGGCTCGGCCCGAAGAAGTTGTATTCCATCCACGCCACGCCGTGTTTCTCTTCCATGTGGCGGCAGATGTAGTTCATCGAGCGGTAGCAGTGGATCAGGTTCAGCCGGGCTTTCGGGGCGCGTTCGATCTCCGAGAGGGTGGCATCGCCCGACCATTGCGCGATGACGTTGAGGCCGATTTCCTCAAGCAGGATGCGGCTCGACCAGGCGTCACCACCGATGTTGTAGTCGCCGATGATGTTCACGTCATAGGGGCCGGGCTCGTGGTTCTTGCCCTCGCCGCCTTCGGCCTCGAGCACCCAGTCACGGATGCAGTCGTTGGCGATGTGGTGGCCCAGCGACTGCGACACACCGCGGAAGCCCTCGCAGCGAACCGGCACGATGGTCTTGCCGATGTCGGCCTTCTTCTTCTTGGCCACGGCTTCGATGTCGTCGCCGATCAGGCCGATCGGGCATTCCGACTGGACGGTGACGCCTTTCGAGAGCGGGAACAGCTCGGCGATCTCGTCCATGATCTTCTCGAGCTTCTTGTCACCGCCGAAGACGATGTCCTTTTCCTGGAAGTCCGAGGTGAATTGCATCGTCACGAAGCTGTCCACGCCGGTGGTGCCGGTGTAGTAGTTGCGACGTTGCGACCACGAGTAATGGCCGCAGCCCACCGGACCGTGGGAGATGTGGACCATGTCCTTGACCGGGCCCCAGACCACGCCTTTCGAGCCGGCATAGGCGCAGCCGCGAATGGTCATGACGCCGGGCAGCGACTTGATGTTGGATTTCACCGTGTCGCATTTCGACACGATCTCGGTGTCCCCTTCCTCGGCGGGCTGGGCCACGTTCAGGTGGCGGGCGCGCCGCTTGGCGGCTTTCGCGGGATAGGCGGACAGGACTTCTTCGATCAGCTTGGCATTCTGATCGGCGTCATTGAGGTCTTTGGCCATCGAGGGCTCCTTCGGGGAGAGATAGCGATCGGGGAAGCGGCGGCTGGCGCGCGCGATCGGCGCGCCAGCCCTCGAAACTCAGGATTCCGCGGCAGCGATGGCGGCCAGGCGGTCCTCTTCGGATTGCATGATGCCGAAGTCGAGCAGCATCTGCTCCAGCTCTTCCATGGTGATCGGGGTCGGGATGACGCCCTTGCCCGAGTTCTCGTGGATCTTGCGGGCCAGCTCGCGGTATTCGTTGGCCTGCTTGCTGTTCGGGTCATACTGGATGACCGTCTCGCGGCGCAGCTCGGCGTGTTGCACGATATTGTCGCGCGGCACGAAGTGGATCATCTTGCAGCCCAGCTTCTCGGCCAGCGCCTCGGCCAGCTCCAGCTCGCGATCGGTCTTGCGCTCGTTGCAGATCAGGCCGCCCAGACGCACACCGCCCGAGTTGGCATATTTCAGGATGCCCTTGGCGATGTTGTTGGCGGCATAGAGCGCCATCATCTCGCCCGACATGACGATGTAGATTTCCTGGGCCTTGTTCTCGCGGATCGGCATGGCGAAGCCGCCGCACACAACGTCGCCCAGAACGTCGTAGGACACGTAGTCCACGTCGTCATAGGCGCCGTTTTCTTCCAGGAAGTTGATGGCGGTGATGACGCCGCGGCCGGCGCAGCCGACGCCCGGCTCCGGGCCACCGGCTTCGGTGCATTTGATGCCCTTGTAGCCGACCTTCATCACGTCTTCGAGCTCGAGATCTTCAACCGAGCCGGCTTCGGCGGCCAGGTGCAGCACGGTGTCCTGAAGCTTGGTGTTCAGGATCAGACGAGTCGAGTCCGCCTTGGGGTCGCAGCCGACGATCAGGATCTTCTGATCCATCTCGACCAGAGCGGCCAGGGTGTTTTGCGAGGTGGTCGACTTGCCGATGCCACCTTTGCCGTAGAAGGCGATCTGTCTCAGTTTGCCCATGATGTATTCCTCAAGCTGCAGGGTCCGTGTTTGGGGAGAAGCGCGGACGCGCCGGTCTCGAAACCCTGTTCAGCAAGGGGCGTGCCAAGTCTGAATGAAGTTATAATATCGTTTTATTTCATGGCTTTAAATCCAAGCGGTCCGGAAGGCATGCCTGTGCTGGAAATGTGACGAACCCGACAATTTGCCGACAAAAGCCGCCAAAGGGCCATATGTAGGGTGTCCGACCGTCAGACGGCGGGGATCAGGAGGCACTTTCGGGGGGCGCTTTCGGACGCGAATGTCAGGCGGGGACAGTCAGGCGGGGGCGCCAGAAGCGCCACATCAGCAGCACCGAGGCCGCCGCCAGCCCCAGCACCAGCCCCACCCAGAGACCCACGCCCCCCAGCCCCAGCGGAAAGGCCAGCAGATAGCTGGCGGGGATCCCCACCAGCCAATAGGAAAAGGTGGCCAGCCACATCGGGCGGTTGGTGTCCTGCACCCCGCGCAAGAGGCCCAACCCCACGACCTGCATCGCGTCAAAGACCTGAAACGCCGCCGCCACGACCAGAAGCTTGACGCCAAAGGCGACAATCGCGGGGCTTTCGGGCGCCGACAGGTCCAGAAACAGCCCCACCAGGAAGCCCGGCACCAAAAGCAGCATCCCGATCAGCACGACACAGAGCGCAAGGCTCAGCACGATGGCGGCCAGGCTTGCGTCGATCACCCCGCGCGCGTCGCCCCGCCCGTCGGCACGCCCCACCCGCACCGTGGCCGCCGCCGACAAGCCCATGTGCAACATGAAGCCCATCGCCGTGATCTCGAGCGCGATGCCATGCGCGGCCAGCTCGATCGTGCCGATCCAGCCCATCATCAGCGCCGCGGCCTGGAACATGAAACCCTCGGCCAGACCGGTGATCCCGATCGGCACCCCCAGCCGGAACAGCATCGCCATGCCTTCACGGTCGGGGCGCCAGAAGCGTGAAAATAGCGCAAAGCGGCGCAGCGCCGGCAGCCAGGCGGCATAGAGCGCCAGCGCCAACGCCCCGGTTGCCTGCACCACCACCGACGAAATGGCCGCCCCCCGCAGCCCCAGTTCGGGCGCACCCCAATGGCCGAAGATCAGCGCCCAGTTCAGCGCGATGTTGACGACAACGCCCCCCAGCGTGACCCACATCACCATCTGCGTGCGCTCGTTGGCCGACAGATAGCTCTTGAGCACCATGATGAAGAGCGCAGGCACCATGCCCCAGCCGGCAATGCGCAGATAGTCCTGCGCCAGCTCGGCGATCCGCGGTTCCTGCCCCCAGGCAACCAGGATCGGGCCGGAAAACCACATCACCGGCATGGTCAGAAGGCCATAGATCGCCGACAGCCACAGCCCCATGCGCACATCGCGGCGCACCTGGGTGTCGTCTTCACGGCCCAGCGCCGCGGCCACGCGCCCCAGCACCGCCACCCCGAAGCCCGAGCCCAGCACGAAAAGCGCAAAGAGCATGGCCGCGCCCAGAACCACCGCGGCCAGTTCCGCAACCCCGTACCAGCCCAGCATGATCGTGTCGGTGACATGCAGCGACATCTGCGCCAGCTGGCTGCCCATCAGGGGCAGGCCCAGCACCATCGTGGCGCGCAGATGCGCCGCGAAGGACACAGGCCGGGTCCGCGGCCCGGCAAGAGGATCAGGAAGCGTGCTCATGGCCGAGCCTTAAGCCCGCCCCAGCCCCGCGGCAAGCGTTGCGAACACCCCGCAAGGGCGCCATGACGCACCATCAGGGCGCGCGCGCCCTGCCCGCGCAAATCGGCCCGCGCGGATCAGGGCTTGCGGGCCACGAAATCGATCAACGCCGCGCGGCCGTCATGGCCGCGGCCCTCGCCCAGATCGGCGTCGTAATCCTCGGCGACCTCGACCGCCCAGCCGGGAAAGGCCGCGCGCAGCAGATCCAGATCCCACAGCTTGGCGACATCGGGCGGCCCGCCGGTGCCGTAATCGACCTGCCGGCGCGCAAAACCATGCAGCAGCACCAGCCCGCCCGAACGCACCGCACGGCCCGCGCCGGCCAGGATGCGCGCGCCGTCATCGGGGGCGGAAAACTGGATGAAGATGCCCAGCACCGCGTCGAAGGCGGCCTCGGGCCAGTCATGGGCGGTCAGATCCGCATCCTCGAGGGCGATCGTCACACCGCATTCCTGTGCCAGCTTGCGCGCCTTGGCCCGCGCCACGGGCGACCGCTCGAGCGCATGCACCTCAAGGCCCAGCCCCGCCAGATGGACGGCGTTGCGCCCCTCGCCCTCGGCCAGGCTCAGCACCCGCCCGCCCGGCGCAATGCGCCCCGCGTTACGCGCGACAAAGGCCGCGGGGGCCTTGCCGTAGAAATAATCCTCTCCGGCGAAGCGCTTGTCCCACATGGCAATCCCCTTATCCCTGCCCGAGACAGAGCTAGGGGCCGAAGGCGCCCCCGGCAAGGGGCGCGCAGGGATCGGCCAAGGGGGCGGCGCGGCCGGCTCAGGATGCCGGACGGGCGCGGCGCTGGCCGGGGTGAAGGGCCGTGCCCAGGATATGCTGGGAATTGTGCACGACATGGCTTGCGTGCCCCACGATCAGCGGGTCGGGGGCCTGGGCGATCTCGGGATCCTTGTCGGGATAGTCGATCGTCGACAGGAAATGGCGCATGCAATTGATGCGGGCGCGCTTCTTGTCGTCGGATTTCACGATCACCCAGGGCGCGTCGGCGGTGTCGGTATAGAAGAACATCGCCTCCTTGGCCTCGGTGTAATCGTCCCATTTATCCAGACTGGCCAGGTCGATGGGCGACAGTTTCCAGCGCTTGAGCGGGTCGGTCTCGCGGGCCTTGAAGCGGCGGCGCTGTTCGGCGCGTGACACCGAGAACCAGTATTTGTAGAGCCGCACGCCCGAGCGCACGAACATCCGTTCCAGCTCGGGGGTCTGGCGCATGAATTCCAGGTAATCGGTGGGCGAGCAGAAGCCCATCACCCGCTCGACGCCCGCGCGATTGTACCAGGAGCGGTCATAGAAGACCATCTCGCCGGCGGTGGGCAGGTGCTCGATGTAGCGCTGGAAGAACCATTGCCCGCGCTCGACATCCGAGGGCTTGTTGAGCGCGACGACACGCGCGAAGCGGGGGTTGAGATGCTCCATGAAGCGCTTGATCGTGCCGCCCTTGCCGGCGGCGTCGCGCCCTTCGAACAGGATCACGAATTTCTGCCCCGTATCCTGCGCCCAGCGCTGCACCTTCAGCAGTTCCGATTGCAGGCGCGCCTTCTCGGCCTCGTAGACCACGCGCCCCATGCGGCGGGTATAGGGATGGCGGCGCGCCTCGAAGCCGTGCTTGTCCCTGGGCACCTTGGGAAAGGCGCGCGGCCCCACGCTTTCGTCCTCCCCCGCGGGGGCGGGGGCCTCTGCGGCCGGATCGGCCAGGGGGGCGGCATCGGCCAAGGGCGTGGCCTCGAGCAGGGGCGTGGCATCGGCCACGGGCGCGGCCTCTTCCAGCGGGACAGCATCGGCAAGCGGCGCAGCAGAACCAAGCGGGGCGGCGGGGGGCAGGTCGTCCATCGGTTTCTCCTTCAACATGCGCCCAGAATGGGACATTCTGCCGCAAGACGCGTTGACGCGCATCAAGCCCTGTCACGCAAATGTTGCAAAACCGACAACGCCCCGAGGGAGAAGCACATGATCCGCATCCTTGGCGTCGCCCGGTCGCGGGCCACGCGCAACATCTGGCTGCTCGAGGAACTGGGCGCCGAATGGCAGCTGGTCCCGGTGATCCAGGCCTATCGCCTGCCCGATCCCCTGGCGCCCGATGCGCCGCTGAACACCCGCAGCCCGGCGTTTCTGGACATCTCGCCCCAGGGCGCGGTCCCGGTGATGCAGGACGGGGACTTCACGCTGACGGAATCGCTGGCGATCAATCTCTATCTTGCGCGCCGCTTCGGCGGGCCCTTGGCCCCCGAGACCCCGCAGGAAGACGCGCTGGCCGCGCAATGGAGCCTTTACGGCGCCACCGCGATCGAGGGGCCGGCGCTCGAGATCTCGTTTGCCTACCGCGACGACAGCCACGCCACCCCTGAGGGCGCAGCCCGGATCGACCGCGCGATGGCGGCGCTGGAACGGCCGCTGCGGGTGCTCGAGTCGCATCTGTCCACCCGCGACTGGCTGATGGGCGAGCGCTTCACCGTGGCCGACATCAACCTGTCGGAGATGGTGCGCTATGCCCAGGCGCACGGGCCGGCGCTGGCGCCCTATCCGGCGGTGTCGCGCTGGCTTGCAGCCTGTCACGCCCGGCCGGCCTTCGCGCGCATGTGGGAAATGCGGCTGGCCGAACCCGAGTGACCCGCCCGCCATGAACCTGAACCGCGTGACCCTGCCCCCCGTGACCCTGCCCCCCGTGACCCTGCCCCCCGTGATCCATCCCCGGTGATCCGCCCCCCGTGCGCCGCCCGCCCGGCGCGCGCCCGGACGGTTGCCCTGCCCCGCCAAGATGCGGTATCTGCGGGGCAAGCCAGCACAAGACACCGGCCCTGAACGACCGCGACCCCACGAGACCGCGGCCCCAAGACCAACGCGCAGCGAAAGGCCCGCCATGCCGAGTGACCTTCTGTCGGATGCCTCCACCGGCTATGACGCCTCCTCGATCGAGGTGCTCGAGGGGCTCGAGCCGGTGCGCAAGCGGCCGGGCATGTATATCGGCGGCACCGACGAACGCGCGCTGCATCACATGGTGGCCGAGATCCTCGACAACGCCATGGACGAGGCCGTCGCGGGCCATGCCAGCCGCATCGAGGTCGAGCTGGCCGCGGATCATTCCGTCACCGTGCGCGACAACGGCCGCGGCATCCCGGTGGACCCGCACCCCAAGTTTCCCGACAAGTCCGCGCTCGAGGTGATCTTGTGCACGCTGCATGCGGGCGGCAAGTTCTCGGGCGATGCCTATGCCACCTCGGGGGGGTTGCATGGCGTCGGCGCCTCGGTGGTCAATGCGCTCTCCGACAGCATGGTGGTGCAGGTCGCGCGCAACCGCGAGCTTTACGAACAGCGCTTCTCGCGCGGGGTGCCGCAGGGCCCGGTCCAGAAGGTCGGCGCCGCCCCCAACCGCCGCGGCACCACCGTCACCTTCCATGCCGACGAACAGATCTTCGGCCATCACCGCTTCCGGCCGGCGCGGCTTCTCAAGATGGTGCGTTCCAAGGCCTATCTGTTCTCGGGCGTCGAGATCCGCTGGAAATCCGAGATCGAGGACGGCGACACCCCGCTCGAGGCCACCTTCCACTTCCCCGGCGGGCTTGCCGATTACCTGTCCGAGGTGCTCGAGGGCGCTACCACCTATGCCGAGCGCCCCTTCGCCGGCAAGGTCGGCTTCCCCGAGAAATTCGGCGTGCCGGGCTCGGTCGAATGGGCGATCAACTGGACGCCCGCGCGCGACGGCTTCATCCAGTCCTATTGCAACACCGTGCCCACCCCCGAGGGCGGCACCCACGAGGCCGGCTTCTGGGCCGCGATCCTCAAGGGCATCCGCGCCCACGGCGAGCGCATCGGCAACCGCAAGGCCGCCCAGATCACCCGCGAGGATCTGGTGGCCGGCGGCTCGGCGCTGGTGTCGTGCTTCATCCGCGAGCCCGAATTCGTCGGCCAGACCAAGGACCGGCTGGCCACGACCGATGCCGCGCGGCTGGTCGAGGGCGCGGTGCGCGACCATTTCGACACCTGGCTGGCCACCGACACCAAATCCGCCGGGGCGATCCTGGATTTCCTGGTGCTGCGCGCCGAGGAACGCCTGCGCCGCCGCGCCGAGAAGGAAACCGCGCGCAAGTCGGCCACCAAGAAGCTGCGCCTGCCGGGCAAGCTGGTCGATTGCTCGGCCTCGAACCGCGAGGGGACCGAGCTGTTCATCGTCGAGGGCGACAGCGCGGGCGGCTCGGCCAAGATGGCGCGCGAACGCGCGACGCAAGCGCTTCTGCCGCTGCGGGGCAAGATCCTGAACGTGCTGGGCGCGGCCTCCTCGAAGCTGGGCAGCAACGCCGAGATCAACGACCTGTGCCAGGCGCTGGGGGTCGGCATGGGCACGCGTTTCAACGTCGATGATCTGCGCTATGAAAAGATCATCATCATGACCGACGCCGATGTGGACGGCGCGCATATCGCGTCCTTGCTGATGACCTTCTTCTTCACCCAGATGCGGCCGCTGATCGACCGCGGGCATCTCTATCTGGCCTGCCCGCCGCTCTATCGGCTGACGCAGGGCGCGCGCCGGCTCTATGTCTCGGATGACGCCGAGAAGACGCGCTGGATGGAAAAGGGGCTGGGCGGCAAGGGCAAGATCGAGGTGCAGCGCTTCAAGGGCTTGGGCGAGATGGACGCCAAGGATCTGCGCGAGACCACGATGAACCCGGCCACGCGCAAGCTGATCCGCGTGTCGATCGACGAGGACGAGCAGGGCGAGACCGGCGATCTGGTCGAACGGCTGATGGGCAAGAAGCCCGAACTGCGCTTCGAATACATCCAGGCGAACGCGCGCTTCGTCGAAGACCTCGACGTCTGATCCGCCTGCGCTCGGGCGTCCCTTGCCCCCCCGGCGCGGGCGACGCCCGCCGCATGCGCGCCCCCGAGACCAAGGCGCGCATGGACAGGCGCGCGCGGAACACCTATCGGGGGGGGGCAGCCCGACGACAGGAGATCCCCATGACCGAATGCGCCCTCTGCTCTGCCGCCGAGGCCCGGCCCGTCCCCGTTCACCCGCGCGAGGAGACCGTCGCGCTGTGCCCGACCTGCCTGACCGGCGTGACCGAGGGGCCGCAATCCGACCCGCATTGGCATTGCCTGAACGACGCGATCTGGAGCCCCGACCCGGCGGTGCAGGTGCTGGCCTGGCGCATTCTCAAGGCGCTGCCCGAAGACGCCTGGGCGCGCGATCTGCTGGATATCGCCTATCTGGAACCCGAGGTGCAGGACTGGGCCGAGGCGGGCCTGACCACCGCCCCCGAGATCGTGCACCGCGACAGCAACGGCGCGGTGCTGGCGGCGGGCGATACGGTGACGCTGATCAAGGATCTGCCGGTCAAGGGCGCGGGCTTCACCGCCAAGCGCGGCACGGCGGTGCGCAACATCTCGCTGGTGCCCGACAACGAGGGCCAGATCGAGGGCCGGGTCGAGGGCCAGCGCATCATCATCCTGACGCAATTCGTCAAGAAGGCCTGAGCAGGACGGCCCGCGACCGGCGCACCGAAGGCCCGCCCCCGCCCCAACGCCCGTAGCGGCGCGGTGTTGGGGCGGTGCGTTGGGGCGAAGCGCGCTCTGACCAAAGGAAAAGGCGGGCACCCGTCACCGGGGCCCGCCTTCTTGTTCGTCATCCGTCTGCGCGGGATCCCCGCGTCTTACGCAAGGGCGAGGTTCGTCGCCGATTCACGCCCGTCGCGCCCACGCTCGACGTCAAAGGTCACGGCCTGACCGTCGGCGATCTGATGCAGACCGGCGCGTTCGACCGCCGAGATGTGCACGAACACGTCGCGCGAGCCATGCTCGGGGGCGATGAAGCCGAAACCTTTGGTGGAATTGAACCATTTCACGGTGCCATTGGCCATCGTGATGTCTCCTGTCTGGGTGCCGCCCACAAGACGCAGCGGCCTGGCTCAGTGTCGTCATAAGATCAACTGAAGCCGGAAGGAGACAGAAGGTCGAAGGAAGAAGCTTTGCCCAACCTTCATACCCGCAAGGCGCGAAATTCGCAACCTCTAATGACCGAAATGGCGAAACAGGGCCCGCCGCCCCGGCGCGGCCCTAGCTGCGCCCGCCGCCCCGGCGCAGCCCTAGCTGCGCAGGCCGGTTTCGCGCAGCAATCCCAGGCGCTTGGCCTCGTAGTAATAGCCGCGCTGATACCAGCGGTCGGCGGCGTCATGATCGCCCCCCGCCACCAGCCAGGCACCGCGCAGATATTTAACGCCATAGCGCAGGTTGGTGTCGGCATCGAACAGCCCCTCGACCGGACCGCGATAGCCCATCGTGCGCGCCGTCTGCGGATCGAGCTGCATCAGCCCCACATACCGGCCGTTGCGCGCCGCGGGGTTATAGCCGCTCTCGCGCTTGACCACGCGATGCACCAGGCTTTCGGGAACGCCATAGTGCCGCGCGTGGCGGGAAATCAGCGCGTCGATCTCGGGCCGGCCGGAACGGCCGCCGGACACGGGCGCGGATCTGCGCCGCCCGCCGCCGCATCCCGCCAGCGCCAGAAGCGCCGCCGCGCCGCACAAAAGCCCGCGGCGCGACGCGCCGCCCGACGGCGCCTGCGATACGCCCATCTGCACGCCCTCCATCCGCGTCGGCGCGCTCATTCGATCACCCAATCGTCTTCGTGACGGATCGCGCCGATGGCCAGCCAATCGGCCCGCACCCGCGCCACGCGCGTATCGCCCCAGGTCTTGAAGACGATCACGAATCCCTCGCGGGTGACCATCTCGGACGAGATATCCATGCGGCCGTTGTGTTTCTGGTCGATGTCCCACATCGAAAGCGACACCTGCACCACCGGCGGGTCGATGAAGGCCTCGTCGAATTCCACGACCCGGCGCAGCTCGCGCGGGCCCTCGCCCGTCCACATCGCCCCGCCGTCCTGATAGTCGGAAAAGAGCATCAGCGACCCCCGCCCCACTCCGATCGCATGCGAGTCCAGACGTAGCATTCCTGACCTTTCCTGTTCCCGTCACGTCCTTCGCCAGCGCGCCATACCCCCGCCGGGAAAGGGGGCCGAAATCGGGGCCGGTCTCTCTTCCTAGCCCGCGGCTGCCGTCAAGGAAAGCCTGCGCCGGGTGGAAACAGGTGCCCGACTCACGATCCGCCGGGATCGCGCAGAAGGTGCAGCCGTTGCGCGGCGGTGCGGGCAAAATTCAGGCTCAGCGCGCGGCGACGCGCCGGGGCCAGCGGATCGCGCGGCCCCTCGGACAGAAGCTCGGCGCCATGGGCATCGGTCAGCATCAGCCCGGCCCCCTCGGGCAGGATCTCGCGCGGGAAATCGGGCGGCACCGCCCACAGGAAGCGGTCGCACCAGGCCAGATATCCGCGCCATTTGTGATCGGCGGTGAAATCCGCGCGCGAGGATTTGCATTCGACGATCCAGATCTCGCCCCTGGGCCCCAGCGCCATGACATCGACCCGCAGCCCCGGCGCGGGCACCATTTCGGTCAGGCAGGCCAGACCGCGCGCGGCCAGTTCCCGGCAGACGCCGCGGGCAATGCGCTGGCCGGGGCTCATGCGGGCGGGATCAAGGGGGACGGCGGCGGCGGGGCCGGAGGCGGGCAACATCGGCCCAGATTGCCCCGGCCCGCGCCCGCCCGCAAGATGCGCGCCCCCCCTCTGGGCCGCGGACCCGAACCCGTGCCTCCCGCACGACCGGAGGTCGGAACCTGCCCCCCGGCCGGAGGTCGGAACCTTCCCCCACACGACCGGGGGGGGGCTGCCCCCCCTGGGCGCAGGTCGGCATCCGCCCCCCTTGCCGACGGTCCGGACGCGCACTATCTGATCTCGTGGCAGGTTTCTGCTCTTCTCGTGCGCGGCCCTATTCCGGTGGCCGATAAGCTTTCCGAGGGGGCTGGCTCTGGCGGGATCCTGGTCTCGTTATCTGGCGCCCACCTGATATGTTCAGGCTCTCGGGAATTTCACGCCGACACGGATGCTGCGGTTCCTGCCACACTTGGCCCCTGGCGGGGCGGTTCCCGCGGTGCTTCGGGGAGGCGCGCCCTTGCCGGGGCAGGGCGCAGCCTGCCCCACACCCTGCCCTTCCCCCTTGCTCTGCCCTGCCCCCACGCTCCGCGTTGTGACTTTACCCGGCGGCCACATTCCCTATATATTCAGTCAGCAATTGACGCGAGGGTCCGATGACCGCACAGACTTCTTCCGCCGCCGAAACCGACAGCTTTCCCGGTGCCCCCATGATCCGCCCGTCCTCGACCGACCATCCGCTCTACGAGCAGGTGGTCGAGGCCTGCAAGACCGTCTTCGACCCCGAGATCCCGGTCAATGTCTACGACCTGGGCCTGATCTACACGATCGAGATCTCGGACGCGGGCAAGGTCGCCATCGTCATGACGCTGACCGCGCCGGGCTGCCCCGTCGCCGGCGAGATGCCCGGCTGGGTGCAGGATGCCGTGGCCGGTGTCGCGGGCGTGAGCGCGGTCGACGTGGACCTGACCTTCGAACCCGAATGGGGCATGGAGATGATGTCCGACGAGGCCCGCCTCGAACTGGGCTTCATGTAAGGGCCGATCCGATGAGCCAGCCCGTCACCCTGACCCCCGCCGCCGCCGCGGAGATCCGCCGCCTGATGGAGCGCGAGAACGCCCATGCCCTGCGCCTGGGCCTCAAGAAGGGCGGCTGCGCGGGCATGGAATACACCCTCGAGGTGGTCACCGAGGCCGAGGTCGACCCGATGGATGCCGCGGTCGAACAGGACGGCGCGCGGGTGCTGATCGCGCCCATGGCGCAGATGTTCCTGTTCGGCACGCGCATTGATTACGCGATCGGCGTGGTCGAATCGGGCTTCCGTTTCGACAACCCCAACGTGGTCGAAGCCTGCGGCTGCGGCGAATCGATCAAGTTCTCGGACCCGGCCTGATCCGTTCGCCCGGCGCATGAAAGTCGGGCAGCGCGCCCGATTGCGCGGCCATTTGCGCTTGGCGCAGAGGCCGGGTTGCGCATAGAAGAACCCCCGAACCAGAAAAAGGGGAGGTCATTTCATGCGCCGCAAGCTTGCTGCCGGAAACTGGAAGATGAATGGCGCGCGCGCCGCGCTGGCCGAGGTCACGGCCCTGGCCGGGGCGCATCCCGCGCCGGGCTGCGAGGTTCTGCTGTGCCCGCCGGCGACGCTGATCGCGCCGATGGCCGAGGTGGCCGCCGGAACGCCGGTGCAGGTGGGCGGGCAGGATTGCCACGCCAAGACCTCGGGCGCGCATACGGGCGACATCGCCGCGGCCATGCTGGTCGAAGCGGGCGCCAGCCACGTCATCCTGGGCCATTCCGAGCGCCGCGCCGATCACGGCGAGACCGACGCCCAGGTCGCGGCCAAGACCCAGGCCGCCTGGGATGCGGGTCTGATCGCCATCGTCTGCGTCGGCGAGACCGAGGCCCAGCGCGACGCAGGAGAGACGCTGGCGGTGATCGGCGCGCAGCTCGACGGCTCGCTGCCCGAGGGCGCCACGGCCGCCACCACCGTCATCGCCTATGAACCCGTCTGGGCCATCGGCACCGGGCGCACGCCCACGCTCGAGCAGATCGCCGAGGTGCACGATTTCATGCGCGCCCGCCTCGAGGCGCGCTTCGGCGCCGAAGGCACGGGGATGCGGCTGCTCTATGGCGGGTCGGTCAAGCCCTCGAACGCGACCGAGATCTTTGCCGTGTCGAACGTGGACGGGGCGCTGGTCGGCGGCGCCAGCCTCAAGGCCGCCGATTTCGGCGCCATCGTCGCGGCGCTCGACGCCGCCTGAACGCGCACGCCTTCCGCCCCCGCCCAAAACGACCGCGGCGGGGGCGTCACGGCCCCTTTCCCGGCGCGCGTTTCCCGGCGCGCATTTCCTGGCTCGCGCCGGTGCGCCCTCTGTGCCATCATCGTGTCAGAACCTGTCACGGATGGGGCCTCCATGTCCTTTGCCAAGGCCACTGACCTGCTGCGCCTGGCCGAAATGGCCAGCGCGACCTATGAGGGTGTCTCGCTCAGCGACATCGAGACCAGCTTCGGCGTCGACCGGCGCACTGCGCAGCGCATGACCCGCGCGCTGGAGACCGCCTTTCCCCATTGCCGCACCCGCACCGACGACAGCCGCCGCAAATATTGGAAGATCGACGCGCGCGACGCCCGGCTGATGCTGGCGCAGGGCGTGCGCGACAGCGAGCTGTCCGCGCTCGAGATCGCCATCCGGCGGGCCGCACGCGAAGGCGCCGCGGTCGAGCAGCGCGCGCTGGAAGCCTTGCGCGACCGGCTTCTGGCGGCGATGCCGGGGGCCATGGCGCGCCGGGTCGAGGCCGACGCCGAGGCGGTGCTCGAAGCCCATGGTTTTGCCTCGCGGCCCGGCCCCCGCCTGCGCCCGCGCCCCGATCTGCTGCGCGTGATCGCCCAGGCGCTGAAGGGCCCGCATCAGCTGTCGATCGGCTATCAGGGGGCGCAGGACGACGCGCCGCGGCCGCGGCTGATCGAGCCGCACGGCCTGCTTCTGGGCACCCGGCGCTATCTGATCGCGCGCGAGGTCGGCGGAAGCGGGCGGATGCAGAGCTTTCGGCTCGACCGGATCGTGGAGGCGCAATTGCGCGCCTCCTCCTTCCAGCGCGACCCCGACTTTGACCTGAGCGCGCATGCCGCGCGCGCCTTCGGTTCCTATTTCGACGAGGCCGAGTTCGGCCCGGTGGTCTGGCGGTTCGCGCCCGAGGCCGCGGCGGTGGCCCGCGAATTCATCTTTCACCCGGCGCAGGAAATGACCGATCAGGCCGACGGATCGCTGGTCGTGCGCTTCTGCGCCGCCGGGCATCTGGAGATGGCCTGGCATCTCTATCAATGGGGCGATGCGGTCGAGGTGCTTGCGCCGCCCGCGCTGCGCGCGCTGACCCAGGCCCACCGGCGCGCGGATTTCCCCGCCCTGCCCTGAGCCGGCCCCTCTCCTCCTGCCTGTCCCGCGACCCTGTCCCGCGAGCCCCCGCCCCGAACGCATCCGCCCCGACGCCCAGCCCCCGAACGACCCCGCCCCCGAAGGGCCCTGAAACCGCAGCACCCTGAAACCGCGGCCCGCGCGCCTGGCCCCGGATTGACGGGCCGCCAGCGGAGCGCTATGGCCATGCCACCGCGCCGGGGGTGATTAGCTCAGCTGGTCAGAGCGCCTCGTTTACACCGAGGATGTCGGGAGTTCGAATCTCTCATCACCCACCACACACCAGCCTCTCCCTCCAACATCTTGCATCTGACGCCTCCGCCCCTGGGCGGCTTGTGGTGCCGTTTCTCCTGAGCGCCGCGGCCGTGCGCAATCGCTTTGACCTTCCGGTGCGGGCCGGATAGGGTCGGTCTCGCCAGGGGCGCCGAAAGGCTGAGAAGCACCCTTTGAACCTGAACCGGATAATGCCGGCGGAGGGAGAGCACGGTCAGTCTGCGTTCGGTCGTTCGATCTGCGCGCACCGTCTTTCCCGCGCGGCGCGAGAGCACGATGACCGAAGACCTTCTGACAGACTTGCCCGCGCACCCCCCATCATCGGCACTGGCGGTGCGATCCGCATCGCCGCCGATCTGGTGCGGGCCGCGGCCCCCCCCCCCCCCCCCGCCTGCCATCGCCCCGGCATGCCTTCTGCGCGTCGGGACAGGACATCCCCCGACACGTGACCTGCCCGCCCGCCACACCGCAACCAGAGCCATTCTCCCAAGGAGCACGCCCATGAAACCCCTTCTCACCGCAACCTTGCTGATCTGGACCGCACTGCCCGCCATGGCACAGGACAAGCTGACGCTGGTGCTTGACTGGTTCGTCAATCCCGACCACGGCCCGGTCATCATCGCGCAGCAAAAGGGCTATTTCACCGAGGCCGGGCTGACGGTCGAGGTGATCGCCCCGGCCGACCCTGCCGACCCGCCCAAGATGGTGGCCGCCGGAAAGGCCGATCTGGCGATCTCCTACCAGCCGCAACTGCACCTTCAGCGTCACGAGGGCCTGCCGCTGCGCCGCGTCGGCACGCTGATTGCCACGCCCCTGAATTGCCTGCTGGTGCGGCAGGACGGCCCGGTCCACACGCCCGCCGATCTTCGGGGCCGCAAGGTCGGCTTTTCGGTCGGCGGCATCGAAGAGGCGGTGGTGGCGCAGATCCTTGCCACCCATGGCCTTGCGCCCGATGCAGTCGAGATGGTCAACGTCAACTGGTCTTTGTCACCTGCGCTGATGGCGGGTCAGGTCGATGCGGTGATCGGCGCCTTTCGCAATTTCGAGCTGACCCAGATGGCAATCGAAGGCGTGCCGGGCCGGTGTTTCAACGTCGAGGAAGAAGGCCTGCCGCCCTATGACGAGCTGATCTATGTTGCCAATCCCGACCGCATGGACCGTGACAGCATCCGCCGCTTTCTGGGCGCGACCGAAAAGGCCACGCAGTTCATCGTCAACCACCCCGAGGAAAGCTGGGCGCTGTTCGCCGCCGCCGCGCCCGAACTGGACGACACGCTGAACCGCCGCGCATGGGCCGACACGCTGCCGCGCTTTGCCCTGCGGCCCGCGGCGCTGGATGCCGGGCGCTATGACGCCTATGAACGGTTCTTGCACGAAGCCGGGCTGATCCCCGCCACGACCCCGGCCTCCGAGATCGCCATCGACGTGACCGCGCCATGAGCACGGCCCCCGCGATCACGATTTGCGGCCATCACGCGGTGGCGGGGCGCGCGCTCTTCGCCCCGGTCGCGCTGCGGATCGGCGCCGGGGAATGGACCTGCCTTCTGGGCCCCTCGGGCATCGGCAAGACCACGCTGATGCGGCTGGTGGCGGGGCTCGCATGCGCGGGCCGCTTTGTGGGCGAGATCGCCACCTCGGACGGCAAGCCGGTCTCCGGGCGCGCCAGTTTCATGGCGCAGACCGACCTGTTGCTGCCCTGGCTTTCGGTGCTGGAAAACGCGGTGCTGGGCGCGCGGCTGCGCGGCGAGGCCCCCGATCTGCCGCGGGCGCGCGCGCTGCTGTGCCGCATCGGCCTTGGCGCGCATCTGCAGGCGCGGCCGCGCGCGCTGTCGGGCGGGATGCGCCAGCGCGTGGCCCTGGCGCGCACCTTGCTCGAAGATCGCCCGATCGCCTTTCTGGACGAGCCCTTCTCGGCGCTTGATGCGCAAACGCGCGCGGCCATGCAGGAGCTTGCCGCCGAAAGCCTTGCGGGCAAGACGGTGCTTCTGGTGACGCATGATCCGGCCGAGGCGGTCCGGCTGGGGCATCAGATCGTGGTTCTGACCGCCGCGGGCGCGCATCTTTACCCAGTGCCCCCGGCCAGAACGCCGCGCGACGCCTTTGCGCCCGACTGCGTCGCGGCACAGGCGGGGCTGATGGCGATCCTGCGGGGGCAGCGATGATCCGGGTTCCCCCTGCCCTGATCGCGGCGGCGCTGGGTCTCGGGCTCTGGCAAGGCGTGGTCTGGCTGGCCGCGCCGCCGCCTTTCATCCTGCCGTCTCCGGCGCGCGTGGCGCATGTCGGATGGGAGAACCGCTCGCTTCTGATCGAACACGCAGGCGTCACGCTGAGCGAAGTGCTTCTGGGGCTGAGCCTCGGCATCGTGATCGGTGCGCTGGCCGCCATCATGCTGGCGCGCTCGGAACGGCTCGGTTCCGTGATCATGCCAATGCTGGTGCTGACGCAGGCCGTGCCGGTCTTTGCCCTCGCGCCGATCCTGACGCTGTGGGCCGGCTATGGGATGGTCTCCAAGGTGCTGATGGCGGCGCTGATCATCTTCTTTCCGGTGCTCAGCGCCTTTCACGACGGGCTGACCCGCATGCCGCCGGGGCTGAGCGACCTGAGCACGGTGATGAATGCCCGCCCCGCGCAGGCGCTGCTGCGGCTGCGCATCCCGCATGCGCTGCCTTCCCTGGCGGTGGGGGTGAAAATGGCCTTTGTCTACGCCCCCATAGGCGCGGTGATCGGCGAATGGGTCGGGGCCTCGCGCGGCCTGGGCTATCTGATGCTTCTGGCAAATGGTCGTGCCAAGACCGACCTGATGTTTGCCTGCCTGGCGGTGTTGGCGATTTCGACCGTCGCTCTCTATCGCCTGGCCAGCTGGTGCCTCGACCGGCTTGTCTGGGAAGACGGATGACCACCCCCCCCCCCCCCCCCCACCCCGGCCCCCACCCCGGCCCCCACCCCGGCCGCCGCGGCGCTCGGCGCGTCAGCCCTGCGGTCGACGGCGCGCCACGCGAGGGAGGGGCAGAAACGCAAGGCAGTGCTGGCAGGTGCGGGCATCCATCCAATGCCCCAGCCCCGCAAGGCCCTGGAACCGCGCGCGCGGCATGCGCGCGGCCAGAAGCTGGGCGGACCGCGGGCTGATGCAGGGATCGCTGTCGCCATGCACGAACAGCGCCGGCGTCGCCCGGGCCGCCAGCGCCTCCCCCCACGGCGGCGCGGTGGTGAAGGCCAGCGCCTGGCGCAGATAGCCGCCCTCATCCGCCCCGCGGCGGACCAGCGCCGCGGCCAGCGCGTGGTTCTCCGCACCCCCCTTCGGGATCAGCCCCAGCGAGAAATGTGCATTGCTGTCCAGAACGGCCGCAATCGCCGCGGTCTCGGATGGAAACGGCAGGAAGAACCGCTCCATCAGCCGCAAGGATCGGTCATCGGCGGTGAGCGCGCCCGCGCCCCCGGTGCTCGACAGCGACACGAACCGCGTCACCCGCGCGGGCGCCAGAACCGCAAGCCACTGCGCGATCATCCCCCCCATCGAGAAACCGACGCAGGCAAAGCGCCCGATAGCCAGATGATCGGCCAGGGCCAGAATGTCCCGCGCCATCTGCGTCAGGTCATAGGCGGCCAGCCCGCGCGCACTGCCCGCCCAGGAAAAGCCCGGCGGGATCCGGGCGAACGGGCCGCCCAGGCGCCCCGAAAGCCCCGCATCCCGATTGTCCGGGCGGATCACCCGGAAGCGCGCGGCAAGCCCTGCGACCAGCGCCGGGGGCCATTCGATCAGCTGCATCCCCAGCCCCGCGATCAGAAACACCGCGGGCGCGTCGGACGGCCCGTCCGCGCGGTAGCAGATCCGGACCCCGTCCAGATCCGCGAACCGGTCCGCCGCCGGGCTGCGGGCGGGGCTCAAAGACCCAGATCCGCCTTCACCGCCGGCAGCGTATCGCCACCGTCGGTCGTGCGCCCCCCCGAAAGCCAGCCCTCCAGACGCTCGGGGTGGCGCGCGATCAGACGGCGCGCGGCGTCCCTTGGGCTCGGATCCTCGTCGAGGATATAGCCCATGCCCTCGCTCGCGAGCGCGACATCGAATGTCAACTGGTTCAGCAACTTGCCCACCTGGGGACATTCCTCGACATAACCCTTGCGCACCTGGGTCGAGACCGTCGCCCCGCCGAAATCGGGGCCGTAATAATCATCGCCACCTTCCAGATAGCGGATCTCGAAATGGGTGTTCATCGGATGCGGCGCCCAGGCCAGGAACACCATCCAGTTGCCGCGCCGTTCCTCGCGGGCAAGCTGGGCCAGCATCCCCTGTTCCGAGCTTTCCCGCACCTCCCAATCGCCCAGCCCGAAGGCATTGCGGGCGACGATATCCAGCATGATCTCGTTCGAGCCCGGCTCGATGCCGTAAAGCGTGCGCTCGAACCGGTCGGCATGCGCGGCCAGATCGGCAAAGGACGTCACCCCGGCCTCATGGACATAGGCGGGAACAGCCCAGGTGAACTTGGCCCCTTCCAGATTGACATGGATGGTCTCGATCGCGCCGCTGTCGCGGTAGGCGTTGAAATAGGTCTCCATCGCCGGATCCCAATACCCCATGAAGGCATCGAGATCGCCCCGCTTCATCGATTCGTAGATCACCGGGATCCCCAGGATATCGACCCGCGTCTGATGGCCCATCCCCTCGAGAAGACCCTGCGTGACCGCCGAGGTCAGCGCCAGATCGGTCCAGCCCGGTTCGGCCATGCGGACCATGGAGCAATCAGCCCAGGCCGGAAGGGCTGCACAAAGGGCGATCGCGTCGGCCGTGGCAAGACGCGGTTCCATGGCGAATATGATCCTTTCGGTCAATTTATGAACCGATAGATTGATCAATTGGATCCCTGAATGGATTGATCGTGCAGTCAATCTAATTTGCGAAAGGGCCGCCGGGCCAAGGGGCAGGCGCGCGCAACAGGGGGGCATCGGCATGGGGCGCAGGGACATTTCCGAGATCCGACGCGCGGAATATGCGGCCGCGGCCTATCGTGCGCTGATGCGGCACGGAAACCAGGGCACGTCGCTGGCCCGCGTCGCCGAGGAAGCCGGCGCCTCGAAGGCGAATGTGCTGCATTACTTCAAGACCAAGGAGGCCCTTCTGGCCGCCGCGCTGCGCCATGCCAATGCCGAATTGCTGCGCGAGGCGGTGCTTCTGCTGGGCGAGGCCCGCAGCCCGCTTGAACGGATCTATGCGGTGATCGAGACCAATCTCTCGCCGACCTCGTTCCGCCCCGAGGTCGCCCATGCCTGGATCGCGCTCTGTGCGGGCGTGCCGCATGTGCCGGCCTATCAGCGCATCCAGACGGTGATCTATGCGCGCATGCGGTCGAACCTGATGGGCCCCTTGCGCCGGCTTCTCCCCCGCGAGGATGCCGCGCTGATGTCGGATCTGATGACCACGGCCATCGACGGGATCTGGCTGCGCTGCGGGCTGAGCCTTGACGGCGTAAGCCAGGACGAAGCCCGCGTGCAACTGGAGGCGGTTCTGGACGCGCGCCTGCCCGACAGCGCGGCGCGGCGCGCAGCACGCCTGCGCATGCGCGAGGTGGCCCGCATCCTGATCAAGGCGCGCGGACGCAGCGACCGCGCGCCCGCCTGACATTCCCGCGCCGCACCGCGCCCGACCCGCACGCGCGCCCCCGCAGACGCACGCGACCCTTGCATCCGAAGGGGCGCGGGCCTATGGGAGCGCATGACCCAGCATCAGCGCCTTCTCATCATCGACTTCGGCTCGCAGGTGACCCAGCTCATCGCCCGGCGCCTGCGCGAACTGAAGGTCTATTGCGAAATCCACCCCTACCAGAAGGTCACCGACGCCTTCCTGGCCGATTTCGCCCCCCAAGCCATCATCTTCTCGGGCGGCCCGGATTCGGTCACCCGCGAAGGCTCGCCCCGCCCGCCGAAATCCGCCTACACGCTGGGCGTGCCGATCCTGGGCATCTGCTACGGACAGCAGGTGATGATGCAGGATCTCGGCGGCCTGATCGAGGCCGGCCAGAGCCACACCGCCGAATTCGGCCGCGCCTTCGTCACCCCCACCGACACGCGCCTGCCGCTTCTGGAGGGCTGGTTTGCAGAGGGCCGTGAACAGGTCTGGATGAGCCACGGCGACCACGTCAGCCGCATCGCGCCGGGCTTCGAGGTCTATGGCACCTCGCCCGGTGCGCCCTTTGCCATCACCGCCGATGTCTCGCGCAACTTCTATGCCGTGCAGTTCCACCCCGAGGTGCACCACACCCCGCGCGGCGCGAAACTCTACGAGAATTTCGTGCGTCTGGCGGGCTTCACCGGCGACTGGACGATGGCCTCCTACAAGGACGACGCGATTGCCAAGATCCGCGCCCAGGTCGGCGACAAGCAGGTGATCTGCGGGCTGTCGGGCGGCGTCGACAGTTCGGTCGCGGCGGTGCTGATCCACGAGGCCATCGGCGACCAGCTCACCTGCGTCTTCGTCGATCACGGGCTGATGCGGCTCAACGAGGCCGACGAGGTGGTCTCGATGTTCCGCGACCATTACAACATCCCGCTGATCCACGCCGAGGAGGCCGACCTCTTCATCGGCGCGCTCGAGGGGGTCTCGGACCCCGAGGTCAAGCGCAAGACCATCGGCAAATTGTTCATCGACGTCTTCCAGCGCGAGGCCAACAAGATCGAGGGCGCCGAATTCCTGGCCCAGGGCACGCTCTATCCCGACGTGATCGAAAGCGTGTCGTTCTCGGGCGGGCCGTCGGTCACGATCAAGAGCCACCACAACGTGGGCGGGCTGCCCGAGAAGATGGGGCTGAAGCTGGTCGAACCGCTGCGCGAGCTGTTCAAGGACGAGGTGCGCGCGCTGGGCCGCGAACTGGGCCTGCCCGAAAGCTTCATCGGCCGCCACCCCTTCCCCGGTCCGGGTCTGGCGATCCGCTGCCCCGGCGAGATCACCCGCGAGAAGCTCGAGATCCTGCGCAAGGCCGATGCGGTCTATATCGACCAGATCCGCAAGCACGGCCTTTACGATGAGATCTGGCAGGCCTTCGTGGCCATCTTGCCGGTGCGCACCGTGGGCGTGATGGGCGACGGGCGCACCTATGATTACGCCTGCGCCCTGCGCGCGGTGACCAGCGTCGACGGGATGACGGCGGATTACTACCCCTTCAGCCACGATTTCCTGGGCGAGACCGCGACGCGGATCATCAACGAAGTCAAGGGCATCAACCGGGTGACCTATGACATCACCTCGAAGCCGCCGGGCACGATCGAATGGGAATGACCCCTTCGGCGGCGCGGTCGCGCGGCAGGGGCAAGACGGACAAGGGGGCGGGATTTCCCGCCCCTTTTTACATGGCCTCTGCGGGGCGGGCGGGATGTGCCGCCCGCGTTGCATGGCCCTGCCCGGACGCATGCTGCGGCCCCACGGCGCAACCCCACGGCGCGCTCCCCCCGCGCGCTCGCACGGCGCAACCGCGCGCGGGGTTATTCCGCGCGCGGGTCTGGAACCAGGCGCGGGTCTGGAATCGCGCGCGCGGGCTCAGAATTTCTCGATGCGGATATTGTGCTTTTTCAGCGCATAGCCGATCTGGCGCGGGGTCAGTCCCAGCAGACGCGCGGCCTTGGCCTGCACCCAGCCCGCGCGCTGCATCGCGTCGATGAGGCGGGTGCGCTCGTCCTCCTCGTCGGCGGGGCCATCCTGCGCGGGCGGCGGGACATTCTGTGGGGCATTCGGTGGAGCGGGGTAACCGGGCTGCGGCGGCTGGCCATATCCCGCGGGCGGGACGGCGGCGCCCCCCGGCGCGCCATAGCCCTGCGGATAGCCGCCCCCCGCACACGCGGCGGGATAGCCGGCCTGCGCCGCCCCGCCCCCCGCGGGCGGATAGCCCGGCGCTTGCGGCGGGACGCCATGCTGGCCGGCATGCGAGTGCAGTCGGAGAGGTTGCGCCCCCGGATGTTGCGCCCCGCCATGTTGTCCCCCCGGATGCTGAACCGCGCCATGCTGGGGCGACATCGGCGCGCGCGCATCGCCCCCGGCATACCCCGGTGCACCGGCATAGCCCTGCGCCCCGGCATAGCCGCCCGGCGGCTCATGCGGCGCGGGCGCGCGGCTGGCGGCATAGACATCGCCATAGGCCGGCGCACCCGGCGGGGGCCTGCGCGCCAGCACCGGCAGCGGGATCTGGTGGTTCGAGGCCAGCCCGCCCACGGGGAAGCGGTCCGCCGTCTGCAACCGCCACAGATCCGCCGACAGGCAATGGTCCTGATGACAGGCCAGATCGTCCGAGCCGATCACCTGGCCGGGCGACAGCGCCGCCACCCGTGCGATGCAGTTTTCCAGCTCGCGCACGTTGCCGGGGAAATTGCAGGCCGCCAGGGTCGACAGCGCCTCGGGCGACAGCTCCTTGGCCATGTCGTTCTTCTCGTTGAAGCGCGACAGGAAGGCCTGGGCCAGGACGGGGATGTCCTCCTTGCGCTCGCGCAGCGGCGGCAGCACGATCGGCACCACGCAGATGCGGAAATAGAGGTCGGCGCGGAAGGCGCCCTGCGCCACCGCCTCCTCGAGGTTGCGGTTCGTCGCGGTGACCAGACGCACGTCCACGCGCAAGGTCTGGTGGCCACCGACGCGCTCGAATTCGCCCTCCTGGAGGATGCGCAGCAGCTTGGCCTGGAATTCGGGGCCGATCTCGCCGATCTCGTCGAGAAACAGCGTGCCCTTGTCGGCCATCTCGAAACGGCCCTTGCGCTGCGAGACCGCGCCGGTGAAGGCGCCCTTCTCGTGGCCGAACAATTCGCTTTCCAGAAGCGTGGGCGAGAGCGCGGCGCAGTTGACCTTGATGAAGGGCTTGTCGCGGCGGTCCGACAGCGAATGGACGGCGCGGGCGAACAATTCCTTGCCGGTCCCGGATTCGCCGCGCAACAGCACCGGCGTCTGGGTGGCCGCGACCTTGCGGATCTGGCCGATCACCTGATGGATCGCCTGCGACTGGCCGATGATCCCCGAGATCGGCTGCGCCAGCGCGCGCGCGCCCTCGGCGCGGGTGGCGGCCTCGGCGGCCTCGGCGGCGGCACGGATGGCGTCGCGCGCCTCCTGCATCAGCCGGTCGCGGTCGCGCGCCACCAGACGGCGGAAGCGGATCGACTGCTCGAGGATCGACGCGATCATGTTCATCACGCGCAGGTCGCTGTCCAGATGCTCGGCGCCGTGGCCGCGGATGTCGCGCAGCGCGCAGAGCACGCCCAGCACGAAGGGCGAATGCGCCTGATCGCGGATCGGCACCGCCAGCAGCGCGAAACGGTCATGCGGCGCGCCGGGCGGCAGCGCGTCTTCGCCGAATTCGTCGACCAGATTGCGCGACACCAGCGCCACGCCCGTGCGCAGCACCAGCCGCGCGACCTTGGGCGGGATCGCCCCGCAGCCGGCCGGGCGCGGCGTCGATCCGGCGGTGGTGGCGGCGATGACATAGGGATTGACCTGCGCCGCCCCGCCCATGCCTTGCGCGCTTTCCTGCAACAGCGCCATCGCCCCCAGCTGCAACCCCATGAAGGACGACAGCACATTGAGCACCGAGGGCATCGCCGCGATCGGGTCGGATGCCCCGGTCAGGATGCGCGCGGCCTCGCACAGCGCATCCATGGGAAAGCATTCGTCGTGGGGGGCGGCAGATTCGGCTTCGGGCTGCTCCGTCATCGGTCTCTCTGTCTTCTCCGCGGCTGGGGCACCGGGGTCCGGGGCGGCGGCGGCCTTGCGCAGGGGACCACGGCCGGCAGGACGCGCCCCCGACGCCGCCGGCCCCGATGCAGGGGGGGGCGAAGGTGCGGGCCCCGAAGGGGCGGACCCCGAAACTGGGGACGCCGAAACTGGGGGAGCTGTCTCAGAGGGGTCGCGTGTCATCTCGTCTGGAACTCGGGTCGGCGCACCGGATCGGGTTGCGTCGGCGATGGGATTTGGGGCCGCCCCGTCCGACCCGGCTTGCGCTGCGCCCCCGGTGCCGGGACCGCCGGGGACCGCTGCACGCAGCCCCGCGTCGAACGCTTGGTATCGTGACGGGAGACCCTCTCGAGACCTGAGCGTAATCCCAACCGGGCGCGAGTCCACAAGCCCCGCACTCACCGTTGCGTGTATCGGTCGCGGCGCGGGACCGGAGCACAGGAGACAGGCGCCCCGCCCGTGCAGGCGCCGCATTTTTCCGCAGCGCAGAGACCCGGCCGCACGAACCCGGAGCGGCGCGCCCTGCCCCAACACGCCGGGCCGCGGGCATGACGCGGGAAGACATGATGCGGGGCACGGCCGACTCGCCCGGCCCTTCGGCGCCGGGGCCCCCGCGGCCTGCTTCGGCCCTGGGCCGGCACCGGGCAGCGCGCGGCAGTGTGGGATCACGGCCACACCCCGAAGTTACCCACAAGATTTTGCGCCATGTGGATCACTTCACCCAAGCGGTGACCTTCTCGGGCCAATCCCGTGCGGGAGTTGGAAAAATCGCGCTGCCCCGCGCGGCGGGCGGCGCATGCCCTGCCTGTGGAGGAATCGAGGCGCCTACCAGATGTGGGCCGTCAACCCAAAATCGTCTCCAAAATCGCTTAAAGTTCTGTTGACCCGAGGCCAGATTTCGCGCCAATTTGTGCAAGCTTGCTAGGGCGACCACTAGATGTAGTAACCTTTCGGGTTCCACGGCGGAGCAGCGCCAGACCCGCGGGGAAGACGATCTGGGACGGGGTCCGCAGGTTTTCACCGCCTTCAGGCGACAAGGCTCCGGGTGTGCAGGAGCGGTCTGCGGACAGATGCCCGCCGGGTCGGTGCGAATTTGCGGCAAGCCGGGCGGAACGCCCGATCGCGGGGCCAACGAACACCACAGAACGGGGCAGAGTCATGAAGATCGAACGCAAGTTCACGCAGGCAGAGACCGGCGCATACGGCGGGATGGAATTCTCGGTCACGACCTCCGAGATCCGCAATCCCGACGGCAAGGTGGTGTTCCGCAACGACGCGGTCGAGGTGCCCGCGGGCTGGAGCCAGGTCGCCGCCGACGTGCTGGCGCAGAAATATTTCCGCAAGGCCGGCGTGCCGGCGCGCCTCAAGCGCGTGCGCGAAAAGGACGTGCCCGAATTCCTGTGGCGTTCGGTCCCCGACGAGGCCGCGCTGGCCGCGCTGCCCGAGGCCGATCGCTATGGCTCGGAAACCTCGGCGCGGCAGGTCTTCGACCGCATGGTCGGCGCCTGGACCTATTGGGGCTGGAAGGGGGGCTATTTCACCGCCGAAGCCGACGCCCGCGCCTATTACGACGAGATGCGGCACATGATGGCGCGCCAGATGGCGGCGCCGAACAGCCCGCAATGGTTCAACACCGGCCTGCATTGGGCCTATGGCATCGACGGGCCCAGCCAGGGCCATCATTACGTCGATTACCGCACCGGCAAGCTGGTCAAGTCCGACAGCGCCTATGAACATCCCCAGCCGCATGCCTGCTTCATCCAGTCGGTCTCGGACGATCTGGTCAACGACGGCGGCATCATGGACCTGTGGGTGCGCGAGGCGCGGCTGTTCAAGTATGGCTCGGGCACCGGCACCAATTTCTCGGACCTGCGCGGCGAGGGCGAGCGCCTGTCGGGCGGCGGGCGGTCTTCGGGGCTGATGGGCTTTCTCAAGATCGGCGACCGCGCGGCCGGCGCCATCAAGTCGGGCGGCACCACGCGCCGCGCCGCCAAGATGGTGATCTGCGATCTCGACCACCCCGATATCGAACAATTCATCAACTGGAAGGTCATCGAGGAACAGAAGGTCGCCTCGCTGGTGGCGGGCTCGAAGATGCACGAGCGCCAGCTCAACGAGATCTTCGCCGCCATCCGCGGCTGGGACGGCGCCGTCGAGGATGCCACTGATCCGGCCCGCAACGCCGCGCTGAAGACCGCGATCCGCGCCGCCAAGAAGGCGATGATCCCCGAAACCTATGTCAACCGCGTGCTGCAATACGCCCGCCAGGGCTATTCCGCGATCGAATTCCCGACCTATGACACCGACTGGGACAGCGAGGCCTATGTCTCGGTCTCGGGGCAGAATTCGAACAACTCGGTGCGCATCACCGATGCCTTCCTGCAAGCCGTGCGCGATGACGCCGACTGGGCGCTGATCCGCCGCACCGACGGCAGCGTGGCCAAGACCATCAAGGCGCGCGATCTGTGGGAACAGATCGGCCATGCCGCCTGGGCCTGCGCCGATCCGGGCGTGCAGTTCCACGACACGATCAACGCCTGGCACACCTGCCCCGAGGATGGCCAGATCCGCGGCTCGAACCCGTGTTCGGAATACATGTTCCTCGACGACACGGCCTGCAACCTGGCGTCGATGAACCTGCTGACCTTCCTGCGCGACGGCGAATTCGACGCCGACGGCTATGTCCACGCCACCCGGCTGTGGACGCTGACGCTGGAAATCAGCGTGATGATGGCGCAGTTCCCGTCCAGGGAAATCGCGCAGCGGTCCTATGATTTCCGCACGCTGGGCCTGGGCTATGCCAATATCGGCGGCCTGCTGATGACCATGGGCATGGGCTATGACAGCACCGAGGGCCGGGCGCTGTGTGGTGCGCTGAGCGCGATCATGACCGGCATCGCCTATGCCACCTCGGCCGAGATCGCCAAGGAGCTGGGCCCGTTTGCCGGCTATGAACGCAACGCCCAGCACATGCTGCGCGTGATCCGCAACCACCGCGCCGCGGCCCATGACAGCGACACCTACGAAGGCGTGAATGTCACCCCGGTCCCGCTCGATGCCGCGCATTGCCCCGACGACCGTCTGGTGGCGCTGGCGCGCTCGGCCTGGGACGAGGCGCTGACCCTGGGCGAGGCGCATGGTTTCCGCAACGCGCAGGTCTCGGTGATCGCGCCCACCGGCACGATCGGTCTGGTGATGGATTGCGACACCACCGGCATCGAGCCCGATTTCGCGCTGGTCAAGTTCAAGAAGCTGGCCGGCGGCGGCTATTTCAAGATCATCAACCGTTCGGTGCCCGCGGCGCTGGCCACGCTGGGCTATCGCCCCGCCCAGATCGAGGAAATCGTGGCTTATGCGGTGGGTCACGGCACGCTGGGCAATTGCCCCGGCCTCAACCATTCGACGCTGGGCGCACAGGGCTTCGGCCCGGCCGAGATCGCCAGGATCGAAGCCGCGCTGCCCTCGGCCTTCGATATCCGCTTCGTCTTCAACCAATGGACGCTGGGCGAGGACTTCTGCACGGGCACGCTGGGCATCCCGGCCGAGAAGCTGGCCGATCCCACCTTCGACCTGCTGCGTCACCTGGGCTATTCGCGCGCCCAGATCGACGCGGCCAATGACCATGTCTGCGGGACGATGACGCTGGAGGGTGCGCCCTTCCTCAAGCCCGAACATTACCCGGTCTTCGACTGCGCCAATGCCTGCGGCAAGACCGGCAAGCGCTATCTGTCGGTCGAGGCGCATATCCGCATGATGGCCGCGGCGCAGAGCTTCATCTCGGGCGCCATCTCCAAGACCATCAACATGGCCAATTCCGCCTCGATCGAGGATGTCAAATCGGCCTATGAGCTGAGCTGGAGCCTGGGCATCAAGGCCAACGCGCTTTACCGCGACGGCTCGAAGCTGAGCCAGCCTCTGGCCGCGGCGCTGGTCGAGGACGACGAGGAGGCCGAGGAGATCCTGGCCACCGGCACCGCGCCCCAGAAGGCCGCCGTGCTGGCCGAGAAGATCGTCGAGAAGGTCATCGTCAAGGAAATCGTGCGCAGCCACCGCGAGAAGCTGCCCGAGCGCCGCAAGGGCTATACCCAGAAGGCGATCATCGGCGGCCACAAGGTCTATCTGCGCACCGGCGAATATGCCGATGGCAGCCTGGGCGAGATCTTCATCGACATGCACAAGGAAGGCGCGGGCTTCCGGGCGATGATGAACAACTTTGCCATCGCGGTGTCGGTGGGCCTGCAATATGGCGTGCCGCTCGAGGAATTCGTCGATGCCTTCACCTTCACCAAGTTCGAGCCCTCGGGCGTGGTGCAGGGCAATGACTCGATCAAGAACGCGACCTCGATCCTTGATTATGTGTTCCGCGAACTGGCGGTCAGCTATCTCGACCGCACCGACCTGGCGCATGTGACGCCCAAGGGCGCGCGCTTCGACGAGCTGGGCGGCGGCGAGGGCGAAGGCCGGCCGAACGTGGCCGAAGTGTCCGACCGCACGGCGTCGAAATCGCTTGAGGTGCTGCGCCAGATCTCGTCCTCGGGCTATCTGCGCAAGCGCCTGCCCAAGGAACTGGTGGTGCTTCAGGGCGGCCAGGGCAGCCAGGGCGACCCGGTCAGCGCGCTGAACATGCTGGTGCCGGAAACCGCCGGCAGCGCCGTTGCCGTGGCCGGGGCCACCGCGCTCAGCTCGGGGGTCGTGACGATGGATGCGCGCGCCAAGGCCAAGATGCAGGGCTACGAGGGCGAGGCCTGCGGCGAATGCGGCAACTACACGCTGGTGCGCAACGGCACCTGCATGAAGTGCAACACCTGCGGCGCCACCTCGGGCTGCAGCTGAGCCCGCCGCCCGCGGCCCCTGCCATGCCGCCCCATCCCCTGCCCCCGCCGCGCCGGCCGCGCGGCGGGGGTTTTGCGTTCCGGATCGGGGGTTTTGCGTTCCGGGCCGGGCCGATCCGGCGCCGCCGAAATGCCGCCATCGCCGCCGGGGGCGTGCGTGATTGATGAATGTCAATCATGAGTTCCAGCGATTACAGCCCGGTTATCCCATCGCGCCCGGTGCTCTATATCCTTTCCTGTCGGGCGCCCTTCGCCCTATCGAAACCGGCCTGCCAAAGCCGCAGGAACAGGAGACCGAAGACATGCTCAAGGAAACCATGACGCTGCCCAATGGTGTTGCGATCCCCAAGCTCGCGCTGGGCACCTGGATGATCGACGATGACAAGGCCGCTGAGGCCGTGAAAGCCGCCGTCGAGATCGGCTATCGCCATATCGACACCGCGCAGGCCTATGGCAACGAACGCGGCGTGGGCGAAGGCGTGCGCACCTGCGGGATCCCGCGCGAAGAGATCTTCGTGCAGACCAAGCTGGCCGCCGAGGTGAAGGATTACGAAGGCGCCAAGGCCGCGATCGAGGGCTCGCTGGAGACGATGGGGCTCGACTATATCGACCTGATGATCATCCACAGCCCGCAGCCCTGGGGCCAATGGGCCGTCGAGGACCGCTTCTTCGAGGGCAATCTGGCGGCGTGGAAGGCGCTGGAAGAGGCGCTGGCGGCGGGCAAGCTGCGCGCCATCGGCGTGTCGAACTTCCAGGTGCCGGACCTCGACAACCTGCTTGAGAACGCCGCCGTCAAGCCGATGATCAACCAGGTGCTGGCCCATATCGGCAACACCCCCTTCGAACTGATCGACTACACCCAGTCCAAGGGCCTGCTGGTCGAGGCCTATTCGCCCATCGCGCATGGCAAGATCCTCGATAATGCCGAAATCGGCGCGATGGCGGCCAGATACGGGGTGTCGATCCCGCAGCTGTGCATCCGCTACATCCTGCAACTGGACTGCCTGGCGCTGCCCAAGACCGGCAATCCGGCGCATATGCAGGCGAATGCCGAGGTGGATTTCGAGATCTCGGCCGCCGATATGGACGTGCTCAAGGCGATCACCGCGCGCGATTACGGCGATGCGAGCGTGTTCCCGGTCTTCAGCGGCAAGGCCTGAGCCCCGTCAGCGGAAAGGGGGACCGCTGAGAGCGGCCCCCGCGGATCAGGGCCTCGTGGATCAGGGCCCCCACAGATCAGGCCCAGTGAGCACGCCGATGCGCGATCGCGTGCACCAGGCGAAAGGAACGGCGCGTCCCGCAAGCTCGGGGCGCGCCGTTTGGCATGTCCGCAGCCCCCCCCGCCACCGGACAGCCCCGACCGCGGCAGCGTGTGTGGGGAGGGAATTTCGGGCCGCCGGGCTTGACCTTCGGGGGCTTTGCACGACATTGGGGGAGCTTTGGTGCCCCCGGTTCGCGGGGGTGAAAAGGGAAGCCGGTGCAGATCCGGCGCTGCCCCCGCAACTGTGAGCGGCGAGGCCCCCTCCGATTGCCACTGGCCGCGAAAGGGCCGGGAAGGCGGAGCGGGCCCCTGACCCGCAAGCCAGGAGACCTGCCAGGGCATGACGGTCACCCCCGGACGACGGGTCCGAAGACCGGGTCGGGGCGCGCGGCGCGCCCCCTGCCCGCCTTCGCCGCCCTTCGGCCAGCGGCGCGGAGGAAGCCCATGGAGCCCAAGGATCTGACGAAGAACGAAGCTTTCAAGGGCTTCACCAATGCCGAATGCCCCTTTCACCCCTGCCACGAGGGGGTGAAGCGCGAATTCAACTGCCTGTTCTGCTATTGCCCGCTGATCGCCTATGAATGCCCCGGCCCCTATCAGGTGTTCACCGGCTCGAACGGCGTGGTGCGCAAGGATTGCTCGGCCTGCACGCTGCCGCATGACGGCTATCAGCAATCTTGGAACTTCATCCAGAAATGGCTGGATTATCCCGTGGTCTGGAAGGGCCAGCCGCAGACCGATCCGCCGCGCGCCCGTCCCCGCCCCGAAGGCGCCGCCTGACACCGGCGCCCGCCCCCCCTTATCCGAAGACCGCGGGGCGCGCGCGCGCGCGCGTCCGTGCCCCCGCCACCCGCCGCGCATTCCCCCACTTTGGCGGGCGCGTCCGTGCCGGAACGGGGCGGCGCCGGCGACCGCGGCTGCAAGGGGGCAGCGGTGAGGGGGGTGGCGGCAAGGGGGGGGGGCCGCGGCAAGGCGCCCCCGGCGCGCCTTCAGCTCCGGGGCGGGCGGGCCAGCGCCCAGAGCCGGTCCAGATCCAGATCGGCGGCGATGTCATCGGCCAGCCGGTCGAGCGCGGTCTCGATCCGCGTCTCGAAGGCCGTTTGCGCCCCCACGCCCAGGGGCGCAAGCCAGGCCGCGCGGAAGGCGTCCGACGCGAAAAGCCCGTGCAGATAGCACCCCGCGACCCGCCCGTCGGCCGAGACCGCGCCCGCATCGCGCCCATCCAGCCGCAGGAAGGGGCGCGCGCGGTCGGGGCCCGTTGTGCGGCCCATGTGCATCTCATAGCCCGCGAGCGCGGCGCCGCTCAGCCCGTCGCGCGCCGCGATCCGTTCGAGACGCTTCTCGCCCGTCAACACGGTCTCGACCCTCAGAAGACCCAGCCCCGCATCCTGCCCCGGCGCGCCCTCGATCCCCTGCGGGTCGGCGATGACCTGCCCCAGCATCTGATAGCCGCCGCAGATGCCCAGCACCCGCCCGCCCTGCCGGTGATGGGCCAGGATGTCGATATCCCAGCCTTCGGCGCGCAGCGTGGCCAGATCGGCGCGCGTGGCCTTGGAGCCCGCCAGCACGATCACATCGGCGCGCGGCAGCGGCGCGCCGCGGCGGGCAAAGATCACCTCAAGCCCCGGTTCGGCGGCCAGCGGGTCCAGATCGTCGAAATTGGCAATCCGCGGCAGTTCGGGGACCACGATGCGCAGCCGCGCGCCCGTGCGCCGCCCGGCGCGGGCCAGGCCAAGGCTGTCTTCCTCGGGCAGGGCGCGCGCGGCCTCGGACCAGCGCAGAAGCCCCAGCAAAGGCCAGCCGGTTGCCGCCTCGATCTCCTGCGCGGCGGGGGCAAAGATCGCCGGATCGCCGCGGAACTTGTTGACCAGAACGCCCACGACACGGGCGCGTTCGGAGGCGCTCCAGAGCAGGTGATGGCCCAGCACCGCCGCCGTGACGCCCCCGCGGGACTCGTCGCCCAGCAGCACGACCGGCAGATCGGCGCTTTCGGCCAGCCCCATGTTCGAGATGTCCTGCGCGCGCAGATAGCGTTCGCCCCCCGAGCCCGCGCCCTCGATCAGCACCAGGTCGCGCCCCGTCCCCAGCCGGTTCAGCGCCGCCCGCACCGCCGGACGCAGGCCGGGCTTGAGCGCCTGATATTCCGCCGCCGAATGCCGCCCCAGCACCTTGCCCGACAGCACCACCTGCGCATCGACATCGGTCTCGGGCTTCAGCAGCACCGGGTTCATGTCCACCAGCGGCGCCAGCCCGCAGGCCCGCGCCTGAAGCGCCTGCGCCCGCCCGATCTCGCCGCCGTCCTGGGTGACGGCGGCATTGTTGGACATGTTCTGCGCCTTGAAGGGCGCGACCTTCAGCCCGCGGCGCGCAAAGGCCCGGCAGAGCCCGGCCACGATCAGGCTCTTGCCGACATCCGAGCCCGTGCCCATCACCATCAGGCGCCGGGCGGGCCCCGCGCCTGAGCGGCCCAGATCCGAGCGGCCCGGATCCGAGCGTCCCGCGTCCGAGGTCATTGCGCCAGCGCCAGCAGCGCGTCGAGATCGAGCGAGGCCTCGACATGATCGGCAAGTGCGTCGAGCGTGGCCTCGACCTGGGCCTCGTAATCCAGCCCCGAGACCGCCGCGCCCAGCCCCGACAGCCAGTGCCGGCGGAAGCTGTCCGAGCCGAAGAGCCCGTGCACATAGCAGCCCGACACATGCCCGTCGGCCGAGATCGCGCCCTCGGGGCGGCCGTCCAGCATCAGCCAGGGCCGGGTCAACCCCGCGCCGCTGCTGCGGCCCATGTGGATCTCGTAGCCGCGCACCTCGGTCCCCGACAGGCTGTCCTGCGCGCAGATCTCGGTCAGGCGTTTCTCGGGCGTGATCGTGGTCTCGATGTCCAGAAGGCCGAGGCCCGGCGTCACCCCCGGCTCGCCCTCGATGCCCTCGGGGTCGCGGACCAGACGGCCCAGCATCTGGAAACCGGCGCAGATCCCCACGACGCGGCCGCCGCGGCGCAGATGGGTGCGGATGTCGCCATCCCAGCCTTCGGCGCGCAGCGACTCCAGATCGGCGCGCGTGGTCTTCGAGCCGGGCAGAAGCACCACGTCGGCCTCGGGGATCGGGGTGCCGGGGCGCACCAGGATCAGCTCGACCCCCGGTTCGGCGCGCAACGGATCGAGATCGTCGAAATTGGCGATCCGGCCCAGTTGCGGGACCGCAACGCGCAGCCCCTGCCCGCCCTCCGAAAGGTTGCGCGCCAGAGCCAGCGAATCCTCGGCCGGCAGCAGGGCCGCGGCATCGAACCACGGCACCACCCCCAGAAGCGGCCAGCCGGTGTGTTCCGTCATCACCTTGCAGCCGGGTTCATAGAGCGAGAAATGCCCGCGGAACTTGTTGACGATATAGCCCTTGACGCGGGCGCGCTCGGCCTCGTCGTGCAGAAGCCAGCTGCCCACCACCGCCGCCAGCGCGCCGCCGCGGTCGTTGTCGGTCAGAAGGACGACCGGAAGATCGGCCTCCAGCGCCAGCTTCATGTTGGTGATGTCGCAATGGCGCAGATGGACCTCGGTCGCAGCGCCCGCCCCCTCGACCAGCACCAGATCGGCGTCACGCGCCACGCGGGCGAAGCTGTCCAGCACCGCGGGCATCAGATGCGGCTTGAGGTGGTGATATTCGCGCGCCGGCCAATTGCCCAGCGGCCGGCCGCGCAGCACCACCTGCGAGCCCACGCCCGATTGCGGCTTGAGCAGGACCGGATTCATGTGGATCGAGGCCGGCAGCCCGCAGGCCCGCGCCTGAAGCGCCTGGGCGCGCCCGATCTCGCCGCGCGGGGGGGGCGGCGCATCGGGGCCGGGCGCGGGCGGCAGGTCGCTGTCGGCCGAGACGGCGGCATTGTTGGACATGTTCTGCGCCTTGAAGGGCGCGACCTTCAGCCCGCGGCGCGCATAGGCCCGGCAGAGCCCCGCCACCAGCAGCGACTTGCCCACATCCGAGCTGGTGCCCTGGATCATCAGCGCGCGCGCCTTGCGCGGCCGGGCCTCGTGGAACGCGCTCAGGTCAAGATCATCGAGCGAGGGGATCGGGCGGGTCGTTTCAGACGTCATCGGAGCCATCTTCGGGGCGCGCCGGGGCGGCAAGGCCGGGCGCGGCGGTTATGGGAACAGTGGGCGGGGGCTTTGCGGGCGGTGTGTGCCGCGGGCGGGGGCCCGTTCCGGGGCGCGCAGGCCGGCGTCATCCCCGCGCGCGGACGGACAGGCGCGCAGGCGCCGCCATGCGCAGCGGCACCGCAGGACACGGCGGCAGGGCAGGAACGGATCTGGTCATGTGGTCTTCACCCGAGACAAGTGACGGAACGGGCACGGCCGGCACCGGAAGCGGCCCGGCCCGCGGGCCCCCCGCCCGTGGACATTGCTGCCGAAGTCCGCGCCGCCGGGAAACCCGGCCCGTGCCATGTCGGGCGCGGCCCGACCCACAGGACCGGGGCGGGCCCGTGTCATCTGCCGCCCTGCGCACGGGCAGCGGATCGGCCGTCCTGGCCGCGGCCATGCGTCGGGCCCTTGCAGGACAGGGCGCCCTTCGAGCGCGCCCGTTCTATCAAAGCGGCCCGGCCTGTCCATCCCAAAAGAAGGGCGGTCCCGCAGGCGTGATCCGCGCCGCCCCGTCGCGCCCCCCGTCGCGCCCCCCCGTCGCGCCCCCCGTCGCGCGCCCCGTCCTTCGCGGGCGCCCCGTCCTTCGCGCGAGCCCGGCCTTCGCCCGCACACCGCGTTCCGGGGCCCCGCACCGCCCGCCGCCGCGGGACTTTGCAAGACCCTGCGCATTTGCTAGATTTATCCACAAGGTGCCACCAAGGCGCCACCGGCCGGGCAACGTCCCGCCCGACCCGAGCAGATCGGGCCCCCGCGGCCCCGAAGACAGGACAGGCGAAATGACCGGGCTGACAGGCACGTTCGTGGTGGCGTGGACGCATACCGAAACCGACGGTCTGCGCGGCGCCCCGCCCGCAGCGCTGGAGATCGGCGCTGAATGGCGCTGGCGTGGCGAAGCCCTGCGCATCGACGGCCCCGCCGATGTGCTGCGCCTGCCCCGGCCCGAAAGCGAGCGCGCCCGCCGGGCCCGCGCCGCCCGCGCGGTGCATCGGCTGTTGTCGCTGGCGGGGGGCGGCCAGGGCGCGCCCGAGCTGCCCGCTCCCGACCCCGCCGACACGCCCTTTGCCGAAACGGACACCAGCTTCACCGTGACCGACGGGCGCATGGCCTTTGTCGTGACCGTGATCGAGGCGCCCGAACACGGCACCCGCCTGGCGATGTTCTCGGGCCCGGTGCCGCCGCGCGACCGCGCGCTCTGGGTCGTCGAGCGCGCGGCGGGGCTGGATCTGCCCGCGCGCCCCGGCCCGACGCCCGGTGTCATCTGCTTTGCCCGCGGCACGCTGATCGACACGCCCCGCGGCCGCCGCCCCGTCGAGACCCTGGCCCCGGGCGATCTGGTCGAGACCTGCGACGACGGCCCGCAGCCGGTGCTGTGGCGCGGCAGCCGGCGGCTGTCGGGGGCGCGGCTGCGGGCGCTGCCGCATCTGCGTCCGGTGCGGCTGAGGGCGGCCGCGCTCGATCCCGCCCGCCCCGACGCCGATCTGATCGTGTCGCCGCGCCACCGGATCGTGCTGCGCGGAAAGGCGGCGCGCGCGCTCTTCAACGCGCCCGAAGTGCTGGTCGCGGCCGCCGATCTGGTCAACGACCGCACGATCCAGGTGTTCCATGGCCTGCGCGAGGTCGATTATGTCCACCTGATGTTCGCCCGCCACCAGATCCTGCGCGCCAACGGGATCGAAAGCGAAAGCTTCCACCCCGACGCCACCGCGCTCGAGATGATCGCCCCGCAGGATCGCAGCGCCCTGGTGGCCACCCTTCGGGATCAAGATCCTGGCGGGCGTGGCTATGGCCCGACCGCACGGCGCGCGCTCACCCGCTCCGAAGCGGCGATCCTGCGCCACGACATGGCCGCCTGAGCCGCGCGCCGCGCCCCTGCCCACCCAAACCCGCCTGAGCCCCGCCCACCAGAGCCCGCCCCCCGCAGGCGGGGGCCCTTCACCTGCCCCAACCGCACCAGGCGCGCCCCGCGCCGTCCCGAAGGGCGGCGCGGCCCGGCCGCGGGCCTCGATGGCGCGCGGACGGGCTCCCCCCCCACAGGCGGCCCCGTCCTCAGCCGCGCCCACAGGCGCCAAATGCCCCCCGCGCGCGCCGCGCCCGAAGGACCGTCCCGCTCAGGGCTGAGCGCCGCGCGGCAGGGCCGCCGCAATGGCCCGGGCCAGAAGCGCCGTGCCCTCCGGTGTGGGGTGGATCGGATCACGATAGAGCGCCGCCCGCCAGCCGGGGATCTGGCCCACTCGGTAGAGCGCGATCCTGTCGCCCAGAGCCTCGGCAAAGGGCGCAAACCCGGCCTCCAGCGCAGTGAACGCCGCATCGGGGTCGGCCAATTCCGCGCGTGTCGGATAAAGCCAGACCTGCACGTCGCAATCGCAGCCCGCCACCACATCGGCCAATGCGGCCACCGGATCGCGCCTCGGCACCTGTAGATCGGCGGGCGTCGGGGCCGCCTCGGGCCGGATCAGACGCTTCTGCGCCAGATAGAGAACCGCCGACAAGGGATGCGCGCGCGGATGGGTCAGCGGGCTTTGCCACGACGAGGGCGCGTCGAAATCGGCGCTGTTGAAGACGAAGACCAGCGTCTCGGCCGCCTCAAGGACATCGCGGTTCGCCTCAAGCCAATTGGCCTCGTTCACCACGGCCCAGCTGCCGGCGCTGATCGGCCAGACCGTCTTGCCTTCCCCCTCCAGCGCCTCCTGCACCCGCGGCCCCAGACGGTCCCGAAGCGCGTAGGAATTGCCGCACCAGACGATGCTGTCGCCCACCAGAAGCACATCGTCGGGCCCATCCTGCCAGGGCTGCGCAACCCCCATGCCGCGATCATTCACCACCCAGTCGTTGCGGTTGAGAAACGATCCCGACTGATTGGGGGCGGGCACATAGCCCACGACATTATCTGCGTCGTAGATCGGGAAATCGACGGCGCCCAGCAGACGCGCCCCCACCTCCAGCGCGATCACCGCCAGGACGGAAAGACCCAGAAAATACCGCATCGCGGACCCCCCGTGCGCGCCACCGGAACACGACTATCGAACATCTGAAACCCACACCTTGTTTCAAACCTCCCTGAATGCGGGCGGCAAGACAACCGGAATTCACGCAAGGATTGTGGCGCGCGGCCATGCGACGCAGAACGGCTCAGCGCAGAACGGGCGGCACAGCCGCGGCGGATCACGAATTGCGCGCGGGGCGGACGCCCTGGCCGACGGGCTCAGCCGCCCGAGGGCGACAGATGCCGCGTCGCCTCGCGCCGGGCAAAGGGCCGGAGCCGGTCCCCATGTTCGACCAGCCAGGCCGTGACCCGATCCGGATCGTGGCGCGAGAGATCGCGCAGCCACCAGGCGACCGCCCGCTGAAGCAGCGGGTCGCGCGCCTCGGCCAGACGCGCAGCCCAGCCCAGAACGCGGTCGCGGATCTCCAGATCCCGGGGCTTGGGAAAGTTCTGCCGCGTCCAGGGCAGCGTCGCCACCAGCGCCGCGCGCTGCGCCCAGGGGTTGGCGCTGTCGAGCCAGGTCTCAACGACCTCGATCCGGCCGGGGTCGGCCTGAAGACGCCGGTCAATGGCCTTGGCGGCGTGATCGGCAATCGCCCAGGCGTCGAAATCATCCACCCAGCCCGCGACGCAATCCCACACCGCCGTATCGGGCCGGAGGCGCGCCTGGGTCAAGAGCTTGGCCGCCGCGATCCGGGCCTCGTGGATGTCGCTCTGCCACAGCGCCTGCGCCAGCGCCACGCGCCCGTCGATGTCGTGCGCGGCGCGCCATTCGGCCACCAGCGCGTCGATCTCGGGGACGGGCACGCCCAGATAGAGGCGTGCCACCTTGTGCTGGGCCGCCGCCGCTTCGGCGCGCGCCTGCGTGCCTTGCCCGCGCAGGGCTTCCAGACATGCCTCGACCTCGGTCATCACAGCCCCTCTTGTTGCGATCCTTCCCCCCGCTATAAGCCGGCCGAGCCCCGGGGGCCAGAGCCCCCTCAGACCGCCTTCATCAGCCGCAGCGCATCATAGATCGCGGCATGGGTGTTGCGCGCGGCCACCGCATCGCCGATCCGGTAGAGCGCGAAACGCCCCTCGGGGTTGGGCGCCAGATCCTGTTCCAGATCCTGCGGCAGGCCCGCGACAAGGCTCTCGTGATCGACGGCGCCCAGGTTGCGCGACAGAGGCTTGGGCGCGAAATAGAGATTGTCGAGCGGTTCGGTCCCGTGATTGACCACCACCTGATCGACCGTCCGCGCGATCACCGCGGGGCCGTAATCGCTGACCAGCCGCGCGCACAGATCATTGCCCGCGCGCCGGATCGCGCCCAGCCGCCAGGTGACGGTGAAGACCGCCCCCCGCGCCTGGAGCGATTGCACGTAAGGCACGAGGTTCATCGCCATCACCTCGGGGGCAAAGCTGCGGTCGGGGGTGACGATCTCGACCTGCGCCCCGGCCTCGGCCAGCAGATCGGCGGCCTGAAGGCCCGCGTGATCGCCCGCATCGCCGCAGACCAGAACCCGCGTGCCGGGGCGCACGTCGCCCGACAGGATGTCCCAGGCGGTGACGGCCAGATCCGCCCCTTCGGCCAGCGGCAGGCCCTGCGCCATCCCGCCCGTGGCCACGACCACGACATCGGGCGCGGTGGCCAGCACATCCGCGGCCTCGGCCCAGATGTTGAAGCGGACATCGACGCCCGCGCGGGTGCATTCGGCCATCCGCCAGTCGATGATCGACAGCATCTCGCGCCGGCGCGGCTGGCGCGCGGCCAGACGCAGCTGCCCGCCGGGCTGGCCGGCGGCCTCGAGCACGGTGACGGCATGACCGCGCGCGGCGGCCACCCGCGCGGCCTCAAGGCCCCCCCCGGCCTCAAGGCCCCCCCCGGCCCGGCCCCGATCACCGTCACCCGGCGCGCGCGGGGGGGCGGGCGCGATCTCGTGCGGTTCGGTCAGCTCCGCCCCGTGGCGGGGTTGTGGATGCAATAGGCCGCGCCCCCCTGATAGATCCGGTCAAGGCAATAATTGGCGCCGACGCAAGGCCTTATCCGGTCTTCCTCGCCCGCGATCAGCCGCGCGACCAGATGCGGATCGGCCAGATGCGCGCGCGTCATCCCCACCAGATCCAGCGCCCCCGACCGGATCGCATGGCGCGCGGTCGCCAGATCGGGGATGCGCGCGGCGTGAAGCGTGGGCAACCCGGTCTCGGCCCGGATCGCACCGGCAAAGTCGAGATGCGGCGCGCTGGGCATGCCCTGGATCGGGATCACCTCGGTCAGGCCGGGATCCGTGTCGATATGCCCGCGCACGACATTGAGGAAATCGACCATCCCCGAGGCCGCCAGCCGCCGCGCGATCTCGCGGCCCGTGTCGGGGTCCAGCCCGCCGGGCAGGGCCTCGTCCAGCGTCGGGCGCACGCCCACGATGAAGTCGGGCCCGCAGCGCTGCCGGATCTCGCGCAGGATCTCGAAGGTGAAGCGCAGCCGGTTGTCCAGATCGCCGCCCCAGGGCGCCTCGAGATCGTTGGCGGGTTCGTGGCTGGCGATGACGATGCGGTTGCGCAGTTCGAGATGTTTCAGCCGGAAGGGCTGAAGCAGCGGATCGCGGGACATGGGGCAGACCTTTGCGGGCGTGTTCCGGGGGGAATCGCGCCTTCCCTCGCAAAATGGTCACACCTGTCCATTTCATGTTCAACCCCGGACATTTTGCTTGTGACCGGCCCGGCCGCGGCTATCTTTCCGGCCCATGGATGGCACCGAAGACAGCACGGCAACCGGATGGCGCGGCTCGCGCGAGGCCTGGCTCGACGCGGCCTATGCGGCGCTGGTCGAGGAGGGGATCGACGCGGTCAAGGTGCAGGCGCTGGCGCGGCGGCTCAAGCTGTCGCGGTCGAGCTTCTACTGGTTCTTCGAAACGCGCGAGGCGCTGCTGGCGGCGCTGGCCGACCGCTGGGAGGCGCGCTCGACCACGCCCCTGATCGCGGCCACCCGCGCCTATGCCGCAACCGAGACCGAGGCGATGCTGAACGTCATCGGCTGTTTCCTGCGCCCCGAGACCTTCGATGCGCGGCTTGAACATGCGGTGCGCGGCTGGGCGCTGGGCGATGCAACGATGCGCGCGCGGCTGGCGGCGGCGGATGCGGCGCGGCTTGGGGCGCTGCGGGTGATGCTGACGGGCTGGGGCCACGCCCCCGCCGAAGCCGACGTGCGCGCCCGCACGGTCTATCTGGTGCAGATCGGCTATATCGCCATGCAGGCCGACGAGGCGCTGGCCACGCGGCTGATGCGCATCCCGCATTACGTTGAAATCTATACCGGGCGCGCGCCCTCGGCCGCCGAGGTGGCCCGCTTCCGCGCCCGTTTCGAAGGGGATCTGTCATGAAGATCGGGATCGTGGGCGGCATGGGCTGGATGGGGGGCGCCTTCGGGCGCGCGCTTCTGGCCGAAGGGATCGTGGCGCCCGAAGATCTGATGGTGCTGACCCGCTCCGCGCCCCCCGAGACGGGCTATTTCGGCCATGCGTCGGTGCATTGGGCGCGCGATGCCGCCGAGATGGCCGCGGCCTGCGCGGTGATCGTGCTGGCGGTGCGGCCGGCCGACTGGCCTGCGGTTGCACTGCGCGCGCCGGGGCGGCTGGTGCTGTCCTTCATGGCAGGCGTTTCGGCCGACACGCTGGAGGCCGCGACCGGCGCGCGGGTGATCCGCGCCATCCCCAATGCCGCCGCGGGGATCGGCGCCTCCTACACGCCCTATGTCGCGGGACCGACCGCAAGGCCCGAGGATTGCGCGCTGGTCGGCCGCCTTCTGGAAGCGATCGGCACCACCGATCTTCTGCCCGCCGAGGACCAGCTTGACCTGATGACCGCGCTCTCGGGGGCGGGGCCGGCCTTTCCGGCGCTGATGGCTTCGGTCATGCTGGATGTGGCGCGCGCGGCCGGCGTGCCCGAGACGGCGGCGCGGCAGGCGGTCGAGGCGGTGGTCTGCGCGGCGCCGCGACTGCTGGAAGGGCAGATCGAGGCGGCCTCGGCGCTGGTGGCGGAATATGTCGATTATGCCGGCACCACTGCGGCGGGCCTGCGCGCGGCCTGCGATCAGGGGTTCGAAGACGCCCTGCGCGCAGGCCTCGATGCCGCCACCCGCACGGCGCGCGAGATGACCGCAAGCGCCACCCGAACCTGAGACCCGCCGCCCGTTATTCGACCGTCACCGACTTGGCCAGGTTGCGCGGCTGATCGACATCAGTGCCCTTGGCGATGGCGGTATAATAGGCCAGCAATTGCACCGGGATCGCATGGACGATGGGGGCAAAGGGCTCGGCCACCTCGGGCAGGCGCAAACTGGCCCAGGTGCCCGCACCGGCCGCACGCAGGCCCGGCCCGTCCGACACCAGCAACACCTTGCCCTGCCGCGCCATCACCTCCTGCATGTTCGACACGGTCTTGTCGAACAGCCGGTCATGCGGCGCCAGAACCACCACCGGCACGTCGCGATCGATCAGCGCGATCGGCCCGTGCTTGAGTTCACCCGATGCATAACCTTCGGCATGGATATAGCTGATTTCCTTAAGCTTCAACGCCCCCTCAAGCGCAAGGGGATAGAGCGGCCCGCGCCCCAGGAACAGCACGTCCTGCGCCCGCGCGACCTCGGCGGCCAGCGCCTCGATCTCGGGGGCCAGCGCCAGCGCCTGATTGACCAGCCCCGGCAGCGCCTGAAGCGTCTCCAGATGCGCCGCATAGGCCGCGTCATCCAGCCGCCCGCGGTCGCGCCCGGCCTTGAGCGCCAGAGCCGCCAGAACCAGAAGCTGGCAGGTAAAGGCCTTGGTCGAGGCCACGCCGACCTCGACACCGGCCAGGATCGGCAGCGCCAGATCGGCCTCGCGCGCGATCGAGGAGGTGGGCACGTTGACCACCGCCAGCGTCCGCGCCACCTGCCCCTTCACATGGCGCAGCGCGGCCAGCGTGTCGGCGGTTTCGCCCGATTGCGAAACGAAGACCGCCCAGCCCCGCTCCGACAGCGGCGGCGCGCGGTAGCGGAATTCCGAAGCCACGTCGATCTCGCAGGGCAGGCCCGCCAGCGCCTCGAACCAGTATTTGGCCACCGCGCAGGCGTAATGCGCGGTGCCGCAGGCCACCAGCGTCAGCCGCTCGACCCCGGTGAAGTCCAGATCCGCAGGCAGGTTCAGCCCGTCCTCGGGCAGGTAATGGGCCAGCGCATCGCCCAGAACCGAAGGCTGCTGGGCGATTTCCTTGGCCATGAAATGCTTGTAGCCGGCCTTGTCCACCTGGGTCTGCGACAGCTCGATGCGCAGCGTCTCGCGGGTGACGGGCCGGCCCGCGGCGTCGAAGATCTGCGCGCCCGCGCGGGTGACGAAGGCATGGTCGCCTTCCTCGAGATAGGTGATGCGGTCGGTCAGCGGCGCCAGCGCGATCGCGTCCGAGCCCACGAACATCTCGCCCTCGCCATGGCCCAGCGCCAGCGGCGAGCCGCGCCGCGCCGCGATCATCAGATCGTCCTCGCCCTCGAACAGGAACAGAAGCGCAAACGCCCCCTCGAGCCGCGCCAGCGTCGCCTGGGCGGCCGCGCGCGCGTCCAGGCCGCGCTGCATGTGCAGCCGCGTCAGCAGCGCCACGGTCTCGGTATCGGTCTGGGTCTGCGGCGGCAGGCCCGCGGCCTCGAGCTCGGCGCGCAATTCGCGGAAATTCTCGATGATGCCGTTATGGACCACCGCCACCGGCCCGGCCTGATGGGGATGGGCATTGGTGCAGGTGGCCGCGCCATGGGTGGCCCAGCGGGTGTGCCCGATCCCGGCCTTGCCCGCCAGGGGCTCGTGGACCAGCAGGTCGGACAGGTTGACCAGCTTGCCCACCGCCCGGCGCCGGTCCAGCCGGCCGGCATTCACCGTGGCGATGCCGGCGCTGTCATAACCGCGATATTCCAGCCGCTTGAGCGCCTCGACCAGCAGCGGCGCGACCTCGTGATGGCCCAGAACCCCGACAATCCCGCACATTACGCGTCCCCCCGATCCCTGGCCGCCTGACGGCGGGCCTTTTCGGCGCGCAGCATGGCAAAGAGCTTGGGCGCAAGGCCCGCCTTGACCACCTGGCGCGCGCGCGCCAGCGCCACGGCGCCGGCGGGCACCTCTTCGGTGATGACCGAGCCCGAGGCGGTCAGCGCCCCGTCCCCCACCCGCACCGGCGCCACCAGCATCGTGTCCGAGCCGATGAAGGCGTCGGCGCCGATCTCGGTGCGGTGCTTCATCACCCCGTCGTAATTGCAGGTCACGGTCCCGGCGCCGATATTGGTGCGCGCGCCCACCTGCGCGTCGCCCAGATAGGTCAGATGGCCGACCTTGACGCCTTCGTCGAGAAGCGCGTTCTTGATCTCGACGAAATTGCCGACATGGACATCCTCGGCCAGTTCCGCCCCCGGCCGCAGCCGCGCAAAGGGGCCCACCGTCGCCCCGCGCGAGACATGGCAGCCCGTCAGATGGCAGAAGGCCGCGATCTCGGCGCCGGATTCGATGGTGACGCCAGGGCCGAAGACCACGTTCGGCCCGATCACCGCGTCGCGCCCGATCACCGTGTCGAGCGCGAAGAACACCGTCTCGGGGGCGGTCAGCGTCACGCCATCCTCAAGCGCGGCCGCGCGCGCGCGGGCCTGGAACAGCGCCTCGGCACGGGCCAGTTCGGCGCGGGTGTTGATGCCCAGCGTCTCGGCCTCGGGGCAGCGCACGACCGCCGCGCGGGCGCCCTCGGCGCGGGCCAGGCCCACGATGTCGGTCAGGTAGTATTCCCCGGCGGCATTGTCGCAGCCCAAGGCCCCCACCAGCCGGCGCAACAGGTCGGCCTCGGCCGCGATCACGCCGGAATTGCACAGCGTCACGGCGCGCTCGGCCTCGGTCGCGTCCTTCCATTCGACGATGCGTGCAAGGCCCTCGGGGCCCTCGATCAGCCGGCCATAGCGGCCCGGATCCTCGGCCTCGAAGCCCAGCACCACCACATCGGCGGGCGCGGCCAGCATGTCTTCAAGCGTCTCGGGCCGGATGAAGGGCGTGTCGCCATAAAGGACGATCACCCGCCCCTCGAAGCCCTCCAGAAGCGGCAGCGCCTGGGCGACGGCATGGCCCGTGCCCTTCTGCTCGGCCTGGAGCGCACAGCGCGCCTCGGGCGCCCAGTCACGGACCGCGCGTTCCACCGCCTCGGCGCCGTGGCCGGTGACCACCACCACCGCCTCGGGGTCGAGCATCGCGCCGGTGCGCAGGGCATGGGCCACCAGCGGCGCCGCACCCAGGGGGTGAAGGACCTTGGGCAGGTCCGAGTTCATCCGCGTGCCCTGGCCGGCGGCCAGGACGATGAGGGCTGTGGCCATGATCGCACCTTTTATTCTGCTCGCACCCGTTTTACCCATGAGCCGTGGCCGCGCAAGGGTGGCCCGTTCACGCAACCTTGCCACAGGTTACAAACGGAAAGGGCGGCGCGCCATGCGCACGATCATCTACGACCTCGACGGCACGCTGGCCGATACCTCGGGCGATCTGCTGGCGGCGGCCAATGCCTGTCTGGCGGCGCGCGGGCTGGCGGTGCGGCTGGACGAAGGCGATACGCTGGTGGCCTTTCATGGCGGGCGGGCGATGCTGCGCACGGCCTTCGCGCGCGCCGGGCTGTCCGAGGCCGAGGCCGCGCCCCTGATCGAGCAGGACTACCCCCGCCTTCTGGAGCATTACGGCGCCAACATCGACCGCCATTCCCGGCTCTATCCAGGCGCGGAAGCGGCCCTTCAGGCGATGGCCGCGGCCGGCTGGGTGCAGGCGGTGTGCACCAACAAGCCCGAGGGGCTGGCCCGCGTGCTGCTGGACAAGCTGGGCGTGGCGCATCATTTCCGCGCGCTGATCGGGGCCGACACGCTGGCCGTGCGCAAGCCCGACCCACTGGCCTATACCGAATGCGTGGCGCGTGCGGGCGGCGAGCTGGGGCGCAGCTTCCTTCTGGGCGACACCGAAACCGACCGCCGAACGGCGCAGGCCGCGGGCGTTCCCTGCGCGCTGGTGGCCTTTGGCCCCGAGGGCGCGGGCATCGCCCGGCTGGCGCCCGAGGCCATGCTCGATCATTACGACGGGCTGGCGGAATTGGCCGAGACGCTGGTTCCGGACACCCGGCCATGACCGCCCCCGCAGCACCTGCCCCCCGTTTCACCGGCAGCTTCACCCAGCAGGAGCCCCTGCCCGACGACGCGATCGCCGCCGCCCTCGAGGTCATGCGCCACGGCCGGCTGCATCGCTACAACCTGGCCCCCGGCGAGGCCGGCGAGACCGCCCTTCTGGAAGAGGACTTCGCCGCCTTCACCGGGGCGCGGTATTGCCTGGCGGTGGCCTCGGGGGGCTATGCGCTGGCCTGTGCGTTGCGCGCGCTGGGGGTCGCGCCGGGCGCGCCGGTCCTGACCAATGCCTTCACCCTGGCGCCGGTGCCGGGCGCGATCGTGTCGGTGGGGGCGCACCCCATCCTGGTCGAGATCACCGAGGATCTGGTGATCGACCTTCACGATCTGGCGCAGAAGGCGCGCGCCAGCGGGGCCCGGGTGCTGATGCTGTCGCACATGCGCGGCCATATCGCCGACATGGGCGCGCTGATGGCCTGTGCGCAGGCGCTGGGGCTTCAGGTGATCGAGGATTGCGCCCATACGATGGGGGCCAGCTTCGCGGGCGTGGCCTCGGGGCGGCATGGGGTGCTGGGCTGCTATTCCACCCAGACCTACAAGCACATGAATTCCGGTGAAGGCGGGCTGATCGTGGGCGACGATCCGCAGATCATGGCGCGCGCGGTGCTGCTGTCGGGCAGCTACATGCTGTATCCGCGCCACCGCGCCGCCCCCCCGCCCGAGGCCTTTGCCGATCTGCGGCTTGAAACGCCCAATGTCTCGGGGCGGATGGACAACCTGCGCGCGGCGCTCCTGCGCCCGCAACTGGCGCGCCTGCCCGCGCGCGCGGCCCGCTGGAACGCGCTGCATGACCGGCTGGCGGCGGGGCTGCGCGATGTGGCGGGCGTGGCGCTGGCCCGCAGCGCGGCACGGGCGGCGCCGGTGCGGTCGTCCTTCCAGTTCCGCCTGCCGGGCTGGAGCGGGGACCGGATCGCCGCGCTGGTCGCGCGCGCCGCCGAACGGGGGGTGGAACTCAAGTGGTTCGGCGCCCCCGTGCCGCAGGGCTTCACCTCGACCCATGCCTCGTGGCGCTATCTGCCGCCGCAGGCGCTGCCGCGCACCGATGCGGTGCTGGCCACGCTTCTGGACCTGCGCCTGCCGCTGACCTTTTCGGAAGGGGACGTGGATCTGATCGCGCGCATCCTGGCCGAGGAGATCGCCCGCGGCTGAACGCCCAGCCCGACCGCGGGGCGATCCTCTGGCCCTTGGCCCGGCTTTGCGCTATGGGGGCGCCGAGAGCCACGCCCCGGGGGGAAACCGATGTTCGTCGCCACGCTTCTGGCCGCGCCCGCGCGCGCCGATCTGGAACGCCACCATGTCGAGACGCTGCGCAACGCCTGGGGCGGCGGCGACGCGCGCTGGCTGGCCCCCGGCATCGCCGCCGAATTTGACCTGGGCACCCGGCCCGACACGTTCGAGGATGCCTGGGCGGGCATGCAGGCGCTGGGCTTTGACCTGGTGATCCAGCCCGCAGCAGACCGGCGCCGCAAGATGCTGCTGGCCGACATGGACAGCACCATGATCGGGCAGGAATGCATCGACGAGCTGGCCGCGATGGCCGGGATCGGGGAGAAGGTCGCGGCCATCACCGCCCGCGCCATGAATGGCGAGCTGGATTTCGAGGCCGCGCTGATCGAACGCGTGGGCCTTCTGCGCGACCTGCCCGAAACCGTGATCGCCGAAGTGCTGGCCACCCGCATCACCTATACGCCGGGCGGGCGCGCGCTGATCGCCACGATGAAGGCGGCGGGCGCCTATGCAGCGCTGGTCTCGGGCGGCTTCACGGCGTTTTCGGCGGCGGTGGCGGCGCATCTGGGCTTTGACGAGCACCGCGCCAATGTCCTTCTGGCCGAGAACGGCCGGCTGACGGGCGATGTGGCCCGCCCGATCCTGGGCCGCGAGGCCAAGGTCCGCGCGCTCGAGGAGATCACCGCGCGGCTGGGCCTTTCGGAGGCCGAGGTGATGGCCGTGGGCGATGGCGCCAACGACCTGGGCATGCTGGGCCGGGCCGGCGCGGGGGTGGCGCTGCACGCCAAGCCTTCGGTCGCGGCGCAATGCGACATCCGCATCAACCACGGCGATCTGAGCGCGCTGCTCTATATCCAGGGCTACAGCCGCGACGAGATCGTGACCGGCTGACGCCGGGGCGGGCGGCGGCCACGGCAGCTGGGGCCACGACAGGCGGCGCGTGGGGGGCCAGGCCGCGGCGCGCCTCGGCCCGCAAGCCGGCCATCCCGCGCCGGGGCTTTACTTTGCGGCGGACACGGCGGATGAAGGCGGGTCCACCGCCCGAAAACCTGCCCGAAAACCCGCCCGAAAGCCCCCACCGCATGTTCGAAGTCGCCCCCGATCTTGCCGCCCTGCTGATTGCCGCCGCCTTCGGGGCGGGCTTTGTCGATGCCATCGCCGGGGGCGGCGGGCTGATCACGCTGCCGGTGCTGATGCTGGCCGGGGCCAGCCCGCTCGAGGCGCTGTCGACCAACAAGGTGCAGGGTGCCTTCGGCGCGGCGACGGCGGCGGCCAGCTATGCGCGCCGCGGCCATGTCGATCTGCGCCGCCAGATCGGCACCGCGCTTCTGACCGGGGCGGCGGGGTTTCTGGGCGCGCTTCTGGTCAGCTTCATCCCGACCGATGCGCTGCGCGGCGCCCTGCCCTTCGTGCTGATCGCCATCGCCGCCTTCTTCGCGCTCAAGCCCGGCCTTGACGACACCGACCGCGCCGAGCGCATCCCCGCGCGCAGCTTCGCGCTGTTCGTGGCGCCCTTCGTGGGCTTTTACGACGGGTTGATCGGCCCCGGCGCGGGCGCCTTCTACATGATCGGCTTCGTGCTGCTGGCCGGTTACGGCGTGTTGCGCGCAACCGCCCACACCAAGCTCTTGAACTTTGCCTCGAACATCGGCGGGCTTGCGGCCTTTGCCGCGGTGGGCGCGCCCTGGTGGATCACGGGGCTGGCGATGGGGCTGGCGCAGGTGGCGGGCGCCTGGGTGGGCTCGCATCTGGCGATGAAGGTGGGCGCGCGCCTCATCAAGCCGCTTCTGGTCGTGACCTCGGGGGCGCTGGCGATCCGGCTGCTGATGGGCTGAGCCGCACGCCACGAAAAGGGGGGCGCCCCGGCCGGAACGCCCCCCGATAGCCTTGCGCAGGATCGCCCTCAGTCGAGGCTTTCCAGAACCTCGCGCACCGTGCCGATCAGCTGGTCGATCTGGTCCTTCTCGATGATCAGCGGCGGGCTCATGGCGATGATGTCGCCGGTGGTGCGGATCAGCACGCCCTTCTCATAGGCCGCAAGGAAGGCCGAGAAGGCGCGCTTGGTCGGCGCCTCCGCGATCGGCTCCAGCTCGATCGCGCCGATCAGCCCCTCGTTGCGGATGTCGATCACATGGCGCGTGCCCTTGAGGCTGTGCAGCGCATCGGCCCAATAGGGCGCGATCTCGGCGCAGCGCTCGAAGAGGCCCTCTTCCTTGTAGGTGTCGAGCGTGGCGATCCCGGCCGCCGAGGCGATGGGGTTGCCCGAATAGGTGTAGCCGTGGAACAGCTCGATCATGTGCTCGGGGCCGTCCATGAAGGCGTCGTGCACCTCGGCCGTGGTCAGCACCGCGCCCATCGGGATGACGCCGTTGGTCAGGCCCTTGGCGGTGGTCATCATGTCGGGCGTGACCCCGTAGAACTGCGAGGCAAAGGCCGCCCCCGTGCGCCCGAAGCCGGTGATGACCTCGTCGAAGATCAGCAAGATGCCATGCTTGCGGGTGATCGCGCGCAGCTTCTCGAGATAGCCCTTGGGCGGCATGATGACCCCGGTCGAGCCGGCGATGGGCTCGACGATGACGGCGGCAATCGTGTCCGCGCCATGCAGCGCCACCAGGCGTTCCAGATCGTCGGCCAGGTTGGCGCCATGCTCGGGCTGGCCGCGCGTCCAGCGGTTCTCGTCGGGCAGATGGGTGTGGGGCAGATGGTCGACGCCCGCCAGCAGCGTGCCGAAATTCTTGCGGTTGGTGACGATGCCGCCGACTGAGATGCCGCCGAAGTTGACCCCGTGATAGCCGCGCTCGCGCCCGATCAGGCGGGTGCGCGATCCCTCGCCGCGGGCCCGGTGATAGGCCAGCGCGATCTTGAGCGCGGTCTCGACCGATTCCGACCCCGAGTTGGTGAAGAAGACATGCTCCATGCCGTCGGGGGCGATGTCGATCACGCGGTTGGCCAGCTCGAAGGCGGCCGGGTGGCCCATCTGGAAGGCGGGCGCGTAATCCAGTTCGGCCGCCTGCTTCTGGATCGCCTCGGTGATCTTGGGCCGGCAATGGCCGGCGTTGCAGCACCACAGACCCGCGGTGCCGTCCAGAACCTGGCGGCCGTCATGGGTGGTGTAATGCATGTCCTTCGCGCCCACGAAGAGGCGCGGCGCGGCCTTGAACTGCCGGTTCGCGGTGAACGGCATCCAGAAGGCGGCGAGGTCGTTGGGTGTCTTGCGGTCAAGCGCCATTGGGGTCTCCCTGTGCCCCGGCCGGGGCGTGTGATCCATGCCTCTTGCGGGCAAGATTTTCGGACCATGCGGTCGGAAATGACGCTATCAGAGCGGCAAGACCAGTCAAGCGCCGAGCCCTTCGCCGGGTGCGCGGCGGGATTGCACCGCGCGGGGGGCTCGACTATGCCCGAAGGAAACTCGACTATGCCCGAAGGAAAGACGCCGCGAAAGGGAGCCCGCGATGAGCCCGCCCGACGACGACCAGCCCCGTTCCGCCGCCGCCGAGCCGGCGCCCTCCGGCCCGCTTTCGGGTCAGATCTCGGGGCTGGCCGCCCAGCCGCGCACCCGCATCCAGGCGCGCAACCGCGCCACCATCCTCGAGGCGGCGCTCGATGTCTTTGCCGCCCATGGCTTCCGCGGCGCCACGCTCGATCAGATCGCCGAGGCCGCGCGGCTCTCGAAGCCCAACCTGCTGTATTACTTCGCCTCGAAGGAGGCGATCTATCTGGCGGTGCTGGACGATCTGCTGGCCACCTGGCTGGACCCGCTGCGCGCGCTGGACCCGCAGGGCGAGCCGGTGGCCGAGATCCTGGCCTACATGCACCGCAAATTGGACATGGCGCGCGATTTTCCCCGTGAAAGCCGGCTTTTCGCCAACGAGATCTTGCAAGGCGCGCCGCGCATCCTGCCCGTGCTCGAGGGCGATCTGAAGGCGCTGGTCGATGAAAAGGCGGCGGTGATCGCGGGCTGGATGGCCGCGGGGCGGCTGGCGCCGGGCGATCCGCATCACCTGATCTTCTCGATCTGGGCGCTGACCCAGCATTACGCCGATTTCGACGTGCAGGTGCGCGCAGTTCTGGGCCCGGCGCGCGACCCGCTGCCCGAGGCCGCCGGGCATCTGGACCGGCTGTTCACGCGGTTGCTGACCCCCTGAGCCGGGGCGCGCGACAAACGCTGCGGGGAAAGGGCCGCTTTGCCCCATTGCCCAAGACGCAGGCAGGATGCACAGGCGACAGGCAAAACCGCCGGCTGCGTCCCCAGGGCGCAGGCGCCCGCCGGGAACGGCGGGCGCGCGGTCTTTCGGGGGTCACTCGGCCGGTTCGGCGGCCATCGGGTTGTTGGGATGCGTGGTCCAGTTGCCATAGGGCCCGACCACCTTGCCGGTGCGCGGATCGACCGACCCTTCGGGCAGTTCCTTCATGGTGATGCAGCCCTCGACCGGGCAGACATCGACGCACAGGTTACAGGCCACGCAATCCTCGTCCTTGACGACGAAGGTGCGGTCGGGGCCGATGGCGATCGCCTGGTGCGAGGTGTCCTCGCAGGCGATATGGCAGCGCCCGCACTTGATGCAGCTGTCCTGGTCGATCACCGCCTTGGTGGTGTAGTTGAGGTTCAGATACTGCCAGTCGGTGACGTTGGGCACGGCGCGCCCGACGATCTGCGCCGGGCTCTCGAGGCCCTTGGCGTCAAGGTAATCCGACAGCCCCGAGATCATCTCCTCGACGATCTTGAAGCCATAGGTCATCACCGCCGTGCAGACCTGCACGTTCGAGGCCCCGAGCGCCATGAACTCGGCCGCGTCGCGCCAGGTCGACACCCCCCCGATCCCCGAGATCGGCAGGCCGCGCGTCTCGGGGTTGCGGGCGATCTCGGCCACCATGTTCAGCGCGATGGGCTTGACCGCGGGGCCGCAATAGCCGCCATGCGTGCCCTTGCCGTCGATGGTGGGTTCGGGCGCGAACAGGTCCAGATCGACCGAGGTGATCGAGTTGATGGTGTTGATCAGGCTGACGGCATCGGCGCCGCCGCGCCGGGCGGCCTCGGCCGGGCGGCGGATGTCGGTGATGTTGGGGGTCAGCTTCACGATGCAGGGCATGCGCGAATTCTGCTTCACCCAGCGGGTCACCATCTCGATGTATTCGGGCACCTGCCCCACCGCCGAGCCCATGCCGCGTTCGGCCATCCCGTGCGGGCAGCCGAAATTCAGCTCGACCCCGTCGGCGCCGGTCTCCTCGACCTGGCGCAGGATGAACTTCCAGCTGTCCTCGTCGCACGGCACCATCAGGCTGACCACCAGCGCGCGGTCGGGATAGTCGCGCTTGACCGCCTTGATCTCGCGCAGGTTCACGTCCAGCGGGCGGTCGGTGATGAGTTCGATGTTATTGAGCCCGATCAGCCGCCGGTCGGGGCCATAGATCGCGCCATAGCGCGGCCCCGAGACATTGACCACCGGCGCGCCGTCAAGGCCCAGCGTCTTCCAGACGACACCGCCCCAGCCGGCCTCGAAGGCGCGGCGGACGTTGTATTCCTTGTCAGTGGGCGGCGCCGAGGCCAGCCAGAACGGGTTGGGGGAGCGGATCCCCAGGAATTCGGATGCGAGATTGGCCATTGTGCTTGTCTCCCCTCGCTCAGCCCTGGAGGCTGGCGTGAATGTCGAGCGCGGCATCGCGCCCCTGTGCGACGGCGGTCACGGTCAGCTCCTCGCCGCCCTGCGCGCAATCGCCCCCCGCCCAGACGCCCGGCACCGAGGTCCGGCCCGCAGGCCCGATGGCGATGCGCCCGCGTTGGGTCTCGAAACCCTCGGGCGGCAGCAGCGTCTGGCCGATGGCGGTGAAGACCTGATCGGCCGTCAGGGTGAAGGTCTCGTCGGTCACCACCAGCCCGTCGGGACCGGCCTCGGTATAGGCGAACGCGACCGCAATGCCCGCGTCGGTGCGGGCAAGCGCCTTCGGGGCGGCGCATTCGACGATACGCACCCCGGCCGAGGTCGCGTGGTCCTGCTCATGCTCCGAGGCCGGCATCGCGTCGCGGTCGCGACGATAGACGATGGCCACATCCTCGGCGCCCAGAAGGCGGGCCTGCACGGCGGCGTCGATCGCGGTCATGCCGCCGCCGATCACCACCACGCGCCGGCCCACCGGAACCTCGGACAGATCGTCGGCCTGACGCAGGCGGGCAATGAAGTCGGTCGCGGGTTCGGCCAGATCGGCACCGGGGCAGTCCAGCGCATTGGTCCCGCCCAGACCCAGCCCCAGGAAGACCGCGTCGAACCCGTCGCGCAGATCGGCCAGGTTCAGATCGGCGCCCAGAACGCGCCCGTGCTCGATCGTGATGCCGCCGATCCCCATCAGCCAGTCGATCTCGCGCGCGGCGAAATCGTCCACCATCTTGTAGGCGGCCAGCCCGTATTCATTCAGACCGCCGGGACGCGGGCGGGCCTCGTGGATCGTGACCTCGTGGCCCAGCATGGCCAGACGATGCGCGCAGGCCAGACCCGCGGGCCCCGCCCCCACCACGGCGATGCGCCGCCCCGTTGCCGCGGCGCGGGTGAAGGGCTGGGGCGCGGCCATCGCGCGGTCGGTGGCAAACCGTTGCAGAAGGCCGATCTCGACCGGGGCCTCGCCGGCGGCAACGCGCACGCAATTGCCCTCGCACAGAACCTCGGTCGGGCAGACGCGGGCGCAGGTGCCGCCCAGGATATTGGCCGACAGGATGGTGCGCGCGGCGGCCTCGGGGGTGCCGGTGGCGATCTGGCGAATGAACAGCGGGATGTCGATGCCGGTGGGGCACGCCGCGGTGCAGGGCGCGTCATGGCAGAAATAGCACCGGTCCGCGGCCACACGGGCGCGATGCGGATCGAGCGGCGGTGCGCAATCGGCAAAGGCCGCGGCATAGTCGGCCGGATCGAGACGGCCGGGCACGACACCCGGACGACGCTGGCTTGAGGACATGGTGAAGGGCCTCCCTGCTGGCTCTGGTTTTGGGAAACGCTGGCACGGGGTCGATTTTTTATCAAACGGTAAAATACGCACAGGCGCGATAATGCCCCTCCGGCGCCGAATCCGCAGGCAGCAACGGCGCCGCGTGCCGCAAATTGCGTCACTTTGACCAGAGCAAAGCCCCGCCACCTTGGCAGACCCGCAGAAAACAGCGCCTTTTCCTGTCCGCTCGCCTCGCGTATAACGCAAGCCGATCCGTCCGGACCAAGGCACGTCCGGGCGCCCGAGACCCTTTCCGAGGACGGCATGACCAAACAACCCCACGAAAGCGACGTTGCCTTCATCCAGGCGCTGGCCGAGCTCCTGAACAAGAACGACCTGACCGAGCTGGAGGTCAAGCGCGACTACGGCGAGGATGACAGCCTCGAGGTGCGGGTCGTGCGCCAGACCGCAATGATGGCCGCCCCCGTGACCTATGCCGCGCCCGCAGCCCCCGTTCCGACCGCCGCCGCCCCCGCGGCCCCGGCCGCCGCGGCCGCCGCCCCTGCCGAAGACCCGGCCGCGCATCCCGGTGCCGTGCCCTCGCCCATGGTCGGCACCGCCTATCTGGCGCCCGAACCCGGCGCCGATCCCTTTGTCAGCGTGGGCGCGCAGGTGCGCGAGGGCCAGACCCTTCTCATCATCGAGGCCATGAAGACCATGAACCACATCCCGGCGCCCAAGTCGGGCACGGTGAAACGCATCCTGGTCGATGACGCCACGCCGGTGGAATACGGCACCCCCCTGATGATCATCGAGTGAGGTCGGGGATGTTCGACAAGATCCTGATCGCCAACCGCGGCGAGATCGCGCTGCGCGTCATCCGGGCCTGCCGCGAGATGGGGATCGCGTCGGTCGCCGTCCATTCGACTGCGGACGCCGACGCGATGCATGTCCGCATGGCCGATGAATCGGTCTGCATCGGGCCGAAATCCTCGACCGAAAGCTATCTGTCGATCCCCGCGATCGTCTCGGCCTGCGAGATCACCGGCGCCCAGGCGATCCATCCGGGCTATGGGTTCCTGTCGGAAAACGCCAATTTCGTGCAGGTGCTGGAAGATCACGGGCTGGCCTTCATCGGGCCGTCGTCCGAGCACATCCGCATCATGGGCGACAAGATCACCGCCAAGGACACGATGAAACGCCTGGGCGTGCCCTGCGTGCCCGGCTCGGATGGCGGGGTCGCCGATCTGGACAGCGCGCGCCGCGTGGCCGCCGAGATCGGCTATCCGGTCATCATCAAGGCCACCGCCGGCGGCGGCGGGCGCGGCATGAAGGTCGCCCAGAACGCCGAGGAACTGGAGGTCGCCTTCCGCACCGCGCGGTCCGAGGCCAAGGCCGCCTTCGGCAATGACGAGGTCTATCTCGAGAAATACCTCCAGCGCCCGCGCCACATCGAGATCCAGGTGTTCGGCGACGGCAAGGGCCGCGCGGTCCATCTGGGCGAGCGCGACTGCTCGCTCCAGCGCCGCCATCAGAAGGTGTTCGAGGAAGCCCCCGGCCCCTGCATCACGCCCGAGCTGCGCGAGCGGATCGGCAAGGTCTGCGCCGATGCCGTGGCCGCGATCAATTACATCGGCGCGGGCACGATCGAATTCCTCTATGAGGACGGCGAATTCTACTTCATCGAGATGAACACCCGCCTTCAGGTCGAACATCCGGTGACCGAGTCGATCTTCGGCGTCGATCTGGTGCGCGAACAGATCCGCGTCGCCGCCGGCCTGCCGATGGACTTCCGCCAGGAGGATCTGACGATCCGCGGCCATGCCATCGAGGTGCGCATCAACGCCGAGAAGCTGCCCAATTTCACCCCCTGCCCCGGCAAGATCACCCAATATCACGCGCCGGGCGGTCTGGGCGTGCGCATCGACAGCGCGCTTTACGACGGCTATGTGATCCCGCCCTATTACGACAGCCTGATCGGCAAGCTGATCGTCCATGGCCGCGACCGCAACGAAGCGCTGGCGCGGCTCTATCGGGCGCTGGGCGAATTGATCGTGGACGGGGTCGATACCACGGTGCCGCTGTTCAACGCGCTCCTGGCCGAGCCCGACATCCAGAACGGGGATTATTCGATCCACTGGCTGGAAAAGTGGCTGGCGCGCACCTTCGGCTAAGCCGCATGCGCGCCCCGGCCGGACGCGCCCCCGCCGCCGCAGCCGCTACCGCCGTGCTCTGGCAGGGGCCCGGCCGCGCGCGGGGGGGCTAGGCCGATGCGGGCGGCCGATCTGACCCCGGAAATGATGCTGGGCGCCTATGCGCGCGGCATCTTCCCCATGGCGCTGACGCGCGAGGACGATCAGCTGCACTGGTTCTCGCCCGAAGACCGCGGGATCATCCCGCTCGACGGGTTCCATGTCTCGCGCTCGCTTTCCCGCCAGATCCGCCGCGGGACATATAGCGCGCAGGTGAACGGCGCCTTTGCCGAAGTGGTGCGCGCCTGCGCCGACCGCGACGAAACCTGGATCTCGGACGGGCTCGAACGGCTCTATGCGCGGCTGCATGCGGCGGGCTTTGCCCATTCGGTCGAGATCCGCGATGCGCAGGGCGCGCTGGTCGGGGGCGTCTTCGGGCTGTCGCTGGGGGCGGCCTTCTTCGGCGAAAGCATGGTCTCGCGGCAGACGGGCGGGTCCAAGATGGCGCTGCTGGCGCTGGTCGAGCGGCTGCGCCGGCAGGGGTTCACGCTTCTGGACACGCAATACCTGACGCCGCATCTGGCCAGCCTGGGCGGTGTCGAGATCCCGCGCGCGGATTATCTGCGCCGGCTTGATCGCGCGCTCAACCGGGTGGCGCGGCTTTCGGGGCCGGTGCCGCCCCCGCCCGAGCCGCTTCAGTCAATCCTGCAACGGATGACCCAGACGTCATAGCGCGGATGATCCAGCGCCGAGAGCGCCGGGCTGTCGGACAGCATCCAGCCGCGGAACACCTCCTGATTGGCCCGCAAATCGAAGATCGACAGATGCGCCACCGCCTTGGCGCCGGGGTCGTCGGCGGGATAGCGGCATTCGAACAGCGTGATCTCAAGGCCGCCGTAGCTTTCGGTCTGGCCCACATCCATGCGCAGATCGGTGCTGGTGGCGGCGATCTTGTCGAGCCCGCGCAAGAGCGCGCCGGGCGCCTCGGCCATGGATTGCGGCGTGGTGGTCGAGGTCTCGTCCTCGAGCACGCCGCCGAGGAACCCGCCCATGTCTGCGCCCATACCGCTGCCCATGTCAGCGCCCATGTCACCGGACATCGGGTCGTCCTGCTGGGCCTGGGCCGCGCCGGCCGCCAGCACGGCCGAAAGACCAAGGGCCAGGCGGGCCGCGCGCAAGGGCTTCATTGCGCCCCCCCGAGCGGGTCGTCGCCCGTCGCGGGCGCGGCGGCGGGTGCGGGCGGCGCGCTGCCGCCATCGACGAATTTCATCATCAGCGACACCATCGAGACCGCGCCCTGCGTGTCCTCGATCTCGTCGCCGGGGGACAGGTTGTCGAAGCTGCCGCCGGGCTGGATCTCGACATAGGCGCCGCCCAGAAGGCCCTCGGACTGGATCAGGATGGCGCTGTCGGCGGGCAGCTGGACATCCTCGCGGATGGCCAGTTTCGCATCGGCGAAGAAGGTCTGGGGGTTCAGATCCAGATCGGTGATCGTGCCGACCTTGACGCCGGCAATGCGGATATCCGAGCCGATGGTGATCCCCTCGACCGACCGGAACGAGGCCCGCAGGTCATAGCTGCCCGCCTGCGGCCCGAACCCCTGCCCCTGCATCGCCCAGGCGCCAAAGCCGATGGCCACTGCCAGAACGGCCGCCCCGGTCGCAATCTCTGCCTTGTTCTCGCTCATCTCGTGTTTTCCGCGCCCCTGATTGGCCCCCGCCCGGATGCGGGGACGCCGTCCGCCGCGACGGGCAGATGCACGCCCCGCGGCGGTTTCGGTTCATGGTCAAGCATCCTGCGCCCGCGGGGTCAAGCCCCACCCCGGCCGCACACCAGCCACACAGCGGGCAAACACCGACACGCGCGCGGGAAGCCGCCCGCGCGCCCCGCCAGAGCCGCCGCGCGACACGGGATCACGCGCGGGCGATCATCCGGCTGCGGTCATGCGGCTGTTGTCACTCGGGCGACCAGGCTTCGTAATCGCGGCGCACCACCGGGTCGGGGCGGCGCAGCGAGCCCTTGGGCACATAGGCTTCGGGCGTGCCGGTCATGTTGGGGCGATGCGGCTTTTCCCAGGGCTTGTGGGCCAGCGGCTTGTCCAGCGGCGGCTCGTCCCAGGTGTGATGCAGCCAGCCATGCCACCCCGGCGCCACGCGGCTGGCCTGGCATTCGCCGTTGTAGATCACCCAGCGGCGCTTGCCGTCGCGGGTCTGGTAATAGGTGTTGCCTTCGGTGTCACTGCCCACCTTGACCCCATGGCGGCGGGTGTAAAGCTCGGTGTTCCAGGTCTGATCGTTCCACCAGGTGACCAGACGCAGCAGCAGACTCATGGCTCTCCCCTTCCATCGTGCTGGGAAAAGATATGGCGCAGTTCCGCGCCCAGGTCCAGTCGCGCGTAGCCTTCGGCATGCCATTGTGTGCAATTTGGCGCGCGCCCGCGCCCCGAACCGCCAGAGCGCCCCCAAAGGGCCGCAGGTCAGGGCGAAACCGGCACCCCGCGGGCGCGAAACTCGCGCGCCAGACGGTCGGGCCGCGGCAGCGCGCCGGGCGGCAGTTCCAGCACCGTGCCGTCGGACAATTCCAGCCGCCAGACCGTGCCCGGCCAGCGCCGCACCCGCGTCGCGCGGCGAATGCGCGCCAACGGAATGCGCTGAAGGTCGGGGCCGCTGAAGACCTCGAACCAGCCGTCGCGGATGCGCAGCCCCGCGGCCGGGTTGAGCGCCAGGATCGCCAGCGCAAAGAGCGCCAGCCCCAACGCCATGACCGCCTGAAGCGTCCCCTCGAGCGACCCGCCCACGCCCGCCGGCGCGCGCGTCACCAGATGGCAGATGGCCAGCCCCAGCCCGAAGGCCAGATAGGTGCCGGGGTGCCGCCCCTGATTGCGATATTCGTAGACGTCAAAGCGCATGGGACCACTTCGTGCCACCACCCGCATGAAATCAAGGTTAATGACGCGGGGAAAACCGCCGCGCGGCGCCGGGCGCGAAACAACGCCCGACCAGACGCGCGACTGTCTCCGGGGCGCGGGAAATCGCCCCCCGCGCCCCCCGTTGCCCCGCCGAAGAGAGGGGCCGCGCGGGCTCAGCCGCCGGCGGCCAGAAGACGCGCGACCATCTCGCCGGTGTCGCGGCTCAGCCCCTCGGTGGCGGCGATGCGCTGCAACTCGGCCCGCGCCAGCGCCTGGCGTCCCGCATCATAGCGCGGCCAGGTCTCGAAGGCGGTGGACATGCGCGCGGTGATCTGCGGGTTCATCGCATCCATGCGGATCAGCCAGTCGGCATAGAAGCGATAGCCCGCCCCCGAGGCATGGTGGAAGCCCGCGTGATTGGCCGACAGCCCCCCCATCAGCGACCGGAAGCGGTTGGGGTTCTTCCAGTCGAATTCCGGCAGCGCGGCCAGATGCGCGGCCTCCTGCGCGGCGCGGTCGGGCGCGGCATGGAGCATCTGCACCAGGAACCACTTGTCCATCACCAGCCGCTCGCCCGCCCAGCGGTCGCGGAACTCGGCCAGGGCACCGGCGGCCTTGTTGGTCTCGATCAGGCAGGCCAGCGCCGAAAGGCTTTCGGTCATGTTGCCGGCCTCGGCAAAGAGCGCCTGCGCCCGCGCGCCATTGTCGAGCCGGTTGAGAAGGCCAAGGCAGGCCAGCCGCAGCGCCCGCCGCCCGGCGGGGCCGGCATCGGGCGAATAGGGCCCGTCGTCCTTCATGCGGATGTAAAGCGCGGCCAGAGCCTCTTCATGGGCCTGGGCGATGGCACGGGCCAGCCGCGCGCGGGCGGCGTGGATCTCGGCCGGATCGGGGGTATGCCCGGCCCCATGCAGCGCCGCGGCGATCTCGTCCTCGCCGGGCAGACGCAGACACAGCGCGGCAAAGGCCGGGTCGGTCTCGGCGTCGCGCAGCAGGGGACCATAGGCCGCGATCAGTTCCGGGTCGGGGGCGGTGGCCGCCCCGCGCGCCAGCGCCATCAGCGCCGTGCGCGCCAGGTTCCGCCCCGCCTCCCAACGGTTGAACGGGTCGGTGTCATGAGCAAAGAGGAAGGCGCGCGCGGCCTGCGTGGTCTCGCGCTCGAGGATAACCGGCGCCGAGAAACCGCGCAGGATCGAGGGCACGGGCCGCGCCGACAGCCCCTCGAAGACCGCGCTCTGGCGGGGCTCGGTGATCTCGATCAGGGTCGAGGGCTGCACCTCGTCGCCGTTCGGCCCCAGAAGGCCCAGCTCGACCGGGATCACCCGCGCGCCCTTGACCGGCTGGCCGGGCGTCGCGGCCGTCTCCTGCGTGAACTCCAGCGTGAAGCGGCCCGCCTCCGCGTCCCAATCCTCGGTCACGTGCAGCCGCGGGGTACCGGCTTCGGTATACCAGCGCTTGAACTGGGTCAGGTCGCGGTCGCAGGCATCCTCGAAGACCTTGAGCCAATCCTCGATCGTGGCGGCCTGGCCGTCGTGGCGGTCAAAATAGAGATCGAGCGCGCGGCGATAGCCCTCGGGGCCGACCAGGCGGCGCAACATGCCGATGACCTCGGCGCCCTTCTCGTAGACGGTCGCGGTGTAGAAGTTGTTGATCTCGACATAGCTTTCGGGCCGCACCGGATGGGCCAGGGGGCCCGCATCCTCGCGGAACTGGCGCGCGCGCAGGGCCAGCACGTCCTCGATCCGGCGCACCGCGGCCGAGCGTTCGTCGGCCGAGAATTGCTGGTCGCGGAAGACGGTCAGCCCCTCCTTGAGGCAGAGCTGGAACCAGTCGCGGCAGGTGATGCGGTTGCCGGTCCAGTTGTGGAAATATTCATGCGCGATCACGCTTTCGATGCGCTCATAATCGGTGTCGGTGGCGGTTTCGGGGCTGGCCAGCACCAGCTTGGCGTTGAAGATGTTGAGGCCCTTGTTCTCCATCGCGCCCATGTTGAAATCGTCCACCGCGACGATGTTGAACACGTCCAGGTCATATTCGCGGCCATAGGTGCTTTCGTCCCAGGCCATCGAGCGCTTGAGCGCGTCCATCGCATAGGCGCAGCGGTCCTCGTCGCCGGGGCGGACCCAGATCGCCAGATCGACCGTGCGCCCCGAGGCGGTGATGAAGTCGTCGCGCAGCGCCACCAGATTGCCGGCCACCAGCGCAAACAGATAGGCAGGCTTGGGCCAGGGATCGCGCCATTCGGCCCAGCCGGCGCCCTGCGCCACCGGGTTGCCGTTCGACAAAAGCACCGGCATGTCGCTTTCGATGCGCACGTCGAACCGCGCCATCACGTCGGGGCGGTCGGGGTAATAGGTGATGTGGCGGAAGCCCTCGGCCTCGCATTGGGTGCAGAACATCCCCCCCGAGAGATAGAGCCCCTCAAGCGCGGTATTGGCCTCGGGGTCGATCTCGACCTCGGTCTCCAGCGTGAAGGGCCCGGCGGGCAGAGCCGCCGCGGGCAGGGTCAGCTGCCGGTCGGTCAGGGTCAGGGTGGCGGGATCGAGCGCGGTCCCGTCAAGCGCGATCGAGATCAGGCGCAGGTCCTCGCCGTCCAGCACCAGATCGGCGGGGCCGTCCTTGGGCGCCAGCGACAGCTTGGCGCACACGCGCGTGCCCTTCGGCGCAAGGCGGAAGGTCAGCGACACGTGATCGAGCGTGAACGGATAGGGGCGGTAATCGGCCAGAAGCGTCGGCTGAGGCACGTCGGAATGGGGGGCGTCGGACATGACGGGCTCCGATATGTGGGTTTGACCCGAACCTAGTCACCGCCCCCGCCCCCCGCAAGCGGCTGCGGCATCCCCGCCGGTGCGGGACCGGGGGGCCTGGCGGGGATCGGCCGCCCGCGCGGGCCCCTGCACCCTCTGCCTGTCGCCCCTTGCCCCGGCGTCCCCGGCTCAGCCCGCCTCGGCCTTCACCGCGGCGCGGTGGGCGTGCAGAAGCGGTTCGGTATAGCCCGAGGGCTGGGCACGGCCCATGAACACCAGCGCCTCGGCCGCGGCAAAGGCATGCCCGTCGAAACGCGGCCCCATCGGGCGATAGGCCGGATCATTGGCGTTCTGGCGGTCGACCACGGCGGCCATGCGGCGCAGCGCGGCGCGCAGATCCTCGGGCGCGATCAGCCCGTGATGCAGCCAGTTGGCCAGCATCTGCGCCGAGATCCGACAGGTCGCGCGGTCCTCCATCAGGCCGATGTCGTCGAGATCGGGCACCTTGGAACAGCCGATCCCCTGATCGACCCAGCGCACGACATAGCCCAGGATGCCTTGCGCATTGGTCTCCAGCTCGCGGGTGATCTCTGCGGGGCTGTATTGGTCCTTCGCGGCCAGCGGCAGGGTCAGAAGATCCCCCAGCCGGCGCGGGCGCGCCTGGGCGGCGATCTCGCGCTGGCGGGCGGCCACGTCGATGCGGTGGTAATGCGTGGCATGCAGCACCGCCGCCGTCGGGCTGGGCACCCAGGCACAGGAGGCGCCGGCGCGCGGATGGGCGATCTTCTCGGCCAGCATCGCGGCCATGCGGTCGGGGGCGGCCCACATGCCCTTGCCGATCTGCGCCCGCCCCGGCAGCCCGCAGGCCAGCCCGATATCGACGTTGCGATCCTCGTAGGCGGACAGCCAGGGCTGGCCCTTCATGTCGCCCTTGCGCAGCATCGGCCCGGCCTCCATCGAGGCGTTGATCTCGTCGCCGGTGCGGTCAAGGAAACCGGTGTTGATGAAGGCGATGCGCCCCGCCGCGGCGCGGATGCATTCGGCCAGGTTGACCGAGGTGCGCCGTTCCTCGTCCATCAGCCCCATCTTGACGGTGCCATGGGGCAGGCCCAGCGCCGCCTCGACCGCGGTGAAGGCGGCATCGGCAAAGGCCACCTCGTCGGGGCCATGCATCTTGGGCTTGACGATATAGACCGAGCCGGTGACGGAATTGGCGCCCGGCCCGCGCAGATCATGAAGCGCCGCGGTCACGGTCATCATCGCATCGACCAGGCCCTCGAAGGCCTCGCGCCCCTCGCGGTCAAGGATCGCGGGCGTGGTCATCAGATGGCCGACATTGCGCACCCACATCAGCGCCCGCCCCTTCAGGACCAGCGGCCGGCCGTCGGGGGCGGTGAATTCCAGATCGGCGGCCAGGCGGCGGGTGATCGGGCGGCCGTTCTTGACGACCTCCTCGGTCAGATCGCCCTTCATCAGCCCCAGCCAGTTGCCCCAGACCTCGATCTTGTCGGGTGCATCGACCGCGGCCACGCTGTCCTCGCCGTCCATGATCGCCGAGAGCGCGGCCTCAAGGACGATATCGGCCACGCCCGCCTTGTCCGAGGCCCCGATCGGATGGGTCCGGTCGATGCGCAGGATCACATGCAGCCCGTGGTGGCGCAGAAGGATCGCCGAAGGCGCAGCCGGGTCGCCCTGAAAGCCCGCCAGCGCCGAGGGATCGGCCAGCGCCGGCACCAAAGCGCCGGCCGCGACGGCATAGCCCGTCACCTCGCGGTGCGACCCCGCCGCCAGCGGCAGCACCGCATCCAGAAAGTCCCGCCCCCAGGCCACGACCTGCGCCCCGCGCGCCGGATCAAAGCCCCCCGAACGCGGCGGCGTGCCCAGCGCATCGGTGCCATAGAGCGCATCATAAAGGCTGCCCCAGCGCGCATTGGCGGCGTTGAGCGCATAGCGGGCGTTCTTGACCGGCACGACCAGTTGCGGCCCGGCCAGCTGTCCGATCTCGGGGTCGGTCGGCCCGGTCGACAGGGTGAAGGGCGCGCCTTCGGGCACCAGATAGCCGATCTCCTGAAGAAAGCCGCGATAGGCGTCCGGATCGGGCGTGCCGGGGTTGGTCTTGTGCCAATGGTCGATCTGGCGGGCCAGGCGCGCGCGGGTGTCAAGCAGCGCGCGATTGGCGTCGCCGAAGCCGTGGATCAGGCCCGAAAGCCCCTCCCAGAAGGTGGCCTCGGCCACGCCGGTGCCGGGCAAGAGGCGTTCCTCGACGAAAGCGGCCAGCCGTGCATCCACCCCCAGACCTTCGCGCTCGACCCGTTCGTCCATCTGCCGCTCCCTGCTGGCGTGCCCGTTCCCGTTCGAGAGCGGTTCTAGCCCGCCCCCCGCAGGCTGACCAGCCCAAAGGGCCGCACGCGGGCGGGGCTGCGGAAGGGGAAGGCATAAAATAAATGCGCCGCGGGAGGGAGGCCCGCGGCGCCTTATATGGTCAGACGAGGGAGAGCGCCTGGCCGAGAAGGGTTCCTTGCGGCGGGAGAGCCGCGTGTCAGGGAGAACCGGAACCCCTTGAAGCCCGGAATACGCCTGCCCATCCCCGCCAACTTTGACTCAGGTCAAGTTTGCGTGAGCCCGCCCTGCGACAAAAGCGCAAGACTCGCGCGCCGGGCCGAAACCCCTTGTTTCATGGGCTTTGCGGGCCCGGCCCGGGGCGGGCGCCGAACCGCGGCAGCCCGTCGCAGGCGCCCCCATTCTCCCGCGCCACTTGACCGCGCCCCACCGGCGGTCAAAGCCTGCGCGTCGCCTCGAGCGCGGCGATCAGCGCGTCGATCTCGGCGGGGCTGGTGTAATGCAGGAACGACAGCCGCAGCACGCCGCGCGCCGGGTCGATCCCCATCGCCTCGAGCGGGCGGCGGGCGTAGAAGTCGCTGGCCGCACAGGCGATCCCGCGCGCCGCCAGCGCCGCGGCCAGCGCCTGCGGATCGGCCTGCGGCACCAGCGCAAGCGTCGGCGCCCGGCCTTCGGGACGCGCGGGGCCCAGCAGCCGCAGATCGGGCCGGCCCGCAAGATAATCGAGCAGCGGCGCCATCAGCGTGCGCTCCTGCGCCTGCATCAGCCCGGCCACCGCGGCCGCGCGCCGGCGCGGGTCGGGCTCGGGCGCGAAATGGTGGGCATGAAGCGCATCGATATAGTCCGCGATCCCCGCCGCCGCGGCGACCTGCGCATGATCGGGCCCCGCCGGCGTGAACCGCTTGTAGAGCGGGCGGTCGTTGAACCAATGCGCCTGGTTGGGCAGCTTGGCGCCCAGCTCGCGCCGGATCACCATCACCCCCTGATGCGGCCCCCAGGTCTTGTAGGCCGAGAACAGATAGACATCGGCCCCCAGCGCCCCCACATCGGGCAGCCCGTGGGGGGCATGGCTCACCCCGTCGACACAGGCAAAGGCGCCGGCCTCATGCGCCATCGCCACGATCTGCGCCACCGGGTTGACCTCGCCCACCACGTTCGAGCACTGCGGGAAGCAGACCAGCCGCACCCGCCCATCCGCCAGAAGCGGCGCCAGATCGGCCGGGTCCAGGTGGCCGGTGGCGGGGTCGACGCTCCATTCGCGCAGGTCGATCCCCTCGTATTCCATCCGCCGCCAGGGGCCGGAATTGGCCTCGTGGTCCTGATCGCTCACCACGACCGCAGCGCCCGGTTCAAGCCCGCGCAGGAAAGCCTGGGCGAGCACATAGGTATTGGCCGTGCTCGAGGGGCCGAAGGACAGCTCGTCGGTTTCCACCCCCAGCATGGCGGCCAGCCGCGCGCGGGCCTCGTCCATCTCGGCGCCGCCTGCCTGCGAAGGCGCGGCCGGACCATAGGGCTGGATCTTGCGCGCGGTGTAAAAGCGGGTCAGCCGGTCGATCACCTGCGCGCAGACATGCGACCCGCCGGCGTTCTCGAAATGCGCAAGCCCCGCCCAGGCCGGGTCGGAAAACGCCGGAAACTGGGCGCGCACGAACGCCAGATCGAAGGGCCGCAGCATTGCCGCACCGTCCGAAGGCCGGGCCCCGGTGTTCATCGTCGTGTCTGCCTGCATGCCCTGCCCCTTCCTGCGTCTCTCTCCCGTGGCCGCCCCTGGCCGCCCCTGGCCGCCATCAGGCCCGCGGCGGCGGCCGGGGTCAAGAGCCGCCGCGCCAGAGGGCCCCGCAGCCGCCCGCCCCGCCACCACCTCTGCACGGACCGAGCTGCGGAACCGCAGTGTTTACCCTCTTGTGAGGTTGCAGGACACTCGCTAGCGTCCTTGTCGCATTCGCCTGCGACACGCCACCATCACCCGAGAGGACACGCCATGACCACCCGCCACCTTCTGTTGGCTTCGGCCGCTCTCCTGACGCTGGGGCTGCCCGCCCGCGCCGCCGACCCCGACCTTCTGGTCTTCGACTGGGCCGGCTTCGAGGTGCCCGGCCTCTTTGCCGCCTACACCGAGAAATACGGCGACAGCCCGACCTATTCCTTCTACGGCGACGACGACGAGGCCTTCCAGAAGCTGGCCTCGGGCTTCAAGGCCGATGTGGCCCATCCCTGTTCGCAGATGGTGTCAAAATACCGCGACGCCGGGCTGATCGAGCCCTGGGACGAAAGCCGCCTGGTCGGCGCCGACAAGATCCAGCCGCGCTTCCTGAATTCGCCCATCTTCAAGGACGATCAGGGCCTGTGGTATCTGCCCTTCGACTGGGGCGTCACCGCGATCGCCTATAACACCGAAGAGGTGCCGGCCGAGGATGTCGCCTCGCTTCAGGTCTTCATCGATCCCAAGTATCAGGGTCGCACCTCGCTGCCCGACAGCGCCGATGATGTCTGGGCGCTGGCCTATCTGGCGACCGGCACGACCGATTGGACGCAGGTGACCGATGCGCAATTCGACGCCGCTGCCGCCTGGCTGCGCGAGGCGAATCAGAACGTCGCCGCCTATTGGAGCGACCCCTCCGAGATGACGCAGCTGATGACCTCGGGGCCGGTTCTGGTGGCCTGGTCGTGGAACGACGGGGTGACGCTGCTTCAGGAGGAGGGCTTCCCGGTGGGCTTCCAGCGCGAGGCCAAGGAGGGCTCGTCGTCGTTCTTCTGCGGCTTCGTCAACCTCAAGGACGGGCCCGGTTCGGAAGACAAGCTTTATGATTTCGTCAATTCCTATCTGCGCCCCGAGGCCGGCCCCGCGCTGATCGACGCCATCGGCTATGGCCATACCTCGACCGCGGCCATGGCGATGCTGAGCCAGGACGATCTGGTCAAGGCCGGCCTGACCGAGATTTCGGCCCCGGTCCTGTCGCAGACGCCGAACGATCCGGCCCAGCGCGAACGCCAGCTGGCCGAATTCGAGAAGATCAAGGCGGGGTTCTGAGCCGGAAGGCGTCCGGATCGGGCCCCCGGTCCGATCCGGCACGCGCCTGGGTCCGCCCTTGCGCGGCCGAGGCGGGGGAGCCCCCGGTGTCCGTTCCCGGTGTCCCGTTCCTGGGCCCCGCCCGCGGCGACCCGGTCGGGCTGCCCGTTCTGCCCGTGAATGATCCCGCGCCCCCGCTCCAACCGGGGGCGCGGCCGTCTTTCGCCCCCCTTCTTCCGCCCGCATTCACGCCGCCCGCCTGGCCGTCGAATTGTCGCTCCCCCCCCCAGGGAAGCCGAAAGGTGAACTGTTGCCAGCCGCCGGCATCTGATAAGGTAAGCAGGGGTGGGTAAAGGTGGTGGCGTGCGCATTCTTGAATACCTTTTCTTGTCCCTGGGACGATTGTCCGACCGGATCACCCTGAAGCTGGCCGCACGGTCGGGATCGGGAAGTGCCCAGATCGAAAGCCGCCTGCCCTATATCCGCAATGCCCAGATCCGTTCGGTGATGGGGCTGTCGCGCGTGATGATGGCGGCCAACATGGTCAATGTGGGCGCCTTCGTGCTGGCCCATGACATGGGGCGGATGCTGACCCCGGTCGAAACCGGCTGGTGCCTGGCGGTGCTGGGCTTTGCCGGCATCGGCCTTCTGCGCGCGCGTCATTTTGCCGGGCGCGAAGGGCGGCGGCGGTCACGGGCGCGCGCGACGGGCAAGCTGGTCGTGTCTTCGGCGGTGCTGGCGCTTCTGTGGTGCTTTCCGATGTTCGTCACCCCAGAACACGCCACACCGCTGATGATCACCTTCATCTCGACGCTCGAGGCCGGGATGATCGCCGGCGGCGCGATCGCGCTCTATCCGGTGCCGCTGGCGGCCCTGGTGCATGTGGGCATCCTGGCCGCGGCGGCCGTGCCCGCCGCGATCGCCTCCATGGGCTTCGAGGCGGTGCCCTTCCTGATCCTGATCCCGATGTTCGTGGTCGTCGTGCTGCGCTCGATCAGCCGGCATGCGGGGCTGTTCCTGACCGAGCTTCTGGGCCGGATGGAGGCCGAGACCCAGCGCGACACGATCCAGCTGTTGATCGGCGATTATCAGAGCACCGGCGCGCATTGCCTGTGGCAGACCGATGCCGATCTGCGCTTCGTCACCCCGCCCGAGGGGGTCTCGAAACTGCTGGGGCGCGCCGGGCACGACGCCCCCGAAACCCTGCCCAAGCGGCTGAGCCTGCCCGACCTTCTGGCCACGGCGGGCTGTCATGGCTACCGCAGCGAGGACCGCGCCACGCTGGACACGCTGGCGCGCGCGCAACCGGGCGAGGTTGACCATTTCCGCGCCGCGATCGAATGCAGCATCGATCCCGCCGCCCCCGGCGGGCGCCGCATTCTGGAGATCGCGGGCCGGCGCAGCGCCCTGCCCGATCGCGCGACGGTGGTGTTCAACGGCTTCTTGCGCGACATGACCGAGGAATTCCTGGCCAAGGAACGCGCGCTGCTGCTGGCCACCCGCGACCCGCTGACGGGGCTGGTCAATCATGCCGTCTTCTCCGAGATCGCCGCACGCACCATTCCGATGGAATGCAGCCTTGGCCGACATGTCGCGCTGTTCTTTCTCGATGCCGACAACCTCAAGATGGTCAATGACAATTTCGGCCATGCGGCGGGTGATCTGCTGATCCGCACCATTGCCGAACGGCTGAATGCGGCGATCTCGCCGGGGGCGCTGATCTCGCGCAAGGGGGGCGACGAATTCCTGATCCTGGATTTCGTGGATACCGCCGAACAGGGCCGCGCGATGGCCGCCGATCTGATGGCGGCGCTCAACCGCCCGTTCGAGCACGACGGACGCCAGATCGCGCTGTCGTGCTCGATGGGGGCGGCGCTGTGCTGCGACCCCGAATGCGCGCTCGACACGCTGGAACGCGAAGCCGACCGGGCGCTCTATTTCGGCAAGTCGCGCGGCAAGCGCGTGCTCCAGATCTATGACGCGACCGTGGGCGAGGCGGTGCGGATCGACCGCATCCTGACGCATGACATCGGCCGCGCGCTCAAGTCGCGCGACTTCAACGTGCATTTCCAGCCGATCCTGAACGTGCCCGACCGCCGCATCCAGGGGGCCGAAGCGCTGCTGCGCTGGACCCATCCCGATTTCGGCGCCATGGACCCGATGACGGTGGTGGCCATCGCCACCCGCGAGGGGCATTGCGGGGCGCTGTCGGAATTCATGCTCGAGGCGGCCTGCCGCGAGGCGCTGAGCTGGCCGCCGGATCTGTTCGTGTCGGTCAACATCCCGCCCTCGGATCTCGACCGGCCCGATTTCGCCGAACGGGTGCGGGGGCTTCTGGAGGGGCTGGGCTTTGACCCGCGGCGGCTGTGGATCGAGATCACCGAGGAGCGCCTGGCCTCGGCCACCGACACGGTCGAGCGCAACCTCGAGGGGCTGCGCGCCTTGGGCGTGCGCATCGCGGTCGACGATTTCGGCGCGGGATATTCGTCGCTGGGTGCGCTTGACCGCTATAGCTGCGACATCATCAAGCTCGACCGTTCGATCGTGCGCGATTGCGACCGCCGCCCCAACAGCCGCGTGCTGATCCGCACCGTGCGCGACCTGGCCTGGATCAACGGCTTTGCCGTGGTGGCCGAAGGGGTCGAGACCGAGGCCGAACTGGAAGGCGTGATCGAGGGCGGCTTCGATTACGTGCAGGGTTTCCTGTTCCACCGCCCCGTCAGCGCGGCCGAATTCCGCAGCCTGATCGGCGATGCCCCGCCGCCCCAGACCCGCCGCCGCGCCTGACCCACCACGCCTGACCCGGCCCGCCTGATCCGACGTCCAGCGGACCCGGCACCCGGCGGCCCGGAACGACCGCCGGAAAAAGGGGGATCAGGCCGAAACGATGTCCTCGGCGTCGCCCTCGGCCCCCTCGTCGCCCGCAGCGCCCCGGCTCTTGGCGGCGCCGACAACGCCCAGCGACTTGAGCTTGCGGTGCAGCGCCGAACGCTCCATGCCGACGAAATTCGCCGTCCGCGAGATATTGCCGCCGAAACGGTTGATCTGGGTGACCAGATATTCGCGTTCGAACAATTCGCGCGCCTCGCGCAGGGGCAGCGCCGCCAGCGCCCCCGACAGGACCAGCCGGCCTTCCTCGGGGCGGGCCTCGGTGCCCTCGATCTCGCGCGGTTCGATCGGGCCGGTTCCGTCGCCCAGGATCAGCACGCGCTCGACCACGTTGCGCAACTGGCGGATGTTGCCCGGCCAGTCGAGCGTCTGGAGAAGCGCGGCCGCCTCGTCGGTCAGCTCGCGCAGGGGCAGGCCCTGGCTGCGGTTGAAGGCGGCAATGAAATGGCGCGCCAGTTCGGGGATGTCCTCGCGCCGCTCCGAGAGCGCGGGCACCGCCACCGGCACGACGTTCAGCCGGTCGAACAATTCCTGCCGGAAGGCGCCCGAGGCGATCTGTGCGGTCAGATCGCGCGTGGTCGACGAGATCACCCGCAGATCGACGCGCACCTTGTCGGTGGCGCCCACGCGGGTGAATTGCTGTTCGGTCAGCACGCGCAGGATCTTGGACTGGGTGCCCAGCGGCATGTCCGCGACCTCGTCGAAATAGATCACCCCGCCGTGGGCCTGTTCCAGAAGCCCCTTCTCGACCCCGCGTTCGGGGGTTTCGCGGCCGAAGAGAACCTCCTCCATCCGCTCGGGCTCGATCGAGGCCGAGGTGACGGTGACGAAGGGCGCCGAGGCGCGGTTGGAATTGGCGTGGATATAGCGCGCGGCCAGCTCCTTGCCGGCGCCGGGCTCGCCCGTCAGCATGACGCGGCCGTTCGACTTGGCCACGCGGTCAAGCTGGTCGCGCAGCCGCCGCAGCGCCGCCGAAGCGCCGACCATCTCGCCCAGGCCGCCCTCGCGGCGCTTGAGGCTGGCGTTCTCGCGGCGCAGGCGCGCGGTCTCCATGGCGCGGGCGATCACCACCAGAAGCTGGTCGATATTGAAGGGCTTTTCGATGAAATCATAGGCGCCCTGCCGGATCGCGGCCACGGCGATCTCGATATTGCCATGCCCCGAGATGATGATGACCGGCACGTCGGGATTGTCGCGCTTGACCTGCTTGAGGATGTCGATCCCGTCCATGCGGCTGTCCTTGAGCCAGATGTCGAGGATCATCAGCGCGGGTTCGGCGGCGTTGATCTCGTCGATGCATTCATCGGCATTGGCGGCAAGGCGCGTGGAATAGCCCTCGTCGCGCAGGATGTCCGCCACCAGTTCGCGGATATCGCGTTCGTCATCAACGATCAGGATGTCACTCATGTCGCCTCCGCCGGGGGATCGGATGCCCCACTCGTCTGGGTCTGCGCCGAGGGGGCGGCATCCGCCCCCCGATGGCTGTTGGAATTGCCCGAAGGGGCCGCGGGATCGCGCAGCCCGCGCCCCCGCCGCGCCACCGCCCGCGGCAGCCGGATCTCGGCCAGCGCGCCCTGATGCGCACCGGGCGCAAAGGCGGGCGCATCGCCAAGCGTCAGCGCGCCGCCGTGTTCCTCGATGATCTTGCGCACGATCGACAGGCCAAGCCCGGTGCCCTTGGCGCGCGTGGTCACATAAGGCTCGAAGAGCCGCGCACGGTCGGGCGGCAGGCCAATGCCATTGTCGGCAATCAGGATGCGCACGCCTTCGGGGGCGGTCTCGAAGCCCAGCCGCACCTCCGGGTGCCAGCCCGCAGGTTCGCCTTTTTCGCGCAGGCTTTCAATAGCTTCGCCCGCGTTCTTGAGAAGATTGGTGACCGCCTGCCCGATCATGGTCGCGTCGATCTCCAGCAGCTCGGGCGCCTCAGGCAGATCGACCACCAGCCGCGCGCCATGCAGCGCCTCTTCCTGAAGAAGCGTGGCGTCGCGCAGCAATTTCACGATGTCATGTTCGCGCCGGTCAGGTTCGGGCATGCGGGCAAAGCGCGAGAATTCGTCCACGATGCGGCGCAGATCGCCGGTCTGGCGGATGATGACATCGGTCAGCTGGGTCAGCGCCTCGGCCTCGTCGGGGGGCAGGTTGCGCGCGGCCTTGCGGCGGATGCGCTCGGCCGAAAGCTGGATCGGCGTCAGCGGGTTCTTGATCTCGTGGGCGATGCGGCGCGCCACGTCGCCCCAGGCGGCCATCCGCTGGGCGCTGACCAGCTCGGTCACATCGTCGAAGGCCAGAACATAGCCCTCAAGCCCGCCCGCGGCCCCGCGCCGTTCGGCCAGCCGCACCAGAAGCCGCTCGAGCCGGCCCGCCCGCGCGATCTGCATCTCGTCCTGGACCGCGCCCGTCCCCATCGGCCCCGAGGCCCGTAGCCGCGCCAGCAGCGGCTCGAACTCGGGCACGGCCTCGGGCAGCGGCTTGCCGATGCCGGCGCCCGCGCTCATGTCCAGCAGGCGCTGACCGGCGGGGTTCAGGAAATCGACCCGCCCGTCGGGGTCGAGCCCGATCACCCCCGAGGTGACCGAGCCCAGCACGGAATCGAACAGCCGGCCGCGTTCCTCGATCTCGCGGGTGTTCTCGATCAGCGCCAGCCGCTGGCGCTTGAGCTGGCGCGTCATGCGGTTGAAGGCGCGGCTCATCACCGCGACCTCGTCCTCGCCGGGGGCTTCGGGCATGCGGTGGTCCAGATCGCCCGCGCCCACCGCCTCGGCCGCCTGCGCCAGCCGCCCGATCGGGCGCGACAGCCCTTCGGCCAGCCACAGCCCCAGCCAGACCGCCGCCATCACCAGGATCAGCGCAAAGCCCATGTAGACCAGCCCGAATTCGAACAGGACGCGGCCGCGCGTGGCCTCGAGCTGTTGATAGAGACCCACGGTCTGGCGGGTGTCATCAAGAAGGCTGAGCAGATCGCCATCGACCGCGCGCGAGACATAGAGATAGCGGTCGGCAAAGGCATCAAGCCGGATCAGCGCGCGGAATTCGTTGTTGTCCCAATCCTCGATCAGCACCGTCTCGCCGGTGTCGGCGCGGGCCATGTCGGCGGCGGGGGGCTGTTCGTAATCAAAGAGATAGCTGCGTTCGCCGCGCGCGCGGATGTCGCCTGCGGCATCGACCACATAGGCCTCGCGCAGGCCGCGCTGGATCGCCGCCTGCCCCTGGGTCAGCAATTCGCGCAAGTCCCCGTCCGACAGGAAGGCCGCGGCCTGCCGGCGCAGGTTGAGAAAGCCCGCAAGCGCCTCGGCATCCTGGGTCAGGTCGCGGCGGTGTTCCTCCTGATAGGCTTCGGCCGCGGCCAGCGAGGCGCCGACCACCTGGCGCACGCGTTCGGAAAACCAGCCCTCGAGGCCGGCATTGAGCGTGAGCCCGGCAAAGACGGCGACCAGGATCGTGGGGCCCAGCGCGACGCCCGCGAAGATGCCCGTCAGCCGCAGGTGGAGCTGTGCGCCGGCCGAGCGCGCGCGGCGCGCGGCCACCATGCGCATCAGCTGGATGCCGACCAGCGAGGCCAGGATCAGGAAATAGGCGGCATCGGCCAGGAAGACGAGGCGCAGCGCGGTCGAATCCGCGCCCTGGCCGAAGGGGCCCAACACCAGAAAGGTGACGATGGCCAGCACCGGCCCCAGACCCACCAGGCCCAGGGCCGCCAGGCGCCGCGCCCGCAGCCAGCGCCCGCGCTCACGCGGCCGGGCGTCTTCGTCGCCCATGCCCGCCGGGATCGTGCCCCGGCCCGCGGGTTGTGCGTTCTGCACGCTCAACGGATGCTCCCTGCCCGGTCGGGCGCGGCACGCCCCGCCGCCCGTCCCGCGACGGTTCGGCAGGCCTGTGCGCCCCGGCCAAGACCCGGAACCGCGACAGAAAAGCAACGCCCCTCTGTGGCCGTTTTACATCAGCTTGCGGCGGCGTGTCACCTGAATATCCAGATCGGTGATCTTTTTTCGCAAGGTATTGCGGTTGATCCCGAGAAGATCCGCACATCTGGCCTGATTGCCGCCGGTCGCATCCAGCGCGATCTCGATCAGCGGCGCCTCGACCTCGCGCAGGATCCGATCATAGAGACCGGGCGCGGGCAGCGCCGATCCATGCAGGTCGAAATAGCGCCGCAGGTGCCGCGCGACCGAGGCCGACAGCTTCTCGGCCTCGCCGCCGCCGCGGGTGGGCTCGGTCACGGGCTGGTTGCCCAGGACCTGCTCGACCTCGGCGCGGGTGATCTCTTCCTCGGGGGCGGTGAAGACCAGCCGGCGGATGGCGTTTTCCAGCTGGCGCACGTTGCCGGGCCAGGAATAGGCGCGCACCAGGGACGCGGCCTCGTTCGACAGGCGCCGATAGCCCGCACCCTCGCGCTCGGCGCGGGCCAGGAAGTGATCGGCCAGAAGCGGGATGTCCTCGACCCGCTCGCGCAGCGACGGGACCGCGATCTGCACGCCGGCGATGCGGTAATAGAGATCCTGGCGGAACTTGCCGGCCTCCATCTGCGCCATCAGATCGACCTGGCTTGTGGCCATGATCCGCGGCGCGGGATCGGGCAGCGCGTCGAGCATGCGCACCAGCCGCGCCTGCGAATCGTCGTCGAAATCGCCCACCTCGTCCAGGACCAGGCTGCCGCCGCGCACCTTCGAGATCAGCGCCGAGGGGCCGTCGGCGCCCGCCAGGTCGGCCGCCTGCGCCACCACGAAAGGCAGCGTGCGCCGGTCCGAGAAATCGTGGATCGCCCGCGCGATCAGGGACTTGCCGGTCCCGGATTCGCCCGAGACCAGCACCGGCAGATCGGCGTTCATCACCCGCGCCACCAGCCGGTAGAGCGCCTGCATCGACGGCGTGCGCCCCACCAGCGGCAGATCGCCCGCATCCTCGCGCGGTTCGGGCGCGCGCACCGGCGCGGCACGGCGCTTGCGTTCGAGCGCGCGCGCGGCGCGTTTCATCAGGTCGGGCAGATCGAAGGGCTTGGGCAGGTAATCATAGGCCTCGGCCTCGGCGGCCTGGATCGCGGTCATGATCGTGTTCTGCGCCGAGATGACGATGACCGGCAGGCCGGGGCGTTCCTTGCCGATCCGCGGCAGCGCCTCGAGGCCATTGCCATCGGGCATCATCACGTCCGAGATCACGAGGTCGCCCTTGCCCTCCTCGACCCAGCGCATCAGCGTCATCAGCGACGAGGTCGCATGCACCTTGCAGCCCGCCCGCGTCAGGGCCTGGGTCAGCACGGTGCGGATCGTGCGGTCGTCATCAGCAACAAGAACGGTGCCGTCCATCTGGGGTCTCCGGGGGGTCAGCCTGTCGCGGCAGGGGAAGTGTCGTTGGGAAGGCGGATGCCACGCGGCATGCGCGGCAGGGAAATGCGGAAGATCGTGCGGCCGGGCACGGAATCGAGGCTGATCCAGCCGCTGTGCTCGTTGACGATCTTGGAAACCAGCGCGAGGCCCAGCCCGGTGCCGTTCTCGCGGCCCGAGACGAAGGGTTCGAACAGGTCCGAGGCGATCTCGGGCGGGATGCCGGGGCCGTCGTCGATGATCTCGACCTGGATCGGCAGCGGCTGGCCGGTGCCATCGGCCCCGCGCAGACGCAGCGACACGTCATAGAAGGACCGGATGCGGATCGTGCCCGGCCGGCCCTTCGAGGCCTCGGCGGCATTCTTGAGCAGGTTCAGGAAGACCTGCGTCAGCTGGTCGGCATCGCCCGGCGTCGGTGGCAGCGAGGGGTCGTAATCCTCGATGATGGTCATATGCGCGGCAAAGCCCACCACGGCGGATTTGCGCGCCCGGTCCAGCACGTCGTGGATGTTGACGGGCTTCAGATCGGGCGGGCGGACATTGCCGAATTGCTCGACCTGTTCGAGCAGCTTGACCACGCGGCGCGTCTCCTCGACGATCAGGTCGGTCAGCTCCATGTCCTCGGGCGAGAGATTCATCGACAGAAGCTGCGCCGCCCCCGCGATCCCCGCCAGCGGGTTCTTGATCTCGTGGGCCAGCATCTCGGCCATGCCGATGGCCGAACGCGCCGCCGACTTGACCTGCTGCGCGCGGCCCAGCCGGTCGGCCAGCTCGCGCGGCTGGATCAGAAGCAGGATCATGTCCGGATCATCGCCCAAGGGGGCGGCCTGGATCGTGCAGGCCACGGGCGCGCGTTCCCCGGTCGAGATGTCGGCATCGTTGATGAACAGCGCCGAATGGTTCTTGCGCACGCGCAGGAAGACCTCCTCGAGGGGGGCGTCGATGGCCAGCCGCTCGAGCAGGCGCTGGCCGCGCAGATGCCGCGCCGAAAGGTTGAGGAACAATTCGGCGGCCGGGTTGACCTCGTGCACGCGGTCGCGCGCATCGACCAGGATCGCCGGGATCGGCAGGCTGGTCCAGATGATGCCGGGGGCAGGCAGGCTCATGCCGCGACCCTCCCCGCGTCAGGCGCCTGGGACGCCGCGTCAGATGGGGCGACGGCGGCTTCCGCGAAGGCCGACGCGATCAGCGCCCGCGTGGCGGCGGGATCATCCGCGCGCAGCAGCTCGGCGCGCCGGGCCAGGGCGGTGCCGCCCAGGGTCTCGGCATACCAGCCCAGATGCTTGCGCGCGACACGGGCGCCCACCTTGGTGCCGTAATGGCTCAGCATGTCCTCGTAATGCTCCCCGATCAGATCCACCAGTTCCGCCCCCCGGGGGAGCACGGGCGCGGGGGCGTGGCCCTGCGCATGCGCGATCTGCGCCAGCCGCCAGGGCGCACCACAGGCGCCGCGCCCCACCATCACCGCGGCCGCCCCGCTCTGCGCACGGGCCGCGCGCGCGCTGGCGCCGCAGCGGATATCGCCATTGGCCACCACCGGCACCGGCACCGCCGCCACCACGGGCGCGATGGCGGCCCAATCGGCCTGGCCGCCATAGAATTGCATCCGGGTGCGTCCGTGCACGGTGATCATGGCCACCCCGGCCGCGACCGCCCGCGCCGCGATCAGGGGCGCGTTGCGGCTGTCGTCGTCCCAGCCCAGCCGCATCTTCAGCGTGACCGGCACGCCCCGCGGCGCGGCGGCGCCCACCACCGCCTCGATCAGGCGCAGCGCGTGGTCGGGGTCGCGCATCAGCGCCGCCCCCGAGGCCCCGCCCGTCACCTTGCGCGCCGGGCAGCCCATGTTGATGTCGATCGCCGCAGCGCCCATGTCGGCCACCAGCGCCGCCGCCGCGGCCATCGGCGCGGCCTCGCGCCCGGCCAGCTGCACCGCGACCGGCACCCCGGTCTCGCCGCCCAGATCGGCGCGGGCGCGGGCCTCGGCACGGGCCGAGGGGCGGGTGGTGACCATCTCGCCCGAGGCCACCATCTCCGACACGACAAGCCCCGCGCCGAAGCGCGCAACCAGGCGGCGGAAGGGAACATCGGTGATCCCCGCCATCGGAGCGAGGAAAACAGGGGGGTCCAGAAGATGCGGGCCGAGCGAAATCACATGCCTATTCCTTGAGCACTCGCCCACCTGCTAACCCCCAGCGCGGGGAATCGCAATCGTGGGGCTGGTATTTTTCCCGTGACAGGCGAAAGCATGCATAACTTTTGGGCAAATAGCCCGTCAAAAGTGCGCATTGCGCCGCCGCCCCGCTTCGCCTAAGGATTTCCTCCGACCGCGGGCACCCGACGCGAAGATGAAGGCGCGCGCGGTCCTGCCCGCAGGGATTTGCCCAGGGGTTGGGGCAGCCCAAGGGGTCGGGCAGCAAGGGGCCGGCACGCGGGCCCGCAGACCGCCGGCAGGCATTGCGCCCGCAGGCAGCCACCAGACGGGGGATCAGATGACCACAGCCGCCATCATCGTTGCCGCAGGCCGCGGCACCCGCGCCGGAGAGGGCGAACCCAAGCAATGGCGCCAGCTGCGCGGACGCACCGTGCTTGAACATACCGTCGATGCCTTCCGCAGCCTGGGGCGCATCGTTCTGGTGATCCACCCCGAGGACATGGAGCGCGCGCTTCATCTCTTCGGCGGCACGGTGACCATGGTCGAGGGCGGCGCCGATCGCACCGGGTCGGTGCGCAATGCGCTCGAGGCGCTGGCGGGCTCGGAGGTCATGCGGGTGCTGATCCACGACGGCGCGCGCCCGCTGGTGCGGCCCGATCTGATCGCGCGGGTGCTCGAGGCGCTCGAGCGCAACCCCGCCGCGGCACCGGCGCTGGCGGTGACCGATGCGCTCTGGCGCGGGACGGCCTCGGGGCCCAAGGGGCATCGCGTGGCCGGCACCCAGAGCCGCGAGGGGCTGTTTCGCGCCCAGACGCCGCAGGGCTTTCGATTCGACGCGATCCTGGGGGCGCACCGCGCCTTCCCCGAAAGCGCGGCCGACGATGTGGAGATCGCGCGCAAGGCCGGGCTTGACGTGGCCATCGTCGCGGGCGACGAGGACAACCTGAAGATCACCTATGCGCAGGACTTCCAGCGCGCCGAACGGATATTGAGGACCGACATGGATGTGAGGCTGGGCAACGGCTATGACGTGCATGCCTTCTGCGAGGGCGAAAGCGTCATCCTGTGCGGGGTGGAGATCCCGCATGACAAGGCGCTTCTGGGGCATTCGGATGCCGATGTGGGCATGCATGCGCTGACCGACGCCATCTATGGCGCGATGGCCGAGGGCGATATCGGCCGGCATTTCCCGCCGTCGGACCCGCAATGGAAGGGGGCACCGTCGGACATCTTCCTGCGCCATGCCGCCGATCTGGCGCGCGAGCGCGGCTTTCGCATTGCCAATGCCGATGTGACGCTGATCTGCGAGCGGCCCAAGGTGGGGCCCCATGCCGCGAAGATGATGGAGGCGCTGGCCGCGATCATGGGCGTCGATCCGGCGCGGGTGTCGGTCAAGGCCACGACCTCGGAGAAGCTGGGCTTCACCGGGCGCGAGGAAGGCATCGCCGCCATCGCCACCGCGACGCTGATCGCCGACTGAGCCTTTGGGCACACCGGCGGGATCGGGGGAGGGGAGCGCCCGACGCGGGGATCGACCCCGCGCCGCGCGCGGGCGCCAAAGGCGCCGCCCCCCACCCAAAGGCGCCGCCCCCTGCGCCCGCCCCGCCTCAGCCCGAGCGCATGGATCGGGGCGCGCGCAGGCTGAGGCGCCCGGTCGCAACCCGACGCGCCCCACAGCGCGCCCCGAGGCGCGATTTGGCCAAAGGCGTTTTGCGCCGTTTGATCAGCAGCCGCGCACAACAGCCGCGCACTGGCACCGCCCCCCCGGCACTTGGCGTTGATCTCGGCCGCGGACGGGGGCAGCATGCCTGCACCGGCCGCGATCCGGCCCCAGATCCCGACACCCCCAAATCCCGAAGTGAGCCCCCGCATGGACATGATCCGCCTTCTCACCACTTTCGGCCATGTCGGCCTGTTGCGGCCCGCGCCGGGCACCTGGGGCTCGGCCGCGGCCGTGGCTCTGGGCCTTTTGCTGCATGGGCTGGGCCATTTCCCGCTGCTGGCGGCGGCCACCGTGCTGGTCACGGCGCTGGGCTTCTGGTCGGTGCGCCAGGCCCTGCGCGACCGCCCCGGCGAAGACCCCTCCGAGATCGTCATCGACGAGGTGGCCGGGCAATGGCTGGCGCTGCTGTTTCCCTCGGCCGCGTTCTGGCTGATGGGCCTGCCCAGCTGGACCTTCCCCTATCCCGGCTGGCTCGCGGCCTTCGTGTTCTTCCGCCTCTTCGACATCTGGAAACCCTGGCTGGTCGGGCGCGCCGATGCGCGCGGCGACGCCGATGGGGTGATGCTCGACGATCTCTGGGCGGGGCTCTTTGCCGGCATCGCCACGCTGATCGCGGCGGGGATCGCGCATGGGGTGCTGATGTGAGCGCGGAGGGGCTCTCCGGGCTGGGGGCGGACCTGGCCGAACGCGCCGAGGCCGTGATCGCGGCCGCGCGCGCGCAGGGCGTCTGGATCGTCACCGCCGAAAGCTGCACGGGGGGCCTTCTGGCCGCCAGCCTGACCGAGATCGCCGGCGCCTCGCGCGTGGTGGAAGGGGGCGTGGTCAGCTATTCCAACGGCGTCAAGCGCGCGGTCCTGGGGGTGAGCGCGCGCAGCCTTCAGGGCTTTGGCGCCGTCTCCGAGCCCGTCGCCCGCGAGATGGCGAAAGGCGCGCTGGCGATGGCCGAACACGCCGCCACGGCCGAGAACGCCGGCCCGCGTGCGCGCCTGGCGATCGCCATCACCGGGATCGCGGGGCCGGGCGGGTCCGAATTCAAGCCCGAAGGCCGGGTCTGCTTTGCGCTGGCGCAGATGCAACCGGGCCATGCCCCGGAGATTCGCGCCGAGACGGTGGAATTCGGCGCACGCGGCCGCGGGGCGGTGCGCCTGGCCAGCGCGCGCCACGCGCTGACGCGGCTCGAAGGGGCGCTGGCGCTCTGGCCCGCGCTGCCGGTGATGGACGGCACGACCGTCGCCTGAGCGCCCTCCTTCACGACCGCCCCCCTTCACGTCCGGCCGCCACCGTGACCGGCGCCCGACAGGGCGCCCGCGCGCGCCGCGGGGTCGATCCCCGCGGCGCGCGCTCCCCCGGCCCGGCCGGATGTCACAGGGGCAGCAGCGTCGTCGACTTGATCTCCTCCATCGACAGAAGCGCGGTGACATTGTGCACCTTCACCTCGGCGATCAGCGCCTGATAGAACTGGTCATAGGCCCGCGCATTGCGCACCCGCACCTTCAGGATATAGTCGATATCGCCCGCCAGCCGGTGCGCCTCCAGAACCTCGGGGCGGCCCAGAAGCGCATGCAGGAACTTCTCCTGCCAGGCCGCATCATGCTCGGAGGTGCGGATCAGCACGAAGAAACACGCCTCGAGCCCCAGCGCCTCGGGATCCAGGATCACCGTCTGCCGACCGATCACGCCACCCTCGCGCATCTTGCGGATGCGATTCCACACCGGCGTCTTCGACGAGCCCACCTTGCGCGCAATCTCGTCCAGCGACTGGCTGGCATCCTGCTGCAATTGCGCAAGGATCTTCCGATCCATCTCATCCAGCGCGACGCTCATTCCCGGATACCCCCCAAAGCGGAACATACGTTTCACACGAATGTCATATTCCGGGACTACGGACCTTTTCAATCCCCATATCTGGCGAAATATCGGAACATTGTTCTATAAGGGGCGCAAGAACACGAGGTGTCCCATGTCCCTGATCCCCCAAGTCGTCATCGCCGGTGCCGGTCCCGGAGACCCCGACCAGCTGACCATCGCGGTCATCAAGGCGCTGGCCGCCGCCGAGGTCGTGCTCCACGACCGTCTGGTCCCCGCCGAGATCCTGGCGCTGGCCACGCCCCAGGCGCAGGTCATCGAGACCGGCAAGGAAGGCTTCGGCCCCGCCATGGCACAGGAGGAGATCTCGGCGCTGATGGTCGCCCTCGCGCGTGAGGGCAAGCGCGTTCTGCGCCTCAAGGCGGGCGATCCGGGTGTCTTCGGCCGGCTCGACGAGGAGATCGAGGCCCTCGAGGCCGCGGGCATCGGCTATCGCATCCTGCCCGGCATCACCGCCGCCACCGCCGCCGTGGCGCGGATCGGCCAGAGCTTCACCCGGCGCGGGCGCAACACCGCGGCCCTTCTGCTCTCGGCGCATGACACCCGCGGCTTCGCCGAGGCCGACTGGCGCGCGCTGGCCCGCCCCGGCGCCGTCGCCGCGATCTACATGGGCAAGCGCGCGGCCCGCTTCGTGCAGGGCCGGCTGATGATGCATGGCGCCGCCCCCGAAACCGACGTGACCGTGCTCGAGAATGTCTCGCGCGGGTCCGAGCGCGTGATCGGCACCACGCTGGCGGAACTGCCGGCAACGGTGGCCGACCTCGCCGGCCCGGCGGTGATCCTGCTGGGGCTGGCCCCGCGCGCCGCGCGCCCCGCGCTGGCGCAGCGCGCCCCCGCCCCGGCCCTCTCCGCCCCGCACCGCTCCGCAGCGCCCGTCACCGCCGCGCCCCTCACCGCCGAGATCCGGGAGGGCCGCGCATGAGCCGCCCGGCCCGCCGCTTCACCCCCGCGCTTCTGGGCGCCAATTGCCTGCTGAGCGGGCGCGTCCTGTGGCGCACGGCACAAGGATGGACCGAGGAGGCGCGCGCAGCGCATCTCTTCGAGGACGCAACCGAGGCCCAGGCGGCATTAACCGCCGCCGAAGCCGAGGTTCTGCGCCTTGTCGGGCCCGAGCTGGTGCCCGCCGATCCCGGCCCCGACGGCCCGGTGCCGCGGCCCTTGCGCGGCCGCATCCGCGCCGGCGGCCCGACGCTTGCGCTGCCCGGCGCCCCTTTCCCCTCGGGCGCCCCTTTCCCCGAGACGGGACCGGACGCCGGGCCCCTTCCCGCCCCTCCCGATCCCGCCCCCTGAGCCCCCGTCTCCTGAGCCCCCTTCCCGGAGCGCCTCCGATGTCCCTTGATCTTCCTGCTTCCGCTTCCGCTGCCCCCGCCCCGCAGGCCGATGCGTTCGACGCCGCCTTCCTGGCCGAACGCGCGGCCGAATTCCGCGACCAGGTTGCCCGCCGCCTGTCGGGCAGCCTGACCGAAGAGGAATTCCGCCCGCTGCGCCTGATGAACGGGCTCTATCTGCAACTGCACGCCTACATGCTGCGCGTGGCGATCCCCTATGGCACGCTGTCGGCGGCGCAGATGCGCGCCCTGGCCGAGGTGGCCGAACGCTGGGACCGGGGCTATGGCCATTTCACCACCCGCCAGAACGTGCAGTTCAACTGGATCGCACTGGCCGATGCGCCCGACATCCTCGACCATCTGGCCGGGGCGGGGCTGCATGCGATCCAGACCTCGGGCAATTGCATCCGCAACGTGACCACCGACGCGCTGGCGGGCGCGGCCGCCGACGAGATCGCCGATCCGCGCCCCTATGCCGAGCTGATCCGGCAATGGTCGACCGATCACCCCGAATATCTGTTCCTGCCGCGCAAGTTCAAGATTGCCATCTCGGGGGCCGAGACCGACCGCGCCGTGACCCGCGCCCATGATCTGGGCCTGCATCTGCGCCGCGAGGGCGATGCGATCGGCTTTCGCGTGATCGTCGGGGGGGGGCTGGGGCGCACGCCCCGTCTGGGCAGCGTGATCCGCGACTTCCTGCCCGAAGCCGATCTGCTGCCCTATCTCGAGGCGGTGCTCTCGGCCTATAACCTGGCCGGGCGGCGCGACAACAAATACAAGGCGCGCATCAAGATCACCCTGGCCGAGATGGGCGAGACCGCCTTCCGCGAAATGGTCGAGACCGAATTCGCCCGCATCCGGCCGGGCTTTCCCCCCGTCGATCCGGCCCATTTCGCCGCCATCAAGGCGCGCTTTCCCGCACCGCCTGCGCCGCGCGCGCCCGTGCCCCTGCCCCCGGCGCTGGCCGATTTCGCGCGCAACCTCGCGCCGCACAAGGTGGCGGGCCATGTCGCGGTGACGGTCTCGCTCAAGCCCCACGGGCTGCCGCCGGGCGACGCGACCGCGGCGCAGATGCGCGCGCTGGCCGATCTGGCCGAACGCTATTCGCGCGGCGAGATCCGCATCAGCCACGACCAGAACGTGGTCCTGCCCCATGTCGCCCAGATCGACCTGCCGGCGCTGCATGCCGGGCTGGTGGCGGCGGGGCTGGCCACCGGCAACGTGGGCCTTCTGTCCGACATCATCGCCTGCCCCGGCCTTGATTATTGCGCGCTGGCCACGGCGCGCTCGATCCCCGTGGCGCAGGCCATCGCCACCCATTTCCGCGATCTCGGGCTCGAGGCGGAAATCGGCGAATTGCGTCTCAAGATCTCGGGCTGCATCAATGCCTGCGCGCATCACCACCTGGGCCATATCGGGATCCTGGGGCTCGATCGTGCGGGCGTCGAAAGCTATCAGGTCACGCTGGGGGGGGATGCGGGCGACGCTGCCGCGCTGGGCGAGATCGCGGGCCCCGGCTTCACCTCCGAGGCGCTGATCCCCGCGCTGGAGCGGCTGTTGCGCGCCTATCTGGCCGAGCGCGCGCCGGGCGAGCGGTTCATCGACACGTTGCGCCGGCAGGGCCCCGACCGCTTCCGCGCCGCGCTCTATGCCGGGGGCGACGATGCCTGAAGCGATCGACGACCGCGTGCGCGCGCTCAACGACCGCTACCGCCATCACGCGGCGGTGGCGGTGGTCGAACATGCGCTGCGCGACCCGCAGGTGGGACAGGTGGCGCTGGTGTCGTCCTTCGGGGCGGAATCGGTCGTGCTGCTGCACATGGTGTCGGTGCTGGCGCCGCAGACGCCGGTCCTGTTCATCGACACAGCACTTCTGTTTCCCGAGACGCTGGACTATCAGCGCGAACTGGCACGGACGCTGGATCTGCGCGATCTGCGCGTGATCCGGGCCGCCGATCTGGCGCGCCACGATCCGGGCGATCAGCTCCACCGGACCGACCCCGACGCCTGTTGCGCGCTGCGCAAGACCGCCCCTCTCGAGGCCGCGCTTGCGGGGTTCTCGGCCTGGATCACCGGGCGCAAGCGCTATCAGGGCAGCACCCGCGCCGCCCTCGACTTCTTCGAGGTCGAGACGCCCACGCGGATGAAGATCAACCCGCTGGCGCATTGGGGCCGCGCCGATATCGAGGACTACATGGTCGAGAACCGCCTGCCCCGGCACCCGCTGGTGGCGCGCGGCTACCCTTCGATCGGCTGCGCGCCCTGCACCTCGCCGGTGCGGGCGGGCGAAGACCCCCGCGCCGGGCGCTGGCGCGGGCAGGACAAGACCGAATGCGGCATTCATTTCGTCAACGGGCGCATGGTGCGCGGCCCGGTCGCCCCGGCAGCCGAGCCCGAGCCCGCGCCCACGCCCGCCGACGGCCCGGAGAAGCGCCCCGAAGACAGCACCCCGCGCAGGGAGAGAGTGGCATGAACGAAAATGTGATCGTGCGCGACGACGGCTTTCACGCCGATGACTGGACCGGCGCCATGTTCGAGATCGACCCCGCGGCCGAGATCGACCTGGACGCCGCGCTGGCTGCGCCGCTGGTGCGGGTGGCCTTTGCCGCGATGACCGACGGGCGCGGCTTCACCATCGCGCGGCGCCTGCGTGCGGCCGGATTCACGGGGCGTTTGCGGGCGCTTGGGCCGCTGGTGTCGGACCAGTATCGCCACGCCCGCAAGACCGGCTTCGACGAGATCGAGATCCCGCCGGCGCTGGCCGCCCGCCAGCCCGAGGCCGAATGGCTGCGGGCCGCGGCGCGGTCACGTCGGGACCATCGGTCGCTGATCCACGGGCTGGATGCGACACGGAAATGACTTTTCCCGCAGGACGTTTCGGCCTAAAAGGCGCCGATATCTCTGAAACGGCAGGACGTAAGACGTGAACGACGTGTCCCAGACCCCCGCCGCCGCCGGCAAGATCCTTCCGGACGCGCAGACCGTGACCTTCGTCAAGCACTGGACGGACACGCTGTTCTCGTTCCGGGTGACGCGGCCGCGCTCGCTGCGCTTCCGCTCGGGCGAATTCGTGATGATCGGGCTGCTCGACGACAACGGCAAGCCGATCCAGCGCGCCTATTCGATCGCCTCGCCCGCCTGGGACGAGGAGCTGGAATTCTATTCGATCAAGGTGCAGGACGGCCCGCTGACCTCGCGGCTCCAGCATATCCAGGTGGGCGAGCAGATCATCCTGCGGCCCAAGCCCGTGGGCACGCTGGTCCATGACGCGCTGCTGCCCGGCAAGCGGATCTGGTTCCTGGCCACCGGCACCGGCATCGCGCCCTTTGCCAGCCTGATGCGCGAGCCCGAGACCTATGAGAAATACGACCAGGTCATCATGATGCACACCTGCCGCCAGGTGGGCGAACTGGAATACGGCCGCCAGCTGGTGGAAAGCCTCAAGGACGACCCGCTGATCGGCGAGATGGTGGAGGGCAAGCTGCTCTATTATCCCACCACCACGCGCGAAGACTTCCATCACATGGGACGGATCACCGACAACCTGTCCTCGGGCAAGGTCTTCACCGATCTCGGCCTCGATCCGATGTGCGCCGAGAACGACCGCGCCATGGTCTGCGGGTCGCTGGCCTTCAACAAGGACGTGATGGCGGTTCTGGAAAGCTTCGGCCTGCGCGAGGGCGCCAATTCCGAACCCCGCGAATATGTGGTGGAAAAGGCCTTCGTGGGCGACGGCGTCTGAGCCGACCTGCCCCCCGACGATCCCGAAACGCCGCCCCCAGGGGGGCGGCGTTTTCATGTGCGGCCCGCCCCCCCAAGGGAAGGGAGGCCGCGCGGTTCAGTCGTCGGGCGGGAAATTGCGCGCCAGATAGCCAACGATTTCCTCGAGCACGGCCGGGCGGCGTTCGAGGTCGGTCATCTCGACGACGAAATCGCGCCAGTCGGGGGCGGTGAAGCCCTCGGATTGCACGATATTGTCCAGCCGATGGCAGCGGGTGCATTCGATCTTGACCCGTGCATAGCCCGCGTCGCGGGGGATCTTGGCCGCCCAGGCGGGGGCCGCGCCCAGGACAATACTTCCCAGAACGGCGCCCCCCAGCAAGGCGCCCCCCAGAACACTGGTTCTCGGGACATTGGCCCACGGCGCCGCGGCCACCGCCCGCGCCGTCATCTGTCTGTCATGTTTGCGCATCCAGCCTCCCCGGCCTTCAACGCATGGAAAGCGCCTCGGCCAGAAGCGATTTCACCAATTGCGGATCGACCGCATCCGTCACGAAGGACGCCCCGATTCCGCGCGCAAGGATAAACCGCAAACGCCCGTCCTGCACCTTCTTGTCCTGCGCCATAAGGTCCATCAGCCCTTCGGGGCCGGGCAGATCGCCGGGGATGTCGCGCAGATCGACCCGCATCCCCATGGCGCGCAGATGCGCCCGCACGCGCGAGGGGGCCTCTTGCGCACACAACCCCATCCGCGCCGACAACTCGAACGCCAGCGCGCAGCCGATCGCCACCCCTTCGCCGTGGAGCAGCCGGTCGGAATAGCCCGTCGCCGCCTCGAGCGCATGGCCGAAGGTATGGCCCAGATTGAGCAGCGCGCGGTCGCCCTGTTCGGTCTCGTCGCGCACCACGATGTCGGCCTTCATCTTCACCGAACGCGCCACCGCCTCGGCGCGCAGCGCCATGTCGCCGGCCGCCAGCGCCGGGCCGTTCACCTCGAGCCAGTCGAAGAATTCGGCACTGCCCAGCAGGCCATATTTGACCACCTCGCCATAGCCGGCCAGAAAGTCGCGCGGATCGAGCGTGCCCAGGATGCCGATATCGGCAAGCACCAGAGACGGCTGGTGAAAGGCGCCGATCAGGTTCTTGCCGTGGACCGAGTTGATCCCGGTCTTGCCGCCGACCGAGCTGTCCACCTGCGCCAGAAGCGTGGTCGGGATCTGCACGAAGCGCACGCCGCGGCGCAGGACGGCGGCGGCAAAGCCCGCCAGATCGCCGATCACGCCGCCGCCAAAGGCCACGACGATGCCGCCGCGCTCGACCTTCTGTTCCAGGAGCCAATCGACCGTGCGGGTGAATTGCGGCCAGCCCTTGGTGGCCTCGCCCGGCGGCAGGATCAGCGCCGGGGCCTCGATCTCGCCCAGACCTGCGCGCAGCGCGTCAAGATGGAGCGCGGCCACCCGTTCCTCGGTGACGATGGCCACGCGCGGACGGCGCAGCAGCGGCGCGATCTCGGCGCCGGCCCGCGCCAGCAGCCCGTCGCCGATGCGCACCTGATACGCGCGCGCCCCCAGATCCACGTTCACAGCCTGCATGCTCATTCCCCTTCCGCGGCCAGAACGCCGCCCCGCGCCCGAAGCGCCTCGATCACCTTGAGGGCCATGCCCTCGATGCTCAGATCCGGCTCGGCCTCCACGATCACCTGCGCCAGCCCGTAGAGCGGTTCGCGCTGCGCCAGAAGCCCCGCCAGCGTGGCGCGTGGATCGGCGGTGCGCAGAAGCGGCCGCGTGGTCTTGTGGCGCACCCGGTTCCACAGGATCTCGAGATCGGCCTTGAGCCAGACCGACACCCCCGACGCGGCAATCGTGGCGCGGTTGACCTCGGACAGGAAGGCCCCGCCCCCGGTCGAGATGACCGCCGGCCCCGCCGCCATCAGCCGCGCGATCACCTCGGTCTCGCGGGCGCGGAAGAAGGCCTCGCCGTCGCGGGCGAAGATCTCGGCGATGGTGGCATTGGCGGCGCGCTCGATCTGCGCATCGGAATCGAGAAACGCGACCCCCAGCCGGCGCGACAGCTCGGCCCCGACCGCGGTCTTGCCCGCCCCCATCATCCCCACCAGAACGACGGGGCACAGAAGGCGCGGGCCGCCATGCCCCCCGGTGGCATCTGCGGCAGGGGCGGCGGGCGGCGGAGACGGCGGAAACGGCATCGGGGCGGACAGCTTCGCAACAACAAGGGGAACGGGGCGGCACCGCCGGAACGGGGCCGAAACGAGCGGGTTTCCGGGGGCCGGCCCGCAGATGCGCAAGCCTTCGCCGCCGGAGCGAAATTTCGCCCTGAATGACGTGATCTCGCAAAAAAAGCCATATATAATCCGAGATATCAAAGGTTGCGCGGCGCTTTGACCACAGGCCCGCGGCGTGGTTTCGGTCATGAAGATATCGACAAGATCCGCAAAAGGGACGACGATCGAGGCATGGGGCGAATTTTCAAGGCATTGATATATCTGGCAATCCTGGCGGCTCTGGGGCTGGTGGGCTTTGCCTATTTCGGGGATATGGCGCCGCGGCGCATCCCCGTGAGCGTTCCGGTGATGCTGAATGCGGGGGAATGACGGGGCGATCCTCCTCCTGTGCGGGCAACTGGCCTGGGCGGGCGCCGCCGGGGCCGAGACGGCGCCCGGCGCGCCCCTGTCCAGCATCGACTGGCTGTCGCAATCGCTCGAGGAACCGGCCGATGGGGCCCCGCGCCTGACCCCGGCCGCAGGGGCCGTCCGGCCTGGGGTGTCGGGATCGCATTCGGGCGCATCCGCTTCGGGTGCGGGCGGGACGGTGCGCACGCCCGATCCGGCGTTGACCGCCCCGGATCTGGCCGGGTTGCTGGCGGTCGACCCCATCGACATCACGCCCCTGGACGCCCCCGACCCCGAAACCGCGGGGCTTCTGGGGCTGACGCGCTCGGGGCTGCCCAAGGGGCTGTGGGGGGCCACGCCCGAGGGCGAACTGGCGCGCCTGGTGCGCCGCGAGGGCACGCAGATGCCGCCCGCGCTGCATCACCTGTTCGAGCGGCTGCTCCTGGCCGAGCTGGACCCGCCGCGCAACCGCGCCGGCAGCGCCGACCGGGCGCGGAATTCGCTGTTTCTGGCGCGCATCGACCGGCTGTTGGAGATGGGCGCGCTGGAGCCTGCCTATGCGCTTCTGATGACCGCCGGGACCGCCGATCCCGAGCGGCTCAAGCGGCTCTTCGACGTGGCGCTTCTGCTGGGCGAGGAGGAGCGCGCCTGTGACGCCCTGCGCGCCGCGCCCGGTGCGCAACCGGCGCTGGCGGCGCGGATCTTCTGTCTGGCGCGCGCGGGCGACTGGCCGGCGGCGGATCTGGCCTTCACCACCGGGCGTAACCTGGAACCGCTCGACCCGCTGACCGAAGACCTTCTGGAGCGCTTCCTCGACCCCGAGATGGCCGACGGCGCCGCCGATCTGCCGCCGCCCGCGCGGGTGACGCCGCTGACGCTGCGCCTTTATGAGGCCATCGGCCAGGCGCTGCCCACCGCCAATCTGCCGCTGGCCTTCGCGCAATCGGATCTGGGCGCGCAGGTCGGCTGGAAGGCCCGGCTCGAGGCGGCCGAACGGCTGGCCCGCGCCGGCGCGATCGACCCCAACCAGCTGCTGGGCCTTTACACCGAACGCGCGGCCGCGGCCTCGGGCGGGGTGTGGGAGCGCGTCGCCGCGGTCTCGGCGCTCGATGCGGCGTTGGGGGCGCGCGATCCGGCACGGGTCTCGGCCGCCCTGCCCCGCGCGATCGCGGCCATGCGCAAGGCGGGCCTGGAAACGCAGCTGGCGGGCTTTGCCGCCCGCGCGGTCTGGGATCTGGCGCCGCGACTGACGCCCCAGGCCCGCGCCGCGGCCTTCCGGCTGGGCCTTCTGTCCGAGGATTACGAGACCATCGCGCATGACCGCCGCCCCGTGGACGACGCCGAGCTGCTGCTCAAGGCGGTGGCGCAGGGCGGCACCGCGCGCGTTCCCGAAACCGCGCGGCGCGGCGCGCTGGCTGAAGCCATCACCGCCGCTTTCGACACGCTGCCCCCGGTCGGGCCGCCCTATGCCGATCTGGTTGCCGGCGACCGTCTGGGCGAGGCGCTCCTGCTGGCCATCGAGGACATTGCCCGCGCCGCGCGCGGCGATACGCGCGATCTGACGCGCGGACTGGTGCTGTTGCGCAATGCCGGGCTCGAGACGGTGGCGCGGCGGGTCTCGCTCGAATTGCTGCTGGCCGAGGAGGCGACATGAGCGCCACCCCCGATGCGCGCTGGATCTCGACCTTCCTTCAGGCCCAGAGCGCCGAACGCGGGGCCGCGCGCAACACGCTTCTGGGCTATGGCCGCGACCTGAACGACTTTGCCGGCTGGCTGGCGCATCGCGGTCTGGACATGGCGGCGGCCGGGGCCGATCACATCCGCGACTATCTGATATCCTGCGAGGCCCAGGGCCTGGCCCAGAGCACCCGCGCCCGGCGCCTGTCCTCGATCCGCCAGCTCTACCGCTTTGCCTATGACGAGGGCTGGCGCACCGACAACCCCGCGCAGCGCCTCTCGGGGCCGGGGCGGCAGCGCGCCTTGCCGCGCACGCTGTCGCCGGCCGAGGTCGAGGCGCTGCTGGCCGCCGCGCGCGACACCGGCCGCACCGAGGCCGAGCGCGCCCGCACCACCTGCCTGATCGAGCTGCTCTATGCCACCGGGCTGCGCGTCAGCGAGCTGGTCGGCCTGCCCGTGGCCGCCGTGCGCGGTGATCCGGCCATGATCCTGGTGCGCGGCAAGGGCGGCAAGGAACGCATGGTGCCGCTGTCGGGGCCCGCGCGCACGGCGCTGGCCGAATGGCTGGCGCTGCGCGACGCCGCCGAGGAAGAGGCCCGTCTCGCCCGCCGCGCCCCCCCCTCGCGGTTCCTCTTTCCGTCCTCGGGCGTCGAGGGGCATCTGACGCGGCAGGGGTTTCACGCGCTCCTCAAGGACATCGCCGCCCGCGCCGGCATCCCCCCCGCCCGCGTCAGCCCGCATGTCCTGCGCCACGCCTTTGCCACGCATCTGCTGGAAGGCGGGGCCGACCTGCGCGCGATCCAGACGCTTCTGGGGCATGCCGATCTCTCGACGACCGAGATCTATACCCATGTGCTGGAAGACCGCCTGCGCGCGCTGGTGCTGACCCACCATCCGCTGGCGCGCGAGGACTGACACCCGCGCCTTGACCTTGCGCGGGGGGCCGCCCAGGCGGGGGCGGTCGGGACCGGGACAAGGAAGCCCCCATGCCGGATCGTAACGCCCTGAACCTGCGCCAGAGCCGCCGCCGCGCGGGCCGCCCCCCGCCCGGACCGCCGGCGGTCGCGGCCTCACCGGCCTTTGGGACTGGGCCGAACGCCTGGTGCTGATGGCGACTTTCGTGTCGATCATCTTCGGGGTCTGGGTCTACAAGGAAGAACGCCAGACCCGCCGCGAGGAAGCGATCAACTGGGCCTGGAGCATCCTGACCACCCCCGCCACCGGCAACTCGGGCAAGCGCGCGGCGCTGGAATATCTGGCCGGACAGGGCGTGTCGCTGCGCGGGATTGACCTCTCCTGCGCGCGCATGGGCGGCGGCTGGGATGCCAAGGCCATGAGCTGCCGCGCCCCGGTCGATCTGACCGGGCTGCGTCTGCGCGGCCCGAACGGCGAAGGCGTCGATCTGCGCCTGAGCCGTCTTGACGGCGTGGACCTGACCGGCGCCGATCTGGAAGATGCGCAGATGGGCGGGGCGAGGCTGGCCGGCGCCACGCGGTCAGGCGCGCGGCTCGACGGTGCCGATCTGCGCGCCGCGGCCCTGTCGCTGGGCAAGCTGCGCGGCGCCGACCTCGCGGGGGCGGCCGCGGCGCCGCGGTCCTGATCTCGGCCGATCTGACAGGCGCCCATGTCAGCGACACGAACTTCGGCGCCGCCACCCTGACCTACAGCGACCTGCCCGCGCTCTGGGCGATGGCGGACCGGCCGCCAGGGGGCTGGCCGGGCCGGTCACGCTCGGCGCACGCGACCGGCCCATGGCCGAAAGCCAGAGACGCCTTCTCGGCGCGCCCTGCCTCCCGCCCGATTAAACCTTCATCTCCTCGCCCAGATGCTTGGCGACGGTGAAGATGTCCTTGTCGCCGCGCCCCGAAAGGTTGAGCACGATAATATGATCCTTGGGCAGATCGGGCGCGATCTTCATCATATGCGCCAGTGCGTGGCTGCTTTCCAGCGCCGGAATGATGCCCTCGGTCCGGCAGCAGAACTGGAACGCGTCGAGCGCCTCGGCATCGGTGATGCTCACATATTCCGCCCGCCCGATGTCATGCAGCCAGCTGTGTTCGGGGCCGATGCCGGGATAGTCGAGCCCGGCCGAGATCGAATGCCCCTCAAGGATCTGGCCGTCCTCGTCCTGCAACAGATAGGTGCGGTTGCCGTGCAGAACGCCCGGACGCCCGCCCGTCAGGCTGGCGCAATGCTCCATCCGGTCATCGACGCCATGCCCGCCGGCCTCGACGCCGATGATGCGGACGGATTTGTCATCCAGGAACGGGTGGAACAGCCCCATCGCGTTCGACCCTCCGCCCACGGCGGCGATGATCGTGTCGGGCAGACGCCCCTCACCCTCGTGGGCCTCAAGCTGCCAGCGGGTCTCGCGACCGATGATCGACTGGAAATCGCGCACCATCGCCGGATAGGGCGCGGGGCCGGCGACCGTGCCGATGCAATAGAAGGTGTCGCGCACATTGGTCACCCAATCGCGAAGCGCGTCGTTCATCGCATCCTTGAGCGTGCCGCGGCCGCTCGTCACCGGCACCACCTCGGCCCCCAGCAGCCGCATGCGGAAGACGTTGGGCGCCTGGCGCTCGACATCCGTCGCGCCCATGTAGACGATGCACTTCAACCCGAACTTGGCGCAGACCGTGGCCGTGGCCACGCCATGCTGGCCAGCCCCCGTCTCGGCGATGATCCGGGTCTTGCCCATGCGCCGCGCGAGCAAAATCTGGCCCAGCACGTTGTTGATCTTGTGCGCGCCGGTGTGGTTCAGCTCCTCGCGCTTGAGATAGACCTTGGCCCCGCCCAGCTCCTCGGTCATGCGCGGCGCGAAATACAACGGCGACGGCCGGCCCACGTAATCGCGCCACAGGAGATCCATCTCCGCCCAGAAGGTCGGGTCGGTCTTGGCATGCTCGTATTGCGCCTCAAGCTCCAGGATCAGCGGCATCAGCGTTTCCGAGACGAACCGCCCGCCATGGATGCCGAAGCGCCCATTCTCGTCCGGCGCGGTCATGTAGCTGTTGAGCAGATCTTCGGCCATGGTCATTCCTCGAAACCAAATTCGGATTTCAACATCCGGAAAAGTTGCGACGCGGCATCCTCGTCGAATTGAAGCGTCTGACTGAGCTTGCCAGGGTGAGCGCGCTCCCCCGAGCCGTAGGTGTTCAGTTGAAGCACCTTTCGGCCGTCGCATTCCCCGACGATATACTTGCAGGGAACACGCGTCGGATGCGCCGCGCGAAGCTCTCGGCCCTCATCCTTCTCCAAAGACACCACAAGCGCCATGCCACGCCTCCGCCTACCTGCCCCGCAGATAGCGCGCCCGCCCCGCGGGGTAAAGTTCCCGCCTTCGAACTGGTCAAAATATCCTCGGGGGGTCAGGGGGGCAGACAGCCCCCCTGCCACGTCCGCCGCCCGCCCCCCGCCGGGCGAGGGGGCCCCTCAGCCCGCCGCCTTGGCCGCGGCCACGAAATCCCGCACAAGCGCGGCGTCCTTGATCCCCGGCGCGCGCTCGACCCCCGAGGACACATCGACCGCCGGCGCCCCGGTCCGCCGTACCGCCTCGGCCACGTTCTCGGGCGAAAGCCCGCCCGCCAGCATCCAGGGCCGCGGCCAGGCGCGCCCGGCCACCAGCCGCCAGTCGAACGACAGCCCGTTGCCCCCCGGCAGCGCCGCGCCCGCGGGGGCCTTGGCATCGACCAGAACCCGGTCGGCCACCGCCTCGTGACGGGCCAGAAGCGCCAGATCCTCCGGCCCGGCCACGCCCACCGCCTTCATCACCGGCAGCCCGAAGCGCGCGCGGATCTCGGCCACGCGCGCGGGGCTCTCGCGCCCGTGCAATTGAAGGATCTCGATCGGCACACGCGCCAGGATCGCGTCCAGCTCGGCGTCGGTCGCATCGACCGTCAGCGCCACGCGCCGCGCGCCCCCGGCTTCGGCCGCCAGCTCGGCCGCCCGCGCCGGGTCCAGATTGCGCGGCGAGCGCGCAAAAAACACAAGGCCGAGGTAATCCGCCCCGGCCTTGACGGCTTCAGCGACCTGATCGGCCGCGGTCAGCCCGCAGATCTTGACCTCGACCATTGCCCGACGTCAGGTCCGGTCCTCGATCAGGGCCAGCACCTCGTCCTTGGTCTCGGGCGAGGCCCCGCGCAGCTTCTGCACCTCGCGGTCAAGCTTGGCCGCCTTGCGCGCATTGCCGCGCGCCGCCGAACGGTAGCGCGATTCGCGCAGCCATTCCCAGACCAGACCGATCACCAGACCCGCGCCCATCGCGCCGAAGATCACCACGAACAGCGGCAGGTCGACCGCATAGGTAAAGCCCAGGAATTCCTCAGCTTCCTGCGGCAGCGCATGCAGCGTCACCAGCGGGCGGTTGGCCAGCGCCAGCACCACCAGAACCGCGGCCAGACACAGGACGAACAGATAGCGAAGCACGCGAAACATCGGATTATTCCTCCATGCCGTTCAGGCGATTTCGAAGAAGCTTGCCGGTCTTGAAGAAGGGAACGTGTTTCTCGTCGACCTCGACGGATTCGCCCGTGCGCGGATTGCGTCCTGTGCGCGCGTCGCGTTTCTTGACCGAAAACGCGCCAAATCCCCGCAATTCGACCCGATCGCCGCGGGCCATGGCCTCGACGATCTCGTCGAAGATCGTATTCACGATCTTTTCCACATCACGCTGGTAGAGGTGCGGATTCTCATCCGCGATCTTCTGGATCAATTCCGATCGGATCATCTCTATCCCCCTGAAGGCCCGTTCGGCAATAATGCGGGCCGTTACGCCGCACTATAGGCAAAAGCCCGCCGCAGACAAACAGCAAAGTCATTGGAATGGCGGGTGTTTCCCCACGTCCGGGGGCGGAACGCGACGCTTTGCAGCAGCCCCGACGCAAAACGGCCCCGCCCGAAGGCGAGGCCGATGTTCCGATTCGGGATGCACGGGCGCGCGCAATGGCGCCCGCGCCGGGCGATCAGTTGTCGCCCTGACCCTTGAGCGCGGCGCCCAGGATGTCGCCCAGCGACGCCCCCGAGTCCGACGAGCCGTATTGTTCCACGGCTTCCTTTTCCTCGGCGATCTCGCGGGCCTTGATCGACACGCCCAGACGACGGGTCTTGCTGTCCACGTTGGTCACGCGCACATCGACCTTGTCGCCGACCTGGAAGCGCTCGGGGCGCTGCTCGGCGCGATCACGCGACAGGTCCGAACGACGGATGAAGGATTTCATGCCGTTGTAGTCGACCTCGATGCCGCCATCCTCGATCGCCGTGACTTCCACGGTGATGACCGAGCCGCGCTTCACGCCGTCGACCGCATCCGAGAAGGTGTCGGCGTCGAGCGCCTTGATCGACAGCGAGATACGCTCCTTGTCGATGTCCACCTCGGTGACGGCGGCCTTGACCATGTCGCCCTTGCGGTAGTTCTGGATGGCATCCTCGCCGCGCTGTTCCCAGCTCAGGTCGGACAGGTGCACCATGCCGTCGATGTCGTTGGCCAGGCCCACGAACAGACCGAATTCGGTGATGTTCTTGACCTCGCCTTCGATGACGGTGCCGACCGGATGCGTTTCCGCGAAAACTTCCCACGGGTTGCGCATGGTCTGCTTGAGGCCCAGCGACACGCGGCGTTTCGCGGTGTCGATCTCGAGCACCATGACGTCGACTTCCTGGCTGGTCGAGACGATCTTGCCGGGATGCACGTTCTTCTTGGTCCAGGACATTTCGGACACGTGGACCAGACCTTCGACACCGGCTTCCAGCTCGACGAAGGCGCCGTAGTCGGTGATGTTGGTGACGCGGCCCTTGTGCACCGAATTGATCGGGAACTTGGCTTCGACCGTATCCCACGGGTCGGCCTGAAGCTGTTTCATGCCCAGGCTGATGCGGTGGGTTTCCTTGTTGATCTTGACGACCTGGACCTTGACGGTCTCGCCGATCGACAGGATCTCGGACGGGTGGTTGACGCGGCGCCAGGCCATGTCGGTGACGTGCAGCAGGCCGTCAACGCCGCCCAGATCAACGAACGCACCGTATTCGGTGATGTTCTTGACCACGCCGTCGACAACCTGGCCTTCGGACAGGTTGGCGATGACTTCGGCACGCTGTTCGGCACGGCTCTCTTCCAGGATGGCGCGGCGCGACACGACGATGTTGCCGCGGCGGCGATCCATCTTCAGGATCTGGAAGGGCTGCTTGAGACCCATCAGCGGGCCGGCATCGCGCACGGGGCGCACATCGACCTGGCTGCCCGGAAGGAAGGCCACGGCACCGCCCAGATCGACGGTGAAGCCGCCCTTGACGCGACCGAAGATGGCGCCCTCGACGCGCTCTTCCTTCTCGTAGGCTTTTTCCAGACGGTCCCAGGCTTCCTCGCGGCGGGCCTTGTCACGCGAGATCACGGCTTCGCCGCGGGCGTTCTCGACGCGGTCGAGATAGACCTCGACGGTGTCGCCGATGGCGATCTCGGGGGCCTCGCCGGGATTGGCGAATTCCTTGAGCTCGACGCGGCCTTCCATCTTGTAGCCCACGTCGATGATGGCCTGGCCCGCCTCGATGGCGATGACCTTGCCCTTGACGACCGACCCTTCCTGGGGCGTGTCGATGTTGAGGCTTTCCTCGAGAAGGGCCTCGAATTCTTCCATGCTAGCTTTGGCGCACATGCGGCAAAAGTTCCTTTGTTCGGGTTTTCTGGCCATGCGGTTGGCTCCGCCGGTCTTTGGTGGCCCCGATCCGGAAAACACGCACATGCGCCGCCGGTCGCCCGGCGCCGCATCCGATGCCTTCCCTTTCGGGATGGGCGGCTCTTACAGGCTTTGCGGGGGTGTGACAAGCAAAACGCGCCCGCGGCCCTTCCCCCGGCCCCGGCCGCAACCCCGCCCCTGTCAGCCGCGCCCGTGTCAGCCCCGCCCGTGTCAGCCCCGCCGGCGCGGCCCCAGCCCCAGCCGCTCGGGCGGAAAGCCTGCCGCGGACAGGACCGCCAGCAGGTCGCGTTCGAAATGCGGCCCCTCGATCCACAGGCAGTTGCGGGTGAAATACCATGTCACCGCCCGCGCCCAGTCGCGCGGGGTCGACAGCGCCCGCAGCAGCGCCGCCGGGAATTCGGCCGGATCGCGCACCGTCTCGACCAGCCCCGCGTAATCGGTGCGGCCGCAGACGATGGCAGGGCGGCCGTGCAGCATCCCCTCGAGCGCGGTCGCGGAATTGATCGAGACATTGACCGCCGATTGCGCCAGCAGGTCGTGGATATTGGCCGAGGTCTCGTGCACCCGCACCCCCGAGGCCGCGATCTCGCCCGCCATCTGCGTCAGCAGCGCGCCCGCGACCTGCGGGTTGAGCGGGTGGCCCTTGACCAGAACCGGCCGCGCCCCGGCCGCCCGGATCACCGCGCGCAGCATCTCGACATTGGACAAATAGGCCTGGCCGCGGCGATGGGGCTCGTTGCCCTGAAGACAGACCGCGATCGCATCGCGCGGCAGGTGCTCGCGCCCGCGCGCCTGCTTGTAGCGCGAGCGCCGCGCCCGGGCGAATTGCGCGCGCAGCCGGGCATAGGTGGACAGGGCCTCGGCGGCGGGGATCTCCTCGGGGGTGCAGGGGCGCCGCCCGGCCGGGCCATCGCCCAGGATGCCGTCGGGGCCAAGGTGCCAATAGCCCGGCAGATAGGCCACTGCCGCCGACAGCCAGCCCGGCCCCGTGACCCAGCCGCTTTCGACGACATGCAGATCACCATCGCCCGGCAGCGTGCCGCCCGCGGTCTGCGCCTCCTCGCGCAGCGCCACCATCGCCCGGCCGCCGCGGGCCTCGATCGCGCGGATCAGCCGGGGGTAAAGCGCCAGATGCGCCGGCTTTTCATAGTCGTTCAGATAGCGGCCGGGCAGATGGATGACGACGCGCGCAGCTCCGCTCATGGGGTGGCGCGCGCCAGCGCATCGGCCACCAGATCGCAGGCGCGCGTCACCGCCGCCTCGATCGACAGGTCGGTGGTGTCGAGCATCACCGCATCCTCGGCCGGGCGCAGGGGGGCATCCGCGCGGCCCATGTCGCGGGCGTCGCGCTCGCGGGTCTGGGCCAGGACCGTGTCGTAATCCTGCGCGCCGGGGGCCGCGGCCTCCAGCTCGTCGAAGCGGCGGCGCGCCCGCACCTCGGCCGAGGCGGTGACGAACAGCTTGACCTCGGCTTCGGGGGAAATGACCGTGCCGATGTCGCGCCCGTCAAGGACCGCGCCCCCCTCGCGGCGGGCAAAGCGGCGCTGGAAGGCGACCAGGGCCGCGCGCACCTCGGGGATGGCGGCAACGCGGCTGGCGGCCTGCCCGGCCTCGAGGCTGCGCAGGCCGGGACGGTCAAGATCGGCCGGGCTCAGCGCCTGGGCGGCGGCGACCGGATCGCCCCCCATCGCCCCCACCGCCCGATAGAGAAGCCCGGTGTCGAGATGGGCAAAGCCGAATTGCGCGGCCAGGCGGCGGCTGATCGTGCCCTTGCCGGCCGCGGCGGGCCCGTCGATGGCAACGGTGAAGATCATCGCGTTCTTCTCCTCCTTGCGTGTGAGGCGTTGGGGTCGGGCGTTCGTTCGGGGTGGTGGGGGCTGGCGGCGCGGGGCGCGGCGACAGGGGTCATGCGTCGCGCCGGATCGTGGCCCCGAGCCCCGTCATCAGCGTCTCGAAGATCGGAAAGGAGGTGGCAATGGGCCCGCCGTCATCGACCGAGACCGGCCGTTGCGCCGCCAGACCCAGGACCAGGAAGCTCATGGCGATGCGGTGGTCGAGATGGGTGGCGCAGGTGGCGCCGCCCGGCACGCCCTCGGCACCGCGGCCGTGCACGATCAGGAAATCGGGCCCCTCCTCGACGGTGACGCCGCAGGCTTCGAGCCCGCGCGCCATGGCGTCGATCCGGTCGCTTTCCTTGACCCGCAATTCACGCACGCCGCGCATGGTGGTGGCGCCTTCGGCAAAGGCCGCGACCGCCGCCAGGATCGGGTATTCGTCGATCATCGAGGCGGCGCGTTCGGGCGGCACCTCGACCCCGCACAGCGCCGAATGCCGCACCAGCAGATCGGCAACCGGTTCGCCGCCTTCCTCGCGCGGGTTCTCGAAGGTGATGTCGGCGCCCATCTCGACCAGCGTCGTGAAGAGCCCGTTGCGGGTGGCATTCTGCGACACGCCCGGCACCCGCACTTCAGAGCCCGGCACGATCAGCGCGGCACAGACCGGAAAGGCCGCCGAGGACGGATCGCGCGGCACCGCCACCGCCTGGGGGCGCAGCTCGGGCTGGCCGGTCAGGGTGATGACGCGGCCTTCGGGGGTGGTCTCGGTGGTGATCTCGGCGCCGAAACCCGCCAGCATCCGTTCGGTGTGATCGCGGGTGGCCTCGCGCTCGATCACGACGCTTTCCCCCGGCGCATTGAGCGCGGCCAGAAGCACCGCGGACTTGACCTGCGCGGACGGCACGGGGGTCGCGTAGCGCACCGCCACCGGATCGGCGGCGCCGATGATGGTCATCGGCAGGCGCCCGCCGGTGCGGCCATGCGCGCGCGCGCCGAACAGTGCCAGCGGGTCGGTCACGCGGCCCATCGGGCGCTTGCGCAGCGAGGCGTCGCCGGTGAAGGTGGCCGTGATCGGCGTCGTGGCCATCGCCCCCATGATGAGCCGCACCCCGGTGCCGGAATTGCCGCAGTCGATCACCGTCTCGGGTTCGCAAAAGCCGCCCACGCCGACGCCATCGATCGTCCAGGCGCCGGGGGCCTGGCGGGTCAGATGGGCCCCGAAGGCGCGCATGGCGGCGGCCGTGTCCAGCACGTCCTGCCCCTCGAGAAGGCCGGTCACCTGCGTGCGCCCGACGCTGAGCGCGCCGAAGATCAGCGCGCGATGCGAGATCGACTTGTCGCCGGGCACCTCGGCCACGCCCTTGAGCGGGCCCGAGGCCTGGGCGGTCATGGGGATCGGCGGGGCATGGGCGGACATGGGGTCTCCTTCGGGCAGGCGGGGTGGCGGCGTCTGGCAACGGGCTTAGCGCAAGCGGGCCGGTGGCGGAAGAGGGCGCATCCCGGCGGGGGGTCTGGGGGGGGATCTGGAGGGGGGGCTGGGGGGATCTGGAGCACGCGGCGTAAGCGCCGCCGGGAAGGGGGAGCCGCCTTGGGGGGGGCATCGAGCCCCCCGCGGCGGCGCTGCCGCGGAAGGCCCTGACGCCGGCGTAGGGAAGGTCCGACTGCGTCAGGGCACCCACGTCAGGGCCTTCGCGCGCGGCCTACATCTGCCCGCGCTACGCGGGGCGCACATCTTCCCGCAATAGGCAAGGGCCCGGCTCAGAGCCGCTCGAAGGTCAGGTAATGGGGCGCGCGCCCCTCGCGCAGGGCCTTTTGCTCATAGCGCGTGGACAGCCAGTCGTCCCAGGGCACCCCGCCCTGCACCACCAGCCGGAAGCCTGCGGGCGGCACTTCCTCGAGGGTCTGGCGCACGTAATCGGGAATGTCGGTCGCCACGCGGAACTCCGCCCCCGGCGCCAGCACCCGCGCCAGCGGCAGCAGATGTTCCGGCGTCACGAAGCGGCGGCGATGGTGGCGTTTCTTGGGCCAGGGGTCGGGATAGTTCAGGAACGCCCGCGCCACCGACCCCGAGGGCAGGACGTCGAAGAGGTCGCGCACATCGCCGGGATGGATGGCCAGGTTCTGGACCCCGGCGGCGCGGATCTTGCCCAGCAGCATCGCCACGCCGTTGACGAAGGGTTCGCAGCCGATCAGGCCCACCTGCGGGTAGCGCGCGGCCATGTGGACCATGTGTTCACCGCCGCCGAAGCCGATCTCGAGCCAGACCGGACGCCCGCCGAAAAGCGCGGCCGGATCGAGCGGGCGGCGCGCGGGGTTCTCGGCCGAGGTGACGCCGGGCAGGCGCAGCTCCGCGAGGTCGTGTTCAAGATAGCCACGCTGGCTGGGGCGCAGGGTCTTGCCGTGGCGGCGGCCGTAGAAGTTGCGCCGCGGGCGGTCCGCGGGGGCGGCGTCCCGAGATGCAGCGTCCTGGGCGGCCGCACCCTGAGCGGCGGGAACGGCGGGCGCATCGGGCGCCGGCACGGCAGCACCGGAATGGGCGTCGCGGGGGGGGGCGTCCTTGCGTGTGTCGTCGGTCATCATGCCTCCAGTCGCGCGCCGGTTACCCCTGCCCCGCGGTTCCGGTCAACCCCCGAAGCCGGCCAGAACCGCGCAGCCGCCGCGCCGCGCCGGCGGATTTCGCCTTTCCCTTGGCGCGGGGGAATGGTCTAACCTTCAGCCCCGGGGCGCCGGATTCGCGCGCGCCCCGCGGCAGAACGGCACGCAAAGGCCGCGCGGGACGCAACGGCGCGGCGGCAGGAGGAAAGCGCATGGCAGGCAGCGTCAACAAGGTGATTCTGGTCGGCAATCTGGGCCGCGACCCCGAGGTGCGCAGCTTCTCGAACGGCGGCAAGGTCTGCAACCTGCGCATCGCCACCTCCGAAAGCTGGCGCGACCGCAACAGCGGCGAACGCAAGGAACGCACCGAATGGCATTCGGTGGCGATCTTCTCGGAACCTTTGGCCAAGATCGCCGAACAATATCTGCGCAAGGGCTCGAAGGTGTATATCGAGGGCCAGCTCGAGACCCGCAAATGGCAGGACCAATCCGGTCAGGACCGCTATTCGACCGAAGTGGTGCTGCGCCCCTACCGCGGCGAGCTGACGCTTCTGGACGGCCGTGACGGTGGCGGCTCGGGCGGCGGCGGCAACTTCGGCGGCAGTTCGGGCGGCGGTTACGGCGGCGGCTATGACGACGGCCCCTCGGGCGGCTACGACCAGGGCCCCGGCGGCGGGCGCGCGGGGGGCGGCAGCCGGCCCGAATTCGACGACGACATCCCGTTCTGAGGACCGTTCCGGGGGGGACTTGCCGGGCGCCCGATCCCGGTGCGCGCGCCCTGCCGGGGGCGTGGGCCGTGAAAGCGTGCGATCCACACGCGGAGTGACAGGGTGGGCGCGGCGCGGGAGGCGCCCGAGCCACACACTGCCAAAGACGCCCAAGGCCCGCACCGCCGGAGGCGTCCAGCATCCCTGCACCCGCCCCCCCTTCCCTGCCGAGAACGATCCCGGCCGGGACAGGCGCAGCGCTTATTCGGCGGCGATCTGCACCGCCGGGCCGAACCCCTGCCCGCTCAGCACGCCGGCCAGTTCGGGATGGCTGGCGGCGCGGGCCAGCGTCGCCTCGAGCATCCCGCGCTTCGAGCCGCAGTCGAACCGCCGCCCCGAGAAGACGAAGCCCGCAAGCCCCATGCCCCCGGCATCGCGCGCGATCGCATCGGTGAGCTGGATCTCGCCGCCCGCCCCCGGCGGCTGCGTCGCCAGCGTCTCGAAGATCGACCCGTCCAGGATATAGCGGCCCACGACCGCATGCAGGGACGGCGCGTCCTCGGGGGCGGGCTTCTCGACCATGCCGCGGGCATGGACCAGACGGTCCGTCTCGGACACCGGATCGAGCACGCCATAGCGCGAGACGGTCTCGGGCGTGACCTGCATGGTGGCCACCATATGCCCCGCCGTGCCGGCGTCATAGGCCGCGACCATCTCGCTCAGGCACCCCGCGTCGGACAGGATCAGATCGTCAGGCAGGATCACCGCAACCGGGCCGGGCAGCACATGCGGCCGCGCGCACAGCACCGCATGGCCCAGGCCCAGCGGCTCATGCTGCATGACGAATTCGACCTCGTGCTCGGTCTCGTCCACCGCGGCGGCATGCAGGTCGCGGGCGATCTCGCTCTTGCCGCGGGCATGCAGGGTGGCAATCAGGTCGTGATCGGCGCGCACATGCCGTTCAATGGCGGATTTGGACGGGTGGCTGACGAAAACCATGCGCTCGACCCCGGCCGCGCGGGCCTCGTCGATGGCGAACTGGATCAGCGGAGTGTCGATGACCGGCAACAGCTCCTTGGGGGCGGGCCTTGGTGGCGGGCAGGAACCGGGTTCCCAAGCCGGCCACGGGGAAGATCGCGGTGCGCACGGGGGCTTTGGTCATTCGGTCTCTCCATGTCGTTCTGTGGCGGCCGCGTCCGAAGGGCGGCCCGTCAAAACTTCGCATACCGAAGTAGAATACGAAGCGCGCCAGGCAGATCAAGCCAACAGCCGCGCAGGGCAGAACCGCGGCGACCGGCGAGACGCGCCAGAAACCCGCGCCGCCGCCCGCACGGCCAAATTCCACCAAAAACCTGTTTTTGAACGGTAAATACAGGAAAGGCGGGGGCCGTGCCGCGCCCGAGCCCCCTTCGCAGTCGCAGCAAGACGGCCGCGCCGCGCAGGGCAGGCAACCATGGAATTGCCTTCAAATAAAGCGGATCGCCCGGTTTTCGGGCAAAATTCGGCAATTTGGACCCTTCCGCCGGCCGTGCCGCGCCGCAGAGCCGCACAGGCTTGCAAATGCGGGCAACGACACTACTTTGTCTACCTAAGCGTTGTGCAGCGCGCCATGGCCTCTGGCCGGCGCCAAGACCGGCGCACCGGGCCTTCGGGGGGCCTTCGGGGGGCCTTCGGGCGCCCGCCCGGACGCCCCGCAAGTGGGGCTGCCTGCCGCCTGAGCGCGCGCCCGCAACATGAACGAGACATTGCGCTACGGAATGAAAGACACCCTCAAGCCAGACCCCGCCTCCTTGCCCTTCACCCGCATCGCCGTCCTGGGCGCCGGCTCCTGGGGCACGGCCCTGGCCAGCGTTCTGGCCCGCAACGGCCATGCCGTCCGGCTGTGGGCGCGCCGCGCCGAACTGGCCGCGCAGATCTCGGCCACGGGCGAGAATGCCGATTATCTGCCGGGGATCGCGCTGCCGCCGGGGATTGCCGCGACCGCCCAGCTTGCCGAGGCGCTGGCCGGCGCCGAGGCGGTGCTGATGGTCACGCCCTCGGCCACCTTGCGCGCGATGTGCCGCGCCGCAGCCCCGCATCTGCCCGCAGGCATCCCCATCGCGCTCTGCGCCAAGGGGATCGAACGGGGCACTGGCCTGCTGCTGTCCGAGGTGGCCGCCGAGGAACTGCCCGGCCACCCGATCGGCGCCGTGTCGGGCCCGACCTTCGCGCGTGAGACGGCGCTGGGGCATCCGACGGCGGCAACGGTGGCCTTTCCCTTCACCTATGCCGACCGCCTGACCCCCACCGCAAGCCCCGCCGCACGGCTGGCGATGTCGCTGGGGGGCCGCGCCTTCCGCCCCTATGTCTCGGACGATCTGGTGGGCGTCGAGGTCGGCGGCGCGGTCAAGAACGTGATCGCCATCGCCTGCGGGATGATGTCGGGCGCGGGCTTTGCCGAGAACACGCGCGCCGCGCTGATCGCCCGCGGCATGGACGAGATGAAGGCGCTGGCCGAAGCCCTGGGGGGCCGGCGCGAAACGGTCACCGGCCTGTCGGGCGCGGGCGACCTGACGCTGACCTGTTCGTCGGCCACATCGCGCAACATGTCGCTGGGCATGCAGCTGGGCCGTGGCCTGCCGCGCGCGGCCTGTTTCGAGGGCCGCCCCGTGGTCGTCGAAGGCGAGATCAACGCCATCTCGGTCATCGACCTGGCCCGCAAGATCGGCGTGGCGCTGCCGATCTGCGAGACCGTGCACGCCGTCCTTCATGAAAACGCCGATCTGGCGCGCAGCTTCTCGGATCTGTGGACCCGGCCGATCGAGGCCGAGCCGCGCGCCCTGGCGCTGTCGCTGGATCATCCCGACCATGCCACCCCCCTGCCCTTCGGAGACCGGCCATGACGATCGCGCAGACCCTTCACCCGCCGCTCGCCCGGCGCCGCTTCGTGCTAGCCACCGATCTGGACGGCACCTTTCTTGGCGGCACCGAGGCCGACCGCCGGCGGCTCTATGACTGGATCGAGCGCAACCGCGAAAGCGTCGGGCTGATCTTCGTGACCGGCCGCGACCCGGAATTCATCATGGAGATGTGCGCCGAACGCGGCCTGCCCTGGCCCGAATATGTGGTGGGCGATGTCGGCACGACCATCGCCGAGGTCGTCTCGCGCCGCACCATCGCGCCGATCCCCGCGCTCGAGGCCGATATCGCGCAGCGCTGGGGCGACCGGGGCAATGCGGTGCGCGCCGCGCTGCACGACCACCCCGGCCTGACGCTTCAGCCCACCGCCTTTCGCCACCGGGTCAGCTATGACATGGACCCCGAAAGCTATTGCCCCAGCGCCGAGGAAAAGATCGCGCAGCTGGGGCTTGACTGGCTGATCTCGGACAACCGCTTCTTCGACGTCCTGCCCAGGGGCGTCTCGAAGGGGCCGTCCGTGAAACGCCTGATCGCCCATCTGGGCATTCCCGAAACCCGCGTGCTGGTGGCCGGCGACACGCTGAACGATCTGTCCATGCTGGCATGCGGCCTGAATGCCGTTGCCGTGGGCAATTCGGAAGCGGCGCTGCTGGAACGGGTCGGCGACCTCGATCACCTGCATGTCGCCCAGGCCCATGGCGCCGGCGGCATCCTCGAGGCGATCGCCGCCTTTGCCCTGCACGACACCCCCCAAGGAGACTGACATGCCCTCCAATCTCGTCATCGTCTATCACCGCCAGCCCTACGAGGAGGTGGAGGTCGATGGAAAGATCGAATTCCGCGAGAACAAGAGCCCCAACGGCATCGTGCCGACGCTCAAGAGCTTCTTCGGGCGGTTCGAAAGCGGGGCATGGGTGGCCTGGAAACAGGCCGAGGATCCCTCGAACCCCGAATTCGACCGCGTGGTCGAGATCGACGACGCCTATGGCCGTTACAGGGTCTCGCGGCTGGCCCTGACCGCCGAACAGGTGACAAGCTTCTATCACGTCACCTCGAAGGAGGCGTTCTGGCCGATCCTGCATTCCTTCAAGGAGCGCTACAATTACGACCCCGTCGACTGGCCCACCTTCCGCGAGGTGAACTGGGCCTTTGCCGAGGCCGCCGCCGCCGAGGCCGCGGAAGAGGCCGTGGTCTGGGTGCATGACTACAACCTGTGGCTGGTGCCGGGCTATCTGCGCACCATGCGGCCGGATCTGAAGATCAGCTTCTTCCACCACACCCCCTTCCCCGCCGCCGACATGTTCAACGTGCTGCCCTGGCGCCGGGAAATCCTGGAAAGCCTGCTGGCCTGCGACGTGGTGGGCTTTCACATCCCGCGCTATGCCAACAATTTCGTGTCGGCCGCGCGCAGCCTTCTGGATGTCGAGGTCACCAAGCGCGAGAAGGTGGCGCCGGAATTCGCCGCCGAGGTCACCGCGCTGTCCGAACGCAGCCTGCCGACCGAATTGTCCTATGGCGCGCGGCGCGTGGCGGTTCTGGCCTCGCCGGTGGGGGTCGATGCCGATTACATCGACAGCGTGGCCCGCCAGCCCGAGACCGAGGCCCGCGCCGCCGAGATCCGGGCCGATCTGGGCGAGGCCAAGTTGCTGCTGTCGGTCGGGCGCACCGATTACACCAAGGGCGGCATCGAGCAATTGCTCAGCTTCGAACGCCTGCTCGAGAACCGCACGGATCTGCACGGCCGCGTGCGCCTGATGCATGTGTCGGTGCCCGCCAACAGCAACATGACGGTCTATGACAACATCCAGCGCGAAATCGAACAGATGGCGGGCCGGATCAACGGGCGGTTCGGGACGCTGGACTGGCAGCCGATCGCGCTGATCTCGCGGGCGATCCCCTTCGTCGATCTGGTGGCCTATTACCGCGCTGCCGATGTGGCCTGGATCACGCCGCTGGCCGACGGGATGAACCTGGTGGCCAAGGAATTCTGCGCCGCGCGCGTCGACGGCGACGGGGTGCTGGTGCTGTCGGAATTCGCCGGTGCCGCGGTCGAGATGGGCTCGGCGCTGCTGACCAACCCGTTCTCGCACCGCTCGATGGACAGCGCCATTGCCCAGGCGGTCGACATGCCCGAGGTCGAGCGGCGCGACCGCATGCAGGCGCTGCATGACACGGTGCACCGTCACGACATCCGCTTCTGGGCCGAAGAGCAGATGAAGGCGCTGCTGACGCCGCCCGCCCATCCGGCCGCCGCCTGAGGGCTTCGGTCACGACACATCGCGCCGCCGCGGCCTGGGCCGCCGCGGAGCCCCCGGCCCCGGCGGCGGGCGCCCGCACGCGCAAACACCCCGCACGCGCATTCACCCGGCACGCGCAGGCACCACGACAGTCCCGGCGGCGCCACCGAAACCCCAAGCAACCGGATATTCCCCATGACAGAACCTGCATTCCTGAAGATCATGCAGGGCACGGCGGACGATCTCTTCGCCCATCTCGGCCCGCGCCCGATGGCAAGGACAGGCCGGCGCAGCCTCACGGCCTTTGCCCCCCGCGCCCGGCGTCTGTCTGCCGTGATCGGCGGGCAGAGCTTTCCCCTGACCCCCGTCCGCGGCGCGCCCGAGATCTTTGTCGGCGAGCTGCCGCGCGAGGGCGCCTATGCCCTGGAACGCACCTCCGCGGGCGGCACCACCCTGACCTACCGCGACCCCTATGCCTTCGGCCCGGTGCTGGGCGTGATGGACAGCTATCTGATCGGGGAAGGCAGGCTGGATCGGCTGTGGCACAAGCTGGGCGCCCATGTGATCCCCCACGAGGGCGTGCGCGGCACCCATTTCGCCGTCTGGGCGCCCCATGCGCGCCGCGTGTCGGTGGTGGGGGACTTCAACGGCTGGGACGGGCGCTGCGACGTGATGCGCCGCTGCGGCGCCTCGGGGGTGTGGGAAATCTTCCTGCCCGATCTGGGCGAGGGCACGCTTTACAAATACGAGATCCTGGGCGCGGACGGGACCGTGTTGCCGCTGAAGGCCGACCCGGTCGCCTTCGGCAGCCAGCACCCGCCCGAGACCGCCAGCATGGTGCGCGACCTGTCGGGCTATGGCTGGCATGACGGCGACTGGATGGCGGCACGGGCGCCGCGCAACGCGGTCTCGGCACCGATCTCGATCTATGAGGTGCATCTGGGCTCGTGGTGGCGCGATGACACGCAAGGGGGCCGCCCGATCTCCTACCGCGAGGCGGCGCGGACGCTGGTCGATTACGTCGCGGACATGGGCTTCACCCATCTCGAGCTGCTGCCGCTGGCCGAGCATCCCTTCGACGGCTCGTGGGGCTATCAGCCGGTCGGGCTCTTTGCGCCGACGATCCGCCATGGCCCGCCCCATGAATTCCGCGACCTGATCGACGCCGCCCATGCCCGCGGGCTGGGGGTGCTGATGGATTGGGTGCCGGCGCATTTCCCGACCGATGCGCATGGGCTGGGCCGGTTCGACGGCACGCCGCTTTACGAATATGCCGACCCGCGCGAGGGCTTCCACCGCGACTGGAACACCCTGATCTACGACTTCGGCCGCCCCGAGGTGGCCAATTTCCTGACCTCGAGCGCGCGCTACTGGCTCGAGGAATACCACGTCGACGGGCTGCGGGTGGATGCGGTGGCCTCGATGCTCTACCGCGATTATTCCCGCGACGCGGGCGAATGGGTGCCCAACAAGGATGGCGGGCGCGAGAATTACGAGGCGATTGCGCTTTTGCGCCGGATCAACACCGAAGCCTGTGGCGCCTGCCCCGGCGTGATGACCGTGGCCGAGGAAAGCACCGCCTTCCCGCAGGTGTCGCGCCCCGTCGACGCGGGCGGCCTGGGCTTCAGCTACAAGTGGAACATGGGCTGGATGAACGACACGCTGGCCTATATCCGCACCGATCCGATCCACCGCCGGCATCAGCACGGCCAGATCACCTTCGGGCTGACCTATGCCTTTTCGGAAAACTTCATCCTGCCGATCAGCCATGACGAGGTGGTGCACGGCAAGGGCAGCATGCTGGGCAAGATGCCCGGCAACGACTGGGAGAAATTCGCTAATCTGCGCGCCTATTACGGGATGATGTGGGGGCATCCGGGCAAGAAGCTGTTGTTCATGGGCCAGGAATTCGGCCAGCGCGCCGAATGGGATTATGATGCGCAGCTGGACTGGGACGCGCTGGCGCGACCCGATCACGCGGGCCTGCGCCGGCTGGTGCGCGATCTGAACCGTCTTTACCGCGAGACGCCCGCGCTGCATTGCCGCGACGCCGATCCGGGCGGGTTTCAATGGATCCTGGCCGATGCCGCGGAGGAATCGCTTTTCGCCTGGGCGCGGCACGGCGCGCAAACGGATGCGCCGGTGGCGGTGCTGTGCAACTTCACCCCCCTCCCGCGCGAGGGGCGGCTGATCGGCCTGCCGCGCGCCGGCCTCTGGCACGAGGTTCTCAACACCGACGCCGAAATCTACGGCGGCACCGGACGCGGCAACATGGGCCGGGTCGAGGCCGCCCCCCATCCGCATGACGGTCAGCCCGCCTCGGCGCGCGTGACCTTGCCGCCGCTTTCGGTCGTGATGCTCAAGGCCGCGCCGCACGGCTGACACGAAAGGATCGCCCATGCCGAGCACGCTTGCCGACACCCTCATCCATGACCCCGCCGAAACCGAGGCGCTGGCCGCCTGGTGCGAGGATCTGCTGATCACCTCGGAGGACCGCTTCGAGGCCGGACGCCGGATCGCGCGGCAGCTGGGCGCCCATGTCGATGGCGACCGGGTGCGCTTTGGCTTCTGGACGCCCGAGCTTCTGGACTGGAAGGTGGCCGAGGCCGACGTTTTCCTGGAAATCCTGCGCCCGCGCAGCCCGCTTGACCCCACCGTGGCGCATGCCGAGCTGGACTTCGACCGCGCGCTCCTGCCCGTCCGGCGCTGCGAGGCCTTCACCTTCACGGTGGTTTGGGGCCCGATCGCGGGCCGGCGCGAACAGGGCGGCGATTTCTACGCGCTGGTCTGGCGCGACAGCGACGGCCAGATGCACCGCATCCTGGACCCTCTGGCGATGTCGCTGCCCTATGGCGCCTTTGCGCCCGCGGAACTCTATGATGCCGCGGCCATGCAGGCCACGCGCCGCGACAAGGGCTATTTCCGGGCTCTGAGGGGCGAAAGCCCCCACAAGTTCGGCCCGCCCACCAGCATCTTGCAATTGCATGTGCCCACCGCCACGGCGGGCGGCACGCTGGCCAGCCTGACCCGCCATATCGAGCGCATCGCCGAACGCGTGGCCCAGAACCTGCCGCTCGAACCGGCGGATGAGCTGTTCATGGGCTATGACGCGGTCCAGCCGCTGCCGGTCGAACCCACCACCGTCTACGAGGCCGGCCCCGCCTTCTGGCACGACGAGGTTCGGGAAGACGGCGGGCTGCGCGTATCGCTGATGCGGCCCAACACCACCAATTGGGGCTATGATGTAGTGATCGCGGGCATGGCGACGGTGAACCCGGTGCTGCTGGAAACCGCCCGCCCCGACGAGCTGGTGGACCTGGCCGCGGCGCTGCACAATTTTCCCGGCAAGCCCAAGATGCTGATCCTGGATCTGGTCTTCGGCCATGCCGACAATCAGGGGCTGGGGGCGCTGAACCGCCATTACTTCGCCGGGCCCAACATGTATGGCCAGAACATCGACTATCGCAATCCCTTCGTTCGGGCGATCTTGCTGGAAATGCAGCGCCGCAAGGTGGATTTCGGGGCCGACGGGGTGCGGGTCGACGGCGCGCAGGATTTCAAATGGTGGGATGGCCGCACGCAGAAATTGCACCATGACGACGCCTATCTTCAGGAAATGTCCGATATGGTGCAGACGGTTGCCGGAACCGAATATCGCCCCTGGTTCGTTTTCGAGGATGGCCGCCCCTGGCCCGAAGAAGACTGGGAGCTGAGTTCCACCTATCGCGCGGTCATCGACAGCCAGCGCGACGATGACGTGTTCCAATGGGGCCCGCTGACATTCGCCCATAACACGCCCTTCATCTATACCTTCTGGCTGTCAAAATATTGGCGCATCAGGGAAATCCTCGCTCATGGCCAGAATTGGATCTCGGGCACCGCCAACCATGACACCTTGCGCCGTGGCACCCAGGTCAGCCCGCGCCTGAACATCAATACGCGCCTTGGCGACACCAAGATGGAAATCCTGGACAAGGCCTATGACAATCCCGCCGTCGCGCTTCTGACCTATGCCGTCTTTCCCGGCGTGCCGATGGATTTCCTGAATGCGGTGGCGCGCGCAAGCTGGGGGTTCATCCGCAATCAGGACGACCGTTACGGCGTCAAGGTCGTGGCCGAAGAGGCGATCAGCCTGAAATGGCAGGTCGACGAATATGCCTATTCGATGCCGGGAAATTTTCGCCACCTCAAGGCGCTGGGGTTCGAGACGCGCGACGATCTGGCCCGCTTTCTCGATTTCCTGCCCGCACTGGTCGATGTGACGGAATACGACCTGAACACCATTGCCACCCTGCTCAATGCGGTCGAGCCGCCCCTTGCGGGTCCGCCCAGCTATAGCGTCGGGGGTCTCAAGGCCATTGCGCGGGCCTGGATGGACGATATGCATGAATATTGCAATCTTGCGCATTCGCTGTCCTCGCTCGACCCGCATCAGACCGGGTTCATGCGTGGCTTGCGCGACTTTCGCGCCGCCAATCCCTGGCTGCGTGGCAATTTCGGCGCGAATGACAGCTTCCGCTATCTCGAACCGATCGACGGGCGCACCGTCTTTGTCGCGCAGCGGTGCGGGCCGTCCGGCCAGGGGGTCTTTGCGATCTGCCATATGGAGGGCGGCCCGACCGACGAGATCATGCCGCTGGGGTTGCTGCCCGAGACCGAACGTGCCGCCCCCTGGCGCCTGGCCCTGCGCAGCCCCGGCATCGGCAGCGACTACACCGGCGGCCCCATCAGCCTGAAGGATTCGATGGGCCTTCTCTTCGTGCGGGACTGATGCCCCCGCGGCGTTTGGATCATGCGATCAACGCGTCTCGCTTGCCGAAAAACACCGCAACCCATTTTCCGAACAGGAAGGCGAAGGCGAGCTTGCGCGCCCAAGATGGCGTGAGCGGTTCCTCGATCACGCCGAGCCGCTCATAGGCATGGAGGAAGCTGTCGGGCCCGGTCTGGATCCCGACATGCTTGGCGATGGCGCGCGGCTTCATGCGGAACAGGACCAGCGCGCCGGGACAAGCCTCGGCGGGCGGCATCTCGATCATCATCCGCCGGGCGCCGTCGGCCAGAACCTCGCGCGGCCCTGTCTCGCCCCAGTCGCGGCTGTAGGGCGGGATCGAGAAGGGTTCAGGGCCGACGACCTCGCGCCAGACGCCCCGCGCCAACCCAAGGCAGTCGCAGCCGACACCGCGCAGGCTGGCTTGGTCGTGATACGGCGTGCCGAGCCAGGACCGCGCGATGGCGATGACTCGGTTGGGATCGGCGGAGATCACAGCACAGACCCCTCGTGCCCGCCGTCCTTCGTCGCGTAGCGCAGGATCGTGTCCTGGCCCGGGATGTGCGGGAAGCCGCGGAAGTTGGCCGTGTTGGCGAACTTCGACCCGCAGGTCTCGATCCGCTTGTCGCAGCCCGAACGGATCGTGAAGCCGTCACCCTCGGCGATGGGGCGTATCGGTGCCTCGAGCAGGGTCAGCACCGCGATGCCGTCCGTCACGTCGTGGCCCAGCACCTCGGCCCGACGCCCCGCGTTCGCGCCGTTGGTCCATTCGAGTGTGCCGAAAGTGAACCAGCCGGCCTCGAACCCGCCGAGCCCCGAGGTGGTGAACGCTCGGTCGCGCAGGAGATCGATGACGGCGCCCGTGCCCTTGAAGGCGGGGTCCTCCAGATCGACGGCACAGCGCGCATCGCCGAGCGCGGCATCGCAGGTCGCCTGGAAGGTCCGCCCGACCGTCTGACCGAGCACATGCGCGAGCGAGCGCACCTCGGCCACGAAGGCCAGCCGCCCGCGCCGGATCTGGCCGATGGCGCCGCGCCGCATCAGTACGCGCTGGCTCGTATGGGCCCAGTTCACCCGCCAGACCTCGACCTCGGCGTTGTCCCAGCGGCCGTCGAGGATGTCGGTCTCGGTGATCCGGTCGGAGGTCAGCACCCCCTCGGCGTCCTGCGCATCGACCGACAGGTCCGAGCCGGAGCGGACCTCGGAGGCCGTCAGCCCGCTCTCGGGCTCGAAGTCGGTGCCGTCGAAGCTGAGCGTCCGGTCGTGGTCGGTGAAGCCAAAAGTGACACCATCGGCGCGCGTGATCCGCCAGCACCAGGCGAGCGTGGTCGTGCCGTCGTCGAGATGGACCTGCAGGCTGGGGTCGAGCGACTTCATCGGCAGGTTCCCGTCATGCGGTCGTCGAGATCGGCGATCCAGTCGGCCCAGTCCGGCGGCACGGCGTCGACCGTCTCGGCGGGTGGTCGGGCTAACCGCGCGTCGGCGTAGGAGGCGCAGCCGGCATCACCACCGCCCATCGTTGCGGCGCAGCCGGTCAGCAGGATCGCCAGACCCGCGGCCGTCGCGAACCGCGTCGCGTCCGCGCTCCAAGCGCTTGTTCTTGTCTTCCGTCGCATCGCGTTCTGCCTCCCGTTTGCCCGCGCGCTTCCCCTCCGCGCGGCCCCAGAGTCGGCCGAGCACCACGCCCCCGACCGCGCCCAAGGCCGCGACCAGCCAGATCAGAAGATCAGCCATCGTCCCGCTCCCCGCGCGCAGCGGCGACGCAGAGGGCTGCGACGAAGACGCCGAGGCAGCCGCCCACGACCAGACCGACGAGAAACTCAAGCATCGCCGCGGAACCCGCGCTCAATCCGGTCGCGCAGACCGATCAGGCCCAGACCGAGGAACATGAGCCCCGCGGGCGAGGCATCGCCCGAGCCGGCAAGCAGCGCGACGAGGCGGGAGAGTTCCGCGAGCGGCCCGGTGGCTGGCAGCGCAAGAGACGTGATGCCGGTGAGCATGGCGAGAAGTCCCGCCCACCAGGTGAGCGAGTTGGGTCGGACGTAGCGCATGGGGATCAGGCCTTCCGTATCAGGGCGGAGAGGAAAGCGGCCAGCCGGGCGAACCAGCCGGTCGGCGCGGTGGGTGAAGGGGCGAGGACCGGAGGCGTCGGCGACGGCCCGCGAGCCAACGCCAGAGCCTCATCCTCGGTCAGGCGACGGATCGGCCGCGAAAAGTCCACGCGGCCTGTGCGGTCCACGGACCAGACAGGGATCGTGCCTCCGGGATAGCGACCATGGCGGAACAGGTCGCGCTCCGCCTCCCGGCGCGGAATGATCGATGCCGGTCGCCGCCAGTTGAGAAACGCGTCGGCGGCCGCAACGCGATTGCCGGCATTGAGGTGCCGGGTCAGTGCAGCCTTGGCGATGCCGCCGGTGTTGTAGTGGAAGCTGACCAGCGCATCGAACTCGTGCGGCGCCAGAGGCACTTTCACGGCCCACAGGACGGCGGCTTCGTAAGCAGCGAGGTCGGCGCGGAAGACCCGGAACGCTTCTCGGATCCCGGCGTCCAGATCAGCGGGCATGCCACGCGTCATGGTGGCCGGATCGGGCGGCCCGGCCGCGGCCGTGTGGCCGATGCCGAAGGTCCAGACCTGTTTCACATCCCTGTAGGGTCCGGGCACGAGTCCTTCGTGCCGGACGAGGGCCAGCAGGCCGGGATCGGAGATTGTCTTGGCGGTCATGTGCATGGGATCACCTGAGGAGCGAGAGGATCAGGATCAGCGACGCGACAGCGAGGCCGATGCGCAGACGGTGGACGAAGGCCTGGCGGGCATCAGCGGGGTCACAGCGGAGGGCGCGCGCGAGGCGAAGGAGCTCATGCATCGCCGTCGCCTCCCTTCGCCGCGCGCAGCCGCGCCAGAACGACCTCGATGAAGGCCGGGCCGAACACGCCCACGAGATAGGCGGCCGAGCCCGCGGCCCCGCCAGCGGGGATGGCTTCTGGCGGCAGGCTGAGCCAGGTGGTCACGAGCGCCATGGACAGGCTGCCCATCCCGGCCGCGATCAGCCCGCCGAGCAGGATGTGCCGCAGCGCGTCGCGCAGCCGCATCTTGGTGGTCAGCGCGTTCGTGGCGCCGCCAAGCGCGCCCCAGACCGCGAGGATCACGGCCGTCGAGGCGCCGAGTTCCCGCAGCACCGCCGCGAGGACTCCGCTGTCTTCGTTCATCGCCGGATCTCCAGAAGCGGGATGGAGGTGATCGAGCCGAGCCGCTCGAGGTCGAGCGTCACGTCGAGCGCGTCGGTGTCGAAGCGGACCGGCACGTCGAAGGCGAAGCCCGCGGTGAGGACGGCGCCCTCGGCCGGCGCGCTGTCGAAGGTGACAAGGCCGGTGGTTGTGTCGACGGACCAGCCGCCGAGCTGTTCCGCGCCATCGAGCGCGACGCGCACCGTGCCCGCGACCGGCTTGGTGATCGTCCGCAGCCAGGTCTGGCTGCCGGAGGCATAGTGCCTCACCAGTTGGAAGGCAGTCGTCGCGCCGTCACCGGTGCCGATCGTCTGGTCGGACGGCCCCGGCGTCTGCGACGGCAGGCAGGACTTGTGGTCGCCCCAGTCCTTGAACCGGAAGCCGTGCAGGCGGCCGTTGCGCGCCTCGTAGAAGGCGACGACCGCCGCAAGATCGTCCGCGCGGCGGATGCCGTAGGCGACGTCGTAGCGACGACGGCTGTTCGCCCAGCTGGTGTTGCGCTCCTCGTCGCCCGAGGCCAGCTCGACGATCTGCGTGCGCCGCTCCGGTCCGCCGCGCGCGCCGCGGCTGATGTCGTCCGGAAACCGGACCTCGTGGAAGGCCATGGCTCAGAGCCCCCTGCGCCCGAGCGAGACCGCGCGGGCGATGTCGGCCGCGATCTGCGTGCGGGATTGCCGGAAGCTCTCGGCGTCGCGCGCCATGATCGTGACGTTGACGCCGCCCGCGTCGTAGTTTTGTGCCTCTCGGCGCGACAGAACCCGCTCGCCGCGCTGCAGGATCGCCGGGACCTCATCGTGGCGAAGCCCGGCCATGCCACCTGAATGCATTCGCGGGGCCGCGGCGAAGGCCATGGCCGGGACCATGCGCGTAGGGCCTGTCGATCCGACCAAGCCGCCCGTGTGCAGGACACTGGCGAAAATGCCGCCCGCGCCGGAGAACAACCCGGAGAGCGCGTTTGCGATCGGCCCCAGGATGAACCGCCGCGCGGCCAGTTGGGCGAGGTCGGCGAGCAGCGAGGTGACGAGGTCGCGGAAGTTCAGCTTCCCGGTCTTTACGAACTGGCCGACGGCGTTCTCGGCCGACTGAAAGGCGCTGACCAGGCTCTGGCCGATGTCACCGCCGATCTCTCGGGCCTTGCTGGCGTAATCCGACAGCGCCGCCGTGACCGCCCGCCAGCCTGTGACGGTCGTCTCGGCGTTAGGTTCAGCGGCGGCAGCCGCCGCGCCGGCGGCAGCGCCGGCATCGGTCGCGGCCTGTCCGGCGCCGTCGAGCGCGGTCTCGAAGCGCTCCGCCGCGGCCGTGGCCTCGCCCAGAGCATCTGCGCCGTCCTCGTCGCTATGACGCACTGCATCCCGCAGCGCCTGCCAGCTTTCGAGGGGCGCACGAGCCCCTTCGGCCAGATCGCGCGCGGCGCCTCGGTAAAGGTTCGCGGACTCGAGCGCGCGGTTCGCCGCCTCGGCCAGACCAAGGTCGGGCGCGGTCAGCGGGTTGTCTTCGAACGCCCGGTCGAAGGCTGCCTGCGCCGCCGTCGTGGCAGCGCTGGCCGCCCCTTCGAAGCGGTTCTCGATCTCGCCGAGGTCGAGGTCAGGCACCAGCGTGATCCGTCGTTCGGACCCGAGTGCTTCCAGGCCCTGATTGATCCCGCCGATGAACGTGTTGATGCGCGAGACCACGCCGTTCAGCATCGCCTCGACGCCGTCGACCAGGCTGTTGGCCGCCTGGAACGCCAGATCGCCGATGGCGGCCGGCAGCAGGCCCCAGATCGCCTTGATCGCCTCGTAGGCGCCTTCGAACGTATTCGCCGCAGTATTGCCGAAACCGACGACGCTCTCGATGGCGCTCTGCATGCCCGACGCGGCATCGGCCTTCAGGTCGAAGAACATCGCCGTGGCGGCAGCGCCAGCCGCGGCAGCGCCCATCCGGATCCGCTCCCAGACCTCGACCGCGACGTCTTTCAGGAGCGACATGGCTTCGCCGAAGCCACCCGCACCGGAGACGAGGCGGGTGAACTGGTAGACGAGTTCGCCCGCGCCGACGATCAGCGCACCGATGCCGGTGCGGATCAGCGCCCCACGCAGGACGACCAGCGCCGTGGCGAGGCCACGGACCGAAAGCGCGGCGGCGGCCAGCCCGGCGACCCAGCGGCCCGCGAGGAAGGTCGCGAAGGTCACGGCATAGGTGGTCAGGCGGCCGATATTGTCGAAGAGACCACGAATGGCGATGCCGAGCGGACCGGTGCGGCTGGCGATGGCCGCCATGGCGTTGGCGACAGCTTCCAGCGCGGGGGCCGCTGCAACCGCGAGCTGGTTCGACAGCCCGCGCCAGATCAGCCCGAGGCGCGAGATCGCGTCGTTCGTCCGCTCGATCTGGTCGGCATCCTGTTCGGAGACGACGACCCCAAAGGCAAGCACGTCCTCGGTCGCCTGGCGCAGTGTCGCGGTATCGATCCGCGACATGGCGATGGAGCCTTCCTCGCCGAAAAGCTGTCCTGCGACTGCGGCGCGTTCGGCGGCGGGCACGAAGTTCTCGATGGCGGCGTTGATCGCACCCACACGTTGGTTCAGCGGCAGCGCGATCAGCTCGTTGGCCGAAAGCCCGAGGCGGTCCAGCGCGTCGGCAGCGGGACCTGTCCCGGCGGCCGCCTGGCTGAGACGGCGCGTCAGGTCCTTGGTCGCCTGCTCGATACCTGACATGGACACGCCCGCCAACTCGCCCGCGCGCTCGAGGGTCTGGATCGAGGCGACGGTTGTGCCCAGCGACTGGGCGAGTTTGGCCTGCGCATCCACAGTCTGGAGGCCCGAGCGGATCATCGCCACACCAGCGGCGGCGGCCGCTGCCACGGCTGCTGCGGCGGCCACGCGCACCCGTCGCGAGAAGGCCGCAAGCCGGGTATTCGCGGCCTCCATCTCCCGGCTGAGCCGTCCGAAGCCTCGGGCACCGGCTTCGCCGACGCCTTCCAGTTCGGCGCGCACCTGCCGACCACCGACCGCCGCAAGGCGGACGCTGACGCGTTTTTCAGCCATTGGGGCGTTCCATCTGTTCGTTGAGCTTGGCCACCATCACCGCCTCGATGACGGGCAACAGTTCGGCGGCGGCTGCGGGCGGGACGCCGAGAGCGTCGCCAAGAGCGAGCGCGGCGGCCAGGTCCCAGCCGACGACGGCGCCAGGCAGCATCCGCAGCTGCCCCCCGAGGCGGCCGACCAGGTCCCAGACCTGCCAGCCTTCATGGGTCAGCGGCCGGTTCGCGCGGACTGGGCAGCCTTCGCACGCTTGCGCGCAGGCTTGGCAATACCTGTCGCCCCCGCCGAAGGACCACTCGGCGAGAGCGCGGAGGCGTTTTTTTCCTGCTCCAGCAGCAGGCCCTTCGAGACGTAGGTCAGCTGGAAGGTCTCGAAGATCGGCCAGATGTCGAGCAGCGCGTCGATGGCCTCGGGGCCCAGGTCGATCGGGTTGCCGTCGGCGCCGCCGATGCCCTCCCAGGCGAGCACCGCCCGCCGCGCCAGCGCCTTGGCGAAGGCGACCGCGCGCTCCTCGTCGGAGGCCTCCTCCGGAACTGCCTCGACGGCCGGGTCGCTGCGCGTCGCCACCATCAGCGCGGTGGTCAGCGGGCGCAACTGAACTCGGACGCCGGGCGCCAGGTCATGCCAGCGCGGTTCATTCGTCAGGTCGAGCGTCAGCATCAGTAGGTCTTGTCTTAATCCGGACCCCGGTTCCCGTGCGATACGGGAGCTGCTTCCCGGCACCCCAAATATGCCGGGAAGCAGCAGGGGGCCGGGCCGTTATGGAGGTGGTCTCATCAGGGCCGGTCAGTAGTTTGGTCACCCCCCGCTTTTCGCATGTCCTGAACGGATACCTGGGGGA
>NZ_FTOM01000014.1 GCF_900156695.1 Phaeovulum vinaykumarii
AGCTCACCGAGAACGAGGCTGGCGAGCTTTCCACGCAGGCCCATGAGCGGCGGAACGGTTCGGGGGGATCAGGTCAGACTGCCTTTAGCCTGGTCATGCCGCCCCCTGCCCCACGCTGCCCGACGCCGGTTCGGCGGCAGAGCCATTTCAAGGGCCGCTCGGAAGGCCGTATCTGGCGGCCGACGACGCGCAAGGACGTGCAGGCGATCCTGAAGGCGGCCGAAATCTACAACGAGGCCGGATTGCGCCAGAAGGGTGAGCGCAGCGGCCCGTTGGGATCGGTGGCGCTGGACGTGCTGCGGCTGTTCGTCAATCTCATCGACTACCGCACCGGCCGCCTTGAGCCTGCAATCAGCACGATCATGGATCGGCTGGGCCGGTCGCGGGATACCATCGTGCGGGCGTTGAAGAACCTGCGAACGCATGGGTTCATCGACTGGCTGCGGCGCTACGAGCCGACCGGCAACGAGGGGCGCGGCCCACAGGTCCAGCAGGCAAGCAACGCCTACCGCCTGTCCCTGCCGGAGAAAGCCCGCCAGTTTCTTGGCCGCTTCGGCAAGGCTACCCCTCTGCCCGACGATCTCGCCGCAGAACAGGAAGCCCGTGCGGCCGATCTGGCCGCCTACCGGAAGTCCCTGCCTCTCGATGAGCTGGCGCTGTTCGAGGCTGGCGATAATTCCCTTGGCCGGGCGCTCGCCGCCCTTGGCAACGCTGTGAAGAAACGTGAGTCCGATAAGCAGACAGAATCCCTATCTCATCTCTATCTAAAAGGTGGAACATAAGCGGTCGCCGCTGTTCGGGCCGCTTACGCGACCCTGCGGCGATTCCGGCCCGCACATAGGCGGGCCGGAAAGCGGCATCCACATCACCTAAATCCCACCCGCAACACCTGCGGTCAGCCTTTTATTGCTTAGAATAAGCAAAGCGGCAGGGCTGGCGCTCGGCATGAAATCATGTTTACATGCTTATCAGGAAGCATGTCGGCTTCTACACATGAAGGGCTGCAACCATGATTACAGTAGCGTTCTGCACGCAAAAAGGCGGAACCGGCAAGACGACAATAGCCACAGCACTGGCGGTTGCCGCGCATCTGGCCGGGAAGAAATCCGCTCTGCTCGACCTCGACCCCCAAACGAACGCCGTTAACTGGTTTGACCGGCGAGAGGGAGACGGCCCGGATGTTGCCTCGATCCAGCCCGGCGCTATCCGGCGTTCGCTGGACGCCTATCGCGGCCTTGGCATGGATTGGGTGTTCATCGACACGCCCGGAAAGATGGACAGCGCCTCGACCGAGGCCGCCAAGTATGCCGACATGGTATTGATCCCGACCCAAGCGCAGATATTCGCGATTGACACCCTAGAGCCGCTAAAGCGGCTGCTCGACATGGCGGGAAACCCGCCGGCCTTCGTGGTGTTGAATCTCGTGCATCCGAACGCCGGGGGCCGGGCGGCCGACGACGCCGCCGCGATTACCGAGCGGTTTAACGTGCCGGTCGCGCCCATCCACCTGTCGCGGCTGAAAGCCTACGAGGATGCGCCGGCCTTGGGGCAGACGCCGCAAGAACTGGAACCGCAAGGACGTGCAGCCCAGGAAGTCGCCGGCCTATTCAGCTTCCTTTCGAATCAGGCAAGCATGTTTACAGGTAAACATGAAAGGATGAAATCATGAGCCGCAAGCCTTCTCTCTTGGCGGCCGCCATCAAGACGGCCGAGCAACCGGCGACAGCGCCAGCAGCGCCTGCCCTTTTCGAGACGCCGGATGAGCCGAAGCGAGCCACCCGCAGCGCACGGTCGGCCGGAGCCTACGTTCCGCCGTCGCGGGCGAACAAGAGCGCCAAAACGCATCACCTGCCGCCGGTCTATTGGGAAACGCTGGAAGAACTCAGCTTCCGAACGCGCGACGACAGGGGCAAGCGGGTTACGCAGGAACGGCTTGTGGCCGAGGCGCTGAACCTGCTTTTCGCCAAATACAATTTCCCGGTCGTTCGAGAGAGCGGGGAATGAAGGGTAAGCATACTTTCATGTAAGCATGGAGACATGCTTACTCTTGCTGTTTGCGCCGTTCCCTGATCTGTCCATATGTGATAGTGTTAAATCCTACTCTGCACGATCCATGACAGGATGTTCCCATGCGCAGCACACAGCAGTTCAGCGTCACGTTGCCCAACGAAATGGCGCAGATGATCAAGACCAAGGTTTCTTCGGGTGAGTATGCCAGCGAGAGCGAGGTTATACGCGATGGGTTGCGTGCCTTGCAGGCGCGCGACAAGGCCCTTGAGAGTTGGCTTCGCACGGAGGTTGCGACGGCCTATGACGAGATGAAGGCTGATCCTTCGCAGGGCCGGACGCCCGAACAGGTATTGGCATCGTTGCAAGCCGAAACCGAACGCCAGTTGAAGGCCCGGTAAGGCATGTCTCATCGCGTGATCTTCTCGCCCAGGGCGGAGGCGCAGCTCGTAAAGCTGCACAGAGACATTGGCGACAGATCGGCACCACAAATCGGTGAGCGATACACAACGGCTATATTCCAGTATTGCCTTGCTTTCTCGACCTTCCCGCACCGTGGAACGCGGCGTGACGACATTCGGCCTGGTCTGAGGACGGTCGGATACCGCCGCCGCGTGACAATCGCGTTCGAGGTGACCGACGATGCCGTGATTATTCTTGGTGTCTATTATGGTGGTCAGGATTATGAGGCGGATTTGCGCGATGAAGAAGCGTCAGAACACTAGGGCGGCCCTGATATAGGACTCTTGTGCAAACATGCTTTCTTGAAAGCATGTTTGCTTTTTCCCGACCGCTTCATGGCGCTATGCGAGCGGAACGACCGGGGGCTTGCGCTGTTCTTCGTGGCGTCAGCCGCGCGCGGCCCGGAGGCGAACGCGCTTTCCCATAGCGCCGTAGAGAGCCGTAGGGCCGCCACTGACACAGCCCCGGTGCTTCCAGCGCCGGGACCATTCTGCCGTTACCGCGCTTGGCATGGCGATGGGTTGCGCCCTTTGCCGTCAAGCACCACGGCGCTACAGTCGCGGCACAGGGCTGATGCGATGAATGTTGTAGGGATATTGCCGTGCGTGTCATGAAACCGATCAGCAGCCATGCCGAGAAGCTGAGCAAGGTTCTGTCCGACCCCTCGTTGTCGGATCGCAGGCGGTATGAGGGGGTTCTGGTCGAGATCATGAACCTGGTCCCGCTTTCTGTCCTTCTCATCCGCGAGCATGGTCAGGCCGTTGGCGCATCGGCTTTCGCGTGGCGTGTTGCGGCACTGGCTGGCGAGGCGGATGTTGCGTTGGATCAGTTCGAGCAGGTTTTCGAGGATGTTGGTGGCGAGGACAAGGAATTGGACCGGAACGAACTTCAGTCCCTGTCGTCATCCCTGACCCGGTTCCAGATGACCGAACAGCAAAGCCATCGCCTCAATGTGCTGCTGGACAGGTTTGCGACCACCTACGGAGAGCCGGTCTAGCGATTTGGCATCGGGCCTGTTTCCCGACCGGGAGACCCGAGAAGTCCGCCGCTTCGCCGGGCGTTTGGCCGCGCTGCCCGACGATCAGCTTGCCGAAATGCGGCCTGTGGCGCTCTATCGGCCGATCAAGCACCAGATACCGCCCGCCTCGATGCCGATGTGTTGGCCTGGCTCAAGGCCGGGGGGCAGGGCTACCAGGCCGGAGCCGCCCCCTGTGCGGGTCAGAGGGGCCACTTCCTTGTCGGTGGCGAAGCGGGCCGAGCCGTGGGTGTCGCCGTCCATGTCGCCAAAATTCGCGATCAGGGGGGCGGTGATGGAACGGACGACCATCCACAGCACCAGCAGCGACAGGAGGAAGTAGAACAGCGAATGCGGCAGGCTGCCGAGCGGGAAGCCGAGCCACGACAGGATGACCTCGCCCGCGAAGCCGAGTCCGAGCAGCATGAGCAAGATCAGGATCAGCAGGCCGGCGACAGGTTGCCAGAGGCGAAAGGGGGCGGTGATGATGGCGATGATGGCCCCGAGCGGATCACGGGCGGCGGCGCGCAGCATGTTCCTGAAGGCTCGCCATGCCAGCGCGGCCTGGTTCATTGGAGCTTGCCCTTTCTCTGGGTCAGATCGTCGGGGATCTGATCGAGCATCTGGCGGGTGATCTCATTGGCCTGGTCCTCGCGTGCCGCGTGATCGGCCGCCCAGATGGCAAAGCGTTCCGCCTCATCGTCCAGACCGTCGAGGCTCATGCCGGTTGCGATTCTTGAGAGAACCACGAGGCGGCCGCGCGCTTCGCCGTCCTCGATGGTCGCGCCAAGCGGGATCATCCGTTCGACCAGTCGGGCGAGGGGCACCAGCGCGGGCAGGGTGCGGGTTTCGAGGTGGCCTCGCAATCCGAGGGGCAGGGCGGCGATGGCGTCTGCGGAGACGCATTTGTTGGCATCGACCGGCAGGGCGAGAACGCGCCTCATGCGATCCGCCCCGAGCAGGAACGCCGCCTTGACGCCTTCGCGGTTATCGCCCGGCGGCCCGGCCCTGTCGCTGAAGGTGAAGGCGATCCGGTGCCCGGCGAGCAGGGTGTCTATGTAATCGTCGCTGACAAAGCCGAGACCTTCGGGGCCGATCTCGCCGGGCTTTCTGTCGAGCCAGACGAAATGCCTGGTGTCGTGACGGGAGCCGAATGTGGCGTCTATCTCATCTTCGGTGACGAAGGCATGGCACCCTTCCTCGCCGGTGAAGATGCAGGTTCCGGGCTTGCCGGCGAGGAAGTCGCGATAGAGCTGGATGGCGTCAGGCATCGGATACCCCCTTGTCGGCTGTGGCCGGATCGGCGGGCGCGGCGCTGGCGGGCGCGGCCGGGGCAGGCTGGATCAGCTCTGCAAAGAGGGCCTTGTCGGTGTCGCGGGTGAGGAAGTCGGGCAGCTCGCGTTTCAGCCAGTCGCGCAGGCGTCGGGCAAATTCCTCATCCTTGCCGTTTTCGAGGCGATGGAGGACGAGCGCTCCGAGCAGCACCTTGCGGCGGGTGTCGTTGGCGCGCTCCTGTTTGCCGAGGCGGGAGCGGAGGGCGGCGCGCTGCGCATCGAGTTCCGCCAGCTTCTGTTCAATGGTCTTTCTTGCCATGGTCCTGTCCTTCCGCTTGGGTGGCCGCGTGCATGGCCTTCATGTGCCGGATTGCCTCATCCGGGGCAATGTCGCCCGCCTGCCTCGCAGCGGCAAGAGCGGCGCGGGCTTTCCCGTTTGGCGACCAGTGTGGATCGTCCGGCGTGGCGGTGTGCTTCGGGAAGGCAATGGCGGTGATCTGCGGATCGGCCGAGAAGATCGCGGCAATCCTGCGGTCCACTTCGGCTAGATAGTCGCCGCTGTAGTCGCGCGTGACATTCAGAACCCCGCCGCCGGCAGTGTGCAAGGTCAGATGACCGACACCGAGCATGAGATCGAGAATCCGCCCGAGAGCTTCCCGTGTCTCGCCACTCACCGGATCGGCAGCGTTTCCCGTCAGCATGATCTTCCATGGCTGCTTCCGTGTCGTCAGGCGGTTCAGGAGAGTATCCACGCCGGTCTTTTCTCCGTCATTCGCCATGCGCCTGTCCCTTCGCCTTTGTTGTGATCCTTCCCCTTATAGTGAACTGACGTGCCGGTTTCATCTGAAACCGCCTGCATCCTTGATCTGATCGGCCATTTACAGCACAATCCGAGTTCAGTATCCCTGCATGATGAGTGCCGTGAGCGCCACACCTGAGGACCGAATGAGCGCAGCAAAGAAGATTTAAGGGCGCACTTACGAGTTGCTATGCAACTCAGCGCGCCGCCAGCGGGGGTGCTGGCGGGATCAGTGAAACGGTGTCGGAGCAACGTGCGTTGGCGATCTACCATTTCAGCATGAAGCCGGTTTCGCGGGCGAGTGGTCGCAGCGCCGTCGCCTCGATGGCCTATCGTGCCGGGGAACGCCTGACCAACGAACGCGACGGGATCACGCATGACTTCACCGCCAAGCAGGGCGTGGAACATGCGGAGATCGTTTTGCCCGAGAGCGTTAGCGCCGATTGGGCGCGGGATCGGTCGGACCTGTGGAACGCCGCCGAATTTGCCGAGAAGCGCAAGGACGCCCGTGTTGCCCGCGAGTTCGAGGTTGCCCTGCCGCATGAGCTGACGGCCGAACAGCGGCTTGAGGCCACGCGGGAGTTGGCGCGAGAGCTGGCGAACCGCTATGGCGCGGCGGTGGATTTCGCGATCCATTCTCCGCATGACGCCAGCGACGTGCGCAATCATCATGCCCATGTGATGATGACGACGCGGCAGGTGACGGCGGAGGGGCTTGGCGACAAGACCTATATCGAGCGCGAGAACAAATGGCTGCTGGCGAACGGCTTGCCGACGACCGACATGCAGCTTCGCGATCTGCGCCAGACATGGGAGGGCATCGCCAACGAGCATCTGGCGCGGGCGGGGCATGATCTGCGGATCGACCACCGTTCCCATATGGAGCGCGGGCTTGAGATTGTGCCGACCGAGCATATGGGGGTCCATGCCACGCAGATGGAGCGGCGCGGGTTCGATGTGGCGCGTACGCGGCTCGATGAGGATGCGGCACGGCGCAATGCCGATCTGATCCGGGAGAAGCCGGAGCAGGTTCTGTCCCTCATCACGGCCGAGAAAAGCGTGTTCGACCGGCATGATGTGGCGCGCGCCCTGCATCGCTACATCAACGACGACGCGCAGGAGTTCCAGAGCGTCTTTGCCAAGGTCATGGCTTCGCCGGCGCTGGCCGAGCTTCAGCCCGAGCGCACGGACCCGGAGACGGGCGAGGTCACGCTTGCCCGCTATTCGACCCGCGAAATGGTCGAGATCGAATCCGGCATGATGGCGAGCGCGCAGCGGTTGAGCGCGGCCCGGGATCATGGCGTGGATCGCCGGCATGTGGACCGGGCCATCGGGGCGCAGGATGCCGCGATCCAGCGTGCCTCTGGTGATGCGTCGGCCCGGCTGTCGGATGAGCAGCGCCGGGCCATCGGGCATATCACCGGGCCGGAGCGGATTTCTGCGGTGGTGGGGTTCGCCGGCGCTGGCAAGTCCACGATGCTGGCGGCGGCGCGGGAGGCATGGGAGGCCGAGGGCTACCGGGTTCACGGCGCGGCCTTGTCGGGGAAGGCGGCCGAGGGGTTGGAGGAATCGTCCGGCATCCAGAGCCGGACGCTGGCGTCCTGGTCCCGCGGTTGGGAGAACGAGCGGGGCCAGCTTGGCCGCTGCGACGTGTTCGTGATCGACGAGGCGGGCATGATCGGGTCGCGCCAGCTCGCCCGGTTCGTGGGCGAGGCTGAGGCACGCGGCGCGAAGATCGTGCTTGTGGGCGATCACGAGCAGCTACAGGCCATCGGGGCGGGCGCACCGTTCCGGGCGATCACGGAAGAAATCGGCCATGCCGAGCTGTCCGAGATTCGCCGGCAGCGGGTGGACTGGCAGCGGCAGGCTTCCGTTGACTTCGCCACGCATCGCACAGCCGAGGGGCTGGCGGCCTATCGGGACCGGGGCGATATTCGGTTCAGCGCCGACCGCGACGGCGCGCGCGGTGAGATCGTGCGCGACTACCTTGCCGACCGCGATGCGCGGCCAGACGGCAGCCGGGTTGCGATGGCGCATCGCCGGGCCGATGTGCGGGCGATCAACGACGCGATCCGGGCCGAGCTACAGGATAGGGGCGAGCTGGCGCGGGCCAGCCTGTCCGGCGAGGTCGAGGACGGTTCCAGCGGCGCGCGGGTGTTCCAGACCAATGACGGGCAGCGGGAGTTCGCGCCGGGCGACCGGATCGTGTTCCTTGAGAACAACCGCGACCTTGGGGTGAAGAACGGGATGCTTGGCACGGTCGAGCGGGTCGAGGAAGGCCGGATCATTGCCGCGCTGGACGGCAGCGGCGCGCGCAGCGTTGCCGTTCCGATGGGCGATTATCAGGCCATCGACCACGGCTATGCGACGACGATTCACAAGAACCAAGGCGCGACGGTGGACCGGGCATTTGTGATGGCCTCGGGCACGATGGACCGGCATCTGACCTATGTTGCCATGACCCGGCACCGGGACGGCGCGCAGCTCTACGCAGCGCAGGATGATTTTACCAACCGCCACGCGGGCCGCCTGGTCGAGCATGGGGCCGCGCCCTTCGAGCATAAGGAGGGCAACCGGCCGAGCTACTTCGTCACCCTGGAAAACGACAAGGGCGAGCGGCGCACCACATGGGGCGTGGACCTGGAACGCGCCATGACCGAGGCCAAGCCGGAGATCGGGGAGAAGATCGGCCTTCAGCATATCGGCGCTACGCCCGTCACCCTGCCCGATGGCACCGAGACGCAGCGCAATGCCTGGAAGGTGCGGGACGCCGGCGAGCTGGCCTATGAGCAGCTTGAGCGCCGGTTGTCGCGGTCTGGCGCGAAGGAAACCACGCTCGACTATACCCGCGATTTTGCCGAACGGCGCGGGATCGCGGAAAGCCTTGGCATCCGCAGCGAGATCGAGGTTCCGCGCGAGGCGCTTTCCCGTGACGGTGCAGAGCAGCGCCCGGAGAGGGAGGCCCCGGCCGAGCTGGCGCGGATCGAGGACAGCCCGGTGAGATTCACGGCCGAGATCCACAAAGATCTTGCACAGGATCTGTTCGCGTATTCCGGCCTCGACCATGGCGAGGATCAGGGTGCAGGCCGGGCCGAGCGCGAGACCGAGAAACCCGCGCCGCGTCGGCGCAGCATGTTCGACGGCCTCAAACTCAATGCCGCTTCCCGCGCGCCTGCGGAGCCGGGGCAGCCGGAAAGGGAAGGGGGGCGGAAGGTGTTGGCGCCAGCGCCCGACCGGCTGGCCGCGCGCCTGCGGGCGCCGACGCCGCTTGAGGCCGCCGTTGACCGCTATGCGCGGGTGTTTCAGTCGGTGGAGCGGCACATGCGCGAGAGCCTGCCAGTTCTCGACATGCAGAAACAAGAATTGCGGGCAGCCGCGCAGCAGCTCGATCAGGTCAGGGGCGGCATGAAAGACCTGATGCTTTCGACCCTGCAGCACGATCCGCAGACGGCTCAGGCCATGACCGATCTATCCGGCCGCGAGCGTGTTGCCCGTGTCATCGAAGGCATGACCCGCGAGAACGCGGCGCTGGCTGATCCCCAGGTCAGGGCAGAGCGGTTCGTTACCCGCTGGCAGGAGCTGCAACAGCAGCACGGGGAACTTTACGGCCGGTATAACGAAGAGGCGCGCGGAAAGGTCGAGGCGCAGCTGAACGACATGGCCGACAGCCTCGCGGATGACCCTCAGGTGGACGATCTTCTCTATGCGCGACGGCAGGAGCTTGGACTCCGGCAGGAGCCGCAGCGCGAGAAGACGGTTGCCCGCGAGCTGCAAGACGACATGGAGCGCGGCCACCAGATCAGCCGGGGGCATGGTCTAGGCCTGTAAGGTGAGGAGTTTGTGGTGATGGTACGGATGAAGGTCAGGGGCGGCAGTCTCGAAGAGGTCGAGCCGGAAGAACCGGGGCAATGGGACGAGGGCGAGGCAGGATCGGAGGCAGATTCTGGCGATCCGGCCGAGGCGTTTGACGCGCTGCGGCGCAGGATCGAGGAACAAGGCGCGCAGATCGGCGCGGAAATGGCGATCATCCGCCAAGGTGTCGAGCGGGCCTTTGAAGAATTTGACCGCACCACCGCGCCGGAGGACTACAAGCCGCAGCTCGCCCAGATCGTGAAACAGCTTGGCATCCTCGCGCACGATCTGGACGGCATCAAAAAGTTGCCGGTTCTCCGGCACGGGCCGGACTACTACGCCAAGGAAATGAACCTAGCTGGCAGTTCGCTGATGCGCGAGGCCGCCCAGAAGATCGAAGGCTATTCCGCTGATCTGCGCCAGACCACTCGCACGCTTTCCGACCTCATTGACGGCGCGCGGGCGCGGGACCGGCAGAACCTCTGGCTTGGCATTGTCGCCATTGCCGGCTTCCTCGCCGGTGCGTTCCTCGCCCTCGCCCTGTTGTAGCCCGGCCGGCTGCGCGGGGACATTGTGCCTCGATCCACTCTGATTGCCCGGATCGCTGGCAGCACATTGTCTGGGCCGAGTGACCTCCTATTGCTTTCGTGTTTTGTAATCATAACGGTAGCCGTAGCCGTAGCCGTAGCGGCCGCGTGCCTTTTTCGGGTCAAACCCGTTGAGGATCGCCCCGGAAAGGTTCAGGTTGGCTGCCGAAAATGTCTTGATGCTTGCCTCTATCTCACCCAGATGGGTGACGTCATGGCGTGCCACAAAGACCGTCGTGCCAGTGTTGCGCGCCACGATGACGGGATCGGTCACTGCCAGCGCCGGCGGAGTGTCGAAGATGGTTAGGTCAAAATTTTCTGCACACCATGCCACGAGACGAGAAAATTCGGCCCGCATGAGCAGCTCAGACGGGTTGGGCGGATATCTCCCGCTCGGCAGGAAGGACAGTCCATCGACAGCCCCCCGGACCATGGCATCCTCGATAGCGACATTGCCGGAGATGACCTCTGCCAGGCCGGGCTGGTTGCGCGGCATCTCGAAATGCCGCCGCAACTGGCCCTGTCGCATATCTGCATCGACAAGACAAACGCGCTGCCCGGCCTGGGCCGATACGACGGCAAGATTCAGGGCGACAAAGCTTTTCCCGGCCTCTGGATGGGCGGAGGTGATGCACAGGGTCGGCGTCTTTGCATCCAGCATGCCGAAATGCAGGCTTGTGCGCAGAGATCGCAGCGCCTCGACTGTCAGATCTGCCGTTTCTTCGACCGCGAGGATCGGCAGTTTTCCCTGCCGCCTGGTACCCGTATCTGCCATCTTGTTGTAATTGATCGTCGCGAAGACGGGCAGGCCGAGTTTTTCCAGTTCGGAACTGTCCTGAATTCCCTTTCTGAGCCAGTTCCGGAGCAGAACGAGTCCGGCGCCGATCATCCCGCCCAACATCAGGGACAACGCCAGGATCATGGCCTTGCGCGGGGCAATGGCGTTGGGCTGGCTGGTGGCGTTGTCGATGATTCTGACATTGCCGATGGTGCTGGCACGCAGGACCTCAACTTCCTGAGAACGTGTGAGAAGCTCGGTGTAGATCCGTTGCGCCAGCTCCACGGCACGGCTCAGATCCAAGACCTGACGCTGGGTTTCGGGCAGGGCTCCAACTTGTCCACGCAATTCGGCGAGCCGCGTCTCGAGCCGCGTCCTCTCATCGAGCAGGGCGCGATAGGTCGGGTGCGCGGGGTTGTATCGTTGTCGCAATTCGTCTTCATTGCGTTGGAGGCTGGCCAGTTCACCCTCGATCCGGGTGATTTGCTCCAGAATGGTCTGTGTCTCCAGGCTAAGATCGACCGTGCCCTGGGTCTGGCGGAAATCGTTCAGAGCTGCCTCGGCTTCACGCAAGGCGCGTTCGGCGATTGGCAGCTGTTCGCGGATGAAAACAAGACTGCTTTCGGCCTCGGCGGCGCTGCGGGAAACGTTCTGACGGGTATAGGCCTGAATGATCGCGTTCAGCGCCCGTGCCGCTTGTGGTCGACTTGCATCGTTGAGACGGACTTCCAGAATACCCGAGCCGCGCCCCCGCTCTGAAACGGTCAGGCTCTCTCTGAGAGAATTCACTGCCCTTATGTCATCAAGCTGTTGGATGGCGAAAACCCGGCCAGTGGCAGCTTCAACGGCTCCGATGGTTATCGAGAAACCCACGTCTTCCATAGTAAGCTGCTCGCCTACATGGCCGGAGACAGAACGTCCGTCCGGAAGCGCGAGACGAAAGTTTTCTGCATCCAGGATCGTGATCTCGATTTCGGTGTTGAGCCAGATCGGAGGGACGACGAGCTGCTCCAGCGTGATGATTTCGTCTGGTCGAATATATTGGGCCGGAAGCAGTCCCTCGACGAACGGCAGACTATAGCGCGACAGAAGGGTGCCGATGATCGGCACCTTCCTGGGTTCGATACGCCAGTCAAGATTCTGGTCTGCGACGGCCTGACCCAGCACCATACGTGATCGCAGGATCTCGATCTCTGTCACACTGCGCGGGTCATTTTCGAGCATATCTGAGAGGCCGCTGGGGAGAGCCAGAGACCCGGTCCTTTCCTCGAGTTGCAAAAGTGCGTCTGCCTGAAAGGTAGGATCTGTATTGGCGATGGTGAAAACACCTGCCGCGATCCCGATCGCCGTGGTCAGGGCAATCAGCCACTTCCCCTTCCATAGAGAGCTGAAGAGCTGGCCGAGATCGATTGCGTCACTATTGGCAACCGTCGCGTTGATCAGTCCTGTCCGATTGCGGCTCGTTGCATCCGTCATCCGGGGCGTATGGCTTACTTCTTGATTTTCCAATGCTCTACCCCTTGCCTGATGGCGCCAGCTTGGTGGCCCATGCGGTCCCAGCCTTGTCTATCAGAGAAAAAACTTCTTCGTGGAATTGCCGGGAGCGGCGGTAGGGATCCGCGATCCCCCGACCACCCAGCCAATGATCGAACAACATGACCTTGCCGGACAGATCCGGGGCGGTAGTAATGATATCGTGCCGGTGCCTTGGCTCCATAACCAGAACCAAGTCGTTTTCCAGTCCGATTGCGCGAGTGAACTGTTTGGCGACGTGCCCCTTCAGTTGGATACCGTGTTGCGATGCGACATCAGAGGCCGTCTCGTCGGCCGATGCGCCGACGATGGCTCCGAGACCTGCCGAAGACACTTTCATGTCTGATCCGAGTTCCGTCAGGCGTAACGCAAGCAATCGCTCACCGACGGGTGAACGACAGATATTTCCGACACAGACAACGACAATCGAACGGAACATTGGCGCTCTCAAGGGTCAGTCCGGTATGTCATTTGCTGTGTTGATTGCTTGAACCGATGGCAGCAGGCGAGAGATGGTGTCGTTCCAGCGCTGGATCGGCGAACGCATGACGTAGACCACATCCCCCGGTTCCAGAACGAAGCGCGTGCCTAGCAACAGGCCGCTGGGGTTCGAGGTGTCGAGCTGAAACACCAGCGTCCGCGCACCATCGGCGCGGAACACCAGAACACCGCGGGCATCTGCGCGCGTCTGCTGCAAACCGCCACGGCGCGTGATGGCTTGGGTCAGGGTGATTTGCTCACGCGAGAGGTCAACGACATCAGGTCGGGACACTTCGCCAAGCAGATAGGCTTCCTCGGCACGGCGACGTGGAATGCTGACCACGTCGCCGTTGCGCAGGACAGGATTGTTCTGTCTCAGCCCGCCCGACAGGAAGCCTTGCACATCGACCTGATAGATGCGGCCTGCGCGCTGGACGCTTACATTGCGGGGCTCTGCATCGTCTGTAAACCCGCCCGCGGCATTGACTGCCTCGATCAGGCTCAGCGGCACGGCGGTCAGTGGCTGACGATTCGGGGTATTTACCTCGCCGGAGACAACGATGGCCTGTGCGTTATAGGCGGCGATACGGACTTCAACCTGTGGATCGGGGATGAAGGTGGCGAGCTGTTCCGAGATTTCACCGCGAATTTGGTCTGTCCGCCTCCCGGCGGCCTGAATCGTCCCGATGTAGGGATAGTTGATGGTGCCGTCACTTCCGACCTGAAATCCGCTTTCGGCTGCACTTCGCTGAGGGCCGGCCGGTAGCGTGAGGTCGGGGTGGTTGAAGACAATGACCGACAGGATATCGCCGGGGCCGACCAAGTAGGACCAGTCACGGCCCGTGGGGAGAGAGGAGGGCGCGTGCCCCCGTGCGGGGCTGGTAAAATTGGCGATATTGGTCGGGTCGAGTATGATCACCGAGACATCGTCGCCCAGACTGCGCTGTGCTTCGGCTGAGAGTGGAAACGAAACATGCCCGTCCGAGCAGGCTGCAAGCAGGAACAGACCGAGGACTATGCCGATGGCGTGGATCCGCGCAGCAAGTCGGGTCACCGCTTCCGGGGCACTGAAAGACAAGGAATGAAGCGTCGAAGCAATCGGCATGAGTCAAAAACCTCCGCTGTTTCCGAATCCGCCCCCAGAACAGCAGGCAATGATCAGCAACCTTTTAGCTGTCTATGGTGACCCTCTCCAGTGGGTATTCTGCATTACAGGTTCACATGCGGCTATTACCGGAGTTTGTGCGCAAGCCTGACCGTCAACGGATGGGCAAGTGAAAATGCCAGCATGAAAGCGCCCAAGGCGCACCAGGCGGCGGTCGGCTGGTCCCATAGCAGGGTGCCCGTGACAACAGGGGCTGTGATGAAGGGTAGCAGGACAAGTGTTGTTAGTGGATTGGAGCGCTGGCGGCCTTGATAGCCGAACCATATGATGTCCAGCATTCGACGGACTTTCTGATGTAGGTGCATCTTGTCTGGTTGCAGGATGGAGGCTCGCTCTGCCAGGCGCCGCAGGATTGTGTGTAACACATCGGCGAGCGGCCAGAAGATGACAAGCATCAACGCGGGTACGGCGACTGTATCTGTTTTCCAGGCTAGGAGGAACGGTATCCACACCAGAAGGTGGCCGAGGCCATAAGCGCCTGCATCACCTAGGAAGAGGCGTGCATATGGCCAGTTCAGCGGTAGGAACCCGATAGTTCCGGCAGCAAGCAGGAGAGCAAAGCCGGTGATTTCGGGTTGTGCGGCCTGCGCACTGATTGCAGCGCAGCCTAGGGCGGAGATTGTCACGACCGCGGATGCGAGCCCGTTCATCCCGTCAATCAGGTTGACCGCGTGACAAAATCCGGCAGAGAAGAGCACAGTCAGTATGATCGCAACAGCCGGGAGAGGCATAGCCGCATCAAGATAGGGAATGTCTGACCGTGGCGCCCATGCCCCGAGCAAGCTGACCGCAGCGATTGCCGAGACGATGGCAGCCAGAAACCGTCCACGTGGCGAGACCCGGTGGCCGATATCCTCGGCTAGCCCAGCTATGAACACGGGAAGAACTGATAGCAGCAGAAGCGGTGTTTGGTCGGTTTCCTGAAATACGGTTTGAATGATGGCCACAGCCAGAAGCGACAGCAGAACAGCTACGCCACCTACTCGAGCTGGCTCGCCGATATGCGAGGACTGTACGGCGAGGCCGTCCCCGCGCGGCTTTGTGACGGCGCGAACATAGGTGTGACTGTGGAGCAATAAGATACCAAAAATCGAGGAAAAAATAAATGAAAGCAAATACAAAATCATTTAACACTCCCTTGGGTGTGCCGGAAGAATGCTTTCTTCGTGTGAATGTTGTGAGTATAGTCTAGGGCTAAACACCGCAGGTGGCCGCATTGTTTCCTTTTTTCTGTTGCGGCAAGGGTGCCACTATACGGAAGGATTCTCAACATGGATTTCAACATGATCAGATTTTTTCCGTTTTTTTGGACTCGGCCTGAGGTCGGCTCTGACGTTGCCCCTATCACGATTCCATTTTGAGATAGGTGTTGATTTCCACCCAGAAGTGGCCCGGGGTTTTTCATCGAGAGTTGACCCACCTCTGATTATGGATTTCGCTTCAAGCTGGGGTGGTAACCCTGCTGGGCTGGACGGCGCTGCACGGGATCGGCTAAATGTGTGCCAGCATCTGGGCATGGCAGGTTGCAAATCCGCACAGTTACGCCGATTGATGATCGGGAACGGGCAAGGGGCCGGATGTGATCAGGGGCGAGACACGTCGGACGACCGGGCTGCGGGACTGGATGACGCCGCTGCTTCTGTCGCTGTACCTCGTGCCGCTGCCAGGGCTCGGAGCGCATGGGATCCCTTTTATCTTGGTGCTCTGGCTGCTGACAGATCCGCGCCTTTGCATTCGGGTGGTCGAGGTGCTGATCTATTTCGGCCTCGTCGCCATGGGTTTCCTGATGATCCTGATCCAGCCGGACAAGTTCAGCTTCCTGATCAGCCTCATGCTGGTGGTGTTGATCTCGCGCCTGCTGGAGATCCTCCCGCGCGACTGGTCGCTGATCCCGGCCCTCTGGCTGCATCTCGGTGCCGCGATGGTGTCGCTCATGACCTTGGTCGCGCTGGGATACGACCTAGCACCCATGACCCTCTACGGCGAGAGCCGCCACGCCATCCATCAAAACGCCTTCCTGACGTTCCGCATCTCGGGGCTCTATCTCGAACCCTCGACCATGGGCCTGCACATGCTGCTCATGTCGATCTGGGCCAACCATTCCCATCCGGACAAGCGCTGGGTGGCGATGCTCTATTCCGGCATGTCTCTGGTGACCTTTAGTTCGGTCACCATCCTCGCGGCCTTCAAGATCGCCCACGATCTGCTGCTCCGGTTGCGCTCGAAGGCCGGGATCCTGCTGATCCCGGTGGTGATCCTCGGTAGCGGGATGGTGCTGCAACCCTTCTACCTGTTCTTCACGGACAAGCTCGCGCTCTACAATGCTGACGGTCTCGAGAACGCCAAGAGGTTCGAGGCGCTGGTGTTCACGCTCGACATGATCGGATTGGGGGAGTTCAACCTGTTTCTCGGCCACAAGGTCGAGGTGATCCAGCGCTACGTCTTCTACGATCTCGGACCGGTGATCTCGACGCCGATGATTCTCGGGCTCGGCGGTGTGCTGTTGATCCTCGTCTTCCTCGCGCGGATGCGATGGAGCCTGCTCAACATCGCCATCGTCATGGCCACCAAGGCCACGATCAACAACCCGCTGCTGTGGGTTGCCACCTCGCGGCGGCGCAAGCTCCGCACGTCTGCCGCTTCGACTCCACCTGACGGAGCCTGATCTTGGTCCTCAAGAGAAACGCGCAGATCAGTTCCATTCTCCTGCGACTTATATCCGCCGTGCTGACCTTCCTGAACGGCATGGCCCTCGCCCGCATCCTCGGCCCCGAGACTTACGGCCAGTATGTACTGATCCTGTCATGGATCTCGTTGGCCTACTTCGCTGTCACCGCCGGCCTGCCGACGCTGCTTCTGCGCGAGATATCGCTGTCCAATCCCGCCCGTGACGACGCCGCAACCCGCGGCGTGGTGCTCTTCGCGCTGAGCGTCTTCGGCGGGCTGCTGCTGCTGTGTGGGCTGCTCTTTGCGCTAGTTCACAGGCTGCCCGGTGTGGAGATGGCGGTTGAGGAAATGTCATGGATCACGGGGGTAATCGTCGCCTTCTGGGGCCTGTCGATCCTCTTCGAGAACGCGACCCGCGGGCTGGGCCACACCTCGGCGGGGCAGATGGCCGAACTGGTGCTGCGGCCCGGACTCGGGCTGGTGCTGTTTCTTGGTGTAGCCTGGTTGCGCGGCACGGGACAGGTCACCGAGACGGACGCGGTTCTGGCGTTGCTGGCCACCACGCTGGCCACAGCGGGCTTCTCGGGGGTTGTGTTCTGGCACCATGTGCGGGAGGGCTGGCAGCGGGGCGCGGCGCAGGGCGCGCGGCGCCCGGGGGCCTGGCGCGACTGGATGCGGGGCGCGCTGCACAACTCCGTTACCAACATCCTGCTGGCCATGACGCTGCAGATTTCCTTCCTGATGGTCGGACGTCTGGCGGGCGACGCCGAGCTCGGCCTCTACCGCGTGGGCTACCAGCTGTCGATCGTCGCCGGGATCGGGCTGCTCGCGGCCAAGGCTGTCGTCGGTCCGCAGGTCGGCAGCAGCCTGCGCAACCCCGAGGGCGAGCCGGTGTCCCGGGTAATGCAACGGGCAATCGGCACCTGTCTGCTGTTCTCGCTGCCGCTGTGCGGGGTGCTGCTGCTCTGGCCTGCCCCGGTACTGGATTTGCTCTACGGTGCCCGCTACGCCGGGACCGATACAGTGCTGACGCTTCAAGTCTTGGCACTGGGGGTGATCGCGAACAGCGCTTTCGGTCCGATCGACGTGGCGTTGCAGGTGGGGCGGCACGACCGGATGATGATGCTAGCGGCGCTGGTGCGGATTGTTCTGCACCTCGGTCTCTTGGTGCCGCTGACCCGGTTCTTCGGAATTGCCGGCGCGGCAGCCGCCCATACACTGGCCTTGGTCGCCTGGTGCGTGATCATGCTGCTGGCGTGGAAGCGCAGGCGGCCCGGTGCCCCCGGCCGGGATAGCTCCGGGTCAACCTGATATCCAGCCTGAACTTAAGCGTATGTATCGACCCAGCGGAATCTGCTCAGGGTTCTGCGCGGTCTACGGCGGCGCGCATGCTGACGACGTCGCTGGTGACAAGGATATTCATGCGCATCTCCTGTCGAGGAGATCCGTGTCAGCCCTTGCGGGCCTCGCGGATGGTCTGATCCCAGAAGCCCATCCAGCGGTCGCGGAAGCGGTCGCGCACGGTGGTGCGCACCGTGTCGCGCAGCGCGGCGCGGTCTTCGGGCGGCAGGGTGTTGATCACCTCGATCTCGGCGGCGAGCCGGGTATAGTCGCCCTTCACCGTGACCAGTGGAATGCCGGGGATCTGTTTGACGAACTGCTGTGAAGGCAGGTCCGTCACCAGCGGGATCAGACCACCGTCCATCGCCTCGATCAGCGAGAGGGACAGCCCCTCGAGCCCGCTGAAGGATGTATAGAAGCGGCACTCCGAGGCGATCTCGGTGATCCGGTCATGCGCCACGGCACCATGGAAGCGGATGTTCGAGCCCTCGTGTTCGTATTTCGCGCGTAGTTCGGCCAGCAGTGCCCCGTCGCCTAGCATGTGCAGGGTGCCGGTCTTCATGTGGTCGTGCCAGAACTGCGCGAGGTCGAGCACATTCTTGGTATGGGCCATGCGCCCGAAGTAGATCGCGTCGGCGGAGGCGTCATGCGCTTCGATCCCTGCGGTAGAAAAATTCTCCAGCACCACCACGTGATCGGTGGGCGGATCGGGATAGATGTCGTCGGCCACCATGACCACGCGCTTTTGCAGAAAGGCATGCAGGAAGGTGATTGTCTGGGTGAGCTTCAGCCACTTTCCCGGGGCATGGATGACGGTGATATTGCGCCGGGTCGGGCGCAGGAAGCCGAAGAATGCGGCGCGCAGGTCGTGGAAGATGTAGATATTGGAGCCAAAGGCAATGTCGGCGGCCAGCTTCAGGCGCTCCTTCGCGGACAGCGACTGCAGCGCGCAGGTCTCGGTGCCCCAGATAGTGCGCATCGTCTCGACATAGACCTCCGCACCGCCGAAGGCGCGCGAGGACCACAGGACGTTAATAACCCTTGGCTGCGAGGTCTCGTTCGACGACATTGAGGTATGTGCCGCATTGTTCATGGTTGGTCTCCCGGATGGAGGACTGGAGGCGGAAAGTCTCGCCATCGACCTCGATGGTCAGCTGGCGATCCGTGGCGAAGGGATAGTCGAGCAGACCAGAGCGGTAGCCGATCACGGCGCCGGGATGCGAATACAGCGTCTCGCCAGTGACGAAGCGCGGCGAGAAATCGTATTTCCCCGGCTGACTGCGCGGGTGCGGCTTGACCATGATCGGACCGTCGTCGGTCTGCGTGGTGACGTCGAGGATCATCTCGAAGAGCTTACGCTCCTGCGCGCGCGAGATGCCCAGCGTCTGGGTGAAGGGTTCGTCCACCAGTTGCCAGGCCACCGGCGCGTCCGAAACGGGAATGTCCGCCATGGTGCCGAAGCGGGACGGATCGGGACGGGGACAGGGGGTGTCGGAAAACGTGCCTTCGCCCAGCGCCCCGGCCCATTCGTCGCGGTAGTCCGGCGTGAAATGATAGACATGGGTGGGCGGCGCGGCACGGCGCGGCACCAGCTTGCACAGGAGGGAGAACAGGCTCCAATATACAAGTTTGCGGAAGTTCGCGCGGAAATAGCCCGGCGGCAGCTCCCTGAAGCTGCGGCGGCGGTTGATGGCGTGCTGCAGGATCACCACCTGATCCGCGCGCGGGCCGAGGTGGCGCACCGCCGCCTTGTCCGGCGGGCGGGCGCCCAAGACCACCAGCGTGCCGGTGCCCTGTCGCATGAGGCGCCGGATTTCGCTCCAGCTTCTGGCTTCCTCGAAGAAGAGGACTCGGTCACCCGCAGCCTTCAGACTGCGGGCAAAACGCTGAGCGTCGACATGGTCCAGCGCGATGATGGTGCGTTCGGGGCGGGACATGACTGTCTTATAGGCCCTTAGCGAGCGCGTCGATGTCGCGCAGATGCATGATCAGCCCGGCCATCTGGTCGATGTGGATCATGTTCGGCCCGTCGCAGGGCGCATTGTCGGGATCCTGATGGGTCTCGATGAAGAGCCCGGCTACCCCAACGGCGCAGGCCGCGCGAGCCAGCGCCGCCACAAACCTGCGCTCGCCGCCGGAGCTGTTGCCGCGCCCACCTGGCTGTTGCACCGAATGGGTGGCGTCGAAGATCACCGGGCAGCCGGTCTCCGCCATGGTGGGCAGGCCGCGGAAATCGTTGACGAGCGTGTTGTAGCCGAAGGAGGTGCCACGCTCGCAGAGCATGACCTGCGTGTTGCCGGTGGAAGCGATCTTCTCGACGACGTTGCCCATCTCCCAGGGAGCGAGGAACTGGCCCTTCTTGACGTTGAGCGGCTTGCCGGTGGAGCCGGCAGCCAGCAGAAGGTCCGTCTGGCGGCAGAGGAAGGCGGGGATCTGGATCACGTCCACCGCCTCGGCGGCGGCGGCGCAATGCGAAGTCTCATGCACGTCGGTGATCACCGGGCAACCGAAGGTCTCGCGCACCTCGGAGAGGATGCGCAGACCCTCCTCCATTCCAATGCCGCGTGACGAGCCGATCGAGGAACGGTTGGCTTTGTCGTAGCTCGACTTGTAGACGAAGCGCGTGTCGGAGGCGGCGCAGGCCTCCGCGATCTTCTCGGCCATTATCATGGCGTGGTCACGGCCCTCCATTTGGCAGGGGCCGGCGATGAGCGCGATGGGGGCCTTGCCGCCGAAGGCAACGTCGCCGACCATGACGGTGCGGGTGTCAAGTGCTTCCATGTCTCACAGATCCTTCAGGACGGATTCGATGCGGGCGACATCCTCGGGGTTGTTGAGCTCCCAGAACACGCGGCCCCGGCCCTCGACGATGACGCAGCGCACCTTCACCGCGTTGGCGAGGAAGCGCAACTGCTCGAGACCTTCGTAGGTCTCGAGATCGGAGATCGGCCAGGAAGTATAGGCCGCCAGTGCCGCCGGGCGGTAGGCGTAGACACCGACGTGGTGATAGACGGGTATGTCCCCGCCGGGCACCTTGTGCGGATCGATGTAGGGCAACACTTCCTTGGAGAAGTAGAGCGCGTGCCCCCTGGTATCGAAGACTGCGGTGGTGCCGCCGACTCGACCGGCGCGTCTGTCCTCGACGAAATGGCCGTAGGTCAGCGGATCGCATTGCAGCACCGGGGTGGCGACCTGCGCCTCGTGGTCATCCTTCATTGCCTGGATCAGGTCATCGACGAACCAAGCCGGGGTTAGCGGTGCATCGCCCTGGAGGTTGACCACGAGGTCCGCCTCGACGAGGCCGCTGTGCAGGGCCTCGGCGCAGCGCGCGGTGCCGTTCTCGCGCTCGGGGCTGGTCATGATGACCGAGGCGCCGAAGGCCTCGGACGCGGCCTTGATGCGGTCGTCGTCGGTCACGACATGCACCTCGGCCACACCTTGCACATTGCTTGCGGCCTCCCAGCTCATCTGGATCAGGCTCTTGCGGGTGCCATCAGGCTGGTTCAGCTCCACCAACGGCTTGCCCGGATAGCGGGTCGAGGCGTATCGGGCGGGGATCAGAATCACGGTCTTCATCGGGCTACCTTGTCTAATGCCGGTCTTCCCAAGCCAAACTTTTTCTGGGCAAAACGTCTCTGTTAACGGACCGGAGCCGATCATTTTAGGCCGGCACGCAACAGGTCGTGCATGTGCAGAATGCCCACTGGGCGCGCTGCCTCGTCCACCACCGGAAGCACGTTGATCTTCAGGCGGTTCATGATGGCCAGCGCCTCGGCGGCGAAATCGTGGCGGGTGACGGAGGTCGGAGCCTTCGTGGCGATATCGACGGCGACATGGTCTAGCAGGTTGCCCATGTGACGCCGCAGGTCGCCATCGGTGATCAACCCGACAAGCCGTTCGTCCTCAGTCACCAGCGCCGTGCCGAAGCCGCGCGAGGTCATCACCAAGAGCACTTCTGGCATGAGCGTGTCGACGGAGACCAGCGGTAAGTCGGCGGCCCCGTGCATCAGATCCGCGACGATGGCCAGCTGCAACCCGAGCTTGCCGCCGGGATGGTAGTTGCGGAACCGTTCCGGCGTGAAGCCCCGGCTTTCCATCAGCGCCACCGCCACGGCATCGCCGAGTGCTAGGGTGATGGTCGTCGAGGTTGTCGGCGCCATGCCGATGGAACAGGCCTCCTCAGCCTTCGGGATCAGCAGCTTGAAGGTGCCCGCCCGCGCTAGAACGCTCTCGGGGTTCGAGGTCACGGCCGCGATCGGGATGTCGAACCGCTTGCAGTAGTCCAAGAGGTCGGTCAGCTCGGTGGTCTGGCCGGAATTGGAGATCACGAGGCAGATGTCACCGGGCACGATCATGCCGAGATCGCCGTGGCTGGCCTCCGTAGCATGGACGAAAAAGGACGGCGTTCCGGTGGAAGCTAGAGTGGCCGCGATCTTGCGCCCGATATGGGCGGACTTGCCTACGCCGGATATGATCAGCCGCCCCTTGCAGGCTAGCACCGCCTCGACGAAGGGCGCGAAATCCGCCGGCAGTTCGTCGGACAGTCGTGTCAGCCCCGCAATCTCGACGCTCAGTACCCGGCGGGCGGTCTCCTGGGGGGATGGAAGCCTGTCTTTCATGAGCCTTGGGTCCTACTCGGTATAAAAGATCTCTCTTGCAGGATCGGGCGCAATGAATTCGGCCTGCAATGTGCGTTCAAGCCCCTCCTCCAGTGTGAAGGGAGGTGTGAAACTGTCCAACTCGTCCTTCGCGCTGGCAAAGCTCGAGGCGGCGGTGAACTTCGTCACACGGATAGCGCTGATCGGGAAACGCTTGCCGGTCAGCCGGGCCACGGCATCGAACAGATGGCCGATGGCGAGCCCCAGCCAGCGCGGAAGGCGAGGGCCAACATTCGGCGTTCCCTTGAGCTTGCCACGCACGAGAGTGACAAGCGCGTTCATGTCAGTGTCCGGTGTGTCGACGTAGTTGAAGGTGCCGCGCGTGCGGTCGCTGTGGATGCAGGCATCAAGGAAGGCCACGACGTTGCCCACGTAGGCCATCGACTTGCGGTTGGTGCCGTCACCGATCATCATGAAGCGCCCAGAGGCGATCTGGTTGAGCAGGTTGAAGACATTGCCACGGTTGCCCTCGCCGAAGACCACCGTCGGGCGCACCACCATGAGCGCGCGGTTCTCGGGGTCCGCGCGGTGCCAGGCGTCCAACACTTCCTCGGCGCGCCATTTCGTGCGGCCATACTCGTTGAACGGGTTGATCGCACCATTCTCGCCGGTGCCCACTGGCGCAAAACCGTAGACCGCCACGGTGCTGGTAAAGACAATTCGGGAGATGCCGCGATCCGCACAGAGTTCCGCGATGTTGTGGGTGCCGTCGACGTTGGTCGTTTCGTAGGCGCTGGGATCGCTGGCATCGTCGGTGTGGACGGCGGCGAGGTTCACCACCAGGTTCCCGGTCAGCGCCTGAGCCAGTGCAGCCTTGTCGCGGATATCGGCGATGCGCGTCTTCTCGGGAAACCGGCGGCTCTGCTTGAGATCTACAATCTCGAAGGGGATCTGCCGATCAGCCAGCCGCTGACAAAGGTTAGTCCCGATGAAGCCTGCCCCTCCGATAATTGAAATCTTCTGCATTTATACTGAGCTCATCTTAAAATCCGGAAATTCTCGTGAGTGACGACGCTGAAGCTATCTGATACTTTTTCTCGGAAAGCTATCCACTTTTCGGGCGGGGTTTCCTGAAAGAACGGTAGAATCGCATCCGCGAACTGCTTTTCCGTGTGGTAGTGACGATTGTGGGTGACGCATTGGTTCATGACGGTGTTCAGTCCCGGCATCTGGTGGATCGGGTTTAGGATGAATCTGTCTGGCTCTGATGTCCAGATCTTGCAGATGTATTCGTAAGGTGTAAGGCCTCCGAGTGTCTTGAGCCTTCGTGCGAAGTTGTAGGCCGCCATGAAGTCCCCCAAGTGGGTGCGGAGCTGGTCATGGCTTTCGTAATGGAAGCGCTTAACCGTGGCCTCTTTGATCGTGCGGTTCATCCGTTCGACCTGGCCATTAGTCCATGGATGGTTGGGCTTGGTCAGCCTGTGCTCAATCCCGTTTGCTTCGCAGATCACATCGAAGCGCATCGGCCGGGAGTAGATGGTGTTCCTGTTCCGAGGTTGCTCTGCGAACTGAATACCGTTGTCGGTGAGAATGGTGTGAACTTGGTAGGGCACGGCTTCCAGCATGTGCTGGAGGAATTCCCAGGCTGTTTTCCGGTCGGCTTTATCGACGAGCTGGGTCACGGCGAACTTGCTCGTGCGGTCGATGCCAACGAACAAATATAGTTTGCCTTCAGCGGTCTGCACCTCGGCAATGTCGATGTGGAAGAACCCTATGGGGTAGCGTTTGAACTTCGCCCGCTTCGGCTTGTTGCCCTCCACATCAGGCAGGCGCGAGATGCCATGTCGTTGCAGACAGCGGTGCAGCGCAGATCGCGTCAGATGCGGGATCGAGGGCTGCAGAGCGTAAAGGCAGTCGTCCAACGGCAGCAGCGTATGGCGCCGAAACGCCACGATCATCGCCTCCTCATCCTCGGACAGGACGGTCGAACGGGGCTCTGTCGGCCCTGTCTTCATGTCTTCGACCGTCGCGCGCTTGCGCCACTTCGCGACGGTCTTGGCGTTAACACCCAGTTCCCGGCTCAGCTGCGCGATCGTAGCTTGCGATCGCTGTATTGCTGCTCTGACAGCGTGCGTGGTCGTGGCGCTGCCGTGACGAACTTGTCCCATAGAGCATCCTTCCATTCCAAAGAAAGGATCGCACCATCAAACCGTGGGATCAAACACCTAGCGAGGAATTCATGAACGTCTGGGCCCTGTGGTAAGCATGGCGGACGCCGGCGGTTTCGATGGCCAGATGGCCGGCACCAGCGGGGCCAGATCGGGGGTCGCCGGGATGCAGCAGTGCGCGCCCTGGGCCACGAACAGCGCCGAGGCGAAGTCATGCCGCCAGCTTGGGTAGGGGGGCGATCATCTGCATCTGGAAAAAACCCTTGCAGGATCGCGGTGTCGGCTAGCACGACCGCAAAGGCGATGCTGTAGAGCCCGAAGGTCGCCGGGGCGAGGCCGGCGACCAGCGCCAGCAGAAAGACGAATTCGCTGGGCTGGAAATCACCTGTGCGCCCGCGGCCAGCGCCACGGGGCTGCAGCGCCTCGTATTCCGCGCGCTTGCGCTTGAGGAAGACGAGGGTGCTCTTGATCCGGTGGGCAAGGCCCGTGGGGGTCAGGATATAAGCATAGCGACGCCGGTCCTAGGCGGCGGCGTGATTCCCCAGCTTGACGAAGCCCTTGTCGATCAGCGCCGCCAGCACGTAATGCATCCCGCCGATGCTGATGCCAACCGCCCGGGCCAGCTCGCACTGCGACATCTCGGGGTTCTCCCGCAACAGGCGTAGGACGCGGAAATGCGTATCTTCCTGCAGCTTGCTGTTCATGTGGCGGATGTTCCCGGGCTGCGGCACCGGACGGCCTGCGGGGAGGGCGCGTTCCAAAAGGAGGAGGGACTGCACGATGCCGGTCTGCTGGGGCGCATCGATGCCGTTCTGCATTTCGCCGGGTTGAAGGCGGTGGGCGACAGTGTCGAGCGGCCGCCGTGATGGAAGCAGCCTATCAGCCGCCCACCGTGCGGCGGCGCTCGATGGAACGGAGCGTCATATCATGACGGATACTTCGACCAGACCGTGGCCGCTGCATCCCCAACCCCGGTCCCATGAGGATCGCCGTGCCTATCTTCGTCGTCTTGCGGAGACCTACGGGGCGGACTATCGCCGCTTCTGTCGTTCCATGTTCGGCTTGACCGCGACGGAAATCAGCACCTTCGGCCAACTGATACCTGACAGCGCCCTGCATCGTCTGGCGGCCGGGACCGGGCTTCCGGCCGACCAGCTCCGGGATATGCAATACCCGAAGATCATGAATGACGCCGTGACCGAAATGCGCGCTTACTTCGAGAGCGATGAGGGGCGGGAGTGGTTCGAGCACTGCTTTGGCGAGAGCGAAGGCCGTCCGTCATAGGATCGTTTCCCGGCTTCACCGGAGCCTGTCCGTCAACCTTGCTCTGGAACGGCAAATCGGACAGTGTCCGGATTCAACGAGAAACAGGACATGCGCAACTCATGACCGCCATAGGCTATGCAAGGGTCTCGACCGGAGATCAGGATACCGCCCTGCAACTCGATGCCCTGCGCAAAGCCGGTTGCGACAAAGTGTTCGAGGACAAGGCGTCGGGGGCGAAGACCGAGCGCCCGGGATTGGCGGACGCCATCCGCTATGTCCGCGAGGGCGACACACTCACGGTCTGGAAGCTTGATCGCCTCGGCCGGTCGATGAAGCACCTGATTGAGATCGTCACCGAGTTAGAGGAGCGCGGCGTCGGCTTCCGGTCCATCACGGAGAACATTGACACGACTACGCCCGGCGGCCGCCTGGTCTTCCATCTGTTTGGCGCACTCGCACAGTTTGAGCGTGATCTGATCCGCGAAAGAACCCGCGCCGGCCTTCAGGCCGCCGAGGAGCGAGGTCGTCGCGGCGGCAGACAGGCGGTCGTGACCCCGGAAAAGCTGGCGAAGGCTCGCCAGCATCTCGCGGCCGGGCTGAATGTCAGGGAAGCGGCCGCGCGCGTGAAGGTCGGAAAAACCGCCCTCTACGCCGCGCTTCAGCAGGAGAAGGCGGCAGCGTCATCTGGCAGTAGTCACGAGAGTTATCGACGGGAACTATGACACCGAAGGCCTCGACAGGCAGACCGCTGATCGCGTCCAGCACAGATGATGTGTCAATTTGAGCCTAAAGCTGCCGATCACATGAGCCACAGCCCATCACCAGCTTTCCCGCGTTACTTTCCAAGAACTTCGTCGTCCCTCTACCGGGCCTTAGAGCGCGCTGGTGTGAGCTACTAGATTTGGTTTCTCGGTCTAGAAATAGGGCTTTTCGCGTTTTCTTACGCAAGGGATTGCAGAATCGGACGGCCAACGTCATTACTAGTAACCATGAGTGGTGATTCTGAAAAAATACGGAAGGGCGTGGCCGCGCACCGACAAAGGTTGCGGGAGGCCGGTCGAACCTTCGTAAACACCGATCTTCCCGTTGAGCTGGTCGCGCGACTTGACCAGATCAAGGAAGCTAGGGGCGTGTCATCGCGCGCGCCGATCATCGAGGAAGCGTTGAGGTTCTACATCGAAGCGAAGCAAGGGACATAACGACGAAGCCCCTGACCGCTGGTAACGGTCAGGGGCTTCTTAGGTCGTCAGACACACCGTAGAAATGGGGCGAAAATTACATCCCCTTATTTACGCTAGAGCACTCTTATTCGCAAGGTCGATTCTTGCGAAAACAGGGGAGTTTTGTCCGCCGTCCTTGTCGTCATGTCCTTCAAAAGAAGGACGAGGATATGTTGAGGACGCAGATCGCGGCCGCTATCGGCTGCGCGCGCGGGCACGCGCTTGATGAGATTATGCGGGAGGTCTGGACGCGCTACAGCGCGGGCCAGCTCACCGAGAACGAGGCTGGCGAGCTTTCCACGCAGGCCCATGAGCGGCGGAACGGTTCGGGGGGATCAGGTCAGACTGCCTTTAGCCTGGTC
>NZ_FTOM01000015.1 GCF_900156695.1 Phaeovulum vinaykumarii
ACGCGGCCAGACATGCCGAAATCATGGGCAGATCCGCGCATCGCGTGCTTGTGACCGCGCCGCAGCCCCGTTTGTCCGGGGGCGCGAGGTTGTCGCAAGCACCGCCGCCGTGGTAGGTTGGACCGGCACGAGTTTGCCAAGGTGTCCAGTTCCAGGAGGTCAGGATGGCACAGACGTTGAAGACCCTTGCCGTCACATTTGCCTTTGTCGCGGGGGTCGCCTCGGGGGCCCTGGCACAGCAGGCGCAGGGGCAGCCGCAGAACGGGGCTGTTCCCGCGACCAACGCCGCCGGCGCGCCGCCTGCATTGGGGCTTCCGCCCGCAGGTCCGGTCGCCACTAACTTCGTCTTCGCCATTGCGCCGATTGTGGCGGCGGGGGCCGTCGTGGCCGCAGCCGGCGCCGGGGGCACGACCGGCACGACCGGCACCACCAGCACGACCAGCACGACCAACCCCTGAGGCCCGCCGCCGAACGGGCGCGGCGCGTGAGGGACGCGGGCCACGGGGACCACAGGCACACGGGGACCACGGGCGCGTGGAAGCCGGGGGCCGGTTTGTCACGCGCCGGACGTGACCTGCGCAGGGCCGGAAAGGCCGGCGCGCAGGGACCGGGGGTGTTTCAGGGGGCGGGGTTGGTTGGCGCAAACAGGCTCGACAGCGGCCTGGGCGCCCCCCGGTCCTTGGCCTGCCCCCGGAACTTGAGAGAAACCGCCACCAGCAGGACTGCGCCATGTCGCCCAAATTCGGAACGAGCGGCCTTCGCGGCCTTGTGGTCGACCTTACCCCCGCTTGCGTCGGCGCCCATGTCCGCGCCTTCCTGCGCGCCTGCCCCACCGGCACCGGCCTCTTCGTCGGGCGCGACCTGCGGCCGTCGTCCCCGCGCATCGCCAGTGATGTGATCGCCGCGGCCCGCGCGCAGGGCCTGGCCGTCACCGATTGCGGCGCGCTGCCCACGCCGGCGCTGGCGCTGGCGGCCATGTCGGCGGGCGCGGCGGCGGTCATGGTGACCGGCAGCCATATCCCGGCCGACCGCAACGGCCTCAAGTTCTATCTGCCCACGGGCGAGATCTCGAAGGCCGACGAGGCCGCGATCCTGGCCGCGCTGGCGCAAGACAGCGCCGACAGCGCCCCCGCCGCGGGCCCGCTGCACGGCTGCCCCGAGGCCGGCGCCGCCTATGTCGCGCGCTATGTCGCGGCCTTTGGCCCCACAGCGCTGGCCGGTCTGCGGCTGGGGCTTTACGCGCATTCCTCGGTTGCGCGCGATCTTCTGGCCACGCTGCTCAAGGCTCTGGGCGCCGAGGTCGTGGCGCTGGCGCGTTCGGACAGCTTCATTCCCGTCGACACCGAGGCCGTCGCCCCCGACACCCGCCGCCATCTGGCCGAATGGTGCGCCGAGCATCGGCTGGATGCGGTTCTGTCGACCGATGGCGACGCCGACCGCCCGCTTTTGACCGATGCCGCGGGCAAGGTGGTGCCGGGCGACATTCTGGGCGTGCTGAGCGCGCAGGCGCTGGGGGCAGAGGTGATCTGCACCCCGGTGTCGTCGAATTCCATGGTGGCGCGGATCCCGGCCTTCAGGGCGGTGCATCGCACGAAGATCGGCTCGCCCTTCGTCATCGCGGCGATGGAGGCCGCGCTGGCCCGCGACCCGAACGCCAAGGTGGTGGGTTTCGAGGCCAACGGCGGCTTCCTGCAAGGCTTCACCGCCGCGGGCCCCGCCGGGCCGTTGCCGCCGCTGATGACGCGCGACGCCGTGCTGCCGATCGTGGCGCCGCTGGCTGCGGCCCGTGCCGCCGGCCGAACGCTGGCCGAGGCCGTGGCCGCGCTGCCCCCGCGCCATACCGCCGCCGACCGTCTGACCGAGATCCCGACCGCGGCCAGCGCGGCGCTTCTGGCGCAGTTGCGCGACGATGCGACGGCCCGCGCGGCCTTCCTGGCGCCGCTCGGCCGCGAGGCCGGTCTGGACCTGACCGACGGGCTTCGAATCAACCTTGAGGACGGCACGATCGTGCATTTGCGCCCCTCGGGCAACGCGCCCGAATTCCGGGTCTATGTCGAGGCGCAGACGGCGGCGGATGCGCAGAATTTGCTCGACCGTGCCCTTGATCTGGTCAATCGCGCGTTATCTGCGCATTAGGGTTTGCGGCACCGCAGCGAGTATGCTGGATTTGTCTCGTGGTTCACGGTGGAGGCAAAGTTGATTTACCCCACGATCCTGTGTGGGGGCTCGGGCACGCGTCTGTGGCCCCTCTCGCGCAAGAGTTATCCCAAGCAATTCGTTCCCCTTCTGGGTGAGGAAACCCTGTTCCAGGCTTCGGTCAAACGCTTGACAGGGCCCGGTTTTGCCGCGCCTCTGGTGCTGACCAACAGCGACTTTCGCTTCATCGTCACCGAACAGATGACCGAGATCGGCGTCGATCCCGGCGCCATCCTGATCGAGCCCGAGGGCCGCAATACCGCCCCTGCCGTCCTGGCCGCGGCGCTGCATTTGCAGGCCCGCGACCCCGATGCGGTGGTGCTGGTGGCGCCATCCGATCACGCGATCCCGGATTCCGAGGCGTTTCGTGCTGCGGTGCAGCGTGGGCTGGCCGCCGTCGAACGGGGCCAGATCGTCACCTTCGGCATCCCCCCCACCCGCGCCGAGACCGGCTATGGTTATCTTGAACTGGCCGCGGCCCCCGACGACAGCGGCGCGCCGGTCGATCTGCGGCGTTTCGTCGAGAAACCCGACCGCGCCCGCGCCGAAGAGATGCTGGCCGCGGGCACCTATCTGTGGAACGCGGGCATCTTCCTGTTCCGCGCCGCCGACATGGTGGCGGCCTTCGAGGCGCATGCGCCCGACGTTCTTGCCCCCGTGCGCGCGGCGCTGGCCGATGCCTATCCCGATCTGGGGTTCCTGCGCCTGACGGAAGCGGCCTGGGCCGAGGCGCCCGATATCTCGCTTGATTATGCGGTGATGGAACATCTCTCCACCCTGGCGGCGGTGCCCTTCGCCGGCGAATGGTCGGATCTGGGCGGGTGGGACGCGGTCTGGCAGGCCGGCCCGCCCGATGATGCCGGCACCGTCCTTTCGGGGGCGGCGACCGCGATCGACTGCCAGGGCAGCTTGCTGCGTTCGGAAAGCGAAGGCGTCGAGCTGGTCGGCATCGGCCTCGAGGGGGTCATCGCGGTGGCCATGAACGACGCGGTTCTGGTGGCCGACATGTCGCGCGCCCAGGACGTCAAGCAGGCGGTCACGGCGCTCAAGGCGCGCGCCGCCCCGCAGGCGGTGCAATTTCCCAAGGATCACCGCCCCTGGGGCTGGTTCGAGACCCTGGCGCTGGGGCCGCGTTTCCAGGTCAAGCGCATCGTCGTGCATCCGGGCGCCAGCCTCAGCCTGCAAAGCCACCACCACCGGTCGGAACACTGGATCGTGGTGCAGGGCACGGCCAAGGTGACCGTGGACGACAAGGTGCAGCTGGTGACCGAAAACCAGTCCGTCTATGTGCCCCTGGGCGCCGTGCACCGCATGGAAAACCCCGGCAAGCTGCCGATGGTGCTGATCGAGGTCCAGACCGGGGCCTATCTGGGGGAAGACGATATCGTGCGCTATCAGGATATCTATGCGCGCGGACAGGGGGCCAAGGGCTAGAAACGGATCAAGTCCACGATTTGGAGAACGGATATGAAGACAGCGCTGGTTTGTGGTGCCGGTGGATTTATCGGTGGTCACCTCGTCAAAAGATTGAAGAAGGAAGGGTTCTGGGTTCGTGGCGTTGATCTGAAATTCCACGAGCATGCCAGGACCGAAGCCGATGATTTCGTGATCGGCGATCTGCGCGATCAAGCCTTCGTGCGTTCGGTCATCGACCGTCGTTTCGACGAAGTTTATCAGCTTGCCGCCGATATGGGCGGGGCGGGATATGTCTTTACCGGAACCCATGATGCCGACATCATGCATAATTCGGCGATGATCAATCTCAACGTGCTGGATGCGTGCCACAAGCGCAACATCAAGCGCGTCTTCTATTCGTCTTCGGCCTGCATGTATCCCGAACACAATCAGCTGGACCCCGACAACCCCAATTGCGCCGAAGACAGCGCCTATCCGGCCAACCCGGACAGCGAATACGGCTGGGAAAAGCTCTTCTCCGAACGGCTCTATCTGGCGTATAACCGCAATTACGGCATGGAATGCCGGGTGGCGCGCTTTCACAACATCTTCGGACCGGAAGGCACCTGGGAAGGGGGCAAGGAAAAGGCCCCTGCCGCGATGTGCCGCAAGGTCGCGCTTTGTCCCGACGGGGGCGAGATCGAAGTCTGGGGTGACGGCCAGCAGACCCGTTCGTTCCTCTATATCGACGAATGTCTTGAGGGCGTCTTGCGCCTGACGCGTTCGGATTTCGAGGGCCCGGTGAATATCGGCTCGGAAGAAATGATCAAGATCAACGATCTGGCAAAGATGGCCATCGAGATTTCGGGCAAGAACATCTCGCTGCGGAATATTCCCGGCCCGGTCGGGGTGCGCGGACGCAATTCCGACAACCGGTTGATCCGCGAGAAGCTGGATTGGGCGCCGGATGCGCCTTTGCGCGAAGGGATGGAAAAGGTCTATGCCTGGATCGCGGGAGAAATCGCGCGGCGGCACAATCAGGGCTGAATCATGCGCATTCTCATTCACGATTTCGCCGGTCACCCCTTTCAGGTGCAGCTCTCTCGTGAACTCGCGCGGCGCGGCCATGATGTCACGCACAGCTGGTTCGCTGGGGATATCGGACCCAAGGGGGATTTGCAGCGAAAACCGGGAGATGCCGACACCCTGGAGTTTCTGCCTCTGGGCCGCACGATCAATTATTCCAAGGCCAATCTGATCCGGCGCAGGCAAGGTGATGTCGCCTATGGGCAAGAGGTGGCGCGCACGATCCGCGCCACCCGTCCCGATATTGTCCTGTGCGGCAATTCTCCGACCGAAGTCGTCTCGCCATTGTTGCCCGCCTGCAAGGCCGCAGGCGCTGCATTCGTCTACTGGGTTCAGGATTTCAACGGGCTGGCCAGCCGGAAACTGCTTTCGCGGCGCCTTCCGGTCATCGGCGATCTGGTCGGGCGGTATTACATGTGGCTTGACGCCCGTCACCTTCGGGCATCGCAAAGGGTGGTCGTGATTTCCGATGGGTTCCTTGGCGAAACGGACCGGATGGGAATTGCGCGCGACAAGATCGATGTCATTCCCAACTGGGGCGCGATCAGCGACATTCCCGTGCTGGACAAGGACACCGCCTGGCGGCGGGAGCAGGGCCTGAAACGGCCGCGAATTGCCCTTTATTCCGGCACGCTGGCGTTGAAACACAATCCCGAACTTCTGAGAACGCTCGCACTTGCGCTCGAGGAACGCGGCGATGCCAGCGTGGTGGCGGTGGCCGCTGGCGTCGGGGCCGAGGCGCTGGCCGAATCCCAGAGAAACGCGCCGCTGCAATCGCTCGAGCTGCGCGGGCTCCAGCCGTTCGAGAGGTTCCCCGAGGTTCTCGGCAGCGCCGACATTCTGCTGGCGGTGCTCGAGCGCGAGGCAGGCAGCTTCTCGGTTCCCTCGAAGATCCTCAGTTATCTCTGCGCCGGCCGACCCATCGTCCTTGCCGCGCCCGCGGAAAACCTGGCCGCCCGCATCGTCAGCGACATCGGCGCGGGGCGTGTCGTCGAGCCCGAGGACGCAGCCGGTTTTACATCTGCGGCGCTGCATTTCCTCGATGACCCCGAGGCCGCGCGCGAAGCCGGCGAAAGGGCGCGGGCCTATGCCGAAAGCCATTTCAGGATCGACCGGGTGGCGGATCGGTTCGAAGAGGTGTTTGCAAAGGCGCGCGACGGCCAGGCGTCAGGGAGACCCGGCGAAGCAATCGGATGAGACGACACCGCGACCCTGACGGGCGTTGCGCCCCTTTGCGGGAGGCACGGGCCGCAACGCCTTGCCTCCGGTGGGCAGACAGATCCTGGCGGGTTGCCCTCAGATCTTCGATCCCGCGCGGGATATGCTCCTTGGGGACATTTCCGGCCGGAAATTCTTGGTCGACGTGTTCGACAGCACTGAGGCTTTAGCAGGCACGAGGGGCAGGGATGAGTATTTTCGGCGACCGAGGCCACGACACACACCCGCGCCGCGGGCTTTTCGGGCTGACGCCCGAGAGTGACACGTTCCTGCATCTGGATCTGATGCGCTTCATCGCCTCGATGAGGATCGTGCTGGTGCATTTCGCCCCGCGGCTGGGGCTGACGCATGCTCAGGTCGACGGCATGAATGCCTTTGTGGACGTGTTCTTCGTGATCTCGGGGATCGTCATCAGCCATGTCTATCACGCGCGGATCGCGCAACCGGGGGCCTTTCGCACCTTTCTGGTGGCGCGTGTCGCGCGGCTCGTGCCGTTGCATGTGCTGGCGACGCTGGCTTTCGTGGGGATCGGGCTTTTGTCGGCGATGGTCGGGCTGGCCGTCAACGATGCCGACAAATACGATCTGAGCTGCCTGCCGCCCAGCCTGCTTCTGACCCATGCGATCATCGGCTGCGACAAGCCGGTGTTCAATTTCGTCAGTTGGTCGATCAGCGCCGAATTCGCCATGTATCTGCTGTTTCCTCTCCTGATGGCGGCGGGGCTGTGGCGACGCTGGCTGCTGGTGGTGCTGGCCGCAGGCTTCGTGGCGCTGTTCAGCTGGGCCGATCCCGGCTGGTGGCTGCGCACCTATGATCACGGCGTGCTGCGGGCGGTCCCGGCGTTCCTTCTGGGGATGGGCCTGCATCTCTACCGCGCGGAACTGGGCCGGATCGCCCTGCCGGGATGGCTGTTCGTGCCGGCGGTGGCGGGGCTGGTCGCGGCGATGACGCTTGTGGGTGCGGGGCTGGCCGTGCTGGGGCTTTCCTATGGCTGCGTGGTGCTCCTGTTCATCCTGGACCGCCGCCCCGAGACCCATTCACCCCTGCTGCGCTATCTCGCGCCCCTTGGCCAGCTGACCTATTCGATCTACATGCTGCACCCGCTCTTTCACGCCATCGCCCTGGCGCTCGTGGCGCAGCGGATCGCGCATCTCGAGGGCATGGCGCTGCATCTGGCAACGCTGGCCAGCCTGCCTGTGCTGATCGGGGTGTCCTACCTGTCACTGGTGCTGTTTGAAACGCCCGCCCGGCGCTGGATCCGGGCCCGCTGGGGGGCCCCAAGGGACAAAGGCGCGGCGGGTTGAGCCCGTGTCGGCGCCCGCCGACCGAGGAGAGATGAGAGATGACATTTGATCTGAGCGGCAAGCGCATCTGGGTGGCAGGCCACCGCGGCATGGTCGGTGCGGCGGTCGTGCGGCGGCTGGCGGGCGAGGGCTGCGAGATCCTGACCGCCGGGCGCGAGATCGTGGATCTGCTCGATCAGGCCGCGGTGCGCGGCTGGATGCAGGCCAACCGTCCCGACGCGATCGTGCTGGCCGCGGCCAAGGTCGGCGGCATCAAGGCCAATTCCGAATTCCCGGTCGATTTCCTGCATCAGAACCTGATGATCGAGACCAATATCCTGGCGGCCGCGCATGAAACGGATGTGGCGCGCGTGCTCTTTCTGGGCTCGTCGTGCATCTATCCCAAATTCGCCCCCCAGCCGATCCCGGAAGATGCGCTTCTGACCGGCCCGCTGGAACCCACCAACGAATGGTATGCCATTGCCAAGATCGCGGGGATCAAGCTGGTCCAGGCCTATCGCACGCAATACGGCCGCGACTGGATCTCGGCCATGCCCACCAATCTCTACGGGCCGGGCGACAATTACGACCTGAACTCCAGCCATGTCCTGCCCGCGCTGTTGCGCAAGTTCCACGAGGCCAAGACCCGCGGCGCGCCCGAGGTCGTGCTCTGGGGCTCGGGGACGCCGCTGCGCGAATTCCTGCATTGCGACGATCTGGCCGATGCGCTGATCTTCCTGCTTGGGCAGTATTCGGGGCACGAACATGTCAACGTCGGCTCGGGCGTCGAGGTTACGATCCGCGAGCTGGCCGAGATCATCGCCGATGTGGTCGGCTATCGTGCCGCGCTGGTCTTTGACAGCACCAAGCCCGACGGCACCCCGCGCAAGCTGATGGATTCGGGGCGGCTGCATCGGATGGGCTGGAACCGGGCGCGCCCGCTGCGCGAGGGGATCGCCCAGACCTATGCCGACTGGCTGCAACAGACCGGAGCCAAGCAATGATCTGTCACGCTGCGACATACGACTGTGACAGGGCCCTGCGTCTGGGCCCGTGTCTGGGCGCGGCGCTTGCGCGGCACGCCGCCCCGCTTGTGGCGGTGGGGCGCTAGGGGATGCGTCGGGTGGCAGGACAGCTGGGGCGCCTTGTGCGGAACCTGAAAGCCGAAGGCACCCGCGGGCGCATGCTGCGCGGCGTTCTTTCCAACATCTTCGACAAGGGCGCCATCACCGTCATCCAGCTGATGATGATCCCGGTGCTGACCTCGGCCTGGGGCGCCGAGGGCTATGGCATCTGGCTGATGCTGATGACGGTGCCGACCTTCATCGCGCTGTCGGATTTCGGCTTCGCCACGGCGGCGGGGGCGGCGATGACGCAGGCGGTCGCGCTGGGCGATTACGCGCGCGCGCGCACCATCTTGCACAGCGCGTTCCTGTTCACCTCGCTCATGCTGGTGGTTGCGGGAGGGCTGGGGATCGCCTTCGCGGCCTATCTCTATGGCCATGCCGACCCCGAGGGCGTGTTCCCGCCCGCGCAGATCGCCGGCGCGCTGGTCGCCGTCGTGCTCTATTCGGCGATCTCGGCGCTGATGCTGGTGGTCATCATGGCCTATCGCGCCACCCATGCCTTTGCCTTTGCAACAACCTATGCCGGCTTGACCGTCCTGATCGAGGGCAGCACCACCTTGCTTCTGGTTCTGGCCGGCGCCCAGATCTTGCAGGTGGCGTTGGTCACCCTGGTCCTGCGCATGATCAGCTTTCCGCTGTTCCTGCATCTGTTGCGCCGCCGGCAGGCCTGGGTCAGCTTCGGCTTCGGCGCGGCGACCCGCACAACCTTTCGCGCGCTGCTGAAACCCTCGCTGGCGGCGCTGGGGCTGACGCTGTCTTCGGCGCTGATGCTGCAAGGCGTGCTGAGCGGTCTGGGCGCGGTCGCGGGGGCGGCGGTGGTGGCCGTCTTCGGACCCGCGCGCACGCTCAGCCGGATCCCGCTGCAATTCGCAGGCTTGGTGCTGCGCCCGTCGCTGCCCGAGCTGACCCATGCGCTGAGCACGGGCGATCATGCGCTGGCGCGCCGGCTGGACCGGCTGAACCTGGGTATCAGCGCCGCGGTGACGCTGCCCTTTGCGGTGGCCCTGACGATCTGGGGGCCGGATCTTTTGCATTTCATGTCCGGGGGCACGCTGTCCGCGCCGCCGCTTCTGTTCCTGGCGCTGGGACTTGCGGCCACGTTCAATGCGCTGTGGATGGCGCTGGCCGCCGGGCTGGTGGCCATGAACCGTCAGGGCAGCTTCGCCCCGACGGCCGTGGCCAGCGCCGGGGGCGCCATTCTCGTCACGCTTCTTGCGGCCGATGCGACCCTTGCGGCGGCGGCCATGGTGGCGGCCGAACTGGCGGTTCTGATCCGCATCATCGGGATACGCCGGAAGGACGCGGCCTGACATGATCGCCACCGAAAAGATCCTGGCCTGGCTGATGTTCTCGACGATCTCGATCCTGTTCTTCGGGAGTTTTCCGGGCATTTCGCTGGCGGCACAACTCAGCGCCCTGGTGGTGCTCGTGTTCGCGGCGGCGCTGGCGCTTGTGATGGGACAGGTCCGCAGGGTGCCGCTGGGGACAAATGAATGGGTCTTTCTGGCGTTGGTTCTGATCTCGTTTGTCTCCTCGATGCTCAACGACCTGCCCTATTCGATGCAATATACGGTGCTTTTCGCGGCTGCGATCTGCGCGGTGATCGTGCTGTCACGGGCCCTGAGCTTCCAGACGATCTTCGAGAGCACCGCCGCGAGTTTCGCGGTCATGGTCTGCGTGTCGATCGTGCTTGACCCGGTGAATTACCTGGTCGGCCTCAGCGCACAGCACATCAAGGGGCTGGGTCTGCTGCGCTATACCCAGCTTGGGCTTCACCCCAACCTTGCGGGGTTCATCTTCGGCGGGGGCACCATCCTCTTGTGGGTGCGCGCGCTTCAGAAGAAGGGCCTTGCACGCCTGGCCTTTCTTGTCCTGTCGGCCCTGTCCTTCTCGCTGGTGATGGCGGCGTCGTCTCGTTCGGGCATGCTGGCGACGGTGGCCGCATTCACCCTGGTTGGGCTGACACGCCTGTTTCCGCTCTCGCGGCGCAATGCGCGCCTGCTGGGGCTGGCGCTGGCCGGAGGTGGGCTGGCCGTGGTGCTGACCGATCTGGGCACGAAGGCGGTGGGATATCTCATCAAGATCACGGATTTCGAATCCAGCACGCGCGGTCTCGGCTCCGGGGCCTCGGGGCGCACCGATCTGTGGTTGCAGGGGCTTGCCGTGATCGGCAACCGCGATTTCCTGCCGGCGATGTTCGGAAGTGGCCTGCGCAGCACGGATACCGACGCGGTGGGGTTCCTGACCGAAAACGCCTATATCACCGTGCTGATCGAGAACGGCCTTCTCGCCGGTGGCCTCGCGCTGGTCGTGCTGGTGCTCAGCCTCGGGCTTTACCTGCTGCGGTCTCGAAGGGGCGATCTGCATGACCTGCTGATTGCGATGCTGCTGTGCTTCGTGCTGATCGAATCGACCTTGAACCGCTATATTTTCGGCATCGGGAACCCGCTCTCTCTGTATTATCTGTTCATCTACGCCGCGCTGCTCAGACACCGCCCGGCGTTCTCTCCCGGGGCGTTGTCCCGGCAGCGGCGCGCGCAAGCGTCGGCCGCCACATCGTGATCAAGGGGGCGGCGACGAATGCGCAGACGAAAGGCCCCGTTCTTGAAACCCGGCGCCGCATGGTGCCCGAGACCCTGTCACGAATGCCGCACAAGGATCCCCCCGCCATGATCAGCGAGATCTATTTCTGGCAGCACGAGATGAACCCGCATGTGATCCCGCTGGCCAATGCCATCGCGCGGCGCGGGGATGCCGGGCGCACCCTGTGCATCGCGCAGGAGCCTTTGAACCCGCGGCGCGTGGCGCAGGGCATTCCCGGCGACCAGATGCCCGATTGCGAGACGATCGTCGCGCCCTCCGCCGCCGAGGTGGCCCGGATCGTGGCGCAATCGGCGCCGGATTCGGTGCATCTCTTCTACGGCATGCACTGGGTGCCCTGCATCGTCGAGGGCATCCGTCAGGCCGCGCAGCACGACCGTTTCTTCGGCCTGATCAGCGAGCCGCGGGTTCTTGCCGGCTGGAAGGGCAAGCTGCGCCTGGCGCATTCGTGGACCCAGGAACGCCGCCACCGCCGTCATGCGCGTTTCGTGGGGGCCATCGGGCGGCATGGCCCGCGCTGGTTCCGGCTGACCGGCTATGGCGCGCGGGTCTTTCCCTTCGCCTATTTCATCGACCCGCCCCCGATCGACCCGCCCCCCGCGCCGCCGGCCCGCGACAGCGGCCGGCTGCGGATCGGCTATATCGGCCGGCTGATCGAGCCCAAGGGCTTTGGCGTCTTCCTGCGGCTGATCGAGGCGGCGCAGGGGCGCCATGATGTCTTCATCGCCGGATCGGGGGCGATGGCCGAGACCGCGGCGGCACTGGCGGCGCAACGCCCCGAGGTCACCTTTGCCGGGGTGGTGCCGATGACGCAGGTGCCCGCCTGGATGGCGGGGCTGGATGCCGTGGTCGTGCCGTCGCTGACCACCGATGACGGCTGGGCGGTGGTGGTCTCCGAGGCGCTTTTCGCCGGCACCTTCGCGGTCATCAACGGCCGCGTCGGCGCCTCGGTCCTGGCCGATGAAGACGGGATCGCCGCGCGCATCGACAGCGACGATCCGCGCGATTATCTGGCCGCCCTCGAAGCCGCCGCCGCCCGCGGCGCGCTGGATGCGCCCTCCCGCGCCCACCGCAGCCATTATGCCGCCAGCCATCTGTCCGCCGATGCGGGCGCCGCCTATCTGATGGGCATTCTCGATCACCTGCGCGATGGCGCGACCCCGCGGCCCAAGCCCTATCACCTGTGACCGGAGCCTGCCGATGCCCCAGAGCCTGACCGCCCTCATCCTCACCTTCAACGAGGAGATGCATATCGAACGCTGCATCCGCTCGCTCGAGGGGGTGGCCGAGCGGATCTGCATCGTCGACAGCCATTCGACCGACCGCACGGTCGAGATCGCCCGCAGCCTGGGTGCCGAGGTCTTGCTGAACCCCTGGTGCGGGCATGCGGCGCAGTTCCAATGGGGGCTCGACACCGCCGGCATCACCAGCGACTGGACCTTGCGCATCGACGCCGACGAATTTCTCGACACCGGATTGCGCGCGGCCCTGCGGGCGTGGCTGGCCGCCCCCGAACCGGGCGTGAACGGCCTTTACCTGCGCCGCCAGATCGTCTTTCTCGGGCGTCCGATCCGGCATGGGTTCTTCTATCCGCTCCATATCCTGCGGCTGTGGCGCAGCGGCGAAGGCCGGATGGAGCAGCGCCTGATGGATGAGCATATCGTTCTGGACAGCCCCCGGACCCGCGTGCTCGAGGGGGGGGATCTGGTGGATCACAACCTCAACGACCTGAGCTGGTGGATTGCCAAGCACGACAAATATGCCGGCCTCGAGGTCGCGGCGCGGCTTGCGGCGGCCGAGGGGCACAGGACATCGGACGAGAAGCTGACGGGCAGCGCCGCGCGCAAGCGCTGGATCAAGGAAAAGGTCTATACCCGCTTGCCGGTCACCCTGCGCTCGGGGCTCTATTTCTTCTATCGCTACGTGATCGGGCGCGGTTTTCTGGATGGGAAAGAGGGGTTCTTCTTCCACGTCCTGCAAGGCTTCTGGTATCGCACGCTGGTCGAGGCCAAGCTTCTTGAACTGCAACAGCAGGCGCAGGCCGAAGGCCTTAGCCCCTATGCGCTTTTGCAGCGGCGCGGCGTGTTCGAGCAAACTTCGGTTGCGCCCAAGACCTAACGGGCAAGCTGCCCCAAAATAGTATCCACCACGGCTTGCGGTTGCCGAAACTTTGCGTTTTCGCAAAGCGCCTCCCTTAGGCTCTCGCGCTGCGCGCTAAGCGCCTCAATCGCCGCAAGCAGATTAGGCGTCGTGAAAGCGTCAGGGGCAAGAACCGTGCCGCCGACGGCGGGCGCCAGAACCTGCTGGCGCAGACAGGGCAGATCGGTGCAGATCGTTGCGGTGCCGCATCCTGTCGCCTCGGCGATCACCCCGCTGACCCGGAACCGGTAGGTCTGCTCTGGATAGGGCAGCACAAGAATATCCAGATCTTCAAGGAACGCCATGTAATCCGATTGCGCAGAGGTATCGCAAATCTGGGCTTTGGGCCATCTGCTCTGCGCCTCGACAACCCGGTTTGTGCCGACCCGGAACGCTATATCTTCGCGGTCGCGCAGCGCCTCATCTAAATAGGGAATGACCCGATCCAATCCTTTTTCGGGACGCGGATCACCGGCCACCCCGACCACGGTTCTGTGCGGCCTCGCGGCTATCGACGCCGCGCTTTGGTTTGACACGGACACAACAGGATGCGGGAAAACGACCGCATCATGCAGGCCCAAAACCTGCTGCACCCCGGCGTCGCTTTCAAGGCAGGCAAAGCGCAGCCCCAATCGCGAAAGTACCTTCAACAGCTGCTTTTCGATGGGCTTTCGCTCTGCCGATTGCACATTATGCGCGATCAACAGCAAGCATTTACGGCGCAGGGGAAACACAAGCACCAAGGTCAGAAAAAAGAAATAGGTGCTAAATTCGCGTACCAAAATCGTCTGACGCTGCCGCTGGCCCCAGATCCTGAACGCCAATTCAACATATTCGCCAATACGCCGCAGCGGGCCCAGTTTCGGCGGCAAAAGGTCTGCAAACCGCCATGCGAAGGCGATGCCCAGACGCGGGTCATTGCGGCGTTGGATTTCTGTCACAAGCGGGTCCAACCCCCGATGCGGATTATGAACCGGCATCGAATTGCCTTTCCTTGATCCGGGTTGCCGGGTTGCCGGCATACACTCCCCAAGGCGCCAGCCGCCCATTCACGACCGCGCGCGCGCCCACGACGCAACCTTCCGAGACCACCGCGCCGGGACCCACAAAGGATTCGGCGCAGACCCAGGCATGCGGCCCGATCTCGATCGGGCGGGTGACCAGCGGATGGCTGCCCCTAGTGTAATCATGCGTGCCCGCGCACAGGAAGGCGCGCTGCGAGATGATGGTGTTTTCGCGGATGGTGATCGGGGCCATGTTGTAGCAGATCACGCCTTCGGCAAGGACCGTCGCGCGTTCCATGCGCAGCCATGGCGGATACCACACCCGCGCCGAACCGCGCACATCCGTGCGATCGGCCATGCTTGCCCCGAACAGGCGCAGCAAAAAGCGCCGCCAGCGGACCAGTTTCTTGGGCGTCCAGCTTGCGCCGAGCGCCCAGACGATCATCCAGATCAGCCGCAACAGACGGTGGCGCAGCGGAAAGCTGGGCGCGCGCGACGGCAGCACGGGGGCGGCGTCCATCTCAGGCCTCGACCGGATGCGCGGCCTGCGCAAGGCCCGAGATGACCCCGAGATCGCGCGCATAGAACCCCTGCACGAAGGTTTCGACCTCTCGGTGCTCGGCCTCGGTCAGACCATAGCGTTCCTGCACCGAAAGCCGCGCCCCCGATTGCGACGTGCCGGCGCTGCGCTGGCGCAATTGCTGCATCGCCCACATGGCGCCCGGCAGCTTGCGCAGCTGTTTCTTGATGGAATTGTTGGCCAGAATGCGCCGCATCGGCAGCGGCAGGTCGAATTGCTCCGATCCGTTCTCGCGCCCGAAATCGACCGGCGCTCCGATGCAGTCCGACAGCGCTTCGGCAAAGCCGGACATCTCCTTGAGATCGAACGCGCGCAGATCCAGATCCACCCCCTCGGGCGGCGTGAGATAGATCCATTGCGGGCGGAAATGCGTCAGCTCCAGGATCTCCATCACCGCCTCGGCCGAGCCCAGTTCGCGCAGACGCGCGACCAGATCAAGAAAGACCTTGCGGCGTTCGGATTGGGCGGCAAACCGGATATCCGTTTCGCCATAGACCCGGCAATATTCATTGACCGAGGACAGGAAACGCGCAAACGGGTCACGATAGAGCACGAAGAACGCCAGCCCCCGAACCTCGGCCCAGAGCGCCGGATAATGGCGGGCGAATTCCGCAATGCCGATATGGGCCCGGTCCACCCGATGCAGCGGCGAGGCCGGGTCCGGGTCCGTCTCGAACAGATCGACGTCAGGGTCGCGCCAGGGCTCCAGCGTCGCGCGCACCGAGCTTCCGGCGACCTTGGGGTTATGCATGAAGACAAAACCATGCCTGCGGCTGACGATCATGCGCGTTTCTCCGTTTCTGGCAAGCGCTTGTCCTTGCAGAGCGCGTGACAAGGAACCCGTCTTCCGGCGCCGTCCGAATGCCCATGCCGCCGTTGCCGTCTTCATATCATGGCGCGCGCGTTTCGGGCAACGTCGCCTCGGGCGGGGATCGGGCAGCGGGCGCGGGCATGCCACAAGACGGGCAGAGTGACGCGCGAATGGCTCGGAATTGGGCGCCGTCGGATTG
>NZ_FTOM01000001.1 GCF_900156695.1 Phaeovulum vinaykumarii
CGCCCACAGAACGCCCAAGCCCCGACAAAACCCCCAAAACATCCCCAAAACCAACGCAAATCCCCCTCAGGCGTCGGAATGATACTCTAACGCGCCCTGGCCCGAACCTTGGCCCCTGTTACGCGAGCGCGCCCGCGACGACGAGACCGACGGCAGCGCCCGAGGGCCGCTTTTCCACCATATGTTGCAGCCGCGCCCCACGAGAACCGCCATAAGGGACCACGGGCGGGACATCGGGCGCGCGCCGGCGGAAACCGCAGCCCCTGGGCCGGCGGGGGGGCGTCAGGAGGTGGGCCCATAGGCCTCGTAGGCGCCGTAGGTGCCATATCCGCCATAGCGGCGCTGCGCCGACATGTCGATCTGCGACAGCACCAGCCCCGTCAGCGGAAGGTTGACCGCCCGAAAGAGCGCAAGCGCCTCGTCAAGCTGATGCCGCGTGGTCTTTTCCCAGCGCACCACCAACAGCACCGCATCCGCCACGCGCGCAATGATGCGCGCATCGGGCGCCATCAGCACCGGCGGCGCATCAATGATCACGAAATCATAGCGCTCGCGCATCGCGGCGACGAAACCGGCAAAGGCCTCCGAGGCGAAGAAATCGGCCGGGTTGATATCGGGCTGTTCGCCCACCAGGACATCGGCCCCCAACTGCGGGTCGCGCGCCACAGCCGCGTCGAAATCCATCTCGCGCGCGAGCACCTTGACGAGCGTGCCGGGCGCCTGCGTGGCAAGATATTGGGACAGCACACAACGGCGGATATCGCCTTCGATCAGCAGCACCTTCTTGCCCAGCCGCGCCAGGTTATGCGTCATGGCAACCGAATTCGTCGTCTTGCCCTCGCCCATCAGCGCCGAGGTGTACAAGATGACCTTGGGCGGATTGTCGAGATTGGACAGCAGGATGGAGGTGCGCAGATTGTTCACCGACTCGGCCATCGGCGGGGCGGGCCGCGCGGTCAGATAGCCCGGCAGATCACCGCGCGCATTGACCGGCAACAGCGGGATCTGGCCCAGAACGGTTGCGCCGGCATGCGCCTCGAGCGCGGCCGCGGTGCGAAAGCCCGTGAAGAGCGCCTCGCGCACCAGCACGATCGCGGCGCCGCCCATCAGGCCCAGGACCGTCATCAGCGCCAGAACCAGCCCCTTGCGCGGTTCCGACGCCACCTCGGGCACGACCGCATGCGACAGGATACGGCTGTCGGCCTGCTGGAAGCCCTTCTGCGCCGTCGTCTCCTTGAGCCGCGAGAGGAAATATTCATAGAGCAGCCGGTTGGCCTCGGCCTCGCGTTCAAGCTGTTCCAGCGCGATCAGGTCATTGCCGTCGCGCGCGGTCTCGGCCTGCAATTCGTCGGCGCGCGTCTCGAGGGCGGCGACCTGGGCGCTCTGGCGTTCGGCATCGGTGCGCGCCCGCGCCAGAAGCTGGTCATACCGGCGCGCAAAGGCTGACCCGGCATCGGTCCCGTCCACGGCCAGCGCGGCCAGGCGGGGATCATCGGCCGCGGCGATCTTCTGGGCCAGGCTCTGCGCCGCCGCCAGCCGGTCGGCCTTGGCCCGCAGGACCGCCGCCAAGTCGCGGGCCGCGTCGATCCGGTCGCGGATTTCCTTGAGCTGGACCTCGCGCGCGGCCAGGGTCTCGGCCGAGATCAGCTGCGTGCGCGCGTTGAAGGCCTTGACCTTGGCTTCCGCCGCCTCAAGCTCGGACTTGAGCTCGCTGACCCGCGTCGTCAGCCAGCTGGTGGCCTGTTCGGTGGCCTCGAATTTCACCTCGATCTGGCTTTGCACGTAAAGTTCGATGATCGTGTCGGCGATCCGCGCCGCCTTGAGCGGATCCTCGGATTCGAAGGTCACCTGGAAGACATAGCTCGACGGGACCGAGCCCACCTGCGCATTCTGCAAGACCGCGGTGATCACGTTATCCCGCGTCCGGTCGATGCCTTCGGGCGGCGCGCGCCCCAGAAGGCGCTTGAGCGCGCCGATCGTCGCCCCCTTGAACGTGTCGATCATCGAGACCGGGCGCAATTCGGCGTTGAATTCCGGGTCGGCGGTCAGATCCAGCTCATCCACCACCCGCCCCATAAGCCCGCGCGAACGCAGCACCTCCAGCTCGGTGTTGATCTCGCTGGAATCGCCGCTCAAACCACTGATGACGCTCTCGAAATCGACGACATTCTCCTGGCGCGTCTCCAGCATCCCGACCGCGGTCGCGCGATAGACCGGCGTGGCAAGCGCGTAGATATAGATCAGACCGCCCAGCACCGCGACGGCAAGGGTCAGCGCGATGATGCGCCAGCCTGCGCGAAGCGACGACAGCATGGCCAGAACGTCGATGGTATCTTCCGAAGGGACCGAGGGCCCGGAAAGAAGCGGAGAGGCGTTCTGCGTCATGTGAGAAAGGACCGTGCCTGTAAAAATGCGTGGTGATCAAGGCGCATGGCGAAAGCCCGCCGCAGGGGAAGGCTAAGCCGAGATCACAAGGCATAGCAAGCGCGGCGGGATGTCCTCGTGCCGAATTGATGCCCGCGCAGGCCCACCGGCGCCCCCACCGCAATCAGCGCCGCAATCAGCGCCGCATCCGCAGGCAGGAACAAAACGCTTCCCCCCCCCGGAACGCAGCCCGGAACGCCCCCTGCCCCGCCGCGATCGACACGGCCGGCAACGGGCACACGCAGGCCGCACGGGAACCTTGCACGAATGGGGGGGATCTGGCGCACCCGACAGGTTGTTCATCGCCCGTCACATGCGTCGCCTCATCGTGGCTGGGGAGGGCGACGATCCCCATGCCGTGAAGGGAAGAAGAACCTCGGCCGCGGAAAGGCAACACATCTATCTTCCAAGCCATTGACAGGCCGGGGAATCGAACGGAGCGGGAATGGTCGGGGCAGACATCGGGAAACGGCTTTGGGCGGCGGCGGATCAGACCTGGGCGAACACGGGGTTGAAGCCAAGCCAGTTCTCCACTCCCGTGCCGGGTCTGATCTTCCTGCGCCATGCAGAGAAGCGGTTCGCGGAGGCCGAAACCCGCATCGGCCCGGTGGGATCGGGCAACCGCCGCACGATCAGCAAGGCCGACTACGACGTCGAAGGGGTCATCTTCCTGCGACCTGAGGCTCGGTTCAGCCACCTGCAGCGCCTGACCGAGAGCGACGACATCGGCAAGGCGATCAACGAGGCCATGAAGGCCATCGAGGAGGACAACCCCGACCTCTCCGGCGCTCTGCCGCAGACCTACACCGACCTCGGCAACGAGGTGGCGGTGGAGCTGCTGCGCCTCCTCGCCCCCATCGACCTGTCGGGGGACGCCTTCGGCAAGGTCTACGAGTATTTCTGCACCAGCAGGCGTAGCCACCGCCCGAAGGCGTGCAGCCGGTCGGCAGGCAGGCACAAATAGATCGTGACCTTGCTCGTTTTCAGCTCCTCGAAGCTGAAACCCGAGGCCGAGAGGTTTTCGCGCAGGCGGGCGCTGTCGAGGAAATGCGTTTCCGCCTGAGCCGAGGCCATGACGTTGGAAAGCAGCTTTTCACCCCGTTGCAGGAAGCGCGCGCCCGTGCTGGCCACGACATGGTGCGGGCTTTCCAGCAGGCGCTCGAAGAGCATTTTCAGGTTATCGCCGTCGAGCAGCAACAGATCGCGAACGCGCGGCAGATGCCGTTGACCGGCTTCCCGTTCGTCCGTCGCGACATAGAGGATGACGTCCTGCAACAGCCCCTTGGCTTCTTCCGCCCAGAACCGGTCACCGTGGCTGCCGCATGATCAGCGCATCGGCCAGCAGCATGGCGTTTTCGGTGATGTCCGCATCCTCCGTTGCGGGCCTGTCCGTTCTGACGCTGGTTGCGGTGGTTCGGTTGCGGCTGGGCATGGTCGCAGTGCTGGGCGGCGCGGCGCTTCTGGGCGTTGCGCAGCGTCTGGCGGGGCGTGCCTAAGCGGCGAGGTCGAGTGCAACCGCCACCAGCACGAGATAGCGCCCGGCCTTGGCCAATGTCACGATGACAAGGAAGCGCCAGAGCGGCTCGCGCAGGACACCGGCCACCAAGGTCAGCGGGTCGCCGATGATTGGCACCCAGGACGCCAGCAGGCTCCAATGGCCCCAACGGTGATACCAAAGCGTGGCGCGTTCCAGCTGCCGGGGGGAGGCCGGGAACCAGCGCCGACCCTCGAAGCGCACGATGCCCCGGCCGAGCGTCCAGTTCACCAGCGATCCCAGCACGTTGCCGGTGGTGGCGACGGTCAGCAGCAGCCAGACAGGATGGCCACCGGCCAACACCATGGCGACCAGAACCGCCTCGGATTGCGCGGGCAGCAGCGTGGCCGCCAGCAGCGCGGCGGAGAACAGGCCTAACAGGGCAAGCATGGATCAGGGGCGCAGCGGCCAGTGACGGTGCAGGTCGTCGATCACCAGCGTGTGGCTGTGCTCGGGCCCATGCTCGCGCAGATGCGGGTGATCGGGCGGCAGGTTGTCATGGCGATGCGGCAAGGCCTCGGGCTCCTGCGCCGGCCAGAGGCGCCAGCCCAGCAACAGCCCCAGCGCCGCGAGGGCCGCCATGATGAGGAAGGTCGCCGTCAGCCCGAACCCCGCGCCGAAGCGGCCCGCCAGCGGATAGGCGATCAGCCAGCACGCATGGCTCAACGCGAATTGCGCGGCGAAGAGGGCGGGACGATCCTCGGGCCGGGCCGAGCGGCGCAGAAGGCGACCGGAGGGCGTCAGCACCAGCGAATAGCCGAAGCCGATCACCAGCCAAAGCGCCATCAGTGCCCAGAGGTTCCCCAGCAGCGCGCCAGCCAGCGTGCCCAGCGTCAGGATCGCGGCGCCCAGCATCATCGGCGGGCGGTCCGGCATCCGCTCCAGCACCCGTGGCAGGATCAGCGCCGCCACCATCGAGCCGCCGCCAAAGGCCGCCAGCGCCAGCGCCACCTCGGTCTCGCCCAGTCCGAAGCGGGCCTTCACCAGCACCACGGTGTTGACGATCACCATCGCCCCCGCCGCCGCGACCGAGAGGTTCAGCGCCAGAAGCCCGCGCAGCCGGGGTGTTGCAAGGTAGATCCGCATCCCGCGCGTCGTCCGGTCCCAGATCCCGCGCGGGGCCGAGGGTTGCGGCGAAGGCAGGCTCACGCTGACCACCAGCGCCGCCGAGGCGACAAAGCCGATCACCGTGCCTGAGAACAGCACCGGGAAGCTGACCACGGTCAGCAGCGCCGCCGCCAGCATCGGCGAGAGCAGGCTTTCGAGGTCATAGGCGAGGCGCGAGAGGGACAGGGCGCGGGTATACTCGGCCTCGTCGGGCAGGACATCCGGGATCGTCGCCTGGAACGTGGGCGTGAACCCGGCCGAGGCCGCCTGCAGCAGAAAGATCAGAATGTAGACCTGCCAGACCTCGGTGACGAAGGGCAGCGCCAGCGCCACGACGGCCCGGATCAGGTCGAGCGACACCAGCATCGCCCGGCGCGGGACCCGATCGGCAAAGGCCGAAGCGACAGGCGCCAGCGCGACATAGGCCACCATCTTGATCGCCAGCGCCGTGCCAAGCACCAGCCCGGCATCCTCACCGGCGATCCGCCAGGCGAGCAGCCCCAGTGCCACGGTGGCAAGCCCGGTCCCCACCAGCGCGATCACCTGCGCGGCGAAGAGGTGGCGATAGGTGCGGTTGCGCAGGATGCCCGGCATGATGCCTCAGAGGTAGCGGGTGATGGCCTTCAGTTCGTCGCGGTCGTAGTCAGCATGACCCGACAGGCAATGGTCGACATGATCGTGGATCAGCGCCTGCTTGGCATTGCGGATCGCACTCTCGACCGCCTGCAATTGCTGCGCGACCTCGGGGCAAGGACGCCCGGCCTCGATCATCTCGATCACCGTGCGCAGATGGCCGTCGGCGCGCTTCAGCCGAGCGATAACCTGGGGGTGACTTGCATGCACATGGGGTTTCGTCATAGGGGAGAGCTAACCTCCCCGGGGGGATAGTGCAAGCCACCCTGAGTGAGGACGGAACCGAGGCAATATGAGCGGTATGAGCACAGCGAACAGGATTATGCACGGCGCCCGCCAGAGCGCCACCGTGCTCGCCTGTCTGCGCCTGATCCTCTGGAGCCTCGTTCCTGCCGCAAGCCATGTGCCCGATGTCTCGCTGGTTCTGGCCGAACATGCGGAGATGGTCGAGAAACACGGTCATTCCCACGGCTTGGAAGACGACCTCGCCTGGGCGCTGCGCGGCCACCATAGTCATGACGCCGCCGACCATGACCACAGCCAGGCGGTGCTGCTGCCTATGCCAAATGCCACGCCCTGGACGCAGCATTCCACGCGGGCCCCGGTCGTCCGCCACACGCGCTGGACACCACCGGTTCATCTGTTGGAGCGGCCTCCACGGGTGTGAGGGCTTCCGCTCACACCCTTTGCAGAGACCTATCCAATGGACATCAATCATGAAAACCGCATTCGCGGCGGCAGGCGTCTATCGCACCCCCCTCGCCGTCGCAGCCCTGTGCCTGATGGCCGGTGCCGCCGCCGCTCGCAATGTGACGGAAGGTGACGCAGGCTATATTCAGGAAATCTGGGGCGTTCACATCATCCCCTTCCTCTACCTCGGCGCCAAGCACATGGTGACGGGCCATGACCACATCCTGTTCCTCCTGGGTGTGGTGTTCTTTCTCTACAAGATGAAAGACGTGGGGGCTTTACGTCAGCCTCTTCGCCATCGGCCATTCGACCACGATGCTTCTGGGCGTCTGGTATGGCTGGGGGATCAACGCCTATGTCATCGACGCGATCATCGGCCTGTCGGTGGTCTCTACAAGGCGCTCGACAACCGTCCCGCCACCGCGACCAGTTCGGCCGCGACGGCGCTGTCGAGATCGGAACCCCGAAACTTCGCCGTCCTCTGGAACGAGCCGTCCTTGTTGAGGACCACACCCTCCCCGACCAGCGCCACCCAGGGCAGGTAGTCCGCGAGGCGCGAGGCGCGAGGCGGTGCGGCGGTATTCTGCGAGATTCATCATGGGGGTTCACACCGAGAGATGACCGGGAATGCGCAGATGGCGGCGGGCGACCTCGACGAAGTGCGGATCGCGCCTGGCCGCCCAGACGGCAGCGATGTGGCCAACGGCCCAGATCAGGATCCCGACCAGCCAGAGCTGAAGTCCGAGGCCGACCGCCCCCGCGAGTGTGCCATTCAGAATGACGACCGCGCGTGGGGCTCCACCGAGGAGGATCGGCTCGGTCAGCGCGCGGTGACGGATCATTCGGGATCTCCTTGTTCGTGAGGGATGGCGGGGTCTGAAACGACAGGTGAAATCCGGTAGTCGCCGTCCGGCCCGAGGCCCTCAACGCAGGCAAGTTCGGCCAGACGACGCGCGGACCCTCGACCGGCCAGGACGGCCACGAGATCGATGGTCTCCGCGATCATGGCCGGGGCACGGTAACGACGGCTTCCTGGATGAGCCGTTCGAGACGACGCAGTGCGCCGCTCCCGGAACCGGCATGGATGGTGCCGATGCCGCCGGGATGGCCTGTGCCCCAGGCTTTGAGCAGGTCCAGCGCCTCGGCGCCACGCACCTCACCGATGGGAATACGATCGGGGCGCAGACGCAGCGAGGATCGCACCAGATCGGACAGGCTTGCCACTCCGTCCTTGGTGCGCATCGCCACGAGGTTCGGCGCGGCGCATTGCAGCTCTCGGGTGCGCCGTCGTCGTCCCCCAGGGCTGAACCCAGGGCAGCCCGCCGTCCTCCAGCTCGGCGATGATCTTGTCGGTGATGTCGTCATAAAGGTTCGTGCGCGGACCGCTCTTGCCGGCTGCGCGATGCTCTCTGGTCATCGGGATGATCTCCGCGACGGGCGCCGGAGGCCCCTCCTCCAGCCCTCAACCCGTCACGGAAAACCCGCCCGCACTCTCACTCTCAGGGGGCGTTGCGGGGCCTCCCCGCAGAAGGGGTGTGTCGGCAACGCCAGTGCCGACCAGAGGGAAGGCTTCCCCCATATCTGGCCTCGTTACGTGCGCGGAGCCTCACAAGGGTAGCCTATGGCTGACGTCTTCCTGCAGCTTTCAGTCGAAGATCACACGATGCGCTGGAGGCGTGCAGCCCGGCATCGCGAACGCGCTGGTGGCCAAGGGATTCATCGGAGGTCGAGACGAAGCAGGATCAGACCCAAGATATTGTTATAGCAAGATAAATGAGCCTCTTTGCTGACGTGGATTCGCCGCGCAAGCAACATCTCTCAAAAAGAGAGAATTTATAATATTTTTATTTTCATGAGAAAATGGCGCACCCGACAGGATTCGAACCTGTGGCCTCCGCCTTCGGAGGGCGGCGCTCTATCCAGCTGAGCTACGGGTGCCTGCGACGTTCTATAACCGCCCCCGCGGCGGGCCGCAATGGGGGCAAGGGCCGGTGTGGCGGCCTCAGCCGAAAAATTCGTGGCAGAGTTCCAGCGCCGAAACCAGCGCGTCGACCTCCTCGCGGGTGTTGTACATCGCAAAAGACGCCCGCGCGGTGGCGCTGAGGCCAAGGCTCTGCATCAGCGGCATGGCGCAATGGCTGCCCGCGCGCACCGCGACGCCGCGCTTGTCGAGCACGGTCGAGATGTCATGCGGATGCGCGCCGCCGGCCATGGTGAACGAGAAGATCGCGCCCTTGTCCGGCGCCTGCCCCTGCACGTTCAGCCAGTTGAGCCCGGCCAGCCGCTGGCTGGCGTAGTCGCGCAGCATCGCCTCGTGGGCGGCCACGTTCTCCATGCCCAGCCCCATCAGGTATTCCAGCGCGACCCCCAGCCCGATCTGCTGCACGATGCCGGGCGTGCCGGCCTCGAAACGCAGGGGCGGCGCGGCATAGGTGACGCCCTCGCAGGTCACTTCGCGGATCATGTCGCCGCCGCCCAGGAAGGGGCGCATCTCGGCCTGACGCTCGGGACGGATGTAGATCGCCCCCGACCCCGAGGGGCCATAGAGCTTGTGCCCGGTGATGGCGTAGAAATCGCAGCCGATCTCCTCGACGTTGACGGGGCCATGAACCGCGCCCTGCGAGCCATCGACCAGAACCGGCACGCCGCGGGCGCGGGCGGCGGCGCAGATGCTCTGGACATCGACGCGGGTGCCCAGCACGTTCGACATCTGGGTGATGGCGATCAGCTTCGTGCGCGGGCCGATCGCGTCGATCACGCGTTGCGGGTCAAGGCTGCCGTCGGCCTCGAGCCCGACCCATTTCAGCACCACCCCCTGACGTTCGCGCAGGAAATGCCAGGGCACGATATTGGCGTGATGCTCCATGATCGACAGGATGATCTCGTCGCCGGCCTCGAGCCGCGGTGCCGCCCAGGAATAGGAGACGAGGTTGATCGCCTCGGTCGAGCCGCTGGCAAAGACGATGCTGTCTTCCTGCGCCGCGCCCAGAAAGCGCGCAACCGTGCCGCGCACGGCCTCGTATTTCTCGGTGGCCAGGTTCGACAGATAATGCAGGCCCCGGTGAACATTGGCATATTCCAGGCTGTAGGCCTTGGTCACCGCGTCGATCACGCAGCGCGGCTTCTGCGCCGAGGCCCCGTTGTCGAGATAGACCAGCGGCTTTCCATGCACCTCGCGCGCGAGGATCGGGAAATCGGAACGGACGGCGGCGACATCGAGCATGGCGGACCCTTTCGCGGGAACGGCGTCAGTGCGAGGCAAACCCCAACAGCGCCAGAAGGAAGCTGAGCACCACGGCGACCGCCATCAGCGTGCCGAGGGTGCCCACGAAGACAAGCGCCACGCTGGGAAAGTCGTGCAGTTCGGCGGTGAAATGCGACAGGAGCCAGAAGAACAGCACGAAACCCGCAAGCCCCAGCATCTCGGCAAAGAGCGGAAAGAGCGGCATCAGCGCGACCTGAAGCACCTGAAGGCCCAGAAGCACCGTCTCGAGCCAGACCGTCAGCACCAGCGCGCCGAAAAAGCCGCCCGTCCCCCCGAAGAGACGCCCGACATGGGTCATGCCCAGTGCGGTGACAAGAACCCCCAGCGCCTGCACGATGACCATCAGCAGCGGCGAGCCGGTCAGCACCGACCAGGGCGTCTGCACCGGCGCGGGGAACATCACATTGGCCAGATAGCCCAGGATGGCCGAACAGGCGATGACCGCGCCCATCGCGGTCAGCACCGCATCGTAGCTCAGATCCAGGCGCAGCACGCGCGCGGCGGCCGCGCGCGGCCGCATCACGCTCTCGCGCCCCAGATCCAGAAGCTCGGACAGCTTCAGCTCCATGCTTTCTCCTCGAAGCCCGCAACCCTCAGACAGGCGATCCACAGCGCGACAAAACCCAGCCCCAGCGCCACATCGACCCCGGTCAGAACCCCACCCGGCCCGATCATGCCCGCCACGAGACCGCGCAGCAGCATGAACGGGCTGATGGCCAGAAGGCTCCAGAACAGCGCCATGCGGCAGGCCCAGCCCGGCCCGCGACCGCCAAGGATCCGCACCACCAGCCGCGAGACCCCCGCCACCACATAGGCAAGAAGAGGCAAGATGAAAAGCGACGCCATCAGCGCGCCGGTCAGACGCGCATCCAGCGGCACGCTGGGGTCAAGGTGGGCCGCGCGCGCATGCATCGGCCATTGCCCGACAAAGAGAATGGTGCAGGCCGCGATCAGCGTGGCGATCGCGCGATCCTCGCGCTGGCCCTCGGCCAGGACCGCGCGCATGACCACGCGCGGCCGGCGCCAGCTGGCCACGATCTTGGGCACGATGCCGCGCATCTGCCGCCCGCGCGGGGCGTTTTCCACCTCAGCCATGGTGGCGCGCCAGCCAGCCTTCCAGCCGGTCGGTCACCTCGATGCGCAGCGCCTCATCCTCGATCTCCTCGACCGCATCGGCCATGAAGGACAGCACCAGCATCGAGATCGCGCGATCCTTCGGCACCCCGCGCGAGCGCAGGTAGAACAGCGCGGTCTCGTCGATGGCGCCCGTGGTCGAGCCATGCGAGCATTTCACGTCATCGGCATAGATTTCCAGCTCGGGCTTGGCCAGGAACTGGCTGGCGTCGTCAAGCAAAAGCGCCTGGCTGATCTGATAGCCGTCGGTCTTCTGCGCGCCGGGTTTGACCAGGATCTTGCCCTGAAAGACGCCGGAGGCGCCGTGCTTGAGCACCTTCTTGAACACCTGACGGCTTTCGCAGCGCTCGGCGCCATGGGTGATGAACACGGTGTCGTCATGCAGGAAGTCGCCGTCGTTGCCGTCGCCCAGCGCCGCCCCCGCGACATGCACCACGGCCTCGTCGCCGACGATATCCAGCACGCATTCGTTGCGCGTGAAGGCGCCATTGGCCGAGAGGGTGAAGCTCTTGAACGCCGCCTTCTCGCCCACGCGGGCAAAGCAATGCGTCACGCCGCGCACCGAATGATCGCGCCCCTGAAGGCGGACGTGGTGGAAGGCGCCCTCGACGGCCACGTCCACCTCCATCACGGTGTTGAAGCGCGCGCCTGCGGGACCGGATTCCAGAACCGTCACCTCGGCCCCGGCATCGACCTTGACGCAGTGATGCAAGAACACGTCCGAGGTTTCCGAGCGGTGGCGATAGACCAGGTGGATGGGCTTCTCGGCCTTGTCGGTGACATGGATCAGCAGGCCGTCGCCGGCCACGGCGGTATTCAGCGCCGCCAGCGGGCGCGGCACCGGGCTCTGGCCCGCGGCCTCGCGCTGGCCATAAAGCCCCTGCGCCCAGTGCAGATCGGCCTGATCGGCCTCGGCCAGCCGCGCCACGGTGACACCCGCGGCTTCGGGGCGGTCCGAGGCCTCGGCATCGAAGACACCATCGGTAAAGACCAGCGTCACCCGATCCATGCCGTCAAACGCCAACGTCTCGTCGCGCGTGTCATAAAGCAGCGCGGGCGGGGGCTCGGGGGCGATCAGGCTGGCGGGGTCGGAAAAGCGCCAGTATTCGTCACGCCGCTGCGGCAGCCCCATTTCCTGGAGCCGTTCGAGCGCGGCAGCGCGGGCGGGGCGGGAGAAGCCGCCTTCGGGCCGGGCCGGCAGACGCGCCAGCCGTGCCGAAAGCGCCTCGGCGGCTTTCGGGGTCGCGGCCATCACTCGACCTCCGCCAGCAGATCGGCATAGCCGTTCTTCTCGACCTCGAGCGCCAGCTCGGGCCCGCCCGTCTGGATGATGCGGCCCTTGGCCATGATATGCACCACATCGGGTTTGATATGGTCCAGAAGCCGCTGGTAGTGGGTGATGACCAGGAACGACCGCTTGCCGTCGCGCAGCGCGTTGACGCCATCCGAGACCAGCTTCATCGCGTCCACGTCAAGCCCCGAATCGGTCTCGTCGAGGATGCACATCTTGGGCTCCAGCATCGCCATCTGAAGGATCTCGTTGCGCTTCTTCTCGCCGCCCGAGAAGCCCACGTTGACCGGCCGCTTGAGCATCTCGGCGTCGATCTTGAGGGTCTTGGCCTTCTCGCGCACGACCTTGAGGAAGTCGCCGGCGGACAGTTCCTCCTCGCCGCGGGCCTTGCGCTGGGCGTTCACCGCGGTGCGCAGGAAGGTCATGTTGCCCACGCCGGGGATCTCGACCGGATACTGGAACGCCAGGAACAGGCCCGCCGCGGCGCGCTCCTCGGGGTCCATCGTCAGCAGATCCTGCCCCTCGAGCAGCGCCTCGCCCGCCGTCACCTCATAGCCGTCGCGGCCCGCCAGCACATAGGAGGTGGTGGATTTCCCCGACCCGTTGGGCCCCATGATCGCATGGACCTCGCCCGGGCCAACGGTCAGGTTGACACCCTTCAGGATGACCTTCTCGTCTTCTTCCAGCTTGACGTGCAGGTTCTTGATCTCAAGCATGTTTCTCAATCCTCGGAAAGGGTGACGGCGGTGCCCGAGGCGGACACCATCAGCATGTTGTTGATGACTTCGTAATCCAGATCGACGCCAACGACGGCGCTGCCGCCCAGGGCCAGCGCGCGCGTCTCCATCTCGTCGAGCGCGATCTGGCGCGCGCGGGCCAGCTCGGCCTCATAGGCGCCGGCGCGCCCGCCCACGACGTCGCGGATGGCGCCAAACAGATCCTTGAAGATGTTGGCGCCCAGGATGGCCTCGCCGGTGACGATGCCGTGATAGGCGGTGATCCGGCGCCCCTCGACGCCGGGGGTGGTGGTCACGATCATGACCGATCCTCCGGGTTCGGGCCCGGACGGGTCGCGCCGCGGGCGATCAGAAGGAGAGGCTGCGCCCCAGCAGGACCGCCGTGCGCGGCGCGGTGGTGGCGCGGGCCTGCGCCACCCAGTCGGGCGACAAAAGCTGCGCCATGGGCGCGGGCCACAGATGCGCGGCATTGTGCGAAAGCGCCTGTGCGCCCAGCGCCGCCACGACCGCCAGCACCAGTTGCAAGCGGTGCGACACGCCCGAGACCAGCGCCAGCGCCAGCGCGACCAGCACGCCCGCCAGCGGATCGACGATCGCCGGATCCGCCGTGATCTCGACGGGCAGGCGCAGCTTCACCGCCAGCGCCAGGACCAGCCCCGCAACGCCCAGAACGGGCGCCACCAGCGTGCGCAAAATGCCCGGCCAGGCCCGCGGCCGCTGCGCGGCCTTGATCGCGGCGATGCGCCGGTCGACCTGCGCCTGCGTCATCTTCATCTCGGCCTCGCCCACATGCAGCCGGAACTGGCCGCGCGGCGGACGCGCCGCTTCGATACGCCGGAGGCGCTCGGAAAAATCCGTCTGAGAATTCATCCCCAACCCACACGCAAGCGTGAACCCGGCCCCCACAGACCAGCGCAATGCGGCCGGAACGGGGCCGGATCGGGGCGCCGGCGGGGCAGATCATCCGACCGACCCCTCGAGGCTGATCGCCACCAGGCTCTGGGCCTCGAGCGCGAATTCCATCGGCAGCGCCTGAAGCACCTCGCGGCAGAAGCCGTTGACCACCAGCGCGACCGCCTCTTCCTCGCCCACGCCGCGGGCGCGGCAATAGAACAGCTGGTCGTCATCGACCTTCGAGGTGGTGGCCTCGTGCTCGACCCGGCTCGAGGTGTTCTTGACCTCGATGTAGGGCACGGTATGCGCGCCGCATTTGTCGCCGATCAGCAGGCTGTCGCATTGCGTGTAATTGCGCGAATTTTCCGCCCGCGGGTGCATGGAAACCAGCCCGCGATAGGTGTTCTGCGCCTTGCCCGCCGAGATCCCCTTGGACACGATGCGCGAGCGCGTGTTCTTGCCCAGATGCACCATCTTGGTGCCGGTGTCGGCCTGCTGGGCGTTGTTGGCGATGGCGATCGAATAGAATTCGCCCTGCGAATGATCGCCGCGCAGGATGCACGAGGGGTATTTCCAGGTGATCGCCGAGCCGGTCTCGACCTGCGTCCACATCACCTTGGCGCGGTCGCCGCGGCAATCGGCGCGCTTGGTGACGAAGTTGTAGATGCCGCCGCGGCCTTCCTCGTCGCCCGGATACCAGTTCTGGACGGTGGAATATTTCACCTCGGCATCTTCCAGCACGACGATTTCCACCACCGCGGCATGCAGCTGGTGGGTGTCGCGCTTGGGCGCGGTGCAGCCCTCCAGGTAGCTGACATAGGCGCCCTTGTCGGCAATGATCAGCGTGCGCTCGAACTGGCCGGTGTTCTCGGCGTTGATGCGGAAATAGGTCGACAGCTCCATCGGGCAGCGCGTGCCCGGCGGGATGTAGACGAAGGAGCCATCCGAGAAGACCGCCGAATTCAGCGTGGCAAAGTAATTGTCGGTCTGGGGCACGACGCTGCCCAGATATTTCCGCACCAATTCGGGGTGTTCGCGCACCGCTTCCGAGATCGAGCAGAAGATGACCCCGGCCTTCTTCAGCTCTTCCTTGAAGGTGGTGCCCACCGAAACCGAATCGAAGACCGCATCGACGGCGACGCGGCGGGCATCGGCGGCCACGCCTTCCTCGACCCCGGCCAGGATCATCTGTTCCTTGAGCGGGATGCCCAGCTTTTCATAGGTGGCCAGCAGCTTGGGGTCGACCTCGTCCAGGCTCTTGGGCTTTTCCAGCATGCTCTTGGGCTGGGCGTAGTAATACTGGTCCTGATAGTCGATCTCGGGATAATCCAGCATCGCCCAGCGCGGTTCGGTCATCTCGACCCAGCGGCGATAGGCGGCCAGGCGCCATTCGAGCATCCATTCGGGCTCGTCGTTCTTGCGCGAGATCAGGCGAACGATATCCTCGTTGATCCCCTTGGGCGCATATTCGGTCTCGATCTCGGTATCCCAGCCGTATTTGTAGGATCCCATGTTCTGGACGGTCTCGACCGTTTCGCGGTCCACGCCCTCGCGGATTTCCAGATCGCTCATCTTCCGTCCTTCATCTGCTTGCGGGGCCCCCGCCCCGGCGTTCATTTCCCCGAAAGCTCAAGCACATAACGTGCCATCACCCTCCAATACGTTCCCGGTGGCGCCGGCAGGCGGCGATCCAGGTCTCGGCGAACCGCTCCACCGTCTCGCGCCCGATCCCCGGCCCGAGCGAGATCCGCAGCGCGCAATCGGGCGCCTCGATCCCCATCGCATCCAGAACCCGGCTGGCCCGCAGCTTGCCCGAGGAGCAGGCCGAGCCCGCCGAAACGGCAAACCCCGCCAGATCCATGCGCATCACCTGCGTCTCGCCCTTCCAGCCGGGGGCCACGATGCAGGTGGTGTTGGGAAGCCGCTTCGCGCCTCTTCCCGCATACATAACAGTTTCGGTCGAGAATTCCAGAGCATTTTCTAGAATGCCTCTAAGTTCCGCCACCTCGTCCCAGACACCCGCGTCCAGGTCGGCCTGCGCGGCCCGTGCCGCTGCCGCCATCCCCGCGATGCCGATCAGGTTTTCGGTGCCCGCGCGGCGCCCCATCTCCTGTCCGCCGCCCTTGAGCAGCGCCGCCACCTCGAGCCCCTCGCGCAGGACCAGCGCGCCCACCCCCTTGGGGCCGCCGAACTTGTGTGCCGACAGGATGCCCGCATCCACCCCCAGCCAGTCAAAGCCGAATCCGATCTTGCCGAAAGCCTGCGTCAGGTCGGTGACCGCAAGGCCCCGCGGCAGATCCTGAAGCACGCCGGTCTCGGAATTGGCCATCTGCAACGCGGCGCGGGTCGGATCAGGCACCGTGACCCGGCCCAGATCGTCGCAGGCCAGATAGGGCGTGCACCAGGCCAGAACCGCGTCATGCTCGACGGGCGAGCAGACAAGCCCCCGCCCCCCGCAGGCCAGCGCCGCGGCCTCCGTCGCGCCCGAGGTGAAGACGATCTGCGCCGGGCTCGTGCCCAGCGTCTGCGCCAGATCGGCGCGGGCGCGCTCGATCAGCCCCCTGGCCGCGCGCCCCTCGGCATGGACCGAGGACGGGTTGCCCACCACATCCATCGCCGCGATCATCGCCGCGCGCGCTTCCGCCCGCAGGGGCGTCGTTGCGTTCCAGTCCAGATAGACCCGCTCTGCCGTCACGCATCCACCACCGAAAACAGCGACGGCACCGCCGGACAGGGCTTGAGCGCATTGCCCACCACATCCTGAAGCGTCGTCTGATGCAGGAAGACATAGACCTGTGCCGACAGGCTTTGCCACAGCCGGTTGGTCAGCGATTGCGCGCGCGAGCCCGAGACGCCCCCCGTCGCACCGGCGCCCACATGCAGCGCGCTCACGGTCTCGTCCACGGCCTCGAAGATCTCCGAGACGCGGATGTCGGCGGGATCGCGCGCCAGCTTGTAGCCGCCCCCCGGACCGCGGACCGACGTCACCAGCCCGGCCCGGCGCATGCGCACGAACAGCTGTTCCAGATAGGGCAGCGAGATGTCCTGACGGCGCGAGATCTCGGCCAGCGAGGTCAACGTTCCCGCCGGCACCGTCGCCAGGTCCACCAAGGCCACCATCGCGTATCGACCCCGCGTCGAAAGTTTCATCACCTACTCCTCGCGGGGGCTGCGCCCCGCCTCTTTGGCGTTACTGAGCATTGACGTTACACGGAAGGCCGCTTAACTCAACTGCACCCGAAGACGCGGCAAATGCCGCCTTTTCGACCAGTTTCGAGAGCCAAGAACCCGATCCCGTAGCGCCGAACAGATGAATCGGGCCATGGGGAGGGACGATCAACAGGCGAGGCCCATGCCCGAAGTCATCTTCCCCGGCCCCGAAGGACGCCTCGAGGGGCGTTATCACCCCCAGTCCCAGCCCGACGCACCGATCGCGATCATCCTGCATCCCGACCCTCAATATGGCGGCACGATGAACAATCGCGTCGTCTATAACCTGCATTATGCCTTCCACAACATGGGATTCACCGTGCTGCGGTTCAATTTCCGCGGCGTGGGGCGCAGCCAGGGCGAATACGATCAGGGCGTGGGCGAGCTGAGCGACGCGGCCTCGGCGCTGGATTACCTTCAGGCGATGAACCCCAATTCCAAGCATTGCTGGGTGGCGGGTTTCAGCTTTGGCGCCTGGATCGGCATGCAATTGCTGATGCGCCGCCCCGAGATCACCGGCTTCGTGTCGGTGGCCCCACCCGCCAACATGTATGATTTCTCGTTCCTGGCGCCCTGCCCGTCCTCGGGGTTGATCATCAACGGCACCGCCGACCGCGTGGCCCCGCCCAAGGACACCCAGGCGCTGGTCTCCAAGCTGCGCGACCAGAAGGGGATCACCATCACCCACCACGAGGTCGAGGGCGCGGACCATTTCTTCCGCGACGACGAACAGCACATGAAGCCGATGATCGAGACCGTTCAGGGCTATGTTCGCCGGCGGCTGACCGAAGGCTCGCGCTGATGGCGCTGATCGAGGATCTGGCCGACCAGCTTGCCGCCGACACGATGACGGCGATGCGCGAGATGGGCGACGACCAGCTCTACATGCAGGTGTCCAAGGTGCTGGGGGCGTCCTCGCAGACGTTGCAGGAGGCCTTCCTGACCTCGATCCGCATCCGCCAGGCCGAGGTGCGCGCGCGCCAGTTCCTCGAACAGACCATCGCCGCCGCACGATCCGGCGCAGCGCCCCCCGAGGCGCCCCGCCCCGCCGAGGACGGACATTGAGCGGCCCCGACCCGGAGCCGACCCCGACTGCGACGACGACGGGCGGGGCGGCGGCGCTGGCCCAGGCCACGCCCGGCTTTCCCGCCCCCGATCCGCACACCCCCCAGGATGCGCTTTCGGCGCGCATGGCCTTTCTGGCCGAGGCCGACCGGCTCAAGACCGTCCTGCGCGCCTCGCTGCTCAGCGACGGGTCGCGGCGCGAGAATTCGGGCGAACATTCCTGGCATGTCGCGCTCTATGCGCTGGTGCTGGCCGATCATGCCGGCCCCGAGGTGGACATCGACCGGGTGATCCGCATGTTGCTGATCCACGATCTGGTCGAGATCGACGCGGGCGACCATCCGATCCACGGCCACAACCATGACGCCGCCGCGCAGGAATTGGCCGAACGCGCTGCGGCGACGCGCCTTTTCGGGATGCTGCCGCCGGCGCAAGGCGCGGCGCTGCGCGCGCTCTGGGATGAATTCGAGGCCGCCGAGACCCCTTCGGCGCAATTTGCCAAATCGCTCGACCGGGTGCAGCCGGTGGTCCAGAACCTGGTCGTCGACGGCGGCCCGTGGGAGCGGTTCGGGGTGACCTGGGACAAGCTCGCGCAGCGCGTGGGCCGGCCCATCGCGCGCGGCGCGCCCGCGCTCTGGGATTGGGTCGCGCCGCGGGTGCGGGCCTGGTTCGACCGCAACGGCTGATCCGCCGGCCCCTGCCCCGACGCGCGCCCCAAGAGCCGCGCCCCGAAAGCACCACCCCAAATCCCCCCGGCCCGGACGCGCCCCCAACCGGGGGCACCCGGTCACAGCGGCGGGATATCCCCTGGCGCGCGCATCGCGTGGAAATCGGCCACGAAACTGTCCAGCGTCCCGGCCGCGATCGCGCCCCGCAGCCCCGCCATCAGCTCCTGATAATAATGCAGGTTGTGCCAGGTCAGCAGCATCGACGAGATGATCTCGCCGGCGCGGAAGACATGGTGCAGATAGGCCCGGCTGTAGCCGCGGCAGGCCGGGCAGGTGCAGGCCTCGTCCAGCGGACGCGGATCCTCGGCGTGGCGCGCGTTCTTGATGTTGACGACGCCGTGGCGGGTGAAGGCCTGCCCCGTCCGCCCCGAGCGCGAGGGCAGCACGCAATCCATCATGTCGACGCCGCGCTGGACCGCGCCCACGATGTCGTCGGGCTTGCCCACCCCCATCAGATAGCGCGGCCGGTCCGCGGGCAGAAGCCCCGGCGCATAGTCCAGCACCTCGAACATGGCCGCCTGCCCCTCGCCCACGGCCAGCCCTCCGATGGCATAGCCGTCAAAGCCGATCTCGCGCAGCGTCTCGGCGCTTTGCGCGCGCAGATCGGGGAAGGTGGACCCTTGCATGATCCCGAACAGCGCATGCCCCGGACGGTCGCCGAAGGCGTCGCGCGACCGCCGCGCCCAGCGCATCGACAATTCCATCGAAGCCTGCGCCTGCTCGCGGGTCGCGGGATAGGGCGTGCATTCGTCGAAGGCCATCACGATATCCGAACCCAGAAGCCGCTGGATCTCCATCGAGCGTTCGGGGCTGAGCATGTGGCGGCTGCCGTCGATATGCGAGGCAAAGCGCACGCCCTCCTCGGTCATCTTGCGCAGGCCGGTCAGGCTCATCACCTGAAAGCCCCCCGAATCGGTCAGGATCGGGCCGGACCAGTTCATGAAGCGGTGCAGCCCGCCCAGCGCGGCGACACGTTCGGCGGTGGGGCGCAGCATCAGGTGATAGGTGTTGCCCAGCAAGATGTCGGCGCCCGTGGCCGCCACGCTTTCGGGCAGCATCGCCTTGACGGTGGCGGCGGTGCCCACGGGCATGAAGGCCGGCGTGCGGATCGGCCCGCGGGGGGTGTGGATCGTGCCGGTGCGGGCCGCGCCGCAGGTGGCGGCCAGGTCGAAACGGAAGGCGGGGTCGGACATCGGGGGCTCCTGAAACTGTCCTTCCGATAGGGCCAATGGCGCCGAAAGCCAAGCCTTGCGGGCCATCCCGTGACGGGCGCGCGCGCCCATGCCGACCTGCCCCCCGCCCCGGCACGGGGCCGCCGACGCGCCCCGCAAGGGCGGCGCGCACGGACCTTCGGCAAACCGGCCCTTCTTGCGCGCCCCCCCAAGGGACGGCTAGAAAGGTCGCAAACCGCCCGACAAGGCCCCCGAGGGAGAGCAGGACAATGCGCGCGACCCCCCGCCCGTCAACGCCCGGAGCCATGGCATGAAGGTCATCATCTGCGGGGCGGGCCAGGTCGGCTGGCAGATCGCCCGCCATCTTTCGGGTGAACGCAACGACGTGACGGTCGTCGATTCCAACGCCGAGCTGGTGCGCCGGGCCACCGACACGCTGGATGTGCAGGGGGTGGCGGGCTTTGCCTCGTATCCGGCGGTGCTGGACCGCGCCGGGGCGCGCGATTGCGACCTGATCATCGCCGCGACCCATTCCGACGAGGTCAACATGGTCACCTGCCAGGTGGCCCATTCGATCTTCGGCATCACCCGCAAGATTGCCCGCCTGCGCGCGCAGGAATACATGGAGCCGGTCTATACCGACCTCTATCGCCGCGACCACCTGCCCATCGACGTCGTGATCAGCCCCGAACGCGAGGTGGCCGAGGCCGCGCTCCAGCGTCTGGCCGCCCCCGCCGCCTTCGACACCGAGAGCTTCCTGGGCGGGCAGGCCCAGCTTCTGGGGATCGCGCTGTCGGACGAATGCCCGGTGCTGAACACGCCGCTGCGCCAGCTGACCGACCTGTTCTCGACGCTGCGCGCCATCGTCGTGGGCGTGCGCCGCGAGGGGCGGCTCTTTGCGCCCGAGCCGGGCGATCAGCTTTTCGGCGGCGACCAGATCTATGTCTTCGCCCATCTTCAGGACGTGGGCCGCACCCTCGAGATCTTCGGCAAGACCGCGCTCAAGCAGGAACGCGTGGTGATCGTGGGCGGCGGCAATGTCGGGCTGGCGGTGGCCCGCGCGCTCGAGGCGCGCACCGAGCGCGTGCGCACCAAGATCATCGAGAAATCCCGCGAACAGGCCGAACGTGCCGCCGATGCGCTGGAACGGACCATCGTGCTCAACGGCGACGGGCTGTCGGCCGAACTGCTGGAAGAAGCCGATATCGAACGCGCCGATGCGGTGCTGGCGGTCACCGACGACGACAAGACCAACATCCTGGTCGGCGTGCGCGCCAAGCAGGCGGGCTGCCCGATGGCGGTGGTTCTGGTCAACGACAATTCCATGGTGCAGATGCTGGGGGCGCTGGACATCGACGCCTATATCAACCCGCGCGCCACCACCGTCAGCTCGATCCTGCGCCACATCCGCCACGGCCGCGTGCGCGCGATCTATTCGATCGGTGACGCCGAGGCCGAGGTGATCGAAGCCCAGGTCATGTCCACCTCGCCCATCACCGGGCGGGCCATCCGCGACATCGCCTTCCCCGAGGGCGTGCTGGTCGGCGCGATCATGAAGGGCGGGCAGGTCATCACCCCCTCGGGCGACACCCGCATCGAGGAAGGCGACGTGATCGCGCTGTTTGCGCTGTCGGCCGATATCCCCGAGGTCGAGCGCCTGTTGCAGGTGTCGATCGACTTCTTCTGATGCGCGGGGCCGTCGCCATAGCCCGTCGCCGGACGCGCGTCACCAGGCCGACCCGCAGCGCGGCCCCTGCGCGCGGCGCCGCGTTCCTTTGCACGGCCCGGCCGGGCCAGAGCTGGGCGGGTCCGTCACGCGTCGATGGGACGCCTCCCCGCCCGACGCCTCCCCACCCACTGTATCCCGGAGCGCTTCACCCAGCTCTGGCGCATCCGGTTCCGGCGCATCCGGCTCTGGCGCATCCGGTTCTGGCGCATCCGGTTCCGGCGCATCCGGTTCCGGCGCCGTATCATCCCGCCCAACCCGGCGCGCCCTGCGGGGCGCAGGCCCTGCCCCAGCCCCGCGGAGAGACGTCATGGAGGCCCTGAGCCGCATCCCGCTCTTCGTGATCCTGATGGGGCTGGGCACGGCCGCCATGTTCGTGCCCGCCGCCCATGCCCTGACCCAGGACGCGCATGCGATCGCCCGGCCGTTCTTCTATGCCGGTATCCTGTTTTCGGTGCTGACCACGCTGATCGGGCTGGCCACGGCCTCGGGGCGGATCGGGCATTCGGCGCGCGGACAGCTGATGACGCTTCTGGCCACCTTCACCGCGCTGCCGCTGATGCTGGCCGTGCCCTTCAGCGAGGCGCTGCCCGACACCGGCCTCTACAACGCCTGGTGGGAGATGGTCTCGGCGCTGACCACCACCGGCGCCACGCTCTATCCGCCCGAACGGCTGGCGCCGACGCTGCATCTGTGGCGCGCGCTGGTGGGCTGGATGGGGGGGTTCTTCGTGCTGGTCACGGCGCTGGCGGTGCTGGCACCGATGCGGCTGGGCGGCTTCGAGGTCTTCGTGTCCGGGGGGGCGACGGGCGCCGCGCTCGAGGTGACACGCCCGCGCGCGCCGCGCCATGCGCCACCCTCCGAACGCATCCTGCGCTATGGCATGACGCTGTTTCCCGCCTATGCGGGGCTGACCTTCGCGCTGTGGGTGGCGCTGCTGATCGCGGGCGATCCATCGCTGGTGGCGCTGTGTCATGCGATGGCGACGCTCTCGACCTCGGGGATCTCGCCCATCGCCGGGCCCGCCGAGGCGCCTTCGGGCGTGATCGGCGAGGGGCTGATCTTCGTCATGCTGCTGCCCGCCTTCTCGCGCCGGTTCTGGCCCGGCGGGATCGAGTTCCGGGCCTCGGACCGGCTGGTCAAGGATCCCGAGATCCAGCTGGCGCTGGGGCTGATCCTGATCGTGCCGCTGGTGTTCTTCTTCCGTCACTGGCTGGGCGCGCTCGAGGTCGCACAGGGCGTCGATCTGCACATGGCGGTGACCTCGCTCTGGGGGGGGATGTTCACGGTGGCCTCGTTCCTGGCCTCGGCGGGGTTCGAAAGCTCGGGCTGGATCGAGGCGCGCGACTGGTCGGGGCTGGCCGCACCGGGGCTGATCCTGGCGGGGCTGGCGATCACGGGGGGCGGCATCGCCACCACCGCGGGCGGGGTGAAGCTGCTGCGGGTCTACACGCTGGTGCGCCACGGCGAGCGCGAGCTGGAACGGCTGGTCCACCCCTCCTCGGTGGCCGGCGGCGGCCCCATCGCCCGGCGGCTGCGCCGGCAGGGCGCCTATATCTCGTGGATCTTCTTCATGCTCTTTGCCATGTCGATCGCGGTGGCGACGATGGGGGTGTCGTTCTCGGGGCTGGGGTTCGAACATTCGGTGCTGCTGTCGATCGCGGCGCTGTCGAACACCGGGCCGCTGGCCGGCATCTCGGGGCTGGCGCCACTGCCCTGGTGGGAACTGGGCGGCGACGCCAAGGCGATCCTGGCGGGCGCGATGGTGCTGGGCCGGCTCGAGACGCTGGCGATCATCGCGCTGTTCAACCCCGAACTCTGGCGCCCCTGAGCACAGGCGCCCCCCCTCGCGCGGGAAATCCCGCGCTATGGCCACAAGGCAACGCCCCGCAACCGCACGAAATCAGGGCTGGAAAACCCCGCGACTTCGGGCATACTCGGGCCAAGCGGGGCGATAACCCGCCCACAAGGACGCAACGCGCCGAACTCGCCAAGCGCCGACGGCAAGAATAACAAAGGCAATGGAAATGGCCGCCGACAAACAGAACCTTCAGGATGCCTTCCTCAACCATATCCGCAAGACCAAGGTGCCCGTCACGATCTTCCTGATCAACGGCGTCAAGCTGCAAGGCGTGATCACCTGGTTTGACAATTTCTGCGTGCTCTTGCGCCGCGACGGCCAGAGCCAGCTGGTCTACAAGCACGCCATCTCGACCATCATGCCCGGTCAGCCGATCTCCCTTTATGAAGGTGACGCCTGAGCACGCCGACACCGACCGCCGCGCGTCCCACCCGCGCCTATGTGTTGCATCCCGCGCTGCGCGAGGGGCCGCAGGCACGCGCTGAGGGGGCGGCCGCGCGCAGCCCCGGACATCGTCTCGAGGAGGCCGTCGCGCTGGCCCGCGCGCTGCCCCGCCTGTCGGTCGAAGGGTCCGAGATCGTGCGCCTGGCCCGGCCCCATCCCGGTCATCTCTTCGGCACCGGCAAGCTTGACGAGCTGAAGACGCGCCTTTCGGAGGCCGAGATCGACCTGGTGCTGGTCGATGGCCCGGTGACGCCGGTCCAGCAGCGCAACCTGGAACGGGCATGGGGGGTCAAGCTTCTCGACCGCACCGGGCTGATCCTCGAGATCTTTGCCGACCGCGCCCGCACGCGCGAGGGCGTGCTTCAGGTCGAGCTGGCCGCGCTCAGCTATCAGCGCACGCGGCTGGTGCGGGCCTGGACCCACCTCGAACGCCAGCGCGGCGGGCTTGGCTTCGTGGGCGGCCCCGGCGAGACCCAGATCGAAGCCGACCGCCGCGCCATCGACGAACAGATGGTGCGCCTGCGCCGGCAATTGGCCCGCGTCGTGCGCACCCGCGAATTGCACCGCGCCGCGCGCGCCCGCGTGCCGTTTCCGGTGGTCGCCCTCGTCGGCTATACCAACGCCGGGAAATCCACGCTTTTCAACCGCGTGACCGGCGCCGAGGTGATGGCCAAGGACATGCTCTTTGCCACGCTCGACCCGACGATGCGCGCGCTGGCGCTGCCCGGCGGCGGGCGGGTGATCCTGTCGGATACGGTGGGGTTCATCTCGGATCTGCCGACCGAGCTGGTCGCGGCCTTCCGCGCCACCCTCGAGGAGGTGCTCGAGGCCGATCTGATCGTGCATGTGCGCGACATCGCCCACCCCGAGACCGACGCCCAGGCCGCCGATGTCGAGGCCGTGCTCGAGGCCCTGGGCGTGGACGCCGCGGTGCCACGGCTCGAGGTCTGGAACAAGATCGACGCGCTGGACCCCGAGATGCGCGCGGGCCTTGCCGCGCAGGCCGCGCGCCGCGACGAGGTCTTTGCGCTTTCCGCGCTGACCGGCGAGGGGCTGGCCCCGCTGATGGCCGCGATCGAGGCCGCGACCGGCGCAGACCGCCACCCCGCGCGGCTGACCCTGCCCTTTGAGGCCGGCGACCGGCGCGCAGCCCTGCACCGGATGGGCGTGGTGCGCCACGAGCGCGAGGCCGAGGACGGTTGGGAGATCGACGTTATGTGGTCCGAGGCCGAGAAGGGCCGCTTCAGCGGCGCGTGAGCCCCGCGCGCGCCGGGCATCGCCCAAGCCCGGCCCGCCGAAAAGACGGGCGCATTCCCGATCCCCACCAGCGCACCGGCGCCGACGCGCTCCCGAAGGGATCCAGTCATGGCCATTCCGCCGCGCGCGTCCTCCCGCGCCCGCACGATCCCGAAGGGGCCCGTCATGGCGCCGCGCGGCGCCCCCTCTCCCGAGCCCGGCCGCCGCATGCGAACCACGGGATCGGCGGGCCGGGCATGGCGCGCCGGGGACGGCGCACGGGGAAAACCCCCGGCCTTCGGGACCGGGGGTTTCCTGCCTGCCCGCAGGGGGACGTTGCGGAACAGGGTCTTCAGAGCGCCCCACCGAGCGGGGCCCTCTTTTCAGGCGGCCCGGTTGCCTCGGGCCGCCCGCGTCTGGCTCAGGTCGTCGGGCTCAGGTCATCCGGGCTCAGGTCGTCTGGCCTCAGGCCGCCTTGTTGATGTCCAGCCGGACCAGCGTCTGGTTGAGCAGGATATAGGCGATCTCGCCGAAGGTGACCGGGCCGGTGAAGCTGCCGGTGCGCTTGCCCTCGAGATCGCCGTAAAGATAGTTCAGGATGCAGTTGCACGAATACTGCCCCTCGCCCTTGCCCTCGGCGCCTTCGGCAAAAGCTTCGGCGTAATTGCCCAGCGCACCGGCCAGACGATATTCCACCCCCGCCACGACCGGGGCATAGAACGACACCTCGCCGGTGTCGGGGTTCACGTCGCGGATCGACACATTGACCAGCGCGCCGGCGTAATTGGCCACCAGCGGCAGACGGGTGTCGATGCCGTTCTGCGCGACATAGGCGGCGAAATCGACCTCGGCGCCGTTGACGGTAGCCTTGCGGGTCGAGAAGCCGCTTTCGGGGAAGGTGAAGCTCAGATCGGCATTGTCGCCCTGCGCGAAGATGTTGAGGATGTCGAGATCGACCATCCGCCCTTCGGGCAGCGCCACATGCAGCAGCACCACGCCTTCGTCATGCGCCATGCCGGTCGCGCCGTCAAAGACCTTGGGGGCGCGCGTGCCGATCTCGTCGAGATGGACACCCGTCACCCAGCCGGCCAGCGGCTGATCGAAGAGACCGGGGTATTCCTGGCCCGCGACGGCGAATTCCGAATGCGCCAGCGAGAAGGCCGGGATCATGATCATGGTGAAGCCGCCCGTCACATAGCCATCGGCGATATGCGACAGCGACCCGTGGGGCAGATAGCGCGGCGTGGCGCCCGAGGCTTCGGCGAAAGTGGTCACGAACAGCCGGTCGCGCACCACGGCGCCGCCGGTGTCGGTGACGAAATAGACGGTGGTGCCGCCGATCCAGGCGCCGCGCGGCAGTTGCGCCAGAAGCGTCTCGTCGCCGGCGATGACCATCACCGCGCCTTCGCGGATGCGGGCCGAGACCTCGGGCACGCTGAGCATTTCGTTTTTCATGGCATCATCCTTTCAGACCCGCAGGCCGGGCAAGCGTTCAGAAGCGGGCCATATCGGCCACGGCAAAGGGGTTCTTCATCACGAAATCGCGCAGCTCGGTGATCTTGGCGGCCAGCGTGGCGGGGGCGGCCTTCACGTCGCGGCGCAGGCGCGTCACCAGAATGCGCGTGGCCAGCGCCGCGGAAGACAGATCGCTTTCAGTCGTCAGAACCCGCTTCCAACGGGGATCGCTACCATCCGGAATCATTCCAAACCTCCTTCATATTCGGGTGCGACGATGCGCCCCATGTCTTAATGAAGGGTGGAGAGAATCGATCGAAGGCCCTGCTTTTCGTCACATGGTTGACAAGCTGTAGCGCCCACCGCTGCCCCCGACGGCGCGCGCCGGGGCACCCCCTTGGAAGTGGCGCCCGAAGCTGGCATCGTGGCCGCGATGCTGCGCCGCAGCGCGCCGAAGACAGGCCCCACCCCGAAAGGCCCCCCCCCGAAAGGCCCCCTTGATGCTGCCCATCCTGACCGTCACGCTGAACCCCACGGTGGACCTGTCCACCTCGGCCGAGAATGTCGCCCCCGACCGCAAGCTGCGCTGCACCCGCGCCACCGCCGATCCGGGCGGCGGCGGGCTCAATGTCAGCCGCGCGATCTCGGCGCTGGGGGGGCATTCGACGGCCTTCGTGGCGGTGGGCGGACCCAACGGCGACAAGCTGGTGCATCTGCTGGCCGAGGCCGGGATCGGCCTGTCGCCCTTTCCCGCCCCCGGCGAGACACGCCAGAGCTTCACCGTCAACGACCAGACCAGCGGCGCGCAATACCGCTTCGTGATGCCCGGCCCGCGCTGGCCGGCGGCCTCGGTGACCGAGGCCCTGCGCCGCATCGCCCGCGCCGCCCCCCAGGGCGGTCTGGTGGTGCTGTCGGGCAGCCAGCCCCCCGGCGTGCCCGAGGATTTCCCCGCGCGCCTGGCCTCGCGCATCGCGCGCACGCAGGCGCGGCTGATCCTCGACACCTCGGGGCCGGCGCTGCATGCGCTGCTCGATGCGGGCGCGCGGCCGGCGCATGTGCTGCGCATGGATGACATCGAGGCCGAGGGGCTGGCCGGCGGCCCCCTGCCCGACCGCCGCGACAGCGCCGAATTCGCGCAATCGCTGGTGGCGCGCGGGATCGCCGAGATCGTGATCGTGGCGCGCGGGGCCGAAGGTTCGGTGCTGGCCACCGCGACCGAACGCTTCCACGCCGCGGCGGCCGAGGTGCCCGTGGTCTCGAAGGTGGGGGCGGGCGACAGTTTCGTGGGCGCCTTCACCCTGGCCCTGGCGCAGGAGGCAGACCTTGCGCGCGCGCTGCAACTGGGGGTGGCGGCGGCCAGTGCCGCGGTGATGACCGAGGCGACCGAGCTGTGCCGGCCCGCCGATGTGCGCCGCCTGACCCCGCATTGCAAGGTGACGCGGATCTGAGGCAGCGGCGCTGCGGCGGTGGCGCTGCGGCGGCGGTGGGCGCCTTTCGGCTAGCCGCGCTCGAACCGGCCCAGAAGCTGCGCCAGCCCCAGGGCCGCGCCCGCCACGATCGCGGCCAGCGTCACCGGCCCCGACCAGGCCAGCGTGGCAAAGCCGGTCAGCCCCTGGCCCAGTGAACAGCCCATGGCGATGGTGCCGCCCACGCCCATCAGCGCCGCGCCGCCGACCTGCCGGCCCAGCTCGGAGGCGTCGTCGCAGGCCTCCCAGCGGAAGAGGCCGCGCAGCATCGAGCCGGTGAAGGCCCCGATCAGCACCCCCGCGACCGAGCCCACCGAGAACGACAGCCCCCCGCCGGTCGAGGTCATCAGATAGAGCAGCGTGCGCCCCACCGGCGCGGTGTAGGACGGCCCCTCGACACCCACGGCGCCGAAGCTGGCCTGCGCGGCCCAGCTGGTGCCGGCCAGACACCAGGCGACCGCGAGCCCCGCCGCGACGCCCCAGCCGACATGCCCATGCGCGACCCGGAACGGCGCATGCGCCAGCGCGAAAAGGACAAGCCCCGCCCCCAGCGCCAGCGCCACCAGCCCCGGCGCAAGGCCCAGCGCCGCGCCCAGATCATGGGCCATGTCATGGGGCACCAGCGCGGCCTCCTGCGGGAAAAGCTGCACCCGCAAGGGCGCCAGCGGCCCCGACAGCGCCATGAACCCCACGATCCCCATCACCCCCACGATGACAAGCGAGCGCAGATCCCCCCCGCCAAAGCGCACCAGCGCGCCAAAGCCGCAATTGCCCGCCAGCGCCATGCCATAGCCGAACATCGCCCCGCCCAGGATGCTGGCCATCGGCTGCCAGCGGATCGCGTGATATTGCGTGGCGGCCAGGTCGATCAGCCCGGCCGCGGCCAGCGCCTGCGTGGACAGGATCGCCACGCCCAAGACCAGCGCCCACATGCGCAGCCGCCGCTGGTCATGCGCATAAAGCGCCGTCTCGATCGCGCCCAGCGTGCAGAAATTGCCCAGACGGCCGGCCAGCCCCAGCACGGCGCCCCCGACCAGCCCGACAAGCGCGGCAACCGCGCCCCAGGCCATGTCCTCCATGATGTTCCTCCCTCCGGGCGGGGGCCTCCACTCCCCCGCGCCTGCGGCCCCCCGTGACGGGCGCCGCGCGCAGCTTTCCAAGGATTGCGCCTTCTGGCAAGGGGCTGGCCGCGCCCTTCGTCGTATCGGGGGCGCCGCATCGGGGACGGTGCATCAGGGGCGGTGCGTCACGGAGAGCTTCGGGGGCCGCAGCCCAGGCGCCTCGATCCCGCGGCGGAAGGGAGGGCGCCGGAACGGGAGGGGGCGATCAGTCCTGCGCGCAGAAGAGACGGTTCATCAGCGCGACGGTCTCGGCCACCTTGGGATCGAGGATCGAATAATAGATCACCTGCCCCTCGCGGCGGGTCTGCACCAGCCCCTCGTGGCGCAGCCGGGCCAATTGCTGGCTGACCGCCGACTGGCGCTGATCGAGCAGCGTCTCCAGCTCGGTCACGCTTTTCGGCCCGGTGCTGAGAAAACACAGGATCTGGAGCCGCCCCTCATGGCCCAGCGCCTTGAGGAAATTGGCCACCGTCTCGGCCTGGGCGACCAGCCCGCACATCGGCCCCGCGGCCTGCGCCTGCGCCTTCGGGTCCAGGCCCGCGTCACGCGGCGCCGGCCCTTGCGCCGCGCGCATGCCGAAACGGGAATAGGCGGCTTCAGCCATCGTCGTCCTTTCCTGCGGTCTCAAGGATCTGGTCCAGAAATCCCCAGAAGAAATCCTGGCCCGCATAGCCCTCGATTCTGCCCATCTCGCGGCCGTCTTCAAGCACGACAAACGTCGGTGTGAACACGACCTTGCGTTCCAGTTCCCACTCCGGCGCCAGCGCGGCGGAGATGTCGTGACGCAGGAGGGCAGCCCGCCGCCCCGCGTCCGTCAGCGGATATATGGGCGCGATCTCGTCGTTCCAACGGGCACACCAGCGACAACCGGGCCGTTCGAACATCACCAGCGCCAGATCGGCCCGAGCCGGAAGGGCGGGAATTGCCAGAAGGAGCGCCGCCAGAACCGCCCGCAACACCGGCCCCAACACAGCCCGCAGCGCAGTGCCGCAGCCAAGGCCCGCACCCCCGGCACACTCGCCAGAAGTGTTCCGGCCTGCGACACCCCGCCTCCTGCGCGCAAAAGTCATTGACGCCACCCTCGCCATATCCGCATATTCTAATGTATTCACATCCCGCCGACAACCGCCGGCCAACAGGACCGACGGGGGGGGGGGGGGGGGACGCGATCAGTCCGGCACGCCCGCGGAGGAGGCGGCGCGCCGGCCAGCCGGACAGAAGCCCCTGACCCAAGATGGGGACCGAAGATGGGGACCGCGCGCGCCGTCCGGCCCGACGACCCGTCCCGCAAGGGGCGGCATCATGGAGTTTGCGGGAAGGGAGGCCCGGATGCTCGAGATCAGCTACGGCGGCGCAGCGCTGGCGGGACTTCTGTCCTTCCTGTCGCCCTGCATCCTGCCGATGGTGCCCTTCTACCTCAGCTACATGGCCGGCCTGTCCATGGCCGAATTGCGCGGCGGCGAACGCATCCCGCCCGGCGCCCAGGCCCGCCTGATCGGCGCGGCGCTGGCCTTTGCGCTGGGGGTCACCACCATCTTCGTGTTGCTGGGGCTGGGCGCCACCGCCGCCGGACAGGCCTTTGCCGCGTGGAAGGGCGTGCTGAGCTATGTCGCGGCCGGCGTCCTTTTCGTCTTCGGGCTGCATTTCCTGGGCGTGCTGCGCATCCCGCTTCTTTACCGCGAGGCCCGGATCGAGACCCGGACCGAGCCCACCTCGCTTCTGGGCGCCTATGTCATGGGGCTGGCCTTCGGCTTTGGCTGGACGCCCTGCGTCGGCCCGGCGCTGGCGGCGATCCTGATGGTGGCCTCGGGGATGGGCGATCTGACCCGCGGCGGGCTGCTCTTGCTGACCTATGGCCTGGGAATGACGCTGCCCTTCGTGCTGGCGGCCTTCTTCGCGCGGCCCTTCCTGGCCTTTCTGGCGCGCCACCGCCGCCACCTCGGGCTTGTCGAAAAGGCCATGGGCGTCATGCTCATCGCCTTTGCCCTCTTGATCGCCACCGATTCCGTCAACCGCATCGCCGAGATGATGCTCAACGCCTTTGACTGGACGTCCACGCTCAAATGACACCGGAGGATGCCATGAGCCGACCGAGACCCACCCTTGCCACTGCCCTTGCCACTGCCCTTGCCAAAGGCCTTGCCAAAGGCCTTGCCACGGGCCTGACCGTGCTGGCGCTGTCCCTGCCCGCTGTCGCCGCAGCCCCCCTGGGCGACGATGGCCTGCACAAGCCCGACTGGCTGCGCGCGACCTTCAAGGATCTGCCCGAGGATCTGGCCGAAGCCAATGCCGAGGGCAAGCGCCTGCTGATCCTGTTCGAACAGCGCGGCTGCATCTATTGCGCCAGGATGCACGAGGAGGTGCTCTCGGATCCCAGGATCGAGGCGCTGATCCGCGAGGGCTATTTCGTCGTGCAGATGAACCTGGCCGGCAGCACCGAGGTGACCGATTTCGACGCCACCAGCGCCACCGAAAAGGAAATGGCCCGGCGCTGGGGGATCATGTTCACGCCGACGCTGATCTTCCTGCCCGAGGACGTGCCCGCCGATCAGACGGCCGCGCAGGCGGCGGTGGCCACGATGCCCGGCGCCTTCGGCAAGGTGACCACGCAGGCGCTGCTGACCTGGGTGCGCGCGCATGGATATGCCGAGGGCGAGATGTTCCAGGACTATCTGGCGGCGCAGATCCGGTCCGGCGCGATCCCGATGGAATGAAGCAATTCCAATGCCTTGCGCGCCAATGCGAATGTCGCAGGCGCAGCAATCCCCGGATGCTGCCGCAGAAACATTCGTTTATGAAAATATATCGTTGCACGCGAAGCCAACCACTTGCTAACCTCGTGACAGGGAGAACAGGGAGGAGAGCATGAGACGCATAGCGACGCTTTGCGCCCCGGCTGCGGTGAGCGCGGCAGCCATCACCACGGCGCTGACGATCCTGGCGCCACCGGTCCTGGCCGAGACCGCGCCCGCCGCGATCGCATGGCAGGATGGCGCCATCGCCGCCCCGCTGACCGACAGCCCCGGCGATGCCGGCCGCGGCGCCGAACTGATGGCCACGCGCCCCTTGGGCAATTGCGTGGCCTGCCACGAGATCGCGGCGCTGCCCGCGGCCTCCTTCCAGGGCAATATCGGGCCCGCGCTCGAAGGGGCGGCCACGCGCTATTCCGAAGCCCAGCTGCGCGGGATCATCGTCAACGCCAAGAACACCTTCGACGGCTCGATGATGCCGGCCTTCTACAAGACCGACGGCTTCATCCGCCCTGGCGACGCCTATACCGGCAAGGCCGCGCCTGCCGATCTGCCGCCGATCCTCGATGCCCAGCAGGTCGAGGACGTGCTGGCCTTCCTGATGACGATGAAATAGGCGCGCAGCCGCTGCGCCCTGATGCACGGACCCAGAGGACACCCAGATGCATTTCACCAGACGAGAGGCCCTGGCGCTCGGGCTCGGCGGGATCACCGCCGCCGCGCTGCCGCTGCCGGCCCTGGCCAGCAAGGTCGATGACGCCATCGCCGCCTTTACCGGCGGCGCCACCCCCGCCGAGGGCGGCGTGACCCTGACCGCCCCCGAGATCGCCGAGAACGGCAACACCGTGCCGATCGCGGTCGACGCCCCCGGCGCGGTGGCGGTCGCGGTCTTTGCCACCGGCAACCCAGAAACCGGCGTTGTCACCTTCCGCTTCGGACCCGCCGCGGGCTCGCGCATGGCCTCGACCCGTGTCCGCCTGGCCAAGACCCAGGACGTGATCGCCGTGGCGCAGATGGAAGACGGCAGCTTCGCGCGCACCAGCGCCACCGTGAAGGTGACCATCGGCGGCTGCGGCGGCTGAGCGACAGAGAGGAACAGACCCAATGGCAAGCAACGTCAAACCCCGCGTCAAGGTTCCCAAATCCGCCTCGGCCGGCGAGGTGGTGACCATCAAGACGCTGATCTCGCATCCGATGGAATCGGGCCAACGCAAGGATTCGGCCGGCCAGCCGATCCCGCGCCAGATCATCAACCGCTTCACCTGCGACTTCAACGGCCAGAACGCGCTCGACGTGACGCTGGAACCGGCCGTGTCCACCAACCCCTATTTCGAATTCGATGTCCGCGTCGATGCCGCCGGCGAATTCCACTTCACCTGGTATGACGACGACGGCTCGATCTACGAGGAACGCAAGTCGATCACGCTGGCCTGACTGACGCCGGCGCGTGCCCCCGTCTCACCGGGCGGGGCGCGCGACAGACAAGGCGAACCGATCCGCCGGGGAGGGGCGGCCCGGTTCCGCCCGAATGACGACGGGATCCAGGGAGGAAACAGATCCATGCAAAAGGCCCCCCGAATGGCCCGCGCCCTTGCCGGCGCCCTTGCTGCCGCCGCATTGGCCGGCAGCGCGATCCAGGCCAGCGCCGACCCGGTCGAAGGCGTCGATCTGGTCGTCAACAACGAGATCACGCTGACCACCCGCGCCCCCGCGCCCGCCCATCTGGACGGCGCCCTGCCCGAAGTGATGTCGGGCTGGCTGTTCCGCGAGGACGCGACCCGCGCCATGCAGATGGACGACTTCGACAACCCGGCGATGGTCTTTGCCGACATGGGCCGCGATCTGTGGGGAACCACCGACGGCGCCGAGGGCAAGTCCTGCGCCTCGTGCCATGGCAACATCGAGGAGATGCGCGGCGTGCGCGCCCACATGCCCAGGATCAGCCCCGCCGGCGACGATCTGTGGTCGATGGAGAATTTCGTCAACAATTGCCGCACCACGCGGATGGGCGCCGAGGCCTGGGGCTGGGATTCGAACGAGATGATGAACATGACCGCCGCGCTCTCGCTGCAATCGCGCGGGCTGCCGGTCGATGTGGCCATCGACGGCCCCGCCGCGCCCTGGTGGGAGAAGGGCCGCGAGATCTATTACACCCGTTTCGGGCAGCTGGAACTGGCCTGCTCGAACTGCCATCAGGACCATTTCGGCGACATGATCCGCGCCGACCACCTGAGCCAGGGCCAGATCAACGGCTTCCCCGTCTACCGGCTCAAGACCGCGGGTCTGGTCTCGATCCACAACCGCTTCAAGGGCTGCGTGCGCGACACCCGCGCCGAGACCTTCAAGCCCGGCTCGGCCGAATTCCGCGCGCTCGAACTCTATGTCGCCTCGCGCGGGCAGGGGCTGTCGGTCGAAGGGGTCTCGGTCCGCCCCTGAGCCCGCCGGCCCTGGGCCCCGCACGCGCCCCGCACGCGCCCATCCGCGCCTTTCCCGGTGATCCTTCCGCCCTCTGGATGCGCCCGGCCCCACAGCCGGACGCATCTCCCCCCCGCATGCCGCCGCCACAAGAGGCGCGCGGCCCCCTCAGGACAGGAGTGCACGCCCATGATCTCGCGCCGCGAATTCATTCAGGCAGGTCTGGCCACCTCGGCGATCCTCGGCGCCTCGGGGCTGGGGATGATGCCGCGCATGGCCGCAGCCCAGGGCCTGACCCAGGACCAGCTTCTGCAATTCGACGATTTCGGCAACGTGACGCTGGTCCATGTGACCGACATCCACGCCCAGCTAAAACCGATCTGGTTCCGCGAACCCTCGGTCAACCTGGGCGTGGGCCCCGCGCATGGCCTGCCCCCGCATCTGACCGGGCGCGCCTTCCTCGAGGCCTTCGGCATCGCGCCGGGCGGCCCCGAGGCCTATGCGCTGACCTCCGACGACTTCGTGGCGCTGGCGCGCGCCTATGGCCGGATGGGCGGCATGGACCGCGTGGCCACCGTCATCAAGGCGATCCGCGCCGCCCGCCCCGAGGCCATCATTCTGGACGGCGGCGACACCTGGCACGGCTCGATGACGGCGCTGCGCACCCGCGGGCAGGACATGGTCGAGGTGATGAACGCGCTGGGTGTCGAGGCGATGACCTCGCATTGGGAATGGACCTATGGCGCCGAGCGCGTGAACGAGATCGTCGCCGGCCTGCCCTTCCCCTTCCTGGGCGCCAACATCTTCGACGCCGAATGGGACGAGCCCGCCTTCGACCCCTATGTGATCTTCGAGCGCGGCGGCACCTCGGTCGCGGTGATCGGCCAGGCCTTCCCCTACATGCCCATTGCCAACCCGCGCTGGATGTTCCCCGACTATTCCTTCGGCATCCGCCAGGAACGCATGCAGGACATGGTGGACGAGGTGCGCGCCAAGGGGGCGCAGCTGGTCGTGTGCCTGTCGCACAACGGCTTCGACGTCGACCGCAAGATGGCCGCGCAGGTGCAGGGCATCGACGTGATCCTGACCGGCCACACCCATGACGCCATTCCCGAACCCGTGCTGGTCGGCCAGACGATCCTGATCGCCAGCGGCTCGAACGGCAAATTCGTCTCGCGCGTGGATCTCGACGTGCGCGACGGCCAGATGATGGGCTTTCGCCACAAGCTGATCCCGGTCTTTGCCGATGTCATCGCCCCCGACCCCGACATGGCCGCGCTGATCGACGATCTGCGCGCGCCCTTCGCGGCCGAGCTGGGCGAGACCATCGCCACCACGGAAAGCCTGCTCTACCGCCGGGGCAATTTCAACGGCACCTGGGATGACGTGATCTGCGACGCCATCCGCGCCGAGCGCGACGCCCAGATCGCGCTGTCGCCCGGCGTGCGCTGGGGCACGACGCTGCTGCCCGGCGACCCGATCACCCGCGAGGACATCTTCAACGCCACCGCCATGACCTATGGCCAGTGCTACCGCACCCAGATGACCGGCGCCACGCTGCGCACCATCCTCGAGGATGTGGCCGACAACATCTTCAACACCGACCCCTATTACCAGCAGGGCGGCGACATGGTGCGGCTGGGCGGGCTGGCCTACACGATCGACGTCTCGGCGCCGATGGGCAAGCGCATCTCGGACCTGCGGCTGAGCGACGACGACACCGCCATCGAGCCGGGCGCCAGCTATGTCGTGGCCGGCTGGGCCAGCGTCAACGAAGACACCGAAGGCCCCCAGATCTGGGACGTGATCGAAAGCTATCTGCGCAAGACCGGCACGGTCACGCGCGGCCCGTCGCAAACCGTCACGATCAAGGGCGCCTGAGACGCACGAGGAAGACCATGACCGACAAGAGCGCAAGCCCCCCAAGCCCCGAGCCCAGCTTCCATCCCGATCCCGCCACCGGCCCCGCGCCGGCGGGGGCGCAGACCGGGCCCAGCCGCCGCCGCGTCCTGGGCGCGCTGGCCGCGGGCGCGGCAGGGGCTGCCACCGGGGCCGCCACCGGGACCGCCTCGGGGGCATCCGCGGCGGGCACGCCCGACCCGCTCATCACCGAGAACCAGCCCTGGTCCACCACGCTGGGCGAGGGCGTCGATGTCACCCCCTATGGCCTGCCCATCCATTTCGAATCCGACGTGGTGCGGCGCAACGTGCCCTGGCTGACCGCCGAGACCATCTCGTCGATCAACTTCACCCCGATCCACGCCCTCGAGGGCACGATCACCCCCCAGGGCTGCGCCTTCGAACGCCACCACGCCGGCGCGATCGAGCTGTCCAAGGCCGATTACCGGCTGATGATCAACGGCCTTGTCGACCGGCCGCTGATCTTCACCTTCGAGGATCTGCTCCGCTTCCCGCGCGAGACGCGCGTTTTGTTCATGGAATGCGCCGCCAATTCGGGCATGGAATGGGCCGGCGCCCAGCTCAACGGCTGCCAGTTCACGCAAGGCATGATCCACAACATGGAATATACCGGCGTGCCGCTGCGCCTTCTGCTGGCCGAAGCCGGGGTGCAGCCCGCGGGCAAATGGGTGCTGGTCGAGGGCGCCGATGCCTCGGGGATGTCGCGCTCGCTGCCGCTCGAGAAGGCGCTCGACGATTGCCTCGTGGCCTTCCAGGCCAATGGCGAGGCGCTGCGCAAGGAACATGGCTATCCCGTGCGGCTGTGCGTGCCGGGCTGGGAAGGCAACATGTGGGTGAAATGGCTGCGCCGCATCGAGGTGGGCGACCAGCCCTGGGAACACCGCGAGGAAACCTCGAAATACACCGACACGATGGCCGACGGGCGCTCGCGCAAATGGACCTGGGTGATGGACGCCAAATCGGTCATCACCGCGCCCTCGCCGCAGATGCCCATCGCCCACGGCCCCGGCCCGCTGGTCATCACCGGGCTGGCCTGGTCGGGCCGCGGCAAGATCACCCGCGTCGATGTCTCGAAGGATGGCGGCCGCAGCTGGGAGACCGCGCGCCTTTCAGGGCCCGCCCATGACAAGGCGCTCCAGCGGTTCTATCTCGACACCGTCTGGGACGGCTCGGAGATGCTGCTGCAATCGCGCGCCATCGACGAGACCGGCTATGTCCAGCCCACCAAGGACGCGCTGCGCGCCATCCGGGGCGAAAATTCCATCTACCACATGAACGGCATCCAGACCTGGTTCGTGGCCGCCGACGGGAGGGTCGAGAATGTCGAAGTCTCGTCGTGACAACGCCGGGGGGAACAGGAACAGGCAGGCCCACCCCCGTTTCGCCCGCGCGCGCGCCCTGGCCGCGGGGCTTGCCCTGCCCGCCCTTCTGGCCCTGCCCGCCCTCCTGCCTCTGCCCGCCGCCGCCGAAGGCTTCGGCCTGGGCCGCACCGCCCTGCCCCAGGAGCTGGCCGCCTGGGATATCGACATCCGCCCCGACGGGCTGGGCCTGCCCGAGGGATCGGGCGATGTCCAGACGGGCGAGGCGCTCTTTTCGGAACGCTGCGCCGTCTGCCACGGCGATTTCGGCGAGGGCGTGGACCGCTGGCCGGTGCTGGCCGGTGGTCAGGGCACGCTGGCCGACCGCGACCCGGTCAAGACCGTGGGCTCGTACTGGCCCTATCTCTCGACCCTGTGGGATTACGTCCACCGCGCCATGCCCTTCACCGAGGCCCACAGCCTGAACGTCAACGACACCTATGCGATCGTGGCCTATATCCTTTATTCCAACGACATCGTGGACGACGACTTCACCCTGACGCGCGAGAATTTCGCCACGGTCGAGATGCCCAATGCCGACGGCTTCTTCGTCGATGACCGCGATCAGGTCGAGGTGCCGGCGTTCTCGGCCGCGCCCTGCATGCACGATTGCAAGACCGACGTGCACATCACCCGCCGCGCCACCGTGCTGGACGTGACCCCCGAAACCGAAACCGACACCGAAACCGGGGACGAAACCGCCAGTGCCGAGGCCCCCGCGGCACCGCCCGAGCCCACGGGCCTCGACCCGGTCCTGGTTGCCGCCGGCGAGCAGGTCTTTCGCAAATGCGCCGCCTGCCACCGGATCGGGACAGACGCGCGCAACGCCGTGGGGCCGGTCCTCAATGGCGTGGTGGGCCGGCACGCGGGCGCCATCGACGATTTCCGGTATTCGCCCGCGATGAAGGCCGCAGCCGAGGACGGGCTGGTCTGGACGCCCGAGCTGCTGGACGCCTATCTGACCGACCCCAAGACCATCGTGCCCCGCGGCCGGATGTCCTTTGCCGGTCTGCGCCGCGCCGAGGACCGCGCCGCGGTGATCGCCTATCTCCAGGCGCAGGAGGGCTGAGATGAGGGGGCGAAGATGAGGGGGGGCGGAGATAACGGGGGGCTGCGATGACGGGCGCGGGCCGGCGCCTCGGGCGGCGCGCCGTTCTGCGCGGCGCCGCCGCGGCGCTGCTCGGCCCCTCGCTGCCTGCCCCCTCTCTGGCTGCCCCCTCTCTGGCGCGCGGCGCCCGCCCGCGCGTCGTCATCGTCGGCGGCGGGGCGGGCGGGGCGACGCTGGCCCGCCTGCTGCCCGCGCAGCTGGACGTGACCCTGATCGAAGCCAGCCCGATCTATCAGTCCTGCTTCTTCTCGAACCTCGCGCTGGGCGGCTTTCTGCCCTTCGAGGCGCTGGCCCATGATTACGGCGCCCTCACGGCGCAGGACGTGCGGCTGATCCTGGGCCGCGCCACCGCCATCGACCCCGCCACGCGCGCGGTCCATATCGGCCCCGAGCACATCAGCTATGACCGGCTGGTGCTGGCGCCGGGCATCGACTACCGCCCCGACGCCCTGCCCGGCTGGTCGGAAGATGATCCCCGCCTGCTGCCGCCGATGTGGAAATCGGGCGAACGCCCCGAGCGCCTGCGTCAGGCGCTTCTGGACATGCGCCCCGGCGGCACCTTCTGCCTGATCGCGCCGCCCGCCCCCTATCGCTGCCCCCCCGCCCCCTACGAGCGCGTCTCGATGGCGGCATCCCTGCTCAAGCAGCACAACCCCACGGCGCGCATCCTGATCCTCGATGCCAAACCCAGTTTCGCCAAGCAGGCGCTTTTCGAGGAGGGCTGGCAGACACATTACCCCGGCATGATCGAACGGCTGGGCCCGGACATGGGCGCCGACATCCTGGAGCTGTCGGTGGGCGCCCATCAGGTGATCGTGGACGGCATGGAAGAGGGCTATGACCTTCTGAACGTGATCCCGCCGCAGCAGGCCGGCGCCATCGCCCAGGCCGCGGGGGTGGTCGATGCCTCGGGCTGGGCGCCGGTCGACCCGGCCAGCCTGCGCGCGCGCCTCAACCCCGAGATCTTCGTTCTGGGCGACGCGGGCCAGCCCGGCGCGATCCCCAAATCGGCCTCGGCGGCGGTGTCGGGGGCGGCGATCGCGGCCGCGGCGCTGGCGGGCGACCTTCTGGGCCAGACGGGCCCCGCGGCAGGCCCCCGGCCCGGCTATGACAGCACCTGTTATTCGGCGCTGGCCGAGGCGGATTCGGTCTTCGAGATCAGCGCCTATGCCCCGCGCGACGGCACCCTGACGCGCACCCGCCACGCGCTGAGCCAGATGCACGAGAGCCGCGAGACCCGCGCGCGCAACTGGGCCGAGGCCTTTGCCTGGCACGCCGGGATCGCCGCGCGCATCTTCGGCTGAACCCCTGCCGAAAGCGGCCCCTCAAGGCCCCGCCGCCTCAGGCGCAGGCCACCGCGCCGCGGCGGTCCACCAGCGCATCGGTGATCATCGCGCCCAGCCACATGCACAGAAGCGCCAGCCACGCGGTCGCGGCCAGCACGGCCGTTCCGGTGACGCCCGCCCCGATCGCGCAGCCCCCCGCCAGCATGCCGCCAAAGCCCATCAAGGCCGCCCCCAGCATCGACCGGCGCATCTGGCTTTCGCCGTCGAAGCCCTGGAAATGCAGCTCGCCCGCCAGCCCCGCGGCGACAAAGGCCCCCAGGAACACCCCCGGCACGAGGCCGATATCAAAGCCCCATTCCGGCGCCGGGATCAGAAAGAACATCAACGTGTTGGCCGAAGGCCCGGTGAAGGTGACCGAGGTCACGGGCAAGGGCTCGAAGGCCGATTGCGCCAGGCTCCAGCTCAGCACCCAGCCCAGCGCCACCGAAAATCCCACGCCCGAGGCAAAGACCAGAACCCGCGGCCCGATGGCGTTGCGCCAGGCCGCGACCAGCGCCCCCCCCGCCGCCAGAAGTCCCACCACCAGCCCCGCCGCCTCGGGCAGCCCCGCCAGCACGGCCAGATCCACGTTGCGCCCCTCGGGCGTCACCCAGATCTCGGCGATGCGGTTGCGCACGGGCGCCAGCCAGCCATGCAGGCTCATCTGCGCAACCACCGCAAAGATCAGCCCCGAAACCACCGAGCGCAGGTTGCCCGTGGCCGCCAGCACCAGCAGCCGCCCCGAGCACCCGCGCGCCAGCACCATGCCGATGCCGAACATCAGCCCGCCGACGATCGCCCCCGACCACGAACCCGGCACCGCCATCATCCGCGCATCCTCGGGACGGAAGAGGCCCAGCAGACGCGCGCTCTGCACCCAGACCAGCGCGGTCGAGAAGGTCAGCAGCCACACCGCTACCCGCGGCCCGATCCGTCCGCGGGCGAATTCCACCGTGGCCGCGCGCAGGCAGAACGACGCCCGCTGGGCCGCGACGCCGAAGACGACCCCGGTCAACAGACCAAAGAGCGCCGCCACCGGCCCTTCGCCCAGCGCATCGAGCAGTGAAATCAGATCCAAGGCGCATCTCCTCCCGTGCCGCGGCTGTCCCTGCCGCCACGGCTCCTGCCCGCGCGCTTGCGCGGCCCGTCCTCTCGCGCGCAGGGCAATTCTGACATGAAACCGTTTCACAAGCATTGATTCCCGTCATCGCGCGTGCAACCGGCGGGCGAAAACGGCGCCGGCGTCGCCCCGGCGCGACGCCCGCCCCCAAGGACGCCCCCCCGACGGATGGACGCCGCCCTGCCCGCCCGCTATCGTCGGCCGCATGTGCCCCACGCCCCCCTCCCGCCCCGCGTCCCTCCATGACAAGCCCCCCCACCATGAGCCGCTGCGCAATCGCGCCGACTGGGCGCAGGTGCGCGACTGGGTGTTCGATCTGGACAACACGCTCTATCCGCCGCGGCTGCGGCTCTTCGATCAGATCGAGGCGCGGATGACGGCCTATGTGGCGCGCGAACTCAAGCTGGCGCCGCCCGAGGCCGACCGGCTGCGCCACGAATATTACCGGCTCTACGGCACCACGCTGGCCGGGCTGATGCACGAGCATGACCTGGATCCGCTGCCCTATCTGCACGAGGTCCACGAGATCGACCTGGGCCATGTGCCCCCCGCCCCCGATCTGGCCGCGGCCATCGGCGCGCTGTCGGGGCGGCGCTGGGTCTATACCAACGGCTCGGCGCCCTATGCCCGGCGCGTGCTGACGGCGCGCGGGCTCGACCGGCTGTTCGACGGGGTGTTCGGGGTCGAGGATGCGGGCTTTCACCCCAAGCCCCGCCGCGCCGCCTTCGAGACCGTCTTTGCCCGCGCCGGCATCGCCCCCGCCACGGGGGCCATGTTCGAGGACGACCCGCGCAACCTGAGCGTCCCGCACGAAATGGGGATGCGCACCGTTCTGGTCACGCCCGACCCCTCCGAGCCTGATGCGGCAGGCCCTCATGCGGCAAGCCCTCATGCGGCGGACCCGCACGCAACGGACCCCGATGCGCCCCACATCCACCACCGCACCCACGATCTGGCGGGCTTCCTGCGCCACCTCATCTGATGGCCCCGTCTGGTCGCCCCCGTCTAATGAAATCCGTCCGATGGAAACCGCGCCGCGATGGCACCACCGGGCCCAAGGTAACGAACAGGTGATTGCGCGCTTGACACAAAGCCCCTGCTTTGCGCATATCACTCCTGCGGCAGCTTGACGCAGACCGACCATGAGCCCGCCGCCTCAGTCAGCTTCTTCCGGCCCCTGCCCCGCGCAGGGCCCCGGCGCGAAAGGATCCTTCATGAGCACGGCGACCGACACCGGCCATTCCAAAGACACCCCGCTTTCCGTCACCCTGATGCTCTTTGCCGCGGTCATCGTGCTGGTGGCCGGCGTGACCTTCGCCGTCATGACCTGGGGCCTGGTGGCGCTGATCCTGACCGGCGTCGTGGCCACCTTCGTCATGCTGGGGATCATCGTGCTGATCACCGCGGGCGGCTGAGGCACACGGCCCGGCACGTGCCACGTCAGGCGGGCCCCGGCCCGCCTTTTTCATGCGCGCCCGCAGGCCGCCGCCGCAGACATCCTCACGCAGGCGCCCACACACAGACCCACACACAGGCCCACGCACGGCCCCACGCACGGGCCCGCACTGGACAGGCCCCGCGCCCGTCCTATCTGACAACCAGACCTATCTGAAATGCAGAAACGACCCCGTCTCGCACGGACAGGAGGGGAGAGATGAGCGAACATTCGACCGACATCCTGATTGCGGGCGGCGGCCCCGCCGGCCTGATCGCGGCCGCGGCCTTCGGCGCCGAGGGCTATCGCGTGACCTGCGTCGACCCCGCCCCGCCCGTCACCGACGAAACCGCCAGCGGCGCCGACATGCGCACCAGCGCGCTTTTGCAACCCTCGGTCCGGCTGCTGGAACGCGCCGGCATCTGGGACAGCCTCGCCCCCCATGGCGCCGCGCTCTCGACGATGCGCATTCTCGACGCCGGCAAGGGCTGCGCGCGCGAACGCCCGCACCCGTTGATGCACGATTTCAAGGCCGAGGATATCTCGGACCAGCCCTTCGGCTGGAACTTCCCCAACTGGGCCATCCGCCGCGAGGCCCTGGCCCGGATCGAGCGCCTTCCCAACGTGCGCTTCCTGCCCGGCCGCGCGGTCGAGGGCGTGGTCGCGCGCGACGATACCGCGCTGGCGCGGCTCGACGATGGCACCCGGCTCAGCGCGCAGCTGGTCGTGGGGGCGGACGGGCGCAATTCCCCCCTGCGCGAGGGGCTGGGGATCCGCACGCGCCGCATCTCCTACGGCCAGAAAGCGCTGGCCTTCGCCGTCACCCACCCCAGCCCGCATGAAAACATCTCGACCGAGATCCACGCCTCGGGCGGGCCGTTCACCCTGGTGCCGCTGCCCGACCGGGCGGGGTCGCCCTCCTCGGCGGTGGTGTGGATGGAAAAGGGCCCCGAGGCCGAGCGTCTGGCCGCCCTGCCCCTGCCCGACTTCGAGGCCGCGCTGAACGCCCGCGCCTTCGAGGCGCTGGGGCCGCTGCGCGTGGCCACCCGCATCGCCGTCTGGCCGATCATCAGCCAGATCGCGCTGGGCTTCACCGGCCCGCGCGTGGCGCTGATGGCCGAGGCCGCGCATGTGGTGCCGCCGATCGGGGCGCAGGGGCTGAACATGTCGCTGGCCGATCTGGCCTGCCTGATCGAGCTGGCCAACCGCAACCGCGCCGAGCTGGGCAACCCGGCGATGCTGACGGCCTATCAGCGCCGCCGCTGGCCCGAGGTGGCCGCCCGGATCGCCGCCGTCGATGCGCTCAACCGCACCTCGATGGCCGGCACGCCGCCGGTGCAGATTTTCCGTGCGGGCCTTCTGGACATGATCCATCGCATCCCCACATTGCGCAAAGGTCTGATGCGTGTGGGCCTTGGTGCGGGGGTCTGACCCCGGTTCCGCGCGGCGCCCGACGGGGCGCCGCGCCTGATTCACACCGCCCCGCCGGGCGGGTCCGGCGGCCCCAGGGGGCCGGGGCGGCGTTCCTCGCTCATCATCACGTTGGCCTCGACCTGGCCCACCCCCGGCAAGGTCAGGATGCGCCGGCGCAACACGCGTTCAAAGTCGCCGATGTCGCGCGCCACCACCCGCAGCCGGTAATCGAACAGCCCCAGCACGTGCTGGATCGTCTGCACCTCGGGGATGGCGGCGGCGGCGCGCTCGAAATCGTCCAGGCTGACGCGGCCGCGCGTGGCCAGCTTCACCCCCAGGAACACGGTCACGTCAAAGCCCAGCGCCGGCTGGTCCAGCACCGGGCGCCGCGCCGCAATCACGCCGGCTTCCTCGAGCCGGCGCAGCCGCCGCCAGGCCGCGGGCTGGCTGATCCCCAGCACCCGCCCCAGCGCGCCCGCATTCATCCCCCCATCCGCCGCCAGCAGCCGCAGCATCGCCCGGTCGGTCTCGTCGATCTCGATCCTCACAGCGGCAGCCCCCGCCCGTCCTTGATCGTCGAGACCAGCATCAGCGCCTCGATCTCGGCGATATGCGGCAAGGTCAGGATCGAGCTGCGGTAGATCTCGTGCCAATGGCCCATGTCGCGCGCGATCACGTTGAGCCGCAGATCGACCCGGCCCAGGAAGGTCTGGATCTCGATGACCTCGGGGACGGCGCGCGCGGCGGCGACGAATTCGTCGAAGGCGCGCGGGTTGGCCTTGTCGAGCGTGAAGCGCAGGCTCACCTCGACCTCCCAGCCCAGCGCGCGCCAGTCGATCACCGCCTCCTGCCCGCGCAGGATGCCGCGCGCGCGCAGCCGCTCGATCCGGCGCCAGCAGGTGGCCGCCGACAGCCCCGCGCGCCGCGCCAGCTCGGCCGTGGGCAGGTCGGGCGCGGCCAGCATCTGCCGCAGGATGCGCCGATCCATGTCGTCGATGGGAATGGATTTTTCATTCATTGCGGTTTGACGTATTAAACTCATTCACAAGGCGTGAAAACCGCAAAGATTGAACGCCAATTCCGGCTGCACGCCCCTATGGTCGCCCCATCGAACCGAAAGGAGTGCACCATGCGCGTCTATTATGATCGCGATTGCGACATCAACCTCATCAAGGACAAGAAGGTGGCGATCCTGGGCTATGGCTCCCAGGGCCATGCCCATGCGCTGAACCTGCGCGACTCGGGCGCCAAGAATGTGGTCGTGGCGCTGCGCGAAGGCTCGGCCTCGGCCAAGAAATGCGAAGCCGAGGGCCTGACCGTCATGGGCATCGCCGAAGCCGCCGCCTGGTGCGACCTGATCATGTTCACCATGCCCGACGAGCTTCAGGCCGAGACCTACAAGAAATACGTTCATGACAACCTGCGCGAAGGCGCCGCGATCGCCTTTGCCCACGGCCTGAACGTGCATTTCGGCCTGATCGAGCCCAAACCCGGCGTTGACGTCATCATGATGGCGCCCAAGGGTCCGGGCCACACCGTGCGCGGCGAATATGTCAAGGGCGGCGGCGTGCCCTGCCTGGTCGCGGTGCATAACGACGCCACCGGCAAGGCGATGGATGTCGCGCTGAGCTATTGCTCGGCCATCGGCGGCGGCCGCTCGGGCATCATCGAGACCAACTTCCGTCAGGAATGCGAAACCGACCTCTTCGGCGAACAGGCCGTTCTGTGCGGTGGTCTGGTCGAGCTGATCCGCATGGGCTTCGAAACCCTGGTCGAGGCGGGCTATGAACCCGAGATGGCCTATTTCGAATGCCTGCACGAGGTGAAGCTGATCGTGGACCTGATCTACGAAGGCGGCATCGCCAACATGAACTACTCGATCTCGAACACCGCCGAATACGGTGAATATGTCTCGGGCCCGCGCGTGCTGCCCTACGACGAGACCAAGGCCCGCATGAAAGCCGTGCTGACCGACATCCAGAACGGCAAGTTCGTGCGTGACTTCATGCAGGAAAACGCCGTCGGCCAGCCCTTCTTCAAGGCCACCCGCCGCATCAACGACGAGCACCAGATCGAACAGGTCGGCGCGAAGCTGCGCGCGATGATGCCCTGGATCGCCAAGGGCAAGATGGTGGACAAGGCCCGCAACTGAGCCCTGCCCCAATCAGATCAAGGAAAAGGGCGCCCCCCGCGGGCGCCCTTTTTCGTGGTGCCCTTTTCGTGACCCCCACGCGCCTAGAGACCGTGGCTGCGGTCATAGCCGTTCGGCGCGGGCGGCGCCCAGCCCGCAGGCGGGGCCTCGGGGCGCAGGATCTCGACCACCAGCGGGTGACAGCGCGCCGCGTCCGAGGAATGCTCGGCCCCGCAATCGCCCCCCGGACAGGCCGAAAGCGCACCCAGAAGGTCGATCTCGGCCATGAATTCCAGATAATCGCCCGGCCGCACGGGGCTGGCCTTCATGAAATACTGGCCCGTGTCGCGGGTGAAGCCCGTGCACATGAATACATTGAGAACGTCATGCACATGCGGCTCGGCCTCGGCCAGCGGCAGGCCGGTTGCGGCGGCCAGCGCGCGCGTCAGGTTGGAATGGCAGCAATGGTGATAGCTGCCCCCCGACAGCAGCCGATGCGTATAGGGGTCGCAGCGCGTGCCGATCACGTCATGGACCGCGCCGCCGTAACTGTCGCGGCCATACCAGCCCAGGCTGTCATGGGTAATCGTCGCCATCGGCCGCAGGAAGGGAAAGGCCGACCACAGACGCGCCCCGCGCGTGACATGGCTGCCGTGCAGCGCGCGGGTCTTGCCCGAATAGAAGCGCTCGGACAGATCGGCCGCGTTCCACAGGTTCAGATCGCCCACCTGCGGCCCTTCGGTGCAATGGATGCGGAAGAAATGCCCCGCCGGCACGCGGAACGCGGCCGCCTCGCGCGGCGGCACGGTGACCGTCTCGAGCCGCGTCAGCCGTGCCCGCGCCACGTCGATCGCCGCCATGTCGGGGGCGGGCAGCGTCTCGACCGGATAGCAGATCACGGGCGGGACGGCACGGCGGGCCGCGGCATCGGCGGGGTCGGACATGGGCGGGCTCCTTCTCGGTCAGGATGGGGGCAGCGCGGCGGGATCGGCGATCCAGCCCTCGAGAGGATCGACACCCGAAGGGCCCGCCGCCGTCAAGCCCGCACGCAGGGCCCAGGCCGCCTGCACCGCGCAGATCACCGCATCCAGCAGATCGGCGCGCGGATCGGCCGCCATCTCGGCCGCCAGATCCCCCGGCAGCACCAGATCAAGGCCAAAGCGCGCCCGCCCCGCCGCCCCGCTCAGCGCCGCGATCAGATCGGCGCGTGCGGCCGCGCGCGCGGGGTCGGCGCGCTGGTCGGACTTGTAGGGCCGCCGCCCGATCAGCGCCCGCGCCGCCACCCCCGGATAGGCCTCGAGCGCGACGCGCGCAGGGTCGCCCGCACAAAGCCCCGGCACATGCACCCCCGCCGCAAGGAGCCGCGGCGCGCCTTGCGCAAACATCCGTGCCACGGGCGTGTAATGCAGGGTCTGCGGGCTGGCCGCCCCGGTCGCGCGATCGGCGGCGCGGAAATGCTGCCGGTCACCGGGCGGGCGCGGCGCCTTGTAGGCCTCGAAGGTCTCGACCAGCGCGGGCAGGCCCATCGCCCCCACCTTCCCGACATAGCCCGCCCAATCGCGCGGCCAGCCCAGCCCGTCGATCAGGCGGCGGGACTGGCCGAAGGGAAAGTCGAAGCCCGCAACCCAAGGCCCCGGCTGGGCCAGGAAGCTCTCGAAGCCGGCAAGGGTCTCGATCCGCTCAAGCCGCCGCAGCCGCAGCCGCGCGCCCTCCAGATGACAGATCGCGGCGGTGATCGGCTTGCGCCGCGCGGGCGCGGCGGTAAAGTCGATGCCGCGGATCTCCATCCCCCGGCGGGGCCTCAGATTGCGGCCTCGACCTCGGCGACGATGCCGCCGACGATCTCGGCCAGAAGTGCTTCGTCCTCGCATTCGGCCATGACCCGGATCAGCGGCTCGGTGCCCGACTTGCGGATCAGGAGGCGGCCCTTCCCGACCAGGCGGGCCTCGGCCTCGGCAATCAGATTTCGAACATTCTGATGCTCGAGCGGGGTCTGGCCGGCCGCATATCTGACATTTTGCAACATTTGCGGCACGGGCGCGAATTGGCGGACCAGTTCGGACGCGCGCCGCCCGGTGCGGATCATCTCGGCCAGGAATTGCAGCCCCGCCAGAAGCCCGTCGCCCGTCGTGGCGAAATCGGTCATCACGATATGGCCCGATTGCTCGCCGCCCAGGTTGAAGCCGCCCGCGCGCATCCGCTCGACCACGTAACGGTCGCCCACGGCGGTGCGCTCAAGGCGAAGCCCCCGCCCCGACAGGAACCGTTCAAGCCCGAGGTTCGACATCACCGTCGCCACCAGCGCGCCGCCCCGCAGCCGCTGTTCCTCGGCCCAGCGCGCGGCCAGCAGCGCCATCAGCTGATCGCCATCGGCCACCTGGCCAGTCTCGTCGATCAAGATCACGCGGTCGGCGTCGCCATCAAGACAGATGCCGACATCGGCGCCATGCGCCACCACCGTCTCGGCGGCCACGCGCGGCCGGGTCGAGCCGCATTCAAGATTGATGTTGGTGCCATTCGGGGCCACGCCCACCGGGACCACCTCGGCGCCCAGCTCCCACAGCGCCTCGGGGGCGGCGCGATAGGCGGCCCCATTGGCGCAATCGACCACCACCTTCAGCCCGTCCAGCCGATGCGCGCCCGTGGGCAGCGTGGACTTCACCCGCTCGATATAGCGGAACCGCCCGTCATCGACCCGCCTTGCGCGGCCGATGTTCTGCGCCTGCGCGGGCTCGACCCCGGCTTCGACCAGCCGCTCGATCTCGGCCTCGGCCTCGTCGGACAGCTTGAACCCGTCAGGGCCAAAGAACTTGATCCCGTTATCCTCGGCCGGGTTGTGGCTGGCCGAGATCATCACCCCCAGATCGGCGCGCATCGAGGTGGTCAGCAGCCCCACCGCCGGCGTCGGCACCGGCCCCAGCAGCAGCACGTTCATCCCCGTCGAGGTCAGCCCCGCCGTCAGCGCGTTTTCCAGCATGTAGCCCGACAGCCGCGTGTCCTTGCCAATGACAACCCGGTGCCGGTTGCGCCCGTCGCGGCGGAAGAACCGCCCCGCGGCGGCGCCCAGCCGCATCGCCATTTCCGCGGTCATCGGGTGCTGATTGGCCCGGCCGCGCACCCCGTCGGTGCCGAAAAGCTTGCGTCCCATGGCCTTACCCCTTGTTGTCGGTCACCGCGTCCCAGAGCGCCAGCGCCTGGACATGCGCGGCCACATCATGCACGCGGTGGATCTGCGCGCCCTGCGCCACGCCCGCCAGCGTCACCGCAATGGTGCCCGGATCGCGCGCCGATGCCGTTTCCGCCCCGCCGATCCGGCCGATGAACCGCTTGCGCGAGACCCCCAGAAGGATCGCACAGCCCAGACCGTGAAACAGCGACAGCCCCCGCAGCAGCGCCAGGTTATGCGCCTCGGTCTTGCCGAAGCCGATACCCGGATCGACCGCGATGCGCGCGCGCGAAATGCCCGCGGCCTCGGCCCGCGCCACACGCGCCGCAAGCGCGTCATAGACATCGAGCAGCACATCGTCATAGCGCGGATCGTCCTGCATGGTCTCGGGCAGGCCTTGCGCATGCATCAGACAGAGCGCGGCGCCCCGATCCGCGACCAGCGGCGCCAGATCGGCGTCGAAATCCAGCCCCGAGACATCGTTGACGATCACCGCCCCGGCCTCGAGCGCGGCGGCAGCCACGGCGGCCTTGCGCGTGTCGATCGAGAGAGGCCGCCCCCCCGCCAGCGCCGCGATCACCGGGCGGGTGCGGGCGATCTCGGTCTCGACCGGAACCTCCTGCGCGCCGGGCCGGGTGGATTCGCCCCCAACATCCAGGATATCGGCCCCCGCCAGCGCCGCGGCCTGCGCCAATGCCGCATCCGGGTCGAGATAGCGCCCGCCGTCGGAAAAGCTGTCGGGCGTCACGTTCAGGATGCCCATGACGCGCGGGGCGGACAGGTCCACCCCACCCCAGGGCGCGCGCGGGGCGCACAGCGCCTCGAGGATGTCATCGGGGATATCCGAGGCCGGGGCACGGCGCGGGGCCTGCCCGCGGCGCAACAACTCGACTGCATCGAAGCGCGCCCAGCCGCCCGCAAGCGCGGGGCCGGTCGCATGGGGGGAAACCAAGGGACGGTAGTAGATCTTGCTCATCCGACGAGATGTTGCGCATCCCGCCGCCAAGGGCAAGACCTCAGAGCGGCACCGTCTTCACCGGCACGCGGCTTCCCGCCGGCCCTGTAACCTCTCCGTGAAGCTCGAGCCGCTGGGCGGCGAATTCCTCGGCCAGCCACAGCGCCAGCGCCACGCCATCGCCGGCATGGGCCTTGGGGCCGTCGACCGCATCCAGCACGATCTTCGAGGGCGCCCAGACGATCAGCTGCCCCTGCCGCATGGCCCAGTCGATCTCGGTGCGGGTGGCCACGACCATGCAGCGCGGATCGCGCGCGGCCAGAACCCAGGCGTTCTGCTCGATCGCCAGAAGGTCGATGCGCCGCTGGGTGGGCACATGCTCCGTCATCGGGCGCGGACCTTCGGGCAGGCCCACGCTCAGGATCACCGGCGCGCCGCCCGCGATCAGCGCATCGAGCCGCGCGCCCAGATCGGGCGCGGCGATGGCGGCATTGGTCAGATGCGCCACGACCGGGTGCAGCGCCTCGCCGGTGATTTCGGCGCAGACGGGCTGCGAGGCGCGCGCGCGCACGATCTCGACGCCCAGCGCACCGGGACCGCGGTCCAGCTTCTCGATGCGCACGAAGACCCGCATCGCCTGCGGCTGGGCCAGGATGCGTTCGGCCACGCGCTCGGCCAGCGTCTCGAGCAGGTTCAGCCGCTCGGCCGCCAGTTCGGCCGCGATGGCCTCGGTCAGCCGGTCATAGCTGAGAATGCGGTCCACATCGTCAAGCAGCGGCTCGGGATGCGGGCGCGTCTCGACCACGATGTTGAAGCGCAGACGCTGGCTCTGGCCGCGCTCGGGCTGGAAGGCGCCGATATCGGCGGTCACGACATGATCGCGCAGGGAAATCCGGTCACGCGGATCGGCGCTGGCCGAGGCCTCGGCGCGCGCTTCGGGATGGGCAAAGGCCAGTCCGATATCGGAAAGCGGCTCGGGATGGGTCATGGGGGAGAGATCGCCGGAAAAAGGTCAGGGCATGCGGTGGCACGCGGTTCTTGTCGTGCAACTGCACGCGGGTTCTTGCCGTGCAGCTGCACGCGGGTTCTTGCCGTGCAGCTGCACGCGGGTTCTGATGCGCGGGGAAGGCCGCGCAGTGGCGCAGCTTCACGCGGGGTTCCGGGGGATCATAGACGCGCGCCGCGGCCGGGGCGAGAGCACAAACGCCGCCCCAGGGTCCAAAAGCGGCCGCTCAGCGCATCGCGGTCACAAGGCCGTTGCGGTAGAAGATGTGCTGGCCGATCTTGGCCGTGCGCGTGAACCGGCGCGACCAGCTGGGCCGCACGGCAGGCGTATGGAAATAGGTGGCGCCGTCGGTCAGCGCGCGCGGCGCCCCGTCCAGAAGCGCCCGCGCCACCTTGGCCACGCGGCCATAGGCGGCGGTGTTGCGCACGCGGTCGGCGCGCCCGTCGCAGGTCCACGAGAACTGGCAGCCGCGCGCATTCGACTGATGCACCACGCCGCAGATCGTGTCCGGGAAACGCGGATCATCGACGCGGTTCAGCACGACCTCGCCCACCGCGGCCTGACCGGCCACGCTTTCGCCGCGCGCCTCGAAATACATTGCGCGGGCCAGGCACTGGAACTCGTCCCCGCCGGTTGCCGCCGGGCGGCTGTCGACCCAGGCGCGCGTATAGTCGATGTCCGACCCCGCGCGGGCCTTGCGCGCGCGCTTGGGCGTTCGGGTCAGCACGTCGAAGCGGGCTTCGTTCAGCGACCCCAGCGCCAGTCGTTCCTGCACCAGCAGCGTGGCCACCTCGGCGCCCAGAAGTGCGGCCGGGTCGTTCGACTGGCTCATGGTGACATCGGCCCGCAGGCCGCCGGTCAGTGCAAACAGCACCGCGGCGCTTCCGATCAGGCGTTTCAACATCGACATGGGGTCTTCCCGTGTGGTGGGTCCGAGAACGAAGGGTGCACCTTCGATCGACGTCCCTTAGCCGAGGCGACGGGCAGGGTAAACCAACTGTTGCATTTTTGCAACACAACTTAGGGTGGCACGGCGGGAATCGGCCCAAATCTCGGGAAAGTGACAGGCGGATTTTTGCCTATGAGGATTTCGGCACGCAGTTGCCCCCCGTCCGCGGCACCTGCCGGCAACACTCCGCTAAGAGGTCGGGCGGTCCAGAAGCGCGAAATGGGCCGCGGCGAGTCGCGCCACCGGCACCCGGAAGGGCGAACACGAGACATAATCGAATCCCGCCGCCCGACAGAAGGCAATCGATTCGGGGTTCCCTCCATGTTCCCCGCAGACCGAAAGCGTCACATCCGGGCGCCCCTCGCGGCCGCGCCCCGCCCCGATCAGGAGCAATTCGCCCACCCCCTCGACATCGAGAACGTGGAACGGATCCTCGGCATAGACCTGCTGCATGACATACGAGCCCATGAACCGCCCCGCATCATCGCGCGACAGCCCATAGGCCATCTGCGTCAGGTCGTTGGTGCCAAAGGACAGGAAGGCGGCATGCTGGGCGATCTCGCCGGCGCGCAGGGCGGCCCGCGGGGTCTCGACCATCACCCCCAGCCGATAGGCGAACTGCGCCTTCTGCTCGGTGCGCACGGCCCCGGCCACGGCGTCGATGCGGGTCTTGACCAGCTCGACCTCGCGCGAGGCCGAGACCAGCGGGATCATGATCTCGGGCACCACGGGCGCGCCGCGCCGGCCGGCCTCGACCGTGGCCTCGAAGATGGCGCGGGCCTGCATGTCGTAGATCTCGGGCATGGTGATGCCCAGCCGCACCCCGCGCATGCCCAGCATCGGGTTGAATTCCGACAGCGCCTCGACCCGGCGCGTCACCTCGGACAGCGGCCGGTCCAGCGCCTCGGCCAGCTCGCGCATACCCTCGCGGTCATGGGGCAGGAATTCGTGCAGCGGCGGGTCGAACAGGCGGATGCAGACCGGCTGGCCCGCCATGATGTCGAACAGCGCCAGGAAGTCGGCCCGCTGCATCGGCAACAGCCGTTCCAGCGCGATGCGCCGATCGCGCGAGGTATCGGCGAAGATCATCTCGCGCATGACCGTCAGCCGGTCCTCGTCAAAGAACATGTGCTCGGTGCGGCACAGCCCGATCCCCTCGGCCTCGAACAGCCGCGCGGTGCGCGCGTCGTCGGGGGTGTCGGCATTGGCGCGCACACCGATGTCGCGCACGTTGTCGGCCCAGCGCAGAAGCGTGCGGAACCCGTCGTCGAGCGCCGGCGCCAGCATCTCGGCCGCGCCCAGCAGCACCTCGCCGTTCGAGCCGTCGATGGTGATCGTGTCGCCCTCGCGCAGGAGGCGGCCGTCCTCGGCGCGCAAGGTGCGCTCGCGCTGGTCGAGCACGATCCCCGAGGCGCCGACGATGCAGGGCAGCCCCAGCCCGCGCGCGATCACCGCGGCATGGCTGGTGATGCCGCCGCGCTCGGTCAGCACGCCGTGCGCGGCATGCATGCCGCGGATGTCCTCGGGGCCGGTCTCGCGGCGGACCAGGATGCAGGGCTCGTCGCGCGCGGCGGCGGCCTGGGCGGCGGCGGCGGTGAAGACGATCCGCCCGGTGGCGGCGCCGGGGCTGGCGGCGATGCCGCGCCCGATGCGTTCGCGCGGCGCGCGCGGGTCCACCTGATAATGCAAAAGTTCGCTCAGCGCGCGGGGCTCGACGCGCAGGATCGCGTCTTCGCGGGAAATCACGCCATCCTGGGCCAGCGACACCGCGATGCGCACGCCGGCGCGGGCCGAGCGCGTGACCTTGAGCGCGTCGATCACCCGCAGCTTGCCGCTTTCCACGACGAATTCGATCTGCATTTCCTCGCGCAGGCGGGCCCGGCAGGCGGCACCATGCGCCACAAGTTCGGCAAAGATCTGCGGCGCGGCTTCCTCGAGCGAGGCCCCGCGCGGGTCACGCGTCAGATAGAGCGTCTCGACCGAGGCCGCGCGCCCCTGCGCCTGGCCGCGAAACCGCCCCGTGATGCGCGGGCTGCCGGTCACCCCGTCCACGAACTGGATCGTGCCCGAGCCCGACAGCCCCGGCCCGATGCCGAAGGCCATCTCCTGCACCAGAAGACCCAGCGCGGCGTCGGGCGGCGCGCCCTTGGCCTGACGCAGAAGCCGCGCCGAGGTTCCCTCCCAGGCGCGGGCCATCGAACGCAGCACCTCGGCCAGCTGCCGCGCCGGATCCTGCGGAAAGGGCTCGTCGGTTTCCTCTTGATAGAGGGTCAGCGCATGACCCAGCGCCCCCGGTTCGGGGTCGAGCGCAAAGGCATCCGGGTCGAGCCGCGCGACATGGGTCGCATAGGAATGCACGAACCGCAGATAGAGCGCATCGGCCGCCGCCGCGCCATGGGTCTTGCGGATCTCGGCGTGGCGGGCGGCATTCATGCCGACGTTCAGCACCGAGCCCGGCCCGCCCCATTCGGGATTGACCGGCGAGGGCCGGACCGACACCAGCGCGCCCGTCCGCGCCAGGATGCCGGCCGCGTCGACCGCCTGTCCCGCCGCCAGCGCGCGCACCGTCCCGGCCGGAAGCGCCACCGTGCGCGGCACCGGCAGATCCAGCCGCACCAGCCGTTGCAGGCATTTCGCCCGCCAGCCATGCTGGGCGACCGCCACCGCGGCGGCGGGGGCGATCTCCACGAAATCGGTGGAGACGGGGCGGGGAGGCACGGGCTTTTTCTGCAACGCGGCAATATCCTTCTCGGGGCAGGATATCCGCTTGCGCGCGCCGCGCAAGCGCCCTTCTAGCCTTCGATGCGTCCCAGATCGGCCACCGCAAGACAGGCCGCGCGGATCCGGTGCAACAGGTTCAGCCGGTTGCGCCGCACCACCGCATTGTCGGTGTTGATCTGCACTTCGGTGAAGAAGGCGTCGATCGGGCCGCGCAATTCGGCCATGGCGGCCATGGCGGCGGCGAAATCCTCGGCCGTCATTGCCGGCGCGATCGCGGCCTCGGCCCGGTCCAACGCGGCAAAGAGCGTGCGCTCGGCGTCGCTTTCGGCGAATTTGGGATCGGCACCATAGCTGTATTCCACCCCGTCGCGGGCCTCGGCCTGGGTCAGGATGTTGTTGGCGCGCTTGAAGCCCTGGATCAGGTTCTCGCCGTCGTCGGTCTTGAGGAAGGCCGCCAGCGCCTCGGCGCGCTTGACCACCAGCGTCAGATCGTCGGCGCCGGGCATCCCCAGCACCGCGTCGATCACGTCATGGCGGATGCCCTCGTCGCGCAGGAACACCTTGAGCCGGTCGTGGAAGAAGCTCAGCAGATCGCCCGCATCCGCCCCGGAATTGGCCTTTTCGAACATTTCCAGCAGCGGCAGCCGCAATTTGTTGACCAGAACCAGACGGATCACACCCAGCGCGGCGCGGCGCAGCGCGAAGGGATCCTTCGAGCCGGTGGGTTTCTCGTCGATCGCCCAGAAGCCGGTCAGCGTGTCGATCTTGTCGGCCAGGGCCACCGCCACCGTCACCGGCGCATCGGGCACCGCATCGCCCGGCCCCAGCGGCGAATAATGCCCCTTGCAGGCCTCGGCCACGGCCTCGGGCAGGCCGGCGGCACGGGCGTAATAGCCGCCCATGATGCCCTGAAGCTCGGGGAATTCGCCCACCATTTCCGATTGCAGGTCGGATTTGACCACACGCGCGGCCTCGGCGGCCAGATCGGGCTGCGCCCCGACCCGCGGCGCGATCTCGCGCGCCAGCGCCTCGATCCGGTCGATGCGGGCCTTCTGGCTGCCCAGCTTGTTGTGGAAGGTGACATTGGCCAGGCCCGCCCCCATCCCCTCGAGCCCCTCGGCCTTCACGCGGGCCAGGTCGTTTTCCCAGAAGAAGCGCGCATCCGACAGCCGCGCCGACAGCACCTTGCGGTTGCCCTTGAGGATGGTCTCGCCGCCGTCGGGCGCCTCGATATTGGCAACCGTCACGAAGCCCTCGATACGGGCCGTGCGCGGGTTGCGCAGCGAGAAGAACTTCTGGTGTTCGCGCATCGAGGTCTGGAGCACCTCGGGCGGCAGGCCCAGGAAATCCTCCTCGATCGGGCCGGCCAGCACCACGGGCCATTCGACCAGCCCCGAGACCTCGGCCAGAAGGCCCGCGTCCTCGACCAGTTCGAGATCGCGCGCAAAGGCCATGTTGGTGGCCTCGGCCGCGATGATGTTGGCGCGTTCCTCGGGGTCCAGCACCACCTTGGCGCGGGCCAGTTTCGCGCGGTAATCGTCAAAACCGGTCACGGTGAAGGGCGCGGGCGCCATGAAGCGGTGCCCGCGCGTGGTGTTGCCCGCGACCAGCCCGTCGATCTCGAGCGGCACGACCGCGGCGCCGTGCTCGTCGACCAGAAGGCACAGGATCGCATGCAGCGGGCGCACCCAGCGCAGCGTGCCATTGCCCCAGCGCATGGATTTGGGCCAGGGAAAGTCGCGGATCGTGGTTTCGAGCGCCGCGGCGACGATCTCGGCGGCCGGACGGCCGGGATGTTCGATTTGTGCAAAGAACACCACGCCCTTGGGGGTCTCGCGGCGCTCGAATGTATCACGGGTCATATTCGTGGCGCGCTCGAAACCGGCGATCGCGGCCTCGGGGGCGTCGGCGCGCGGGCCCTTGCGTTCCTCGCGCCGGGTGGGCGAAGCCGCCGACAGCCCCTCGACCGTCAGCACCAGCCGCCGCGGGGTCGAGAAGGCCCCGGCCGAAGCATAGGTCAGACCGGCCACGACCAGCGCATCGGTCATCCGCGTCTTGAGATCCTGCGCGGCGCGGCGCTGCATCCGGGCCGGGATCTCTTCGGAAAAGAGTTCGATCAGCAGATCGGGCATGGCTCACTCCGCCTTGCGAGAATGGGGATCGGGCTGCGCCCAGGCATAGGCGCGGCCATCGGGATAGACGGCAAGGATCCGGCGCAGACCGGGCGCGGGCGCATCGCCCAGAAACGCCACCGCGCGGCCCGCGGCCAGATCGGCAGCCAGACGCGCAGGGTCATAGCAGGGCAGCGCCGCCGGCACCGGGCGGGCCGCATCCTCGAGAACATAGCTTTCGGTCATCAGCGCCAGCGACAGCGGCGTGCGCAGGCATTCGGCCCCGCCCCCCGCGGCCAGCGTCTCGGCCAGGAAGGGCTCGACCTGGCCCGTGGCCACCGACACGAGCGAAACGGGCCCAAACGAGACCGGCCCAAGCGAAACCGGCCCGGCCGCGGCCAGCGCCAGAAGGGCGGCCGCCATGCTCATGCGTCAACCTTGGGCTGGGCGGCCTCGGTCTGCACGAAGGCATCGGCGCAGGCCTTGGCCAGCGCCCGCACCCGCCCGATATAGGATTGCCGCTCGGTCACCGAGATCACGCCGCGCGCATCGAGCAGGTTAAAGAGATGGCTGGCCTTGATGCATTGATCATAGGCGGGATGGGCCATGATGATCGCCCTGCCGGTGCGCGGGTCGATCTCGGGCGCGGCCAGGATGCGGGCGCATTCGGCCTCGGCATGTTCGAAATGTTCAAACAGCGTCGCCGTATCGGCCTGATCGAAGTTGAACCGCGAGTATTCACGTTCGGTTTGTGCAAAGATGTCGCCATAGCTCAGCGCGATGGGCGCCTCGGGGGCGTTGAAGGGCATGTCCATCACATGGTCGATGCCCAGCACATACATCGCCAGCCGTTCAAGCCCATAGGTCAGCTCGCCCGCGACGGGGCGGCAATCATGCCCGCCGACCTGCTGGAAATAGGTGAATTGGCTGACCTCCATGCCGTCGCACCAGACCTCCCAGCCCAGCCCCCAGGCGCCCAGCGTCGGGCTTTCCCAGTCGTCTTCGACAAAGCGGATGTCATGCATCGCCGGGTCGATCCCGATCGCGGCCAGGCTGCCCAGATAGAGATCCTGAAGATCGGGCGGCGAGGGTTTGATGATGACCTGATATTGATAATAATGCTGGAGGCGGTTGGGGTTCTCGCCGTAGCGGCCGTCGGTCGGCCGGCGCGAGGGCTGGACATAGGCCGCCGCCCAGGGCCGCGCGCCCAGGCTGCGCAGCGTGGTGGCCGGGTGGAAGGTGCCCGCCCCCACCTCCATGTCATAGGGTTGCAGCACCGCGCAGCCCTTGCCCGCCCAATAGGCCTGGAGCCTCAGGATCACCTCCTGGAACGAGCGCGGATGGGAAACGGTCTCGGTGTCGGCGGTCATGGCGGCCTCTGTCGGAGAGAAAGGGCATAGCGAGAGAGCGCCCTCTCCCTAATGAACGCCCGCCGGGGGGTCAACGGCTGCGTGTGGAGAAAGCGTCTCGGCCCGGCGCGGACCTGTCCGCGCAGGCCCGCGGGGCGGCGTTTTGGGGGTGACGCGGGCGCGAGGGATGCTAACCTTCGCCCCCGATGGAATGTCGGGAAAACCAGAGGTTCGTGGTAGGCATGGCGAGAATGAGCAGGAAATGGTCGGGGGTTTCGGCGCTGGCGATCTGGGTTGCGGCGGGGGCGGCAGGGGCAGACCCGGCCTGGGTTCAGGTGGAGGCGGTCCCGACCCTGCGCGAGGCCGAGGCGCGCGCGCAGGACTGGGCCGAGCGCCTGCCCGACGTGGGCGGCTTTGCCATGCGCAGCGGCTGGTATGCGATCGCGCTGGGGCCCTTTGCCGATGACGATGCCGCTGATGCGCGGGCCCGGTCGCTGCGCAGCGGCCGCATGATCCCCTCGGACAGCTATGTCACCGACGGCACCGAATATCGCCAGCAATTCTGGCCCGTGGGCGCCGGGCTGACCGGCCCGCGGATCAGCGCGCCGGCGCTGCCCGCCGACCCGATGGCCGCGCCCGCCACCGCGCCCGAACCCACCGCGCCCCGGCCCACAGCGGCGCCCCCCGACGCGGCCCCCGCTCTCGCGGCGCCCGCCATGCCCGTCGAGACCATGGCCGAGGCGCGCGCCTCCGAGGCCCGTCTGGACCGCGACGCGCGGATGGATCTGCAACGCGCGCTGGCCTGGGCGGGCTTCTATTCGGCCGGCATCGACGGCGCCTTCGGGCGCGGCACCCGCGCCTCGATGGCCGCCTGGCAGGAGGCCAACGGCCACGAACCCACGGGCGTTCTGAGCACCGCCCAGCGCGCCGAGGTTCTGGCGGCGATGGCGCGCGAGAAGGCGCAGCTGGGCCTGCGCCGGGTGACCGAGGACGAAGCCGGCATCGAGATCGACCTGCCGATGGGTCTGGTCGCCTTCGACCGCTATGACCCGCCCTTCGTGCATTACAAATCGGCCGACGGCACGGGGATCCGCGTCGTGCTGATCTCGCGGCCGGGCGACCAGGCGGCGCTGCGCGGGCTCTATGAGGCGATGCAGACCCTCGAGATCGTGCCGCTGGACGGCCCCCGCGATCTGGGGCGCACCCGCTTCGACATTTCCGGCCAGAACGCCGAGATCGCCTCGGTGGTTCATGCCGAATTGCGCGACGGCGCGATCAAGGGCTATGCGCTGGTCTGGCCCGTCACGGCGGATGACCGCATGGTCACCCGCGCCCGCGCGGCGATGAAGGACAGCTTCCGCGCCCTCGACGGGCGGGTGCTGGACGACAGCCTGGGCCAGCCGATGTCGGTGTCGCGCGCGGACCTGATGTCGGGGCTCGAGGTGCGCCGCCCGGTGCGCGCGCGCTCGGGCGTCTATGTCGATGAACGCGGCGCGGTGCTGACCACGGCCGAGGCCGTCGCGGACTGCGGCCGGGTGACGGTCGACGGGATCGACGCGCGTCTGGGCGCCACCGACCCGGACCTGGGCCTGGCGCTGCTCGAGCCCGAGGCGCGGCTGGCCCCGCGCGCGGTGGCCGATTGGCATGTGGGGCCGGTCGAGCTGAACGCCGAGGTCGCGGTGGCGGGCTATCCCTATGGCGATGCGGTCTCGGCGCCGGTGCTGACCTTCGGCACGATGGCGGGCCCCGGCGGCCTGACCGGCGAGACGGGGCAGGCACGGCTGGCGCTGGCCGCGCTAGAGGGGGACGCGGGCGGGCCGGTGCTCGATGCCACCGGCGCCGCGATCGGGCTTCTTCTTCCCCATCCCGAAGGCGACCGGCTGCTGCCGGCGGATCTGTCGCTGACGCTGCGGGCCGGGCCGATCACGCAGATGCTGTCGGCGGCCGGGATCACGCCCGCCACCGCCGCCCCCGGCCGCGCTATCATGGCCGCCGAGGATCTGTCGCGCCGCGCCGCGGGCATGACCGTTCTGGTCTCCTGCTGGAACTGAGCCCCGCCCGCAGACCCTCTGCACGCCCATCGCGCCCGCCCCCCGCACCGGGGCGGGCGTCTGCGTTCGGGGGCGAGGGCTAGAAGTGGGCAAAGGCCAGGGGGGACGCGCGCCCGCTACGGGAAGAGAGCCAAGCCGCGGGCGGGCGCTCAGCCGCGCCAGAACCGCGGCAGCACCAGCACCAGCACCGTCATCATCTCCAGCCGGCCGACGAACATGCCCGCGGTCATCATCCATTTGGCGCTGTCGGGAAACTGGTTGATCGCCCCCGAGGGCGCGACCTCGGGGCCCCAGGCCGGCCCGACATTGGCGATGGCCGTCCAGGCCCCGGTCAGCGCCGTCTGCGTGGACAGCCCCGCCAGCGACAGCCCCACGATCAGAAGTCCGAAGCCCAGGATGAAGAACGAGAAGAAGGCGATGACCGAATTGACCACCTCTTCATCGACCGGGCGGCCGCCCAGCTGCACCGAGATCACCCGGTGCGGCGCATAGAGACGGCGGATCTGGGTCTTCACCGCCTCGAACAGGATCAGGTAGCGGAACACCTTGATCGAACAGCCGGTCGAGCCGGTGCAGCCCCCGATCAGCCCGGTGATGATCAGGACGACGAAGCTGAAATGGCCCCATTTGGTCACGTCCTCGGAGGCATAGCCCGTGCCGGTGAAGGTCGAGACGACGTTGAAGGTGACCTCGCGCAGGGTGGGCAGGAAATCGGCCTCGTGGCGGAACATGCGATAGGCGACGATGGCCGCGATCGCATAGGCCAGCCAGCGCAGGAAGGCGCGCACCTGCACGTCGCGCCACAGCGGCGTGCCGTGCCCCTGGGTCAGCTGCACGAAGCGGATGAAGGGCAGCGCCGCCAGGATCATGAACACCGAGGCGACATATTCCGGCGCGCCCGAATAGATCGAGAAGCTCTCGTCGGTCGAGGAAAAGCCGCCCGTGCTCATCGTGGTCAGCGAATGCACGACGGCATCGAAGGGCACCATGCCCACCGCCAGATAGGCCAGCATGCAGGCGATGGTCAGCCCGACATAGATGCGGATCATCGCCATCGAGATGTCGAGCGCGCGCGGCAGCACCTTGCCCAGCGTGTCGAAGCCCTCGGACTTGAAGAATTGCATCCCGCCGACCTTCATCACCGGCAGGAACACCATCGCCACGATGACGATCCCCAGCCCGCCCAGCCATTGCAGGATGCCGCGCCACAGGTTCACCCCGCGCGGCAGGTCGTCCAGATCGGGAAAGGCGGTGGTGCCGGTGGTGGTCAGCCCCGACATGGCCTCGAAATAGGCATCCGTGAAACTGGCATGGGGGGCGCCGATGATGAAGGGCAGCGCCCCGAAGAAGGGCAGCGCCGCCCAGATCAGCGAGGTCAGAAGGAAGCTCTGGCGCAATGTCAGCGGACGCGGCGTGCCGCTCTGGCAGGCCAGCGCGGTCATCAGCCCGGCCGAGACGGTCAGGAAACCGGCCTCGAGAAAGGCGCCCCAATTGGCCGAGCCGTCGGAATAATCGAGCGCCAGCGGCACGGCCATGGCAAGGCCCAGGACCGCGACGAGAAGGCCGGTGACATAGCCGATGGGGCGCAGATCGATCATGCCTCTCTGCTTGCGGCGCGCGCCGGGGCCTGTCAAGCGGTGCAGGCGCCTGCCCGGCCGCCCGGCCTGCGCCCCGCGCTGCGGCGGGGTGCCGCAATAGCCCTTGCACCTGCCGCGCGGCCCCCTATCCTTCGGCGCGGAAATGACAGGGGGCAGGCATGTTCAAGAAGATCCTTGTGGCCAACCGCGGCGAGATCGCCATCCGCGTGATGCGTGCTGCCAACGAACTGGGCAAGAAGACCGTCGCGGTCTATGCCGAGGAAGACAAGCTGGGGCTGCACCGCTTCAAGGCCGACGAGGCCTATCGCATCGGCGAGGGGCTGGGCCCGGTCGCGGCCTATCTCTCGATCCCCGAGATCATCCGCGTGGCCAGGGAATCGGGCGCGGACGCCATCCACCCCGGCTATGGCCTGCTGTCCGAGAACCCCGAATTCGTCGAGGCCTGTACAAATGCCGGGCTGACCTTCATCGGCCCGCGTGCCGAGACCATGCGCGCCCTGGGCGACAAGGCCAGCGCGCGCAAGGTCGCCATCAAGGCCGGGGTGCCGGTCATCCCCGCCACCGAGGTGCTGGGCGATGATTTCGACGCCATCAAGCGCGAGGCCGCCGAGATCGGCTATCCGCTGATGCTCAAGGCCAGCTGGGGCGGCGGCGGGCGCGGCATGCGCCCCATCCTGGGCCCCGACGAGCTGGTCGAGAAGGTCCGCGAGGGCCGGCGCGAGGCCGAGGCCGCCTTCGGCAACGGCGAGGGCTATCTCGAGAAGATGATCACCCGCGCCCGCCATGTCGAGGTGCAGCTTCTGGGCGACAGCCACGGCGGGCTCTATCACCTCTTCGAGCGCGACTGCACCGTCCAGCGCCGCAACCAGAAGGTCGTCGAACGCGCCCCCGCCCCCTATCTGACGGACGACCAGCGCGCCGAGGTCTGCGATCTGGCGCTTCGGATCGGCCGCGCGGTCGGCTATCAGAACGCCGGCACGGTCGAGTTCCTGATGGACATGGACACGGGGCATTTCTACTTCATCGAGGTCAACCCGCGCGTTCAGGTCGAACATACCGTCACCGAGGAGGTGACCGGCATCGACATCGTGCAGGCCCAGATCCGCATCGCCGAGGGCGCCACCCTGGCCCAGGCGACCGGCGTCGCCGCGCAGGACGGCGTCACGCTGTCGGGGCATGCGCTGCAATGCCGGGTGACAACCGAGGATCCGCAGAACAACTTCATCCCCGATTACGGCCGCCTGACCGCCTATCGCAGCGCCACCGGCATGGGCATCCGGCTTGACGGCGGCACCGCCTATGCCGGCGGCGTCATCACCCGCTATTACGATTCGCTTCTGGTCAAGGTCACCGCCTGGGCCCAGACCCCCGATCAGGCCATCACCCGCATGGACCGCGCCCTGCGCGAATTCCGCATCCGCGGGGTGTCGACCAACATCGACTTCGTGATCAACCTGCTCAAGCATCCGACCTTCCTGGACATGAGCTACACGACGAAGTTCATCGACACGACGCCGGGGCTGTTCCACTTCAAGAAGCGGCGCGACCGGGCGACCAAGATCCTGACCTATATCGCCGACATCACCGTCAACGGCCACCCCGAGACCGCCGGCCGACCCCGTCCCCCGGCCGAGGCGCGCCCGCCCCGCCCGCCGCAGCCCGCCCGGCGCGACTTGCGGATGGGCACGCGCAACCTGCTGGATACGAAGGGCCCCGAGGCCGTCGCCGCCTGGATGAAGGCGCAGCAGAAACTGCTGATCACCGACACGACGATGCGCGACGGGCACCAGTCGCTTCTGGCCACGCGGATGCGCTCGATCGACATGATCCACGCCACCCCCGCCTATGCCGCCGACCTGCCCGACCTGTTCTCGGTGGAATGCTGGGGCGGGGCCACCTTCGACGTGGCCTATCGCTTCTTGCAGGAATGCCCCTGGCAGCGGCTGCGCGACATCCGCGCCCGCCTGCCCAACGTGATGACGCAGATGCTGCTGCGCGCCTCGAACGGGGTGGGCTATACCAATTACCCCGACAATGTGGTGCGCTTCTTCGTGCATCAGGCGGCCCGGACCGGGGTCGACGTGTTCCGCGTGTTCGACAGCCTCAACTGGGTCGAGAACATGCGCGTGGCCATGGATGCGGTGATCGAATCCGGCAAGCTCTGCGAGGGGACGATCTGCTACACCGGCGACATCCTCGACCCCGACCGCGCCAAGTATGACCTGAAATACTACATCGGCATGGCGCGCGACCTCGAGGCCGCGGGCGCCCATGTGCTGGGCCTCAAGGATATGGCGGGCCTGCTCAAGCCGGCCTCGGCGCGGGTGCTGATCTCGGCGCTCAAGGCGGAAGTGGGCCTGCCGATCCACTTCCACACCCATGACACTTCGGGGATCGCGGGCGCCACGGTGCTGGCGGCGGCCGATGCGGGGGTGGATGCGGTCGATGCGGCGATGGATGCGTTTTCGGGCGGCACCTCGCAGCCCTGCCTCGGCTCAATCGTCGAGGCGCTGCGCCACACCAGCCGCGACACCGGTCTCGACATCGACGCGATCCGGCGGATGTCGAACTATTGGGAGGCCGTGCGCAGCCAGTATCGCGCCTTCGAGAGCGGCCTCGAGGCGCCGGCCTCCGAGGTCTATCTCCACGAGATGCCCGGCGGCCAGTTCACCAACCTCAAGGCGCAGGCCCGCGCGCTGGGGCTCGAGGAGCGCTGGCACGAGGTCGCCCGCGCCTATGCCGATGCCAACCGCCTGTTCGGCGATATCGTCAAGGTGACGCCCTCGTCCAAGGTGGTGGGCGACATGGCGCTGATGATGGTGGCACAGGGGCTCAGCCCCGAACAGGTGCTCGACCCCGCGGTCGAGGTCGCCTTCCCGGAGTCGGTCGTGGACATGCTGCGCGGCAATCTGGGCCAGCCGCCGGGCGGGTGGCCCGAGCCGATCGTGCGCAAGGTGCTCAAGGACGAGGCCCCCGGGACCGAGCGTCCCGGCGCCAATCTGCCCGAGGTCGATCTCGAGGCGATGCGCGCCAAGCTCTCGGACGAGCTCGAGGGCTTCCGCGTCGACGACGAGGATCTGGCCGGTTATCTCATGTATCCCAAGGTGTTCCTTGATTACATGGGGCGCCACCGCAGCTATGGCCCGGTGCGCACCCTGCCCACGCGCACCTATCTCTACGGGATGGAACCGGGCGAGGAAATCGCCGCCGAGATCGACCCTGGCAAGACGCTCGAGATCCGTCTCCAGGCCGTCGGCGAGACCGGCGAGGACGGCGAGGCCAAGGTGTTCTTCGAGCTGAACGGCCAGCCGCGGGTGATCCGCGTGCCCGACCGCGCGGTCAAGGCCGCGACGGCCGCGCGGCCCAAGGCGGACGCCGGCAACCCCGATCACGTCGGCGCACCGATGCCGGGGGTGGTGGCCTCGGTCGCGGTGAGCGCGGGGGCCAAGGTCAATCCGGGCGATCTGCTGCTGACCATCGAAGCAATGAAGATGGAAACCGGCATCCACGCCGAACGCAAGGCCACCGTGCGCGCGCTCCATGTCCAGCCGGGCCAGCAGATCGACGCCAAGGATCTGCTGATCGAGCTCGAGGGCTGACCCCCCGCGGCGCGACGCCGATCAGGGACGCATCGGGACGCATCGAGGGGGGGGGGCATATCGGGGCGCCCCGCCTCCCGCACGACGCCCCGCCCTGTCCAAGGCGCCGGGGCCCGCACCCGCGGGCCCGCCGGGCGCGGGGTCTCGATGGCCCCGCGCCCGGCCGCCCCCTTCGGCGTCCCGGCCGCCACACGCCGACCCGCTCACGGGCTTTTTCCCTTTTCACATCCCCGCCGCGGGCCTAACTTGCGCCCCATGTTCGGACATCTTCTCGACCTCATTCTCGGCCCGACCGACACCACGGGCCTTGCCCGCCCCGACGCCGAGGTGGCGCTGGCCGCCCTTCTGGTGCGCGTCGCGCGCGCCGACGGCTTTTATGACGACAGCGAGAAGACCCGGATCGAGCGCCTTCTGGCCCGCCGCCAGGGCCTGTCGGCCGAGGATGCGCGGGCCTTGCGCGAAACCGCCGAGGGCGTCGAGGCCGAAGCGCCCGACACCGTGCGCTTCACCCGCGCGCTCAAGGACCGCATCGCCTACGAGGACCGCACGCAGGTGATCGAGGCGCTGTGGGAGATCGCGCTGGCCGATGGCGCGCGTTCGGCCGACGAGGATGCGCTGATCCGGCTGGCGGCCCCGCTTCTGGGGGTGTCGGACCGCGACTCCGGGCTGGCGCGCCAGCGCGTGGCCCGGCGCCTCGCGGAAGGATAGCCGCGCCTCCCCGCGCGCAACTGCACCGCGCATGCCGCCCCGCCACGGCTGCCTCTCGGGCAGGCATCTGCCCGGCCGGGCGCGCTTTTCCCCGCCGCGGCATCACGACCCCGTTGCATTCGCCCCGAAAATCGCGCCCAATGCCGACCGGTTTCCACGATCCGAGCCCACAATCCGAGCCCAGAATCCGAGCCTTGCCTTGACCCATACCGCCCCCCAGACGCGCGCCGACACCGGGACATTCCCCGAAGCCATGCAAACGGAACCGCCCGTCATCGAAATCACCGATCTCCACAAGAGCTTCGGGTCGCTCGAGGTGCTGCGGGGGGTGTCGATCCGGGCCTTGCGCGGGCAGGTGGTCAGCCTGATCGGCTCGTCGGGGTCGGGCAAATCCACCATCCTGCGCTGCGCCAACCTGCTTGAGGACAGCCAGTCGGGCGAGATCCTCTTCGAAGGCGAGCCCGTCGCCTGGCGCGGCCAGGGCATCGCGCGCCAGCCCGCCGACCGCGCGCAGGTCCGGCGGCTGCGCACCAACCTGTCGATGGTGTTCCAGCAATTCAACCTCTGGTCGCACATGACCATCTTGCAAAATGTCATGGAAGCCCCGGTCACCGTGCTGGGCCAGCCCGCCGCCGAGGTCGAGGCCCGCGCCCGCGCGCTGCTCGACAAGGTCGGCATCGGCGCCAAGGCCGAGGCCTGGCCGGCCGAGCTGTCGGGCGGCCAGCAGCAGCGCGCCGCCATCGCCCGCGCGCTGTGCATGGAGCCGCGCGCGCTCCTGCTCGACGAGCCGACCTCCGCGCTCGATCCCGAATTGCAACAGGAGGTGGTCAAGGTCATCAAGGATCTGGCCGCCGAGCACCGCACCATGATCCTTGTCACCCATGACATGCGCCTGGCGGCGGATGTCTCGGACCATGTCGTCTTCCTGCATCAGGGCCGGATCGAGGAACAAGGCCCGCCCGAGCAGGTCTTCGGCGATCCGCGCACCGAACGGCTGCGCGGCTTTTTGTCGGCCACCGTGGCCGCCTGAAACCAAGAAGCAAATCAACCGGGAGCAATCGAATGAAGAAGCTGATCCTGACCACGGCTCTGGCCCTGTCCGTCGCGGGCTGGGCGCAGGCAGGCGACGTGGTGCGTCTGGGCACCGAGGGCGCCTATCCTCCCTACAACTTCATCAACGACGCCGGCGAGGTCGACGGCTACGAGCGCGAGCTGGGCGACGAGATCTGCAAGCGCGCCGGGCTGACCTGTGAATGGGTCGTCAACGACTGGGATACGATCATCCCGAACCTGGTGTCGGGCAATTATGACGCGATCATCGCCGGGATGAGCATCACCGACGAGCGCAAGCAGACGATCGACTTCACCCAGAACTACATCCCGCCGGCGGCAAGCGCCTATATGTCTGTCACCGAAGACGCCGATCTGTCGGGCGTGGTCTCGGCGCAGACCGGCACCATCCAGGCCGAATACGTGGCCCAGTCGGGCGCGACCCTGGCCGAGTTTGCCACGCTCGACGACACCGTGGCCGCGGTCAAGAACGGCGAGGCCGACGCGGCCTTTGCCGACAAGGACGCGCTGGCCCCCTTCGTCGACGAATCGAACGGCGAATTCATGTGGGTCGGCGAGGATATCGCCCTGGGCGGCGGCGTCGGCATGGGCATGCGCAAATCCGACACCGAACTGCGCGCCAAGATCGACGCGGTCATCACCGAGATGAAGGCCGACGGCACGATCAACGCCATGCTGGTCAAGTGGTTCGGCGAAGGCACCGCCACCTACTGAGACCCGACCCGGCCGTTCCCGGCGCACCGCGCGGGGAACGGCAACCGGGCGGCCCCGTGCCGCCCCCGCCTGCCCCGCCGCCGCCCCGCCTGCCTCGCTGTCAGGCCCATGGGCCATGACGGGGCCGGCGCGCCCCGAGGAAGCGCAGATGACACGTCCCAGCCCCGCCCCATCCATCCCGATGGCGTCGCCCGCCCCGATGGCCCGGTTCCGCATGGCCCCCGCCCCCGGCATCACCGCCCCCGACGTCACCACCGAGGCGGGCCGATGACGGCTGGCACCTGCGCCGATCCCGCCACGCTCGAGGGGCTGGCCTGGCTGGGCTGCTACCTGAGCACCGGCAAGCACATGATGTTCTATGCCTCCTTCGGGACGGTGCTGGCGCTTCTGGCGATCACGGCGCCGCTGGCCCTGGCCTTGGGCTTTCTGGGGGCTTTGGCCAGCCGGGCGCGCCTGCTGCCGCTGCGCATCATCGGCAAGACCTACACGGCGATGGTGCGCGGCGTGCCCGACATCGTCTTCTTTCTCTTCGTGCCGATCGCGCTCGATCAGGGGCTTGAATATCTGCGCCACCGCATCAAATGCCCCGACTGGACCGAGCCCGTCCGCCGCGGCGCCGATTTCGTGGTCTGCCCCGCGGCCAAGCTGCCGCTGTCGAGCACGCCGCAGATCTGGCACGAGGCCTATGGCTTTGCGCTGGCGGTCGCGGCCTTTGCCGTGGTCTTCGGCGCCTTTGCCGCCAACGTGCTGGCCGGGGCCATGAACGCGGTCCCGCGCGCCCAGCTCGAGACCGCCGAGGCCTATGGCATGACCCAGCGCCAGATCACCCGGCGCATCCTGATCCCGCAGATGTGGACCTATGCGCTGCCCGGTCTGGGCAATCTGTGGATGATCCTGATCAAGGCCACGCCGCTTCTGTTCCTGCTCGGGGTCGAGGACATCGTCTACTGGGCGCGCGAACTGGGCTCGGCCAAGACCTCGGCCTATTCCTTCCCCCACCCCGACTGGCGGGTGTGGTATTTCCTGGCGCTGCTGCTGTTCTATCTGGGCATGACCAAGCTCTCCGAGGTGCTGATTTCGCGGATGACGGCCAGCCTTGCGCGCGGACAGGCGACGCTGGGCGGCGAGGCCCGCAGGAAGGCGGCGGGCGCATGAGCAGCTGTCTGGAGACCGTCCACGACTACGGCCTGCGCGCGCTGGGGATCGGCGAACGCATCCTGCCCAAGACCGACATCACCTTGTGCGAGCAGGTGACGCTGATCGGATCGGGCATGCTGTGGAACATCTATTTCGGGGTGCTGGCGCTGGCGGCGGGGTTCTTCTTTGCCAATGCGCTGGCCATGGCCAAGGCCGCGCGGTCGCCCTGGCTGCGCCGCCCGGCCGAGCTGTTCATCTTCGTCTTCCGCGGCTCGCCGCTCTTCATCCAGTTCTTCCTGGCCTACGAGGCGCTGGTGCTGCTGCCGCGCTCGGGCATCGAGTTCTGGGGGCTGACGCTCGAGACCTCGTGGCTGACGCGGGCCTGGGCGGGGGCGCTGATCGTTCTGTTTCTCAACACCTCGGCCTATTCGGCCGAGATCTTTCACGGCGCGCTGATGAGCGTGCCGCGCGGCGATATCGAGGCCGCCAAGGCCTATGGCATCACCGGCTGGTCGCGGTTCCGCCGCATCTTGTGGCCGACCATGCTGCGGCTGGCCTGGCCGGCCTATACCAACGAGGCCATCTTCCTGTTCCACGCCACGACGCTGGTGTTCTTTTCCGGCTTTCCGGCCTATCGCCAGAAGGGCGATGCGCTCTATTACGCCTCGTATTTCGCGGAAAAGACCTTCAACCCGTTCATTTCCTATCCGATCGTGGCGGGGTATTTCGTGGTGTTGACGCTGGCCGTCATCGCGCTGTTCGGATGGGTCAACCGGCGCCTGAACCGCCATCTGCCGGGGGCACGGCGTCCCCGGCTGCGGATCAGGCCGCAGATCATCAGGTGAGACATGGACTGGCTCAGAGAGCACCCCGAGGTGCGCACGATCCGCGTGGCGGCGGCCGACCTGAACGGCGTCGCCCGCGGCAAGCGCATCCCGGCGCGCTTTGCCGACAAGATCATCCGTGAGGGGACGCGCTTTCCCTATTCGGTGATGAACCTCGACATCTGGGGCGAGGATATCGAGAACAGCCCGCTGGTCTTCGAGACCGGCGACCCCGACGGCCTGTTGATCCCGACCGAGCGCGGCTTCATGCCGATGCCCTGGCTCGAGGCGCCGACCGCGCTTCTGCCGATCTGGATGTTCCACATGGACGGCCGGCCCTATCTGGGCGATCCGCGACAGGCGCTGGCGCGGGTGCTGATGCGCTTTGGCGAGGCCGGGCTGACGCCGGTGGTGGCGACCGAGCTCGAATTCTTCCTGATCGACGATTCCGGCAAGACGCTGCGGGTGCCGCCCTCGCCGCGCTCGGGCAAGCGGCGCACGGGCGGCGAGGTGCTGTCGCTGCGCGCGCTCGACGCCTTCGACCGCTTCTTCACCGCGCTCTATGACGCCTGCGAGGAAATGGACATCCCCGCCGACACCGCGATCTCGGAAGCCGGGCCGGGCCAGTTCGAGATCAACCTTCTGCACCAGTCCGACGCGCTCAAGGCCGCCGATGACACTTGGCTGTTCAAGATGCTGGTCAAGGGGCTGGCGCGGCGGCACGGCTTTGCCGCCTCGTTCATGGCCAAACCCTACGAGGCCTGGTCGGGCAACGGCATGCACACGCATTTCTCGATCCTGGATCGCGCCGGGCAGAACATCTTCGACGAGCGCCGGCCCGATGGCCGGGAACGGCTGGGCCATGCCGTGGCGGGGTGTCTGGCGGCGCTCAGGGGCTCGACGCTGGTCTTTGCGCCGCATCAGAACAGCTTTGACCGGCTGGTGCCTGATGCCCATGCGCCCACGGGCATCGGCTGGGCGCACGAGAACCGCACCGCCGCGATCCGCATCCCGGCCTCGGGGCCTGCGGCGCGGCGGATCGAGCACCGGGTCGCGGGGGGGGACGTGAACCCCTATCTGATGATCGCCGCGATCCTGGGGGCAGCGCTCCAGGGGCTCGAGGCGGCCGAGGATCCTCCCGCGCCCTTCACCGGCAATGCCTATTCGCAAAACCTCGAGCAATTGCCCGGCACCTGGGCCGAGGCGATCGAGACCTTTGCCAATTGCCCGCGGATGCCGGGGATCTTTCCGGCCGAACTGATCGAGAACTTCCTGATGACCAAACGTCAGGAGCTGCATTACATGGCCGAATTGTCCGAGGCCGAGCAGACCGAGCTTTATCTCGACACGGTCTGAGCGGGCGGCCTGCTCTGAGCGCGCGCGGGGGAGCGTCCCCGCCCCCCATCGAGGGGGGCGGGGACGCCGCGTTCGCGGGGGCTCGATGCCCCCGTGAACGCGCGCCCCCTCCTGCCGTCGTTCCGCCCCACCGAAGCAACCGCAGACAAAACCGCTGGCGGTGAAACGGTTGGCGGTGACACGGTTGACGGGGCCGCCCCTTCATAGGAACCTGCCCGCATCCCCGTTCCTGCCGCAGGTCACCCCATGGGCATTCTGGATTTCCTCACCGGCGAGTTCATCGACGTCATTCACTGGACCGATGACACCCGCGACACGATGGTCTGGCGCTTCGAGCGCGAAGGCCATGCCATCAAATACGGCGCCAAGCTTACCGTGCGCGAGGGCCAGACGGCGGTCTTCGTCCACGAGGGCCAGCTGGCCGACATCTTCCCGCCCGGCCTCTACGAACTCGAGACCAACAACATGCCGGTGCTGACCACGCTCCAGCATTGGGACCACGGCTTCCAGAGCCCCTTCAAATCCGAGATCTATTTCCTCTCGACGGTCCGCTTCAACGATCTGAAATGGGGCACCCGCAACCCGATCATGCTGCGCGACCCCGAATTCGGCCCGGTGCGCCTGCGCGCCTTCGGCACCTATTCCATGCGCATCACCGACCCCGGCCGCTTCATGACCGAAATCGTCGGCACCGACGGCGAATTCACCGCCGACGAGATCAGCTTCCAGATCCGCAACGTGATCGTGCAGGCCTTCGCGCAGGTGATCGCGGGATCGGGGATCGCGGTGCTCGACATGGCGGCCAATACCGCCGATCTCAGCCGCCACATCCTGCGCGCGATCGAGCCTGTCGTCGCCGCCTACGGGCTGAGCCTGCCGGAATTCTACATCGAGAACATCTCGCTGCCCCCCGCGGTCGAGGCCGCGATGGACAAGCGCAGCTCGATGGGGATCGTGGGCGATCTCAACCGCTACACCCAGTTCGCCGCCGCCGAAGCGCTGGCCCAGGGCGACGGTGGCGGGGCGATGGGAACGGCCCTTGGCGCCGGGCTCGGCATGGCGATGGGGGCACAGATGGGCGGGCAGATGATGCAGCCCGGCCCCTGGGGCATGGCCCCGCAGCCCGCAGCTGCCGCACATCCCGGCGCCCAGCCCGTGACGGCACCGCCGCCCCCGCCGCCGCCCGAACCGGCTTGGCATATCGCGCGCAACGGCGCCACGACCGGCCCCTTCCTGCGCACGGAACTGGCGCAGATGGTGGCGCATGGCGCGCTGGACCCCACCACGCTGGTCTGGAGCGCGGGCCTGCCCGGCTGGGCCGCGGCCGGCACGGTGCCGACGCTGGCCGGCCTCTTTGCCCCGCAGATGCCGCCCCCGCCCCCGCCGCCCCCCGGAGGCACGCAGGGCTAGACCATGACCACCCCCGCACCCGCCGCGCCCGAGCGGCATTTCCCCTGCGACGCCTGCGGGGCGGATCTGACCTTTGCACCGGGTCAGGACCATCTGGAATGCAGCTATTGCGGCCATGAACAGGAAATCCCGCCCGCGATCGGGCGCGGCACCGCCGATCTGCGGGAATTGCCGCTGGCCGAAGTTCTGGACCGCGCCCCCGCCGCCGAAATCACCGACGATCTGCGCCTGCTGTCCTGCCCCAATTGCGGCGCCCAGATCGAGATCACCGGCCCCGAGCACGCCAGCACCTGCCCCTTCTGCGCCACGCCCTTCGTCACCGGCACCGGCGCCCAGCGCCAGATCAAGCCGCAGGGCCTGGCGCCCTTCGTGCTGAGCGAGGCCGAGGCACGCGAGGCCGTCACCCGCTGGCTGGGGCGGCTGTGGTTCGCGCCCTCGGGGCTGGTCGATTATGCCCGCAAGGGGCGGCGGATGACCGGCGTCTACACCCCCTTCTGGACCTTCGACGCGCGCACCCGCTCGCGCTATTCGGGGATGCGGGGGGACGCCTATTACGTCACGCGCACGGTGATGACCACGGTCGGCGGCAAGCCCGCCCGCCGCCAGATCCGCGAACGCAAGATCCGCTGGAGCCCGGCCTCGGGGCAGGTCGCGCGGGACTTCGACGATGTGCTGGTGCTGGCCACCACCTCGCTGCCGCGCGCGCATACCGCCGCCCTCCAGCCCTGGGATCTGTCGGCGCTGGTGCCGTTCCAGCCCGAATATCTGGCCGGCTTCAGCGCCGAGGCCTATACGATCGGCCCGCAGGACGGACATGCCGAGGCGCGCGATCAGATGGCCCGCGTCATCCGCTCGGACGTGCGGCGCGCCATCGGCGGTGACGAGCAGCGCATCTCGGCCATCGACACGACCCACCGCGACGAGACCTGCAAGCATGTCCTGCTGCCGGTCTGGACCGCGGCCTATCGCTACCGCGGCAAATCCTACCGCTTCGTGGTCAATGCCCAGAACGGGCGCGTGCGCGGCGAACGGCCCTGGTCGGCGCTCAAGATCGCGCTGGCGGTGCTGGCGGGCGCGGCGCTGGCGGGCGGGGTCTACTGGTGGACGCAGATCCAGCAGCAGGGCGGGTTCTAGCCCATCGCCGCCGCGCCCCATTCCCCTGACGGTGCCGGCGCGCTATTCAGACCGAAAAGAGGGAAGCCCAGAGAATGCAGCACGACCCCCGGATGGAATATCGCGTGATCCCCGCGCCCCGGCAGGGCGAACGCGCGCGCGGCGTGCGCACCGGCGCCGGGCGCTTTGCCCATGCGCTGGAAAGCCTGATGAACGAGATGGCCGCCGAGGGCTGGCATTATCTGCGCGCCGACACGCTGCCCTGCGACGAACGCAGCGGCCTGACCCGGCGCACGACCGTCTTTCACGCGATGCTGGTCTTTGCCCGGCCCCGCAGCGCCGCCGCGGCCCAGCCCGAAGCCGCGGAAGCCCGTAGCGACACCCCCGCCCCGCTTGCGGAAACCGCCGCCGAAGCGCCGGCGCCCGCCGTTTCCAGCCCGGCACCTTCCGCGGTCAAGGCCACCACGCGTCTGCATCCCTTCTCGGCCCGCAGCGCCGGGGACGGCTCGCCGCGCCTCGGCCCGGCCCACCGCGACTGAACGCCCCGATCCGCCACGCACCGGCGCTGAACGCCCGTCCTCTCGCCTCACGCGCAAAAAGATACGCCGCGCGGCTCTCCCTCCGCGCGGCGCGCCGGCGCTCTCCTCGCCGGATGCCCGGAAAGGGCGGCCCCGCGGGACCGCCCCTGGCCCTTCGGCCTCAGTTCAGGGCCTTGTTCAGGTATTCGTCGACCTTCTCGAGGAAGCCCATCGTGGTCAGCCATTTCTGATCGGGGCCGACCAGCAGCGCCAGATCCTTGGTCATGAAGCCGTCTTCCACCGCCTGCACGGTCACCCGCTCCAGCGTCGTGGCAAAATCCATCAGCGCGGTGTTGCCATCCAGCGTGGCGCGATGCTTCAGACCGCCGGTCCAGGCGTAGATCGACGCGATCGAGTTGGTCGAGGTCTCCTTGCCGGCCTGATGCTGGCGATAGTGGCGGGTCACCGTGCCATGCGCGGCCTCGGCCTCGACGGTCTTGCCATCGGGCGTCATCAGCACCGAGGTCATCAGCCCCAGCGAGCCGAAGCCCTGCGCCACGGTATCCGACTGCACGTCGCCGTCATAGTTCTTGCAGGCCCAGACATAGCCGCCCGACCATTTCAGCGCCGAGGCCACCATGTCGTCGATCAGGCGGTGCTCGTAATGGATACCGGCCTTCTTGAACTTCTCCTCGAACTCTTCCTCGTAGACCTTCTGGAACAGATCCTTGAAGCGGCCGTCATAGGCCTTGAGGATGGTGTTCTTGGTCGACAGATAGACCGGCCAGCCCAGGCGAAGACCGTAATTCATCGAGGCGCGGGCGAAGTCGATGATCGACTGGTCGAGGTTATACATCCCCATGGCCACACCGGCGGCGGGCGCGTCGAAGATCTCGTGCTCGATCACGGTGCCGTCCTCGCCGACGAATTTCATCGTCAGCTTGCCCTTGCCGGGGAAGCGGAAGTCGGTCGCGCGATACTGGTCGCCGAAGGCATGACGGCCGACGACGATCGGCTGGGTCCAGCCCGGCACCAGGCGCGGCACGTTCTTGCAGATGATCGGCTGGCGGAAGATCACGCCGCCCAGGATGTTGCGGATCGTCCCGTTGGGCGAGCGCCACATCTTCTTGAGGCCGAATTCCTCGACTCGGGCCTCGTCGGGGGTGATCGTGGCGCATTTGACGCCCACGCCGTATTCCTTGATCGCCAGAGCGGCGTCGACGGTGATCTGGTCCTCGGTGCGGTCGCGCTCCTCGATCCCGAGATCGTAATATTTCAGGTCGATGTCGAGATAGGGCAGGATCAGCTTCTTCTTGATGAAGTCCCAGATGATCCGCGTCATCTCGTCGCCGTCGAGCTCGACGACGGGGTTCTCAACCTTGATCTTGGTCATGCTGCCCTCGTTGCTGGGGTGACTCGGCTGCCCTCTTCTAGCGGGTTTCCACGCCCAAGGGAAGCGTGGTATGCGAATGTATACATCTTGGAGCCGACGCCCGCGCCCCGCGCCCGACCCGGCCCGCGCCCGATCCCCCGGCAACCCCAGTAAAATCAATGTGATGTCAGGGGGGGGGCTTCGGCACGGATCCGGCGCGTAAAGATCGCCGACGCGGCACGAAACATCGCAGGAATGGCGACCCCGCCAGGACTTGAACCCGGAACCTAGCGCTTAGAAGGCGCTTGCTCTATCCAGTTGAGCTACGGGGCCACGGGTTTCTTTTGCGCCAGCCCTGCGCCACGTGCAAGCCCCCCTTGCCGGTGCTGAACTTTACGGTTTGTTCAGCCTCGCGCCGTAGTCTTGAATTGTTCGAGTGCCAGCCGCAGCGGCAGGACCGCGCGCCACGGATAATGATCAGACAAGGGGAAGCGGGCCGCGGGACGGCTCGGGCAAAAAAACATGCGTGCATTGATGAACCTCCTGTCGGCCAGTGCCGCGCTGACGCCCGACCCCGCCGAGACCGACGATCTGCTCGATCCGGACCCAGCCTGCACGCCCGCCTTCGGGATCGGCTACAATATCCCCCTGCTGACCCCGGACGGCCCGCGCCCGGCGGCCAGCATCGCGCCGGGCGATGCGATCCTGACCTTTGACAACGGGTTCCAGAAGGTCAGCTCGGTCGAACGCGTCGGCTATTGCAAGCCGCGCGCGCCGCTACCACCGACACTCTGGCCGCTTCTGGTGCCCGCCGGCACCGTCGGCGACAACGTAGAAACCCTGCTCGCACCCGAACAGGGGGTCATGGTGGAAAGCGACGTGGCCGAGGCCCTCTTCGGCGACCCCTTCGTCGTTGTCCCGGCCGCGGCCCTTGACGGCGAAGCCGGCATTCATCGCGTCCCCCCCTCGGCCCAGGCGCGGTTTATCGTGCTGCATTTCGACCGCGCCGAAGTGGTCGTCACCCAGCATGGCGGGTTGCTGATGTGCCCGCCTCGCAATCCCGGCATGATCTGGGAAACGCCCGAAGACGATGCCCGACCTCTGGAATATACCGTGCTGCCGCTTCTCGATGCGCTCGAGCTGATCGCGGCCGAACGCGGCTCGGAAACCGCGCTTCTGGCGCAATTCGAACGGCGCAGCGGGGACATCTCGGCGGCGTTGATCCACGCCAAGAAGCCCTGAACACCCGGCCACCGCCTTGCCAGCCGCCCCGCTCTGTCGTTAGCTGAACGATGGACCTGCGGCGGGGGGCCGGTTTGGTAACGGGGGGAAGGCGTGATGATCCTGTCATGTGGCGAGGCGCTGATCGACATGCTGGCGGTGGACACGCCCACGGGGCAGGCCTTCGCGCCACATGTGGGCGGGGCCGTCTTCAACACCGCCATCGCTCTGGGCCGGCTCGGGGTGCCGGCGGGGTTCGTATCGGGGATCTCGCGCGATCTCTTCGGCACCCGGATCGAGGCCGCGCTGCACGCCGCACAGGTCGATGCGGGGCTCGCGATCCGCTCGGACCGGCCCACCACATTGGCCTTCGTCACCCTGACGGACGGACAGGCGCGCTATGCCTTCTATGACGAGAACACCGCCGGGCGCATGCTGACACCGGCGGACATGCCCGCGCCACCCACCGACGTGCAGGCCCTCTTCTTCGGGGGGATCTCGCTTGCGGTCGAGCCCTGCGGCGCGGCCTATGAAAGCCTCTGCCACGCGGCGGCGGGCCGACACGTGATCATGCTCGACCCCAACATCCGGCCCGGTTTCATCCGCGACGCGGCGGCCTATCGCGCGCGGCTGGCACGCATGATCGCCGCCGCCGATATCGTGAAACTGTCGAACGAGGATCTCGACTGGCTGGAAGGCCCCGGCGAAATTGCCGCGCGCGCGCAGGCGATCCTGACGCGCGGCCCGGCGCTGGTCCTGGTGACCGAAGGGGCGCAGGGTGCGCAGGGGTTCACCGCACGGGGGCATGTCGTCATGCCCGCCCGGCCCGCGCGCCTGCACGACACGGTTGGCGCGGGCGACACGTTCAACGCCGGCGTCCTGGCGGCGCTCTGGCGCGCCGGGGCGCTGAGGCGGCCCGCGCTGCGCGACCTGCCCGCCCCGGTCCTGACCGCCGCCCTCGATCTGGGCACACGCGCCGCGGCCATCACCGTGTCGCGCGCCGGCGCCAATCCCCCCTGGGCCCACGAACTCTGAAAACGGAGACATGACATGAGAGCAGTGATCCAGCGCGTCACCGAGGCGCGCGTCGACGTCGGATCCCGCACGACCGGCGCCATCGGTCCGGGGCTCCTGATCCTGATCTGCGCCATGCAAGGCGACACCGAGACCGAAGCCGACCGCCTGGCCGGGCGCATCGCCAAGATGCGGATCTTCCGCGACGATCAGGACAAGATGAACCTTTCGGTGCGCGACATCGGCGGCGCGGCGCTGGTGGTCAGCCAGTTCACCCTGGCCGCCGACACCCGGCGCGGCAATCGCCCCGGCTTCTCAAGCGCCGCCGCCCCGGCCGACGGCGAACGGCTCTATGAACATTTCGCCGAGGCGCTGGCGGCGCAGGGCGTGCCGGTCGCGCGCGGCGAATTCGGCGCCGACATGGCGGTGCATCTGGTCAATGACGGCCCCATAACCATCTGGATGGACACCGCCGCCCCCTGAGGCCCCGCCCCCTGAGGCCCCCAAGCCCCCAGCCCTCCCAAGCCTCCAGCGCCCCCGGCATCCAGGTCACACGCGCGGGTCTGCGGCCCCCCTGCGCGCGATAAGACTTGACTTGTGCGGCATTCCCCCGCATTGCGCTTCCACCCCAAGACGCCGCGTCCGCGTGAGACGCAAGGCCCCCCAAGGGCCTGGCGCGGGGACCGCCTCCATCTTCACGCGGGGGGGCAGCGGGCCGCCGGGCCTGCACCCGCCCCGTCCGCCAGGCCCCGCCTGGCGCCCCGTTTCGCGCGCACCCCGCGCGCCATGAAAGACAAACCCTTGAAAGATTTTGAAAACCTCGGCCTCGCGCCGATCCTTCTGGAAAACCTTCGCCGTCTGGGCATGACCAGCCCGACCCCGATCCAGGCCCACGCCATTCCGTCCGTCGTGGCCGGCCGCGACCTTCTGGGGCTGGCGCAGACCGGCACCGGCAAGACCGCCGCCTTCGGCCTGCCGATGCTGACGCGCATCATCGCGCAGAACCGCCGCCCCGAAGCCCGCCAGATCCGCGCGCTGGTGCTGGCCCCCACGCGCGAACTGGCCAACCAGATCTCGGAGAGCCTCAACGCCTATGCCGAAGGCGCGCCCGTGCGGGTCTTCCGCGTCGTCGGCGGCGCCTCGATCAACGTGCAGGCGCAGCGCCTGCAACGCGGCGTCGATGTGCTGATCGCCACCCCCGGCCGGCTGATCGACCTGATGGACCGCCGCGCGATCGACCTGTCGCAGACCGGCTATCTGGTGCTCGACGAGGCCGACCAGATGCTCGACATCGGCTTCATTCACGCGCTCCGCCGCATTGCCCGCGCCCTGCCCCAGGAGGACCGGCAGACGCTGATGTTCTCGGCCACCATGCCCAAGCTGATGAACGACCTCTGCGCCGAATATCTGACCGATCCGGTCCGGGTCGAGGTCGCGCCCCCCGGCCGCGCCGCCGAGCGCATCGACCAGGGCGTCCATTTCGTCAGCCAGGGCGACAAGGCGGCGCTGCTGGCCGAATATCTCTCGGCCCATACCGACGAAAAGGCCGTGGTCTTCGGGCGCACCAAGCACGGTGCGGACAAGCTGGGCAAGCTGCTGGATCGCTGGGGCTTTTCGGTGGCCTCGATCCACGGGAACAAGTCGCAAGGCCAGCGCGAGCGCGCGCTTGCCGCCTTCCGCGACGGCGAGGTCAAGGTGCTCGTGGCGACCGACGTGGCCGCGCGCGGGCTCGACATTCCGCTGGTCGAACATGTCTACAACTACGACCTGCCGAACGTGCCCGAAAACTATGTCCACCGCATCGGCCGCACCGCGCGGGCGGGCCGGTCGGGCCGGGCCGTCGCCTTCTGCGCGCCCGCCGAGGTGGTCGATCTGCGCGCCATTGAAGCGGCGATGAAATCGCGCATTCCCGTCATCGGCGGCGAAGCGCCCTCGGCCGAGGTTGCCGCCGCCGCCACGGCCGCGCTGCGTCAGAGCCGGCGCAACGCGCAGCAGGCGCGCTCGGGCGGCGGGCCGCGCCCGGCCAAGGCCGCCACCCCGTCCGGCCAGAAACCCGCCAAACCCAAGGCGGCGAAACCCGCCCGCAGCGCGGCGAACGCGGGCAATGGCGGCGGCGAGGCCCGTCCCAGCCGCAAGCGTCGCGGCGGGGCCGCCCGCGGCTGACACCCATGAAAAAGGGCGGCCCGCTGCCGCCCTTCTTGCCCCCCGCCGGATCAGCGCCCGCGCGACGGGCTCACTTGTCCTCGTGCAGAAGCTGGTCCATCGCCACCGACGGGCAATCGCACCCCGCCGTGCCCACGATCCGCGCCGGAACCCCCGCCACGGTCTTGCAGCAGGGCACATCGGCCAGCACGACCGAGCCGGCGGCGATGCGCGAATTGGCGCCCACATGGATGTTGCCCAGCACCTTGGCCCCAGCCCCGATCAGCACGCCGTCGCCGATCTTGGGGTGGCGGTCTTCCTCGTCCTTGCCGGTCCCGCCCAGGGTGACCGAATGCAGCATCGACACGTTGTCCCCGACTACGGCGGTTTCCCCGATCACGATCGAATGGGCGTGGTCGATCATCACCCCGCGCCCGATGCGCGCGGCCGGATGGATGTCCACGCCGAACATCTCGGAGGTGCGCATCTGCACGAAATAGGCCATGTCACGCCGCCCCTGCCCCCAGAGCCAATGCGCAATGCGATAGCTCTGCAACGCCTGATAGCCCTTGAAGAACAGGATCGGCTGGATGAAGCGGTGGCAGGCCGGGTCGCGGTCGTGCACCGCCACCAGATCGGCCCGCGCCGCCCGGCCCAGATCGGCATCCGCACCATAGGCCTCGTCGGCGATCTCGCGCAGGATCTGCTCGCTCATCTCGCCCGAGGCCAGCTTGAGCGAGAAGCGATAGGCCAGCGCACGCTCGAAATTGGGATGGTGCAGCAGCCCCGCATGGATGAGCGAGCCCAGAAGCGGTTCGTCGCGCACGGCCGCTTCGGCCTCCTCGCAGATGCGCTGCCAGACCGGATCGACCTCGGCCAGTTTCCTGCGTGCTCCCGCCATGATGCGCCCCTTTCCGACCGTTCGTGTCAGGCTATCACATAGACCGTCACGCCGACAGGAAAAGGGGGCCGCCCTGCCCTGCCCGCGCGCGGCTGCCTCTGCGCGATGCCATGCCAATGCGGCAAGCACAAGGCGCAGGCAGTCCAGATACGCCGCGTCGGCCAGAAACGGCTCGGGCGGGGCGGGACCGGCCGCCGCCATCAGCGCGCCATTGCCCCAATGCGGATGCGCCCGCCCCAACCGTTTGCGATAGCGGTCCGCCGCCTCGGCGCGCGCGATCATGCCCGCCAGCGCGCGGGCCCGCGCGGGTGCCGGCAACCCCGTCAGCACCCGCGCCGCGGCCGAGGCATCACCCAGCGTGAGCGGGCGCATCTCAGACCGAAGGCAACGTGATCTCCACCACATGCACCGCGATGCGCACCGTGCCGGCCGCGAAATCGCCCCCCATCGCGGTCAGGACCAGCGTCTCGGGCGCCCAGAAGGTCATCGGCGCCGACAGCATGCCCCGCGCCCACGACCCCAGCCCCAGCCCCAGCCCCGACCCGAACCGGTCCGGCGCCCCGGCATTGCCCAGCTGCCAGCTCGACAAGGTGCCGGTGATCTCGGCCACCACCCGCGCGCTGACCCCGATCACCATGCCGCCGGCCGGGATCAGCGCCGCCGTGGTCGAGCTGGCCCCCGCGGCGATGACATGATCGGCCTCGATCACCCGCGCGATCAGCCCCGCCCCAAAGGGCGAGAGCGTCAGCGCGCCGGCCACCCAATCGGCGCCCGAATGCACCGCCCCCTGCCCCTCGTCAGCGATCCAGACGCGCCAGCCCGCCTGCGGGGCGGCAAAGACCCAGCCGCCGTTACTGGCGATGGCGATCTCGCCCTCATGCCCGGCCCAGGCGTTGACCGCCCCCAGGGGCACGCCGTAGCAGGCGCCTTCGGCCACCACCACCGGCGGCACGCCCAGGCTGCGCGAGACCAGGACCGGGTTCACCAGCCCGTCCAGACGCACCAGCGCCTCGTTCACGGTGACATGTTTCTGCGCCTGCGCGGCCTCAAGGAACGGCAGGGCAAGACGGGTCGTTTCAGCCATCAATCACAATCCTCGTGTCAGGGCCGGCGCCGAATGCGTCGGAGATTTGCGCCACATGGACCGCAAAGGCCCCGGCAATGCCGTCGGCGGCCCGCATCGCGGCGGAATAGGTGAAGGCGGAGGTGCCGGTCTGGACCTCGCGGCGCAGCGTGCTGCCCGTATAGATGCGCAACCGATAGAGCTCGCGCGCCTCGCCCAGCGGCACCTCGAGGCTTTCCCAGCTGTCGCCGTCGATCCGCGTGCGCCGCACCCAAGACAGATCCCAGTCACTGCCCGCGCGCCGCGCGCGCAGATGCGCCGGCGCATAGGGCCGCAGCCCCACCCCGGAAAAGGCAAGAATCTCGTGGGTATAGGACGGGTCGTCATAGCTGCGCCCGGCCGGCCCCACGCGGTAATGCCGCGCCAGACCACGCGCGGATTCGGCCAGCGGGATCTGTTCGGCCGCGCCATCGAGCAAAACCACCAGGCTGCCCACCGGCCAGACATCGGGCATGATGCCATCGGTGCCGGCCTGCCCGCGCAGCCGCGTCCCGATCTCCCAGACACCCGGCGCCAAGGCCTGGGCTTGCGCGAATTGCAGCACCTCCCAATCGCCATCCGCGCCCGCGCCGATCGCCAGCGCATTCGCCCCCGCAAACAGCGCCGCCGTGGTGACGCTTTCCAGCGCGCCGGTCTTCAGCCGGATTCGCAGCCCCGGCCCACGGTCCCAGACCCCCGGCCGGGCTCGCGGCAGCGGGTCGAGCGTGGCCCCGATCACCGCGCGCTGGCGCAAGGTCGCCCCCAGCGCATAGCCCGCGTCCTGCGGCGCCGACCAGACCGCCACCGCCCCCGGCCAGGGCAGGCCCGTCGCCGCCACATGCGGGGCGGCCGGGTCTTCGTCGCCGCGCAGAAGCGGCAGGTCCATGAACTGCGCCATGACGGGCAGCGGCGGCACGAAATCGGCGGTGCGGATTGCGCCGTCGGCCTCGTCGGCGGGAACATAAAGCCCCGGCTCCACCCGCACTGCCTCCAGCGTCACCGCTTCGGCCTGATCCTGTCGGTCGATCCGGTAAAGCCCCGAAACCCCGTCGCTTTCCAGCGCGATCACATCGCCCGCGCCCAGGTCTGCGCGCGACGGCGGCAGGCTCAGCGTCACCGCGTCCCGCGCCACCCGCGCCTCGGCCAGCCAGCGTTCGGCAATCGCCTGCGCCTCGGAACGCAAAAGCGCCAGCGGCAGCTCGGATCCCGCCGGCGCCGTGCCCGGCTCGTCGGGAAAGATCGCCTCGACCGCACGGGCCTCGAAATCGCCCTCGGCCTCGACATAGCTCAGCCGGATGCGTCCCGTCGTCTCGGCCGCCGGCGCCCGCGCCACGGCCAGCCGCGCGCCCCCCTCGCCCTCGGCCAGATCTTCGGCCCCGATCTGCGCCACCGCGCGGCCCGTGCGGCGCGCAAAGACCAGCTTGCCCGCGCGTTCGGCGGCGTCGAACCCCAGCGCCAGCATCAGCACCTGAAGTGCCGCGCGCCCGGTCTCGCCCTCGCTCAGGCTCATCCCGCGCACCAGCCCCGGCAGCGCGCTGACATCGACCCGCGTGATGCCCGCCGCCGCGCAGATCTCGCCCACGACCGAGCCCAGCGGCTGCGCACTGACCCGCCCGTTCAACCAATGGCCCCGGCGGTAATTCTCGGCGTCGCTCCACAGATCCGCCCGCGCCGGAAAGGCCGGGAAGGGCCGTGCGTCCCAGGCCCAGGCATGGATGCGCTCGGGCGGCACCATCGGGCCGCCATAGACCGGCGAGACCGGCGCATGGCGCGTCCAGTAATCGGTCACCGCGCGCAGATATTGCATCTGGATCAGCTCGTCGCGCCGCCCGTCCGAGAAATGCGGCAGCGCCGATTCCGCGCTTTTCGGGTCCAGGAAAACGTTGGGCTGGTTGGTGCCCTTGTCGACCGCAGGACAGCCGATCTCGGTGAACCAGATCGGCTTGGCGCCCGGCTCCCAGGCCGTGGGTGTCGCCGCGCGCAGCCCGCCCGGCCGGTCGTGATGGGGCTGCGACCACCAGTTGCGAATGTCCTTGTAACGCCAGATCCAGGGCTCGCCATAGGCGTCATCGGTGATCGGCGTGCGGATCTGCGCCGCGCGATGGGCGGCATTGGCGTAATACCAATCGAAGCCCTCGCCGCCCTCGATGTTCGATTGCAGATAGCCCAGATCGTGGATCGCGCCCCAGCCCGCATCCAGGTGGTCCGCCCCCTCGCGCCAATCCGACAGCGGCATGTAATTGTCGATGCCGATGAAGTCGATCTCGGCATCCGCCCAGAGCGGATCGAGATGGAAGAAGACCTCGCCCCCGCCCGGATGATAGCCGAAATATTCCGACCAGTCGGCGGCATAGCCCAGCTTGCACTCCGGGCCCAGGATGGTGCGCACATCGGCCGCCAGCGCGCGCAGTGCCGCCACCATCGGGAAGCTGTTGCCGGGCCCACGGATCTGGGTCAGGCTGCGGAACTCGGAGCCGATGCAAAAGGCGTCCACGCCGCCGGCCTGCGCGCACAATGTTGCATAATGTAAAACGAACCGGCGCAGCGACCAGTCATTCGGGCCGGTATAGACCAGCTCACCGTTCGAAATGGTAAAATCGGCCGGTGTCGCCGTGCCGACGAAAGCGGCCACTTCGGCCACCGCGGCGGCGGTGCCATCGGGGCTTCCGGGCAGACCCGGCGCAAGCGACGTGGTGATCCGCCCGCGCCAGGGCAGCGCCGGCTGACCCGTGGTGCCGGTCCAGGGATCGGGCAGGCTGTTGCCCGCGGTCTGCTCCATCAGCACGAAGGGATAGAACAGCACCGCCTTGCCGGCCGCCTTCAGCGCCGCGATCGCCTCGCGCACCGAAGCATCCGAGGGCGTGCCCCCATAGACCGGCGCCCCGTCCTGCGTGGCCACCAGCCCCGCCTCGGCCCGGCCGATGCCGCCTGCGCGCCAGACCTGGCCCACGCCCTCGAAGGTCTGCGTCTCGACCCGCGGGCGCAGCCGGCATTCCCCCGCGCGCAGGTCGTCGCCGAACCACGACACCACCAGCGACACCGCCTCGCACCGCGGCAATTCCTGCGACAGCGCGTCCAGCGACACGCGGAAATCGGTCTGCCCCCCCGGCGTGTGGAGATTGGCCGAGACCACCTCGCCCAGGCCATAGTCGAAATGCACCGGCGTCGTGGCCAGCGCATATTCGCCCGTGCCGGGGATCATGGCGACGGCGCGGATCGCCCGGCCCAGATCCGGCACGTCCTCGATGCCCGGCCCTTGCGCGGGGCGCACCACCTCGAAGGTCAGCTGCGGCACGCGGTTGCCGAAATCGGCCAGCGGCAGATCCTCGAAGACCACATAGGCAATGCCGCGATAGGCCGGCGCCTGGCCCGCGCCCTCGACCGCCTCGATCTTGGCGTCGGGGATCTGGTCCTCGGTGCCCGGATAGACGCGGAAATTATAGCTGTCGGGCGCAATCTCGACGCCATCGGCCCAGATCCGGCCGACCCTGTCGATCACCCCCTCGCAGAGCGCGACAGCCAGGCTGACCGTATAGCTGTAAGACGTCGAGACCGCCCGCGGCGCGCCCTTGCCCGCGCGCTGGACCTGCGCGGTCTCGATGAAACGGGTGGCCCAGATCACCTGGCCCGCCACCCGCATCCGCCCCCAGACGCGCCCGACCGCGGCCCCCTCCGAGGCGCCCATGATGCGAAACCGCTCGACCCGTCCGGTCTGGACCGCGCGCCCGCCGCCGCCCAGAAGCCGCTGGTCGATCGCTCGGCCCAGCGTCGCCCCCACAGCCCGGCCGATGACCGCGCCCGACAGCCCCAGGACCGATCCGCCCACCCCCGCCCCCAGGGCGGAACCGGCAGCCGAAAGCAGAAGTGTCGCCATCAGGTTTCTCCGTTCCGGATCACAAGCTGCGGGAAATCGAACCGCGCCACGATGCGGCGCGCCCAGGGCGGGGCCAACGGGCTTTCGATGACGCCGTGCCCGGTATAGGCGTGGATGAAGCGCGGCGCGGGCCCGGCCGCGCTCAGCACGCCCAGATGCTTGGCTACCGCGCCCGCGCGCATGCGAAACAGAAGCACCTGCGCGGGCCGCAAGGGCACGGCCTCGGGGATGGGGCGCAGATGCCGCCGCGCCGCCGCCCAGAGCGCCTCCTCATGCGCGGGCTCGGACCAGTCGGCGCTGTAGGCCGGCGGGGTCTCGGGTTCGGGGCCGCAGGTCTCGCGCCAGAGCCCACGGATCAGCCCCAGGCAATCGGCCCCCACGCCGCGGCGCGATTGCTGATGCAGATAGGGCGTGCCGATCCAGGCCCGCGCGGCCTGCACGATGTCGTCGCGGCTCATTTGAACAGGCTCCCGCCGTCGTTGCGCGCCCCTTGCGCGGGATAGGTGGTCAGCCAATCGTCGCCCGGCACATGCGGAAAGCCCCGGAAGTTGGCGAAATTGGCGAATTTGCTGCGGCAGGTCTCGGCGCGGCGGTCGCAACCCGCCTCAAGCCGCAGCCGGGTGCCCGGCGCCAGCTCGGCCCGCACCGCCTGCCACAGCTCGACCCGGCGGGTCTGCCCGTCTTCCCGATCTGTCTTGATCACACCGATCAGCCCCGCCGACGGGCCCTCGAGCACTGTCAATTTGCCCTTTTCGAACCATCCGGGCGAAAAACCGGGTTGGCTGGCGAACACGAAGATCCGCCCCTCGGACACCTCCTCCACCGCCCATTCGGCGCGGTAGCCCGCCCCCGAAAGATCGACCCCGCAGGCCGCATCGCCCAGCACCGCCGCGCAACGCGGATGGAAGATGCGGCCCTGCGTGTCGCCCAAGGGGGCCGCCTGCCCGCGCAATTCGGCGGTGAACCGGCCCTCGGTCCGGCGCACCTCGCCGATGGCGCCGCGAAAGATCTCGGCGCGCATCTCGGGCGCGCGCCAGTTGACCAGCCAGACCGTCACCTCGGCCCCGTCATAGCGCCCCGCGCTGATATCGGCCTCGGTGATCGCGGCGGAACTCAGCGCGCCCACGATCTCGGTATTGTCGACCGACAGCCCCGTCGATTGCTCGAGCGCCAGCGCCGTCATCCCGCTTTCGGGGCGAAAGGCGATCCCGGCAAAGTCAAGCGGGCCGTCATGGTCGGTGAAGCCCAGCACCACGCCATCGGTGCGCGCCACCGCCCAGGCCCGGCACAGCGTCGTGGCGCCCGTGCCAAGATGGTCCTTCAACGCATTGGAAAAGCTCATCTGATCCGCAGCTCCACCACCGGCACCTGGGGCAGATCGCCCGCCTGGAACGACGCCACCGAGACCTGGATCTCGTCGGTATCGAACCGCACCGGCACGTCGAATTCGAACCCCGCCGTCACCTGCGCCCCCCGCGGCGGAGGCGCGTCGAAGACCACCGTTCCGGTGGTGGCATCCACGGTGAAATCGGCGCCCTCGCTGGCGTGATGGCCCTGGAGGCCCACGCGCACGCTGCCCGCCACCGGCTTGGTGATCGGGCGCAGATAGGCATGCCCGCCCGAGGCATAGCGCTTCTGAAGCCGAAATGTCGTGGTCTGCCCGTCACCAATCCCCAACACCTGGTCGTCATAGGCGATCTGGCGCGAGGCGGGCGCGGACCGGTAATCGGCCCAATCCTTCCAGCGAAAGCCGTGCAACTGGCCCTGGCGCGCCTCGAAAAAGGCGATCAGCGCCTCGACATCGTCCAGCGCGCGCAGCCCCAGCCCGGCGTCATAGCGGCGGCGGGAATGCGCCCAGGGCGTGTTGCGCTCCTCAAAGCCCGAGGCCAGCGTGACGATATCGGTGCGCCGCTGCGGCCCGCCGACCGAGCCGAAGCTCAGGCTGGCCGGAAAGCGGATCTCGTGAAATGCCATGTGAGTTCCTCAGCGGTTGCGCTCGCCGCGCGCGATCAGGCGGGCCATCTGCGCCGCGATCTGCCCCTGCGAGCGGGCAAATCCCGCCGCATCCGGGGTCGAGACATTGACGGTGACATTGACCGGGCGCCCGCCCGCGCCCCCTTGCACGCCCAGCCGGCCATCGGCCCCGCGCGCCAGCGGCAAGATCGCCTCGGGGCCGGCCTCGCCCATCAGCCCGCGGCCGTTGCGCAAGGGAAAGCCGGTCGCCTGCGCCACCACGCCCCCCTTGGCGAAAGGCATCACCCGCCCCTGCGAGAAGGCGCCCCCGCGGGCAAAGGGCAAGAGCCCGCTCAGCAGGCTGTTCACCCCCGAAGCCAGCGCCCCGCCGAGGCTCTGCTGGACCGGCCGCATCGCCACGTCATAGGCGCTTTGCGCCATGCTGGCTGCCACCCCCCGCAGCGCGTCCGACAGCTTCATCCCGTCGAAGATCACGCCGTCGAAGGCGCGCCGCAGCCCGCGCCCGATCCCGTTCGACAGAACCCCGACCTCGCGCCCGGTATAGAGCAGGCTTTCCCGCATCCGCCCCAGCTCGTCGCCGAAGGCCGCAGTCATCGCCTCGGCATTGCCCAGGTTGCGCTCCAGCCGCGCGGCCTCCTCGGCCAGGCTGTCGATCCCCTCGATCTCGGTCATTTCTCGTCCTTTCCGGCGCCATCGGGAAAGCGCGCGATCAGATCCTCGAGACCTGCGCGCCCCAGCGCCCCGGGCCCCGCGCCCAGACCCAGCATCACCGCCAGTTCGACCGGCGTCAGCGCCCAGAACACCCGCGGCTCAAGGCCCAGCCCCTGAAGCCCCGCGCGCATCAGCCCCGCCCAATCCAGCGCGCCGGTCATGGCGTGGCCCCCTCGGGCAGCGCGAAGGCCCGCGCCAGAAGCGCGCCCGCCGCGCGCGCCGCCCCGATCGGGCCGCCCTCGATCCGCGCGCCGGCCAGATCGGCCGCCGTCCCCGGCCAGCCGGCCGCGCGCAGCCCCGCCAGCAGAACCGCCAGCACGTCGCGCGTGCTGAAACGCCCCTCCTCGAAGCGCTCGACCAGCGCCACGAGGCTGGGCGCGCCCAGGCTCTCCTCCAGCTCGGCCAGCGCCCCCAGCGTCAGCTTGGCCCGCCAGGCCCGGCCCTCCACCACGACCTCCACCTCACCCGTCCAGGGGTTCGCCATCGCACGGCCCTCCTCAGATCGCGGTGAAGTTCAGCGGCCCGGCCGAAACCATCGTCATCTCGAAGGTGGCCTCGCCGTCGTGGGTGCCCGCATATTCGATGCCCGAGATCATGAACGCCCCCTCGACGATGCCGAAATCGGGGATGATGACCTGGAAATCGGGGGCCTCGGCGTCAAAGAAGATCTGGCGCGCGCGCTCGTCGGTGGCGGCGTCGCGGAACACCCCCGAGCCCGAGATCGCCGCCGAGCGCATCCCCGCACCGGCCAGAAGTTCGCGCCAGCCGCCCTGGCTTTCCAGCGAGGTGACCTCGACCGTCTCGGCGTTGAAGCTCAGCCGCGTGGCCCGCAGCCCCGCCAGGGTCTCGAAGAGACCGGCCCCGTTCGTGTCCAGCTTGATCAGCAGATCCTTGCCGCTTTGCGCTGCCATGTGCTTTTCTCCGAAATTCGATGGAAATCTCCGGCCAGACAGCGGTCCGAGGCGCCGGAATGTTCGATTTGTGCAAGCGGGCTAGAGTTCGACCCGCGCCCGGAAGGTCAGGTCGATGCGCCGCGCGGTGGCGTTTTCCACCCGTCGGGCCCGGGCGCGCAGGAACCACAGCGCCACCAGACGGCCGCGCGTCAGCGGCAGATCCGCCCCCACCAGCAGGTCCGAGACCACCCCCGCCACCTCCTTGGCCAGATGGAAGCCGGCCGCATCCGACACCACGACAACGGTGAAATCGTGCCGCGCGCCGGGCCCGCTCTGGTCAGAGGCGTCGCGCACCTCCTCGGGGCCAAGGCTGACATAGGTGCCGCTGATCGGCCCCGGCGGGGCGGCATCGTGGATCGCCGTGCCGACCAGCGCCTGAAGCGCGGGCGACGCGGAAAGATGCTGATAGACCGCGGTCTGGAGCGCGGATGCACCGGCATAGCTCATGCGACCACCTCCTCCTCGGCATGGATGCGCAGCCAGCGCGCGCGGGTGTCGGCCTCGGCCACCGCCAGGATGTGGAAGATCCGGCTTCCCTCGCGCAGGCGCTGATGGGCGCGCGGGCGCGCGGGGCTGTCAGGCGGCGCGGCGCGGGTGGTGATGATCCAGGCCACCCGCGACAGCGCCAGCTCCTGTGCCGCGCGTTCGCGCCCCGTGCCCGGCCGCATCTCCGCCCAGAGCCGCCCGCGCTCGACCCAGGTCAGATCCGCCCCCCCCGCGCCGTCGTCCACGCGCTGCCCCTCCTCGAGGATCAGCAGATGGTTCAGGACCGGCGCGCTCATGCGCCGCCCCCCAGCACCCGCACCGTGCGCCAGCGTTCGATCAGCGCCAGCACGCCGAAGGGCATCGCCCCGGTCTCGTCCACGCCCTCGTGGCGCAGCTCGTAATATTGCGCCGCCAGCAGCATCACCGCCTGACGCAGATCGACCGGCACCGACGGCCAGTCGGGCCCGAAACCGGCGGTGAATTCGATCACCGCGCGCCCGTCGGCGGGGATCGCCGGCAGCCCCCCCGCCCCGCGCCCGATCAGCCGCGGCCGCGCCAGATCAGCGGCCAGGCGATAGGTCGCGGGATCGACGGTCTGCGTGGTCCCCGCCGCATCCTCAAGGCTGAACGCGCGCACCTCCGAGACCGGCGCAAGGGGCAGCGGCTGGCCCTCCGCCCCCCCGCGCCAGGCGTCCAGCGTCAGCCGAAAGTCCCGCGAAAGCAGCGCCTTGGCCGTGCGCCCCTCGATCGCGCCGATCGCGGCGCGCAAGCAGGCCTCAAGCATCGCATCAAGCGCGCCTATATCGGCAAAGCCCGTGCCCAGCCGCAGATGATCGCGCAACTCGGCCACCGGCAAGGCAGCCGTCGCCACGCTGCCCGTCTCGATCAGCAACATGTTCTGTCTCCGCAAAGGTTCGGCCCCAGGGGCCGGGGGAAAGGCGCGCCACCAGCACGGCGCGCCTTTCCGGACGGGGCTGCGCTCAGGAGGTGGCGAATTTCAGCAGCTTGATCGCCGCGAAGTCGCTCACATCCCCGCCCACGCGCTTGGAGGCATAGAACAGCACATGCGGCTTGGCCGAGAAGGGATCGCGCAGCACCCGCAGGTCGGGACGCTCGGCGATCGTGTAGCCATAGCCGAAATCACCGAACGCCAGCGCATAGGTGCCCGAGGCGATGTCGGGCATGTCCTCGGCCACCAGCACCGGATAGCCCATCAGCCGCGCGGGCTCCCCCGCCGCCAGCCCGTCCGACCACAGGAAGCGCCCGTCGGCGTCCTTCATCTTGCGCACGGCGCCGGCGGTCTTGGAATTCATCACGAAGCTGGCGTTGGCGCGGTATTCGGCCGACAGCGCATAGACCAGATCCACGATCGCATCCGAGGCATTGACGGCGGCGAAATCGCCATCGGCGCCGGTGGCCACATAACCCAGGCTCCCCCAGCTCCAGCTGGCCTCGGCCACCTTGGGATGGGTCAGGAAACCCGTGGGCTTGTCCACCCCGTCCCCCGACACGAAGGCCGCCGCCTCGGCGCGGGCAAAACGGTCGGCGATGCGCGCCGCCAGCCAGCCCTCGATATCAAAGGCGCTGTCGTCCAGCAGCCGCTGGCTGGCCTTGGGCATCGCCGAAAGCTCGTGCAGCGGGATCGAGATGCGGTCGATCTGCGGCGTCGTGGTCTCGGTCAGGGTCGCGGTCTCGGTCGCCCAGCCCGAGCCCATCTCGGTATGATCGACCAGCACGTCGAACGAGCTGGCCTCGACATTGACCACATTGGCGATCTGGCGGATCGAGGCGGTGGCCATCAGCACGCCGCGGATCGTCTCCGAGGTCTGCGGGTCGACCAGATAGCCGCCCTCGGCCGCGACCTGCGTGTTCAGCGCCTTGGCCTCGGGGACGATCCCGCGCAGCCCGTCGTCATCGCCCGAGCGCAGATAGGCGGCAAAGGCCTTGCGGTGGGGCGCCTCCTCGGCGGCGGCGGTGGCCAGCGCGGGGCGGCCGGGGATGTGGCTCTTGCGATCGAGAATGCTCATGCGGTCTTCCTGTTGTTGCAGCCGGGACCGGATATCGGCCTGAAAGCTCTTGACTTCACTGACGAATTCACCCAGCGCGGCCTTCAGCGCGACCGCCTGGTCCTGCGGCCCGCCCTCGTCGGTCCGCGCCTGCGTCTCCTCTTTCATCGTCGTCTCCATGTTGGGAATGAACACGCCTAGCGGCCGGCCAGCGCGCGGGCGGCCGCGCTCAGGGCCTGGGTCAGCCCGGCCAGATCGGGCGCCGCCGGCAGGGCCCCGGCCTTGCCCGCCACCCGCGCCTCGGGCAGCATCGGGAAGGTGACCAGCGACACCTCCCACAGCTCGATCTCGTCGAGACGGCGCCCCTTGGCGGTGCGTTCGGCCACCCGCGTGCGATAGCCGATCGACAGCCCGTCGATCGCGCCGGCCGCGATCAGGGCGGCGGCCTCGCGCGCGCGGGGGATTTCAGGCAGAAGCCGCCCCTTGACCCACAGCCCGCGGGCGTCCTCGCGGATCTCGTCCCAGACGCCGATGGGCTGGCCGGGGTCGTGCTGCCAGAGCATCTTGACCGTCCCGCCGCGTTCGGCCAGCCGCGCCAGCCCCGCCCCATAGGCGCCGGGGCTGACCACATCGCCGCCCTGATCGGCCTGCCCGAAAAGGCTGGCATAGCCCGAGATCACCTTGTCATCGGTCACCCGGACAGACCCCTCCGTCCGGCAGAACTTGCGTTCCAGCCCGTATTCACCCGTCATGCTTGATTTCCCTACCTAGGCGCGAATTCCAGAATGCCCTGCACGGCCTGCGTCAGGATCACCGCCACCACGCCATAGACGGCCATCCACAGCCGCCGCTCCAGCCCGGCGATCATCGCCTCGATCCGCTCGAGCCGCTTTTCCACCTGCGCGAATTGCAAGGCCATGATCCGCTCGGTGGCCTCGAAACGCTGCTCGTGCACCTCGAAGGGCGCCTTGAGAAAGCGCGAGCCGCCCGTCTGCATGCCTCAGCCTTCGTCAAGCGGCGGCAGGCCCAACAGGCTGCGCTTTTCCGCATCCGTCAGGAAGGCGGCCTCCGACACCCGCGCCCAGAGCTGGTCGCGCTCGGACGCCAGCGCCGGGATCTGGTCCAGATCGGGCCGCAGATCGACAATCTGGCCCAGATGCGTGGACAGCCACCACGCCAGCGCCGCCGCCACCCGCGTGGCCAGCGGCAGCACCGTCAGCCGATAGAAGGCGCGGTTGGCCTCCTGGTAATTGGCGTAGGTGGCGTCGCCCGGAATGCCCAGAAGCATCGGCGGCACCCCAAAGGCGGTGGCGATCTCGCGCGCGGCGGCCAGCTTGGTCTCGTGGAATTCCATGTCCGAAGGCGAGAACCCCATCGGTTTCCAGTCCAGCCCCCCCTCAAGCAGCATCGGCCGCCCGGCATTGCGCGCGCCCTGGTGATGCGTCTCCATCTCGAAGACCAGCCGGTCGTATTGCTCGGGGCTCAGCACGCCCTGCCCGTCGGCCCCGCGATAGACGATCGCCCCCGAGGGCCGCGCGGCATTGTCCAGAAGCGCCTTCGACCAGCCGCTGGCAGCATTGTGCACGTCGATCGCCACCGCCGCCGCCTGAAGGGGCGACAGGCCGTAATGGTCGTCCTGCGGGTGAAAGGCACGGATATGGCAGATCGGATCGGGATGCCCGGTCATGTCGAAGCGATGCGTGCGCCCGCCCACGGCATAGTCATAGGCCACCGGCCAGCCGTCCTGCCCCGGCACCACCCGCATCCGGTCCGAGCGCAGCACATGCAGCTCGCGCGGCAGCCCCGGCGCATCGGTCACCGCCTCCAGATAACCGTTCCCCGACAGCAGGATCTGGCCATAGAGCGCCTCGAGCAGCTCGGCCCGCCCCTGCCCCGCATTGGGCCGGCGCAGAAGGTCCAGCACCGGATGCACGTCATAGCGCCGCTCGGCATCGGCGCACAGCAGCGGCAGCGCCGCCGCCGCCTCCGCGATCAGCCGGACCGACCGGAACCCCACCGGATTGCCCGCAAAGCCGTTGCGCATCAGGCTGGCGGTGTCGCGCGGGCTCCAGACCGCGCGCCCCGCCCCCGCCGCCAGCGCCACCACCCGCCCCGTGGCCGAGGCCTTGACCTCGGCCGGGGCGTCCTTGGCCGGCCGCTCGGGGGCGCGCCGCCTTGCCGTGAAGAATTCCATCACCATTCGGATCTCCTTGCCGCGGACATGCCGGCCCGCCGGGCAAACGGCGTCCCCGCCGGCCCGTCCTGAAAATGGGGGCCGCGCGGCGGCCCCGTCGAAGCGAAAGGGAACGGGCGCTCAGAGCGTCCGCATCTGCGGGCGGCGGAACCGCGCCGCGGGCGTCAGGATCAGCTCGGTCAGCGCCCAGACCAGCGCGTCCAGCCGGTCGGGGCTGCCCGATCCGCGATAGCCCTGCGCCGTCATCCGGCACATCTGGTCCTCGAGCGCGCCCAGACCGCGCAGGTGATGCACCCGCCCCTGTTCATAGAGCGCGGCCACCGGCTCGGCGCGCAGCCCCTTGCCGCGCCCGGCCCGCAGCGCGGTAAAGGGCACCAGCGGATCGACCTGTCGCACCACCGCCTCGACCAGATCGCCGCCCTGGTTGACCTCGGCCACCAGCCGCTCGGCGCCATGACGCGCCATCGCCGCCATCGCCGCCTCGGCCCAGGCGGTGGGGCGGCCGCGCACCGAGGCATCCTCAAGCACATAGGCCCGCCAGTCGCGCGGATCGCCCCGCGTCACCGCCCCCGCCACCACGATCCCGCATTCGTCCGACCGCCGCCCGCCGCTGACCGCCGGGTCCAGCGCCACGACGATGCGGTCCAGTTCGGGCACATCGGCAACCCGCGCCGCCTCAAGACCCGCCGTGCTCCACAGCGCGCCCTCCATGTCCTCCAGAAGCACCCCCTCCAGCTCCTGCCGGCCCAGCCGCGTGCCGCCATAGCGCGCCTGCACCTCATCCAGGAAGGACTGCGCCAGATAGGCCCGGTTGGCCTCGGTCGGGGCATGGGTGACCACGGTCGAGGGGTTGTCCAGCATCGCCTTCAGAACCGCCACATTGCGCGGCGTCGTCGTCACCACCTGGCGCGGATGCGTCCCCAGCCGCAGCGCGAATTGCAGCATGTCCCAGGCCTCCTCGGCGCGGCGCCACTTGGCCAGCTCGTCGGCCCAGGCGGCGTCGAACTGAGGCCCGCGCAGGCTTTCGGGATCATGCGCGGAAAAGACCTGCGCCACCGCGCCATTGGGCCAGACCAGCCGGCGCCGCGTCGCCTCCCAGACCGGGCGGCGGTCGGGGGGCGTGCAGGCAATGATCCCGCTTTCGCCGAAGACCATCACCTCGCGCGCCTGGTCAAGCGTCTCGCCCACCAACGCCAGGTGCCGCGCCACCCCCCGATCGCGCGGCCCCGCCCCCTCGACCTGCCGGCGCACCCATTCCGCGCCGGCGCGGGTCTTGCCCGCCCCCCGCCCCCCCATGATGACCCAGGTCCGCCAGGCGCCCTCGGGCGGCAATTGATGCGGCAGCGCCCAGAAATCGAACATCCACGGCAGCGCCAACAGCGCATTGCCGCTCAGCCCCGACAGGAAGGCGTCAACCTCCTCCGGCCCGGCGGAGGCAAGCCAGGCGGCGCCCGATCTCATCGCGGGCGGCGTCAAGGTCAAGCGCCCCGCTTCCGGCGTCCCCGGCGATGTTCTTGCGAAGCTTTTCAACGCGGTTCCTTTCATCCATCACCATCTGCAACGCCGCGCGCAGGTCGCGGACGGCCTGCACCGCCGCCTTTGCATCGGTCGGCGGACCGGCGCGCAGATCGCGCAGCGCCGCCGCCAGTTCGAACGCGGTGTCACGAAAGATTGCCTCGGTCTCGGCGATCAGATCGCCCGAGCCCCCTTCCCCGCCGGAGAATGTCACAGTCATTCAGGTAAATGTCCGCCTTTCAGGCCCGTGACCGTCACGGGAGACATGGACCGGAGGACATGAAAAAAGCGGCTGCGGGGTGCACCCGCGCCGCTTGCCGACCTGTCCTAGCTTGGCATGACTTATACCCAAGGGCGTTCGCAAAGTCAACAGCTAAATTCAGGGTTGTTCGTCCGGGCCACGAAAAAGGCCGCCCGGTCCCCCGCGCGGCCTTCGGCATCGGATCTGTGCGACGGTTCAGCCCATGCGCTCGGAGGCATAGCTGCCCGGACTGGCCGGGAAGACCACCGTCTTGTTTCCATTGAGGAAAACGCGGTGGTGGATATGGGCATGGATGGCCCGCGCCAGAACCTGCGCCTCGACATCGCGGCCCAGGCTCACGTAATCCTCGGCGCTCTGGGCATGGGTGATGCGCACGGTGTCCTGCTCGATGATCGGACCCTCGTCCAGATCGGCGGTCACGTAATGCGCCGTTGCCCCGATCAGCTTCACGCCGCGCTCATAGGCCTGCTTGTAGGGGTTGGCGCCCTTGAAGGACGGCAGGAAGGAATGGTGGATGTTGATGATCCGCCCTTCCATCTTGCGGCAAACCTCGTCCGACAGCACCTGCATGTAGCGCGCCAGCACCACCAGTTCCGCCCCCGTCTCCTCGATCGCGGCCAGAAGGCGCGCCTCGGCCTCGGGCTTGGTGTCCTTGGTCACCTTGATGTGGAAGAAGGGCACGTCATGGTTCACCACGACCTTCTGATAGGTCATGTGGTTCGACACCACGCCCACCAGATCGATCGGCAGCGCGCCGATCAGGTAGCGATAGAGCAGGTCATTGAGACAATGGCCGAAATTCGACACCATCAGCAGGACTTTCATCCGCTTGTCGGCATCGTGGATGGCCCATTCCATGTCGAATTTCGCGGCGATGGGGGCAAAGGCCGTGCGCAGCGTCTCGCCGGCTGCGCCCGTTTCCGACACCACCGAAACGCGCATGAAGAACATGCCCGTGATCGGGTCGTCATATTGCGCACTGTCGGTGATATTGCATCCCTGCTCGCTCAGGAACACCGAAATGGCCGCCACGATCCCGCGGCCCGAGGGGCATTTCACCGTCAGAACGAATGCACTCATGCTGGGTCCTTTCCTGACCTGCGGCCGCCGAGAGGGGGAAGGGGGGATGCGCCGCTTGCAGCGACATTTGCCGCGCGCCCCCACTGCCGCCTGCCCGCGCGCGACCGCCCGCGGGCCAAAGGCGACCTTGCGTCGCAATCGGGGAATTTGCGGGATCAGATCTGCTTTTCGGGGATATGCACGACCAGCCCGTCAATGGCGTCGGTCACCTTGATCTGACAGGTCAGCCGCGAACGCTTGGGGTCGGGCTGATAGGCAAAGTCCAGCATGTCTTCCTCGACCGCCTGCTTCTTGGGAAGACGGTCGACCCAGGCCGGGTCCACATAGACATGGCAGGTCGAGCAGGCACAGGCGCCCCCGCAATCGGCGTCGATGCCGGGAATATTGTTGTCGCGCGCGCCTTCCATGACCGTCAAGCCCGGACGCACGTCCACGACATGTTCGGTTCCATTGTGCTCGATATAGGTGATACGGGCCATTTCCGCGTTCCTTTCCTCCTTGTGCGCAGCCGCCGGGCCGTTGAGGCGCCCCCCTGCGCGATCTCGGCCAAAGGCTTAGGCCAAAGGGGCGCGCTTGACCAGAGCTTCGCACGCGCCCGCCTGTCGCGTCCCCGTGATCGCGGCCCGCGGGCGTCCCTTTCGTCGCGGCCAAGGCCCCTTTCGCCGCCCCCCCTGTGCGGCTAGTCTCGGGCGCATCGCCCCCGGAACCCGCAGGCCCCTGTCCCCCGCATGTCCGCCAGATCTCCCCTTTCCGCCCTGATGACCGGCCTTGCGCTTGCATCGCTGGCCCTGCCCGTCGCGGCCCAGGGAACGCGGCCCGTGGCCCCCAATGCCGCCATCGCGCCCCTGACCAGCCTGGCCGATGTGGCCCGCCCCCGCGCCCCGGCCGAAGGCACGCCAGGATGCTGGGCCGAAGACACATTGCCCGCCCATATCGAGACCGTGACCGAACAGGTCCAGATCACCCCCGAGACGCGCGACCCAAAGACCGGCACCATCACCGCACCGGCCCGCTGGCGCACCGAAACCCATCAGCGCATCGTCTCCGAGCGCACGCGGATGTGGTTCGAGGTGCCCTGCGCCGAAGACATGACCCCCGAGACGCTCACGCTCCTGCAACGCGCGCTGGCGGTGCGCGGGCTGCTGGCGGGCGCGCCCACGGGCACGATGGACGCCGCGACCGCGCGGGCTGTGCGGCTCTATCAACGCCCGCGCGGTCTCGACAGCGCGGTCCTGTCGCTGCGCGCGGCGCGCGAACTGGGCGTTCTGCCCTGGGGCCCGGCGGACAGCGCCGACTGACGCGCGCACCTCCAACGCCCCCCACGAAACCACCCATGAAAAAGGGCGCCCGAAGGCGCCCTTTTCCGCGTTTCGAACGCGCGGACCGCGCGCGGGGGGCATCAGGACACCGACACCGCGACAAAGCGCGGCTCGCCACCGCGGCGGATCAGAAGCAGCATCGAGCGCCGCCCCGCCGCGCGGGTCTCCTCGATGCGCGCTTCCAGATCGCCCAGCGCCGCCACCGGCTGCTGACCGGCCTCGATGATCACATCGCCCGGCCGCAGGCCCTTGTCCCAGGCGTCGGTGCTCTGGTCCACGTCCTTGACCACCAGCCCCTCGGCACCCGCCGACAGCCCCAGCTCGGAGGCCAGCTCCGGCGTCATCGGCGCCAGGCGCATGCCCAGGATATCGGCCTCGGCCTTCTGCGGCGCGCGCACGGCGGCGGGAACCGCCTCGCCCTCGGCCAGCTCGCGCCGGCCCAGCGTCACCAGAAGCGTCTTCGACTTGCCCTCGCGCAGGACCGTCACCCGCACGGCCTCGCCCACCGGCGCATCGGCCACGCGGCGCACCAGATCGCGGGTATCCTTGACCTCGCCGCCATCGAAGGCGGTGATGACATCGCCCGCCTCGACGCCCGCATCGCGCGCCGGCCCCTCGGGCACCTCGGTCACCAGCGCCCCCGCGCCGGCGCTCAGGCCCATGGCCTCGGCCATGTCGGGGCCGATGTCCTGGATCTTGACGCCCAGCCAGCCGCGCCGCGTCTCGCCGTATTTCTTGAGCTGATCGACCACCTTCGAGACGACATTCGACGCCATCGAGAAGCCGATCCCGATCGAGCCGCCATTGGGCGACAGGATCGCGGTGTTCACCCCGATCACCTGCCCGTCCATGTTGAAGAGCGGCCCGCCCGAATTGCCGCGGTTGATGGCGGCATCGGTCTGAAGATAGTCGTCATAGGTGCCCGACAGCTCGCGGTTGCGCGCCGAGACGATCCCGGCGCTGACCGAGAAGCCCTGCCCCAGCGGGTTGCCGACCGCCATCACCCAGTCGCCGACGCGCGCCAGATCGCTGTCGCCGAAGCTGACATGCGACAGCGGCTTGTCGCTCTCGACCTTGAGCACGGCGATATCGGTCTTGGGATCGGTGCCCACCACCTTGGCAGGCAGCGTGTCGCCGCCGAAGAATTCGATCTGGATCTCGTCGGCGCCTTCGATCACGTGGTTATTGGTGACGATGAACCCATCTTCCGAGATCACGAAGCCCGAGCCCAGCGCGTTCGACCGCTGCGGCGTGCCGGGGCGCTGGCCGGGCATGCCGAAGTCGCGGAACAGATCCTCGAAGGGCGAACCGGGCGGGAACACCGGCCCGCGCAGCGTCGGCGCGGCGACCATGGTCGTGGTGGTGATGTTGACGACCGCCGGGCTGACCTGTTCGACCAGCGAGGCAAAGCTCTCGGGGGCGGCGCGGGCAAAGCTCGGCGCGGGCTGGACCAGGGCGACCGACAGCCCCAGGACGACCGCCGCCGCCAACCGCGAGGCGGCACGGGTTCCGGCCCGCGCAAGCCCCGGTCCCGCCCCCGCTGGCGCGCGCGCTTTCCCGATTTCGGCTTTCGTGGAGACCGTCCGGTCCGACTTCCTCATGGCTCAAACCTCCGTTTGCAGCATGCAGCCCAAGCGGCCGCGGGTGCGTCATAAATGACCCTGCCCGGATTTCTGCACAAGGCAACCATCCTTTCGCGGCGCGTCACATGCCCGTGACAGGCAAGTTGTGGCCGATCATGCGCAAATCTCTGCCGAAGCCGTTGAAAACACCGAAGGAATGAAACGCAAGAAGGCGCGCGGGACGCGCGCCTTTCGAAGCGGGGGGCACTCAGGCACCCCCGGTGAGCGGATCAGCCACAGAAGGCCGATGCCGATCGTCATTGCCACAAGGCCAAGATTGCGGCGCATCTCGGGCGACAGCTCGGCCAGCGCCGCCAGCACCCGCTCGATCTGGCGGGGGGCCAGCGCCAGCACCAGCCCCTCGACGATCAGCACCGCCGCCAGCGCGGCCACGATCAGCCCCGGCGACAGCGCGGGCAACCCCGCCCCGCTCATGGCGCGCGCCGGTTCATGCGCGCGCCCGCGCCGGTCCGATCAGCGGGCCGGCGCACCATGCCCCTCGGGCGTCTTCAGATAGTCGAAGAAGACGCTGTCGGGACGCATCACGATCGACGAATTCCCGGCCTGAAGCGCGCGCTCATAAGCGGTCAGCGAGCGGGTGAAGGCAAAGAATTCGGGATCGCGGCCAAAGGCTTCGGCATAGATGCTGTTCCGCGCGGCATCGGCTTCACCGCGGATCACCTCGGCCTGTTTCTTGGCCTCGGAGGTCAGCTCGACCACGGTCCGGTCGGCCGCCGCCCGCACCCGCTGCGCGGCCTCGCCACCCCGCGCCCGCTCGTCGGCGGCCTCGCGTTCGCGCTCGGCGCGCATCCGCGCGAAGGTGGCGGCAAGGTTCTGGTCAGGCAGATCGGTGCGCGTCAGCCGCACGTCGATCACATCGACGCCCAGCGCCGCGGCTTCCTTCTTGGCCAGATCGCGGATGCGGTTCATCAGCACGGTGCGGTCGTTCGACAGCACGTCGGTCGAAGGCACCGCCCCCATCACCTCGCGGATGGCATTGACGATCAGGTTCTGAAGCCGGTCCTGCGCCAGCCGCTCGCCCTGCGCGCCGACCGCCTGACGGAAGCGCACCACGTCGATGATGCGCCAGCGCGCGAAGGCGTCGACCACCAGCCGGCGGTCATCGAGCGGCGTCACCTCGAGCGGCGGGGTCGTCAGGCTCAGGATGCGGTCCTCGTAGCGGACGACCTCCTGCACCACCGGCAGCTTGAACGCCAGGCCGGGGCCTTCCTTGACGGCCTTGACCTCGCCGAACTGGAGGACCAGCGCCTTTTCGCGTTCGTCCACGGTGTAGATCGCGCTCAGCACCAGACCGCCCAGAACGACCACGGCGGGAACCAGGAATTGCGAACGTGCCATCTCAGTTGCCCCCCGCCTTCTGCGCCGTGCCCGTCGGGCGCAGCTGGTCAAGCGGCAGATAGGGCACCACGCCGCCCGTCTCGCCGGTCACATCGTCCAGGATGACCTTGTTCACGTCGCCCAGAACCTTCTCCATCGTTTCCAGATACATCCGTCGCCGCGTCACCTCGGGCGCCTTGACATATTCGTCATAGACCGCCTTGAAGCGGCTGGCCTCACCCTCGGCTTCGTTCACGACGCGCGCGCGATAGGCCTCGGCATTCTCGACCAGCTGCGCGGCGTCCCCGCGCGCCCCGGCCAGAACCCGGTTGGCATAGGCATCGGCTTCCTTCTCGAGCCGGTCACGCTCCTGCTGGGCGGCCTGCACTTCGCGGAAGCTGTCGATCACCTCGCGCGGAGGGTCGGCACGGTCGAAGTTGATCCGGATCACGCTGATCCCGGCATCATAGCTGTCGAGCGTGTTCTGGACGGCTTCCTTCAGCTCCTGACCGATCGTGCCGCGGTCGCGGTTGAGGATCGGCGCCAGCTCCGAACGCGCGATGATGTCGCGCATGGCGCTTTCGGCCACGGCGCGGATCGTGCCTTCGGGATCGGCCAGGTTGAACAGAAACTTGGCCGGGTCGGCCACGTTCCAGACCACCTGGAATTCGATATCCACGATGTTCTGGTCGCGGGTCAGCATCAGGCCGCTGTCCTGCGCGCCCATGCGCCCGGTGCCGATGTCGATGGTCCGTTCGGCCGACAGCTGCACCAGCTCGGCCCTGACCACCGGCCAGGGGGCAAAGTTCAGACCCGGCTCGCCCACACCGACGAAACGGCCGAACATCAGCTCGACCGAGCGTTCCTCGGTGCGCACGGTGTAAAGCGACAGATAGACCCAGCCGGCGACCAGCGCCAGAAGGCCCAGCGCCACCCCCCCGCGCGAGAAGCCGCCGCCCGCGGGCGCCGCCCCCTTGCCGCCGCGACGGCCGCCGCCGCCCGGCCCGGACGGGCCGCCGCGCCCGCCCATCAGGACGCGCAATTGCTCCGAGCCCTTCTTCATGATCTCCTCGATCTCGGGGATCGGCGGCGCCTCGCCCGGCCGCCGCGGGCCGTCGTTGCGGCGCCCGTCGCGCGGGTCCTCGTCGTTGCCTCCCCCCCAGGGGCCACCGTTGCTCATGCCGTCCTCTCGTCTAACTTCGTTCGGGCTCTCACCGGACTTGGGCGCATTGCCCCCGATTTCAAGCCGTTCGCACAGGATTTCTCATGGTGACAAGCTCTTCGGCCATGGTCGGATGGACCGCGCAGGTGCGGTCGAAATCCGCCTTGGTCGCGCCCATGCCAATCGCCACCGCAGCCAGCTGGATCATCTCGCCCGCCTCGGGGGCCACGATGTGACAGCCCAGCACCCGGTCAGTCTGCGCACAGACGACCAGCTTCATCATCACCCGCATCGACCGTCCGGCAAAGCTCTGCCGCATCGGCCGGAAGGCGGCCTGATAGACATGGATCGGCCCCTTCTCGCGCGCGGCTTCCTCGGTCAGGCCCACCGCGCCCAGCTCGCAGGGCTGGGTGAAGACCGCCGCCGCCACCAGCCCGTGATCGACCGTCCGCGGCATGTTGCCAAACAGCGTGTCGGCAAAGGCATGCCCCTCGCGGATCGCCACCGGCGTCAGCGCGATGCGGTCGGTCACGTCGCCCACCGCATGGATCGAAGGCACCACGGTCTGCGACCATTCATCGACCGGCACCTCGCCGCGCCGGCCCGGCGTGATCCCCGCCGCCTCAAGGCCCAGCCCGTCGGTGTTGGGCACCCGCCCCGTGGCATAGAGCACCGCACCGAAGACCCGTTCCGACCCGTCGCGGCCGCGCACCAGATAGCCGCCGTCGCGGGGCTCGATCGCCTCGACATCGCAGCCCACATGCAGCCGGATGCCCGCCTCCTGCATCAGCTCGGCGACATGGCCGCGCGCCTCGTCGTCGAACCCGCGCAGGATCTGCGCGCCGCGGTAATATTGCGTCACCTCGACGCCCAGGCCCTGAAGGATGCAGGCGAATTCGCAGGCGATGAAGCCACCGCCCACGATCAGCACGCTTTCGGGCAGCCGCTCGAGGTTGAAGATATCGTCCGACACCAGCACATGTTCGCGGCCCGGAAAGTCGGGCACGAAGGGCCGCCCGCCGGTGGCGATCAGGATATGGCGCGCGCGCAACTCCGTCCCGTCCGCCAGCCGCACGGTATGCGGGTCAACCAGCGTGGCGCGGCTGTCATGGACGGTGACGCCCGCATTGACCAGCCCCGCGCGATAGAGCCCCTCGAGCCGGTCAAGCTCTGCCCCCAGCCGGGCCCGGAACTGCCCCCAGTCGAAATCGCCGGCCGAAACCTGCCAGCCGTAATGCGCCGCATCCTCGAAGGCGGCGGGATAGCCCGAGGCAAAGACCATCAGCTTCTTGGGCACGCAGCCGCGGATGACGCAGGTGCCGCCCATCCGGCTTTCCTCGGCCAGCGCAACCTTGGCGCCATGGCCCGCAGCGATCCGCGCCGCGCGCACCCCGCCCGAGCCGCCGCCGATGACGAACAGATCCACGTCGAACATGTCTTCTCCTTCGCGTCCCCCCGCAGATCGGCCGGCCAGCGCGGGGCGGCCGGCGCGCGGGGTTCGCGTCAGTCGCCCAGGTCGGTGAACAGGTTCTCGGTCTCGAGAAAATCGATCCGGTCGTGCTGCACCGTGCCCTGGTTGATGTCGCGGATCTCGACGCGCCCGTCGCCCTGCCCCACGATCACCACATCGCAGATATCGATGAACAGCCCGTTTTCAACCACGCCGGGGATCTGGTTCAACACCAGCGCAAGCTGCCGGGCATTGCCGATGCGGTTCAGATGAAGGTCCACGATGTAATTGCCCTCGTCGGTGACGAAAGGCCGCTCGCCGTTCATGCGCAAGGTGGTCTCGCGCCCCAGAACGTCCAGCGACACCAGCGTTTCCTCGATCAGCGCGCGCGAGGTCTGCCAGCCGAAGGGGATCACCTCGACCGGCAGCGGAAAGGCGCCCAGCTGCGCCACTTCCTTGGCCGCATCGGCGATCACGATCATCTGATCCGAGGCCGTGGCCACGATCTTTTCCTGCAAGAGCGCGCCGCCGCCGCCCTTGATCAGGTTCAGCTGCGGGTCGAATTCATCGGCGCCGTCGATGGTCAGATCCAGCCATTTGGCCTCGTCCAGCCCGATGACGGTGATCCCCACCTCGCGCGCCAGATCCGCCGTCCGGGTCGAGGTCGGAACGCCGGTGATGCGCAACCCCTCCTCGCGCACCATCTCGCCCAGAAGCCGCACCATCCAGGCCGCCGTCGACCCGGTGCCCAGCCCCAGCCGCATGCCGTCCTCGACATATTCCACCGCACGGCGCGCGGCAGCGAACTTGGCCTTGTCAATCGGGGAAAGCTCTGCGGGCATGGGGGTGCTCCTGTCCTGGTCCGGGTCGGTTATAGGCAATCGCCTCGCGCAGGGCGAGAGGGGATTCGCACCCCACCCCGACAGGGGACTGCCCCGCCCCGTCCGCGGCGGGCCCGGCCGGCCGGACAAGAGGCGCCCCCACGCGCGGCCGCCGCGCAGCGCGCCTGCGTGCGCGCAGGCGAGCGGCCGGGGCAGCCGCGCGCAGCCCGCGCGCCTGGGCGGCGGTCAACATGTCTGCGGGGACCGCGGGACAGCCGCCGCCCCGCCCCATTCCCGCCGAATCGCAGCCTCGGGCAGGAGCGATCGGGCAGACCAGGGCCGCGGGGCTGACAGGCCCCGGCGGGCGGGCGCCCCTCGATGGGGCGCCCGCCCGCTCCCCCCCTCCCCGCGCCCGACCCGCGGAAGGCCCCGCAGCCGGCACGCTCTGGTGCAGCGCATTCCCCCCGACCGTCCGGCATGCTAAAGCCGCCCGCGAAAGGATCCCTCTGATGGCCACGATCGACGGTTTGCCCCCCCTGCGCGAGGTGATCGCCACCCACGATCTGCGCGCGCGCAAGGCGCTGGGGCAGAACTTCCTGCTCGACCTGAACCTGACGGCCCGCATCGCGCGCGCGGCGGGCGATCTCGGCGGCGCGGATGTGCTCGAGGTCGGCCCCGGCCCCGGCGGCCTCACCCGCGGCCTTCTGGCCGAGGGCGCCCGCCGCGTCCTGGCCATCGAAAAGGACGCCCGCTGCCTGCCCGCACTGGCCGAGATCGCCGCGCGCTATCCCGGCCGCCTCGAGGTGCTGAACGCCGACGCCCTCGAGATCGACCCGCGCGCCCATCTCGACGCCCCGATCCGCGTCGTGGCCAACCTGCCCTACAACGTCGGCACCGAACTGCTGATCCGCTGGCTGACCCCGCCCGACTGGCCGCCCTTCTGGGACAGCCTGACCCTGATGTTCCAGAAGGAGGTCGCCCAGCGCATCACCGCCCGCCCCGGCTCGGGCGCCTATGGCCGGCTGGCGATCCTCTCGCAATGGCGGACCGAGGCGCGCATGGTGATGACCCTGCCGCCCGAAGCCTTCGTGCCCGCCCCCAAGGTCCATTCGGCGGTGGTGCATCTCAAGGCGCTGCCCGCGCCCCGCTTCCCGGCCGACCCCAGGGCGCTCGAAACGGTGGTGGCCGCGGGCTTCAACCAGCGCCGCAAGATGCTGCGCGCGGCCCTCAAGGGCATTTCCCAGCATATCCCCGGCGGCGCCGAGGCGCTTCTGGACAGCGCAGGCCTTGCCCCCACCGCCCGCGCCGAGGAGATCGACCTCGAAGGCTTCTGCGCCCTTGCCCGCGCCTGGGCGGCCACGCGCAGCCCCTGCTGAGGCCCGAAAAGCCACAGGGCCCGCCCCACCAGACCCCCCCCCAAGAACCCGGCACACCGATGACCGGCGCCCAAGAGGCCGGCACCTCCAAGACCCTTCAAAGCACGCCCTAACCGGGCCGGGCGGCGATATCCCCATCCGCAAAACGCAAAACGCAAAACGCAAAAAAGGGGCCTCCGAAGAGACCCCTTTCAACCGGATTGCGATCCCCATCGACGGAGGCGGCCGCCATATCCGAACCCTGGCAGGATCGGACCTTGGCGGGATCTGCGTCCCGAGGGACGCGCCCCTTGCGCGCTCAACCCGCCGCGGCAGAGCCGTCGGACTTGGGCCCGGCCGGCGCGGTCTCGGACTTGGCCTCACCCTCGGCGGGCTTGGGGCTGCGCGGCTTGCGCGGCGCGCGCGGGCGTTTCGCCGGGGCTTCGTCCGCCCCTTCGTCCGCCCGCGGGCTGCGGGTCCGGCGGCTGCGCGTGCTCTCGCGGCGCGCGGGCGCGGTCCCGTCCTCGGCGGCCGCGCCCCCCCCTTCGGACGGGGCGCCCTCGGTCACCGACAGATCGGCCTCAAGCCGGGCTTCCGGCGTCTCGACCAGACCGGGGCCATCATCCTCGCCCGGTTCGACCGACAGGAAGGCGGGCATGAACCGCGCCTCGCCGAATCCCTCGCGGCGAGGGGCCTCCTCGGCCCCGCGGGCACCGGCCGGCCCCGAGGCCGCCCCACCGAATTGCGCCGGGGCGTTCTGAGCGGGGGCATTCTGGGCCTGCGGGTTGTGGGCCTGCGGGTTGTGGGCCTGCGGGTTCTGGGTGGCGGCGCCTGCCCCCTGATTTCCCGAATTCTGGTTCCCGGCATTCTGGCCCTGATTGTGGCCATTGCCGCCCTGGCGGTTTTCCTGCTCGCGGGCCAACTCGCGCTGCGCCTCGCCCAGCATCCGCGTGTAATGCTCGGCGTGCTGAAGGAAATTCTGTTCGGCCACGCGGTCGTTGGACAGCTGCGCATCCCGCGCCAGCGCAAGATACTTGTCGATGATCTGCTGGGGGGTGCCGCGCACCTTGCCCTCGGGCCCCGAGCTGTCAAAAACCCGGTTGACGATGTTACCGATCGAGCGTTGCCGGTTCGATTTCGACCGCGAGCGGGATTTGGATGATCTCATGAGCTTTCGTGTGTTGGATGCCCGAAGGGCTCTGGCGGTCATGGCTCTGGCCGTCACGGGACGCCTCTTGCGTCCACGAAGATCCGAACCTGCGGTGGAATGCTGCCTGTGAGGGGGGAATGCATCTTCGCCACTCACGCGCTTCTCTAAGCATGACACTGCCAGAGTGACAAGCACAAATCCTTAATTTCCGCGCGATCGGGGCCATTATCGGCGCTGTGTCGCACCCTGGGGCCGGCAACGCCCCCAAGGCCCGTGCCCCAACGCCGCCCCACGAAAGCCGATCCGCGAACGCCGATCCGCGAACGCCGCTCCACGAAAGCCTGAGGGGGGGGGAGGTCAGCCCGGCGCCTGCGCCGCCACCACCCGGTCGCGCCCGTCCAGATCGGGCAGGACGCGGACATCGCGCAGCCCCGCCGCCTGCGCCAGCGCCGCGACCGCCGCGCCCTGCTGCCAGCCGATCTCGAGCAAGAGCCGCCCCCCCGGCGCCAGATGCGGCCCCACCCCCGACAGGATCGCGCGATAGGCCGCCAGCCCGTCGCCGCCAGGGCTCAGCGCCAGATGCGGCTCCCAATCGCGCACCTCGGGCGCAAGCGCCGCCATCTCGTCGGCGGCGATATAGGGCGGGTTCGACACGATCAGATCAAAGCGCCCCTCGACCGCGGCGAACCAGTCCGAGCAGCGCAGATCCACCCGCGCCGTCAACCCCAGATCGGCGGCATTGGCGCGCGCCACCGCAAGCGCCTCGGGCGAGAGGTCAACCCCCACCCCCTGCGCCGCGCGCCGTTCGGCCAGACAGCTGAGCAAGATGCAGCCGGTGCCGGTGCCCAGATCGAGAACACGCGCAAAAGGTGCAGCAAGGGCCTGTTCGACAAGGGTTTCCGTCTCGGGGCGCGGGTCGAGCGTGGCGCGGGTGACGCGAAAGCTGCGCCCCCAGAATTCGCGCCGGCCGGTGATCTGGGCCACCGGCTCGTGCGCGGCGCGGCGGGCCAGCAGATCGGCAAATCCCGCGCGCGGCTCGGCGCCCAGCGGATCGGCCAGATGCAGCGTCATCCGATCGGGCGAAAGCCCCAGCACATGCGCCATCAGCCGGCGGGCATCGCGCGCCGCCCCTTCGATGCCCTGCGCCTCGAGAAAGGCCCGCCCCGCCCGCAGCGCGGCATCGACATGAGGCGCCTCGCCCAGCGCCGCGCGCGCGGCGGCCGTCACCCCACCCCCTCCATCTGCGCCAGCTTCGCCGCCTGGTCATGCGCCACCAGCGCGTCGATCACCGCGCCCAGATCGCCCTCCATGATCTGGCCCAGCGCATAGAGCGTCAGATTGATGCGGTGGTCGGTCATCCGGCCTTGCGGGAAATTATAGGTGCGGATGCGTTCCGAGCGATCGCCCGAACCCACCTGCGCGCGCCGGTCGGCGGCGCGTTCGGTCGCGGCGCGGTCGCGCTCGATCTCGTAGAGCCGCGCGCGCAGCACCGCCAGCGCATTGGCGCGGTTCTGGTGCTGGGACTTCTCGGAGCTGGTGACCACGATCCCCGTGGGAAGGTGGGTGATGCGCACCGCCGAATCGGTCGTGTTGACGTGCTGGCCGCCGGCGCCGCTGGCGCGCATCGTGTCGATGCGGATATCCGAGGCGGGGATGTCGATGTCGACCTCGTCGGCCTCGGGCAGGACCGCGACCGTCGCCGCCGAAGTATGGATGCGCCCGCCGGCCTCGGTTTCGGGGACGCGCTGGACGCGATGCACGCCGGATTCGTATTTGAGCCGGGCAAAGACCCCCTCGCCCACGATCCGCACCACCGCCTCGCGCACACCGCCCAATTCCGATTCGGTCAGCGCCATCACCTCGAAGCCCCAGCCCTGGGCCTCGGCATGGCGCTGATACATGCGCAACAGATCGCCCGCGAACAGCGCGGCCTCCTCGCCCCCGGTGCCGGGGCGGATCTCCAGGATCGCGGGGCGCGCATCGGCGGCGTCGCGCGGCAGCAGCGCCAGGCGCAACCCCTCCTCGAGCGCGGGCATCCCCGCCTTGAGCCGCGCGATCTCCTCGGCGGCCAGCGCGCGCATCTCGGGGTCGGCCAGCCAGCCCGCGGCCTCGGCCAGATCCGCCTGCCCCTGCCGCCAGGCCGCAATCTGCGCGACGACAGGCTTCAGCTCGGAATATTCGCGGCTGAAACGGACGATCTGCGCCGGGTCTGCGCCCTGCGCAAGCGCGGCCTCGAGGAATTCGAAGCGCTGAAGGATCTGGTCAAGGCGGTCTTCGGGAAGCATCTCCGCGATGTGGCGCGAGACGGCGCCCCGGTCAAGGGGCGGCCCGTCGCGTGGCGGCGTAAAGACAGGCGATTTCCACCGCGACATGTGCCCCGGCGATGGCGGTGGCGCCGGTGGTGTCATAGGGCGGGGACACCTCGACCACATCGCCGCCCAGAAGGTTGACGCCGCGCAGGTCCTTCAGGATCTGCGCCGCCTGCCACGAGGCGAGCCCCCCCCAGACCGGCGTGCCCGTGCCCGGCGCAAAGGCGGGGTCCAGACAGTCGATGTCAAAGCTCAGGTAGCACGGGCGCGCGCCCACCACCTCGATGATCTCCTGCGCGACGGTCTCGGGCGAGATCCGATGCACGGCCGGGGCATCGACGATGGTCACCCCCATCGTATCGGGATTGTCGGTGCGGATACCCACCGAAACCGTGGCGGCGGGGTCCACGACGCCTTCGCGAATGGCCTTGTAAAGGAAGGTGCCGTGGTCGATCCGGGCGGGGTTGTCGTCGGCCCAGGTGTCGGTGTGGGCGTCGAAATGGATCAGGGCCAGCGGCGCGCCCAGCGCTTCGGCATGCGCGCGCAGGATCGGCAGCGTCACGAAATGATCCCCGCCCAGCACCAGCGTCCCCGCGCCCGCGCGCAGGATCTCGGCCACGCGGGCCTGAAGCGTGCCCGGAAAGGCCCCCAGATCGGCGTAATCGAAGGCCAGATCGCCGGTGTCGACGATCTCCAGCACCTCGGTCGGGTCGAAGCCCCAGCCATAGGGCGCATCGGGCGCCTGAAGGGCGCTGGCCTCGCGGATGGCGCGCGGCCCGAAACGGGTGCCGGGCCGGTTGGTCACCGCCTGATCGAACGGCACACCCAGAACCGCCAGGTCCACCCCGGTCAGATCCTTGCTGTAGCGCCGGCGCAGGAACGAGGTCGCCCCTGCAAAGGTGTTCTCGAAGACCGGGCCGCGATTGCCGCCGGCCTCCGGTCGTGCAAAGGCCATGTCCACCTGATGTCGTGCATCCTCGAGCGCCATGCTCCGCCGTCCTTCCCAGATCCGTCCATTGCTGCGGGGCGTTCCCGCCTGTTGCGCCCCCGCACGCGGTAGACTGCGCGCCGCCGCGCCGGGGTCAAGCGGAACCGAGCGTCGCGGGCAATCATAAGCGAAAGATGAATCTTCGAGTCGCCCTGATCCAGATCAAATCGTCTCACGCAATTGTGAGTTAGAAAGATTCTACAATCTTGCCAACAGGAGCCTCCGATGTCCTCCGCGAAATTCTCCCTTGCCGCTGCCGCGCTGGTCGTGGCGGCGCCCGCGCTGGCCGATGACGCCGCCCTGCGCGAGCAGGCCCGCGAGCTGTTCGAAACCATCCCTCTGGCCGCGCCGACCCTGGAAAACAACGTGATCTCGCGCGATCGCGTCGATCTGGGCGCCATGCTCTTCTTCGATCCGCGCATGTCGCGTTCGGGTCTGTTCTCGTGCCAATCGTGCCACAACATCGGGCTGGGCGGCGTGGACGGTCTGGAAACCTCGATCGGGCACGGCTGGCAGAAGGGGCCGCGCAACGCCCCCACCATGCTGAACGCGGTCTTCAACATCGCCCAGTTCTGGGACGGCCGCGCCCCGGATCTGGCCGCGCAGGCCAAGGGCCCGGTCCAGGCCGGGGTCGAGATGAACAACACCCCCGACCGCGTGGTGGCCACGCTCGAATCCATGCCCGGCTATGTCGAGGCCTTTGACGCCGCCTTCCCCGGCGAGGAAAACCCGATCACCTTCGACAATTTCGCGCTGGCGGTCGAAGCCTTCGAGGCCACGCTGATCACCCCCAACGCCAAGTTCGACCAGTTCCTGATGGGCAATGACGGCGCCATGAGCGATCAGGAGAAACGCGGCCTGGCGCTGTTCATCGACACCGGCTGCGTGGCCTGCCACGCCGGCATCAACGTCGGCGGCCAGGGCTATTACCCCTTCGGCGTGGTCGAGAAACCCGGCGCCGACATCCTGCCCGAAGGCGACAAGGGCCGCTTTGCCGTCACCGAAACGGCCGATGACGATTACGTCTTCCGCGCCGCGCCGCTGCGCAACATCGCGCTGACCGCGCCCTATTTCCACTCGGGCAAGGTCTGGGATCTCAAGCAGGCGGTGGCGATCATGGCCAACTCGCAGCTGGGCGCGGAATTGTCCGAAGAGCAGATCGACGACATCGTGGCCTTCCTGGGCGCGCTGACGGGCGAACAGCCGCAGGTCGTGCATCCGACGCTGCCGCCGCGCACGATGACGACGCCGCTGCCCGAGGAAATGTAAGCCTTCCCTTCGTCTGCGACCGATGGGCCGTCCCCCTTGGGGGCGGCCTTTTTCATGGCCCGCAGTGCGCGCGCGGGGGGACAGGGTGGGCCTAGCGCGGCACCACGAAGACCTGGCCGGGGTAGATCAGGTCGGGGTCGCGGATCTGGGCGCGGTTGGCCTCGAAGATCCGGGTATAGAGAATGCCGCGCCCATAGGCCCGGCGCGAAATCGCCCAGAGCGTCGCCCCCGAGGCGATGGTGACGCGCTGCACCGACACGCCATCCGCCGCGCTGACCGCGATCGGCGCGGGCCGGGCGCCGGTCTGCCCCCCCTCGCCCGGCAGGGCGGACGCCACGGCCGTATCGTCGCCGGCCGGCGCGGGAGCGGAGGAGGCGGCGACGCCCCGCATGTCCCGTTCCGGCATGTCCCGTTCCGGCATGCGCAGATATTCGACCTCGATCCGCGCCAGCACGCGGGCCGCACCGTCTTCGGGGTCGCGCGACAGGCGCAGCCCCTGCGGCGCGCCCTCGAGCCCCTCAAGGCGCAAAAGCGCCCGCCCCGCGGTCACGTTCTCCAGCCGCACGCGGAACCGCCCCTCGCGGCCGGTCGGCACATGCGCGGCATAGGCGCCGTCCAGATAGACGACGACCTGCCCGATCCGCGGCCCCGCCCGGCCCGACAGGATCACGGACTGATCCGCCTGGGTCAGCGTATCCAGCACCAGCATCCCCGCAGGCACCGGCGCGGCGGGCTGCATCAGCCTTGGCCCTTCGGCGCCCAGCACCAGGACGCGCCGCGCCGGGTCCGACGCGAAGAACGCGCGCGGGCGGTCGGCCTCGGCCGCGGCGGGCGGCGTCGGAACGGGCGCGGGATCGGCTTCGGCGGCGCCGGCGGGCGCTGCCGCGATCTCCACCTCGGCCGACGGCGCAGCGGCGGTGTCGCCGTGCTCCGCCACCGCTTCGGGCGTGATCTGACCGGTCGCACCGGGGGACAGCTCTCGCTCGGGGCGGACCGACGGCAGCAGGACCAGCGTTTCACCGGCCGGGCGCAGCGCACCGGCGTCATCCGCAGCCCGCAGCCCGATCACGCGCGGCCGGTCGGCTTCGGGCAGATCCAGCACCAGCGCAAAGGCGCCATCCGCCCCGGCGCGGCTGCGCCCGACGGGCAGGCCGTCCACGACGATCTCGACCTCGGCGGCAGGCGGGGCATGACCGGCCACCACCACCGAAGGGCCTTCGGCGCGCAGAAGGTCAAACCCCGCCGAATCGTCGCCCCACGCATCGGGGGTCCGGCCATCGGCCATGCCGGTCACCGCCGCCGCGTCGGGACCATCCGCGCGTTCTGCAAGCGTGGCCGGGTCCGGCGCCACCGCTTGCGCCGGGGCCGGCGCGGTCTCGGCCGGGCGCGGCGCCTGCGGTGTGGAGGACTCGGAGCGCGCCTCGGGCGGGGTGACTTCAGCGCCCCCTCCCGCCCCCGGCGGCGCTTGCGGCGGGGTCTGCGCTTCGGGCGTGGGCGCGCTGTTCAGGCTCAGGAATGCGGCCAGCCCCGCCAGCAGCATCACCGCCGCCGACGCCCCCAGCGCCATGTTCCCCGCGCGCCGCGCCGCGCCCGGCCCTGCGGGATCTGCCGGCCCTGCGGCCGTGTCGTGATGCGGATCGTCCTGCATCGCCTTCGCGGTCCTCGACATCAATGTCCGCGCCCGTTCGGCGGCGCCCCGGCGATCGTTCCGAAACCGCGTCGGCCCGCATTCCGGGCAATTCCGGCATTGATGCCGCGGCAGACCGGCCTTCGGACCGGCGCCCTTGAGCGAACCTATCAAGCCCGCTATCACCGCTCAAGAGAGCCGCGCGCCCTGGCCCCCGCTCCGTCCGAAAAGGAGACCCCATGCCCCGCCCCACCCGTTCGGTCTGTGTCTACTGCGGCTCGCGCCACGGCGCCCGCCCGGCCTATGCCGAAGCCGCCCGCGCCACCGGCACGATGCTGGCCCGCAAGGGCTGGCGGCTGGTCTATGGCGCCGGCGACGTGGGCCTGATGGGCGAGGTCGCGCGCGCCGCCCAGGAGGCCGGGGCCGAGACCTTCGGCGTCATCCCCACCCATCTCTTCCGCCACGAGGTCGGCAAGCGCGACCTGACCACCTTCGTCGTCACCGAGAACATGCACGAGCGCAAGAAGGTCATGTTCATGAACTCGGACGCGATTGCGGTGCTGCCGGGGGGGGCGGGCTCGCTCGACGAATTGTTCGAGGTGCTGACCTGGCGCCAGCTGGGCCTGCACGAGAAACCGATCTTCCTGCTCGATACGGAAGATTACTGGAAGCCGCTGATGCTGATGATGCAGCAGATGATCGGCGAGGGTTTCGCCGATGCCAGCCTTCTGGATTACCTGATCCGCGTGCCCGATGTCGCGGCGCTGGAGGACGGGCTGGCCGCCGCGCTGGGCTGAGACGGCACAGCCGGCCTGGCGCGCGCACCATTCCCGCGCCAGGCCGCCAGCGTGTAAAGCGCCAGCGCCAGCCAGATCATCCCGAAGGCCAGCGCGTGCCAGGGCGTGAAGGGTTCGACAAAGACCAGCGTCGCCACCAGGAATTGCAGCGTGGGGTTGAGATATTGCACCAGCCCCACGGTGGCCATGCTGACCGCCTGCGTCGCCCGCGAGAAGAGCAGCAGCGGCACCCCCGTGATCGGCCCCGACGCCACGAGCAACAGGCTGAGCCAAAGGTCGTGCCCGAAGATCCCCACCGGCCGCGCCATCGCCCAGAACCCGCCGTGCAGGGCCACCAGCGCCGCCACCGCCAGCGGGGCCAGGATCACCACCTCGGCCAGGACCGACACCACCCCCGGCACCGGCAAGCGCTTCTTGAGAAGACCATAGAGACCAAAGCTCAGGCCCAGCGCCAGCGCGATCCAGGGCGCCGCCCCCAGCCCCCAGGACAGAAGGCCCACCGCCGCCGCCGCCAACCCCACGGCCACGGCCTGAAGCCGCCCCAGCTGCTCGCCCAGAAACAGCCGGCCCAGCGCCACCGCCACCAGCGGAAAGACGAAATACCCCAGCGACGCCTCGGTCGCGCGGTCCATCTGCACCGAAGAGATGAACACCAGCCAGTTGACCGAGATCGCCACCGCCGCCCCCGCGATCAGCCCGAAATGCGCGCGCAACGCCTGCGACAGAAGCCGCCCGCGCCCCGTGGCCAGCACCACCGCGCCCAGAAAGACCAGCGACCACAGCGTGCGATGCGCCAGGATCTCGACCGGGGCCACGGGCGCCAGCGCATGGTAGAACAGCGGCGACAGCCCCCAGATCGTGCAGGCCGCGATCAGGGACAGAAGGCCGGCCTTGGTCTGGGTCATGTTGGCCTCGGAAGCGGAATGGAACGGCGGCGAATGTGCCGCCTTGCGCGCGGCTTGGAAAGGGGCAGCTTCCTGGAAAGGGGCAACGGCGCGCCCGCCGCCCCAAAGGGAAAGGGCCGGACACCCGTCGGCATCCGGCCCTTTCGTTTTCAGGCCCTACAGTTCAGTCGAAAAAGTCAGATCACAGACGCGCGGCGACGGCCTCCCAGTTGACCAGCTTGTCCAGGAAGTTGGCCAGATAGGCCGGCCGCTTGTTGCGGAAGTCGATGTAATAGCTGTGCTCCCAGACGTCGCAGCCCAGAAGCGCGGTCTGCCCGAAGCACAGCGGGTTCACGCCGTTCTCGGTCTTGGTGACCTTGAGCGCGCCATCGGTGTCCTTCACCAGCCAGCACCAGCCCGAGCCGAATTGCGCGGCACCGGCGGCGGCGAAGTCCTCCTTGAATTTCTCGACCGAGCCGAAGCTCTCGATCAGCGCCTTTTCCAGCTCGCCCGGCATGGTCTTGCCGGCCGGACCCATCACCTCCCAGAACAGGTTGTGGTTCCAGTGCTGGCTGGCGTTGTTGAAGATGCCCGATTGGGCGACCGCGCCGGCCTGGTAGGTGCCGCGCACGATATCCTCGAGCGCCTTGCCCTCCCATTCGGTGCCGGCGATCAGCTTGTTGCCGTTGTCGACATAGGCCTTGTGGTGCAGGTCGTGGTGAAATTCCAGCGTCTCTGCGGACATGCCCAGGGGGGCCAGGGCATCGTGGGCATAAGGAAGATCGGGAAGAGTAAACGTCATCTTGCAAGTCCTTTCGCGTCTGTCGCGCGATTGCGCATCGCTTCTTCCCCACACATGGGGTCTTCCAACCGAAAAGGTCAAGAGGTCGCCGGGACATTTTGCCGCAATGCCGCCCGGGATGGCCTGCAAGACGCCAGCGCCCGCCGCCAGGGCCGGCCCCGCGCGCCCCCGCCCCCCATTGGCGCGCTTTCCGGCGCCCCGCACGACGCCCGCACGACGCCCGGCAGGGGCCAGACGGGGGCCGGACGGGGACAGCGGCGGCGGGATGCGGAAACCGGCACGGAACTGCACGCGCCCCCCTTGCAATCCCCGCGCGGCGACGTTAGACGAACGCGCAGTGCCGCCTTAGCTCAGTTGGTTAGAGCACCAGATTGTGGATCTGGGGGTCCCCCGTTCGAGCCGGGGAGGCGGTACCACTCCCCCCCCCGCAGATTTTCGTGGTGCCCTGCCCTTGGGCTGAGCAGAGGGGCCGCTCACAATGGCTTGAGCGCGGCCCTGATCGGCGGGCCCCGCACCGGCGGCGGCCCTCATCGGGACATTTCGGGCCGGGCGCGCGCGGACACGGGCGGTTTCGCCGACCGCAGTCCGCGAATCACACGCCCCCCCAAATGCGCCCTTTCACGGAAAACGGCCCCGCGTTCCAGAAGCCGCGGGGCCGTGCTGGAACGACCGGATCAGAGCAGGGCCGCGCCCGCTTACCAGCCCGAGGCGCGGGCCAGCGGTTCCTCGCGCGTCACGCGGAAGACCGAGCTCAGCTCGCGCAGCGTCTGCGCTTCGGTCAGCAGACCCTGGCTGGCGGCCGAGTTTTCCTCGAACATCGCGGCATTGCGCTGGGTCACCTGATCGAGCTGGTTGACCGCCGTCGTCACCTCGTTGATGCCGACGGATTGCTCCGAGGCCGAGGTCGAGATCGACTTGAGCAACTTGTCGAGATCGCCCACCAGCGCCTCGATCTCGCCCAGCGCGGTGTCGGACTTGCTGGCCAGTTGCACGCCCGCGCCGACCTGTTTCGACGAGGTCTCGATCAGCTCGGCAATCTCCTTGGCCGCCTCCGAGGAGCGCTGCGCCAGTGCGCGCACCTCCGAGGCCACGACCGCAAAGCCGCGCCCGGTCTCGCCGGCCCGCGCCGCCTCGACGCCCGCGTTCAGCGCCAACAGGTTGGTCTGGAAGGCAATGTCGTCGATCACGCTGGTGATCTTCGAGATCATCTCCGAGCTCTTGGCGATGTCGTGCATGGCCTGCACCGTGTCGCGCACCACGTTGCGCCCGGCGCCCGTGGTTGCCAGCGCCATCTCGACCGAACGCGCAGCGTCGCGCGTGCCTTCGACCGACGAGGTGACCGCTGCGGCCATCTGGTTCATGGCGGCGGCCGTTTCCTCAAGCGAAGCGGCCTGGGCTTCGGTGCGCCGGCCCAGCTCCTCGGAGGCATTGCTGAGCACCTGCGCCTCGCCCTCGATGGTGCGCGCGCTTTCCACGATCGAGGTCGCAAGCCCGGCGATCTTGGACACCGCCGCGTTGAAGTCATGGCGCAGCTTTTCATAGGCCGGCGGGAAATCTTCGTCGATCTGCACGGTCAGATCCCCTTCCGAGATCGCGGCCAGCCCCTGGGCCAGCGTGTTCACCAGATGCTCCTGTTCGCGCATCTGAGCCTCGCGCGCGGCCTCCTCGCGGCGGCGCTGGGCCTCTTTCTCGGCGCGCTCGGCCTCCTCGCGTTGCATCGCCGCGCGCTCGGCCTCCAGCTCGCGCGCGCGCAGCGCCGCGTCGCGTTCGCGGGCCTCTTCCTGGGCGCGCTGCAACTCGGCCTCCTTTTCGGCCCGCGCCGCCTCGAGCGCGGTCTTCTCGACCAGCGCCTGGCGGAACACCTCAAGCGCGCGCGCCATCGTGCCCACCTCGCTGCGCGCCGTCGCATGCGGCACGGGGGTTTCGGTGTCACCGTTGGTCATGTCCTCCATGCGCTTGCCGATGGCCGAGATGGGCCCGGTCACGCTGCGCGCAAGGATGGTGGACAGGACCAGCAGCGCCGTCGCCGCCACGCCCAGCAAGATCATGCTGACCTGACGCAGATGCGCCAGCGCCGCCTCGATGTCCGACACATAGGAGCCGGTGCCGATGACCCAGCCCCAGGCCGGGAAGGTCTTGACGAAGCCGATCTTCTCCTCGACCACGTTGGTGCCCGGATTGGCGAAGTAATAGCGCAGCGCGCCCGCCCCGTCGCGGCTGGCGATCTTGAGCATCTCCTGGAAGAAGGCGGTGCCGTAATGGTCCTTGTAGCTCATCTTGTTCTGGCCGACCCAGTCGGGCGACATCGGATGGGCCACCACCACGCCGTCGGAATTGAAGGCGTAGAAATACCCGTTGCCGTCGTAGCGCAGCCCGTCGAGCCGGCGCACCCCCTCGGCCTGGGCTTGCGCGCGCGTCATCTGACCCGCGGCGACCTCCTGCTCAAGCGCGGCCAGCACGCTGATCGCGGTGTCGGTGACATCGCTCAGGTGCCGTTCGCGCATGGCATAGGCATTGGTCATGGAGGTGGAAAGAAGGATCTCGGACAAGATCACGATGGAGAGGGTCGCAATGGCGACAATCCCGTAGATCCGGGCCGGAATACTGAAGAGAAAAACTTTCATGACGTGGTTCCCGAATTTCGCGACACAAATCGTCCACTTGCGATCTGCACGAACCGGTTTAGAAACATCCTCTGAAGAGCCGGTTAATTGCGGCAACGGCAGGGAAATCCGGATTGAATCATGCGCCCATGAAACGCCCAATTTTCCAGCAGTTTTCTTGGCACTCCACTCTGGAGAATTTCATAAAAAACGGCGCGCCACACAAAAACATCACCCCCGAAGAAACCGTATTAACCGCGAAATCAGCCGAAATACGAAATTACAAAATGATTATAATTATGATGCTTAAAGATATGCCCTTCGCAGATGCGCCCCATGTGTTATCAAAATAAGTCGCTCATCAATACATTTTGCACAGCCAATCCACACAGAATTGCGCCTTAAAATACCACCGCCCCGCCATTGCCTCGCTGCGACTGCACAATCATGGATTGAAAATCCTGGGGGCCATTTTCGCCGGACCGGCCTCGCCCGCCCTGCACGGGCGCCTTGGGAAAATCGTGCGAATTCGACAGACTTCCCGCCCGATCCGCAGGCCGCGGGCCGCAGGCCGCGGGCCGCCGCCGGATCAAACCGCCGCGGCGGTCTGGGGCAGCACGAAGACATGGCCGGGCGGCGGCGTCACGTTCACCCGCAGCGCGGTGCCATAGGCGCGCGACAGCGGGCGGTCGGCCAGAACGGCGCCGGGCGGGCCGGCGGCCTCGACCCGGCCGCGGTTCAGCAGCGTGATCTGCGCGGCAAACATTGCCGTCAGGTTCAGATCATGCATGACCGCGATCACGCCGCCGCCGCGGGCGGCATAATCGGCCATCAGCGCCATGACCTGCAACTGGTGGCCGATGTCGAGGCTGGCCACCGGCTCGTCCAGGAAAAGCCAGCGCGGCACCCCGGCCACGACCGGTTCCCAGACCTGCGCCAGCGCCCGTGCCAGATGCCCGCGCGCCTGCTCGCCCCCCGACAATTCCTGGAACAACCGGTCGGCATGGGCGGCCAGATCGACCGCGCGCAGCGCCTGGCCCACCACTTCGGGGCGGGCGGCCGACAGGCCCGCCGACAGGCCCATCTGCACCACCTCGCGCAGGGTGAAGGGAAAGGCCACCGCCCCCGCCTGCGGCAGCACCGCGCGCCGGGCCGCCATCTCGGCGGGGGGCAGGCGCGCGCAATCCTGCCCGTCGAGCGTGATCGCGCCGCGGGGGCGCAATTCGCCCGTCAGCGCGCGCAGAAGCGTGGTCTTGCCCGAGCCGTTCGGCCCGACGATGGCGGTGATCTGGCCCGGCCGGGCGGTGAAATCGACCCCGTTCAGGACCGGGCGCCCGCCCAGCGACAGGTGAATGTCCGTGGCCGTCAGCATGGCTCAGACCTCCAGAAGCGCGCGGCGGCGCAGCAGGATCCACAGGAAGACCGGCGCGCCCAGAACGGCGGTGACGATGCCGATGGGCAATTCCGCCGGCGCCACCAGGATGCGCGCCAGCGTGTCGGCCAGGATCAGCACCGCCGCCCCCAGAAGCGCCGCCGCCGGCAGAAGGCCGCGGTGATCGGGCCCCATCACCAGGCGCAGGAGATGCGGCACCACGATGCCGACAAAGCCGATCCCCCCCGAGACCGCCACCGCCGCCCCCGTAGCCGCCGCCACCAGCAAGATGGTGGCCGATTTCACCCGCTCGACCGGGATGCCCATGTGATGGGCCGCCGCCTCGCCCAGCGCCAGCCCGTTCAGCCCCCGCGCCAGAACCGGCGCCGCCAGCAGCACCGCCAGCATCAGCGGCGCCCCGGCCTGCACCTTGGCCCAGTTCGCCCCGGCCAGCGAGCCCAGGCCCCAGAAGGTCAGGTCGCGCAATTGCCGGTCGTCGGCCAGATAGATCATGACCCCCGTCAGCGCGCCGGCCAGCGCCGCGATGGCGATCCCGGCCAGAAGCATTGTCGCCATCGAGGTGCGCCCGCCCCGCGTGGCGACCCGATAGAGGACCAGCGTGGTGATCCAGCCCCCGGCAAAGGCCGCAAGCGGCACCGTCCAGACCCCGGCCACGGCCAGCACCGCAGGCGGCAAAAGCCCCCCCAGAACGATCGCCAGCACCGCGCCGAGGCCCGCGCCCGCGCCCACGCCCACCAGCCCCGGATCGGCCAGCGGGTTGCGAAAGAGCCCCTGCATCAGCGCCCCCGAAACCGCCAGCGCCGCGCCCACCAGCGCCCCCAGCACCAGCCGCGGCAGGCGGATGTCCCAGACGATCACGTGGTCGCGCAGGCTGGCGCCCTCGCCCCAGAGCGCCGCACGCACCGAGGTTTCGGCCGCGCCCTGAAACAGCCCCACCCCGGCGGCCACGGCCAGAAGAAGCGCCAGCCCCGCCATCACGAGGCCGGGCGCCGGGCGCCCCGGACGACGGGGGGGGGCCTCGCGGTGCGCGATCGCCACCATGGCCTAGCCCTCCGCCGGATAGAGCGCGGCGTTCAGATCGCGGATGGCCTGTCCGATCCGCGGCCCGAAGCCCAGAAGCGCCAGCCCGTCCATCACCACCAGCGCGCGGCTGGCGGCGGCGGGGCTGGCGGCCAGCGCCGGCATGGCAAACAGCGCCTCGGGGGTGGGGGTGCTGTCGCCTGCCATCATCACCACGACCTCGGGGGCGGCAGCGATCAATGCCTCGTCCGAGACCTGCTTGTAGCCCGAAAAGCCCGTCAGCGCGTTGCGCGCACCGGCCAGCTCCAGCATCCGCTCGGCCGAACTGTCCGACCCGGCCGCCATCAGCCGCCCCCCGGCGGTCGACAGCAGGAAGATGGCGCGGCGGGGCCCAATGCCCTCCGATTGCCCCCGCGATTGGCCCGCCGTGACGGCGGCACGCGCAGCGGCGATCTCGGCCTCGACCCGCGCGGACAGCGCAGCCCCCGCCTCCGGCATGTCCAGCGCCGCGGCCACGGCGTCGATCTTGCGCAGGACGCCCGCGGGGCTGGGGTCGTCGGGGATGATGACGAAGGGGGTCGAGGCCGCCTCGATCGCCTCGACCGCCTCGGCGGGGCCTGCACCCTCCTCGGCCAGGATCAGCTCGGGGCCCAGCGACAGCACTCCCTCGGGCGACAGACGCCGGATATAGCCCACATCGGGCAGCGCCGCGGCCTGGGGCGGAAAGACCGAAGTGGTGTCGCGCCCGACCAGCCGATCGCCCGCCCCCAGCGCATAGACGATCTCGGTCACCGCACCGCCGATCGACAGCACGCGCATGGCAGACTCAGAGGCAGGCCCCGAGGCGGGCTCCGAGGCCGCCGCCGTCGCCGTCACGGTCACCGACGCCAGCCCGACCGCCAAAGCCAGCCCGCGCAGAACCGCAGCCCCCCTCACCACAGGCCCCCTCATTCCGCGGCCTCCTTGCCGTCGGAACGGCGCGGGGCCGCGAGGCTGGGTTCGGCGGCGATCAGCGCATCCCAGGCGGAAATGGCGGCCTCGCCCGCGCGGCGCATCCCGAAGATCTGCGCGATCAGCGTGCCGTCGGCCTCGAACGCCTCGAGCGAGACCGCCGGCCCCGCCTTGGTGGGCTTGGTCGCGGCCCAGACCTCGGCCACGCGCGCGCAGTCAAGATCCAGCCACAGATCGGGCGCGCGCATCTTCAGAAGATCGCTCTCGAAATGCGGGGCCGGCAGCGGGCCGCCGTGGATCTCGATGCAGCCGCGATTGCCGACGAAGGCCATCATCGGCACCCCCCCGGCCGCCGCCGCCCCCAGCACGCGCGGCACCGCATCGGGCGAGAGCGCACGTGCCAGCGGCGCGCCCGCCAGACGATAGGCGCCCAGACGGTTCATCTTGAGCCGCGAGACCAGGCGCAGGAACTGATGCGTGTCGGTCAGCTCGGCCCAGCCCTGGCGCAGATCCGCAAGGCGGGCGGGATTGGCGCGCGCGCCTTCGGGGGCGGGCGCCGGCGCAAGCGGGGCGGGCTCTGCCGGACAGGCCAGCGCCGACACCAGCGCGTCCCAGGCCGCGGGATCGGTCGCCTCGGTCGCCAGGATCGCATGGAGCGGCGCGCCGGACGCATCGAAGACATGCAGCGACCGCCGCCCCGCCGCCGAGACCACCGCCCGCGCATGCGCCCAATGCGCCGCAAAGAGCCGCAGGTCGATCTGCGGATCGAGCACCATCGACGCATGCGGCCCCGACTGGAAATTGCGATAGAGGCCGGTCTTGGCGATGCGCGCCGCACCACCACCGCTGGCAGTGACCCCGGTCAGCGGCCCCAGATCCGCCAGCGCCGGGATCAGCCGGTCGGGATGGGCCACCACCGCGGCCCGGTCCAGATCCGCGCGCCCGTCAAGCGACGGCAGATCGGCCAGGGCAAGCGCCATGTCGGCGGAGAGCGGTCGATCGGTGTGGGGCGGTTGGTCGGTGGGGGGCGGGAATTGGGACATCGAGGCCTCCTTCTGGGTCGTCCGGGATCGGGTCGACGGGATCTGGAAACGCCTGTCTGGCCCGCCCCCGAAGATCCGGAAGCGTCTGGATCCGGCGGCGTCTGCTCGATATCGCGCGGGCGCGGCGCGCCCTATTCCGATTCTTTTAATCAAGAATAACTGCGCTGGCAAGTCGCATCCTGCCCCCTTGCCCGCCACCACAAACAAAAGTAAAAGAGTCGGGATTTTGTCCGTCAGGCCCCAGCTTTCGCCCGGCCCCCTGATCCCTTCAGACCGACCGGGGGCCTGCCTGATGACCCAATCCGCGCCGCGTCCCGCATATGCGGGGCCCACATCCACACATGCCACGGCTTCGGGACCACGCGACACACCTCCCGCCACCGCGGGACAGGGCCTTGCGTCGCCCGCGATGGCCGCACGCCGCCCTCCGCAGCCCGAGGCCGCCAACACGCCCCCCACCGCGGCGGGGCACGCGGCGCGCCGGCCCGCGTCGGATTTCTTCGCCCGCATCGGCGGCGACCCGCTGACCGACGCCTTTCCGCCCAAGCGCGGCGCGCATCCGCCCTCGGGCGCGGTGCCGGTGCCGGCCGACCAGATCCCCGACCTCTGGGCCGCGCTTCAGGACCGCCCGCGCCGCGACCCTTCGGTCGCCTATGTCCATATCCCCTTTTGCGAAACGCATTGCCTTTTCTGCGGCTTCTACCAGAACCGCTGGCACCCCGACCGCGGCCCGGCCTATGTCGATGCGGTGCTTGCGCAGGCCCGCCGGGGCGCCGATCACCCCGCGCAACAGGGCGTGCCGCTGCGCGCGCTCTATCTCGGCGGGGGCACGCCCACGGCGCTGGCCACGCCCGATCTGGTGCGCCTGATCGAGGGGCTTCGCGCCCTTCTGCCGCTGGCGCCCGATTGCGAGATCACCCTCGAGGGGCGGCTCCTGTCGCTGGACCGCGACAAGGCCCGCGCGGCCTTCGATGCGGGCGTCAACCGCGTCTCGCTGGGGGTGCAGAGCTTCGACGAACGCCTGCGCCGCCGCCTGGGCCGGCGCACCGGGCGCGCCGAAGCGATCGCGCTCCTGTCGGATCTGGCGGAAATGGACCGCGCCGCGCTGATGATCGACCTGATCTTCGGCCTGCCGGGTCAGGAGATCGACGCCTTTGCCGCGGATGTGACGCTGGCGGCGGGGCTGGGGCTGGACGGGATCGACCTCTATGCGCTGAACCTGATCCCCGGAACGCCGCTTCTGCGCGCGGCCGAAAACGGCAAGCTGACCCCCGCCCCGCGCGAGCGCCTGGGGCTCTATTACCGCGCGGGCGCCGAGGCGATGGCGCAGGCGGGCTGGGCGCCGCTGTCGTGTTCGCATTGGCGCGCCACCCCGCGCGAGCGCAGCCTCTATAATTTCGCGGTGAAATCGGGGGCGGAATGTCTGGCCTTCGGCGCCGGGGCGGGCGGCAATCTGGGCGGGGCGGGGTTCCGCCTGCGGCCCGACCTGGCCGCCTATCACGACGCGATCGCAACCGGCCAGCCGCCGGTGGCGATGATGACGCGCGCAGGCCCGCATGCCGCGGTGCTGGCCGCGATCCGCGCCGGGATGGAGCGCGGGCATCTCGACCCCGCCGCCATCGACCGCGCCCATGCCGAAACCCACCCCGCCACAACCCACTCCGCCGCGCCCCTGGCCTTTGCCGATCTGGCCGCGCCGCTTCTGTCGCAATGGCACGCGGCCGGGCTGATTGCGCCGCAGGCCTCGGGCCATGCGCTGACGCTGGCGGGGCGGTTCTGGTGCGTGACGCTGACCGGCCATCTGCTGGCCTGGACGCTTCAGGAGCTGGCCGCAGCCGGGGCCCCCGGGCCGGCGCAGGCCTGAAGCGCCCCCTCTCATTCATTCCCAACCAGAAGGAACGACCCATGGTCCTGACCCGTCCCGACACCGCCGACCGGATTCTGGCCGCGCTGGCCGCACGGCCCGGCGCCGCCCTCGAGGATCTGGCCGCCGAAACCGGCGCCACACCCCTTGGCGTGCTGGCCTGCCTGCCCGAAGCAGAGGTCCGCGCCCTGCCCGGCACCCGCTTCGTCGAGGTGATGGAGGAGATCACCGGCTGGGGTCCGATCACGCTGGTGGTCAATACCGGCGATGTCGTGCTCGAGGCGCGGGGCCCGCTGCCCCACGGCAAGATGGGGCAAGGCTATTACAACCTGCATGGCACTCCCATCGGCGGGCATCTGCGCGCCGAGGCCTGCGAGGCCATCGCCTTCGTGACGCGCGCGCTCTTCGGCACCCCGTCCCGTTCGGTGCAATTCTATTCGAAATCGGGGGCGTGCATGTTCAAGATCTATCTCGGGCGCGATGCGAACCGGCAGATGCTGCCCGATCAGGTGGCGGCCTTCGAGCGCGCGGCCGAGATCTTTGCCGCCCCGGCCGCCGCCTGAGGCCCCCCACCACGCGCGGCCCCCTTGCCGGGGGGCCGCCGCCCCGGCCTTTCCCCACCCCATCCCCCCGCGGCCCGGAACGCAATCCGGGCCGCGGGCATTTACGTTCGGGCTCAGAACCGGATCTGGCCACCAACCTGGATCGTGCGGCCGCGCCCGCCCAGACCGTCCTCGGCCTCGTTGAACGAGACATTGCCCACCTGATAATACCGGTCGGTCACGTTCTCGATGCTGGCATAGAGATCCATGCGGTCGGACACCTTCCAGGTGGCAAAGACATCGAGCACGGTCGAGGCCTTGACCGGGATCGGCGCGCCCATGCTGAAGGCGGGGGTGGTGTAGATCATCGGATAGGCGGTCGAGGGCCCGGTATAGCGCACCCGCAGACCCGTCCGCAGCGCCCCGTCCCGCCATTTCCGGCCCAGCTCCAGCGTGGCGTAATCATCGGGCAGTTCGGCAGTCGAGGCGGTCATCCCGCCATAGGCCCCGAGCGGCTTCGACGTATCCGCGATGGTCAGCGACAGCCCCCCGAACCATTCGGGCGCATCATAGCGGGCCTCGAGCTCGAGGCCCGACATGCGCGTCGTGCCGTCGGTATTGACCCAGGTGACGGCGGTGTAATTGCCGAAAGTGCCATAGGTGATGTAATTCTCGATATCCGAGCGGAAAAGCGTCGCCGCCAGCGACAGGCTGTCGCCCGAGGCCCAGAGATCGCGCCCCTCCCAGCTGCCGCCGATCTCGAAGGTGTCGGCGGTCTCGGCCTCAAGATCGAGATTGGGCGCCGCCACCCGCGCCCAGGTCGTGTGCGCGGTGCCGGGATAGAACATCTCCTGCGCGGTGGGGGCGCGCATGGTGCGGGCATAGCTGGCAAAGAGCGTGGCCTCGGGGCGGACATTCCAGGTCAGCTTCAGGCTGGGGTTCCATTCGCCGCCCTTGCGCGTGGCCTCGGAAATCACCTGATTGCCGGTTGCGTCATAGGCGGTGGCGCCCTTGACCGTGTAATGGTCATAGCGCAGCCCCGCGGTCAGATCGACATCGCCCAGCGCCAGCGCGGCCTCGGCAAAGGCGCCGGCCTTGCGCAGGGTTCCGTCCGCGTTCGACCCCGCCCCGGCCTTGCCCTCGTAGTCGTCCGAGGTCACCGCAACGCCATAGCTCAGCTGCACCGGCAGACCGCCCAAGCTCAGGTCCGAGCGGTTGGTGATGTCAAAGCCCAGCCCCGTGTTGACCCCGTCGCGCCCGACAAAGGCCGAACTGGTGCTGGCGCTGGCGGGAAAGGCGATCTCGGTCCGGGTCCAGTAGAGATGGGTGGACAGGTTGAGAAGCGCGCCGGTCGAGATCTCGTGCTCGGCCGAGACGGTGCGGCGCGACAGATCCCAGACATAGCCCGAAGATTCCTGCGCGGCAAAGCGGTTGTCATAGCTTTGCGCCGACAGCTTGAGCCGGTGATCGGGGGCAAAGGCGAATTCCCCCTTGAGCAGGAACGACCGCGGATCCTGCCCGCCGGTCGAGTCCGTGCCCTGCCCGTCGCTGTAGGTGCCCTCGCCAAAGCCCGAGATCGCCGCCAGCAGGCCGAAGCTGCGCCCCTGGCCCAGATCGTGCTGCATCGCGCCGGCCAGCGTCGCCGACCAATCCTTGCCGTTCGTGCCGCCGCCAAAGCGCAGAAGGCCGCCCCGGTTCCGGCCGTCCTCCAGCACATCGGCAATGTCGAGCGTGCGGAAATTCGCAGCCCCCCCCAGCGTGCCCATCCCCGCCGCACCCGAGACCGCGCCGCGGGTGATGTCCACCCCCGCCAGAAGGCCCGGATCGACATAGACCAGCGTGTCCAGCGTGCCCGCATGCCCCGAGATGTTGCGGAAGGTCTGCGGCACCCCGTCGATCATGGAATTCACCCGGCCAAAGCTCTGCTGGCCGCGGATGTTGACGGTGACGCCGGGGTTGTCCGAGGCCGCGCGGGTATAGGTGCCGGGCTGGCTGTTGAGCGCGGCCTCGAGGTTGCCGCCCGTGGTGGCGGTCAGCTCCGCGCCGCTGATCTGCGACCGGCCGGGGGTGGCGGGGCCCGTGCCCTCGGCGGCGTCGGGGCGTTCGATCAGGATCGGGTCGAGAACGATCTCCTCGGCCAGAACGGGAGGGGCCAGAACGGGAGAGGCCAGAAGCGCAAGCGCACTGACACCGGCGGCAAGCGGGCGCAGACGGGCGGAGGCGCTCGGGCGGGCGGGTGCGCGGGGGGCGATAGGGGCGCGCGATGGCAGGGGATCGGTGTGGGTCATGCTGCAAGCTCCGGAAGAAGGGGATCCGTTGCTGGCAGGGAGCTGGCGCGGAAGAGACTTCCCGTTGATATTTACATGATTTATTTTGTCAAGTATTGTCGCGCGCAGGGCCGCCCCACTCAATCTTTTGTTGACTTTTTTGGTTGGTTTTTGAAGCGTAAGGCCATGCCCCCGACACCAGGAGCCCGGCCATGCCCCCGATAGACCCCACCCAAGCCCTTGCGAAGATACAGGAATTCGTCCTGATGGGCGGCCCGGCCATGATCGCCATCGCCGCGCTGTCGATTCTGGCGCTGACCACGATCTTGTGGAAACTCTGGCGCCTGTCATGGCTGGGCGCCTGGTCGGGGGGGCGGCACACGGCCCGCGCGCTGGATCTGTGGGCCGCGGGACGGCGCCCCGAGGCCCGCGCCGCGCTTTCGGGGCGGCACCACCTGCGCCCGCGCCTGGTGGCGGCGGCAATGGCGGCGGCCGAGACGCCCGGCCTCACCGAAGCCGGCGCGCGCGAGGAAACGCTGCGCGTGGCGCGCGGCCTGCTGCTCGAGGCGCGCGCGGGGCTGCGGCTGATCGAGCTTTGCGCCACCATCGGCCCGCTTCTGGGGCTTTTCGGCACCGTCACCGGCATGATCGCGGCCTTTCAAGCCTTGCAGGAGGCGGGCGCACAGGCCGACCCCGCAACGCTGGCCGGTGGCATCTGGGAGGCGCTTCTGACCACCGCGGCGGGCATGGCGGTGGCGATCCCCGCGCAGATCGCGTTGACCGGCTTCGAAAGCGTGCTCGACCGGCTGCGCCACGACATGGAGGACGCCGCGACGCGCGTCTTCGTCATCCGCCCCGGCGCCCAGAACAGCCCCGCCGCCCCCGCGCCCACCCCCGGCGCGATCCTGCGCGTGGCCGAATAGGGGGCGCTCATGGCGATCGACACGCCCCCGCCGATGGATCTGGCACCGGACCGCCCGCGCCGGCGCCCCGACCTCACGCCGATGATCGACGTGGTGTTCCTGCTGCTGGTCTTCTTCATGCTGGCCACCCGCTTTGGCACCGAGACGGCGCTTCCGCTCGTGACCGGATCGGGCGGCAGCGGCGCGCAATGGGACGGGCCGCTGCGGCTGATCGACGTGGGGCCGGGGGGGACGGTCGCGCTCAATGGCTCGACCCTGCCGCGCGGGGATCTGGCCGATCAGCTGCGCATGCTGATGCAGGGCCCAGACGACCCCATCTTGCTGCGGGCCCGCGACGCCAGCACGCAAGATCTGGTGTCGGTGATGGAATATCTGCGGGCCGCCGGGCTGGCCCGCCTGGTTCTGGTGAACTGAATGCGCATCCCCGACCCCGCCCCGCCTCGCACGCGCAGCGGCAATCTTCTGCCCATGATCAACGTCGTCTTCCTGCTGCTGATCTTCTTCCTGATCTCGGCCGAGATGACCCCGCCCCAGCCGCTTGAGGTGGCCCCGCCCGAAACCGCCACGGACGCGCCGCGCCCCGAAGCCGCGGGTCTCTTGCGGCTGTTCGTCGATGCCGAGGGCCAGCTCGGCTTTCAGGCCGCGCGCGGCCCCGCGGCGCTTGATGCCCTTGCGCGCGCGCGTGCGGCGCAATGCGCGGAGACCGACTGCACCGAAGCCCCCCCGCAGCTGCGGCTTCACGCCGATGCCGCGCTGGCCGCGGCAACGCTGGCCGATCTGCTGGGAAAACTGGGCGCGATGGGCTTTGCCAAGGTCGATCTGATCACGCGCGAGGCCCGGCCATGAGCGCCCGCCGCACCGCCGAGATCGTGGCCTTCACCGCGCTGGCGCTGGCTTTGCATGGCGCGGCGTTCGGCGTCGTGCCGCGGCCTGACCCGGCGGGGGTGACGGCCGCCGGAAGCGGTGGGCAGGAGGTCATCTCGCTCGAGGCGGTGCCGGCGTCGGTCCAGGCGCGGATCGACTTTCTCGACCGCCCGCGGCTGCCCGCCCCCCAGATGACGCTGCCCGACAGCCCGCCGCGGATCGAGGTGCCGCTGCGCCTGCCCGCTCCGACGCTGACGCTGCCCGCAACCGCACCCGTGATCGACCTGCCCCGGATCGCCCCCCTGCCCGTGCCGCCCGCGGATCTTTCCCCCGCCCCCCCGCAGGAGACGCAGCCCGTGGCGGATCTGCCGCCCGAGGCCCGCATCGCGCCGCCCGAAAAGCCCGCGCGCCCGGACCGGCGCGCCGAGCGCCCCCGGCCCGCGCCCGCGCCCGCCACGGCCCCGCAACAGGCCCAGCGCGCCGCCGGCGCGGGCGGGGGCGCGGCCGCAGGCACCGCCGGTCCGGCCGCAAGCCGCGCCACGCTGTCGCCCGCGCAACAGGCCGAATTGCGCGCCAGCTGGGGGGCGGCGATCCGCGCCCGGATCGAACACCGCAAGAGCTATCCCGCCGCGGCGGGCCGGGCGGCCGGCGTGGTGACGCTGCGGCTGACGGTGGCGCGTTCGGGGGCGTTGGCGGGGGCGCATGTGGCGCGCTCCTCGGGACATGCCGCGCTCGATGCCGCCGCATTGGCCGCCGTGCGCCGCGCGGGCCACTTTCCGGCCGCGCCTCGGGGGCTGTCGGCGCCGCAATACACCTTTTCTCTGGGGGTCCGGTTTGCGCGATGATCGCGCGGGGCGAGGACCGCCCGCCCTGCGCCCGTTTTCAGCCCGTGCCGAAGGCCACATGCCAGCGCAGCACGCCCCGCGGCGCGGCATCCCCGAAGGGATGCGCCAGCACGTAAGGGTCGGGCACCCCCGGCGCATGCAACCCGGAAAAGGCGCGAAAGCCGATCCGGCCATAAAAGCCCGGATCGCCCACCAGCGCCACGCCCGACGCCCCCCGCGCCGCAAGATCGGCCAGGGCCTGACGCATCAAGGCGGTCCCGATCCCGCGGCGCTGATGGTCGGGATGCACCGCCAGCGGCCCGATGACGAACCAACGCCCGCCGCCGCCCTCGATCCGGCCCGCCGAGGCCGCGACATGCCCCACAGGCCCGGCCTCGGTCTCGGCCACCAGCGACAGAGCCAGCGCCCCCGCATCGCGCAGGGCCGCCACGATGGCCGCCTCGGTCCCGCTGGCATGGGGGGCGCCCGCGAAGGCCGCCCCCACCAGATCGGCAATCGCCGCGATATCGTCCGGGGTTTCCGCACGCAGTCTCATGCCATGCCTCCCTGGTTGTCATGTTGCGCCCGCACCATACGCCGTCCGCGCAACGAGATGCGATAGGGCGCGCCATTGCGTGATTCGATCAGCCCCTTGCGGCGCAGGCTCTGAAAGACGCGCAGGTCGCAATCGCTCAGCACCGCGCCTTCGCGGGTGAAACAGGTCACCTCGGACACCTTGCGCCCGCAGGCGCGCTCATGGCGGATCAGCCCGCCCAGCGCCAGAACGTGCAACGCACGTTGTTCGGCTCGTGAGATATTCATGGAAGTCTCGTGAAGATATGAAAAATCGGGGCGCGAACTCCCGGTTCGCACCGCGTCGACCTGATCTTCCCGTCACGCGGGAAGGCCGATCACACAAGCTCCGACATCCACTCTCCATCACGGCGCCGCCCACGGGCGCGGCCGCAAGGTTACGCCCGTGACAGCGCAAAGGCAATGCCGCCCCGGAAGGGCCGCGCGCAGGCGCTCTCGACCGCCCGGTCAGAAAAATACGTGTTTTTCATGCTTCTAAATATTTTTTTCACGCCTTGCCCCCACATTCCGGTGTTCAGTCAGGCATGGAGCACTCATGAAAGCGTTTCTCTTCAGCATCCCCGCGCGGATCTACGCGATCGTTGCCGTGGCGGCACTTTCGCTCCTGATTCTGTCGGAGCTTCTTCTGAATCTCTCGTTCGACAACGCCTACAAGATGCGCGAGCAGCATCTGAACGACGTGACCGACACGGCCATCTCGGTGCTGGTCGATCTCCAGCAGGAGGTCGAGCGCGGCACCATGACCCTGGAGGCTGCGCAGGACGAAGGGCGCCGCCGCCTGACCGCGTTGCGCTTCGACACCTCGGGCTATTTCTACGCCTTCGACGGCAAGGCCGTGATGCAGGTGCACCCGACGATGAAGGACTGGATCGGCAAGAGCCAGCTGGCCTACACCGACTTCTACGGAACCCGCATCTTCGAGGAAATGCTCAAGATCGCCGATGCCTCGGGCGCGGGCGCGCTGCGCTATTACTTCGCCAAGCCCGGCTCCGATGAGGCCGAGGAAAAGATCGGGTTCGTCAAGACCTTCCCGGCCTGGGGTTGGGTCGTCGGCACCGGCTCGTATGTGTCGGACATCAACGCCGCGCTGGCCCATCTGCGCCAGGTCAGCCTGATCCTTCTGGGGGTTGCCGTGGTGGCGCTGGTGGCGCTCTCGACGGTGCTGGCGCGCTCGGTCACCAAGCCGATCGCCGCGATCAGCACGCGCATGGAAGGCATGACCAACGGCGACACCGAAACGCCGGTGCCGCAGACCACCGCGCGCAGCGAGGTGGGCAAGATGGCGCGCGCGCTCGAGGTGTTCCGCCAGGCGCTGGTCGAGAAGAACGCGCTCGAGGCCGCCCGTCTCGAGAAGGAAGCCGAGCTGCGCCGCGCCCAGGATGAGGCCCGCGACCGCGAGGAAGCCCTGCGGCAGCGCGAGGCCGAGGCCGAAGCCGAAGCGCGCCGCCGCGAGGAGGCCGAGCGCGCCGAGAAAGAGGCCCAGCGCCGCCGCGAGGAGGCCGCGCGCGAGGCCCAGATGCGCGAACAGGAGCATCTGGTCGAGACGCTGGCGCAGGGTCTGGCCGCGATCTCGGAAGGGGATCTGACCGTGCAGATCGACGAAGATTTCCCGCCGGCCTATGAAAAGCTGCGCCATGACTTCAACGCGGCGGTGTCCAAGATCGCGGGGCTTGCGACCTCGATCGTGGAAAGCGCGCGCACCATCGAGGGCGAGGCGCAGGTGCTCAGCAATGCCTCCGAGGAGCTGGGCCGGCGCACCGAAACCCAGGCCGCTTCGCTTGAGGAAACGGCCGCCGCCATGAACCAGATGGCCGCAGCGGTCACCTCGTCGGTCGAAGGCACCCGTGACGCCACCCGCGCGGTGGAGCGCACGCGCGCGACCACGAGCGACGGCCGCGGGGTCGTGCGCCAGACCGTGCAGGCGATGAAGGATATCGCGCAAAGCTCCGAAAAGATCTCGAAGATCACAAGCGTGATTGACGACATTGCTTTCCAGACCAACCTGTTGGCGCTGAACGCGGGCGTCGAGGCGGCGCGGGCCGGCGAGACCGGGCGCGGCTTTGCCGTCGTGGCCTCGGAAGTGCGGTCGCTGGCGCAGCGGTCCTCGGAAGCGGCCAAGGAGATCGCCGAGCTGATCGAGACCTCGTCGCGTCAGGTGGGCACGGGGGTCGATCTGGCCTCGAAATCGGACAATGCGCTTGGCCAGATCGAGGGTCTCGTCGCCGAGCTCGACAGCCTGCTCAAATCGATCGAGACCTCGTCCTCGGAGCAATCCGTCGGCATCAACGAGGTGACGACGGCGGTCAACCAGCTCGACCAGGTGACCCAACGCAATGCGGCGATGTTCGAGGAAAACTCGGCCGCCAGCCAGGGCCTTCTGGCCGAGGCGAGATCGCTCAGGAACCTGTCCGCCGTCTTCCGCGTGCCGGGAGAGAGCGGCGGCAGCGGCCTCCAGCAGGCCTCGGGCTGGTAGCCCCCCCCGCGCCGGGATCGCATCCCGGCCGAGCCCCGGCGCGGCAGCCCCGAGAAGGGCCCGAGAAGGGAAGTGTCGCGCACCGGGTGCCGTACCGGCCAGCCGCCTCATTTAGCGAAGCGTCCCAGCAGATGGGGCGCCTCAGCACGCGAGGCACCTCGGAACGCGGTGCGCCTCCGCACGAGGGCGCCTCAGAACCGGGGGGCATCCGCAAAGGGAGCCTGCCCTACCGCGAAAGGCGCAACTGGGCGCACCCCCGCGGCAAGCGCGCATCGCGCCGCGTCGGAGCCAGATCAGGAAACCGCGAAACGTAAGACCGCCCCGGCATGCCGGGGCGGTCTTACGTTTTTTCCCCTTAACCGATCACCGCCTGCCCCATGTGGCAGAACGCCCGAAATCGCAGGGATCTAAGCGGAAGACGGGCCCGCACCGGGAACTCGGCATCGCAGGGCGCGCGCGGCCGGCCGCGTCAGCGGCCCCCGCCCGACACGCGGGGGAGGGCTCAGCGCCAGCCCAGCCCCGGCGCGACATGGGTCAGGATCGACTCGATCAGATGCGCGTTATAGGCAACGCCAAGCTGGTTCGGCACCGTCAGAAACAGCGTATCGGCCTCGGCGATGGCGGTGTCGCCCGCAAGTTCCGCGATCAGCTGATAGGGTTCTCCGACATAGCTGCGCCCAAAGATCGAGCGGGTGGTGCCGTCGATCACCCCCAGCTTGTCGCTGTCCGACCCGCCGCGTCCGAAATAGCTGCGGTCGAGATCGCTGACGATGGGAAAGATCGACCGGCTGACCGAGACGCGCGGGGCCCCCGCATGGCCCGCCTCGGCCCAGGCGGCGCGATAGGCGCGGATCTGCTCGGCCTGCTGGACATGGAAGGGCGCGCCGTTCTCGTCGTCCTTGAGGGTCGAGCTTTGCAGGTTCATCCCCAGCCGCGCCGCCCAGGCCGCCGTCGCGTTCGAGCCCGCGCCCCACCAGATCCGCGCGCGCAAGCCCTCGGACTGCGGCTCGAGCCGCAGAAGCCCCGGCGGGTTGGGAAACATCGGCCGCGGGTTGGGTTGGGCAAAGCCCTCGCCGCGCAGGAGATCCAGAAACACCTCCGTATGGCGGCGCGCCATGTCGGCGGGCGTCTCGCCCGCGCGCGGCGCATGGCCGAAATGGCGCCAGCCGTCGATCACCTGCTCGGGCGAGCCGCGGCTGAGCCCCAGTTGCAGCCGCCCGCCCGAGATCAGGTCGGCCGCGCCGGCCTCTTCGGCCATGTAGAAGGGGTTTTCATACCGCATGTCGATCACGCCGGTGCCGATCTCGATGCGCCGGGTGCGCGCCCCCACCGCCGCCAGCAGCGGGAAGGGCGAGGCCAGCTGGCGCGCGAAATGATGCACGCGGAAAAAGGCGCCATCCGCCCCCAGATCCTCGGCCGCTTCGGCCAGTTCGATGGATTGCAACAGCACATCGGCCGCCGAGCGGGTCTGCGAGTCCGAACCGGGGCTCCAATGGCCAAAGGACAGGAAGGCGATCTTCTTCATGACAATGCTCTTTCGTTCCGTGCATCACGCCGGACGGCCCGCGGACCGCCGTTTGCGGTTACCGACCCAGCTAGCACGCCCGAAGGTCCGGCCAAGGCACAAGGGATGTGAGCAGCCGCACAACGCCACCCCGGCAGAGAAGACGCTGACGCGTGAAACGAAGGCGCGCGGGCCCCGATCAGGCCGGAACGCGGGCGCGCGGCGCGGCGGGGACGCAATCGCCGACCGGGACGCCCAGCGCCGCGGCGATGGCCCGGACCTCGTGGGGGGTCGGCTCGACCGCGCCGCGTTCGATCAACAGATAGCGCTCGAGCGCCAGCCCCGCCGCGGCGGCCAGTTCGCGCTGGCAATGCCCGCAGGCCCGCCGCCAGGCCTCGATCGGGCCGGCCCCGGCGGCCAGCGCAGCGGCGTGTATCCAGAAATCGGGCGCGGCATCCGTTCGGGCGCACCGGACATCGTGCCCCGCACGCAAGGACACCGGCAGGGCATCTTCGGCCCGCAAGGCTCGGTTCGACGGCATCTCCTGCGCCTTCTTCTGCGATCTTTCATCGGGATTTATCGTGCCACGGCGCCGCTTCCGTCGGCGCGGGCGCCCGAGTTGGCGCAACGTCATGCCCCTGTCAACGCAAGCGCGCATGAAAATTGCGGACAACTTGAGGAATGCTTTGCGCCTGACGCCGCAAGATTGTTGCGCTGAGCGCATATCAGCCCACATATCGACAAGACTTCCGCGACATGATCTGACAGTTTTGCACAATTGTCATGGATACGGGCAGTCAGCTGCCCGTAATTGCGGCTGCTCATCGGAGGGGGTGCCGCGCTCAAAGGAGGAGCCTCATGTCCGACGACGACCGTATCCGCAACCCCGAACTGCGTTCCCGCGTGATGTCCGCCCAGGACGCCGCGGCGATGATCCCCTCGGGGGCGGCCATCGGCATGAGCGGCTTCACCGGCTCGGGCTACCCCAAGCTGGTGCCCCAGGCACTGGCCGCGCGCATCGAGGCCGAACATGCCGCCGGCCTGCCCTTCCGGGTCAGCGTCTGGACCGGCGCCTCGACCGGGCCGGAACTGGACGGCGCGCTGTCCAAGGCCAACGGCATCGAATTCCGCCTGCCCTACAATTCGGACCCGATCGCCCGCGAGAAGATCAACCGCGGCGAGATGAACTATTTCGACATGCACCTGAGCCAGGTCGCGCCGATGGCCTGGCAGGGCTTTCTGGGCCCGCTCGACACCGCCGTGATCGAGGTTTCGGGCATCACCCCCGAGGGCGAGTTGATCCCGTCGTCGTCGGTCGGCAACAACAAGACCTGGCTGGAACGCGCGCGTCAGATCATTCTCGAGGTGAACTCGTGGCAATCGCCCGCGCTCGACGGGATGCATGACATCTATTACGGCACCGCGCTGCCCCCCTATCGCCAGCCGATCCCGCTGACCCATCCCAATGACCGCATCGGCCAGCCGCATTTCCGCGTCGACCCCGACAAGATCGTGGCCATCGTCAAGACCGACGTGCCCGACCGCAACGCCCCCTTCTCGGAACCCGACGCGGTTGCCGAGGCCATCGCCGGGCACCTGCTGGAATTCTTCCGCCACGAGGTGACGCGCGGGCGCCTGCCCGGCACGCTGCTGCCGCTGCAATCGGGGGTGGGCAATGTCACCAACGCGGTGCTGGCCGGCCTGATGCATGGGCCCTTCGACCGGCTGACCGCCTTCACCGAGGTGATCCAGGACGGCATGCTGGACATGCTCGAGGACGGCAAGCTGACCATGGCTTCGGCCACGGCCTTCTCGCTGTCGCCCGAAATGGCGCATCGGTTCAACGCCGACGCCGCGCGCTTCCGCGGCAAGCTGGTGCTGCGCCCGCAGGAAATCTCGAACCACCCCGAACTGGTGCGCCGCCTGGGCTGCATCGCCATGAACGGGCTGATCGAGGCCGACATCTACGGCAACGTCAACTCGACCCATATCATGGGCTCGCGCATCCAGAACGGCATCGGCGGCTCGGGCGATTTCGCGCGCAATGCCTATGTGTCGATCTTCATGACCCCCTCGACCGCCAAGGGCGGCAAGATATCGGCCATCGTGCCGCAGGTGGCGCATGTCGACCACATCAGCCAGGACGTGCAGGTCATCGTCACCGAACAGGGGCTGGCCGACCTGCGCGGGCTGTCGCCCAAGCAGCGCGCCAAGGTGATCGTGGAGAACTGCGCCCACCCGGATTTCAAGCCGATGCTCCAGGATTACATGGCCCGCGCGGCGCAGACCTCCTATGGCAAGCACGCCCCGAACATCCTGGCCGAGGCGCTGTCCTGGCACGAGCGTTTCGTCAGCACGGGAACGATGCTCGAGGAGCCGCGCGCCGCTGTCGAGACCGGGCCGGTTCTGGTGTCCTCGAACGGCTGAGGCGCTTTTCGGCGCCCGCCGGGGCGGTTAGAGTGGCGGCAACGAATGGGAGGATACCCGATGCAATGCGTCTTCGTGCAATTCCGCTGCCGCCCCGGCAAGGCCTATCAGGTGGCCGATGCGATCTATGACCGCGAGGTGGTGAGCGAACTCTACTCGACCTCGGGCGAATACGACCTGATGGCCAAGGTCTATGTCCCCCAGGGCGAGGATGTCGGCCGCTGGCTGAACGACACTCTCTTTGACATCCCCGAGATCGACCGGACGCTGACCACCATCACCTTCAAGGCGTTCTGATCGGGGGGGGCCTGATCGCCCCCCCATTTCCCCTCAGGCCGGCGGCGGCGCCCCGGCCAGAAGGGCGGCATTGCCGCCCGCGGCGGTCGTGTCAACGCACAGATGCCGTTCATGGGCAACATGGGCGGCATCGGGCGCCCCCGTGATCAGCGGCACGATCGGCCCCGCGCGCCGCGACAGCGCCTGCGCAAATGCCCGCCCCCGCGCCGCATCGCCCCACCAGATCACCCCGGAAAAGCCCGCAAGCTGTTCCAGCGCCGCGGGGTCCAGTGTCTCGCAGACCGGCACCGCCTGCCCGCCCAGCGCCGTGACCGCCGCGACCTGCGCCGCGCGCGCGGCCGGCCCCGGCCCCAGACACAGAAGCGGCGCGCGGCTCACCAGGCGCAGCCGGTTCGTCTCGCCGGTCGGGCCGGGCAGGTCGGTTTCGGACAGGACGCGCGCGGGCGCCGCCGCGGCCAGCGCGCCCGCCAGATCCGTGCCCGAAAGCGCCGGGCCAGAAAGCGCCAGGACCGACGGGGCCGGATCGTGCAGATCGGGCGCCGGATGCCGGGTCAGCCGGGCCAGGTAATGCGGCCCGCCCGCCTTGGGCCCGGTTCCCGAAAGCCCTTCGCCCCCAAAGGGTTGGCTGCCCACGACCGCGCCGATCTGGTTGCGGTTGACATAGGTGTTGCCCACGGGGGCCGCGTCGAACGCCTGCGCATGGCGCGACGCGATCCGGCTGTGCAGCCCCAAGGTCAGCCCATAGCCCGCCGCCGCCACCTCGGCCAGAACCTGCGCCTCGCCCCCCGCGGGATAGGTCGCCACATGCAGCACCGGGCCGAAGATCTCGCGCTCCAGATCCCCGATCCCCCCCACGCGGATCAGCGCCGGCGCCACGAAATGCCCCGCCGCATGCCCCCCCTCGGGGGCCGACAGCGCATGGATCAGCCGCCCCTCGGCCTGGGCGCGGGCCACATGGTCCGCGATCGTGGCACGCGCCTCGGCGTCGATCACCGGGCCGACATCGGTCGCCAGATGCCACGGATCGCCCAGGGCCAGCACATCCATCGCGCTGCGGATCATCTCGATCAGGCGCGGGGCGATCTCCTCTTGCACATAAAGACAGCGCAGCGCCGAGCAGCGCTGCCCCGCCGAGCGGAAGGCCGAAGCCACGATATCGCGCACCGCCTGTTCCGGCAGCGCGGTCGCGTCGACGATCATCGCGTTCAGCCCGCCGGTCTCGGCCACCAGGGTCGCGCCCGGCGCCAGATGCTCGGCCATCGTTTCCCGGATCCGCCGCGCGGTCTCGGTCGAGCCGGTGAAAAGCACCCCGTCGATACGCGCGTCGCGCGTCAGGCCCGCGCCGATCTCGGGGCCGGTGCCGGGCAGAAGCTGAAGCGCCGTGCGCGGCACCCCCGCGCGGTGCAGAAGCCGCACCGCCATGGCCGCGACCAGCGGCGTCTGTTCGGCGGGCTTGGCCAGCACCGCATTGCCCGCCGCAAGCGCCGCCGCCACCTGCCCGGTGAAGATCGCCAGCGGAAAGTTCCACGGCGAGATTGCCGCAACCCGGCCAAGCGGCGCCGCGGTCCCGCCCGCACCCGCCGCGTAATAGGTCAGGAAATCAACGGCCTCGCGCAATTCGCCCATGGCATCGGGCAGGGTCTTGCCGGCCTCGCGCGCCAGAACCGCCAGAAGCGGGCCGGTGTTTTCCTCGAACAGATCGGCCGCGCGCGCCAGAACCTCGGCGCGGCGGGCGGCGGGCGCGGACCAGGGCGCGGCCAGATCGAGGGCGGCGGCCACATCCTCGGCCCGCGCCTCGTGAACCTGGGCGATGACCGCGCCATCGGCGGGGTTGGTCACGGGGCGCGCCGGACCGGGGGGCCGTTCGCAGGCCAGGATCGGCGCGGCATCGGGAAGCGCGACCGCCCGCGCCGCCTCGAGCCCGGCCAGAACCTCGCGGTCGGTCAGATCCAGACCGCGGGAATTGCGCCGCACCGGCGCGAACAGGTCGGCCGGCGCCACCAGACCGGGCGGAGGCGCCGCCCCCTCCAGCGCGGCAAAGGGACAGGCGGCCACCGTCTCGGGCGCGACGGACGGGTCGGTGACATGATGGACAAAGCTGGAATTGGCGCCGTTTTCCAACAGCCTGCGCACCAGATAAGCCAGCAGGTCGCGGTGTGCGCCCACCGGCGCATAGATCCGGCAGCGCGTGCCGGTTTCGCGGCGCAGGATCTCGTGAAGCGCCGCCCCCATGCCGTGCAGACGCTGGAATTCGAAGGGGCGCCCCTCGGCCATATGCACGATGGCCGCGACCGTATGGGCGTTGTGGGTGGCAAATTGCGGATAGAGCCGGTCGCCCGCGTCGAAAAGCTGCCGCGCCAGCCCCAGATAGGCGACATCGGTCGCGGCCTTCGTGGTGAAGAGCGGGAAATCCGCAAGCCCCTCGACCTGCGCGCGCTTCATCTCGGCGTCCCAATAGGCGCCCTTGACCAGACGCACCGCCAGCCGCCGGTCGAGCCGCCCCGCCAGCGCCTGAAGCCGCGCAATCGCCGCGCCCGCGCGCTTGCCATAAGCCTGCACCACCACGCCGAACCCGTCCCAGCCGGCCAGTTGCGGGTCGGCCAGCACCGCCTCGATCACCCGCAGCGACAGCGCCAGCCGGTCCTGTTCCTCGGCATCGACCGTCAGCCCCAGCCCCGCCGCCGCCGCCGCACGCGCCAGATCGCGCAGCACGGGCACCAGCTCGGCCATGACGCGGGCTTCCTGCGCCACCTCATAGCGCGGATGCAGCGCCGAGAGCTTGACCGAAATGCCGGGGCTGTCGGCGACACCGCCCGCGGGCCGCCCCGCCGCCGCCCCCACGGCCGCAATCGCGCGGGCATAATCGGCCCGATAGCGGGCGGCATCCTTGGCGGTGATCGCGGCCTCGCCCAGCATGTCATAGCTGAAGAGATAACCCTGAGCCTCGCGCGGGCGGGCGCGGTTGAGCGCGGCCTCGATCGTCTCGCCCAGAACGAACTGCCGCCCCATTTCCTTCATCGCGCGCGCCACCGCGGCCCGGATCGCCGGCAGCCCCAGCCGCCGGATCGCGCCGCCCAGAAGCCCGTCGATCTGCGCCCCGCGCAGAAGGCGCCCGCCCACGACCAGCCCGCCCGTCGCCGTGTTGACCAGCGCCGAACGCGCGGCGAAGAGATGCCCCTCCCAGGCCTGCGGCGCGATCTTGTCGGCGATCAGCGCGTCCGCCGTGGCCGGATCGGGCACGCGCAACATGGCCTCGGCCAGCGCCATCAGCGCCACGCCCTCGGCGGTCGACAGGCCATATTCGGACAGGAACGCCTCCATCAGCGCGGGCTTGCCGACGCCGCGGATGGCGCGCACAAGATCCGCCGCGCGGGCGGAAATGGCGGCCCGTGCCGGACCGTCCAGCCGCGCCTGGCGTGCCAGCTGCGCGATCAGCGGACCCTGGGCTTGCGTCTTGGCAGCGCCCTCGAGGGGCGGAAGGGGATCGTCGAACATGGGGGAACCTCTCTGGCTGATCCCATGATAACGCAAGGCGCATGGACCTTTCGGCCATTCAGGGGCATGATGACAGCCGATCCGACCAAAGATGGGCATCCAGACAGGCCATGATCGAAGATCTCGACCCGATCGACAGGCGCATCCTGACCGCGCTGGTGGCCAATGCGCGCCTGCCGGTGGCCGAGCTTGCCCGCAAGGTGGGCCTGTCCAAGACCCCGGTGGCGGCACGTCTGCGCGCGCTCGAGGTGCGGGGCATCATCACCGGCTATCGCGCGGTCCTGTCGCCGCGCAAGCTGGGGCTGTCGCATGTGGCCTTTGTCGAGGTGCGCCTGTCGGACACGCGCGAGGCGGCGCTGGCGCGCTTCAATGCCGCCGTCCGCCAGGTTCCCGAGATCGAGGAATGCCACATGATCGCGGGCGGCTTCGACTATCTGCTCAAGGTGCGCTCGCATGACATTGCCGATTATCGGCGCGTGATGGCCGAGACCATCTCGGCGCTGCCGCATGTCAATTCGACGACCACTTATGTGGCGATGGAGGCCGTGGTGGAGGGCGCGCACCTGGCACTCTAGCCCTCGCGACAGGGTTCATTTGACGACATTGCAGGCAAAAGGTGCGTGGAAATTCCCGCAATAATTGACCTTTTGCAACATTTCGGGCGCAGCCCCCTGCCCCGCCACGGGTCCGATCATGCGTTCTGGTCATAGCGCCGCGCCGCGGGGTGCATGGCTCGGAGCCCCGATCCGGGCCGTTTCACCTTGACAGCGTTTTTGACCCAACGGTTAATCGAAACATTCAAAGACCCGCTCAAGCGGGCGTGCGCGGGCCCCGAACTCCGGGGCCTCGACCAACAGAGAGAGGAAACCTCATGCTTCACAGCCGCCTGCTTGCCTCGGCCGCGCTCGGCGCGTTCCTGCTGGGCGCCACCCCCGCCGCGACCTGGGCCGAGACGCCGCCCGACACGCTGATCCAGGCCTGGTCGATCGACGACATCATCTCGCTCGATCCCGCCGAGATCTTCGAATTCACCGCCTCCGAGATTACCGGCAACAGCTATGAGACGCTGATCGGCTATGACCCGGCGGATGTCTCCGACATCTTCGGCAAGGTCGCCGAAAGCTGGACCGTCTCGGAGGATGGCAAGACCATCTCGTTCAAGATCCGCGAGGGGCGCCAGTTCGCCTCGGGCAACCCGATCACCGCGGAAGACGCGGTCTTCTCGCTGGTGCGCGCGGTCAAGCTGGACAAGTCGCCCGCCTTCATCCTGACCCAGTTCGGTCTGAACGCCGACAATGTCGAGGACATGGTGGTCCAGACCGGCCCCTATTCCTTCGACTTCAAGATGGACAAGGCCTATGCGCCGTCGCTCGTGCTCTATTGCCTGACGGCCACGGTGGCCATGGTGGTGGACAAGAAGCTGGTCATGGAACATGCCCAGAACGGCGATTACGGCTATGAATGGCTCAAGACGAACTACGCCGGTTCGGGGCCCTTCACCATCCGCGACTGGCGCGCCAACGAAGTTATCGTGATGGAGCGCAACGAGAATTACTCGGGCGAGAAACCGGCGATGGCGCGGGCGATCTATCGCCACATCCCCGAGACCGCGACCCAGCGGCTGCTGCTTGAACGGGGCGACATCGACATCGCGCGCAACCTGGCGGCCGAGGATATCGCCGCGCTGGAGGGCAACCCCGACGTCAAGATCGAAAAGGGCGTCAAGGGCTCGATCTATTATCTGGGCCTGAACCAGAAGAACCCCTATCTGTCCAGCCCGCAGGTCCGCCAGGCGATGAAATGGCTGGTCGATTATGACACGATCGCCAACACCATCATGGCCGGCAAGGTCGAGGTGCACCAGGCGTTCCTGCCCAAGGGCTTCCTGGGCGCGCTGAACGACACCCCCTTCAGCCTGAACGTTGAAAAGGCCCGCGAATTGCTGGCCGAGGCGGGCTATCCCGACGGCTTCACCGTCACCATGGACACCCGCAACACCCCCGAGATCACCGCCATGGGCCAGGCGATCCAGCAGACCATGGCCATGGCCGGCATCACGCTCGAGCTGATCCCCGGCGACGGCCAGCAGACGCTGACCAAGTATCGCGCGCGCAACCACGACATCTACATCGGCCGCTGGGGGCCCGATTACCAGGATCCGCACACCAACGCCGACACCTTTGCCCGCAACCCGGACAATTCCGATGACGCGGCCTCGAAGCCGCTGGCCTGGCGCAATGCCTGGGAGATCCCCGAGATGACCGCCCGGACCGATGCGGCGGTGCTGGAAGCCGATCCGGCCAAGCGCGCCGAGATGTATCTCGCGCTTCAGCGCGAGAGTCAGGAGACCTCGCCCTTCGTCATCATGTTCCAGGAGATCGAGGTGTCGGGGATGCGCCAGAATGTCGACGGCTTCATCATCGGCCCGTCGTTCAACGACAACTCCTTTGCGCATCTGACGAAATAAGGCATGCGCACATCGACTTCACGCAGGGGGCGCCCCGGCGCCCTCTGGCTGGGCCGGGGGGCACGGCTGCTGGGCACCGTGGCCGTGACCTTCCTCGGGCTTTTGCTTGTCACCTTCCTGATCGGGCGCATCGTGCCCGTCGACCCGGTGCTGGCGGTCGTGGGCGACCGCGCGCCGCAATCGGTCTATGACCGGGTCTATGTCGAACTGGGTCTCGACCGGCCCTTGTGGGAACAATTCTGGATGTATCTCCAGAAGGTCGCCACGGGGGATTTCGGCACGTCCTTCCTGACCAAGCGCCCGATCGTGGACGACATCGCCCGCGTCTTTCCCGCGACGGTCGAGCTGGCCACGGTGGCCATCGTGATCGGCACCGCGCTGGGGGTGCCGGCGGGCGTCTGGGCGGCGGTGCGCCAGGGGCGGCTGGCCGATCAGGTGGTGCGGGTGCTGGGGCTTGTGGGCTATTCCGCGCCGATCTTCTGGCTGGGGCTGCTGGGGCTTCTGGTCTTCTATGCCCGGCTGCACTGGGTCGCGGGGCCCGGACGGATCGACATCGCCTATGAATATGCCTTCACGCCGCAGACCGGGTTCTATCTGTGGGACACGGCCGTGCAGGGGGAATGGGCGGCCTTTCGCAACGTGCTGTCGCATCTGATGCTGCCGGCCGCGCTACTGGGATATTTCTCGATGGCCTATATCTCGCGGATGACGCGCAGCTTCATGCTGGCCGAGCTGGCGCAGGAATATGTCATCACCGCGCGCGTCAAGGGCGTGCCGGAATGGCGCATCATCTGGGTGCATGCGCTGCGCAATGCCGCGGTGCCGCTGGTGACGGTGATCGCGCTGTCCTATGCCGGGCTCCTGGAAGGTTCGGTGCTGACCGAGACCGTCTTTGCCTGGCCGGGTCTGGGCCAATATCTGACCAACAGCCTCCAGAATGCCGACATGAATGCGGTCCTGGGCGGCACGCTGGTGATCGGAGCGATCTTCGTGGGGCTGAACCTCTTGTCGGACCTGCTCTATACCCTTCTTGACCCGCGCGTGCGGAGGCGGTCATGAGCGCGCAGGACTGGCTTTTGTCCGACAGCCCGACCTCGCGCCGGCAGGCCCGCGCGGGTCAGGCCTATCGCGTCTGGCTGGCCTTTCGCGGCAATTGGCTGGCGATGGTGGGGCTGGCCATCGTGGGCACGCTGATCGGGGTGGCGGCGCTGGCCGATCTGCTGGCGCCCTACAACCCGGTGACGGGGGGCGATCTGAACACCCAGCGCCTGTTGCCGCCGCTGTCGCCGGGGCACCTGCTGGGCACCGACGATCTGGCCCGCGATATCCTTTCGCGGCTGATCCACGGCACCCGGCTGACGCTGATGGTGGTGGTGCTGGTCGCGGTGATCGCCACGCCCATCGGCCTTCTGGTCGGCACCACGGCGGGCTATTTCGGCGGCTGGGTGGACACGGTCCTGATGCGCGCCACCGATATCGTGCTGGCCTTTCCGCGGCTGATCCTGGCGCTGGCCTTCGTGGCCGCACTTGGGCCGGGGATCGAGAACGCGATCATCGCCATCGCCATCACCTCGTGGCCGCCCTATGCGCGGCTGGCGCGCGCCGAGACCCTGACCATCCGCGACAGCGACTTCATCGCCGCGACGCGGTTGCAGGGGGCCTCCTCGGCGCGGATCATCTGGAAACATGTCGTGCCCTTGTGCATGTCCTCGGTGATCGTGCGGGTGACGCTCGACATGGCGGGCATCATCCTGACCGCGGCGGGCCTGGGCTTTCTGGGGCTTGGCGCCCAGCCCCCCAGCCCCGAATGGGGCGCCATGATCGCGGGCGGGCGGCGCTTCCTGATCGACCATTGGTGGGTGGCCACCATGCCCGGCATCGCCATCTTCACCGTGTCGCTGGGCTTCAACCTGCTGGGCGACGGCTTGCGCGACGTGCTTGATCCGAAGGGGCGCAAATGACCCTGCTTTCCGTGGAAAACCTCCGCGTGCGCTTTCCCACCCGGCAGGGCCCGGCCGAGGTGGTGCGCGGCGTCTCCTTCACCCTGGGGCGCGAGCGTCTGGGCATTGTCGGCGAATCCGGGTCGGGCAAGTCGCAGACCGGGCGCGCGCTTCTCGGGCTGACCCCGCCGCCGGGCGAGGCCCGCGCCGACCGGCTGGAGTTCGACGGCATCGACCTGCGCCGCGCCTCGGCCCGGCAATGGCGGGGGCTGCGCGGCCGGCGCCTGTCGATGGTGATGCAGGACCCCAAGTTCTCGCTCAACCCGGTGATGCCGATCGGCCGGCAGCTGATGGAGACCCTGCGCAGTCACGGCACGGCGCGGCGCGACGCGCAGACCCGCGCGCTCGAGATGCTGGAGGCGGTGCAGATCCGCGACCCCGAGCGCGTGTTCCGCGCCTATCCGCACGAGGTCTCGGGCGGCATGGGCCAGCGCGCCATGATCGCCATGATGCTGGTCTCGGAACCCGACCTCCTGATCGCGGACGAGCCGACCTCGGCGCTCGATGTCACGATCCAGATCGAGGTCTTGCGCATCCTTGACCGGCTGGTGCGCGAGCGCGGCATGGGGCTGATCTTCATCAGCCACGACCTGCGGCTGGTGTCGTCGTTCTGCGACCGGGTGCTGGTGATGTATGCCGGCCGCGTGGTCGAGGAACTGGCCGCCGCAGATCTGGCCGCGGCGCGCCATCCCTATACGCGCGGGCTTCTGGAATGCCTGCCGCGCATCGACGGCGACCGCGGCCCCCTTCCCACCCTTGAACGCGACGAGGCCTGGGCCCGCGAATGCTAGAGATCGAGAACCTCGAGGTCACCTTCAGCGCCCGCGGGCAGGATGTGCAGGCGGTGCGCGGCCTGTCGCTGGCCGTGGCGCCGGGCGAAAGCTACGGCATCGTGGGCGAATCCGGGTCGGGCAAATCCACCGTGCTGCGCGCGATCTGCGGGCTGGCGCCGGTCACGGGCGGCCAGATCGTGCTGGGCGGGCGCCCCCTGCCCCGCCGGCGCGACGCGGCCTTCTACCGCCACGTGCAGATGGTGTTCCAGGATCCCTATGCGTCGCTGCATCCGCGTCACACGGTCGATGCCGTGCTGTCCGAGCCGCTGGCGATCCAGGGCTTTGACGACCGCGACGCCCGCATCGCCCGCGCGCTCGACGAGGTGGGCCTGGGCGCGGGTTTCCGCTTTCGCTATCCCCACCAATTGTCGGGCGGCCAGCGTCAGCGCGTGGCGGTGGCGCGCGCGCTGATCCTCGAGCCCGAACTGGTGCTTCTGGACGAGCCGACCTCGGCGCTCGATGCCTCGATCCAGGCCGAGGTGCTGAACCTGCTCGACCGGCTGCGGCACGAACGCGGGCTGACCTATGTGCTGGTGTCGCACGATCTTGCGGTGGTCTCGCACATGTGCGACCGGCTGCTGGTGATGCAGCACGGCCAGGCGGTCGAGGAGCTGACCCGCGCCGATCTGCGCGCCCGCGCCGCCACCACCGATTACACCCGCCGCCTTCTGGAGGCATCCGAAGGCTATCGTCCGGAGACCCAGCCATGACCCCCGTGTTCGACGGTCACAACGACTTCCTGCTGCGCCTTCTGCGCGACCCCGCCCGGCGCGAGGACATCTGGCTGACCGGCGAAGGCAAGGGCCATCTGGACCTGCCGCGCATGCGCAAGGGCGGTTTTGCCGGGGGCTTCTTTGCCGTCTATATCCCCTCGCCCCAGCCCGAGGGCGTCGATCTCGACGATCTGATGGCGCATCCGCCCTATGCGCTGCCGCTGCCCGATCCGGTGCCCCTGCCCGAGGCCCAGCCCGTGGCCGCGGCGATGATCGGCCATCTGATGTGGATGGAGCGCACCGGCACGCTGTCGATCTGCCGCAGCGTGGCCGAGATCCGCGCCGCCATGGCCGCCGGGCGCATCGCCGCCGTTCTGCACATGGAGGGCGCCGAGGCCATCGGCCCCGATCTCGACGCGCTGCATCTGTGGCATGCGGCGGGGCTGCGCTCGCTCGGGCCGGTCTGGTCGCGCCCGACCGCCTTTGGCCACGGCGTGCCCTTCGCCTTTCCCGCAAGCCCCGACACCGGCGACGGGCTGAGTGCCGCGGGCAAGTCCCTGGTGCGCGAATGCAACCGGCTGCGGATCATGCTTGACCTCAGCCACCTGAACGAAAAGGGCTTTGACGACATCGCGCGGCTGTCCACGGCGCCCTTGGTGGCCACCCATTCGAACGCCCATGCCGTCACCCCGTCGGCGCGCAACCTGACCGACCGGCAGCTCGACATCATCCGCGACAGCGGCGGCATGGTGGGGCTGAACTTTGCCACCGTCTTCCTGGCCGCCGATGGCCGGCAGGAGGCCTTCACCGGCTGGGATCCGGTGCTGCGCCATCTCGACCACCTGATCGCGCGGCTGGGCGAAGATCACGTGGGCTTCGGCTCGGACTTCGACGGCGCCACCATCCCCGCCGATCTGGGCGATGTGGCGGGGCTCCCGCGGCTTCTGCGCGCGCTCGAGAAACACGGCTATGACAGCACGCTGATCGAGAAGCTGGCGCATCGCAACTGGCTGGCGGTGCTGGAACGGACCTGGGGGGGCTAGAGGCGGGCCCCCGCTCAGGCGAAACGTTCAAAGGCCACGACCCCGCCCTTCGAGGCGGTGACCGAATAGACGAAGCCTGCGTCCAGAAGCTAGCGAAACATCCGCGCCATGCCCGCCGCGCCGTATCTGTCGGGGTGCAGCTCCAGAATGAGAAGACGCAGATCGTCGGGCAGCGGCCCGGCCAGAAGGTCAAGCTCGGCCCCTTCGATATCGGCCACGATCACGCTGGGCGCATGACGCGCGATCAGCGCCCCGATCCGCAGCGCCGGCACGGTCTCGATCCGCCCGGCGCGCGGTGCCGCCCCCGACACGCCCCCCGACACGCCCCCCTCTGGCGCGATCCCCGAGGCCCAGAAGGCCGGCCGGCACAGGAAGGCCACGGTCTCGGGCGCGAAATCATCGGGCACGACCGCGCCCCACAGGATCTCGGTTCCGACAATTCCATTGGTGGCCAGATTGGCGCGCGCGGCCTCGACCATCTGCGCGCCGGCCTCGACCGCCAGCACCTGCGCCCCGCCCAGGCTGCGCGCCGCCAGCGTGGTGATGAAACCCGCGCCCGCGCCCAGCTCCAGCACCCGGTCGCCGGGGCGCAGATGCGCCTTGAGAAGCTCGGCCTCGCGCGCCTCGTAATAGCCGCCCTCGAGCGCCTTGCGCAGATGCCCCGTCAGCCCGTCGTCCGGCACGTCGAGCGTGACCCCGCGAATGCTGAAACGCGCCACATCGCCCCCCTTTGTCCGCCGCGCCGGTTGCATCGCGCCGGCCCCTCGCCTATCCCTCGCACCGATGCGCGGGGCCTGGCAAGCCCCGCCGCGGCAACGGGGACGGAAACGGGGGCGGCGATGAAACTCTTTGTCGGTCTGGGCAATCCGGGCGCGCAATATGCCGGCAACCGCCACAACATCGGCTTCATGGCGCTGGACCGCATCGCCGAGGATCACGGCTTCACCCCCTGGCGCGCGCGCTTTCAGGGGCTGGTCGCCGAAGGCCGGCTGGGCGTGGAAAAGGTGGTCGCGCTCAAGCCGCAGACCTTCATGAACCTGTCGGGCCAGTCGGTGGGCGAGGCGATGCGCTTCTGGAAGATCGCCCCCGAGGATGTCGTGGTCTTTCACGACGAACTGGACCTGCCCCCCTTCCGCGTGCGCCTCAAGACGGGCGGCGGGCACGCTGGGCACAACGGCCTGCGCTCGATCGCGGAACATGGCGGCGCGGCAGCGCAGCGCGTGCGTCTGGGGATCGGCCATCCGGGCGAGAAGTCCCGCGTGACCGGCCATGTTCTGGGCGATTTCGCCAAGGCCGAGCGCGCCGATCTCGAGGCCCTTCTCGACGCCATCGCCAAGGCCGCGCCCGATCTGGCCGCGGGCCAGGGCGCGCGCTTCATCGCCGCGCTGCCGGGCCACGAGAAGGCCCCGAAGAAACCGAAGCCCGAGAAGGCCGCGCACCCTGCGGCGGAGGCGACGCCCGAGGCCAAGCCTGATGCCCCGCCACAGCCTGACGCCCCGGCCCAGCCCGACGCCAAACCCGAGCCCGAGGCGCTGTCGCCCCTTGCCCGACTGGCCGCGCATTTCTCGAAGACGGGGCGGGAATGATCGCCGAATATCCCCGCATGGACGGGATCGCGCTGGCCGAGGCCGTGGCGCAGGGCGAGGTCACGCCCGACGCGCTTCTTGATGCGGCGCTTCAGCAGGTGGCGCGCTGGAACCCGCATCTGAACGCCGTGGTTCTTATACGCGAGGAGGTCGCCCGCGCCCAGATCCGCGCGGGCCTGGCGCAGGGCCCGCTGTGGGGTGTGCCGACGCTCCTGAAGGATCTGGGCGCCGAGGCGCGCGACCTGCCCGCCCATTGCGGCTCGCGCGCGCTGATGAACACCACCTGGCCCGCCGACAGCGAGATCCTGATCCGCATGAAGGCCGCGGGGCTGGTGCCCTTCGGGCGCACCACCGCCCCCGAGGGCGGGATCGGCGTGACCACCGAGGCCGCCGTCCATGGCGGGCCGACGCGCAACCCCTGGGATCTGACGCGTTCGCCGGGGGGGTCGTCGGGGGGCGCGGCGGCGGCGGTCGCGGCCGGTATCGTGCCGGTGGCGCATGGCTCGGACGGGGGCGGCTCGCTGCGCATTCCGGCGGCGGCCTGCGGGATCTTCGCGCTCAAGCCGACCCGTGCGCGGATGCCCGACGGCCCCTTCGCCGGCGAGGCCTGGGCCGGCATGGCGACCGAAGGGTTCGTGTCGCGCAGCGTGCGCGACACGGCCGCGGCGCTTGATGCCTGCGCCGGCGCGGATCCGGGCGCGCCCTATTGGGCGCCGCCGCTGGGCGCGGGCTTTCGCGCCGCCATTGCCCGCCCGCCGCGGCGGCTGCGCATCGCGCTCTGCGACACCACCTATACCGGCGCGCCGATCGACCCGGCGCTGGCCGAGGCCACCCGCGCCGCGGGCCGCCTGCTTGCCGATCTGGGCCACCATGTGGCGCCCGCCCGGCCCACGGCCGATTTCGACGCCATGCTGCGCGCCTGGACCGACATCGTGGCCTGCGGCACCGCGCAATGGGTCCGCACAAGCCCCGCGCCCGACCGGATCGAGCCGCTGGCGGCCAGTGCGGTGGCCCATGCCGCACGCCTCTCGGGGGCGGATTATCTTGATGCGCTGGATCAGGTGCATGCCTTCGGGCGGCAGATGGCGGCCTTCTTCACCGACTGGGACATTCTCCTGTCCACGACGCTGGCCGAGCCGCCTGCGCTTCTGGGCCGATTTGACCATTCCTGCGCGGATTACCTGCATTACCGGCATGGTCCGGGCATGTGTTTTGACTTTTCGCCATATTGCGCCGCGTTCAATGCCTCGGGGCAGCCGGCGGCTTCGGTGCCGCTCTATCAGGGCGCGGACGGGCTGCCGATCGGCATCCATCTGGGCGCGCGCTTTGGCGCCGACGAGGAATTGATCGCGCTTTGTGCCGAGCTGGAAGCCGCCCTGCCCTGGGCCGACCGGCGTCCGCCCCTCCCCGCCTGAGGCCAAGCGCAATCAGGGGCCCCACCGGATCAGGGGCCCAGCGCATCGGGCGCCACTTCGCGGATCTCGCAATAATGGCGCATCAGCCGGGCCAGCCCGCGCTTGCGCAGCGCGCAGGCGGCGCGGCGGGCCTCGGGATCGAAGCGGCCGTCGCGGATGACATGGGCGGGGCAGATCCCGCAGAGCCGGAACGCCCAGCAGCCGCGGCATTCATCGCCAAGCAGCGCGTGAAAGCGCGTCAGCACCGCCTGCGCGGCCGCGACATCCAGACCGTGTTCGACATCGCCGATGGCGGCGGCGTCCTGGCCATCGAGCTTCTCGCACAGGAAATAGCGCCCCTTCGGGCTGACGAAGGTCTTGTCCACGCCCGGAATGCAGGCGCCCCCCGGCGTGAAGGGGCCGGTGTCGGGGGCCTGCGGGCGGCGGCGATGGATCTTGCGCAAGGCGGGGGCAAACAGCGCCTCGGCCAGCCGCATCTCGGGCGCGCGCCGCCCCAGCCGCCCGGCCCGCGCGCCATTGAGATGGCGCGCCAGCATCGTCTCGACCTGATCCTGCGCGGGCGGGGCGGTGCCCGTCGGTGTCTCGAGCGCATTGGCCGAGAGCCGCGCCACCGGGAATTCGGTGAAAAAGGCATCGAGCGCGGCCAGATCGGTTTCGGGGCCCAGCGTCACCGACAGCTGCACATGCGTGTCGAACCACGCCGGATGGCGGGCCTGAAGCGCGCGCAGGTTCGCCACCACCCGGTCGAACGAGCCCCCGCCGCGGCGCAGTCGGCGCTGGGCGTCGTGGATCCGGGGCGGGCCATCGAGGCTGACCATGACCGCCACGGCATTCCCCGCCAGGATATCGCCCGCCGCCCCGTTCAGAAGCGTGCCATTGGTGGTAAGCGCGGGCAGGATCTCGCGCCCGCCGGCCCGGCTGCGAAAGAGATCGAGCGCGAATTTCATCACCTTGCGGTTGAGAAGCGGCTCGCCACCATAGAAGCCCAGCCCCAGCGGCCCCTCGGTCTGCGTCGCATGGGCGAAGAACTCGGCGATGGCGGCCTCGGCCACCGCGGGGGACATCTGGGTCGTGCCATGCGCGGGCCGGCCGGGATGCGTGCCGGCATAGACGCAATAGCCGCAGCGCAGATTGCAGGCGTCGGTCAGCTGCAACATCAGCGTGCGCCGCCCCCGCGCCAGCGCATCGTGGAGCGCGGCAGGCTCCAGCGCCGGTTCGGGCGCCCCACCCGGCGCAGGCCGAAAGAGGCCCAGCCCCTTGCGCGCCTGAGCGATGGCGGCCTCGGCCGCCGGGTCGGGGTCGGGATAAGGTTCGGGGCCGGACGCGGGGACGGGATCACAGCTTTCGGCCCCCTGCGCCCGCAGCGCCTGCGCGATCCGCGGCCCGACCTCGGCCAGCAGGTTCGAGGCGCCGTCATAGGCGTAATGGCCCCGCGCGGTGCGAAAGGTCAAAACGTTCATCCGCCCCCCACGATTGCACGAAGCCTCAGACCACGCCGCCGCAACCGGATGCGGCCGCGGCGTCAGCGGATGTTGGCAGGCCCGAAGGTCCGGTCAGACCCCGGTCAGAGCGACCCGGCGCCGTAGCCGATCACCCCCGACGCCACACCCAGCGGCGGCACCGGATCGGCCCCGCCGAGAACGGTGCAGTCGCAATCATAGACGCAGCGCGCGCGCAGGCTGTCGGCATCGGCGCCGGCGCGCTGGGTGCGGTTGAGGTTTGAAATCGCAATCTCGAGAAGGCGTTGCGCGTCTTCGTCCTGCAATTCGGCGTCACGCCGGGCACGATCATTCATCGGCTCCCCTCCCCCTGAATCGTCGCTCGCTGGGTGATCATACCCGAATCGCACAACTCTGGGTAGACAAAACCCACCCGGCCACCGCGGCAGGGCAGCAACGCTGGACCCGCGCGCGCTTCTCGGGCAAAAGGAGGCCGCGGCCCCTTCCCCGTCGCGTCCCCTTCTTTCCCGATCCGCCTTCTTCCCCGATCCGATCGAGACGAGCTTCCGCAATGAATGCGACCCCGACCACGCGCGATGCCGATCTTCTGCCGGCCCCCCATACCCTGCTCGAGGACACCCAGGCCCTGACCTTCGGTGGCGTGATGGCTGCCTTCGGGCTGGTGATGCTGACCCATCTGGGCTTTGTCACCGGGCAGACCGCGGGGCTGGCGGTGCTGATTTCCTATGTCACCGGCTGGAGCTTCGGGCCGATCTTCTTTGCGGTGAACCTGCCGTTCTACTGGCTGGGCTACAAGCGCATCGGGCTGGCCTTCACGCTGAAGACCTTTGTCGCGGTGGGGCTGGTGTCGGGCCTGTCGATGGTGATGCCCGCCTATGTCAGCTTCGGCGACATCCACCCCGCGCTGGGGGCGGTGCTGGTCGGGATGATCTCGGGGGCGGCGCTGCTGGCGCTGTTCCGGCACGGGGCCAGCCTGGGCGGGATCGGCATCCTTGGTCTCTATCTTCAGGACAAGACCGGCTTTCGCGCCGGCTGGACCCAGCTGATCTTCGACATCTGCCTGTTCTCGGCGGCCTTTCTGGTGCGCGACCCGATCACCGTGGCCTGGTCGGCGCTGGGGGCGCTGGTGCTGAACCTCGTGATCGCCATCAACCACCGGCGCGACCGCTACATCGCCACCTGAGAGGGCCCATGCTGCGCACCTATCTGTTGCTGACCGTCGCGGTCCTGTTCGAGACCTTCGGCTCGACCTGCCTCCAGGCCAGCCAGCAATTCACGAAGCTCTGGCCGACGCTGGGGGCGGTGGTGGGCTTTGCCGGGGCGTTCTGGTTCTTCGTGCAGGTGCTCAAGGTGCTGCCGCTGGGGATCACCTATGCGCTGTGGTCGGGGCTGGGGATCATCCTGACGGCGATCTCGGGGCGGATCTTCTTTGCCCAGAAGCTTGACGCTGCGGCGCTGGCGGGGCTTGGCCTCATCATCCTGGGGATCGCGGTGATCAACCTCTTCTCGAAGACCGCCACGCATTGATCGCCCCGGCGCGCCCCCCGCGGGGGCGAAAGACGACCGAAACCGCCTGCACCGCTCAAAGCAGACTGGCCAAGAGCGCGGTTTTCCTCTATGCGCTGCGGCGCAGCAGGAAATGGCGGACATCATGGACCTTCGCAATATCGCGATCATCGCACACGTCGACCACGGGAAGACCACCCTGGTCGATCAGCTCCTGAAACAATCGGGGGCCTTCCGGGAAAACCAGGCGGTGGCCGAACGCGCGATGGACAGCAACGACATCGAACGCGAACGCGGCATCACCATTCTGGCCAAGGCGACCTCGGTCGAATGGAAGGGCACGCGGATCAACATCGTCGACACCCCCGGCCACGCCGATTTCGGCGGCGAGGTCGAGCGCATCCTGAGCATGGTGGACGGTGTCTGCCTGCTGGTCGATGCCGCCGAAGGGCCGATGCCGCAGACCAAGTTCGTCACCTCGAAGGCGCTGGCGCTGGGGCTGAAACCCATCGTCGTTCTGAACAAGGTCGACAAGCCCGCCGCCGACCCCGAGAATGCGCTCAACGAGGTCTTCGACCTCTTTGCCAACCTCGGCGCCAGCGACGAACAGCTCGACTTTCCGCATGTCTATGCCTCGGGCATCGGCGGCTGGGCGGATCTGGAGCTGGACGGCCCGCGCAAGGATCTCTCGGCGCTCTTTGACCTGATCCTGAGCCATGTCGAGCCGCCCAAGCAGGAATTCCACGCCGACGAACCCTTCCGCATGCTGGCGACCACGCTGTCGGCCGACCCGTTCATCGGGCGCATCCTGACGGGGCGGGTGGAATCGGGCCGGCTGCGCGTGGGCGAGACGATCAAGGCGCTGTCGCGCACGGGCGAGCGCATCGAGCAATTCCGCTGCACCAAGGTGCTGGCCTTCCGCGGCCTGACCCAGCAGCCCATCGACGTGGCCGAGGCGGGCGATATCGTCACCATCGCCGGCATGACCAAGGCGACCGTGGCCGACACGCTCTGCGCGCTCGAGATCGACACCCCGATCCCGGCCCAGCCGATCGACCCGCCGACGATCTCGGTGACCTTCGGCATCAACGACAGCCCGCTGGCTGGCAAGGACGGCACCAAGGTCCAGAGCCGGGTGATCCGCGAGCGCCTGCTCAAGGAGGCCGAAACCAACGTCGCCATCCGCGTCGAGGACACCCCCGGCGGCGAGGCCTTCGTGGTCTCGGGGCGCGGCGAATTGCAGATGGGCGTTCTGATCGAGAACATGCGCCGCGAGGGGTTCGAGCTGTCGATCTCGCGCCCGCAGGTGATCTTCCGCGAAGAAGACGGCGTGCGCCTCGAGCCGATCGAGGAAGTCATCGTCGATGTGGATGACGAATATTCCGGCGTCGTGATCGAAAAGCTGACCGGCGCGCGCAAGGGCGATCTGGTCGAGATGCGCCCCGCCGGCCACGGCAAGACGCGGATCGTGGCGCATGTGCCCTCGCGCGGGCTGATCGGCTATCAGGGCGAGTTCATGACCGACACGCGCGGCAACGGCGTGCTGAACCGCATCTTCCACGACTGGGCAGCCTACAAGGGCCCGATCCAGGGGCGCCGCCAGGGCGTGCTGATCTCGATGGAGAACGGCGTGTCGGTGGCCTATGCGCTGTGGAACCTTGAAGAACGCGGCAAGCTGTTCATCGGCGCGCAGGAGCAGGTCTATCAGGGCATGATCATCGGCGAGCATTCGCGCGACAACGATCTCGAGGTGAACCCGCTCAAGGGCAAGAAGCTGACCAACATCCGCGCCTCGGGCTCGGACGAGGCGGTGCGCCTGACGCCGCCGGTGCGCATGAGCCTCGAGGAAGCCATCGCCTATATCGACGACGACGAGCTGGTCGAGGTCACGCCCAAGGCGATCCGGCTGCGCAAGCGCCATCTCGACCCGCACGAGCGCAAGCGCGCCGCCCGCGCGGAATAAGGCGCGCCTCCCAGAATTTTCGTCACGGCCGCCGGTGCCCCCGGCGGCCGTTGTCGTGGGAGGCCCCCCGCGCGTGGCGGGCCTTGTCGGTGCTGGCCCCTCCCCCCCCTTGAACCGGGCGCCGATCCCCCCGATCATGGGCGTTCAAGTCCTTGGATCGGGGGGATCATCCATGACGGGCACGGCACGATGGCGGCTGGCGATGGGCGCAGCGCTCTGGGTGGCGCTGGCGGGCGCGGGGCAGGCGCGCGATACGGTCACGCTGGGCATGGTGCTGGAGCCGCCGAACCTCGACCCGACCGCGGGCGCCGCCGCCGCCATCGACGAGGTGGTCTATGCCAATCTCTTCGAGGGGCTGACCCGCTTCGGCCCCGATGGCGCGATCCTGCCGGGCCTGGCCGCCTCGTGGGAGGTCAGCGCCGATGCCCGCATCTGGACCTTTCATCTGCGCGAGGGCGTGACCTTCCACGACGGCACCACCTTCGACGCGGCGGATGTGAAATTCAGCCTGGACCGCGCCCGCGCGGCCGACAGCGTGAACGCGCAAAAGGCGCTCTTTGCCGGGATCGAGACCGTCGAGACGCCCGATCCGGCCACGGTGGTGGTGACGCTGGCCGCGCCCGATGGCGCCTTCGACTTCAAGATGGCCTGGGGCGATGCGGTGATCCTGGCCCCCGAGACCGCCGATCAGGCCGCCACGAAGCCGGTCGGCACCGGGCCCTTTGCCTTTGGCGATTGGGTGCAGGGCGATCACGTCACCCTGACCGCCTATCCCGGCTATTGGGGCACGCCGCCCGCGCTGCGCGCCGCCACCTTCCGCTTCATCGCCGATCCGACCGCGGCTTTCGCGGCGCTGATGTCGGGCGATGTCGATGCCTTTCCCAATTACCCCGCCCCCGAGACCCTGCCCGCGCTGGCCGCCGATCCGCGGTTTCGCGTGATCGAGGGCACGACCGAGGGCGAGACCATCCTGGCCATGAACAACCGCCAGCCGCCGCTGGATGATCCGCGGGTGCGCGCAGCCATTGCCCATGCGCTCGACCGCGCCGAGATCATCGAGGGCGCGATGTTCGGCCATGGCACCCCGATCGGGACGCATTTCGCCCCCCACAACCCCGATTACATCGACCTGACGGATCTGTCCGCGCATGATCCCGACCGCGCCCGCGCGCTGCTGGCCGAGGCCGGGGTCTCGGATCTGACGCTGCGCCTGGCGCTGCCGCCGCCGCCCTATGCCCGCCGCGGCGGCGAGGTGATCGCGGCCGAGCTGGCGCGCGTGGGCATCACCGCGCGGATCACCAATCTGGAATGGGCGCAATGGCTCGAACAGGTGTTCCGCGGCCATGATTTCGACCTGACCATCGTCAGCCACACCGAGCCGATGGATATCGGCATCTATGCCCGGCCCGACTATTACTTCGGCTATGCCCGGCCCGAATTCGTGGCGCTGATGGACCGGCTCGACGCCACCGCCGATCCCGCGGCGCGGCGCGCGCTGCTGCAATCGGCCCAGCGCATGATCGCCCAGGATCACGTCAACGGCTATCTGTTCCAGCTGGCCAAGACCGGCGTCGCGAATGCCCGGCTCGAGGGGCTGTGGCAGAACGCGCCGACGCAGGCCAATGACCTGACCGGCGTGCACTGGCGCGACTGAGCCCCCCAGATCGCGGCCCCGTTCGCTGCGCCCCGCGGTGGGGTGCGGCGAATCTTTCTGCATTTCGCGGCTGTTCTGCGCAAGGCTTGCAACCCATGCGTGCAATCTTGACCCGAAGGACGAACGCGCAGGCCCTGCGTCAGTCCGCCGCACGACCAGCGCGGCGCGCCGCGGCGCAGAGCAATCCCGCGAAACCGGCCAAAAACCTGCCCCAAAATGTATCTTTTCGCGCCATTCCCCCGGTTTTGGCACCATCGCCCCTGCCGCGCCGCAGCGCTGCCGCGCAGCAAAGGTAACGATACGTAAAGAGCTTGGTTGCCGCTTTCGTGAACGCGGCGTTATCCTTGGCTCAGGAACGCCGCCCGAAGGGAGGCGCCTGCGAAGGGACGGCCCGACCGGGCCGCCAGGGGGGAGCGAGACGAACTTCGGGATGCGGTCCGCGCAGGTGGACGCGCGGCATCCTTGCGTTCGAACCTGCCCCAGACAGCAGATGCGCCCCCGACCGGCGGCCGGAGGCCACGGACAGCGAAAGGAAACGCCATGCCTATCTACACCAACGGGTCGACCACGCTGACCGACGGCGCGGGATTTGACTGGACCATCTACAGCTACGGCACCTACATCGACAACGGCACCAACTACAACATCGACACGTTCGGCTATTCCTACGACATCACGGGCCAAGCCTACACGATTGACGAAGCCGGCCGCGAGATCAACACCTTCCCGACCTATTCCGGCGGCCTGGTCAACACGCGCTCGACCTATGTCTCGGCCACCGACGGCTTCGTGCGCTTTCTCGACAGCTTCACCAATGTCACCTCCTCGGCGGTGACGATGAGCTACGACCTCTACTGGGATTACTCGCCCTATGACGCGACGCAGGTGCACGACAGCGCCACCGCGCCCACGCAGGTCATCTTCGACAATGCCGCAAACGCCACGACGGATCTCGACTCGGCGGGCGCCATGTGGACGGATGGCGCGCTCATGCCGGGCAGCAGTTACGACGACGGCAACGACTACCAATCCATTTCCTACACCTTCACGGTGAACCCCGGCGAAACCGTCAGCATCCTGCATTTCGCCGCACAGGGCGCCAGCAACGGCGATGTGCAGGCGCAATTCGCCTCGATGTTCGATACCTCGGGCGTGCTGAGCAGCGACTTCCTGATCGGGCTCGACAACAACGAAATCGGCTCGATCATCAACTTCTCGGGGCTGGTGCCCGCGGTCGCGCCCTCGCTGATCGGCACGAACGGCCCCGACGACCTTCTGGGCACCGCCGATCATGACCTGATGCGCGGCCTGGGCGGCGATGACGTGATCGAGGCCGAAGACGGCGATGACACGATCGAGGGCGGCTCGGGTCACGACACGCTGAACGGCGGCGACGGCAACGACCTGATCCTGGCCGGCACCGGCTCGGACATCATCCTGGGCGGCGCGGGCGACGACACGATCGGCGCCGACGACGTGAACCTGGTCACGACCTCGAACGCGACCACCATCGCCGCCACCGGCGAGGGGCTGTCGATCTCGCTGACCATGCCCGACGCCAACAACGACACGCAAGTGGCGGTAGAAGGCTTCGTCGCGCGCGAGCTGACCTCGTCGAACAACATCAACATCGCCATCATCGTGGACGTGTCGGGTTCGACCTCCTCGAGCTTCAGCGGCGCCACCACGGTGGGCGACCTCAACGGCGACGGGTCGTCGAACACGATCATCGACGCCGAGATCGCGGCGATCAACAGCCTGGTCAACAGCCTCATCAACGATGTGGGCGCGCCCCAGGCGAATGTCACGCTGATCCCGTTCCAGAGCAGCGCCAGCACCGTCTATACCGGCCGCGTCGGCTCGGATGGCAACGTCAACGGCACCCCCGACGTTCTGGATGTGGCCGCCACACTGAACGACAGCGGCGGCACCAGCTTCTATTCCGGCCTGCAAGAGGCGATCAACTTCTTCAACGGCGCCAGCGCCGGCGAAAACTACGTGTTCTTCCTGTCGGACGGCGCAGACGGGTCGGGCGGCTTCTCCGACGAGGTGGCAACCCTGATCGACGATGCCGGCATCGACGCCACGATCCGCTCCTATGGCGTGGGCACGGGCTCGTCGGAATACTACCTCGACCTGGTCGACGACGGCGTCGACAACGACAGCGCCGTCATCGTGGACGACCCCTCGGCGCTCAGCGCGACCATCGTCGCCTCGCCGATCGACCCGACCGATATCGCCCGCGTCGAGCTGCTGGTGGACGGCGTCGTCGTCGAAACCCTCCAGCCCGAGGATCTGATCGTCACGCCCTTCGGCCTGCGCTATCAGGCGACCCTCGACGGGCTGTCGCCGACCGCGGCCGAGACGATCACCGCGCGCGTCATCGCGGCCGATACCGCGGGCACCTCTGTGGGCACCTCGCAGGTGCTGGAAGTGCTGCCGTCCGAGCCCAGCAACGATGTCGTCGTGGCCGATGACGGCAATGACAGCGTGCGCGGCGGGGCGGGCAACGACACGCTTTATGGCGGCAACGGTAACGACACGCTGGACGGCGGGTCGGACAACGACAGCCTGGTCGGCGGTCAGGGGGACGACCATCTGATCGGCAACACCGGCAACGATCTGCTGCGCGGCACCTGGGGCAATGACATCCTGGCGGGCTGGGGCGGCAACGACACGCTCTGGGGCGGGGACAACGACGACAGCCTCTATGGCAGCTGGGGCAACGATTTCCTGGCCGGAGGCTCGGGCGATGACCTGCTGCTGGGCGGGGCCGGCGCAGACACCATCTATGGGGGGCTGGGCGTCGACATGGTGTCCTATGTCGATGTCGGCGGCGTGCTCGTGAACCTGACGGTCGGCCAGGGCTTCCTGGCCGCGGCGGGCGACGTGATCGGCTCGGTCGAGGGGGTCACCGGTTCGAACCAGGCCGATACGCTGGTGGGCAATGCCGACGACAACCTTCTGATCGGCCTCAATGGCAATGACGCGCTCTATGGCAGCAACGGCGATGACACCCTGATCGGCGGTGCGGGCGCCGACACGATAAACGGCGGTGTCGGGACCGATATCGTCGACTACAGCAGCTCGGGCGCGGCTGTCGCGATCAACCTGGCTACCGGCTCGGCAACGGGCGGCGACGCCACGGGCGACAGCTTCACCGCCATGGAAGGCGTGGTCGGCACCGATCACAACGATACGCTTGTCGGCGATACCGGGGACAACATCCTGATCGGCAATGCCGGCAGTGACCGCCTGTACGCCGGCGACGGCAACGACCAGCTGACCGGGGGCGACGGCGACGACATGCTGGTCGGCCATGGCGGCAATGACTACATGAACGGCGGCGCCGGCGCTGATACCTTCTACGGCGGGGCCGGCTGGGACACGGCCGACTATCTGGGCTCGCAAACCGGGGTCAATGTGTCGTTGCGGCTGGGCACCGGGACCGGCGGCGATGCCGACGGCGACGTGCTGAACCTGATCGAGATCGTGCGGGGCTCGAACGCCGGTGATACGGTGGAAGGGTCGATCAACCGCGACAGCGTCTCCGGCATGGGGGGGAATGACTACATCTTCACATGGTCTGGCGATGACACCCTGATGGGTGGGTCGGGCGATGACACGCTGGATGGCGGCTATGGCGCCGACCGCATCGACGGCGGCCAGGGTAACGACACGGTGGTCTATTCGACCTCGGCCTCGGGCGTGCTTGTCAACCTTGCCTCCAACGTCGCAGGCTATGGGGCCGCGACCGGCGATGTCATCTCGAACATCGAGAACGTGATCGGCAGCGCCTATTCCGACCGGTTGACCGGCAATGACCTTGCCAACCTGCTCGATGCCGGTCCGAGCGGCGTCGACTTCCTCGCCGGCGGTGCGGGCAACGACACGCTGCTGGCCGACGCCGGCAACGATACCATGTATGGCGGCGACGACGATGACCTGCTGAGCGCGGGGGCCGGCAACGATGACCTGTTCGGCGGGGACGGCAACGACACGATCACCGCCGGTGCGGGCAACGACATGCTGGACGGCGGCGAGGGCTATGACTCGCTTGATGCCGGCGAAGGTGCCGACAACCTGATCGGGGGCGGCGGCAACGACACCCTGATCGCCGGGGGCGGTGGCAACGACACGCTGAGCGGCGGCGACGGCTATGACACGCTGATCTCCGGCGACGGCAACGACTACCTGGACGGCGGCGCCTCGAACGACCGGCTCGAAGCGCATGAAGGCAACGACGTGCTGATCGGCGGCGACGGCTATGACACGCTCTACGGCGGCACCGGCAACGACACGATGACCGGCGGCACGGGCTGGACGGACTACTTCCGCTTCGAGGACAGCTTTGGCAACGACGTCATCACCGATTTCGAGGACGGCTATGACCGGATCGACCTGAGCTCGGTGACCGGCATCAGCTCGATCTCGGATCTGACCATCACGCAATCGGGCGCGAATACGCTGATCACCTATGGCACGGACACGATCCTGCTGACGGGGATCACCGCGACCGATATCGACTCGGGCAACTTCTACTTCTGAGGCCCGGCGCATCGAGACAGACCGACCGGGCGGGGACATCCCCGCCCGGTCGCATGTGCCCCCGATGACGGCGGGCTTGACCCTTTGCGGGGGCGCGGAATCGCGCTAGAACCGGCTCGGCCCAGGCACCGGGCCGCTTTTCGTGGATCAGCGATGGAAAGGGGGCTGCCCATGGCCTCGCGAATGCGCATTCGCCTGCATTTCGCCGATGGCGCCTTCATCGGGCCGGGCAAGGCCGATCTGATGCGCCTGATCGTCGAGACCGGCTCGATCTCGGCTGCGGGCCGGCGCATGCAGATGAGCTACAAGCGCGCCTGGTCGCTGGTCGACGAGCTCAATTCCATGTTCGCCGAACCGCTGGTGCGGGCCTCGCGCGGGGGGGCGCAGGGCGGCGGCGCGCGGCTCACCCCCACCGGGATCGAGGTTCTGGCCACCTATGAAACCCTGATGGCCGAGGCACGCCGCGGCGCAAGCGGCGCGATCGCCCGCCTCGAGGCGCTGCGCCGCGCCCCGGCCCCGCCGCCCCCGCCCGAGCCCCCAGCCGAACCCCCGTCCGAACCCCCGTCCGAACCCTAGACCCCGCGCCCGTCGGGCGGGTTGATTTCCGGCGCCTTGCCTTGTATCTCGACCTGTCCCATCTAGAATGGACCCGTTGAACTCCGCCCTGCCCGTTGCGGGCCGGGCCCTCACTGCGAAGGCTGTCATGTCCTGGACCGAAGAACGCGTCGAGACGCTCAAACGTATGTGGGCCGAAGGCCAGTCGGCCAGCCAGATCGCCAAGGAACTGGGCGGTGTGACCCGGAACGCGGTGATCGGCAAGGTGCATCGCCTGGGGCTGTCGAACCGTGCCGCGAGCGGCACGAGCGAGCCCACCGCCGACACCAGCGACACCGCCGCCCCGGCCGCCGCCGCCACGCCCGAGGCGCAACCGGCCGCCGCGCCTTCGCCGCGTCCGGCCGCCGCCCAGGGTGATACCGGCCCGGCACGTGCCGAGGCGCGCCCCGCCGCGACCGCGCCGACCGCTGCCGCCGAGAGCTGCGCGACCACCACCGACGCGCCGGCCGTCCCGCAGCCGCGCGCGGTCTCCGAGACGCCGGCGGCGCCGCCCTCGCGCAAACCCGTGCCGGGCCAGCCCCTGCCGCCGCAACCGTCGGCAGGGGAAATCAGCCCCGAGGCGCTGGCCTCGGTCCGCGAGACCGAGAAGCGCGCCCGCCGGCTGAGCCTGATGGAGCTGACCGAACGCACCTGCAAATGGCCGATCGGCGACCCCGCGACCGAGCATTTCTGGTTCTGCGGGCTGCCGGCGGTTCAGGGCAAACCCTATTGCGAAGCCCATGTCGGCGTGGCCTTCCAACCGATGAGCGCGCGCCGCGACCGTCGCCGCTGAGCGCGGGCCCAGAGCGGCCGCCGCCCCTGCGCGCCCCATGAAATTCCGCGCCGATCGTCTTGCCGGACGATCGGCGTTTCGCGTTTTCGCCCCCCTGACCGAGGTTTCCGAACCGATCCGGCCACGAAAAAGGGCCGCCCCACGGGACGGCCCTTCATCCTTGAACGGTGATGGCGCGGGCTCAGCGCGCCGTGCCGCTTTTCTTTTCGGCATCCGCGTGGATCAGAAGCGGCTTGGCTTCGGCGCTTTCGACCGCATCCTCGTTGACCACCACTTCCTCGACGCTTTCCATGCCGGGCAGTTCGAACATCGTGTCGAGCAGGATATCTTCCATGATCGACCGCAGGCCCCGCGCGCCGGTCTTGCGCTTGATCGCGCGTTTGGCGATGGCGTTCAGCGCGTCGGGCGTGAAGGTCAGCTTGACCCCTTCCAGATCGAAGAGCCGCTGGTATTGCTTGACCAGGGCGTTCTTGGGCTCGGTCAGGATGGTGACCAGCGCCTCCTCGTCCAGGTCGGTCAGCGTGGCGATCACCGGCAGACGGCCGACGAATTCCGGGATCAGGCCGAATTTCAGCAGATCCTCGGGTTCGAGCTCGCGGAACAATTCGCCCACGCCGCGCGCATCGGGATCCTTGACGTCGGCGCCGAAGCCGATGGCCGACCCCTTGCCGCGCTGCGCGATGATCCGGTCAAGCCCGGCGAAGGCGCCGCCGCAGATGAACAGGATGTTGGTCGTGTCCACTTGCAGGAATTCCTGCTGCGGATGCTTGCGCCCGCCCTGCGGCGGCACGCTGGCGACCGTGCCTTCCATGATCTTCAGAAGCGCCTGCTGCACCCCCTCGCCCGACACGTCACGGGTGATCGAGGGGTTGTCGGACTTGCGGGTGATCTTGTCGACCTCGTCGATGTAGACGATGCCGCGCTGGGCCCGCTCGACGTTGTATTCCGACGCCTGCAACAGCTTGAGGATGATGTTTTCCACATCCTCGCCGACATAGCCGGCCTCGGTCAGCGTGGTCGCATCGGCCATGGTGAAGGGCACGTCCAGAATGCGCGCCAGCGTCTGCGCCAGCAGCGTCTTGCCGCAGCCCGTAGGGCCGATCAGCAGGATGTTGGACTTGGCCAGCTCGATGTCGGACTTGGAGCCGTGATGCAGGCGCTTGTAATGGTTGTGCACGGCGACCGACAGCACGCGCTTGGCATGCATCTGGCCGATGACGTAATCGTCAAGCACCTTGCAGATATCACGCGGCGACGGCACGCCATCCGCGGATTTGAGCCCCGCGGATTTCGTTTCCTCGCGGATGATTTCCATGCAAAGCTCGACGCATTCGTCGCAGATGAACACGGTCGGGCCCGCGATCAGCTTGCGCACCTCGTGCTGGCTCTTTCCGCAGAACGAGCAGTAGAGCGTATTCTTGCTGTCGCTGCCGGAATTGTTCGACATCATTTACCTCGCGGATCGCCCGGAGGCCCTGCCCCCGGACATTTCTCGTCTGACTGCCCCTCGCCCCGAAGTCTAGGGCAGCCCCCTGTTCATCTCAATGTCAAAATGCCGTTCGCTTGCACGATCAGCAAGACGGGTGCCCCGCCCGTTCATGACGGGCGAGGGTCATCGTCAGGGGCCGTTCGGGCCTCAGCCTTCGGCCTCGGCAGGACGGCGTTCGAGGATCTCGTCGATCAGGCCCCAGGCCTTGGCGTCTTCGGCCGACATGAAATTGTCCCGCTCAAGCGCGGCTTCGACGGTCTCGTAGTCGTTGCCGGTGTGCTTCACGTAGATCTCGTTCAGGCGCCGCTTCAGCTTCTGCGTTTCCTGCGCGTGGATCATGATGTCGGTGGCCTGGCCCTGATAGCCGCCCGAGGGCTGGTGCACCATCACGCGGCTGTTGGGCAGCGCAAAGCGCATGTCCTTCTCGCCCGCGGTCAGCAGGAGCGAGCCCATCGAGGCCGCCTGCCCGATGACCAGCGTCGAGACCTTGGGCTTGATGTATTGCATCGTGTCATAGATCGACAGGCCGCTGGTGACAACGCCACCGGGGCTGTTGATATACATGGCGATTTCCTTCGAGGGATTCTCGGCCTCGAGGAACAGCAGCTGCGCGCAGATCAGCGTGGACATGCCGTCATGCACCGGCCCCGACAGGAAGATGATCCGCTCCTTGAGCAGGCGGGAATAGATGTCATAGGCGCGTTCGCCCCGCGACGTCTGCTCGACCACCATGGGCACGAGCGTATTCATGTAGAGATCGTAGGGGTCTTTCATTTCGGCCTGCCTCTTTGCGTCCTGCCCAAGTCATATCGCGGGATACCTTGTCAGAATCTTAGTGTCGCGCCCCAGCCGCTGCAAGGGCCGCCCGGAAATCTTCCTGAGCGCAGGATTTGCCGCATCTGCGCAAATCCGTCGCAGAAGGCGAATGCCCATTAATCCGGCAGCAAGGCTTGTGTCGTAACCCTAGCTCATCAAGCGGCGCCCGCCGCGGTCTCGTGAGCCGGAGTAACCGATGAAATTCCCTGTTGTCCTTCCTGCCCTCCTGCTGGGCGCCCTGCCGTCACTGGCGCTGGCCGACATGGCCGCTACCGCGCGCGACTACGCGAATGAAAATCTCATGCAGCTGGCGCGCGACCCGGCGATCGTCTCGGCGATCCTGGCCCAGAATGACGCCCATGCCGGCCTCACCCCGGCCCAGATCGACGCGCTTGACAAGACCTGGCGGGCCGAAATCGATTCGGCCCAGCGCCCCATGATCGACGCGCTGCTCGGCAATACCGCGTCCGAGCATCTGCGCGCACAGATCGAGGACACCGGCGGCTTCGTCGTGGAAGCCTTCGTGATGGACAACCTCGGCCTGAACGTGGCCGCCGCTGCGCCCACCTCGGATTACTGGCAGGGCGACGAGGCCAAGTTCAGCGAAACCTATCCCCAAGGCGCCGGCGCCATCCATGTGAGCGATGTCGAATTCGACGAATCCTCGCAGCGCTATCAGGTGCAGGTGTCCTTCACCGTGACCGACCCGCAAACCGACGCGCCGATCGGCGCGATGACCGTCGCGCTCGATGCCGAGATGCTGGAGTAATCGATGAGCACAGCCCCCCGTTCGAATCCGTTCAGCTCGGTCTTTGCCAAGATCACGCTGATGGTGACCCTGTGCGGGTTCATCTTCGGCGGTCTGATGGTCGCCCTGTCCGACAATGCCAGCCAGACCCGCGCCGCGGAAGAAACGCGCGCGCATGCCGCCTCGGTCACGCCGCTGATCGCGCGCCAGGTGATCGGGGCGCTGCGCTTCGACAAGGCCGACCAGGCCGAGAGTGTGCTGACCGACATTCTGAGCGACTCGAACGGGGAAGGCATCGGCATGGCGCTTGTCAATGCCGAGGGTGCTCCCTTCGTCACCGTCGGCGCCAAGACCGATGCGCTCCTGTCGGTGGCGCGCAAGGCGATCCAGACCGGGGCCGAGGCGCGCTCGGAGGACGGGTTCACCTATGCCATGCCGCTGATGGCGGGCGCGCAGCAGAACGTGATCGGCGCCCTGGTGTCCGCCTGGTCGCCCGAACCCGCCATCGTCGCCGCCCGTGCCGACATGCTCAAGACCCTGGGCATCACCGCGGGAACCTTCGTGCTGTGCATCATCGGCGTCGCCTGGGCGATCTATGCCGTGATCGCGCGCCCGCTGAACCGCGTGAACTCTGCGATGAGCCAGGTCGCCGTCGGCCATTACGAGACCGAGATCCCCGCAACGCATCGTCGCGACGAGATCGGCGCGATCGCGCGCTCGCTCGACACCTTCCGCGAGGGGCTCGCCGCCTCCGAAGAAGCCAACAGGACCGCGATCCTGCGCGGTGCGGCGCTCGAGGCCGGATCGGTCGCGGTGATGATCACCGACAATGATAACCGCATCACCTTCCTCAACCCGGCGATGACCGCGCTGTTTCGCAAGAACCTGGCCGCGCTGCGCAAGTTCCGGGCGGATTTCGACCCCGACAACCTGCTCGGGCAGCGCGCCGACCAGATCATTCCGCAGGGCAAGCAGGCCGTGTCCTCGCGAGATCAGGGCCAGAAGGGCGCCATGCGTCTCGAACAGCGCCTGGACGGGGCCTATCTGGTGGTCAGCATCAACACCATCCACGACCCCATGGGCAAGAAGATCGGCCATGTCGCCGAATGGCGGGACGTGACGCGCGCCCAGCACGACGAGGCCGTGGTGTCGGCCATCGACCTGTCGCAGGCCCGCGCCGAGGTCTCGACCGACGGCCGGCTGCAATCGGCCAATGATCGCTTCATGGCCATGATGGGCGACGGCGCCGACCGTCTTGTCGGCACCGATGTGCGCCCCCTGATCTCGATGACCGACGGCAGCCCGGTCTTTGACAGCCTGGCCAAGGGCAAGCCCCTGACCGGAAAGATGGCCTTCACGCGTCCGGCGGGCGGCCAGGCGCTGGTTCTGGGCGCGTTCAGCCCGGTGCTCGACAGCCAGGGCCAGCCGCAGCAATTCGTGCTGCTGGGGACCGATGTGACCGAAGCCGAAGACGCCGTGGCCCGCGCCACCGAGGAACGCGCCCGCACCGAAGCCGCGCAGCAAAAGGTGGTCGACGCGCTGCGCGGGGCCCTGCGCGCCCTTTCGGATGGCGATCTCACCGCGACGATCGACGCGCGCTTCCAGCCCGAATACGAAGAGCTGCGCAACGATTACAACGCCGCGCTCTCGAACCTGCGCACGGCGATGCAGGAGGTGCTCGAGAATGCCTCGACCATCCGCAACGAGAGCGGCGAGATCGCCTCGGCGGCCGAGGATCTGTCGCGGCGCACCGAACAACAGGCCGCCACGCTCGAGGAAACCGCCGCCGCGCTCAACGAGCTGACCGAATCGGTCCGTTCGGCCGCCGAAGTCGCCGCGCAGGCCAACGAAATGGTCGCCAAGGCCAAGGCCAATGCCGAGACTTCCGGCAATGTCGTGCGCGAGGCGATCCATGCCATGGGCGAGATCGAGAAGAGCTCGGGCAACATCTCCCGCATCACCTCGGTGATCGACGAGATCGCGTTCCAGACCAACCTTCTGGCGCTGAACGCCGGGGTGGAAGCCGCCCGCGCGGGCGAGGCTGGCCGCGGGTTCGCGGTCGTGGCCTCGGAGGTGCGCGCCCTGGCGCAACGCTCCTCGGAAGCCGCGCGCGAGATCGCGGGGCTCATCTCGGCCTCGAACGATCAGGTCAAGCGCGGTGTCGGCCTGGTCGGCCAGGCCGGCGAGGCCCTGAGCGGGATCGAATCCTCGGTCGGCGAGGTCTACACCTTCGTGAGCGAAATCGCCGTTTCGGCGCGCGAGCAAAGCTCGGGCCTGGCCGAGATCAACACCGCCGTCACCCAGCTCGATCAGGTGACCCAACAGAACGCCGCCATGTTCGAGGAAACGACGGCCGCCAGCCACGCCCTGACGCGCGAGGCCGAAAGCCTGAACACCACGACCGCGCGGTTCCGCATCTCGGGCCAGGCCGCGCCGGGGCGCGCACCTGTGGCCACCGCGGCCGCGAAACCGGCACCGGCGCCGGCGCGTCCGGCACCGGCCGCAAAGCCCCGGCCCGCGCCCGCCAAGGCCGCGCAAGCCGCGCCGATGTCGAAGCCCGCGCCGAAACCGGCTTCGAAGCCCGCCGCAAAATCGGCCGCCCCGCCCGCGGCCACGGGTGGGGCGCGCCGGGCAACGGCGCTGGCGGTCAAACCCGAGACCGACGATTCGGACTGGGAAGACTTCTGATCTTCTGATCGCATCACGAACAGACCTCTTGCGCCGGGCCCCTGGTCCGGCGCGATGTTTTCGCCATGATGAGATTGAAAACAACGCACGCGCACCCAGACGGCGAAGCGAACGCAACCCGTCGTGCACAGCACCGGATCGCCGCGCGCGCAAAAGCGGCAGGTATCATCGGCGCGCGCCATCTGCGAACCGCATCACGACAGGCGCGCACACCACAAAGTGCTGCAACCCGGGGGGCCTATCCGCCAGCGGTGCAGGCCCCCGACAGCGCATATCTCGAAAGCAGCGCCAACCAGCCGTGCGAAAGCCCGCGACGCTCATCCCCGCGGATCGCACCATCGAAACAACGCATGATAGACGGCGCGCTTCGGCCCGCGCTGCACGTCATCGGATCCGCACCAAAGAGGCCAGGGGCTCCGACCGGAATCCGCACCCCGATGATGCGCGAACGGCTTGCAACAGGCGCAGACGGGGCCTGCACGAGGCGGCAGTTTCGCGTTGCGCGGTGCCTCCCGAGGTTGGGCGCATATCCGACCCGATCTCATGGTCAGACAATGACACCACGACCGCGGCGCAAGATGGCACCGTTTCCGCGCCCCCGCTGCGCCAGGATCGCCCGAAGGGGCCCGCGCCAGCGCTCTGCCCCAGATGACGCAAGGCCCGCGCGGCGACGAGCCCCGCCACGACGCATCGAGCCCCACCGCGCCCCGCGCCTCAACGCCCCGTCCGCGACTTCAACGCTCGGGGGAATGCATGCCAGGGCGGCGGTCCTCCTCAGGTCTGGGCGCCATCAGAAGCCATCCCCTGAGGCGGAAAAGACCGATGGGGAGGGACAGCCCGCACAGCCAGAGAACGACACAGCGCCCCGCCCGGCAGATCAAGGCTTGGAGCCCGCGCCCACGGCGCGAGGCCCGCCGCGGGTCTGGCCACGATCTGCGGCACGGTTCTGGACACGGCACCGCAGAAATGCTCCGGGCACAGCCCCGCGCGAGCGGGGGAAGCACGACACAGCGCCCTTGTCCGGTCATTAGATGCGTGGAGGAGCGCGCGCGCAAGTCAGAGCCAGCCGCGGGGCGGGAGGCCAGTTGCCGCCCTATGCTGACGCCACAAGAGACTGTTGCTCCGGGCACAGCCCCGCGCGGTGAGGACATCACCCGGCCATGTCAACGCATGGGGCAAAGCCCCCAAGGCGCGAGCGCCGCCGCGAGGGCAGCCCCATCTGCCGCCGATCCTGCCGCGGCAAGAGGGCGGTCGCCAGGCGACTGCCCATGCGGGGCGGCAGCGGACGCTGCGCGCAAGGAAGCATCCTGCGGAAGAGGTCACAAAAACCCATCGACATCTGACCGAACCCATTCCCAACGTCGGCCCGGCCCGCAAGGGCAGGAACCGGGCCTGGCTGCCGGCGACGCGGAGGGGCCGCTCGGAGGCCGGTGACGCGGCCTCCGGGCCAGGCGCGCGCCCCGACGGCCACGCCCCCGGACACACTCGCAAACCGGCGCGCGCCTTGGCCACCCCGGCGCGCGACCGATCAGTGCAGGATCGGCGGACGGTCGGGGTCCATGCCGGGGCCCTTGCGCTCGGCCTCCTCGGCCTCGAGCGCCGCCTCAGCTGCGGCCAAAGCCTCGGCGTCCAGCGCAAAACGCCAGCCGGTCTCGGCCAGCGCGGGGCGTGCCGGGTCGTCGTCGGGCAGGAAGACCACGGCGATTTCCTCGCCCTCGAGCCCGGCGAAGATCAGCGCCTCGGAGACCGCCTTGGCCAGCGCGGCCTCGGCCTCGGAGCCGCCCTCGTCCTCGGGGATGGGCTGGAACACCAGGACATGCCCCTGCCGGCCGTCCATCCAGCCGACCCCCGAAAGCCAGGCCTCGCGCCCCTCGGCGCCCGCCGACGCCGCCCAAGAGGCCAGACGCTGCGTCAACCGGTCGAGCAGGCTCTTGGGCAATTGCGGCGGCAGGAAATGGTCGGGCCAGCCCTCGTCTTCCTGGGGGCGTTCGGCCAGCGTGCCGGCCAGCCAGTCGATCGCCTCGGGCGGCAGCAAGAGCGCCTGCGGCACGATCCCGAGATTGACCCCCAGCCCGATGCCCTGCCCGGCCAGCTGGTCCACGACCACGCGCCCCGGCAGCGCGGCATAGGGCGCGGCCTGACCAGTGAAGGCGGCCAGACGATCCTCGCGGTCGAAGGCCAGGATGAAGCGGCCCTCGTCGGTGGCGATGAGCTGCGGCGCGATCACCGGCGCGCTGCCGGGCTCGGCCTCCTCGGGCTCGGCCGCCAGCAGCACGAACAATTCGGCGCCGATCAGGCAATCATACATGGCCAGCCGCGCGGCATCGTCATCGGGGGCGTCCTGCATCGCCTGATGTGCCAGATCGAAGGGCGTGGGCGTCGGGTCGAGCGTGATCTCGGGCTCGTCGGGCGTGTCGGTCATGGGACCTCCTTGCTGGCGGAACGGATGCGCGGCGCGCGGGTTGCGGCGGGGTTTGACCCCCGCGCCTAATCCTGCCACGCCCGAAGGGCAAGCACCACGCCCCGAAAGCGCGCAATTTCAGGGCGACAGCCCCCTTCACGCGGGGGTGATCCTTGCGCCCCGGCCCCCCCCTTGCTTTAACCCCGCCAGCCACGGCCCGAGGCGGCCGGGATCGTCCGCCCGCACGGGGGCCGGCGGGATCAGCAACCGGGGGATGCCATGTATCGGGTCTGGAATTTCATCACCACCTATTCGCTGCTTCTGGTGATGGGCGCGGTGGGAGCGCTGATCTGGGCCAATACCGACCCCGAGAGCTATCACCATCTGGTGCATTTCGTGCTGGTCGAGGATTTCTTCATCGGCCATCTGCACGGCGAGGGCGATCACGCCACCCGCACGCTGACGCTGCATTATCTGGTCAACGACGTCCTGATGGCCTTCTTCTTCGCCATTGCCGCCAAGGAGGTCTGGGAAGGCATCATCCTCAAGAACGGCGAATTGCGCGGGCGCAAGGCGATGACGCCGCTGATCGCCACGGCCGGGGGGATGCTGGGGCCGGTCGTCGTCTATCTGGGACTGGCGGCGACGCTGGGGATCTATGAGACCGTCAGCCGCGGCTGGGCCATTCCCACGGCAACCGATATCGCCTTTTCCTATCTGGTGGGGCGGATCGTCTTCGGCGCAGGTCATCCCGCGATCCGGTTCCTTCTGCTGCTGGCCATTGCCGATGATGCCGCGGGGCTGGTCATCCTGGCGGTGTTCTACCCTTCGGGCACGCTGGCGCCGGAATGGCTGGGCCTGTCCTTCGGCGCGGCGCTGGCGGTCTTCGTGCTGGCCAACTGGCTGCCGCGGCGGCTGGACCGGGGCAACCAGGCGCGGCCGCATTCGACCTGGGTGCGCAAGCGGCTGAGCTTCATCCCCTATGCCGTTGCCGGCGCGCTCAGCTGGTATGGCTTTCAGGAAGCGGGCATCCACCCGGCGCTGGGCCTCTTGCCGATCGTGCCCACGATCCCGCATGCCGACCGCGCCTTTGGCCTGTTCGCCGAGGCCGAGGAGCACCTGACCGACCTTCTCAACTGGATCGAGCACCACCTGAAATACCCGGTCGAATTCATCCTGCTGATGTTCGGCCTGCTCAATGCGGGCGTGGAATTCGGCGCCATCGGCGAGCCCACGCTTCTGGTCGTGGCGGGCCTTCTGATCGGCAAGCCGGTGGGGATCTTCGTGATGGGGGTGTTCGGGGCGCATGTGCTGCGCTTCGGTCTGCCCAAGGGGATGCGCACGGCCGATATCTTCGTGCTGGGCTGCGTGGCGGCCATCGGCTTCACGGTGGCGCTCTTCGTGGCCTCGGTCGCCTTCCCGGCCGGCATGGTGCAGGATGCCGCCAAGATGGGGGCGCTGTTCTCGTTCGGCGCGGCGCTGACCTCGCTTGCCGCGGGCAAGCTGCTGCGGGTCGAGAAGCGGCACGAACAGATCGCCTGACCTGCACCAGGGGCCGCCTTGCGCCCTGCGGGCCGCATCGGACATAATGATGCCCGATTGAACACCTAGGGGTTTTGTTAACCACATGCCCCTAGGGTCGTTCAGACCCGTGATGCAGGAAGCCGGCCGGCCCCGCCATGCTCGAATTCGATAATGTCAGCAAGTCCTTCTGGACCGGAAAGCAGCGCAAGGTGATCCTTGATCGCGCCTCTTTCCGCATCGAGATGGGCAATTCGCTGGGCATCCTGGCGCGCAACGGCACCGGCAAGACCACGATCATCAACATGATGGCCGGCCTCGAGAAACCCGACGAGGGCGAGATCCGCAAATCCTGCCGGGTGTCCTTTCCGCTGGGCTTCATGGGCGGCGTGGTGCCGCGCCATTCGGGCACCGAAAACGTCCGCTTCATCGCCCGGCTCTACGGGCTTGACGCCGATTACGTCGAGGCCTTCTGCCGCTGGCTGGCGGGCCTGGGCGAATATTTCGACATGCCCGTGGGCACCTACAGCCAGGGGATGAAGGCGCGGCTGACCTTCTCGCTGCTGCTGGCGCTCGATTTCGACATCTATCTGATCGACGAGGGGATGCCCTCGACCACGGATGTGGAATTCAACCGCAAGGCCGGCGACATCCTGCGCGACCGTCTGTCCAAATCCACCGTCGTGGTGGTCTCGCACCAGCCCAGGACGCTGGAGAAATTCTGCCGCTCGGCGGCGGTGCTGCGCGATGGCCGGCTCTACATGTTCGACACTCTGGAAGAGGCGAAACAGCTTTATGACTACAGTTCCCAAAGCTAGGCGCTTCCGCATCCGCCAGGCCCAGACGCCGGCCGCAGCGCCCGCCCCCACGCCGGCAGATCCCGCAGCACGCACGGCGCACGCGGCGCCCGCTCCGGTCGAACCGACGGGAACCGAACCGCGGGGGACCGAACCGAAGGCGGCCAAACTGGCGGAGACCACCGCGGAAAGCGCGCCGCCGTCGCTGCGCGCCGGGCGCGGCGCCCGCAAGCCCGACGCGCAGCGGCGGCAGGGCGCCCTGTTCGACAATGACGACGACGGTTTCGGCGATCAGTCCTTTGTCCGCGTGGCCGAGGCCGCCGCCCGCGACAAGGTTCTGGCCCCCGGCGAGGCCACCCCCGAGGAAGAGATCGCCGCCATCCGTGCCGAAGGGCTGACGGGACGGCAATTGCGCATGGCCCGGCGTCTGGCCGCCAAGCACGGGATCGAGGCCACATCGGATTTCGAGGCCGTGTGCCTGCTGCGCCGCCAGGGGATCAACCCGTTCCAGCCCTCGAGCCTGCTCGAGATGATCGCGGCCAACCGCGCCCAAGGCGCCGAACCGGCCACGGCGACGGGGGGCGCGGGCGGTGGCGGCGCAGGGGGCGGCGCAGGGGGCGGCACGGCCCTGGCGCGCATCGACGGGCCCGGCGCCGATCCGCGCGTGCAATTGCCCCAGACCGTGCGCCCCGGCGCCACCCTGCCCTCGGCCGAGGTGATGAGCGAGGAGCGCCGCACCCGCGAGATCATGGAGATGCAGCGCGACATCGCCCGCCGTCGCCGGCGCCGGGTGATGATGCTGTTTGCCCGGCTCAGCTTCTTTGTCTTCCTGCCGACGCTGATCGCGGGGCTCTACTATTTTGTCTGGGCCACGCCGCTTTACGCCACCCGCACCGAATTCGTCATCCAGCAGGCCGAACAGCAGAGCGTGGGCGGCCTCGGCAGCCTGTTCTCGGGCACGCAGCTGGCCACCAACCAGGATTCGGTGACGGTGCAATCCTATCTGCAATCGCGCGACGCGATGCTGCGGCTGGACCGTGACAAGGGCTTCAAGGCGCATTTCTCCACCCCCCGGATCGACCCGTTGAAGCGCCTGCCCGAGAATGCCTCCAACGAACAGGCCTATGCGCTTTACACCGACATGGTGAAGATCGGCTATGACCCCTCCGAAGGCGTCGTCAAGATGGAGGTGATCGCCGCCGACCCGGCCGTGTCCAAGGACTTTTCCGAAGCGCTCATCACCTACGCCGAGGAACAGGTCGACAAGCTGACCCAGCGCCTGCGCGAAGACCAGATGAAGGGCGCGCGCGAAAGCTATCAGGATGCCGAATTCAAGGTGCAGGTCGCCCAGAACCGGGTGCTGGAGCTTCAGGAACAGATGGGCATTCTCGACCCGGTGACCGAAACCGGGGTGGTGATGCAGCAGGTCGGCACCTTCGAGGTCCAGCTTCAGCAGAAGAAGCTGGAACTTCAGGCGCTTCTGGACAACCCGCGGCCCAACCAGGCGCGTGTGGACGGGGTGCGCGCCGATATCAGCCGGCTTCAGAACCTGATTGCCGAGCTGCGCGCGCAACTGACGCAGAGCGACGGGCAGACCTCGTCGCTGGCCTCGGTCACGGGCAAGCTGCGCATCGCCGAGGCCGATCTCCAGACCCGCCAGCTGATGCTGAGCCAGGCCGCCCAGCAGCTCGAGACCGCGCGGATCGAGGCCAACAAGCAGGTACGCTACCTGTCGATGGGCGTGCGCCCCGTCGCCCCGGACGAGCCCACCTATCCGCGGGCCTTCGAAAATACGGTGCTGGCATTCCTGATCTTTGCGGGTATCTACCTGATGCTGTCGCTGACCGCCTCGATCCTGCGCGAGCAGGTCTCGGCCTGACGCGCCCGCAGCCGGAGAGAAGCATGAAGACCGTCGAGATTGGCGCGCTGCGCCTGGGCAACCGTGAACCGCTGGCGCTGATCGCCGGCCCCTGCCAGATCGAAAGCGCCGATCACGCGCTGTCGATCGCGGCCGTGCTGGCGCCGGCCTGTGCCGCGGCGGGGGTGCAGTTCATCTTCAAGGCCAGCTTCGACAAGGCCAACCGCTCCTCGCTCAAGGGGCGGCGGGGCGTGGGGCTCGAGGCCGGGCTGGCCGCGCTGGCCGAGGTCAAGGCCGCGTTCGGCTGCCCGGTGCTGACCGACATCCACACCGAAGCCCAGGCCGAAGCCGCGGCCGGGGTGGTCGACATCCTCCAGATCCCCGCCTTCCTGTGCCGCCAGACCGACCTTCTGCTGGCCGCCGGGCGCACCGGCGCCGTCGTCAACGTCAAGAAGGGCCAGTTCCTGGCGCCCTGGGACATGGAACATGTGGCCGACAAGGTCGCCTCGACCGGCAACGACCGTATCCTTCTGACCGAGCGCGGCGTGTCCTTCGGCTACAACACCCTGGTGGCCGACATGCGCGCCCTGCCGATCATGGCGCGCACCGGCTGGCCGGTGATCATGGACGCCACCCACGCCGTCCAGCAGCCCGGCGGCCTGGGCGGCGCCTCGGGCGGGCAGCGCGAATTTGCCCCCGTCCTGGCGCGCGCGGCCGTGTCGCTGGGGGTCGCCGGCGTCTTCATCGAAACCCACGAGGCGCCCGACACCGCGCCCTCGGACGGGCCGAACATGATCCCGCTGGCGCAGATGCCCGCCCTGATCGAGAGCCTGGCCGCCTTTGACCGGCTGGCCAAGGCCGACCCGCTTCACGTCTGAGCCCTGCCCCCCGGCTCCGGCCGGGGGTGCACCCGTCTTGCATGTAACGCCGTCACGCAATGCGGATATAAGTTGCAGGCGCCGCCCCGGTTGCGACGATATTTAGCATTTGAATGGAATTGCGACATTCCATGACAGCGGTGCTAAGATAAGAGCCACGGCAGACCGAAGATTGAGGGACCGTATGAGCAAGCACTCCGCCGAGCGATTCGTGCTGGACATGCGCCAGAGCGCCCAGATGCTGGAACAATTCTCTCGGTTGTCCGACCCCGCCGCGCGCGCCCGCGCCGCCCGCGATCTGGGCTATGACTTCACCCCCGAGGAACTGGCCGTCGCGCGGCGCGAAGCCGGGCTGGATGCCATCGGCGAAATTCCCTTCGCGGCGCGGTCCGAACGGGTGGGCTGAACCCGCCCCTGCCGGTCACGGCCGAGACGACAAGGACGGGCGCAAGCGGAGGCGGGCGCAATAAGGCGCGCCCGCGGCCCGGCCTCAGCTGTCGAAGACGATCACCTGCCGGATCGCCAGGCCCGCGGCCAGCCGCTCGAAGCCCGCGTTGATCTCCTCGAGCGGCAGGCGGTGGGTCACCAGCTTCTCGATCGGCAACTGGCCCTGCATCATCATCTGGGCAAAGCGCGGGATGTCGCGGATGGGCACGCAAGACCCCATGTAGGAGCCGCGCAACGTGACCTCGTTGGCGGTCAGCGACACCGCCGGGATCACCAGCTTTTCGGTCGGATTGGGCAGGCCCGCGGTCACGCAGGTGCCGCCGCGCCGGGTCAGCCCATAGGCCGTGACCAGTGCCGGCACCGCCCCCGCCAGTTCGACCGCCAGATCGACCCCGCCCCCGGTCAGCGCGCGGATCTCGGCCACGCTCTCGGGGTCGGTCGGGTCGAAGACATGATGCGCGCCCAGATCCAGGGCCGCGGCGCGTTTCTCGGCCGACGGGTCCACCCCGATCAGCACCCGCGCCCCGGCCGCATGCGCCCCCAGAAGCCCGGCCAGCCCCACGCCGCCCAAGCCCACGATGGCGCAGGATTGTCCCATCCGCAGCCCGCCGGTGTTGAGAACCGCCCCCACCCCGGTCAACACCGCACAGCCCAGAAGCGCGGCCCGGTCCAGCGGGATCTCGGGGTCGATCTTCACGCAGGAGCCTTCGGCCACGACCACATGATCGGAAAAGGCCGACACGCCGACATGGTGATTGACCACCGTCCCCTGATGCGAGATCGCCTTCGAGCCCGTCAGAAGCCGCCCCTCGACCGCCGCCCCCGCCGCAGGTTCGCACAAGGCCGGCCGCCCCTCGGCGCAGGGCGCGCAATGCCCGCACGAGGGCGCAAAGACCAGCACGACGTGATCGCCGGGCTGAAAGCGCGCGGGCCCCGGCCCGGTCTCGACCACGACGCCCGCGGCCTCGTGGCCCAAGGCCAGCGGCATCCCCCGCGGCCGGTCGGCATTCACCACCGACAGATCCGAATGACAGATCCCCGCCGCCGCGATCCGCACCAGCAGCTCGCCCGGACCGGGCGGCGCCAGCTCGGCCTCGACGATCTGGATCGGACGGCTGTCGGTATAGGGGCGCGGTGCGCCCATCTCGCGCAAAAGCGCGATGCGTGTCTTCATGCGGTCCTCCCTGTCGGCGGGCATTGCGCGGCCCGCCTCTCTCCCTGAAGGCCGAGTATGACCGCCAAGCGGCGCACCTGACCAGAGGCTTCGGGCGGACAAAGACATGAAAACGCCGCCCCCCGGCAGGGAGCGGCGGCGCAAAAGGCGAAAGGCGCGCGCTCAGACGCGCGAATACATGCCTTCGTAGATCGGGACCAGCGTGTCGGTCTCGAAGAGCGACGACACCGAGGTGCCGTTCCAGATGTTCAGGATCGCCTGGGCGAACATCGGCGCGGTCGGCACGATGCGGATGTTGCGCGCGGCCTTGGCCGGGGGCGCGGCTTCGATGGAATCGGTGATGACAAGCGTCTTCATCACCGAATTCTCGATGCGCTCGACCGCGGGGCCGGACAGCACGCCGTGGGTGATATAGGCATGGACCTCGGTCGCGCCGTTTTCGATCAGCACCGAGGCCGCCTTGCACAGCGTGCCCGCGGTGTCGCAGATGTCGTCCACGATGATGCAGGTCTTGCCGGTCACATCGCCGATCACCGTCATTTCGGCCACTTCACCGGGTTTCTCGCGGCGCTTGTCGACGATGGCCAGCGGCGCGCCGATCCGTTGCGCCAGCTCGCGCGCGCGGCCCACCCCGCCCACATCGGGCGAGACGATCATCAATTCGTCCAGACGGTCGGCGAAATGGTGCTTCACGTCCAGCGCGAAGACCGGCGCGGCATAGAGGTTGTCCACCGGAATATCGAAGAAGCCCTGGATCTGCGTCGCATGCAGATCGAGCGTCAGCACCCGGTCCACGCCCGCCTCGGTCAGCAGGTTCGCCACCAGCTTGGCCGAGATCGGCGTGCGCGCCTTGGCGCGGCGGTCCTGGCGGGCATAGCCGAAATAGGGGATCACGGCGGTGATCCGGTCGGCCGAGGACCGGCGCAGCGCGTCGGTCATGATCAGCAGTTCCATCAGGTTGTCATTGGCCGGGTTCGAGGTCGGCTGGATGATGAACATGTCCTCGCCGCGGACGTTCTCATAGACCTCGACGAAGATTTCCTGGTCGTTGAACCGCTCGACCCGCGCATCGACCAGCCCGACGCTCATCCCCCGATGCATCGACATGCGCCGCGCGATGGAATTGGCAAGCGGGCGATTGGCATTGCCGGCGATCAGCTTGGGTTCGGTCATGGCGGGCATGGGCAGGTCTCTCTGATGCGGGATTCGCAAGATTGCGCCTGCCTTAGCACCGGGCTAGCCTGCCCGCAAACCGTCATGCACCCCGGAGGCGCCGTCATGGCCCGGATCGACTATTTTTTCTCGACACTCTCTCCCTGGACCTATCTGGCCGGCACCCGCGCCGAGGAGATCGCCGCCCGTCATGGCGCCGAGATCCGCTATCACCCGCTGGATCTGATGGCGCTGTTCGACCGCACCGGCGGCACGCGCCCGGCCGAACGTCACCCCAACCGGATGGTCTACCGCGGCCAGGAGCTGGCGCGCTGGTCGCGTCTTCTGGGCATGGCGATCAACGTGGCGCCGCGGCACTGGCCCACCAACCCCGCGCCGTCCTCCTATGCGATCATCGCCGCGCAGGCCGCGCGCGACAAGGGCGCCACGGGCGATCTGGGCGGGCTGTGCCATGCGATCCTGCGCGCCACCTGGGCCGAGGAAAAGGACATCGCCGAGGATGACGTGATCCGCGCCGCCCTCGAGGCCAACGGCTTTGACGGCGGGCTGGTGAGCTCGGGGCTGTTCATCGGCGCCGAGACCTATGCCCGCAATCTGGATCTGGCGGTCGAGCGGGGGGTGTTCGGGTCGCCCTTCTACATCCTGGCCGAGACCGACGAACGTTTCTGGGGCCAGGACCGGCTGGCGCTTCTGGACGCCGCTCTGGCCGGCGCCGCAGCATGACCGCGCTGAAGATGACGACCGAGCTGCGCACGCGCATGGGGCGCGCGATTGCCGCCACCCGCTTCGGCCACGGCGACCGCCCGGCGCTGGGCGTGCATTGCATGCTGGGCCGCGCGGCCGCGTTCCAGCCGATGGCCGCGCATCTGGCCGACACGATCACGCTTCAGGCCTTCGATCTGCCCGGCCATGGCGACAGCGCCCCCTTCCCCGCGCCCGAGGATGGCGCCGAACCGCCCGAATTCCAGCGCCTGTGCACCCAGATCGCGGCCAGTTTCATCGACCGGCCCGTCGATCTGATCGGGCATTCCTTCGGCGCCGGCATCGCGCTGCGGCTGGCCGTGGCCGCGCCCGAGGCGGTCCGCTCGCTGACGCTGATCGAGCCGGTGACCTTTGCCGCCATCGCCGATCAGCCCGAGGGCCGGGCCGAGGCCGCGGCGCTGGCCACGCTCGAGGCGCAGCTGGCCGCGGGCGAGGATCTGGAGCCGGCCGCACAGACCTTCATGGCGACCTGGGGCGCGGGCCAGCCCTGGTCCGAGATGAGCCCCGCGCGCCGCGCCCGCATGGTGGCGCGGATGCCGCTGGTGGCGCAGGCGGGCCGGGCCAACCTGCACGACCCCGGCCGGATCCTGCGCGAGGGGGGCCTTGAGGCGATCGACGCGCCGGTGATGATGGTTCTGGGCGCCGAAAGCCCGGCGGTCGTGCATCGCACCGCCGAGGCGCTGGCCGAACGCATGGCCGATGTCGGCCGTGCCGTGGTGCCGGGGGCGGGGCACATGCTGGTGCTGACCCATCCCCGACAGGTGGCCGATCTGGTGGCGCTGAACCTCGAGCGCAGCTAGCGCGCCCAGCCCCCCGGCGCTTGGCCCCCGGCGCTTGGCCCCTGACGCGCGCGTCAGCCGCGAAAGAGCGCCAGCAGCGCGTCCACGTCCTCGGCGCGCGTCGACCACGAACACAAAAGCCGCGCCGACAGGAGGTCTTCGCCCGGCCCCTCGAGGCTCTGGTCGAACGGCCACATGTAATACTGCGCGCCGCCCTCATGGGCACGGACATGCGCCGCCCGCGGCAGCGCGGCAAAGACGGCATTGGCCTCGGCCGGGTGATCGAGGCGCGCGCCGGCGACGGCCTTGAGGCCCGACGCCAGGCGCGCCGCCATCGCATTGGCCTGCCCCGCCAGCCCCAGCCACAGATCGCCCTCAAGATAGGCCTGCATCTGCGCGGCCAGATAGCGATGCTTGGAGAAGAGATGCCCGCCGCGCTTGCGCCGCAGCTCGAATTCCGCGGCGCGTTCGGGGTCGAACAGGATCACCGCCTCGACCCCGAGACAGCCGTTCTTGGTGGCGCCGAAGGACAGCACATCGACCCCCGCCCGCCAGGTCAGATCGGCCGGGCTGGCCCCCGTCGCCACCACCGCATTGGCAAAGCGCGCGCCGTCCATGTGCACCGGCAGGCCGAAGTCCCGCGCGACATCGCAGATCCGCGCCACCTGGTCGGGGGTATAGACCGCACCCGCCTCGGTGGAATTGCTCAGGCTGACCGCGCCGCGCTGGATGTTGTGCACGCCCGCGCGCGCGGTATGGGCGATGATGGCGCGCAATTCGTCGGGGTCCATGCGCGCGTGATCGCCCCCCACCAGCACCATCTTCGATCCGCCGATGAAGAATTCCGGCGCGCCGCATTCGTCTTCCTCGATATGGGCGTTGCGGTGGCAAAACACCCCCGCCCAGGGCGGCGTCAGACACGCCAGCGACAGCGCATTGGCCGCGGTGCCGGTGCCGACCAGATAGACGCGGGCCTTCGGGGCCTCGAAGATCTCGCGCAGGCGCGCCTCGACCGCCGCGGTCAGCGGGTCGGTGCCATAGGGCATGGCCGGCCCGGAATTGGCGGCCGTCAGCGCCTCGAGCACCTGCGGCGCGACCGGCGCGGTGTTGTCGGATGCGAAATTGAGCGGCATGGGGGGTGTCCTTCATCTTGTCCGATCCTGCGGCGGGGGACAGCGGCGCCGGGACAGGCCGGCCACAGCCCGCGGCATTCAGAGCGGATGGTCGAGGATATGATCTTCCCAATCCTCTTCGGGGATCTCGAATTCGGGCACGGTCCAGCCGCGCACCGATTGCCCGGCGCGATGCACCGCCTCCGGGTCGCCCGAGATCAGCGGGTGCCAGTCCGGCAGCGGCTTGCCCTCGAAGCGCAGCTTATAGGCACAGCTGTCGGGCATCCAATAAGCGATTTCCGCGATCGTGGCCGGGGTGAAGCGCACGCATTCGGGCACGAACTGGTGGCGGATCTCGTATTGCGCGCAACGGCAGGTCTCGCCGTCCAGCAGGCGGCAGGCGACACGGGTGAAGGCCAGTTCGCCCGTATCCTCGTATTCGATCTTGTTCAGACAGCACTTGCCGCAGCCGTCGCAGAGCGCCTCCCATTCGGAAGGGTTCAGCCGGCCCAGCGGCAGCTCCCAGAACCGCGGGCGCAGCGGCTCAGACATCGGCCAGGATCGCCCGTGCGCGGGCACAATCGGCCCCCATCTGCGCCACCAGCGCATCGAGCCCGTCGAATTTCATCTCGGGGCGCAGATAGTCGACCAGCGCAACCGAAAGATGCTGGCCATAAAGATCACCTTCGAAATCAAGAAGATGCACCTCGAGGTTGGGCGCGTTCTCGCCAAACATCGGGCGCACGCCCAGGCTGGCGGCGCCCCAACGCGGCCCCGCCTGCGGGCCGGTCAGGATATCGACCAGCACCGCATAGACGCCCAGCCGCGGCAGATGCAGCCCCTCGACGCCCATATTGGCGGTGGGAAAGCCCAGATCGCGGCCGCGCTTGTCGCCGTGGCGCACCGCGCCCTCGATCCGGTGCCAATGGCCCAGCATGGCGGCGGCATCGCGCGGGCGGCCCTCGGCCAGGGCGGTTCGGATCGCGGTCGAGGACACCTCGACCCCGCCCTCGGTCTCCAGCAGCTCGGCCACCGAAACGCCGAAGCCGTGGCGCGCGCCCAGCGCCTGAAGCAGCGTCACCGTGCCCGCGCGCCCCTTGCCGAAGCGGAAATCGGCGCCGACGGTGACATGCGACACGCCCAGGCCCTCGACCAGGACGGCGCGCACGAAGGTCTCGGGCTCCATCGCGGCCAGCTCGGCATCAAAGGGCAATTCGAACAGCCGTTCGACCCCCAGCTTCTCGAACCGGTGGCCGCGGGCCTCGGCGTTCATCAGGCGAAAGGCGGGGGCATCGGGCGCGAAGAAGGCGCGCGGATGCGGCTCGAAGGTGACGACGCCCAGGGGCCCCTGCGCGCGCGCCGTGTCGATCACGCGGCGGTGGCCCAGATGGACACCGTCGAAGTTGCCCATCGCCACCGACGCCCCGCGCGCGGCAACAGGCACGCCTTGCCAATGGGTGAAAGTCTGCATGTCCCCGCGTCTTTCAAACGGCGGGTCCGCCCCGCCGGATCAGTCGAACTTGCGCGAGGGTGCCAGAACCAGCGCCTCGCCCTTCAGCACGACCGTATCGCCCACCGCGCAGTGGGTTTCAAGGGTCACCCGGCGCCGGTTGTGGTCGATGGCGGTCACCTTGACCTCGGCATAGACCATGTCGCCGGGGCGCACGGGGGCCAGGAACTTCAGCGACTGGCCCAGATAGATCGTGCCATGGCCGGGAAGCTGCTCGCCGATCACCGCCGAGATCAGCCCCGCGGTCAGCATGCCATGGGCGATGCGGCCCTCGAAGACGGTCTCGCGGGCGTAATCGTCATCCAGATGCACCGGATTGTGATCGGTCGAGACCTCCGCGAACATCTCGATGTCGCGGTCGGTGATCTCCTTGCGCAGATACCGGACCATGCCGATTTCCAGATCTTCGATGCAAATGGTTCCGCGCGGCATGTTGTCGAGCATCTCTCCTGACCCCGCTGATTCATGTTGCGGTGCAGCATAGAGATGCGGGCTCATATTGCAAGCCTCCACGAAAGAAATCATCGCCGCACGGCAGGATGGCGCAACAATCTTACCTTTCCGTTTTCGAGACACCCGTCTCCCCAAAGGCGCAGAGCCCCCGAAAGGGGGCTCTGGCGGGCGGCGGCCCCTCGATGGGGGCGCCGTCCGCCCCCCCCCCGTCAGCTCGCTTCCCGGACCCGCCGCACAAGGCTCAGCGCAACCGCCCCATCGCGTAAAGCGGCGCGACCTGGCGCGCGGACAGCCAGGCCTCCAGAAGCGCGGGATCGGGGGTCTCCACATCGGGGCCGAAATGCTCGGCCGCCAAGCCCCCGGTGATGAAGAGCGCGTCCAGATCCTCGCCCATCGCCCCGACCAGATCGGTATTGACCCCGTCGCCGATGGCCAGGATCCGCCCTTCCTCGGCCCCGCCCAGCGCCGCCAGACGCCGCGCGGCCAGATCATAGATCGGCGGATGCGGCTTGCCGAAATAGAGCGCCTGCCCCCCCATCTCCTCATAGAGCGCCGCCAGCGCCCCCGCGCAATAGATCCGCTGATCGCCCACATCGACCACGATATCGGGGTTGGCACACAAAAGCGGCAGGCCGCGCGTCTTGGCCAGCAGGAACCGCGGGCGGTAATCCTCGGGCACCTCGGTCATCTCCTCGAAGGGGCCGGTGCAGACGATGCCCTCGGCCTCCTCCAGGGGCACGCGCTCGATCGCGGGGCTGTCCCGGTGCTCGGGCGGGATGTCGCTGAAGAAGCCGTCGTCCTTCGCCGGGCCCAGATGCCAGACCCGCCGCCCGACCGCGCCCGACAGCATCGCATCCTGCGCCGCATCCCCCGAGGTCACCACCGCATCCCAGGCCGCACGCGGCACGCCCATCGCATCCAGCGTGGCGATGACCGCCGCCGAGGGGCGCGGCGCATTGGTGATCAAGATGACCTTGCCGCCCGCGGCGCGAAACGCGCTCAGCGCCGCCACGGCGCCGTCAAAGGGGCGGATGCCGTTATGCAGCACCCCCCAGATGTCGCAATAAACCGCCTGGTAGCGCGGCGCGAGGTCAGCCAGCGAGGAGAGGATGCGCGTCATGGGAAAGCTCTTTCGGCTCGTGGAAAGTCAGGGCAGACGGCGCATCGGCGCCGCCGCGGGCGGTATATGGCACGCATGTAACGGAAAGGCAAAGCGCGCCCCGCCCCCCGAACTGCCCCCCGCGGGCAGGGCCGCCCCGCCCCTGCCCCCACCAACGCCCCCGCCAACGCAAGCGGGGCGGAGGTTTCCCCCCGCCCCGCAAACCGTCCCGCGCCCGGCCCCCATTCGGAGTCGGCCGCTCCCTGCGCCGCGATCAGACCTTCAGCGCCGGGATGATCTGTTTCTTGCGGCTCATGATGCCCGGCAGGACCACGGTGTCGCCGGCCACGGTGCAGCCGAACGACGCCTCGGCGATCTTCTTGACCAGATCGTTCGGCACCAGAAGCGTGGCTTCCTCGTTGAGGATGTCGACCACGAACAGCAGCACCTGATCGGCACCGTCTTCCCTGGCCACGTCGACCATCGAGGCCATCAGGCTGTCCTTGCGGTCCAGCACCAGCTTGGGCGCGGTGGTTTCCAGAACCGAAACCCGCAGGGCGGTGCCGTCTACGGTGTATTCCTTGCTGTCCATGCGCAGCAGTTCCGCGTCCGAGAAGGCCGAGACATCGGATTTCGCCTCGAACATGGCCGCGGCCAGCTCGCCGATGTCCACGCCCAGATCGGCGGCCAGCTTCTCGCAGACGGCCTTGTCATGCGCGGTGGTGGTGGGGCTGCGGAATTCCAGCGTGTCGGACAGGATGCACGACAGCATCGCGCCCTTGATGCCGCGCGGCGCGCGCGCCAGATCGTCGCCGATCAGGTCGTGCATGATCGTGGCGGTGCAGGCCAGCGGGCGGATGGTGATGTCGATCGGGCCCTTGGTTTCCAGCCCGCCCACCAGCTTGTGGTGGTCGATGATGGCGGTGATGTCGGCCGCGTTGATGCCCTCGGGCAGCTCGGCGGGGTTGTTGGTGTCCACGATCACCACCGGCGCGCCAGCCTCGACGCCCGAGATGATCTCGGGCATGTCCAGCCCCCAATGCGCGACGACAAAGGCGGCCTCGGTGTTGGGCGCACCCAGCAGCACGGGCTGGGCGGGGGTGCCCTTCACCTCGTTCAGATACCAGGCCCAGATGATGGGCGCGCCGGTCGAATCGGTGTCGGGGGCCTTGTGGCCGAAAACCTTGATCATGTGGACCTCGAAAGCAGAAGGGGAATTCTCGCGCGCCTTATAGGGACCGGCGGCGGCTTTGTCACCCGCCGCGCATGCGGGTTTTTCCGCGCTGCGGCATGGTCGGCTGCACCCCTCGCAAGCGCGCCCCTTCTCAGCGTGGCTCTGCTTCGGGCAGCTCCATTTCAACCGGCCCTATCTCAACCGGAAGAGCCAGACGTTCGATGCGGAACCCCTCGGCGGCCAGCCGCGCCAGCACCCCGCCCGGCCCCGGCAGATGCAGCGCCCCCACCGCCACCAGGATCGGCCCCTCTTCGGCCGCTGCCACCATCGGCGCAATCCAGGCCGCGTTGCGCCGGTCCATCAGGATGTCCTGGGTGACGGCGATCTGGGCCTCGGCCCGGTCCCGCGACAGCCCCGAATGGCGCAAGGTGTCGAACTTGCCGAATTCCCAGATCAGCCAGATCTTCTGGGCGAAATAGGCCCGCGCCAGGGTGGCGGTGTAATCGTCGGCGCGTTCGGCCATGCCCAGGCTGGCCAGGATCAGATCCACCTCGTCCTGCGGCGAAAGCTCCCCGAAAAGCTTGAACACCGTGTCAAAGGGCTCGAGCCCCGCGACCGGCACGCCCGCCTCCGCAGCCGCCGCCATCAGCCGTTCGTCCAGCCCCTTGGCGCCGGCGCCCTGTTCGGCCATCGCGCAGGGCGACAGCGCCAGCGTCATCGCCACATACCAGGGCTTGAACTTGGCCGCCAGGATCGCCGGGATGCCCCGCGCCTCGACCGCCGCCGAAAGCCGCGCCCAATCCTGCGCCGACAGCCGTTCGGGCAGCGTCGGCCCGGTCATGGTGAACATCAGCGAGGGATCGCGCGCCAGCGCCGCCTGAAGCGCGGCCTGATCCTCGGGGCTGGCCTCCATCAGCACGCGCCGCGCGCCGCGCAGAACCGGAGCCGCCGCCGCGACAAGGGCATCATGGCGCGGGTCGGCGAAATGATAGGTGCCCAGAAGCGTGATCTGGGCGGTGCCGCGGGTGGCGCGCCACATCAGCCCCTCGGCATAGGGGGCCTGGGCCGCGGCGCGTTCGATCGCGGCGCGGTCGGCCGCCGGCAGTTCGGCCAGCATGTCGGCACCGGCACAGAGCGCGCGCGCAGGCGCGGCCCCCGCCCCCGCGAGCGCCAGCGCCAGCGGGACCAGCAGCGCCCCCGCCCTCAGGGTCTTGAGCACCGCCCCCGCCCCCTGCCACAGCCGGCCCGCAGGCCCCGTCCCTGTCTGCATCACACCCCCTCTCGGCAAGGTCTGCCGCCCGCCCGTTCCGTTCCGCGCGCCGGATCGCCCGATCCCGCGCGCGCGCCGTCCGAAAGCCTGACACAGACCCGCGCCGATGCCCAGCGCCAACAGCCCGGCACCGGCGCACCGACAAATCGCACCCGGGGACGCGAAAACCGGGGGGGCGCGAAAACCGGAGGACGCAAAAAATTTTCACCGGAAATCGTCACCGGGACGTTGACAGGTTCGGTCGCGCTGCCTATCTCGCCGCTGTTGGCACTCACCCCGTGCGAGTGCCAAAAGGTTAAAAACTGGTCTCGAGGAGCATACCAGATGGCTTTCAAACCGCTGCATGACCGTGTCCTGGTCCGTCGCGTCCAGAGCGACGAGAAAACCAAGGGCGGCCTCATCATCCCCGACACCGCCAAGGAAAAACCCGCCGAGGGCGAGATCGTCGCTTGCGGTGAAGGCGCGCGCAAGGACTCGGGCGAACTGATCGCCATGTCGGTCAAGGCCGGCGACCGCGTGCTGTTCGGCAAATGGTCGGGCACCGAAGTCACCATCGAAGGCGAAGAGCTGCTGATCATGAAGGAAAGCGACATTCTCGGCATCATCGCCTGAGATCGCGCCCCTTCCCTGACATCTGAATTCAAAGGACATCCAACATGACGGCGAAAGAAGTCAAATTCTCGACCGACGCGCGCGACCGCATGCTCAAGGGCGTGAACATCCTGGCCGATGCGGTCAAGGTCACGCTGGGCCCCAAAGGCCGCAACGTGGTGATCGAGAAATCGTTCGGCGCCCCGCGCATCACCAAGGACGGCGTCTCGGTGGCCAAGGAAATCGAACTGTCCGACAAGTTCGAGAACATGGGCGCGCAGATGGTGAAGGAAGTCGCCTCGCGCACCAATGACGAGGCCGGCGACGGCACCACCACCGCGACCGTGCTGGCGCAAGCCATCATCAAGGAAGGCCTGAAGGCCGTGGCCGCGGGCATGAACCCGATGGACCTCAAGCGCGGTATCGACCTGGCCACCGACAAGGTTGTCGAGGCCATCAAGGCCGCCGCCCGTCCGGTCAAGGACAGCGATGAAGTCGCCCAGGTCGGCACCATCTCGGCCAACGGCGAGGACTTCATCGGCAAGCAGATCGCCGAAGCCATGCAGAAGGTCGGCAACGAGGGTGTCATCACCGTCGAAGAGAACAAGGGCATGGAGACCGAAGTCGAAGTGGTCGAAGGCATGCAGTTCGACCGCGGCTACCTGTCGCCCTATTTCGTGACCAACCCCGACAAGATGGTCGCCGAACTGGACGATTGCCTCATCCTGCTGCACGAGAAGAAACTCTCGTCGCTGCAACCGATGGTGCCGCTGCTGGAATCGGTCATCCAGTCGCAAAAGCCGCTCCTCATCATCGCCGAGGACGTGGAAGGCGAAGCCCTGGCCACGCTGGTCGTCAACAAGCTGCGTGGCGGCCTGAAGATTGCCGCCGTCAAGGCGCCGGGCTTCGGTGATCGCCGCAAGGCCATGCTCCAGGATATCGCCATCCTGACCGGCGGCCAGGTGATCTCGGACGATCTGGGCATGAAGCTCGAGAACGTCACCATGGACATGCTGGGCACCGCCAAGAAGGTGTCGATCTCGAAAGACGCCACCACCATCGTGGACGGCGCCGGTGACAAGGCCGAGATCGAAGCCCGCGTGGCCCAGATCCGCACCCAGATCGAGGAAACCTCGTCGGATTACGACCGCGAGAAGCTGCAAGAGCGCGTGGCCAAGCTGGCCGGCGGCGTGGCCGTCATCCGCGTGGGCGGCATGACCGAAGTCGAGGTCAAGGAGCGCAAGGACCGTGTGGACGACGCGCTGAACGCGACCCGTGCGGCCGTGCAGGAAGGCATCGTCGTCGGCGGCGGCGTGGCGCTCGTGCAGGCGGGCAAGTCGCTCGAAGGTCTGACCGGCGCCAACGCCGACCAGAACGCCGGGATCGCCATCGTGCGCCGCGCGCTGGAAGCCCCGCTGCGTCAGATCGCCGAGAACGCGGGCGTGGACGGTGCGGTCGTGGCCGGCAAGGTCCGCGAATCGACCGACCTGGCCTTCGGCTTCAACGCCCAGACCGAGGAATACGGCGACCTGTTCAAGTTCGGCGTGATCGACCCGGCCAAGGTGACCCGCACCGCGCTGGAAGACGCGGCTTCGGTGGCCGGCCTGCTGATCACCACCGAAGCGATGGTGGCCGAGAAGCCCGAGCCGAAACCGGCTGCCCCCGGCGGCATGGGCGGCATGGGCGGCATGGACGGCATGATGTAATCCACGCGCCCGCGTCGGACAGACACGAAGGCCGCCGGGAAACCGGCGGCCTTTTTCGTTGGAATATCGTTTCAGAACAACGCCCTACGGGCTGGCCGGGCCGGGCGGGCCGGCGCGTCAACTGTCGTCGCGCCAGCGGTTGACCATGGGATAGCGCCGGTCCAGCCAGAAGGCGCGCGTCGTCAGCCGCGGCCCCGGCGCCGATTGATAGCGTTTCCATTCCGCACCATAGAGCAGCCCCTCGACCCGCTTGACGGTGGCGCGGTCGAACCCCGCCGCCACGATCTCGGCCACCGATTGATCGCCCTCGATCAGCCGCTCGAGGATCGCATCGAGCACCTCATAGGGGGGCAGGCTGTCTTCGTCGCGCTGGTTCTCGCGCAATTCGGCCGAGGGCGGCTTGTCGATCACCCGCGGCGGGATGACCTCGGCCGCAGGGCCCATCATCCAGGGGCGGTGGTGGGCGTTGCGCCAGCGACACGCCGCGAAGACCCGCGTCTTGTAGAGATCCTTCAACGGGTTATAGCCGCCCGACATGTCGCCGTAGATGGTGGCATAGCCCACCGCCATCTCGGATTTGTTGCCGGTGGTCAGCAGCATCTCGCCAAAGCTGTTCGACAGCGCCATCAGCAGAAGGCCGCGCAGGCGCGACTGGATGTTCTCCTCGGTGATGCCCGGCGCACGGCCCGCCAGAAGGGGCGCCAGCGCCTCGGTCACGGCGGCGCGCGGACCCTCGATCCCCACCTCGTCAAGCCGGCAGCCCAGCCGCGCGGCCACCCCTTCGGCATCCGCGCGCGAGGTCGGCGAGGTATAGGCCGAGGGCAGGAGCACGCAGCGCACGGCCTCGGGGCCCAGCGCATCGGCCGCCACCGCCGCCACCAGCGCGGAATCGACCCCGCCCGACAGGCCCAGCAGCACCTTGCCAAAGCCCGACTTGCCCAGATAATCGCGCAGCCCCAGCACCATGGCGTGATAATCCTGCTCGATCGCCTCGGGCTGGGGGGCGCAGGTGCCGGGCACGATCTCCCAGCCGCCCGAGGCCCCGGCGCGCAGATCCAGATGCATCAGCCCTTCCTCGAAGGGCGCCATCTGCGCCACGATCCGCCCTTGCGCATCCAGCGCAAAGCTCGCCCCGTCGAAAAGCTGGTCGTCCTGCCCGCCCACGGCATTGAGATAGATCAGCGGCAGCCCGGTTTCGGCCACGCGCGCGCGCGCCACCTCGAGGCGCAGCGCCAGCTTGTCGCGGCGATAGGGCGAGCCGTTGGGCACCAGCAGAAGCTCGGCCCCCCCATCGCGCAGCACCGCCGCAACGTCCGGGTGCCAGGCATCCTCGCAGACCGGGCTGCCGAAGCGCGGCCCCCCCGCGCTCAGCGCATAGGGGGCGGGCATCGGGCCGGGCGTGAACAGGCGGCATTCGTCGAAGACATCGGAATTGGGCAGGTGATGCTTGCGCAGGACATGGCGGACCTGGCCGCCCTCAAGGATCCACCAGGCGTTGAAAAGCGCGCCCGCCTCGGCCAGCGGACCGCCGATGCCCAGCGCGGGGCCGTCGGCACATTCGGCGGCCAGCGCCGCCATCGCGGCCATGGCGTCGCGCACGAAGGCAGGCTTCATCACCAGATCCTGGGTCTGATAGCCGGTCAGGAACATCTCGGGCAGGGCCACCATGTCGGCCCCGGCGTCCCGCCCCGCGGCCCAGGCGGCGCGCGCCTTGGCGGCATTGGCGGCAAAGGCGCCGACGGTCGGGTTCAGCTGCGCCAGCGTCAGTCGAAAGGTGCGGGGCATCGGGTCCTCGGGGCGGGAAAGACGGTGGGGGGCGGGAAAGACGGTGAGACGGAAAAGACGGTCGCGGATCGGGTCCGGGTGTAGCAAGGCTTGCCGTCAGAGGTAAGCCCTGCCGCGCCCGGCGCAAGCCGATCACGCCAAGCCGCCCCCGGCGCGGGCCTTGGCCGAAGGCGCCCCCGGCCCCGCAGGCATGCGGCATTGTCCAGAAAAACGGCAGGCGGGAAAGGGCGCGACGATCGGCGCGCGCTCCCACCTGCCCTGTCCGTCGCGCGCTATTCCAGCGTGTGGCCGGCAAGGGCGCGCTGGATCTCGCGGCGCACCAGCTTGCGCACGTTGCGCGTGATGCGTTCGCCCAGCGTGCCCTGCAATTCCTCGCGGATGATGTCGGACACCAGGATGCGCAGGGCCTCTTCGTCCAGCAGAGGATCGCTTTCGGCAAAGATCCCCTCCTCGGCCGGATCGGGATCTTCGGCGCGCATCTCCTCATAGCTCGAGCGGCGGCGCGCAACCGGCGCGGCCTCCTGCTGCCGGGCATCGTCGAGATGCAGACGCCGCGGCGCTCCCCCCGCATCCGCCGGCGCGGCAGCCGGAGGCGGGCGCCCCGCATCGGGATTATCTGCGGGCGGGGCGTCATAATGCAGCGTGTCGTCTTCCCACTCGACCGCAGGCGCATCGGCGGCCACCGCGTCGGGCGCCATCTCCGCGGGCGTCATGTCGGCGGGCGTCCTATCGTCCGGCGCCATCGCTGGCGCGGGATCGGCGGCAAACTCCGCCGCGGCCACGGGGGCAGGCACGGCGACCTCCTCGGCCATCTCGGGCGCGCTTGCCGCAAACGACGCCCCCGGATCGGCCCCCAACTCCGCGGCGGGTTCCGCAGGGCTGTCGACGAAGGCGGCGCCCGGATCCACGGGATCGGACGCACCGAGATCGGCATCAAGACCCGCCGCATCAGGAATATCGGCGTCGAATTCCGGCGCACCGGCCAGATCCGCCGCGAAAGACTGGTCCGCCGGCATGTCGGGATCGGGCAGCGGGGCGGCCTCCGCGCCCTCCGGCGTGGCATCGGCGGACAGGACCAACGGCCCCGCTTCGGCCTCCCTCTCGACCTCGGCCTCCATCTCGGGCCGCATCTCGGCCTCCGGCGGCGCGGCGCGATGCGCCATCAGGCTTTCGGGGACGGCGGCGGGGGTCTCCTCGGGCTCGACCATCTCGGCCATGGGGGCTTCGGGGGCCTCCTCGGGCGCCGCGGCCGGACCGAAGGCAGGACGCGCCCCCCCCTCGCGCCGCGCGCCCAGCGACACCAGGAAATCCTCGGCATCGTCAGACCATTGCGGCACATCCGGGCCGTCGCCCGCAAGCGGCGCGCCGCCGTCTTCGGGCTCGAAATCCTGACCGCTGAGCGTCACGGCCGCTTCCATGGCCGCGATCTTGTCTTCCAGCTGGTCAAGCTCGGCATCGAGACATGACGTATCGGGCAGCATCGCTTCGGGCGCGGCATCGGCCAGGAAAGCCTCGACGGCCTCGTCGACAGGAGCATCCAGCCCGTCGGGCGTCGCCGGAGCGGGGTCATCCGCCAATTCGGGGCCCACTTCCGGCGCCATCTGGGGCGCGGCCTCTTCCGCGGCGGTGTCTTCCACGCGCAGCGCCGGGGTCAGGACCAGACGGTCCTCCTCGAGGTCGGTCGCCACATCGGGCGCGTCATCCGCAAAGGAGGGTTCGCCGGCGGGCGGCAATGGATCTTCAAGCAGATGCGGCGCCTCTTCCGGCGGCGCGGGGCGCGCATTGCGCGGCGCAAAGACCGATTGCGGCGCCGGATCGGGCGCCATCGCATCCCGGCCCGCGGCCCCGTCACCGGGCATCGCACCCGCGGGCGGCGGCACATGCGAGGGCGCGGCGGGCGCCGCCGCCTCCGCGACCGGCGTCACCGCAGGCGCACGCTCTTGCGAAATCAGACGTCGGATCGAGGACAGGACATCCTCGATCTCGGCATTGGTATCCGTAGTGGTTCTGGGCTCAGACATTCTGCCCTCCCGCGTCAGCCCGTTTGTGTCGCCCGGCGGCACCCTCTCCACCGCAGCCCCGATCGAGACGACCCCGGCCCTGCGCGACCGGGCACCCTGCCCGGTTCCACACTGCCCGCGGCGTCCCCGCAGAGCAAGCAGAACGCGCCACCCCTGGGGCGGCGCGACTGACATGCATGCGGCAAAGCCACAACCGAAGGTCGATCAGACCGGAATTCCCGTGATGCCTATTTGCGGCCGATGGCGCGCAGGACACGGTCAAGGCTTTCGCCCTGGACCGAGGTCACCGGCGCATTGCGCACGGCATTGTAATAGGCGGCCGGATCATAGGTCGGGATCCCGAGGTTCAGGTGCTCAGCCGTCAGAAGACCCATAGACGACAAGAGTGAATAGATCGCTACCTGAAGATTGGCCTCGGCATCGATCCGCGCGGCGCGGGCATCGAGCAGATCCTGTTCGGCATCCAGCACGTCAAGCGTGGTGCGCGCGCCCAGCGTCGCCTCTTCCTTGACGCCGCGGAAGGCCACCTGCGCGGCCCGGATCTGCTGGTCGGTGGCGCGGATCTGCGCCTGGATCGTGCCGATCTGCGACCACATGTTGGCGACATTCTCGCCCACGCTCACGCCGGCCTGCAAGAGCGAGGCGCGCGCCTTGTCGCGGTTGGCGATGGCCTTGCGATGCGCCGAGGACAGCTTGCCGCCCGCATAGATCGTCTGGCGCAGCTCGAGCCCGACATAGGAGGTGTCGGCCGAGGCATTGTCATGCGACAGCTGCACCGTGCCGGTCAGCTCGGGCCGGCGTTCGGCCGCAGCCGCACCGATGCCCAGCTCGGCCACCGTCACCATGCGCTGCGCCTGAAGGATCGCCGGATGCGAGCGCTGGGCGATGGCGCGCGCCTCGTCGAGCGAGCGCGGCAGTTTCGGCGGCCTGGGAAAGGCAGCCAGGCGGCCCGGATAGGAGCCGGTCGCAGCCTTGTAGGCTTCGCGCGCCGCGGCCAGTTCCCCGCGCGCGGCCGCCAGCGTCGCCCGCGCCGCGGCCAGCCGCGCCTCGGCCAGCGCCACATCGGTGCGCGTCACCTCACCCACATCGAAACGGTCCTGCGCGGCGCGCAATTCCTCGCCGATCACGCGAACCGAGTTCTCGTTGATCGACACGTTCTCGACGGCAGCCCGCACCTGCGTATAGGCCGAGACCGCACCCAGCAGCACCTGCTGTTCGATATCGCGCAGCGCCTCGCGGGTGGCCAGCACGGTTTCCTTGGCGATGTCGATCGACGCCCGCGTCCGGCCGAAATCCCACAAGGTCATCTGCGCGGTCAGCGACAGCTCGGCGCTGGTGGTGCCGCGGTCGATCCCGGTCGAGTTGAAATTGTCGATATAGGTGCGCGACCAATTGGCCGCCCATTGCAGCACCGGGCGCAGATCCGCGACCGCCTGGGCCACGTCCTCGTCGGCGGCGCGCAGCACGGCGCGGTTCTGATCGAGCAGGTTCGAATGCTTGTAGGCCGCCACCAGGGCGTCGGCCAGGCTTTCGGCCGAAGCCGTCGTCGTGCCCAGACCGGCAAGCCCCATCCCCAGGGCCAGCACGAGTTTACGGGAATAGCGCATCATGGCTCGGTTCCTCATGTCTCCGGGCCCCGATCAGGCCCCAAATCGTCCAGTCCCCGGCCCGCGCGCCCCAGCTCATGGGGGCATCCGGACCCTTGTGCCGGCGGGGGTCGGCGGCGCCGGGATCTTGCGCCCGGTCTTGGGGTGGTCAGCGCGGACCCGGAGATCCGGCCCCGGCGCGCTTGGCCTCCCGATAGTCCGGCAGCCGCCCCGCGGAAGGGGCATCGGGCTGCCGATCGCGCGCGCATCCCCGCACGGGCGCGCGCATGACTTCTCCGTCGCGTCTTGCCCCGACGCTGGCAACGCGGCCCTGCGCCGCGCCCCGGCGTCCGCCCGATGTTCACCCCCGGTGCCGCCCCCCCCGGCGCCGGTCAACACGACCGGCACAAACGCGGGCCGCCCCCGCGATCAGAGCGCGAAGACCGGGGCGCGCGCAAACCCGTAGAGCACCGGCGCATGGGCGTGAAAACCCTGCGTCCAGGCGATCTTGCCGGCGCGCCGGATGCCGAAACGCACCTCGCCCAGCGCGCCGTCGCGGAAGAGGCAAGCGATGCGCCCGCCTTCGGCCAGCTGATCGGTCAGCGCGGCGGGAAGCTCCTCGACCGCGCCTTCGATCACGATCACGTCATAAGGCGCCTGCCCCGGCACCCCGGCGGCCAGCGGCCCCGCGATCACGGCCACATTGTCGGCGCCTTCGCCGGCCAGAAGGGTCTGGGCCTGACCGGCCAGCGGTTCGTCCTCCAGCGCGACGACCGCCTCGGCCATCTGCGCGATGACGGCCGCCGAATAGCCCAGCCCGCAGCCCACATCCAGAACCAGATCGCCCGGCGTGATCGCCAGACCGTCCAGCATCTTGGAAAAGGTCCGGGGCTCGAGCAGCACGCGGCCCGGCGCGATCTCGAGGTTCTCGCCCAGATAGGCGGCCTCGCGCCGCGAGGTCGGCACATAGACCTCGCGCGGGACGGCCAGCATGGCGGCAATGACGGGATAGCGCGTCACGTCGCTGGGACGCACCTGGGTATCCACCATGATCGTGCGGCGCGCGGCAAAATCCTGCATTCCTGTGCTCATCCGTCTGGTTAAGTCCTGCGTTGTCTTGCCACAGATGCCGGGGGCGGGCAACACGAACCGCGCCGGTTCGCGCGCACGAAGGGGGCATGGCAACGCGGCCGTGGCGTCGCGGCCCTGCCGCGCAAGCGTCAGGCGGCCATGCCGCGCAAACGTCAGGCGGCCATGCCGCGCAAGAGCCAGGCGGCCCTGCCGCGCGGGGGTCAGGTGGCCATGCCGCGCATTGGTCAGGCGGCCATGCCGCGCGGGGGGCACCGGGCCACACCGGGCAATCGGGCCACGCCGGGCAATGATGCGCCCGCCAACCGACCGGCAGTGGCGCGCGCGGGCCGGGCGCGCTAAGGATCGCGCATGTCGCATGCCCTCTCCCCTCCCGCTTCCGCATCCCCTACGCCGGTGCCGACGTGGCTTCTGGTGGGCGCGACGGGGCGGCTGGGGGGCATGGTCCGCACCGCCTGGGCCGACAGCCCGCCCCCCGCCCGGCTTCTGTGGCAGCGCCGCACGCGGCCATCCCCCCCGCCCTCGGATCCCCTGCCCTCCGATCCCCCGCCTTCCGATCCGCTGGCCGCCGATCCCGCCTGGCTCGACTGGTCCCCCCTGGGCGACATCGCCCCCCTTCTGGAACGGCTGGCGATCGAAGGTCCGGTGCGGGCCATGATCGTCCTGGCCGGCGCCGCCCCGCGCCCCGAGGCGCCGATGCCCGATCACACCGATCTGGCGCTGGCCTGCCTGGAAGCGGCACGTCGGGCCGGGATCGGACGGGTGCTGATCGCCTCCTCGGCGGCGGTCTATGGCGCGCCCTCGCCGCCCGCGGGCTTTGCCGAAACCGCGCCGCTGACCCCCGTCAACGCCTATGGGGCGATGAAGGCGCGCATGGAAGAGGCCCTGCGCCAGGCCGCGCGCAGCCCCGGCGCCCCCGAGCTGTGCCTTCTGCGCATCGGCAATGTCGCGGGTGCCGATGCGCTGCTGGCGCCGCATCTGGCGGCCCTGCGCGCCGGGCGCGCGGCGCGGGCGGGGCTGGACATCTTTGCCGACGGGCGCGGGCCCTTGCGCTCCTACATCGGGCCGCGCACGCTGGCGCAGGTGCTGGCCGCGCTGGCCGCCGCGCCCGCCCCCCTGCCCGACGCGCTCAACATCGCCGCGCCGGCCCCGGTGCACATGGACGCGCTGGCCGCCGCCGCCGGGCTGGAGATCGCCCCCCGCCCGGCCCCGGCCACGGCGCAGGCGCGCATCACGCTGGACACCACCCGGCTGGAGCGGCTTTTTTCGCTTGCCCCAGCGGCATCGCTGCCGCAAAGCATGACGCGCGAACTCGGGATCATTCCAAGGTCCGCCCCGAGACCAGCGGCAAAGAGCACATGACCCCGACCAAACGCCTGTTCGACATCCTGGCCTCGTCCATCCTGATCGTGCTGCTGGCCCCCTTGGGGGCATGGATCGCCTGGCGGATCTGGCGCCGCGAGGGGGGGCCGATCTTCTATCTGTCCGAACGGATGCAGACGCCGACGCGGGGTTTCCTGCTCTACAAGTTCCGCTCGATGACCCCGGACGACGCCGACAGCGGCGTCTCGGGCGGGGACAAGTCGCACCGCATCACCCCCACCGGCGCCTGGCTGCGGCGCACACGGCTGGACGAATTGCCCCAGCTGATCAACGTCTTGCGCGGCGATATCTCGATGGTGGGGCCGCGCCCGCCGCTGCGGATGTATGTCGAGCGCTTTCCCGAGGTCTATGCCGAGGTGCTGCGCTCGCGCCCCGGTCTGACGGGGCTCGCCTCGCTGCATTATCACCGCCACGAGGCGCTTCTGGTCGGGCGGGCCCGTTCGGCCCCGGAAACCGACACGATCTATTGCCGCGCCTGCATTCCGCGCAAGGCCCGGCTGGACCTGATCTACCAGAAACACGCCAATCTCTGCCTTGATCTGGTGATCTTGTTCCGCACCGTCGCGGTGGTGCTGCGCTGATCCCCGCGCGCAGCACCGAACCGGCACCTGATGGGCGCTTGACCGGCGCACGCCGCCGCGCAAGGCTGTCCTGGGGGCCGGAACCGGGCGGTGCCCGCTTTCCCTTTCACGACGTTCCGGGCGCAGCTTCGGAGGGCCAGAGGCGATGGAGTTTCCCTTTCACGACATTTCCGCGGTCACGCACCGCGATCCCCTGCCCCAGGCGGCCGATGTCGTCGTGATCGGCGGCGGCGTCATCGGCGTCTGCACCGCGCTTTACCTGGCGCGCGCGGGCGAACGCGTCGTGCTGGTGGAAAAGGGCCGGATCGCAGCCGAGGAATCGGGGCGCAACTGGGGCTGGGTGCGCGCGCAGGGGCGCGATGCGGCCGAACTTCCGATCATGCTCGAAAGCCGCAGGCTCTGGGCCGATCTGGCCGCCGAGACCGGCAATGCCTTCGGGCTGACGCGGGCGGGCGTGCTCTATCCGGCGGGCTCCGACCGCGAGATGGCCGATTTCGCCCGCTGGACGGCACTGGCGCACACGCATGAGATGGACACCACGCTGCTGGACCGCGCGGCGCTGGCGCGGCTGATGCCGCATCGCGCCGGCTGGATCGGGGGGATGTGGACGGCCTCGGACCTGCGCGCCGAGCCGTTCCTGGCGGTGCCCGCGCTGGCCAGGCTGGCGCGGGCGGCCGGGGTCACGATCCGCGAGCATTGCGCCGCGCGCGGCTTTTCGCGCAAGGCCGGCGCGCTTTCGGCCGTGGTGACCGAGGCGGGAACCATCAGCGCCACCCGCGCGGTTCTGGCCGGGGGCGCCTGGTCTTCGCTGCTTCTTCGCCGCGAGGGGATGTCGATCCCGCAGCTGTCGGTCATCGCCTCGGTCCTGCGCACGGCGCCGATGACGCCCCCCTTCCCCGGCGCCGCGGCCGATCATGATTTCGCGCTGCGCCCGCGCGCCGATGGCGGGCTGACGCTGGCGCCCGGTGGCTGGCACGAATTCCACCTGGGCCCGGACAGCTTTCGCCATCTGCGCGCCTATCTGCCGCAGCTGCGCGCCAACCTCTCGGGGACGCGGCTGCTGGGGCCGGCGCCGGCGGGCTATCCCGATGCCGTCTCGACCCCGCGGCGCTGGTCGCTTGACGGCGAAAGCCCGTTCGAGCGGATGCGCATCCTCAACCCGCGACCCGACCAGAACCGGCTGGGGCGGGTGCTGACCTCCTTTGCCCGCGCCTTCCCCGCGCTGGGCCGGCCGCAGGTGGCCGAGACCTGGGCGGGGATGATCGACGTCATGCCCGATGTGGTGCCGGTGGTCGACTACGCGCCGCTGCCGGGGCTGGTGGTCGCCACCGGGATGAGCGGGCACGGCTTTGGCATCGGCCCCGGCATGGGGCGTGTGGTGGCCGATCTGGTGCGCGGGCGCGCGCCCGGCCACGACCTCAGGCGTTTCCGCTGGGGGCGCTTCAGCGACGGCTCGAAGCTGGACCTGGGGCTGGCGCTCTGATCCTTGCGCAATGGCGCGGTTTCGGGAAACCTGAACGCCCGCCCCAGCCTCCCCGGACCAGGCCGCGCCAAGGAGCCCCGACATGCCCATCCGCAACCGTTTCGCCGAGCTTGCCCCCGAGATCACCGCCTGGCGGCACGATTTCCACCGCCACCCCGAGCTGATGTATGAGCTGCCGCGCACCGCAGGACGCGTGGCCGAACTGCTGCGGGGTTTCGGCTGCGATGAAGTGGTCGAGGGGATCGGGCGGTCGGGCGTCGTGGGCGTGATCCACGGGCGCAAGACCGCCTCGGGGCGCGTGATCGGGCTGCGCGCGGATATGGATGCGCTGCCCATCACCGAGGCGACCGGGGCGCCCCATGCCTCGGAAACGCCCGGAAGGATGCATGCCTGCGGCCATGACGGGCATACCGCGATGCTGCTGGGGGCGGCGAAATACCTGTGCGAGACGCGCCATTTCGACGGCACGGCGGTGGTGATCTTCCAGCCCGCCGAGGAGGGCGGCGGCGGCGGCCGGGCGATGTGTGCCGACGGGCTGATGACGCGGTTCGGCATCGACGAGGTCTATGGGCTGCACAACATGCCCGGCATTCCGGTGGGCCATTTCGGCATTCGGGAAGGCGCGATGATGGCGGCGGCGGATCAGTTCGACATCACCCTGACCGGCAAGGGCGGGCATGCCGCCAAGCCGCACGAGGCCATCGACACCACGCTGGTGGCCGCCCAGATCGTGGTCGCGCTGCAATCCATCGCCGCGCGCAATGTCGATCCGCTGAAGCAGGTGGTGGTTTCGGTCTGCACTTTCCGCACCGAGACCGAGGCCCATAACGTCATCCCCCAGACCGTGCTTCTGCGCGGGACGGTGCGCACGATGGACCGCAAGGTGCAGGATTTCGTCGAGGCGCGCGTGATCGCCCTGGTCGAGGGGCTGGCGGCCAGTTTCGGCGCCCATGCCCGGATCGAGTATTGCCGCGGCTATCCGGTGACGATGAACGCTCCCGAAGGCACGGCCCATGCGGTCGCGGTGGCGCGCGAGGTGGCGGGCGAGAGCGCGGTCGACACCGACACCGCGCCGCTGATGGGGGCCGAGGATTTCAGCTACATGCTGAACGAACGCCCCGGCGCCTATATCTTCCTGGGCAATGGCGACACGGCGATGATCCATCACCCGGCCTATGATTTCAACGATGCCGCCATTCCCTATGGCGCCAGCTGGCTGGCCGGCATGGTCGAGGCGCGCTTGCCACCCGCCTGACAGCCGCGGCTGCGACCGGGACGGGGGGCTCGCCTTGAGCGCCCCATCGAGGGGCGCGCAAGGCGCCTTCCGTGGCCCCCTCGATGGGGGCCTCGGAAGGAGCCCCGCTCGACGGGCTGGACCGGCAGCAGCCGCCTTCAGAGGAAGATCGGCGCGCGCGCGCCCTCGGCAAAGCGCCGCAGCACCGCCGGATAGAGCACATGCTCGCGCGCCAGAACCCGCGCGGCCAGCGCCTCGGGCGTGTCGCCCGGCAGGATCGGCACCCGCGCCTGGCCCAGAAGCGGGCCCGCATCCAGTTCGGCCGTCACCTCATGCACGGTGCAGCCGGCCTCGGCGTCGCCCGCCTCGATCGCGCGGGCATGGGTGTGCAGCCCCGGATAGCGCGGCAGGAGCGAGGGGTGGATGTTCAGCATCCGCCCCTCGAAGCGGCTCACGAACCCAGGCGTCAGCACCCGCATGAACCCCGCCAGGCACAGGATATCGGGTTCAGCCTCGAGGATCGGCTTCAGAAGCTCGGCCTCGAAGGCCGCGCGATCGCGCCCGAAGACCCGGTGATCGACCGCGGCCACCGGCACGCCCAGATCCGCCGCCCGAAAGAGCCCCGCCGCACCGGGATCGTTCGAGGCCACCAGCACCGGCCGTGCCGGGTGATCGCCGGTCATGCTCTCGACCAGGCGGATCATGTTCGACCCCCCCCCCGAGATCAGGATGGCGACGCGTTTCACGAAAGCACGCCCGAATAGCGCACGCCCTGCCCCGCCACTACCTGACCCAGGCGCGCCACGCGCTCGCCCATCTCGGTCAGAAGCGCCGCGGCCGCCTCGGCATCCTCGGGCGCGACCACCAGGATCATGCCGATCCCGGCGTTGAAGGTCTTGAGCAGTTCGGCCTGATCGAGCCCGCCCTCGGCCGCCAGCCAGCCAAAGACCGGCGGCAGCGCCCAGGCGCCCAGATCGACCTCGGCGCCCAGACCCTCGGGCAGGACGCGCGGCAGGTTCTCGGTGATCCCACCGCCGGTGATATGGGCCGCGCCATGCAGCCCGCCACGGCGCATCACCTCAAGCACCGGGCGCACATAGAGCCGCGTCGGCGCCAGCAGCGCGTCGCCCAGAAGGCCGTCGCCGAAGGGCGCGGGATCGTCCCAGGACAGGCCCGTGCGCTCAACGATGCGGCGCACCAGCGAATAGCCGTTCGAATGCACCCCGTCCGAGGCCAGCCCCAGCAGCACGTCGCCCGCGGCCACATTGGCCGGAAGATCCGCGCCGCGCTCCATCGCGCCCACGGCAAAGCCCGCCAGGTCGAAATCGCCGCCGTGATACATGCCCGGCATCTCGGCCGTCTCGCCGCCCACCAGCGCCGCCCCCGAGGCCGCGCAGCCCTGCGCGATCCCCTCGACAATGCGCGCGGCCTGTTCGACCTCAAGCTTGCCGGTGGCGAAATAATCCAGGAAGAACAGCGGCTCGGCGCCCTGGCAGACCAGATCGTTGACGCACATCGCCACCAGGTCGATGCCGATCGTATCCACCCGCCCGGTGTCGATGGCGATGCGCAGCTTGGTGCCCACGCCATCGGTGGCCGCAACCAGGATCGGGTCGGCATAACCCGCCGCCTTGAGGTCGAACAGAGCGCCAAAGCCCCCCAGCCCCGCCATCGTGCCCGGCCGCGCCGTCGCTTTCGCCGCGGGCTTGATCCGCTCGACCAGCGCATTGCCCGCGTCGATGTCGACGCCCGCTTGCGAATAGGTCAGGCCGGGTTTGCGCTCGCTCATGGCTGTCTCCTCGGGGTGTGCGGCAGGGGGTGTGGCGGGGCGGGATTCGTCGCGCGAAGCCCTAGCGCAAAGGCGTCGGCTTGAAAAGCGCCGAGGGGGCCGCGACAGCGCCCACGCTTGCATGGGGCGCGGGCGGGCGGCAGTCTGGCCTTCGGATCGGTGCGGGGGCAGGATGTCCGGTTGGTGGGATTGGATTGCGCAATTTGGCCGCGATCATGGCGGCGCGATCACCGTCCTGGGGCTGGCGGTCGCCGTCCTCGCGATGCTTTTCGCCGGTCTTGCCCTGCGCCCCCGGCGCGGCCTGAGCGAGGCCGAGCGTCTGTGTGACCACCGCGACTGGCCCGCCCGTCTGGCCGCCCTGAGCCCCAACCGGGCCGATGTCTGGTTCGCCGGCATCGCCCGCGCCCGAGGCTTCGCCGACCGGGTTTACGGCGAAAAGCTGATCTCATGGCGGGCCTTCGACCGCGCACTTCTGTTCGCCTTCCTCTACCCGATTACGGCGCTATTGCTGGGCTGGGGGCTGTTCGACGCCGGGCGTCTGGATGGATCCGAATTTCTACCCGAGGGTCTGGCTTGGTGACAAAGGTGGCTGGGGGTTGGGGCAATTGTCTTCAGTTTCGTTGCGCATCGAATGTCGGTGAAATGGGAGGAACGCCAAGTGCCTGCAAAGAGTTTTGCAGGCAGACTGCGCTTTATCGGATGCTGTCCCTGGGCGTGGTGCAGGTTGTGGCTGAGGTGGTCACCGGCGATGTTCCGGTAGGGTCTGGTTGCTGACACCAACCTGGACCGGAGATTCCACCGACATGATGAACCTGCGCGACCTCGTGGAGAAGCCCCCTGATGCGGACCTTCTGCGCGAGATGATTGGCTTTGCCGCCGAACGCTTGATGGAGCTGGAGGTCGGCGCCGTGACGGGCGCTGCTTATGGCGAGAAGGACCCAGCACGGCTCGCACAACGCAACGGTTATCGCGACCGGGACTGGGAGACGCGGGCCGGGACGGTTGAGCCGCGCATCCCAAGCTGCGGAAAGGCAGCTATTTCCCGGGCTTCCTTGAGCCTCGCCGGATGGCTGGGAAGGCGCTGACCGCGGTGATCCAGGAAGCCTATGTTCAAGGCATCTCGACGCGATCCGTCGACGACCTGGTGAAGGCCATGGGCATGACGGGGATCAGCAAGAGCCAGGTTTCGCGCCTGTGCGAGGAGATCGACGGCAAGGTGAAGGCCTTTGTGAACCGCCCGATCGACGGGGATTGGCTCTATCTCTGGATCGACGCCACCTACCTCAAGGTCCGGCGTGGCGGGCGGATCGTTTCCGTCGCCGTCATCATCGCCATCGGGGTGAACAGCCTGCCATCGAGGCGCCATCGGTCCGAGCCCGATGGCAGGCGGCCGTCGTGAGGTTCTGGTTTTGGAAACAGGCACTTCCGAGGCCGAGCCGATCTGGACCGAGTTTCTTCGCAAGCTCACGCGGCGCGGCCTGCGGGGGGGGGTGAAGCTGGTGATCTCGGACGCGCACGAGGGAAACAAGGCCGCCGTCTCCAAGGTTTTGACTGCGACCTGGCAGCGCTGCCGCGTCCACTTCCAGCGTAACGCCCTCGCCCATGCCGGCAAGAGCGGACGCAGGGCCGTCTCGGCCTTCATCGCCACCGCCTTCGCCCAAGGACACCGCCGAGGCCGCGAGCCCCCAGTGGCGCGCCGTCGCTGACCAGATCCGGCCCAAGGTGCCGAAGCTCGCCACGCTGATGGATGAGGCCGAGCATGACGTTCTGGCCTACATGTCCTTCCCGAAGGAACATCGGGCCAAGCTGCATTCCACAACCCCCTTCGAACGGCTGAACGGCGAGATCAAGCGCCGGACCAACGTCCAAACGACGACGCCATCGTCCGGCTCGTCGGCGCGCTGCTCCTCGAACAGAACGATGAATGGGCCGTCCAGCGCGCTCGCGACATGACGCTGGAAACCATCGCGCCGATGGGAGAAGATGCCGTCATCAGTTTGCCCGCCGCGGCATCCTGATCAAGCAGGCCCGCGCCGAACATCACGGTGACGATCAGTGCCAGCTACACCACTCCATGGGGCAGCATCGGTCATGTGATCCTCCGCAAATGCAAAAGCCCCGCACGGGCGGGGCTCGGGTAGGGTAAGGGTGGGGCGCTGCGCCCGGCCGGTTTGACCCGTGCGGGCGCAGCGGCTAGGCCTGAGGCGGTCCCGAGGGCGCGGGGCCGCAGCGGAAGGGACCGACCGATGGACAATCTGGCGCAAGGCGGCTGCCTTTGCGGGGCGGTGCGCTTCCGCATCTCGGGTCGGTTCGAGGGCTTCTTCCTGTGCCATTGTTCGCGCTGCCGAAAGGACAGCGGCTCGGCGCATTCGGCCAATCTCTTTGCCTCGGGCGCGCAGATCCTCTGGCTGTCGGGCCAGGACCGGGTGAAGACCTTCCGCCTTCCCGGCACCCGTCATGTGAAGTGCTTCTGCACCGAATGCGGCTCGGCGCTGCCCTTCGCGCAGGCCGAGGACGGGTTGGTCGTGGTGCCGGCGGGCGCGCTCGAGGGGGCGCTCGGCTTCCGCCCGAGCGCCCATATCTGCCACGCCAGCCGCGCCGATTGGGACGAGGATCTCGGGGCGCTCGAGCAGATCGCCGGGCTGCCCGGCTGACGCGCGGGGATCAGCGCCCGGAAAGGGCGCGGATCAGGCGGTCGAGGAGGGCCTCGGCCCGCGATCACGCCGTTGGTGGTGCCCCGGTCGAGGGCCAGCCCGGCGCCCACGCCCTCGCCGATGATGGCCATGCCGACGGCGATGGGGATCTCCCACCAGAGTTCGCGGCCAAAGAACGGGCGCCGGCCGCTGCGGACCTCGACCAGCCCCTTTGCGTTGTCGGGCATGCGCCCTCCTTTCCGGGCTCAGAGCCCCCAGCCAGCCGACGCTGGGCGTCTGCGGGAAGATGCGCCAGGGGGCGAGCGGGCCGAGATCGGCCCCCCGTCCCAGAGCGCGTTGACGTGAAGGCCGGGGGGCGGCAGCGCGACCTCGACCCATTGCAGCGCGGCGACAGGCCAGCGCGGCGCCTCGCCGTCGTTCAGCGCGGCCAGCATCGTGGCGCGGGCGGGAAAGCACAGATGGACGGGCGTCATGCGGTCTTGGGCTTCTGCGCCCCTTGGCGGTGGCGACCGTGCGCGCGCTGCGGTCAAGGCATATCGAGGCCGACCTCGACAAGCTGCCCCCGGTGGCCGCCAACAAGCGCCTCAAGGCGTGGCGTCGCGTGCTCGGAGGCGCCAAGCGGCGCGGCGAGATCGAGACCGCCCCCTCGCGAGAGGTGAAGCGGGTGGTGATCCGGACCCAGGGCTTCCAGCCCTGGTCGGCCGACGAAATCGCATCTGACCGCCATCGCCGTGGCCGGTGGATCAGCGCATGCGATCATGGCGTGGGGCGGTCACCAGACGCTGGCCGAGGGCGAACGTTACACCCGCGCGGCGGATCGAAAGCGGCTGGTCATGGGGGGTGGAACAGGTCGGGAACGTTGCGTCACCCCCTGCCGGGGATACAGAAACGACAAAAAACTGAGTGTGTTCAGGGCGAATTTGGGGATGTGGTAGGCCCGGAGGGACTCGAACCCCCAACCAAGGCGTTATGAGCGCCCTGCTCTGACCATTGAGCTACAGGCCCCAGAGTGACAAATGTCTAGGCGGGAACGGTGGGTGGGTCAAGCGGGCGCCCGCGGGGCGGACAGGGCCTCGACCGGCGCCAGCGAGCCGTTGCAAAGCGTCTTGGTTGCGGGGGCGGCGATCAGCGTGGCGAAGCCGACCAGAGCCGCCGTCAAGCGCCGCTACAAACGCCGCAACCGCATCAAGATCATGTTCGGCAGACTGAAGGATTGGAGACACGTGCCCACCCGATACGACAGATGCCCAAAGCTCTTCCTCTCGGCAATCGCACTCGCCGCAACTGTCATCTATTGGCTATGAGGCCTGAGCCTCAGCTTTCTCGAATGTCGCGTCGCTGCAGCTGCTCGACTTTAACGGCGATGCTGCGCTCGAGTACCACGGTCACACCTACGCGATCTTTGAAGGTGTTGGCGTGAGCGCCATCGACTCCTCCGATTCGATCTTTTTTTGATAGAATTACTGGCGGAAAGATACTCATCTGCCCACCAGCGCATCGTTTTGAGATCCATTTCTCGATCAAGCTCGTCGAAGAGGCACGGAAATACGCCTTTGACCAGGTGTATTTCGACGCATCCTCGAAGCATGGCCCAGCGGAACAGACTATCCGTTCCGATAGGCTCGGCGCCGCGTTTTGGAATGGGGCCGGTAGTGGGTTGGACTTTTATTAAAAACCTAAAAGCGGCCGTTCATGCGCCTCGCAGAATCGGTGACTCGGGGCTCGAAACGGCCATGCGGCGGCGCGGCGAGCCGCTCCTGAGGGCCAGGCCGCCGCGTCGACCTGTTCGGCCCTCTCCGGACATTCGCCAAGCTGGCTCCGCTGCATCGCAGCTTCCCCAAACCGGCCATCCGTGGCATCGTGCAGCAAGGTCTGGCACGCCAAGGTCGGCAGTGCGGGACGAAGCTGCCGTTCGCTGCAGCTACTTCGTTAGAGCTACGACTGCGCGGGATAGGTGAGAACGAGCCGCTAATCGGCCATTCGCATTGCATCGTTTCGTGGTTTGAAATAGCTTTGTCTGCGATCTCCGCGAGATATTTAGAATTCAACCCCCATTCATCTTTCGTAGCTTGGCATCCCGATGGAAAACTCAATTGCTTTCGTCAATGAAACAGCCCGACAGATGGGGCTTCTCTTCAAATTTGTTCGCCAGATGAACGAACTCGATTTTGCCGGATCGCTCAGTGGAGAGTTTCGAGGCGCACAGGATGCCGGATGGTCCACCACGATTACCGCAGACCAAGTGTACGAGGAGTTGAGAGGGAGGTTGGCTGCGGGCCCGATAGAATCTTTCGCCGACATGAGAATAATTCTACTTCTCTACAGCCAACTTTCAGAAGCGGGTGGCGTGTATGAAAGCCTAAAGAACATGATGGGCATAGTCGAAAGTGCTCCTTACAATCTTTGGCCCTTTCGAGACTTAGTGCGAGTGAAGCAAAATCCCAAGCGCGTCATTGGGCCAAACGCAAATGCCACTTTCCGCGCTTTGGCAACCCATGCTCGGAAGATCGGCATGATAGGACTGTCGTCAGCACTAGAGAACGTCTTCCGTGACGATGTACGCAATGGGATGTACCACTCCGACTATATCCTATGGAATGATGGACTACGCCTGCGCCGTCGGAACGGTGGCCACGTGACGCGCATAGAATACACGGAAGTGCTTGATCTGGTTGGCATCGGTCTGGCGTTCTTCGAAACTCTTCAAATGCTTAGAAAGTCTGCTATGCAGTCATTTGATCCACCGCGAGAGATCATCGGACGCTTTAGCGCAAACCCTCCAATGCCCCATACGGTCGCTTACAACACCGAGACGGGGTCGTTTTCCATTAGCTGCTCTTCTCCCGGAGCAGTAACCTCGCCAGAGTATCTGGTGCAGGAGGCTATCAATAAATATCTTGGTGGACGCGTCATGGTAGTATTCAGAGTGGGTGGCGGCGCCGAGACCCCAAACATTGATTTTCTTGAACACGGCTTTGAGCCTTCTGAAATCGACCTTGAGCAAGGCCAGTTGGTCGAGCTGTTAAAGGATATTGACGCGCGTGGCTTGTGGGATGGACGAGAATCTGAGAGCAAGAGCGAAGGCTTGTTAACCCTTAGCCCTTGGGGCTTTCGCCACCTTGAAAATTCAGGCGCCCTTAAAACTCTAGTTGGTGAGCCAGAGCTCATTATGGAATTTGTGCCCCCTGCGAAAACAAAGAAGTGAAGACGAGATTCGGTTGGGGCTGGAAGCAGGCCTTCAACGCAGGCGACTGAAAGGCAGCTAAGAGCTGGCCTTTCTCGAGAGATTTCGCTGTGGTTGCGCGATGCTGCAACCGCTCACACTGTAACAACGGGCTCGAAGCGGCCATGCGGTAACATAGCAGGCCTTCCTCGATGCCCTCGCGGCCGTATCGACGTGCTCGGCCCATTGGAGGCGGTCGGGCGGCGTCGCCGGGTTGTTCAAACCTGCCATTCTGGCGCGATCCAGCATGTTCACTGGTCCCACAAGTCGCATTTGACCAGTTATGCGTCCGTTGCTTTGAACTTTACGAATGCTCCCACTTTTCCTGCAGCGTCTAGAGTCTCATGCAATTCCTTGTAGCGATCGTAATATGAAGACGGATCATCCCATACTGTAGGCATTCTGGTATCGACGGTCCGCAGGGACAGGAGCGTGTCGTTGAGAACTCGATGAACGGCACCTGGTAGTATAGCGTTCAGATGGTTGTCTTGACGAAAGAAGCGCCGCCTTCCAGCTGCAGTCAGAATTCTGCCGCCTTCATGGTCTGGAAGTAGCAAGAATCTGGACTGCACCTTAGAGTTTATTGCGTGCTCGTAGATCCTAGAGAAATGATCAATAGTTCCGTTGTGTACAGTCTCATCACGAAGAGCAGTCAAAAGTCTCAACTCATCCGTCAAATCACAAAGTGCGGTATCTTTCGCGAGCTTTATCTTTCGCCAACCTCCAAAAGTCACGCTGTACGTATTAAGTCGGCCAGTTATTTTTTTACAGTGCATTTCCGATATTTCTGCGATATACTTGCTGAGGAAGTCAAGAAAGCTTAAGATTTTTTCTATGCAGAAGCTAAATTTCTCCCAAATCCTAAAACATGTTGGCGAGGATAGATTTCTGTAATGTTCACCGCCGCAAGACTGAATATCTAGCGGAATGCTATCGTCTAAGTTATCTCGTGACAGCAATTCGTAGGCATCCCCCAAGCCAATCACAACATGATTGAGCATGTTTTGGGCCGCACGATTGTATCCCCTAACTGAATAGTAGAGAATTAACTTCTGGGCATCATTTGAGGCGGATCTGAAGAAATCGTTGAATTCATCTCGACTTGCACGCGCTTCCGGGTCTAGCCCGGCATGCATAAGATCAAAGTTGAAGGAGGCCAAGCTGTCCCAGAAAATTGAGGGATCAGAAAATAAGCCCTGTAAAACCTTCAGGTTAATATCCTCAAGAGTGGACATTAACTCATCAACGGGCAAGCTCGGGTTTACTAAATGCCATATCCCGCCATGCGCCTTCTCGAAATGCCCCGCAGATGGGCGTTCGGATGTTTTTCTACCGTAAAAATCTATGTACATCTTCTTTTAGGCCAATTTCCGTGGGCAAGTAGTGCTTTCTCTATCACACTATCTCCACATTCATCGGCTGAGAAGTTTTTTCGAAAGAAACCGGACCGAGATCTGGCGGAGAGGCTGGTGCCTGCAACACTTCCATTATTGCGGTCGGAGCGAACGGCCGCTCACTGCCCTTCACGACGGATCCGACTGCGATCTCGCGGCGATTCGCCCGAACGGCCGCGCTGATAAGTTGCTGCGGCAGCCATGCCGCACTGCCGCTAGTCAGCTTTCCGCCCAGATCGTCAGCGCCCCCGGCAAATGCGCTCGCAGGGGACACCGTCCTTGTCCCGATCCAAGTCGCCCGCCCCAGCTGCAGTTGGCAAGCAGCCAGCGGGCTTCCGCGCAGCTCCCGATCCGCGAGCACGTCTTCCTGGAGCTGCCGGAATAGGAAGACGCCACACGAAGAGGCAAGAGCGACTCACGCGCCCCGCCGTCGTCCGCAGCTGCGGGCGCGCTGGTCATGCCAGAACGGCGACCAGAGCGGCTCTCGCCCGGATCACCTTCGCCCCCTGCGCCAATCCCAGGGCATTATGAACTCGCTCGCCCAGATGCCACGCCGCGCCGCTTGAGCGCGTTCCTCGGCGCGGACATAGTCGTTGCCGTAGCGGTGAGAGGCGACCGCCCAGCCGGCCTCAACCATCCAGGCGCCGAGATCCCCGCCGCGCAAGAAGCAACGCGCGATCGAGCGGCCGAAACGATCCAGCCCGCTCACCTCGCGGGACACAGGGGCGCGGCCGATCTTGTCCGCGAGCGCGACCGCTGGGGCGCGAACGCAGACCCATCCTGCCCGAAGCGCGCCCCCCCTATCTTGGCGGCAAGACCCGCCTTATCGTCGGCCGGCTCGTCTGAGCTCCAGCCCCCCGGCTCCGCCGCAAGGGGGCCATGCCCCCAGGAAAAGGCAAAGGCCCGGGTCGCCTCGACACTGCCGAGGCGAAAGGCCTTGCTCAGGCAGCGCGCGCGCCGCTGACCGCTGCGGCGACCTGAAACTGTGCCACCATCTCCTGCAGCCCCTTCGCCTGATCGTTGAGCGCCATGCAGGCCGCCGCGGTTTCCTCGAAGCCGGCGGCATTGGTCTGCTGGGCGCGGTCGAGTTGAAGCATCGCGGTGTTGATCTCGGCAATCCCCGTCGCCTGCTCATCGGCCGAGGCCGCAATGTCGCGCACATGCGAGGAAATCTGGTCGATCGAGCCCACAATCGCCACCAGGGCCTCGCCAGCCCGCCCCACCAGCGTCACGCCTGTGCTGACCTGGGCACCGGAATCAGAGATCAGCGCATTGATCTCGCGCGCGGCTTCCGAGGCGCGCTGAGCGAGCGCGCGGACTTCAGAGGCGACAACGGCAAAGCCGCGCCCGGCCTCGCCCGCTCGCGCCGCCTCAACACCCGCATTCAGCGCGAGCAGGTTGGTCTGGAAGGCAATATCGTCGATCACATTGATGATGCGAGAAATATCCTCCGAAGACTCCTGGATCGCCGCCATCGCCGCCACGGTCTCCTCGACCACCTGGCGTGAGGCCTGCGCTTCCGCAGTGGCATCACGCATCGCCCCGTTGACGCTGCGGGCATTCTCCGCCGCCGCCTGCACCGAAGCGGTAAGTTCGTTGAGCGCTGCCGCCGTCTCCTCAAGCGTCGCCGCCGAGGATTCAGTCTGCCCCGAAAGGCTCGAGGTGGCGCCGGAAATCTCATCCACGCCCGAAACGATGATCTCGGTGGCGGCCCCGATCGCCCCGATCAGCTCCGAAAGGCGTTCCACGGTCTCGTTGAAATCATGGCGCAACTGATCATAGCCCTCGGGGAACTGTCCGCCAATCGTCACATCGAGCCGGCCCGAAGCAAGCCCGCGGAGACCCGCAGCGAGGTTTTCGACCACCGCCGTCTGCTCGGCGGCCCGCGCCGCGCGCACGGCCTCTTCCCGGGCGCGGCGCGCCTCATCTTCGGCGCGCGCGCGCGCCTCGCGTTCCTCATCCTCGGCCTGACGCGCCGCACGTTCGGCCCGCAACGCCTCTTCCTCTGCGGCCCTGCGTTGGCGCTCGGTCTCTGCCTCCGCCTGCAAGCGCCGCTGCTCCGCCTCAAGTGCGCGCCGTTCGATCAGCCGCTGGCGCAGCGTTTCCACCGCGCGCGCCATCGCGCCAATCTCGTCGGAACGCTTCACCCCCTGCACCATCTGATCGTAATCGCCCGTAGCAAGCCCGTCGACGGTGGCGAGCATCCCCGCCAGAGGGCGACGCACCATCAGCATGGAAGCAACGAAAATCGCGGCCAGCGCCATCAGCAGAATCAAAAGCCCGCCCAGCGCGGTGTTGATCACCTCATGCAGAACCGGGGTCGAGAACACCGTTCCCGGCACCTCATAAATCACCGCCCAGGTGACATTGGTGCCCCGAGCGCGGAACGGATAGACGATCCGCCGCGCCCCGCCCTCGAGCCCCTCGATCACGCGCAACTTGCCATCGGCGAGCGCCGCCATCACCTCCTGGGTTCCCGCCCCCTCGTAAGGCCGTGTCAGAAGCGCCGGGTCAGGGTTTGCCACCCATTTGCCGCCGCCATCGACAAGCAGCATCCGGCTGCCCTCGACAGGTTGAAGCGCGCCGAGCATATCGGTCATCGCCTTGAGCGTGATATCGACGCCGACAAGCGCCACCACCTGATCCTTGACCCGCACCGGCACGGAAACCGAGGTGATCATGTAGCCTTCGTTCGCCTGATAGGGCTCGGTGAGCAGGCTCTGGCCGCTTTCGATCGGTCCCTTGAACCACATCTGCGTCGGGTCGATGTCGAAGGTCTGGAAATCGAGCCCGCCGGTATCGGATTTGGTCCAGTAGGGGGTGAACACCCCCGCCGCATTGCGACCGCTCGTGCCGCTCAGGTAGCGGTCGGTCGCGCCATCGGGCAGCCCCGACATCCAGGCCGAAAAGAGCGTATCGTAATGCCCGGGCACCGCTTCCAGCATGGCAATCAGCCGGTCGGTATCGGCCGGGCCTTCCTGTATCATGCCCTCGATCATGCCTGAAAGGGCAAGCCCGGCAGCACCCGCTTCGGTGAGCTGCTGCGAGACCTCGTTGGCGGCGCTGCGCGCCTGCGAGCTGGCAAGCTCGATCACCTGTGTATTGACGCGCTCGGAAGTGCGAAACCCATTATAGGCGGTTGAGCTGAGCACGATCACGGCAATCACGGCCCCTGTGGCAATCACCAGCTTGCCTGACACAGTCTTGAAGGGATTGAGCACGGTCGACCTCGAGGAAGTAAATCTTTGGTGCGACCTTACAGAGAGAACGGAAACATCCCGTAAATGCCGCCCCGCCAACGACCGCGGACACAGGCCCGCCCCCGGAGCGCCGCTTGTCGAGGTTCGGCTTCCCGCAACGCTGTCCCCGACAGCAACGATGGGCAAGCGCGCCTTCGACGCGGTCTGCGCCAGCTGCCATGGTCAGAACGCATCCGGACGCGACGGCATCGCGGCGCATATCCGCGAGATCCAGCGCGCCAACGGTATCGATTGACGTGATCGCGGCCCATTGGCGGCGGGCGCTGTCCAGGCGCCCGTCGCCCTGCCGGTGTTCCGCCTTACGCGCGGCCGGGATCGGTCAGGATCTCGTAGCCGCGGCCGGTCATGCAGCGGTCGACCACGCGGCGGGGCCCATAGGTGACCAGGTCGTGGTCATAATCGCCCGGGGTCGTGGCCCCGATCGCGGCGCCCGCCGCAGCACCTTGGGCGATGAACATCCCCTGATCCCCGGAATTCGTGCCCGCCGCCGCCCCGATCAGCGCACCGAGCAGAAGGCCCGCCACAAGCTGCTGGCCCATCTCCTTCTCCTGGCGGGCCTTGTATTCGGCCTCGACCTGGGTCGCGATGGCCCGGCATTGCGCGAGGTCGGCCTCATATCGAGCCGGGCGCACCTTCGCCGTGTCGACGACGGGGCGATATTCCGCAAGCGTGTGGACGGGTTCACAGGCGCACAGCGCAAGAAAGGCCGCGAGGGCGGCCGGAAGGGACGCAATCCGTTTCATTGAAATGTCTCCGGTTTCCAATGCGGCGATCCTAGCGGGTCGGCGAGGGGATTCGGAAGGCGGTCATTCTGTCGCGCCGTGTCACGGGGGCCTGGCACCTCAAGGAATGACTTGTTCGAAGACCATGATCGGGCGGTGTTGCCGGGATCGGGTTGCTCCGGCGCGGCCCGTAACCAACTTTTTACCCGCTGGCACGATGGTGCTTCTCAAGCTCTCCCTATCTTGACAGTATGTTACTTGGACGCCAGGAGAACGCGGATGAAAAATGCGGCGAAAGAGTCTTTCCGTCGTGGTTTCGCGGCGGGCTTCTCGGCGCCTTATCAGTTGATGTATGGCCGCCGCACAAAGATCGTGACCCATTCTCGTGACCTCGTGTCGCTGGCATGGGAAGGGGTTGGGCGCGCCGTGAGTGGCGCCATGGATCCCGAAGGAGAACGCGTTGGGAAAGCCTCCGGGTCGCCCTCACGCGCCAGGCGCGGAGACTGACGATCGCCAGACCACTTCCGTGGTTCGTATCGAGAACGAGATCGAACGCGTCCTCGAAGGAAAGCTGGCGAAACGTGAGATACCAGAGGTCAAGCGCCGCCTCACCCAGCTTGTGGTGAGTGAGCAGTTCTCGGGACCGATGCCACACCCGAAATACCTCAGGGAATATGACGACATCCTGCCTGGGGCCACCGAGCGCATCCTGGCGATGGCGGAACGCAACTTGGAACATAATATCGATATGGACCAGCAGGTTGTTCGCGCAGAAGTCGCAGACCGCACCTTGGGCATGTATCTCGGGGCGAGCCTCTTCGGGCTTCTGATCGTCGGCGCGTTTGCGGCATTGTTTGTCACGAAGACCCCCGTGATACCCGGCTTGTTCCTTGGCACGGCGGCAATCGGAGGTGTGGTCGCCTTCATCAAGGGCCGAAACGGCAAATAGACACTCTCCACTCAGGGATTGAGCTCCACCCGCCCATGTCGAGCCCTTCGCCGGCATGAGCGGGATGGGTCATGCACGCCCGCCCTCGCCCACCCATCCCGCGGCGCCGGGGGCGGTTCACAACGGCCCCGCCTTCCCCCATATAGGCGCAAGGACAACACCTGGCCCCACGGGAAGGACATAGCGTGCAACGGATCGACTTGCCCGAACGCGCGGATTGGCGCGCCAAGGCCGAAGCGCAGGGCTTCACTTTCGCTGACATGCATGGCGAACCCTATTGGGAGGAAAGCTCGGCCTATGCCTTCACCCTGCGCCAGATCGAGGATGACATCGAAGACCCCTCGACCGAATTGCATGGCATGTGCCTCGAGGCGGTCGAGCATGTGCTGAGCAGCGAGGAGCTGCTCGACCGGCTGGCCATCCCGCCCGCGCACCGCGACCATATCGCCGAAAGCTGGCGGCAGGGCGCGCCTTCGCTCTATGGCCGGTTCGACCTGGCCTATGACGGCACCGGGCCGGCCAAGCTTCTGGAATACAACGCCGACACGCCGACCTCGCTCTATGAGACCGCGGCCTTTCAGTGGCAATGGCTCGAGGATCAGATCGCCGCGGGCGTGCTGCGCGAGAGCGACGATCAGTTCAACAGCCTGCACGAGGCGTTGGTGGCGCGCTTTGCCGAGATGTTTGCCCCCAAGACCGATCTGCATTTCACCGCGCTCTCGGGCCTGCCCGAGGATTACGCCACCGTCGAGGCGCTGGGCTGGGCCGCGCGCGAGGCCGGGATGGGCGCGCATTACACCGACCTCGAGAAGATCGCGCTGAGCGAAGACGGCCAGTTCCTGGACGATCAGGACCGGGTGATCGGGGTGCTGTTCAAGCTCTACCCCTGGGAAGACCTGCTGCGCGACGATTTCGCGGCCCATCTGGCCGGTGCGCATTGCCAGATGATCGAACCGCCGTGGAAGGCGATCCTGTCGAACAAGGGCATCCTGCCGGTGCTGTGGAAGCTGTTCGAGGGCCATCCCAACCTGCTTCCGGCCTTCTTTGCCGAAGACGTGGCCCCGGCTCTGGCGGGCACCGGCCCGGCCGCGCGGGCCGAGATCGCGCGCTTTGAACGCGCGGCCGAAGCGCTGGCGAAGGGTAATGTGACAAAACCCATCTTCTCGCGCGAGGGGGCGTCGGTCACGATCCACGCCGCGGGCGACGCCCCCGAAAGCGCCGCCGACACAAGCTATGACGCCCACCCCCTGATCGTGCAGGCCTATCAGCCACTGCCGGTGATGGGCGGCTTTCGCCCGGTGCTGGGCGCCTGGATCGTGGGCGCGCACTGTGTGGCCCTTGGCATCCGCGAGGACCGCGCCCGCATCACCCAGGATCTGTCGCGCTTCAAGCCCCATTTCATCCGCGACTGAGCGCCCCCTCCCCTACGCCCGGAGATTATCGCCATGCCGAAACGTTCCACCTCCGTCAGCCTGTTCCTGGTCGGGGCCGCCGCCTTTGCGCTGGCCGGTTGCCGCGAGGACAGCGTCGATGCCCAGGCCTTCCCCGACCTGCAAAGCTGTCTGGATGCCGCCGGCGCCGGAAGCCTGTTCTCGACCGAGGATTGCCGCCAGGGCTTTGCCGCGGCCGAAACGCTGAACGCCGAGACCGCACCGCGCTATGACAGCCAGGAAGTCTGCGAGGCCCAATATGGCGAAGGCAATTGCGTGACCGAGGCGCAGGCGACCGGCGGCGGGTCGGGCGGGATCTTCATGCCGCTGCTGGCGGGCTTCCTTCTGGGCAACATGCTGGGCGGCGGGCGCGGGATCGGGGCGCAGCCGCTCCACCGCACCGCCGACGGGCGCTTCACCAACCCCGCAGGCACCGCGACCTATGCCAACAACACCGGCAAGGGCAAGCTGGCCTCGGGCGCCTTTGCCAAGGGGCCGACGACGCTGGGCAAGCCGCCGATGACCAAGGCCAGCGCGATGTCGCGCGGCGGCTTCGGCGCAAGCGCGACCAGCGGCGCGCGCAGCATGGGCGGCTGAGCCGCCGCCGCGGGCCCCTTGCGACGCGTTGGGGGGGCTGACGGCCGCGCGGGGCTGGGCTGCACGGGGCTGGACTGCGCGGGACGGCACGGGGGCTGGCCGCCGAACGCGGCCCCCGCCTGATCGCTCCCCGTCTGAATCGCGCCCAGCCTGCATCTCGTCCCGCCAGCATCACGCCCTACCAGCAGCGCGCCCCGGCATCTTTCGTTGCCTTGGCGCGCGGCCGCCCGCAGCCGGGCACGCATATGCAAAACGCCCCGATCCGCGCGGACCGGGGCGTTCCTGTCGTTCATGCGGGGACGCGAAGCCTCAGGCTTCGTCCGCGCCTTCGTCCTTGCCGGCCGAACCGATATCGTCGAACAGCTCGGCGATCTCGAATTCCGCGGCGGCCTCGGCCTCGGCGGCCAGATCCTGGATCGACTTGCCCGACGCCTGAAGCTCGGCTTCCTCGGTCGAGCGCGCCACGTTCAGCGTGACCGTCACGGTCACTTCCGGGTGCAGCACGACGGCGACGTCATGCAGACCCAGTTCCTTGATCGGACGTTCGATGAAGATCTGGCGGCGTTCGACGGTGAAGCCGGCCTCGGTCGCCACATCGGCCACGTCGCGCGCGGTCACCGAGCCATAGAGCGCGCCGGCGTCGGACGCCGAGCGGATGACCACGAATTGCTGACCTTCGAGCTTTTCGCCCATGGCCTCGGCTTCCTTGCGGGTCTCGAGGTTCTGGGCTTCAAGCTGGGCCTTGCGGGCCTCGAAGCTCTTGATATTGGCTTCCGAGGCGCGCAGCGCCTTGCCTTGCGGCAGCAGGAAGTTGCGGGCGTAACCGTCCTTGACGTTCACGACCTCGCCCATCTGGCCAAGCTTGGCCACGCGTTCGAGAAGAATGACCTGCATACGACCTCTCCTTATTTCACGGCGTAGGGCAGCAGGGCGAGGAAGCGGGCGCGTTTGATGGCACGGGCCAGTTCACGCTGCTTTTTCGCCGAGACGGCGGTGATGCGGGCGGGGACGATCTTGCCACGCTCGGAGATGTAGCGTTGCAGCAGACGGACGTCCTTGTAGTCGATCTTCGGCGCGTTATCGCCCGAGAACGGGCAGACCTTGCGGCGGCGGAAAAACGGTTTGCTAGCCATGTTTGCGGTTCCTTTCCAAGATCAGCGGCGGTCGCGGCGCGGCTCGCGCTCGTCACGCTTCTGCATCTGGACCGAGGGGCCCTCGTCGTGGGCATCGACCTTGACGGTCATGATGCGCATCACGTCGTCATGCAGACGGGCCAGACGCTCCATTTCCTGGACAGCGGCCGAGGGGGCATCCGTGCGCAGGAAGGCGTAATGCCCCTTGCGGTTCTTGTTGATCTTGTAGGCCATGGTCTTCACGCCCCAGTATTCACGGTCGACGACCTTGCCGCCGTTATCCGCGAGAACCGTGGTGAAATGTTCGATGAGGCCTTCGGCCTGCGCGTTGGACAGATCCTGACGCGCGATGAGAACATGCTCGTAAAGCGGCATGTCGGCTCCTTCGTTCTCGGGCGCACTTCAACGGCGGGCGATCCCTTCCGCAACCCGCCACGAGAGGTTGCGCCGGTTTCGTGGATACGGAAGGTCGCGCCCGTCTAGAGGATCGCGCGGCCCTGCGCAAGGAAAATGACGGGAACGGGGGCGGCGGTGCAGATTTCGCGGCAGGGCGGCCGCGGCGGTGGGTCCACCGCGAAGGTTCCGGGCGCTGCGGCAGGGCGCTGCGGCAGGGCGGGGGGGGGCTGCGTCTTTTGCCCCCATCGAGGGGGCGCAAGACGCCGGGGGCGCGGAGGCTCGATGCCTCCGCGACCCCGTCCCCCGGCCCGAAGCGGCACCCCCGCCCCCACCCGCAGCCCCGCCCCCCCCGGCACCCCGGCGCGGACTGCGGCCCTTCTCGCGGTTGCCCCGCGCGCGGGCATTGGCTAGAGCAAGGCCGGCCCGCGAATGGCCGATCGCCAAGGAGGACATCTGATGACGTGCGCTTTCGTTTTCCCCGGCCAGGGGGCCCAGACCATTGGCATGGGCCGCGCGCTGGCCGAGGCCTATCCTGCCGCCCGCGCCGTGTTCGAGACCGTGGACGAGGCGCTGGGCGAAAAGCTCTCGACGCTGATCTGGGAAGGCGAGGCCGCCGATCTGACGCTGACCGCCAATGCCCAGCCCGCGCTGATGGCCACCTCGATGGCCGCGATGGAAGCGCTGGCCGCGGAAGGGATCAGCATTGACCGGGCCGCCTTCGTCGCGGGCCATTCGCTGGGCGAATATTCGGCGCTCTGCGCGGCCGGCGCGCTCAGCCTGGCCGATACCGCGCGCCTGCTGCGCCTGCGCGGTCAGGCGATGCAATCGGCGGTGCCGGTGGGCGTGGGCGCGATGGCCGCCCTCCTTGGCCTCGACTTCGAGACCGCCGCCGCCGTGGCCGCCGAAGCCGCCCAGGGCGAGGTCTGCCAGGCCGCCAATGACAACGACCCCGCCCAGGTCGTGGTCTCGGGCCACAAGGCCGCCGTCGAACGCGCCGTCGAGATCGCCAAGGGCAAGGGCGCCAAACGCGCGGTGATGCTGCCGGTCTCCGCGCCGTTCCATTGCGCGCTGATGCAGCCCGCCGCCGAAGCCATGGCCGCGGCCCTGGCCGAGGTGACGATCACCGCGCCCAAGGTGCCGCTGGTTGCCAACGTGCGCGCCGAGGCCGTGACCGATCCCGAGATGATCCGCGCGCTTCTGGTCGAACAGGTGACGGGCTCGGTGCGCTGGCGTGGCTCGGTGCAATGGATGGCCACGGCCGGGGTCACCGAATTCTGGGAGATCGGCGCCGGCAAGGCGCTGTCGGGCATGATCAAGCGCATCACCCGCGAGGCCACGACCCGCACCATCGGCACCCCCGAGGACGTGACCGCCGCCAAGGGGTGAGCCCCGCGGAAACATGAAAACACCCGCCCCCGCAGATCCGCGTCGGGGGCGGGTGTCCAGTTGGCCATGATAGGCCTGATCGCCCTGTCCCGTCAGATGCCCGGTCTCGTCACGCCGCGCCCAGTGACGCGCCACGAGGCCCTGCCCCGTCCGCGACGCACGCTTCGGGCGCCGAAGCGGCGCTCAGCCCAGCTTCTTCATGTAGGTCCAGGTCGGCACGCGGGCATTGCGCGCCACCGACCAGCTTTCGGCATCGCCCAGATAATCGAAGCCGCAATTGGTCAGCACACGGGCTGAGCCGGGGTTGTCCTGGAACACCTCGGCCATCAGCATCCGCGAGCGGTGCGGATTGGCCGCCACCAGCGCCGACACCGCCTCGGAGGCAAAGCCCGTATTCCAGAAGCCGCGCGCCACCCAGAAGCCCACCTCGGATTCATCCGCCGACAGACGGGCCAGCGAAATCACCCCCAGAACCTCGGCCAGCCCCTGCGCCGAACCGTCCAGCACCCAGACATCCTCGGTCCGGGCCTCGGACATCGCACGGGCCACATAGGCCTCGGTCGCCCCAGGCGGCAGCGGATGCGGGATCGCCCGCGTGCCCTCGGCCAGCTCACGGTCCGACGTATACATCGCCATGAGACCGGCATCCGACTTGCGCACCGGGCGCAGCACGAAACGCTCGGCCCGGATCGTCGGTTGCGACACGATCATTTCTTGATACATCGCGGTCTCCTCCTCTCGAGTCGGGTGCGTCTGTCCCGCTAACACCCGATTTGGGCGGTGAGATGACAGCCCGGCGCGTCCCGCCCGACGCGCGGCCCCCAACGGGAACCGGCCTGCCCGGCCAGATCCCCTCTTCTGGCGACCCCTCTGCCCTCCTCCGGCATCGGATGCCGCCACGGACATCCCGAAACGCGAAGGGGGGACCGGCCGCCGGCCGATCCCCCAATGCGTTGTTCCGGGTGTCGGCTGGCTTACTCGGCCGCCTCCGCCACGGGAAGAACCGAGATATAGGTGCGGCCCTTGAGGCCCTTGCGGAAGGTTACGCAACCTTCGGCCACCGCGAAGATGGTGTGGTCACGGCCCATGCCGACGCCTTCGCCCGGCCACCATTGGGTGCCGCGCTGGCGCACGATGATGTTGCCCGGAATGGCCGCCTGGCCACCGAACAGCTTCACACCCAGACGACGGCCCGCGGAATCGCGGCCGTTGCGCGAGGAACCGCCTGCTTTCTTGTGTGCCATGGGGGATTACTCCTCGGCTTGGGCCGCTTGCGCGGCGGTCTTCGATTGGGCGCCGACCGCAGCCTTGACGCCGGTGGCTTCACCGCCCGAGGCCAGCACCTCGGTCACGCGCAGCAGCGTCAGGGTCTGACGATGGCCACGGGTGCGCTGCGAGCTGTGCTTGCGGCGGCGCTTGTGGAAGGTGATGACCTTGTCGGCCTTGATCTGGTCGATCACTTCGGCCTGCACGGCCGCGCCCGCCACGAGGGGGGCGCCCAGAACCGGGGCGTCACCGCCGACCATCAGAATCTCGTTGAACTGGACGGTTTCGCCAGCTTCGGCCGCAAGCTTCTCGACACGCAGGACATCGCCCGCCTGCACCTTGTATTGCTTGCCGCCCGTCTTGAGGACCGCGAACATGGGTCTTTCCTTCGTTTCTCCGCGCCCTGTGGCCACCCTTGCGGGTCGTTCCGGGGGCCGATGCCCCACCTCGGACTGCGCGCCCCGCAGGGGGCGTCGTTGAAAAAAGAGATGCCCGGCAGAGACCAGAGCCGCTGCCGGGATGACGCCTTATCCCCGATCGCCCCCAAGCTGTCAAGGAAAACCGCCCCCCTCCCCGCACCGGGAGAGCCCCCGCCGCGGGAAGGCGGGATCCGTCAGCGCCGCCCCACGCGCCGCAGATACCGCGCCGAGGCCCAGCCGGTCTGCCCGCTCTCGTGGCGCACCCGGACCCAATCGCCCAGCGTCTCCATGATCTGCACCCGCGCGCCATGCCGCATCCGCAGGATGATGTCCGCGCGCGACGACGGCGCCGTGCGCAGGTTCAAGAAGCCGTCTCCGGGCGCGTTCACCACCAGGAATTCGCCCGGCTGCGGCGGCCCGCCCCGATCACTGCGGCGATCACCGGACCGCCCCCCATTCCCCCGCCCGGGCGGATCGGCCACCAGATAGCGCCCATGCGCCCAGCCCTCGGCCCCGTCGTCGAGACGCACCCGCAGCCAGGGCCCCGATTCCGACAGAACCCGCACGCGCGTGCCATTGGGCATGCCCATCAGGATACGGGCGTTGGTCGTCGGCCGGCTGCGCAGGTTCAGATAGCCGTCGCGCGGCGAATTCACGTAAAGCTGGCGCAGCACAGGCCGCGGCTCGCGGCGCCGCCCGACGGGGCTAAGATAGGCGATGGGGCCCCATCCGCCCAATCCGCCCTCGATCGACACCAGCAGCCAATCGCCCCGACGCTCATGCACGGTCACTTCCGTGCCCGCCCGCACCGAAACCCGCACCCGGCTGTTCGGGTCGGGATCCGCGCGCAGGTTCAGATAGCCCTGCACCTCGTTCAGCACGATCCGCGTCTCGGCAAGAAGCGGGCCCGCGGGAACAAGAGCCGCCGCCGCGGTCATGGACAAGAAGGCCCTGCGTTTCATCATCATCTCTCCCGAAAGCCAGCGCCGCCGAACCCCGGCAACAGCGCCAGCCTATACCCTTTGGCGCCCCGACAACAGCCGCCCCCGGCACGCGGCATTGCGGCCCTCGGGCCCCGCCGAACGCCCCCTTTCGAGCTGGCACAAATATCCCGGGGGCTGGCGAAGCCAGCGGGGCAGAGCCCCTCTTCGGCGAACACGAACGCCTGCGTCCTTACCCCGCGCCCCCGGCCGCCCCCCAGCGCGCAAGCGCTTCTGCCGGCGTCAGCCGGCGCTGCGCCGATCCCGCGCCAATACGACCCGGCGTCGCGGAAAGGCGCGGCGCCGGCGCGGGCTGGGACAGCCCCTCATGTGTCACGAAGGTTCCGCGCGCGGCGTTCTGGGGGTGCAAGGGCGCCTCGGCCAGGCTCAGCACCGGGGCGACACAGGCATCGGTTGCGGCAAAGACCTCGGCCCAATCATCGCGCCGGCGCGTTGCAAAGCCCCCCGCGAGCCGGGCGCGCAAATCGGGCCAGTTGGCGCGCAGCGCCCGATCGGGCAGCGTGGCCGGATCAAGCCCCAACCCGGCCAGAAGCGCTGTCCAGAATTGCGGCTCGATCGCCCCCACCGCGACATGGCCACCACAGGCGCAAGCGTAAAGCGTGTAGAACGGCGCCGCCCCGTCAAGAAGATTGTTCGCCCGCCGGTCCGACCAGGCCCCCTGCCCGGTCATGCCCCAGATCATCGCCATCAGATGCGCCACGCCATCGGTGATCGCGGCATCGACCACCTGCCCCTGCCCAGTGGCGCGGGCATGGAGAAGCGCGGCCAGGAGACCGAAGGCCAGATAGAGCCCGCCGCCGCCGAAATCGCCCAGCAGGTTGAGCGGGATCGCGGGACGATCAGCCGGCCCGATGGCATGAAGCGCGCCGGTCAGCGCCAGATAGGTGATGTCATGGCCCGCGCGTGGCGCCAGCGGCCCGGTCTGTCCCCAGCCGGTCATGCGGCCATAGACCAGCGCGGGATGGTCGGGGAAATCCCCCGGCCCCAGCCCCAGCCGTTCCATCGCGCCCGGACGCATGCCCTCGATCAGCGCATCGGCGCGCAGGATCAGCGCGCGGGCGGCGGCCTTCCCGTCGGGCGACTTGAGGTCGATCTCGACCACGTCGCGGCCGCGGTCAAGCACATCCTGCGCCAGCCCCAGCACATGCGGCCCGCCCCCCGGCCGCGCGATGCGCAGCACATCGGCGCCCATGTCGGCCAGCAGCATCGCCGTGAAGGGGGTGGGGCCGAGCCCCGAGATCTCGATCACCCGCAGCCCCTGCAAGGGGCCGGTCCTGTCGTCCATCCTGTCTTCTCCGCCTCCCTATTTCCTCCCTCAGGCCGGGGAGGGGCTCTGCCCCGCTGGCTGCGCCAGCCCCCGGGATATTTTGGCCAGTTCGAAGAGGAATGCGAGGCCCAGGGTGTGTGACGTCACGACGCGCGCGGGGGAGCGCGGAGAGGAGATGCGCGCGGCACGTGGGGAGTGCGGCGAAAGCCATGTGGAGGCGACACCCTGCGCGCGGCGGGACAGGGTGGGGCGGGGCGCGGCGCATGGGGAGGCGGGGGCGCCCGGCCGGCGCCTGAGGGATGGGCTCAGCCCGCGGCCTTTTCCTCGAGCGTCAGCCATTCGTCCTCGGCCGCGGAAAGTGCGGCCTGGCGCTCGGCCAGCATCTCGGTGGCCTTGGCGAACTTGACCGGCTCGCGGGTGAAGAGATCGGGGTCCGACAGCAGATCGTTGAGACGCGAGATCTCGTGTTCGAGCTTCTCGATCAGGCCGGGCAATTCCTCGAGGCGGTGCTTTTCGGTGAAGGTCAGGCCCGACTTGCGCGCCGGCGGCGCGGAGGGTTGGGGCGCGGTCTTCTGCGCGGGGGCGGCGATCTTGCGGGCGGCCGGCGCGGCCGGTGCCGGATCGGGGTTGGCCTGCGCGGCCTGGGTGCGGTAATCCGACCAGCCGCCGGCATAGACCGTAGCCTTGCCGTCGCCCTCCATGGCGATGGTGGTGGTGGCCACGCGGTCGATGAAGTCGCGGTCGTGGCTGACCAGAAGCACGGTGCCGTCGTATTCGCCCAGGAGATCCTGGAGCAGGTCCAGCGTCTCGACGTCGAGATCGTTGGTCGGCTCGTCCAGCACCAGCAGGTTCGACGTCCGCGCCATGATCCGCGCCAGCAGGAGCCGCGCGCGTTCGCCCCCCGAAAGCGAGCCGATGGGCGCACGCGCCTGCGCCTCGTCGAAGAGGAAATCCTTGAGATAGCCCACCACATGGCGGGGCTGGCCGCGCACCATCACCTGGTCCGAGCGCCCCGAGACGCGCAGGTCCGGATCACCCGTCATCCCGTCCCAGAGCGTCATCCCCAGATCGAGCGTCGCGCGCGCCTGATCGAAGACCGCCATCTCGACATTGGTGCCCAGCCGGACGCTGCCCTGATCGGGGGCGATCTCGCCGGTCAGCATGCGCAGCAGCGTGGTCTTGCCGATCCCGTTCGGGCCGACGAAGGCGATGCGTTCGCCGCGCATCACGCGCAGATCGAAGGGCCGCAGGATCACCCGGTCGCCAAAGCTCTTGGCGATGCCCTTGGCTTCGATCACCCGCCGCCCCGAGGCCGGACCGCTGTCCAGCTCCATCGCCGCCACGCCCTGACGGCGGATCTGCGCGGCGCGGTCCGAGCGCATCGCATGGAGCGCACGCAGCCGGCCCTGGTTGCGCTTGCGCCGCGCCGAGATCCCCTCGACCGCCCAGCGGGCCTCGGCCTTGATCTTGCGATCGAGCTTGTGGCGGGCTTCGTCCTCCTCGGCCCAGATCCGGTCGCGCCAATCCTCGAAGCCGTCAAAGCCATGTTCGGCGCGCCGCACCTGGCCACGGTCCAGCCACAAGATGCCGCGCCCCAGCGCCCGCAGAAGCGCCCGGTCGTGCGAGATCAGCACGAAGGCGGTGCGGGTGTCGGACAATTCGGCCTCGAGCCAGGCGATGGCCTCGATATCGAGATGGTTGGTCGGCTCGTCGAGCAGCATCAATTCGGGCGCCTCGGCCAGAAGACGCGCCAGCGCCGCGCGCCGTCTCTCGCCGCCCGAGGCCTGCGCCACCGGCGTCTGCGGGTCGAACTTCAGCCCTTCGGCCACCATGTCCACGCGGTAGGCGTCTGCCGGGCCCAGCGTGGCGGCGGCAAAGGCGCCCAGCGTGGCGTGGCCGGTGAAGTCGGGCTCTTGCTCCATGTAGCCCACGCGGGTGCCGGGTGCGAGGGTGCGCGCGCCGCTGTCGGGCTCGATCAGCCCCGCCATCAGCTTCATCAGCGTGGACTTGCCCGAGCCGTTGCGCCCGACAAGAACCAGCCGGTCACCGGGCTGGATGACGAGATCGAGCCCCGAAAAGACCGGGTTGCCGCCGAAGGTCAGCGAGACTTGCGAAAGCTGGAGAAGAGGTGCGCGCGCCATGGCCTGCGAGGTATCGCGGCCGGGGCGGCGGCGTCAATTGCCAAACCGCGGCAGGGCCGTCAGCCGGGGCAGAAATGCTTGGCCAGCTTGAGCCCCTGGCCCTGGTAATTCGACGCGATCGAGCTGCCATAGAGGCTGCGCGGGGCTTCCATCATGCGTTCATAGACCAGCCGCCCCACGACCTGCCCGTGTTCCAGAACGAAGGGCACCTCGTGGCAGCGCACCTCGAGCACGCCCCGCGCGCCGGCGCCCCCCGCCGCCCCGTGGCCGAAGCCCGGATCGAAGAAGCCCGCGTAATGGACGCGGAATTCCCCCACCATGGCCAGGAAGGGCGCCATCTCGGCGGCGTGGTCGGGCGGGATCGTCACCGCCTCGCGCGAGACAAGGATATAGAAGGCGCCGGGGTCGAGGATCAGCCGCCCGTCGCGGGTGCGCAGTTCCTCCCAATATTCGGAAGCCGGGTAATGGCCGATGCGGTCAAGGTCGATCACCCCGGCATGCGGCTTGGCGCGAAAGCCGACGAGATCGCTGTCACCGGGGGCCAGATCGACCGAGAAGCCCAGGCCCGCGTCGATGACCGCCGGGCCGTTGACCAGCGGTTCCTCGGCATGCAGGCGCGCAAGCTCTGCATCGTCCAGCACGGCCCGGCCGCGGCGAAAACGGATCTGGGTCAGCCGCATGCCCGGACGCACCAGCACCGAAAAGGACCGCGGGCAGATCTCGGCGAAGAGCGGGCCGTGATAGCCCTCGGGGATGCGGTCGAATTCGGTGCCGTCATCGGTGATGACGCGGGTCAGCAGGTCCAGCCGCCCGGTCGAGGATTTGGCATTGGCCGCCGCCGACAGCCCTTCGGGCAGCGCCAGGCTTTCCATCAGCGGCACGAGATAGACGCAGCCGCGTTCAAGCACCGCGCCGGGCGCAAGATCCATGCGGTGCATCTCGAATTCGGCCAGCCGGTCCAGGATGCGTTGCCCGCGGCCGGGCAGGAACGAGGCGCGCATCCGATAGGCCACCGCGCCCAGACGCAGATCAAGGCTGGCGGGCTGGATCTGGGCGGGATCGACGGGCGTCGCGGCGGCGATGGCGCCCTCGGCGATCAGCCCCGCGATGCGGTGATCGGGCAGAACTCCCTCGGCCATGGCATCCCCTCCCCTGCGCGGGCCAAGGCCCTGAACGACGAAACCGCCCACCCCGGTGGGGGCAGGCGGTTTTCGAGATGGTCGGGCCGGCGAGATTCGAACTCGCGACCTTCCGCCCCCCAGACGGACGCGCTAACCAGACTGCGCCACGGCCCGACGCGGGCCATATAGAGCGAATGGCCCGGCGGGGGCAAGCGCCAAAACGCATTCGGGCGACAGGAATTTTTCGCCCGCCGCGGGGGCGGCGTCAGAGGCGGGACGATCGCGCGCGGGGAAGCCAGGCCCGGCGCCGTGAAGGTGGCTCGCGCGACCAGGCGAGAGGCGCGCGCGGGGCGGCCGGATACCCGCGCCCGCGCCACGGCGGATCAGGGGCCCCGGCCGCGGGGCGCGCGCGCGCGCGCCGTGGACGTGAAGATTGGGGGCATGAACGTTGGGGGGCGGCGGCAGGCAGACAGGGGCCGCTCAGCCCTCGCCCAGCTCGAGGTGACGCGACAGAAGCCGCAGGCGGCGCATGGCGGCCTCGATGCCGGGCCTGTTCGCGGCGGCGATTGGTGGCTCCTGCGCCAGACGCAGGCGAATCCCCAGCGCGCGGCTGGGCGGCGCCGGCAGGGGCGCGCGGCGCCTGGGCCTGTCGTGTGCGTCAGGCGCAGGAGACGGGGCTTCGGGAGACGGGGCGTCGGGGGGGGCCTCGGCCCCTTCCGTTGCGATTGCGTCCGGCGCGGCATCGCCGGCGTCCAGGGCGGCTTCGGACCCGTCTTCCCTCTCCAGCTTTTCCCCGGCCAGGGCATCCCCGGCCAAGTCTTCCTCGGCCAGCGCCCCGTCAGCCACGGTCGCCTCGATACGCGCGGCAGGATCGGGTTCGGCCGCGGCCCCGGCCAGCGCCGGGCTGGGCAGATGGTCCATGCCGGGGACCGCATCGGAGTCGGCGCCGGGGGCCGGGTCTTCCGCGCCGCGGGCGAACACCGCGTCTGCCGGCACCGCGGCGGTGTCGGGGGGGGACGTGTCCTGCACCATGGCCTCCTCTGCCGGCAGATCGCCGACGCCCTCGGCCGGGGCCGCGCTCTCGGCGCGCGCCAGCGCCTGCATCACCGCCGCCGTATCGGGAATATCGAGCCCCGCCACCCCCTGCTCCACCGATCCGGGCGCGAGGGTTCTGGGCCCCATGGTTCCGGGGCCGGCAGGCCATGTCGGCGCCGCCGGGGCCGCCGCCGCATCGCCGAAAAGATCAAGCTGCGCGGGCTCCTCGGCGTCGCCCTCGGCCCCGGACGAAGCGGCGTCTGCGGGCGCGTCAGAGGGGGCGGGGTCACCTTGCGGGGGGGGCGTCGGCTGCGCAGGCGCGCCCGTTTCGGGGGGGGCGCTCTTTGGGGCGCCCGCTGCGGGGCCAGGGGCGTCCGGCGCGGGCGCATCTTCCGAGGGCTCGGGTCGGGCACGGACGGCACGGCGACCGCGCGGCGGCACGGCGGCCCCTCCGTGGGACGGATCGGCGGCCAGGATGTCCTCGCCGGTCAGGCCGGCGGCGTCGATGACCGCCTGTATCCCCTGTTCGCGCAGGATCTTCTGCACGCCGCGGATCGTCAGCCCCTGCTCATGCAAGAGCCGCTTGATCGCCGCCAGAAGCAGGATGTCGCCGGGCCGGTAATAGCGCCGCCCCCCCGCCCGCTTGACCGGGCGCACCTGGGTGAACCTGCTTTCCCAGAACCGCAGCACATGCGCGGGCGTGTTCAACGCCTCGGCGACCTCGCTGATCGTGCGGAACGCATCGGCCGCCTTCGGCATCGGTCAGTCCCTAGTCCTTGTTGCCGGCGGCAACACGGTCCTTCATCAGGTGAGAGGGGCGGAACGACAGCACCCGCCGCGGCGAGATCGGAACCTCTTCGCCGGTCTTGGGATTGCGCCCCATGCGCGAGGATTTCTCGCGCACGCTGAAGGTGCCGAAGGACGAGATCTTGACCGTCTCGCCCCGCACCAGCGCATCAGACATGTGTTGCAGGACCGACTCGACCAGTTGCGCGGATTCGTTGCGCGAAAGTCCGACCTCGCGGAACACCGCTTCGGACAGGTCCATCCGCGTTAACGTTTTGGAACTCATCGCTTTCCCCCCGAGAGCACGCCGCAAGGATGGGGATTTCACGGCATCGAGTCAAGAACGGCTCAAGCCGCGCCGTTGCTTTTTGCAAAGCCCCGGGGGGCGGTGCCTACCAGCGCAGCACCACGGCGCCCCAGGTCAGCCCGCCGCCGATGGCTTCGGTCACCAGAAGGTCGCCCGGCTTGATCTGACCGCGGTCGCGCCCGACCGACAGCGCCAGGGGAATCGACGCCGCCGAAGTGTTGCCGTGGTCCTGCACGGTGACGACGACACGCTCCATCGGCACCTGCATCCGCTGCGCGGTGGCCGAGATGATGCGCAGATTGGCCTGATGCGGCACGATCCAGTCGATGTCGGCGCCCGACAGGCCGATGCTGGCCAGCGCGGCATGCGCGGACTCTGCCAGTTTCTCGACCGCGTGACGGAAGACGGAATTGCCCTGCATGCGCAGATGGCCCGTCGTGCCCGTGGTCGAGGCGCCGCCGTCGACATAGAGAAGCTCGCGGTGGCGGCCGTCGGCATGCAGATCGCAGGCCAGGATGCCACGATCCTCGGGCGTGCCGGTGCCCTCGGCGGCCTCGAGGACCAGCGCGCCCGCGCCGTCGCCGAACAGCACGCAGGTGCCGCGATCGGTCCAGTCCATCAGCCGCGAGAAGGTCTCGGCCCCGATCACCAGGATGCGTTTCGACTGCCCCGAGACGATCAGCGCATTGGCCGTGGTCAGCGCATAGACGAACCCGGCGCAGACCGCCTGCACGTCGAAGGCCAGCGCGCCGGTGGCGCCCAGCTCGCCCTGCACCATCGAGGCGACCGAAGGGAAGGTGTAATCGGGCGTCGAGGTAGCGACCAGCACCGCGTCGATCTGATCCGCCGTCACCCCGGCATCCGCCAGCGCCGCGCGCGCCGCGGCCACCGCCAGCATCGAGGTGGTCTCGCCCTCGGCGGCGATATGGCGCCGTTCGATCCCGGTGCGGCTGCGGATCCATTCGTCGGTGGTGTCGAGCGTGGCCTCGAAGGCGGCGTTCTCGACCACGCGTTCGGGCAGGTAATGGCCGACGCCGGCAACCCTTGCGCGAATTGTCATTTGCCCGTCCCGGCCGCAGCCTTGGCCGCCGCGGCCGCCATGGCATCGGCCGCCCCCGCGACGCGGGCCGCCAGACGCGTGCTGAATTCCGAGCGCGCCAGCTGCACCGCCAGTTCCAGCGCCGCGGCAACGCCGGTTCCGTCCGACGCGCCATGCGATTTGACGACCGTGCCGTTCAGCCCCAGGAACACGCCGCCGTTCACCCGGCGCGGGTCCATGCGCTTGCGCAGCCGGCGAATCACGCCCAGCGACACCAGCGCGGCCAGACGCGACAGCGGCGTGGCCTTGTAGCTGGCGCGCAGCATGTCGGCGACCAGACGCGCCGTGCCCTCGCCGGTCTTGAGCGCGACATTGCCGGTGAAGCCGTCGGTGACGATCACGTCCACGCGGTCGGAGGGCAGGTCCGAGCCCTCGACGAAGCCCACGCAGTCGAACTGGCCGGCCTCGGCCACATCCGAGATCATGTCGAGCGCCTGACGCAGCTCGGCCCGGCCCTTGTGCTCTTCGGTGCCGACATTCATCACGCCCACCCGCGGGCGCGCCACATCCAGACCGTTGCGGGCATAGGAAACGCCCATCAGCGCATATTGCAGCAGGTCGTTGGCCTCGGCCTTCACATCGGCGCCCACGTCCAGCATGACGTTGAAGCCCGCCGGGTTGCGCGACGGCCACAGGCAGGCGATCGCCGGACGGTTGACGCCGGGCAGCCGGCGCAGACGCAGGACCGACAGCGCCATCAGCGCGCCGGTATTGCCGCAGGACACCACCACGGTGGCCTCGCCGCTGCGCACGGCCTCGATGGCCGACCACATCGACGTGCCCTCGCCATGCCGCATCACCTGGCTGGGCCTGTCGTCCATGGTGACGACCCCGTCGCAGGGGCGGATGGTGACGCGATCTTCAAGCTTGTAGCGTTGCACCAGGCGCGTCAGGTCCAGCGACCGGCCATGCAGCAGGAACTGCACGTCGGACATGGACTGGGCCACCTTGGCAACGCCCGCGACAACGGCCGCGGGGCCCAGATCGCCGCCCATCGCATCGACCGACAGGACGACATGGGACGTGGGAGCGGCCGCCGGTGCGTCGACCGCCGCGGTTTCGGATACGGATGTGTCCTGCATGGCGCGGCGCCCTCCCGGGCTTTACGCCGCGTCGTCGTCCAGATCGGCCTCGTCGGCCCGAGCGATCACTTCGCGGTCATCGTAATGGCCGCAGGCGCCGCAGACGTGATGCGGGCGCTTCAGTTCGCCGCAATTGGGGCATTCAGCCGGGTTCGACGCCACCAGCGCATCATGGGCGCGGCGCATGTTACGGCGGGAACGGGTGACTCGGTTCTGCGGAACGGCCATGTTTCAACCTCGGTTGTCTGGGGGCGAAAGCCCGGATTTCGATAGGGGCGAAGGCCCTGATTTCACTGGGGTTTCGGACACTGGACCGCAGGGGGTGCCGGGTGTGAACCCATCATCTCGTAGAGGCCGGGAACATACTTGGATTCTGTCCCCGCGCAAGCCCTTATTTGGGCCTTTTTTCCTGTGCCGGCGGGGCTTCGCGCGCCCTCACTCCTCGGGCGTGTCCGTGCCGCGCCCGCCCAGCAGCTTGTCCAGCCCGGCAAAGGGGCGGATCGTCTCGGCGGTCATCGGCGCGGCACCGGGCGGCGCGGCCTGAAGCGTGCCGATCTCGCTGCCCGGCGCGCGCGGAAAGAGCGGCAGCGCCAGTTCCAGCGCCTCGAGCATCACCGCGCCCAGGTCGATCGTCTCGCCCAGAAGCTCGGCGTCGGTGTCCTCGGGCATCTCGACCTCGCCGCCGGGCAGATCGGGCATCCGCTCGACAAAGCGGCGATGCACGCGCTCGGCCAGCCGCGTGCGCACCGGCACCAGCGTCACCGCACAGGGCTGGACAACCTCGGCCGTCATCTCGGCCGACAGCTCCCAGTCGCCGCGCCCCGCGGGCGAAAGCTGCCCCTTGAGGCGCAGGCCCTTCAGCCCGTCGAGATCAAGCCAGGCGGCAATGGCGGCGCAATCCTCGGCCGAGGGCGCAAGATCAAAGCGCGTGGGCTTGCGCGCGGCCAGCTCGGCGGGGCGCAGCGGATGCGTGAACGGCAGGGGATCGGCGGCATCGGACATGGCACGAGGTCTCCGGGAAACAGAACGGCTGGAATGGCGAACGGGCGCGACGGATCGGGGCCCAAGGCGCCCTGCCCCGCCCCTTCGGGACGATGCGCCGGCCCTTCGGGACGATGCAGCCGGCCCCCGCGCCGCTTCGCGGGCCGCCGCAGGGCGCTGCGAAACCGGAAAAGACGTGGCCTTGCCGCCTTTTGCATCCTTGAGAGCCGGGCAGAGGTGATGTAAGCGGGATACGAGCCCGAGCACGACAACACAAGGGGATTTCGCGTGAGCATCCGGCCCACCCGCCGCAAGGCGTTGATCATGGCACTGGCCCTGATTGCGCAAGCCGGCTGCACCCCGGTCTACCAGAATCACGGCTATGTGCCCTCGGACGAGGATCTGGCCCTTCTGGAAGTGGGACGTGACACGCGCCAGGACGTGGCCTTCCTTGTCGGGCGGCCGTCCTCGGCCGGCCTGCTGGAAGGGTCGGGCTGGTATTACGTGGGCTCGCGCTGGGAACACAAGGGCGCCCGCGCCCCCGTCGAGATCGACCGCCAGGTGGTGGCCATCTCCTTCGACGACGACGGCACGATCGAGAACATCGAACGCTTCGGTCTTCAGGATGGTCAGGTCGTGGCCCTGTCGCGGCGCGTGACCGACAGCAACATCAAGGGCATTGGCCTGTTGCGCCAGATCTTCGGCAGCCTGGGCCGGATCTCGGCCGACCAGCTGTTCTCGGATTGATCGACGGCCAGGGACGGGTCGACCGAGGGGGAAGGCCGCGCGGGATATCCCGCGCGGGCCCTGTTCCGCCGCGAGCCCGCCCCTGCGCGGCCCCGTTCCGCCGCGGCTCAGTCCTCCTGGCCCTCAAGCGCGACCCCGTTGATGCAATAGCGCAGCCCCGTCGGGCGCGGCCCGTCGTTGAAGACATGGCCCAGATGCGCCCCGCAGCCCGAACAGACGACCTCGGTACGGATCATGCCATGGCTCAGGTCGGTGCGCTCGGCCACCGCGCCCTCGGCCGCGGGCGCCGAAAAGGACGGCCAGCCGCAGCCCGATTCGAACTTGTCGGCGCGGGTGAACAGTTCGGTGCCGCAGCAGACGCAGCGAAACCGCCGGGCCGAGGCCGGAAACCCCGGATGCGAGAACGGCGGCTCGGTCGCGGCCTCCTGGGTGACCTTGAGCGCCAGCGGCGACAACCGGGCCTTCAGCTCGGCCGGGTCGGGGCGGCGGGCAAACCGGGGGTTATCCTTTTGTCGCATGGGCGCTGCTTCCCTCCTTCGCGGGGCTGTCATAAAGTCTTGGCAGAAGATGCGCGAAACGCGCGGCGCACCACCATATAGGGGGCCTGCGGCGCGCGGCCAGTCCGGGCGCCGACCCGGCCGGGCAAGGCCATCGGCCGGACCGCTCCGGCCGGTATCGCGCAGACGAGAACGGGAGGCGCCTGAAGATGCTGTCGCTGCTCAAGGGTCGCTATCGTGCCCGCATTGCCGAAACGCCCGGCGATATCCGTGCCGCCCAGCGCCTGCGCTGGCTGGCTTTCGTGGCCCAGCGCCGCGACGCGCCGCTTCCCCCCGACGACGGCCCCGAGATCGACGCCGACGCATTCGACGCGATCTGCCGGCATGTGCTGATCGAGGATGCGCGCGGCACGCTGGTGGCCTGTTTCCGGCTGCTACCGCTGGCCGGCGGGCGCGAGATCGGGCGCAGCTATTCGGCGCAATATTACGAGCTGGGCGCGCTGGCCGATTACCCCGGCCGCATGGTCGAGATGGGCCGGTTCTGCCTGCGGCCGGGCGTGCATGACCCCGACATCCTGCGCGTGGCCTGGGGGGCGATGACCCGCTTCGTCGATGCCGAGAAGGTCGAGATGCTGTTTGGCTGTTCGTCCTTCATGGGCACCGAGCCCGAGACCTATCTCGATGCCTTTGCCATGCTGCGCGAACGCCATCTGGCGCCCAAGCGCTGGCTGCCGCGGGTGAAGGCGCCGCATGTGTTCCGCTTTGCGCGCAAGCTGCGCGACCGCAAGCCCGACGCCAAGCGCGCCATGATCCACATGCCGCCGCTCCTGCGCTCGTATCTGCTGATGGGGGGCTGGGTGTCCGATCATGCGGTCGTGGACCGTCAGCTGGACACGCTGCATGTCTTCACCGGACTCGAGATCGCCGCGATCCCGCCTGCCCGCGCGCGCGCCTTGCGCGAAGTGGCGGGCTGAGCGCCCCCGCGTCCGCCCTCTCCCGTGCCAGCCGCGCCCGGCCCGCGTCTCAGGCCGCGCCCGCGGCCACCTGCGCCTCGACCGCGTGGTTCCGCGCATCCAGCTTGAGCCGGGTCTCGAAGGCCTTGGAGATATGCGCCCGCAGCGCCGTCCCCGCGGCATCGGCGTCGCCCGCGGCAATCGCATCGACAATCGCCTGGTGCTCGGCCAGCGCCGTGCTGCCCCGCCCCTCGGCCGCCAGCGAAGTGGTCGCCAGCAGCGCCATCGAGCGGTGCACCATGTCAAGCTGCTGGACCAGATAGCGGTTGTGCGAGGCCAGATGCAGCTGCTTGTGGAACCGCCGGTTGGCCCGCGCCAGCGTCGAGGGCTGATCGAGGATCGCGTAATCCTCCGCGATCATGTCATTGAGAACCTTGACCTCCTCGGGGGTGGCATGGCGCGCCGCCAGCCGCGCGGCCAGCGCCTCGAGCTCGGCGCGCACGACATAGAGTTCGGCCAGCTGGTTGTGATCGAGCGAGGCCACGATCAGCGAGCGCCCGTCGCGCGCCAGCATCGCCTGCGTCTCGAGCCGCTGGAGCGCCTCGCGCACCGGCGTGCGCGACACGCCGAACCGCTCGGCCAGCTCCGATTCCACCAGCCGGTCGCCGGGGCGATAGATGCCCGCGTCGATGGCCTCGATGATCAAGGTATAGGCGTCTTTCTGCATTCCGGGGCTCCGGGCGGCGATGAGGCGACGGGGAACGGCATGACCTGCGCGCCGACCTCGGCACACAATGGCATACAAAGCCTAAAGGAATGACAGGGCGATGACAAGCGGAACTGCGACATTCCGTCCGCAAGCCCCGATGCCCCCCGGATGCGCCCCCCGATGCGCCGCATTCAAATGCAAGCGGCCCGCCCCCTTCCAGAGACGGACCTTCGAGACAGGGCGGGCCGACCGGGCGGGCCGGGCGCATCCCCCGGCCGCTGGGCGGGCGGCGTTACGCGGCCGCGACGCGGCGCACGCGGATCACGACATCGACGCGCGTGACCTCGGCGCCTTCGGGGGCGCTGGGCAGGCGCGCGATCTCGAGATCCTCGACCGGGGCGTCGGTGATCTCGGAGCTGTCTTCCCAGAAGTAATGCGGGTGGTCGTCCATCCGCGTATCGAAATAGGAGCGCGTCCCGTCGACGGTGATCTCGTGCATGAGGCCGACATCGCAGAAGGCGCGCAACGTGTTGTAGACGGTGGCCAGCGACACCCCCTCGCCCGCGTCACGGGCGGCGGCGTGCAGCATTTCGGCGGTGACATGGCGGTTATGCCCGTCGCCGACCAGAAGGCGCGCCAGCGCGAGCCGCTGCCGGGTCGGACGCAGACCGGCCGAGGCCAGCCATTTGTGCCCGCGTTCCTGTGCAATCGTTTTCATGCCGACATCTCCTTGAACGCGAAGAAGTATAAACTGCGTTGCGCGCCTCGATCAATCGGCACAATGTCGCCCCACGCTCACATGGGCGCAAGCCCTAAGTAAAATGCTCATGATTTCCCTGGCGTGAAAAGCGCATGCCCCTTCGCAATCCCGTGGCGCCCGCGCGGCGCCAGCGACACGCCCCCGTCCCGGATGCGACCGCTGCCGTCAATGGGCCAGCGGCGTCAGGGGCTTGCGCCGCCGCGCCGCGGCCGTTGCCCTTGCGTGGGATCGCGGGCCGGTGCTAGAGGGGGCGGACCATCACATCTGCGGGAGGAACGGGCCAAGATGTCCACATATCCGACGTATTTCGACCGTGACGCGCTGCTGGCCTGTGCGCGCGGAGAGCTGTTCGGACCGGGCAATGCCCAGCTGCCCGCGCCGCCCATGCTGATGATGGACCGCATCACCGAGATCTCGGGCGACGGCGGGCTGCACGGCAAGGGCCATGTGGTCGCCGAATTCGACATCACGCCCGAGCTGTGGTTCTTCGACTGCCACTTCCCCGGCAACCCGATCATGCCGGGCTGCCTGGGGCTCGACGGGCTGTGGCAGCTGACCGGCTTCAATCTGGGCTGGCGTGGCTGGCCGGGCCGGGGCTATGCTCTGGGCGTGGGCGAGGTCAAGCTGACCGGCATGGTGCGCCCCGATCGCAAGATGCTGACCTACAAGGTTGATTTCACCAAGGCCGTGCAGACCCGCCGCCTGACGATGGGTGTTGCCGACGGCATCGTCGAAGCCGACGGCGAGGTCATCTATCAGGTCAAGGACATGAAGGTCGCGCTCTCCGAGAGCTGACCCCCGCACATCAGGGAGGCCAATATGCGCCGCGTCGTCATCACCGGGCTGGGGATCGTCTCGCCCATCGGCAATTCTGCCGCCGAAGTCACCGAAAGCCTGCGGACGGGCCGTTCGGGCATCGTCTTTGCCCCCGAATATGCCGAGCGGGGCTTTCGCAGCCAGGTCAAGGGCGAGCTGAACATCACCCTCGAGGATCACATCGACAAGCGCGACCTGCGCTTCATGGGGCGCGGCGCGGCCTATAACTTCCTGTCGATGCAACAGGCGATCGCCGATTCGGGCCTTGAGCCGGGCGACGTGTCGAACCCGCGCACCGGCCTCATCACCGGCTCGGGCGGGCCCTCGACCTCGAACTTCTTCGAGGCCCACCGCATCGTCGTCGAGAAGGGCAGCCCCAAGCGCATGGGCCCGTTCATGGTCACGCGCTGCATGTCCTCGACCAACTCGGCGTGCCTGGCCACGCCCTTCAAGATCAAGGGCGTGAACTATTCGATCACCTCGGCCTGCTCGACCTCGGCGCATTGCATCGGCAACGCCGCCGAGCTGATCCAGATGGGCAAGCAGGACGTGATCTTCGCCGGCGGCGGCGAAGAACTGGACTGGACGCTGAGCTGCCTGTTCGACGCGATGGGCGCGATGTCGTCGAAATACAACGACACCCCCGGCACCGCGAGCCGCGCCTTCGACGCCACCCGTGACGGCTTTGTCATCGCCGGCGGCGGCGGTGTCGTCGTCCTCGAGGAGCTGGAACACGCCAGGGCGCGCGGCGCCAGGATCTATGCCGAGGTCACCGGCTATGGCGCCACCTCGGACGGCCACGACATGGTGGCGCCGTCGGGCGAAGGCGGCGAACGCTCGATGCGGCTGGCGCTGGACACCCTGCCCGAGGGCCGCAAGATCACCTACATCAACGCGCATGGCACCTCGACCGTGGCCGGCGACGTGACCGAGGTCGAAGCCATCCGCCGCATCTTCGGCGAAGGCAACGTGCCGCCGATCTCGTCAACCAAGTCGCTGACCGGGCACAGCCTGGGCGCCACCGGCGTGCACGAGACGATCTATTCGCTTTTGATGATGCAGCACGGCTTCATCGCGGCTTCGGCCAATATCACCCAGCTCGACCCCGCGATCCGTCCCGACGAGATCGCCACCGAGCTGCGTGAGGGTGTCGAGCACGATACCGTCCTGTCCAACAGCTTCGGCTTCGGCGGCACCAACGCCACGCTGATGCTGAGCAAGTTCCACGAGTAAGGCAAGGGTCATGGCAGATCTGATGAAGGGCAAGCGCGGCCTCGTGATGGGGGTCGCCAACGAACGCTCGATTGCCTGGGGCATCGCCAGGGCGCTGGCCGAGGAAGGCGCGGAACTGGCGTTCTCCTATCAGGGCGAGGCCTTCGGCAAGCGCGTCGAGCCGCTGGCCGCCTCGGTCGGATCGTCCCTGCTGGTCGATGTCGACGTGAACGACGACGCCTCGCTTGATGCGGCCTTCCAGCGTCTGAAGGACGAATGGGGCAGCATGGATTTCCTGATCCATGCCATCGCCTATTCCGACAAGAACGAGCTGTCCGGCCGGTTCATCCACACCACGCGCGAGAATTTCAAGAATTCGCTCTCGATCTCGTGCTTCTCGTTCATCGACGTGGCCCGCCGCGCCAGCGAGATGATGCCCGAGGGCGGCAGCCTGGTCACGCTGACCTATGGCGGCTCGAACCGGGTGACGCCGTTCTACAACGTGATGGGCGTGGCCAAGGCGGCACTGGAAAGTGCGGTGCGCTATCTGGCCAATGACCTGGGCCCGCAGGGCGTGCGCGTCAATGCGATCAGCCCCGGCCCGATGAAGACGCTGGCCGGGGCCGCCATCGGGGGCGCGCGCAAGACCTATCGCCACACCGAGGCCAATGCGCCGCTGCGCCAGAACGCCACGCTCGAGGCCGTGGGCGGCGCGGCGGTGTTCCTGTGCTCGGATCACGGGGCCTGCACCACGGGCGACGTGCTGATGGTCGATTGCGGCTATCATGTGTTGGGCATGCCCCAGCCCGACAACATCTAGGCCCTGGCATCTGAAGCTTGGCCGCCTGGGCCTTCGGAAACGACAAAGGGGACGGCACCTGCGCGAAGGGCCGTCCCTTTTCAATTTCGGCGCCCCCTCAGGACAGCTGCGCCAGCCGGCCCGGCCGCGGGCGGCTGATCTGCCCGCCCCCCACCGCCGCCGACACCCCCGTCGTGCGCGGCCCCGAGGTCGGCAACCCGCGCGCCACGCGCACCGCAAGATGGGCGAAGGCCTGCGCCTCGAGCATGTCGCCATCGAGCCCCAGATCCTCGATCGGGGCCACGGGACAGGGCAGGCGCTGATCCAGCTGCACCATCAGCCCGGCATTGAGCCGCCCGCCGCCGGTCACATGCACCGCCTCGACCGGGCGCGGGAAATGCTCCATCCCGCGGGCGACGGCGGCGGCGGCACAGGCGGCCAGCGTGGCCGCCGCATCGGCATCCCCCAGCCCCGAGACCGCCGCCAACAGGGAATGAAAGTCGTTGCGGTCGAGCGACTTCGGCGGCATCCGCAGGAAATAGGCATGTTCGAGAAAGGCCGCCACGATCGCCTCATCGGGCGTGCCCGACAGCGCCAGCTGGCCGCCGTCGTCGCGCGCGGTGCCCCGGCGCACGCGCATCAGATCGTCGATGGGCGCATTGGCCGGCCCGGTGTCGAATGCCAAGCACGCGCCCGGCCATTCCGCCGCCGGCGCGGCCGCATCGCACCAGGTGATGTTGCCCACGCCGCCCATGTTGAGAAAGGCCACCGGCCCGCGCAGCCCCGCCCAGCGCGCCGCCGCGAAATGGAAGAACGGCGCCAGCGGCGCGCCCTGCCCGCCCAGGCGCACATCGGCGGTGCGGAAATCCCAGACCACCGGGCGTTCCAGAACCTCGGCCAGAACCTCGCCCGAGCCCACCTGATGCGTGCCGCGCTCGCGCGGGTCATGCGCCAGGGTCTGGCCGTGAAAGCCGATCAGCTCGGCTTCGGGGAAATCCGACAGCAGTTCGGCATGGGCGATCTCGACGACCTCGGCGGCCGCCTCGACGCCCTCCTCGCCCGGCCAGCGGCCAAGCGCGGCGCGCAAGGTCCGCCGCTCGGCCTCGGAATAGGGACGATAGCCGGTGCGGCCGAATTCCTCGATCCGTTCGCCATCCGTCAGCACGAGAGCGGCATCCACCCCGTCGAGCGAGGTTCCCGACATGGCCCCCAGGGCCCAGACCGCAGGCTTGTGCATGATGCCCTTTCCCTTGCCGCGCCCCCCCGGTATACGCGAGGGCGCAACAGGGGGACAAGCACGATGACCTATCACCCGAAATCCGAGTTCATGCGCGTGATGATCGAGCGCGGCTATCTGGCCGATTGCACGGATTATCAGGGCCTTGACGAGGCCCTTTCGGCAGGTGTCGTGACCGCCTACATCGGCTATGACGCCACCGCGGCCAGCCTGCACGTGGGTCATCTGCTCAACATCATGATGCTGCGCTGGCTGCAAAAGACCGGGCACCAGCCGATCACGCTGATGGGCGGCGGCACGACCAAGGTGGGCGATCCCTCCTTCCGTTCCGAGGAACGCCCGCTGCTGACGCCCGAACAGATCGACGCCAATATCGCCGGGATGAAGCAGGTCTTTGCCCGCTATCTCGATTATTCGGACGCGCCGAACGGGGCGTTGATGCTCAACAATGCCGAATGGCTGGACGGGCTGAACTACCTCGAGTTCCTGCGCGATATCGGGCGGCATTTCTCGGTCAACCGGATGCTGTCCTTCGAAAGCGTGAAGTCGCGCCTCGACCGCGAGCAATCGCTGTCCTTCCTCGAATTCAACTACATGATCCTTCAGGCCTATGACTTCCTGGAGCTGAACCGCCGCTACGGCTGCGTGCTGCAAATGGGCGGGTCGGATCAATGGGGCAACATCGTCAACGGGATCGACCTGACGCGGCGGGTGCTCGACCGCGAGATCTACGGGCTGACCTCGCCGCTGCTGACCACCTCGGACGGGCGCAAGATGGGCAAATCGGCGGGGGGTGCCGTCTGGCTCAGCGGGGCGATGCTCTCGCCCTATGAATTCTGGCAGTTCTGGCGCAACACGACCGATGCCGACGTGGGGCGGTTCCTCAAGCTCTACACCGAGCTTCCGGTCGCGGAATGCGACCGGCTCGGCGCGCTCGAGGGCTCCGAGATCAACGATGCCAAGATCGTGCTGGCCAATGCGGTGACGACGCTCCTGCATGGCGCCGAGGCCGCGGCCGCGGCCGAAGCCACCGCGCGCGAGGTCTTCGAGAAGGGGGGCTTGGGCGAGGATCTGCCCACGCTGACCCTTGGCGCCAACGACATCGGCGCAGGCATCAGCCTTGCGCAACTTGTCGTGCGTTCGGGGCTGGCCAAGACCGGCAAGGATGGCAAGCGGCTGATTGCCGAGGGCGGGCTGAAGGTCGACGACGAGACCTGCACCGATGCCGGTCGCATGTTCGCCGCGGCCGATCTGGCCGAGCCGGTCAAGCTGAGCGCCGGCAAGAAGCGGCACGCCCGCGTGCAGCTGGGATAAGGACGGGGGGCGCTGCCCCCCGCTTGGCCTGCGGCCAATTCACCCCCCGGGATATTTGGACCAGTTCGAAATCAGGACTGACAAAAAGGGCGCCCGTCGACAGGCGCCCTTTTTTGCTTTTTCGAGCTGGTCCAAATATCCCGGGGGGAGTCTCCGCAGGAGACGGGGGGCAGAGCCCCCCTCCCCGGTTTCTCACTCCACCGTGGCGCGGAGGATGTAATCGGGATCTTCCACCATCCCGTTGCGGCGCGGATCGCCTTTCTTGATCGCGTCCACGACCTCCATGCCTTCGACGACATGGCCCACGATGGTGTATTGGCCATCGAGATGGGGCGCATCGGCGAACATGATGAAGAACTGGCTGTTGGCCGAATTGGGATCGGCCGAACGCGCCATGCCGACCATGCCGCGCGCGAAGGAGCGGTTGGAGAACTCCGCTTTCAGGTCGGGCCGGTCCGAGCCCCCCATCCCCGCCATGCGCAGATCGCCGCCACGCTTGCCGAAGCGCACGTCGCCCGTCTGCGCCATGAAGCCGGTGATGACGCGGTGAAACACCACCCCGTCATAGGCTCCCTCGCGCGCAAGCGCGGTGATCTGGGCGACATGGTTCGGCGCCACATCGGGCAGCATGTCGATGACGACGCGCCCCGAGGAGGCCCCCGCGATCTCGAGCACCAGATCCGGGCCCGGCCCGTTGGCCACGCCCGAGCCGCTTTCGGCCAGAGCGGCCCCCGGCAGCGCAAGCCCGGCCAGCGCCAGGCCCGCGAGAGCCCCCAGGAGGCTGCGCTTACGCATCGGCCGCCACCTTGACCGAGACCATGCGGTCAGGGTTTGCCGGCGGCTCGCCGCGCACGATCTTGTCCACATGTTCCATGCCCGAGATCACGCGGCCATAGACCGTGTATTGACCGTTCAGGAAATGGTTGTCGCGGAAGTTGATGAAGAACTGGCTGTTGGCCGAGTTCGGGTCCATCGCGCGCGCCGCCCCGATCGTGCCGCGGTCATGCGGCAGTTTCGAGAATTCGGCCGGAAGATTCGGCAGATTCGAGCCCCCGGTGCCCGCGCGGCCCGGATCATAGCCCTTTTCCATATTGGCGTGCTTGACGTCGCCCGTCTGCGCCATGAACCCCTCGATCACGCGGTGGAAGGCCACGTTGTCATAGGCGCCCGCGCGCGCCAGTTCCTTCATCCGCTCGCAATGCTTCGGCGCCACGTCGGCCAGAAGCTCGATCACAACCGGGCCGTCCTTGAGCTCGATGATGATCGTGTTTTCGGGGTCCTTGATCTCGGCCATATTGCCCTCCAGAGCCTGTGTCGCCCCGAAACTAGGCGCTCGGCGCGCCCAAGAAAAGGGCAAAGCGCCGCATGGGCGCGCGCCGGCCCAAGGCATTGACGAAGCCCGCCGTCGCGGGGCAAGTTGCAGCGCAATCTGCGAGGGGAGAACGCAATGGGCTGGAAGACGCTCGACGACATGGACATGGCCGGCAAGGTCGTCCTGGTTCGCGTGGACATCAACGTGCCGGTCGAGAACGGCCGCGTGACCGACGCCACCCGGATCGAGAAGATCGTGCCCACCGTGCGCGACATCATGGGCAAGGGCGGCAAGCCGGTGCTGCTGGCGCATTTCGGCCGCCCCAAGGGGCAGGTCGTGCCCGAGATGAGCCTGGCGCCGCTGGCGCCCGAGCTGGAAAAGGCGCTGGGTTGCCCGGTGAAATTCGCCGAGGATTGCATCGGCGGGCCGGCCAAGAAGGCGGTGGCGGCGCTGACCGCGGGCGAGGTGCTGCTGCTCGAGAACACCCGCTTCCACGCCGGCGAGGAAAAGAACGACCCCGAGCTGGCCGCCGGAATGGCTGCGCTGGGGCAGATCTATGTCAATGACGCCTTCTCGGCGGCGCACCGGGCGCATGCTTCGACCGAAGGCCTGGCCCATCGTCTGCCGGCCGCGGCCGGGCGGCTGATGGAGGCCGAGCTGAAGGCGCTCGAGGCGGCGCTGGGCGATCCCGTGCGTCCGGTGGTGGCGGTCGTGGGCGGGGCCAAGGTGTCGACCAAGCTTGACCTGCTGGGCAATCTTGTCGGCAAGGTCGACCATCTGGTGATCGGCGGCGGCATGGCCAACACCTTCCTGGTGGCCCGCGGCATCGAGGTCGGCACGTCGCTGGCCGAACGCGACATGGCCGAGACCGCCCGCGAGATCGAGGAAAAGGCCAAGGCCGCGGGCTGCACCATCCACCTGCCGGTGGATGTGGTCGTGGCGCGCGAATTCAGGGCCAATGCCGCGAACGAGACCGTCCCGGCCGAGAAATGCCCCGCGGATGCGATGATCCTGGATGCCGGCCCCGAAAGCGTGGCCGCCATTGCCCAGGTGTTCGAGGCCAGCAAGACGCTGATCTGGAACGGCCCGCTGGGCGCCTTCGAGATCGCACCCTTTGACGCGGCGACGAATGCCGCGGCGCAGAAGGCGGCCGAGCTGACGCGGGCGGGCACGCTGACCTCGGTGGCGGGGGGCGGCGACACGGTCGCGGCGCTCAACAAGGCCGGCGCGGCCGAGGCGTTCTCGTATATCTCGACCGCGGGCGGCGCCTTCCTCGAATGGATGGAAGGCAAGGAACTGCCCGGCGTCAAGGCGCTGATGGACTGAGGCGCGCGCAGGCGCGTGCCAGGGGGCCGTCCCGCGGGGGCGGCCCTTTTCCTGTGGGTCTTTGCCCCGCCCCCCCTTTTCCCGCCCCCCTTTTCCCGGCCAAACCTGCCCGATAGGGAATTCCCCCGGCGCCGCATTTGTGGCAAGATGCGCGCCATTCGCCCCTCAGAGGCGGCGCCCGAATGCGGCGACAGCAGAACCCGAGCAGTCAATCAGAGGCAGAAAGCCATGCAGCGCAGCCGTCCGGCCTGGGGGCCGGTTCTCGTCATCTCCACCTCGTTTGTCCTGGCGACCTATTTCACCTTTGCCGCGGTGCAGGGCTCCTATGGCGTCTTCCGCCGGGTGCAGATCGAGGCCGAGATCGCCCATCTGGAGGCCGAGCGCGACGCGCTGCAAGCCGAGCAGGCGCGAATGGAGAACCTGACCCGGCGCCTGTCGGATGCCTATCTCGATCTTGACCTGCTGGACGAGCGCGCCCGCGACGTGCTGGGCGCCACCCGCGCCGACGAGATCGTCATTCGCTGACCCTGTTCCCCCGCCGGCCTGCCCCACCCCGACCTTTGCGCAGGCCGGGCCTGTCACCGCTGCACCCGGCCCCGGACCCTGTGCCGGCCCGGCCGCAAGCGCTGCCCCTGGCCCCACCGTCTTCCGCCCCCACCCCCCCACCGTCCGGCTGCGCGCCTTTCCACCGCCGCATGGCAGAATGTCGCAGCCGCCCCTTGCGCCACGCCCGGACCGGGAATAGTTTAGCCTTGAACGATTGCACGCACGGAGGACGGCATGGCGCGCAAGACAACCGGGAGCGGCGCGGAGGCGGGCGCCAATGTCCCCGCCGAGGAGCTGCGCAAGTTCTACCATGACATGTTGCTGATCCGCCGGTTCGAGGAAAAGGCCGGCCAGCTTTACGGCATGGGGCTGATCGGCGGTTTCTGCCATCTCTACATCGGCCAGGAGGCGGTCGTCGTGGGCCTTGAATCCGTGGCCGAGGAGGGCGACAAGCGCATCACCTCCTACCGCGATCACGGCCACATGCTGGCCTGCGGCATGGACCCCGGCGGGGTCATGGCCGAGCTGACCGGCCGTGCGGGCGGGCTGTCCAAGGGCAAGGGCGGCTCGATGCACATGTTCTCGAAGGAAAAGAACTTCTACGGCGGACATGGCATCGTGGGCGCACAGGTGCCGATCGGCGCGGGGCTGGCCTTTGCCGACAAGTATCTGGATAACGGCCGCGTGACCTTTGCCTATTTCGGCGACGGGGCGGCCAACCAGGGCCAGGTCTACGAGACCTACAACATGGCCGAGCTGTGGATGCTGCCGGTCATCTTCGTGATCGAGAACAACCAGTATGCCATGGGCACCTCGGTGGCGCGGGCGACGAAATCGACCACGCTCTTTGGCCGCGGCGAGGCCTTCGGCATCCCCGGCGAACAGGTGGACGGCATGGATGTGCTGGCCGTGCGCGCGGCCGGCGCGCGGGCGGTGGCGCACTGCCGCAAGGGCAAGGGGCCCTATATCCTCGAGGTGATGACCTATCGCTACCGCGGCCATTCGATGTCGGACCCGGCGAAATACCGCACCCGCGAGGAGGTGCAGAAGATGCGCGACGAGCGCGACGCGATCGAACATGTGCGCACCATGCTGCTGTCGGGCGGGCATGCCACCGAAGATGACCTCAAGGCCATCGACCGCGACATCAAGAAACGTGTGGGCGAGGCCGCCGATTTCGCCCGCCAGAGCCCCGAGCCGGATCAATCCGAGCTCTGGACCGACATCATCGCCTGAGGAGGGGCCGAGATGACCGTGGAAATCCTGATGCCCGCGCTCTCTCCGACGATGGAGGAAGGGACGCTGGCCAAATGGCTGGTCAAGCCGGGCGACCAAGTGACGGCGGGCCAGATCATCGCCGAGATCGAGACCGACAAGGCGACGATGGAATTCGAGGCCGTCGATGACGGCGTGGTCGAGGAATTGCTGGTGGCCGAGGGGGCCTCGGGGGTGCGGGTGTCGACCCCGATCGCGCGCCTTGCGGGCGATGGCGCGCCCAGCACCGCCGCCGCCGCCCCCGCGCCGGTCACCGCCCCTGCGCCCGCCCCGGCCCGTGCGGCCGACGCGCCCCCCGTCCCCGCCGCCGACTGGCCCGAGGGCACGCCGACCAGGACCATGACCGTGCGCGAGGCCCTGCGCGAGGCGATGGCCGAGGAAATGGCCCGCGACGAGACCGTCTTCCTGATGGGCGAGGAAGTCGGCGAATATCAGGGCGCCTACAAGATCAGCCAGGGGCTTCTGGACCAGTTCGGATCGCGCCGCGTGATCGACACGCCGATCACCGAACATGGCTTCACCGGACTGGCCGTCGGCGCCGCCTTCGGCGGGCTGCGCCCCATCGTCGAATTCATGACCTTCAACTTCGCCATGCAGGCGATGGACCAGATCGTCAATTCGGCTGCCAAGACGCTCTACATGTCGGGCGGGCAGATGGGCTGCCCCATCGTCTTCCGCGGCCCGAACGGGGCGGCGGCGCGCGTGGGCGCCCAGCACAGCCAGGATTACGCCGCCTGGTATGCGCAGATCCCCGGCATGCGTGTCGTCATGCCGTTCTGCGCCGCCGACGCCAAGGGCCTGCTGAAATCGGCCATCCGCGACCCGAACCCGGTGATCTTCCTGGAAAACGAGATCCTCTATGGCCGCTCGTTCGAAGTGCCGATCATCGAGGATTTCACCATCCCCTTCGGCAAGGCGCGCATCGCCCGCGAAGGCCGGGACGTGACCATCGTGTCCTTTGGCATCGGCATGAGCCACGCGCTCGAGGCTGCCCAGCGCCTCGAGGGCAAGGGCATCTCGGCCGAGGTCATCGACCTGCGCAGCCTGCGCCCGATCGACTATGAGACGGTGCTGGCCTCGGTGCGCAAGACCAACCGCTGCGTGACCGTGGAAGAGGGCTGGCCCGTCGGCTCGATCGGCAACCACCTGGCCGCGGTCATCATGCAGCAGGCCTTCGACTGGCTGGACGCGCCGGTTCTCAATTGCACCGGCAAGGACGTGCCCATGCCCTATGCCGCCAACCTCGAACGCCACGCGCTGATCACCCCCGAGGAGGTGATCGCCGCGGTGCGCCAGGTCTGTTATCGCTGAAGGGGGACACGACGTGGAAATCCTGATGCCCGCGCTCTCGCCCACCATGGAAGAGGGCACGCTGGCGAAATGGCTGGTCAAGGAGGGCGACAGCGTCACCTCGGGCCAGGTCATCGCCGAGATCGAGACCGACAAGGCAACGATGGAATTCGAGGCCGTCGATGAAGGCACGATCACGCGCCTTCTGGTGGCCGAGGGCGCCGCCGGGGTGAAGGTCAATGCGCCCATCGCCGAACTGGCGGTCGAGGGCGAGGAGGAGGCCGCCGCCCCCGCCGCGGCGCCCGCGCCCGAGGCGGCAGCTTCGGCGGCCCCTGCGCCCGAAGCCCCCGCCGTCCCGGCGCCTGCCCCCGCCGCCCCGGCGCCGGCCACGCGCGGCGATGGCACACGCATCTTCGCCACGCCGCTGGCCCGCCGGATCGCGGCCGACAAGGGGCTGGATCTGGCGTCCGTGACCGGCACCGGCCCGCAGGGTCGCATCCGCAAGGCCGATGTCGAGGCCGCAAGCCCCACTCCGGCCGCGACCGCGGCGCCCTCCGCACCTGCGGCCTCGGCACCGCAAGCCGCGCCTGCGTCCCCCCCGGTTTCCTCCGGTGCGGTCGCGCGGCTCTACGAGGGGCGGCGCTACGAGACGCTGCCGCTTGACAACATGCGCCGCACCATCGCCGCGCGGCTGGTCGAGGCCAAGCAGACCATCCCGCATTTCTATCTGCGCCGGACCGCCCGGATCGACGCGCTGCTGGCCTTGCGCGCCGAGATGAACGCGGCGCTGGCGCCCCGCGGGGTCAAGCTGTCGGTCAATGATTTCATCATCAAGGCCTCGGCGCTGGCGCTGCAACAGGTGCCCGCGGCCAATGCTGTCTGGGCGGGCGATGCGGTGTTGAAGATGGCGGCCTCGGATGTCGCGGTCGCGGTCGCGGTCGAGGGCGGGCTCTTCACCCCCGTTCTGCGCGACGCCGAGACCAAGGGGCTGGCCGCGCTCTCGACCGAGATGAAGGATCTGGCCGCGCGCGCCCGCGACCGCAAGCTGGCGCCTGCCGAATACATGGGCGGCAGCTTTGCCATCTCGAACCTGGGGATGATGGGGATCGAAAGCTTCGACGCGGTCATCAACCCGCCGCAGGCCGCGATCCTGGCCGTGGGTGCGGGCGTGAAAAGCCCGGTCGTGGCCGAGGATGGCACCCTTGCGGTGGCGACCACGCTGGCGCTGACGCTGTCGGTCGATCACCGGGTGATCGACGGCGCGCTGGGAGCCGAGCTGCTGGGCGCGATCGTGTGCCATCTGGAAGCGCCGCTGGGCATGCTGGCCTGAGGATCCTGGCCTGAGGCCCAGGACAGGGACTGCGACAGGGCAACGGGCGCGTTCGGGCAACCGGGCGCGCCCGTCTCCGTTTCAGCCCCCCGCCCTTTCAGCCCCCCGGCCCTTTCAGCCCCCGACAGTCAGTCCGGCGCCCGGTCAGCCCCGATCGCGGCTGCGGAAGATGGCGGCGCGGGCCACCTCGTCCAGCACCTCGCGCCCGGCCTCCGAGCCGAAATGCGGCGCATGGGCCAGCCCCGGAAAGCGCGCGCGCAGATCCTGCGCGATCTCCTCGGGCAGAAGCTCGAGCGTCTTTTCCGACACCATCAGGCTTTCGCAGGGGATACCTTCGGCATAGATGATCTCGTGGCGGTCGAACACCAGGCTGTAATAATCGACATAGCCGCCCTCGCGGCGCCAGACATTCTCGCCATCGACCAGATGCTTGGCCTGCACCAGCACCTCGGCCGTGGCGCCCAGCCGCTTTTCGCCGCGCTGATAGAGGAAGATGCGGTGATGCGGGCTGACGATCAGATCGCCCTCGTTGCCCAGCGTGCCCGCCGCAATCACCACCGGCGCGAAACTGCCCAGCGCCTTCAGCCGCGCCTTGCCGATCCAGCGGATGGGCTGGGGGCCGGAATCGCGGGTCAGCACCCGGTCGCCGGGCCCAAGGCTTTCGATCGGGCGCTGGGCGCCGCTGGCCATGGTGATCATCGTGCCGGTGGTGAAGGCCACGCAGACCAGATCGGCCAGGCGCACCTCGCCGGGGTCTTCGAGGCTTTCGATCAGCGTATAATCGACCCGCGGCGCCATCGGCGACAGCGGCAGCGCATAGAGCGTCGATTCCGGCTCGTGCACGATCATCAGCACGTCGATCATGTCGCCGTCGGGCGCCATCAGCACATGGCGCGCGCGCAGGCTGACCGCATCGCCGGGCCGGCCGAATTCGGACCCCGCCGCCAGCCGCGCGCCGCCTTCGGCCGGGGCCAGCATCAGCCGCAAAGGCTCGGCCCCGCGCTCGAGCTGATAGAGATCGCCGGTCTCGCAATCCTCGGGCAGGCCCAGGCCGTCGCCCTGGTTGGCGCCCGTCACGACCCAGATCAGATCGGCCGGAAAGACATGGGCAGCCTGACCGGGAAGGGCATCCGTCATGGTGGTCTCCGTCATCGGCGGCCGGGATCGGCACGCGCGCTCTGGCGTCCGGCGGGGCGAAGGCCCTATGCTGGCGGGCGCTATCCTCGCCTTGGTTAAGGGCAAGGTTGGCCCAAGGTCAAGGGAAGGCCCGTGCCGGGCTGCAACGGAAAGGCTGCACGAGATGGATCTGGGGATTGCGGGACGCCGCGCGCTGGTCTGCGCGGGATCGAAGGGCCTGGGGCGCGGGGCGGCGCTGGCACTGGCCGAGGCCGGCGTGGGGATCGTGCTGAACGCGCGCGGGGCCGAGGCGCTGGAGCGCACCGCCTCCGAGATCCGCGACCGCTTCGGCGTGCCCGTCACCCCGATCGCGGCCGACATCACCACCGACACCGGCCGCGCCGAGGTTCTGGCGCAGGCGGGCGACATAGACATCCTGGTGACGAATGCCGGCGGCCCACCCCCCGGCCACTGGGCCGACTGGGCGCGCGCCGACCTTCAGGCCGCGATCGAGGCCAACATGCTGACCCCCATCTTCCTGATGCAGGCGGTCCTGCCCGGCATGCTCGAACGGCGCTGGGGGCGCGTGGTCAACATCACCTCGCAATCGGTGCGCGCGCCGATCCCGGAACTGGGCCTGTCGAACACCGCGCGCGCGGGGCTGACGGGCTTTGTCGCCGGCGTGGCGCGGCAGGTGGCGGCGCAGGGCGTCACCATCAACAACGTGCTGCCGGGGCTGCATGCGACCGACCGCGCCACCGCGCTGGATACGCGCGTGGCCGCAGCCGAAGGCATCACCATGGCCGAGGTCGCCCGCCGCCGGATGGAGACGATCCCGGCCCGCAGCTATGGCGATCCGCGCGATTTCGGGGCGATCTGCGCCTTCCTGTGCGGCGAGCCTGCGCGCTTCATCGTGGGCCAGAACATCCTGGTCGATGGCGGAACGACGAATATCACGCTCTGAGACATTCCGCGCGCCCTGCGACAGAGTTGCACAGGGGCCGGGGGGCTGTTATCCCTTCACCGACTGAAATGATCGGATAACCCGCGTGCCCGACAGCAGCCCCCTGCCCGCGGCCTCGGCCGCCGCCCGCACCACGGCGCCGCCGCCCCCGCCGCCCCCGCGCCTGACGGTCGAACATCTCGCCCGCATCTTCGACGGGCGGCGCGTGGTCGATGACGTGTCCTTTGACGTCCCCGCGGGCGAGGTCGCCTGTCTGCTGGGCCCGTCGGGCTGCGGCAAGTCCACCACCTTGCGCATCATCGCCGGGGTCGAGATGCAGGACGAGGGGCGCATCCTCGTCGACGGCGCGCTGGTCTGCGACACGGTCTTCCGCATCCCGCCCGAGCGCCGGCGCATCGGGCTGATGTTCCAGGATTTCGCGCTGTTCCCGCATCTGTCGGTCGTGCAAAACGTGGCCTTCGGGCTGACCGGCCCGGCCGCAGCCCGCCGCCGCCGCGCGGCCGAGCTGCTCGAACGCGTGCATCTGGCCCATCACATCGACAGCTATCCCCATGCGCTGTCGGGGGGCGAGCAACAGCGCGTGGCGCTGGCCCGCGCGCTGGCGCCGCGGCCGCGCATCCTGTTGATGGACGAGCCCTTCTCGGGGCTGGACGAGCGGCTGCGCGACGACATCCGCGACGAGACGCTGTCGCTGCTCAAGGACGAGGGGACCGCGGTCCTTCTGGTCACGCACGAACCCGGCGAGGCCATGCGCATGGCCGACCAGATCCTGCTGATGCGCGGCGGGCGGATCGTGCAGCGCGGCGCGCCCTACAACATCTACAACGCGCCGGTGGACCGGGCGGCGGCGGCCTTCTTCTCGGATGTCAACATCCTGACCGGGCGGGTGCGCGGCGCGCTGACCGAAACCGCCTTCGGCACCTTTCTGACCCCCGGCCTGCCCGACGGCACCGAGGTCGAGATCGTCATCCGCCCGCAGCATATCCGCATCGACCTCGACCGCGGCGGGCGCGGCCCCGACCCCACGCCGGAAACCGGCACCGCCGCGCGCGGCGTGGTGGCGCGGGCGCGCTTCATGGGCCGCGAGAGCCTGGTCGAGTTCCGCATGGACCACGACGGCTCGATCCTGAAGGCGGTCGTGCCCAATGTCTTCCTGCCCCGGCCGGGACAGGCGCTGTGGCTGATGATCCGGCGCGATCGCTGCTTCGTCTTTCCGAAGACCGGCTGAGCGGGTGTGCCCCCCCGGTCGCTTGCTCGGCCCCCCAGACCCGGGCTCGGCCCAGGGCGCCTATTCGGCCCCGTCCCCCCTGGCGCGCGCCCGCCGGGCCGCGGCACCGCCGCGACGGCTGCGGGGCTCGGCCACGCGCGCGGGCAATTCCGCCATGATCTTGCGCCGGGCCTCGGGGCTCAGGTCGCGCCAGGCGCCGATTTCCTCGATCGTGCGCTTGCAGCCCAGGCACAGCCGGGTCTCGGGGTGGATGGTGCAGAGCTTGACGCAGGGGCTGTCGACATCCCCCGCCCCAGCCCCCTCCAAGGGGCCGCGCGGGCTCATCGCCCCGCCCCCAGATAGGCCAGCCGGTCCAGAAGCCCCTGAAGGATGAAGCCCGCCGCCACATGGTCGATGACATCGGCCCGCCGCGCGCGCGAGGTATCGGCCTCGAGCAGCGCGCGTTCGGCCGCAACAGTGGACAGCCGTTCGTCCCAGAAGGCCACCGGCAGATCGGTCAGCGGCTGAAGATTGCGCGCAAAGGCCCGCGTCGCCTGACAGCGCGGCCCCTCGCTTCCGTCCATGTTGAAGGGCAGCCCCAGCACCAGCCCGACCGCATCGCGCCCGCGCGCGATCTCCAGCATGGCCGCCGCGTCCAGCCCGAACTTCTTGCGCTTGATCGTGCTGAGCGGGGTTGCGATGCCGCGCAGCCCGTCCGAGACCGCAACGCCAATGGTCTTGGTCCCCAGATCCAGCCCCAGGATCGCGCCCGCGCGAGGCAGTTGGGCGGCGAATTCCTCGATCGTGGCGCAGATCATTGCGCGCCCCCACCCGAGACGGTTCCGCCCGAGGCGCCCCCGGCCGAGGCACCGTCACCCAGTTCGAACCCCGCCGCGGCCCCCGCGGCGCGCAGCTCGGCCAGCGCGGCCGGGTCCAGCGTCTCGGCGGCGCGGGCCAGGGCCGCGCGCGCGCGATCGCCGTCGCCCAGCACCCCCAGCGCCCGCATCAGCCGCGCCCATTCCGCCGGGCTGCCGCCGTCGCGCATCAGCCGCGCTTCCAGCCCCTCGACCATGCCGGCGATCATCGCCTGACGATCGGCCTCGGACATCTCGCCGGCGGCCTCGACCGCGGCGGCATCGGGGCCGGGCAGCGCGCGCGCGCCAAAGGGCGGGGGCACCGCCTCGCCATCCCGCGGGGCCTCGAGACCGCCGCGCAGCGCCTCGGCACGGATGCGCGCCAGATCCTCGGGGCGTTCGGCAAAGACACCCTGCGCCTCGTCCCACATGGCGCGCGCGCGATCCTCCTCGCCCAGGATCAGCATGCCGGCCAGCAGCCGCGCCCAATCCTCGGCGGTGCCGCCGGTATTGGCCAGCTTGGCCCCCAGCGCCTGAAGCGCAGGGCCCAGCGCTTGGCCGCGCGCCTCGGGCGGCAGCGACGCCACGCGGTCCAGATCCGCCCGCGACGGGCCGGTCTGGCGCACCGGCGGCGGGGTATAGTCGGTTTCGCCGGCAAGCCAGGCCAGATCGCGGATACCGGTGCGGATCGAGCGGATCCACGGCGCCTCCTCGGGGCCTTCGTCCAGAAGCCGCGCCCAGACCGGGAAGGCCCGATCGGGACGGCCGTTCTGCACCATCAGCAGGCCCATGAAATAACGCGCGCTCTGGTTTGCGGGGTCACGCTCCAGCGCGTGGCGCAGCTCGGCTTCGGCCTCGGGGGTGACAACGCCGCCCGCCGCCACCACCATCAATTCGGCCATCTGCGCGTAATCCTCGGCCGTCGCCTGATCGCCCTTGATCGCCACCAGACGCCGCATCGCCTGCCAGGCCGCGTGGTAATCGCCCAGGCTCGCCTCGTTGCGCGCCAGAAGGGCAAGCCCCTCGGGGTCGTTGGGCCGCTCGGCCACCGCCGCGCGCAGCCGCTCCATCAGCGCGGCGAATTCCGCGTCGGGCTCGGGCGCGGCGGGCCGCATGGCGGCCGCCTCGGCCTCGGCGGCGGCCTGATCGGGACGGTTGGTATAGAGCATCTCGGCCAGATCCAGCCGCGCCGCCATCGGCTGGTCGGGGAAATCGGGCGCGCCCATGCGCGAATAAAGCGCAAAGACCCCGCCCAGAGCCGCCACGCCCACCACCGCCAGCGCCAGATTGGCGCCCCGCGGTGCCGCACCCAGCCGGGCCGGGCCCCGCCGCGCCGCCTCGAGCAGCCGGCGCGAGACCTCGATACGCGCGCGCTCGGCCTCCTCGGCGCCGATCACGCCGCGCTCGAGATCGCGCGCGATCTCGGCCAGCTGATCGCGGTAGATCTGCTGGTCGGTTCCGTCATCGGCCGAGGCCTCGGCCTCTTCGCCGCGCAGCCCGCGGCGTGCCCCGCGCAGCACCGCCAGCGCCATCGCCAATGTCACGATCGCCGCGCCCGCGGCGGTGAGGATCCAGAAACTCATGCGCCCTCCCCTTCCTGCCTTTCATTTAGGCTGCCAACCCGGCAGGCGAAAGCCCCCGCTGTCATGCACATCCTGCCCATATGCCATGCGATGTCGCATTTTTCCGTGATCTGCCGCTTGTCGCGTGGTTGAGCCTGAAAACGGGGGGCATCAGAAAGGAACAGGCCGGGGAATCGGCGCGCAACAGGAGTGCGGGGCATGAGACGTTATTCGGTTTTCGCCATCGCCCGCGAGGCAATGCGCTATCATGAGGGATGGGAACGGGCCTGGCCCGCCCCCACACCCAAACCGCGTTATGACGTGATCGTGGTAGGTGCCGGCGGTCACGGGCTGGCGACGGCCTATTATCTGGGCAAGAATTTCGGCATCACCAATGTGGCGGTGATCGAGAAGGGTTGGCTGGGCGGCGGCAACACCGGCCGCAACACGACCATCATCCGGTCGAACTATCTCCAGGATCCCTCGTCGGCCATCTACGAGAAGGCCCGCAGCCTTTACGAAGGGCTCAGCCGCGACCTGAACTACAACGTCATGTTCAGCCCCCGCGGCCTGCTGATGCTGGCGCAGACCGAACACGAGGTGCGCGGCTACAAGCGCACCGTCAACGCCAACGACCTGCAAGGCATCGAAACCCGCTGGATCGGTCCACAGGAGGTCAAGGACCTCGTGCCCATGATCAACCTGCACGGGCCGCGCTACCCGGTGCTGGGCGCGCTGTTGCAGGAACGCGGCGGCACCGCGCGCCATGACGCGGTCGCCTGGGGCTATGCCCGCGGCTGCGCGGCCATGGGCATGCACATCCTGCAAAACTGCGAAGTCACCGCGATCCGCTCCGAAAACGGCCAGGTCTCCGAGGTCGAGACCACCCGCGGCACGATCGGCTGCAAGAAACTCGCCATCGTCGTGGCGGGCCATTCCTCGGTCATGGCCGAAAAGGCCGGCTTCCGGCTGCCGGTCGAATCCATGGCGCTCCAGGCGCTGGTCTCCGAACCGATCAAGCCGATGATCGACGTCGTCGTCATGGCCAATACCGTGCACGGCTACCTCAGCCAGTCCGACAAGGGCGAACTGGTCATCGGCGGCGGCACCGACGGTTTCGTCAACTATTCCCAGCGGGGCTCCTGGCAGCATGTCGAGGAAACCATCCGCGCCCTGATCGAAACCTTCCCGCCGATCTCTCGGCTGCGCATGCTGCGCCAATGGGGCGGCATCGTCGACATGACCGGCGACCGCTCGCCGATCCTGTCGAAGACCCCGGTGGGCAACATCTTCATCAACTGCGGCTGGGGCACCGGCGGCTTCAAGGCCATTCCCGGCTCGGGCTGGGCGATGGCCGAACTGGTCGCCAATGGCGAACCCGGCCCGCTGGCGGCCGATTTCGGCCTCGAGCGCTTCCGCGAAGGCCGCTTCATCGACGAATCCGTCGCCGCCGGGGTGGCGCATTGATGCGCACCCGCCCCGCCCGACCCGCTGCCGTCTTCGATCTGGTCCAAATATCCCGGGGGTCCGGGGGCAGAGCCCCCGGCGCCCCACACCCGAAAGGTCCGCAGACATGCTGAGACTGACCTGTCCCCATTGCGGCGTCACCGCCGAGGAAACCGAACTGACGCCGGGCGGCGAAGCCCATCTCCGGCGCGCCGGCCCCGACGCCACGGATGCCGAATTCGAATCCTATCTCTTCGCCCGCAAGAACCCCAAGGGCGTCGTCTTCGAACGCTGGCGCCACGCCCATGGCTGCGGCAAATGGTTCATCGCCGCGCGCCATTCGGTCAGCTGGCAGGTCTTCGGAACCTACCCCGCACAAACCACCGAACCGCCCGCCGATCTGATCGAAACGATCCGCGCGGCCATTCCGACCTGGGAGGGCTGGCAATGACCCGCCGCATCACGCGCCTCGACCGGGGCGGCCGCCTGATCGACCGCGCGCGCGACATCACCTTCTGTTTCGACGGACGCCGCATCCCCGCCCATCCGGGCGACACGCTGGCCTCGGCGCTTCTGGGCGCGGGCCACGTCCTGCAAGGCCGCTCGTTCAAGTATCACCGCCCCCGCGGCCCCGTCGCCGCCGGCGCCGAGGAACCCAACGCCCTCGTCACGCTGGGCGGGCGGGCGCGCATGGAACCCGACCTGCGCACCACCACGACCGAGGCCTTCGACGGCGCCGAGGCGCGCTCGCAGAACCGCTGGCCGGGCCTCGGGCTTGACCTTCTGGCCATCAACGACCGGCTTTCGGCCTTCATGCCGGCGGGCTTCTACTACAAGACCTTCATGGCCGGCCGGTCCTGGGAAAAACTCTTCGAGCCGATCATCCGCCGCTCGGCGGGGCTGGGCCCGGCCCCGACCGAGGCCGACCCCGACAGCTATGAACAAGCCTATGCCTTCGCCGATGTGATCATCGTCGGCGGCGGCGTCGCGGGCCTTGCCGCGGCGCTCGAACATGGCCGTGCCGGCGCCCGCGTCTGGGTGCTGGAACAGACCCCGCATTGGGGCGGGCGCGCGGTGGTCGATGCCGAAGCCGACGGGGCCACCATCGACGGTCTGGCACCCGAGGCCTGGGTCAAGGCGGCCCTGGCCGAGCTGGAGGCCCTGCCCAATGTCACGCTGCGCACGCGTATGCTGGCCGCGGGCCTGCACGATCACGCCCATCTGATCGCGCTCGAAAGCGTGGCCGACACCACCCCCGGCGCCGATCTGCCGCGCCAGCGGCTGTGGCGGATGCGGGCGGGCAAGGTCATCGTGGCCGCCGGCGCGCTGGAACGGCCGCTGTCCTTCCCCGGCAACGACCGCCCCGGCGTCATGCTGGCCAGCGCGGTGCGCGACTATATCGTCAACTGGGCCGTCAGCCCCGGCAAGCGCATCGTGATCCTGACCAACAACGACGACGCCTATCGCACCGCGCTGGTCGCGCTGGATGCCGGGATCGCCATTCCCGCCATTCTCGACCTGCGCAAGACCCCCAACGGCCCGCTGGTCCAGGCCGTGCGCGACCGCGGCGTGCGCATTCTGCCCGGCCATTCCATCGCCAAGGTTCTGGGCAGCAAGCAGGTCAAGGGCATCGCGCTCTGCCGCCACGAAAGCCGCGGCGAAGCCTGGCTCGAGCGCATCCCCTGCGATGCGGTGGCCATGTCGGGCGGCTGGTCGCCGACCGTGCACCTGTGGTCGCATTGCGGCGGCAAGCTGGCCTGGGACACCGAGGCCGCCTTCTTCGCCCCCGATCCCGACAAGCCCCCGCTGGGCGCCGACGGCAAGGCCATGGCGCAATGCGTCGGCGCGGCTGCCGGTGCGCTCAGGCTTGACGCCTGCCTGGCTTCGGCCATGAGCGCGGCCCCGCAGGTCGAGACCCCGGCCGAGGAGCCGATCCAGCCCGTCTGGGTCACCCCCGCCGAGGCCGGCCCGCATCTGCGCGCCAAGATGTGGCTCGACTTCCAGAACGACGTGAAGGTGTCGGACATCCAGCTGGCCGCGCGCGAGGGCTATCAATCGGTCGAACACGCCAAGCGCTATACCACGCTGGGCATGGCCACCGATCAGGGCAAGCTGAGCAACATCAACGGCCTGGCGATCCTGTCGCAGGCCCTCGATCAGCCGATCCCGGCCACGGGCACGACCACCTTCCGCCCGCCCTATACCCCGATCGGTTTCGGCGCCATCGCCGGCGAGGCCCGCGGCGAGATCTTCCAGCCGCTGCGCCGCACCGCGATGGATGCCTGGCACGAGGACCAGGGCGCGCATTGGGAACCCGTCGGCCAGTGGCGGCGGCCCTATTGCTACCCCGGCAAGGCCGAGCCGCATTCCGCGGCGATCGAGCGCGAGGTTCTGGCCGTGCGCAACTCGGTCGGCATGCTCGACGCCTCGACGCTGGGCAAGATCATCGTCAAGGGCCCCGACGCGGGCCGCTTCCTCGACATGATCTACACCAACATGATGTCGACGCTGGCGGTCGGGAAATGCCGTTACGGGCTGATGTGCTCGGAAAACGGCTTCCTGATGGACGACGGCGTGGTCGCCCGCCTGTCCGAGGACACCTGGCTGTGCCACACCACCACCGGCGGCGCCGAGGCGATCCACGCCCACATGGAGGATTGGCTCCAGTGCGAATGGTGGGACTGGAAGGTCTGGACCGCCAATGTCACCGAAGCCTATGCCCAGGTGGCGGTGGCCGGCCCGAACGCCCGCAAGGTGCTCGAGGCGCTGGGCGGCGTCGATGTCTCGCGCGAGGCGCTGCCGCACATGTCCTGGACGGCCGGGCCGCTCGGGGGCTTTGACGCGCGGATCTACCGGATCTCGTTCTCGGGGGAACTGGGCTTCGAGATCGCGGTGCCCACCTCGCAGGGGATGGCGCTGTGGTCGCGGCTCCTCGAGGCCGGCAAGGCCTTCGATATCCGCCCCTATGGCACCGAGGCCCTGCACGTCCTGCGCGCCGAAAAGGGCTTCATCATGATCGGCGACGAAACCGACGGCACCGTGATCCCGCAGGATCTGGGGCTGAACTGGGCGCTGTCGAAGAAGAAGGCCGACTTCCTGGGCAAGCGCGCGCATCAGCGCAGCTTCATGGCCAGCCCCGACCGCTGGAAACTGGTCGGTCTGGAAAGCCTGGACGGGTCGGTCATCCCCGAATGCGCCATCGCGCCGGCCCCGGGCGAGAACGCCAACCGCCAGCGCAACACGCAGGGCCGGATCACCTCCAGCTACTATTCGCCGACGCTCAAGCGCGGCATCGCCATGGGGCTGGTCCATAACGGTCCCGACCGGATGGGCGAGGAGATCATCTTCAATGCCGACGGCAAGGAGGTGACCGCCCGCATCGTCTCGCCGGTGTTCTATGATCCCAAGGGGGAGAAGCTCGATGTCTGACATGGTATCGGCCCTGAACGGCGCCCGTTTCGAAGGCTTTGCCGAGATCACCGAAACCGGCCTGTGCGGCATGGTGCAGATCCGCGCCGATCTCGCCTCGGCGGGGCTGGCGCAGGCGCTGGGGGGCCTTGGCCTTTCGGTGCCCGGCCGCCGCGCGATCCTCAGCGCGGGCGATCTGGAACTGGGCTGGATGTCGCCCGACGAGCTGATGCTGTTCTGCCCGCGCGACCGGGCAGCCGCGATCACGCAACAGCTGGCCCAGGCGCTGGGGGGCGAACATGCGATGGTGCTCGACGTGTCGGATGCGCGCGTGCGCTTCTCGATCCGCGGCGAGAAGGCCGATCAGGTGCTGATGAAGCTCTGCCCGGTCGATCTGCCCACCCTGCCCCAAGGCGAGATCCGCCGCACCCGCGCCGCACAGACGGCGGTGGCGTTCTGGCGGGTCGATGGCGGCCTGGACCTGATCGCCTTCCGTTCGGTGGCGGGCTATGTGATGGGGCTGCTCAAGCATTCCGCACGGCCGGGCGCAGAGCTGTTCTGAGCCCCTCGCCCCGGCGTGAGCCCCCTCCGCCCCCGGCGACCGAGCACAAAAGAAGAAGGCCCGCGCAAGCGGGCCTTTTTGCTGCCGGGGACCGGGGTCCAGATCTGGACGGCGCTCGGGATCGGCGCCCCCGGAACCGGGACCGGACAAAGTCGGGACCGGGCAGGATCGGGGCCGGGTCAGTCGGCCATCAACCGGCTGACGACCACGGTCACCTCGGGTTTCTTGCCGATCTCTTCCATCGTCACCTGCCGCACGATGCGGCGGATCGAATCGTCGAGCTTCTCATCCGAGGCCAGCACCTTGTCGTTGGCGCGGTCAAGGAACTCGGTCAGCTCGGATTCGATCAGCTCGGCCAGATCGGCGCCGGTGCGGCCGCGCTCGGCCAGCCCCATCAGCTCGACCCAGGCCTCGCCCAGCGGCTGGTCGTTCTCGTCGAGGATGGCGGTCACCAGCACATGCCCGCCCATCGCCATGCGCAGACGGTTGCGCACCACCCCGTCCAGCGCACCGACCAGAACGGTGCCGTCCAGATAGGTGCGGCCGGTCTCGATATATTCCACCACCTCGGGGCGCGGGCCCGACAGGTCCAGCATGCTGCCGTTGGTGGCAACTTCGGACACGATGCCCTTGGCCGCGGCCACGCGCGCATGCTGGCGCAGGTGGCGGTGTTCGCCATGCATCGGGATCAGGATCTTGGGCGCCAACAGCTCGTGCACGGCCTCCAGATCGGGACGGTTGGCATGCCCCGACACGTGATAGAGCCCGCCACGGTCGTCCACCACCTCGACGCCCATCTCGGAAAAGGCATTCATGATGCGGATCACGTCGCGTTCGTTGCCGGGGATGGTCTTGGACGAGAACAGGAAGGTGTCGCCCTCCTTCATCTCAAGGCCCAGATAGCGCCCGCGCGACAATTGCGCCGAAGCCGCGCGGCGTTCGCCCTGGCTGCCGGTGACGATCAGCATCAGGTTGTCGCGCGCCACATGGGCGGCATCCTCGGGGGTGATGATCGGCGGGAATTGCGTCAGCACACCGCTTTCGAAGGCGGCGTTCAGCATCTTCTTCATCGCCCGGCCCATCATGCAGACCGACCGGCCCGCGGCATGGCCGGCCTCGGCCAGCGACTTCAGTCGCGCCACGTTCGACGCAAAGGTGGTCGCCACCACCATCCCCGAGGCCCCGGCGATGAATTCCTTGAGCGGGCCGGCCAGCGTCGCTTCCGAGCGGCCGGGCGTCGGGCTGAAGATATTGGTCGAATCGCAGACCAGGATGCGCACGCCGCCCGCCTCCTGCGCGATCTCGTTCCAGGCCAGCGGGTCGAAGGGCTCGCCCACGACCGGGTTGCCATCAAGCTTGAAATCGCCCGTGTGCACGATGCGGCCCGCCGGCGTGTCGATGACCAGCGCCGAGCTTTCGGGGATCGAATGGCTGACGGGGACATATTGCACGTTGAAGGGGCCGGCCTCGATCACCTCGGGGCGGGGGTTCACCTCCTCGACGATGTCGCTGCCGTCATGGCCGGCCTCGTCCAGCTTCATGCGCGCCAGCGCCGCGGTGAAGGGGCGCGCGAAGACCGGCGCCTTGAGGCGCGACCACAGATGCCCCAGCGCGCCCACGTGGTCCTCGTGGCCGTGGGTGATGAAGATCGCCTCCAGCCGGTCGGCATTCTCGGCCAGCCAGGTGATGTCGGGCAGGATCAGATCCACACCGGGCGTCGTGTCCATGTCGGGGAAGGTCACGCCCAGATCCACCAGGATCAGCCGCTCGCGCCCCTCGGGGCCATAGCCGTAGACATAGGCATTCATGCCGATCTCGCCGGCGCCGCCCAAAGGCAGATAGATCAGCCGTGACGTGCTCATTGCGCGTGGCCCCCCTCCTGATTGAACCGATGGATCAGCACCAGCCCGTGCATCGTCAGATCGTCATCGACCGCGTCGAACAGATCGAAGCCCTGGTCGAACAGGGGCGCAAGCCCCCCGGTGGCGATCACCCGCATCGGGCGATCCCGCTCGATCCTTATCTGGCGCACGATACCCTCGACAAGCCCGATATAGCCCCAGAACACCCCCGACTGGATGCAGGCGACGGTATTCGTGCCGATTGCCGCCTGCGGCCGCGTCACATCGACATGCGGCAAGGCCGCGGCCGCCATGTGCAGCGCCTCGAGCGACAGGTTCACGCCCGGCGCGATCACGCCGCCGATATAGGCGCCGTCGGTGTCGATGACGTCGAAGGTGGTGGCGGTGCCGAAATCCACCACGATCAGGTCGCCGCCGTGCCGGTCAAAGCCCGCGACCGTGTTGACCAGCCGGTCCGGGCCGACGGTCGTGCCCTGATCGACGCGCGGGGCCACGGGCAGCGCGCATTCGGGCTTGCCCACGACCAGCGGGCGACAGTCGAAATAGCGGTTGCACAGGACGCGCAGGTTGAACACGACCCGCGGCACGGTCGACGAGATGATCGTGTCGGTGATCGGCAGCACCAGCCCGCGCAGGGTCATCAGCGTGGACAGCCAGACGAAATATTCATCCGCCGTGCGCCGGTGGTCGGTGGCGATGCGCCAGGTGGCGGCGAATTCCTCGCCGTTCCAGACCGAAAAGACGGTGTTGGTATTGCCACAATCGATGCACAGAAGCATGCCGCCCCCTCAGAAGAACACATCCGCCGCGGGGATCGTCCGCGTGCCCTGCGCGGTCTTCAAGACCAGCGCGCCGGTGGCGTCAATGGTTTCGAAGGTGCCCCGCCATTCCTCGCGGGCGGTGCGGGCGCGGATCTCGGCCCCCAGCCGCGCGGCGCGCGCCAGCCAGGCGGTGCGGATCGGGCCGAAGCCGTAATCGTCGAGTTGCGCGCGCCAGCGGGCAAAGGCCGGGGCCAGCCGCGCCAGCAGATCCTCGGGCGGCACCCGAACGCCCGTCGCCGCGGCCAGCGCCACGGGCGGATGCAGCCCCGGCACCAGGTCCGCCGGATCGGGCGCATGCGCCAGGTTCACGCCAAAGCCGATCGACAGGTGATCGCCCGCCCCTTCCAGCAAGATGCCCGCCAGCTTGCCCCCGTCCAGCAGCACGTCATTGGGCCATTTGATCGACAGCCGCGCCGCCGGCACCCCCAGATCGCGCAGCGCATTGTCAAGCGCCAGCGCCGCGACAAAGGAAAAGAGCGCGCGCTCGGGCAGCCCCTGCGCCGGGCGAAAGACATGGGTGGCGGCGAAATTGCCCGGCGGATCGGCCCAGCCACGGCCCTGCCGGCCCCGCCCGGCCTCCTGACGCAGCGCCAGGATCCATTCCGGCCCGGCCAGCGTCGGCAGCCGGCGCGTGGCCTCGGCCATGGTGCTGTCGACCCGCGCCAGAACCGTGCAGCCGGTATCGGCCGGCCAGGGTGCGGCGGGCGGCAGCGCGTCCCCCACGGATGGGGCGCAGGGGGACGCGGCCGCGCCCCCCTTCCCGTCTTCCGTTCCGGGCATCTCCGGCTTACCGGACAAGAGAGGCCGCCGCGGCCTGTGCCGCGCCCTCGATGCCGACCAGGTTCACCACACCCGCCACCATCACCAGCGCCGACGCCATCAGCAGGCCCCATTGCACCGCGGTCATGCGGCGGTCCAGCGGCTCGGTCTCGGTGCCGAAATACATGTAGTAGACGATGCGGATATAGTAGAAGGCGCCCACCACCGACGACAGCACGCCGATGATCGCCAGCCAGTAGAGATGCGCTTCGACCGCGGCCTTCAGAACGCCGAACTTGGCAAAGAAGCCCAGCATCGGCGGCACGCCCGCCAGGCTGAACAGCAGAACCAGCAGCGCCAGCGCCCGCAGCGGCTGGCGCCGCGCATAGAAGTTCAGCGAAGAGATATCGGTCACCGGCTGGCCGTCGCGCTCCATCGACAGGATGAAGGCGAAGGTGCCGATGTTCATGCCGACATAGATCGCCATGTAGAGCAGCATCGCCTGCACGCCGAAGACATTGCCCGCAGCCAGGCCCATCAGCGCAAAGCCCATGTGCCCGATCGAGGAATAGGCCATCAGGCGCTTGATGTTGGTCTGTCCGATGGCGGCAATGGCGCCCAGCACCACCGAGGCCGCCGCCAGGAAGGCGATGACCTGCCCCCATTCGTCGGCCGCGATGCCGAAGCCGTCGAAGGTCAGCCGCGCGATCAGTGCAATGGCCGCAACCTTGGGCGCGGTGGCGAAGAAGGCGGTGACCGGGGTCGGCGCGCCTTCATAGACATCGGGGGTCCACATGTGGAAGGGCACCGCCGAGACCTTGAACGCAAGCCCGGTGATCAGGAACACCAGCCCGAAGAGAAGCCCGATCGGCATCGGACCTTCGTCGAGAACGCTCAGGATGCCCGCAAACGAGGTGGTGCCGGCAAAGCCATAGGTCAGCGACGCGCCATAGAGCAGAAGCCCCGAGGACAGCGCCCCCAGCACGAAATACTTGAGGCCCGCTTCAGAGGATTTCAGGCTGTCGCGGCGCAGCGCGGCCACGACATAGAGCGCCAGCGATTGCAGTTCGAGCCCGAGATAGAGCGACATCAGATCGGCGGCCGAGACCATCATCATCATGCCGACCACGGCCAGCACGATCAGGATCGGATATTCGAAGCGCATCAGGTCGCGCCGCTTGAGGTAATCGACGCTCATCGCCAGAACGGCCGCCGCCGAGAAGAGCACCGTCACCTTGGCAAAGCGGGCGAAACCGTCATCGACGAAAAGACCCCCGAAGGCCATCCGCGGCTCCCAGGAGGTGAAGCCCAGCACCACCCCCAGCGCCACCATCAGCCCGACCGCGCCCCAAAGAAGCGTGGCGGTGGTGCGGTCCTTGCCGGTCCAGACACCGACCAGAAGCCCGACCATCGCGGCCAGCGCCAGCAGAAGTTCCGGCCAGATCACGGAGAAATCGGCAGAAGTCATCGTGTTTCTCCCTTAGAGCTGCGCGCCGGTGGCGGCGGCGTAATCGGCGACAAGCTGCGCCACCGATGGCCCGATGTAATCGGTCACCGCCCGCGGATAGACGCCCAGAAGCAGCGTCATCGCAATGAGCGGCGCGAAGATCGCCTTCTCGCGGCGGTCCATGTCGGTGATGGCCTTGAGGCTTTCCTTGATCAGCTCGCCGAAGACGACGCGGCGATAGAGCCACAGCGCATAGGAGGCCGACAGGATCACCCCGGTGGCGGCGATGGCCGCGATCCAGGTCGACACCTGGAAGACGCCGACGATGGTCAGGAACTCGCCCACGAAGCCCGAGGTGCCCGGCAGGCCCACATTGGCCATGGTGAAGAACATGAACACCAGCGCATAGACCGGCATCCGGTTCACGAGGCCGCCATAGGCCGCGATCTCGCGGGTGTGCATGCGGTCATAGATCACGCCGACGATCAGGAACAGCGCGCCCGACACGAAGCCGTGGCTGAGCATCTGGAAGATGGCGCCGTCGATACCCTGCTGGTTGGCGGCAAAGATGCCCATGGTCACATAGCCCATATGCGCCACCGACGAATAGGCGATCAGCTTCTTCATGTCGGTCTGCGCCAGCGCCACGAGCGAAGTATAGACGATGGCGATGGCGGACAGGGCCAGCACGAAGCCCGACATCTCCTGCGCGCCCAGCGGGAACATCGGCAGGCTGAAGCGCAGGAAGCCATAGCCCCCCATCTTCAGCAGCACCGCCGCCAGCACGACCGAGCCCGCGGTGGGCGCCTGCACGTGGGCGTCGGGCAGCCAGGTGTGGACCGGCCACATCGGCATCTTGACCGCAAAGCTGGCCAGGAAGGCCAGGAACAGCAGCGTCTGCATCCCGCCCGCCAGCGTCAGCCCGCCAAAGCTGATCGGATCGGCCGGGAACTGATGGCCCAGAAGCTGGGCGATATCGGTGGTGCCGGCGTCGAGATACATCGCCACCATGGCCACCAGCATCAGCACCGAGCCAAGGAAGGTATAGAGAAAGAACTTGAAGGCCGCGTAGATGCGCTCCTTGCCGCCCCAGATCCCGATGATCAGGAACATCGGGATCAGGCCCGCCTCGAAGAACAGGTAGAACAGCACCATGTCGAGGGCGACGAAGACGCCGATCATCAGCGTCTCGAGGACCAGGAACGCGATCATGTATTCCTTGACGCGCTCGGTCACGTTCCAGGCCGACCAGATCGTCAGCGGCATCAGCGCCGTGGTCAGCATCACGAACAGGACCGAGATCCCGTCGACGCCCAGCTTGTATTTCAGGCCCAGGATCCAGGTGCCTTCCTCGACGAACTGGAAGCCCGTGTTCGACGGGTCAAAGCCCGCCAGCACGAAAAGCGACGCGAGGAAGGTGGCCGTGGTCGCGGTCAGCGCCAGCCGCTTGGCATTGCGCTGCGCCGCCGGATCGTTGCCGCGCAGCCCGACCGCCAGGATCAGCGCCGCGACCAGCGGCAGGAAGGTGACGATGGAAAGAAGGTTGTCCATGTGCGCCGCCCCCTCACATACGGCCCGAGAGCACGACCCAGCCCATCAGGAAGACGATCCCGATGACCATGGCGAAGGCATAATGATAGACGTAGCCGGACTGGATGCGCCCGGCAAAGCGGGTCAGCCAGGGCACCACCGACAATGACAGCCCGTTGATGAAGCCGTCGATGGTCGCGCGGTCGCCCATCTTCCACAGGAAGGCCCCGACATTGCGCGCCGTGCGCACGAAGACGATGTCGTAGATCTCGTCGAAATACCACTTGTTGAGCAGGAAGCGGTAAGCCCAGGGCAGCGCACGGGCCAGCTGGCCGGGCAGTTGCGGCACCCGGATGTAGAACAGCCAGGCGATGGACAGCCCCGTCAGCATGGCCAGGAACGGCGCCGCCTTGACCCATTGGGGCGCGTGGTGGGCGTCGTCCATGACATGGTTGTCAGGGGCCATGAAGATCGCGCCCTGGGGCGCCTTGGCCACCAGCGCGGCCGCCGCGTGGTGCTCGGGCTCGGCGTGTTCGGCCACCCCGTGCTCGGCCGCGGGCGCCGCATGCGCCATGTCGGCCTCGGCGTGGGTGTCTTCTGCCGGGGTCTCGCCATGGGCGTCGCTGGCCTCGGCGTGGTGCTGGGGCATCCCGAAGAAGCGCGTCACCTTGTCATGATCGCCGAAGAAGCTGCCATACCACAGCATCCCCGAGAACACCGCCCCCAGCGCCAGCACGCCCAGCGGCACCAGCATGTTGAGCGGCGCCTCATGGGCATGCTCATGCGTGCGCTTGTCGCCGCGCGCCTCGCCCCAGAAGGTCATGAACATCAGCCGCCAGGAATAGAACGCGGTCATGCCCGCGGCGATGACCAGCGCCCAGAAGGCGAAACCATTGCCCGCGCCGGCATAGGCGCTCTCGATGATGGCGTCCTTGGACAGGAAGCCGGCAAAGCCGATCGAGGTCAGCGGGATGCCCACGCCGGTGATGGCCAGCGTGCCCAGCAGCATCGCCCAGAAGGTATAGGGGATCTTGTCGCGCAGGTTGCCGTAATTGCGCATGTCCTGTTCGTGGTGCATCGCATGGATGACCGAGCCCGCGCCCAGGAACAGCATCGCCTTGAAGAAGGCGTGCGTCAGCAGGTGGAACATGGCCACCGAATAGACGCCCACGCCCGCGGCCACGAACATGTAGCCCAGCTGCGAACAGGTCGAATAGGCGATCACGCGCTTGATGTCGTTCTGCACCAGACCCACGGTCGCGGCGAAGAAGGCCGTGGCCGCGCCGATATAGACGACAAAGGTCTTGGCCTCGGGGGCGTATTCGAAGACCGGCGACATGCGGCAGACCAGGAAGACGCCGGCGGTGACCATGGTCGCGGCGTGGATCAGCGCCGAGACCGGCGTCGGACCCTCCATCGCGTCGGGAAGCCAGGTGTGCAGGAAGAGCTGCGCCGATTTCCCCATCGCCCCGACAAAGAGCAGGATCGCAATCACGTTGGCCGCGTTCCAGCTTTCGCCCAGGAATTCCAGATGCGTTGCGGCCAGCATGGGGGCTGCGGCGAAGATGTCGTCCATATGCACGGAATCGACCATGAAGAACAGCGCGCCGATCCCCAGAAGGAAGCCGAAGTCGCCCACCCGGTTGACCACGAAGGCCTTGATCGCGGCGGCATTGGCCGAGGCCTTCTTGTAGTAGAAGCCGATCAGCAGATAGGAGGCCACGCCCACGCCTTCCCAGCCGAAGAACATCTGCACCAGGTTGTCGGCGGTCACCAGCGCCAGCATGGCAAAGGTGAAGAACGACAGATAGGCGAAGAAGCGCGCCTTGTAGGCCTCGTGCTGGCCCCAGTTGTGGTCATGGGCCATGTAGCCCCAGGAATAGAGATGGACCAGCGCCGAGACCGTGGTGACCACGATCATCATGATCGCCGTCAGCCGGTCCATGCGGATCGACCAGGCCGCGTCAAGGCTGCCCGAGGAGATGAAGTCCAGCACCGGGATATGCGCCGTGCCCGGATCAAGCGTCAGGAACGCGATCCACGACAGCAGGCACGACAGGAACAAAAGGCCCGTGGTCAGCATCATGGCGGCGCGCTCGCCCATCATGCGCCAGCCAAAGCCCCCCAGAACCGCACCCAGAAGGGGCGCAAACAGGATGATCTTTTCCATCGCCCCTTATCCTTTCATCACGTTCACGTCGTCCACGTCGATACTGCCGCGGTTGCGGTAGAAGACGACGAGGATGGCCAGCCCGATCGCGGCCTCGGCGGCGGCGACGGTCAGCACGAACATGGTGAAGACCTGCCCCACCAGATCGCCCAGATGCGCCGAGAAGGCCACCAGGTTGATGTTCACGGCCAGAAGCATCAGCTCGATCGACATCAGGATGACGATGACGTTCTTGCGGTTCACGAAGATCCCGAAGATCCCGATCACGAACAATGCGGCGGCAACGCCCAGGTAATGTGTCAATCCGATCATCTCATCGTCCCTCCGGGGTGTGCCCCGTCTGTGTCTCGTTGATCCGCGCCGGGGCCCTTCTCCCCTGCTCCGGCGCGGTCAGGGCTCAGAGCCCCTGGCCCGGTTTCACGTCGCGCAGTTCCATCGCCTTGGCGGGATCGCGGTACATCTGTTCCAGCACGTTCTGGCGCTTGACGTCCTTGCGGTGGCGCAGCGTCAGCAGGATGGCCCCGATCATGGCCACCAGCAGCACCAGACCCGACGCCTCGAAGAGATAGAGATACTTGTCATAGAGCAGCATCCCCAGCGCGCCGGTATTGGTCACGCCCTCGGCGATCGGTGCCGCGCGCAGCGCGTCCGCCCCTTCGGCGGACTGCCAGGCGGCAAAGCCGAAGCCCAGCTGGCCCAGCATCACCAGCGCGATGATGCCCCCCAGCGCCTTGTGGCCGGCGAATTCCTCCTTCAGCTCGGCGAAGTCGACGTCGAGCATCATGACGACGAAGAGGAACAGCACCGCGACGGCGCCGACATAGACGATCATCATCAGCATGGCGACGAATTCCGCGCCCATCAGCACGAAGAGCCCCGCCGAGGAGATGAACGCCAGGATCAGCCAGAGCACCGAATGCACCGGGTTGCGCGCCAGAACGACGCCCAGCCCCGCCAGCACCGCCGAAACCGCAAACAGCCAGAAGGCCAGCGCGAAGATCGTCATTGGGTTTCCTCCGCTTCCTCGAAGACCTTGTGCGCGATCTCGAGCGCGCGGGTCATGGCGGGCACCCCGCCGAACATGCTCATCTGCCAGATCACCTCGGCGATCTCGCGCTGCGTCGCGCCCGCTTCCAGCGCGTGGCGAATGGTCAGCCGCATCTGCGGCTCGGCCTGCGCGCCCAGCACCGTCAGCGCGCCCAGGCTGACCAGAAGCCGGGTCTTGGCGTCCAGCCCCTCGCGGTTGAAGGTGCGGCCGAACCACATCTCCATCATGTCGCGGGGCATGGTCGGGAACATCCGCTCGAAGGCCTGCGGCGAGAAGGTCTCGAGCGCCGGGTTGAAGGCGCGCGCCATCTCCTGGGATTGTTCGACCAGCGTCCGGAACAGCTTGGTGAATTCCTGCGTCATCTGTAGGGCGCGTCCATCTCGAGATTGCGGGCGATCTCGGCTTCCCAGCGCGCGCCGTTATCGAGAAGCTTGTCCTTGTCGTAGAACAGTTCCTCGCGGGTTTCGGTGGCGAATTCGAAATTCGGCCCCTCGACGATGGCATCGACCGGGCAGGCCTCCTGGCAGAAGCCGCAGTAGATGCATTTGGTCATGTCGATGTCATAGCGCGTCGTCCGGCGCGAGCCGTCGGCGCGAGGCTCGGCGTCGATGGTGATCGCCTGCGCCGGGCAGATCGCCTCGCACAGCTTGCAGGCGATGCAGCGTTCCTCGCCGTTGGGATAGCGGCGCAGCGCGTGTTCGCCACGGAACCGCGGGCTCAGCGCGCCCTTCTCGTGGGGATAGTTCAGCGTGGCCTTGGGCGCCCAGAAGTAGCGGATGCCCAGCTTGAAGCCCTTGATCATGTCAAAGAGCAGGAAGTATTTCGCCGCGCGGGTGTAATCGAGTGCCATATCTCTGCCCTCCCTCAGCCCAGCAGGCCCCAGCGTGCCCAGAGGCCGCCCAGGACTTCGAATTTCGCCAGGAACGCCACCAGAACGACCCAGGTCAGCGACAGCGGCAGGAACACCTTCCAGCCGATGCGCATCAGTTGGTCGTAGCGGTAACGCGGCACCAGCGCCTTGACCATGGCGAACATGAAGAACATGACCCACATCTTGGCCACCATCCACAGCGCACCGTCGGGCAGGCCGGGAATGGGCGACAGCCAGCCGCCGAAGAACAGCAGGCTCATCAGCGCGCACATCAGGAACATGGCGATATATTCACCGGCCATGAACAGCAGATAGGGCGTCGAGGAATATTCCACCATGAAGCCCGCAACCAGTTCGGATTCCGCCTCCGGCAGGTCGAAGGGCGGCCGGTTGGTCTCGGCCAGCGCCGAGATGAAGAACAGGATCACCATCGGCAGGTGCGGCAGCCAGTACCAGTTGAACAGGCCCAGATTGCCATCCTGCGCCGCGACGATATCGCCGAAATTCATCGAGCCCGTCGAGATGATGATGCCGATGATGATCAGCCCCAGCGACACCTCATAGGAGACCATCTGCGCCGCCGAGCGCAGCCCGCCCAGGAACGGATATTTCGAGTTCGACGCCCAGCCGCCCATGATCACGCCATAGACCTCGAGCGAGGAAATGGCGAAGACGAACAGGAGCGCCACGTTGATGTCGGCCAGAACCCAGGTCGGGTTGAACGGGATCACCGCCCAGGCCAGCATCGCCAGCACCATCGAGATCGTCGGCGCCAGGAAGAACACGAAGCGGTCCGAGCCCGCCGGCACCACGATTTCCTTGACCACGTATTTGAGCGCGTCGGCCACCGTTTGCAGCAGACCGAAGGCGCCGACCACGTTCGGGCCGCGCCGCAGCTGCACCGCCGCCCAGATCTTGCGGTCGCCATAGACCAGGAACAGAAGCGACAGCATCACGAAGGCGATGATGCCCAGCCCCTGCACGGCGATCAGCAGGAAGGTGCCCAGAGGCGTTTGAAGAAAGTCTGCCATTGTCCCTGTCCCCTCAGACCGTCGGTATTCCCCGCTCGGCGCAATCGGCCACCGCCACTTCGGCGTCGATGGTCCGCAGCCCCCGCGGCAGCGCGGGCGAAATCATGTAGACCGCATCCGCCCGCCAGATACCGTCCTCGTTGGTGGTGCGCGTGCGCAGATGGCGCGCGAAACCATAGCCGCGGATCAGCGCATATTGCGCCGCCGCGCACGCCGCATAGGCCGAAGCCGTCTGCCGCGTGGTGTCGTCCTCGACCCGCGCGCCGGGGCGCGGCGACAGGCCGGCGCGGAACTGCACCAGCTCGCCGTCCAGAAGCCGCGTCTCCACCCCGTGAAAGGTGAAGGCCGCCGGTTTCGCCTCGGCCATGCCCGCGACCGGGCCCGGCCCGCAGGCGGCAAGTGCCGCCGCCGCCGTCAGGGGCGCAAGCGCCCGGTATCGGGTCCGCGTGGCCGTCATTGCGCAGCCACCGCTTCGGCTGCGCGCGCGCGCGCCATCGCCGACAGCTCGGCCATCAGCGCCGAGGCCCGGGTGATGGCGTTGGTCAGGTAATGGTCGCGCACCGCATTGCGGAAATCGGCCCGTGCGGGGTCGCGCAGCGGCAAGGGCGCCCAGCCGTTGTCGGCCAGTTGATCGACCGCGCCCAGATGCGGGAAGTCCGCGATCAGCGCCCGGCGCAGCCCGGCCAGGTTGTCCCAGGGCAGCGGGGCGCCCAGCTGCGCCGAAAGCGCACGCAGGATCGCCCAGTTCTCGCGCGCCTCGCCGGGCGCGAACCCCGCGCGCAGCGCCAGCTGCGGCCGCCCTTCGGTATTGACGAACAGACCGTTCTCCTCGGTCCAGGCCGCGCCGGGCAAGATCACGTCGGCGCGATGCGCGCCGCGGTCGCCATGGCTGCCCTGATAGATCACGAAGGGCCCCGGCGCGATCTCGACCTCGTCGGCGCCCAGGTTGAAGATCGCCTCGGCGCCGTCGATGGCCACGGCCAGACCACCCTCGGTCACCGCCCCCACATCCATCGCGCCGACCCGCGCCGCGGCGGTGTGCAGGACCAGCAGTTTGGCGCCCGCGGCCTCGGCCAGACGCATGGCATGGGCCAAGACCGCCTCGCCGTCGGCTTCGTTCAGCGCACCCTGCCCCACGATCACCAGGCCGGGGCTGTCCTCGGCCGGCTGCGCCGCGGCCGCCGCGGCCACCAGCGCCGCGCGGTCGGTGCCCAGATGGGCATAGTCATAGGTCAGATCGACCGGCGCGCCGATCAGCGCAACTTCGGCGCCCTGGATCCACGCCTTGCGGATGCGCGCGTTCAGCACCGGGGCTTCGTCGCGCGGGTTGGTGCCGACCAGCCAGATGCGGCGCGCGGTGTCGATATCTGCCACGGCCGCCGTGCCGACATAGGCCGAGCGGTTGCCGACCGGCAGACGCGCGCCATCGACACGGCATTCGACGCGCCCGCCCAGACCCTCGATCATCCGGCGCAGCGACCAGGCGGCCTCGACCGGGACCAGATCGCCGATCAGCCCGGCCACCTTGCGCCCCTGCATGCCGCGCGCCGCCGCGGCCAGCGCCTCGGGCCAGGTGGCGGGCCGCAGACGCCCGTTCTCGCGCACATAGGGGCGATCCAGCCGCTGCCGGCGCAGCCCGTCCCACACGAAGCGCGCCTTGTCCGACAGCCATTCCTCGTTCACGCCATCATGGTTGCGCGGCAGGATGCGCATGACCTCGCGGCCCTTGGTGTCGATGCGGATATTCGACCCCAGCGCATCCATCACGTCGATGGATTCGGTCTTGCTCAGTTCCCAGGGGCGGGCGGTGAAGGCATAGGGCTTGGAGGTCAGCGCGCCCACCGGGCACAGGTCGATGATGTTGCCCTGAAGGTTCGAGTCGAGCGTCATCCCCAGATACGAGGTGATCTCGGCATCCTCGCCGCGGCCGGTCTGGCCCATCTGCGTGATCCCCGCGACCTCGGTCGTGAAGCGCACGCAGCGCGTGCAGGAGATGCAGCGGGTCATGCAGGTGGCCACCAGCGGCCCCAGATCCAGATCCTCGGAGGCGCGCTTGGCCTCGCGGAAGCGGCTGAAGTCCACGCCATAGGCCATCGCCTGATCTTGCAGGTCGCATTCGCCGCCCTGGTCGCAGATCGGGCAATCCAGCGGGTGGTTGATGAGCAGGAACTCCATCACCCCCTCGCGGGCCTTCTTGACCATGGGCGAATTGGTCTTGACCACCGGGGCCTCGCCGTTGGGGCCGGGGCGCAAGTCCTTGACCTGCATCGCGCACGAGGCCGTGGGCTTGGGCGGGCCGCCCACCACCTCGACCAGACACATCCGGCAATTGCCCGCGATCGACAGCCGCTCGTGGTAGCAGAAGCGCGGCACCTCGATCCCGGCGACCTCGCAGGCCTGGAGGATGGTCATCGCACCGTCAACCTCGAGCTCGTGGCCGTCGATGTTGATCTTCTTGAGGTTCGACATGCTTCTCGTCCCTTCCCGCCCGCGCGATGCGGGCCCGTCTCCCTGTGTGATCCCGCCCTCAGCAGAGGTCCGGGAACCACCATTCATTGCTGCCCGGCACGTAATGCGTGCCCGTCGCCTCGGCGCGCGCGCGGCGGCCCCGCGCCGTGCACCACGCCCGCGCAACCGCCTCGGCGGTGGCGAAATCCGTCGGACCGGCCAGCACCACGCCGGGGCGGCGCTGCCCGCTGTCGGTCTCGACCCAGACCATCGCCGGGTCGCCCGCATCCTGCCCGGCCCTCTCGGCCATCATGTAGACCGGCACCGCGCGGCCATGGCCGACGGCATAGGTCGTGCCCGCATGCGCGAACGGGCGCAGCGTCACGCCATCAAGCGTGGCCGCGCGCGCCCCGGCGCCGCCATCCCCGGCCATGCAGCCGGCCAGCACAACGCAGATCCCCGCAAGCACCCGTCTCATGCGCAGCCCCCCGGAAAGATCCAGGCGCCATCGCGGAAATTGTCATCCACCCCCGAGGCGACCTTGCCGCCGCAGGCCTGATCGGCCACCCGCCGCGCGTCATAGCCGTCGGCATAGGTGAAAGGCACCTGCGCGCGGGTCACGATGACCGCGCCCGCCGGGCCCCATTCGGCGTGATGGCCCTGCACCAGCGCCAGCACCGGGCGGCGCGGATCACCGCCATCGGGGCCGATGGGCCCCGCACAGCCCGCAAGCGCGAGAGGAACCAGAAGAACAGCGGCGGCGCGCATCACATCCCCCTTGCGTCGATGGGCGGACAGGCCGCGGCGATGCGGTAGAGATGCGCCCCGATCACCTCGACACCCGCGGGCGCAGGCACCGGGGCATTGGCCGTGGGGCAGACCGCCAGCACCGCAGCCACGACGCCCTTCTTGAGCTCGATCGCGTCGGTTTCGGTCACGCCCTCGAGCGTCACCTCGAAATACGAGGCCAGCCCGTCCCAATGGAGACAGCCCTCATCGCCGGTGGCGCCGGGCGGGCATTCCATGCCGCCGGTCATGACGTCGTTGAAATAGGCGACCTGCGCGCCGGTCGCGCCCTCGGCCATGCGCAGATGACGGCGCAGCGCCGGGCGATGCCCCTGCGCGGCCAGGCTCTGCGAATGCACGCCCGAGGCCTGGGCCACCGCCCCCCCCGGCAGCGCCCCGAGCGCCAGCAGACCGGCCAGCACGGCACGCCCCGCGGGCGCCGCGATCGCCGCGCGCCCCCCCGTCCCGATGCTGATGCCGTTGCGCGTCATGTCCGTGACCTAATTCCCGAGAAGATAGGCGCCGATGGCGCTGTTGAGGGCAATCTCCTTCCGGCCCGCGGCACAGAAGGTCTGCGGCTCGCCGATGACGATGTGCCGCTTCTCGACATAGGCGAAGATCTCGCGCTGGACGCGGGCCTTGTCGATCCGGGTCTTCCAGTCGTGCAACTGGGCCGCCGTCACACCTTGCGCGCGCGCCTTGTTGGCCAGCGCCGATTTCACCAGCCCTTCGCGGCGGCCGTCATAGCGCAGCTCGCGGCATTCCTTGGCCAGAACCTGCGCCGTGGCGATGGCCATCGCCTGGGCGTAGATGTCATTGCGAACATCGCCCCCCCGCGGGATCGACACGGGCTTGGGCGGCGCGGCCGGCTCCGGCGCGACACAGCCCGCCAGCACCGCCGTGGCCGCCAGGATCAGGGCCAGGGACCGCATGCCGCTCACTCTGCCGCCATGGCGCCGGACCGGCCCGTCTTGCGCGCCTTGATCCGGTCCTCGATCTCGTCGCGGAAATGCCGCACGAGGCCCTGGATCGGCCAGGCCGCGGCATCCCCCAGCGCGCAGATCGTGTGGCCCTCGACCTGCTTGGTCACCGACAGCAACATGTCGATTTCCTCGATCTCGGCCTCGCCGGTCACCAGGCGGTCCATGATCCGCATCATCCAGCCGGTGCCCTCGCGGCAGGGGGTGCATTGCCCGCAGCTCTCGTGCTTGTAGAATTTCGACAGCCGCCAGATCGCCTTGATGACATCGGTCGACTGGTCCATCACGATCACGGCCGCCGTGCCCAGACCCGAGCGCTGCTCGCGCAGCCAGTCGAAGTCCATGATCGCCTCGTCGCATTGCGCGGCGTTGAGCATGGGCACCGACGAGCCGCCGGGGATCACCGCCTTGAGGTTCTGCCAGCCGCCGCGGACACCGCCGCAATGCCGCTCCAGCAGCTCGCGCAGCGGGATCGACATCGCTTCCTCGACCACGCAGGGCGCGTTGACATGCCCCGAGATGGCAAAGAGCTTGGTGCCCGCGTTGTTGGGCCGGCCGATGCCGGCGAACCACGCCCCGCCGCGGCGCAGGATGGTGGGCACGACGGCGATCGATTCGACATTGTTGACCGTGGTCGGGCAGCCATAGAGCCCCGAGCCCGCCGGGAACGGCGGCTTCATCCGCGGCATGCCCTTCTTGCCCTCGAGGCTCTCGATCAGGGCGGTTTCCTCGCCGCAGATATAGGCGCCGGCGCCGTGATGCAGGTAAAGGTCGTAATCATAGCCCGACCCGCAGGCATTGCGCCCCAGAAGGCCCGCGTCATAGGCCTCGTCGATGGCGGCCTGAAGCGCCTCGCGCTCGCGGATGTATTCGCCGCGGATGTAGATATAGCCCGCCACCGCATTCATGGCGAAACCGGCGATCAGCGCCCCCTCGATCAGCGTATGCGGATCGTGGCGCATGATCTCGCGGTCCTTGCAGGTGCCCGGCTCGGATTCGTCGGCATTGATGACCAGATAGGCCGGGCGGCCGTCCGATTGCTTGGGCATGAACGACCATTTGAGCCCGGTCGGGAAACCCGCGCCGCCGCGTCCGCGCAGCCCCGAGGTCTTCATCTCCTCGATGATCCAGTCGCGGCCCTTGGCCAGGATATCGGCCGTCCCGTCCCAGGCGCCGCGGCGGCGCGCGGCGGCAAGGCTGCGCTCACCCATCCCGTAGAGGTTGGTGAAGATGCGATCCTCGTCTTTCAGCATGCGCTTTTCCCTGCTGGCGCCCCCCGAACCCGAACCCGGACCCCGAAGCCACCCGTTGCGGCCGGGCCCGAGGGCCGACCTGTCTCCCGTTCGCGGGCCACCCCCCCTAGGGGGCCCCGCCTTCCCTTTCCGCCGAGGCTTGCCCCGGCGTCCCGCGTCGCACGGCCCGCATGGCGGGCCGCCGTTCCCAGGCCCGCGTCACACGGGCTCCCTCCTGGGGCCGCATGGCGCGGCGAAATCTCTGCCCCGGCCCCGACCGGACCGCACGGGCGCCGCGGGCCCCGGACGAAGGCGAAGCGCAAAGGCCCCGGCCTTTCCGTCCTGCCCCCCGGCTTTCGTCCCTTCCCCGTATCGCCACCGCGCGGGCGGCGCCCGGCGACGCGTCGTCGCGCAGCGCGCCCGCGGCGGGCAATCGGGCCGGTCGCCGGGACCGGTCACGGGACGAGCGACCGGGACGGGACCGATCTCGGCGCGACCGGTCTCGGCGGGACTGGCCGCGGGGCGAAGAGCACAACGAAACGCAGCCCTGCGTTCCGGCTCGATCCGCCCGGGCCCGCCCCGGCGTTCGTCCTGTCCCCACCCCGGCCAGCCCTGGCCGCATCGGCGGGAAACCTCCACCGGGACCGGGCGCGCCGCTTTGCCACATGGTCTTTGCGGGGCCGCCGCGCGAACCAGAAAGTCAAGCTTGCCCCGATCACGGGCGGGCCAGACATCCGGATGCCCGCGCATCCACAAATCTGCCCCTGTCGCCGGCCGCCCTTGCGGACCGGCCCTCCGGCATGAGCTGCACCCAGGCAATGCGATGCAGGAAAGATGCCGGGCAGCGCCCCTCTTTTCCTGCGGTCTCACCTGCACCGGACCCTTCCGGCGCGCCGCGATGCGCGCCCCCTCCGGTTGCGCGCGCGGTGCAGTCACGTCCCCCGTCCGCCGGCCCTCCGGCTTTGGGGAGCACCCTGCCCGAACCCAAGGGGACCGGGCAGAGGGCGAGTTCAAACCCCGAGGCCCTGCCAGCCCGGCGGGAACGACATTGCGGTCGCGCCCGCCGGGCCCCGCATCACGCGAGGCAGGACCGTCGGCCGAAGCACCTTACTTGGTGTCGGCTTTCTTCGGCGCGGGCTTGGCGGCCGGCGCTTCGGTCTTGGCAGCCGGTTTCGACTGGATGAAGCCCAGCGACTCGAGCGACAGCTCGCCGCGGATGCCGACAGCCTTCATCAGATCTTCGTTCTTGATCATCGACTTGGGCTTCAGCATGTCCACCAGGCCGTCCAGTTTGACGGCTTTGATGTCGAAGATGGGGTCGCCCATGGCGACGTCCTTGTTCGACAGCATCTTGGTGGGTTTCATCTTCGCAAGGGTCTTGTCCAGCTGGGTTTGCAGGTCATTGCCACCGAACGCCCAGTCCAGGAACACGCCGAAGAAGATCGCGATGAACAGCGCCGCGGTCACACCGGCGGTGGGCGTGTAGCCCAGGCCGATCATGAACGCCGCACAGACGATCCCGATGCAGACCGCCGCCAGCCAGCTTTTCGCGGTGGCGTCCAGTTCATTCCATTCCTTGGTCATCGATTAGTCCTCCATCAGAGATAGCTCAATAGACATCACCCTGGTCCACCCGCGACGAGAATTCGGTTTCGATCCCCGCCGCAAGAAGACGTGCCTGCGCGATCCAGTCGTCCCGACTGGCCCGCCCCTTGAAGCCCTCAAGATTGTCGTCGATCCAGGCGAGCTCGGCCTCGGTCCACGAGGCCACCTGGTCGAAATGGTAGATGCCGAGGCTGTTGAGCAGAACCTCGATTTTGGGCCCGACTCCCTTGATCTTCTTGAGATCATCCGCGCCCGTGCCGCGCGGGGCGGCCAGAGCTTCGGGTCGGGTGCTATGTCCAGCGGGGGCTTCGGCCGAAGGATCGGCCGCCGCGGTCTTCGCCGCGACCACGGGGGTCTCGGCCGGCGCAGGCTGGGCCTGCGGTGGGGAGTTCCGCACCTTTTTCGGGGGTGCGGCCACCTTTGGCGGGGCATTCTTGCCCAGCCAGGGCGTCAGGTTGGGCACTTCCGTGCCGTCGATCCGCTTCACCGTGTCGCCCTGCGCCAGCGCGCGGGACACCGAAGCGTTATGGGGGTCATGCGGCGTCTCATGCGCCGTCAGCGAGGTCAGCCCGGTCACCGGCTCGGAGGCATAGCGCCCCTTGGCCGACCCCGGCCGGGGCAGCCCGCCCGCGGCCAGCTCATCGAGGATGCGCGCCAGATCCTCGGCGGTCAGGTCTTCGTAGTAATCCTTGCCGATCAGGGCCATCGGCGCATTGGCGCAAGCGCCCAGGCATTCGACCTCTTCCCACGAGAAACGGCCGTCGGGCGACAGCGTGAAGGGGTCATTGGCGATCTTCTCGCGGCAGACCTTCACCAGTTCCTCGCCGCCGCAGATCATGCACGAGGTCGTGCCGCAGATCTGCACATGCGCGAGCGAACCCACCGGGGCCAGCTGGAACATGAAGTAGAAGGTCGCCACCTCGAGCGCGCGAATATAGGGCATGCCCAGAAGGTCGGCCACATATTCGATGGCCGGACGGCTGAGCCAGCCCTCCTGTTCCTGGGCGCGCCACAGAAGCGGGATCACCGCCGAGGCCTGGCGCCCCGCGGGATATTTCGAGATCTGGCCCGCCGCCCATTCCAGGTTGGCGGGGGTGAATTCAAAGCTCTCGGGCTGGGTATGGTGCAAACGGCGCAGCATCAGCGGTCGATCTCCCCGAACACGACATCCATGGTCCCGATGATCGCGGCGACATCGGCAAGCTGGTGCCCCCGCGTAACGTAATCCATGGATTGCAGGTGGAGGAAACCGGGCGCCCGGATCTTGGCCCGATAGGGTTTGTTGGTGCCGTCCGACACCAGATAGACGCCGAATTCGCCCTTGGGCGCCTCGACCGCGGCATAGACCTGCCCCGCGGGGACGTGGAACCCTTCGGTGTAGAGCTTGAAGTGGTGGATCAGCGCTTCCATGTCGCGCTTCATCTCCGACCGCTTCGGCGGCGTCAGCTTGCCGCGCGCGAGCACGTCACCCGTGGTCTCGCGCAGCTTCACCAGCGCCTGGCGGATGATCTTGGTCGACTCGCGCATCTCGGCCATGCGGCACAGGTAGCGGTCGTAGCAATCGCCGTTCTTGCCCACCGGGATCTGGAAGTCGAACTCGTCGTAGCATTCATAGGGCTGGGCGCGACGCAGATCCCAGGCCAGGCCCGAACCGCGCACCATCACGCCCGAATAGCCCCACATCTGGATGTCGTCTTCCGACACGACCCCGATGCAGACATTGCGCTGCTTGAAGATGCGATTCTCGGTCAGCAATTCGTCGATGTCGTCGAGAACCTGCGGGAACGCCTCGGCCCATTCCTCGATGTCATCAAGAAGGGCGGGCGGAAGATCCTGATGGACCCCGCCGGGACGGAAATAGGCGGCGTGAAGCCGCGCTCCGCATGCCCGTTCGTAAAACACCATGAGCTTTTCGCGTTCCTCAAAACCCCACAGCGGAGGCGTCAGCGCACCGACATCCATCGCCTGAGTGGTCACATTCAGGAGATGGTTCAGGATACGCCCTATCTCGGAGTAAAGCACACGGATGAGGCTTGCGCGGCGCGGCACTTCGACGCCGGTCAGCTTTTCGATCGCCAGGCACCAGGCATGTTCCTGGTTCATCGGCGCGACATAGTCGAGCCGGTCGAAATAAGGCAGATTCTGAAGGTAGGTCCGGCTCTCCATCAGCTTCTCGGTGCCGCGGTGAAGCAGCCCGATATGCGGGTCGGCCCGCTCCACGATCTCGCCATCCAGCTCGAGAACGAGTCGCAGCACCCCGTGCGCCGCAGGGTGCTGGGGCCCGAAGTTGATGTTGAAGTTCCGGATCTTCTGCTCGCCGGTGAGCACGTCGTCAAAGCTGGCGTCCATCATGCACCTCTCTTGCGCGCGCGGCGCTAGCTCCGCTTCTCGTCGCCGGGAAGGATGTAATCGGCCCCTTCCCAGGGACTGAGAAAGTCGAACTGGCGGTAGTCCTGCACCAGCTTGACGGGCTCGTAGACGCAGCGCTTGGCGGTCTCGTCATAGCGCAGCTCGATATGGCCGGTGGTCGGGAAATCCTTGCGCAGCGGATAGCCGGTGAAGCCGTAATCGGTCAGGATGCGGCGCAGGTCGGGATGCCCCGAGAAGACCACGCCGAACATGTCGAAGACCTCGCGTTCGAACCAGTCGGCGGCGGGAAAGACCGAGGTGATCGAGGGGATCATCTCATCCTCGCGCACCGCGGCGATCACGCGGATGCGGTGGTTCTGATACATCGACAGGAAGTGATAGACGATATCGAAGCGCGCCGGACGTTCGGGCCAGTCCACCGCGGTCACGTCGACCAGCGTCGAGAACCGACACGACCCGTCCGAACGCAGGAAGTCGACCAGATCCACGATTCGGGACGGCGACACCCGCAGGTTCAGTTCGCCATGCGCGACTTCGGTGTCGATCACCGCATCCGGACGCTTCAGCGCGATATGCGCCGCCAGTTCCTCGAGTGCCTCGATCATCTTCCCCCCTTCCCGCTCAGCGCACCAGCGTGCCCGTGCGGCGGATCTTGCGCTGCAATTGCAAGATTGCATAGAGCAGCGCCTCGGCGGTGGGCGGGCAGCCGGGAACGTAGATGTCCACCGGCACGATGCGGTCGCAGCCGCGCACCACGGAATAGCTGTAGTGATAATAGCCGCCGCCGTTGGCACAGGATCCCATCGAGATCACATAGCGCGGTTCGGGCATCTGGTCGTAGACCTTGCGCAGCGCCGGCGCCATCTTGTTGGTCAGCGTGCCGGCCACGATCATCAGGTCGGACTGGCGCGGGCTGGCGCGCGGGGCGGTGCCGAAGCGCTCAAGGTCATAGCGCGGCATCGAGGTATGCATCATCTCGACGGCGCAGCAGGCAAGGCCGAAGGTCATCCAGTGCAGCGAGCCGTTGCGCGCCCAGTTGATGACATCCTCGGTCGAGGTCAGCAGGAAGCCCTTGTCCTGAAGCTCGGCGTTCAGCGCGGCGGTATGGACATCGGCGTCGCGGCCCGCGGTATTGGCCCCGGTCATCACGCCCATTCCAGCGCCCCCTTCTTCCATTCGTAGGCAAAGCCCACCGTCAGAACGCCCAGGAAGACCATCATCGACCAGAAGGCGGTCATCGACAGATCCCCGAAGGCCACCGCCCAGGGGAACAGGAACGCCACCTCCAGATCGAAGATGATGAACAGGATCGAGACCAGGTAGAAGCGGATGTCAAAGCGCATCCGGGCGTCGTCAAAGGCGTTGAACCCGCATTCATAGGCCGAAACCTTCTCGGGATCGGGGTTCTTCACCGCGATCACCGCGGCCGCCAGGATCAGGAGCAGCGCCAGACCCAGGGCCATTCCCAGAAAGATCAGGATCGGCAGATATTCGCGCAGGGCTGGGTCCATGAAGCTGGCTCCTTCGGCTGGCGGCTCCGGGCCCTTCGGGCCGGGGCGGGTCGACGGGCCGCGCTCAGGCCGCCCTGCAACAGGATGTAGCGATGCCCCCGCCCCCGGTCAACCGAAGGAGGGGGCGAAAAGCGGCGTTTCGGGGGGCTGGGCGGAAAAATGTATACGATTGTGCACCATCTCTCGCGCGGGCGTTGCAGTGCGGACGCCTCCCCCCTCCGCAAGGCGGCCCATCAGGGCGGCGACGGGGGGCTTTGGTGCCGGAAAGAGAGAATCACCCTGCGCGCCGTGCCGGCCCCGGATCGCACCCCGGACCGCCCTGCCACCGCGCCGCGGTGCCGCGCGCCACGATGCCGCAGAGCAGAAAGATTTACCGCGCAATTGCAGCATCTTGGGCCACCCCCGAACCGACCACGCCCGAAGGGGCGCAGCGCACCAACATCCCGCATAGGCATCCGCAGGGGAGGGCAGAGAGAGAGAGAGGGGGGGGGAACCGACTTGGCCGCCCGGCGCCACATCGCCCGCGGGCGCCTGCGTCCCCAGCCCCGCAGGGGCGCCGCGGACGCCGGGGCGCCGGCGGCTCGATGCCGCCGGGGGCCCGCCCCCCTCCGGGCAAGACGCCTCGCCCCCCTTCCCATCAAACGGGCGCGGCCCCTTCGGGCAAATCGCCTCACGACATCGCTCAACGCGGGCCGGGCGCTCGGTCAAAGGGCCCGTCCAGGGGCCGTCAGCGGGCGCTCAATCCGCCGCCGCGGCCAGCGCGCGCGACAGATCGCCCGCCCAGGGCCCGCGCGCCTGCGCCAGAAGCCGGTCGGCCTGCACCTCGCCCGCCGCCGCATCGGCCTCGAGCACGGCAAGATGCCGCTCTTCGCCCAGACCCCGCGCCTCAAGGCCCGCCCGCGCCAACGCCACGACCTCGCGCGCCAGCGCCCCAAGCTTCACGCCCCCGGCCTCGCCCTGAAGCGCATGCTCGGACGCCGCCACCCGCAGCCCCTGCCGCGTCTCGTGGTCCCAGCCCTTGACCAGATCCCAGGCCGCATCCAGCGCCCCCTGGTCATAGAGCAGACCCACCCACAGCGCCGGCAGCGCGCCCAGATGCGCGGTCGAGCCCGCATCGGCACCGCGCATTTCCAGATATTGCTTCAGCCGCGCCTCGGGGAAGACCGTGGTCAGATGGTCGGCCCAATCCGACAGCGTCGGCCGCTCGCCCGGCAGCGCCGGCAGCTTGCCCTCCAGGAAATCGCGGAACGACTGGCCCAGCGCGTCGATGTAGCGCCCGTCGCGGTGCACGAAATACATCGGCACATCCAGCACGTAATCGACATAGGCCTGATAGCCGAAGCCCGGTTCGAAGACGAAGGGCAGCATGCCCGTCCGCGCCGCGTCCAGATCGCGCCAGATCCGCGAGCGCCAGGATTTCAGCCCGGTCTCGCGCCCCTCGAGGAAGGGCGAATTGGCAAAGAGCGCGGTCGCCACCGGTTGCAGCGACAGCGCCACGCGCAGCTTCTTGACCATGTCCGCCTCGGAGGCGAAGTCCAGGTTCACCTGCACCGTGCAGGTCCGGTACATCATCTGCGTGCCAAGCTGGCCCACCTTGCCCATATAGCCCGTCATCAGCCGATAGCGGCCCTTGGGCATCATCGGCATGTCCTCGTGGCGCCAGACCGGCGCCGCGCCCAGGCTGGCAAAGGACACACCCATCGGCGCGGCCACGGCGGCCAGCTCGTCGAGATAATCGCGCGTTTCGGCCACGGCGGCATGGACATCGGGCAGCGGTGCGCCCGACAATTCCACCTGCCCGCCGGGCTCGAGGCTGATGTTGGCGCCATTGCGCTTGAGCCCGATCAGCGCGCCGGCCTCGCGGATCTCGGTCCAGCCGAAGCGGTCGCGCAGCCCCTCGAGCAGCGCGCGCACGCTCGACGGCCCCTCATAGGGCAGCGGCGCGCCGGTGGCGGTCAGATAGCCGAAGCGCTCGTGCTCGGTGCCGATGCGCCAGTCGTCGCGCGGCTTCTCGCCCGCGGCCAGGAATTCGGCAAGTTGCGCTTGATCCTCGATCGGGCCGCCGCCCTCTTGGGGAATGGACATGGAAGGAGGACTCCGCAGATTGGCCGTTCGGGAATGGCACAGGTGGCGCGCGGGCCTGTCCGAGTCAAGGGCGCACCGTGCGTTTTCGACGCAGGCCCGCGCGCGGCAGAAGCGACGCCCGCGAGACGGGCAGAAACGCCCCCCGGAGGCGCCCGGACGAGGCCGTTTCAGACCCCGCCCGCCGCCCCCGGCCCGCGCGGGCGACGCCAGAGCGGGACCGCCCTGCCCGCGGCAGGAAAGGCCACGACGCGGCCGGGCGGCCCGGACACGGGCCCGGCGCCCGCCGCCGCATCTTCCCCATCCCCGGCCCCATCCCCGGCCCCAATGGTCGCACCGGCCGCCGCCCGCGCCAGCGCCGCCATGTCGATCCCCGGCAGGCTGGCAAAGGCATCATAGAGCGCCCCGGCCCCGGCGGCGGCCAGCGGCACCTGCATTCGCCGCCCGTCGGCCAGCCGCAAGTCCCAGGCCGGGCCGTCGGGGCGTTCGACCAGCGCCACCGCGTCGATGTCGCGCAGCGCGGCATAGCCGCCGCCCGCAGGCCCCAGCCAGCCGATCTGGCCCTCGTCGATCTCGACGACGCCCGGCCCCGAAGGCGCGCGCAGGAACGCAAGGCGCCGCAGCGCGATCACCGCCCAGCCGGCCGCAACCGCGGCCAGCGCGCCCCCGACCGCGGCCAGGAACCAGCCGCCGCGCGTGGCCAACCACAGCCCCGCCGCGCCGCAGCCCGCCGCCGCGGCCAGTTCCGCGTGGCGGGCCAGGAACGCCCGCGCCGCCGGGCGGATCATGCGCCCGCCCCCGCGCGAAAGGCGCCACCGGGGCGGCGGCGCCTGTGCACAGCCCCCTCGCGCGCGAAGACCTCGCGCCCCAAGACCTTGCGCCCACGGTGTTCGCACCCTCGGGCCCGCGCGCCCGGCGCGTTCATCCCCAATCCCCCAGATGCGCCTGCCACAGCGTCAGCGCCGCCACCGCGGCGGTATCGGCGCGCAGGATGCGCGGGCCCAGCGCCACCGGCGTCACCGCCGCCATCGCGCCCAGACGCGCGCGCTCGGGTTCCGAGAAACCGCCCTCGGGACCGATCAGGATCGCCCAGGGCCCCCGCGGCAGCCCCGCCAGCGTCTCGACCGGGCCGGCCCGCGATTCGTCGGCCCACAGCAGGCGGCGTTCGGCGGGCCAGTGGTCAAGCAACCGCGACAGCCGTTCGAGGTCCGCAACCTCGGGCACGAAGGTGCCGCCGCATTGCTCTGCGGCCTCGCGGGCATGGGCGGCCAGCCGGTCGCGGCGGATACGCTCGGAATTGGTGAAGTCGGTCTGCACCGGCACGATGCGCGCGGCCCCCATCTCGGTGGCCTTCTCGACGATGAAATCGGTGCGCGCCTTCTTGATCGGCGCAAACAGAAGCCACAGGTCGGGCGGGTTGCGCTGGGGGGCGGTCTGGGCGCGACAGATCGCCTCGCCGCTGCGCTTGGCCGCCCGCGTCACCTCGGCGCGCCATTCCCCCGCCTGTCCGTTGAACACCAGAAACGTGTCCCCTGCGGCCATCCGCATCACCGAAAACAGGTAGTTCGCCGCATCCGCATCAAGCGCGAGCGGTTGCCCCGGCCCAAGCGGTTGCTCTAGATGAAGTCGGATCTTCGTATCAGCCATGAGGGGGAGAATATGAGCGCGCCCGGCCAAACGCCAGAGCCCGAGGACAACCGACCCCAGAGCCCGCAAGGCAGCCCCGACCCCGCGGGGCGCGTGGCCGATGCCTACAGCCGCAACTGGGTGGACAGCTACGCGCCGGAATGGGCGCGCCCCTATCTGCGGCTGGCCCGCGCCGATCGTCCGATCGGCACCTGGCTTTTGCTGTTGCCCTGCTGGTGGGGGCTGGCGCTGGCGGCCTCGACCACGGGGGTGCGCGCCTTCGACATCTGGATCGCGGTGGGCTGTGCCATCGGCGCCTTCCTGATGCGCGGCGCGGGCTGCACCTGGAACGACATCACCGACCGCAACATCGACGGGTCGGTGGCGCGCACGCGCTCGCGGCCGATCCCGTCGGGTCAGGTCACGGTCAAGGGCGCGCTTCTCTTTGCCATCGGGCTGTCGCTGGTGGCCTCGCTGATCCTGTTCTCGTTCAACGTGACCGCCATCCTGCTGGGGATCGCGTCGCTGGGGCTGGTGGCGATCTATCCCTTTGCCAAGCGCTTCACCTGGTGGCCGCAGATCTTCCTGGGGCTGGCCTTCAACTGGGGCGTGCTGGTGGCCTGGGCCGCGCATGGCGCCGAGATGGGGCTGGCGCCGGTGCTGCTCTATGCCTCGGGGATCGCCTGGACGCTGTTCTATGACACGATCTACGCCCATCAGGACAAGGAAGACGACGCGCTGATCGGGGTGAAATCGACCGCGCGCCTCTTTGCCGAGGACACGCCGATCTGGCTGATGCGCTTCATGCTCAGTTCGGTCGTGCTGATGGCCGCGGCGGTGCTGGTGGCGCTGCTGCCGACCGACCCGAGCTGGCCCAAGCTGTTCCTGGCGATCTGCGCGCCCTGGTCGTTTGGCTGGCACATGACCTGGCAGCTGCGCCAGCTCGACACCGAGAACCCCGACACCTGCCTGCGCCTGTTCCGCGCCAGCCGCGACACCGGGCTTCTGCCTGCGCTGTTTCTTGCCGCTGCCGCGGTGCACTGAGCCGGGGGCATTGATCTGACCCCGCCCGGCCCCTAAACCGGGCGGACCCGGCCGCGAGGGTGGCCCTGCATGATCGCAGGCCCGCCCCGGCGCCGAACCGGCCGCCGGCAGCGGCGCGCGCGACCCCGCAGGCAGTCCCGCCCGCGTGTCCCTCCCGCGCCGCCCGCCCGGCCGGCAGGAAGGACCATCCCTTCGGCACCGGCCCCGGCCGGCCGCCGCGGGCCCAAGGAAAGGCCACCGCATGCGCATTGGCCCGCAACCGCTTACCGCCCTGAGCTTCGTGGTCGCCACGGTGCTGTTCTCCGTCGTGGCCGGGGGCAGCGCCACGCTGATCGAACAGGGCTCGGCGCGTGCCGTCCGGGTGGCGCTGGAAACCGCGGGCCAGTCCTGGGCCGATGTCGAGGCCCACGGCCTTCAGGTCGTGCTGCGCGGCACCGCCCCCAGCGAGGCCCGGCGGCTGCGCGCCATCACCGCCGCGGGCCAGGTCATCGACGCCGGCCGCATCGTCGATCTGACCGAGGTGGCCGCCGCCGAAAGCCTGGCGCCGCCGGAATTCGCCCTCGAGATCCTGCGCAATGACGACGGCATCTCGCTGATCGGGCTGGTGCCGGCCTCGACCGACCGCGGCGCGATGGTGGCGCGGCTGCGCGGGCTGGCGGTGGGCGGGCAGATCGCCGACATGCTGGAAAGCGCCGATTATCCGGTGCCCCCCGGCTGGGAACGGGCGGCGGCCTTCGCGCTGGCCGCGCTGAGCGAATTGCCGCGTTCCAAGGTGTCTGTGGCGCCGGGCGAGGTGGCGATCACCGCCATCACCGATTCCCCGCGCGACAAGACCCGCGTCGAGACCGACCTCAAGCGGCGCATTCCCGCAGGCCTTCAGGTGACGCTGGACATCACCGCGCCGCGCCCCGTCATCACCCCCTTCACGCTGCGCTTCGTGATCGACGCCGATGGCGCGCGCTTCGACGCCTGTTCGGCCGATACCGAGCGCGCCCGCGACCGCATCCTTGCCGCCGCGCGCCAGGCCGGGGCCGAGGGCCAGCTGGGCTGCACCATCGGCATGGGCGTGCCCAGCCCGCAATGGGGCGATGCGGTCACCATGGCGGTGCGCGCGCTGGGGGAGATGGGGGCGGGATCGGTCACCTTCTCGGATGCCGATATTTCGCTTCTGGCGCCGGCGCAGGTCTCGCAGGGGGCCTATGACCGCGCCGTGGGGACGCTCGAATCGAACCTGCCCGAGGTCTTCTCGCTGCATGCCACGCGCGCCGAACCGGCCGCCGGCACCGGCGCGCCCGGCCCCGATTTCACCGCGGCGCTGGACGAAAGCGGGCAGATCACGCTGGCCGGCCGGCTGGCCGATGCCGCCCAGCGCGAGGCCATCGAGGCGCTGGCGCGGGCCCATTTCGGCGCCGAGGCGGTCGCGCCCGCGACCCGGCTTGATGCCAGCGTGCCCGCCGGATGGGCGGCACGGGTCATCGCCGGGCTCGAGGCCATGGCGACGCTCAGCGAGGGCCGGCTTGAGGTGACGCCCGATCTGGTGACGCTGGCGGGGGTGTCGGGGCATCCGGCGGCCTCGGATGACGCCGCGCGCATCCTGTCGGCGCGGCTGGGCGAGGGCGCGCAATACGATCTCGACATCCGCTACAACCCGCGGCTGGACCCGGCCCTGGCGCTGCCCAGCGCGCGCGAATGCGTGGACCGGCTGAACGGGGCGCTGACCGCGCACAAGATCACCTTCGAGCCCGGCAAGGCCGAGATCACCGCCGAGACCGTGGACACGGTCGACGAGCTGGCCCGGCTGATGGACAATTGCACCGATTACCGCATGCAGGTGGCCGGTCATACCGACAGCCAGGGCAGCGAGGATCTGAACCTGCAATTGTCGATGGACCGCGCCCAGGCGGTGATCGCGGCCCTTCTGGCGCGCGACGTGTCGGTGGCCAATCTCTCGGCCAAGGGGTTTGGCGAAAGCCAGCCCATTGCCGACAATGACACCGAAGCCGGGCGCGAGGCCAACCGCCGCATCGAATTCCTGCTGCTGAGCGAGGAGCCGGTGGCCGAAACGCTTCTGCCCGCCGATGGCCGCGCGGCGCCCGCGCCCGAAACCGGCGCCGAGGCGGGCGAGGCGGCCGCCCCCCCGGAGGCCAGTGCAGAACCGGGCGCAGAGACGGGCGCAGAGGGCCCCGCCGCCGAGGCGGCCGCGACCGTGACCGACACGCAAGACGCGCCGGGTCTCGATGTGCGCGCCCCCACGCCCGACACGCCCCGGCCGACGCAGCGCCCGGCCACCAGCTCCGAGGCTGCGCCCGCTGCCGCGCCCGAAGACACGACACCCGCAGACGCCGGGCCCGCAGACGCCGAGCCCGCAGACGCCGAGCCCGCAGACCCTGAGGCTGCCGAGGCCGAGGCTGTCGACAACCCAGCGCCCGAAGCCACCGGAACCGACAGCCCCGAGGCCGAAAGCACCGAGGCCGGGTCCACCGTGACCCAAAACACCGGGGCCCAGAACACCGGGGCCCAGAACACCGGGGCCCAAAATACCGGGGCCGAAAGCCCCGAAAGCGCCCTCCCCGAGGGCACCGCCCCCGAGGCCGTCGCGGAAGAGGCCGCCTCTGCAGACACGCCCCCCTCCGAAGCGCCGGGCGCGCCCGAGAGCATGGCCCCCGAACGCCCCGCCGACGTGGCCCCGGAAGAGAAAGCCGACACCGTCCCGTCGGAGCAGACCGCAGACGAGCAAGCCCCCGAAGCGCAGATCACGGAAGCCCCGCTCTCCGACTCACCGCCCGTGACAGAAGAACCCGCCGCCGCCGCTCTCGCGCCCGGTGCGGCCCCCGAGCAGGCGGAAGACGCGCCGCAAGTCGCCCCGGAATCGCCGTCAGAATCGCCGCAAGCTTCGTCCCCCGCGGCGACCACCGATGCGCCCGCGCGCGACGCCCCCACCGCGGCGCCGGACGGCGACGCGGCCCTGGCGCCGGAACCCGGCGCCGTCCAGGCGCAGGACAGCAGCGCTTTTGCAAACGGCACCCCGGCCGCGGAGGCCGCCCCCGCCGAGAGCGGCCGCGCCTCTGCCCTGCCCGCCCCCGCCGCCATCGAGATCCAGAGCCCGGACGCAGACACGCCGCGCCCGCTTCCCAATCCGCGCCGCACCGCAGGCTGAGCCCGAAGGACATCCCATGAACCGCACCGAATTCATCATCGTCACGACGATCGTGCTGCTCATCGCCTTCTCGCTGGGCTGGTTCGCCTCGTGGCTGATCCACCGGCTGACGCGGGTGACGCGCGCCGACATGGGCGAGCTGGAGCAGATGGCCCAGGCGCTGCATGACGCCGAGGAACAGCGCGATCAGGCCATCGCCTATTACGAGGACCACGAGCGCGAGCTGAGCAACCGCCTGGCCCAGGCCGAGGCCGAGGCCCGCGCCGCGATGGACGGGCTGCGCGACGCCCGCCACGAGGCCGAGGAGCTGCGCGCCTATATCGAGCGTATGCATCAGGCGGGCTGAGCCCCCCGCGCGGCCGCCCCTTTCTGCGTCCGGCCCCCTTTCTGCGACCAGCCCCTTTGGCGGCGACAAGCGCGCCGCCACGCGCCCGGACGCGCGCCCCTTTCGCCGCGCGCGAAATGCAGCGCGGGCGCTTGCCCCTTTCGGTGCGGGTGCCTACATCCTCTCGCATGAAACTGTCCCTTCCCTCCCGCAAGCCCTCGGTGGCGGTGATCCGGCTCGAAGGCCCGATCCTGTCAGGCCGGGCCGGCACCCAGCAGGGGCTGTCCGACACCGGCCTTGGCCCGGTGATCGAGCGCGCCTTTGCCCGCAAGCGCCACAAGGCGGTGGCGCTGATCCTCAATTCGCCGGGCGGCTCGCCCGTGCAATCGGCGCTGATCGCGGCGCGCATCCGGCGGCTGGCCGACGAGACCGGCACCCCGGTCCATGCCTTCATCGAGGATGTCGCGGCCTCGGGCGGCTATTGGCTGGCCTGCGCGGCCGATGACATCCACGCCGATGCGCTGTCCATCGTCGGCTCGATCGGGGTGATCTCGGCGGGCTTCGGCTTTCCGGCGCTGATCGAACGCTGGGGGATCGAACGGCGGGTGCATACCGCCGGCAAGTCCAAGAGCTTCATGGACCCGTTCCGCCCCGAAAACCCCGAAGACATCGCGCGGCTGCGCGCCATCCTCGGGCCCATGCACGAGGGCTTCATCGACCATGTGAAGACCCGCCGCGGCGATCGGCTGGCAACCGGGCGCGACCTCTTCACCGGGGATTTCTGGCTGGGCCGCGAGGCGGTCGAGCTGGGCCTGATCGACGGCATCGGCCATGCCGAGCCGCGTCTCAAGGCGCTTTACGGCGACAAGGTGAAATTCGTGCGCTACGGGCAGAAACGCGGGCTGCTGCGCCGCTTCGGCGCCCAGAGCCGCACCGCCGACACCGCGCGCGCGCTGGTCAGCGCGGCCGAAGAACATGCGCTCTGGGCGCGTTACGGACTTTAGACGATGCTCCTGCGGGTCATGATCCTGTTCCTTCTCGGCATGGCGATCCTGGCCATGCTGGGGGGCTTTCGCACCAGGCGTTGCCGGCGCTGCGGCCGGCCCGTCGCACAAGGTCTGGCCGGACGGTTGAACCCGAACCGCTGCCGCTGCGGAGATGACCGATGAACACGCTTATGGCGATCTGGCCCGCGGGGCCGCTGGGCGACTGGCTGGCGGTGATCGCGGGCTTCGTGGGGCTGGCGCTGGCGGGCGAATTCCTGGTGCGCGGGGCGGCGGCGCTGGCGCTGCGGGCGCATGTGCCGGCGCTGATCGTGGGGCTGACGATCGTGGCCTTCGGCACCTCGGCGCCCGAGCTGACGGTGGTGATCGCGGCCGCGCTCGACGGCTCGGCCGGGATCGCCATGGGCTCGGTCGTGGGCTCGAACATCGCCAACCTGCTTCTGGTGCTGGGCCTGCCCGCGCTGATCGCGCCGCTGGCCTGCAACACGCCCGGCACGCGGATCAATTACCTGATGATGCTGGTGGCGACGGTGGGCTTCGTGGCGCTGGCCACGCGCGGAAGCTTTGGCGTGCTGGAAGGGGGGGTCCTGCTTCTCGGGATGGCGCTGATCCTGGGCGATCAGCTGCGCGCAGCACTGGCCCATCGCGCCGGACGGCCCGCCGCCCCCGCCCCCGAGGTCGACGAGGTCGCCACGGAGGCCGAGACGCTGCCGATCTGGCGCTTTCTTCTCTATATCGCGCTGGGGATCGCGGGGCTGCCGCTGGCGGCCGCACTGCTGGTCGACGGGGCGACGGGGATCGCGCATGATGCCGGCATCTCGGATGAGGTGATCGGGCTGACGCTGGTGGCGGTGGGCACCTCGCTGCCGGAACTGGCCACCTCGCTGGCGGCGGCAGCGCGCGGGCGGGGCGATCTGGTCATGGGCAACGTGATCGGGTCCAACATCTTCAACCTGCTGGCCATCATCGGCATCGCCGCGCTGATCACGCCGATCGCGGTGCCGCCGGGGATCGCGCTGCGCGACCTGTGGGTGATGATCGGCGTCACCGTGCTGATCGCGCCCTTCGCCATGACCGGAAAACCGATCGGACGGCTTGCGGGGGTAGCCTTGGTGGCGATTTACGGGCTTTATATCCTGAGCCTTGCCATTGCCGGACCGGAGGGGATGTGAACGTCGTCGTGCCCGTGACCAAAGATGATGCCGAAACCGAGACCCGCGCCGATCCGGACGCGGCCCCGGCCGGGCGCGGCCCGCTGCCGGCGCTGGTGACGGGGGGCGCGCGCCGGCTGGGGCGGGCGATGGTGCTCGAACTGGCGCGCCGCGGGCATGACGTGGCGATCCATTACGCCGGGTCGGCGGTCGAGGCCGAGGAGACCGCCGCCGAGGCCCGCGCGCTGGGGGTGCGGGCGATCACGCTGCACGCCGACCTTCTGGACGAGGGCCAGACCACGGCGCTGATCCCCGCGGCCGCGGCCGAACTGGGCCCGCTGGGCGTGCTGGTCAACAATGCCTCGATCTTCGAATATGACAACTTCCGCACCGCCACGCGCGAAAGCTGGGATCGCCATATCGGGTCGAACCTGCGCGCGCCCTTCGTGCTGACCCAGGGCTTTGCCGCCCAGGCGCCCGCCGCGCAGATCGTGAACGGCGAGCCGATGGCGCGGGCGCTGATCGTCAACATGATCGACCAGCGGGTGCGCAAGCTGACCCCCGAATTCGCCACCTACACCATTGCCAAGATGGGCCTGTGGGCGCTGACGCAGACGGCGGCGCAAGGCCTTGCGCCCGACATCCGCGTCAACGCGATCGGTCCCGGCCCCACCTTGCAGGGCGGGCGCCAGTCGGCCGAGCATTTCGCCCGCCAGCGCGCCGCCACCGTTCTGGGCCGCGGCGCCGATCCGGCCGATATCTGCGCGGCGCTGGGGTATTTCCTGGATGCGCCGGCGGTCACCGGACAGCTTCTGTGCATCGACGGCGGCCAGCATCTGGGCTGGCAGACGCCCGACATCCTGGGTCTGGAATGACGGGCCGGGGCGCGGTTGCGTCTTGACTTGTCCACCTCGGAACCGTTCTCGACAAAGTCGTTACGAATCTGTAAATTTTTTCAGTTACTTGATCGATGGTCAAAAAATTTATATTTTTTTTCAATCACTTGATTTTTTGCCTATTTCTTGGGCAATCACGGGAAGAGGTCAGAAAACAAGGGATTTTTGAGACGCCAGGAATTCTTTCAACAGACTTACCCACAGATTCAGTGGACAGGTTCGCCCTTGATCTTGCGGCGTCATGTTGGCAGCCGGGGCAGGAGAATCGACAATCAACCGAACGTTAGAACCCGCAAACCCAGTGTCCCCCGCCCGCAAGTCCGAGTCCCCCGAAATGGCGCCCAGCGACCCCCCGCCTCCCTGCGATGATGTCCCCGCCCCCGACGATGCGGCAGAGGCGCTGACCGGGCATGCGCTGATCCACAGCCTGCTGCGCAGCCTCGACGGCTCGCCCGGCGTCTACCGGATGCTCAACGCGAAAAGCGAGGTGCTCTATGTCGGCAAGGCGCGCAACCTGCGCGCGCGCGTGTCGAACTATGCCCGGCCCTCGGGGCATTCGCCGCGTATCGCCCGGATGATCTCGGAAACCGCGTCGATGATGTTCCTGACGACGCGCACCGAGACCGAGGCGCTGTTGCTCGAGCAGAACCTCATCAAGCAGCTCAAGCCGCGCTACAACGTGCTGCTGCGCGACGACAAGAGCTTTCCCAACATCCTGATCACCGACCACCGCTTTCCGCGCATCGTCAAGCACCGCGGCAAGCGCGCCGATCGGGGCGATTACTTCGGCCCCTTCGCCTCGGCGGGGGCGGTCAACCGCACGCTCAGCCATCTGCAACGCGCCTTCCTGCTGCGCAATTGCTCGGACCAGATGTTCGAGGGGCGGACCCGGCCCTGCCTGCAATACCAGATCAAGCGCTGCGCGGGGCCCTGCGTGGACCGGATCGACGCGGCGGAATATGCCGCGCTGGTCAGCGATGCCAAGCTGTTTCTCGAGGGGCGCTCGACCCGCATCCAGGAGGAGCTGGCCCGCGAGATGCAGGCCGCCTCGGAGGCGATGGAATTCGAGCGCGCCGCGGCCCTGCGCGACCGCATCCGCGCGCTGACGGCGGTGCAGAGCGCCCAAGGGATCAACCCGCGCAGCGTGGCCGAGGCCGATGTGATCGCGCTCCATGCCGAGGGCGGGCAGGCCTGCGTGCAGGTGTTCTTCATCCGCGGCCACCAGAGCTGGGGCAACCGCGACTTCTACCCCCGCACCGGCGCAGGCGCGGCCGAGGCCGAGGTGCTCGAGGCCTTCCTCGGGCAGTTCTACGACGACAAGCCCCCGCCCCGGCTGATCCTGCTGTCGCATCCGATCGAGGACGCCGACCTGATGGTGCAGCTTCTGTCCGAACGCGCCGGGCGCAAGGTCGAGATCGCCGTGCCGCGCCGGGGCGAGAAGGCCGAGCTGGTCGAGAATGCCGCGCGCAACGCCCGCGAAAGCCTGGCCCGCCGGATGAGCGAGAGCGCCGCGCAGAACCGGCTTCTGGCCGGGCTGGCCGAAGCCTTTGGCCTGGCCGCGCCGCCCGCGCGGATCGAGGTCTATGACAACTCGCATATCCAGGGGGCGCATGCGGTCGGCGGCATGATCGTGGCCGGGCCCGACGGGTTCCTGAAAAGCCAGTATCGCAAGTTCAACATCAAGGGCACCGACCTGACGCCGGGCGACGATTTCGGCATGATGCGCGAGGTGCTGACGCGCCGCTTCACGCGGCTGCTGAAGGAAGACCCCGACCGGCAGACCGACGCCTGGCCGGACCTTCTGCTGATCGACGGCGGCGCGGGGCAGGTGTCGGCCGTGCACGAGATCATGACCGAGCTGGGCGTCGATGACATTGCCATGCTGGGGGTGGCCAAGGGCATCGACCGCGACGCCGGCAAGGAGGAATTCCACCGCCCCGGCGCGCCGCCCTTCGCGCTGCGCATGAACGATCCGGTGCTCTATTTCGTCCAGCGCCTGCGCGACGAGGCCCACCGCTGGGCCATCGGCGCGCATCGCGCGCGGCGGGCGAAATCCATCACCGCCACCCCTTTGGACGAGGTGCCGGGCGTGGGCGCGGCGCGCAAGCGCGCGCTGCTGGCGCATTTCGGCTCGGCCAAGGCGGTGGCGCGCGCAGGGCTGGCCGATCTTCAGGCCGTGCCGGGGATCTCGGAGGCGATGGCCGAGACGATCTGGAACTTCTTCAATGACCGGGCTTGACGGGCCTGCCCGGCCCGCGTAGCGCGCGGACCATGACGGCCTCTGACCCCACCCGCCCCGCGCGCGCCCATCTGCGCCTGCAAGACCTGCTGCGCGACGGCCTTGCGCCGGGGGAAGATGCGGGCCTTCTGGCGCAGGCCGATGCCCGCTTTGCCGTCCGCCTGACGCCCGAAATGCGCGCAGCCCTGGCCCACCCCGGCGACGGGGTGGCCGCGCAATTCGTGCCCCGCGCGGCCGAGCTGATCGCCCATCCCGACGACCTTCCCGACCCGATCGGGGACGCCGCCCATGCCCCCGTGCCGGGGCTGACCCATCGCTACCCCGACCGCGCCATCCTGCATGTGACGCAAACCTGCGATGTGCATTGCCGGTTCTGCTTTCGCCGCGAGACGGTGGGGGGATCAGGCCCCCTGCCCGCCGCCGATCTGGACCGCGCGCTGGGCTATATCGCCGCCACGCCCCAGCTTTCCGAAATCATCCTGACCGGGGGCGATCCGCTGACCCTGTCGCCGCGGCGGCTGGGCGGGATTCTTGCGCGGCTTTCCGAGATCGCCCATGTCGCCACGCTGCGCATCCATTCGCGCGTGCCGGTGGTGGCGCCGGGGCGGATCGACGCGGGGCTGATCGCGGCCCTTCGCGGCGCGCGGCCGGCGCTGTGGCTGGTGGTGCACACCAACCACGCCCAGGAGCTGACCCCGCCCGCACGCGCCGCGCTGGCGCGGCTGTCCGACGCCGGTGTGCCGCTTCTGTCGCAATCGGTGCTGCTGCGCGGGGTCAATGACACGCCCGCGGCGCTGGCCACGCTCTTTCGCACGCTGCTGGCCTGCCGGGTGAAGCCCTATTATCTGCATCATTGTGACCTGGCCCCCGGCACCGCGCATTTCCGCACCACGCTGGCAGAGGGCCGCGCGCTGATGGCCGCCTTGCGCGGCCGGATCAGCGGCACCGCGCTGCCCCGCTATGTGCTCGACATTCCCGGCGGCCACGGCAAGGTGCCGATCACCGCCGATCACGTCGCGCCAGGGGACCGGCCGGGCCTGTGGCGCGTGACCGACTGGCAGGGCCGCGTGCACGATTACGCCGACCCCGATGCCTGATCCGGGGCCCGCGCGCGGCACCGGCCCCACCCCGCGGCGGCATGACGCCGCGCCAGCCCCCGCGACTTGGCCGCACGCCCCCTTCCCTCGGCCGCAGAGGAGGGCTAATCTCCGCGCCATGAGATGGACGCTCCCCAATATCCTGACGGTCCTGCGCCTGCTCGCCGCTCCCGGCGTGGCGGTGATGTTCCTTTACTTCCAGCGCCCCTGGGCCGATTGGTTCGCGCTGGCGCTGTTCATCTCGGCCGCGATCACCGATTGGTTCGACGGCTATCTGGCGCGCGCCTGGGGCCAGGAAAGCCGCTTTGGCGCCATGCTCGACCCCATCGCCGACAAGGCCATGGTGGTGATCGCCATCGTCGTCATCACCGGCTATTCGGGCATGAACCCCTGGCTGATCCTGCCCGCCACGGTGATCCTGTTCCGCGAGGTCTTCGTGTCCGGCCTGCGTGAATTCCTGGGCGCCGAGGCCGGCCGGCTCAAGGTCACGAAACTGGCCAAGTGGAAGACCACGCTCCAGATGGTGGCCATTGCCATCCTGTTCCTGGGGCTGGGGCTCGAATATCTCGAGGGGATCGCCATGCGCGGCATGACCCCCGATGAATATGCCGCCGCGGTCAGCGCCGGGCTGGCCGATCCGGTGCGCAGCTGCGGCACGCGCGATTGCGCCTCGCTGGCGTCGCTGGCCGGGCTGGGGCTGATCTGGGTGGCGGCGCTGCTGACGCTGATCACCGGGCTTGATTATTTCGTGAAGTCGCTGCCCTTCCTGCGCGATCCCGCCCCCGAACCGGCCGCCAAGCCCGCCGCCGACCCTGCCAAGACGGATGCGGGCCGCGGATGATCGAGGTGCTCTATTTCGCCTGGCTGCGCGAGCGGATCGGCACCGGCGCCGAGCAGATCGAGACGACCGCCCCCGATGTCGCCGCGTTGATCGCCGAACTGAAGACCCGCAGCCCCGGCCATGCGCTGGCCTTCGCCGATCCGGGCGCGCTGCGCGTCGCGCTGGATCAGGAGCTGGCCGACAGCCTGGCCGCGCCGCTTGCCGGCGTGCGCGAGGTGGCCTTCTTCCCGCCGATGACGGGCGGCTGATGCTGCGGCTCCAGTCCGAGCCCTTCGCACCGGGCGCCGCGCTGGATGCCTTTGTCACCGCCCATCCCGGCGCCGGCGCCGTGGTCAGCTTCACCGGCCATGTCCGCGACGAGGGCGGCCGGCTGGTCGCGCTGGAGATCGAGCATTACCCCGGCATGGCCCGCCGCGCGATCGAGGCGCAGATGACCGCGGCCCGCGCGCGCTGGGGTCTGTCGGGCGTGCAGGTCATCCACCGCTTCGGCACGATCCCCGCGGGCGGGCCGATCGTGATGGTGGCCACCGCCGCGCCGCATCGCGCCGCCGCCTTCGAGGCCGCCGAATTCCTGATGGATCATCTGAAGTCCCGCGCCCCCTTCTGGAAGCGCGAGATCACCGCCGACGGCCCCGGACCTTGGGTCGAGGCGCGCGCCACGGACGAGGGCGCGCTGGACCGCTGGCGCTGAGCCCCCTTCATTCTTCCGACATTCAGACATGAAAAAGCGGCGGAAACCCCGCCGCTTCCTTTCATTTCACGACATTTCGGGGCCGCACGGGCGTCAGAGGTTGTCCTCGACGCGGAAGCCCGCGGGGATCTCGTCGCGCCCGTCCAGCACCAGATCGGCCATGGCCTCGGCGACCTTCGGCGCCATGCCGAAGCCGATCTTGAAGCCGCCATTGGCCACGAAATGGCCCGCCCGCTCGGGCCAGGGGCCCAGCATCGGCGCCATGGTGCGCGCGCGCGGCCGCACCCCGGCCCAGCGTTCGATCACCCGCGCCTCGGCCAGGTCGGGGCACATCTCGCGGGCGCGTTCGATCAGCGTCTCGAGCTGGCCATCGGTGCTGGTCGGGTCGTCGAAGGCCCGCTCGGAGGTCGAGCCGATCGCCACCGTCCCATTGGCATGGGGCACGATCAAAAGCCCGTCGGCAAAGATCTGCGGCGCGGCCCCGGCGTCATGCTCCAGAAGCGCCGACTGCCCCTTGACGCCATTGCCCACCGTGCGCGCGAAGGCCACCGACAATTCGGCCAGCCCCTGCACGCCGGTCGCATGGATCACGGCGCCTTCCTCGGGGGTGTTCATCGCCGCGTCGCCCTCGACGATCTGGCCGCCCAGCGCGCGGATCGCGGCCGCCAAAGCCAGACCCGCGGCGCGCGGATTGGCGCGCCCCGACAGCGTGTCGTGGATGACCAGCCCGGTGGGCGATTTCGGCACGAGGCCCGAAAATTCCTCGGCCCGCGCGATGCGCCAGGCGAAATCCGTCCCCCAATGTTCCGCCGCACCCAGCGCGCGCGCCTCGGCCAGCGCCACCGCCGCCTGATCGGCCAGGGGTTGCAGACGGCCCACGCGGGCATAGCCGGGGTTTTCGCCGCCCGCCGCGGCCACATCGGCCCAGAAGGCATCGGCCATCGCCAGGGCCTCGAACTGGAACTGCTTCTTGGGGTTCCATTGCTCGGGCACATGCGGGGCCAGCATCCCCACCAGCCCCCCCGAGGAGCCCGCGCCCAGCTCTGCCGTGTCGATCACGCGCACGCGCGCGCCGCGGCGCGCACAGCCATAGGCGCAGGCCAGGCCGAACACGCCCCCCCCACGCACCGTCACGTCAAAACCGCTGCGAATGCCAGTTGCCATTGCCTCGCCCCTTCGTCATGTTCTGCCCATCTTCTCCGGGGGTTTAGACCAGATGAGCCGCGCCGACCAGAGCGCTGAAACGCCGCCCTGTGCGACCGCCGAAAGCCCCCGCGACCCGGCGGTGGCCGATCTGGACTGGCGCGGGGCGCTGCCGGTCTCGACCCGCTTCGAGGATCCGTATTTCAGCCTCGACAACGGGCTGGCCGAAACCCGCCATGTCTTTCTGGCGGGCAACGACCTGCCGGCGCGTCTGGCGCCCGGCTTTCAGGTCGCCGAGCTGGGCTTTGGCACCGGGCTCAACATGCTGGCGCTGGCGCTGGCCACACCCGCCGACGCCCGCCCCGTGCGCTTCACCTCCTTCGAGGCCTTCCCGATGCGCGCGGCCGACATCGCCCGCGCCCTGACCGCCTTTCCCGAGGCCCGCGCCATCGCCGATCCGTTCCTGGCGGCCTGGGACACGCCCCTGCCCGACGACGGCATCCGCCGCTTCGATCTGGGCGCGCTTGCCGTCGAGGTGATCCTGGGCGACGCGCGCGCCACGCTGCCGCGCTGGCCGGGGCGGGCCGATGCCTGGTTCCTGGACGGCTTCGCCCCGGCGAAGAACCCCGAACTCTGGGCGCCCGATCTGATGGCCGAGGTCGCCCGCCACACCGCCCCACGGGGCAGTTTCGCCACCTATACCGCCGCCGGTGCGGTGCGACGCGCGCTGGCCGAGGCGGGCTTTGCCGTCGAACGCATCCCCGGTTTCGGGCGCAAGCGCCACATGAGCCGCGGCCGCCTGACCGCCGCCCCTGCCCACGGGATGCCCCCCGCATGAGCCAGACCGACAGCCGCGCCCCCCTGCGAGGTATCGTGATGATGGCCGGGGCGATGGCGATCTTTGCGCTTCAGGACGGGATCTCGCGGCATCTGGCGGCGGTGGCCAATGTCTACATGGTGGTGATGATCCGCTATTGGGTCTTTGCGCTCTTCGTCGTGATGCTGGCGGCGCGCAGCCCCGGCGGGCTGGGCCGGGCGGTGCGTTCGGGCATGCCGCGAGTGCAGGCCTTGCGCGCGATCGTTCTGGTGGTCGAGGTGCTGGTGATGATCCAGGGCTTCGTGATCCTGGGTCTGGTCGAAAGCCACGCCGTCTTTGCCGCCTATCCGCTGATGATCGCGGCGCTGTCCGGCCCGATCCTGGGCGAGCATGTCGGCTGGCGGCGCTGGAGCGCGATCGGCGTGGGCTTCGCGGGTGTGCTGGTGATCTTGCAACCGGGGGTGCGCGTCTTCGATCCGGCGGCGCTGATCCCGCTGGCGGCGGCGCTTCTCTTTGCGCTCTATGGCCTTCTGACGCGCTATGTCGCGCGCGCCGACGATGCGATGGTGTCCTTTTTCTGGACCGGGACGCTGGGCGCGCTGGCCGCCACCGCCGCGGGCATCTGGTTTCTCGAACCGCTGGCCGCGGTCGATTGGGTCTGGATGGCGCTTTTGTGCGCCACCTCGACCGCCGCGCATTGGATGCTGATCCGCGCCTACGAGATCGCCGAGGCCAGCGCCATCCAGCCCTTTGCCTATCTGCAACTTGTCTTCATTGCCGTGATCGGCACCACGATCTTCGGCGAGACCCTGCGCCCCGAACTGGTGGTCGGCGCCGCGATGGTGGTGGGGGCGGGTCTCTTCACCCTGTGGCGGGCGCGCAAGCGGGCCGAAGGGGGTTGATCCCAATTCGCTTTTCTTTTGCCGGCCATTGGCCTAAACCGATCCAATCTGCGGGATGAGCCCGCGCGAAAGATGTTGAGATGCAGCTGATTGACACGACCGAGGCGCTTGCAGCCTTCTGCGCGGCCGCGAAGGCCGAGCCCTATGTGACGGTGGACACCGAATTCCTGCGCGAGCGCACCTACTGGTCCAAGCTCTGTCTGGTGCAGATGGCCCTTCCGGGCAAGGACGGCGCGGCGGTTCTGGTCGATCCGCTGGCCGAGGGCATCTCGCTGGCGCCGCTCTACGAACTTTTCGCGCATGAAGCCACGGTCAAGGTGTTCCACGCCGCGCGCCAGGATCTCGAGATCTTCTTCGTCGATGCCGGCGTCTTCCCGCGCCCGCTGTTCGACACCCAGATCGCGGCGATGGTCTGCGGCTTCGGCGAACAGGTCGGTTATGAAACCCTGGTGCGCAAGATCGCCAAGGCCAATCTCGACAAGACCTCGCGCTTCACCGATTGGTCGCGCCGCCCGCTCTCCGAGGCGCAGCTGGCCTATGCGCTGGCCGATGTCACCCATCTGCGCGTGATCTATGAATTCCTGTCGCAGGAGCTGCAACGCTCGGGCCGGCAGAAATGGGTCGAGGAAGAGGAAGCGATCCTTCTCGCCCCCGAAACCTACATCACCCGCCCCGAGGACGCCTGGCAGCGGGTCAAGACGCGCTCGTCCTCGTCGCGGTTCCTGGCGATCGTGCGCGAATTGGCGCGCTTCCGCGAAGCCCATGCGCAGGCCCGCAACATCCCGCGCGCGCGCGTCTTCAAGGATGACGCCCTGCTGGAGCTGGCCTCGACCCGGCCGCAGAGCCCCGAGGATCTGAGCCGCCAGCGGCTCCTTCTGCGCGAGGCCCGTCGCGGCGAGATCGCCGAAGGGATCCTGGCTGCCGTGGCCGCGGGGCTGGCGGTCCCGAACGAGGATTGCCCGCGCCTGCCGCAGGCCCGCCAGCTTCAGGTGGATACCGCGCTGGCCGACCTTTTGCGCGTGCTGCTGAAGGCGAAATCCGAGGAAACCGGCGTGGCCGCCAAGCTGATCGCCACCTCATCGGATCTGGATGCGATCGCGGCGGGGCGGCGCGATGTGGCCGCGCTGACCGGCTGGCGCCAGGAGGTCTTCGGCGCCGATGCGCTGCGTCTGGTCAAGGGCGAGATCGCGCTGTCGGCCCGCGGCGGCGCGGTGCGGGTGGTCCAGACCGACTGAGCCCCCCTCCCCCGGCGCGGTGCGGCGGCGGCTCAGCGCCGCGCGCTGCGGGCGTTCTCGGCCCCGGTCACGGTGATCGTGTTCACGCCCGCAAGTTCCTGGTGTGACAGGAAAAGACCCGCGGTGATCTCGCGCGAGGCGTCGGTCGAGACGCGGCGCGCGGCCGGGCTGTCCTTGGGCGGCGGCGCGGCGATGAAGCGGATCACCATCTTGCCCCCCTCGGAGCCGGCCTTGCCGGTCGGCCCCAGGATCTGCGGCAGCAATTCGGGCGCCCACCAGCCTTGCGTCGGCATGACCGCCCGCGCGGTGACCACGGCGCCGCCATGCACCGGCCCGACCTCGAGCGCGGTGATCCGCCCGGCCAGGTCGCGCCCGTTCAGGCGCAGCTCATCGAGCGTGGGTTCGGATTGTTCGACCGGTTCGGCATCTTCCGAACTCCCGAACCAGTTGAACGGGTTGACCTTGCTGCTCCGGATACGGCCACAGCCCGGCACGGCCAGCGCCAGCCCCGCCAGAAGCCCCAGCCCCAGCGCCCGACGGCCCAGCACCGGGCCTGCCGTCTGCGTTTCGATCGCGGACCGGGCCTCGCTGCCGGCGGCCTGTTTCGAACCAGAAATCGCTCGCATCTTCGCCTCTTCGTCCCCGCGATGCCGCCAAGTGCTGCACCTTTCCCATTTGGGTAGCCCAAAGCCGGACAATTGAAAAGCCCGCCTCTGGACCCGGCCCGCCCGCGGGGCTAGCACTGGGGCCAGACCCGGACCCGGAGGAAACGCCATGGCCACGCCCGCATTCGAAGATATCGTCGAAACCTTTGAATTTCTCGACGATTGGGAAGACCGCTACCGCCATGTCATCGAGATCGGCAAGGCGATGCCCCCGCTCGACGAGGCCTTCCGCGTGCCCGCCACCAAGGTCGAGGGCTGCGCCAGCCAGGTCTGGCTGCTGCCGCAGATCGAGGGCACGGGCCCCGCGGCGCGCTTCGATTTCGCCGGGGAAAGCGATGCGATGATCGTGCGCGGGCTGATTGCGGTGCTGCATGCGCTTTATGCGGGGCTGAGCGTGACCGAGGTGCTGGCCGTCGATGCCGGGGCCGAGCTGAAGCGGCTGGGCCTTGACGAACATCTGTCGGCCCAGCGCTCGAACGGCGTGCGCGCCATGATCGAGCGCATCCGTCTTCTGGCGCAGGAGGTGGCCGCCGCGGCCTGAGCCGCGCGCCGCCTCAGAGGTCCAGCTCGACCCAGACCGGCACGTGATCCGAGGGTTTGTCGCGGCCGCGCTGGTCGCGGTCGATCCCGGCGCCGGTCAGACGGTCGGCGGCCTGCGGCGACAGCAACAGATGGTCGATGCGAATGCCGTTGTTGCGCGGCCAGGCGCCGGCCTGATAATCCCAGAAGCTGTAGAGCCCGGCGCTGCCGTCGCGCTCGCGCAGCCCGTCGCGCCAGCCGTCGTTGAGAATGCGCCGGAAGGCGGCGCGGCTTTCGGGGCGGGCCAGCGCGTCCTCGGTCCAGGCTTCGGGGCGGGCGGCGTCATCGTCGGTGGGAATGACGTTGTAATCGCCCGCCATCACCACCGGCATCTCGAGCGCGCGCAGCTCGGCCGCCCGCGCCCGCATCCGTTCCATCCACGCCAGCTTGTAGTCGAACTTGGGCCCCGGCGCGGGGTTGCCGTTGGGCAGATAGAGCCCGGCCAGCCGCACCACGCCCTTCTCGCCCTCGACATCGGCCTCGATCCAGCGGGCCTGCTCGTCGGCGTCATCGCCGGGCAGGCCGCGGCTGATCGCATCGAGCGGCAGCCGCGACAGGAGCGCAACGCCGTTATAGCTTTTCTGGCCGTGGGTCTCGACGCGGTAGCCCAGATCCTCGAAGGGGCCGGCGGGAAAGCCCTCGTCCACGGTCTTGATCTCCTGGAGCGCGACCACATCGGGGCGCGCCTCGGCCAGCCATTCGGCCAGCTGCCCGGCGCGTGCCTTGATGCCGTTGATGTTGAAACTGGCGATCTTCATCGGCATCTCCTTCCGGCGGGCCCCCTGCGCCCCCCGGTTCTAGGCCGCCGCGCTCGCGCTGCCAAGCGCGCGAAGGGGCAAGGGGCGCGCAGGTTGCAAAAGGGAAAGACGCAGCCCTTGCCCGCGGGCGCAGGCTGCGGGGAATGTTGCGAAAGCGCAGGCGGGCTCAGATCGAGAACGAGGTGCCGCAGCCGCAGGAGGCGGTGGCATTGGGGTTCTCGATCACGAACCGCGCGCCGATCAGCGCCTCGGACCAGTCGATGGTGGCATTCGACAGGAAGGGCAGCGAGACCGGGTCGATCAGCACCTTCTGGCCCGCGCCTTCCAGAACCAGATCATCCTCGGCGGGCTCGTCGAGCTTGATGTCATATTGAAAGCCCGAGCAGCCGCCCCCCGACACCGCCACGCGCAGGGCTTGCGGCGCCTCGGCGCTGGCGTTGATCTGGGCAAGGCGGGCAAAGGCGCGTTCGGTCACCTTGGGAGGAAGGGTCAGTTCCATTGTCGCGCTCCTGTTTTCTCCGCGTCGCGGAAACGATATAGGGAGAAGGACACCCCCGGCAATGGCCGGTCCCCTTTCCGACCCGCGCGCCTGCACGCCCGAGGCCCAGATGCTGAAACCCTACGCTTGCCAGCCCGACCAGAGCCGCGGCCGGCTCTTTACCGAGAGCATGTCCACCTTTCGCTCGCCCTTCCAGCGCGACCGCGACCGGATCATCCATTCGTCGGCCTTCCGCCGGCTCAAGCACAAGACGCAGGTCTTCGTCGAGCACGAGGGCGATTATTACCGCACCCGGCTGACCCACACGATCGAGGTGGCGCAGGTCGCGCGCACCATCGCCGGCACGCTGGGGTTGAACACCGACCTCGCCGAGGCCGTGGCGCTGGCGCATGATCTGGGCCATCCGCCCTTCGGCCACACCGGCGAGGATGCGCTGGCCGAGCTGATGGCGCCTTTCGGGGGCTTCGATCACAACGCCCAGGCGCTGCGCATCGTCACCCGGCTGGAACGTCATTATGCCGATTTCGACGGGCTGAACCTGACCTGGGAGACACTCGAGGGCATCGCCAAGCACAACGGCCCCGTGCCCGAGCCCTGGTCCTATGCGCTGGCCGAGGTCAATGCGATGTGGGATCTGGAGCTGGCCACCAATGCCAGCGCCGAGGCTCAGGTGGCGGCCGTGGCCGATGACGTGGCCTATAACCACCACGACCTGCATGACGGGCTGCGCGCGGGCCTCTTCACCGAGGACGATCTGTGCGAATTGCCGGTGCTGGGCGAGTGTTTCGCCGAGGTGGACCGGCGCCACCCGGGCCTTGACCCGATGCGGCGGCGCCACGAGGCGCTGCGGCGCGTCTTCGGCGTGATGGTCGAGGACGTGATCTCGGTGGCGCAGGGGCGGCTGACCAGCCTCAACCCCGCCTCGGTGGACGACATCCGCCACATGGACGGGCCGATCATCCGCTTCTCGAAGCCGCTCTATCAGAACCTCAAGGCGATCAAGCGGTTCCTCTTCGTGCGGATGTATCGCGCGCCCTCGGTGGTCGAGGTGCGCAAGCGCGTCACCGGCATGATCAACGACCTCTTCCCCCATTTCATGGACGACCCCGCGCGCCTGCCCCAGGAATGGCAGGCCGATGTGGCCGCCGCGCGCGACCAGACCGAACTGGCGCGGGTGGTTCTGGATTACGTGGCCGGCATGACCGACCGCTTCGCCATTCAGGAACACGCCCGCCTCTTCGGGCCGTCGGAGTTGACCGACCAGACCTGACGCACGCCGCCGGGGGCGCCCCTCCCATGACCCCATTGCCCCGCACCCGGCCTTCGGATAAAGGGCGCGCATGACCAATCGCGCGCCCCTCCCCCCCGAAATCGCCCGCCGGCGGACCTTTGCGATCATCTCGCACCCCGACGCCGGCAAGACCACGCTGACCGAAAAGTTCCTGCTGTTCGGCGGCGCGATCCAGATGGCCGGCCAGGTCCGCGCCAAGGGCGAGGCGCGGCGCACGCGTTCGGACTTCATGAAGCTGGAACAGGACCGCGGCATCTCGGTTTCGGCCTCGGCGATGAGCTTCGATTTCCGCGACTACCGCTTCAACCTGGTCGACACCCCCGGCCACAGCGACTTCTCGGAAGACACCTACCGCACGCTGACCGCCGTTGACGCCGCGATCATGGTCATCGACGGCGCCAAGGGGGTGGAAAGCCAGACGCGCAAGTTGTTCGAGGTCTGCCGGCTGCGCGATCTGCCGATCCTGACCTTCTGCAACAAGATGGACCGCGAGAGCCGCGACACCTTCGAGATCATCGACGAGATCCAGGAGAACCTGGCCATCGACGTGGCGCCGGCAAGCTGGCCGATCGGGATGGGGCGCGACTTCCTGGGCTGTTATGACATCCTGCATGACCGGCTGGAACTGATGGACCGGGCCGACCGCAACCGCGTGGCCGAGTCGATCAAGATCGAGGGGCTGGACGACCCCAAGCTGGCCGAGCATATCCCCGAGGCCCAGCTGGCGCAGCTGCGCGAGGAGCTGGAGATGGCGCGCGCGCTGCTGCCGCGCTTTGACCGGCAAAGCTTTCTCGAGGGGCATCTGACCCCGATCTGGTTCGGCTCGGCGATCAATTCCTTTGGCGTCAAGGAGTTGATGGACGGGATCGGCGAATTCGGCCCCCCGCCCCAGATCCAGAAATCCGCCGAACGCGAGGTCTGCCCCGAAGAGCGCAAGGTCGCGGGCTTCGTCTTCAAGGTGCAGGCCAACATGGACCCCAAGCACCGCGACCGCGTGGCCTTCGTGCGCATGGCCTCGGGGCATTTCACCCGCGGCATGAAGCTGACCCATGTGCGCAGCAAGAAGCCGATGGCGGTGTCGAACCCGGTGCTGTTCCTGGCCGCCGACCGCGAACTGGCCGAAGAGGCCTGGGCCGGCGACATCATCGGCATTCCCAACCACGGGCAATTGCGCATCGGCGACGCGCTGACCGAGGGCGAGGCGCTGCGCTTCACCGGCATCCCGTCCTTTGCGCCGGAACTGTTGCAATCGGTGCGCTCGACCGACCCGATGAAGGGCAAGCACCTGGAAAAGGCGCTGATGCAATTCGCCGAGGAAGGCGCGGCCAAGGTGTTCAAGCCGGCGATCGGCTCGGGCTTCATCGTGGGCGTTGTCGGCGCGCTGCAATTCGACGTGCTGGCCAGCCGCATCGAGATCGAATACGGCATCCCGGTGCGCTTCGAGCCGTCGCAATTCACCTCGGCGCGCTGGGTGCAGGGCGCGCGCGAGGTGGTCGAAAAGCTGGTCAACGCCAACAAGCAGCATATCGCACATGACCATGACGGCGACGTGGTGTTCCTGACGCGGCTGCAATGGGACATCGACCGCGTGGTGCGCGACTACGAGGGCGTGACCCTCTCGGCGACCAAGGAAATGATGCAATAAGCGCGCGCTCAGCGTTCGGTCAGCTTCAGCTCGATCCGGCGGTTCTGCGCGCGCGCGGTCGCCGAATTGCCTGGCGCCACGGGCCGGTATTCGCCAAACCCCGCCGCCGCCAGCCGTTCGGGCGCAAAGCCCAGATCATTGGTCATGTAGCGCACCACCGACAGCGCGCGGGCCTGCGACAATTGCCAATTGTCGCGGAACTCGCCCTCGCCCGACAGCGGCTGGTTGTCGGTATGCCCGTCCACGCGGATGATCCAGTCGATCTCGGGCGGGATCTCGGCGGACAGATCCTTCAGCATCGCCGTCACCCGCCCGATCTCGGCGCGGCCTTCGTCGGACAGATCGGCCGAACCGGGCGGGAACAGCACCTCCGAGGACAGGACGAAGCGGTCGCCCACCACCTTGACCCCCGCGCGCCCGGCCAGAAGCTCTGACATCCGCCCGAAGAATTCCGAGCGGTAGCGCGCCAGATCGCGGGCCTCGGCGGCCAGGCGTGCGGCCTCGGCGGCTTCGAGATCGGCGCGCTTGCGCTCTTCGGCGGCCACCCGCGCCAGCGCCGCGTTGAGCCGGCTGCCCAGCGCGTCGATCTGCACGCGGGCCTCGCGGTCGCGCGCCTCCGAGGCATCGAGCGCCTCCTGAAGGGCGGCCATCTGCCCGCGAAGCGCCGCGATCTGCTCGTTCAGAAGCGCCAGCTTCTTCTGCCCCTCGGCCGAGACCTCGCGTTCGCGCGCCAGCGCGTCCTCGGCCACGGCGCGCAGGGCGGCAACGCGCTCGGCCTCCGACAGCGCGGCACTTTCGCGGGTTTCCAGATCGCGCTTGGCGGCCTCGGCGGCGGCCAGCAGGGTCAGCGTCTCCTCGGCCTTGCGCCGGCTTTCGTCCAACGCGGTGCGCGCGGCCAGCTCGGCCTCGCGCGTGGTGTCAAGATCGGCCTCCAGATCCGCGATCTGGCCGCGGGCCGCTGACAGATCCTCCGACAGCCCCGCCGCCCGGTCCCGTTCAGCCGCCAGATCCGCCGTCAGCCCCCCGATCCGGTCCTTCGCCGCCCCCAGATCGGCCGACAGCGTCGCCACCAGCGTCTGCGAGGCCGACAGCCGATCGGCCAGATCGCCCGCGCGCGCCTTTTCCAGCGACAGCGCATTGCCCAGTTCGGACAGCCGCGCCGACAGCGCATCCAGCTCGCTGCCCTGCGTGGTGATCGTGTCGCGCAGCATGGATTGCACCAGCATGAAGATCGACAGCACGAACATCAGCACCAACAGCAGCGCGGTCATCGCATCGACGAAGCCGGGCCAGATCGTGGCCGAGAACCGTTCGGTCGAGCGCCGCGCCAGCCGCATGGATCACCCCTCGCGCGAGGCGGACGAACGCGCCAGGATCGCCCGTGTCAACGCCGCGAAATCATTGCGCAATTCGGCCATGCTTTCCTGGCGCCCGGCGGCGATTTCCTCGAGCAGGCGGGCCAGCTGCACGTCGATCGAGCGGATGCGCATGCGCAGTTCGGCGTCTTCGCCGAGGCCCGCCCCGCGCGCCTCGATCACGCGGGCCAGATGCTCCATCGCCTGCGCGCCCTCGCTCTCGGTGCCGGCCTGCGACTCGACGCGGGCGCGCAGATCGACCACCGCGCCCGACAGCTCCTGCATGTGCCAGGCCAGATCCACCAGCACGCGGCGCGTGGCCTCGCTCTGGGCCAGGATCTCGTCGGCCAGCGCCGCCATCACCCCCGCCTCGGGCGTCTCGGCCTCGATGCCGGCGACGCCCAGGCGGGTATTGGCCGACACCCATTCCTCAAGCTCGCGGTAAAAGCGGTTTTGCCCATGCGAGGCGAAGAGATCGAGAAGCCCCACCACGAGCGAGCCCGCAAGCCCCAGCAGCGACGAGGAAAACGCCGTGCCCATGCCGCCCAGCTGGCTTTCGAGCCCGCCCATCAGCTTGCCGAAGACCTCGACCCCGGTCTCGCCCTCGGCCGGGGCCAGCGCGCGGATCGTGTCGACCACCGCCGGCACGGTCGTGGCCAACCCGTAGAAGGTGCCCAGCAGCCCCAGAAAGATCAGAAGGCCGGACAGATAGCGGGTGATGTCGCGGGCCTCGTCGATGCGGGTGGCCACCGATTCGAGGATCGAGCGCGCCGAGCCCGAGGACAGCCCGAAGCCCAGCCGCTGCCCGCGCAGAAGCGCCGCCAGGGGCGCCAGCAGGCGCGGGGCGCGCCGCCGGCCCGCGCCCGCGCCCTCGGTGCCTGCGCCTTGGGTGCCGACATAGCTCTCGATCCAGCTGACCGAGACGACCAGTTGCACCACCTGCCAGAAGCACGCCAGCACCCCCAGCACGAAGACGCCCAGGATCAGCCCGTTGAGCCAGGGATTGGACAGGAAGATGGAATAGATCCGGCCATAGGCAAAATGACCGCCCGCCGCCACCAGGCCCAGCACGATCAGCATCAGCAGCACCTGCCGGACGGGTTGGGAAAACCGCGTCTCGACATGCCGTTGAGGCGCTGCTGCCGCGCCTTCGGGATTGCTCATGCCTGCCCCCTTCGCCACCGACGGGCCCCCCTGCGCGGCCCGCGGCACCTTTCGGTCCCGTGTTTGCGCGGGGTGTTTGCTCGGGGGCCTGCCCCCCGTTTCGCCGCCGACGTTCCCCGCCGGCAGCCCTGATCCGACGCGCGAAGGATAGGCGTGCGGCGGAATGCTGCCAAGGGGCAACCTCGTGTCGCATTTCCCCCGCTGGCCCTTTCCGGATGCCGACGTTAAGGTGCGCGCGCGCCGGCCCGAGGGCCGGTCGCATCCGCCTTCGTGCGCGCGGGCCCCGCCGGGGTTCGGGCGTCGCCGGGGGCGAGGGGCGATCAAGGACGGGGGACCGATGGGACGTCTGATTTGGATCTTGCTGGGGCTGGCCTTGTGCTGGGACGGGGTATGGTTTGCGGCCACGGGGGCGGCACGTTCGGCCGTCCAGGCCGAGATCGACACCACCCCGCAGGTCACGGTTGCCGAGATCACCCGCACCGGCTTTCCGCTGAGCTTCGGGCTGCGTGCGCGCGACATCACCGTGACCAGCCGCGGGGGCGCGGTGGAATGGGCGGCCCCGCAGATCGTGCTGCGCGCGCCCGGCATCGCCCCGCATCAGCCGCGGCTGAAGGGCTATCCCGGCCAGACGCTGCGCCTGGGCGAGCAGACCTATCGGCTGGACTTCGCGGCCATGACCGGGGGCGCGGATGTGGCGCTGTCGGCGGCGATGACGCTGCAAGCGGCCGATCTGCGGCTGGATGCGCCGCAGCTGGTGCCCCAGGACATGCCCGGCGGCCCCGCCGCGGTGTCGGCCGATGCGGTCGCGCTGGAGGTGACGCAGGCCGCGCCCGGCATGGTCGAGATCAAGGGCGGGATCGACGCGCTGGCGCTGCCCGAGACGCTGGCGGCCGAGCTGCGCGCCCGCGCCGAAAGCCTGCCGGCGCCTGGCCTGCCCGAGGTGATCGAGCGCATCGGCCTGCGCCTGCGCGCCACGCTCGACGCGCCGCTGGACCGCGCCGCGCTCGATGCCGCCCCGAAGCTCACCGCGCTCGACATCGACGAGATCGGCCTGCGCTGGGGCGCGCTGGCGCTGGCGGCACAGGGCCGTCTGGACATCGACGCCCAGGGCCGCCCCGAGGGCCGCGTGACGCTGCGCACCACGCGCTGGCGCGAGATGCTGTCGATGGCCGCGGATCTGGGCGTGATCGACCCGCAGATGGAGCCCTCGCTGGCCTCGATGCTGCAAAGCTTTGCCGTGCAGGATGCGGCGGGCGGCGACAGCCTCGATCTGCCGCTGATCTTCCAGAACGGACTGATGAGCCTCGGGCCGCTGCCACTGGGCCCGGCCCCGCGCCTTCTGGCCCGCTGAACATCGCCGACGCGCACGACCATCGGGGCGCGCCGCAGGGCGCGCCCTTTCCCGTTTCCCCCGACGGCATCAGACCGTCGATAGCCTCTGGACAGAGCCCCTTGCCCTGCTAACCTGACTGCGACAAAACGACCGACACCCGGAGCGACCGCCCCGCCTTCGGCGGACCCCCAAAGCCCCCGGACACGGCGCCGATCAATTCCGAAATTTCCACGAAAGACACCCGAGGAACCCATGCCCGACGATTTCGACCCCGAGGCGCTTGCTGACGTCCTGACCCTCATCGACGACAATCTCGAGGATTCCCTCGAACGCCTGGGCTCGCTGCTCGCCATCCCCTCGATCTCGACCGATCCCGCGCATGAGGGCGATTGCGCCCGCGCCGCCGACTGGCTGATGCACGAGCTGCGCGAGCTGGGCTTTCAGGCCAGCATCCGCCCCACCCCCGGTCATCCGATGGTGATCGGCCACCATCCCGGCCCCGGACGCCACATCCTGTTCTACGGCCATTACGACGTGCAGCCGGTCGACCCGCTGGATCTGTGGTCCACCGACCCCTTCACCCCGGTGATCGAGGACGGCCCCAACGGCCGCTGCATCCGTGCGCGCGGCGCCTCGGACGACAAGGGCCAGCTGATGACCTTCCTCGAGGCCTGCCGGGCCTGGCGCGAGGTCACGGGCAGCCTGCCGGGCAATCTGACCGTCTTCTTCGAGGGCGAGGAGGAATCGGGCTCGCCGTCGCTCGTGCCGTTCATGAAGGACAATGCCGACGAATTGCGCGCCGATCTGGCGCTGATCTGCGACACCGGGCTCTTTGCCGATCACACGCCGGGCATCGTGACCCAGCTGCGCGGCCTTCTGGGCGAGGAGATCGTGATCCGCGGCCCGTCCAAGGATCTGCATTCGGGCATGTATGGCGGCGCGGCCATGAACCCCGCGCGGGTGCTGGTGCGCATCCTGGCGGGCCTGCATGACGATCAGGGCCGGGTGACGCTGCCGGGCTTTTATGACGGCGTCGAGGATCTGCCCCCCGAGATCGCCGCGCAATGGGAGGCGCTGTCCTTCGACCCGGCGCGGTTCCTGGGCGGCGTGGGCCTGTCGACCCCGGCGGGCGAGGCCGGGCGTTCGGCGCTCGAGATGATCTGGTCGCGCCCCACCTGCGAGATCAACGGCCTTGTGTCGGGCTATACCGGCGCGGGCTTCAAGACGGTGCTGCCGGCCGAGGCGCGCGCCAAGGTGTCGTTCCGCCTGGTGCCGGGACAGGATCCGCAGGCCATCCGCGCCGCCCTGCGCGCCCATGTCGAAGCCGCGCTGCCGCCCGATTGCACCGCCGAGTTCCACCCCCACGGCGCCAGCCGCGCCGCGCGCATGGCAACCGACGACCCCGCCTTCGAGGCCGCGCGTCAGGCCCTGGGCGCGGAATGGGACCGGCCCGCGGCCTTCGTGGGCTGCGGCGGCTCGATCCCGATCGCGGGGCATTTCAAGACCATCCTCGACATGGATTCGATGCTGATCGGCTTTGGCCGCGACGACGACCAGATCCATTCCCCGAACGAGAAATACGACCTCGAGTGCTTTCACAAGGGCATCCGCTCCTGGGCGCGGGTGCTGGCGCGGATCGCCGGCTGAGGCCCGCCCGATCTGCGGGACAACCAAGAAGGGGCGCCGGTCATCCGGCGCCCCTTTCGCATCCGCCGTGCCCCCTGGCGGGCCCGCGGCGCGGGGGTTGCGGCATGTCGCCCTGCGACAGGCTGTCAAATATGTATTGCGTGAACATATTTGATCACCTAGAGTTGTTCCAGTCAGGCGCGGTCGGGACAGACGCGCCAAGCTGGAGGTTTCGGGCATGCCGCGCATCTCGAACGGACAGGCGCGAACAGCCTGTGCCGATTGGATTTTCATTTCCATTTCAAAGGTCTCGATGGGGCTGGGCGTTGCGGCACTGGCCGCGGCGGCCACCGCAAGCGGGGCGCGCGCCGATGAGGTGCCCGCGGTCCTGGCGGCGCTGACCACCCCCCAGAGCCTGCCGCATTCGACGGCCGATCACGCGAAGTTCAAGGAATTGCAGGGGCCTTTCGCCTCGGGCCCCGAGGTCACGGCCGCCTGTCTGTCGTGCCATACCGAGGCCGGCGATCAGGTCATGCATTCGCTGCACTGGACCTGGGATTACACCCATCCCGTGACCGGGCAGGAGCTGGGCAAGGCCAACGTCATCAACGCCTTTTGCGGTAATGTCGCCTCGAACGAGACCCGCTGCACCTCGTGCCATGCGGGCTATGGCTGGACCGATGTGCGCCAGTCCCCGCCCCCCGATGCCACCCGCGTCGATTGCCTGGCCTGCCACGACAATTCCGGCCAATACGCCAAGCAGGACAACCTGGCCGGCCACCCGCCGCTCGATCCGGTCGCGCCCGGTGCCAAGACCATCACCGGGGCCCTGGCGACGGCGGTCGATCTGGGGCTTGCGGCGCGCTCGGTCGGCATGCCCACGCGCGAGAATTGCGGCTCGTGCCACTTTTACGGCGGCGGCGGCGACAACGTGAAACACGGCGACCTGTCGTCGGTGCTCTATCACCCCAGCGTGGATGTCGATGTGCACATGTCGGCGGACGGGGCGAATTTCACCTGTCAGTCCTGCCACGAGACGATGGATCACCAGGTCGCCGGCTCGCGCTATCATACCGACGTCGATGACCGCGGCGCCGACCGCGCCCCCGGTGCCGCGCGCGGAACCGCAAGCTGCGTGTCGTGCCACGGCGAGCGGCCGCACCCGCAGACCTCGGTCGTGGGGGTCAAGCTCAACGATCACACCGACCGCGTGGCCTGCGAAAGCTGTCACATCCCCAGTTTCGCGCGCGGCGGCGTGGCCACCAAGACCTGGTGGGACTGGTCCGAGGCCGGGCGTCTGGACGCCAACGGCAAGCCCATCCACGAAGACGGCTATGTCCAGGGCGACGGGCGGCATCTGCATACCTATCTGTCGACCAAGGGCGTGTTCCGCTGGGGCGAGAATGTCGTGCCCTATTACACCTGGTTCGACGGCGACATGACCTTCACCCTGGCCGAGGACCAGATCGACCCGACCGCGGTCGTCTCGATCAACACGCCCCAGGGCAGCGCCACCGACCCGCAGTCGCGCATCTTCCCGTTCAAGCGGATGCAGGGCAAGCAGGTCTATGACGCGGGCCTGAACCGGCTGGCGATGTCCCATGTCTACGGGCCCACGACCGACACCGCCTTCTGGACCAACTTCGACTGGGACAAGTCGGTGCCCGTGGCCATGGCCTATGCGGGGCAGGAATTCTCGGGCCAGATCGGCTTTGTCGAGACCGAGATGTTCTGGCCCATCGCCCACCAGGTCGCCCCGGCCAAGGACGCCGTGCAATGCGAGGAATGCCACGCCACGGGTGGCGGGCGCATGGCCTCGGTGCCCGGTGTCTATCTGCCCGGCAAGGGGCCGGGTCCGGCCGGCTGGATCGGCATGGTGCTGGTGGCGCTGGCGGCGATGGCGGTGATCGGACATTCGATCCTGCGGCTCTTCGGCAAGGGCGGCGGCCATCACGACGACGATGACGACGACGCGCCTTGCGCGACCTTTTTTGGAGGACCGAAGAATGGCTAAGCGGTGCGTCAAGGTCTATTCGGGCTTCAACCGGCTCTGGCACTGGTCGCAGGCGGCCTCGATCCTGGCGCTGCTGTTCACCGGCGCGCGGATGATGGGGCTGCACCATCTGATCCCCTTCGGGATGGCGGTCACGATCCACACGCTGACGGCGATCGCGCTTCTGGTGCTGTGGGCCTTTGCCACCTTCTGGCTGTTCACCACCGAGAACTGGCGGCAGTTCATCCCGCGCCAGACCGGGCTGATCCAGGTGATGCGCTTTTATGCCTGGGGCGTCTTCCGCGGCGAGGACCACCCCTACCGCAAGGCCTATCAAAGCCGGCACAACCCGTTGCAGCGTCTGGCCTATCTGGCGCTCAAGGTGGTGCTGTTCCCGGCCATCTGGACCACCGGGCTGCTGTATCTCAGCTATGATTTCTGGGACCACCTGCCCCAGGCGGCGGGCTGGCTGTCGGTGCTGGCGCAGGTGCATATCCTGGCCGCCTTCGCCATTGCCAGCTTCGTGGTGATCCACGTCTATCTGCTGACCATCGGGCATGGCTTCTGGAAACATGTGCGGCCCATGATCACCGGCTTCGAACGTGTCGAGGTCTCGCCCGAGGCCGAGGCCTATTTCGCCGCCGAGCGCCCCGAACGCCTGCGCTGAGCCGCACCCGCACAGAAGCGAAACGCGCGCGCCCAGGGGCGCGCGTTTTCGTTTGGGCAACAGGGGGATGGGCGCGTCAGTCCGCGGGGCGGCGGCGCAGGCGGGCAAGGGCGTGGCGCACGGGCCAGCGCAGGACCGACAGCCCCCCCGCCAGAACCACAAGCCCCACCCAGGGGCCGTTCTGATAGGTGACCCAGCCCAGGATCGGCACCCCCGCCGCGATCAGCGCCCAGGCCGCCGGCCAGTGCATCCGGCGCGGCCCCAGCGCCGCGACATTGGCCACAAGCCCCCACAGACACGCCAGGATCAGCGAGCCCGTCATGCCGCGCCGGCGGTGTCGAATTGCGCGCCCCATTCGGCCAGGGTCTCGGCCAGGCCCTGCGCCCAGGTCGAGATCGTCCCCGCCCCCAGGCAAACGACAATATCGCCCGGCCGCGCCTGTTCGCGCACCAGCCGCGCCAGGTCGGGTTCGTCGATCACCGCGCGGGCATGGCGGTGGCCATGCGCGATCAGCCCGGCCACCAGATCGTCGCGGCTGGCGCCGGGGATCGGATCCTCGCCCGCGGCATAGACCTCGGCGATGCCGACCACGTCGGCCTCGTTGAAACAGGTGCAGAAATCATCGAACAGGTTGGACAGGCGCGAATAGCGGTGCGGCTGGTGGACCGCGATCACCCGCGCGCCCGGACGCCCCGCGATCGCCTGCCGCGCCGCCTTGAGCACCGCGGCGATCTCGACCGGGTGGTGGCCGTAATCGTCGATGATGGCGATGCCCGCGACCTCGCCGACCTTGGTGAAGCGCCGGTTCACACCGCCGAAATTGGCCAGCGCGGCGCGGATCTCGTCCATCTTCATGCCCAGATGGCGCGCCACCGCCACCGCGCCCAGCGCGTTCGACACGTTATGATCGCCCGGCATCGGCAGGGTGCAGCCCTCGATCACGGCGCCGGTGCCTTCGCCCTGAAGGGCAATGTCGAACTGCGCCACGCCGTTTTCATAGCGCAGGTTGATCGCGCGCACATCGGCCTGGGCGTTGAAGCCGAAGGTCACGATGCGCCGGTCGGTGACGCGGCCCACCAGCGCCTGCACCTCGGCGTGGTCGGTGCAGCAGACCGCCAGCCCGTAGAAGGGGATGTTCGAGACGAAATCGAAGAAGCCCTTGCGCAGCGCCTCGAAGCTGCCCCAGTGCTCCATGTGCTCGGGGTCGATATTGGTCACCACGGCGATGGTGGCGGGCAGGCGGTTGAAGCTGCCGTCGCTCTCGTCGGCCTCGACCACCATCCATTCGCCCGCGCCCGCGCGCGCGTTCGAGCCATAGGCATGGATGATGCCGCCGTTGATGACGGTGGGGTCAAAGCCGCCCTTGTCCAGCAGCGTGGCGACCATGGTCGTGGTGGTGGTCTTGCCATGCGTTCCGGCGATGGCGATGTTCGAGCGCAGCCGCATCAGCTCGGCCAGCATCTCGGCGCGGCGCACCACCGGCAGGCCGCGCCGGCGCGCCTCCTCAAGCTCGGGGTTGCCCTTCTTGATCGCCGAGGAAATCACCACCACCGCGGCCTCGCCCAGGTTCTCGGCGCGCTGGCCCTCGAAGACCGAGGCGCCCAGCTCCTCGAGCCGGCGGGTGATCTTCGAGGCCTTGGCGTCCGAGCCCTGCACCCGGAAGCCCTGCGTCATCAGCACCTCGGCAATGCCCGACATGCCGATGCCGCCGATCCCGACGAAATGGATGGGGCCCAGCTCGCCGGGCAGTTTGGTGGCATTCATCGCGCGGCCTCTGCGTGAAGGGACAGGACAAGATCGACAAGACGGTCGGTGGCATCGGGAATGCCGGCGCCGGCCGCGGCCTGGGCCATGCGCAGCGCGCCGTCGGCATCGCCCAGAACCCGCGCCACCTCCTGCGCCAGGGTGTCGGGGGCCAGCCGGCTCTCGGGAATGACGATGGCGCCCCCGGCCTGGGACAGACCGCGGGCATTGGCGCTTTGATGATCGCCCGCGGCGGCGGCATAGGGCACCAGGATCGCCGGCCGCCCGATGACGGAAATATCGGCCACCGAGCTTGCCCCTGCGCGCGAGATGACCAGCTGCGCCTCGGCGATGCGGCGGGCGACATCCGCAAAGAAGGGGGCGACCTCGGCGTCGATCCCGGCCGCGGCATAGGCGGCGGTGGCACGTTCGCCATCCTCGGCGCGGGCCTGATGCGCCACGCGCAGCCGCGCGCGCAGATCGGCCGGCAGCGCGGCCAGCGCGGCGGGCACCACATCCGACAGGATGCGCGCGCCCTGGCTGCCGCCGATGACCAGAAGGCTCATCGGATAATCGCCCGGCGCGATATAGGGGGCACCGGCGCGTTCGGCCACCGCGGCGCGCACGGGGTTGCCGGTGTGCACCCCCGCCACCCCCGCAGGCAGATCGGTCGGCCAGGTGCCGCAGGCCACGCGGCTGACGCGGCGGGCGAAGATGCGGTTGACCCGGCCCATCACGCCATTCTGTTCATGGATCGCGCGCGGCAGGCGCAAAAGCGTGGCCGCCGCCAGCGCCGGGATGCTGGGATAGCCGCCAAAGCCCACCACCACCGCCGGCCGGTCCCGCAACGCCGAAACGGTGGCCGCCATCACCCCCGCCCCCACGCGCAAGGGCGTCAGCGCGCGCGCCACAAGACCGCCCCGCGCGAAGGTCGCCGAGGATACCTCGACGATCTCGACCGCCGGGGGAAATCCGCCCGCATAGCGCGCGCCGCGCACATCGGTCGACAGCCGCACCCGCCAGCCGCGCGCCAACATCGCCTCGGCCAGCGCCTGGGCGGGGAACATGTGCCCGCCCGTGCCCCCGGCCGCGATCAGCAGAAGCGGCGCCTTTCGGGCCCCTGCGCCCGCCATCACGACGCTCTCCGGCCGAGGATCTCGCCGATCTGGCCCTGGGGCCGCGTCCGTGTCAGCGCCAGAAGCGCGCCCACCGCGATGCCCGAGGCAATCACCGACGAGCCGCCATAGCTGACGAAGGGCAGCGTCATGCCCTTGGCCGGCAAAAGCCGCACCGCAACCCCCATGTTGATCAGCGCCTGCACCCCGAAGGCCGCCGCCAGACCCGCGCCGGCCAGCCGCACGAAGGGGTCACGCTCGGCCGTCAGCCGCGCCATCGAGCGCATGACCACGGTGCAATAAAGCACGATGATGACCGCCACCAGAACAAGGCCGTATTCTTCGGCCGCGACGGCGATGATGAAGTCGGTATGGGCATCGGGCAGCGACCATTTCACCGTGCCCTCGCCCACGCCGACACCGAAGAAACCGCCCTCCTGGATGGCGTTGGTGGCATAGCCGATCTGGGTGCGCGGGTCGATGTCGGCGGACAGGAAGCCGTCGATGCGGCGGGCGAAATGCTCCGAGGAATGATAGGCGATCCAGCCGCCCATGGCCGTCAGCCCCGCGATCCCGCCCAGAAGCAGGAAGGGCGCGCCACCGACGAAATACATCACCCCCCAGGAGAACAGCACCAGCGAAGCCTGACCAAAGTCGGGTTGCAGCGCCAGAAGCAGCACCACCACCACCATGGCTCCGAACGAAATCGCGCGCCCCGGAGGGCCCGCGGGCTGCTGGGCGGCCGACATCGCCCAGGCACAGGCGACCACGAAGGCGGGCTTGAGGAATTCCGAGGGCTGCACCGAGGCAAAGCCGAAGCTGAACCAGCGCACCGCGCCCTTGCCGAAGTCGGTGCCGAAGATCGGCAGGAGCAGCAGCGACACGAAGGCCGCGCCGAAGCCGATCACCCCCAGCCTGCGCACCTGCGCCGGGCTGAGCATCGAGATCAGCACCATGACCACGATCGAGACCGCCCCGAAGACCGCCTGCCGGGTGACGTAATAGAACTGCGGCAGGCCGTTCTTCTCGGCCAGCGGCACCGAGGCGGCAAGCCCCAGCAGCAGCCCCACGCCGAACAGCATCATCACCGCCGTCAGCGACCACCGGTCGATCGTCCGCCACCAGCGGGGCAGAATCGGGTCGCCCACGCGCGCAGGCGCTGCGCCAAAGACCATCTCAGTCATGAAAAACCGCCGTTTGCCTCGAGAAATGTCCGTTTGCCGGATCTGTCATCAAGTTTACCTCAAGGTTGAGCATGTTTCCACATAAACCTGCCCCGAGCGGCGGCGCTGGACCCATCGGGCCGCGCGTGCCAGCATCGGGGGAAAGCATCGCGGACAGCGGAAAGGAGAGATCGGCATGAAGGTGGGGATCGTCGGCGCGGGCATGGTGGGATCGGCCGCCGGATATGCGCTGGTTCTGCGCGGGGTGGCCAGCCATGTCGTTCTGGTCGACCGCAACCGCGATCTGGCGCGCGCCCAGGCCGAGGACATCGCCCATGCGGTGCCCTTCGCCTCGGCCGCGTCCCTGGTCGAGGCGGGCGATTACGCAGCCCTTGCCGGCGCGGGCGTGGTCATCCTGGCCGCGGGGGTGGCACAGAAACCCGGCGAGGACCGGCTGTCGCTCCTGTCGCGCAATGTCGCCGTCTTTTCCGAGATCGTCGCCGAGGTCCGCGCCGCCGCCCCCGAGGCAATGCTGGTCGTGGCCTCGAACCCGGTCGATGTGATGACGTTGTTTGCCACCCGCGCCTCGGGGCTGCCGCCGGCGCGGGTGATCGGCTCGGGGACCATCCTCGACACGGCGCGCTTTCGCTGGCTGGTGGGCCAGCATCTGGGGATCGCGCCGCAATCGGTGCATGCCTATGTGCTGGGCGAGCATGGCGACAGCGAGGTGCTGGCCTGGTCGGCGGCACGCGCAGGGGCCACGCCGCTGGCCGGTTTCGCGGCCCAGGTCGGCGCGCCGATCACGGCGGATGTGCGCGCGCGCATCGACGCCGGCGTGCGCGGCGCGGCCGAGACCATCATCCGCGGCAAGGGGGCCACCTGGTATGGCATCGGCGCGGGGCTGGCGCGGCTGGTGCGCGCCATCGCCGCCGACGAACGCGCGGTGCTGTCGGTGTCGATGCGCATGCCCGAGGTCGCGGGCGTCACCGATGTGGCGTTGTCGGTGCCGCGGATCGTGGGCGCGCACGGGGTCGAGGCCGATCTCTTCCCCGATCTGTCGCCCGAGGAAACCGCCGCGCTGGCGCGCTCGGCCATGATCTTGCGCGACACCGCACGCCAGATCGAACAATGAGCCCCCTGCCCGAGATCGCCCGCGCTTTCGGGCGGCTGGGGCTGACCTCCTTCGGCGGGCCGGCGGCGCATATGGGCTATTTCCGGGCCGAATTCGTGACCCGCCGCGGCTGGCTCTCCGAGACCGATTTCGCAGCCCTTCTGGCCTTTTGCCAGTTCCTGCCGGGCCCTGCGTCCAGTCAGCTGGGCTTTGCCATCGGCTGGCAGCGGGGCGGGCCGCTGGGCGCGCTTGTGGCCTTTGCCGCCTTCACCGCGCCCTCGGCTCTGGCGATGGCGCTGCTGGCCGGCGGGATCGGCGCGGCGCCGCCCTGGGCGGGGGCGGCGCTTGCCGGGCTCAAGATCACGGCGGTGGCGGTGGTTGCGCAGGCGGTCTGGTCGATGGCGCGCGGCCTGGTGCCCGATGCCGCGCACGCGGGCATTGCGGCGCTGGCCGCGGGTCTGGTGCTCGCGCTGCCCGGCGCGGGGGGACAGATGGGGGCCATCGCGTTGGGCCTTCTGGCGGGGCTGGCGCTGGCCCGCCCCACGCCCCCGCCCCGGCATGAAGACCGGGGCCGCGTGCCGGCACGGGCCACCGCGCTGGTGGCGGGGCTGGCGCTGGCGGGGCTGGCCATCTGGGTGCTGGCCGCGCCCCAGACATTGGCCGCGCGCATGGCGCAGGCGGGCGCGCTGGTCTTCGGCGGCGGCCATGTGGTGCTGCCGCTTCTTCAGGCCACGACCGCCGATCTGCCGGGGATCACGCCGCCCGATTTCCTGGCGGGCTATGGCGCGGCGCAGGCGCTGCCGGGGCCGCTCTTCACCTTTGCCGCCTATCTGGGCGCGCTGACGCAAGGGGGGTGGGGCGCGCTGGTGGCGCTGGCGGCGATCTTCGCGCCGGGGTTTTTGCTGTTGATCGCGGTCTGGCCGTTCTGGGCGCGGCTGGCCGCCCAGCCTCCGGCGCGCGCCGCGATCGGCGGGGCCAATGCCGCGATGGTGGGCCTTCTGGCCGCGGCGCTGGCCGATCCGCTGATCCCCGCGGCAATCCACGGCCCGGCCACGGCAGCCCTTGCGCTGGCGCTGGCCGCAGCCCTGATCAGCGGGCGTCTCGGCCCCCTCGGCGCGGTGCTGATCGGCTCGGGCGGGGGTCTGGCGCTGGCGGCAGCGGGTCTCAGCTAGCGGCCGCGATTGCCATCTTGCGACGTTCAAGGCTGTCGGCCGGCCATTCCGCGCGGGTGGAATAGTAGTTTTCGAACCTGCGGACCCCTTCGGGGATCACGACCCAGGGCAGCGCGGTCGAGGTGAAGATATGCACATCCGGCGGGCAGGCGCCGGGGGCGTCAAGCGTGCCGACCCGCACGAAGGCCAGCGCCCGTCCCGCGCCGGCGTAATGGCTGAACAGCGCCACCCGGCAGCTGGGGCAGCGCTGCACCTCCTGCCCCTTGCCCGAGGCCGAGGGCAGGCGCACGCTCTCGAGATCCCCCTCGATCCGCAACGCCGCGGTCTCGACAATGGCATTGAGGGCAAAGGCGCTGCCGCTCTCGCGCTGGCACCACGAACAATGGCAGCAATGCGTGAACATCGGCCGCGGCATCGCGTAATGCACCTGCCCGCAGGTGCAGCGCCCCGTCAACATGTCGTCCATTCCGGCTCTCTTCCCGGGCCTGATCGGCGCGCTAGTCCCGCAAGGCAAGCCCCGCCTGCACCAGTTCGGTGAAATGCTCGCCCCGTTTCTCGAAGTTCGGATATTGGTCGAAACTGGCCGCTGCCGGTGCCAGAAGCACCGTCTCGCCGGGCGCGGCCTCGGCCATGGCCGCGGCCACCGCGCGGTCCATGGTTTCGCAGATTTCATGCGGAAGATCGCCCAGTTCCAGCGCGAAATCGCGGGCGGAATGTCCGATAAGGTAAACTTTGCGCACCGCCCCCAGATGCGGTTTCAGGGCGGAAATCCCCCCCTCCTTGCCCAGCCCCCCGGCAATCCAGCGGATCCCCGAAAAGGCCTGAAGCGCCTTGGCCGCGCTGTCGACATTGGTGGCTTTCGAGTCGTTGACATAGCGCACGCCCCCGGCCTCGGCGATCAGCTGGCTGCGGTGCGGAAGGCCCGCAAAACTGCGCAGGCCCGCCTCGATCTCGCGCGGGGCAAGCCCCAGCGCCCGGCAGGCACCCCAGGCGGCACAGGCGTTCTGGTGGTTATGCGCGCCGGGCAGGCCCGCGATCTCGCGCAGATCGACCGAGGCCACCTGACGGCCCTTGCGCCATTCCGACAGGAACCCCTTGCGCGCAAAGACCGACCAGCCCCAGTCGCCCAGCTTGCGCCCCGACGCGATGCGGATCAGCCGGTCGTCGCCCCGCCCCATCGCGGTCTGGTTGGCCAGATAGACGCCCTCGGGCTCATCGACGCCGATCACCGCGCGGTCGGGCCCCCCTTCGGCAAAGAGCCGCCGCTTGGCCGCGAAATAGCCGCCCATGCCGCCGTGACGATCCAGATGATCGGGCGAAAGGTTGGTGAAGACGGAGACGTCCGGCGTCAGCGCACGGGCCAGATCCGTCTGATAGGAGGAAAGCTCCAGCACGACCACGTCGCCGTCGGCGGGGGGATCAAGGTCCAGCACGCCGCGCCCGATATTGCCCGCCATCTGCGCCGGCCGCCCCGCCGCGGTAAGGATATGGTGGATCAGCGCGGTCGTGGTGGATTTGCCGTTCGAGCCCGTCACCGCAACCACGCGCGGCGGTTGGTCGAAATGATCCCAGGCGCCGGTGGCAAGGGACCGAAAGAAAAGCCCGATGTCATTGTCGACCGGGATACCCGCTTCCATGGCCCGCGCCACATGGCGATTGGGCTGGGGATAAAGATGCGGAATCCCGGGCGAGACGATGAGCGCCGCGACCTCCTCCCAGACGTCAGAGCGGCCCAGATCATGGCAGATCCAGCCCTGGGCTTCGGCGCGGATGCGCGCCTCGGGACTGTCATCCCACAAAAGCGGCTCGGCCCCGCCCGCCTTGAGCGCCGCGGCCGTCGCCAGCCCCGAACGCCCGAGCCCCAGAACCGCGATGCGCTGCCCCTCGACACCCTGAACCGGAATCATTCCTGACCTCTGTTGAAGAGCGGGGGCCAGCCCCCGCACCCCCGGGATATTTGAGCCAGTTCGAAGGGGAAAGCAGTTTTCTGCATACAGGTGCGGCGCGGCTGCTGGAAATGTCCCTCTTCGAGCTGGTTCAAATATCCTCGGGGGTGAATTTGCATGAAATGCAAAGAGGGGGCAGACAGCCCCCTCTCTTCGTCCTCAATGAAATGCCTCACCGGATCTTGAGCGTGGCAAGGCCAATGAGCGCCAGGATCAGAGAGATGATCCAGAACCGGATCACGATCTGCGGCTCGGCCCAGCCCTTCTTCTCGAAATGGTGGTGGATCGGCGCCATCAGGAAGACGCGCTTGCCGGTCATCTTGAAATAGCCGACCTGGATGATGACCGAGAGCGCCTCGACCACGAAGAGCCCGCCGATGATGCCCAGAACGATCTCGTGCTTGGTGCAGACCGCGATGGCGCCGATCGCACCGCCCAGCGCCAGGCTGCCGGTGTCGCCCATGAAGACCGCTGCAGGCGGCGCATTATACCACAGGAAGCCCAGGCCGCCGCCGATCAGCGCCGCGGTGAAGATGAAGATCTCGCCGGTGCCGGGCACGAAATGCACGCCCAGATATTCGGTGAAGTCGGCGCGCCCCACGACATAGGCGATCGTGCCCAGCGCCCCGGCCGCGATCATCACCGGCATGATCGCCAGCCCGTCGAGCCCGTCGGTCAGGTTGACCGAATTCGCCGCCCCCACGATGACGAACATGGCGAAGGGGATGAAGCCCAGCCCCAGCGGGATCAGCAGATCCTTGAACACCGGCAAGGCCAGCTGGTTCGACAGCGCCGGCGGATGCGCCCAGGCCGCCAGCACCGAGGCCAGCGCCGCGATCAGCAGGCCCAGGAGCATTCGCACCCGCGAGGACACGCCGCGCGTATTCTGCTTGGAGACCTTGGCGTAATCGTCAGCGAAACCGATGGCGGCAAAGCCCAGCGTCACCCCCAGCACGATCCAGACGAAGGGATTGTCGAGCCGCGCCCAGAGCAGCGTCGAGACCGTCAGCGCCGACAGGATCAGCAAGCCCCCCATCGTCGGCGTGCCGGCCTTGGCCTGATGCGTCGCGGGCCCGTCATCGCGGATGGGCTGGCCCTTGCCCTGCTTGCGCCGCAGCACATTGATCAGCGGCCGGCCGAACATGAAGCCGAAGACCAGCGCGGTCAGGAACGCGCCGCCTGCCCGAAAGCTGATGTATTTGAACAGGTTGAAGATATCGCCCCCGTCCGAAAGGCCGGTCAACCAATAGAGCATTCCTCGCACCCCCTTCGCGGGTCAGACCTTGCCCTGCGCCCGCTTGCGCAGAGCCTCAACGACTATCGAGACTTTCGAGCCCTTGGAGCCCTTGACCAGGATCACGTCGCCCGCATCGGCCAGATGCACGGCACGTTCGGCCATCTTGCGGGCGGTCTCGTGCCATTCGCCGCGCCGGCCGGGGGGCAGCACCTCCCAGAGCGCGCGCATCCGCGGCCCGACGCAATGCACCACGTCGAAGCTCTGCATCGCCGGATGATCGGCCAGCGCGGCATGCAGCGCCATCTCGTCGGGGCCCAGTTCCAGCATGTCGCCCAGGATCGCCACCCGGCGGCCATGGCGCACGCGGCCCAGCCCGTCTTGCGGCGCGGCCGCGGCCAGCACCTCGAAGGCGGCCTCCATCGAGGCGGGATTGGCGTTGAAGGCATCGTCATAGAGATCGAAGGACAGCCCGTCGTCGAGCGTGTCGATCTGCACCCGGAAGCAGCGCCCGCGGCCGGCGGGGGGCTCCCATTGGCCCAGATCGCACGCCACGACCGCCGGATCGAGCCCCAGCCCCTCGGCCAGCGCCAGGACGCCCAGCGCATTCATGGCGAAATGCCGCCCCGGCGTGGCGATCTTGAAGAGAACCGGCGCGCCGGCGCGTTCGGCCTCGACCACGGTGGCGTCCTCGGCGATGCGCGACGAGACCAGCCGCCAATCGGCCCCGGCCTCGGCCCCGAAACCCAGAACCCGCGCGGCATGCCGATGCGCCGCCGCGAAAAGGATCGGCGACACCGGCAGGCCCGCCGGCACGATGGCCACGCCACCCGGCGCAAGCCCCTGAAAGATATCGGCCTTTTCCGCGGCAATCCCCTCAAGACCGTCGAAGGCCTCGAGATGCGCGGCCGCGATCGTGGTGATCAGCGCCGCATCGGGCCGGGTCAGGCGCGCCAGCGGCGCGATCTCGCCGGGGTGGTTCATCCCGATCTCGACCACGGCGAAATCGGCGCGCGGATCCAGCCGCGCCAGCGTGACCGGCACGCCCCAGTGGTTGTTGAAGCTGGCCTCGGCGGCATGGACCTTGCCATGGGGCGCCAGGACCGCGCGCAGCATCTCCTTGGTCGAGGTCTTGCCGACCGAGCCCGTCACCGCGATCACCCGCGCGGCCGCGCGCGCCCGCCCGGCAGCCCCCAGCGCCGTCAGCCCCGCCAGAACGTCCGGCACGATGACCAGCGGCGCATCGGGGGCCACGCCTTCGGGCACGCGTGACACCAGCGCACCGCCCGCCCCCGCCGCCAGCGCCTGAGCCACGAAATCATGCCCGTCGCGCACGTCCGTCAGGGCCACGAACAGATCGCCGGGCTTCAGGCTGCGCGTGTCGATCGAGACGCCCGAGGCGGTGAAGGGCCGGCACAGCCGCCCGCCCGTGGCCCCTTCGATCTCGGAGCCTGTCCAGAGCACGGCCATCAGATCGTTCCGTCCAGCGCCGCCACCGCGACCGAGGCCTGTTCGGCGTCGTCGAAGGGATAGATGTCGGTCCCGATCACCTGGCCCGTCTCGTGGCCCTTGCCGCAGATCAGCGCCGCATCCCCCGGCCCCAGCGCATCGACCGCGCGCAGGATCGCCTCGGCGCGGTCGCCGACCTCGGTTGCCTCGGGGCAGCCCGCCATGACCGCGGCGCGGATCGCGGCGGGGTCTTCGGTGCGCGGATTGTCATCGGTGACGAAGACCACATCGGCCGTCTCGGCCGCGGCGCGCCCCATCAGCACGCGCTTGGTGGTATCGCGGTCGCCCCCCGCCCCGATCACCGCAACGATACGGCCCATCACATGCGGGCGCAGCGCCTTGACGGCGGTGGAAATCGCTTCGGGCGTGTGGGCGTAATCGACGAAGACCGTCGCGCCATTGGCCCGCGTCGCGGCCAGCTGCATGCGCCCGCGCACGGTCTCGAGCTTGGGCAGCGCGTCGAAGACCGCCTCGGCCTCGGCGCCACAGGCGATGGCCAGCCCCGCCGCCGTCAGCACGTTGCCGGCCTGGAAACCGCCGATCAGGTTCAGCCGTTTCAGATGGACCTGCCCGCGCCAGTAGAAGCGCAGATCCTGGCCGGTGGCGTCATAGCGCTGGTGCGAGATGCGCATCTCGGCGCGGTCGGAATAGCCGACACCAAAGACCTGCTGGCCGCGCCCGCGCGCCGCCAGCGCCAGTTCCATGCCGAAATCGTCGTCGAAATTGACCACGGCCACGCCATCCTCGGGCAGCACGCGCGTGAAGAGACCCGCCTTGGCGTCGAAATAGGCGTCGAGGCTGGGGTGATAATCCAGATGATCCTGCGACAGGTTGGTGAAGGCCGCCGCCGAGAGCCGCACCCCGTCCAGCCGGCATTGCGCCAGCCCGTGCGAGGACGCCTCCATTGCCGCATGCGTCACCCCCGCCTGCGCCATCTGCGCCAGCAGGTGATGCAGCGTGATCGGTTCGGGCGTGGTGTGCCCGGTGGGGGCGGAAAAGGCGCCCTCGACCCCGGTGGTGCCGATATTGGCGGCCTCGAAGCCCAGCGCCTGCCAGATCTGGCGGGTGAAGCTGGCCACCGAAGTCTTGCCGTTGGTGCCGGTGACGGCGACCATGGTCTGGGGCTGGGCGCCGAACCACAGCGCCGCGGCCATGGCCAGCGTCTGGCGCGGATCCTCGGCCACCACGATCGCCACGCGGCCCGCCGCGCCGCCCGCGCGCAGGATCTCGGCGCCGCGGCGGTCGGTCAGCACGGCGGCTGCGCCCTTCTCGATGGCAGCAGGGGCGAAATCGGCGCCATGCGCACGAGTGCCGGGCAGCGCCGCGAAAAGCACGCCGGGCCGGGCCAGACGGCTGTCGACACAAAGCCCCGTGACCGCCAGCCCCGAGTCGGGCCCGGTCAGCCCCAGTTCACCCAGGGTTTTCGTCGTCTCGGCCATATGTTGTGCCCTCCGCCGCGGATAGCCCCGTCAATTGCGGACGAGTGTTACCCCATCCAGCACTTCGGGTTCAACGCCAACCTCCGGGCGCAGCCCCAGAAGCGGCGCCGTTCGGCGGATCACCTCCGCCGCGACGGGCACCGCGGTCCAACCGGCGGTGCGGCGCGGCTCGGGGCCCGAGGTCTCGACCGGCTCGTCGAGGGTCAGGACCAGAACATATTGCGGATCATCGACCGGGAAGACCGACGCGAAGGTGGCGATCACCTTGTCGTCGTAATAGCCGCCCGTGGGCCTGGGCTTGTCGGCGGTGCCGGTCTTGCCGGCCACGCGGTAGCCGCGCACCTCGCCGAAGGAGGCGGTGCCGCGCGTCACCACCGCGCGCATCATCGCCAGCGTCTGCGCCGCGGCCTCGGGGGACACCACCTGTTCACCCGCCCCCTTCGGCTGCGCCCCATGCACCAGCGTGGGCGTGACCCGCCGCCCGCCATTGGCCAGCGTGGCATAGGCCGCGGCCAGATGCAGCGGGCTGGCCGACAGACCGTGCCCATAGGAGATGGTCAGCGACGAGATGTCGGACCATTTGGCCGGCAGCAGCGGGCGGCCCGTGGGCGCCTCGGTCAGTTCGACCTGCGTCGGTTCGGTGAAGCCCAGCCGGGTCAGGAAGTCGCGCTGACGTTCGGGGCCGATCATCGTGGCAATGCGCGCTGTGCCGACATTCGAGGATTTGACCAGAATGTCGGTCACCGAATTCTGCGCGCCGTAACTGTGGAAGTCGTTGATCTTGAAGCGCCCCCAGACCAGCGGCCCCTTGGTCGGGATCATCGTGTCGGCCGCCACGAGGCCCAGATCCAGCGCCTGGGCGATGGCAAAGACCTTGAAGGTCGAGCCCAGCTCATAGACCCCCTGAACCGCACGGTTGAACAGCGGGCTGTCAGAGGCATCGCCCTTGAGCAGCGGTGCAGGCCGGTCGTTGGGGTCAAAGTCGGGCAAGCTGGCCATGGCCACGATCTCGCCGGTGCGGACCTCCATCAGAACGGCGGTCGCGCCCTTGGCGTTCATCATCTTCATGCCCGAATCGAGCAGATCCTCGACCGCCGATTGCACCGACAGATCGAGCGACAGCACCAGCGGCGCGCCACCATTGGCGGGATCGCGCAGCCAGCCGTCGAAGGCGCGCTCGACGCCGGCGACGCCGATCACCTCGGCCGAATGCACGCCCTCGGTGCCGAAGCGCGCGCCGCCCAGCACATGCGCGGCCAGCGGGCCGTTGGGGTAAAGACGCATCTCGCGCGGGCCGAACAGCAGGCCCGGTTCGCCGATGTCATGGACGGCCTGCATCTGCTCGGGGCTGATGCGGCGCTTGATCCACATGAACGACCGCCCGTCGGTCAGCTGCCGGGTCAGCCGGTCGGGATCGAGATCGGGAAAGATCTTCGCCAGCTCCTGCGCCGCGCGCGCCGGGTCCACCATGTCGCGGGTCTGGGCATAAAGCGAATGGGTCAGCAGGTTGGTGGCCAGAACCCGCCCGCGCCGGTCGGTGATGTCGGCGCGCTGCGCCACGATCGCGGGCCCCGAGGAGGCCAGCCGCGGCTCGACCGGCTCGGAGGCGGCCAGCGCGCCCATCTGCACCCCCACCGCCAGAAAGCCCAGACCGAAGAACCCGGCCATGACATAGAGCCGGCGCTCGGCGGATCTGCGCAGCCGCTCGGCCGAACGTTCGGCGCGCAGGCGGATGTTCTCGCGTTCGATGGCGTCGGGGTTCTCGCCGCGTTCGCGGGCGCTCAGGATGCGGGCAAGCGGGCGCAGGGGGGTGCGGATCATGGCGAGACCTCCGATTGACCGGCCCCGGAAAGGGCAATGGCGTCGACCGGCACGCCCACGCCGCCCAGGCCCGGATCGGGATAGGGCAATTGCGCCAGCGCGCCCATCTGCTCGGGCTGCATCGGCAAAAGCGCGAGACGGTCGAAATTCAGGTTCACCAGCTCGCGCAGCCGGTCGGGACGGTTGAGATAGGCCCATTCGGCATTCAGCACGCCCAATTCCTCGCGCAAGACGATGATCTCGCGTTGCAGATCCTCCAGATCGTCCTGGGCGGCCTGGGTGCGGTAATTCTCGCGGTAGGCCCAGAAGGCCAGTCCCATCACCGAAAGCGCGGCGGTCAGATAGAGCAGATTGCGCATGCGTCCCGTCTCCTCCTCGTCATCTCATCCCACCCGGTTCATTTCAGCGCCGGCGCCGGCAGGCCCAACGCGCGCCGATCCTCGCGCGAGAGCGGCCGTGCGGGGGCCGCGAGCCGCTGCGCCAGCCGCAGCCGCGCCGAGCGCGACCGCGGGTTCTCGGCCAGCTCCTGCGCGTCGGGACCGATGTCGCGGCGCGGCTTGGCGAAGGTGGGCGCGGGCCGGTCCAGCACCGGCGCATAGCGATTGCCCTGCCCGCCCATGCCCGCCCGGTCGGCGAAAAAGCGTTTCACCACGCGATCTTCCAGCGAATGGAAGCTGACCACCGCCAGCCAGCCGCCCGGCGCCAGCGCACGTTCGGCGGCCTCGAGCCCGGCGATCAGCTGACCGAATTCGTCGTTGACCCAGATGCGCAGCGCCTGAAAGCTGCGCGTGGCGGGATGGCTCTGACCCGGCTTGGGCCGCGGCAGGCAGCCGGCCACCACCTCGGCCAGCGCGGCCGTCGTGGCCAGCGGACGCGCCGCCAGGATCGCCCGCGCGATCCGGCGCGAGGCGCGTTCCTCGCCGTAATGATAGAGGATATCGGCCAGCTCGGCCTCGTCCACGCTGTCGATCAGCTCGGCCGCGGTCGGGCCCGTGCCGGACATCCGCATGTCAAGCGGGCCGTCGCGCAGGAAGGAAAAGCCGCGCTCGGCCTGATCGAGCTGCATCGAGGACACGCCCAGATCCAGCACCACGCCCGAGACCCCCTCGACGCCCGCCTCCGCGGCGATGCGGTCCAGTTCGGAAAAGGTGCCCTCGACCAGCGTCAGCCGGTCGCCATGCGCGCCCGCCCAAGGTGCGGCCATCTCGAAGACGCTGGGGTCGCGGTCGATGCCGATGACACGTTCGGCCCCCGCCGCCAGCAGGCCGCGCGCATAGCCGCCCGCGCCGAAGGTGCCGTCGATCCAGACCCCGGAAACGGGCGCGACCGCCCCGAGAAGCGGCCGCAGCAGGACGGGAACATGGGGGGAGGCTGCGCTATCCATCTGATTTCTTGGCGGGAATGAGGCTGAGCGGATCGAAGTCCTCGCCCAGCTCCTCCATCCATTGCTCGACCTTGCTCGCGTCTTCGGCGTGATAGGTGTCGGGTTTCCAGATCTCGAAGGTCTCGCCCACGCCCGAGAAATAGGCCTCGGATTCAAGGCCGATCTTCTCGCGCAGCGCGGCGGGCAGGACCAGACGCCCGTCGGGGTCGATCTCGATCGGCTGGGATTTGGACAGGACCGCGCGCTGGAGAATGGCGCGTTCCTTCGACCCGCGCGGCATGGCGGCGATGTCGCGCGCCAGATCCTCGAAGGCGGCCTGGGTATAGACCTGAAGCATCTTCTGTTGGGGGGGGCCGTAGACGACGACCATGCGGGGGCGGTCCTTGTTGGGGCGCTGGGGGTCGCCCTCCTCAAGTTCACGACGAAACAGCGCAGGGATCGACATGCGTCCCTTGCTGTCCACCTTGAAGGTGTATTCGCCTATGAACATGCCCGCCAAAGCGTGCCTCGCTGCCTGCACAAGGGGCCGCCGCCCCGCCCACCGGACCCGTCGGACCGGATCGAAAACCCACCTCTTTCCAGGCACTTGGGCCTAGAATGAGAAACGGCGGATCGGGCTGCTGCCACTGCCCGATCCGCCGCCCTCTTCCCATTTCTGGGCCCCCGGATTTCGGGGGATATGTCCGACTACGCGCGCCACCTGGGGGGATGTCTGCTCGCCCGCGCGCCGGATCTCTGTCGTTCGAAGAAAGCGGACTGCCTGTATGAAGCCTGCCGTTTTTTTGTGTGTGAGCTTTGCGCTCTTGTCTGCTCTCTCGATGGCTTAGGGATGCCACGGGAATTCACGGGAAGCAACATAAATCTGCGCCCCAAGAACGGCACATCTGGTCCGGGAGGCCTGTGGAAAACTAAGTGTAGTAGAAATGCGACACCAAGCTTCGGCGCTATCTTGGCGACAAAAATGGCAAAAGCACAAAATGTTGACGTTCGGACAAGAGGGAACCACTACAAAGTGCTTCCCATCAAATCCCACGGACTGTCGAAATTTGTCCCCGAAACCCCTGCGACACAGCTGCACGAAGCAGCGAAAACCCCATCCACACGCCTACGGTTGCATAATAATGACAGTTTTTCCAGAAAAACTGATTCGGATCGTTAAATCTTTCCCGTGAGATTCCATGGCCGGGACCGATTCCATCCCGCGACCCATGATTTCCCGTGCCGACCCAGCCACAGCACGACCACCACACGGCCGCCGCACGCGCCACGCCCGCCCGGAGCCACATATGAAAAGAACCCCGCACAGGGCGGGGTTCGCACGGGATCGCACGGGACGATCGCAGGAAAAGGAGCGCGAGGAAAGAGACGCGGGAGAAGGGACGCAGCCTAGGCCATGCCGCCCGCGATCAGACCGCGGGCCAGGGCGGCATAGGCCTCGGCGATGGGCCCCTCATCCGCGGCGATGGGGCGGCCGGCATCGCCCGCCGTGCGCACCTCGAGCGCCAGCGGCACCTCGGCCAGAAGCGGCACGCCCATCTTCTGCGCCTCGGCCGCCACCCCGCCATGGCCGAAGGGATGGCTCTCGCCGCCGCAATGGGGACAGACAAAGACAGACATGTTCTCGATCAGCCCCAGCACCGGCACGCGCAGCCGCGCGAACATGTCGATGGCCCGGCGCGCGTCGATCAGCGCCACGTCCTGGGGCGTCGAGACCACCAGCGCCCCGTCCACCCGCGTCTTCTGCGCCATCGACAGCTGCACATCGCCCGTGCCCGGCGGCAGGTCGATGATCATCACGTCGCGTTCGCCCCAGTTCACCTGGAACATCATCTGCTGCATGGCGCCCATCAGCATCGGCCCGCGCCAGATCACCGCCGCATCGGGGTCGAGCATCAACCCCAGCGACATCATCGCCACGCCATGCGCCTCGACCGGTTCGAGCGTCTCGCCATCGGGCGAGGCCGGGCGGCGGTTCACCCCCATCATCATCGGCTGCGACGGGCCGTGGATATCGGCATCCAGAAGCGCGACCCGCCGCCCCTGCCGCGCCAGCGCCACCGCCAGGTTGGCCGAAACCGTGGACTTGCCCACGCCGCCCTTGCCCGAGGCCACCGCCAGAATGCGCGCCACCCCCGGCACCGGCTGCGCGGGCGCGGGCTTGGGATGCCCGCCGATCCGCGGCCCCGCGGCCTTGCCCGCGGGGGCGGCGGCGGCGGCGGGAGCGGCGGGCGCGGCGGCGGTGGTCACGACCGACACCCGCGTCACCCCCGGCACCTGCGCCAGCGCCGCCTCGATCTCGGGGCGCAGCGCCTCGAGCGCGCGCCCCTCGGCGGCATCAGCGGCCTCGAGCACGAAGGACACCACCCCTCCTTCGGTGATCCCGAGCGCGCGCACGAGATCGCGCGAGACCGGATCGCCGCCGGCCGGCAGCGCAATGCGGGAGAGAGCGGCAAGGATATCGGAACGCGAGGCGGACATGGGCGGGCTCCTGGTCTGATCGGCGCCGGGGCGGCGTCTGGGCAGCGGGCGTGTCGGCGGACGGATCGGCGGATCGGGACGCCGGCGGCGGGCAGAGGGACGGGCAGCGGGACGGGCCGCCGGCGCCACGCAAGCCCCGCCCCGCCAAGACGGGACCGGTCGGCCCGGTCGCGCCGCGGGCACGGCCGCTGACGTTCGGGGGGCAACATGGCGCGCCGGCCCCGGATCGACAAGGGCGCTCACGCGCCCGTGGCCGCCGGAACGTCGCCGGAGCGGCCCGGGAGCGCCCCCGACTCGGCCCCAGCCGCGCCGTGCCGCGCCATGCCGCCGAAGGGGCAGACATGCGCCAGCCGCATGCCGCGCCCGCCCCATCTTCCGCCATTGCCGCCGGATCGGGCAGAAATCGCGGCATGCCTGCGGCCCGATGTCTCGATCCCGCGCTGCAGACGCCGGAACCGGCCCTCCGCGACCATAGCGCGCTTGCCCCGCCCCCGCGCGGGGCGTTGGGTGGAAGGTTACCCCCGAAATAGGTCAGCATGGGTTATGCATTTGCTGCATGGCAGAAATGCCGACCCGAGGGATTGTGCGCGTGCAGCATAAAGGGCATTTTGACATCAACACCGCAGCCGCGGAGCGTGTCGAGGGGCGATTTCGTCCTAAGCGCGGACAGACCCGGCACGGCAGGACCGACAAACGACCAGGGGCGCCCATGGCTCTCGCTCAGAACATCAACGACGCTGCCGATCACGGCCTTGGCCACCGCATCGCGGGCCTGTTTGCCGCGTTCGAGGATGCGCGTCAACGCCGCCGCGTCTATCGCCAGACGCTGCGCGAGCTGAATGGTCTGACGACCCGCGAGCTGGCCGATCTGGGCCTGCACCGTTCGATGATCACCCGCGTGGCCTTCGAGGCCGCCTACGGGAAATAAGTTTCAGACTTTCCGAAGGCCCCTCCTCCTCCCTGGGCCTTGGAAACTTGGGCGGCACCCTCTCCTCCTCCTCCCTTGGGGGTGCCGCCGACCTTCTCCGGGGCCAGACCCCGAAACGGCACCGCGGTCCCTCCTCCTCCCTTGGGGTCGCGCACGACGCGGCGGCTCCATCCTCCTCCCCGGAGCCGCCGCCTCTTTCCCCCCGGCGGGAAATGCCGTATCTGGCCCCCGCGCTGCGGCGCATGGATTGACGCACGGCCCCTCCTCCTCCCTGGGCCGGACGTTCATGGCGGCGGTCCCCCTCCTCCTCCCTGGGGCCGCCGCCTTTTTCTTTTCCGCCCTCCCCTTTCACCGCATCCGCGCATGAAAAAGGCCCCGCGCGCTATCACGCGCGCATGGAAAAGGCCCCGCGCGCGGGGCCCTCATCCCGGATCGGGGCACGGATCAGGCCGACAGAACGCGGTCGGTCACGCCCTGGACGCGGCGCGAATCCTCCAGCCCCCAGGGGAAGGGCGCGCGCCCCTCGACCGCGGCGTCGAAGGCCTCGACCTGACGGACATATTGATTGACGCCGGGATAGCGCAGCACCGACACCGGCGCATCGGGGCGGTGCAATTCGATCTCGGCCTCGGCGAAGACGCCGGGATTGAACGGCGCGCGCAGCCGGATCAACCCGCCCGCGCCCTGAAACACCACCTCCTGACGCCCGAAAAGCCGCATCGAGATCAGTGCGTGATAGCTGAAGGCGGCCGCGGGCCCTTCGGGGCCGACGAAGCCCGCGCGCATGAAGGTGGTGGCGTCGATCCCGGCTTCCATCTCGCATTCGGCGGCCAACGGCGCCGGCAGCGCGCCCGTGGCCCAGATCACCGCGCCCCAGGCATAGATGCCGATGTCGCGCGCCGCACCGCCGCCGGTCTCGGGGCGATTGCGGATATTGGCGGGGTCGGGATTGTCGAAGGTGAAATGCACATCGACATGGCGCAGCCGCCCGATCTCGCCCGCCGCGATCCAGTCGCGGACCTGGCGCCATTGCGGATGGTGCACGATCATGAAGGCCTCGGCCAGTTCCAGCCCCGAGGCCTGGCGCGCCGCGATCAGCCGGTCGATCTGGCCGGCATGCATGGCCAGGGGCTTTTCGCACAGCACATGCTTGCCGGCGGCATTGGCCCGCAGCGCCCAGTCGACATGATCGGCATTGGCCAGCGGAATATAGACCGCGTCGACCCCCGGATCGGCCAGAAGCGCGTCGTAATCACCATGCACCGCAACCCCCGGCGCCAGCGCGGCGAAGGGCGCTGCACGTTCGGCCGCCTGCGAGGCCACCGCCGCCAGCCGCGCCCCGCGCGCCAGCTGGATTGCGGGCGCCATGTGCTTGAGCGCGAAATTCGACCCGCCCAGAATACCCCAGTTCAGCATGTCAGCCCCCCTCTTGCGCCGACCGCGCCCGATGCGCCTGCGCCGACAGATCCGCACAAGCGCGCCCGCGTTCGGCCCCCCGGATCCACTCCGCGGCGCGCGGCCCATCCTGCGCCCGGCCTGCGCCCGGCACAATCCCCCGCCAGGGCCGGCGCCATCACAATCGGCCGACGCGGGCGGCCATGCGGGCTTGGCCTTCCCCCGGCCACGCGCTAGGAACAAGGCGATATGCGCCCCGCGCCGGGGGCCATGCCGTGCCCCCGAGGCCGCGCATCCGCATCCTGGCCGCGCCGAACTGGGATGACGACCGACATGCCGATGGAAAAGACCTTCTCGCCCGCCGAGGCCGAAGCCCGCATCATTCGCAAATGGGCCGACGCCAATGCCTTCGCCGCCGGCGCCAATGCCTCGCGCGAGGACACGTTCTGCATCATGATCCCGCCGCCCAACGTCACGGGCAGCCTGCACATGGGGCATGCGTTCAACAACACGCTTCAGGACATTCTGGTCCGCTGGCACCGGATGCGCGGCTTTGACACGCTGTGGCAGCCCGGCCAGGACCATGCCGGCATCGCCACGCAAATGGTGGTCGAGCGCGAGCTGGCCCGCACCCAGCAGCCCTCGCGCCGCGAGATGGGCCGCGAGGCCTTTCTCGAGAAGGTCTGGGAATGGAAGGAAAAATCCGGCGGCACCATCATCGAGCAGCTCAAGCGGCTGGGGGCCTCGTGCGATTGGACGCGCAACGCCTTCACGATGGATGCGCATTTCCAGCGCGCCGTCATCAAGGTCTTTGTCGAGATGTATGACAAGGGCCTGATCTACCGCGGCAAGCGGCTGGTCAACTGGGACCCCCATTTCGAGACCGCGATTTCCGACCTCGAGGTCGAGAACATCGAGGTCCAGGGCCACATGTGGCACTTCAAGTATCCGCTGGCCGGCGGCGAGACCTATACCTATGTCGAGCGCGACGAACACGGCAAGATCGTGTTCCAGGAAGAGCGCGACTATATCTCGATCGCCACCACCCGCCCCGAGACCATGCTGGGCGACGGCGCGGTCGCGGTGCACCCCTCGGACGAACGCTATGCGCCCATCGTCGGCAAGCTCTGCGAGATCCCGGTCGGGCCGCGCGAACACCGCCGCCTGATCCCGATCATCACCGACGAATATCCCGACCCGACCTTCGGCTCGGGCGCGGTCAAGATCACCGGCGCGCATGACTTCAACGACTATGGCGTGGCCAGCCGCAACGGTATCCCCATGTACCGGCTGATGGACACCAAGGCGCAGATGCGCGCCGACGGCCTGCCCTATGCCGATTGCGCCGCGCGCGCCCAGGAAATCGCCAATGGCGTGCCCTTCACCGCCGCCGAGGTGGACGGGCTGAACCTCGTGCCCGACGATCTGCGCGGGCTCGACCGTTTCGAGGCGCGCAAGCGCGTGGTCGAACAGATCACCGCCGAGGGCCTGGCGGTGATGACCCTCGACGACGAGGGCAATTCCGTGCCGCTGGTCGAATCGAAGCCGATCATGCAGCCCTTCGGCGACCGCTCGAAAGTGGTCATCGAGCCGATGCTGACCGACCAGTGGTTCGTCGACACCGCCCGCATCGTCGGCCCGGCGCTTGACGCGGTGCGCAGCGGGCGCACCCAGATCCTGCCCGAACGCGACGCCAAGGTCTATTTCCACTGGCTCGAGAACATCGAACCCTGGTGCATCTCGCGGCAATTGTGGTGGGGCCACCAGATCCCGGTCTGGTATGGGCTCGACCTTGGCAAGCATGCGGCCGAAGGCGGCAGCGGCGATCTGGATCTGGTCGATCTGCTGCGCCTTCTCAACGAAGGCGGCATGCTCCACGCCGGCGAGGTGCAGCATTGCGCCCCCGATTTCGACGCCGTGGCCGATGCCTTCCGCGACGAGATCGCCGACACGCCCGCGCCGATCAGCCATGCCCGCATCGTCGAGGTGGCCGACAAGCATGCCGCCATCGAGATGCTGGCCCAGAGCCTGGCGGACTATACCGTTTCGGAAGATCCGACCCAGCTGGTCTATCCCGTCTGGCGCGACCCGGACGTTCTGGACACCTGGTTCTCGTCGGGGCTGTGGCCGATCGGCACGCTGGGCTGGCCCGCGCCCACGCCGGAATTGCAGAAATACTTCCCCACCGATGTGCTGATCACCGGCTTCGACATCATCTTCTTCTGGGTCGCCCGGATGATGATGATGCAACTGGCGCTGGTCGATGAGGTGCCCTTCCGCACGGTCTACGTGCATGCGCTGGTGCGCGACGAGAAGGGCAAGAAGATGTCCAAGTCGCTGGGCAACGTGCTCGACCCGCTGGAATTGATCGACGAATACGGCGCCGATGCGGTGCGCTTCACGCTGACCGCGATGGCGGCGATGGGGCGCGACCTGAAGCTGTCGACCTCGCGCATCGCGGGCTATCGCAACTTTGGCACCAAGCTGTGGAACGCCACCCGCTTTGCCGAGATGAACGGCGTCTTCGAGATGCGCCCCGAGACCCGGCCCACGCCCGGTCATGCCGTCAACCGCTGGATCATCGGCGAGACCGCCCGCGTGCGCGAGACCGTGGACGAGGCGCTGGCCGCCTATCGCTTCAACGATGCCGCCAATGCGCTCTATGCCTTTGTCTGGGGCAAGGTCTGCGACTGGTATGTCGAATTCGCCAAGCCGCTGTTTGATGGCGACGACGCGGCCGAAACCCGCGCCACCATGGCCTGGGTGCTGGACCAGTGCTACGTGATGCTGCATCCCTTCATGCCCTTCATCACCGAAGAGCTGTGGGATCTGACAGGCAATCGCGGCAAGCTTCTGGCCCATGCCGACTGGCCGCACTACGGCGCCGAGCTGATCGACGCCGACGCCGACCGCGAGATCAACTGGGTCATCGCCCTGATCGAGGAAATCCGGTCGGTGCGCGCCCAGATGGGGGTGCCGGTGGCCGCCAAGCTGGAGATGATCGTGACCGAGGCCGATGCCGACGCCCAGGCGGCGCTGGCGCGCAACGAGGCGATGATCTTCCGCCTGGCCCGGATCGAGACGCGCAGCGAAGGCGTGGCGCCCAAGGGGGCGGTGACGCTGGCCCTGCCCGGCGCCACGGTTGCGCTGCCGCTTCAGGGCGTGATCGACGTGGCCGCCGAGAAGGCGCGCCTGGAAAAGGCGCTGGCCAAGCTGCAAAAGGATCTGGCCGGCATCCACGGGCGCCTGTCGAACCCGAAATTCATCGAAAGCGCCCCCGAGGACGTGGTCGAGGAAGCCCGCGAACGCCAGGCCGCGCTGGGCGAGGAGGGCGACAAGCTTGCCGCCGCGCTGGCGCGTCTGGCCGAGATGGCCTGAGCCGCACCCGCCGGACCAGCACGGAAAACGCCGCGCGTCCCTTCGCGCGGCGTTTCGCGTTGCGGCGCTCCGCTGTCAGGCGGCTGCTTGCCGTTCGGGGGGATTTGCGGTTTGCTGTCCCCGTCTTCCGCCCGCATTCGTCGATCCCGATCCAAGGAGTGTCCATCTTGACGCAAGCCGCCCCGACGCCCGCCCCCGGCCCCCGCTACACGCGGCTTGTGGCCGAGCTGCCCGCCTCGGTGCCCTTCGTCGGCCCCGAGGCCCAGGAGCGCGCCGCGGGCCGGCCCTTCCGGGCGCGTCTGGGGGCCAATGAAAACGGCTTTGGTCCCAGCCCGCGCGCCATTGCCGCCATGGCCGAAGCCGCGGCGGGCGCCTGGATGTATGGCGATTCGCTCAGCCACGACCTGCGCAACGCGCTGGCCGCCCATCACGGCTGCGCGCCCGAAAACGTCATCGTCGGCGAAGGCATCGACGGGCTTCTGGGCAATCTGGTGCGGCTGGTGGTGGCGCCCGGCGACCGGGTGGTGACCTCGGCCGGGGCCTATCCGACCTTCAATTATCATGTCGCGGGCTTTGGCGGCGAACTGGTCTGCGTGCCCTACCGCGGCGACGCCGAAGATCCGCAAGCCCTGATCGCGCGCGCCGCCGCAGCGGATGCCAAGCTGGTCTATATCTCGAACCCCGACAACCCGATGGCCAGCCATCACGGCCCCCAGGTGATCCTCGACATGCTGGCCGCGGTGCCGCCCGGCTGCGTCATGGTCCTGGACGAGGCCTATATCGAATTCGCCCCCGACGGCACCGCCCCCGCGATCGACCCCGACGATCCGCGCGTGATCCGGATGCGCACCTTTTCAAAGGGATACGGGCTTGCCGGCGCGCGCGTCGGCTATGCGCTGGGCGCACCCGGCCTGATCGCGGCCTTCGACAAGATCCGCAACCATTTCGGCATGTCGCGGGTCAGCCAGGCCGGGGCGCTGGCCGCGCTGCACGATCAGGACTGGCTGGCTGCGACCTGCGCCAAGGTCGCCCGCGCCCGCGCGCGCATAGAGGCGATCGCCGCCGAAAACGGGCTTGGCGCCCTGCCCTCGGCCACCAATTTCGTGGCCATCGACTGCGGCGGCGACGGGGCGCTGGCCACGCGCGTGCTGCACGAGCTGGCCGCGCGCGCGATCTTCGTGCGCAAGCCGTCGGTGGCGCCGCAAGATCGCTGCATCCGCGTCAGCTGCGGCCCCGATGCCGAGCTGGACGCCCTGGCCGAGGCCCTGCCCGACGCGCTGGCCGCCGCCCGCGGCTGACGCCCTCTTGCCCGGCGCCCTTTTGGCCGGACACGCTTTCGTGTGTGCCGGGTTCTTGACGGGCAGGCTCAAATTCATACATTCATGATACATGATTTGAGCCGGAGACAGCCGTGAAACAAAGCCTTCTGATGGAAAAATACCCGGTTTTCGAACTGGAACTGCCGAAATCGGAAACCTCGCTGGGTGATGTCGACGCGGTGATCGCGGCGCTGAAAGCCCGGATCGACGCCCATCCCAAGGTCGCCTTCATCGCCACCTTCGACCATCACGCCCACACCACCGCCATCGGCGGCGAGATCGCCCCCACGATCGCGGCGGCCAAGAACATCGTCTTCTGCTTCGGGATCAAGCTGCCCAATCCGCATGTGCTGGCGGTGCGTCCGCGCTCGATCGGCGTGGCGGACATGGGCGATCACTTCCACATCAGCTTCCTCGAGCCGCCGATGGAGCTGGCGACGACCGAGATGGAAGCCTGGTGCAAGGCCCTGGCCGACCGCGCCGCAAGCTGACCGATCGGCCCCGTCTCCGGCCCGAGGGGCGGGCCGGGGCCAGCCGGCGGCCCGAAGGCCCAAGCTCGGGCCGCCGGACCTTTCCCCTGCGCCCGGACCGGGATCCGGCGCGCGGGGGGCGAGGCTTCGTCGGGGCGTCCACAGCCGCCCCGCGACACGAGATGACGATTACGCAAGATGACGGGGCGGGGCGCTTTCACGTGGCAGGCTCAGGGTCACGCAAGATGAAAGGCCCGACGCGTCGTCTTCACGGCGGTGGTGCATGCCCTCCGGTGCACCACCGCCTTTTTTTGTGAATGACGTGGCAGGGCGCGCGGGACGATGCCCCCCCGAACGAGGCGGGCGCGCGCCCTGCGCGGGCGTCTATTCCGCCGCCTGCCCCCCGCCCGCCTGCCCGCCCGCCTGACCGCCCACCTGCCCGCCGCGCGCGATTTCGGCGGCGGCCGCGGCCAGCCCCCCCGCCCCATGGGTGATGCCCAGCGCCTGAAGCCCTGCCTCCATCACCGACAGAACGCCCAGCGTCATATGCGCGCTGACATGGCCCATATGCGCCACGCGCAGGAAATCCCCGAAGGCGGGGCTGCGGGGCTCGGCCATGCCCAGACCGATGCCCAGCGTCACGCCGGCCTCGGCCTCGCACCAGGCGCGCAGCCGCTCGGCGCCGCCGCCCCCGATCCGCGCCGCGGTGACCGAAGCCGCCCGATAACGCCGGTCGGCCACGTTCAGCGCGATGTCGCAGCCCGCCCCCGCCCCGGCGATGCCCCAGGTCTCGAAGGCGGCCCAGACGGCGGCGGACAGGCGCGCATGGCGGGCCCAGACGGCCTCGATCCCCTCTTCGTCCAGGATCATCGTCAGCGATTCGCGCAGGCCGAACAGGTGGTGCGTCGGCGCCGTGCCGCAGAAGTTCTGCCAGAATTCGGCGGCGCCCACGCGCCGCTCCCAATCCCAATAGGGCGTGCGCAGATCCGACCCGTGACAGGCCGCCAGCGCCCGGTCCGAGATCCACAGAAAGCCCAGCCCCGGCGGCACCATCAGCCCTTTCTGGCTGGCCGAGACCAGCACGTCGACGCCCCAGAGATCCATCTCCATCACGTCGCAACCCAGCGAGGCAATCGCATCGACCGCCAGAAGCGCGGGGTGGCCCGCCGCATCCATCGCCGCGCGCAGGGCGGGAATGTCGTTGCGGATCGAGGTCGCGGTGTCGACATGGCTGACCAGGACCGCGCGGATGCGCCGGTCGGTGTCGGCGCGCAAGGCGGCCTCAAGGCGGGCGGGGTCGGCGGGGTGCGACAGGCCGAAGTCGATCACCTCGACATCCACCCCCATCGCACGGGCCGATTCGGCCCAGCCGAGCCCGAAGCGCCCCGTCGCCAGAACCAGCGCCCGATCCCCGCGCGAGAAGAGGTTGGCATTCGCCGCCTCCCAGGTGCCGTGGCCGTTGGCGATATAGATCGCCACGTTCTGCGTGGTGCGCGCCACCCGCCGCAGGTCGGGCTTGATCCCGGCCAGCATGTCCACGATCTCGCCGGCATAGATGTTGGGCGCGGGGCGGTGCATCGCCGCCAGCACCCGGTCGGGCATGGTCGAGGGGCCGGGGATGGCAAGATAGGGGCGTCCGTAGGCAAGGCTCATCGGGGGGACTCCATCAAACTATGGTTCTGGCTAAGCCCCGCGCGCGGGCGGGTCAACGCCGCGTGCAAGGGGCCGCGTGCACGGGGCCGCGTGCAAGGGGCCCGCCGCATGGCCCGGATGCCGCGCGCGCAAGAAGGCCCGCCGCGGCACGCTTGCACGCGAAGGGGCAAGCCGCTATCCCCGACGCCACCCGCAAGGCCGCGCCCCTTCCGCGCGCGGCGCGACATGAGGGCCCCTTCCCCGTGACCGACCCGACGCCGCCCAAAGCCACCGACGCCCCCGCCGACAAGAACCGGGGCACGCCCCCCGAGCCCGTGCTGAGCATCCCCGGAACGGGCCGCGCGGCGGATTACGACTCGTGGCCGCTTCTGCGCCGTCTGTGGCGCGACTATCTGCATGCACAGCTGGGCTGGATGATCCTGGCCGGGCTGTTCATGGCGATCGAGGGCTCGACGCTGGGCGCGCTGAGCTATCTGCTCCAGCCGCTCTTCGACAAGGTCTTCGCGGGCGGCAACCATGGCTTCGTCTGGCTGGTGGGCGGCGCGATCCTGATGCTGTTCGTCATCCGCGCGGGCACCTCGATCGGCTATCAGACGCTGCTGACGCGGATCTCGCTGGGGTCTTCGACGGCGATGCAGGTGGATCTGTTCCGCCACCTGCTGACGCTCGATGCGGCCTTTTTCCTGCGCAACCCGCCCGGCGCGCTGATCGAACGCGTGCAGGGCGACACGATGGCGGTTCAGGGCGTGTGGCGGGTGTTCATCACCGGCGCCGGGCGCGACACGATCTCGCTGGTGGCGCTGGCCTCGGTCGCGGTCAGCATCGACCCGGTCTGGACGCTGACCGCGGTGGTGGGGGCGCCGGCGCTGATCGTGCCCACGGCGCTGGTGCAACGCTATATCCGGCGCAAGACCTCGGCCATGCGCGAGCAATCGGGCCAGCGCGCCACCCGCCTGGACGAGGTGCTGCACGGCATCGCCTCGGTGCGGCTGAACCGGATGGAAGCCTATCAGACCGACCGCTTCGCTCGCATCGTCGATGCGATCCGCGTCACCCAGATCAAGACCGCCGCTTCGGCCGCGGCGATCCCGGCGCTGATCGACGTGGTGACGGGGCTGGGCTTCTTCGGGGTGCTGATGCTGGCCTCGGGCGACATCATCGCGGGCACGCGCTCGGTGGGGGAATTCATGTCCTTCTTCGCGGCGATGGCGCTGGCCTTCCAGCCGCTGCGCCGCCTGGGCGGGCTGTCGGGCACCTGGCAGACCGCCGCGGCCAGCCTCGAGCGGATCTATCGCCTTCTCGACACCGCGCCCACGATCCGCGACCCGGCCCAGCCGCGCACGCCCCCCGCCGGCGCCCCCGAGATCCGGCTGTCGGGCGTGCATCTGGCCTATGACGGCACGCCGGTCCTGCGCGGGCTGGATTTCACCGCCGCACCGGGCCAGACCACCGCCATCGTCGGGCCTTCGGGTGCGGGCAAGAGCACGGTCTTCAACCTGCTGACGCGCATGGTCGATCCCGATCAGGGCGCGGTCACGGTGGGCGGCGTCGATGTGCGTGCGCTGCGCCTGGCCGATCTGCGCGGGCTGTTCGCGCTGGTCGCGCAGGAAACCGCGCTCTTTGACGAGACCATCGCCGAGAACATCCTTCTGGGGCGCCAGGACGTGCCCCCCGAAAAGCTGGCCCGCGCGCTCGAGGCCGCGCATGTCACGGGCTTCCTGCCGATGCTGCCGCGCGGCATCGAGACCCCGGCCGGGCCGCGCGGTGCGGCCCTTTCGGGCGGGCAGCGCCAGCGCGTGGCGATCGCGCGCGCGATCCTGCGCGACGCGCCGGTCCTGCTGCTCGACGAGGCGACCTCGGCGCTCGATGCCGCCTCCGAGGCCGAGGTTCAGGCCGCGCTCGAGACCGCCGCGCGCGGACGCACCACGCTGGTGATCGCGCATCGTCTGGCCACGGTGCGCGGCGCCGACAAGATCATCGTGCTCGATCACGGCCGGGTGGTCGAGGAAGGCACGCATGACGACCTGATGCGCCGCGACGGCACCTATGCCGCGCTCTGCCGGATGCAGTTCACCGACTGACGCGATGCGCAGCACCGGCGGCCCCCCGGCCGCATCCCTGCCGCATCGGGGAAATGCCGGGGCGAGAGGCGGTTTTTTCGGCGCGCCCCCTTTCCCAAGGGGGCGTCCCGCCCCATCATCACCCTGAAACGGAGGGCCTGAGCATGACCGAGCCTCGCAGCATCCTGAGCCTGACCGGCGCCGACGTGATCCCCTTCCTCCAGGGGCTGGTCAGCAATGACCTGCGCCACCTCGACCGCAGCGCCGTCCACACCGCGCTGCTGACCCCGCAGGGCAAGTATCTGGCCGATTTCTTCGTGATCGGCCGCCCGGACGGGGCGCTGATCGACGTGGATGCGCGGCTGGAACAGGATCTGGTGCGGCGGCTGTCGATGTACAAGCTGCGCGCCGATGTCACCATCGCCCCCAGCCCCGAAGGCGTGATCTGCGGCACCGGCCCCGCCCCGGACGGCGCGCTGAGCGATCCGCGCCACCCCGGCATGGGCTGGCGGCTCTATGGCACCGACCTGCCGCCGCAGCCGGACGGCATCGACTGGGACGCGCTGCGGGTGGCCCATGTCGTGCCCGCGACGCTGGTCGAGCTGATCCCGAACGAGAGCTATATCCTCGAGGCCGGGTTCGAACGCCTGCACGGCGTCGATTTCCGCAAGGGCTGCTATGTCGGCCAGGAGGTCACCGCGCGGATGAAGCACAAGACCGAACTGAAGCGCGGGCTGGTGCGGGTTGCGATCGCGGGCACGCCCCCCGCCCCCGGCACCGCCATCGAGACGGGCGCGGGCCGCGAGGTCGGGCGGCTGACCACCGTTTCGGGCCAGGCGGGGCTGGCGATGCTGCGCCTGGACCACGCCGCCGAGGATCTGCACGCAGGCGGCGCCCGCATCACGCTTGGCCCCGATCCGGCCTGACCCCCAAGGCCCCCGCCCGCGTGGCAGAGCGTCGCACGGGCCCCACGGCAAAGGGGCCAGCAATGGGGGCCAGCGCGCCGCAGCGCGGCAAGACCGGGCCCCGCGGCGGGCAATCCGCGCCGGCCGGCGTCCGGCCCCCGGCGCCGCAGTGCAGCGCCGCCCCTGCCCGGACAGCGCCGCGCCCAAACGGTAAATTTTTTGTGCAGACGCCCCGATTTCCGCATGTTAGCGTTTTCATGCCGAGATCATGATCGCTTCTGCCGTGACAATGACCGTTTCGCATACGCCCCCGCCGGCCTGGCTGGCCATCGCCGTCAAGACGTGGTTCCGCGTCAGGCACGGCGGCGCCTGGCCGCCCCCGTCCGACGGGCCCGTGGTCTTCGTGGCCAACCATCTCAGCCTGATCGACGCGCCCCTGATCGCGCTTCTGGCCGGGCGGCGCTGTCTGGTGGCGATGCATGCCCACCCGCCCCAGCACGGGATCGCCGGCTGGCTGTGGCGCCGCGCCGGGGTCGAGCGGCTGGACGTGAACGACCCCCATCAGCTGCGCGACTTCCTGCACCGCGTGCGCGCCGGCGAAAGCGCCATCGTCTTTCCCGAGGCCCGCATGTCGCGCCACGGCGCGCTGATGAAGGTCTATCCCGAGGCCGCCAAGCTGGTGCGTTCGACCCGCGCGCCGGTGGTGCCCGTCCATCTCGAGGGGACCGAACTGTCGGTCTGGTCGCCCGAAAAGGCGGGCCAGCCCCGGCGCTGGCGCCCGCGGGTGCATGTCGAGATCGGCGCCCCCCGGCCACTGGCTGCCGAGGGCGAGAGCCAGGGCGCCACCGGCAACGTGCTGGGCGACCTGCTCGAGGAGACGCGCTTCCGCGCGCTCAGCCGCTGGTCGAGCGTGCCGGCGGTGCTGGCGGAAACCGCGCGGCGACTGGGCGGGGGGCTGCGGGTCATCGAAGACCCGCTGGGCAACGCGCTGACCTTCCGGCGCATCTTCATCGCCGCCGCGGCGCTGGGCGAACGGCTGCGCCGGCGCACCGACCCCGCCGAGATCGTGGGCGTGCTGCTGCCGGGCGTGGCCACCGTTCCGGCCGTGCTCTGCGCGCTCTGGCGCGAGGGGCGGGTGCCGGCGCTTCTCAATCCCACGCTGGGGCCGGGACCGGCGCGCGGGGCGCTGGGCGTGGCCGGTATCCGCCGGGTTCTGAGCAGCCGCGCCTTCGTCGAACAGGCCGATCTGGGGCCGATGATCCGCCGCTTCGAGGAAGACGGGATCGAGCTGATCTGGACCGAGGATCTGCGCGCCGAGATCGGCACCGGGCGCCGCCTTCTGGCCGCCCTTGCGTCGCTGCGCCAGCGCCGGATCCCGCGCGAAACCCCGGCGGTGGTGCTGTTCACCTCGGGCACGGAAGGCGCGCCCAAGGCGGTGCTGCTCAGCCACGCCAACCTTCTGGCCAATGTGGCGCAGCTGCGCGCGCGCACCGATGTCGCGCCCGCCGACCGGGTGCTGACGGCGCTGCCGCTCTTTCATGCGCTGGGGCTGACGGGGGGCCTTCTCTTCCCGCTGGTCTGCGGAGCGCGCACGCTGATCTACCCCACGCCGCTGCATTACAAGGTCATTCCCGAACTGGCCTATGCGCATCAGGCCACGATCATCTTCGGCACCGACACCTTTCTTGCCGGTTGGGGCCGGCGCGCCGATCCGCATGATTTCGCCTCGGTGCGCGCGGCCATCGCCGGGGCCGAGCCGGTCAAGCCCTCGACCCGGACACTGTGGATCGACCGCTTCGGCGTGCGCATCATCGAAGGCTATGGCGCCACCGAAGCCGCGCCGGTGCTGGCGCTCAACACCCCCACCTGCGACCGTTTCGGCACCGTGGGGCAGTTCCTGCCCGGCATCGAGACGCGGCTCGAACAGGTGCCCGGCATCCCCGGCGCGCGGCTCTGGGTGCGCGGCCCCAACGTGATGCTGGGCTACATGCGCGCCGATCGTCCCGGCGTGCTCGAGCCCCTGACCGACGGCTGGTATGACACCGGCGACGCGGTCTCGATCACGCCCGACGGCTTTGTCACGCTGGAAGGGCGGATCAAGCGGTTCGCCAAGATCGGCGGCGAGATGGTGTCGCTGGCGGCGGTCGAACGGCTGGCCGCACAGACCTGGCCCGAGGCCTCGGTCGCGGCGATCGCGCTGCCCGATGCCCGCAAGGGCGAGCGGATCGTTCTGGCCGTGGTGGGCACGCAGCCCCGGCGCGCCGCCCTTCAGGAGCGCGCGCGCGCCGAGGGCCTGGGCGAATTGCTGCTGCCCGCCGAGATCGTGGCGCTGGACGAGATCCCGCTTCTGGCCTCGGGCAAGACGAATTACCCCGAACTCACCCGCCGCCTGACCGAGGTCGCGCAGGCGCAGGCGTCCTGACGCGCCGGAGGGAGAGGCCAGACGGGGGGGGCCAGACGGGAGGCCCAGACGGGGAGGGGGGAGGCCAGACGCCGCAGGGTCGTGCCAACGACATCTCGGGGCCCTAGATTGACGAGAACCGCCCCCAATCGCCCCGGACCCCAGGCACGACACCATGCAAAGCCCCGATCCCGGACCCTCAGATCCCGGCACCTCTGGCCCCGGCTCCTCTGGCCCCGCGACGCCCCCCCCGACCGCCCCCCAGACCGCCCCGCCGGCTTCGCCGCGCCGGACCGATCCGCCGCGGCGCACCTCCAGCCTGTCGCGGCGGCGGATCGGGCTGGTTCTCGGGGCGGCGCTCTTTGCGGGCATGCTCTGGATCGGCCCGCCCGCGGGGATGGAGCGCACCGCCTGGCAGGTCGCGGCGCTGACCGGGCTCATGGCGCTGTGGTGGGTGACCGAAGCCCTGCCCATCGCGGCCACGGCGCTTTTGCCGGTGGCCCTCTTGCCGGTGATGGGGGCAGCCAGCCTGCACGAGGCCGCGGCCCCCTATGCCAATCCGCTGATCTTCCTGTTCCTGGGCGGCTTCCTGATCGCCGAGGCGATCCAGCGCTGGAACCTGCACCAGAGGATCGCGCTGGTGATCCTGGGGCTGGCCGGGCAGCGTCCCGACCGGCTGGTGGGCGGGTTCATGCTGGCCGCGGCGGGGCTGAGCATGTGGGTGTCGAACACCGCAACCGCCGCGCTGATGCTGCCGATCGGGCTGTCGGTGCTGCGCATGGTCGAAAGCGACCGCGATGCCCCCTCCGATCACAGCGGCACCAACTCGGGCCATCACACCGGGGCGGCGCTGATGCTGGGGATCGCCTTCGGCGCCAATATCGGCGGCATGGCCACGCTGATCGGCAGCCCGCCCAACGCGCTGCTGGCGGCCTTCATGGCCGACCGCTGGGGCCTTGAGGTGGGCTTTCTCGACTGGATGGCGGTGGCCTTGCCGGTGGCGCTGGTGCTTCTGGTTGCGGCGTGGTGGGTGCTCTGCCGTGCCGCCTTCCGGGTGCCGCGGCAAGGCGTGGCGGGCATCGGCGCGCTGATCGCGTCGCGCCGCGCCGCCCTGGGGCCGATGCGACAGGCCGAAGCGGGCGTGGCGGTGGTGTTCGTCGCGGTGGCGCTGGCCTGGGTGTTCCGCCCCGCGCTTGACGCAGCCCTGCCGGGGATCGCGCTGTCGGACCCGGCCATTGCCATGATCGGGGCGCTGGTGCTGTTCCTTCTGCCCGCGGGCGGGGGCAGCGGACGCGCGCTCCTGACCTGGGAAGACACCGCGCGCCTGCCCTGGGGGGTGCTGGTCCTGGTCGGCGGCGGGCTGTCGCTGGGCGAGGCGATCGGCACCAGCGGCCTGGCCGCCGATCTGTCGGGGGCGATGGCGGGGCTGGCGGCCTGGCCCGGCTGGCTTCTGGTGGTGGCGGTGGCGGCGGGCGCGATGACGCTGAGCCATGTCACCTCGAACACCGCCACGGCGGCGACGCTGATCCCGCTGGCCAGCGCGCTGGCGGTCACGCTGGACATGGCACCGCTGATGCTGACGTTGCCGGTGGCGCTGGCGGCCTCGTGCGCATTCATGCTGCCGGTGGCGACACCGCCCAATGCCATCGTCTTTGCCAGCGGCCATCTGAGCGTGCCCGAGATGGCGCGCGCGGGCTGGCGGCTGAGCGCGGTGGCGCTGGTGCTGATCGCGGCGGCGGTGGTCGGGATGGGCGCCTGGGGACTCCTGCCGGCCGGCGGCTGAGACCGCGCCCGCCCCGACCTGCGCGCCTCAGTCCGAGACGGAGCTGGGCACGACAGAAGGGGGCGCCGCGGGTGCCAGCGTGCGCAGGCAGGGCGCGCCAAAGGCCGCCGCCGCGGCCAGCCCGATCTCGGAATCCTCGAAGATCAGGCATTGCGCGGGGCGCACCCCCAGCCGCGCCGCGGCCAGATGATAGGCCTCGGGGTCGGGCTTGTGGCGGGTGACATCATTGCCCGACACCACCAAATCGAACAGATCGGCCAGCCCGTGATGGCCGAGGATCCGCTCGATATTGGCGCGCGAGGCGGTCGAGACCAGCGCCACCTTGCCCGCGCCATCGGCCCGGAAATGCCCGATCAGCCGGATCAGCGCCGCATTGGGCACGGTCAGCCCCATATAGGCGCCATAAAGGGCCGCCTTGCGCGCCGCGACATCGGGGGCGCGGGCGGCCTTGGCGCCCAGAAGCGCGGGCAGGAACTGGCGCCAGTTGCGCCCCGCGGCCACCGCGTCGAAATCCGCGCGCGCGACCTGCACCCCCTCTTCGGCCAGCGCCTGGGCATAGGCCGCGTGATTGGCCGCGGCGGTCTCGACCAGCGTGCCGTCAAGATCGACCAGAAGCGCCTGAAGGGGGCTCAGTTCGTGTCCCATCGTTCCAGATATTCATCAAGGATCATCATCGTGCAGGCGAAAAAGCCCAGCCCGCGCAGCCGGTCCTGCCGGATCTTGTAGGTGGTCAGGCGCAGGTAATTGACGATCTCGTGGAAATAAAGCTCGCGCAGGGTCTCGGGGCCGTGGCGGGTGGTGAATTCCTCCACCAGCGTGTCATGCAGGCGCGAATAGGCATGCGAGCGCGTGGCATGCACCCGGATCGCCCCCGCCCCGTCCAGCGTGCAATCCAGCCCGCGGTTGAGCGTCTCATAGCCCAGATGCAGCGATTGCATCAGCTTGGCCCAGTCGATCAGGGGCGTGTTGAAGATGTTGTCGGGATTGGGGTCGATGACATAGAGGCCCGCGTCCTCCTGCGGGGCGATGATGATGTTCTCGATCGTCAGATCGCCATGGATCACGGCGGTGCGGCGCGAGCGGATCTGGGCGCGCAGCCAGCCCCGGTCGGTCAGCGTCTCGAACCGCGCCAGATCGAACCTCCGGCCGTTGATCTCGAGGCTCTCGCCGCGGATCTCGGTGCGGACAAAGGCCAGGATCGTCTGCGCATTGGCCCGGGCCTTGGCGTCCAGATAGGCCTCGATCACGCGATCCTCGGCCGGCGGGCCGGGATGGGCGGCGTGGAAGGCCTCGATCCCGTCGATCACCTGGCGCAGGAGCGCGGCGGAATGGGCGTGGTCGCGGGTGTGGATCACGTCGAAGAAGTCGTTGGCTGGCACGACAAAGGGCATGTCATAGCATTGGACATCGCCCGACTGGCGCGCACCGGCCACGCGCACCAGCGGCAGCGGCCCGCCTTCATGCGCGCGCAGCCAATCGGCCTGGGCGCGCAGCTTCTCGCCCGCGGGGCCGATGGCGAACTTGCGGATGGCCAGGCGTTCGTCCACCTCGACCAGCGCGGTGATCGCATCCGAACCGCCGTTGAAGAACCGGTGCATGACGCAATCGCCCAGCGCCTCGCGCCAGAAGCGGGTGGCCAGCGGATCGGCGCCGCGGAAGAGGTCGCTCAGGAAGCGGTTATAGACATCGGGCGTCATGAAGCGGTCGCGGCCGGCGGGGCCGATCTCGCCGGTGCGCCCGGCATGGCGGATCACCTCCAGAAGCCGCCGCGCCCCGCGCCGGTCCAGAAGCAGGCCGATCGCCTGGATCACGGCCAGCGGGCCGGCGGTATAGATGACATAGTTCATTGCCAGCCACAGGCCCCGCCCCTCGAGGCCGCCGCCGCCAAAGCTGTCGATCTGCGATCCCATCGGATCGCTGAGGATCGCCACCGTGGCATTGACCGAGCCCAGCCCGATCGCCGCGGCAAAGAGGTTGTAGGACAGGATATAGGCCGCCCACATCACCGCGCTCATGGCCAGATAGGGCAGCCGCAGCACCACCCGGCTGGCGATCAGTTCGGAGAACACCCAGAAGAGATCGGCCAGGCCAAGGCTGATGCGGGTGTTGAACAGCCCCGCCAGCGACCACAAAAGCCGCCGCACCCGCATCACCCGCGGGATCGCCAGCGCCAGCGCCACGCCCGCCGCGGCCAGCCCGATCAGCGCCGCCGGCCCCCCCCATCCTGGCGCGCCGGCGCCCCCCAGAAGGGCGATGGCCGCAAAGATCGCCGCCACCGCGACCAGATCGGTGATGCGTTCGACGACCACGGTCGCGCCGACCAGCGCCAGCCGGTGGCCCGAACGTTGGCTGACCACGGCAATGCGCAGCAATTCGCCCAGGCGCAGCGGCACGAAGGTGTTGACCAGATAGCCCGCCGACAGCCCCAGCAGATAGCTGAACCGCGGCACCAGGCTGCCGTCGGGAAACAGCAGCGACCAGCGCGCCGCACGCAAGGCATGGGCACAGACCAGCACCAGCGAGGCCAGCGCCAGAAGCGTCAGATCGGTGACCGCGGGGGGGACGACAGCGGGATCGCTCATGCGGGCGGCGCCTTTCGCGGCGCGGGGCCGAAATCGGCGGCAAAGCGCACCGGATCAAGGCGCGCGCATTCCTCGGGCGTGCCAAAGGAGACATGGCGCCGGGCCTCGATCCGCCCGATCCGCGCGCCTTCGGCCAGCATCTGGTTATAAAGCCCCGACATGAACAATTCCGGATAGGAGCAGCTTGCGCGATAGGCGGCGTATCGGCCCCGCATCTCGTCGGGGCTGGCAAACCAGTAGCAGCCGGCGATGGCGTGCGGGCTGACCACCTGTTTTTCGACCGTGCCGCAGACCGCGCCTTGCGCATCAAGGCGCATGTAGGAATAGGCCGGGTCTTGCGAGGCAAAGCCCAGAAGCGCGCCCGCGATCCGGCCTGCGCGCATCTCCTCGACCGCCCGCCCCATGTGGGGCGCGCGAAAGGCGTGGTCGCAATCGTTGATCGCCAGGGGCGCGCGGCTGCGCAGGGCCTTCACGCCCAGCATCGCGGTTTCGGCCGCGCCCGCCGTCACCTCGGGCAGGGCCACGATCCGCGCCTGCGGGTAATGGAAAAGGATCGCCCGGTCGATCCCATGATCGCGGCAATGCTCGGCCAGGACGACAAAGACCATCTCCTCGACCGGGACCGCGCGGCGCAGACTTTCGCAGGCCCACCAGAAGAAGGGCGCGCCAGCGAGCTCGATCAGCGGCTTGGGGCGGGTCTCACCCGCCCTGGCAAAGCGCGAGCCGCGCCCCGCCATCGGCATGACCAGAGAGACCCCGCCGCTCATGCGCCCGCCCCCTTCCCTGCCCCGTGTCCTGCCCCCTGTCCTGCCGCCGGCGTGATGTCGTGGAGCACGTCGAAGACATAGCCGTCAGGCACCTCTGCGCGGTGATCGGCGCGCCGGAAATGGCCCCGCCGGGCGACGTGATCGAACAGGATCCGCAGCGTGCCCCAGGCCTGCGAGACAAGACGCACGTTCGAGATCTGGTCATCCTCGCGCCAGGTGATGGGGAAATAGATGAAGTCCCGGCGCTGGTCGATCAGACCCAGGAGCAGGAAGATGTTGAAGCGCAGATCGTCGGCCGCGCGGGTCAGGTCCATGTCGGCAAAGACCGGCCGGGCAAAGATGTTGAGCCCCGAGCCCAGGTCGCGCACGCGCCGCCCCGCCCCCAGCGAGAAGAGCGCGTTCATCCCCAGATTGCCCAGGATGCGGACGCGCGAATAGCCCTGAAGCCGCGCGCCGGGCGCAAAGCGCGCGCCAAGACATGCGTCATGGCGGCGGTGTCGGCCCGCCGCAAGAACCGGGATCAGATCGGCGATGGCGCCCTGATCGTCGCCGTGCAGCACCGCGACATGGCTGAAGCCGTGGGCTGCGGCATACGCAAAGGCCGCCTTGTGCGAGCCGCCCAGGTTGACGTTGGTGCGATTGCGCGCAATGCGCACCCGCGGCACGCAGGCGTCGGGGGCGGCGGCGCGCGCGGCGGCAAGCGTGCCGTCGCGGCTGCCGTTGTCCAGAACCAGGATCTCGGCAAACCAGCGCCCCTGCTCGGGCGTGAACTGCGCCAGCACCCGCCCGATCTGGGGGGCGCAATTGTAGCAGGGAACGAAGACCAGGATCTTGTCGGACGACGCCGTCTCGGGTGGGGCGCTCTCGGGCGGGATCTGGTCGGGTTGGGGCATGTCGGTCATCGGACGCCTTTCAGGGGCCATTGGGCCATGATGCGGGCGACAAGGAAATTCAGCAGCAATTGCGGCGGGGTTATGACCACCTTGGCCAATGCCGCCAGGGCTCCGGGCGACAGATCGACGCCCAGCCCGCCCGCCGCCGCGCCCAGCGCTGCCATCACCGGCCCGATGGCCAGCGAGGCCGCGGTGATGACCCCGGCCGTATAGAGCAGATAGGCCAGAAGGCGCCACGCCAGCCCGCCATGTTCTGCGGCAAAGACCAGATGGCGCGAGAGCACGAAGACCCCCGCCGCAGCCGTGGCCGAGCTGACGAAATTGGCCGCAACCGGCGCCACCCCCGCCCGCACGAGAACGATCAGCAAGGTGAAATCGACCAGCCAGCCCGCGCCCGACAGCCCGCCGAAGCGCAGGAAGCTGCGCAGGAACGTGCGCGCACCCGTCATTCGCCCATCTCCCCCGCGGCGGGGCGGCGGATCGGCGCATAATGGGCGCGCAGATCGTCATGGCCAAAGCCCTGCGGCGCCAGAAGGCGGGCGCGCGCGGCGATGTCGTCCAGCTCGGCCGGGCGGAGCGGGATCGCGTGGAACAGGTTGACCTGGCGCGACCAGATCGCGCGCTCGGGCCGGGTCGAGGGCGGCGGGTCAAAGGGATTGCCCAGAAGGTTCGCCCGGCTGGGCGCAAGATCGACCCGCTGGCGCCGCGTCTCGGGATGCGTGGCGACCACCCCGGCAAAGATCCCCGAGGGCGGCGCGCCATTCGGCATCCGGTCGGGACGGCCCATCATGGTCAGGAAGAGACGGTCGGCCGCGCGCAGATCCGGGCAGGTCAGCGCCATGTTCACGAAGAAGGCCGCGGTTTCCTCGCCCCCCAGCGGCAGGCGGCGATACTGGTTCTCGCTCAGGATCACGGCGACACGGGCCGCGCCCTTCTCGAAGACCAGAACGCCCGAGCGCGCACAATCGGGCAGCGCCTGCGCCGTGGGGCGCATCCGATAGCCCGCCTCGAGAAGCGCCAGCCGCAGATAGGCAACATCGTCGAAATGCGACACCAGAACCGTGCTGGAGGGCACGCCCGCAAGGCCGTCCACGAAATCCTGCGCGCCGGCAAGGGCCCGGTTCTGCGCGCCCTGCCAGCGATACCACAGAAGCGGCATCCACAGCCGCCCCGTATGCACGCTGCGCGGCCCGTCCATCAGCCGATAGCCGTCGCGGATCGTGCCGGTGCCAAGGGGCGGCAGCACCGCCAGAAGCGCCAGCACCGCCAGAAGCCCGCCCCAGATCGCGCGCGGTGCCCCGCGCTCGGCCAGCCGCGCGGCCACGAAGACCAGCGCCCGAGCGACATGGAGCGCCGCGACCGCGATCATCAGCGGGTAGAAATGGCGCACCTGCCCCGAATGCGAGGCCGCAAACCCCAGGGTCGCTGCCAGCGGATAGAGGATGAAGGTCAGCCGGAAGGGCCAGCCGGTCTCGCGCCAGAAGAGCGTGGCGCCCATCGCCGCGAAAATGCAGCCCGGCAACCCCAGGAAGGCCAGGATCAGATAGGGCTGAAGCGCGCGCTTGGCCTCGGGGGCGGGAAAGTCGAGCGCGGACCCGACCCGCACCGCGTCGAGCGGCGTGACCCCGGTCCACAGGAAGAAGAGCCCCAGCACCGCCAGAAGCCCCGCCGCCGACACCCCCGCCCGCAGCGCGATCGCGCCGGGGCGTTCCAGCGTGATCCAGGCCATCCCGGCCAGAAGCGGCAGCACCAGCACCGCATCGGTGCGGCAGAGGATGGCATAGCCCAGAAGCGCCCCGGCCAGCGCATAGGCCGCAGGCCCGCGCGCCCAGGCCACCAGCGCCACCGCCCCCGTCGCCAGCGCCGCCGAGAAGAGGTTGTCGTTGAAGAAGAACGCGGTCTCGAGCGCGCCGGGGATCAAGAGGACCGCCAGAACGGCCGTGGTCCAGCCGGCCGAGGTGAAGCGCCGCACGATGGCAAGCGACGCCGCCACCACCCCGATCAGCGCCGCAAGCATCACCGCGTGAAAGAGCGCGCCCCCCGACGCCCCGGTCAGCCGCCCGAGCACATGAAAAAGCGCGATCAGCCCGATCCGGGTGTCGTGGATATATTCACCCACAAGCGTCAGATCGGGAAAGAGCCGCGCGGGTGCATCGGGGCCGAACTGCATCGCCAGCGACAGGATATTGGCGGTGTAGCCCTCGAGCTGCGAGACAAACAGGATCGGGCTGACCAGCCAGAGGCCACAGAGCACAAGGACGATCCGGCCAAGATCACGGGGGGTCATCGGGGGGCTCCGCCTTCTGCGCCTGTGCACGCGATCCGAGGGCGCGCGCGCACCCGTCCCTCTGTAGAGCGCCCGCCCCCCGCCGAGGTCAAGCCCGGCAGGGCCGAAATGCCCCGACCGTCGCGCCAGGCCCACAACCCGCGGGCGTGGTGTCTGCCGTGGGCGTCAATCGGCCGATTTCACCGCGCTCAGGAATTGCTGCGTGCGCTCCTTCTGCGGGTTCGAGAACAGATCCGCGGGCGCGCCCTCTTCCTCGATCCGGCCGTCGTAGAAGAAACACACCCGGTCCGAGATATCGGCGGCAAAGCCCATCTGGTGGGTCACCATCATGATCGTCAGCCGGTATTTCTGCACCAGTTTCCTGATGACCTCGGTCACCTCGCCGATCACCTCGGGGTCGAGCGCCGAGGTCACCTCGTCCAGAAGCAGCACCTTGGGGCGCATCGCCAGCGCCCGCGCGATCGCCACGCGCTGCTGCTGACCGCCCGACAGCCGCGCGGGATGTTCGTCGCGCTTGTCGATCATGCCGACCATTTCCAGCAGATCCTCGGCGCGTTCGCGCGCGGCCTGTTTCGACAGGCCCAGCACCTGCACCGGCCCTTCCATGCAATTGCCCAGCGCCGTCATGTGCGGAAACAGGTTGAAATGCTGAAAGCACATGCCGATCTGTTCGCGCCCGGCGCGCAGATGGCGGGAATTGGCGGGCACCAGCTTGCCGCCGCGCTCCATGTGGCTGAGCGGGGCGCCGTCGACATAGATCACGCCACCCTGAATGCGTTCGAGCATCAGCATCCGCAGCACCGTGGTCTTGCCCGAGCCCGACGGGCCGATGATCGACACCATCTCGCCTTCGGCCACGTCAAGGTTCAGCCCGTCCAGAACCACCAGATCGCCATAGCGCTTGGTGACATTGCGAAACGACACCATCGGCCGGTCGGGGCCCTCAAGCCGCAGCGGATAGCGCGACAGGTCATGCAGGTCTTTCATCGGATCATCCCCAGTTTGCGCCGCACCCAGGTTTCAAACAGCCGCACCAGCGCCGCCGCCGGCAGCGAGATCATCAGGAAGATCACGCCCACCATCGTGATCGGTTCCAGGAAGCGGTAATGTTCGGAGCCGATGGCATTGGCGGTGTGCATCAATTCGGCCACCCCGATCACCGACAGCATCGGCGTGTCCTTGAAGATGCCGACAAGATAATTGCCCATCCCCGCCAGCGCGGGCGGCAGCGCCTGGGGAATGATGATGCGCGTATAGGTGTCGCGGGTCGACAGGCTGAGCGCGGTGCAGGCCTCCCACTGGCCCTTGGGCACGGCCTCGATGCCGCCGCGATAGACCTCGGACAGATAGGCCGCGTAATGCAGCCCGATGGCGATCATCCCCGCCGTCCACGGGCTGAGCCGAAGGCCGAATTGCGGGCCGACATAGAAGACGAAGAAGATTTGCAGCACCAGGGGCGTCGAGCGGATGAACTCCACCCCCTCGCGCACCACCGCCGTCAGCAGCCGGACCGGCGTGCGCTGCGCCAGCGCCAGGACAAGACCCAGCACCAACGCGATGGCATAGCCCGCCCCCGCCGCCATCAGCGTGTTGAGCGTGGCCCCCAGAAGCCGCGGCAGGATCTCGAAGGCGAAATCCCATTTCCAGTCGAACATCTCACGCCCTCCCGATGCGGCGCGCCATCACCCGTTCGAGCCAGCGCATGAACGGCGTCACCAGCGCGCGGGCGAACAGGTAATAGAGGATCAGCGCAGTGCCGAAGGCCTGGGCCGACAGGAAGGTCGAGCCGTTGATCTGCTTGGCCTCGAACATCAGATCCGCGACCGAGATCAGCGACACAAGCGCCGTGCCCTTGAGCAGCTCGATCAACAGGTTCCCCCAGGGCGGCAGCATGTTGACCAGCGCCTGGGGCAGGATGATGCGCCACATCCGCTTCGCGGGCGACATCGACAGCGCATAGGCGGCCTCCCATTGACCGCGCGGCACCGACTGGATGCCGCCGCGCACCAGTTCCGCCCCATAGGCGCCAAGGTTCATCCCCACGGCCACGAAACCGGCGGTGAACTTCTCCAGCGTGATCCCGAAAAGCGGCAGCACGAAGAAGATCCAGTAGAGCTGGACCAGAAGCGAGGTGCCGCGGAAGATCTCGATATAGACCACGGCGGGAATGCGGATCAGCGCGTTGGGGGCAAGCTTCATCAGCCCGGCCACCAGCGCGATGAGGATCGCCAGCGCGCTGGCACAGACGAACTGCGCGGCGGTCATCAGCGTGCCGTCGATCAGGCGCGGACCATAGTCGCGCAGGAATTCAAGATAGGACATGCGGGTTTGCCGCTCCGATCAGGGCCAGGGAACCGCCCCCGCCGGCATGCGGCAGGGGCGGCCCCGGAACAGGGGTCCGCTCAGCGGTTGGCGCAGACCCATTCGGTGGTCCGGTCGTCGGGCAGCGCGCCTTCGCCATAGCCATAGGGCGCCACGGCTTCCATCATCGCCTCCGAGCCCAGATATTCCGTCTGCGCGGCGTTGAAGGCGGCCAGGAAGTCGGCGTCCTCCTCGCGGAAGCCGATGCCGACCCAGTTCGCGCCGTCCTCGGGCTGCTTGGTCACATCCGAGATATCGACCGCGCCGCCGGCCTCGTTGACCAGGTTCTGCGCGGTGAAATAGGTCACGGCGCCCGCATCGGCGCGCCCGGCCTTGACCGCGGCCAGGATCTCGGTCGGGCCGGGAACCTCCATGATGTGATCGTCGGGGACGCCCGCGGCCTTGGCGACCTTGATCGCGTTATAGCCCGCGCCGGTCACGACGATCGCGCCCGTGGCGGCGATGTCCTCCATGTTGTGCAGGCCCTTGGGGTTGCCCGGCGCCACGATCAGCGCGTCGTTGACCTTGGCCATGGGTTCCGAGAAGGCGACGTTCTCGCAGCGCTCCTTGAGGATATACATGCCGCCGGTGATGATATCGAACCGCCCCGCCTTGAGGCCGGGGATCAGCCCGCCCCATTCGGTGACCACGGGTTCGATCCGGTCATGGCCCATCTCGTGCAGCACGCCCGTGACATAGGCGTTCACGAAGCCCAGGGGCTCCTTGTCCTCGCCCGGATAGGCCCAGGGCACCTCATTGGCAAAGCCGATGCGGACCGGCTTGCCGGCCTCGATGCGGTCCATCAGCGGGCCCGCGGCGGCGGCAACCGCCCCCAGAGCCAGCGCCGCGGCGCTCCCCATCAGCGTTTTCAGGAATTTCGTTGTCATGCGTCATCTCCCGGTTTCTAGTCCGTTGTGACGAAAGCCTCCGACCTCCGACAATGCGGGCGCATCCAAACATCGCCCCCCCGGAGGGTCAACCGCAGCGGGTCACGTTTCCGTGAATTTTCATGCAAAAACAATGATTTATATGAAAATTCGCGCATGCCGGAAGACGCGGACGCGGGTCGCCCCCCGTCCGGGTCCATCGCCGGTCGACCGCCGTCCCGCGCGAAGGGATCGGTGCCCGGCGGAAAAGACAGGCGCGCCAAGGCCGCGGGCCCGGTGACAGGCCCGTGCCTGCGCGCCTGTGGGCGCGCACGGCGTCGCGGGTGCGCAAGTTCGGGGGGCCTTTCGGCACCGCAAGACGCATCCGTCGCTTCATTCTGTTTTCGACCGCCACCTCGTCGGGCCTCCATGCGCCCGAAGATCCGCCCCAAGGCGGAAAGGTCATGCCGGCGCGGCTTGCGCACCGGCGGCGCGGGCACCGCAGCCCCCGCAAGGCAGTCACAGGCCCGCCGGAGCAGGCCCCCACCGCAGTGGGTGATCCAAACATGCGGGCAATCGGCGCGGCATTCAACCCCGCAAGGGGGAATTCCGCAACGAAAGGGGGCAGCCTCCCGCCGCGCGGCGCCGGCGGAGATCAGACCGCGGCGGCCACCGACACGGCGGCGAAATGCAGCCCCGCCGCCACCGCCACGAACAGATGCCACAGCGCATTGTGGAAATGCAGGCTGTGCCAGCGATAGAAGAAGACCCCCGCGACATAGGTCAGCCCGCCCAGACCGACCAGGATCAGGCTGGGCGACGGCAGCGCATGCATTGCCGGCCCGATCGCGGCCAGCCCCACCGCCCCCAGCGCGATATAGGCCAGGATCGACAGCCGGTCGAACTTGCCCGGCAGGGCGATCTTGACCGCAGCCCCCAGCGCCGCGCCGCTCCAGACGATGGCCAGCAGCACCAGCACCCAGACCCGGCTTTCGAAATGCACGACCAGCGCGGTATAGGTGCCCGCGATCATCACGAAGATCGAGGAATGATCGAAGCGCCGCACCACCCATTTCAGCGGCGAGGGCGGGATCATGTTATAGGCCAGCGAAAAGCCGAACATCAGGAAATAGCCCGCCGCATAGATCACCAGCGCGACGAAGAGATCGGTTTCCTGACGCCACAGCACCTGCGCCAGCAGGATCGAGAAGGCCAGAAGCCCCGCGATCAGCGCCACGGCATGCACGATGCCGTCGGCCAGAAGCTCGGGCGCGGTGAAGGGGCGCTTCTTGAGGCGGGGATGGTCTGCCGGAAGGCTCATCGGGGCGTCCTGTCTTTCGGGGTCGGCGGAGTCTGAAGAAGAATCGCACCGCATCAAAGCAGGACGCTGCGTCACCTGCCCCACAATCCACATGAAAGGGCCCGCCCCACCCCCCGCATGGCGCGGGGCTCTTGACAGGCGGGGCACTTGGCGCGCACCAAGGTCACGCGACAGGGGCGTCCGGGCGACCGGGCTGAGAAGCACCCTTTGAACCTGAACCAGATCATGCTGGCGTAGGGAGTCCGCGGCGGGCGCAGGCCGGACCGGATCGGGGAAGATCCGGGGGCGGTGTCTCTCCTTCGGTCTTTCCGCGCGGCCGGAGGACATGGATGGAAGACACCCGACACGACCCAGCCGGGCCCTATCTTGCGCAGATGCGCGCGCAGGCGCCGCTGGTGCACAACATCACCAATTTCGTGGCCATGAACACCATGGCCAATGTGCTGCTGGCGGCGGGCGCCTCGCCGGCGATGGTGCATGCCCGCGAGGAAGTCGCCGAATTCGCGGCCCTGGCCCAGGCGCTGACGGTCAATGTCGGCACGATCGACCCGATCTGGGCCGAGGCGATGGAACAGGCCGCACAGGCGATCCGGGCGGCCGGGCGGCCCTGGGTGCTGGACCCCGTGGGCGTGGGGGCCACGCGCTTTCGCCGCGCGGTCTGCGACCGGCTGTTGCGCCTGCGGCCCGACGTCATCCGCGGGAATGCCTCCGAGATCCTGGCGCTGGCCGGCGGCGGGGCGACGGGCCGCGGGGCCGACAGCGCCGACCCGGTCGAGGCCGCGCTGGAGGCCGCGCGCGATCTGGCGCGGCGGACCGGCGGGGTCGTGGCGGTCTCGGGGCCGGTGGATCACGTCACCGACGGCACGCAGGTCTTTCGCGTCGCCAACGGCCATCCGCTGATGACGCGCGTCACCGCCTTGGGATGCGCACTGAACGGGGTGATCGCGGCCTTCGTGGCGGATGATCGGCCCGCCCTGCCCGCCACCCTGGCCGCGCTGGCCTACTATGGCGCCGCAGGCGAGCACGCCGCACGGCACGCCAGCGGCCCCGGCGGGTTCCAGATCGCCTTTCTGGATGCGCTTCATGCCATGACGCCGGACCAGCTGTCCGCCGCCGCACGGATCAGCGCCGCATGATGGGGCCTGTCTATGTGATCACCGATCCCGGCGCCCCGCGCCCGGTCCCCGACCAGGCACGCGCGGCGCTGCGCGGCGGCGCCCGTTGCGTGCAGATCCGCGACAAGCACGCCTCGGACGCCGATCTTGCCGCGCTGGTGACGCGGCTTTTGCCCGAGGTGAGCGCCCACGGCGCCCGGCTGATCGTGAATGACCGCGTCGAGGTGGCGCTGGCCACCGGCGCGCATGGGCTGCATGTCGGTCAGGGCGACGGCGATCCCGCCGCGATCCGCGCCCGACTGCCTGCCGGCATGATCCTGGGGCTGTCGATCGAAACCCTGGCCCAGGCCCGGCGCATCCCGCCGGGGGTCGACTACATCGGCGCAGGTCCGATCCGCGCCACCACGACCAAACCGGACCATGCCGCGCCGATCGGGCTGGCCGGTCTGGCGCGGATCGTGGCCGCCGCGGGCCTGCCCACCTATGCCATCGGCGGGCTGGGCCCGGAGGACGCCGCCGCGATCCGCGCCACCGGCGCCATCGGCATGGCCGTGGTCAGCGCGGTGACCCGCGCACCTGACATGGAAGCCGCCACCCGCAGACTTGTTGCCCACTGGAGCCCCCAATGATCCCCAATATCCTGTCCATCGCCGGGTCCGACCCCTCGGGCGGCGCCGGTATCCAGGCCGATATCAAGGCCATTTCCGCCACCGGCGGCTATGCGATGGCCGTTCTGGCCGCGCTGACGGCGCAGAACACCCAAGGCGTGCAGGGCGTTCACGCGGTGCCGCCCGATTTCGTGGCCGCCCAGATTGCCGCCCTGCGCGCCGATATCCGCATTGATGCCGTCAAGATCGGGATGCTGGGCAGCGCCGAGGTGATCGCCGCGGTGGCCGGCGCGCTCGAGGGGCTGGCGGCGCCGGTCGTGCTCGATCCGGTCATGGTCGCCAAGAGCGGGGACCGCCTGCTGGAAGCCCGCGCCGTGGCCGCGCTGCGCGCGCTGCTGCCCCGGGCCACCGTCATCACCCCGAACCTGCCCGAGGCCGCCGATCTGCTGGGCCGGCCCGAAGCCACCGACACCGCCGCGATGGAGGCGCAGGCCCGCGCGCTTCTGGACCTGGGGCCGGGGGCGGTGATGCTCAAGGGCGGGCATCTGCCGGCCTCCGATTGCGCCGATCTGCTGGCCGATCGGCAAGGGCTGCACTGGCTGTCCGGCCCGCGCATCCAGACGACCCGGACACATGGCACGGGCTGCACGCTGTCCTCGGCGCTGGCCACGTTCCTCGGGCACGGTCTGCCCCTTCCCGAGGCGGCACGGCGCGCCAAGCTCTACATCGCCGGCGCGATCGCCGCGGCCGGCGCGCTCGAGGTCGGGCAGGGCCACGGCCCGACCCACCATTTCCACGCCCGCGCCCCGGTCGAGCCCGACCGCCCCTGATCCAGCCGCCCCCTGCCCCCCCTTCCCAGGATCCCCACACGCGCCAGATCCAGAAGAAACAGGAGCGCGGAGCCCCCAAAGGCCACTCCGCGCCCCTGGGTGGGGGCGACCCCCCTCCCGCCGTGGCGCCCGTAGTGCTTGACGTGGTTTCGATCCGCGCCCCTGGGTGGGGGCGACCATCCCGGCCAGACCATACCGCGAGCGGATCGAGGTTTCGATCCGCGCCCCTGGGTGGGGGCGACGGGGCCCGGTGGGCGAAGACGGACGGCCGATTAAAGTTTCGATCCGCGCCCCTGGGTGGGGGCGACATGCGCCAGCCTGATCGTCCCCCCGTCGAGACCTATGTTTCGATCCGCGCCCCTGGGTGGGGGCGACCGGCCCTCCTTGTCAATGTTGGCGTGGATCACGTCGTTTCGATCCGCGCCCCTGGGTGGGGGCGACGATCTACCCCCGTGTAGGTGGTGGCACTCGGGATCGTTTCGATCCGCGCCCCTGGGTGGGGGCGACGTCGGTGGAATCACCCTGCAGTTGACGGGATCGTATGTTTCGATCCGCGCCCCTGGGTGGGGGCGACGGTGCGCGAGATCTCCAGCGCCTCGGGCAGATCGTTTCGATCCGCGCCCCTGGGTGGGGGCGACGCGGGCCTGGTCCTGAAGGCTCGACCACATCGAGGCGTTTCGATCCGCGCCCCTGGGTGGGGGCGACAGGGCGTGCCCATCCGAGCGCAGCCAACGCGACAAGTTTCGATCCGCGCCCCTGGGTGGGGGCGACATCTGCTTGACGCGCAACGGCAGCGAGCTGCGCGAGTTTCGATCCGCGCCCCTGGGTGGGGGCGACAGGCTCATTTCTTGGCCGCCATGCTCCAGACGTTGTTTCGATCCGCGCCCCTGGGTGGGGGCGACCACGCGGCTGACCGAGCGCGTCGGCCGCTTTGCGCTGTTTCGATCCGCGCCCCTGGGTGGGGGCGACGGATCAGATCGCACGCGGCGCAGTCTCTGACCGGCGTTTCGATCCGCGCCCCTGGGTGGGGGCGACGGTTTCGACAGCACAGCCGCCGATCTGGTCAAGGTTTCGATCCGCGCCCCTGGGTGGGGGCGACATCTCGCGCTCAAGACGCGAGGCAGACGTGGGCTTGTTTCGATCCGCGCCCCTGGGTGGGGGCGACGCGAGCTGGCCGACGAGGTGGAGTTCGAGGAGGAGGTTTCGATCCGCGCCCCTGGGTGGGGGCGACAGCAGCTCGACGAACCGCTCCCCCGCGGACCCGCCGTTTCGATCCGCGCCCCTGGGTGGGGGCGACAATATTTCGCCCCGTGAATTTCCAGATCGGATTCGTTTCGATCCGCGCCCCTGGGTGGGGGCGACCCCGCGGTTTGCTCTGACCACGAGACATAACCAGGTGTTTCGATCCGCGCCCCTGGGTGGGGGCGACAGTCACGATTAGCATTCCTTCCCATAGGTGACGCGTTTCGATCCGCGCCCCTGGGTGGGGGCGACCCAGACGTCAGCAAGATACGGATGGGGCTGCGACGTTTCGATCCGCGCCCCTGGGTGGGGGCGACCCGCCTACAGGATTGTTATTCTCACGGCTTCCAGGCGACGTTTCGATCCGCGCCCCTGGGTGGGGGCGACCTGTAATTCGGCTTCGCCGTCGCGCCCCGCCTAACGTTTCGATCCGCGCCCCTGGGTGGGGGCGACCGGCGGCATAGGGCCGGTCGCCCAGGTGTTCGCGCTGTTTCGATCCGCGCCCCTGGGTGGGGGCGACCACCGAGCCGCTTGATGATTTCCAGCATCAACTCGGTTTCGATCCGCGCCCCTGGGTGGGGGCGACCGCAATGCAGCCGCTGCAGCACCAGCGATATCCAGTTTCGATCCGCGCCCCTGGGTGGGGGCGACCCGTATTCACGGTTGACGGTATCGTCGCGGCCTGGTTTCGATCCGCGCCCCTGGGTGGGGGCGACGTCCGGTTCGGGAAAGTCTGCCCATCGGACACGCGGTTTCGATCCGCGCCCCTGGGTGGGGGCGACTTGCGGTCCCTGGTCTTCTGCCACTCGAGCTTTTGGTTTCGATCCGCGCCCCTGGGTGGGGGCGACTGGCGCGGTGACGTATTGGCGTCCCATCGCCGCCCGGTTTCGATCCGCGCCCCTGGGTGGGGGCGACCTGCACAGCCGCATCGTTATTGCCCATATCCTCGAGTTTCGATCCGCGCCCCTGGGTGGGGGCGACGGCGGCATAGGGCCGGTCGCCCAGGTGTTCGCGCTGTTTCGATCCGCGCCCCTGGGTGGGGGCGACAACCCTCGTAGGCCGTGCCGCGACCATCGGCCCAGTTTCGATCCGCGCCCCTGGGTGGGGGCGACGGTGGTGTTGCCGATGTTGACCGCCTCACGGTTTGCGTTTCGATCCGCGCCCCTGGGTGGGGGCGACGCACGTTGAGCGTCTCGACCCCCAGGATCTGGGTGTTTCGATCCGCGCCCCTGGGTGGGGGCGACCTTCTTGAGGTCGTCGCCAGACAGGCCAAGGCGCGCGTTTCGATCCGCGCCCCTGGGTGGGGGCGACGACGGCAGGCCGGAATAGACCTTCCGGTCATACTTGTTTCGATCCGCGCCCCTGGGTGGGGGCGACGTGCCGAGACCGAGGTGTTCGAGACGCTCTGCGGGCTGTTTCGATCCGCGCCCCTGGGTGGGGGCGACACGGCGGGCGGGGATCATGCGCCGCCCCCCACCGGTTTCGATCCGCGCCCCTGGGTGGGGGCGACGAGTGCCGGGCCTCCGGGTCGCGCAGCATCAGCATGTTTCGATCCGCGCCCCTGGGTGGGGGCGACTTCTTCCCCAGCTCGTGCAGCTCGTCGATGATGGTGTTTCGATCCGCGCCCCTGGGTGGGGGCGACCTGAGGCGCTCATGTGACCGGCTCCATCTCGTAAAGTTTCGATCCGCGCCCCTGGGTGGGGGCGACGGGCGAGAGGATCGTGGATTACGTCGCGGTGAAAACGTTTCGATCCGCGCCCCTGGGTGGGGGCGACGCTTCCACCAGCAACCGCCCGGCGTCCTGGAAGTGTTTCGATCCGCGCCCCTGGGTGGGGGCGACATAAATCGCATTTACTACCTACGGTTGCACCACGGTTTCGATCCGCGCCCCTGGGTGGGGGCGACGACCTGCCGGGCTAACTCACACATGCGGAGACGTGGTTTCGATCCGCGCCCCTGGGTGGGGGCGACCGGCGCCCTTCCATGTGAATTTCCTCGACGAGGATGTTTCGATCCGCGCCCCTGGGTGGGGGCGACCCTTCGTCGCGCGCAGGCCGCGATCACCGCGATGGTTTCGATCCGCGCCCCTGGGTGGGGGCGACAAGTTTGTGCGGTCAACATGTCTACGCCGAAGGTGTTTCGATCCGCGCCCCTGGGTGGGGGCGACGCAGCGCGATCAGCGCCACGGACCATTGATGCTGCGTTTCGATCCGCGCCCCTGGGTGGGGGCGACTGGCTCAGGCTAACCTCCTCTCTTCATTATGAAAAATAGCGCATTTCCGCGCATGGGGACGGCAGAATGCCGCGGGCGCGCCGGTTGCGCCCGGTTGTCATTTCCTGATCAACGATTTCAAGGAGTTCGCACGATGCGAACACCGGCGGGACCGCCGGCACGCTTGTGGTTCGCAGCCTAGAGGATCAGCGGCCCTCCGAGATCGAGGGCGGGCTTGGCGCCGACATGCTCGACCCGCCGTTTCCAGTTCGCCCCGAGATAATAGAACCGCAGGCTGTCATGCTCGGGGTGGATGATGTCCTCGAGGCGCGCCTTCAGCTTGACCCATTGCGCGGGCTCGACCTCGATCTCGAAGACCGAGAACTGGACGCGCTGACCGTAATCTTCGCAGGCGCGGGCGACGCGGCGCAAGCGCTTCTTGCCGCCCTCTTCCAGCGTGTTGACGTCATAGGTGACCAGAACCAGCATGCCTCAGCTCCAGAACCAGGGGGGATAGGCGTCGATGTCACCGCGCAGATGGCGCGCCAGAAGCTGCGCCTGAAGGAACGGCACCAGGCCGAAGGGCGCCTTTTCCTGAAGGAAGGGGTGGAGCCGTTCCTCGCGCTTGCGCTCCTGCCAGGCGGTCAGGACGGTGCGGCGCGCCTCGTCGCCCAGAAGCACCGCGCCCCCGTCCATGGCGCGGAAATCGCCCGCACGCAGCTGGCGGCGGTTGACCAGCGACAAGGCCAGACGGTCGGCCAGGGGGGCGCGCAATTCCTCCATGAGGTCGAGCGCAAGGCTGGGCCGGCCGGGGCGGTCGCGGTGCAGGAACCCCACCGCCGGGTCAAGCCCCACCGTCTCGCAGGCCGAGGCACACTCATGGGTGAGCAGCGTATAGAGAAAGGACAGCAGCGCATTCATCGCATCGCGCGGGGGGCGGCGGCTGCGCCCGGTCCAGCGCAATTCCGGGTCGGGGGACCGGATCAGATGGTCGAAGACCGCGAAATAGAGCTGCGCGGCCTCGCCTTCGGCGCCGCGCATCGCCGCCACATCCGTTTCCGTCAGCTGGACGCGGCGCAGGATGCGGGCCATGCGGTCCGCGGCGGCCTCGAGCGCGTCGCGGGCGGGGGGCGCCATCTCGGTGCCATGGTCGCGCAAGGCCCGGCGCAGCACGGCGCGCTGGTTCGACACCTTGCCCAGCACGATCGAGCGGACGATCTCCTCGGGGGTCTCGGCGCGGCGGTATTGTTCGCGGCGCAAGAGCACATTGCCCGAAACGGGGCCCTCGACGCGGGCCTCGAAGCGGCCCTGGCGGCTCATCAGGGCAATCGAGATGCCGCGGGTGGCGCAGGCGCCGATCAAGGCGGGGGTCAGCAGGACCGGGCCGAACACCACCAGCCCCGAGAGCATGTGCAGCGGCACGCGGGTCTTTTCGGCGCCGTCGATCTCGGCGATCAGGGTCTCGCCGTCCTTGCGCAGGGCCGCGCCTTCGGTGGTGACATAGACGGTGTTGAGCAGCTTTCTCATGGCGCCTCCAGAAGGCGCGCAAGGGTCTGGTCGCGCCAGCGCTTCACCGGACGGGCCACGCTGTCGGGGCGGCACAGATCATGCAGCGAACAGGCCCGGCAGCGCGCCTTGTGCGGCGTGGGCGGCGGCGTGACGCCCGCGCGCAGGACCGCCGCCAGATCGGCCACCGCGGCTTCGGTCAGCGCCCGCAGATCGGCATCGAAGGGCACGATGACGCGCCGTCTGGTCTGTGCGTAAAACAGCGCGCCTTCGGGCACGTCCTGGCCGGTCATCTCCTCGAGGCAGAGCGCCTGGGCGCAGAGCTGGGCCTCGTCGGCGCGGTGCAGCTTGGGCTTGCCGCGCTTGTATTCGACGGGAAAGGGGCGCGCGCCCCCGTCAGGGCCGGGCGTGAATTCGACCAGATCTGCCACGCCCGACAGGTTGAGACGCGTCGAGCCCAGAGGCAGCGACAGCACCCGCCGCACCCCCCTGCCCTTGCGCCGCCCGCCCTTGTCGGCGACCGCGTGCAACACGTCCCCTTCGGCGGTGAAGCGGTTGTCCTGCCACAGGCGTTCAAGATGGATCAGCGCCGCCTGACGCAGGCAATAGACCGCATGCTGCACCGCCGAAAGGGGGATCGGATCGCCCCCGTCCGGCGCGGCAGACATCAGAGGATCTCGCGGATCTCGACCCCTGCCGGCAGCCCCTCGCGGTCGATCTCGACGCGGTAATCGGAAAACTTGCGCGCCGGGGCCAGATTGCCCAGCCCGCGGTCGTCCAGCTCGCGGAAGGCGCCGTCGACATCGCGGCCGATGCGCACCCGGTCGAACAGAGCATGCGCCGGCGCATTGCCCAGCGGGTTTTCATGCGCAAAGACGATCAGCTTGCGCGTCGTCATCTCGCCGCGCGCGGCCGAGCGGTCATGTTCGAACATGCTGGCAAGCGCCTCGAGCAGAAGATCCAGATCGGCCTCCGAAAAGCCCGTGCGTTCGGCGAACTTGGCCGAGATGAAGCCATGCGCGACATAAAGGCCATAGGGCACGATATGCTTGCGGCCCATGGTGCGGTTGTCGGTGCGGCTGTCGCTGTCATCGGCGGCGTCGCGCTTCTTCTTCTCGGCCTCGTTGGTGGCCGCCATGCGGGTGATCGACACCTCGACCGGGAAGATCGGCTCGACCGAGCGGGCGAAGGTCATCTGGACCGGGCCCTTGACCTGGCCGCAATTGATGCCGGTCGACATGACCGCGCCGAAGGTGCGCACATCGAAGAAATTGGCGCACATCCAGGCGCGCAGCTCATCGGCCTCGGCATCGGTCTTGGGATTGAGCTTGGCATCCTTCTTCGATTTCTCGTCGCCGCGCACCGCCACATAGGCCTGACGGTGCTTTTCATTCAGGATCGCGCCTTCCTGAACGTAGATATGATGCCCCTCGACACCGGCGCGCGCCAATTCGACGTAATTGCGGATCTTGCGCTTGAGGCTGACATCGGACACCAGACCATGGTTCGTTTCCGGGTCCATCCGCGGCAGATTGCCGGCGTCAGGGTCGCCATTCGGATTGCCGTTCGTCACGTCGAAGATCAGCACGAAATCGTGGCGGCGGGAAAGCGGGGTCATTGGTCAGCCTCCGTGATGGGCGTATCGTCGGTGGACGTCTCGTCGTGCTTGCGGAAGAAATCGCTGCGCTGGTGGTAATAGCCGATGCCGAACATCGCCTGTTCCTGGGTGCTCAGCGTATTGGGAATGGGGTCGTTGGTCGGCTCCATCAGATCGACGATCCCGCCGATCAGCTTTTCAAGGTTCACCGCCCGGCCCGGACTTTGCTTGCGCAGCTTGGCAAAGTGGTTCTGCGCCCCGGCATCGAGCGTGCGAAACACCTTTTGCGGCGACGCCGAGGCCGCGCCGTAGAACTTGTCCTTGATCGTGGCATTGACATGACCGCCCAGAGCGGCGCGCTGCACCTCCTCGTAGACGGCAAAGAGGCGACCGAGAACATAGCCCTTGTTGGTAGTGCCGGGATCGAGCGCCACGGGAACCTCCTTGGCGAAATTGCGGATCAGGACGGATTTGAGAAGCGCGGCGCGCCGGGCGTTGATCTCGCCGTCGGCGCGGATGCGCATCAATACGGTCGACAGCAGCGTCATCGGATAGGGTGTGCCAGTCAGGATCGCGCGCATCCATTCGCCCGCGACCAGGGGCGGCACATTCTCGCGCTTGCCCTGCGCTGCCAATTCGACAAGGAACCGCCAGAGCGGCGGCCAACCCTCGCGCGGGGGCGGTTCAAGGCGCATGTCCTCGACATGACGCTGGTAATGGCGGGTCAGCGCGGCGAAATCATCCGCGCACCAGAAGCGCACCGACAGCCGCGCGGCATTGGGGGCCAGCCCCAGCACGAAGAACCGCACCCCGCGGGACAATTGCGGCGCGATCTCGGCCAGCGGCAGCCCCTGCCGGAGACGTTCGAGCCGGGCCTCGACCTCGCGCGCGGCCCGGGTCTCGGCGGCCCCCGCATCGAAGAAGGCGGCAAACAGGTCTTCGGCCTGCGCCGCCTCGTCCGCACCGGCCCCCTCCGCTCCGGCCTCGGCCCAGAACACCGTCGAGGCATCGCCGATCTGGATGAAATGGCCGCTGTCGCGTTCCAGAAAGCGGTTCAGGACCGTCGTATAGGCAAAGGCCGCAGCTTCGGAGACGGGCGCATTGTCGCCCTGGCTGTGGCCATAGGACGAAAAGGCATCAAGGTTGAACGACACGAGGCTTGCGCCCGAAGATTGCGCGCCCCACACGCCCTTGATCGACGGGTGCAGCCGGGCAACCGGCGCGGGCAGACCGGTGACCAGACAGCGCTGCGGATCGGCCGCCGCCTGCGCGCCCAGCTGCGCCCAGAGCGCCTGCGCCGCGGGCCGGTCATGCACGAAGAGCGCATCGCCCTCGAGCCGGAAGACCAGATTCTGGTCCAGCGCGTCGTCGGGCCAGAGCGGCGGCGCAAAGGCCTCGGGGCGCCAGTCGCGCAGGAACCGCGCCAGCGCAAGCAGCCCCGCATCCTCGGCCCCCTCCAGCGCCGCCAGATGCCGTTCCCGGAATTTCGCATGTTCCTCGGCGGTGCGCTTGCCGGTGCCGGCCGTCACCCCCAGCACATAGGAACTCTTGTCCCACAGGAAGTTGGGCGCGATGCCCGCCGTGCGCTTGACCGCCTGCGGCACCTGAAGCAGCCGCGGGCTGCGTTTCCTGTCGGGGCTGCGCAGGTCGATCACCTCGGCGGGGGCGCCATCGGGCGTCAGCACCACGCAAAAGCCGATCTTCTCGGACGAATACCCGAAGGGCGGCGCGTCGGGCAGGCGATCATAGGCGCGCACCAGCGCGGCCAGCATGCTCATCGCAGCACCTCGGCGCTGCCCGGCGCGGGCACCTCCATCACCCCGTCGACCAGGCGCGCGCGAAAGAACATCGACGGCCGGCCCGGCGCGGCATGGTCGATGTCCCACAGCATCAGCCCCAGATCGCGCGGCGTGCCGAACCCCAGATCGGCGGTCTCGGCCTGCGGATTGCGCGCCGGCAAGGGCGCATCGGGCGGCACCAGCGCGAAATCGGCGGCGAATTCGCGCGCGCCCAGACAGGGCTGGTGAAAACATTGCCCGCGGGCGGCGCGGCGGTTGAAGATATCAAGATGCTTGCCCGCGTTCTCATCGGCGCCGGCGCGGGCGGACAGGGTGAAATGCGCCTCGATCACATAGGCGGGATTGACCAGAACCGTTGCGGCGCGCTGCTGACGATCCTCGTCGACCAGAAGCTGGACCCCGGCCAGATCCCCGCGCTTCATGGCCGACTTGATCGCGCCCGCCGGGGCCTTGTGCCCCACCTCGTTGCGGCGGATCGACTGAAAGCGGATCGGTTCGAGAACATGAATGCGGTCGATCACCCAGGAAATCGCGGGCTTCCAGTGAATGGCCTCAAGGATGCCGCGCGCCGCCGAGGGCGTCATCACGTCATAGCTGACGCGTTCGACCTTCAATTCCGGCCGGGTGAACAGCGCATTGCGCCCCCGGACATGCAAACGAATTCCAAAAGCCATGGGCCACCTCGAAATTCCGGTCAGCTTACTCCTTGGGCTGCGTCGCGCAATGGGAAGATTGCTCGGGCACACTTCGGAACACTGGACGACGGTTATAGCCGATGCTCGGGTCATTCGCGCGCAGTTCCACAATCAGCCGCCGCTCCAGCGCCAGAACCTCAGCCTTGGTTGCCGTAGTGGACTCCCAGAGGATCTCTCGGGTCACAGTTATCTTTTGACGCGTCTCCCGGTTGGGAAAATCTTGCTCGATCAACTGGTCATCCGGGCTGCCAAAGTAACTGATTGAATCCGTCAAATCGCTGCCAACATAGATTTTTCCGTTTGGCCATGTAACCTTGTAGATCACCGAATAACCTGAGCGGCGGGCAGGAGTGGCCATCACAACACCTCCTGATCCGCGCTCAGATAGTCCGCCTGCTCCCACCACAGGCCGAAATCGTCGTGATAGAGGCTGTCGTCGCTCAGCACGAAGAACTGATCGCCGCGCAGGTCGCGGGCGACGAAATCGCCCTTGCCGTTGGCGCGCAGGGTCTCGCGGGCAGGGGCCGGGATCTGCACGGTGAAGGGTTGCAGCGCCCGCGCGATCGGCCCCGATCTCTCCCACGCATGGCCCAGCCGCGCCACGGCCGCTTGCGCGGCGGCATCGCGCCTCACGATCACCGGCACCATCGGGCTGTCGATCAGCCGATAGGCCTCGGCCACCGTGCGAAAGGCGAAATCGGTGCCCCGGCCGTCGAAGGCGAAGGCCCGCAAGATCCCGGCCGTATCCAGTGCCCTGGGCCCGGCGCGCCAATAGACCTCCTCGAACCAGTCGCGGATCGCCTCGGGGGCCAGCAGGGCCTCGACGCCGCGCTTGCGCGCCACCGCCTGCATCGCCCGCGCCAGCGCCGCGACATCGCCGGGCGGGGGATCGTCGGGCGCCGAAAAGACGGTCAGGGTCGCGGTCGGGACCGGCCGGCAACCTTCGCGGTTCACCCGTCCCGCCGCCTGGATGACGCTGTCAAGGCCGGCCTCGGCGCGCCAGCCGCAGGGAAAGTCCAGATCGACCCCCGCCTCGATCAGGCTGGTGGCGATCAGACGGCAGGGCTGGCCGTCCTTGAGCCGCGCCCGCACCGTTTCGATCCGCGCGCGGCGATGCGCGGGATATTGGCGCGTGCTCAGGTGCACCACCCCCTCCAGCCCCGCCTCCTGCGCGGCCCGGAACAGCGTCAGCGCGTGACGGCGGCTGTTGACGATGACAAAGCCCTGCGCGGTCTTCCCCAACGCCGCGATCAGCGCATCATCCGCCATCACGCCGCCCGACACGATGCGGGCCCGTTCCAGATCGCGCGCCAGCGCCGCGGGATCGGGTGCCAGCTCGCGCCCGGCCAGGTCCAGCCCGCCGGGCGCAAGCTGGCGGCTGTCGAAGGCGGGCTGGGTGGCGGTGCACAGCACGACCGAACAGCCGTAATGGGTGCACAGCGTGTCGATCATGGCCAAGGTGGGCAGCAGCAGCCCCCGCGGCAGGCATTGTGCCTCGTCGAGCACGATCACCGAACCGGCGATATTGTGCAGCTTGCGCGCCCGCGCGGGACGCGCCGAGAACAGGCTTTCGAACAGCTGCACATTCGTGCTCACCACCACCGGCGCCGCCCAATCCTCCATCGCCTGGCGGATCTTGTCGCGCCCCGCCACGGGGGCGCCCTCCATCTCGATGGCGCCGTGATGGGCCAGGACATGCGCCTCGCCCAGCACCTCGGCAAAGACCGCCACGGTCTGGTCGATGATCGAGGTATAGGGAATGGCGTAGATGATCCGCCGATGGCCGTGCAGCGCCGCATGATCGAGCGCAAAGCCCAGCGAGGCCAGCGTCTTGCCCCCGCCCGTGGGCACCGACAGCGTGAACGCCCCCGGCGCCATCCGGGCCCCGGCGCGCACCTGCGCCAGGATCTGCGCGCGCAGCCGGTTGACGTCGGTCGCGGCCTTGAACCCGGCCATGTGGCTGTCAAAGCGCTTTCGCAGATCGGGCAGGATCTGTTGAAGCGAGGGCCAGTCGCGGTCGCGCGCGCGGTTCTCGAGCCGGTCATAGAAGCTCTCGGTATCGCGGAAATCGGCATCGACCAGGCACGAAAAGATCATCCGCACCGCCACCGAAAGGTCAAAGCCCTGCGTCACGGCGCCGGGCCGGACATGGGCCACAAGCTCGGTGGTCGCGGGGCGGAAATCGCCGGGCAGATGGGTTTTCCATTCGGGATCGAGCGCCGCGCCCGGCTTCTCGATCCGCCGGTCGAGACAGGACGCATCAGCCTTCGTGCTCTTGTCGGGCAGCCCGGCGTGGTGGCCCAGGATCGCATGCGCCAGCGCCTCGGCCAGGGGGCGGGGACAGCCCGAACCGGGGTCGAGCAAGACCCGCCCCCCGGCCGTCGAATGATCGACGCGCCGCCCCTCGCCGCGCAGGACCGCATCGAAGGCGGGGTCGTATTTGCCCAGGTCATGCAGCCGCCCGGCAATCGCCGCCGCCTCGGCCAGCCCCAGCGGCGCGCCGCGCGCGCGGGCCAGCCGCTCGACCGCCTCCAGATGCGCGGCCAGCCCCTGCCAGTCCGAGCGATCGGCCGCCTGGCCGGAATGCGCGTAACAGCTCATGCCGTCCCCTCCCCTCTCATGCCGTCCCCTTGCCCGGCAGGGGACGGTGTTCCCCGTCCCGCGCGAAAGTGTCCCCCAAGACCGCCACCGCTGTCGAGGCCCCAGAGATCTGCGGTCCGGATCCGGCGTCGATATGGAGCGCGACACGGCAGGTTCCGCCGATCGCCTTCGCGGTTCAGGCTTCGCGCGGAGCCCTGCAAGATTGACAGCCGAACTGCGCAGCCAATCCTTACAGCTTTACTGCACAGGTTCATCTTGGCGGCATGGATGACACGCCCGACCTCTCGATCCCCGACACCCGGGCGCGCGAGCTGCGCAGCCTCTTCGGCGCCGATCGCCGGCGTCTGTGGCAACATTCCGATACCGCCGATCTGACGCCCTCGCAGATCGCGACAAATGCCGCGCCTGGCTGCGCGAGGGACGCGCGCGGCGTCCGGACTGGCTGGCAGAGCGCATCGAGATGCGTCTCGACGCCGATGGAACAGGCGCAACTGGCCGCCATCCTGCCCGCGCTGCGCCGGATCAGGGAGAGCTGACGCCCCCTTTTCCGAAACACTGACGCCCTGCACCCCCTGAAGTCACGAAGGGACCGCGCGATGCCGCGCCTGTCTCCGCGCCTGTCTCAAAGCCTGCTGATCGCCGCGTTCACCTTCACCGGGGGGGGGGGATCGGCGCCGGGCTCGTCTTTCCGATCATGCCGGCGCTGGGGCTGGAACCGGGGACCTCGGGGGCGATGATCGGGATGATCCTTTCGGCCAACCGGATCTTGCGGCTGATCTTCAGCTTCGTGGCCGGGGGGGGCTTTATGCCCGGCTGGGGCCGCGCCGGACGATGGCCGCGGCGCTGGCGATCGAGACGGCGGGCATGCTGATGTTCAGCGTGGCGCTGATGTCGGCCTGGCTGCTGGCGGGGCGCTTCGTCAACGGCATCGGCATGGCCTTTCTGCTGATCGGGGCGCAGGTGGCGGTTCTGGCGGGCTCGGACCATGCCAACCGCGGCACGCACACGGCGGCCTTCCGCACCGCGCCGAACGCCTCGATCCCCGGCGGGCTGGTGCTGGGCGGGGCGCTGGCCGACACCTGTTCCGACAACGTGGCCTTTCTGGTCGGGGCCGGGGTCAGCCTGGCGGGCTTCCTGATGGCCGTCCTGCTGGCGCCCGGCCCGGCCGAAAACACGCCGCCTCGGCGCGAGAAGACGGGCCTTGCCGCTTATCGCGCGCTCTGTCAGGCGCCGGGGCGCGTGGCGCTGATCGCAAGCTGGATCTACAACTTCTTCATCTTCCTGACGGTGCAGGGGGCGCTGCTGGCGACGGTGGTCCTGCTGGTGCAGGAGCGCGGGATGTCGGTCCTGGGACCGGATGCGCAGGGCACCTCGAGCATCGCCATGACCTTCATGGTCGGCTCGGCGGCGGGCCTTGCCTGCCTGGCCCAGACGCGGGGGCTGGACTTCTGCTCCCGGGCCCGGTGTTGACGGGGCTGGGGGCGGCGCGGATCATTATGCATGACGCCGCGCACCTGATGATCCACGCCCCGGCAAGCCTGTCGATCGGCCCCGCCGAGGCGCACCGTAAGGCAGCCGACACGCTCGAGAAAGTCGCCGCGACTTACGCTCGAGCCTATGCGCGCGCCACTGGGCACCCGGTTGAGCGCATGGCGGAGTGGATGAAGGCAGAAACGTGGCTGACCGCCGAGGAGGCCGTTGCGCTTCACTTTGCCGATGAAATTGCCGGGGGCGCTGTGCGCGCCTGCGCCTTGCCCCCGGGCTTTGACCTAAACGCCTTCAAGCACACCCCCGAGGCAGTTCGGGGACGCTTCACAGGTGCCACGCGCGCGGCGTGACCGCGATCTTCGGAAAGGAAAGATGATGCCGAACGATATGACACAAATTCCGGCGCGCTTCATGGCGCAAATGCGCGGCCTTGCCAGCCGCAAAAAACCTGCCCGTTTGGGCCGGAGACGTTATGGCCGAAGCGGGCTTGACGATGAACGCGGCTGAAACGCTCGCCCCGTCGCTTGAGCAAATCGCCAATATGGCCGAGCAAGCGAAGGTCAGTGCAGAGCAGATTAAGGAAATCACCGCCTCGCTTCTTTCGGAGATGGGCGAAGCTGATCCGACGAAAAAAGACGGCGAAGGCATGGTGCAGGCCGTGCTTGGTAAGATCCTCGAAATGCGGGTTCAGGAAGATCTCGAAATGAGTGGTTCCCGCCATTCTGGGCACTTGCCCGCCGACTACTACCGGGCCGATCGCCAACAGGTCTCGCTTTCTGCTCGCTTGGGCGATGCGATGGCCGCGCAGATGGCCGACCGCCTCGGGCTTTCGTTTGAGCCGACGACCGGGCGCGAATTCGCCGCCATGTCGCGCGCTGATATGGCGCGCATGGTCGCGCGTGATGCGCGCGCGCAGGTGAGCGGCGATGCGGATGCAATGCGGTTTTGGATGGCGGTGCCCATACCTCTTCGGACTACTACCACGCGACCACGGCGGGCTTGAATGCGGTTCTTGCCCGGGCGATCGAGGTGCACCCCCCTGCGATTCTGGCTGCCACGCACGAAATGAGCGCCGAAGACTTCCGCGAACACCGCTTGGTTGGTTTGTCGGCTTCGGGCAAGCTGAAAAAGACGCCCGAAGGTGACAGCATTAAAAATGTGACGATTGACGAGTCGGGCGAGGCGAGCCCGGTTCTGTCGCACTATGCTGCGAATTTCCATGTCACGCGGGAAGCGGTCATCAATTCCGCGAATTCGATCAATCTGGAAACGCAAGTCGCGCGCAAGATGATCGACGGGGCAATGGGGACTCTGCGCGATGTGATCCTTGAACCGATTTTGGCGAACGATGGCGCAGGCCAAACGCTTCTTGATGGCAAGGAGACGTTCCATAGCGACCGAGGCAACCTTGCCGAAACCGGTGCCATGATCAATGTAACCTCGCTGACCGCTGCGCGCGCGGCGCTGATGCTTCAGAAAGACACGCAAGGGGCGCCCTTGTCGATCACGCCGGCGCTCTTGGTTGTGCCGCCCGATCTTCTGACCCAAGCCGAACAAGTGGTGGCAGGTCGCCGACTACCTTGCGCCGATCAATGACACGCCCGTTGCGGCGATCGACACGCCCCTGATTGCCAAGATCCACGACAAGGCCTCGGAAAAGATGGGATGGCGTCAAGCAAATATGCTGCGCACCTTCCTTTTCGAGGTGTTCAAATACTGCATTCCGCTGGGGCTGGTCTCCGCCAACTTCGCGGAAAAGGTCATCCCGAAGCCGCGCCCGAAGAACCTCAAGCGGGCGAATCGCGCCTGGGAAATCGAGGAACTGGCCTTTGTTCTGGAACATGCACCGCCCCATGTCGCGGCGGCGTTGTCGGTCATGGCCTACACCGGCCTTGATCCTTCGGACGCTCTGGGGCTGCGCCGCGATGCGATTGACGGCGGCGTGATCTGGGCAACGCGCGGCAAGACCGGCGAGCCTGTGGCCGTCCCAATCATCGGCTTGTTGCGGGCCGCGCTCGAGCGCGCCCCGAAGCATGATGCAATTACGATCCTCGCAAGCTCAAAAGGCACCCCTTGGACCTATGACGGGTTTTCGACCGTCTGGCACAGGTGGCGCGCAAAGCAAGTTGAAGCCGGACTGCTCGAAAAAGATCTGACGCTGAAAGGGCTGCGGCATACCGTGGCAACGCTACTGCGCGAGGAAGGCAGGACTAAGGGCGAGATTGCCGACTTTCTGGGGCAGAAGACAGAGCGCATGGCACACCACTATTCGCGCGATGCTGACCTTGCAGAGAAGAACAAAGCGACGGCTGCGACTCTGCAAGACGTGATCGAAAAGAGAACGGCTGTTGTCAAACCGTTCGGAAAAAGTGTCAAACCCGAGGCGAAAGGGAAGTGAACCCGATGGCATTTCATAGTGAAATCAATGGGTTGAACTGGTGCCCAGAGCCGGAATCGAACCAGCGACACGCGGATTTTCAATCGCATTACTTGCCATATTTTACAACATGTTACACTATTTTGTAGAACATTGTGTATAACACGCGAAAATCCCCTTTGCCAAGTGGGCCGATGAGGGCTGCGTGTCCTCTAAGAGGAAAAATCGTGATGAAGCGCGAGGTCAAGTCGCGGAGGAGGGAAGCACTGCATTGATCACTCCCTTGCAGAAAGATGACCCGACACACTTTTTTTGCTTGCCTGCACACACGGTCCTTGCTTGATCCAGTCGTCAGATAGTATGAAGGTTGTCTCAGAGCTCCTCCCAAGCCGGGGACAGCACATCTTACAGAAAGGGATCGCGATGCAGTTTCGGTCACACCTTGCCACACTCTCCACCCTAGCCTTGATTGGCCTGTCCAGCCCAGGCTACGCGTTCGAGATTGGTTTTGATTGGTCGGGGTTGAAATCGTGCACCTCTGGCAATCCGGGCACAGTTGGCAGCCCCGCCTTCACCCTCAGCGACATCCCAGAGGGAACGAAGTTTATTCGCTTCAAATTGGTGGATCGGGACGTCCCGGGCTTTAACCATGGCGGTGGCGTCGTAGAGTGGAATGGATCGAAGACCGTTCCAGCGGGTTCATTCAAATACAAGCAACCTTGCCCTCCTAACGGAAGCCACACCTACGAGTGGCAGGCAACGGCGCAGACCAAGAAGAACGGTGGAAAGCTGGAAACTGCCAAGGCGCAGCGCAAATACCCGGAATAACGAGCCGGTCACTACGGAAATCTAGTGATCCACATGGAAGCGTCCGTCGGACCTGAAATCTCAGGGGACGGTTTCAGCAAGAAGTTCGGCTCTGTTGCACAAATCCCTTGAGGGATTCATCTCGTGAATCCAGCGTGGTAGCTGGGCTGCATGAGCAGACCGACACCCCCGACCTACAAGACCCGGAACTGGCGCAGCTACAACCAAGCGCTGAAGCGCCGTGGCTCGCTGACGATCTGGTTCGATCCCGCCATGATGTGGGGAGCCGCGTCGACCGGCAAGCGCGGGCGCCAGCCTGCCTACAGTGACGCCGCGATCCAGACGTGCCTGACCATGAAGGTGCTGTTCGGGATGGCGCTCCGCCAGACCACTGGGTTCGTCGAGAGCATGCTTCGGCTGATCGGCCTGGACTGGGCGGTGCCTGACTTCAGCACGCTGTCGCGCCGCCAGAAGACCCTGAAGGTCAACATCCCCTACCGCGGCTCGGAGGGTCCGTTACACCTCTTGGTCGACAGCACCGGCATCAAGGTGGAAGGCGAAGGGGAGTGGAACGCCCGCAAGCACGGGGGCACCAAACGCAGGGTCTGGCGCAAGATCCACATCGGGATTGACGAGAAATCTCTGGAAATCCGGGCGGCCGAGTTCACCACCAGCGACGTGGGCGATGCGCCCATGCTGCCCGAGCTGCTCGACCAGATCCCGCCCGACCAGGAGATCGCGACCGTCACCGCCGATGGTGCCTTCGACACCCGCAAATGCCATGACGCCATCGCAGCCCGAGGTGCCGCCGCTATCATTCCGCCCCGCAAGAATGCCAAGCCCTGGAAGCCCGACACCCCGGGTGCTGTGGCGCGTAACGAGATCTTGCGCACATCGAAGCGCGTCGGTCGAACCATCTGGCGACGATGGAGCGGGTATCACCGCCGAAGTCGCGCAGAGACCAAGATGCACTGCGTCAAGCTGCTGGGGCAGCGCCTGTCCGCGCGGGACTTCGACCGTCAGGTTGCAGAGTTCCAGGTTCGCGTCGCTGTCCTGAACGGCTTCACAGCGCTCGGCATCCCTGTCACGGAAGCCGTGGGATGAGTCTGTCCGGGGAAAGGGGAACCCTGTCCGTCACCCGATTTGTGCAACAGAGCCCAAGAAGTTCGATAACTCGTGCATCGATCAAAAAGTGCTCCATCGCCACGGGTGGCGATGGAGGCTTCGCCTCTTCCCTGATGGAAGAGAATTCCCTGAGAAGGTGATTTGAAAACAGAATTGCGAAGGGTGCCGAGGCCCGAAGCCTATAGAAAATCGGGGCGCATCGCAAAAAATGGTAAATGTTATATATGGGTGTAGAGTGTCGAAATTTACCATTTTTATATTATATATCAACATTTTAACTCGATATTGACGATTTGTCAATCCCCAGAAAAAACCCCCTTCAATATTCACTGGCGAGCATCACCGTCAGCACCCGGATCGTCGCCTCAGGATCAGTGGGGTCCTCTGACCCAGCCGTCAGCGTCCGATCATAATAGTCGATCTTCCAGAAGATGGTCTCGCCGTTGTGGACGAACGACCCGAAGTCGTGTTCGCCGTAGGGGTCGTTATCCCCGTCGAAGGCGTCGAACGTCCTTACGCGCTCCAAGACTGCCCCGACATCATCCAACGCCTGAACCCCTTGGGTGATCATCACCCGACACCCGAGAAACGTTGATCGTGCCAAGTCGTTCAGTGAACGAATTGCGGTGGTTCTGTCATTCATCGGGCGCTCCAATCAGAAGAAAACTCTGATCGCCCCGATCCCCCCTCAACTCCCCTCAATCAACACACCCCAGGACTGGGGCGAAGCCCCGTCGCGAAGCGACCCACGATCATTAAAAAAACAATATTTTCCAGAGCCTTACCTCTACACCTATCCTCTTGCGCCTCTCTCGCTTCATCCTTCAGGCTCGGCCTTTGCCAAACAGCCTCATCACCGTCTTGTCGTTCTACTACCGCGTGGCTTGCGCGCCGTTTCATGGTCGTGAATAGTGACGCAGCCGATGCGCCGTAACCTTTCCAAACGGTTACGAGGAACCGTGCTTCGCCCTTGTGACTTTTTTTTTGGAGCCAGTCGCCCTAATGCAACTGCAAGACCTTTTGAACGCCTATCGCGAATCCTCCCGCAGCGAACGGGAGAAGGGCGATTATTTCGAACGCCTGATCCGGGTTTTCCTCGAGAACGACGATATCCAGAAGCAATACTACTCGAAGGTCGTCCCTTTCGGTGAATGGGCAGCTGAACAACGTTGGAGGGGGAGTGACACCGGGATCGACCTCGTCGCAACGATGGCCGATGGGTCTGGATACGCGGCGATCCAGTGCAAATTCTATGCCCCCAACTACAGTATCCAGAAGCCGGACATCGACAGCTTTATCTCGGCAGCCTCAAACGACCTGTTTACGCGACTGATCATCGCTGACACGACCCGTAAGGAACTTGGCAAGAACGCCCAAGAGACGCTCAATAACGTCTCTAAAGACTGGAACCGGATCAGTATCAACGACCTCGAGGCCAGCCGGATCGACTGGTCGCAGTTCATCCGCACCGGAAACATCAGCCTCGCTCCGAAAAAACAGCTTCGCGACGATCAAAGGGAAGCTTTGGAGACTATCTCCGAGGGCCTTTCATCTGCCGACCGGGGCAAGATGATCATGGCTTGCGGGACGGGTAAGACCTTTACCAGCCTAAGGATCGCCGAACACCTCGCCGGAAAGGGCAAGCTCGTCCTCTTCATGGTACCCTCGCTCGCCCTGATGTCGCAGACCGTGCGTGAATGGAAAAATGACTGCCACGAGGACTTCACGGCCTTTTCCGCCTGCTCCGATAAGAAGGTGGGGCGGAATGAGGATGCCGACAGCCTCGACCTCAACGTTCACGATCTGGCCTTCCCGGCGACCACGGACCCTGACCGTTTGGCCCGTCAGGTTCAGGATGCTCCGCCCGACCAAATGACGGTCGTATTCTCGACCTATCACTCCATCGACGTCCTTACCCGCGCCCAGAAGCACTACGGCCTTCCCGAATTCGATTTGGTCATCTGCGACGAGGCGCATCGCACAACCGGCGTCACTTTGAAAGACGAGGACGACAGCAACTTCGTCCGCATCCATAGCAACGATTATGTAACCGCGAAGAAGCGCCTCTACATGACCGCGACACCGCGCATCTTCGGCGATGGCGCCAAACGCAAGGCCGATGATCACGACGCCGAACTCGCCTCTATGGATGATGAAACCAAGTTCGGCAAAGACCTGTTCCATCGTGGTTTTGGCTGGGCAGTCGAGAATGAACTTCTGACCGATTACAAGGTCGTCGTGCTGGCCGTCGATGAGGGGCTAGTTTCCACTACGATCCAGAACCGCTTGAAGGAAAGCTCCGAACTCAAGCTGGACGATGCGACCAAGATCATCGGCTGTTACAAGGCCCTTACCAAGGCCGATCTCGCCAGCGATCTGGAATTTGATCCGCAACCGATGCGCCGCGCGCTGGCCTTTTGTCAGAGCATCGCCAAATCGCGGGTGATCGAGGCTGAATTCACGCAGGTCGTCGACGCTTACCTCGGCAGCGAACTGCTCGAAGACCCCCGTTATCTGACGACCGAGGTTCGCCATGTCGATGGCAGCTTCAACGCCAGTGCCCGTGAAGAACTGCTTGGCTGGCTCAAGGCCGAGTCCGGTGACAACACCTGTCGTATCCTGACCAACGCCAAGGTTCTGTCCGAGGGTGTGGACGTTCCCGCGCTGGACGCGATCATGTTCATGCACCCACGCAAGAGCCAGATCGACGTGGTGCAATCCGTTGGTCGGGTCATGCGCAAGGCCAAGGACAAGAAGCTTGGCTACGTCATCCTGCCCGTTGCCATTCCGCCCGACACCACCCCTGAGGCAGCTCTGAATGACAACGAGCGGTATCAGGTCGTCTGGCAAATCCTGAACGCCCTGCGCGCCCACGACGAACGCCTTGATGCCCGTCTGAACCAGATCAAGATCGGTGAGGATATCCGCGACAAGGTCGAAATCGTCCGGATTTCATCCGAGTCCGAGTTGAAGAAACTGACCGCTGTGGTGGACACATTCGCCACCTCCAAGAGCAAGCCGTCCAAGCCGAAAGCGGGCATCGGCTCTGACAGCCCCGAACCGCGTCAACCCGAACTTCCCGCACAAGGCGAACTGGTTTTTGACGAGTTCACCCGCGCCATCATGGCCAAGATCGTCGAGAAGTGTGGCACCCGAGAATACTGGGATACCTGGGCCAAAGACATTGCCAAGATCGCCCAGACCCATATCACCCGCATCACGACCATCGTCGCGCAGCCCGGTGCGGAACGCACCGCCTTCCTCGCCTTCCTTGACGAACTACACGACGACTTGAACCCCGAAATCACCGAGGCCGAGGCGATTGAGATGCTGGCACAGCACCTCATCACCAAACCCGTCTTTGACGCCCTGTTCAAAGGCAACCGCTTCACCAAGGAAAACCCCGTTTCGAAGGCGATGGAAATCGTCCTGGGCCAGCTTCATGAACACAACCTCGCCAAAGAATCCGAAAGCCTCGCCAAGTTCTACGCCAGCGTGGAACGCCGCGCCGAGGGCGTGAAAACCGCCCAAGGCCGCCAAACCCTGATCACCGAACTTTACGACAAATTCTTCCGCGCCGCCTTCCCCGTGCTGACCGCCCGCCTTGGCATCGTCTACACCCCTGTTGAGGTGGTGGATTTCATCATCCACTCGGTCAATGACGTGCTCAAGGCGCAGTTCGGCCAAACCCTTGGGTCAGAGGGCGTGCATATACTTGACCCCTTCACCGGCACAGGCACCTTCATCACCCGCCTGCTGCAATCGGGCCTGATCGCGCCCGACCAGCTAGAACACAAATACAAACACGAAATTCACGCGAATGAGCTGGTGCTGCTGGCCTATTACATCGCCGCCGTGAACATCGAAACCGTCTATCACGAACTGCGCTATGGCAGCCTGTCCACCAACGCGCCCTATGAACCCTTTGAAGGCATCCTGCTGACCGATACCTTCCAAATGTATGAACAAGAGCGCGACATGGTCGCCAACCTCTTGCCCGACAACTCGGAACGGCGCACCAAGCAAAAGGCGCTGGATATTCGCGTGATCATCGGCAACCCGCCCTATTCGGCGGGGCAAAAGAGCGCGAACGACAACGCAGCGAACATCGAATACCCGACCTTGGATGCAGCCATCAGCGCCACCTATGCGGCAAGCTCCAAGGCGTCCAACCTTCAAAACCTCTATGACAGCTACATTCGCGCCTTCCGTTGGGCTAGTGAGCGGATCGGCGATGCAGGCGTCATGGGCTTTGTGTCGGGCAGCGCATGGATTGAACGCTCCTTTGCCGACGGGATGCGCAAGTGCTTGGCCGAAGAGTTTAGCGACCTTTACGTCTTTCATCTGCGCGGTGACATACGCAAGAACATGTTGTCCAAAGGGGCAGCGCGCGAAGGGCAAAATGTATTTGCCTCGGGCAGCATGACGGGCATTTCCATTGCTGTCCTGGTGAAAAAACCTAACGCGGCCAAGGCAGGCAGTATCTATTTTCACGACATTGGCCCAGACCTTACGACCAAGCAGAAGTTGGGCATGATCCAGAAGTTTGGTTCTATCGACGGCATTGCCAAGGCAGGCGGCTGGGTGGCAATCACGCCCGATACGAAAAATGATTGGCTGGATCAGGTTGACCAGAGCTTTGACACCTTCATGCTCATTGGGACTGGTGAGCGGGGTGGTGCTGGAGAACCCACCGTCTTTGAATTGGCAAGCCTTGGCATCAACTCCAATCGCGATCAATGGGTTTACAATTCATCGCCATCGGCGCTTGCGACTAGTGTTGGTAAGCTAATTAATGCCTATAACGCTGAACTCGATGCCGGAAAGCCGTTGGCGGAAGCGACAACTGATCCCAAGCAAATAAAATGGTCCAGCAGCCTCACTGCGCGATATGAACAGGGAGTCCGCGGCGATTATTCGACAGAATGGCTCAAAATATCACACTATCGACCCTTCACGATCCAACACCTGTATGGTGAGCCGCTGTTGATCCATCGTTATGGTAAGATGCGCCGAATTTTCCCGAACAACATGGCAAACTTGGTTATTCAAGTCTCTGGTGTGGGGGCAAGAGCGGGATTTTCAGCGTTGATGAGCAATCGCATCTCTGATCTGCACACTATCGACTCAGGCCAGTGTTTTCCCCTCTACCTCTACGAAGAAACACAACTCGAAGAGGGCCTCTTCGCCACCGAGGGCGCGCAGGCTGGTCTCACCCGCCGCGATGCCATCACCGATGCGGGCCTTGCCCATTTCCAAGCCGCCTATCCGGGGCAGGTGATCAGCAAGGAAGACCTGTTCTACTACATCTATGGCTTGCTGCATTCGCCTGAATACCGCACCCGCTTTGCGAACAACCTCGCCAAACAACTGCCCCGCATCCCTGCGGTCAAACGATACGAGGATTTTGCGGCTTTCACCGAGGCTGGCCGCAAGCTTGGCCACCTGCATGTGAACTTCGAAACTGTCGACCCCTACATGGTCACCTTCAAGGAGGGCAACCACGCACTGATCAACGAGGCGCAAGCGAACCCCAAGAAGTTCTACCGCGTCACCAAGATGAAGTTCGGCGGCAAGGGCAAGGAAAAGGACCGCACGACCGTCATCTACAACGACAACATCACAATGCAAAACATCCCCCTCGCCGCCTATGACTATGTGGTCAACGGCAAGCCCGCGCTGGAATGGGTGATGGAACGCCAGGTCGTTAAGACTGACAAGGACAGCGGCATCGTCAATGACGCCAACGACTACGCCAACGAGACGGTCGGCAACCCCCGCTATCCGCTGGAACTGTTCCAGCGTGTAATCACGGTCAGCCTTGAAACGATGAAGATCGTGAACAGCTTGCCACCCTTGGACATCGACTGAACCGAGGACAGTATGGCGACGACCCCCAACAAGCCAAAGCCCGAGAACCTCAAGTCGGCACTGGTCCTTGATGCGGCGTTGTTCAAAGCGCCGCCGCGACGGGGTGTTCAGGCGGACTCGATCTTCCTGATCGGGTTCGACACCGAATACGAGAAATCGGACAGTACCGACGAGGAAGAGGCCAAATCAAACCGCGTCTTGTCCTATCAGTACTGCGGCCTGATGGTCGATGAAGACAGCGACCAAGCGGATCGCAAATGGTCGGGCATCATCTACCCCAAGGGGCCAACGGTTGAAGGTCGCCTCACCATCCCCGAGTTCTTGCACCATGTTATTCAAGACGGGTTGAAGCAGCATCCCGCACTGCGCTTCCCTTCACGGGTTTATCTTGTGGCCCATTTTACCCGGGCAGACGTTCCGGGGTTTCGCGAGTTCAAGGACAAGACCCTGCGAGATCGGCTGCTGCTTCAGAATATCCGAAGCCTTTTCATGAACCTCGAAAGCCCCTTCGTCGTGGAGTTCCAGTCCGAGACGGAAGGCAAGCCCGTTGAACTGAAGGCTTCATTCCGGGACACGATGACCTTGGCCCCAACAGGGTTGCGAAGCCTCGATGACCTTGGGAAACTGGTCGGCGTTCCGAAGCTGAAGCTATCTGATGATCCGAAACAGGAGTATTACTACAAGACCCATATGGGGCGCTTGCTTGAAGATGACCGCTCGCTGTTCGAGCGGTACGCGATCCGTGACGCTGAGGTTTGCGCGGCCTATGCGGCGCAGATGATCCGGGCATCGGATGACAACTTGGGCGCGTTCGCCTTGCCAACGACCCTGTCAGCGAAGGGTCTCAAGCTTCTCAAGAAGTTCTGGGATGACAACAGAGCTAACGGGCTTGCCTTGGTCGGCAAAGAAGAGGTCGATGAACTGATCTGGAGCACCAAGTTCAACCGCCACGTCAAAAGGAAGAGCCTTGTCAATATGCCGTTCCTTCACTGGAACGAACAGTTCCTGACCGAGGCATATCATGGCGGGCGCAATGAGCAGTTCTGGTTTGGTCCCGCACCGGAAGGGGTCTGGTACGACTACGATCTGGCTAGTGCTTACCCATCAGCTATGTCGCTAATCGGCACGCCGGACTGGACCAAGTTTTACAACATCCCCGACACCGACACCCTGTTGAGTGAACGGTTCTCCTCGTCCGATTTGGCCTTCGCCAATGTGGACTTCGAGTTTCCCGACGATGTCCTATATCCAGTCCTCCCTGTCAGAACGACCTACGGCCTGATTTTTCCGCGAAAGGGTAACAGCACCACGCATATCAGCGAGATCAGGCTGGCGCATCGCCTTGGTTGCAAGATCAAGCTGATTGAAGGGCGATACGTCGAGTCCTCTGGCAGTGGCGATCCGGGTATGCCCGCCAAATCGATCCGGCCTTTTGCCGATTTCGCCAAGTTCTGCATCGACAATCGGAACGAATTTCCAAAGGGAACCCTTCAGAACCTGATGTGGAAGGAGATCGTCAACTCGACCTATGGCAAGACGGGGCAAGGCTTGCGGGAGCGACGTGTCTATGACCTGCGCGATGCAGATACGAAACTGCTTCCCCCTTCTGACATCACCAATCCCGCCTACGCCTCGTTCATCACGGCTTTCTGCCGCGGTGTCCTGGGCGAAATCATGAACACCCTTCCCAAGGATGTTTCGATTTTCAGCGTCACAACTGACGGGTTTCTGACGACGGCAAGCCCCGATCAGATGCAGGCCGCGACGAAGGGGGAGTTGTGCCAGTTCTATCAAAAGGCGCGGGCCTACCTGAGTGGCAAAAGCGATATCTATGAGGTGAAGCACATCATTCGGCGTCCCTTGGGCTGGCGGACACGCGGTCAGGCCACGCTCGTTCCGTCTCAACCGGACGACTGGCAAGGAGCAGGTATAAGCCATTCGGACGATGGTAGCATTGTTCTCGCCAAGGGCGGCATCAAGTTGAATGGTCGGCTGTCCAAAGCCGAGCAAAATCAAGAAATCCTGACAAAGTTCGCGGGCAGAAAGCCTGATGACATCCTCGTCTATAGCATCGGCTCTGGCCCAAAGTTCCAGTATGTGGAGGGCAGCGACTTCATCGATATAGAAGTGGTGAAAAAGCTGTCGATGGAGTTCGACTGGAAGCGAAGGCCATCCGAACCAGAGGACTCGGACGTGTCAGGCACGATCATGCCCGGAGATCGGCATCTGTCCTTCAAAACCATTCCATGGGACGATGTTCGCCTTTTCAATATGGTTAGGGAAAACTGGGGTGTGTTCCGTCAGTCCAGCCCGCGTTGCCTGAAATCCGTTCACGACCTGAAGGCGTTTTCAGCGTTCCATGAAAACACGTCATCGCTTGAAGGTGAGGCTGGCAAGTACCTTCGCCGTGAAAACGGGACCATGAAACGACTTCGCCAACAAATAGCAGTCGCCCAGAATCACCGAGCGGCTGGAACACATAGACATAATCCGATTTGGCACGATGACTTGATCATCCTTCAAGATGGAAAGCTGACGGCAAAGCTTCTGGCCCGTTTTCTTGACGAGGTCATCGGCATTCCATGCAAACAAGAGGACATCGAGAACGACAGGAAGAAGAAGGTATTCACGCCGGGACAGGTTCCCAACACGACAGAGGTGCGGGAAAAGCTAATGCTGCTGAAGGAGAAGCTGTTCCCCGACCTGAAGCTTGAGGAGTTCCTTGCATCGAACAAAGCCGTTTCGCTGATAGGCTGAAACAACCGATGCCGGACTAGGGTCAATGGATATCCGGAGGAAGCTTCACGTCCGGGATATGGAACCGAGAGAACGCTTTACTCACAGGGTCAGCGGATTGCTGAAGAGCGGTCAACCGCCGCAGATGATAGAAGGTTGATGCCGCCCGTTCATCTAGTTCAAACGGCGCTCCGACGGTGCCTCCGGACTCGATTTGATAGGCACCATATCCGTCCCTCACGAACTTGACGTCGAAATACCCTTTTGATCTGAGGCCGATCACTTCAAGCAGTCCGTTTGCATCTGCCAGTCGAAGGAATTGGCGACGTAGCAGGTCAACCGTCTCCGACCGTTTTGCGCTCCAAACCCAGTTCAATGCTCGTTGGGCTTGTTCCATGTAGCCCGGTTCAAGCCGTTCTTTCCCATTTTTGAGAAGCTTATTCTCAACAAGGTAACCCTGCGCGATCGCGGCGATGAAGTCGAAATCCGTGAAACTGTAAGTGACGTTTCCGTCCTCGTTCTCGTCGTCAATTTCGATCAATATGACGCCGCCGCCACGGCCGCCCTCGACTGGCGCTTTGCAGTAGAATTTAGCCACCTCTGGCCTTGGGCGAAACAGGTCGACACTTATCGGCCAATAATTTTTGTCAGCACTGGCCAAAACAGCCTTCAGCTGAAGGTATCGGGTCGTCTCGCCGTCCTCCACGATGATGTCGAATCCATCCCGATCCACATCAGGTTCGTACAGGTGCATGTGATAGCCGACACGGGCTGCGGCGATTTTTAGGTCAAAGGCAAGGCGGTTGAAGAAAATCCGCTCACGGGTCGTTTGGTTGAGCGATTTGGACAGGAACCCCCTCAGAGCAGTTTGGGGCTTCGGAGGTCGGTTCTTCTTCTTGGTCGTGGTCGATCCGTCGGTCTGGTCGTTCGTGCTGCTCAATTCGTCTTCACCGATCCGTTGCCCTATCCCGCCTGATCCCTGACGCCCGTCCACGACAGACCAACGTTTGTCGTGGATGGAGGATGCCGATGACGGACTATGTTGTCTACTACCGTGTGTCGACCGAGCGTCAGGGAAGGTCAGGACTTGGCCTTGAGGCGCAACGGGCGATGGTCGAAGCGTTTCTTCAGCCCGGCGATACCGTGATCGATGAGTTCACCGAAATCCAATCGGGGAAGAAGGATGATCGCATCAAGCTGTGGAAGGCGATCAACCTCGTCAAGAAAACCCGCTCGAAGCTGCTGATCCCCAAGCTGGACCGATTTTCGAGGAAGGTCTCGTTCATCTCGGGGATCATCGATCAGGGCGTTGAGCTGGTTGTCTGCGAGCATCCGAACGTCAATACCTTCTTCCTCCACCTGCTCGCCTGCTTCGCCGAGGAAGAGAGACGACAGATTTCAGAACGCACCAAAGCCGCGCTGACAGCGGCCAAGAACCGGGGGACAGCGCTTGGCCTGAATGCCAGCCAGCTCGCTGCGACAAGGCGTCTGGAACGCCGGAAATTTGCACTGGATAACGCCGATAACTTGATGATGGCCGTGGCCGAGGCTGGATCGATTTCTGCGGCGGCCAGATGGCTAAACGATAGGAAGGTGCCAACTGCCACTGGTGGTCGATGGCACCCTCAGACCGTCAAGAACTATATCGATGTGATCCAGATCGATCCCGCGTCACGATTGATGGCGGGATCCAGCCATGACGGCTGCTGATTGCCGTTTGATCGCTTCGAGAAGCTGAAGCCGCTTGCTGTTCAGCTTCGCCTTCTTCGGCCCCTCTTCCATCAAGCCGAGAACGCCTTCGATGGAGGAAAGCTGCGCTTTCAAATCCGATGGCTCCCTCTGGACCAATGCGTCGATGGAACGTTCTGATACAAATTCCTTGAAACCCATCACAGCGACCATCCTCCATCAAAACGGTCATAGCTGACCATGAAGGGCACCAACGGCATATCGTCATTGGCGGGATGTTGACGACGGGGAAGCGGTTCGGATGCAATGCGTTCCAGTTCTGTTCGGCAATAGGTCTCCAGAAGCTGATTGATGATTGCGGTTCGGCTGAGCCGCTTTGCTTTCGCGATTTCGTCCAAAGAGTCCTTCAGGCTCGTTGGGATGTTGAAGTTGATTAGTTGATGCGTCATTTTATTCCTTTCTTGTTTATGGGTGGCATTGACTTCGCCAATGTCGAGTTCCTCGAGGATCAGGTTTTGTGGGGATGTTTTTGGTGCCCGGTGGGTTCTGGGCTTCCCCAATCTTCACCGGGACATTCAGGGCTTATTGGTGGCTTATTTTGATAAGGTTCCTTTGGAGTATAATAAGGATTAAAGAGCCGACGCCTCGTCGCTCCTTTCCCTTGTCGGTCAGGTCTTGATTGGGGGTGCGAAGGAGACTTTGCTCAGCGACGCTCAAAGCAGGTGGAATTGGCCCAATCAATCGAGGACGCGAAGTCGCCTTTCGTCCTCTTTTTAAAACAATAATTAATCCAGCCTGTTTCCCGATCCTTGTCGGCAGGCTCTTCAAAATGGTATTCACGGTATCCGAAGCGGGTCTTGCACCAGCACTCCATGACGAGGGCGATGAATTCCTCAGTCGTCAGGGAGGCCGGTTTTTCGATGATGGCGTGTAGGTGATGGCGATGCCATGCCCCATCTTCACGGACCACCAACATTGCCAACTGGCGGCCATGCCGCTTATAGGCGTTCCCGAACAGGCGTCGATTCAGCAGGTTTCGGAAATGCCGGAAGTTCACCGAGGAAATCTCGTCATCAATTCGTTGTCCATCAACAACCTGCTTCTGGGTCAGGGTGATGTTGATCGGGTTGGGAACCGGATTGGCGAGGTAAAATTGCTTGATGGAAGATTGGATCATCGAATACCCTTATGATTTATATAGGGTATTTATCTGATCTTTATCTGCTATTTATTGACCCTGCAGAAGATTTTTCATTTGATCTTATTTTTGGTCGCGAAGCAAAGAAAGCGCCTCAAGCACTGCAGGAGAGTCCGACCGAATAGCGATTTCTACGCCGTCTGAGAACTTGATGCCAATCACATAGCTGTTTCTCTGGTCATCCATGTAAAGATTGGATCCTGCAGCAATGCTCTTTGAAAGCATGTGATTGAAGATCATTCTCCAGATACTTTTCTTCTTCTTCACGCCAACAAACTTTACCGAAACTACGTCAAGCGCAGTATACGCCTTTTCCGAATTTGTCCCAGCGATTTTGAAGTGCAAAAGACCATCTGCAATATTGAGCTGCACTGACGACGCGTTGCAATTGGACGATATAAGTTTTGTCATGATCACTCCTAGTACTTTTCAGGTTATGCGATTGCCTATCGGCGTCAAGGCTCTCTGGCGTGGGCCAGCTGTATCGTTAGAGCAATGGCGGCAACTTAAGTTTGATCGCGGCGTCCGGATCGATGGTGGTCACCGCCCCAAGGTCAAATAACAATTTGGAACACAAGTTGCCGCAGTGTCGCCTTTGCCGCAATGTGTCAATCGGCTTTGAACTTGGCCCGAAGGGTGTTGCTGGCCTTCTGAAGCGCCACGTCCAGCTTGCCCTTCAGCACCATGGAACGGACTTCGGCCAGTGCCTCATCCAGCCCGGCGATGTCGGCGCATTCAACGGAATACATCCCCTTCGCCAGTTCGATCTCGGTCCGCCCGTAACGGATCGACAGGAAGTAGCGGCCATCGTCGCCACGCCAGAACCACGCGTTCTTGACAGGCTGGCCTTGGCGATGCTGGTCGAGCAGCGCAATCTGCTGATCGATGCCGGTGACGATCTTCTGGCGGCGCTGCGAAACACGATCCAGCGTGCGGGGCTTCTTGTGGGCGGCAAATGTCAGGGCCATCGGGCTGTCCTCCTGTTGATGGGAGGGGCGTCCAGCCAAACCCGCATCAGGTCCACGGGTATCAGCCCTCGTCGCGCCAGTGCAGGTTCTCGATCATCTCTTTCGTCGGGGCCATGTTCTTCAGGTAAAACCGTTCCAGCTGATCCACCGAGGTTCCGGCGTTCTTGGCCAGCGTGTAGATGTTCACTTTGCCGTTCGAGGCGCGCAGCCGCGATTGCAGGGCGTAGTGGCGGAGCGAATAGGGCGAAAGCTTCCGCTCATCATCCAACAGAGCGGCCTTGTCGAGGATGTGGTTGAAGATGCGCCGTGCGGTATCAATCGCGGTCGTCCGGTTGGTGTATTCCGGCATCCAGACAAAGGCGTTCCTGTCGGGGCCAGCCTCATCAAACGGGTTCAGCATCCCCCTATAGAGCGGCACGCAGATCGGCATCGTCACGCTGACCCGCTTTCCAGTCTTGCCGCCCGTCACAGCCATTTCGAGATGGGGCGGCTTGGTTCCGATCTTGATGTCCTTATGCCGCAGCCCGAACAGCTCGCCCTTCGTGGGCCTCAGGAAGCTATGGACGAGGAACTTGAACATCCTCACATGATGGCCTGTGACCTTGACGCCCCGCACCTCGTCGCCACGGGTGACGCATTCGGCACCCGCCTTCATGAACTTCTTATACTCGTCATCGGTGAAGGTGTGACGCGGCGTATCGGTCGTCTTCTGCTTCGGCATGACCGGGATCGTCTTCATCAGACCATCCTCGACCGCCAGCGACAGAACCTTGCGGATCACGATCACATGCTTTGCCCGCGTTGAATCCGCCAGCGGTTTGCCGCGCGTCTTGTCGAGCTGGACGAGGTATTCACGGATCATCCGCGTGGTGATCTTGGTGACGTCATGATCGCCAAAGTGGCGGATGATGCCGTCCTTCTGGCGATAGAGCAGTTTTCGGTCGCTGTCGTGGGTCTTTGCAGACGGTTTCTGCATCCCGAGCATCTGATTGGCGTAATACTCGAAACTGGTCTTCGCGGTTCGAGCGAGGTCGCCACCCGCCCGCTTGAAGAACGAGTCGGCAAATTCGTTAGCCGCGGCCATCGCCTCGATACGGGATTCCTCCTTGGTCGATCTGACGATGTAGCGTCCATCGAACGGATCACGCAGCCGAAGCATCCAGAACGGGCTGCGTCCGGTCTTGTAGATCGCCAGACCCTTTCGGATCGGGCGCAGCGAAGTCATCCGGTTCGGAGATTCGACGTTCATGATGCCAAGGATTTATTAAGCCGATGTGTATAACTTAATCCGATGGTCCAGTTCGATCAACGCCGCTCTGGCAGGCTGCTCTGCCTTGCTGAGAGCCTGCTCGTGCCTGCTCGTGCCTGCCCATTACTGCCGTTGGATCAGGCTTTCGGCTTCATCCAGCGCTCTTGTTCTCGGCGTGCTATTTCGCCGATGCGCGTTGCCAACGACTGCAACCGCCAGATCAGAAAGGCCGCAAGCCCGACATGGTAGGGGATCGTCAACAGCAGTATCCAGCCCATCGTGGCCCAGCCGCCGAAGATGCCCGCGATCAGGGCAACGACCAGTGATCCGAGGAACGAGACGATCAGCGCCACCAGAATCGGCATACCGTTGGCGCCGTTGATGCGCGCTCTGACCGCTGACCGATCTGCCCAGAAGCCCAACAGGATCAACGAAAGCGAAAGTCCGAAGGCGATGGCGAGAAACGTGGTCATAGCGGATCAAAGCTCCTCGATAGCGACACTCTAAGCCGGTTCGTGGATTCGACAGGAACCATGCCGAGAATTGAGTGTATAGCTGTGTATAACTTTATCAGAAGCCAAAATCCACTTGATGCGAACCTAGAAAATATAGCAATATCAAGGATTTAAGTGGTGCCCAGAGCCGGAATCGAACCAGCGACACGCGGATTTTCAATCCGCTGCTCTACCAACTGAGCTATCTGGGCATGCCATCCGAAAGACGGCGCCGGGTTTCCGGCGGCGGGCTTGGTGGGCCGCGCTTGGGGGCCTTATTGCCTGTCGGGGAAACGGTGTCAAGCAGGTTCCATGCGGAAATCTCACGCCGCGTTTCGGGGCCCTGCGACGCGGCCTGGGGGCGCCTGACGTGCCTGAAACGCGCATCTTGCAGGCGTTTGCGCCCCAGCTTGCCGAAAAGTGCGGCAGATCCCCCAGCCGCCCGATTTGCCGTAACGCCCCGCTTGGACAATGCGCCGCACCGCGCCACGGTCTGGCCAAGACCAACAACCCAGACAGGAAGGTGTCCGATGTTCAGACCCACGATGGCCGGCCTTGCCGCCGCGCTCATGCTGTCCACCGCCGTCTCGGCCGAAACCGCGATGCCCTTCGCGCTGGACTGGAAATTCGAAGGCCCCGCCGCGCCCTATTTCGTGGCCGTGGACAAGGGCTATTTCGCCGCCGAGGATCTGGCGGTCGAGATCTCGGAAGGGGCCGGCTCGCTCGATGCGATCCCGAAGGTGGCCACGGGTGCCTTCCCGGTGGGATTTGCCGACATCAACAGCCTGATGAAATTCCTCGACCAGAACCCCGGCGCGCCGGTCACCGCGGTGATGATGGTCTATGACAAGCCGCCCTTCGCCATGGTCGGGCGCAAGTCGCTGGGCGTCGCGGCCCCGGCCGACATCATGGGCAAGGTGCTGGGCGCACCGCCCCCGGACGGCGCCTGGGCGCAATTCCCCATCTTCGCCGCCGAGAACGGCATCGACATGAGCCAGGTGACGGTCGAGCCGGTGGGCTTTCCGGTGCGCGAGCCGATGCTGGCCGAGGGCAAGGTGGCCGCGGTGACGGGCTTCTCGTTCTCGTCCACGCTGAACCTGATCCGCCTGGGCGTGCCCGAGGACGACATCTCGGTCATCCTGATGGCCGATCATGGCGTGGCGCTCTATGGCAATGCGGTGATCGTGAACACCGATTTCGCCAAGGAAAACCCCGAGAAGGTGACCGGCTTCATCCGCGCCGTGGCCCGCGGCTGGAAGGACGCCGTGGCCGATCCGGCCGCCGCGATCGACAGCCTGGTGGCGCGCAACCCCGCCGCCGATCCCGCGCTGGAAACGCGCCGGCTGGAAATGGCGATCGCGGCCGACGTGCTGACCGACACGGTCCGCGCCAACGGCATGGGCAGCGTCGATCCCGCGCGCATGGAAAAGGCCATCGCGCAGACCGCCACGGTCTATGAATTCACCCAGACCCCCGATGCCAGCCTCTATTTCGACCCGAGCTATCTGCCGACCGACGGCAGCCTCATGATCGACTGAGACGGCCTCGGGCCGAGACGCGACACCAACCGGCGGGGGCCCGATGCGGCCCCTGCCCCGACCGGGGACGGCATGGAACACCTCATCGAGATCAAGGGCGTCAGCCACGCCTATACGACCAAATCCGGCCCGCTGCCCGTCCTTGACGGTCTGGAGATCGCCGTCCCCGAGGGCGAATTCTGCGCCGTCGTGGGCCCGTCGGGGTGCGGGAAATCGACGCTGACGCGGCTGATCGCGGGGCTGATGCGCCCCGACCGGGGCGAGGTCTGGCTGCATGGCGCGCGCGTCACCTCGCCGCGCAAGACCGTGGGCATGGCCTTCCAGAACCCGGTCATGCTGGAATGGCGCACGATCCTGGAAAACGTCATCCTGCCGCTCGAGATCGTGGCGCCCAAGATGCCGCGCGCCGAACGGGTGGCGCGCGCCGAGCACCTGCTGGAGATGGTCGGCCTCAAGGGTTTCGAGGGCAAGCGGCCGTCCGAGCTGTCGGGGGGGATGCGCCAGCGCGCCTCGCTCTGCCGGGCCATCGTGCACAAGCCCGACGTGCTGATCATGGACGAACCTTTCGGCGCGCTCGATGCCTTCACCCGCGAGGATCTGTGGCAGACCATGCGCGACCTGCGCGCGGCCGAGCCCTTCACCTGCGTGCTCATCACCCACGACCTGCGCGAGGCGGTGTTCCTGGGCGATCAGGTGGTGGTGTTGTCGGGCCGCCCCGCCCGCACCCAGCGCGTGATCGACGTGGACCTGCCCGCCGACCGCACGCTGGACATCCTGTTCGAGCCCAGGGCCCAGGACATGCTGCACGCCTTGCGCGACGAGATCCGCATCGCCCAGGGGCGCGTGCCGGCCGCGCCCGCCCATTGACGGCCCAATGACGGCCCAATGACGGCCCAATGACGGCCCAATGACGGCCCAATGACGGCCCAATGAAGGAAACACCCCCGATGGAACATCTGCGCAAGATCGGCGTGCCGCTTTTGTCGATCGTCGTCTTCCTGGGCCTGTGGGAAGGGCTGGTCTGGGTCAACGGCTGGCCCAATTACAAGATGGCCTCGCCCTCGGACCTGCCGCCGGCCTTCTGGAAATACCACATGCTGTTTCTGGAAATGGGCTGGCAGACGCTGTGGCGCACGGTGCTGGGCCTGTGCATCGCGGTGGTCGCCGGCACCGGGCTGGGCATGATCATGGGCTTCTCGCGCATCGCGCGCGATGCGCTCTATCCGCTGCTGGTGGGCTTCAACGCCATCCCCAAGGCCACGCTGGTGCCGGTGATCGCGCTGATCTTCATCGGCCAGCACGATTTCAACACCGTGCTCATGGCCTTCCTGATCTCGTTCTTCCCGATCGCGGTGTCGGTCAGCATCGGGCTTTCGACGCTGGAACCCGAATACCGCGACATCCTGCGCGCGCTGGGGGCCTCGCGGCTGACGATCTTCCGCAAGATCGCGCTGCCGAAGACCCTGCCGGAATTCTTCGGCGCGCTGAAGGTGTCGGTGACGCTGGCCTTCATCGGCACCAACCTCGTCGAGATCGTCTCGCCGCACGGGCGGGGCCTTGGCGCGCTGTTCAAGTCGGGCGAGACCAACGGGGATTATCCGCTGATGTTCGCCGTTCTGATCGCGCTCGCCTTCCTCGGCATCGTTCTCTACTACGCGGTCGTCGCGCTCGAGAAGATCTTTGCCGGATGGGCCGAACGCCCGCACGCCTGACGGCGCCACGGCGCGGGGAAAACGGGGGGAAAGAAAAAGTGCAATTTCCCCCTTGCACCCCCCCGCGCCGGGCGATAGATACGCCTCCACAGCGCACCCGTAGCTCAGCTGGATAGAGCACCAGACTACGAATCTGGGGGTCAGGAGTTCGAATCTCTTCGGGTGCGCCATTTCCCTCCCACCTGCCAGAAACGCCGCCCATAAGGCGGTTTTTTCATGTCCGGGATCGGGTTCGGGTTTCGCGCGAAGGGGCCACCCGCGCGCCCGGTTTGCCCGCGCGCCCCAGTTTGCCCCGCGCATGGCGTTACAGCCAGATGCGCCGGCGCGCGCTCAGCCGCCCAGGATCTTGCGGAACCGCCCCAGCACGATCGCCACGGCCACCGCCGCCATGGCTGCCATCATCGCCATCTCGCCCCAGACCAGCGCCAGCCCCGCCCCGCGATAGAGCACCGCCTGGGCGAAGATCACGAAATGCGTCGCCGGCGAGATCGCGCGCAGCACCCATTGCAGCCATTCGGGCATCGATTCGAGCGGCGTCATCCCCCCCGACAACAGGATCATGATGACCATGACCGGGATCACCAGCAGCCCGAACTGCCCCATGTTGCGCGTAAACGACGCCATCAGCAGCCCGAGGCTGGCCACCGCCACGACATAGATCGCCGCCCCCGCCGCATAGAGCGCCACCGACCCCGCCACCGGCACCCCCATCACCCCCTGCACCACGACGATCAGGCTGAGAAGCGAGGCCCCCAGGATCACCGCCCCCGAGGCCAGGATCTTCGAGAAGACGATCTCGTGCGGGCGCACGGGCATCACCAGCACATGTTCGATCGTGCCGTGCTCGCGCTCGCGGATCAGCGAGGCACCCGACAGGATCAGCATCAGGATGGTGACGTTGTTCATCAGCTGCATGACCGCCGAGAACCAGCGCGAGGTCAGGTTGGGGTTGAAGCGGTTGCGGAAGACCACATCGACAAGGGCGGTGCCGTCCGCGCCCGGCGCGCGCCAGCGGGCCAGCTCCTGCGCCAGCACCTGCCGCAGGAAGGTCGCGCCATTGCCCGCCTGCGCGACCGCCGTCGCATCGACCAGCACCATCAGCTCGGCGTCATGACCGGCCCTCAGGTCGCGTTCGAAATCGGGCGGGATGGCCAGGACCAGCACCTCGCGGCCGTCGCGCTGGGCGGCTTCGGCCTCGGCCGGGCCGAGAAGCGCCGGCGTGGCAAAAAGCGGCGGCTGGATCGCGTCGATCAGGCGGGCCGACAGCTGGGAATGGTCCTCGTCGATGACGGCGACGGACAGGTGGTCGATCTCGGTGCTGGCGGCATCCGAGACCAGCCAGACCGCCAGCGTGAAGACATAGGCGATCAGCACCAGCATCACCCGGTCACCGCGGATCGCGCGCAGCTCCTTGCCGGTCAGCCACAGGATGTTCTTGAGGCTTCGCATGTCACGCCTCCTGCTTGCGCAAGGCCAGGATCGACAGGATCAGATAGGCCCCGGCAAAGCCCGCCAGCGCCAGGATGCCGGTCGCGGCCTCGCTCCAGCCGAAGCCCTTGACGAAGGTGCCCACCGACACCGGCTGGAACCACGCCCCCGGAAAGGCCTGCCCCAGCGCCCGCCCGGACGGTGCCAGCGACGACACCGGCACGATCAGCCCCGAGAAGTTGACCGTGGGAATGACCGACACCACCGCCGTGGCAAAGACCGCCGCCACCTGCGAGGAGGTGAACGAGGAGACGAATTGCCCAAAGCCCGTCGTCGCCGTCACATAGAGAAGTGCAGCCAGCCCCAGCGCCGCCAGATTGCCCGTCAGCGGCACGCCAAAGATCCACAGCCCGATCCCCACCAGCATCCAGAAGGCCACCCAGGCCAGCACCAGATAGGGGATCTGCTTGCCGATCAGGAATTCGATCCGCCGCACCGGCGCCGAGCGGAAATTGGCGATGGTGCCGGTTTCCTTCTCGCGCACCACGCTGACGGCCGACATGATCGCCGGGATCAGCATCAGGATCAGCATCAGGACCGAGGGCACCATCGCATGGGCGCTCTTGAAGGCCTGGTTGAACAGATAGCGCGTCTCGATCGTGACCGGATCGGCGGTGCCCAGCCCCTCTTCGGTCGCGGCCTTGTCGGCGAAATCCTCCAGAACCCCCAGCGCATAGCCGCGCGCTGTCTCGGCGCGGAAGGGCATCGCCCCATCGACCCAGAGCGAGATCTCCGGCACGTCGCCGCGGTGCAGGTCGCGCCCGAACCCGTCGGGGATCTCGAGCGCCAGCGTCAGCCCGCCCAGCCCCATGCGCGCGTCGATGTCGGCGGGGCCGGTCAGGTCGGGCTTCTGCTCGAACTGACGGATCGCGGTGAAGGCATCGACCAGACGGCGGCTTTCGGCGCTGCGGTCAAGATCGTTGACCGCAAGGCTCAGCCGGTCGACGTCGAAGGAAATGCCGAAGCCCATCGCCAGCAACAGCACCACCGGCCCCACCAGCGCAAAGAACAGCCGGATCGGGTCGCGCGTCAATTCCAGCGTCTCGCGCCAGCTATAGGCCATGAGCCGGCGCAGCCCCGCCGGCAGACCCGCGCGCCGCCGCGTCTCGGGGCCCTGGGGAATGAGGGCCGCCGTTGCAGCCGTTTCGGGGGCCGTCTCGGAAGGCGTCTGGGGGGGCGTCTGGGGGTGCGGCGCGTCGCCCGCGCCCTCGGCCTCGAGCACGTCGATGAAGGCGGCCTCCAGGCTCTCGGCCCCGCGCCGCGCCACGATCTCGGCGGGCGGGCCCACCTCGAGAACACGCCCCGCATGCATCAGCGAGATGCGGTCGCAGCGCTCGGCCTCGTTCATGAAATGGGTCGAGATGAAGATGGTCACGCCGCGGTCGCGCGACAGCGACATCAGGCGCACCCAGAATTCGTCCCGCGCGATCGGATCGACGCCCGAGGTCGGCTCGTCGAGGATCAGCACCTTGGGTTCGTGGATCATCGCCACGGCCAGTTGCAAGCGCTGGCGCAGCCCCAGCGGCAGGCTGTCGGGCATGGCGCCGGCCACCTCGGCCAGGGCGAATTCCTCCAGCACCTCGGCGATCCGCGCGGCCCGCCGTTCGGGCGCCACGCCGTAAAGGCGCGCGTGCAGGACCAGGTTCTGGCGCACCGTGAGTTCGGAATAGAGCGAGAAGTTCTGCGACATGTAGCCGATGCGCAGCCGCGCTTCGACATCGGCCGCCCCCAGCGGCGCCCCGAAGAGACGCGTCGTGCCCGCGCTGGGGTCCAGAAGGCCGGTCAGCATCTTCATTGTCGTGGTCTTGCCGCAGCCGTTCGAGCCCAGAAAGCCGAAGATCTCGCCCTCGGGGATGCGGAAGCTCACGTTGTCGACGGCGGTGAAATCGCCGAACCTGCGGGTCAGCCCCTCGGCCTCGATGGCGATGCGCGCGCCGGCATGATCGCGCGGGCGCAGTTCGACCTTGCCGCCGCGGGCGCGCCGGGTCGGCGGCAGAAGCGCCACGAAGGCCGCCTCGAGCGTGGCTTCGCCGGTGCGCGCGCGCAAATCGTCCGGCGTGCCGGTGGCGATCACCTGCCCGTCGTCCAGCGCCGCGATCCAGTCGAAGCGGTCGGCCTCTTCCATATAGGCGGTGGCGGTCAGCACGCTCATGCCCGGCCGCTCGGCGCGGATCGTGTCGATCAGCTCCCAGAACTGGCGGCGCGACAGCGGGTCGACCCCGGTCGTGGGCTCGTCAAGGATCAGAAGGTCAGGGTCATGCAGAAGCGCCGCGCACAGCCCCAGCTTCTGTTTCATACCCCCCGACAGCTTGCCCGCCGGCCGGTCGGGAAAGGGCGCAAGGCCGGTGGCCGCCAGCAGCCGGTCGATGCGGTGCGCGCGCTCCTGCGGCGCCTGTCCGAACAGCCGGCTGAAGAATTCAAGGTTCTCGCGCACGCTGAGCGTGGGGTAGAGATTGCGCCCCAGCCCCTGGGGCATGTAGGCGATGCGCGCCGCCGAGGCCGCGCGGTGGCGCCGGTCGGCCATGTCGCCACCCAGAACCTGCACGCGCCCCGTTTGCAGCCGGCGCACCCCCGCGACCAGCGCCAGCAGCGTGGACTTGCCCACGCCGTCGGGCCCGATCAGCCCGGCCATGACGCCGGCGGGAATATCCAGATCCACCCCTCCCGCGTCGCCGCCCAGCGCTTGCGTCGCACCATAAAGATGGCGCACGCCGGCCAGACGCGCGACGGCTTCGCCCGGATCCGGGCGGGCAAGAACCTCCATCACCTCACCCCGGAACGTTGACGGCCAGATCGGCGGGCCAGTCGGCCTCGGGGGTGGCGCGCACGAAGCCGAGGCCGCGCACCCCCACCTTCACCTGATCGGCATAGCGCACCAGCAGATCGCGCGGCACCGACAGCTTGACGCGGAACACCAGATCCTCGCGTTCCTCGGCGGTCTCGACCGCCTTGGGCGTGAACTGCGCCTGGGGCGCGATGAAGGTCACATGCGCGGGCACCACGATCTGCGGGATCGGGTCCAGCACCATCCGGGCCTCGTCGCCCATCGCCAGGATGCCCACCACCGAAGCCGGCAGATAGATGTTCATGTAGACATCGGTCAGATCGAGCAGCGTGACCACCGGCGTTCCGGCCGCGATCACCTCGCCGGGTTCGTGCAGCCGATAGAGCACCCGACCCCGGATCGGCGCGCGGATGGTCAGATCGTCCAGCGCGATCTCGGCCTGTTTCAGCTGGGCCTCGGCGGCCGCGATCAGCGCGGTGCCATTCTCGACCTGTGCGCGCGCCGCCGCCAGCGCGGCCTCGGCCGCGGTCAGCGCATTGGTGGCGTCATCCAGCTGGGCCTGCGCGGCATGACCATCGGCATGAAGCTTGCGCACCCGCGCAAGCGTGGTGCGCGCCACATCGCGCGCGCTCTCGGCCTGCATCACGGCGGCCTCGGCCTGGGCACGGGCCGCGCGCGCCTGAAGCACCGACGCCTTGGCCGCCAGAACCCGGGCCTGCGCGTCGCGGTCGTCGATCCGCGCCAGAACGTCGCCGGCCTCGACCATCGTGCCCTCGGCGGCGGTGACCTCGGTCAGCCGGCCCCCGAACTTGCCCGCCACGTCGATGCTCTGCGCCTCGATCCGCCCGTTCGAACGCGCGATCCCCACGGCCTCGTCCACCCCCGAGAACCGCGCGATCAGCGCATCGAAGGCGCCCTCGGCCCGAAGCGGCGCCGGCAGGACCAGCCCGCAGACCAGGGCCAGACCAAGAAAACGGGAAATGCGGGATCGGGTCACGACAGCCTCCTTGCTGGGACGGGCGCCGGATCGCGGCGCGGCGGGAAGACCGGACGGGCGGGGGCCGGTTCGGGGCGATCAAACGCCCGCTTGCGGGAAATGTCGAGTCCCGCCCCGCACCTTTATGTTGACAATATCGTCACAATGATGGAATCGTCATGCTAAAGCCGAAACCGGCCTTCGACAGGAGAAAACCGATGAAGACGACCCCCCTTCTTGCCCTTGCCGCGCTGGGCGTCCTGGCGGCCGGCTGTGCCGAAACGGGCAAATACCCGCTGACCGGCTGCGACCCGAACAGCCAATATCCGCTGAGCTGTGCCCCCATGACCCCGGCCGACCCGGTGGTTCCGGACAAGCCCAACGCCCATCTGCCCTGAGGCGCCCGCCCCGGAACGCGCAGCCCCCCCCCGGCCGGACCGCCCATGCGCCGCGCGCGGCGGGGGGGGTGCGCACCCCCGTCCGCGCCCCGTCCGTCCCCGGCGACCGCCTGGACCCTTGGAGGCCCCGCCCCGCCTGATATGGTTGCGCCCATGTGTCCGATGGATTCGCCCAGCCCCAAGCCGCCCCTGTCGGCCGTGCCCCCGCCGCAGGTCGTGGACCACCGTGTCCGCACCGCCGCCCGGCGCCGGGCAAACATGCGCAACCGGCTGATCGAAAGCGCGCTGATCGTCTTTGCCGAGAAGGGGCTGGACGGCACCGTGATCGACGACGTGATCCGCGCCGCGGGGGTGTCGCGCGGCACCTTCTACAAGTATTTCGTCTCGGTCCGCGAGGTGATGGTGGCGCTGAGCGCCGAGCTTTGCGACGAATTGCTGGGCTTTGTCGATGAGAGCCTGACCGGGATCGAGGCGCCCGATGCGCGCCTGGCGCTGGGCACCAGGCTCATCATCAACGCGGCCGGGGATTTCCCGCTGTTTGCCCGCTTCACCCAGGCCGCGGGCCTCGAGGCGGCGGGGCCCAACACCTTGATCTACACCTATCTTCCAAGCCATCTCGAAGACGGGATGCGCCAGGGCGCCTTTGCCCGGATGCCGTTGGCGGTGGCGCTCGATTTCATCACCGGGGCAGTGATCATCGCCATCACCCGCGCCGGCGGCCATGACGCCGCGGCCGCCTATCCGCGCGACATGGTGCGCAATCTGCTGCGCGGGCTGGGGGTGCCGGCGGCACGCGTCGAGACGCTCTGCGCGCTCGAGCCGCCCGATATGCACCTGCCGCCCGAAAGCCTGCTGGCCCGCGCCGAGATCCGCGCCCGCGATCTGGGGCGCTGAGCGCCCGCCGCTTTCACCCCCCCCGCGCGACCTACGCAACGAAAGACACCACCCCGGCGGGTTTTTCGGTGATTTTCCGCCATGCCCCCCTAGACTGGGGACCATGACCGCCCCCAAGCCCCCATCCCACAAGCCCCCGTCCCGGAGCGCCCGATGACCCCACGCCGCCTTGCCCCTGTCCTGCTCTGCCTTGCGCTGGCCCTTCCGGCCGCCGCCGACAGCCCGCTGGCGGTGCGTCTGGTCCGCGCCGCCGCTGCGCCCGACACGGTGACAATCGCGCTGAGCGGCGTGATCGAGGCCGCGCAATCGGTGCCCGTGGGCTTTCGCAGCGGCGGCCGGATCGTCGAGATCGCCGTCGATGTGGGCGCCAGCGTCACCGAAGGCCAGCTGCTGGCCCGCCTGGACGAAACCCAGGCGCGCGCCACCCTCGAGGCCGCGCGCGCCCAGCTTGCCGCCGCGCGCGCGCAGGCCGAACAGGAGCGCCAGGCGCGCGACCGTCTGGCCGGGCTGACGGCGCGGGGGGCGGCGACGCAGGCCGCGCTCGATGCCGCGACCCAGGATCTTCTGACCGCCCGCGCCGCGCGCGATCAGGCCGAGGCCGCCTTCGACAAGGCCCGGCAGGGGCTGGCCGACACCCGGCTGACCGCGCCCGTCGCCGGCATCGTGACCGACCGCCGCGCCGAAGCCGGCCAGATCGTCGGGGCGGCGCAGAACGTGCTGACGCTGGCGCAGGACGGGCTGCGCGAGGCGGTGTTCCATGCCCCCAATGCCGCCACGCTCGACAGCCTGACCGGGCGCGACGTGGTCCTGCGCACGCTGAACGGCCCGCCCTTGCAGGTCGCGGCCGTCATCTCCGAGGTCGCGCCGATGGTCACCCCGCAGACCGGCACCGTGGCCGTCAAGGCGCGGCTGCGGCCGGGGCAGACACCGCCGGGCCTGGGCGCCGCGATTGCCGCACAGGTGGATCTGCCGCAGCCCGCGGGCGTGGCGCTGCCCGCATCGGCGCTGGTGACGGCGAAAGGTGCCCCCGCCGTCTGGACGGTGGACGAAACCAGCCTGCGCGCGCGTCTCAGCCCGGTCGAGATCGCCCGGTTCTCGGAAACCGAGGTGCATCTGTCGGCAGGCGTGCTGCCCGGCGCGCTGGTCGTGGCGGTGGGGGCGCAGCTTCTTTATCCGGACCGCAAGGTGGCGCCGGTGGGAGCGCCGCAATGACCCGCCCCACCCCGCTTCCCCCGCCCGTTGGCGCCCGCACGCCGTGGGGCCGCGCCCTGTCGGGGCTGGCGATGGTTCTGCCGGTGCTGATGCTGCTGGCCGCGCCCCCGCTGCGGGCCGAGGCCCCGGCGGACACCGCCCTGCCGGCGCCCGCGGCCACCGCCGCGCCGCGGCCCGTCGTCTCCGAGATCCTCAGCCCCGAGGGCACGCGCCGGCGCAGCTTTCCGGGCGTGATCGCGGCGGCGGTGGAAACGCCGCTGGGGTTCCAGACGGCGGGGCGGATCGCCACGCGTCCGGCGGGTCTGGGCGACCGCGTTGCATCGGGCGCGGTCCTGGCCACGCTGGACCAGATCACGCTGGCCCAGGACGTGGCCGCCGCCCGCGCGGCCCTTTCGGCCGCCGAGGCCCGCGCCGATCTGGCTGAACAGACGCGGACGCGCGTGCGCGAGCTGCACCGCCGCGGCGTCAGCCCCGAGGCCCAGCTCGAGGCCGCCGAAGCCGGCGCCGACAGCGCCACCGCCAGCCTGCGCGCCGCCCGCGCCGATCTGGCCCGCGCCGAGGATGCCGCCCGCTTCGGCACGCTGCGCGCGCCCGCCGACGGGATCATCACCGCCGTGCTGGCCGAACCGGGCACCAATGTCACCCCCGGAACGCCGGTCCTGCAACTGGCCACCGATGCCGGCCGCGAAGCCGTCATCGACGTCCCCGAGGACGTCCTGACCCTGCTGGCCCCCGACGCCCGCTTTCGCATCATTCCCCGCGCCTTCGGCATGACTGCGCTGACCGGCCGGCTGCGCCTGATCGAGCCCGAGGCCGACAGCGGCACCCGCAGCCACCGTCTGCGCATCGCGCTGGACCCCGCCGGACACGCACCGCCGCGGCTGGGCACGCTGGTCACCGCGCGGCTTGAACGGCCCGACACGCCGGTGCTGACGCTGCCCGCCGCCGCGATCCTGCCCACGCCCGACGGCCCCGCGGTCTGGCGCGTGGACCCCGACCGGCGCGCCACGCGCACCGCGGTCACGCTGGGCGCGCCCATCGCCGGACCCGGCGCCGACCGGGTTGTCGTATCCGGGGGCCTGGCCGAAGGCGACGAGATCGTGATCCGCGGCATCCATTCCATCTCCGAGGGCCAGCCGCTCGGACCACGCCAGACGGCGGGAGAGGACAGACCATGACCGCGCGTTTCAACCTGTCGGAATGGGCGCTTCGGCACCGCTCGATGGTCTGGTTCATGATCATCGTGTCGCTGGTGGCGGGCGTTCTGTCCTATTTCAGCCTCGGGCGCGAGGAAGACCCCTCGTTCACCATCAAGATCATGACGATCTCGGCCGCCCTGCCCGGCGCCACCGCGGAAGAAACCCGCGAACAGGTCACCGACCGGATCGAGAAGAAGCTCCAGGAGCTGCCCAACCTCAAGTTTACCCGCTCGGAAACCTTCCCCGGCCGCACGCTGGTCTATCTGGAGCTGCGCCCCGAGACCCGCGGCCGCGCCGTTGCCGACACCTGGCAGAAGGTGCGCAACATGATGGGCGACATCCGCGGCGACTTCCCCGCAGAATTCGCGGGCTTTTCCTTCAACGACAGTTTCGGCGATGTCTATGGCACGATCTATGCCTTCACCGCCGACGGCTTTTCCCCGCAGGAGCTGAAGGACCATGTCGAGGCCGCGCGCTCGGCGGTGCTGACGCTGAAGGACGCCGGCAAGGTCGAGCTGATCGGCACGCGCGACCCGGTGGTTCATGTCGAATTCTCGGCGCGCAAGCTGGCGGCGATGGGGCTGGATCAGGGGGCGGTTCTCGACACGCTGGCCGCACAGAACGCCATCCTGCCCTCGGGGGTGATCCGCACCCGGACCGAGATGATCGCGGTGCGGCTCTCGGGGCGCTTTGCCTCGGCGGCCGAGCTGGCCTCGGCGCCCCTCAGGGTGGGCGATCGCTTCTTCACCCTTTCGGATGTGGCCGAGGTCCGCGACGGCTATGACGACCCGCCCGGCGCGCTGTTTCGCTATAACGGCCAGGACGCCATCGCGCTGATCATCGGCATGCGCCAGGGCGCCAATATCCTGAAGTTCGGCGAAGACCTGTCGGCGCTGATGGCGCGGGTCGAAGCGGGCCTTCCCCTGGGCATCGAGATCCACAAGGTGGCCGACCAGCCAAAGGTGGTCGAGACCTCGGTCGATCACTTCCTCAAGGCGCTGGTCGAGGCCATCGCCATCGTGCTGGCGGTCAGCTTCGTATCGCTGGGCTGGCGCGCGGGGCTGGTGGTGTCGATGTCGATCCCGCTGGTGCTGGCGCTGACCTTCGTCATTCTCGACATGATGGGGGTGACGTTGCAGCGCATCTCGCTGGGGGCGCTTATCATCGCGCTGGGGCTTCTGGTCGATGACGCGATGATCGCCATCGAGACGATGGTGGCGCGGCTCGAGGCGGGCGACGATCTGGGCAAGGCGGCCTCGTATGCCTGGACCTCGATCGCCTTCCCGATGCTGACCGGCACGCTGGCCACGGTGGCAGGCTTCATTCCCATCGGCTTCAACGCCAGCCAGGCGGGCGAATATACCCAGTCGCTGTTCTACGTTCTGTCGATCTCGCTTCTGCTGTCGTGGATCGTGGCGGTGCTGTTCGCGCCGCTTCTGGGCGCGACCTTCCTGCCCGCGCGCCTGCCCCATCACGACCCCCGCCCCGGCCGGCTGCGCCGCGTCTTTCACCGCGCGCTGAAGGGGGCGATGCGGGCGCGCTGGCTGACCATCGGGCTGACGCTGGTGATGTTTGCCACCGCGCTCTGGGGGATGCGCTTCGTTGAACGCCAGTTCTTCCCGGCCTCGGACCGCCCCGAGCTGCTGATCGACGTGAACCTGCGCCAGAACAGCGCCCTGGCCGCGACCGATGCCGCCATCGCCGATCTGGAACGCTGGCTGCTCGCGCGCCCCGAGGTCGACTTCCTGACCGGCTATGTCGGCCGGTCGGCGCCGCGCTTCCTGCTGTCGCTCGATGCGCCGACGCCCGCGCCCTTCATGGGCCAGATCGTGGTGATGACCCACGACCTGGAAGCACGCAACCGGCTGCGCGCGGCGCTGGACGCACACGGCGGCCAGACGCCGGGGGTGGATCTCTTCGTGCGCACGCTGGAACTGGGCCCGCCCGTCGGCAAGCCCGTGCAATACCGTCTGTCGGGCCCCGACCGCGCGGTTCTTCTGGACGAGGCGCGGGCGCTGGCCGCAAGGCTGGCCGATGACGCGCGGCTGGCCGATATCACGCTGGACGAGGGCGAGCCCGTGCGCGTGGCGCGCGTGATCCTGGATCAGGCGCAGCTGCGCCAGCTGGGGCTGACCCAGCGCGACGTGGCGCTGGCGCTGCGCACCCTCTATGACGGGACCACGATCACCGAATTGCGCCGCGGGCGCGACCTGATCGACGTGATCGCGCGCGGCCAGTCCCAGGATCGCAGCTCTATCGCGGCGCTCCAGTCGCTCCAGATCCCCGGCCCGGCGGGGGTGGCGGTGCCGCTCCTGAGCTTTGCGCGCATCGAATGGACGCTCGAGCCGCCGGTCCTGCACCAGCGCGACCGCGTGCCCACGATCACCGTGCGCGCCAGCGTCAAGGGCGCCGACCAGCCCGCCACGATCACCGCCGAACTGGCCCCCGAGATCGCGCGCATCGCCGAAACCCTGCCGGCGGGCTATGCCATCACCGCCGGCGGCGTCGCGGAATCGAGCGCCGAGAGCCAGGCCCCCATCATCGCCGTGGTTCCGGTGATGCTGCTGGTGCTGCTCAGCATCGTCATGATCCAGATGCAGAGCTTCCGGCTGATGTTCATCGTGCTGGCGGTGGCGCCGCTGGGGCTGATCGGGGTGGTGGCGGCGCTGGCGCCGACCGGGGCGCCGCTGGGCTTCGTGGCGATCCTGGGCGTGCTGGCGCTGGCCGGCATCTTGATCCGCAATTCGATCATCCTGATCCACGAGGTCGAAACGCTGGTCCGCGCCGGCAAGACGCGCTGGGAGGCGGTCTTCGAAGCCTCGGACAGCCGCGCCCGCCCGATCCTGCTGACGGCGGCCGCAGCCAGCCTGGCGCTGATCCCGATCTCGCGCGAGGTGTTCTGGACACCGATGGCCTTTGCCATGATGGGGGGCATCGTGGTCGGCACGCTGATCACGCTGCTGTTTGCGCCGGCGCTTTACTGTGCGGTCTTCCGGGTGCGCCCGCCGGCGCCGGACGCGGGGGGCTGAGCCTCAACGCGCCAGCGCCGCCGCAAGCGCGCGGTCGGGAAAGCAGGTCGGCGCGAGACCCTCGCCCTCCTGCCAGCGCCCGATCGCGCGGCGCGTCTTGAAGCCGGGCAGCCCGTCGACGCCCCCCACGTCATGGCCCCGCGCCACCAGCCCGCGCTGGAGCGCGGCGATCTGGCCCCGGCTGATCCGGTCAAGGGGCGCCCAGGGCGCGCGGAACGCGCCTGCGCCAAAGGCGATGCGGTCGCCGACATGGCCCACGAACAGCGCATAGAGATCGCTGGTGTTGTAGTCCTTGAGCACGAAGAAATTGGGCGTGACCAGAAAGGCCGGGCCCCGCCGACCGGCGGGCAGCATCAGGAACATCGGCCCGCGGCGCTCGGCGGCGGGGAAGGGCCGGCCCGAGACGCGGGCGATCCCCATCGCCTCCCATGCGGCCAGCGGCCGGCCCTGATCGGGCCCCTCGAGCGTGCACGACACCCCCGCGGGCAGGGTGACCTCATAGCCCCAGTCGCGCCCGGCCACCCAACCGTGATCGGCCAGATAGCGCGCGATCGAGGCGATGGTGTCGGCCGCCGAGGTCCAGATATCGGCGCGCCCGTCGCCGTCGCCATCGGCGGCATGGGCCAGATAGCTCGAGGGCATGAATTGCGGCTGGCCCATCGCGCCGGCCCAGCTGCTCTTCATCGCCGCGCGCGGCACCGGCCCGCGGGCCAGAACCTTGAGCGCGGCAATCAACTCGCCCCGGTAATAGGCCGCGCGCGGGTCCAGAAAGGCGCGCGTGGCCAGCACCCGGAACAGGTCATGCGGGATCGCGGCGGCGCCATAGGCGCTTTCGCGGCCCCAGATGGCCAGGACGATGTGCCCCGGAACGCCCGTGCGCCGCTCGGCTGCGGCAAGCGCAACCGCGTGCCGCGCCGCCATGCGCCGGCCCGTGGCCGCTGCCCCCTCGACCGCGGCGCGCCGGAAATAGGCCGCCGGGGCGCTGAATTCGGCCTGATGCTGGCGCGCGGGGCCCGGCGTTCCGGGCAGGGCCAGCCCCGGCAGATCAAGGTCCGGACGTGCGCCCGCAAGGGCTGCCTCGAAGATCGCGCGCGGCACGCCTTCGGCGCGCGCCTGCGGCCAGATCTCGGACGCCAGAAAACCCTGGAACTGGCGCGCAAGCGCAGCACGGTCCTGCGCCGCCACCGGCGCGCCCCAAAGCGCAAGGACCACAAGAACCAGCAGGGCACGCAGCATGGGCTTTCTCCGACGGGGCAGGACAGGGCAGAGGGGACCGGGCAGACAGGATCGGGCAGACGGGATCGGGGCCAGCCTAGCACCCGAAGGGCGCCGCCCGGCAAGCCTTTTGCCCCGCCCCCTGGACGCCCCCCCCTCAGAGACCGCGCAGCGCCCGCCCCAGCTCGCGGTCGAGCACCTGGAGAAACCGCGCCCGGTCGGCACGGGTAAAGCCCCCACCGCCGCCGCGCAGGAACGGATCGGCCGCGCGCAGATCCTGCATCAGGTCGCGCGTGGCCAGCCGCGCGCCGATATTGGCCGCGCTCAGCACCTCGCCGTCATGGCCCAGCACCCGCGCCCCGGCCTTGAGGCAGCGATCCGCCAGCGGCAGATCCGCCGTCACCACCATATCGCCCGGCCCGCAATGTTCGGCGATCCAGCGGTCGGCGGCGTCAAGCCCCTCGTCCACGATCACCAGCGACACCAGCGGGTTGGCCGACGGCCGCAGCCCACCGTTGCACACCAGCACCATCGGCACGCGCAGCCGCGTGGCCACGCGCTCGGCCTCGGCCTTGACCGGGCAGGCATCGGCGTCGATGAAAAGCGTGCTCATGTGTCCTCTCCGTCCGCGGCCAGGCCCGCGTCAAGCCCCCGCGCCGCAAGATACTGGCGCACCGCCTGCTGGACATGGCGAAAACGGTCGCCGCCCAGATGCTTGCCGCCATACCAGCGCACGACCACCACGACATGATCGTGCAGCCCCGCGCGTTCGAGCATGCGCAGGATCACCATTCCCGCGCCGCTTTCGCCGTCGTCATCCTTGATCGGGCCTTCCGCGGTGCTGAGCAGACCCCAGCTGCGATGCGTGGCCCGCGCGATCTTCTTGCGCCGGCGGAGCGCGGCCAGATGGGCGCGCGCCGCGGCCTGATCGCGCGCCGGCGCCCCGGCCACCGCATAGCGCGAGCCGCGGTCGCTGAGCACGTTCTCGATCACCAGAAGGCCGTCGGGGTCGGTGTCGGGACCGCTCATGCCGGCCCCGCGTCGTCTTCGGGCAGGCCCAGGCTGGCGGCCACCGCGCCCAGAAACAGCGCCGCGCCGGGGGCGATCAGCGCATCGGGAAAGTCGTAATCGGGGTTGTGGAGCTGCGGGTGGGTCTCGCCCGCGCCCAGGATGGCCAGCGCCGCGGGCGCGACCGCGCCGAACCGGCCGAAATCCTCGGACCAGCGCATGGGGCCCAGGCCTTCGATCACCGGCAGGCCGGCCTTGGCGCAAGGCGCGCGCCATTCGGCGATCAGGCCGGGATCATTGGTGCAGGCGGCGAAATCGTCGTGCCAGGACAGCGTGGGACACAGGCCGTCAGCGGCGGCCTCGGCGCGGATCAGGGCCTCGGCCTCGGCGCACAGGCGCGCCATCCCGGCATCCTCGAGGCTGCGCAGCGTCACCATCAGCCGCGCCGTGCCGGGGCTGATGCCAAAGCTCGGCACGCCCAGCGCGGCATGGGTGATCGTGGCCAGCCGAAAGCCCGGCGCCAGGGCGCCGCCCGCCGGATGGCCCGTGCCCAGCGCCGTCAGCGCCGGGATCAGCCGCGCCAGCGCGCCCGCGGGCGAACGCCCCGTCTCGGGCATCGAGGCATGCGCCGTGCGCCCCGCAAGCGTGATCTCGAGCCCGCGCGAGGCACAGCACATCGGCCCCGCGACCAACCCGACATGGCCCAGCGGCAGCCCCGGCAGGTTATGGAGCGCCAGCACCCGGTCGGGCGCCAACGCCGCAAAGCGCGGGTCCGCCAGCACCGCCGCCGCGCCCTGCCCGGTTTCCTCGGCCGGCTGGAACAGCAAGACCACACGCCCGCGCAGGGGCGGCCTGCGCGCCAGAACGCGCGCCACGGCGCACAGGATCGCCATATGCCCATCGTGGCCGCACAGATGCCCCCGGCCCGGCACGCGGCTCGCATGGGGGACATCGTTCGTCTCGGGGATCGGCAGGGCGTCGAGTTCGGCGCGCAGCATCAGCGTGGGGCCGGGGGCCGCGCCCTCGAAAACCGCCGCAAGCCCCGTGCCCCCCAGCCCCTCGATCAGCTGCGCGGGGCCAAGCGGCGCCAGAAAGGCCCCAAGACGCGCCGCGGTCGGACCTTCATCGCCCGAAAGATCAGGGGCGGCATGAAGTGCGTGGCGCAGCGCGGTCAGATCGTGAAGATCGTCGGGGCCAAGCATGTCCGTCTTCCTTTCTTCTGTGCGCGGCCAAAACGGGGGGACCTCAGCGGGGGGACAAGCTGGCTGCGATCAGCGCGGCGGTCGCGGCCAGCGGGTCGGTCTCGGCGGCCAGCACCGCGCGCGCCTGCGCCACCATCTGCGCGCGCGCCGCCCCATCGGCGCCCAGATCGGCCACGGCGGCGGCCAGCGCGGCGGGGCTATCGACGCAGCGCGCGCCGCCTGCGGCGTCCAGCCGGGCATAGAGATCGGCGAAATTCGACACCATCGGGCCATGCAGGATGGCCGCGCCATGGAGCGCGGGTTCATAGGCATTATGCCCGCCCACCGCCACCAGCGAGCCGCCGATGAACGCCACCGGCGACAGATCGAACCACAGCCCCATCTCGCCCAGCGTGTCGGCCAGATAGATATCGGTGTCGGGGCCCGGATCCTGTCCCAGGGCGCGTTGCGCCACGCGCAGGCCGCGCGCAGACAGCTCGGCGCGCAGGGCCGGGCCGCGTTCGGGGTGGCGCGGCGCCAGGATCAGAAGCGGGCCGGGGCGGGACGACCGCGCGCCCATCGACTGCGCGCCCGCGGCAAGCGCCTCTGCGATCAGGGCTTCCTCGCCGGGGTGGGTCGAGGCCGCAAGCCAGCAGGGGCGCCCCCCCAGACAGGCCGCCAGCCGCGCCTTCTCGGTTTCATCGACCGGCAACCGACCCGCCGCGCTCTTGAGCGCGCCCACGACATGGAGCCGGTCCGCAGGCACCCCAAGCGCCCCCAGCCGCGCCGCGGTGGCCGCATCGGGCACGGTGATCGCGCGGAACCGGCCCAGCAGCGCGCGCGCCGTCGCCGGCACCCGCGCCCAGGCCCGCGCCGAACGGTCCGAGATGCGCGCATTGACCAGAAGAAGCGGGATGCCGCGCGCCGCGACCGCCCGCAGAAGCCGCGGCCAGAATTCGCTTTCGACCATCACCGCCACATCCGGGCGCCAATGATCGAGAAACCGCGCCAGCGCCCCCGGCAGATCAAGCGGCGCGAACTGGTGGATCACGCCTTCGGGCGCGCGCGCCGCCAGAAGACGCGCCGAAGTCAGCGTGCCCGTGGTCAGGAGAACCTGCGCGCGCCCCTCCGCGCCGCCCGGCGCCACCAGACGTTCGAGCAGCGGCAGCACCGACAGGCTTTCGCCCACGCTGACGGCATGGACCCAGATCAGCCGCCCCCGCGGGCGCGGGTGCGAGGCCTGCCCCAGCTTCTCGGGCCAGCGGTCGGGGTCTTCCTTGCCCGCCGCCAGACGCCGGCGCAGCAGCAGCGGCGCGAACGGCGCCAGCGCCCGGCTGAGCAGATCATAGCCGGCAAGAAGGGCGGTCGAACGGGTGTCGGTCATGCGTGTCCTGACTGCGGCGCGGCGGTTGTTCTGCGCGACGGGGCCATGGCGGGGCTCAGAGCGCGGCCATCGTGGCCTCGATCGCGTCGCAGGCCTTCTCGATATTGGCGGCGACATCGCCGTAATGGGCCTGAACGCCTGCGATATCGGCGCGTTCGGGGGCGGCGAAGAAGGTCTCGAGCGCGTCCATCCCGTCGATATTGGGCAGGTTGCGGAACACCGGCTGGTCGTTTTCATAGATCGCCGTGGGCCGGTTCATGTAGACGCTGTCCAGCACCGCGGTCGAGGCGGTCGAGACGCACATGTCGGCCAGCCCCAGCACATCGGTGATCGACATGCCGCGCAAAGGCCCCTTGTAGGCATGCGAGAAGACGACATTGCCCACATCGGCCAGCGCGCGGTCGTGGTGTTCGTAAAGCGCACGCACCTTGCCGCGGTGGCTGCGGATGATGATGCGGTCGCTCGGATGGGCGGCGGCAAAGCGCGCCACGAGGTCGTAGAAGCGGGCCACGTCCTCTTCGCCGTAGCGGCCCGCCCAGCGGAAGGAATGGCAAAAGAGGATCGTGCGCGCGCCCTGGAACAGCGCCCCCTTCGGCGGGCGCGGCGCAAAGAGAAGCGGCTTGATGAAGCCCACCGGCACGGTCCTGGCGCGCGTCTCGGGCGACAGGATCTCGGGAATGATCAGGTCTTCGAAGGTCAGCAGCAGCCGCGAGCGATAGTCGATGCCGCGCGGGTCCGTGGCCAGGTTCAGCTTGCCCTGCATCACCCCGTGCTGGACGAAGATCGTGGGCAGGTCGAGATCCAGCATGGCCAGGCTGCGCGGCCGGGTCGAGCTGTTGTCCATGGTGGGATCGACCATGGTGATGGCGCAATCGCCGCGCCGCAGCCAGGATTTCGGGAACAGCTTCAGCCAGCGGCTGGGGCGCACGGTGAGGTCAAGCCCCGAGGCCGCCACCAGCGGGCGCAGGCGCGGTTCGCGGCGCAGCACCTCGGAGGGCGAGAAGCAGACCGGCGTGACCCGCCCGCGCGCCTGCAACCGGCAGGCGATGGTGAACAGCGCCTCGTATTCCGGCAGCCCGTTGAAGAAGAACAGAAGACGCGGCTTTGCCATGTGATCCGGCCCCGCTCAGCCCTTGCGGCGGGCGCAGAAGACATGCCAGTGATAGGCCAGCCCGAACCATTCCATGTCCAGATCGGCATGGCAGAAGGTGTCGAATTCGCCGGCGAAGGCGGCTTCGAGATCGGCGCGGTCTTCCATGCAACGCATGATCTCGCCGTTGCGGCCGCCGTCGAAGTAATCGTCCATGATGACGCGATAGCCGGGGCGGGCCTCGACGGGCACGCTGTTGCGGAAGATGAAGCTGGTCTTCTTGGGGATCGAGGCCACGATCCAGCCGCCGGGCCGGAGCACGCGGGCCATCTCGGAGACGTGGTCGTCGAAGGTCATGCCGCCCAGCGACATGTAATAGCAGCTGTTCCAGGTCATCAGGCGGTCGAAGCTGGCCGTGTCGAAGGGCAGCGCGCCGGCATGGCCCGTGCGGATGTCGGCCGGCACGCCATAGCCCGCCATGCGCGTGCGCAGCACCTCGCAGATCGCGTCGGTGATCTCGACCGCCGAGACGGAAAAGCCCAGCCCGTGGAAGAACGGCAGGTGGCGCCCGTCGCCGCAGCCCACGTCCAGGATCGACAGCCCCGCATGCGCGCGCGGCATCTGCAATTCGGGAAAGCGGCCCTTGAAGATGCGGATGACGCCCTCGGCGGGATAGGCCATCTCGGCCTGCGCAAGGTAGAGCTTGTCCCAGGCCTTGTCCGATTGATACGCCATTGCTGCCCCTCCGCTATGGACCCTGCCCCGATCCTTACGGCGCTTTGGGCAACCAGCACAAGACTTGCCGCCCTTCGGCGCGGGCTCTGGCGCCCTTCGGCGCGGGGCTGGCCGCCGCGCCCGCGGCCCCGCGTGCAATTGCGCCGCGGGGCAAATATGCCTATGTGTCGGGGCGTCCCCCGGCCGCCGCGCGGCGGGCAGAGGACAGGCCGGAACGGGGCCGGCGGGGCCTTTGGGGCCGGGCAAGAACGGGGGGACGGGCATGAAGATACTCGACACGACGCTGCGCGACGGCTCCTATGTCATCAATTTCGGCTTCACCGCCGCACAGACCGCCGATATCGCGGGCGAGCTCGACCGCGCCGGGATCGACCTGATCGAGGTCGGCCACGGCGTCGGGCTGAACGCCGGCCCGCATGGGCAGGGCATGGCCGCCGAAACCGACGAAGGCTACATGGCCGCCACCGCCGGCGCGGTGCAGAACGCGCTGTGGGGGATGTTCGCCATTCCCGGCATCTGCGATCTGTCGCATCTGGATGCCTGCATCGACCACGGCATGGGCTTCCTGCGCTTCGGCGTGTCGATCGACGCCTATCAGAAGGTCCATCCCTTCATCGAGAAGGCCAAATCCGCGGACATGATGGTCTGCGTCAACTTCATGAAATCCTATGCGCGCGAGCCCCTCCTCTTCGAACAGGCCGCCCGCGACGTGGTCAGGACCGGCGCCGATTACGTCTATGTGGTCGACTCGGCCGGCAACATGACGCCCCGCCGCGTGCGCCAGTATTGCGAGCGCATCGGCGATCTGGCCTTCGGCTTTCACGCCCACAACAACCTCGGCCTGGCCATGGCCAATGCGCTGGCCGCCGAGGAATGCGGCGCGCAGATCATCGACTGTTCGCTTCAGGGGATGGGGCGGTGCACCGGCAACACCATGACCGAACATTTCGTGGCGCTGATGCAGCGCGAGGGCAAGCTGGGCCATATCGACCTGATCGCGCTGCTGGATGCGGCCGAGGAAAAGGTCCGCCCGCTGCTGTCGCAGGTGGGCCATGACAGCGTGGACCTGATCTGCGGCTATGCGGGGTTCCATTCGTCCTACATGGACGTGATCCGGCGCAATGCCATCGACTTTGACGTCGATCCGCGGCTTCTGATCATCGAGGTCTGCAAGGACAACCAGTCCGAGGCCCCCGAGGCCCTGGTGCGCGCCAAGGCCGAGGCCCTGCGCGACGCCAGCGCGGCACGCGGCTTCCGCCACCGCTTCCCGCTGACCCAGTATTTCGGCAACGAACAGGAAGACCTCTGAGGGGGACCGGGCGATGTCGGAGCTGATCGCGCGCTATTTCGACCGTCTCGCCGGGCGCGAGGACGCGGTTCTGACCGACCTGTCGGGGGGCCTGCGGCGCAGCGTCACCGGGCGCGATCTGCCCGACCTCACGGACCGGGTGGCGGGCTGGCTCGCGGCGCAGGGCGTGCAGCGCGGCGACCGCGTGGTCGCGGTCTTCGACAACCGGCTCGAGGCGGCGCTTCTGTTGCTGGCGGCCTTGCGCCACGGGATCACGCTCTGCCTGCAACCGGCCAATGCCGAAGCGCAGGCGCTTGCCGATCTGGCCGCGGGGCTGGGCGCACGCGCCATCATCAGCGCCGCCACCCCCTGCCCCGAAGGCGCCACGCCCCTGACCCTGGAGGCGGCCGCGGCCAGCCCCGCGCACCCCGCCCCCGATCTGGCACCGCAGACGCCCTTCACGCTGACCTTCACCAGCGGCTCGACCGGGGCGCCCAAGGGCATTCTGCATGCCGCGGAAAGCTTCCTGGGATGCGCCGCGGCCTTCAACCGCCAGACCGGGATCGGCGCGGGCGACCGCTTCCTGAACGTCATGCCGATGTATTACATGGCCGGCATCTTCAATGGCCTTCTGGCGCCGCTTGCGGCCGGGGCGTCGGTGGTCATCGACGCGGCCTTCGGCACCCCCACCGCGCTGCGCTTCTGGCCGCGCGTGGCCGAGGAGGGGATCACCGCGCTCTGGCTCTCGCCGACGATGCTGTCGCTGGTGATGCGGCTCGATCGCGGCGACAAGGTGCTGCCCGCGGGCTTTCGGCGGCTGTTCGTGGGAACCGGGGCGATGGCCGCGCGCGACGCACAGGCGTTTCTGGACAGCTACGGGATGGCGCCGCTGCAATCCTACGGGCTGTCCGAGCTGCTCTATATCTCGGTCGACGATCCGGGCCAGCCCCATTTCGGCAGTGTCGGCCGCCCGCTCGACGGCGTGAGGGTCCATCTCGATGCCGACGGGCGGCTGGGCTTTTCCACCCCGCATGCCTTCCTGGGTTATCTGGTCGAGGGCGCGCTGATCCCGCCCGAGCCGGTCTTTGCCACCAGCGATCTGGGCGCGCTCGAGGACGGGATCCTGTCGATCCTGGGCCGCAGCGACGACATCATCCTGCGCGGCGGCGTCAACGTGAATCCCATCGAGATCGAACGCGCGCTGGCGCCGCTGTTCAAGGGGCGGGGCTTCTGCGTCACCGGCCTGCCCGATGCCACGCTGGGCCAGAAGGTGGTTCTGGTCTTCGAGGGCGCGACCGCGCGCCCCGAGGATGACGAGATCTGGGCCCGCGCCCGCCAGATCGTGGCGCAGGGCCCCGGACGCGCGCAGCTGGACGCGCGCGCGCAGATCGCGGCGCTGCCGCTGGGGCCAACGGGCAAGATCCGCCGCGCGGCCCTGCGCGAAACGCTGGCCGCGGCGGAGGGGGCGGCGTGATCCTGGGGCTGAGCCATATCGCGCTGGGCACCGACGACATTGCGGGGGCCAGCGCGCGCCTGGAACGGCTGGGCTATGGCCTGCGCTTCGACGAACCCGCGCTGGAGAACCACCCCGACAAGGCCGATTTTCTTGACCATTACCAGCCGCGCCACCATATCCGCGCGCTGGCGGCCGAGGGCGCGATGGCGATCGAGCTGCTCGATCACGGCGCGCTGGGCACCGAGCAGAGCGCGGCCCTGATCCCGGTCTTGCGCGGGCCCGCCCCGCTGGCCGACTGGACCCCGGTCGCGGCGGCGGAGCTGCCGCTGGCCCCCGAGGCCTGGCCGGCGCTGGAACGGGCGCTTGATGCGCGCCCGCGCGCCTTTCATGACCCGGTGTTGAAGCTGACCTTCCTGTGGCTCGACAGCACGCAGGCCCCCGGCCTGCACGCCTGCGTGCTGCCCCATGATGCCGACGCCGCCCCCGCGGATCTGCTGGCGGCGCTGCGCTTTCGCGCCGATCCCGCGCGCGGGCTCTGGTCGCTGCTGACGCCCCTGCCCGCGCTTCAGGCCCGGCTGATCCCGCTGCCGCGCCGCCCGGCACCGGGCTGGGCCGTGGTGCCGCGCCTCGATCAGCGCGGCTGCGCCTGCCTGGCGCTGATGGCGCGCGGCACCGGCGCCGCCCTACCCCCCGCCGCCCTACCCCCGGCCCTGGCCACCGCCTTGCGCGGCTCCAGCCGATCCTTTAGCCTGACCGTCGCCCACAAGCCCTGCCGCATCACGATGGCCTTGCCCGGCCAGGGGCCCTTTGTCGAATTGGTGGAACCCCAGACATGATCATCGACCTGACCATGACGCTCCGCGAGGGGCTGATGACCTTTCCCGTCCATTGGCACCCGGTGGTGGAAATCACCCAGCTGGGCCGCTTCGAGGTCGAGGGCCGCGAGACCCGCAAGATCGTGCTGGGCACGCATACCGGCACCCATGTCGATGCGCCCCGCCATTTCGTGAAGGCCGGCACCACGATCGAGAAGACCGACCTCGACCTTTACCACGGGCCGGCGCGGGTGCTCGATTTCACGGACCTGCCCGACAAGACCGAGATCACGCTGGAGATGCTTCAGGCGCGCATCGGCGCCGATTTCCCGCCGCGTATCCTGTTCCGCTATGACTGGGAGCGCCGGCTCGACAATCTCGAATATTATTCCCACCACCCCTATCTGTCCGAGGACGCCTGCCGCTGGCTGGTGGCGCAGGGGGTGAAGCTGGTGGGCTTCGATGCCCCCATGCCCGACGATCCGCGCAACGGCCGCGGCGCCGAGAAGGACTCGCCCAACCACACCATCTTGCTGGGCGGCGGCACGGCGATCCTGGAATATCTGGTCAATCTGGCGCAGATCCCGCCGGGCGATTTCATCCTGTCGGCCCTGCCGATCAAGATCGCCGAGGGCGATGGCGCGCCGGTGCGCGCGGTGGCGATCGTGGCGGATTGAGCGGGGGAGACGGGCGATGAACGCAGTCGAGAGCTGGGCGTCGGACTATGTGGCGCGCATTGATCCGGGCTTTGCCGCGCTGACGCCCGAGGCGCAGCGGCAGGAAAACCTGTTCACCTCGGGGCGTCTCGATTCCATGGCGCTGATGAACCTGCTGCTGGACGCCGAAGGCCAGTTCGGCTTTTCCTTCACGCCCGAGGCGTTTCAGGACCGGCGGCTTCAGACCATCGCCGGGCTGGCCGAGGTGGTGGCCGAGCTGACAGGCGCGGCATGATCACCCGCGCCGAGATCGTCGCCGCGCTGGCCGAGGCCGGGCTGGAACCGGGCATGACCGTCTTCAGCCATGCCAACATCGCCTTCTTCGGCCGGGTCGAGGGCGCGGCCACGATGGAGGATCTGATCGCGGTCATGCTGGGCGCCTTTGCCGAGGTGCTGGGCCCCGACGGCACGCTGGTCCTGCCCGCCTTCACCTATTCCTTCGGCTCGGACAAGGCCGAGAAGCTGTTTGATGTGCAAAACAGCCTCTCGACCACCTCGGGGATGGGCAATGCCCTCATCACGCAGGGAACCGGCGTGCGCTCGGTCGATCCGATGCTGTCGGTCGTGGCCACGGGTGGACAGGCCGCGGCGCTCTGCGCGGATGTGGGGCCGGTCTGCTTTGGCCCCGACAGCATCTGGGCGCGGCTGCACGCGGCCGATGCGATGATCTGCAATCTCAACTTCGACAGCGGCTCGACCTATCTGCATTGGGTCGAACGCGAATTGGGCGTGCCCTACCGCAGCGACATCCCGATGGCGGGCACCATCGTCGATCGGGGCGTGGCGCGCCCGGCGCAGGTGGTCTATTCGGGCCGCGCGCTGGACGACCCGCAGGCGGTGCCGAAATTCGAGGCCTGGCACGACGCCTGCCTTGCCGCCGGGATCAGCCGCCGGGTGAACCTGGGCCGCGGGCAGATCGTGGCCCAGCGCGCCCGCGCCGCGCGCGACTTCCTGGCCGGGCAACTGGCCGATCATCCGCGCCTTCTGACCGCGGGACATGCGCCATGAGCGCGCCGCTTCAGGCCGAACCGGCCGGCATCGGCGCCACCATGCACGGCTGGGTGCGCGATCTCTTCCCGATCCGGCGCAGCCTGTCGGGCCCCGGCGTGCGCCAGACCCTGGACTATCTGGCCGAACTGATGCCGGGCCTCGACATCCACGAGATCGCCTCGGGGACCGAGGCGCTGGACTGGACCGTGCCCGACGAATGGACGCTGCGCGCCGCCCATGTCGAGACCGAGACCGGCGCGCGGGTCATCGACCTCGACGATCACGGGCTGCATGTGCTGGGCTATTCCGAGCCGGTCGATGCCTGGATGGATCTCGAGACGCTGCAAGAGCATCTCTATTCCCTGCCCGACCAGCCCGAGGCCATTCCCTATGTGACCTCGTATTACAAGCGGCGCTGGGGCTTCTGTCTCAGCCAGCGCCAGCGCGACGCGCTGCGCCCCGGCCGCTATCGCGCGGTGATCGACGCCGATCTGAAGCCGGGCGTGCTGAACTATGCCGATCTTGTGTTGCCGGGCGAAAGCGACCGCGAGATCTTGATCTCGACCTACATCTGCCACCCGATGATGGCCAACAACGAATTGTCAGGCCCGGCGGTGGCCACGGCGCTGGCGCGCTGGCTGGCGGACCGGCCGCGGCGCTTCACCTACCGCTTCGTCTTCGTCCCCGAAACCATCGGCGCGATCATCTATCTCAGCCGCCACATGGACGAGATGAAGGCCCGCACCCATGCCGGTTTCGTGCTGACCTGCCTGGGCGATGACCGCGCCTGGTCGTTCATGCCCTCGCGCCGGGGGGGCACCGTCGCCGACCGCGCCGCGCGGCATGTGCTGGAGCGGTTCGCGCCGGGCTACACGGCCTATTCCTTCCTCGAGCGCGGCAGCGACGAGCGCCAGTATTGCAGCCCGCGGGTCGATCTGCCGGTGGTGTCGATCATGCGCTCGAAATACGCCACCTACCCGGAATACCACACCTCGCTCGACGATCTCGATCTGGTCACGCCCACGGGGCTTGAGGGCGGGCTGGCGATGATGCAGGCCGCGATCCGCGCGCTCGAGGCCAACCGGACCTATCGCGCCACCCTGCCGGGCGAGCCGCAGCTGGGCAAGCGCGGGCTTTATCCCACGCTGAGCACGCGCGAATCGGGCATTCAGGTGCGGGTGATGATGAACATCCTGGCCTATGCCGACGGGCAGATGGACCTGCTGGAGATGGCCGAGCTGATCGGCGCGGACATTTTCCACTGCGCCGAGATCGCCGAGCGTCTGTGCGCGCATGGTCTGCTGGAGATCGTCCCCGCCCCCGAAAGGGGCTGACGACAGAGCGGCCCCGCCCCGCCGATCCGACGGGCCGGGGCGCGCGTGCCGCGCAGACGTTTCAGGCGCCTCAGGCGGGCTGGGACAGCCGGTCGAGCAGCGCGGCCAGCGGCGCGTCGATCCGGGTGATGCCCAGTTCCTCGAGGAAGCGCTCCTCCATCCGGGTCAGCGCGCCCTCGATCAGCGCGAAATGCGGCCCGCCCGAGCGTTTCATGATCTGGCGCGCGAAGATCCGCAGGGTCTGGTCATCGAAGCGCGTGCCCATGAAGACGAAGCCGCGGCCGGTGCGCAGGGTCTGCACCGCCTCGGGGATGGGGGTCTGGATGTCGATCTCGGTCAGGACCTCGACGTAATCGCTGTCCGACAGCAGGAAGGAATATCCCGGCGCGACAAGGCCATGCGGTTTGTAGAGCAGAACCTCCCAGGACGGATCGGCGCCCTTGCAGGGCTGGCCTGCGCTGTCATAGGCGCGCCACCAATCGGTGCTGCCCTGTTCCTGGCGCGCGGTGCCCTGCACCCAGCCCCAGTTGACCCCGGCCTGGCGCAGCGCGGCAATCGCGGCGCCGTCATACCAGGCATCGACGATCATCGGCGGGCGCAGCGCAACCAGACGGTCCCAGAGCGGGTTCGGCCCCGGCGCGCCGGCAAAGGCGCGCTGCACGATCTCCTCGAGCTTGGCGCGGAAACGGCGGCTCTCGACGAATTGCGCCACCGCCCAGAGATTGCCGGCCGCGCGCTTCGGCGGGCGCACCTCGGCCTCGATCGCGGCGCAGAGCGCGGCCGGATCGGCCGGCCCGCCGCCGGGCGTCAGGGCCGCGGCCCCCGCGCCCACATAGGGGATCAGCCGGCCCGCAGAGAGCCCGGCGACCACCTCGTCCAGCGCATCGGCCATGGTCATTCCTCCGCGCGCTTGCGCGCCTCGACGGTGATCGGCAGCTTGGGCGGCGTGTCGAAGGCGGGCATGTCGAACACCCAGCCGTTGCTCAGCTTGGCCCAGCCGCCCCAGAGTTCGGGCTTTTCCTGCTCGACGATCATTTCCTCGAGGTCTTTCTTGGCGACATAGGCCTCGAGGCCCTTGGGGGTTTCGCGGATCATCACTTTCATGTCGGGCTCCTGTTCAGGGGTCGGTCGTGCAACGGCAGATCGAGAGGCGTCTTTTTCAGGGGGGCGGATCAGTCCTGCGGCACCGCCGCGGCGCTGGCATGCGCGCGCGAGGCCTCGCGGGTCAGGGGCGCGCCGTCCGGCACCAGCTCCTTGGCGCGCATGCCGACGATGGTGCCACGGTCGATGAAGTCGATGGCGTAGATGTAATAGCGTTGCAGGAAGGTGCCGATGTCGCGGACATAGCCCACGTCGCCCTTGTGCACGACCATCTCGCCGATATCGACCCCCCAGACGGTGCCGTCGTTGCGCACGCTGATGCGCGCCTGCACCTTGTCGCCGGGCTGATAGGCCGGGGGATCATAGACCTCGATCGCATCTTCGGGACGATCGGCGGCGGGGGCCACGGGGTCAGTCATTCTCGCTCTCCTCTGATCGAGCCTCGGATCGGGCGGGAACCGCGGCGGCCGGCGGCGTCGGCGCGGGGGCAGCAGCAGTGGGGATGGACGTTGTGGGGATGGGCGTTGTGGGGATGGGCGTTGCAGGGGTTTCCTCGGCGGGGGCGAACCCCTGCGGCAGGCCCAGTTCGGCCAGACGGGCACGGGCGGCCTCGCGCACCGGGGGTTCGGGGTCGAGCGCCAGCGTCAGCGCCACCTCGGCACCGGCGCATTCGGCCACGGCATGGCGCACGCGCAGATCGGGGTCGGTGGCCAGACGCGCCTGGCCCGCCGCCCCCAGCCGCGGCGCCAGAAGACGGCGCACCAGCGGGTCGGGGTCGTTCATCATGTGGACCAGCCAGTCGGCGCCGATCCGACGCGCCACGACCTTGCGCACGCCGGCATCGGGGTCGCGCACCATCGTCGGCAGAAGGCCGGTGTCGCAACGGCTGACCGCGACCTGGCGGACATAGGCGTCCTCGTCATCCATCAGCGGCCCCAGCGCATCGGGCGGCAGACGGTGGGCCACGGCCACGCGCACGGTGCGGTCGGGATCCTTGATCCGGGTGCGGGCCTGGGTCGCGGGCAGCCGCAAAAGCGCGACCGCCCGCACGCCCGGGTCGGGATCGTCCAGAAGCGCCGGCAGCCGGAACAGGGTGGCCCGGCGCGCAGCCTGCGCGCGGACCTCGAAATAGGGATGGCTCAGCATCCCGTCGGCCAGATCGGGGTTGAGCAGGAAGAACCGCTCGATCCGCTTGGTGTAGCGGTCGTTCAGGCAGGCCCAGCCCTGCCCGCACAGCCCCAGCCCCCGGAGCGACTCGTGCGCGCAGCTGCCGCAGTCGATCGCGGCGCCCTGCCAGTCGAGGGGCTCGGGGCCATCGGTCATGGTCAGGCCGCCGGCACGCAGGTATCGGCCACCGGACAGACCGCGGCGCAGCGTGGCTTGTCACCGTCGCATTCGGTGCACAGTTTCGGGTCGATCACATAGGCCCCCTTCTTGAACCGGATCGCCGCATTGGGGCATTCGAACTCGCAGGCGCCGCAGACGGTGCAGGTCTCGGTGACGATCTTGTAAGCCATGGGGTCACTCCTTTGGCTTGCCGGGGATCTCAGGCGCGGCGCGAGGCCTGCGCCTGGGCACGATCGCGCGCCGCCGCGGCCACGGCGGTCTCGATGTAGTCCTGCGCATAAGCGTCCACGACGTCGATCCCCGCGGCGGCCAGCTTCTCGCGCGGGGCGTCCCCGATGCGCGAGCACAACACCACCGGCACACCGTCGAGCACGCGAATGATCTCGTCCAGACGGTCGCTGTCGCCATGCCCGCCCAGGCAGTAATTGTCGACCCGGCGGTGGCCGACGAAACGCACCGCGCCGGCTTCGGCGGCATAGACCTGGAATTCGGTGACATGGCCGAAATGGGCGTTGACGCGCCCGCCGCCCTTGGTGGCCACCGCGATCAGGACGGGGGCCTCCTGCGGGGCCAGGCTTTCCTCGGCGGCGCGGGCGGCGGCGCGGCGATCCTCGCGCTCGGAGGCGACCCATTCCCGATAGAGCTGACGGGTCTCGGGGTCGTCCTCGATCACCTCGGGCAGCTTGTCGAGGGTGAATTCCTGACCGCGGTCCTCGCCCAGCAGGCCCACCGCATCGGCGCGGCACTGGCGGCAATGGCGCATCAGGTTCGCGCCGTCCGAACAGGCATCCTGAAGCGCGTTCAGCTCGGCCGTGGTCGGGCCGCGCTGGCCGGTCAGGCCGAAATGCGTGCCATGCGCCGGGTCCGAGATCAGCGGCATGATGTTGTGCAAAAAGGCGCCCTTGGCCTTCACCACCTTGTTGACCTCGCGCAGGTGCGCGTCGTTGATGCCGGGGATCATGACCGAGTTCACCTTGACCAGGATGCCGCGCGCGACCAGCCCCTCGAGCGCCTCCATCTGCCGCTCGAGCAGGATGCGCGCGCCGGCGATGCCGGTGTGACGGCGGCCCTTGAAATAGACCCAGGGATAGATCTTGGCGGCGATCTCGGGATCAAGCGCGTTGATCGTCAGCGTGACGTGATCGACGCGCATGTCGACCAGCTCGTCGAGATGGTCCGGGATCGACAGCCCGTTCGAGGACAGGCACAGCTTGATGTCGGGCAGGCTTTTCGAGACCAGATCGAAGGTCGCGCGGGTCTTCTTCCAGTCGAAGGCCGCATCCCCCGGCCCGGCGATGCCCAGAACGGAAAGCTGCGGCACCTCGCGCGCGACGGCCAGCACCTTGCGCGCGGCGTCTTCCGGGCTCAGCCGTTCCGAGACCACGCCGGGGCGGCTTTCGTTCGAGCAATCATATTTGCGGTTGCAGTAATTGCACTGGATGTTGCAGGCCGGCGCCACGGCGACATGCATCCGCGCAAAGTAATGGTGCGCCTCTTCCGAATAGCAGGGGTGATCCTTCACCTTGGCCCAGGTTTCGGGGTCCATGCCCTCGGGCCCGGCCGAAGATCCGCAGGAGGACGCGCCGCATCCGCTTTTCGACATGGCCTTGTCGAGCGCCTCTTGCGGGGCAGAGCGGGCCGTGTCGAGCGCCACGATATTGTCGGCAGAGGGGGGGAGTTCACCCATGGCTGTCGTCCTTCCTGTCGTTCAGGATGGGTTAAGCACGCGCCATGCCAAGCCCGCCCGCCCCTTGTGACAAAGGCCGGACGGGCGCGCGGCAGGCGGGCCACCCCCCGCACGGGGCGTCGATTGTGTCACAGCCACGACAGGCGGTCGGGAATCCGACATGTCGGGAACCGGCGCACCGGAGGGGGCGCTGGCCAGGCTGGGGCTTGGCCTTCGGGCGCGCCCGGCGCATAGTCCGGGGCAAAGGTCACGCACGAAGGAGCCCCAGGATGAGCGGCTGGCTCAGCACCCATGTTCTGGACACGACGCGCGGGCGCCCCGCGCAAGGCCTGCTGATCGAGCTGTTCCGGCTTGACGGCGGGCGGCGGCCGCTGCACAGCGCGCGCACCAATGCCGACGGGCGCACCGACATGGCGATCCTGCCTGCGGGCGAGTTTCACACCGGGATCTACGAGCTGGTGTTCCACGCCGGCCCCTGGTTCGAACATGCCGGCTACATGGCCGAGATGCGCGATTTCCTGGACGAGATCCCGATCCGCTTCCGCGTCACCGACGCCAGCGCGCATTATCACGTGCCGCTGCTGCTGTCGCCGCACGGCTATTCGACCTATCGCGGCAGCTAAGCCTCAGCCGCCGGTGTGGCTCATCGGGCGGGGCATGGTGCCGGCGACCTTGCCGTCGGAATAGTCGAACCCATGCGCGGCGGGCTTGCGCGCGATGGCCGCGCGGATCGCGCTGCGCAGCCCCTCGGGGCCGCCCGTGCGCAAGGCGCCGCGCAGATCGGCCTGTTCCTCGCGGCCCAGGCACAGGTGAAGCTGGCCGCGGCAATCGACCCGCACGCGGTTGCAGCCTTCGCAGAAATTGCCGGTCAGCGGGGTGATGAAGCCGATGCGCTGGCCGGTCTCGCGCAGCCGGACATAGCGCGCAGGCCCGCCGGTGCGGTGGTGTTCGTCCTCGGTCACGGTATAGCGCCCGGCCAGACGCGCGCGCAGATCCCCCAGCGGCCAGAAGCGATCGAGCCGCGCCGCAGGCGGCATGTCGCCCATGGGCATGACCTCGATGAAGGTCAGATCCATCCCTTCCGCGGCGCAATATTCGACCAGCGGAAAGAGATCGCCCTCGTTCAGGCCGCGCAAGGCCACGACATTGAGCTTGACCGCAATGCCCGCCGCCCGCGCCGCCGCGATCCCGGCCAGCACCGCCGGCAGCACATCCGCCCCCGTGATCGCGGCAAAGCGCGCGGGGTCCAGCGTGTCGAGCGAGACATTGATCCGCCGCACCCCGTTGTCGGCCAGCATGGCGGCATGGCGCGCAAGCTGCGTGGCATTGGTGGTCAGCGTCAGTTCCTGGAGCGCGCCCGAGACCACATGCCGCGACAGCGCCCCGAACAGCCCCTCGATCCCGCGCCGGACAAGCGGTTCGCCCCCGGTGATGCGCAGCTTGCGCACCCCCAGTTCCACGAAGCCGCTGGCCAGAATGTCCAGTTCCTCGAGGCTCAGCAGTTCGGCGCGCGGCACGAAACGGACATCGGGCAGCAGGCAATAGGAACAGCGCAGGTCGCAGCGATCGGTGACCGACAGGCGCAGATAGCGGATCTCGCGGCCGAAGGGGTCGCGCAGGACCGGCCCGGCGCCCGCATCATCGGCAAGGGCCGCTGCGGCAGCGGCACCATCAGGATCGGACACGGGGGCGGCAGGGGCTTTCATGTCCGGAAGGTAGGCTGCCCCGCCCCGCCCGGCAAGCGCCACAAGGGCCAAGGGCGGTAAGCGCCAAGGGCGGGCCGTCGCGCTGGACCGCGGCCGGGGGCTGGGCTAGCCTCGGGAAGTGTCGATCACCAGCCGCGCGGGGAAATCATGCCGCTTCCGATCCGTTCCATCCCGGGTTCCGCGCGTCTGATCCCCACACTTCTGATCCCCGCATTTCTGGGCGCTGCGCTGCTGGCGGGCTGCGCGGGGCTCGACCTGCGCGGCACCCCGCCGCCGGGCCCCGCCACGACGCCCGAGAGCGCGCCCCCCGAGACCGCGCCCCTGGTTGCCGCGCCCCCGCCCCCGGCCGCGGCCCGCAGCGCCGAGGAGTATGACACCACCACCGCCGCCCAGCGCGCAGCCGCCGCCCGCGCCCCGCAGGCCGCCCAGGCCCGGCTGGGCACCACGCTGGCCAGCCTGGGCGACCCCACCGATCCGGGCTTCTGGCTGGCCACGACGCTGGTCTCGGCCCCGCGGCCCGGCCTGATCGTGGACCCGGCCACGGGCGCCCGCGCGCAGGTCGAATTGCGCCCCCTGCCCGGCGGCGATGGCGACGGCGGGCAGATCTCGCTGCCGGCGATGCGGCTTCTGGGGCTGGGGCTGACCGACCTGCCGGAACTTGAGGTCTGGGTGCAGTGACGCGCGCGCAGGCTCTCAGATCTGCCGTGTCATGAAGACCGAATTGGGGTCGGGGCGATAGCCCTCGAAGGGGCCGCATTCCGTAAAACCCGCCGCCAGATAGAGCGCGCGTGCAGCAGAAAAGCTGGGCTGGGCGCCGGTCTCGAGGCTGAGCCGCCCGATCCCCGCCGCCCGCGCCTCGGCGACCAGATGATCGAGAAGCCGCCGCGCCAGACCGCGCCCGCGCATCTCGGACAGCACATGCATCGACTTGATCTCGGCGTGATCCGGCCCGATCCGCTTGAACGCGCCCATCCCGACCGGACGATCCCCCTCGCGCATGACGAAGAAATCAATGCCCGGCGCCGCCAGCGCCGAGGCCGGCAGCATGTGGATGGATTCGGGCGGCGTGTCGACATGCATCGCCCAGGTGTGGCGCTCATGCAAAAGCGCCAACTCATCCTGAACGGGCGATTCCCGCGCGATCCGGATCATCAACCTGCCCCCTGCGTCCATGCCCCGCGGCCCGCCGGACGGCGCCGCCTCTCCCGAGCGACGTCGCACAGCCGGCATCCGTGGTCAATGCGTCCAGGGCATCCGGCGCGAATGCGCGAAATTGTCGCCATAGCCCATCGGGCGGATGGTCGGCGCGCGCTCATGCGCGGGCAGAACGTCGACCTCGTAGCCGTGGCTGCGGGCATAGGCCTCGGCTTCCTCGCGGGTGCGGAACCGAAGCCGCACCTGCGCCGGCGTGTCGCCCGAACCGACCCAGCCCATCAACGGATCCAGTTCGCGGGCCTCGGCGGGTTCGACCTCGAGAAGCCAGCGATGGGTGCGGGCGGTGCCGGATTGGGTGGCGGTGCGGGCCGGTTTGTAGATACGCGCGCGCATTGACTTCTCCCTGTCCTCCCGTTTGCCGGCTCAATATGGGGAGGATGCGGGGCCCGCGCAAGGCTTCGGAATACCATTGCATGCAGAAAACGCGTGCGCCGCGTCAAATGTGCGTGCCGTTGCATACAATGGGAAGACATGGGTGCGCGCAGCCCCCACGCAGAGGCCTGCCGCAACGGGACGGGCCGCGGATCCAGCCCTTGGACGGAAGGTGAAACGACTCACCCCGCGGGCTGTCTGCCACAGGATCATTCCCGCGCGCCCCCTGCAAAGCGACAGCGCAGCGCAGGCCCCCCGGCGGGCGCACGCCCCCACGTGACAGCAATGCAGCCCGCGACAGCAACGCCCCCCACCACATCGCCCCCCTTTCGCCCGGCGGCCAAAGGAGACAGGGCCGCCCCAAACCGTAGCAGGCAACGAAAAAAGCCCGCCGGTTGCGGCGGGCCTTCAGGGGGTTTTTGCAAGGTGCTGCCGACCGGCTGGGGGAGCGAGGGGTGGGGGTGATGCGCCGGTCGGCAGCGAACTGCTGCTTGCAAGAACAACATACGAACATTTACCACGAGTCGCAAGCAGAATTTACCACAAGCCATTGTTATCGCGTCTAAAAGTGGACATACTTCTTAACCCCGCGTTCACACTTCCGCTAAGCCGTTGCGCTGGAACAAAAACGGACCATACTGTTCCGGCCCAACCAGCCCCGAGTCCCATGCCGCACAACAACACCAACGCCCCCGGACCGCGCCCCGACGTGCTGACCCGCCCCAAGCTCGAGGGCGGCAAGCGATTCGTCATGCATTCGGAATTCTCGCCCGCCGGCGATCAGCCCACCGCCATCGCCGAACTGGCCGCGGGGGTCGATGCGGGGGAGCGCGCGCAGGTGCTTCTGGGCGCCACCGGCACCGGCAAGACCTTCACCATGGCCAAGGTGATCGAGGCCACCCAGCGCCCCGCCATCATCCTGGCGCCCAACAAGACGCTGGCCGCCCAGCTTTACGGCGAATTCAAGGGCTTCTTCCCCGAGAACGCGGTCGAGTATTTCGTCAGCTACTACGATTACTACCAGCCCGAGGCCTATGTGCCGCGCTCGGACACCTATATCGAGAAGGAAAGCCAGATCAACGAACAGATCGACCGGATGCGCCATTCGGCGACCCGGGCGCTTCTGGAACGCGACGACGTGATCATCGTGGCCTCGGTCAGCTGCATCTACGGCATCGGGAGCGTCGAGACCTATTCGGCGATGACCCAGGATCTGAAGGTCGGCGACCTGTTCGAGCAGCGCAAGTTCCTGGCCGATCTGGTGGCCCAGCAATACAAGCGCCTGGATGCGGCCTTCCAGCGCGGGGCCTTCCGGGTCAAGGGCGACACGGTGGACCTGTGGCCGGCCCACCTCGAGGATCGCGCCTGGCGGTTTTCCTTCTTCGGCGAGGAGCTGGAAGCGATCACCGAATTCGACCCGCTGACGGGGCAGAAGACCGACACGTTCGAGCAGATCCGCATCTATGCCAACAGCCACTATGTCACCCCGCGCCCCACGCTTCAGCAGGCGGTCAAGGGCATCCGGGCGGAGCTGGCGCAGCGGCTGCGGCAACTGACCGACGAGGGCAAGCTTCTCGAGGCCCAGCGGCTGGAACAGCGCACGCATTTCGACCTCGAGATGCTCGAGGCCACGGGCGTGTGCAACGGCATCGAGAATTACTCGCGCTATCTGACCGGGCGCGCGCCGGGCGAGCCGCCGCCGACGCTGTTCGAGTTCATCCCCGACAATGCCATCGTCTTTGCCGATGAATCCCACGTCACCGTGCCCCAGATCGGCGGCATGTATCGCGGCGACTACCGGCGCAAGTTCACCCTGGCCGAGCATGGCTTCCGGCTGCCCTCCTGCATGGACAACCGCCCCCTGAAGTTCGAGGAATGGGACGCGATGCGCCCGCAATCGGTCTTCGTCTCGGCCACCCCCGCCGCCTGGGAGCTGGAACAGGCCGGCGGTGTCTTCACCGAACAGGTGATCCGCCCGACCGGCCTTCTGGACCCCGAGGTCGAGATCCGCCCCGTCGAGACGCAGGTCGACGACCTTCTCGACGAGATCCGCAAGGTCGCCGCGAAGGGGCTGCGGGTGCTGTGCACCACGCTGACCAAGCGCATGGCCGAGGATCTGACCGAATACCTGCACGAACAGGGCATCCGCGTGCGCTACATGCATTCCGACATCGACACGATCGAGCGGATCGAGATCCTGCGCGATCTGCGGCTGGGCGCCTTTGACGTGCTGGTGGGGATCAACCTCTTGCGCGAGGGGCTCGATATTCCCGAATGCGGGCTGGTGGCGATCCTCGATGCCGACAAGGAAGGGTTCCTGCGCTCGGAGACCTCGCTGATCCAGACGATCGGGCGGGCTGCGCGCAACGCCGATGGCCGGGTGATCATGTATGCCGACAAGATCACCGGCTCGATGAGCCGCGCGATCGAGGAAACCAACCGCCGCCGCGCCAAGCAGATCGCCTACAACACCGAACATGGCATCACGCCGCAGACCGTGCGCAAGAATGTCGAGGACGTTCTGGCCGGGCTCTATCAGGGCGACACCGACATGGCGCGCGTCACCGCCAAGGTGGACAAGCCGATGGTCGGGGCCAATCTGGCCGCCCATCTCGAGGGGCTGCGCGGCCAGATGCGCAAGGCCGCCGAGAACCTGGAATTCGAGGAAGCCGCGCGCCTGCGCGACGAGATCAAGCGTCTCGAGGCGGTGGAGCTGGCCGTGTCCGACGACCCGCTGGCCCGTCAATCCGCCGTCGACGACGCGGTCGAGGCCGCAACCCAGGCCAAAGGCCGCTCGACCGCCGGCCGCCCCGGCCAGCGCGGGGGCGTGAAACGCCGCCGCAAGGGCTGAGCCGCGCGGGTCCGACCCGCCACCGCGCGGGGCGCCCCAAGGCGCGGGGGGCCCCAGGCCCCAGGGCGCGCGCCGGTCCAGCCCCCCCTGTCCGTTGCGCCCCGCACTTGGCTCCCCCCGCCCGCGGCCCCTATCCGCGCACCCTGCCCGCGGCCCTGCCGGACCGGCGCGGAACCGCCGGTTCCCTGGGCTTTGCGCTTGGCGCTGCGGGTCGGGGCGCTAGAGTGCGGGCGATCCCTTTTGTCCGCCCCCCCAGTCCGTCCCCCCCCTGTCCGGGCCCCTTCTCCGGCCCCGCCCCGTCTTCGCAACCCGAGCCCCGAGACCCGCCACCATGCCCGCCCGTTCCTCCCGTCTTGCCCTGGCCTCGCTCCTTACGGTGGCGCTGTTTTTCCTCTTCGAATATGTCGCGCGGATCTCGCCCAGCCTGGCCAGCACCGCGATGATCGCCGATCTGGGCCTCAGCCGCGCGGAATTCGGGCTGTTCTCCAGCCTGTTCTTCTGGGTCTATGCGCCGATGCAGATCGTGGTGGGGCTGGCGCTGGACCGCTGGGGCGCGCGGCGCTTCGTGCTGCCGGCGATCCTGTCCTGTTCGGGCGGCATGATGATCGTGGGGGCGGCACCCTCGGCGCTCTGGGCCGATCTGGGGCGGCTTCTGACCGGCTTCGGGGCCTCCTTTGCCTTCGTCAGCGCGCTTTATGTCGTCAACCACTGGTTCGCGCCGCAAAGATTCGCGCTGCTGTCGGGGGCGGTGAATGCCATCGGCATGCTGGGCACGGCCATGGGCGCGATCTGGCTGACCGCGCTGATCGAGGCGATGGGCTGGCGCGCGGTCTTCACCGGCACCGGGATCGCGGGGCTGGCGGTGCTGGCGCTGGCAGTGGTGGGGTTGCGCGACGCGCCCGGCGCGGGCGACCGGGTCACGCATCGTTCGGTGCGGGGTTCGGTTCTGGGGCCGCTGGCGGTGATCTTGCGCGACGCGCAGGTCTGGCGCGTGGCGATCGTGGGCGCGCTCGGCTACATGCCGGTGACGGTCTATGGCGCGCTGTGGGGCAATGGCGAGCTGATGGCCGATCACGCGCTTTCGGCCGTGCGCGCCGAGACGGCGGTGTCGATGGTGTTCTGGGGCACGGCAGCCGGTTCGGTGCTGTGGGGGGCGGTCTCGGACCGGCTGGGGCATCGCAAGTGGATCCTGGCGGGCGGCACCCTTGCCGCCGCGCTGGCCTGGTCGGGGGTGCTGTTCACCGCGATCGGCTCGGTCTGGGCGATCTCGGCGCTTCTGTTCGTGGCGGGGCTTGCCGGCGGGGTGCAGATGCTCAGCTTCGCCATGGCCAAGGAAGGCCAGGACCGCGCCCGCGCCGGCACCGTGACCGCCTTTGTCAATGCCATCGCCATTGCCGCGGCGCTGATCTTCCAGCCGCTGGTGGGCGCGATCCTCGATGCCACGGGCGGCGATTATGCGGCCGCGCTGGCGGCGGTGCCGATCTGCCTTGCGCTCGGCGCGCTGCTGACGCTGACCCTGCGCGAACCCGACACGCCGCATTTCCGCGCCCACCGCGCCGCCCGAGCCGATCGACGTGCCCATCGGCGCGCCCAACGCCACGCCCGCCGTAACGCCCGCCACCACGCGCACCGCAAGGGCTGAGCCCCGCAGGCGCCCGCGCCTCTCGACCGGGCCGGCGATCCGTGCTGATCTGGGCACGACAGCGGAAGGACACCCCATGGCGCATGGATATGAAAGCGGGCGGCTCAACCTGCCCTTCGTCGGCATCCCCACCTTTGCCAAATCGCCCCTGGTCACCGACTGGGGCGCCATCGCGGCCGATGTCGCCGTGCTGGGCGCACCCTATGATTGCGGCACTCAGTTCCGCGCCGGCGCGCGCTTTGGCCCGCGCGGCATCCGCGAGGCCTCGACCCTGTTCTGCTTCGGCCATGCCGGCGCCTATGACCACGAGGACGACACCACCTATCTGGAAAACGTGCAGATCGTCGACATCGGCGACGCCGACATCGTGCATACCGACACGATCCGCAGCCATGCCGCCATCGAGGAAGGCGTGCGCGCGATCCTGGCCGCGGGCGCGCTACCGGTCGTTCTGGGGGGCGATCATTCGATCAACATCCCCTGCATCGAGGCCTTTTCCGACCAGCCACCGATCCACATCGTGCAGATCGACGCGCATCTGGATTTCGTGGACGAGCGCCACGGCGTGACCCGCGGCCATGGCAACCCGATGCGCCGGGCGGCCGAGAAACCCTGGGTGAGCGGGCTGACGCAGCTGGGCATCCGCAACGTGTCCTCGACCGCGCGCGAGGGCTTCGTGGCCGCGCGCGAGATGGGCGCGGACATCCTGTCGGTGCGCCAGCTCCGCGCGCTGGGGATCGAGGCCGTGCTAGCGCGCATCCCGGCCGGGGCGCGCTACTACCTGACCATCGACATCGACGGCTTCGACCCCTCGATCGCGCCGGGGACAGGCACGCCCAGCCACGGCGGCTTTCTCTATTACGAGGGGCTCGAGCTGATCGCGGGGCTGGCGCGGCGGGGGCAGATCGTGGGCATCGACCTGGTCGAGGTGGCGCCCGATCACGACCACGCCGGCGTCACCTCGATCCTGGCCGCGCAGCTTCTGCTGAACACGCTGGGGCGGATCTTCGCCGCGCCCGCGGCGGGCTGAGCGCGGGACCGCGGCCAGCGCGACGCCGGGCGCGCAGGCGTCCAACTGGACGCCCCCGCCGAAAGTCCGTAACCATATGCCCAACAACGCGGCGTCACGCCGCCGCAGGACACCCCGGAAGGCGGCAGCAGGCCGCCGCGGGACAGCAGAGGAGCACGCGGATGCGCAAGGTTCAAACGGGGCTGGTCGCCCTTCTTCTGGCGGGCACCGCCTCGGCGGCGCTGGCCGATACGGTCAAGCTGGGCCTGCAACCCTGGCTGGGCTATGGCCCGCTGTGGATTGCCGAGGAAAAGGGCTTCTTCGCCGATCACGGCGTCGATGTGGCGCTGTCGAACTTCAACTGGGACGCCGACATGACCGCGGCGCTGGCGGCCGGCAATCTGGACGTGATCGCCGCCGGCACCAATGCCATGATCGCGGCGCAGAATGCCGGCGTCGACCAGACCGCCTTCCTGGTCATGGACCTGTCCTTCGAGGCCGATGCGATCATCGCCCCCGACAGCATGTCCTCGATCAAGGATCTGGCCGGGCACAAGGTCGCCTTCGAGACCGGGGCGACCTCGGATCTGCTGATGAATTACGCGCTCAAGGTCAACGGCATGCGCCTTGCCGACATCGAGCATGTGCCGATGGGCGCCTCGGAGGCGGGGCTTGCGCTGCTGTCGGGCAATGTCGAGGCCGCGGTGACCTACGAGCCCTATATCTCGGCCGCGCTGAACAAGTCCGAAGGGTTCAAGGTGCTCTACACGGCGGCCGAGAAGCCCGGCCTGATCTCGGACGTGCTGACCGCGCGCGGCGACTGGCTGGCCGCGCACCCGGCCGAAGCCGCGGGGATCGTGGCCGCCTGGGACGATGCGGTGAAGTTCATCCGCAACAACCCCGAGGAAGGCGGCGCCCTGATCGCGCGCGCCGTGGGCAGCCCGATGGAAGAATTCGCCCCCGCCTTCGCGGGTGTCCGGCTTTATGATGCGGCCGAGAACATGGCCTTCCTGAGCGGGGATTTCCAGCAGACCCTGACCGAGATCGGCGCCATCATGATGGAGACGAACCCCGACGAGATCACCCGCATACCCACCGAGGACGAGCTTCTGGACCTGGGCGCGCTCAAGGCCGTGACGGGTCAATGACGGCGGTTCTGTGACGCCGGTCCCGTGACCCCGATCCTGTGAAAGGGGGGGCGGTGAGCGCCGCCCCTTCCGAATGGCCCCGCCCCCGCCGCAACCGAAGGGGACGGGCGCCCGCGCCCCAAAGCCCCTGCCCCCAGACGGCCCCCCCGGCCGCCCCGTTTCCGCACCACACGCAACGCCAAGGCCCCGCCACGCCCCATGTCCAGACGCCGCCTCCTGTCCCTGCGCCGGGACATCCCCGCCCCGATCTTCGCCGCTGCCGGCGTCCTGGTGCCGCTGGTCCTTCTGGGCCTGTGGTGGGGGGTGACCGCGCTCGGGCTCGTGCGCCCGCTGTTCCTGCCCGGTCCGGGCGACGTTCTGGCCGAAGGGCTGCGCCAGGCGCGCGAGGGCATCTTGTGGGCCGATGCGTCGGTGTCGATCTATCGCATCACCGTGGGCTGGCTGGCGGCCACGGTGCTGGCGCTGCCGATCGGCATCCTGATGGGCAATTTCCGCCTGATCGAGGGCGCGCTCGAGCCGCTGATCTCGACGGTGCGCTACATGCCGGTGGTGGCGCTGATCCCGCTGTCGATCCTCTGGGCGGGGATCGGCGACGGCCAGAAGATCCTGATCCTGTTCCTGGGCACCTTCTTCCAGCAGGTGCTGATGGTCATGGACAACGTCAAGACCATCGACATGAACCTGATCCGCGCGGGCCAGACGCTGGGCTTTTCCAACCGCGAGATCCTGACCCGCATCATCCTGCCCGCCGCCGGCCCCGGCATCTGGGACACGCTGCGCATCACCATCGGCTGGACCTGGACCTATCTGGTCGTGGCCGAGCTGGTCGCGGCCAACACCGGGCTGGGCCGGCGCATCATGGATGCGCAACGCTACCTGGCCACCGACACGATCCTGTTCGGGACGCTGTTCATCGGCTTCCTGGGCCTTCTGACCGATGCCGCCTTCAAGCGCACCGGCCGCCTCCTGTTCCGCTGGACCCGCCGCTGATGCTGGAAATCGACGCCATCTCCAAGACCTTCACCGTAGACCGCAAGGCCGTGCCGGTGCTCGACCGCGTGTCGCTTTCGGTCGCCGAAAACGAATTCCTGTCGATCGTGGGCACCTCGGGCTGCGGGAAATCCACGCTGCTGAACATCCTGGCCGGGCTCGAGGACGCCAGCGACGGCACGGTGCGCATCGACGGCCGCCCGATCCGCGGGCCGGGGCGCGACCGCGGCGTGGTCTTTCAGGGCTATTCGCTGTTCGAATGGATGACGGTCGAGGGCAACATCCGCTTCGCGCTGGAGAAATCCGACCTGCCCGCGGCCGAGAAATCCGAGCGCGTGGCCCATTTCATCGCCGCGGTGGGCCTGCGCGGCTTCGAACGCGCCTATCCCGCGCAATTGTCGGGCGGCATGCGCCAGCGCGTGGCCATCGCCCGCGCGCTGGTCTATCGGCCGCGCATCCTGCTGATGGACGAACCCTTCGGCGCGCTCGATGCCCAGACCCGCGGCATGATGCAGGAGCTGCTGCTCCAGGTCTGGGAGGACCACAAGGTCACCGTGATCTTCATCACCCATGACGTCGACGAGGCGCTGTTCCTGTCGGACCGGGTGGTGGTTCTGGCCGCGCGCCCCGGCCGCATCCGGCGCGAGATCGACGTGCCCCTGCCGCGCCCGCGCGCCTTCGACATCGTGACCGAAGCCCCGTTCATGGCGCTCAAGCGCGAGATCCTGACCGAGATCCGCGCCGAGACGCTCAGGGCGATGGGCCAGGAGGCAGGCGCCTGACACGGAAACGGGCAACGGAAGGGGGGGAAAGGCCATGAAGATCGTGATCCTGACCGGGGCGGGCATTTCCGCGGAAAGCGGCATCGCCACCTTCCGCGACAGCGGCGGTCTGTGGGAGGGGCATTCGATCGAGGCCGTGGCCACGCCCGCAGGCTATGCCGCCAACCCCGCGCGGGTGCTCGACTTCTACAACCAACGCCGCGCCGCGGCCCGTGCGGCCCGGCCCAACCCCGCCCATCTGGCGCTGGCCGCGCTTCAGAAGGCGCCGCAGCACCAGGTCACGCTGGTCACGCAGAACGTGGACGACCTGCATGAACGCGCGGGCTCGGATCCGGTGATCCACATGCATGGCGCGCTGTCGGGGGCGCTCTGCGCGGCCTGCGGGGTGCGCGCCCCGGCGCCGCAGGTAATGCAGCCCCACGACCCCTGCCCCGATTGCGCCCGCCCCGCGATGCGCCCCGATATCGTCTGGTTCGGCGAGATCCCCTTGCATATGGACGCGATCGAGGCGGCGTTGCGCAGCGCCGATCTGTTCGTGGCGATCGGCACCTCGGGCAATGTCTATCCGGCGGCGGGATTTGCGCAGATGGCGCGCTGGTCGGGGGCGCGCACGCTCGAGCTGAACCTGGCCAGCTCGGCCAATGCCGATGATTTCGACGAACGCCGCGAAGGCCCGGCCAGCGTTCTGGTGCCGCAATGGGTGGCGCAGATGCAGGCGCTGCCGGGCTGAGCCCGCCACCTGCCCCCTCAGACGCCTCCCCCTTCAGCCGGGAACCCCGCGATCCCCAGCCCCGCCAGAACCGCGCCCAGCGCGTCGCGCGGGACCAGCACGATGCAGGGGCCCATCAGGCGCAAGCACACCGGCCCCTCGGCCCGGTTCGATGTGCCGATCCGCCCCGCCGGCGCCAGCGACAGCCCCGCGATGGGCCAATGCAGCCCCTCCGAAACGCCCGAAACCGGCCCCATCGGATAGAGCGAGACGCGCGTGCCGGGCGCCAGATCCAGCCGCAGCTCGGGCGGGGCCAGGAAGGCCACGTCCTCGGGGCCGATCAGCACGACCTTGCGTTCGGGGAAAGAGGTCAGCCCCGACAGGACCGACAGCGTGTGATCGACGCGCCCGCCCAGAAACCCCAGCGCCAGGAAGAAGGGCGCGGCGACATGCATCAGGCATTTGCCGAAATCGGTGCTGTCCTGTTCGGCGATGCGGTGCAGGCGCGCAGGCGGGATGCGCGCGCGCGCGCCTGCGCTGAGCGAGTCGAAATCCCCGATCACCGCCTCGGGCATCCGCCCCTGCGCCAGCGCGTGATCGGCGCCCCCGTCCGCGGCCACGAGGCAGGGCGCGATTGTCAACGCTTCGGCGACATCGGACACCGGGGCGCCGACCCCGCCCAGGAGCGTCACGCCCGCAGTTGATTGGACAATCGATGGAATCATTCACATATTGATGAGGATTGCGGCCTGCGAGCACAATCCCGGCCCGTAAAAATCCTTACAATTGCCAATATTCGTTCATGGTAAAGAACCAGTTGGTATCGAGGCTGGAGGCCAAGTGACCATAGGAGAAAGAGAGCAGGTCCATGGTTGGTGCGAGCAAGATCCTTACCGTCTCCTATGGGACATTCTCCTGCACGCTGGAAGGCTTTGACGAGCCTTTCAACACGATGAAGGCCATCGCGGAATATTTCCGCGATCTGGCGGCCGAGGATCGCTATTTCGGCGCCGAACCGCCCCAGCCCGACGCCGAGATGTTGCACCGGATCGCCGAGCGCGAGATCCGCCGCCGGGTGGATGCCAAGATCAACGCGCATGGGATCGTGCTGCGCCCCTCGGAGGATGCGACCGGCGCGGCCGCCCCCGAAGCCGAAACCGAAGCTGCCGCGCCCGCACAGGCCCCGAAGATCGAGGCGCCCGCTGCGCCGGACACCGCACCTCAGAACGCCGCGGCCGAAACGCCCCAGCCCGAACCGGCCGCCACCGAACCCCCCTCCAGTGACGCCGCACCCGCAGAACCGGCCGTCGCCCCCGCCGATGACAGCGTGGCTGCCAAGCTGGCGCGGATCCGGGCCGCCGTGGCGCAGGCCCGCCGCGCCTCGGCCGCGGCCTATTACAGCGAAGACCAGAACGACGACAATATCGCCACCGCAGGCCCGGCGCCGGCCGCGCCCGACGCGGGCTTCGGCTTCGATCTCGACCTGTCCGGCCCGCTTCTGGGCGAGGGCGAGGAGGACGCGACCGAAAGCGGCGAAGACACCGCCGCCGAAGCCGACACGCCGGCGCAGGCAGACGCGGCCCCGGCGCCGATGGCGCTGATCGGCACGCCCGTCCTGGTGCGCCGCGACGCCCCCGCCATCACCCCGGTCATTGAGGACACCGCCCCCGAGACGGCGGAAACGGCCGCGGAAGAAGCCGCCGCCGAAGCCGCGCCCGCCGAAGCCGCCGCATCCGAGACGCCGCTCATTCTCGAACCCAGCGCGCGCGACGCAGGCCCTGACCTTGGGTCCGAGACCGAGACCGAGACCGAGACCGAGACCGAGACGGGGCTGGCACGGCAAGAGGGGCCCGACAAGGAACGCGTGCGCCGCCGCGCTGCGCGCACCGCCGCGATGCTCTCCGAGCTGATCCAGAGCGCCGGCGCCACGGCCGAAGACCGCACGGCCCAAGACGACACCGAAACGGCCGCCGAAGGCGCGGCGCTGGCCGGGGAAACCCCCGATCTTGTGGCGGGCGATATCGCCCCCGAAGACGAAGACGCCGCCCCCGAGACCATCGCCGACACCGCCGCCGCGGCCGATCCCTGGCAGGTCAAGGACATGCCGCAGGGCGTGGCCGAGATGGACGCGATCTCGGCGCCGGATGCGGCCGAGGTTGCACAGATCGACGATCCCGTGCCCCTGACCGAGGCGCCGCAAGAGGACGCGGAGGAGACCGGCCTGACGCCCACCGGCGGCGATGATGCCGCGATCCTGGCCGCGATCACCGGGGCGCTGGCCGAACCCGCCGCAGCGGAGGCCGCCCCCGCGGAGGCCGATCCCGCGCCCGCCCCTGCGCCGGCGGCGCCAGCCCAAGACGAGGAGATGGACCCGATCGCGGCGCTTCTGGCCGACAGCGGTCATTCCGTGGCGCCCCCGACAGAACCTGTGTCCGAGCCGGTCTCCGAGCCGGTGGCCGAAGGGGCTGAGGCGCCCCCCCGCGACATGCCGGAAGAGGCCGCCGCGCCGGAACCCGACGCCAACGCCGCCCCCGCGCCCGCCGATGCAGCAACTGCCGAGCCCACGCCCGAAGCAGATGCGCCGGACGCCGTGCCCCCGCGGCCGCGGGCGCGCGTGATCAAGGTGCGCCGGATCAGCCCCGCCGATCTGGCCGCGCGGCGCGCGGCGCGCCCGGACGACGCGCCCCTGACCGACGACATCGCCGAAGATGGCACCCGGACGCGCTATATCCTCCAGAGCGCGCCGCAAGAGGCGCCCGCAGCCGAAGCCCCAGAAGCGGAGGCGCCCGAAGTGGCGGCACCTGAAGCGGAAGCGCCCGCGGCGGCCACGGCCGAGGATCGTGCGCCCGACGCCCCCGTGCTTGCCGAAGCCGCGGTCGCGGGGATGGCCGAGGCCCCCCCCGCCTCGCCCGAGGCCGACGCCGAAGTCGCGGAGACGGCCGCCCAATTCGACACCGACGCACCCGAGGCTGACCCTGAGCCCGTCGAGGACATCGACACGGGCGCCGCCGACCAACCTGTCGCCCAGCCCGACGACACGGCCGAAGCCGCGGATATGGCGGATGCCCCCCCTGCGGTGGCCAGCAGCCTGTCGCCCGAGGAAGAGGCCGAGCTGATGGCCGAGCTGGCCGCGCTCGAGGATCAGCAGCCCGAGGCCGACAGCCCGAGCACCGCAGCCCCCGAGGAGCACGCCGAAACGCCGGAACCCGAAGCTGTGGCCCCCGAAACGGCCGCAACGCCGCGGGCGCTTCATCGCCATCGCGGCACCCCCGAGGAGGCCGAGGACGTCAGCGTTCCCGCCGCGGGGTCGGGCGTCGATATCACCGACGCCCCGCGCGAGGCAGACCTGTCGCGCCTGCTGTCGGAAACCAATTCCATGCTGGAAGGCGCCGAAAGCAAGCGCCGGCTGTCGGCGATTGCGCATCTCAAGGCCGCCGTCGTGGCCACGCTGGCCGATCGCAAGCTTCAGAAGGACAAGCGCGCGGAAGCCGCCGAGGAAGAGGCCCGCCCCTTCCGCGAAGACCTGACCCGCGCCGTGCGCCCGCGCCGCCCCATCCTGTCGGGCGACAGCGGCGCCCATCGCCCCGAGGCGCCACGCCCCGCGCCGCTGGTCCTGGTCTCCGAGCAGCGCGTCGACCGCCCCGCCGAGGAGGTCGCCGCGCACAGCCATGTGGTGCGTCCGCGCCGGGTCAGCCTGGACCGGATCGCCGCTGCGCAGGCCGCCGAGGAAGAGAGCGCCCGGATGACCGCGCCCCAGACGGTTACGGCCCAGACAGCCGCGCCCGACACTGCGGCCCCGGATCTTGCCGCGCCGCGCCCGGCCCCGTCCGAGGCGCGCAGCTTTGCCGAATTCGCCGAGCAACTGGGCGCGCGCGGGCTGGGCGACCTGCTGGAGGCCGCCGCCGCCTATACCGCCTGCGTCGAAGGCCGGCCGCATTTCTCGCGCCCGCAGATCCTGCGCAAGGTGGTCGATGCCGCCGACGCCCAGGGCTTCACCCGCGAGGAGGGGCTGCGCTCCTTCGGGGTGCTGCTGCGCCAGGGCAAGATCGCCAAGGTCAAGCGCGGGCAATTCGCCATCACCGAGGCCTCGCGCTTCTACGAGGAAGCCCGCCGCGCCTGATCGCGCCCGCCACCATGCAAGAAAGCCGCCGCGCCAGAAAGCCACCACGCAAGAAAAACGCCGGGTCATGGGCCCGGCGTTCACCGTTCATGTTGGCCCTGCCGGAGGGAAGGCGGGCTCAGGATTTCTGCCGCGCGGCGCGCTCTTCTTCTGGTTCGGGCTTGCCGATACCGCGGAAGACACCACGGAAAGGCAGCACCCACAGCACCCCGAGAACCAGATAGACCGTGCCTTCGGCCCAGATCGGCATCCGGCCGAAGCGCGCGTCGAGCACGTTCATCAGCGTCACCATCGCCACGATGTAAAGCGGCATCCACACCAGCAGCACCACCAGCGACCAGCGGCGGCGCGCGCGCCAACTCAGAGCCATTCGTCTTCTCCTTTCACGGTCCCCGTGTCTCGGTCCGTTGTCACGATCCCTTGCCGTCTCGATCCCCTGCCAGTGTCACGCTCCGGGCGGCATGACCCTGGGCTTGCGCCGAAGCGCCCCGATCCCGGCGGCCGCCGTCTTCAGCCGCCGGCGCCAGCGGGGCAGCGCGCGTTCGGCCGCGCCCTTGCGCACAGGCCCCAGCCGGTGCACCCGCGCCGGCGCGATGCCGACAAAGCCCAGCACCTGGATCTTCATCCGCCGGCCCAGGGGGTCGCCCCAGCCCCACCGCAGAAGCCAGGGCGGCGTGTCCATCGTCACGATCACATCGGCCGACCGCCCAGCCAGCAGCCGATCCCAGCCGTGGCCCTTGTCATGGTCACGGAACGCCCGGCCTGGCAGCAGGAGCCGCGTGAACAGGCCCGAAACCAGCGCAGGCTCGGCCCCCCACCACATCGGATAGGCCAGCACCAGATGATCGCAGGCCACCAGTTCCGCCCAGACCCGTTCGAGATCGGGCTCGAGCGGCTGGGTGCCGTCATAGCCGCGATGCAAGACCGGATCGAAGGTCAGATCGGCCAGCGCCATCCGCGTGACCTGCGTATCCGGCGGCAGCCCTTCGGCATAGGCATCAAGCAGATGCGCCGAAAGCCGCCCGCGGTCGGGATGGCCGTCGATCATCAGAACGCGCATGTCTGGCCTCCGGGGGTTGCCCCTTCGCGGCTCAGTCGGCGAAGGGGTCGGTCACCAGGATGGTATCGTCGCGCTCGGGGCTGGTCGAGAGCATGGCGACCGGGCAGCCGATCAATTCCTCGATCCGGCGGACATATTTGATCGCCGCGGCCGGCAGATCGGCCCAGGAGCGCGCGCCCTCGGTGCTTTCGTTCCAGCCGGCCATTTCCTCGTAGATCGGGGTGACGCGCGCCTGAAGTGCGGCCGCGGTGGGCAGGTAATCATACCGCACGCCGTCGATTTCGTAGCCCACGCAGATCTTCAGCGTCTCGAAACCGTCCAGCACATCAAGCTTGGTCAGCGCGATGCCGTTGACGCCCGAGATCTGGCAGGTCTGGCGCACCAGAACCGCGTCGAACCAGCCACAGCGGCGCTTGCGCCCGGTGACGGTGCCGAATTCGTGGCCGCGCTCGCCCAGGCGCTGGCCGTCGTCATCGTCCAGCTCGGTCGGGAACGGGCCTTCGCCCACGCGGGTGGTATAGGCCTTCACGATCCCCAGCACGAAGTCGATCGAGGACGGGCCCATGCCGGTGCCGGTGGCCGCCATCCCCGACATGGTGGTCGATGAGGTCACATAGGGATAGGTGCCGAAGTCGATGTCGAGAAGCGAGCCCTGCGCGCCCTCGAACAGGATGCGTTTGCCGGCGCGGCGCATCTCGCCCATGATCTTCCAGACCGGGGCGGCAAAGGGCAGAAGCTTGGGCGCGATCTCGGCCAGGCGCGCCTCGAGATCGGCGCGGTCGATGGGCGCAGCGCCCAGGCCCACCCGCAGGGCGTCGTGATGCGCCAGAAGCCGGTCGATGCGCGCGCTCAGCGTCTCGGGATCGGCCAGATCGGCCACGCGGATCGTGCGCCGGCCCACCTTGTCCTCGTAGGCCGGGCCGATGCCGCGGCCGGTGGTGCCGATCTTGGCGGTGCCGGCGGCGTCCTCGCGCAGGCGATCCAGATCCTGGTGGAGCGGCAGGATCAGCGGCGTGTTCTCGGCGATCATCAGGTTGGCGGTGCCGATCTCGACGCCCTGCGCCGAGAGCTTGTCGATCTCGGAAAACAGCGCCCAAGGGTCCAGCACGACGCCGTTGCCGATGACGGCCAGCTTGTCCTTGCGCACGATCCCCGAGGGCAGCAGCGACAGCTTGAACACCGTGTTGCCGATGACCAGCGTATGGCCCGCGTTATGGCCGCCCTGGAAGCGCGCGATCACATCGGCGCGCTCGGACAGCCAGTCAACGATCTTGCCCTTCCCCTCGTCGCCCCATTGGGCGCCGACGACGACGACATTGGCCATGGACACACACTCCTCGGATTTCCAGCCGCGGCCGCTCTGGGCCGACGGCCTCTATAATGGCGCGGCCGCGCGGGGAAAACCGAATTCTGACGGCAGCCGCGGTATTGCCGGCCTCAGACCAGCAGGCTGACTTCCTTGGCCGCCTTGACGAAGGAGGCAAAGAGCGGATGCGGCGCGAAGGGCTTGGATTTCAGCTCGGGGTGGAACTGCACGCCAATGAACCACGGATGGCCCTTGTGCTCGACGATCTCGGGCAGGCGGCCATCGGGCGAAACGCCCGAGAACAGCAGCCCGCAGGCCTCGAGCTGGTCGCGCCATTTCATGTCCACCTCGTAGCGGTGGCGGTGGCGTTCCTCGATCCGGGTGGTGCCGTAGATCTCGGCCACGCGCGAGCCCTCAGTGAGATGCGCGCTATAGGCGCCCAGACGCATGGTGCCGCCCTTGTCGTCCGAGACCTTGCGTTCGACCTTGTGCGTGCCCTGCACCCATTCCTTGAGGTGATAGACGACCGGGGTGAAGCGCTTCTTGCCGGCCTCGTGGTCGAATTCCTCGGACCCCGCATCGGCAATGCCGGCCAGATTGCGCGCGGCCTCGATCACCGCCATCTGCATGCCGAGACAGATCCCCAGATAGGGGATGCCGCGTTCGCGCGCGAACTGGGCGGCGCGGATCTTGCCTTCGGTGCCGCGTTCGCCAAAGCCGCCGGGGACCAGAATCGCATGAAAGCCCTGGAGATGGGCGCCCGGATCTTCGGTCTCGAAGATCTCGGCGTCGATCCATTCGGCGCGCACCTTCACCCGGTTGGCCATGCCGCCGTGGGTCAGGGCCTCGGCAATCGACTTGTAGGCATCCTCGAGCTGGACATATTTGCCCACGATCGCCACGCGCACCTCGCCTTCGGGGCGGGTGATGCGGTCCATCACGTCTTCCCAGCGGCTCATGTCGGGGCGCGGCGCGGGGCTGATCTGGAAGGCATCCAGCACCGCCCGGTCCAGACCCGCGCGGTGATAGGCCAGCGGCGCCTCGTAGATGGTGGACAGGTCATAGGCCGGGATCACCGCATCAGGGCGCACGTTGCAGAAAAGCGCGATCTTGGCGCGTTCCTTTTCCGGGATCGGCTGTTCCGAGCGGCAGACCAGCACGTCGGGCGCAATGCCGATGGCGCGCAATTCCTTGACCGAGTGCTGGGTGGGCTTGGTCTTCAGCTCGCCGCTGGCCGCCAGATAGGGCAACAGCGTCAGATGCATGAAGATGCATTGCCCGCGCGGGCGGTCCTGGGCGAACTGGCGGATGGCCTCGAAGAAGGGCAGGCCCTCGATGTCGCCCACCGTGCCGCCGATCTCGCAGAGCTGGAAGTCGACCTCGTCCTCGCCCACGGCAAGGAAGTCCTTGATCTCGTTGGTGACGTGCGGGATCACCTGGATGGTCTTGCCCAGATAGGCGCCCTTGCGCTCCTTTTCCAGCACGTTGGAATAGATCCGCCCCGAGGACACGCTGTCGGTCTTGCGCGCGCTGACCCCGGTGAAACGTTCGTAATGCCCCAGATCCAGATCGGTCTCCGCGCCGTCATCGGTCACGAAGACCTCGCCGTGTTCGAACGGGCTCATCGTGCCCGGATCGACGTTGAGATAGGGGTCAAGCTTGCGCAGCCGCACCGAGAAGCCGCGCGCCTGCAAGAGCGCGCCCAGTGCCGCCGAGGCCAGCCCCTTGCCCAGCGAAGACACCACGCCCCCGGTGATGAAGACATAACGCGCCATGAACGAAGCTCCCCGTGCGAACGGCTTTCAACCGCAAAACAAAGTTCAGGCCGGAACGCGAATGCGCCGGCATCACGGGATTTGAAAAATAACAGATTCGCGCTCGCCCCGCAACGAGCCGCTACACATAGTTCAGGATACCCTTGAAACCCCAAAGGATTGTGGCGGCCAAGGTGGGGCCGCCACGGGGCAGGTCACGCGTGCGCCGACCTTATTCGATCGGCGGGGGCGTCAGCGGCGCGTCCAGCGTCAGCGGCGCACCGCCGGTCTGGCCGTCCATGCCCGCGGGCGGCGGCGGCAGGTCCGGCACCGGCAGAACCGGCGTTTCCGCCCCCGTCTCCGTGCCCGGGGCCATCGCGCCCAGCTGATCGACCACCGACACCGAGGCCGCGTCGCGCGCTGCCAGCACCGTCAGCGCCAGCGAGGTGCCCAGGAAGGCGACCGCGAAGAACCACGTCAGCCGAGTCATCGCATTGCCAGCCTGACGTCCGGCCATGGCGCCACCGCTTCCGCCCATGCCCAGGCCACCGCCTTCGGAGCGCTGCAACAGCACCACCCCGATCAGCAGGAGCGCAAGGATGAGATGCACGGTAAGGATGATATTCTGCATGTAGTCCCGGCCTCCGGTCGATCCGACGCGCCTATCTAGGACCATGAGGCGGAGCGTGCAAGGCCGGATTGCCCCGCGCACCGGCTTCGGCGCGATCTCCCCCCTTCCCCGCGGCCGACGGGCGGCCGCCCCTGCCTCTTCCATCTCGCCCCGGGCGGGACGCCGGACGGGAAAATTCGATCCTGACGGATTTTTCCTCTTGCAGGCCCCGGCGCAGATTTGTAAATCCCCGCTCACCGCTCGGGCAGACGCTTCGGGCGGTTCCGAGGTCGGATGCCTTGCGCATCAGCATTGGGAAACATGGGCGGGCGTAGCTCAGGGGTAGAGCATTACCTTGCCAAGGTAAGGGTCGTGAGTTCGAATCTCATCGCCCGCTCCAGTTTCTCGATACCGGCCCGGACGGAGCGCGGGCGTAGCTCAGGGGTAGAGCATTACCTTGCCAAGGTAAGGGTCGTGAGTTCGAATCTCATCGCCCGCTCCAGATCTTCGAAAAGGGCACCGGCAACGGTGCCCTTTCGCATTTCCGCCTCCCCACCGGCGCCCCCCGAACGCATGACGGGCGGGCTTTCCTCGCCGCCGCGTCGCCCCTATAACCGGCGCGACACGAAAGGGGAGACGCCCATGCGCACCGCAACCCTGACCCGCAAGACAGCCGAGACCGAGATCACCGTCAGCGTCGATCTGGACGGCACCGGGGCCTATCGGAATTCCACCGGCGTGGGGTTCTTCGATCACATGCTGGACCAGCTGGCCCGGCATTCGCTGATCGACATCACCGTCACGGCCACGGGCGATCTGCATATCGACGACCATCACACGGTCGAGGATACCGGGATCACGCTGGGCCAGGCGCTGGTGCAGGCGCTGGGCGACAAGCGCGGCATCCGCCGCTATGGCCATTTCGACCTGGCGATGGACGATTCGCTGGTGCGCGCGGCGCTGGATCTGTCGGGGCGGCCCTATCTGGTCTGCAACCTGCCCTTCCCGACGCAGAAGATCGGCAGCTTCGACACCGAACTGGTGCGCGAATTCTTCCAGGCGCTGTCCACCCATTCGGGCATGACGCTGCATGTCGACCTGATCCACGGGATCAACAGCCACCACATCGCCGAGGCCGCCTTCAAGGCGGTGGCACGCGCGCTGCGCATGGCGGTCGAACCCGACCCGCGCATGGCGGGCGTGCTGCCCTCGACCAAGGGGGCGCTGTGATGCTGACAGCGCTGGTCGATTACGATTCGGGCAACCTGCATTCGGCCGAAAAGGCGTTTCAGCGCATGGCCGCGGAAACCGGCGCGGGCGAGATCCGCGTGACCTCGGACCCCGAGGTGGTGGCGCGCGCCGACCGCATCGTGCTGCCGGGCGACGGCGCCTTTCCGGCCTGCCGGCAGGCGCTCGACGGTTTCGGCGGGCTCTTCGAAGCCATCGAGGAAGGCGTGCGCGTCAAGGGCAAGCCCTTCCTCGGCATCTGCGTCGGCATGCAGATGCTGACCAGCTGGGGCCGCGAGTTCCGCGACACCGCCGGCTTCGACTGGATCGGCGGCGAGGTCGTGGCCATCCCGCCGGCGCCGGGCCTCAAGGTGCCGCATATGGGCTGGAACGATCTGGTGATCGACCGCGCGCATCCGGTTCTGGATGGGCTGGCGACGGGCGATCACGCCTATTTCGTCCATTCCTATCACTTCCGCGTGGACGATCCGGCGCATCTGCTGGCGCATGTGGACTATGGCGGGCCGATCACCGCCATCGTGGGGCGCGACAATATCGTGGGCACCCAGTTCCACCCCGAAAAGAGCCAGGCTCTGGGGCTGCGGCTGATCGCCAATTTCCTGCGCTGGAAACCCTGACACGCGCCCAAAAGACGCCCCCAAAACACGCCCCGGCGGGGTCATTGCCCGGCCGGAGCGCATCGCGGATGTTCAGCGCCCCTGCGCCCAGGTGGCGCCTCAGCGCCCAGGTGGCGCCTCAGCGCACCCGCGCCCAGGTGCCGCCATTGCGACAGATGCCCAGCACGCAGCCCGACACCGACAGGCTGTTGCCGTTGATCTGCATCTTGGCGTTATAGGTCTTGTTGCGGTCGGGCGACCAGACCTTGCCGCCGCCATAGGCGCCGCCCCCCTGGGGCTTCATGTCCCAGACGATGCGCTTGCCGACATTGTCCGACTTCACCGGCTTGCCCTTGGCATCGAAAGCCTGGATCAGCGTGCCGCAATAGGCCGGCCCGCATGGCTGGATGCGGATATGCCCGATCTTGCCGTTATCGTCGGGCCGCGTCTGCCAGATCCCCTCCACCGGATCGGCCGCCGCCGCCCCCGCAAGACCCGCCATCACAAGACCCATGCTCACAAGCGCCGCCACCGCGGCCCGTCTTGAATTCCTCATGCTCTCTCCTCCCCGAAAGACAGGCGGGATTGGGCCATGCCGCCCGCCCTCCTGGCAAGCATGACGTGACGGCGCGGCCCCCTTGGCAGCGCCGCCCCGCCATGCCAAAAGCCCCCAACCGACAAGGGAGCCCCGCCATGATCCTCTACCCCGCGATCGACCTCAAGGACGGCCAATGCGTGCGCCTCCTGCACGGCGAGATGGACAAGGCCACCGTCTTCGGCGACGACCCCGCCGCCCAGGCCGCGAAATTCCAGGCCGCGGGCTGCGAATGGGTGCATCTGGTCGACCTCAACGGCGCCTTCGCCGGCGAACCCGTCAACGCCGCCGCGGTCGAGGCGATCCTCGAACGCCTCACCGTGCCGGCACAGCTCGGCGGCGGCATCCGCGACATGGCCACGATCGAACGCTGGCTCTCGCGGGGCCTTGCGCGCGTGATCCTCGGCACCGTGGCGGTGGAAGATCCCGATCTCGTGCGCAAGGCCGCCCGCGCCTTCCCCGGTCAGGTCGCCGTGGGGATCGACGCGCGCGGCGGCAAGGTCGCCACCAAGGGCTGGGCCCAGGAAACCGACGTGATGGTGACCGATCTCGCCCGCAGCTTCGAGGACGCCGGCGTCGCCGCGATCATCTATACCGACATCCTGCGCGACGGCGCCATGACCGGCCCCAACATCGACGCGACCGAGGCCCTCGCCCGCGCCGTCTCGATCCCGGTCATCGCCTCGGGCGGCGTCTCCCGCCTCGAAGACCTGATCGCGCTGCGCGACACCGGCGTGATCGCCGGCGCCATCTCGGGCCGCGCGATCTACGACGGCGCGCTCGACCTCACCGCCGCCCTCGCCGCCCTCAAGGCCTGACGGCGCGCGCGCCCCAAACGCGGCCGCCAAGGCCCCCGACACGGCCCGCATGCCCCCTTTCGAGCTGGCCCAAATATCCCGGGGGCGCGGGGGCAGCGCCCCCGCATCACCGCCCCCCGCCGCGTCCCCCCTCACCACCTCCCCTTCCCCCGCGCCCCCAAGGGGTCTAAGAAGACCCCGCGCAAAGGAGAGGTCCCATGCTGAAGACCCGCATCATTCCCTGCCTCGACGTGGCCGACGGGCGCGTGGTCAAGGGCGTCAACTTCGTCAACCTCATCGACGCCGGCGACCCGGTCGCGGCCGCCCGCGCCTATGACGCTGCCGGCGCCGACGAATTGTGCTTCCTCGACATCCACGCCACCCATGAAAACCGCGGCACGATGTTCGACCTGGTGACCCGCACCGCCGAGCAATGCTTCATGCCGCTCACCGTCGGCGGCGGCGTGCGCAGCCATCACGACGTGCGCGCGCTCCTGCTGGCCGGCGCCGACAAGGTCAGCTTCAACTCCGCCGCCGTCGCCAACCCCGATGTCGTTGCCGAAGCCGCCGACCGCTTCGGCAGCCAATGCATCGTCGTGGCCATCGACGCCAAGACCGTCGCCCCCGGCCGCTGGGAGATCTTCACCCATGGCGGGCGCAAGCCCACCGGCATCGACGCGGTCGACTTCGCCCGCACCGTCACCGCGAAAGGCGCCGGCGAGATCCTGCTGACCTCGATGGACCGCGACGGCACCAAGGCCGGCTTCAACCTCCCCCTCACCCGCGCCATCGCCGATGCCGTGGACATCCCCGTCATCGCCTCGGGCGGCGTCGGCACGCTCGACCACCTCGTCGAGGGCGTGACCGAGGGCCATGCCTCGGCGGTGCTCGCCGCCTCGATCTTCCATTTCGGCACCCACACCATCGGCGAGGCCAAGGCCCATATGGCCGCCGCCGGCATTCCCATGAGGATGACATGACCGCGCTCGACCGCCTCGCCGCCACCATCGAAAGCCGCCGCGGCGCCGATCCCGAGACCAGCTGGACCGCCAAGCTGCTGGCCAAGGGACCCGAGAAATGCGCCGAGAAATTCGGCGAGGAAGCCGTCGAAGCCATCATCGAGGCCGTGCGCAACGACCGCGCCCGCCTGACCGCCGAGGCCGCCGACGTGCTCTATCACCTCCTTGTCATGCTGGCCGCGCGCGACGTGCGCCTGGCCGATGTGCTGGCCGAACTCGAACGGCGCGAAGGCACCTCGGGCATCGCGGAAAAAGCCGCCCGCTGACCCGCGCGCCCTTTGGCCCGCGCGCCCCCGTGGCCGATGCGCCAGCGCGGCCCAGGGGCGCGCGCGGCGGGCGCCCCCTCGATGGGGGCAACCGCCGCTCGCCCCACCATCCGCCCCCCGCGGGCCGATCGTCTCACCGCCCGCCTTGCGGGCCGATTTCCGGCGCGCTAGCCTGCGCCGCAGCTGCACCACGGAGTTCAAGATGGCCGACACCGCCCCCAATTCCTGGGAATCGCGCGCCGATACCTATTCGCTCTACGGCTTCACCGACCTGCCCTCGGTCCATGCCCGCGGCGCCGTCGTCGTCACCCACGGCAAGGGCCCCTATATCTACGACACCCACGGGCGCGAATATCTCGACGCCAATTCGGGCCTCTGGAACATGGTCGCGGGCTTCGATCACCCCGGCCTGACCGAAACCGCCAAGGCCCAATACGACCGCCTGCCCGGCTATCACGCCTTCTTCGGGCGCATGTCCGATCAGACCGTGATGCTGTCGGAGAAGCTGGTCGAGGTCTCGCCCTTCGAGAAGGGGCGCGTCTTCTACACCAACTCGGGCTCCGAGGCCAACGACACCATGGTCAAGATCCTGTGGTTCCTGCATGCCGCCGAGGGCAAGCCCCAGCGCCGCAAGATCCTGACCCGCTGGAACGGCTATCACGGCGTCACCGCGGTCTCGGCCTCGATGACCGGCAAGCCCTACAATTCCGTCTTCGGCCTGCCGCTGCCGGGCTTCATCCATCTGGGCTGCCCGCATTACTGGCGCTTTGGCCAGCCCGGCGAGACCGAGGCCCAGTTCACCGCCCGTCTTGCCGCCGAACTCGAGGCCACGATCATCAAGGAAGGCCCCGACACGATCGCGGGCTTCTTTGCCGAACCCGTCATGGGCGCGGGCGGCGTGATCCCGCCGTCCTCGGGCTATTTCCACGCCGTCGTGCCGATCCTGCGCAAATACGGCATTCCGATCATCTCGGACGAGGTCATCTGCGGCTTCGGGCGCACCGGCAACACCTGGGGCTGCGAGACCTATGACTTCGTCCCCGATGCGATCATCTCCTCGAAGAACCTCACCGCGGGCTATTTCCCGATGGGTGCGGTGATCCTGGGCGACGAGCTGGCCCGCCGGGTGCAGGCCGCGGCCGAGGCGATCGAGGAATTCCCGCATGGCTTCACCGCCTCGGGGCATCCGGTCGGCTGCGCCATCGCGCTCAAGGCCATCGACGTGGTGATGAACGAGGGCCTGGCGCAGAACGTGCGCGAGCTGACCCCGCATTTCGAAGCCGGCCTTGCCCGGCTGGCCGAACATCCCAACATCGGCGAATGGCGCGGCAAGGGCTTCATGGGGGCGCTGGAAGCGGTGCGCGACAAGGCGACCAGGACACCCTTCGACGGCTCGCTCTCGGTGTCCGAACGCATCGCCAATGCCTGCACCGACACCGGGCTGATCTGCCGCCCGCTGGGGCAGTCGATCGTGCTCTGCCCGCCCTTCATCATCACCCGCGAACAGATGGACGAGATGTTCGAGAAGCTCGAGACCGCGCTCAAGCGCGTCTTCGACGAGGTGGCCTGACCCGGAACCCCTGGCGCGGAGCGACCCGGAAACCCTGGCGCGGAGCCCGGATCCCCTGGCGCGGAACATCGCTTCCGCGCCAGCCCGCCCACAACCCACGCGGTCACAGGCGACACGCACGCCGCGGCCGGCCGTCAGCGCCGCGGCCGCGTCACAGCTTGGACAGCTTGGACTGCAATTCGGCCAGCTGCTTCTTGATCGAGGCCAGATCCTCGCGGTCGCGGGCGCGGCTTTCGGCCGTGGCCGGTGCGGCCTCGGCGCCGTCGTCACTCTCGGGTCCGGTGCTCTGCCAGCCTGCCATCATCGAGCGCAGGAAGGCTTCCTGCTGTCGGTGCAGCGCCTCGAAACCGGGCATCGAGGCCATCGGGTTCGGGAACTTGGACCAATTGTCCATCATCTGCGACTGCCCCTCGCGCAGCATCTCGAACGACGCGGCCAGGAATTGCGGCACCACGCTTTGCGCCGATGTGGTATAGGAGCGGACCAGATCGGTCAGCACATCCACCGGCAGCACGTTTTCCCCGCGGCTTTCATGTTCGGCGATGATCTGGAGCAGATATTGCCGGGTCAGATCGTCCCCGGACTTGAGGTCGACGATCTGCACCTCGCGGCCGGCGCGGATGAAGGCGGCAATATCCTCGAGCGTGACGTAATCCGACGTCTCGGTATTGTAGAGCCGGCGGCTCGCATAGCGTTTGATGAGCAGGGGCTTTGCGTCGTCTGCCATCTTGTCCTCTCTCGCGCGTTGGTGGGGGACCGTCGCGCAAGTCTATCTGTCTGATTGATAAAAGCAACAAATGAAAGGGCCGCGCCGGACGGGCGCGACCCTTCGCATCAGAGGCCGTCATCGGGACGGCTGCGATCACTTCGCCGCGGCGGTGGTCACCTTCTTGGCGGCCGAGGTCACCTCGGAGGTGGCCTTCTTGACGGCGGCGGTGGTTTCCTCGGCCATGTCCTTGCCGGTCGACAGCATCAGCTCGACCGTTTCCATTTGCAGCTTCTTGGCCACTTCGGCAAAGGCGGCCAGGTTCTCGGCGGTCATCTCGGCATTGGCCGAGGCGAAATCGGTCAGCGCCTTGGCGTAATCGGCCGGGTCTTCCTGGCTCTTGGTCAGGTCGCCCATCTTGACCAGCGTGGCCTTGGTCCAGGCGGCCGAGATCTCGGTGGATTTCTCGGCGGCCTCCAGGGTCATCTGGGCCATCTTCTCGCTCAGCGCCATCTGGGTCTTCATGGCGTCCTGCATGGCGGTCATGTCCATCGGGAACGCCGACATCATGTCTTTCATCATCTTGGTGAAGTCCTGGTTCTTGGCCATGAGAGGTCTCCTTCGGGGTGGGGCTGCGCGGCCCGGTTGCGGGGGCCTGCCCGATCCGGCAGGCCGTCATTACCCCGTAACGGTATATGCTGCGCCGCAGAAAATCAAGATTTTTATCGCTGCGTCGCAGAATATCTACACGCATGACGCGAGTTGACATAGGCGCCGCACAAGAGGCGCGTCACCCCGCGGCCGGCACACGCCCCCATGCAGCCCGTGCCCACCCTAGACGGTGACGGGCTCGCGCACATAGGTGCCCGGCGCCGGCGCCAGAACCGCGCGCCCCCCGGCCCCCGGCACCCGCGCCGGCACCCGCCCGCCGGAATGCCGCGCCAGCCAGTGCGACCAGGTCGGCCACCAGGTGTGACGGTGGAAGCTGGCCTTCTCGCGCCAGGCGTCGGGGTCGCCGAAGGCCGCCTCGGAGGTGTAATGGCCATATTTGTCCTTGGACGGCGGGTTGATGATCCCCGCGATATGGCCCGATTGCGCCAGCACGAAGGTCCGGTCGTCCGAGCCCATCTGCGACACCCCGGCAAAGGACGCCTTCCACGGCGCGATATGGTCGGCCTCGCAGGCCACGGCGAACAGCGGCACCTTCACGTCCGAGATGCGCACCGTTTCCCCGCAGATGGTGAAGCCCTTGCCGGCGAAGCGGTCCTCCTGGCAGAGCCCGCGCAGATATTCGACCGCCATGCGCGCCGGCAGGTTCGTGCCGTCGCCGTTCCAGTAGAGCAAGTCAAAGGCCGGCGGCGCCTCGCCCATCATGTAGGCGCGCACCGCAGGTTGATAGATCAGATCGGCCGAGCGCAGGAACGAGAAGGTCCGCGCCATGTAGTAATGCGACAGCACCCCGTCACGCTGGCACTGGGCCTCGATCCCGTCGACGAAATCATTCTGAAGGAAGGCGGTGAATTCCCCCTGATCGGAAAAGTCGGTCAGCGTGGTGAAGAAGGTGGCGGTCTTGACCGGGCTCTGGCCGCGCTTTGCCAGAAGCGACAGCGTCAACGACAGCGTGGTCCCGGCGATGCAATAGCCGACCGCGTTGATCTGGTCCTCGCCGGTGATGGCGCGCACCTCGTCGATGGCGGTCAGGTAGCCGCGGGCCACGTAATCGTCCATGCCCATCTCGGCATAGGAGGGGTCGGGGTTCTTCCACGACACCACGAACAGCGTGAAGCCCTGTTCCACGATCCAGCGGATCAGCGAATTGTTGGCCCGCAGGTCGAGAATGTAGAATTTGTTGATCCAGGGCGGAAAGATCAGCAGCGGCGTGCGATGCACCGTCTCCGAACGCGGCGCATACTGGATCAGCTCGAACAATTCGTTGCGAAAGACCACCGCCCCTTCGGTGGTGGCGATGTTCTCGCCCACCCGAAAGGCCGAGCGATCCGCCAGCGACACGATCAGATCGCCCGCATTGGCCTCGATGTCGCGCACCAGGTTTTCAAGGCCCTTCACCAGGCTCTCGCCCTCGGTCTCGACCGCGCGTTGCAGCGCGTCGGGATTGGTCAGCAGGAAATTGGTCGGCGCCAGCATTTCCACGATCTGACGGGTGAAATAGGTCACCCGGCGGCGGTCGATCTCGTCCAGCCCCTCGAGCCCCGCGACCGCCTCGTCGATCGAGCGCGCCGCGATCAGATATTGCTGCTTGACGAAGTTGAACCAGGGATGGTTGTCCCACAGCGGGTTGGAAAAGCGCCGGTCGTGCGGGCCGGGATCCTCGGGCGGGGCCAGCTTGCCCTGCGCCAGCGCCTGCGTGGCCTCCAGATAATGCGTCATCGCGCGGGTCCAGTAGCCGACCTGCGTCTCGAAGACATGGGCGGGGTTCTTCATCCATTCCTGCATGAAGCCCAGGCCCGCCTTCATCCACAGATCCGCACCCGGCCCTTCCAGCGCGGGGTTGATCGGGCGCTTGTGGGTCAGCGCCGCGGCCAGACGGCGCGACAGTTCCTCGATCTTCTCGATGTTCTCCTGCATCCGCTCGGACAGCTGATGCGCCAGCTCTGCACCTTCCTCGGTGACCGAGGGCAGCTGCGCGCCGTCGATCGCGGGCAGATGGCGGGCCAGGATCTCGGCGGTGCGCATCTCGAAGGCGGGGCGCGCGGCGGTCGGCGGGGGCTTGGGCGTTTCGGCCTCGGGCGCATCCGCCGCCTTGGCGACCGCGACATCAGGGGCCGACACCCGGGATTCGGGGCCGGAGCTTTCGGCGACCGGGGATTCGACACCAGAAGATTCGGGCACGCGCCCATCGGCCGGGGCCTTGCCGCCCTTGCCATTTTGCTTGCGCGGCATCTTTTTCGCACTTGCAGCATCATGAGCCTTGGCAACGGCTTTACGACGCTTTAACCTTTTTTTCGAAGAGTGAGGGGAGATGTCTTCCCGCACATCCGACGGGGTCTCGTCTACAGGAACCTTGTCCATGCGCGCGGCGTCGTCGGTTGTCATAACAATGATACCTCCCTATCCTCCGAAACGAAACATAACGTCGCCGGCGCGCAGGGGTAAAGCGCCGAAACGCGGTCCCGCTGCGCCCGAGGAGACGCGATGAAAGGCATGATGAGCTATGACCTGATGGAAACCATCAGGAACACGAACGAATGGATGGGCGCTTCGGCGCGCGCCATGGCGTCCTATCCGATCTGGGGAATGGCGCCGCATCCGATGTTCAAGCTCATGTCCGCCTGGGGCCATGTGACCGAACGCAGCTTCGCGCGCATGGTGATCAAGCCCGACTGGGGCATCCGCTCGATCCCCGCCGAAGACGGGCGCGACCATCTGGTTCATGTCGACACGCTGGTGCCGCGCCCCTTCGGCGATCTGGTGCAATTCCGGGTGGCCGGCCGGGCGCCGATGGCGCGCCGCGTGCTGCTGGTTGCCCCGATGTCCGGGCATTATGCCACTCTCCTGCGCTCGACGGTGGCCAGTCTGCTGCCCGACTGCGACGTCTTCGTGACGGATTGGCACAACGCCCGCGACATCCCCGTATCGGACGGCAAGTTCGACATCGAGGATTACACCCTCTATCTGGTCGATTTCATGCGCCATCTCGGCCCGGATCTGAACGTGATCGCGGTCTGTCAGCCGGCGCCGCTGACGCTGGCCGCGACCGCCTATCTGGCCGAGGAAGACCCCGACGCCCAGCCGCGCACGCTGACCCTGATCGGCGGGCCGATCGACCCCGATGCCGCCCCGACCGAAGTCACCGATTTCGGCCGCCGCGTGACCATGGGCCAGCTTGAGCACATGGTGATCCAGCGCGTGGGCTTCAAATACAAGGGCGTGGGCCGGCTGGTCTATCCCGGCCTGATGCAGCTGGCCTCGTTCATCTCGATGAATGCCGACAAGCATTCCGCCGCCTTCTTCGAGAAGATCATGCTCGACGCCAAGGGCGAAGGGTCAGAACACGACCATCACAACCGCTTCTATGACGAATATCTGGCGGTGATGGACATGACGGCCGAATTCTACCTGTCGACGGTCGAGCGCATCTTCAAGGGCCGCGAGGTGGCCGACAACGCCTTTGTCGTGGAGGGCAAGCGCGTCGATATCGGCAAGATCACGCGGGTGGCGGTCAAGACGGTCGAGGGCTCCAAGGACGACATCTCGGCGCCGGGCCAATGCATTGCCGCGCTGGATCTGTGCACCGGGCTGCCCGCATCGAAGAAGGCCAGCCATGTCGAGCCGGGCGCGGGCCATTACGGCATCTTCGCCGGGTCGAGCTGGCGCAACAACATCCGCCCGCTGGTGCTGGATTTCATCGACCAGAACGCGGGCAAGGCCGAACCCAAGGCCCCGATGCGCGCCGTCTGAGCCGCCCCCCGAACGTCAACACGCGATGCGTCGTCCGGGTTCCCGCCGGACGGCGCATCGCATTCCCGCTTGGCGGCGCACACCGGCGCCGGCGTCAGACCCGCGTCTTCAGGCGGTCGACCAGCTCGGTCGTCTGCGCCTCGACCAGCGCCAGGCAATCGGGCGTCGAGAATCGGTGATCGGCCCCCTTGACCAGCATCAGACGCAGATCCGGGCCCTGGGCGTGCTGGAACAGCCGATAGGCATGCGCCACCGGCACTTCGGTATCGGCCGTGCCCTGAAGAAACCGCGCCGGCATCGGCAGGCGCAATTCGTCGCGCAACAGCAGGTGGCGGCGGCCATCCTCGATCAGGCGACGGGTGATGACATAGGGCTGCGGATCATAGGCATTGGCGCGTTCGATCTGCCCTTCCGAGACCAGCCTGGCGCGTTCCTCGCGGGTGAATTCGCGCAGCATCAGGTCTTCGGTGAAATCCGGCGCCGCGGCGATGGTGACGATCCCGCCCACCCGTTCGGGCATCGAGCGCGCGATCAGCAGCGCGATCCAGCCGCCCATCGACGAGCCCACGATCACCTGCGGGCCGCGCGTGCAGGCTGCGATCACCGCGCGCGCATCGGCAAACCAGTCGCCCACCGCACCGTCGACAAAGCGCCCGCTGCTCTGGCCGTGCCCGGAATAATCCAGCCGCAGGAAGGGCCGCCCCTTGGCAATGGCGCGGTTGCGCATGGTCAGCGCCTTGGTCCCCTCCATGTCGGAGCGAAAGCCCCCCAGAAACACCACCCCCGGCCCGGTTCCGGGCAAGGCTTCATAGGCGATTTCGCGCCCCTCGGGCGTGGTCATGCGCTCGATCATCTCTGCCCCCATGCGCCCCCTCCCGTCATTTTCGGGACAATCTAGACGCCCGGCCCGAGGCTGCAAAGCCTCGCATGCCCGCGAATTTCCCGCCGCGAACGTCGGGCCGTTGACACTCCGGTCCGAAAAGCAGATACGCGACCCGACACATACCCGCAACCGGGCGTTCCGTGGGCGCCAAACCGACGAGGAGAGCCATATGGCCGACATTTCCCTGACATTTCCCGATGGCGCCTGCCGCAGCTACCCCGCCGGGGTGACCGCCGCCGAGGTTGCGGCCTCGATCGCGCCGTCGCTGGCCAAGAACGCCATCTCGGCGCGGCTCGATGATGCGCATTGGGATCTGGCCTGGCCGATCACGCGCGACGCCCGCATCGCCATCAACACGATGAAGGACGACGCCCCCGCGCTGGAGCTGATCCGCCACGACCTGGCCCATATCATGGCGCGCGCCGTGCAGGAGATCTGGCCCGACGTGAAGGTCACGATCGGCCCGGTGCGCGACAACGGCTGGTTCTATGACTTCGACCGCGCCGAGCCCTTCACCCCCGAGGATCTGGGCCAGATCGAGGCGCGCATGCGCGAGATCATCAACGCCCGCGAGCCCGTGCGCACCGAGGTCTGGTCGCGCGACGCGGCGCTTCGCCATTACGAAGCCGCGGGCGAGCCCTTCAAGGTCGAGCTGGTCAACCGCATCCCCGCGGGCGAGGACATCCGCATGTACTGGCACGGCAACTGGCAGGATCTGTGCCGCGGCCCGCACCTGCAACATACCGGCCAGGTGCCGGCCGATGCCTTCAAGCTGACCCACGTCGCCGGCGCCTATTGGCTGGGCGACAACACCCGCCCGATGCTGCAACGCATCTACGGCGTGGCCTTCAAGACCCGCAAGGATCTCAAGGCCTGGGAAACGCTGATGGAAGAGGCCGCCAAGCGCGACCACCGCAAGCTGGGCCGCGAGATGGACCTGTTCCACATGCAGGAAGAGGCCCCCGGCCAGGTGTTCTGGCACGCCAACGGCTGGAAGATCTACACCACGCTCCAGGATTACATGCGCCGTCAGCAGGAGCGCGACGGCTATGTCGAGGTCAACACCCCGCAGGTGGTCAACCGCAAGCTCTGGGAGGCCTCGGGCCACTGGGCGAACTACCAGGAAAACATGTTCATCGTCGAGGTCGACGAGGACCACGCCCGCGAGAAGACGATCAACGCGCTCAAACCGATGAACTGCCCCTGCCACGTGCAGGTGTTCAACGTCGGGCTGAAATCCTATCGGGATCTGCCGCTGCGCATGGCCGAATTCGGCTCATGCAACCGCTATGAACCCTCGGGCGCGCTGCACGGCATCATGCGCGTGCGCGGCTTCACCCAGGACGACGCGCATATCTTCTGCACCGACGCCCAGATCGAGGCGGAAACCCGCAAGTTCATCGAATTCCTGGCCCGGATCTATGCCGATCTCGGCTTCGAGAACTGGACCATCAAGCTGTCGACCCGCCCCGAAAAGCGCATCGGCTCGGACGAAAGCTGGGACCGGGTGGAACAGGCGCTGGGCGATGCCTGCCGCGCGGCCGGGTATGAATATACCCTCCAGGAGGGCGAGGGCGCCTTCTACGGGCCCAAGCTCGAATTCACGCTGACCGATGCCATCGGGCGCGAATGGCAATGCGGCACGCTTCAGGTGGACCCGAACCTGCCCGAGCGGCTGGGCGCCACCTATATCGGCCAGGACGGCGCCAAGCACACGCCGATCATGCTGCACCGCGCGGTTCTGGGCAGCTTCGAGCGCTTCATCGGCATCTTGATCGAGAACCACGCCGGCAAGCTGCCCTTCTGGCTGGCGCCGCGGCAGGTGGTCGTGGCCTCGATCGTGTCCGAGGCCGACGCCTATGTCGCCGAGGTGGTGGCCGCGCTCCGGGCCGCCGGGGTGCGGGCCGAGGCCGACACCCGCAACGAGAAGATCAACTACAAGGTGCGCGAACACAGCCTGGCCAAGGTGCCGGTGATCCTGGCCGTCGGCATGAAGGAGGTCGAGGAACGCACCGTCTCGGTCCGCCGCCTGGGCGACACGCGCACCTCTGCCGCCGCCTTGGGCGATCTGGTCACGGAACTGGCAGCCGAAGCCACGCCGCCCGATCAGCGCGGCTGACCCCTTCGCAAGCGGGCCGGGCCTTTCGCCCGGCCCTTTTCGTTTCCGGTTCAGATATTTGCAGGCCCGATGCCGTTGCGGCCCCGTCGCGGCGTTGCGCCCCTGCGGCCAAGAGCCGCGCACAAATCCCGGTTGATTTTGCCTTCTTGTCCTTCATTCTGACGATCGCGTGAACTCAGACTTTTCGACCGCTCCCTTCTTCGGGGCAGCCGGAAGATTGGAAAGACCTGGCTGCACGACCCCGCGGCAATGGCGCCGCCGGGGAACTACTTGAGGAGGACGGGATGGCCACCGGCACCGTTAAATGGTTCAACGCCACCAAGGGCTATGGCTTCATCGCCCCTGACGAAGGCGGCAAGGATGTGTTCGTGCACATCTCTGCGGTCGAACGTGCGGGGCTCAAAGGTCTGAGCGACAACCAGAAAATCGCCTATGAGCTGCAATCGGGCCGCGACGGGCGTGCCTCGGCAAGCGATCTGAAGCTTCTGTGAGCCACGGGCGCGCGCCGATCACGCGGCGCGCGCACCCCCCTTTCCATGGGCCCGCGCCCGGAGCCCGGCGCGTCGCGCGCCCATTGGCCGGCCGATTGATCTGCGCGGGCCGCGCAAGGTGCCACCGGCAACCCAAGGGCGAATCGCTGCACCGTGATCCCTTTTCGCCCCCCTCTGCCCCGCAACGCGCCGCACCCCGACATGCCTCGGTTCCCGCCAGATTGCGGCGCGGGCCGGGCTCAGTCGGGCCGGGCTCAGTCGACGCCCAGCGCCGCGCGCGTCTCGGCGCTCCAGCCCAGAAACAGCCCTTCGGGCGCCCGGATCAGCGGACGTTTCATCAAGGTCGGATGTTCGGCCAGAAGTTCCGCCGGCGGGCGCGCGCGCTGATCGGCGTCAAGCCCGCGCCAGGTGGCCGAGGCGCGGTTGACCAGCTTGTCCCCGAACCGCTCCAGAAGTGCGGGCCAATGGTCGGGCGCCAGCGGCTCGGCGCGCAGATCGTGCAGCCGCACCTTGCGGCCGGCGGCCTTGAGCGCGGCCATCGCCTTGCGGCAGGTGTCGCAGGTGGGAATGCCGTAAAGGGTGATCTCGGGGCTGTCCCCGTCGGGTGCGGAATGTGCCATGCGCCGATCTTGCGCGCCTGCCGGGCAAGGTCAAGCCGCCCCGCCGCCGGAACCGGCAAAGACCCGCATATGCAGCGTTGGCCACGGTCGACATGTCCTGCCGGTTGTCGTAACACTTTGACGGACGGCCATTTGCGCGCGTGCGCTTGCGCGGGGACAGATGGCCCGTGACGCGTGCATCTTGCGCCCCGTCCAGCAAGGTGGTGCGCGACAGGCGGACGTTCCGCGGCCGGGCAGGCCCCCCGACGGGGCCGGTCTTGACCGTCGCGCCGCGCCCTTGGGGGGGGGGGAGACAGACGCTTGGCCCATCCTGTCGTCGACTGGTTCACGACCCGGCCCCGCAGGCTCAAGCGCCTGATGCAGGGGGGCACGGATGCGGCCTTTCTGGTCCTGTCCTTCGTGCTGGCGGCGCTTTTGCGTCTCGAAAGCCCGGCCGTGCTCGATCATCCGGCACTGTGGACGACCCTGGCGGTGGTGGTGCCGCTGGCGCTGTCGGTCTTCTATTCGCTGGGGCTCTATCGGTCGCTGGTGCGCTTTGTCGGGCCCGCGGCCTTCAAGGCGGTGATCGGCGGGATCGGCCTGTCAAGCGCGGTGGCCTTTGCGCTGAACCTGCGCATGGCCGACGGTCTGCCGCCCTCCTCGGCGCTGATCTTCGCGGCGACCGCGCTGCCGCTGGTGGGCGGCTGGCGCTTCTGGCTGCGCCAGCTTCTGGGCCTGCGCGCGCGCGATCCGTCGCCACGGGTGCTGATCTACGGGGCGGGCGTGGCCGGACGGCAGCTGAAATTCCTGCTCGATCAGGGGCGCGAGCTGAGCCCCGTGGGCTTTGTCGACGACAAGACCAGCCTTCAGGGCAACGTGATCTCGGACACGCGGGTCTATGCGCCCCAGGACATCCCCCACCTGATCCGCAAGCATGGGGTGACGCGCATCCTGCTGGCGATCCCCTCGGCTTCGGCCGAAGGGCGCGCGCGCGTGCTGGCGCGGCTGTCCACCCTGCCCGTCCAGGTCATGTCGATCCCCGATCTGGGCGATCTGGTCACCGGCCGCGCGCCGCTTGACGATTTCCGCGAGGTCGCCTTCGAACATCTTCTGGGCCGCGATCCCGTTCCCGCCGATGATGCGCTGCTGCATGCCGATATCGCCGGCAAGGTGGTTCTGGTCAGCGGCGCCGGCGGCTCGATCGGGTCGGAATTGTGCCGCCAGGTGATCGCGCAGGCCCCGCGCCTGCTGCTGATGCTCGATCATTCGGAATATGCGCTCTACACGATCGACCAGGAGCTTCAGGAACGCGCCCGCCGGCGCAGCGCCGAAACGCGCGTGCCCACCTGCGCGATCCTGGGATCGGTGCGCGACGGCGAGCGTATCCGCACGATCCTGACCCAGTATCACGTCGACACGATCTATCACGCCGCCGCCTACAAGCATGTGCCCATGGTCGAGCACAACATCGCCGAGGGCGTGCGCAACAATGTCTTCGGCACGCTGACACTGGCGCGCGCGGCCATCGACGCGGGCGTGTCGGCCTTCACGCTGATCTCGACCGACAAGGCGGTGCGCCCGACCAATGTCATGGGCGCCTCGAAGCGGCTGGCCGAGATGATCTGCCAGGCGCTGGGACGCCAGCAGGTGGCCACGCGGTTCTCGATGGTGCGCTTTGGCAATGTGCTGGGATCGTCGGGCTCGGTCATCCCCAAGTTCCGCAGCCAGATCGCGGCGGGCGGCCCCGTCACGGTGACCCATCCCGATATCACCCGCTATTTCATGACCGAGACCGAGGCCGCGCAGCTGGTCATCCAGGCCGGGGCAATGGCGCGGGGCGGCGATGTCTTCGTGCTGGACATGGGCCAGCCGGTGCGCATCCTCGACCTGGCCGAGCGGATGATCCGGCTGTCGGGGCGCAAGCCCTGGCACCGCCAGAGCATGGGGGCGCCGCCCTGCAACGGCGACAGCATCGAGGTCGTCTTCACCGGCCTGCGCCCCGGCGAAAAGCTCTATGAGGAATTGCTGATCGGCACCAATGCCTCGGGAACCGAGCATCCCCGCATCCTGACGGCCACGGAAACGACGCTGGGCTGGGCCGAGCTGGGGCCGCTGCTGGCCCAGCTGGCCGACGCCTGCGATGCCGGCGACATCCGGCGGGTGCGCACGCTGCTGATGCAGGCGCCGACCGCCTATTGCCCCGACAGCGATCTGGTCGATTATCTGTTGCTGCACCCCGAAGACATGCGCGCGGCGGAAGACATGCGCGCCGCGGATCTGGCGGCCACCGGGCCGCGGCCGCGCACGCCCAGCCTCAAGCTGGTGCAGCAAGATCCCCCCGGCACCCAGGATCCCACTGGCACCCAGGAAGCGATCTGACGCCAGCCGATCGGGCCGGCGCAGGCCAGACGGACAGACGCCCCGACCGGGGATTTACGATATCGGGGAAAAGCGGCGCAGGCCCTGTTCGGTGACGATCAGATCAAGCGGCAGATCATGCGGGCCAAGCGGAAGGACGCCGGGATGTTCCTGCGCCGCATAGGCCAACCCCACCGCCAACGGCCGCGCGCCCCCATCGGCGCGCAATTGCGCCAGCGTCCGGTCGTAGAACCCGCCGCCATAGCCCAGCCGATAGCCCGCCGCATCGAAGGCCAGAAGCGGCACGACCAGAAGCGCGGGCCGGATCTCGGGGGCTTCTGGGGCGGGCTCACGGGTGCCGAAGGCGCCGGGCACCAGCGGATCGTCGGGGTGCCAGCGGCGAAACACCAGCGGACGCGCGGGCCCCGGCACCACCGGCAGGCAGAGCGGGCCGCCCCAATCGGTCAGCGCCGGCACCGGGTCGGCCTCGGAATGAATGGCCAGATAGCCCGCGACCGGCCCAGAAGCCGCCCCTGACGCCGCACCGGGGACCGTCGGCGCCAGCGTGCGCAGCGCCGCCAGAAGCTCGGCGCGCAGGGCCCGCGCCGCATGCGGATCGCGCGCGGCCTCGGCGCGCCGCGCGCGGGCACTGCGGCGGGCCTCGGCCTTGGCGGCGTCGGCCTCGGCGGCCCGCGCAGCGGCGGCGGGAAGATCCGGCGCGCTCATAGCAGCACCATCCCGGCCAGCCCCAGGAAGGCGAAGAAGCCCACCACATCGGTCACCGTGGTCACGAAGGTGCCCGAGGCCAGCGCCGGGTCCGCGCCCAGCTTCTCGAGCGCCAGCGGCACCGCAATCCCCGACACCGCCGCCACGAACAGGTTGATGATCATGGCCACCCCGATCACCACCCCCAGCACGGGCTGTCCGAACCAGGCCCAGGCGACCGCGCCCATGACCAGGGCAAAGCACAGGCCGTTGACCGCGCCCACCACGGCCTCGCGCCGGATCACCCGCCAGACGTTCGATTCCGTCAGATTGCGCGTGGCCAGCGCCCGCACCGCCACCGTCAGCGTCTGCGTGCCGGCGTTCCCCCCCATCGAGGCCACGATGGGCATCAGCACCGCCAGCGCCACGACCTGCGCGATCGTGGCCTCGAACTGCGCGATCACGACCGAGGCCAGGATCGCCGTCAGCAGGTTGACCCCCAGCCAGGGCAGACGCTGGCGCACGGTTTCCAGCACGCTGTCCGAAATGGCCGAGTCCTCGCTGACACCGGCCAGGCGCAGGATGTCTTCCTCGTGTTCCTCATCCAGGACCGACATGGCGTCGTCGATGGTGATGACACCGACAAGGCGGTCGTCCTCGTCCACCACCGGCGCCGAGATCAGGTGATACTGGTTGAAGGCATAGGCCACGTCGCCCTCTTCCTGAAGCACGAAGACGGTGCGGAAGCTGTCCTCGACGATGTCGAGCATCGGCACGTCGCGCCGCGAGGCCAGCACCTTGCCCAGCGTGACATAGCCCACCGGATGCATCCGCGGATCGACCAGGATGACGTGATAGAACTGGTCGGGCAGCCAATCGACCGTGCGCAGATAGTCGATGGTCTCGCCCACGGTCCAATGCTCGGGCGCGGTCACCACCTCGCGCTGCATCAGACGGCCGGCGGAATATTCGGGATAGGTCAGCGATTGCTCGACCGCGGCCCGGTCGGCATCCTCGAGCGCCTCGAGGATGGCGCCCTGCTGGGGTTTCTCGAGATCCTCGATCAGGTCGACCACATCGTCCGAATCAAGCTCGCGCACCGCTTCCGCCAGCACCTCGGCCGGCATCGCGTCGATGACTTCCTCGCGAATCGATTCGTCGACCTCGGTCAGGATCTCGCCGTCGATCTCGCGGCCCCAGAGCGCCAGGAACGCGCGCCGGTCGGCCGGGTCGATCTGTTCGAGAAGGTCGGCGATATCGGCCGCGTGCAACGGCTCGAGAAGGGCGCTCAGCTGTTCGGTATCCGACGCCTCGACCGCGTCCAGAATGGCATCGACCAGATCCCCGTCCAGCCGGTAATCCTCGTCGGCACGTTCCTCGATGTCGGCGCGATCATCCAGCATGAAGACCCCTTTTCCCGTATCTTGACCAATCTAGCGCGTCGGCACGCAGGGCAACAGGGGCGATGACCGATTTACGCCGCGCGCGCGCCCGCCTACCATGCAAGCGCGACAGATCGACAAAGGGGACAGGCGGTGCAAGAGCTTCTGACGGGACAGGTTCTGACCTTCGACGCCGATCCCTTCGTGGCCGGTCCGGCGGCGGCGCGCCACCTCAGCCACGGCGGGGTGCTGATCGAGAACGGGCGCATCGCTGCGGTCGACGACGCCGACAGCCTGCGCGCGCGCCATCCCCATGCACGCGTGCATGCCTATGGCCGCGGGCTGATCTCGGCGGGCTTCGTTGATGCGCATGTGCATTATCCCCAGACCGCGATCATTGCCAGCTGGGGCAAGCGGCTGCGCGACTGGCTTGCGACCTATACCTTCCCCGAAGAGGCCCGCTTCCACGACCCCGATCATGCCGCGCGCGTCGCCGAGACCTATCTCGATCTTGCGCTGGCGCATGGCACGACCTCGTTCCTGAGCTATGGCACGATCCATCCCGCCAGCGTCGAGGCGATCTTCACCGCCGCCCAGGCGCGCGGGCTGCGCGCCGCCGCCGGGCGCACCTGCATGGACCGCAACGCCCCCGACAACCTGCGCGACACGGCCGAGGCCGCGCATGACGAAAGTGCCGCGCTGATCGCGCGCTGGCACGGGCGCGGGCGGCTGTCCTATGCGATCACGCCGCGGTTCGCGCCGACCTCGAGCCCCGCCCAGCTCGAGGCGCTGGGGGCGCTCTGGGCGCAGAACCCCACCTGTCTGATGCAGACCCACCTGAGCGAGCAGACCGAGGAAATCGACTGGGTGCTGGGGCTTTACCCGCAGGCGCGCGATTATCTCGACATCTACGAAGGCTTCGGGCTGATCGGGCGCGGCGCGGTCTTCGGCCATGCGATCCACCTGACCGAGCGCGAACGCGCCCGCCTGCTGGAAACCGGGGCGGCGATCGCGCATTGCCCGACCTCGAACCTGTTCATCGGCTCGGGGCTGTTCGATCCCGCGCTTTTGCGCACGGGTGCACGGGTGGGTCTTGGCACCGACACCGGGGGCGGGTCGTCCTTTTCGATGCTGCGCACGATGGCCACCGCCTATGAGGTGGCGCAATTGCGCGGCACGGCGCTGCATCCGGCGGAATTGTGGTGGCTGGGAACCGGGGCCGCGGCCGATGCCTTGGGCTGGGGCGGGAAAGTCGGCAATCTGGTGCCCGGCGCCGAGGCCGACCTGATCGTGGTGGACCTGCAATCGACCCCGGCCATCGCGCAACGCGCCGCGCGGGCAAACGACCTGTGGGAGGCGCTCTTTCCCACCATCATGATGGGCGATGATCGCGCCATTCGCGCAACCTGGGTTGCCGGCCAGCGCATGCACCGGCACGCCCCGCCCGGCTGAGACGCGCGGCCGTGACGTGCGGCGGATGACGCGGGAGGTCAGGCGTTCAGAAGCGCCAGCGCCTCGGCGTGGATCTCGGGGTTGGCGGCGGCGATGACCTGCCCGCCCTGATGCGCAGGCCCGCCCTGCCAGTCGGTGACGAGACCGCCCGCGGCCTCGACCACGGCGATGGGGGCGGCCACGTCATAGGGCTGAAGCCCCGCCTCGATCACCAGATCGACCTGCCCCGCCGCGACCAGCGCATAGCCATAGCAATCGGTGCCATAGCGCGTCAGCCGCGCGGCCTGCGACACGCGGCGGAAGGCCGCGCCCTCGGCCGGCGTGCCCACCTCGGGGAAGGTCGACAGGATCAGCGCCTGCGCCAGCGGCCGCGGCGCGCGCGTGCGCAAGGGGCGCGGCCCCAGCGGGCCGGTCACGCAGGCCTCGCCGAACCCGCCCAGGAACCGCTCGCCGATATAGGGCTGGTCGATCACGCCCAGAAGCGGGCCGTCGGCGTCACTGAGCCCGATCAGCACCCCCCAGGTCGGCGTCCCCGAGATGAACGACCGCGTGCCGTCGATCGGGTCCAGCACCCAGGTCAGCCCGCTGTCGCCCGCCTGGGGCCCGTATTCCTCGCCCAGGATCGCATCTTGCGGCCGCGCCCGCGCCAGCACCGCGCGCATGGCGCGTTCGGCGGCGCGGTCGGCCTCGGTCACCGGGTCGAAATCGGCGGGGCGCTTGTTGTCGGCGAAAAGCCCCTCGGAGCGGAAGAGCGGCAGGATCGCGGCACGGGCGGCCTCGGCCAGCTCATGCGCAAGCGCGATCAGCGCCGCGCGCTCGGCGGGCGGGATCTGCGCGGCACGCCGCAGGGCGTCGGGGTCGGAGAGGGGCGCGAGGGGGCGTGTCATCCCCTTTCGCTAGCGCCGGCGGGCCTGCCGGTCAAGCGACGCGGCAACCGGCACGGACCAGGCCGTGCCACACGCAGGATGCGGGTCCGGACGTTCTGTCCGGGGCCGACGCCACTCAGGCGGCGTCGGAAAGAACCTTGGCCAGGTCGAACAGACGCCGACGCTGGGCTTCGGGAATCGCATAATAGGAGCGGATCAGAAGCAGCGCTTCCTTGTCCGAGAAGATATCGCCCTCGATCTGCTGATCGGCATCATTGCGCGAGTCGAGCCCCTCGAAGAAGAACGACACCGGCACGTCCATCGCATCGGCGATATCCCAAAGCCGGGAGGCCGAGACGCGGTTCATGCCCGTTTCATACTTCTGGATCTGCTGGAACTTGATGCCGACGTGATCCGCCAGTTGCTGCTGGGTCATGCCGATCATCCAGCGGCGGTGGCGAATGCGTTTTCCGACATGCACATCTACAGGATGTTTCATGATATTACAGTCTCCTCATCTGCCGGAGGGTCCGACAAAATGCGTCTCTTCCAGTTAACGCCTGAGGGCTGGGAGAAAAGCTGCCGAAAAGGACAGGTCAGGGTTGTATGGCCCTTCTCGCGCCGCCAAAGGTGCAAACCGTCATGCAGATTACACGAATTCTGGTCATGCGTGGGAGGGTCGATCTGGAATTGCTCCAATCACCCCGTGCGTGTTTCGCGGTTTGGATTGCATTTTGCAAATTTTGATGCAATTTGCGAAAAATTTTGGAGATTTCGTTCCGGGTTCCAACGCCGTGAAACGCCCGTTATCGTCGCCCGCATCCCCCCTGAGCGAAGGAATCAAGAATCACATGCAGGCCCTGCGCGTCACCCGGATCGGCACCGCCCCGCAGCTTGCAAGCCTGGACCTGCCCGCGCCCGAACGCGGCGAGGTGCAGGTCGGCATTGCGGCCTGCGCGCTGAATTTCGCGGATCTGCTGATGATCGAGGGGCGTTATCAGGACACGCCGCCCGTGCCCTTCACGCTGGGGCTGGAGCTTTCGGGCCATGTCATCGGCTGCGGCGCGGGCGTCGAGGGTCTTTCCCCCGGCCAAAAGGTGGCGGTCTATGGCGGACAGGGGGGGCTGGCCGAGGCCGGCAACTTTCCCGCGGCCCGCGTGATCGCGCTGCCCGAAGGGCTGGATCTCAAGGCGGCGGCGGCGCTTCAGGTCGCGCATGGCACGGCGCATCTGGCGCTGGCCTGCCGGGCCGGGCTGCGCCCCGGCGAGACGGTGGTGATCCTGGGCGCGGTCGGGGGCGCGGGTCTGGCCGCGGTCGAGGTGGCACATCTGCTGGGCGCGCGGGTGATCGCGGTGGCGCGCGGCAGCGACCGGCTGAACCTGGCGCGCGCGGCCGGGGCCGACATGGTGATGGACGCCGAAACCCCGGACCTGCGCCAGGCGCTCAAGGCGGCCGGGCCCATCGACGTGATCTATGACGCGGTGGGCGGGGCCACGGGCGCGGCGGCCTTCCGGGCGCTGAGGCCGGGCGGGCGGTTCCTGGTGATCGGCTTTGCCGGGGGGGGCATTCCCGAACTGCCGCTGAACCATGCGCTGGTCAAGAACATCTCGATCCTGGGTGTGAACTGGGGGGGCTATCTGCGGCTTGATCCGACGCTCTGGGCGCGGTCGCTGGCGGCGGTCTTCGACTGGGCCGCCGAGGGCCGGTTGCGCCCCCATATCGGCGCCGAGCTGCCCCTGGCCGAGGCGCCGCGCGCGCTCGAGATGCTGCGCGCGCGCGCCGTGGGGGGCAAGATCCTGGTCCTGCCCGACGCCCCCGCCGGATCGAGCATCGCCTGATCCCGCATCGCCCGCGCGCCACTCAGCGGCAAAGCCCGGCCCGCCATGGCGCGCCCTACGTCGCCCCCTGCCTGGCCGCCTTTCCCGGCCCCGAGGTCAGGCCCCGACACCGCCCCAACACCGGCCCCGACACCGGCGCGTGATCGCGGTGTGACCCCATGTGACCGGGAAACGCTTGAAATGCGGCGGGGGCGTTCCGATATTGGCCGCGACGGGTCCATCAGGGCCCCGCAGGGATTGCCCCGCAGGCGCGGGGTCTCGACATGAAACCGGAGGGAGACATGCCTGAATTCAATACGATGCGCGCCGGACACGCCGGCGTGCGCAGCGCGCAGATCGACGCGGGCCTGCGCGCCCACATGAACAAGGTCTACGGCCTGATGTCCGTGGGGATGCTGGTGACCGGCCTCGTGGCCTGGCTCGTCGGCTCGAACCCCGTGCTTCTGGCGCAGATCTTCGGCACGCCGCTGAAATGGGTGGTGATGTTCGCGCCGCTGATCGTGGTCTTCGCCTTCAGCGCAATGATTCACAAGATGTCGGCCGCGACCGCGCAGATCGTGTTCTTCGGCTATTCGGCGCTGATGGGCCTGTCGATCAGCTTCATCTTCGCCGTCTATACCGGCTTCTCGATCACCCAGACCTTCCTGATCACCGCGATCGCCTTCGCCGGCCTGTCGCTGGTGGGCTACACCACCAAGAAGGATCTGTCGGGGATGGGATCGTTCCTGGTCATGGGCCTGATCGGCCTGATCGTGGCCTCGATCGTCAACATCTTCCTGGGCTCGCCCGCGGTGCAATTCGCCATCTCGGCGATCGGCGTGCTGATCTTCGCCGGTCTGACCGCCTGGGACACCCAGAACATCAAGAACACCTACCTGGAACTGGCCGGGTCGGACGAGGAATTCCTGGGCAAGGCCGCCATCATGGGCGCGCTGCAGCTCTACCTCGACTTCCTGAACCTGTTCATGTTCCTGCTGCAATTCCTCGGCAACCGCGAGTGATCGCACAGACCTGAGCCACGCCTGTCACGCCCCGCCGGACCCCCGTCCGGCGGGGCTTTTCAATGCCTGCTCGCAAGGGAGCCGAAGGGGGCGCCGCTTCGAACGGGGATCGGAAAAGGGGGGGCATCGAGCCCCCCCTTTTCCGGCCTTTCAGGGCCCCCTCGATGGGGGCCTGAAAGGCGCGCCCGGCCCGATCGTGGGCAAAAGACGGGCCCCCGCGCGCGCCATCACGACCGTGCGCGCCCCGTTCAGCACCATCAGCGCCGCCCAAAGGCCATGATTGCCGAAGACCGGCACCAGCACCGCCAGCGCCGCCACATAGATCAGCACCGATTGCAGCATCGCCTGGCGCATCTCGCGCGACCAAGTGGCGCCGATGAAGACGCCATCGAGCATCCACGCCCCGATCCCGATCAGGGGCGCGGCCACCAGCCAGGGCAGATAATCCCGCGCCTCGGCCCGGATCTCGGGCGCGGGCGTCATCACGTCGATCAACGCCCCACCCCCCAGCCCGAAGGCCAGCGCCAGCACCGCCGCCCCGCCCAGCCCCCAGAGCCCCGCGCGCAGACCCGCACGCACCACGAAACCGCGGTCGCGCGCGCCCACGCCCGCGCCCACCAGCGCCTCGGCGGCAAAGGCGAACCCGTCCAGCGCATAGGCCGTGATCTCGAGAAACTGGAGCAGCACCTGATTGGCCGCAAGCCGCAGATCCCCCTGCCCCGCCCCCAGAAACAGGAAGGTCGTGAACGACAGCTGCAACAGCACCGAGCGGATCATGATATCGACATTGACCCGCAAGAGCCGCCCCCAGGCCGCCCGCGCGAATAGCCGCCCCCCCGCCGCCCATCCGGGCGCGGCAAAGGCATCGCGCGCCAGCCACAGCGCCAGCGCCAGCCCCCCGATCTCGGCGATCAGGGTCGCCGCGGCCACACCCGTCACCCCCCAGCCGAGGCCCAGCACGAACAGCAGGTCCAGCCCCGCATTCGCGCCGTTCATCGCCAGCTGCAACACCAGCACCGCCCGCGTCCGCTCGAGCGCGATCAGCCAGCCCGTCAGCGCATAAAGCGCAATCGTCGCCGGCGCCCCCCAGATGCGCAGCCCCAGATAGGCGCGCGCCAGCGTCTCGACCTCGGCCGAGGCGGGCGCCAGCGCGAAGGCCGCATCGAAAAGCGCCCCCCGTGCCGCAATCAGGCACAGCCCCGCCGCCGCCGCGATCAGGAGCGCGCGCGCCAGACCCGCGCCCAGTTCGGCCGCATCGCCCGCGCCGCGCGCCTGCGCCACAAGCCCGGTCGTGCCCATGCGCAGGAAGCCGAACACCCAATAGAGCGTCGCCAGGATCACCGCGCCGAGCCCCACCGCCCCGATGGGCGCCGCCGCCCCCATCTGGCCCACGACGGCCGTATCCACCGCGCCCAGGATCGGCACGGTGGCGTTCGAGGCCACGATGGGCAGCGCAATGCCCAGGATCCGCCCATGCCCCGGCCCGCGCAGGTCGTGCCCCCGCGCCGCAGCCGCCCCGGCTGGTTCCGTCATTTCCCGCCCGGTTCGGGAACCGTTTCGGGGCCCGAAACGTCAGGGCCCGGCATCAGGAAATGCCCCGTCGCCTGCGCGAAGAGACGCGCGCGATTGTCCTGCCAGGCTTCGACATGCACACTGGCATAGCGCCGCCCCGAGCGGTTGATCCGCGCCCGCGCATAGGCATCGCGCGGCAACCCCGAACGCAGGTAATCCACGGTGAAGTCAATCGTCTTGGGCAGCCGCGGCAGATGCCCCGCCGCCAGCGCATCGGGCGTCAGACGCCCCTTCTCGAGATCCTCCCAGAGCGAGGCCCAGGCCAGTTCGACAATCGCCGTCACCTCGAGAAACGCCGCCGTCACCCCGCCATGCAGCGCCGGCAGCATCGGATTGCCGATCAGCTTGGCGTCATAGGGCAGCACCGCGGTCAGCTCGTCGCCGCGGCGTTCGAATTCGATGCCCAGAAAGCCGATATAGGGCACCCCGGCGACCAGCGCGCGCAACGCCCCGTCTCGCCGGGCCTTGACCACCTGAACGGGCTCGGGCTTGGGACGGGTCATGCCGGGATCTCCAGATTGGCGGGCAGGGTCTCGAGGGTGAAGGCCCCGGTCGCGGCGGCCACGGGGCGGTCGTCGTCATCGTCATGCGCCCAGGCCCGCACGAAGGCGACCGTGCGCGTGACATGATAGCATTCGGCCCGCGCGCGGATGCGCTGGCCGGGCACGGCGGGGCGCATGTAGTCGATGCGCAGATCCAGCGTGGCCGTCCCCCCCGGCGTCGCCGGATGGCAGATCACCGCCGCCCCGCAGCAGGTGTCCATCAGCGCCGAGACCGCGCCGCCATGGATCACCCCGGTGTGGGGGTCGCCGACCAGACGCTCGTCCCAGGGCATGGAAATCTCGGCGCGGCCCGCGGCCATCGTGCCCAGCTGCATGCCCAGCGCCTGCGCATGCGGGATCGCGGAGATGAAGGCCCGCGCCATCTCGAGCCGGGCCTCGGGCGTGAGCCGTGCAGCCATGTCAGAACCGGAACCGGTGGGTTCGCTCATCCGTGCCTCTTCTTGTTCTCGGGCGGTCGCCGCGGGACGGCCTCGGGACGGCCTCCGGGCCTCGGATAGCATCTCGGCGGCCGATCCTCCATGCTTCAAACCGTCGGGGCTTCAAGCCATCGGGCTTTGTATCCGCCGGGGGCCCCGACTATCCGCCCTCGGGCGTCCTCCGGCAAGAGCGTTTGCCGCCCTCCCCCAACCGCCATGCGCACTCCGCCTTGAGATGGCCCGCCGCCCGCGCTAGCCTTGCCGCCGGGAGGACGCCACATGGCCGATCGGCTCAATTTCAAGGAGATGTGCGCCCGTTTCGAGGTCACGCCCCGGACGCTGCGCTATTACGAATATATCGAACTTCTCCGCCCCGAGAAGGAGGGCCGCGCGCGCTTCTATGGCCCGCGCGAGATCGCGCGGATGAAGCTGATCCTGCGCGGACGGCGGTTCGGCTTCAGCCTGGAAGAGATCCGCCAATGGCTTGAACTCTATGACAAGAAGGGCACGCGCGAGCAGTATCAGGTCTGGATCGAGATGGCCGACCGGCAACTGGCCGAACTGGCCCGGCAGCGCGACGAGCTGGACAGCGCCATTGCCGATCTCAAGAGCCTGCGCGACGAGACCACCGAGATCCTGGCACGCGCGGAGGTGGACGCGGACTGACCGCGCGCCGGCCCGGCGGACAACATGCGACCGGGGATCATGAGTCTCCGGGCGGATGCGTGTTGGCGACGAAAACCTGGCGCCGAGTGCGCGCCGGGCATGGGGCGACCGCCCCCCCTTCCGCCCGCTTCCGGCGCGCCCCGGCGACGGCGTTTTTCCCTGACATGACGTCACCGGATCCGTGACGCCACGTTACAGTGACACATGCGTCAACTTTACCCCTATGTTCAGATCATGCGACGGAAAGGCCGCGTCCCTGCGTTAGCTTCGGACAACCCAAGGACACGGCTTCTCCCGAGGACACATGATGATCAACGACGAGGTGATGACCATCCGCGAAATGTGCGACGCCTTCGAGGTGACCCCGCGCACGCTTCGCTTCTACGAGGCCAAGGAATTGCTGGCCCCGATCCGTCTGGGGCAGAGACGGCTTTACACGCGCCGCGACCGGGCCCGTCTGAAGCTGATCCTCCGGGGGCGGCATTTCGGTTTCAGTCTCGAGGATATCCGCCAGCTTCTCGACCTTCACGACAGCGAGACCCTGCGCCCGACGCAGCTGCCCCGCACCATCGAGAAGGCCCGCGAACGGCTGGCGGAGATGCAGGCCCAGCGCGACATGCTGGCCCAGCTGATCCACGAGTTGATCGCAGAGATCGAGTGGGGCGAGGCCCAGGTGGCCCGCACCCGAAGCAAGACCGGCTGAGGCGCGCGGCATCAGGGCAGGAGGGCCCTTTCCGCGTTTCGGCCAAACGAGGGAGGAAGACCCATGCCGTCCTACAAGGCGCCGCTGCGCGACCTGGATTTCGTGCTGCACGACGTGCTGCATGCCGATGCCGAGCCCGCCGCCGAAGCGGCCGGGATCGACCGCGAGACCGCGCAGGCGGTGATGGAAGCGGCCGGCAAGCTCTGCGAGGAGGTGCTGGCCCCGCTCAACCGTGCCGGCGACACCGAAGGCTGCCGGCTGGAAGACGGCCAGGTGCGCACGCCCGCAGGCTTCCGCGCGGCCTTCGAGACGGTGCGCGAGGGCGGCTGGACCGCGCTGGACTGCGACCCCGAATGGGGCGGCCAGGGCATGCCCTATGCGCTGTTCTCGGCGGTGGGCGAGATGCTCGTGTCGTCGAACATGGCCTTCAACATGTATCAGGGGCTGACGCATGGCGCCTATTCGGCCATTGCCGCGCATGGCACGCCCGAACAGAAGGCGCTCTATCTGCCGCGGCTGACCTCGTGCGAATGGACCGGCACCATGAACCTGACCGAGCCCCATTGCGGCACGGATCTGGGCATGATGCGCACCCGCGCCGAACCGCAGGACGACGGCAGCTATCGCATCACCGGGCAGAAGATCTTCATCTCGGCGGGCGATCACGACCTGGCCGAGAACATCATCCACCTGGTGCTGGCGCGCGCGCCGGGCGGCGGCGCGGGCACGCGCGGCGTGTCGCTGTTCATCGTGCCCAAGTTCCTGCCCGATGCGGACGGAAACCCTGGCGCGCGCAATGCCGTGTCGGTGGGCAAGCTCGAGCACAAGATGGGCATCCACGGCTCGGCCACCTGCGTGATGGATTACGACGGCGCCACGGGCTTCCTGCTGGGCGATCTGCACAAGGGCATGCGCGCCATGTTCACCATGATGAACGACGCGCGACTGGGCGTGGGCCTTCAGGGCTATGCCGTGGCCGAAGTGGCCGCGCAGAACGCCGTTCTCTATGCCCACGAGCGCCTTCAGGGCCGCGCGGTGGGCACGCCGGCCAATCCCGACGGGCCGGCCGATCCGCTGATCGTGCATCCCGACATCCGCCGCACGCTGATGGATCTGCGCGCCTTCACCGAAGGGGCGCGGGCGCTGACGCTGTGGGGCGCGACGATGATCGACCGCGCCCGCAGCGGCGAGGAGACCGCCGCCGACGAGATGATCGGCCTGCTGACCCCGGTCATCAAGGGCTTCCTGACCGACCGCGGCTTCGACGCGGCCGTGGCCGCCCAGCAGGTCTGGGGCGGGCATGGCTACATCGAGGAAAACGGGATGTCGCAATTCGTCCGCGACGCCCGCATCGCCATGATCTACGAGGGCGCCAACGGCGTGCAGGCGCTCGACCTGGTGGGGCGCAAGCTGGGCGCGGGCTCGGGCCGCGCGATCATGGCCTTCTTCGAGGAGATCAAGACCTTCCTCAAGGAGAATGCCGACAATGCCGATCTGGCCGATGTCCTGGGCGCGCTCAAGGCCGGCTCGAAGGATCTCCAGACCGCGGCGATGGCCTTCCTCGAGGGCGCGCAGAAAGACCCCGAGGGCGTGCTGTCGGGGGCCACGGATTTCCTGCATCTCTTCGGCCATGTCTGTCTGGGCTACATGTGGGCGCGCATGGCGCTGGTGGCGCAGGCGCAGCTGGCCGCGGGGACGGGCGACGCCGCCTTCCTGAACGCCAAGATCGTGACCGCGCGGCACTGGGCCACCCGTCACATGCCGATGACCGCCGTCCATCTGGCGCGCATCCGCACCGCCGGGCAGACCGTCATGGCGCTGCCGCCCGAGGCGTTCTAACCTTCGGGCCGACAACGACCCGAGACGGAGAGACGAATGCCCAAGCGCCTGCGCCTGACCCGCCGCTTCCCGGTGGCTCTGACCAATGATGCCTATCGGCGGCTTCATGCCTTTGCCGCCGAGGCCGGTCTGAGCGTGGACGAGGCCTTGAGCTTCCTGTTCGAGCATTTCGGCTCGGTCACGGACAGCGACAACCTGACCCACAGGCTGCGTCTGTTCCGGGCCGAGCTCGAGGACCGCAAACGCTGACCGCCCCCAAGGCGCGGTCGGAAAGACACCTTCAGGGGGGACATGATGACCCAAGCCTTCATCTATGACGCGATCCGCAGCCCGCGCGCCAAGGGCCGGCCCGACGGCGGCCTGCACGAGGTGACGTCGCTGGCGATCTCGGCGCGCATTCTCGATGCGCTGGCCGACCGCAACGGCCTGTCCGGCCCGGTGATCGAGGACGTGATCTGGGGCAATGCCACGCAGGTGGCCGAACAGGGCGGGTGCCTGGCGCGGTCGGCGGTGCTGGCCTCGGGGCTTGACGAACGCATCCCCGGCCTGTCGATCAACCGCTTCTGCGCCTCGGGCCTCGAGGCGGTGATGCTGGCCTCGGCGCAGGTGCAGGGCGGCCTGGGCGAAGGCTATATCGCCGGCGGCGTCGAGATGATGTCGCGCGTGGCGATGGGCTCGGACGGGGCGGCGATCGCGGTCGATCCGATGCTGGCGATGAAGCGCCATTTCGTGCCGCAGGGCATCTCGGCCGACCTGATCGCCACGCTCTACGGCATCACCCGCGAAGACGCCGACGCGCTGGCCGTCGAAAGCCAGCGCCGCGCCGCGCAGGCCATCGCCGAGGGCCGCTTTGCCCGCTCGATCGTGCCGATCCGCGACCAGAACGGGCTGGTGATCTGCGCGCGCGACGAACACCCCCGCCCCGAGACCACCACCGAGACGCTGGCCGCGCTGCGCCCCAGCTTCAAGGACATGGGCGAGCAGATGCCCGGCTTCGACAAGGTGGCGCTGCTGCGCTATCCGCAGCTCGAGCGGATCGAACACATCCACCACGCCGGCAATTCCTCGGGCATCGTCGATGGCGCGGCCGCGGTCCTTGTCGGCTCGGAAGGGTTCGGCTCCGCCCGGGGGCTGAAGCCGCGCGCGCGCATCCGGGCGATGGCGCGGGTGGGCACCGAACCCACCGTCATGCTGACCGGCCCCGTCCCCGCGACCGAGCGCGTCCTGGCCGCCGCCGGCATGCAGATCGGCGACATCGACCATTTCGAGGTCAACGAGGCCTTCGCCTCGGTGGTGCTGCGCTTCATCCAGGCCTTCGACGTGGACCCCGCGCGCGTCAACCCCTGCGGCGGCGCCATCGCGCTGGGCCACCCGCTGGGCGCAACCGGCGCCATGCTGATCGGCACCGCGCTCGACGAGCTGGAACGCACCGGCAAGGAAACCGCGCTGGTCACGCTGTGCGTCGCCTCGGGGATGGGGGCGGCCGTCGTCCTCGAACGGGTGTGACGGCCCGCCCCGCCCGCCGCCTTCCGGCCCCCGGCGCCCCCCTGCCGGCCCGGACGGCCTTCATCATCCATTCCGGTTCCGGCCCGCAGGCCGGGACCACGGCCCGAGGGGCCGCATTCACGCACAAGGACGGCCGCCGCCCCCGCGCGGCCGAGGGAGAGGAAAATGGCTGAGTTCACCTGCACCACCGACGCCCGCGGCGTGGCCACGATCACCTGGGACGTGCCGGGCAAATCCATGAACGTGCTGTCTCTGACCGGTCTGGCCGAGCTGGACGCGCATGTCGACGCCTGCCTGGCCGATCCGGCCGTCAAGGGCATCGTCATCACCTCGGGCAAGCCCGATTTCGCCGGCGGCATGGACCTGAACGTCATCGCCCGGATGAAGGCCGATGCCGGCGACGACCCGGCGCGCGGGCTCTTCGAGGGGATCATGAAGATGCATGGCGTGCTGCGCAAGATCGAGCGCGCCGGCATCGACCCCAAGAGCCTGACCGGCGGCAAGCCCATCGCCGCCGCCCTGCCCGGCACCGCGCTGGGGATCGGCTATGAGCTGCCGCTGGCCTGCCACCGGATCTTCGCGGCCCCGAACCCCAAGGCCAAGATCGGCCTGCCCGAGATCAAGGTGGGCATCTTCCCCGGCGCCGGCGGCACCACGCGGCTGTCGCGCAAGCTGGGGCCGCTTCAGGCCGCGCCCTTCCTGCTGGAGGGCAAGCTTCTCGATCCGAAATCGGCGGTGTCCGCGCAGCTGATCGACGAGCTGGCCGACGACCCGGTGGCCGCGGCCGCCGAATGGGTGCTTTCGAACCCCGATATCGTCAAGCCCTGGGACCGCAAGGGCTGGAAGCTGCCCGGCGGCGCGCCCTATACCCCCGGCGGCTTCATGACCTTCGTCGGCGCCTCGGCGATGGTGTCGGGCAAGACCGCGGGCGTCTATCCGGCGGCCAAGGCGCTGCTGGGCGCGGTCTACGAAGGCGCGCTGGTGCCCTTTGACACCGCTCTGCGCATCGAGGCGCGGGCCTTCGTGTCGGTGCTGATGGAGCCCTCCTCGGCGGCGATGATCCGCACGCTCTTCATCAACAAGGAGGCGCTCGAGAAGGGCGCGCGCCGGCCCGACGTGCCCCCCTCGACGCTGACGCGGCTCGGCGTGCTGGGCGCGGGCATGATGGGCGCGGGCATCGCGCAGGTGGCCGCGCAGGCGGGCCTGGACGTGGTGCTGATCGACGCGACCGCGGAAGCCGCCGAACGCGGCAAGGCCGGTATCGCCAAGGCCTTTGACAAGTCGGTCTCGCGCGGGAAGATGACGCCCGAGAAGCGCGACGCGATCCTGGCGCGCATCACCGCCACCGCCGATTACGCGGCCCTTGCGGGGGCCGAGCTGGTGGTCGAGGCGGTCTTCGAAGACCCCGCCGTCAAGGCCGATGTCACCGCCCGCGCCGAGGCCGTGCTGGCCCCCGACGCGATCTTCGCCACCAATACCTCGACCCTGCCGATCTCGGATCTGGCGCGGGCCTCGGCGCGCCCCGAACGCTTCATCGGCATCCACTTCTTCAGCCCGGTGGACAAGATGCTGCTGGTCGAGATCATCAAGGGCCGCGAGACGGGCGACGCCGCCGTGGCGATGGCGCTCGATTTCGTGCGCCGCATCCGCAAGACCCCGATCGTGGTCGAGGATGCGCGCTTCTTCTACGCCAACCGCTGCATCATCCCCTATATCAACGAGGGCATCCGCATGATCGGCGAGGGCGTGGCCCCGGCGCTGATCGAGAATGCCGCGCGCATGCTGGGGATGCCGGTCGGGCCGCTGCAACTGGTCGACGAGACCTCGCTGGAGCTGGGCGTGAAGATCGCGCGCGCCACCCGCGCCGCCTTGGGCGCGGCTTATCCCGACGATGCGGTCGATGCGGTGATCTTCCCCATGGCCGAGGCCGGGCGTCTGGGCCGCAAGGCCGGCGCGGGGTTCTATGAGTACACCGACGGCAAGCGCACCGGCCTGTGGGAAGGCGTGTCCGACGACTGGCCGCGCGCGCCCGAACAGCCTGACGTGCACGAGGTGATGGACCGGCTGCTGTATATTCAGGTGCTCGAGGCCTTGCGGGCGCTGGAACAGGGCGTGCTGCGCGACATCCGCGAAGGCGATGTGGCCGCGATCCTGGGCTGGGGCTTCGCGCCCTGGTCGGGCGGCCCCTTCTCCTGGGTGGACCGGATCGGCGCCAAGGCGGCGCTGGCGCGCTGCGCGGCGCTGGCCGCGCGCCACGGGCCGCGCTTTGCCCCGCCCGCGCTTCTGGCCGAGAAGGCCGCGCAATCGGAAAGCTTCTACGCCGCCTGAGCGCCCGCCCTTTCGCAACCGCAAGCGGCCGCCCCCTGTCGGGGCGGCCGTTCGTCGTTCGGGGGCGGTGATGGCACGCTGATTCTGGCCGCCCGCGCCCGGACGCGCGCCCCCGCATGCCCCCGGATTTCGGCCCCGCAGCCACGGAAATGGGGAAAATTCGTCGCATCTGCGGGAACGTCACACAACTTTCGCGCAGCTTTGGCAAGACAGCCCCGAGGAACGGCATACGCACCTTTACCCCTAGATCTGGTGATGATGGCCCCGCCACATACCAGAAACAGGGAAGTTTTGTTCGGGAGATCCCGCAATGACCACCCTGCCCACCTTCCCCTGGCCGCTGCCCGTCGACGCGCGCCCCCGCCCTCAGGCGCATCCCGAGACGCCGCGGCGCAAGCTGCGCGCGCTGTTCATCTCGGACCTGCATCTGGGCTCGCGCGGGTGCCAGGTGGACCGCATTCTCGACTTCCTGGCCCGCCACGAAGCGCAGACGATCTATCTGGTGGGCGATATCTTCGACAATTGGCATCCGATCTTCCATCACTGGTCCGACGAACATGACCGCGTGGTGCAGGAGATCCTGGGCCGCGCCCGCGAAGGGGTCCGGCTGGTCTATCTGCCGGGCAACCACGACGAGGTGTTCCGCCGCCATTTCGGCACCTATTTCGGCTGCCTCGAGGTGGTTGACCGCGTGGTCCACGAAGCCGCCGATGGGCACCGCTATCTGGTGCTGCATGGCGATCAATACGACGCCTCCTATCTGCGCGCGCGCTGGCTGAACCGGCTGGGCACGCGCGTCGATACCGCGCTGCGGGCGATGGATGCGGGGCTGAATGCGCTGCGCCGCACGCTGGGCCTGTCCGAGGGGCGGGTGATCGAGGCGCTGATCGACTGGGGCAATTCGGCGATGCATTTCGGCAATGATTTCGAACGCCGCCTGACCGCCGCGGCGCGGGATGCGGGGCTGGATGGCGTGATCTGCGGGCATTTCCACAAGGCCGCCCTGCACGAGCGCGACGGGCTGACCTATGGCAATTGCGGCGACTGGATGGACAGCTTCACTGCGCTGGGCGAAGATTTCTCGGGCACGCTGCGCCTGATCGAGGCGCCCGCGCCCCTGCCCGCCCGCCGGCCGGATCTGGGCGGCACGATGCCGGGGGCCGAAGCCCCGGCAATGGGCTGAGGGGGCATGATGGCACCTGGCCTGCTGACTGCCGCGGGGATCGGCTTTGCCGGTCTGTCGATCGCAACCCATGTGACCGCCGCGGCGCTTGTCGCCCGGCGTCTGGACGGTGACGGCCCGGCGCACCGGCTGCCGCTGGACCGGCTGCGGCCGTCCCGGCGCACCAACGTCCCGCCCGCGGCGCCCATGCCCGATGCGGGGCCGCGCATCACGCTGCTGCGCCCGGCCTGCGGGATCGACGCGCTGGACCCGATCACGCTGGGTTCGAGCTTCGGGCTGACCCACCCCGACCACGAGGTGATCTTCTGCGTCGCCCATGAAAACGACCCCGCCGCGGGGCTGCTGCGCCGCCTGATCGCGGCCCATCCCGACGCCCCGGCGCGGCTGATGGTGGGCGAAACCCATATCTCGGCCAACCCCAAGCTGAACAACCTTGAAAAGGGGCTTCAGGCCGCGCGGGGCCGGTTCGTGGTGATGGCCGATGCCAATCTGATGCTGCCGCCCGATTATCTCGAGACGCTCGAGGCCGAATGGCACGCCGCCGAGAACCGGGTTCCGGGGGTGGGGCTTGTCACCTCGCCGCCCGCGGCGGTGGCGCCCGAGGGGTTCTGGGCGCTGGTCGAATGCGCCTTTCTCAACGGCTATCAGGGCAGCTGGCAGTTGGCTGCCGATCAGCTGGGGCTGGGCTATGCGCAGGGCAAGACGCTGATGTGGCGCCGCGATCTGCTGCTGGCCTGGGGCGGGCTGGCGGTTCTGGGGCGCGATCTGGCCGAAGACGTGGGCGCCACGAAGATGGTGCGCCGCGCGGGGCTGGCGGTGCGTCTGACGCGCGCGCCCTTCGCGCAACTTGTGGGCCGGCGCAGTCTCAAGGCGATCTGGACGCGGCAATTGCGCTGGGCGCGGGTGCGCCGGGCGGGTTTTCCCGCGCTTTTCTATCCCGAGATCCTGACCGGCGCGCTGCCGCCCCTGGCCACGCTGGCCGCGCTGGCCGCAAGCGGGGCGATCGGCTGGATCTGGCCGCTTCTGGCGGCCGCGCTCTGGTATGGCGTCGAAGGGGCGCTGGCGCGGCGCGCGGGCTGGCCTGCGGGGCCGAAGGCGCTTCTCGCGGCGGTGCTGCGCGACCTGATGATCCCCGCGCTCTGGGCCTGGAGCCTGACCGCGCGCGGCTTCGAATGGCGCGGAACGGCGATGGACGCGGCCGAGGACGGCCCGCGCATCGCCCGCCCGGCGCATCCGGTGGCGGCCGAGTGAGATGATCGGACTGGAAACGCTGGCGGGGCTGGTGCAGGCGCACGGGGCCTCGGTGCTGGCGCCGCTTGCGGTGATCGAAGGCCCGATCGTGACGGTGATCGCGGCGCATATGGCCGCGCTGGGGCATATCGAGCTGTGGGTCGTGGTCGTCGTCGTCGTGCTGGCCGATCTGGTGGGGGATGCGGGGCTCTATGCGCTGGGGCGCGGCGGGCCCGGCCTTCTGCACGGGCGCTGGCGCGAACGCATCATCGGCGCCAATGCCCAGCGCCTCGAGACGCTGACCGCGCATTTCAGCGAACGCGGCGGGCGCACGCTGGTTATGGGCAAGCTGACCCATTCGGCGGGCGCGCTGGTGCTGCTGGCGGCGGGGGCCGCGCGCATGCCCTTCCTGCCGTTCCTGTGGTTCAACTTCCTCGGCACCCTGCCCAAGAGCCTGTTCTTCGCCGGGGTCGGCTACACGCTGGGCCAGGCCTATTCCCGCATCGACGACTGGCTGTTCGTCGTCTCGACCGGGTTTCTGGTGCTCATCGCCGTGGCCGTGCTGTCGCTCTGGCTGCGCCGCAAGGGATTTCGCACATGACCGGTCTTGCCTGTCTCATCCCCGCCTATAACGAGGGCGCGCGTATCGGCGCGGTGCTGCGCGTCGCGGTCAGCCATCCCGATATCACCGAGGTGATCGTGGTCGACGACGGCTCGCGCGATGACACCGCCGCGGTGGTGGCCGAAGTCGCCGGCCGTCACCCCCAGCTGCGGCTGATCCGCCAGCCCAACCGCGGCAAGAGCGCCGCACTCGCCACCGCGCTGCGCGCGACCGACGCGCCGGTGGTGATGTTTCTCGATGCCGATCTCGAGGGGCTGGACACCGAAGCGCTCGAGTCCCTGATCGCCCCGGTCCGCGACGGCCGCGCCCAGGTCGCCATCTCGCTGCGCGCCAATGCCCCGCGGCTGTGGCAGGCGATCGGGCTCGACTATATCTCGGGCGAACGCGTGGTCCGCCGCGCCCTGATCGCGCCCCCCGAGGCGCTGGAACGGCTGACCCGATTCGGGGTCGAGGTCGACATGAACGCCCGCCTCGTGGCCGCGGGGGCGCGCATCGCCGTGGTGCCCTGGCCGGGGGTCAAGAGCCCGTGGAAAAAGGACAAATACGGGCTCTGGCAAGGTCTGCGCGCCGATTTCGGCATGATCCGCGATATCTTGCGCACCATTCCCGCGCCGCGGCTGGCCCGGCAGATCGCGCGCATGCGCGCCCACCGCGTCTAAGGCCACCCCCCCCCCGCCCGCGCCCGGCAGGGCCTGCGGGCGGGGCTCGATGCCCCGGCCGCAGGCTCCCTCCCCCCCACACGTCCCGAACCCGCACGTCCCAACCCGCATGGGCCCTGCCCGAAAACCGGGCACACGCGGCCGCGCCGGCCCCGCGGGGACCGACAAGCCTTGCACTTGCCCGGCCCGCGGGCTTAGACTCGTGTCATTCAAACAGACGAGCCCTTCATGCTCATTGGCATTCTGCAAACCGGCCAGTCGCCCGAGACCCTGCGGGCGGACATGGGCGATTACCCCGACATGTTCGTGCAGCTCCTCGCACCCTGGGGGTTCACGTTCCGCACCTATCGCGTCGAGACGGGCCAGTTCCCCGAGGACGTCCATTCCTGCGAGGGCTGGCTCATCACCGGCTCGCGCCACGGCGTCTACGAGGATCACGCCTTCCTCCCCCCGCTCGAGGCCTTCATCCGCCGCGCCATGGCCGCGGGCGTGCCGATGGTGGGCGTCTGCTTCGGCCATCAGATCATGGCCCAGGCCCTGGGCGGCCGGGTCGAGCGTTTCTCCGGCGGCTGGGCCGTCGGGGCCCAGACCTATGAATTCGACGGCCGGCCCGTGCGGCTCAATGCCTGGCACCGCGACCAGGTGACCACGCCGCCCCCCGGCGCCGAAACGGTGGCAACCCATCCCTTCTGCGCCCATGCCGCGCTGCGCTATCCGGCCGGCTTCTCGGTTCAGGCCCATCCCGAATTCCGGGACGCCTTCGTCGCGGGGCTGCTCGAAACCCGCGCCCCCGGCGTCGTGCCCGCCCCCCTGATCGACCAGGCCCGCGCCGCGCTGGGGCAGCCCAACGACGCCGCCTTCGTTGCCGGCGAAATCGCCCGCGTCTTCCTCGGGGGCCGCGCGCCCGCGGACACGGGCCCCCTGCAACAGCCCCCCTTGCCTCAGGATTGACCCACAGGATCCCCGATCATGGCCCATTGGACCGACCGCCTTCCGCAGGCCGCGCGCGACTACATCGACGGCCGCCGCATCGACGAGGTCGAATGCATCGTCTCGGACCTGGCCGGTGTCGCCCGCGGCAAGGCCATGCCAGCCTCGAAATTCGCCCGCCAGGACAGCTTCTTCCTGCCCAATTCGATCTTCTTGCAGACGATCACGGGCGATTGGGCCGACAACCCGATGGGCGCCTTCACCGAACCCGACATGTCGCTGATCCCGGATTATTCCACCGCGACCGCCGCGCCCTGGACCGCCGACATCACGCTTCAGGTGATCCATGACGTGCAGACCCCCTCGGGCACGCCGATCCCGATCGCGCCGCGCAACGTGCTCAAGCGCGTCGTCGCCCTCTACGAGGCCGAGGGCTGGCGCCCGATCGTGGCCCCGGAAATGGAATTCTTCCTGGTCGCGCGCAACCCCGACCCCAACATCCCGATCCAGCCGCCGCTGGGCCGCTCGGGGCGCCGCGCCGCCGCCAAACAGGCCTATTCGCTTTCGGCGGTGGACGAATACGGCAAGGTGATCGACGACATCTACGATTTCGCCGAGGCCCAGGGCTTCGAGATCGACGGCATCTTGCAGGAGGGCGGCGCCGGCCAGGTCGAGATCAACCTCGCCCATGGCGACCCGATCGAGCTGGCCGACCAGATCTTCTACTTCAAGCGCCTGATCCGCGAAGCCGCGCTGCGCCACGATTGCTTTGCCACCTTCATGGCCAAGCCGATCGAGGGCGAGCCGGGCTCGGCCATGCATATCCATCAATCGGTGGTCGACATCGCCTCGGGCGGCAACATCTTCTCGGCGCCCGACGGGACCGAAACCCCCGCCTTCCTGCATTTCATCGCCGGGATGCAGAAGCACCTGCCCGCGGTCGTGGCGCTGCTGGCGCCCTATGTGAACAGCTACCGCCGCTACATCCCGGACTTTGCCGCCCCGATCAACCTGGAATGGGGCCGCGACAACCGCACCACGGGCCTGCGCGTGCCGATCTCGGACCCCGCGGGACGGCGGCTTGAAAACCGGCTGGCGGGGATGGATTGCAACCCATATCTGGGCCTCGCGGCCAGCCTCGCCTGCGGCTATCTGGGGCTGAAGGAAGCGCAGATGCCGCAGCCCGAATGCACGGGCGATGCCTACATGAACGACACCGACCTGCCCTATACGCTGGGCGATGCGCTGGACCTCATGGCCGAGAGCGACCCCGTCCGCGACGTGCTGGGGCTGGAGTTCTGCACCGTCTACGAAGCCGTGAAGCGCAACGAATACAAGGAGTTCCTTCAGGTCATCAGCCCGTGGGAACGCGAACACCTCCTGCTCAACGTCTGACCGCACGAGATCAGGTGCCGATCATGCAGCTTCTTCATGCCAACGACCGGCGGGGGGAATATCCGCCCAGCCTCTATGCCGCCGCCCTGACCGACATGCCGGCACCGCGCCCGGCGCTGCGGGGGCTCGTGCGCGCCGATGTCTGCGTGGTGGGCGCGGGCTACACCGGGCTTTCGGCGGCGCTGCATCTGGCGCGCCAGGGCCGGCGCGTCGTCGTGCTCGAGGCGCATCGGGCGGGCTTTGGCGCCTCGGGGCGCAACGGCGGGCAGATCGGCTCGGGGCAGCGCCTCGAGGTGACCGAGCTTGCGCCCCTGGTCGGCGCCACCCGCACCCGCGCGCTGTGGGATCTGGCCGAGGACGCAAAGGCGCTGACCTTCGCGCTGGCCGCCGAAGCGGGCGTGCCCACCCGCCGCGGTATCGCCCATTGCGCGCGCCACCCCGCCGAGGTCCGCCACGCCCATCAGATGGCCGAACATCTGGCGCGCCATTACGATTACGACCAGATCACACCGCTGGACCGCGACGGGCTGCACGCGCTGATCCCCGCGCCGCGCTATCTGGGCGGCGACATCGACGAGGGCGCGGGCCATGCCGACCCGCTGGCGCTGTGTCTGGGGATCGCGCGGCTGGCCGAAGCGGCGGGCGCCACGCTGCACGAGATGTCCGAGGTCACCGCCATCCGCCACGGCACGCGCGCGGGCCAGACCAGCCGCATCGAGACCGCCGCGGGCCATGTCGAGGCCGATCACGTGATCCTGGCGGCCAACGGCTATCTTGACGGGCTTGAACCCGCGGTCGCGGCGCGGGTGATGCCGATCAACAATTTCATTCTGGCGACGGCGCCGCTGGGCCCGCGCGTGGCCGAGGTGCTGACCCGTCCCATCGCCGCGCATGACACCAAGTTCGTGGTCAATTACTGGCGACTGTCCGAGGACGGCCGTCTGGTCTTTGGCGGCGGCGAGAATGTCAGCTACCGCTTTCCCGCCGATATCCGCGGCAAGGTGCGCCGCGCGATGCTGGAGGTCTATCCGCATCTGCATGATGTCGAGGTGACCCATGCCTGGGGCGGCACGCTGGCGATCACCCGCAACCGGCTGCCCTGTTTCACCCGCCCTGCGCCCAATGCGCTGTCCGCCAGCGGGTTTTCGGGGCATGGCGTGGCGATCGCGTGTCTGGCCGGCAAGCTGATGGCCGAGGCCGTGGCGACCACCTCGGAGCGTTTCGACCTGATGGCCAGCCTGCCGGTCCCGGCCTTCCCCGGCGGCGCGGCGCTGCGCTGGCCGCTTCTGGTCGCGGGGATGAGCTGGTTTGCCCTGCGCGACCGGCTGGGGATCTGAGGGCGCGCCCAGCCCCCCCTTTTGCCGATCTTCCGGGGAGTGTCATATAACTTTTGCTGGCCCTTAACCCTTGCGGGACGCTAGGGAAAAGAAACACCTCAGGATAAGGAAAAGGCGATCATGGCCCCCGACGGACTGCGCCCCACCGCCCCCGAGACACTTGACGCCGAGCCCCTGGACGCAGCGTCCCCCGGACCCGCGGCCCCTGCGCCCGCCGCGCCTGCCCCCGCCGCACCTGCTCCCAATGTCTATGATGCCGAAGCCATCCCCCAGGCCGCCTGGGCCGAGGTCGAGCGGCTGCTGCGCTCGGGCGATCTGTTCCGCTACACCGCGCCCCGCGATGCGCCGGTGTCGCTGCTTGAGGCCGATTTCGCCGCCGAGATGGGGATGGATTATGCGCTGGCGGTGTCGTCGTGTTCGTCGGCGCTGTTCCTGGCGCTGAAGGCGCTGGACCTGCCGGCGGGCGCGCGCGTGGTCATTCCGGCCTTCACCTTTGCCGCCGTGCCCTCGGCGGTGGTTCATGCCGGCTGCGTGCCGGTCCTGGCCGAGGTGGACCGGTCGCTGCGTCTCGATATTGCCGATTTCACCGACAAGCTCGAGGGGGCCGCGGCGGTCATCATCAGCCACATGCGCGGGCATACCTCGGACATGGATGCGATCCTGGCCGCCTGCGACGCGCGCGGCCTGCCGGTGATCGAAGATGCGGCGCATTCGCTGGGCACGACCTGGGGCGGGCGCAAGATCGGCACGCTGGGGCGGATCGGCTGTTTCTCGTTCCAGAGCTACAAGATGGTCAACGCCGGCGAAGGCGGGATGCTGGTGACCAACGACCCCGAGATCGCGGCGCGCGCGGTCATCATGTCGGGCGCCTACGAGCACAACTGGAAGAAGCATCCGGGTCTTCAGAATTCCTATCTGCACTGGCAGAACCGCCTGCCGCTCTACAACATGCGGATGCAGAACCTGTCGGCGGCGATCGTGCGCGCGCAGCTGCCCGAGATCGGGCGGCGCGTGGCGGCGGGGCGGGCCAATCACGACCATGTGGCCGCGCAGCTGAATGGCTCGGCCTGGATGCGGGTGCCGCCGGCCCTGCCGCAGGAGGAACGCGCGCCGGATTCGCTCCAGTTCATCCTGGAAGGGCCCTGGACCGACGAGGGCGCGCGCCGCTTTCAGGAGGAGGCCAAGGCGCGCGAGGTCTCGGTGCAGGTCTTCGGGCTGTCGCAGGACAATGCGCGGGCCTTCTGGAACTGGCAATTCCTGGGCGAGACGCCTGATTTGCCCAAGACGCGCGACATGCTGATGCGGGCCTGTGACGTGCGGCTGCCGGCGCGGCTGTCGCGGGCCGAGCTGGATTTCATCGCCGCGGGGCTGATCGCGGCCGCTGCGGCCGTGATGGGCTGAGCGCGGGCGGCAGCGCCCCTTGGCCCCATCGAGGGGCCGCGGGCCGCGGCGGGGGACGCCCCCCGCACCTCCGGCGGTGAGACATCACGCCATTGCCGGCCGCGCTATGGCCGACCGCGGGGGAGCTGAATCCGTCGGGCCCGGAAAGGCCTGTGCCCGGCGTGGCACGGGCCAGATCTCACGCAATCGTGATTTCATCCCCACACGTTCCGGTTGACCCCCGGAGACCGAAACCCCGCCATCGCCCAGCGGCATGCGTCATGGGCTGCAAAAGGCTTGATCGGTGAGGCCCCGGCGCTATATATCGCAGTCTGCTCGGGGGCAATACGACTAGATACGGTGGTGCAAGGGGTGAGCTATGCAAGATTCGCATGGCTGCAATGCCCTTGAGGGGATATCGAATCGTGCCTGAACGGTCATATTCGGCTGCACGCCCGATCGCTGCAAGCGCGAAATCATTTCGCCGCTGTGTCCCGAGAGCGACAACAAGAGCAATAAGAAGGACGGAAAGATGCGCGACTTCGTTGATGGCTCCGCGTTCAACTACGAACAGGGGCAGCGCGCGCGCAAACTCTTTGCGGCTGTCGTTCTGGCCGCACTGGACGATGCGATTGCTGATGACAAGAAATACGGCAACGGTCCCGAACAGATTGCCCGCTGGGCCCGGTCGCGCGACGGCCGTGAGGTTCTGTCCTGCGCCGGGATCGACCCCAACGAGCGCGTCGTGAAGGGGCTGATGGAATTCGTCGCCAAGGGCGTGCGCACTTCGGTCGCGCTGTCGCGCGAGGAAAGCGAACGCCGTGCCGCCGCGGATTCGGATGCCGAAGCCGCCTGAGCCCTGACGCGCCCCCGCGGGGGCCCCTCACATGCAGAGCGCCGCCCCGGTCACCCTGGGGCGGCGCTCTTCGTTGGGGCGCCCCCTCTCGGGGAATTGCCTTGTCCGCGGGGCCATGCTCTGGCACCCAGAAGCGACTGCCGAGAGGTTCGCCATGCCCCGCCCCGACACCCCCGACACGCCTGCGCAACAGCCCATCCCCCTGCCGGTTCTGGGGCCGGGGGGCAGTCACCGCGGGGCGCCTCGCGGGGGGGGACAGACCGGGGGGGGACAGCTCCGGGGAGGGCCGATCGGGATCGGCGGGCCGGGGGCCTTGCGCGGAAAGCCGCCGGCGCGGCGGGGCTTCTGGGCGGCGCCGCACCGGCCGCTGTTCACCGCGGCCGCGCTCTGGGCGATCCTGGCGCTGGTCTGGTGGCGCTGGGGCCCGGTGGCGGGGCTGACCCAGCCCGCCTTTGCCACGCCGGGCGAATGGCATGCGCATGAGATGTATCTGGGTATCGGCGGGGCGGCGATGGGGGGCTATTTCCTGACCGCGCTGACCAGCTGGACTGGCCGGGCGCCGCTGGCCGGGCCGGGGCTGATGGCGCTGGCGGGGCTGTGGCTGCTGGCACGGGCGGCAGCGGCGGCGGCAGGTGTCGGGCTGGTGCCTGCGCTCTGGATCGCGCCGGTGGCGCCGCTCTATTTCGTGGCGCTGGCCGGGGTTCTGCTGTGGCACATCACCGCCGCGCGGGCCTGGCACCGGCTGGGATTTCCGGCGGCGGTGGCGGGACTTGCGCTGGCGCAGGGGCTGTTTCTGGCCGCCACCGACGGGATCGGCCCCTGGGACAGCGCCACGCTGATCCGCGTCTTCGTGATGTTCTACGCGATCAAGGTCTCGATCATCGCGGGCGGCATGATCCCGGCCTTCGGCGGCAACTGGCTGGCGCAGAACCGCCCCGACGTGCCCCCCCCGCACGACCCGCCGGGGCGCAAATGGGCGGGGCTTGCGGTGCTGTTTTCCGCGCTGGGGCTGACGCTTGCGGGGCAGGAGGGCGCCTCGGCGCTGGCGCTGATCGCGGCGGCGGCGATCCTGGCCTGGCGCCTGAGCGGCTGGCGGCTGGGCGCGATGCGGGCCAGCGCGCTGATGCTGATGCTTCAGGCGGCCTTCCTGTGGCTGGTGGCGGGCCTTTGCGGGGTGGGGCTGGCGCGGCTGTTCCCCGGCCTCTGGACCGAGGCCGATGCGCTCCACGCGCTGGCCATGGGCGCGATGGCGGGGCTGGTGATGGCGCTGGGGGCGCGCGCTTCGGCCCGGCGCGACGGCGGCGCGCTGCGGGCCACGCCCTGGCTGGTGGCGGCCGTGCTGGCGCTGGCGGCAGCCGCGGCCCTGCGCATTGCGGCACCCGTCCTTGCGCGCGAACCGATGCTCGAGGCCGCGACGGGGATCTGGGTGCTGGGCTGGGCCGCCTTTCTGGTGACCTGGCTGCCCAGCCTGCGCGGCATCCCGCCCCGCCCCGTCTTCTCGGGCCCGCGCGCCTGAACGGGACATGCGCCGGAGCGGGCCCCGTCTTCCAGGCCCCGTCTTGCAGAGCCCGCGCCCGGTCACGGCGCCACGGATTTGCGCACCATGTCCCAATAGATCGCCTCGACCCGATCGCGCGACAGCCGCCCCCCCTCGCGGAACCAGGTGTTGACCCCGGTCAGCATGGCGATGATGGCCATCGTCGCCAGCTTGGTGTCGGGCACCGCAAAGACACCCGCCGCCTGCCCCTGGCGCAAGATCGCCTCGAGCGCATCCTCGTAGCGTTTGCGCAAGCTCTCGATACGGGCGAAATTCTCCGGCGAGAGGTTGCGCAATTCCATATAGGACAGGAACACCGCCTCGGCGCGTTCGAGGTTGAAGCGGATGTGAAAGCGCACGAAGCATTCCAGCCGGGCGGCGGGATCCTCGGCCCTGGGCTCGGCCTCCCAGGCGGCCAGAAGCTCGTCCATATGGGTCTTGAGCAGGTCGAAGAGCAGGCTCTCCTTGTCGGGCGTATAGAGATAGAGCGCGCCCGCCTGCACCCCCACCGCCCGCGCGATGGCGCGCATGGACACCGCCGCGAAGCCGTGCCGCGAGAAGAGACGCGCGGCCTCGGCGCGGATGCGCGGGCCGGTGATTTCGGAATGCGAGCCGGTCTTGCGTGCCATGCGCGCCAGATTAGCGATTGCCCGGCAGGGGACAAGATCGGGCGCGGCGCGGCCTGCCCCAAAGCCGCCCTGAAGGGGCCCCCTTGCCCGCATCCCCCCGGCGCGCCTATACCGAAGGCGCCCCGACCGCATAAGGTGCCCGCCATGTCCCCCCGCCCTGCCCCTATGACCGCTGCCCCGCGGATGCGCGCGCTTCTGGCCGGCGGGCTGATCGGGGCGGCGCTGATGGGCTGTGCGGGGCCGGAAAAGGGGCCCTGGCCGGTGCTGGTGCCGCTTGATGACGTGCTCAGCGCCCCCGAGGCCGAGCCTGTCGATCCCGCGCCCGCGCTCGATGCACGCGGGGCGGCACTGCGCGCGCGCGCCGACCGGCTGCGCCGGCTGGACCCCTGAGGCCGCCCCAAGCCCCCCCAGGGCGCCCATCGCGCGTTGCACAAGGCCCCTTTCGGCGCTAAGCCTCGGGCAAGATCACCCGCCAAGGAGCCCCCCATGCCGAGCCCCACCTCCCCCGCCGTGCGCCCGCCGCTGCGCCTTGGTATCGCGGGCCTCGGCACCGTGGGCATCGGCGCGGTCAAGATCGTGCAGCGCCACGCCGATCTTCTGGCGGCACGCAGCGGGCGGGCGGTGACGATCACCGCCGTCTCGGCGCGCGACCGCACCCGCAACCGCGACGCGGATCTGTCGGGCTATGAATGGGAAACCGACCCCGTGGCGCTGGCCGTGCGTGAGGACGTGGATGTCTTCGTCGAGCTGATGGGCGGCCACGAGGGCCCCGCGCGCGACTCTGTCATGGCCGCCATTGCCGCGGGCAAGGATGTGGTCACCGCCAACAAGGCGCTTCTGGCGCACCACGGCCAGGAAATCGCCGAAGCCGCCGAGGCCCGCGGCGTCTCGGTGCGCTACGAGGCCGCGGTGGCCGGCGGCATCCCCGTCATCAAGGCGCTGACCGAAGGGCTGGCCGCCAACGGGCTGCGCCGGGTCATGGGGGTGATGAACGGCACCTGCAACTATATCCTGACGCGGATGGAAAGCGCGGGCCTGCCCTACGAGACCGTCTTCGAGGAAGCCCGCCAGCTGGGGTACCTCGAGGCCGATCCGAACCTTGACGTCGGCGGCATCGACGCCGGCCACAAGCTGTCGATCCTGGCCGCCATCGCCTTTGGCACGCGGGTGTCCTTCGATGCGGTCGCGCTGGAGGGGATCGGGCAGATCTCGATCGACGACATCCGCCGCGCGGGCGACATGGGCTATCGCATCAAGCTGCTGGGCGTGGCGCAGATGACCGGGCGCGGGCTGGAACAGCGGATGACGCCGTGCCTGGTGCCGGCCTCCTCGCCGCTGGGACAGCTGGAAGGCGGCACCAACATGGTGGTGCTGGAAGGCGACAGCGTCGGGCAGATCGTGCTGCGCGGCCCCGGCGCGGGCGAAGGGCCCACCGCGTCCGCGGTGATGGCCGATGTGGTCGATCTGGCGCGCGGGCTGCGCCTGCCCACCTTCGGCATTCCGGCCGCCGAACTGGCCACGCCGATCCCCGCCCAGGCGGCGGCGCCGGCCTCCTATTACCTGCGCATGGTGCTGCTGGACAAGCCCGGCGCGCTGGCCAAGGTGGCCACCGTCCTGGGCGAAGCCGGGATCTCGATCTCGCGGATGCGCCAATATGGGCATGCCAGCTCGGAAGCGCCGGTGCTGATCGTCACCCACAAGACCACGCGCGACGCGATCCTGTTTGCCATCGCGCAGCTTCCGGCGACCGGCGTCGTGGCGGGCGAGCCCGTCGCCCTGCGCATCGAGGAAGTCTGAGCGCGCCGTCTTCCGGGCGCGCGCCCGATGCGGGACGGGCGGCCAATGCGGCGCGAACCGGCCGATTGTCGCCTCTGCGTCCCTTTGAAACCAAAGCGTTAGCGCAACCGGCGTTGAGCTTCCCGCCGCGACGGGGCTAGATGCCCTCAACCGCGATCCGGAGGAACAACCATGTCGCAACCGATTGATTTCAACGACCGCATGCTGTCGCTGGGCCTGGCCCGCGTGTCCGAAGCCGCCGCCCATGCCTCGGCGCGGCTGATCGGGCGCGGCGACGAGAAGGCCGCCGACCAGGCCGCGGTCAACGCCATGCGCGAACAGCTCAACATGCTCGACATCAAGGGCGTGGTCGTGATCGGCGAGGGCGAGCGCGACGAGGCGCCCATGCTCTATATCGGCGAGGAAGTCGGCTCAGGCGAAGGTCCGGCGGTGGATATCGCGCTCGACCCGCTCGAGGGGACGACGCTGACCGCCAAGGACATGCCCAACGCGCTGACCGTCATCGCCATGGCGCCGCGCGGCACGCTCCTGCACGCGCCCGACGTCTACATGGACAAGCTGGCCATCGGGCCGGGCTATCCCAAGGACATCGTGAGCCTGGACATGGACCCGGCGACGCGGGTGCGCGAACTGGCCAAGGCCGGCAAGGTGTCCCCCGAGGACATCACCGTCTGCATTCTCGAACGTCCCCGCCACGAATCCCTGATCGAGGAAGTGCGCTCGACCGGCGCCTCGATCCGGCTGATCACCGATGGCGACGTGGCCGGCGTGATCCATTGCGCCGAGGCCGAGATCACCGGCATCGACATGTACATGGGGTCCGGCGGCGCCCCCGAGGGCGTTCTGGCGGCCTCGGCGCTCAAGTGCATGGGCGGGCAGATGTGGGGCAGGCTGCTGTTTCGCAACGATGACGAACGCGGCCGCGCGGCCAAGGCCGGGATCACCGATCTCGACCGGATCTATGCGCGCGACGACATGGTCACCCGCGACGTGATCTTCGCCGCGACCGGCGTCACCAACGGCTCGATCGTCAAGGGCGTCAAGCGCGAGCCCAACTTCATCGAGACCGAGACGCTGCTGATGCGTTCGAAAACGGGCTCGGTGCGGCGCATGATCTACCGCAACCCGGTCTCGCGCCGCTGAGCGACCGGCGGGCGGGCCGCTCTTTCGCCCCGCCCTGAACCACAGGATATGGAGGTGGCCGCCCTGGCCGCCCCCATGGCTTGCGCCCCACCCCCGGACGCGCCCTCTGGAAGGGCGGGCCGGTTTGGTCCATGAAGGGGCCATGCGCCAATCCCCCCTTTCCCCCGATTCCACCCCGGCCTTCCTCGGGGTCGATTGCTCGCTCGGCGGGCGCCGCTGGATCGGCCCCGGCCTCGAGACCGAACGCCAGGCCGAAGCCATCGCCCAGCGCGCGCGCCTGGCCTTGCCGCTGGCGCGGGTGCTGGCGCGCTCGGGCGTCCTGCCCGAAACCGCCGAAAGCTATCTCGAACCCCGTCTGCGCGACCTGATGCCCGACCCGCGCAGCCTGCGCGACATGCAGACCACGGCCGAACGATTTCTGCGCGCGGTGACGCGGCGCGAACGGATCGCCATCTTCGCCGATTACGACGTGGACGGGGGCGCCTCGGCGGCGCTGCTCCTGGTCTGGCTGCGCGCGATGGGGCGGCCGGCCACGCTCTACATTCCCGACCGCATCGACGAAGGCTATGGTCCCAACGAACCCGCCATGCAGGCGCTGGCGCGCGATCACGACCTGATCCTGTGCGTCGATTGCGGCACGCTCAGCCACGGCCCCATCGCCGCCGCGCAAGGGGCCGATGTGCTGGTGCTCGACCACCACCAGGCGGCCGAGACGCTGCCCCCCGCGCTGGCCGTGGTGAACCCCAACCGCCAGGACGAGAGCGGCGATCTGGGCTATCTGTGCGCCGCCGCGGTGGTCTTCCTGATGCTGGTCGAGGCCAACCGGCAGATGCGCGCACAAGGTCAGACCGGCCCCGACCTGATGGCGATGCTCGACCTCGTGGCGCTGGCGACGGTGGCGGATGTGGCGCCGCTGGTCGGGCTCAACCGGGCGCTGGTGCGCCAGGGGCTGAAGGTGATGGCGCGGCGCGAACGGCCCGGTCTGGTCGCGCTGGCCGATGTGGGCCGGCTGACCGAAGCGCCCTCGGCCTATCATCTGGGCTATGTGCTGGGTCCGCGCGTCAATGCCGGCGGGCGCATCGGCACGCCCGATCTGGGCGCGCGGCTTCTGGCCACCGACGACCCGCACGAGGCCGCCGCCCTGGCCGAGCGGCTGGATGCGCTGAACACCGAACGCCGCGAGATCGAGACCCGTGTGCGCGAGGCCGCCCTGGCCCAGGCCGAGGCCCGCGGGCTGGACGCGCCGCTGGTCTGGGCGGCCGCACCCGACTGGCATCCGGGCGTCGTGGGGATCGTCGCCGCGCGCCTCAAGGAGGCCACCCACCGCCCCGCGATCGTGATGGGGATCGACGGCGACATGGCCAAGGGCTCGGGTCGTTCGGTGCCCGGCGTCGATCTGGGCCGCGCGATCCAGCGGCTGGCCGCCGAGGGGCTGATCGAGAAGGGCGGGGGCCATGCGATGGCGGCCGGGCTGACGGTCGCGCCCGCGCAGATCGAGGCCGCCATGACCCGGCTGGCCGAGCTGCTGGCGCGCCAGGGTGCGGGCGCCGGCGGGCCGCGCGATCTGCGTCTGGACGGGATGCTGATGCCCGGCGCCGTCACGCCCGAGCTGATCGAGGATCTCGAGCGCGCCGGCCCCTTCGGCCAGGCCGCCCCTGCCCCGCGCTTTGCCTTCCCCGCCATGCGCATCACCAACGCCCGGCGCATCGGCGCGCAGCATCTGCGATTCTCCTTCGGCGAGATCACCGGCCCCCGCCTTGACGCCGTGGCCTTTGGCGCCTTCGACGGCCCGCTGGGCCCGGCGCTGAGCCAGCCCGGCGCGGGGCTGTTTCATCTGGCCGGCAAGCTGGAAATCAACAGCTGGGGCGGACGCAACCGCGTGCAACTGCGCCTCGACGACGCCGCAAGCGCCTGAAATCGCGCCTCATTTGACCCGCCCGGCGGGGTGTCGAAGAAAGTTGCCGCGGGGCTGAAATTTTCCCTTGCACAGCCCCGCGCGCTGTCCTAAACACCGCCTCACGCCAGAGACGGAAACGCTCTGGACGCCAGCGAAAGCGCCCCGCCCGCCGGATCGCCGACGCAAACAAGTGAAGTGGCCCGTTCGTCTATCGGTTAGGACGCCAGGTTTTCAACCTGGAAAGAGGGGTTCGATTCCCCTACGGGCTGCCATTTCCTCGATCTCCCTTTGTTCATTGATTTCCTGGGGACATCTCCTCATATCTCAGGACAAGACTAGGTACACCTGACGCGCGGGAAGGTGTCAAACTATCTCATCAAGCAAGACAACGCGTGGTCCGTGAAGGTCTCGATCCCCGCTGATGTGCAGCATATATTTGGCAAGCGGGCCTTCAAGAAGGCGCTCAAGACAACCGACAAGACCATCGCCATCGCCCGTAGCGGCCCGCTGATCGCGGAATTCAAAGCCGCCATCGAAGAAGCGCGGGGCAATCCGACGCAACACCTGGATGAGTTCCCCGCCAAGACGCGGGCACATATTCTGAAGGCCAAGAAGGATCCCGACACCGATCCCGAAGCCATTCTGTGCATGGAGGAGATCGTTCTGGATCGCCTGTTGGCGGCTCATCGGGTACCACACCCGGAGCTTTTGCCCGAGAATGCAGAACCCGAGGTCGCCAAGGCGTACAAGGTCGCGACCGGGCGGCTCACCCCTTTCGATGAAGCGCTGGAAAACTATATCGAGAGCCGGAAAGTCGAACCGAAGACCGCCGACAAGGACCGGCATGCGATCAAGAAATTCGCCGCGAGGGTGCACGCCGTCGAGGACGTGAACCGGCAGGCGGTCAAGGCCGCAACTTCGATCCCTCGAAGATCCTCGAAAGCCCGGCGGCGATGCGCGGCCTGCTGCTGACCTACACCGAAAAGGTAATCGCCCTGGAAGCCGAAGTCGATGACATGCGCGAGGATGTCGAGGCGCACGAACGGCTGACGAAGGCGGACGGATCGCTGTCGATCACCGAGACGGCGAAAACGCTGTCGCTGCGCCCGAAAAACCTGTTTCAGTGGTTGTCGCAGAACGGCTGGATCTACAAGCGCCCGAACGGCGGCACGTGGCTGGGCTACCAGACGAAGTGCAATCAGGGCCTGCTGGAACACAAGACGACGACGGTGCTGCGCGCGGACGGATCGGAGAAGATCACCGAGCAAGTGCGTGTCACGCCGAAGGGGCTGTCGAAGCTGGCGAAGATCATTCATCCGACTGCCAGCCTCATCGCCTGGCCGAACCGCCGCCAGCCCCGTCCCTACGGCCCTTCTTGAGGAGAGCGGCCGGGGCTGGCTCATCTCATCAACCCCAAACGCCGCAGCGGAAATGAGGCCGATCAGTCAGCCATCAACCCCGTATGCCGGCGAACCTCTATTCCAAGGGGCTCGATCTGGCCGATCCGGCAGCGGTCACGCCGATCGGGGCGGGATGCAAGGTGTGCCCGCGCGAGGGCTGTTCGCAGCGCGCCTTTCCGATGCTGGGGCGGCCTCTGACGGTCGCCCCAAGTCGCGCGCAGTTCGCTCCCTACGCGCAGGCCGCGGCGCAGAGATCGTGATCGGCGCAGCCTTCCGCGCGGAAAGGTTGACGGCGCGAGGGCGTCAGGCCGAGCGCCGCCAGCTCTGCATCCATGCGCGCCAGGTCGACGGCGCCTAACAGCGCGGGGTGCACGGTGGTCCGCAGGTCGAACGCCACACCGCTGTCGCGCAGCAGGATCAGGCTCTCGCGCGCCTTCGCCCCGCTGCCGCGGGCGCCGGTGATCCGGTCATAGGCATCGAAGGGCGCCTTGACGTCGAACCCCACCCAGTCGAGCAGCGGCAAGGCCTGCGCCAGCCGGGCCGGGTAAGGCCCGCCGGTGTGCAGCCCGGTGCGGAACCCCATCGCCCGGATGTTGCTGAGCGCCTCCGTCAGACCCTTTTGCAGCGTCGGCTCGCCGCCCGAGATCACGACCCCGTCCAGCAGGCCCCTGCGGCGGATTAGCAGCGCTGCCACCTCATCCCAGGGTATCGTGCCCGGTCCGGCGGGGATCAGCGTGGTGTTGTGGCAGTACCGACAGGCCCAGGGGCAACCCTGACAGAACAGCACCGCCACCAGTTCGCCGGGCCAGTCGACGCTGGAATGAGGCTCGAGCCCCGCGACCGCGATCTCAGCCAAGTCGCGCCTCGGCCTCGTCGAAATAGACGCGTTCGGCCGCCTCGCCCTTCTTGCCGGTGTTGAAGGAGGCGACGGGGCGGTGATAGCCCATCACGCGGGTCCAGACCTCGCAGCGGGTGCGTTCCTCGTCGTTGATCTCGATCTCGTCGGCCAGATCGGATTCCAGATCGGACATGGTCAGGGGCTTGTTCATCAGGGGGTCTCCTTCAGCTTGCTTTGAGTTGGGCGCGTTTCGCCGCCCGCAGTTCGGCGTCGCAGATCGGGCAGAACTCGTGCTCGCCCGCGATGTAGCCGTGTTTCGGGCAGATCGAGAATGTGGGCGTCACGGTGATGTAGGGCAGGCGGAAATTCTCCAGCGCCCGGCGGACCAGCTTCTTGCAGGCCTCGGCCGAAGATACGCGTTCGCCCATGTAAAGGTGCAGGACGGTGCCGCCGGTGTATTTCGCCTGAAGCGGCTCCTGGTGTTCCAGCGCGGCAAAGGGATCGGCGGTCCAGCCCACCGGCAACTGGGTGGAGTTGGTGTAATAGGGCTGATCCTCGGGCCCTGCCTGCAGGATGCCGGGGAAGCGCTTGCGGTCCTCACGTGCGAAGCGGTAGGTCGTGCCCTCGGCCGGTGTGGCCTCGAGATTGTACATGTGCCCGGTCTCTTCCTGATAGGCCACCATTCGGGCGCGCAGATGGTCCATGAATCGCAGGGCGAAGGTCTGGCCCCACTTTGTCGAGATATCCTCCGCATCGCCGGTGAAATTGCGGATCATCTCGTTCACGCCGTTCACGCCGAGCGTCGAGAAATGGTTCCTGAGCGTGCCGAGATAGCGCTTGGTGTAGGGAAACAGGCCCAGGTCGATATGACGCTGGATCACCTTGCGCTTGATCTCCAGGCTCGTGCGCGCGATCCCGGCCAGCCGGTCCAGTGCGGCCAGCAGCGCCGCCTCGTCGCCCTTGTGCAGATGCCCCAGCCGGGCGCAGTTGATGGTGACGACACCCAAGCTGCCGGTCTGCTCGGCCGATCCGAACAGCCCGTTGCCGCGTTTCAGAAGCTCGGTCAGGTCGAGTTGCAGCCGGCAGCACATCGAGCGGACCATGTGCGGCTCCAGCTCGGAATTTACGAAGTTCTGGAAATAGGGCAGCCCGTATTTCGCTGTCATCTCGAAGAGATACCCGGCGTTTTCGCTGTCCCAGGGGAAGTCGGAGGTGATGTTGTAGGTCGGGATCGGGAAGGTGAAGACCCGCCCCTTGGCGTCACCGGCAGTCATCACCTCCATATAGGCGCGGTTGATCATGTCCATTTCGGACTGCAACTCGCCATAGGTGAAATCAACCTCGCGCCCGGCGACAATCGGCACTTGTTCGCGCAGATCCTCGGGACAGGTCCAGTCGAAGGTGAGGTTGGTAAAGGGCGTCTGCGTGCCCCAGCGCGAGGGCACGTTCAGGTTGTAGATGAATTCCTGCATCGCCTGCCGGACCTGATCGTAGGTCAGGCGATCGCGCCGGACGTAAGGCGCCAGATAGGTGTCAAAGGAACTGAACGCCTGCGCGCCGGCCCATTCGTTCTGCAAGGTGCCCAGGAAATTGACGATCTGGCCAAGGGCGCTGGACAGATGGGCGGGCGGGCCAGATTCGATGGTGCCGGGAACGCCGTTCAGCCCCTCGCGCAGCAGCGTGCGCAAAGACCAGCCCGCGCAATAACCCGCGAACATGTCCAGATCGTGGATATGGATGTCGCCCTCGCGATGGGCCTGGCCGACCTCGGGCGGATAGATATGCGACAGCCAGTAATTCGCCGTAACCTTGCCGGAGGTGTTCAGGATCATCCCGCCCAGCGAATAGCCCTGGTTGGCGTTCGCGTTCACCCGCCAATCCGACCGGTCGAGATATTCGTTGATCGAGCGTTCCACATCGACCAGCGTGCGCCGGTCCTCGCGCAGGCGCGCGTGCTGTTCGCGGTAGACGGCATAGGCGCGCACCGTGGCGATGCAATTGGCCCCGATCAGCGCCTGTTCGACGGCATCCTGAATGTCCTCGATCCCGGGCGCGCCGCCCGCGTGGCGGTAGGACAGCACGCGCACCACCTGATCGGTCAGACGTTGCGCCTCGGCGGTGTCGAACTCGCCCGTGGACTCGGCCGCACGGGCGATGGCGCGCGCGATCCGGCCGGCGTCGAAGGGAACCGTCTGCCCGTCGCGGGTGATCACGGATTTGGGGGAAAGCGCGGTCATCTTGTCTCCAGACATGATCAGAAATCCCAATCCTCGTCCTCGGTCGCTACAGCCTTGCCGATGACGTAGGAGGAGCCGCTGCCCGAGAAGAAATCGTGGTTCTCGCTGTCAGGGCTGAGCGCGGCGAGGATCGCGGGGTTCACCTCGCAGGCGGCGTGCGGAAACAGCGCCTCGTAGCCGAGGTTCTGCAGCGCCTTGTTGGCGTTGTAGTGGAGGAACGCCTTGACGTCCTCGGTCAGGCCGATGCCGTCATACAGCCCTTCGGTATAGCGTGCCTCGATCTCGTAGAGGTCGAAGATCAGCGCGAAGGCGAAGTCCTTGATCGTGGCACGCTCGGCCGCGGACAGACGGTCCTGCGCGCGCTGGAACTTGTAGCCGATGTAATAGCCGTGGATCGCCTCGTCTCGGATGATCAGGCGGATCAGATCGGCGGTGTTGGTCAGTTTGGCCCGGCTGGACCAGTACATCGGCAGGTAGAAGCCCGAATAGAACAGAAAGCTCTCCAGAAAAACGCTGGCGATCTTGCGGCGCAGGGGATCGGCATCAGCGTCGTATTCGTCGAGGATCAGTCGCGCCTTGGCCTGCAGATGCGGGTTTTCCTCGGACCAGCGGAACGCCTCGTCGACCTCGCGGGTCTGGCAGAGCGTCGAGAAGACCGACGAATAGCTGCGCGCGTGCACCGCCTCCATGAAGGCGATGTTGGTCAGCACCGCCTCTTCGTGCGGGGTCTGCGCGTCGGGCAGCATCGCCGGTGCGCCGACCGCGTTCTGGATCGTGTCGAGCAGCGTCAGGCCGGTGAAGACGCGGATCGTCAGCTCGCGCTCTTCGGGGCGGAGCGTCGCCCAGCTTTGGACATCGTTGGACAAAGGCACCTTTTCGGGCAGCCAGAAATTGACCGTCAGGCGGTTCCAGACCTCGAGGTCCTTGTCGTCCTGCAGCCGGTTCCAGTTGATCGCGCGGGGAATGGGACGGGTTTCGATTGTGTCTTTCACGTCGGGCCTCACAGCGAGCAGGAAACGCAGCCCTGCACCTCGGTCCCGCTCAGGGGGGGCTGGCGCAGGCGAACGTAGTAGATGGTCTTGATCCCCTTCTTCCAGGCGAGGATCTGGGCGCGATTGATATCGCGCGTCGTGGCCTCGGCCGGGAAGAACAGGGTCAGCGACAGGCCCTGGTCGACATGCTCGGTCGCGGCGGCATAGGTGTCGATGATCGCCTCCGGTCCGATCTCGTAGGCGTCGCGGTAGTAGTCGAGGTTGTCGTTGGTCATGAACGGCGCGGGATAGTAGACGCGGCCGATCTTGCCCTCCTTGCGGATCTCGATTTTCGAAACGATCGGGTGGATCGAAGAGGTGGAATTATTGATGTAGCTGATCGAGCCGGTGGGTGGCACCGCCTGCAGGTTCCGGTTGTAAAGCCCGTCCTGCATCACGGCATCGCGCAGCGCCGCCCAATGCCCCCGCGTCGGCAATTCGACCCCGAACCGCTCGAAAAGAGCGCGTACGGCGTCGGTCTCGGGCAGCCAGTCGCGGGTGACGTATTTCTCGAAGAACGTGCCATCGGCGTATTTCGAGCGCTCGAAACCGACGAAGCTCTGCCCCTTTTCTCGCGCCAGCGCGTTCGAGGCGCGCAGCGCGTGATAGGCCACGGCCGCGAAATAGACCCGGGTGAAGTCGATGCCTTGCGCGCTGCCGTAGTGGATGCGCTCGCGGGCCAGGAACCCGTGCAGGTTCATCTGACCCAGGCCAACGGCATGTGCCTCGTCATTGCCGCGGCGGATCGAGGGGACGCTGTCGATGGCGGACATTTCCGATACCGCGGTCAGGGCCCGGATCGCGGTTTCAACCGTCGCCCCGAAATCCGGCCCGTCCATCGTGGCCGCGATGTTCAGCGAGCCGAGGTTACAGGAAATATCGGTGCCGAGGTGGCGATAGCTCAGGTCATCCTCGAAGTCCGACGCCTCGTTCACCTGCAGGATTTCCGAACACAGGTTCGACATGGCGATCCGCCCCGCCACCGGGTTCGCACGGTTCACCGTGTCCTCGAACATGATATAGGGATAGCCGCTTTCGAACTGGATCTCGGCCAGCGTCTGGAAGAAGTCGCGCGCGTTGATTTTGCTTTTCCTGATGCGCTTGTCGTCGACCATCTCGTCGTATTTCTCGCTCACCGAGATGTCCGAGAACGGGACGCCATAGACGCGCTCGACGTCATGGGGCGAAAAGAGGTACATCTCCTCGTTGCGTTTCGCCAGTTCGAAGGTGATGTCGGGAATAACGACACCCAGCGACAGCGTCTTGATCCGGATCTTCTCGTCGGCATTCTCGCGCTTGGTGTCGAGGAAACGCAGGATATCGGGGTGGTGGGCGTTCAGATAGACCGCCCCCGCCCCCTGCCGTGCGCCCAACTGGTTGGCGTAACTGAACGAGTCCTCCAAGAGTTTCATCACCGGGATCACGCCCGAGGACTGGTTCTCGATCCCCTTGATGGGGGCGCCATGCTCGCGGATGTTGGTCAGCATCAGGGCCACCCCGCCGCCGCGTTTGGACAGTTGCAGCGCGGAATTGATCGCCCGGCCGATTGACTCCATGTTGTCCTCGACACGCAGCAGGAAGCACGAGATCAATTCGCCCCGGCTTTTCTTGCCGGCGTTCAGGAAGGTCGGCGTCGCGGGCTGGAAGCGGCCCGAGATGATCTCTTCCATCAACCGCATCGCCAGCGCCTCGTCGCCACGTGCCAGCGCAAGGGCCACCATCACCACGCGGTCTTCGTAGCGTTCCAGATAGCGCTGCCCGTCGCGGGTCTTGAGCGTGTAGGAGGTGTAATATTTGAACGCGCCGAGGAAGGTGGGGAAGCGGAACTTCCGCGCATAGGCCGCATCCCAGATCGCCGCGAGAAAGGTCTTCGAATACTGGTCGAGAAGCCCGGACTCGTAATAGCCTTCGTCCACCAGATAGCCGAGCTTTTCGTCGAGGCTGTGGAAGAACACCGTGTTCTGGTTGACGTGTTGCAGGAAATACTGCCGCGCGGCCATGCGGTCGGCGTCGAAACGGATGCGCCCGTCCTCGTCATAGAGGTTCAGCATCGCGTTCAGCGCGTGGTAGTCGAGCGTCGGCGCGTCCTTCAGGCCGTGGTCGAGCATTCCGTCCTCCAGAACTCTGCAAGCCCCGCGCGGACGCGGGCGATGTCGGCCTCGGTGCCGGCCAGTTCGAACCGGTAGAGCACCGGAACGGCGCATTTGCGGGCGATGACCTCGCCCGAGGCCGCGAAGAATGCGCCGAAATTGCGGTTGCCGCTGGCGATCACGCCCTTCAGGCGGCCGCGGGTGCCGGGATCGTTGAGAAACCGGATCACCTGTTTCGGCACGGCGCCCCGGCCCGTCCCATCGGCATAGGTCGGGCAGATCAGCACGAAGAGGCCGTCCGGGCGGGGCATCGCATACTCGGCGCGGATCGGAATGCGCGCCGCCGACAGGCCGAGGGCTGCGACGAAGCGCGCGGTATTGCCTGACGCGGAGGAATAGAAGACGAGCCCGCCCATCGCCGTCAGGCCAGCCGGCCGATCAGGTCGGGGCGGAACCCCGCCCAGTGATCCTCGCCCGCGATGACGACCGGCGCCTGGCGATAGCCGAGCTCGGTCACGTGGCTCATCGCCGCGTCGTCCTCGGTCAGGTCGATCACCTCAAAGCTCAGCCCACGCGCCTCAAGCGCGCGTGTCGTGGCCGTGCACTGCACGCAGGCCGGTTTGGAATAGACGGTGATGGTCATCTCTCGCCCCATTGTCTGCCGTTTCCGGTCGGGCCTGGGGACACGAGAGCCATGGCGGCGGGTCAGCCCGCCGCGGATCGCACACGCACCCCGAGGCCCTCCGCCTCTGGTTGTCGTCGTCCGTCACGGCAGGTCTCCTGACTTGCGGGTCTTTGCTTGGCTGGCCTTCCCGGGACGTGTCCCAGTGGCGTATTCAGCGTCGCTCGCCGCTCACAGTTGCGGGGGCAGCGCCGGATTTGGACCTGACGGGTCCGCACCGGCTTCCCTCTTTCGTTTCCGAGTCGCCCCGGAAAACCATGACGCAACCAATAGGCATCGAATCGCGCCACCTGTCAATATGTGGTATTCTTGGACGGCCACTTCACGAGGTGTTGCGCCCGGGACGTAGTTCAGCACCGGGGCTAGCCAGCGCTCGGCCTCGTCCACCTCCATGCCCTTGCGGGGCGCGTAATCCTCGACCTGGTCGCGCTCGACCTTGCCGACGCCGAAAAAATGCTGTCGCGATGACCGATACAGAGACCGGAGACCGAGGAACCGGGCCACATCGCCATGCTTTCGGTCAGGCTCACCCCGGCCGCCGCCGTCGATCTGCTTCTTTTCGGTTCCGATCCTGTTCGGGCCGGAATGGCGCGCGCCCCCCAACAGCTTGGGTTCCGGCAATCCGGGCTGAAAGAGACGGCCTGAGGCCAACCAAGGCGCAGGGCCGAAAGGCGACGAGTCCCGCGCTGCGGACCACCATCAGGGAGCGTATCTCTCTCGTATACGGCGAATGGCAGGTCTGGCGAAAACTGCACAGCGGCGACGCGCACAATGGCGAATACCATCTCTGGCCGACATCGCTCTTCATCCCTCACGGCGGCACCCAGTTTGCGCCGATCGCTATCTGCGCATTCCCGCCGCTCGGGCATAGCACAGCGAATCTCTGATGAAAGATCGAGGCGACGGCCGCCCGTGAGCGCTGCGAATGGCAGCGCTTCCAGATCTTGGCGAGCTGCTTCGCCTCTGCAGCGAACGGCAGCTATCCGCCCAGATCGTCAGCGCCCCCGACAAATGCTCTCGCAGGGGACACCGTCCTTGTCCCGATCCAGCCGTCCGCCCCAGCTGCAGTTAGCCAGCAGCCACCGAGCTTCCGCGCAGCTCCCGATCTGCGAGCCCATCTTCCTGGGGCTACAGGAATAGGAAGACGCCACACGAAGAGGCAAGAGCGGCTCACGCGCGCTGGCGTCGTCCGCAAATGCGTGCACGCGGGTCATGCCCAGCACGGCGACTAGAGCGGCGCTCGTCCGGATCACCTTCGCCCCCTGCGCCAATCCCAAGGCATCACGAAATCGCTCGCCCAGATGCCGCGCCGCTCGCGCGCGCGATCAAGCGCGCGTAGCGATCCTGCGTGCGCTCTGCAAGCTCGCGCAGGCGGATGCTGCCATGGTGCCCGCACTGTCGGCAGGTGAGGTAGAGGCGCAGGGTTGAGACGGCGGTGACCCTAGCAGGACGGGCGAACTAAAGCGAATGCTGAACGAAATGAGCGAACGCTACGGCGAACAAGTCGTGCCGCAAGAAAAAAGCAGCCCCCGTAGGGACGGTAGTTGCCCTTGGCACTTAAGGGAACTTGCGTCAGGCGGCGACGGCGTAGGTGCTGCGGCAAACTTCAAAAGCGCGGGCACGACCCGACGCGGTGACGCGTGTAAAGCGGCACGACAGCGGCCCGCCGTTGTCTCATTCAACCAGATCGAAACCGGCCAGAAGCGGCGGAGAGCTTACATCATCCCGGAAACGGTCCAGGAGATGGGGAACAGCTCAGAGCGCACCGGGCCGGGGATCGCGCCCCGCCCGGTGCGCCTTGATCAGAACGACCAGACGCGGGTGCCGCTTTCCAGCAGCACTTCGGCCATGGCCGGGGGTTGGGCGACGGTGACGCCGTCCATCAGCGCCTGGGGCGCAAGGCCCTTGCCCGGCAGATAGAGCGCGCAGACCTCGGCTTTCGCGCCCTTTTCGATCGCGGTTTGCAAGAGCCCCCGCGGACTGGCGCCTTTCGGCGGCTGGGGCGCGGTGGCGGACTCGGGGGCGTCCCTGAGCGCGATATCGGCCGCCGCACCGCACAGAAGGATGCGGGTCTCGACCCCGCGATCGAGCGCCTGATGCGTCAGGATCATGCTCATCAGCTGGGTCTGCGGATCGGCGTCGGTAACCACGGTGGCCAGCTTCCACACATCCTTGGCCAAGGCCGGCGTGCCCGCCAGCATCAGCGCAAGGGGGATGATCTTGAGGGTCTTGAACATGGGCTCTCCCTTTTCGATGCGAATTTCGAACAGGGAAAATATAATGTATATCTTTAATATATGAATATGAAATGCGCCCTTTCGGAGCCCCTGACGCGAATGTGAGCGCCCCCCCCCTCGCAAGCGCGCCGCGCAAGGCCCCTCGCCCGCGCGGCGCCGGGGCTCAGCCGTGATCGCAGCCGTCCCCGTGGTCATGCCCATGCGTATGGTCGTGCTCGTGCGGGGCGCCGGGCGGCAGGCGGCCTTCCACGAAGGCCTGGGCGGCCGCCACCGGATCGGGCTCGGACGTGGCCGCGGCCGCGATCCCGCGCATCGACATGCGCCGGGCAAAGCCCTCGCCCACGCTGGCGGCGATGACCGCATCGACCTCGTAGAGCGGGTGCGGGCCGTCCCCCTTGTAATCGTGCAGCGCCATGCCCTTGGGCAGGTCAAGGCGGCCCACCTCGCGGACGGGCGCGCCCGGCTCGGCTTCGAAAAGGAAGAACCGGCGCGTGCGCCCGACATGCGAGGTCACGGTCCGGAAGTTCTGGCTGGCGACAGCAATGCGCATCTGGGTCTTTCCTGGTTCAACGGTGATAATTGGCGCCGCGTTCAAGCAGCAGCGTCTGGCCGGCGGTCTGTTGCAACATGCAATCGGCCACGACGACCATGCGCCGGGGCTCGCCGCGCAGCAGCATCGAATCGAAGGTGCAGCGCCACTCGGTCCAGTCCTTCCAGGCGTCCTGGATCTCGACCAGATCGTCGGTCAGGCGCGGCGCGCCGCGCGCGATCATGTCCAGGTGCCGGGCATCCAGCGTCGCGGCATGTTTCATCATCCGGTCATAGGCCAAGGCAAGCTGGTCCTGCCACCATTCGGTTTCGGCATTGATGCACAGGGCCTTGTCCAGCGGATTGGGGTTGGGCAGCGCCGCCCGACAGGCCTTGGCGGACACGCCGATACAGGCGCGCCGCGCGCTGTCCGACCGCGCCGCCTTCAGGCAGCTTTCGGTGTCGGGAAAGTCCGCCGGCTCTTCGGCCTGGGCGGCACCGGCCCCGCCCAGAAGCAGGGCGGAAAGCAATAACGTCCGGAACATGTCGGCATCCTTCGCACATCAGCTGGGCGATCGGCCTGCCGCGGCGGCCACGGGGCGCGCGCGCGAGACAAGGGCGCGACATAGGCGCCGTCCCCGCATGCCGGGACAGGACACGACCGCTGTATAGAGGCGAACATAGGGCGCCTTGCCAAAATAACAAACATCTTGGATGTATATTTTGAAATACCTGAGTGCTTCGGTCGCAGGGCCCGTGCATCAGCCCGTGCACCAGCCCCTGCCCAGCCCCCTGCCCGCGCGCCGTCAGTCCGCCTGAACCATCAGCCGCGCCACATGCGCAGGCCCCGTCGGCACGATGCCGGTCGGGTTGAGCGCCTTGATCGCGTAATAGCCGCGGGTGATGTGGTCCATGTCCACCGTCTCGCGCAGACCCGGCACCGCCAGCATCCGCGCCAGATAGGCCGAAAGGCGCGGGTAATCGGCAATCTGGCGGCGGTTGGTCTTGAACAGCCCGTGATAGGCCGCGTCGAACCGGATCAGCGTGACGAACAGCCGGATGTCGGTCTCGGTCAGCCGGTCGCCGAAGACGAAGGGCCCCGCCAGCCGCGTCTCGAGCGCATCGAGCGTGGCAAAGACGCCCGCGACCGCCTCGTCATAGGCGGCCTGGGTGCTGGCGAAGCCGGCCTTGTAGACGCCGTTGTTGAGGCTGTCATAGATCTCGGCGTTCAGCGCGTCGATCTCGGCGGCAAGGTCTTGCGGATAAAGACGCAGATCCGACGGCACCAGCCCTTCGAAGGCGGTGTCGAACATGCGCAGGATGTCGGCGCTTTCGTTGTTGACCATCACGCCCTGCTTCATGTCCCACAGCACCGGCACCGTGGCGCGGCCGGTGAAATGCGGGTCGGCGCGGGTGTAGATCTGGTGCAGATATTCCGCGCCGAACAGCGGGTCGGCATCGGCCCCCGGTGCACCCCCGAAACGCCAGCCCTGATCGGACATGACCGGATCGACCACCGTCACCGGGATCAGATCGGCAAGGCCCTTGAGCTTGCGCGCGATCAGCGCCCGCGAGGCCCAGGGGCAGATCAGCGCGACATAGAGCCGATAGCGCCCGGCCTCGGCTGCAAAGCCCCCCGTGCCGGTGGGACCGGGGCGGCCGTCGGGCGTGATCCAGTTGCGAAAGCTCGACACCTGGCGCACGAAGCGGCCCTTGTCGTCGGCCTTCTGCACGGGTTTCCAGGCGTCCTGCCACTTTCCGTCAACAAGCATGGGATCTCTCTCTTTTCTCAGCGGGCGTGGAAGACGAAGGACCGCATCGAGATCGAGCCCAGGTCGATCGCATCGGTCATGAAGGTCAGATCGTCGCCCGCATCGGCGGCACCGGCGACGGTCAGCGCGGGCAGGTAATGATCGACCGAGGGGTGCGCCATGTCCAGAAGCGGGCCCAGACGGGCGCGGTCGGTCAGGGCGGCAAGATCGCGGTCACTCAGCCGGTCCGCGAACATCCGGTCGAACTCCAGCGCGAAATCATGGGGTTTCTCCTTCGCCCCCCAACTGACCGCGCGCAGGTTATGCACCACATTGCCCGACCCCAGGATCAGGACGCCGCGGTCGCGCAGCCCGGCCAGAACCCGCCCGATCTCGAGCTGATGCGCAAGCCCGCGCGACATGTCCACCGACACCTGAAACACCGGCACATCGGCGTCGGGATAGAGATATTTCAGCACCGTCCAGGCGCCGTGATCAAGGCCCCATTCGTCATCGGTCTGCGCGTGATGGCGGGCCAGCAGCGCGCCGATCTCGCGCGCCAGATCGGGGGCGCCGGGGGCGGGATAGCGCTGCGCGAACAGCGCCTCGGGAAAGCCGTAGAAGTCGTGGATGGTGCGCGGATGGCGCGAGATATCCACCAGCGTGGTGCCCCGGCTCATCCAATGCGCCGAGACGACCAGGATCGCCTGCGGCCGCGGCAGGGCCTGACCCAGCGCGCTCCAGGCGCGGCTGTAGGCATTGTCCTCGATGGCGTTCATCGGGCTGCCGTGCCCCAGAAAGACCAGCGGCATCCGGTCCGAGGGGGAGAGCCTGTCGCGCAGGGCGTCAAGGGTCCGGGGGGAAGTCATGTCACGCTCCTTTCGGCGAAGGCGGAGCGCAGGCCGCAAGGGGCGCGGCCTGCGCGAGGGGATCTGCGCGGATCAGGCGAACTGGCCCAGCACCCGGTTCAGCGCGGGAATGCGCAAGGCAGCCCTGCCGCTGCCCAGAAGCGCGATGGCGATCTGAACCACCGTCCAGAAGACCGGGAATTCCCAGCCGCCGCCCGCACCCGAGAACAGCCAGCCATTGCCGGCATGCACCCAGGTCGCGCCCAGAAGGACCGGCACCAGCGCCAGCGCCACCAGACGCGTGGCCACGCCCAGGATCAGCGCCAGCCCGCCCAGCAGCTCGGCCAGGATGATCAGATAGGCCAGGAAGCCCGGCAGCCCGAGGCTTTCGAAGAAGCTGACCGTTCCGGCGATGGTGAAGACATTCACCTTCAGAAGGCCGTGGGCCAGAAACAGCGCGCCGCTCGAGACGCGCAGGAGGGTGGCGGCATGATCGGCAGGGGTCGTGGTGGTCATGTCATGTTCCTTTCGAGAGAGGGGATCGGTCGGGACGGGCTCAGGCGGCGATCTGCCAGTGCGGCGCGATGCCAGTGCCCAGGCCCAGCGCATAGCCAAGCTGGATGTTCAGAAAGCCCAGCGGCTCGAGCGCGCGGGCATTGCGCAGCGGCCCGGCATCGACCGCGACCAGCCCGATCCCCTCGGCCAGCGCCTTGACCCTGGCGCGCACGCCCGCGTCATCGGCCGCCACGAAGGTCTGGAGCGGCTGGCCGTCGATCCGCAGGCCGGTGGCGTAATGGCCCGCGAAGATGGTGTTGAAGGCCTTGGCGACCTTAGCGCCGGGCAGAAGGGCCGCGATCTCCTCGGCGGCCGAGCTGTCATGGCCGACGACAAGGCCCGCGAAATCGGCGCTGATCGGGTTCGACACGTCGATCACCAGCTTGCCGGTGAAATCGGCGCGCCCGGCCAGATCGGCGGCGGCACCATAGGGGGTGGCCAGAATGACGATCTCGGCCGCGGCGACCGCCGGGGCCAGGTCGTCGCCATGGCCCAGCGGCTGGACCTCGTGCCCGGCGGCGGCCAGCGCCCCGGCCAGCCCCGTGCCCACATTGCCCGTTCCGATGATGGCGATCTTCATGTGCGTAATCCTTCTGTGTTCGTTCGGCGGCACCCGCGCCGCCTGTCCTGCAACAGGGATACGGCCTGCACATATTCAACAAAATGGCGAATTATCGGATTGACTATCGTCAATATGTTCTCAATCTGGCGCGATGGATCTTGTCGATGAACTCCGCGCCTTCGTGGCCACCGCGCAGACGGGCTCGTTCACGGCCGCGGCCGACCAGCTGGGCGTGTCGAACCGGCTGACCTCGAAATACGTGGCCGATCTGGAAGGCCGGCTGGGCGTGCGGCTGCTCCAGCGCACCACGCGGCGCGTCGGGCTGACACCGGCGGGGGCGGATCTGCTGGCCCGTGCACCCGCCCTTCTGGATGATCTCGACGACCTGCTGGCCGAGGTCTCGGAAGATGCGCGCGGGCTGTCGGGCATGCTGCGGATCTCGGCGCCGGTGACCTTCGGCGAGATCTATGTCGGCGCCATGCTGGGCCGCTTTGCCGAGGCCCATCCCGGCCTGAAGTTCGATCTGCGCCTGGGCGACGGCTTCGTCGATCTGGCACGTGAGGGGATCGACCTGGCCTTCCGCATCGGGCGGTCCGAGATGCTCTCGCTCAAGGCGCGCAAGCTGGGCGACATCCGCTCGATCGCGGTGGCAAGCCCCGCCTATCTGGCCGCGCATGGCACCCCGCAGACGCCCCAGGATCTGACACGGCACCTGTGCATCGTGGACACCAACCGCCGCCAGCCGCGGCGCTGGCGCTTTGCGACCGATACCGCCGAACATGTGGTCGAGGTCGAGGGCCGCTTCCACGTCAATTCGGCACGCGCGGCGGCGGCGCTGGCCATCGCGGGGCATGGCATCGCGCATGCCCCGCGCTTTGCGCTGACGGGGGCGCTGGCGCAGGGCCAGCTGGTGCCGGTCCTTGAACGATTCGGCGGGCAATCCAGCCCGATCAGCGCGGTCTATCTGGAAGGCCGCGTCCTGCCGCGCAAGGTCCGCGCGTTGATCGACTTTGCGCTGGCCGATATCGGCCGGGCCGACCTTCTCTGAGCCCCCCGCAGGCCGAATCCCCCCCCCCGCAAAACGGGGTGAACAAATCGTTCACCGCGCGCGAAACTTGCATGACGAATGCCCGCGACTTTTCGCAAGAAATCCCCCCGATGCACGTCTTGCGCGCCGGACAGCCGCCACGTTTCAGACCCCGTTCACCCTTTTTCGGGCATCAAGATACCCACGGCCGACACGCGTTTCATGCTGCCGCGGCCGGGGCGGCGATGACGAATGCACTTTCGCTTCGGGGGAGATTGGCAATGACCTGGGCACATGAGATCTGGGCATCGGTGGCGCTGCGGATCGGGGCCTGCATCCTGGCGCTGGGGCTCATGCTGGGGCTGGGCGGCGGCCTGTCGTGGCAGGATTTCGCAGGCTTCCGCGACCATATGCAGGATCTGCGCCAGACCCAGATCCCCGCCTTGCGCGACAATTCGGCGGTGGTCGCGCGGGTGGCGTCGCTGCCGCAGGCCTTTGCCGAGATGCTGGGCGCCGATCAGCCCGAAGGACTTGAGACCGCGCGCCTGGCCGCCGAAGAAAAGGTGGCCGTCTTTGCCGGGCTGAGCGCCAACATGACCGGCCCGCGCGCCCCCGAGATCGGCGCCCGCCTCGAGGGGCTGTCGGACGATATCGCCGAACTGGCCGCGCTTCGCCGCAAGGAGATGGTCGCCCAGGACATTCTGAACGCCGCCCTTCAGGATATCGACGCCGCCGTGGCCACGGTCACGATGGGGTTCAACGATTACAACCCCAAGGACGTGATGCGGCTGCGTTCGGAAATGATCCGCACGCTGGCGGAAACCGACCTGACCGCCTTCGAGCACCGCGCCAATAAGCTGTCGCAGGCGGGCCAGCGGCTGGCGCAATCGGTTCCACGCAAAAGCCCGCAGCACCGCGACCGCCTGCTGGCGTTGACCAGCCCCGCACAGGGGCTGGCCGCGATGCGCCGCGGGCAGCTGGCACTGGCGCTGCAAACGCGTGAGCTGTCCACCCGCGCCCTGCGCAATGTCGAGGCGCTGGCCAGCCTGTCGGCGGCGGCGGGGGATGCCGCGCTCGATCAACTGTCGGGCAAGGCCGAGGGCATGGCCGCCCATATCGCCCGCGCGATGGTCTGGCTGCAACGGATCATGGCGGTCGGCCTGGTCGTGGTGGTGCTGTCCGTCCTTCTGGTGCGCCGCGGCGTCGTGGTGCCGCTGCGCAACCTGGCGGCGCGCACCCACCGGCTGGCCGAGGGCGACACCTCGGCGCTTGACGACATGCCCCGCCGCCGCGGCGAGATCGGCGCGGTTCTCGAGGCGCTGGTGATCTTTCGTGACAACATCCTGGAAAACCGCCGCATGGCCGAGGAAAGCCGCACCGCCGCCGAGACGCGGGCACGCGAACGCGCCGCCGCCGAAGCTCAGCGCCAGGCCGCCGAGCGTGCCGAGATGGCGCGCGAGGCCGAACGCCAGCGCGCGGCGCTGGAGCGCGAGCGCGCCGAGGATGCCGAACGCCGCCGCCTGGCCGAAGCCGCCGAGGCCGAGCGCGCCGCCCGCACCGCCGAGCAGGAGGCCGTGGTCGGGGCGCTGGCCGAGGCGCTGCGTCGGCTGGCGGCGGGGGATCTTTCGGGCCGCATCGAGACGCAATTCCCCGAAGGCTATGAGCGGCTGCGCCACGACTTCAACAACACCATGTCGGTGCTGTGCGACCTCATCACCTCGATCCAGGGCACGACCGGCAGCATCCGCCGCGAGACCGAGACGCTCAATTCGGCCACCGACGAGCTGGCCCGGCGCACCGAACAGAATGCCGCGACGCTGGAGCAAACCGCCGCGGCCATCGCCCAATTGTCCGAAAGCGCCCACGCCGGCGCCGCCCGCGCCCAGGACACCGCCGCCATCGCGCACAAGGTGCACGACCACGCCCGGTCTTCGCAGAAGATCGTGGGCGAAAGCATGCGCGCGATGGAGCGGATCTCGTCCTCGTCCGAGGCGATCACGCGGATCGTGTCGGTGATCGACGATATCTCCTTCCAGACCAACCTCCTGGCGCTGAACGCAGGCGTCGAGGCCGCGCGCGCGGGCGAGGCCGGGCGCGGCTTTGCCGTCGTCGCCTCCGAGGTGCGGGCGCTGGCCCAGCGCGCCTCCGACGCCGCCAGCGAGATCGGCGCGCTGATCTCCGAAAGCCGCGACAATGTCCGCAGCGGGGCCGATCTGGTGACCCGCGCGGGCGAGGCCCTGACCAGCATCCTGAGCGAGATCGACCTGATCTCGCAGAACGTCGCGGCGCTGGCCACGGCCTCGAAGGAGCAATCGAGCGGGATTGCCGAGATCGCCACCGCCACCGCGCAGCTGGACCAGACCACCCAGGCCAATGCCGCGATGTTCATCGAGACCGCAGGCACCGGCGCACGCCTGGCCGAAGAGGCCGAGGCCCTGGCCGCCGCCAGCGCGCATTTCTGCAACGGCGCAGGCGACCCCGGCCGCGCAGCCGCCTGACACGGGCCTGCCCTGCCCGCCCATCGCCCGTGCCACCCGTCGCCCGTGCCACCCGTCGCCCGCGCGGCCCGCAGCCCGCAGCCAGAAACGGCAGCACGGGCGCCCGGAAGATGGGCAGTCCGCAGCCCCCGCCGCCGCGCATTGCTGCACCTGCATCCTTTTCACCGAACCGTCGCGGGACTGAAACCTGATCGGGGCAAGACTGGGCACAACAGGAGGTGTGCGCATGTTCTCACTCGCAGGTCAGAAGGCCCTTGTCGTCGGGATTGCCAATGAACATTCCATCGCCTGGGGCTGCGCGCGGGCGCTGCGGGCCCAGGGCGCGGATCTGGCGGTCACCTGGCTGAACGACAAGGCCGAACCCCATGTCCGCCCGCTGGCCGAAGCCCTGGGGGCCGAGATCGTGGGCCCGCTCGACGTGACGCAGCCCGGCGCGGCCGAAAGCTTCTTTGCCGATCTGGCCGGTCGCTGGGGGCGGCTCGACACGCTGGTCCATTCCATTGCCTTCGCCCCGCGCGCCGATCTGCACGGCCGCGTGGTCGATTGCTCGGCCGAGGGGTTCGCGCTGGCGATGGATATCTCGGTGCATTCCTTCCTGCGTCTGATCCGGCTGTCCGAACCGCTGATGACGGGCGGCGGCACCTGCCTGTCGGTGTCGTTCTTCGGCGCCTCGCGGGTCGTGGCGCATTACAACATGATGGGGCCGGTCAAGGCGGCGCTGGAAAGCGTGGTGCGTTATGCCGCGGCCGAACTGGGCCCCGCGGGGATCCGGGTGCATGCGCTCTCGCCCGGCCCCCTGGCCACGCGCGCGGCCTCGGGGATCGACCATTTCGACGAATTGCTCGAAGATGCGGCCCAGCGCGCGCCCACCCATCACCTTTCCACGATCGACGACGTGGGGGCGATGGCGGCCTTTCTTGCCGCCCCCGAGGCGCGTAACCTGACCGGCGGTATCCACGATATCGACGGCGGCTATTCCATCACCGCCTGAGGAGGCCCCGCCATGCCCGACGCGTTCGAGATCTTCGACCCCGCCCGCCAGCCCGCGCTGCCCGCCCCCGCACTTGACGCGATGGCCGCGGGGACGCGCGCCTTCGAGGCCGCCCAGCACGAGATGACCGCGACCGGCGCGACCGCGCGCATCCTGATGCAGGCCGCCGCGCGCCACGGCGAGCGCATCGCCCGCACCCATTCGGCGCGCACGCAAGCCGGGCTTGGCGCGGCGCGCGATCTCGGCACGGCGATGGGCGCGGCACTGAGCGCGGGACAATTGGGCCTGTTCTGGGCCGATTACCTGCGCGACGCGGCCGAACGCGCGGTGCTGACAGCCGATGTTCTGCGCCAGCGCGGCGATGTCTTTCTGGAACACGAGGCCGCGGGCTGCCCGCCGGTGCTGGTCTATGACACCGAAGTGGTGATGGACGGCGCCGACCTGCCGCATCCGGCCAATTACGTGCTGTTGCGCATCCTGCCGCCCGAGGGCGTTGTCGTGAACCCGTGCCGCCGGCCCTATGTGGTGATCGACCCGCGCGCCGGCCACGGCCCCGGCATCGGCGGCTTCAAGACCGACAGCCAGGTCGGCGTGGCGCTCCGGGCCGGCCACCCGGTCTATTTCGTGGCCTTCCGGCGCGAACCCGAACCGGGGCAATACCTGTCCTACGTGACCCGCGCCGAAGCCGCCTTCGTGCGCGAGGTGATGCGCCGCCACCCCGAGGCCTCGAAACCCGTGGTCATCGGCAATTGCCAGGGCGGCTGGGCGGCGCTCTTGCTGGCGGCCACCAACCCCGACCTGACCGGCCCGGTCGTGGTCAACGGCGCCCCCGTCGCCCCCTGGGCCGGCATCGTGGGCGAAAACCCGATGCGCTATAACGCGGGCGTTCTGGGCGGAACCTGGATCCCGATGTTCCTGTCGGATCTGGGCGGCGGGCTCTTCGACGGCGCGCATCTGGTCCAGAACTTCGAGATGATGAACCCCGCGCGCACGCTCTATCGCAAATACACCGACCTCTTCCGCGATATCGACACCGCCGGCCCGGGCTTTCTGGAATTCGAGCGCTGGTGGGGCGGGTATTTCCTGCTGGCCGAGCCCGAAATCCGCTGGATCGTCGAACAACTGTTCGTCGGCAACCGCCTGGTCAAGAACGAGGCCCGGATCGAGCCGGGCCGGCCGGTCGATCTCAAGGCGATCCGCGCGCCGATCATCGTCTTTGCCAGCCACGGCGACAACATCACCCCTCCGCAGCAGGCGCTGAACTGGATCGTCGAGACCTATGCCGATGTCTCGGAAATCCGCATCCGCGGCCAGCGCATCCTCTACATGGTGCACGACCGGGTGGGGCACCTGGGCATCTTCGTGTCCTCGCGCATCGCGCGCAAGGAACACACCGAGATGGCCTCGACCCTCAAGACCATCGAGGCGCTGGCGCCGGGCCTTTACGAGATGCGCATCGAGGATGTCGAGGAACGCGACGGGCACACCCATTTCACCGTGGGCTTCGCCGAGCGCAGCTTCGACGATATCCGCGCGCTTGACGACGGGCATGACGACGAACGCCCCTTTGCCGCCGTGGCCCGCGCCTCCGAGGTGCAGGCGCAGGTCTATGACGCGATGGTGCGCCCGGTCCTGCGCAGCCTGGTCACCGACAGCGTCGCCGAGATGGGGCGGGCGCTGCATCCCCAGCGGCTGAGCCGGGCGCTGATGTCCTCGCGCAATCCGGCGACGGGGCCGCTGGCCTCGGCTGCGGAGAAGCTGCGCGAGACCCGCCGCCCCGCCGCCCCCGACAACCCCTTCCTGGCGGCCGAGGCGCTCTGGGTCGAGACCACCGAACAGGCCATCGACCTCTGGCGCGACCTGCGCGACATGAGCTTCGAGATCGGCTTTCACATGATGTGGGGCAACCCCTGGGCGCGCGCCTTCGGCCGCTCGCACGAGGCGCGGCGCACGCTCAAGGACGGGGCCGAGCTGCGCGCCCTGCCCGAGGTGACGGCGGCGCTGTTCAACATCGACCGCGGCGGCTTTGCCGAGGCCGTGATCCGCATGCTGATCCTGCTGGCCGACAGCCGCGGCACCGTGCGCCGCGACCGGCTGGAACGGTCAAGCCGGGTGCTGACCCGCGATGACCCCTTCCGGTCGCTGGGCGCGGCGCATCGCGCGATGGTCATCAACGAACAGACGTTGATCGCCAGCTACGAGCCCGAGCGCGCCATCGAGACCTTGCCGCTGCTGCTGAACACCCCCGAGGAACGCCGTCTGGCCGCAGCGGTGGTGCAGTTCATCCCCGGCGCGATCGAGGAAATGTCGCCGCGCACGCTCGAGCTTTTGCAACGGTTCCGCGCGGTGCTGGATCTGGGCCCGATCACCGAGGACGTGACCGAAGACCCGCTGGTCGGGGGCTTCGAGGCCGCGCTTGCAGCCTGGGCCGATCCCGCGCCGGAAATGGAGGCCGAGACGGCCCCTGAGACGGGGCCTGAGACGGGGCCGCACACCGCCGAAACGGCCGCGTCGAACGGCGCCGCCCCCACCACGCCCGCACCCGCGGCCCCCGAGCCCGCCACGCCCATCCCGCCCGCGCCCATCCCGCCCGTGTCCCGCAGCCCGCGCAGACCCGCCGCGCGCAAGCCGCGCCCCAGCTCGGAGGACAGCTGAGATGCATATGGTCAACCGGATCTTCGCCGAACTCCAGCCCGGCGAGCGCGCCGAACTGCGCCGTCTCGTGACCGCCGACGACCTCTATGTCTTTGCCGCGGCGTCGGGAAACCACAATCCGCTGCATCTGCCCGCCCATGACGGTTCGGGCGAAAGCCCGCGGGTCGCGCCCTCGATGTTCGTGGCCTCGCTGATCTCGGCGGTGCTGGGCACGCGCCTGCCAGGGCCCGGCACGCTCTATCGCCACCAGACGCTCGAGATGCTGGGCCGCGCCCATGCCGGCGAGGAACTTCTGGCGTCGGTCGAGGTGCTCGAGAAAAATCCCGACGGCACCGTGCGCATGGCCACCGAGGTGACGCGGGTCGGGGACGGGGCGCCGATCCTGCGCGGCGAGGCCGTGGTCGAGGCGCCCCAGACCCGCTTTGAATGCGCCGACGTGGAACTGCCCGGCCTCATCGTCGAGCGCCACCGCCATTTCGAGGCGCTGCTGGCCCGCGCCCGGCCGCTGCCGCACATGCCAACCGCCGTCGTCTGCCCCGATGACACCAATTCGCTGGAAGGCGCGCTTCTGGCCGCGCGCGAGGGGCTGATCACGCCGATCCTGATCGGGCGGGCGGCGGCGATCCGGGCCGCGGCCGAGACCTGCGGGGCCGATCTGTCGGGCGCCGAAATCCTGGACGTTCCGGGCCCCGACGATGCCGCGGCCGCGCGGGCCTGCGCGCTGGTCCACGAAGGGCGCGCCGCGGCGGTGATGAAGGGCCATCTGCACACCGACGACCTGCTGCACCCGATGCTCGACCGCAACGGCGGGCTGCGGATGGGCCGCCGCTTCACCCATGTCTTCGTGATGGATGTGCCGGGCCTGCCCGAATTGCTGATGGTCACCGATGCCGCGATCAACATCGCGCCCGATCTGTCGACCAAGGTCGACATCGTGCAGAACGCCATCGACCTGGCCCAGGCGCTGGGGATCGAACCGCGGGTGGGCGTTCTGTCGGCGGTCGAGACGGTCAACCCCGCGATCCAGTCCTCGGTCGATGCGGCGCTTCTGTCGAAGATGGCCGAGCGCGGACAGATCCGCGGCGGGCTGGTCGAGGGGCCGCTGGCCATGGACAATGCCGTCGATCTGGCCGCGGCGCGCACCAAGGGCCTCAAGGGCGCGGTGGCGGGGCATGCCAATATCCTGGTCGTGCCGGGGATCGACGCGGGCAACATGCTGGCCAAGCAATTGTCCTTCATCAGCCATGCCGAGGGCGCGGGCCTGTTGCTGGGCGCCAGCGTTCCGGTCATCCTGAATTCGCGCTCGGACAGCGCGATGTCGCGGCTGGCCTCCTGCGCCGTCGCGGCGCTGCATCACGCCGCGCGCACCACCGCCTGAGAAGGGAAACCGCGATGCCCGACGACACCCTGCCGCCGCCGCCCCGCCCCGCAGCGCGCACCGAAAACGGCGACGACCCCCGCGCCTTCCTGACGCTGAACGCGGGATCGTCCTCGCTCAAGGTCGCGCTTTATGGCGCGCGCGACGATCACCCGCTGGTCACCGGCCAGGCCGACCGCATCGGCCCCGAGGGCACGCTGACGCTGCGTGACGGCACCGGCCGGGCGCTCGAGATCGCGCCGGGGGATCTGGGCAGCCACGAAGGCGCGCTGGCCTGCGCCATCGCTTCGATCCGCGCCGATCTGCCGGGGCTGGAGCTGGCCGCCATCGGCCACCGCGTCGTGCATGGCGGGGCCGATTACACCGCGCCGGTGGTCCTGAGCGCGCCGATCCTGGACGACCTGGCCAAACTTGCGCCCTTTGCGCCGCTGCATCAGCCCCATAACATCGCCGGGGTGCGTGCCGCCATGGCCGCCTTTCCCGGCGTGCCGCAGGTGGCCTGTTTCGACACCGCCTTCCACCGCGGCCAGCCCTTCGTCAACGACACCTTCGCCCTGCCACACCGCTATTACGAGAAGGGCGTGCGCCGCTATGGCTTCCACGGGCTGAGCTATGAATACGTCACCGGCGAGGTGGCGCGCATCGCACCGCATCTGATGGCGGGGCGCATGGTGGTGGCGCATCTGGGCAACGGCGCCTCGATGTGCGCGATCCACCGCGGGCGCTCGGTGGCCTCGTCGATGGGGTTCTCGGCGCTCGACGGGCTGCCGATGGGCACGCGCTGCGGCCAGCTCGACCCCGGCGTGCTGCTCTACATGTTCGACCAGGAGCACCTGACCACCGCCCAGATGCGCCAGATCCTCTATAACGAAAGCGGGCTTCTGGGCCTGTCGGGGGGGCTGTCGAACGACATGCGCACCCTCGAGGCCGCCGACACCCCGGAATCCCATCGCGCCATCGACTATTTCGTCTTCCGCGTGCAGCGCGAGCTGGGCGCCATGGCGGCGGTGATGGGCGGCATCGACGCGCTGGTCTTCTGCGGCGGGATCGGCGAGAATTCCCGCGTCGTGCGCCGGCGCATCTGCGAACGGCTGGGCTGGATGGGGATCGAGATCGACCACGGGCGCAACGCGCAGGGCGCCACGATCATCTCGTCGGAATTCGCGCGCACCACGGTGATGATCGTGCCCACGCACGAGGATCTGGTGATCGCGCGGGCCGCGCGCGCGGCCGTCGGGATCGCGGAAGTCGGGATCACGGCGCCGGAGGACGCCGCCCCGACGCAAGCCTGAGCCCCGGCGCGCGCTTTGCGAGGGCAGGGCCGCGTTCCGCATGAGGGGGGAGAGGAATGCAGCATTTCCACGCCACCGACGGCGCCCGCCTGGCCTTCCGCGACGAGGGCCAGGGACAGCCCCTTCTGGCGCTGGCCGGGCTGACCCGCGACGGGCGCGACTTCGACTATCTGGCCCATCACCTGTCGGGCGTGCGGCTGATCCGGCTGGACAGCCGCGGGCGCGGCGGTTCGGACTGGACCGGGGCGGACAGCTACACCGTCCCCGTCGAGGCCGCCGACGTGCTGGCGCTTCTCGATCATCTGGGGTTGGCGCGCGCGGCGATCCTGGGGGTGTCGCGCGGCGGGCTTCTGGGGATGGTGCTGGCCGCGACCGCGCCCCGGCGGGTGTCGGGGCTGTGCCTGATCGACGTGGGGCCCGCGCTCGAACGCAAGGGCCTCGAGCGCATCGGCAGCTATATCGGCGTGCGCCCGCAGGTCGGATCGCTGGACGAGATCGCGGACCGGCTGCCCGCGGCGATGCCGGGGTTTCGCCATGTCCCGCCCTTTCGCTGGGCCGAAGAGGCCGTGCGCCATTACGTCGAGACCGATCACGGGATCGACCTGCCCTATGACCCAGCGCTGCGGCAGGCCTTTGACGCGGCGATGGCGGCGCCGGCGGTGGACATGTGGCCGCTGTTCGACGCTTGCGCGGACACGCCGCTGGCGCTGGTGCGCGCGGCCGGGTCGGATGTGCTGTCCGCGGCCACCGCCGACGAGATGCAGCGCCGCCGCCCCGACATGATCCGCGCCGAGGTGCCCGACCGCGGCCATGTGCCCTTTCTCGACGAGCCCGAATCGCTGGCCGCGATCCGGGCGTGGCTGGCCGCGCTTGATAGTGCCGGAGATCAGGCCGGAGACGGAAACGCCGAACGCGCGGGCTGAGCCCGCGCGCGCCGTCAGCTGTCCATCTTGAGCGCCGAGATGAACGCCGTCTGCGGGATCTCGACCTTGCCGAACTGGCGCATCTTCTTCTTGCCGGCCTTCTGCTTGTCCAGCAGCTTGCGCTTGCGCGTGGCGTCGCCGCCATAGCATTTGGCGGTCACGTCCTTGCGCAGCGCGGCAATGGTCTCGCGGGCGATCACGCGACCGCCGATGGCGGCCTGGATCGGGATCTTGAACATGTGCCGCGGGATCAGATCCTTGAGCTTTTCGCACATGACGCGGCCGCGGGCCTCGGCGCGGTCGCGGTGGACCATGATCGCCAGCGCATCCACCGGCTCGTCGTTGACCAGGATCGACATCTTCACCAGGTTGTCCTGGCGGTATTCGCTGATCTGGTAGTCGAAGCTGGCATAGCCCTTGGTGACCGATTTGAGCCGGTCGTAGAAGTCGAAGACCACCTCGGCCAGCGGCAGGTCATAGACCACCATCGCGCGCGAGCCGGCATAGGTCAGATCCACCTGGAGACCGCGGCGGTCCTGGCAGAGCTTGAGCACGTCGCCCAGGAAATCGTCGGGCACCATGATCGTGGCCTTGATCCGCGGTTCCTCGATGTGATCGACCAGCGTCAGGTCGGGCATGTCGGCGGGGTTGTGCAATTCGCGCACCTCGCCGTCGCGCATGAAGAGCTTGAACACCACCGACGGCGCCGTGGTGATGAGGTCCAGATCGTATTCGCGTTCGAGCCGGTCGCGGACCACCTCGAGGTGAAGAAGCCCCAGGAAGCCGCAGCGGAAACCGAAGCCCAGCGCGGCCGAGGTCTCCATCTCGTAGCTGAAGCTGGCGTCGTTGAGCGCCAGCTTCTCGATCGCGTCGCGCAGGGCGTCGAAATCGTTGGCATCGACGGGGAAGAGCCCGCAGAACACCACCGGCTGGGCGGGCTTGAAGCCCGGCAGGGGCGTGTCACAGCCCTTCTTCTCATGCGTGATCGTGTCGCCGACGCGGGTGTCGCGCACCTGCTTGATCGAGGCGGTGAAGACGCCGATCTCGCCCGGCCCCAGTTCGGCGATATCGACCATCTGCGGCTTCAGGACCGCCAGCTTGTCGATACCGTAGAGCGCGCCGGTCTGCATCATCTTGATGCGGTCGCCCTTGCGGATCACCCCATCCATGACACGGATCATGACCACGACGCCCAGATAGATGTCATACCAGCTGTCCACCAGCATCGCCTTGAGCGGCGCGTCGCGCCGGCCCTTGGGCGCCGGCAGGCGCTGGACGATGGCCTCGAGCACGTCGGGGATACCAAGGCCGGTCTTGGCCGAGATCGGGATCGCGTCCTGGGCGTCGATGCCGATCACGTCCTCGATCTGTTCCTTGATCCGGTCGGGCTCGGCCGCGGGCAGGTCGATCTTGTTCAGGACCGGCACGATCTCGTGGCCGGCGTCGATCGCCTGATAGACATTGGCCAGCGTCTGCGCCTCGACGCCCTGGGTGGCATCGACCACCAGAAGCGAACCCTCGACGGCGCGCATCGAGCGGCTGACCTCATAGGCGAAGTCGACGTGGCCGGGCGTGTCGATCAGGTTCAGCACGTAGGTATGGCCATCCTTCGCCGGATACTCGATCCGCACGGTGTTGGCCTTGATGGTGATGCCGCGCTCGCGCTCGATGTCCATGCTGTCGAGCAGCTGGGCCTTCATGTCGCGTTCGGCCACGGTGCCGGTCAGCTGGATCAGCCGGTCGGCAAGCGTGGATTTGCCGTGGTCGATATGGGCCACGATGGAGAAGTTGCGGATGCGATCAAGCTCGGTCATGGGCGCGCGTATAGCCGTTTGCCGAACGTCCGGGAAGAGGGATTGCGCGGGACGCGGTGCGCCAGATGCCGGCAAGCGGGGTTTCACGCCGGGGTGATGCCGAAAGGCCGCGGCACCGCTTGCGCTGGGCGGCAAGGGGCGGTTTAGGCTGGGGCGCGACACCAACCCGCTGCCCGGAGGCAATTCCCATGATCCTGTCCGTTCCCAACATGACCTGCGGCCATTGCAAGGCCGCCGTCGAAGCCGCCATCGAGGAAGTGGGCGGCAAGGCCGAGGTCAATCTCGAGGACCGCGAGGTCGAGATCTCGGGCCTGCCCGAAGCCACCGTGCTGGCGGCGCTGAAATCGGCCGGCTATGCGGCCGAAGTCATCGACTGAGCCGGGCCGCGCCGCCGTTCCGGGCCGGCCCGGACATTTCAGCCGCGCGCCCGTCGCGCCGAGCACCAAGGGGCGCGGGATGCGCGGGATCGGTCTTGCCGGGGCATCGAGCCCCGGCAAGACCGGCCTTTCGCGGCCCCCTCGATGGGGGCGCGAAAGGCTCTCCCCCCCTCGGGGAGCCGCTCCGCCATTCACAGGCGTCGCATGTCGCTTTCCCACCCTCAAAGGTCGGCTCGACATGTCCCGACCCGCCGCCCTCTGGCACAACCGAAGGGCAAATGAATTTCATCCAGCGGGGAATCGGCCGATGAAAACCCATGTCAGAGCCCTTGTCGTCGGCGGCGGCGCCGTCGGCTGCGCCATTGCCTATCACCTGGCGAAGGCCGGCTGGGACACCATGCTTCTGGAACGCGACGAGCTGACCTCGGGTTCGACATGGCATGCGGCGGGCCTGCTGCCGCTGTTCAACATGAACTATGCCACCACGCATATCCACAAATACTCGGTCGATTTCTACAAGACGCTCGAGGCCGAGACCGGCCTCAACGCCGGCTTCTCGATCTGCGGCAACCTGCGCATGGCGCAGACGCAGGAGCGGATGGACGAATACATGCTCTATTCGTCGGTCGCCGAGACCGCCGGCGTCTACCACGAATTCCTGACCCCCGCCCAGATCGCCGAGCGCTGGCCGCTGGTGCGCACCGACGACCTCAAGGGCGCGCTGTTCCACCCGCAGGACGGCTACATCAACCCCGCCGATGTCACCCAGGCCATGGCCAAGGGCGCCCGCCAGCACGGCGCCACCATCGTGCGCAAGGCGCAGGTGGACAGCTACCGCTGGACCGGCTCGGAATGGATCGTCTCGGGCCGCATGATGGTCGATCGCGGCGGCATGCTTCTGGCGGGCGAGGAAACCTTCGAGATCCACGCCGAACATGTCGTCACCGCCACCGGCAACCACGCCCAGCGCACCGCGCGCCTGCTGGGCATCAAGATCCCCGCCATCCCGGTCGAGCACCAATATATCGTCACCGAATCCGACCCCGCGCTGGTCGAATGGCGCAAGGCCGGCAACCCCGAACACCCCGTGCTGCGCGACGCCGACGCCAAATGGTACGTGCGCGAGGAACGCGGCGGCTGGATCCTGGGCCCCTACGAGCGCAATGCCCCCGCGCGCTTCCTCTATGACGTGCCCGAAAGCTTCCGCGCCGACCTCTTCCAGCTCGACCTCGAGCGGATCGAGGAAGAATACATGTCCATGATCCACCGGATCCCGACCTCGGAAACCGTGGGCATGAAGGACGATTTCAACGGCCCGATCTGCTACACCCCCGACGGCAACCCGCTGGTGGGCCCGGCGCCGGGGCTGCGCAACATGTGGCTGGCCGAGGGCTTCAGCTTCGGCATCACCGCCGCCGGCGGCACCGGCCATTACCTGGCGCAGCTGATGACCGCGGGCGAGGCCGAGATCGACATGGCCAGCCTCGATCCCAAGCGCTACGGCAGCTGGATGACCACCGAATATGCCGCGCGCAAGAACGAGGAATGCTACGAGCACGTCTTCATCCTGCACCACCCCGACGAGGAACGCACCGCCTGCCGGCCGCTGCGCACCGCCCCCGCCTATGATCGCCAGATCGCGCTGGGCGCGCAGATGGGTCAGGTCAACGGCTGGGAACGCCCGAACTATTACGGCCCCGTCGATGCGCCCGCCGATTTCGACCACAGCGCGCGCAGCTTCCGCCGCGGTGCGTGGTGGCAATATGCCAGGGCCGAGGCCGAGGCCGTGCGCGAGACCTGCGGCATCATCGATGCGTCGGCCTTCACCAAGCATCTGCTGCGCGGCCCCGGCGCGACCGCCTTCCTTGACCATTTCACCTGCAACAAGCTGCCCAAGGTCGGGCGCATCAACCTGACCTATGCACTGACGGATGCCGGCACCACCCGCACCGAATACACGATCGTGCGGCTGGCCGAGAACGAATATTACCTGATCTCGGCCGGGGCCTGGACCGACTATGACGCGGATTTCCTGATGAAATCGGCCGAAGACTTCATGGCCGCGGGCGGCGGCTATCTCGACATCCACGACGTGACCACGCAATGGGGCGTCTATGCGCTGGCCGGGCCCAACGCCCGCGCCCTTCTCAACGAGATCGTCAAGGACGGCGTGCCGGAGACGGTGCTGTCGAACAAGCGCTTCCCCTGGCTCAGCTGGCGCAACATCGAACTGGGCATGTGCCCGGTGCGCGCGGTCCGCGTGGCCTATACCGGCGAACTGGGCTGGGAGCTGCATTTCCCGATCGAATTCGGCCGCTACCTGTGGGATCTGATCTTCTCGGTCGGCGCGAAACACGGGCTGAAGCCGGTGGGCGCGCGGGCGCAGAACTGGCTGCGTCAGGAAAAATCCTATCGCGCCTTCGGCAACGAACTGGGCCGCGACGCCACGCCCATGGAGGCCGGCCTCGACCGCTTCATCGACCTGAGCAAGGACTTCCGCGGTAAGCAGGCGATGATCGACACCGGCATCCGCTCGAAATGCGTCACGCTGCTCATCGACGGCCCCGAGGATGCCGATCCCTGGGGCAAGGAGGCGCTGGTGCTGGACGGCGAGAAGATCGGCCGTCTGACCTCGGGCGGCTGGTCGGCAGCCTTCGACAAGCAGATCGGCATGGGCTATGTGCGCCCCGATCTGGCCGAGCCGGGCACGAAGCTGAAGGTGCGGATGCTGCGCCAGCTGTTTGACGCCGAAGTGGCCATCGACAGCCCGCATGACCCCGAGAACCTGCGCATCCGCAAGGACGGCTGAGGCCGCCTTCGGCACCGCGCAACACGAGCGGGGCGGCCCGGAAGGGTCGCCCCGCTTGCATGTAGCCCGTTTGTGTGTCGGCGCCCCGGCATGTCGGCCCGCGCTCAGTTACTGGCTGCGGCGAGCCAGCCAGGCCTGCCATTCCTCGGCCGAGCCGGCAAAGGCATTGAGATCGACATTGCCCGCCACGCCGGGCACGACGCCCGTGCCGCTATATTGCCAGAAGGTCCAGCGCGTGCCCGGATAGCGTTCGGCCGGATCCCCCGCGACCGAGCGCAGCCACATCTCGTAGCCGTCGAAATGCTGCAAGTCATTGTCGCGGAAGAAATCTATCGTCGTATAGATCACCGGGCGCGTGCCGTAATGATCGCCCACGATCGCCAGGAACCGGCGCATTCTGGCGCGGGTCTCGACGGCGGGCGGGCGCAGGCGACAGCTGGGCGAGGTGTGATTCCATTCGATGTCCAGAACCGGCGGCAGATCGCCCGCCTTGCGCGGGACATTGCGCAGGAACCAGCGCGCCTGGTCTTCGGGGCTGCGGCAGAAGTAATAGAAATGATAGGCCCCCACCGGCACCCCGGCGCGGCGCGCGGCCCGGGCGTTCATCTCGAAGCCGGGGTCCACCCGGTCGCCGCCCTCGGTCGCCTTGAGCCAGGCAAAGGCCACCCCCGCCGCGCGCGCCCGGCCAAAGTCGATCGGCCCCTGATAGCGCGCCGCGTCGATCCCGTGCACCGGATAGAGATCGGGGCGGTGGCCCTGCCATTCATGCGGGTCGGTGTCGCCGAACCGCGCGGGGATCCCCGGCGCGCGGTGATCGGCCGCCTGAAGCATCCGCGGATGCATCAGCCCCGGCGGCCCGCCCCGCCCGCCGCCCGCGCCCCCGCAGCCCGCGACAAGCCCCGCCGCCATCAGCCCGCCCAGCGCCCTGCGCCGCGATAGCTTCATGCCTGTTCCCCCTTCCGTCCCCTGGCCTGCCCCACTTGGGCTTTCGCCGGCCTGCCCCCCCCCTTGGGCTTTCGCCGGCCTGCCCCCCCCCCAGCGTCGGGCAGAATCGCTGCCATGTCACCCCGGCGGGGGCTGCGGCCGCGAAATCCCGCGCAGCCCCCGAGACCCTATGCCGCAGGAAAAGCCGTGCTATTGTCTCGAATATCGAAACACCATCACATTGCTGCCCAAGTTCTCGTCTAGATTGGACCTGATGGACCGGAAGCCTCGCCCCTCCCGCGCCCGCAAGGCGCCCGCGCGCGCCCCCCGCGCCCCCCGTTCGCGCCCGCGCGAGCTGGGGTTGATGGCGTTGATGATCAGCGCGGTTCTGGCCGGTCTTGCGGGGCTGGCGGCGGCCACCGGCTGGGACGAGACCTGGGCCGCGCTCGAACGGGTGCCGGCGCAGCTGGTCGCGGTGCTGCTGGCGCTGTCGGGGCTCAATTACCTGCTGCGCGGGCTGCGCTGGCATCTGACCGCCGAGCGGCTGGGCCTGCCCACGCCGATGAAGGCCAACCTGCGCCATTTCATCGGCGGCTTTGCGCTGTCGGTCACGCCGGGGCGGCTGGGCGAGCTGGTGCGTCTGCGCTGGATCGCGCGCGAGACCGGATGGCGGGCCGAACGCGCAGCGCCCCTGGTCATCATGGACCGCGCGGGCGATCTGGCGGCGCTGGCGCTTCTGCTGGCGCTGGCGGCGGGCACGACGGCGGGGGGCGACGCGCGCTCGGCCGAGGCCTTGACCGCGGCGGGCGGCGCGCTGGTCGCGGCAATTCTCGCCACCCATCCGCGGCTGATTGCCGGCGGGATCGGCGCGACGCATGCCACCTTGCGCCAGATCGCGCCGCCGCTGGCACGCCGCCTTTTGCGCCCCTTTGCGCGGGCGCGGGCGGCCGCGGCTTCGCTTGCGCGCTTCACCCACGGGCCCACACTCCTGGCGGCGCTGGCGCTGGGGATGCTGGGGTGGCTGGCCGAATCGCTGTCGTTCCACCTGCTGCTGGGCGCGCTGGGCGCCGATCTCGGTCTGGCGCGTGCCACGGCGATCTTCGTCTTTGCCACGCTGGTGGGGGGCGCGACCGGGGCGCCGGGGGGCCTTGGCGGCGCCGAGGCCACGATGGTCGCCCTGCTCACGCTCGACGGCGTCGACATGCCCACCGCGCTGGCCGCCACCGCCCTGATCCGACTGACCACGCTCTGGTTTGCGATCCTGCTGGGACTGCTTGTCTTTCCCACCGCCGAGCGCATCTCGAAAGGCAACTGAATGCGTTGGAAGACCACGGAATATTCCGGCTGGGGCCGGGCCCTGCGCGCCACGGGCGATCTGGCCCGCCCCGAGCGCCACGCCGAGCTGGACGCGATCCTGACGGACGGGCTCTGCCCGGCGCTGGGGGCGCGGCGCTCCTATGGCGATGCGGCGCAGAATTCGGGCGGCCGCGCGGTCGAGATGACGCGCCTTGACAGGCTGATCGACTTCGACCCCGCCACCGGCATCCTGACCGCCGAGGCCGGGATCGCGCTGGCCGAGATCCTGCGCCTGTTCGCGCCCCGCGGCTTCATCCCCGCGGTCCTGCCCGGCACCGGCCACGCCACGCTGGGCGGCGCCATCGCCATGGATGTGCACGGCAAGAACCACCATCACGCCGGCAGCTTCGGCCAGCATGTCGCGGAAATCACCCTGCGGCAGGCGGGCGGCACCGTGACCACCCGCGCAGGCGACGACCTCTTTGCCGCGACCCTGGGCGGGCTGGGCCAGACCGGCATCATCGAAAGCGCCCGGCTGCGCCTGACGCCTGTGCAGGGCGCCATGATGGAGGTGCACGAGACCCGCGCCCCCCATCTCGACGCCCATCTCGACGCGCTCGAGTCCTCGGGCGCGGAATATGTCGTGGGCTGGCTCGACGCGACCGCGCGCGGCAAGCGGCTGGGCCGCGGCATCCTCGAGGAAGCGCGCATCGTGCCGCTGCCCGCCGCCTATCGGCCGACGCCCGCCGCCGTGCCCTTCGAGGCGCCGCGCGCGGCGCTGTCGCGGCCCGTCGTGCGCGCCTTCAACGCCGCCTATTACGCCCGCGTGCCCCGCGCCGGGCGCACGCGGCTGCGCGCGATGCATGATTTCTTCTTCCCGCTCGACCGGATCGCGGGCTGGAACCGGCTCTATGGCCGCGCGGGCTTTCACCAGTTCCAATGCGTCCTGCCGCTGGCCGCGCGGGGCGATCTGCGCGCGCTGCTGACCGAGATCGGCGCCTCGGGGCTGGCCTCGCCGCTTGCGGTGCTCAAGCGGCTGGGACCGGGGCGCGCGGGGATGCTGGGCTTTCCGATGGCGGGCTGGACGCTGGCCGTCGATTTCCGCGACAGCGCCGCGGCGCGAGCGCTGATCGGCCGGCTGATCGCGCGCACCCGCGCAGCCGGGGGGCGGATCTACCTGGCCAAGGATTCGCTGGCCCAACCACAGGACATCGCCGCCATGTATCCCGATCTGCCCCGCTGGCAGGCCATTGCCGCGGCCGCCGACCCGCAGGGCCTTCTGGCCACGGATCTGGTGCGCCGGCTCGAGATGAGGAGCCTTGCATGACCCTCGCTGCCACTGACACCCCCACGAACGGCGCCGATGCCCCCGCCGAGACCTGGATCATCCTGGGCGCCAGCTCGGCCATGGCGCGGGCCTTCGCGCGGGCACTGGCCGAACGCGGCGCGGGGCTGATCCTGGCCGGGCGCGATCCGGCCGATCTGGGCGATCTGGCGCGTGATTGCCGCGTGCGGGGCGCGCGCCTGGCCGAAACCCATCCCTTCGACACCCGCGACCCGGCCACCTTCGCACCGCTGATCGCCCGCGCCAAAGCCGAAAGCGGCACGCTTTCGGCCGCGGTCTTTGCCGGCTCGATGCCGGCACAGAGCGCCCTCGACGCCGATCCCACCCTGATCGCGGGCGTTGTCACCGACAATTTCACCGGGCCGGCCACGCTCCTTGCCCATCTCGTCCCCGAGATCGAGACCCGCGGCGCCGGGCGCGTCGTCGGCGTGGGCTCGGTGGCGGGCGACCGCGGGCGGCTGGGCAATTACACCTATGGCGCGGCCAAGGCGGGCTTTCACACCTATCTGTCGGGGCTGCGCAACCGGCTGGGGCGCGCCGGCGCCCAGGTGCTGACGGTCAAGCCCGGCTTCGTCGATACCGCCATGACCTGGGGCCTGCCCGGCCTATTCCTGGTCGCGCCGCCCGAACGGGTGGCCGCGGACATCCTGACGGGCCTCGAACGCGGGCGCAACGTGATCTACACGCCGGGTTTCTGGGGCGCGATCATGGCCATCATCCGCGCCATCCCCGAGCCGATCTTCAAGACGCTCAAGATCTGACGCCCCGACGCCCCGCTCCCCTGCCCGGCATCGGCGGCCCTCAGCCGCCGAACCATTCCGCCCAGAGACCGGCGGCCCAGAACATCAGGCTCAGCGACACCATCAGCAGCGCCAGCCCCAGCCGGTCGCGCAGGGCAAAGACGATCGGGTCATAATCCTGCTTGCCGAACCAGCCCAGCGCCACCATGCGGATCATCCACCAGCCCATCGGCACCATCGCCACCCACATCAGCCAGGTGTCGGGATAGAGATGCCGCCCCTGCGCCGAGATCGTGTAGAGAAAGAAGATCACCAGCGCCCCGGCCACGCCCAAGCCCGCCACGTTCAGAAGATCGCCACGGTCGGCCCGCCCGTAGCCGCGCCCCGGCAGCCGCGCATCCGACGTGGCCAGCGTCAGCTCGGTCAGCCGCTTGACGCAACCCAGCGCAATGAAGACCGGAAAGACGAAGATCAGCGTATAGATCGACACCGCGATCCCCGCAGCCGCCGCCCCCGCCACCACGCGTTCGGTGTAAAGCGCGGCCAGCGTGGCCACATCGACCCAGCGCGCGCGCTTGAGGCGCAGCGAATAGGCCAGCGACGTGCCCATGTAGAGCACCACCACCCACAGGAAATTCGCCCCCAGCGTGGCGCCCACCGCCAGCGCCAGCCCGACAAGGCCCGCCGTCGCCGCCATGCCGTGATCCAGCCGCGCCGTCCCCGCCGCAAAGGGGCGGGTGCATTTCTTCGGGTGGCGCCGGTCGGCCTCGAGATCCAGCAGATCGTTGACCAGATAGATCGCCGAGGCCGCCGCCGAAAAGGCGACCATCCCCCAGATCACCGAGGCCAGCGCCGCGATGTCGAAGCGATGCGCCGCGATCAGGGGCAGGAACAGGAGCACGTTCTTGACCCATTGATGCGGCCGGATCGCCGTCCACAGCCCCCTGGGCGCGGCCTTCGCCGGCAGCGCGATGACCTCGCCGCCCGGCGGCACCGGAATGTCGGCCGCGCGCAGATCGCCCACGACATAGGCGCGCCGCGCCTGCGCCCAGACCGCCCGGTCGGCCCGCGAATCGCCGGCATAATCGAAGCCGCCCACCCCGAAGGCCGCCACCAGCGCCGCGGCCTTGGCCTCGGCCTTCAGGTTGTGGCCGTCCTCGCTGGCAAAGACGCGTTCGGAAAAACCGTGCAGGCGCGCCAGTTCCGCCACCAGCCGCCGGTCCGAGGCCGAAGCCAGGATCACCTCGCGTCCCTCGGCCAGGGCCGCGCGCGCCAGCTCCATCACCGCCGGGTTCACCGGCACGAGGTCCAGCCGCAGCCCCGCAGGCGCGACCAGCGCCGCCTTGAGCCGCGCCGGGCGGGCCAGATGGCGCAGCGCGGCCAGCGTCGCCCCCGGCGCCCGCGCCAGCCCCGCCCAGAAACATTCGAACAGCAGATCCGACGCCAGCAGCGTTCCGTCCACGTCCAGGACCAGCGGTACCTTGTCCTCGGCCATCCCCCCTCCCCCTAGCCTTTCAGCGCAAAGACGCAGCCGTCCGACATCAGCTCGGGCGGGGTCAGGCACAGCCCCCGCGCCACCGACCAGGCCGCCAGCACCTTGGGCACATAGCCCCGCGTCTCGGCATAGGGCGGCACGCCCCCGGCCGATTTCACCGCGTTCTCGCCCGCGTTATAGGCCGCGATCACCATCAGCGGCTCGTGCTCGAATTCGCCCATCAGCCAATCCAGATAGGCCACGCCGCCGCGGATGTTCTGCGCCGGATCGGTGGCGTCGGTCACGCCGAATCGCGCGGCCGTGGCCGGGATCAGCTGCATCAGCCCCACCGCCCCGGCCGACGAGACCACATCCACCCGCCCCGAGCTTTCGACCCCGATCATCGCCAGCACCAGCGCCGGCGACACCCGCGTGCCGACCGTGGCGGCCAGGATCTCGCGCCCATGAAGCGCCGCGATCGCCTGCAAATCGGCCAGCCGCGGGGCCGGCACGGCGCGCCCGCCGGGGCCCATGGCCAGCGCCGCCAGCGCCTCGGACAACCGGCCCTTCTGCGCCCCGCGCGTGGGCGACACGCGCTCCCAATACCAATCGAAGGGCAAGGGCCCCGGCGCTGCGGCCACGGCGGCGGGCGGCGGCGCCTGACTGCCCGCCTCGGGCGGCAGGCCTGCGCCCACCCGCGGGTGGACGGCCAGCGCACGCGCCTGTTCGGCGGGGTCGATCTGGATGGTGAGTCGCTTCTCGCCGGGCTTCGGAACGCCCACGCGCTTGATCTCGGCCATGCCCGGCAGGGCCTGCCCCAGCAGGGCGGCAAGGCACAGCGCAAGCGTCACAGCACGGCCCGGCACACCGGAACCGCGCAGGCGGCGAGGAAAGGGGGTCATCTGCTCGGACATCGGTTCTCGGGACCGTTTTGCACATCATGACGCAGAAAGCCCCGAAAAACCAGAAGCCTGCGCCGGGGCGCCCCTGTCGGCGGCCAAAAGGGCGGCCTTTGCGCAACAGGGCCAGTGGCACCCGGCGCGGTCCGGGGCGTTAAGCATTTGTTTAAAATGATCGCCAAAAAGCGCCGAGACTGCCCAATTCGAGCCACGATTGAGGGGCCTTATGGCCTCATGCCGCAGCGGTCGGACCAGCCAGCCACACGGACCGCGGCGGAGCGATCGGCAACCGAAAGCCGCACCATCACAGGAGAGACACCGATGCAAATGTTCAAGATCGTCAAGAAATTCAACGCCGAAGAAGAAGGCGCCGTGACCGTTGACTGGGTCGTGCTGACCGCCGCCGTCGTCGGCCTGGGCCTGGCCGCGCTGAACGTCGTGCGCACCGGCACCAGCACCGCGTCGAACACGATTTCGGGCGAACTGGCCAAGACCTCGATCAAGAGCACGTTCTGATCTCTCCTCACGGAATTCACGCAACGGCCGCGCCTTCTGGCGCGGCCGTTTTCGTCTGTAATCACCTGTTTCAATTAACCAATTCATCGCGTTCAGATCCGCCCCCGCATTGCCTGCGGTGCGGATATCCGCCCCACGATCCCACCCGCAATGGTTGCATTAACGGAAACACAATGTTTCCGGGATTGACTGGAAAGGACGGAAATCAGGCCAATCCTGCCCCATTCGGGTCACGTTTCGGGAGCGTTATGTCCCCATGCCGAGACGGAGGGACGAGCCATCCCGAAGGACCGGCGCGGACCAACCCGGATCTCAGGATCCACAGATACAGATCACCAGGAGCAACTCCGATGCAAATGTTCAAGATCGTCAAGAAATTCAACACCGAAGAAGACGGCGCCGTGACCGTTGACTGGGTCGTGCTGACCGCCGCCGTCGTCGGCCTGGGCCTGGCTGCGCTGAACGTCGTGCGCACCGGCACCAGCTCCGCGTCGAACACGATTTCGGGCGAACTGGCCACGACCTCGATCAAGACCACGTTCTGATCCCGCGCCAGAGACCTTCGCAAAGGCCGCGTCCCCAAGGGGCGCGGCCTTTCGAACATCTGGCGCCCCCTGCCCCCCTCTCCCCCGCAAACGCGGGGCCCGGCCGGCCGCCTTCTGCGCGCCGCTCTTGTCCGCCCGCCCGATCCGCGCGACAAATTCAACCGGGAGCGAGGAGGACATTCCCTTGGACAGCTATGACTACATCATCGTCGGCGCCGGCAGCGCCGGCTGCGTTCTGGCAAACCGGCTTTCGCAGGACGCCCGCCACCGCGTGCTGCTGATCGAGGCCGGGGGCCGCGACACTTACCACTGGATCCACATCCCGGTGGGCTATCTCTATTGCATCGGCAACCCGCGCGCCGATTGGTGCTTTTCCACCGCGCCCGAGGCCGGGCTGAACGGCCGGTCGCTGCGCTATCCGCGCGGCCGCGTGCTGGGGGGCTGTTCGTCGATCAACGGCATGATCTACATGCGCGGGCAGGCCGCCGATTACGACGGCTGGGCGCAGAAGGGCTGCACCGGCTGGGGCTGGGACGACCTGCTGCCGCTGTTCAAGGCCCAGGAAGACCACTACCGCGGTGCCTCGGACCTGCACGGGGCGGGCGGCGAATGGCGGGTCGAGCGCGCGCGCGTGCGCTGGGACGTGCTCGACGCCTATCTCGAGGCCGCCGCCGAGGCCGGCATCCCCCGCACCGAGGATTTCAACCGCGGCACCAACGAAGGCGCGGGCTATTTCGAGGTGACCCAGAAATCGGGCGTGCGCTGGAGCACGGCCAAGGCCTTCCTGCGCCCGGCGATGAACCGGCCCAACCTGCATGTGGTGACCGGCGCCGTCGTCGACCGGCTGGTGATCGAGGAAGGCGAGGCCCGCGGCGTGATCTGGGCGCGCAACGGCCAGCGCGAAGAGGCCCGCGCCACGGCGCAAGTGATCCTGAGCGCGGGCGCGATCGGCACGGTGCAGATCCTCGAACGCTCCGGCGTGGGCCGGCCCGAGGTGCTGCGCGCGGCCGGGATCCCCCCCCAGATCGAGATCCCCGAACTGGGCGAGAACCTCCAGGACCACCTGCAATTGCGTCTGGTCTTCAAGGTGCAGGGCGTCCCCACCCTGAACGAGATGTCCGCAACCCTCTGGGGCAAGGCCCGCATCGCGGCGGAATACGCGCTCCGGCGGTCGGGGCCGATGGCGATGGCGCCCTCGCAGGCGGGGATCTTCACCCGCTCGGGCCCCGAGAAGGCGACCCCCGACCTCGAATTCCACATCCAGCCGGTCTCGCTCGACACGTTCGGCGCGCCGCCGCACCGCTTCCCGGCCATGACCGCCAGCGTGTGCAACCTGCGCCCCAGCTCGCGCGGGCGGGTGCATGTGACCTCGGCCGATCCCGAGGCGCACCCCGAGATTGCGCCGAATTACCTGTCGACCGAGGCCGACCGCGATGTCGCCGTCCGCGCGATCGAGCTGGCGCGCCACATCGCTCGCCAGCCCGCCTTTGCGCGCCTCTCGCCCGAGGAATATCTGCCCGGCGCCCAGCTCACCAGCCACGCGGATCTGGTGAAGGCCGCGGGCGAGATCGGCACCACGATCTTTCATCCGGTCGGCACCGCGCGCATGGGCGCCGACCCCGATGCGGTGGTCGATCCGCAATTGCGCGTGCGCCGGATCGGGCGGCTTCGGATCGCGGATGCCTCGATCATGCCCACGATCACCTCGGGCAATACCGCGGCGCCCTCGATGGTGATCGGGGAAAAGGCCGCGCGGCTGATCCGCGCCGACACGCGGGTCTGAGACCGCGCCCGCAGGCGAAAGGGGCGCCCCGCGAAGGGCGCCCCTTTGTCGTTGGCGGGTTCGATGTCGTTGGCGGGTTCGGCGGGCCTCAGCCGGCGGCGGCGCGGTGTTCCTCGCGCCTGGCCCAGGCCGCGTCCGACAGCGAGATCAGCGTATAGAACATCGGCACCACGAACAGGGTGAACATCGTCCCCATCGTCAGACCCGAGAACATGACGATCCCCATCGCCCGGCGCGCCGCGGCCCCCGCCCCTTCGGCCAGGATCAGCGGCACCACCGCCAGCACCATGGCCGCCGTGGTCATCAGGATCGGCCGCAGGCGCACCTTTGCGGCGGCCACGATCGCCTCGCGCCGGGTCAGCCCGTTCTGATGGCGCTGCTGGTTGGCGAATTCCACCATCAAGATGCCGTGCTTGGTGATCAGGCCGACCAGCGTGATCAGACCCACCTGCGAATAGATGTTGAGCGTGCCCAGCCCCACGTTCAGCGGCAGCACCGCCCCGAACATGGTCAGCGGCACCGCCATCAGGATGATGAACGGGTCGCGGAAGCTCTCGAACTGGGCGGCCAGCACCAGATAGATGACCAGCACGGCCGCGCCGAAGACGATCAGGATCGTGTTGCCCTGTGCCACCTCCAGCCGCGACTGGCCCGAATAATCGATGAAGAACCCGTCGGGCAGCAGCTCGCGCGCGATCTTCTCGATCTCGGCCAGGCCTTCCCCGGTCGAGGTGCCGGGAATGGGAAGCGCCGTGATCGTGGCCGAGTTCAGCTGGTTGAACTGCTCGATCGAGGCCGCCGCCACCCCGGTCTCGATCTTGACCAGCGACGACAGCGGCACCATTTCGCCGCTGGCCGCGCGCACGAAGAACTTGCCCAGTTCCTCGGGGTTGGCGCGGTCGCGCCGCTCGACCTGCGGGATGATGTCATAGCTGTTCGAATCGCGGTCGAACTGCGCCACGCTGGCGCCGCCGACCAGAAGGCCCAGCGTCGCCCCGATCTGCGAGACCGGCACATTGAGCGCCGCGGCCCGGTCGCGGTCGATGGTCACGCGCACCTCGGGGGCGTCGAAGGCCAGCGAGTTCTGGACCACGATGAACTTGCCCGACGCCTGGGCGCGGCGCTTGATCTCGTCGGCCAGCTCGACCACGCGCTCGGAATCGTGGATCGACTGCACCACCAGCGAGATCGGCAGCCCGCCGCCCGTGCCCGGCAGCGTCGGCGGCGCGAAGACAAAGCCCTGCACCCCGGCCACGCCGTCAAGCCGCGCCTGGATGTCGCCCTGGATCTCCTTCTGGCTGCGCTCGCGCAGCGCCCAGTCCTTGAGCGCCCAGATATAGATCCCGGTATTGTCCTGCCCGCCGAAGCCCGCCACCGAGAATTCGGTGCGCACTTCCTCGATGCCCTTGGTCCGCTGCGAGATCGTGTCGGTGTAAAGCGCGGTATATTCCTTGGTCGCGTAGCGCGGCCCGTTGAGGAAGGCAAAGAGCGCGCCCTGGTCTTCCTCGGGGGCCAGTTCGGTCGACGTCTTGGTCAGCATGAAGCCCGTCGCCGCGACCAGCACCACCACCACGAAAGCGGTCGTGCCGCGCATGTCGAGCGAGCCCTCGACGCGCCGGCCATACCAGGCCGACAGCCGGTCCGAGATGCGGTCGATCCGGCGCTGGAAGCCGCTGGCCTGCCCGTGGCTGAGAAGCCGCGCCGCCATCATCGGCGTGATCGTCAGCGCGATGATCCCCGACAGCACCACCGAACCCGCCAGCGTGAAGGCGAATTCCCGAAACAGCGCCCCCGTCAGACCGCCGGTGAAGCCCAGCGGCGACAGCACCGCCGCCAGCGTGATGGTCATGGCAATGACCGGGCCGGTGATCTCCTTCATGCCGCGGATGGCCGCCGCCATGGGCCGCATGCCGTCCTCGATATGGCGGTGGATGTTCTCGACCACGACGATGGCGTCATCGACGACAAGGCCGATGGCCAGCACCATGGCCAGAAGGGTCAGCAGGTTGATCGAATAGCCCAGCGCCAGCAGCACCGCCATCACCCCGATCAGCGACAGCGGGATGGTGACGACCGGCATCACCACCGACCGGACCGAGCCCAGGAACAGCAAGATGACCACGACCACGATGGCCACGGCCTCGGCGATGGTCTTGAACACCTCGCGGATCGAGGCCGAGATCGTCTCGGTGGAATCGTAGACCAGTTCGATCGACATGCCCTCGGGCAGGGCCTCGTTGATCGCGGGCAGTTCCGCCACCACCGCGGCCGCGGTATCCAGCGGGTTGGCCGAGGGCGTCGGGAAGACGCCGATGAAGGTGCCCGGCTGGCCGTTGAAGGTGACGATCTCGCCCTCGCCGTCATTGGCCAGCTCGACCCGCGCCACGTCGCGCAGCCGCACCACCGCATCGCCATTGGCCCGGAGCGGCAGCGCGCCAAAGGCTTCGGGCGTCTGCAAGGTGGACTTGAGCGTGATCGAATGGGCGTAGAATTCGTTTTCGGTCTTGCCCGGCGCTGACAGGAAGTTCGACGCCTGGATCGCGGTCATCACCTCGGACGCCGTGACCCCGCGCGCGGCCAGCTTGACCGGGTCGATCCAGACCCGCATCGCATAATTCGACGCACCGATCACGTTGATCTCGGCCACGCCGGGAATGGTGGACATGCGCGGCCGGATCACCCGTTCCAGATATTCGGTCAGCTGCTCGGGCGTCATGTTGGGGTTCAGCGCCGCCAGATACATCAGCGCGAATTGCCGGCCGGTGCCTTTCACGATCACCGGATCCTCGGCGTCGTCGGGCAATTGGCCGCGCACCTGCTGGACCTTGGACAGCACGTCCGTCAGCGCCACATCGGGGTCGGCGCCCAGCTTCATCTGCACCGACACCACCGAGGCCGAGGGCCGCGACTGCGAGGTCACGTAATCGATGTTCTCGGTCGTGGCGACCGCCGCGGCAATGGGCGCGGTGATGAAGCCCTGGATCAGCTCGGGGGCGGCTCCGGGATAGACGGTGGTGATGGTCACCACGGTCTCGTCGACCTCGGGATATTGGCGCACGGGCAGGTTGAAGATGGCCTGCGTGCCCAGCAGCAGCATGAAGGCCCCCAGCACGGTGGCCAGCACCGGGCGCCGGATGAAGATTTCCGAAAGGCTCATCGCGTGTCCCTTACTGACCGTTGGCGGGCGCGTCCGCGCCGTCCTGCGGCGCCGCGTCCTCGCTGGCAGGCGTTTCCCCCGAGGCGGGGTCGGGGCTGACGCTGTTGTCGATCTTGACCACGGCGCCGGGGTTGAGCTTGTTCTGGCCGGCGTTGACCACGCGGTCGCCCGGCGCCACGCCTTCGATGATCTCGACCAGATCACCCGAGCGCCGGCCCAGTTTCACGAACACCTGCGCGACCTTGAGGACGGGGCCGTCCTCGCCCTGTTCCTCGCGGACCAGATAGACGGAATCGCCGTAGAGGTTCGAGGCCACCACCGTCTGCGGCAGCGCGATCACGCCGGTTTCCTCGGGCAGTTGCACACGCACGCTCAGGAACTGGCCGGGCGTGATGCGCCCGCCGGCGTTGTCGACCTCGGCGCGGATGGTGACCAGCCGCGAATTGGGATCGACCTTGGGCTCGATGCCGACGATGCGCCCCGAGGCGGTGATATCGCCCACCTCCGAGGTGACAACGACCTTCTGCCCGCGCGAGATCAGCCCCTTGTCCTGTTCGGGCAGGGTGAAATCGACCCGCATCCGGTCAAGATCCTGAAGCGTGGCATAGACGGTGCCGGCGGTGACATACTGGCCGCGCTCGACCTGCGGGATACCGATCACGCCGGCAAAGGGCGCATCCAGCCGCTTGGTGTCGAGAACCGCATGCAGCTTGGCCACCGTGGCCACCGCCTGATCATAGGCGGCCTGGGCACTGTCGAGCGTGTCGCGGCTCTGCGCGCCCCGGCTCGACAATTGCCGCGCGCGTTCCAGTTCGGTGCGCGCCAGCACCAGGGCGGCCTCGGCGGCGGTCAGATCGGCGCGTTCGCTGCGGTCGTCGATCTGGACCAGAAGCTGCCCCTCGGACACCTTGTCATTGGCCTCGAAGGCAATCTCGGAGACGGTGCCGGCGGCTTCGATGGACAGATCGACACCGGCGGCGGCGTTGGCCGTCCCGATCGCCTCGAGCCCCGGCGTCCAGTCGATGGGCACGACCGTCGAGGTCGAGACCGTGACCGGCTTGGGCTTCATGTTGGCGAAGATCTGGGTGATCATCTGGTCGCGGAACAGGTTGAAGCCGACGACCCCCCCGGCAACGACCAGGACAAGAACGATGACAATAATGCGCTTGAGCATGATAAACCTCTGACGGGCCGCGTGGCTCGAACCCGCAGCATCGACTTTTCTGAACCGTGAAGTGTTGTCTTCGGTAAGGAAAGTCAACTCTGCGTGCCCGCCCGGCCCGGATCGGGGCCAAGCCGCGGCGAATGGGGCGCAGTTTGTGACCTGATTGCCCCCCCCGGCGGCACCCCGGCCCCAACCGCGCGCGGCCGCCTCACCCCCGCCGGGATGCCCAGCGCGGCGGCAGCCGCTGGCGCTGCGCACGAAACCGGGCGTTAATCCTGCGCTTTCGTCTTGACAGAGGGGCATCCTGGGCACACCTGAAAGCCGGGGGGAGAGGCAACGAACGCCACCCTGCCCCCGTGCGCGGCGTGATTTCGCCGCGCGCATGGGGCCATTCCGGCCCGCTTCCCGCGGCCCCGGCGGTCGCGCAACGAACGGACCGAGCGAGCACGAGATGACTTCACGTCCCCCGCGACCCGCCCCGATCCGCGCTGCCCGAGGGCCGCGCGCATGAGCCTTGGCCTGATCGTCCTGCTTCCCTTCTTCGGCGCGCTCCTGCCGGGGCTTCTGGTGCGCGCGGGGCGCGATACCGCCGCCATCGGCGCCGGCGCCGTGACCCTTCTGGCCGCCATCGGCGTGGCGCTGAACGCCCCCGAGGTGCTGCGCGGCGGGGTCGTGTCGCAATCGCTGCCCTGGCTGCCGCAGGCGGGGCTGATGGCCTCGTTCCGGATGGACGGGCTGGGGCTGATGTTTGCCGGGCTGATCCTGGGGATCGGCCTTCTGATCATCCTCTATGCCCGCCATTACCTGACCAAGCAGGATCCCTTCGGCAAGTTCCTCAGCTTCCTGATGGCCTTCCAGGGCGCCATGCTGGGCATCGTGCTTTCGGGCAACGTCTTGATGCTGCTGGTCTTCTGGGAGCTGACCTCGCTCACCTCCTTCCTGCTGATCGGCTATTGGCGGCACCTGCCCGAAGGCCGGCAGGGCGCGCGCATGGCGCTGGGCGTCACCGCGTCGGGGGGGCTGGCGATGCTGGCGGGCCTGCTGATCCTGGGCCATGTCGCCGGCAGCTATGAAATCGCCGACATCCTGGCCGCGGGCCCGGCGATCCGGTCGTCGGAGCTTTACCTTCCCGCGCTGATCCTGATCTGCATCGGCGCCTTTGCCAAATCGGCGCAATTCCCGTTCCACTTCTGGCTGCCGCAGGCGATGGCCGCGCCGACGCCGGTCTCGGCCTATCTGCATTCGGCCACGATGGTGAAGGCCGGGCTCTATCTGCTGGCGCGGCTCTGGCCGGTCCTGTCGGGGCGCGAGGAATGGGTCTGGCTGGTGGCGGGCACGGGCCTTCTGACCATGTGCATCGGCGCGGTGGTCGCGCTTTTCAAGGACGACCTGAAGGGCCTCCTGGCCTATTCCACCGTCTCGCATCTGGGGCTGATCACCTTCCTCTTCGGTCTGGGCACCAAGGCCGCGGCCTTTGCGGGGGTGTTTCACATTCTCAACCACGCGCTGTTCAAGGCCGCGCTCTTTCTGGTGGCGGGGATCATCGACCACGCCGCGCATACCCGCGACCTGAAACGGCTGGGCGGGCTGATGCGGCTGATGCCGCTGACGTTCCTGCTGGCGGGGATCGGCACGCTGTCGATGGCGGGCGTGCCCCCCTTCAACGGCTTTCTCAGCAAGGAGCTGATGCTCGAAGCCGCGCTCGAGGCCGGCCATGCCTTCGGCCCGCTGATCCCGGTGGCCGCGGGTCTGGCGGCGGCCTTCTCGGTGGCCTATGCCGGGCGCTTCCTGATCCACGGCTTCTTCGGCCCGGTGCGCCACGACTACCCCGAATATCCCCATGACCCCGGTCCGGGGCTGGCGATCTCGCCGCTGGTGCTGGCGGGGCTGGCGGTGGCGGTGGGGCTGATGCCCGAACCGATCGCGGGCGGGCTGGTCCGTCTGGCCTCGGGCGCGGTGACGGGCGCCGAAATCGACACCCATATCGCGCTCTGGCACGGGCTGACACCGGCGCTGGGCGTGTCGATGGCCGCGCTGCTGGGCGGGGCGGTGATCCTGGCCGCCTATCGCCCGCTGGCGCGCGGCTGGGCCGCCACCCCCCGCCCCGAGGCCCGGCTGATCTATGGCCAGATCGAAACCGGCCTGCGCCGCGGCGCGCGCGCGCTGACGGCGTGGCTGCTGAACGGCGCGCTGTCGCGTTATCTGGGCGTGTTCCTGGTGGTCACGCTGGCCGCCGGCGTCTGGGCGCTGGGCGGTGCCCCCGGCCCCGAGACCCGCCCCATGCTGGCCGTGCCGCCGGGCGTTGCCGTCTTCTGGGCGCTTCTGGTGCTGGGCTCGGCCTGCGTCGTGGCCTTTCACCGCACCCGCGTCCTGGCGCTGGTGGCGGTGGGGATCGTGGGGCTGATGGTGTCGATGGCATTCGTCTATCTGTCCGCACCCGACCTTGCGCTGACCCAGATCTCGGTCGAGGTGGTCACCGTCATCCTGATGTTGCTGGCGCTGAACTTCCTGCCCAAGCGCACCCCCGCCCCCGAGGGCGCGGGCCCCCGCGCCTGGCAGATGGGCGCGGGCGTCATCGCCACGCTGACCGGGCTTGGGGCGGGCGCGCTCTCCTATGCGCTGATGCGGCGCGACTTCGCCTTTGAGCCGATCTCGGATTATCACCTGGCCAATTCGGTGCCGGGCGGCGGCGGCGCCAATGTCGTCAACGTCATCCTGGTGGACTTCCGCGGCTATGATACCTTCGGCGAGATCACCGTTCTGGGGATCGCGGCGCTGGTCATCTATGCGCTGACCGAATCGCTGCTGGGCGGGCCGGCCTCGCGGCGGCTGATCGCCTGGACCCCCGATCAGGCCCGCGCCGGCGACCGCCACCCGCTGATGATGGTCGTGGCCTCGCGGGTGATGATGCCGATCGCGGTGCTGGTGGGCGTCTACATCTTCCTGCGCGGGCACAACACGCCCGGCGGCGGCTTCATCGCCGGGCTGGTGATGGCGATCGCGCTTCTGATGCAATACATGGCCTCGGGCTTTGCCTGGGCGCAGGCCCGCCAGAAGATCTATTACCACGTGCTGATCGGGCTGGGCGTGCTGATCGCGGGCTTCACCGGCATCGCCTCCTGGGCGTTCGACCGGCCGTTCCTGACCTCGGCCTTCGGGCATGTGCATATCCCGCTTCTGGGCGATGCCGAGATCGCCTCGGCCATGGCCTTTGACCTGGGCGTCCTGCTGACGGTGGTCGGCTCGGTCATGCTGGCGCTGGCGTCGCTGTCGCGGATCGCGCGGCGCGCCGGCGGCGAGGTGCTGAGCGGCCTGCCCGCCCCCCATGACGATGACGCGGAGGACCGCCGCTGATGGAAGTGCTTGTCGCCACCGCCATTGCCGCCATGACCGGCGCGGGCGCCTATCTTGTGCTGCAACGGGAAAGCTTTCCGGTCGTGCTGGGGCTGGCCATGCTGTCCTATGCGGTCAACCTGTTCCTGTTCTCGACCGGACGTCTGGTCGTGGGCCAGGCGCCGGTGATCTCGGCCCAGGCCACGGGCTATACCGACCCGCTGCCCCAGGCGCTGGTGCTGACCGCGATCGTGATCTCGTTTGCGATGACCGCGCTCGTGGTGATGCTGGCGCTTGGCGCCTTTCTCGAGCGCGGGCGTGACACCATCGACCTCGAGGACGACCCGGAGGCCCGGCCATGAACCACTGGATCATTGCGCCCGTCATCCTGCCGGCCGTGCTGGGCCCGCTGATCGTGCTCTGGGGGCGGTTCGACATGCTGCTCCAGCGCGTCTTCTCGGGCTTTGCGGTGGGCGCGCTTCTCGTGCTGTCGGTGGTGCTGTTCGTGTCCACGCTGGACGGCCAGACGCAGCATTACGCGCTGGGCAACTGGCCTGCGCCCTTCGGCATCGAGCTGGTGCTTGACCGGCTGTCGGCGCTGATGCTGGTGATCGTGGCGGCGCTGGGGGTGCTGGTGCTGTGGCATGCCATCGCCACCGGCTGGGACCGCAAGGGTTGGCATTTCCATTCGCTGTTCCAGTTCCAGCTGATGGGGCTGAACGGCGCCTTCCTGACCGCCGATGCCTTCAACCTGTTCGTCTTCTTCGAGATCCTGCTGATCGCCTCCTACGGGCTGATGATCCACGCAGGCGGCAAGGCGCGGCTGGCGGCCGGTCTGCAATATGTGGTGATGAACCTGGCGGGATCGACGCTGTTCCTGTTCGCGCTGGGCACGATCTATGCCACGACCGGCACGCTCAACATGGCCGATCTGGGCGCCCGGATCGCGGCGCTGCCGCCCGGTGACGCGGGCCTTGTCCGGGTGGGGGCCGTTCTCCTGATCCTGGTCTTCGCGCTCAAGGCTGCGCTGGTGCCGCTCCATTTCTGGCTGCCCGACACCTATGCCGGCGCGCCAGGCCCGGTGGCGGCGCTCTTTGCGGTGATGACCAAGGTCGGCGCCTATTCCATCCTGCGGCTGTCCTCGATCGCCTTCGGGGCGGGGCCGGCCACCGATGGCCTGATGGAGGATCTGCTCTGGCCCGCAGCCCTGGTCACGCTGGCCATCGGCGCTGTGGGGGTGCTGGGCGCGCGCGATCTGGGCCGCCTGGCCGCCTGGAGCGCGGTGGCCTCGATGGGCAACCTCATGGCGGCGCTGGCGCTGCCGGGGGGCGCGGGCGTGGCGCCTGCGCTCTATTACATGGTCCATTCCACCTTTGCCGGGGCGGCGATGTTCCTGATCGCCGATCTGGTGGCCAGCCGCCGGTCCGAAGGGCTGGGCCTGCATCCGGCCGCGGCAATGGCAGGAGGCGGGCTTCTGGGGCTGATGTTCATGGCCGCGGCGGTGGCGGCGGCGGGGCTGCCGCCGCTCTCGGGCTTCACCGGCAAGCTGATGATCCTCGAGGCGCTGACCTCGCGGCCCGAATGGCCGCTGGCCTGGGCGGTGATGCTGGGGGGATCGCTCCTGATGGTGGTGGGCTTTGCCCGCGCGGGCTCGGTCCTGTTCTGGAAGGAACGCGACCCCAAGGCCGCCCCCGCCGGCGGCAAGACCAGTGCCGACATTCCCGCCGACCCCGACGCGCTGCCCGCCGAAGCCGAGGAACCGCGCGTCCAGACCTCGCTGCCCGCGCCGCGCGCGCTCAGCCTGACCGCCGCGCCCACGGTTGCCGCGCTCCTGCTGCTGGCGGCGCTGAGCGCGCTGGCCGGCCCGGCGCTGACCTGGGCCGAGGGCACGGCCGCGCAACTGACCGAGGACACCCGGCGCGAGGCCCATCAGCCGGTGCCGCGCGGCATGGGCGCCCCGCTCGAGATCCCGACCGGGCATGGCGAGGGAGGGCACTGACATGCGCCGCAAGCTGATCCCGCATCCGCATCTGAGCCTTCTGCTGCTGGTCGTCTGGGTCATGCTGCAAAACCGGGTCACACCGGGCAGCGTGGCCATGGGGCTGGTGCTGGGCCTCGTCATTCCGGTGATGACCGCGCCCTATTGGCCCGACCGGCCGTCGCTGCGCGGCTGGGGACGGATGATCGCCTATGCGCTTCTGGTCATGGGCGATATCGTGCGCGCCAATGTCATCGTGGCGGGCATCGTTCTGTTCAAGCGCAACGCCGATCTGCGCCCCGCCTGGGTTGCGGTGCCGCTCGATCTGACCTCGGCCGAGGCGATCACCACGCTGGCGGGCACCGTGACCATGACCCCCGGCACCGTCTCGGCGGATCTGTCGGCTGACGGGCGCACGCTGCTGGTCCATTGCCTGCACGCCCCCGACCCGCAATCCGTGATCGACGAGATCAAGGACCGCTACGAACGCCGCCTGATGGAGATTTTCGAATGATCGACCTGGCTCTCGACTTTGCCTATGTCTGCTTCGGGCTGGGCCTTGCCTTCACCGCCTGGCGGGTGGTGCGCGCGCCGGGCATCGTGGACCGGATCCTGGCGCTTGACACGATGGTCATCAACGCCATCGGCCTGCTGATCCTGCTGGGCATCTCGGAAGACACCGGCGTCTATTTCGAGGCCGCGATCCTGATCGCCATGGTGGGGTTCGTCTCGACCGTGGCCTTTGCCAAATTCGTCCTGCGCGGCGACGTGATCGAATAGGGGGGCGGCATGGAACTGATCTGGGAAATCGCGGTTTCGGCCTTCCTGGTGCTGGCGGGTATCTTCGCGCTGGTGGGGGCCTGGGGTCTGGTCAAGCTGCCCTCGCCGATGACGCGGCTGCATGCGCCGACCAAGGCCACCACGCTGGGCGTCGGCGGCGTGCTCATCGCCTCGATGATCTGGAGCATCGGCAGCCACGGCGTGCTGTCCTTCCACGAATTGCTGATCACGCTCTTCCTGTTCCTGACCGCCCCCATCACGGCGAATTTCATCGCCAAGGCCAACCTGCATCGCGCCGCCCCGCCCGAAGACCTGCCGACCCTGCCCGAGGGCCAGCTCTGGGCGCATCAAAGCCCCGGCACCGACACGTCGGAGGCCGCCTTCGAGGACAAGGAAACCCACCGCGGCGGCTGATCGCCCCCCCTCCTGCCCCCTGCCCGGTCCGCTCGGGGCCGCCGGTGTCAGGTGCCGAAGCTTGCGCCCACCATCAGGTATTCCGAGGCGATGGGCAGGAACGCCCCCCCGATCGAGCGCGCCTGCGCCCCCACCGCGCCTTCGCGCAAGACCGGACGGGCAATGCCCTGGGTCTCGATCCCCTCGAGATGACGGCGGGCGGCCTCGATCAGACGCGCGCGCACATCGGTCGGAAAGCCCCCGTCGATCACCACCGCCTCGAAGTCGATCACCGAACAGACCGCGACCGCCGCCACCGCCAGATGCCGCGCGGTGGCCTCGATCCAGTCGTCGACCGGACGGCCCAGCCCCTCCCAACCTTCGGTGCCGCGCCAGATCCGCATCGGATCCTCGCCCGCCTCGAGAAGCCGGCGTTCGAGCAGGTAAAGCGAGGCCTTGTGCAGAAGCTGGTGACCCGGCCGCGCGGTATCGCCCACCGGCAGCGTGCCAAAGGCGCCGGCATTGCCCGTGCGCCCGGCATGGACCGCGCCGTTCAGAACCACGCCGCCACCGCAGAAATAGCCAATGAAGACATAGGCGTAATCCGACAGCCCCCGGCCCTGGCCAAAGGCGTGCTCGGCCGCGCAGGCAGCGGTGGCGTCGTTGCTCAGGAACACCTTGTGATCGGAAATCTCGCCGATGGCGGCGGCAAAGTCGAAATCACGCCAGGCCTCCATCTCGTGCGGGGAGGCGCGCACCGTGTCGAGCCAGTTCCACAGCTCGAAGGGCACGGCCACGCCGATCCCGGCGATGCGGGCGCGTTCCTCGGCGCTCAGCGTCGCCTCGATCCGCGGAAGACCGGCGCGCAGGAACCCCATCACCTTGTCGGGCGTGGGAAAGGCATAGGTCGCCGCCAGCCGGGCCCGCATCTTCCCCGCCAGATCCACCAGAACCAGGTCGGTCGTGCGCCGCCCGATCTTGAAGCCCAGCGACAGCACGCCCCCCGGCGCCAGCGCCACCGGCGTCTGCGGCTTGCCGAACTTGCCGCGCTGGGGCGTGCCGCGCGTGATCAGCCCCTCGGCCTCGAGCCGGCGCAGGATCACCGAAACCGTCTGCGCCGACAGCCGCGTGCGCCGCGCGATCTCGACCGAGGCGATCGCGCCGTGGCGCTGGATCACCGACATCACCACGCGTTCGTTGTAGTCGCGCAGGCCGACATGGTTGGCGCCCCCCGTCGGGTCTCTGATCTCGGCTCCCGGCATGCGCTCTTCTCCCCGACGGCCCCCCTTGCTGTCGCTCCCTGTCTGGGCCGCTATCTGGACCTCAGTCTGGGCGCGCCCGGTTTTTAAATCAATAATAATTATTTATTGACAGATAGGACCGAGTCGGCCTTTCATGAACTGACAAGCGCGGCCCGCGGGGGAGGACCGCAGCGCTTGGCCGGGCAATGCCGCGCCGCCCAGGGCCGGCCCCACTGCCACGCGACCGACAGCGGCCCGAACCGGAGGGAGATAACGGGAGGAGAGTTCGTGAAGACGCGCGTTGCCGTTCCGGTGGCGCTAGTCCTTGCCCTGGCGGCGCAGTCCGCAGGGGCCGAGGTCTCGGCCTGCCTGATCACCAAGACCGACACCAACCCCTTCTTCGTCAAGATGAAGGAGGGCGCAACCGCCAGGGCCGCGGCGCTGGGTATCACGCTGAAATCCTATGCCGGCAAGATCGACGGCGACAGCGAAAGCCAGATTGCCGCCATCGAGACCTGCATCGCCGATGGCGCCAAGGGCATCTTGCTGACGCCCTCGGACACCAAGGGGATCGTGCCGGCGGTGCAGAAGGCGCGCGACGCCGGCCTCCTGGTCATCGCGCTCGACACGCCGCTTGATCCGGTCGAGGCCGCCGTCATGACCTTTGCCACCGACAATTTCCGCGCCGGCGAATTGATCGGGCAATGGGCCGCGGCGGCGCTGGGCGCGAAGGCGGCAGAGGCGCGCATCGCCCTGCTGGATCTGAACGTCAGCCAACCCTCGGTCGATGTGCTGCGCGATCAGGGCTTCCTGAGCGGCTTTGGCATCGATCTGGGCGACCCCGGCAAATGGGGCGACGAGACCGACCCGCGCATCGTCGGCCATGACGTCACCAACGGCAACGAGGAAGGCGGCCGCATGGCGATGGAAAGCCTGCTGGCGTGCGACCCGTTCATCAACGTGGTCTACACGATCAACGAACCCGCCGCCGCCGGCGCCCATGAGGCGCTCAAGGCCATCGGCCGCGAGAACGACGTGCTGATCGTGTCGGTCGACGGCGGCTGCCCCGGCGTGGCCAATGTGGCCGCAGGGGTGATCGGGGCGACGGCCCAGCAATATCCGTTGCGGATGGCCGCCAAGGGGGTCGAGGCGATCGCCGCCTGGGCGGCCGACGGCACCAGGCCCGCCGCCACCGAAGGCAAGACCTTCTTCGACACCGGCGTGACGCTGATCACCGACCAGCCGGTTCCGGGCATCGACTCGATCGACGCGAAAGCCGGCGCCGATCTGTGCTGGGGCTGAGCCCCCGCGTCGAAACGCCCCGCGGGGCACAGGGAAAGGCGGGGCCGGGGAAAGCGGGGCGCGGATCGCGGGGGACAGGCCATGACGACCCAGAACAGCCACGGACCGCCAGGCGATGCGCAGGCTCGGGCCGCCCCGGCACCCCAGATCGCCCGTTTCGCCCCCGAACGCAGCCTGGCGGCACGCCTTCACCGGCTCCTGCACCAGACCCCCGCCATGGTGCCGCTGATCGTTCTGGTCTCGGCCCTGGCCGTCTTTGCCGCCCTTCTGGGACAGAAGTTCCTGTCGCCCTTCACGCTGACCTTGATCCTGCAACAGGTGGCCATTGTCGGCATTGTCGGGGCGGCGCAGACGCTGGTGATCCTGACCGCGGGGATCGACCTGTCGGTGGGGGCGGTGATGGTGCTCAGCTCGGTGGTCATGGGCCAGGTCACCTTCCGCTACGGGATGCCGCCCGTGCTGGGCGTGGGGGCGGGCCTGGCCACCGGCGCGCTGATGGGGCTGATCAGCGGGCTTCTGGTCGCGCGCATGAAGCTGCCGCCCTTCATCGTGACGCTGGGCATGTGGCAGATCGTGCTGGCGACGAATTTCCTCTATTCCGCCAACGAGACGATCCGCGCCCAGGACATCGCGCGCGCGGCGCCGCTTCTGCAAGTCTTCGGCCAGTCGTTCCGTCCGGGCGGGGCGGTCTTCACCCATGGCGTGGTGGCGATGGTGGCGCTGGTGCTGGGGCTGGCCTATGTGCTGCGCCACACCGCCTGGGGGCGCCATGTCTATGCCGTGTCTATGCCGTGGGCGACGACCCCGACGCCGCCGAGCTGGCCGGCGTGCAGGTCGCCCGCGTTCTGGTCGCGGTCTACGTCCTCTCGGGGCTGATCTGCGCGCTGGCGGGCTGGGTGCTGATCGGGCGGCTGGGCTCGGTCTCGCCCACCGCCGGGCAATTCGCCAATATCGAAAGCATCACCGCCGTGGTGATCGGGGGGATCTCGCTCTTTGGCGGGCGCGGCTCGATCCTGGGCATGCTGTTCGGGGCGCTGATCGTGGGGGTGTTCTCGCTGGGCCTCAAGATGCTGGGCACCGATCCGCAATGGACCTATCTGCTGATCGGCGGCCTGATCATCGCGGCGGTGGCCGTCGATCAGTGGATCCGAAAGGTGGCCGGCTGATGGACCCGATCCTCAAGACCCGCGGCCTGGTCAAGCGCTATGGCCGGGTGACCGCGCTCGATCATTGCGACTTCGACCTGATGCCGGGCGAGATCCTGGCCGTGATCGGCGACAATGGCACGGGCAAGTCCACCCTGATCAAGGCGATCTCGGGGGCGATCCGGCCCGATGCCGGCACGATCACGCTGGAGGGGCGCGAGATGCGCTTCACCTCGCCGCTTGATGCGCGCGCGGCCGGGATCGAGACCGTCTATCAGAACCTTGCGCTCTCGCCCGCGCTCTCGATCGCCGACAACATGTTCCTGGGCCGCGAGATCCGCAAGCCGGGCTTTCTGGGCACGGTCCTGCGCATGCTCGACCGCCCCGAGATGGAGCGCCGCGCCCGCGCGAAGCTGACCGAACTGGGGCTGATGACGATCCAGAACATCGCCCAGCCGGTCGAGACCCTCTCGGGCGGGCAGCGACAGGGCGTGGCGGTGGCGCGCGCGGCGGCCTTCGGCTCGAAGGTGGTGATCATGGACGAACCCACCGCGGCGCTGGGGGTCAAGGAAAGCCGCCGGGTGCTCGAGCTGATCCTCGACGTGAAGGCGCGCGGCCTGCCGATCGTGCTGATCAGCCACAACATGCCGCATGTCTTCGAGGTGGCCGACCGCATCCATGTGCACCGGCTGGGGCGGCGGCTGTGCGTGATCGACCCGCGCAATTACACCATGTCGGACGCGGTGGCCTTCATGACCGGCGCGCGCAAACCCCCGGCGGAGGGCGGCGCGCCCTGAGCGCGCCCCCTCAGGGCGCGCGCAGCACGCCTGCGGGCCGCGCCGCCAGCGGGCGCAGCGCAAAGACCAGCCCGGCGGCCAGATTGGCGCCCGCGCCCCCCGCAACGACCCACAGCGCCGGCCCCAGCGCCGGGCGGAATTCGGCCTCCATCAGCCGGTCGATGACGACCCAGCCCGCCAGCAGGCCCAGCGCCACCGCCACAACGCCCGCCGCCGCCCCCATCAGCGCCGCACGCAGCGCAAACGACGCCAGGATGGTCCGCCGCGAGGCCCCCAGCACCTTGAGAAGCGCCGCCTCGCGGGCGCGCTGGGCCTCGCCGGCCGCGGCCGCCCCGATCAGCACCACCAGCCCCGAGGCCAGCGTGACCCCGGCCGCAAGGCTGCTGGCCTGCGCCACCTGCCCCAGCGCGCGCGCCACCTGGCCGATGGCCTCGCGCACGCCGATCAGGGTGATGTTGGGGAAGGCGCGGGTCAGATCGCGCAGAAGGCCCGCCTCGGCCTCGGGGGGGGCATAGATCGTGGCGATGGCGCTGTGGGGCGCGCCGCGCAAGGCCGCCTCGTTCAGGATCAGCACGAAGCCCAGCCCCGCCGAGGAGAAATCGACCTCGCGCAGCGAGGTGATCGTGGCCTCGATCTCGCGGCCCAGGATATTGACCGAAAGCGTGTCACCCAGGGCAAGGCCCAGTTCCTCGGCCTGGGCGGCGGCGAAACTGGCCTGGGCGGGGCCGGTGTAATCCTCGGGCCACCATTCGCCGGCCACGATGCGGGTGTCGGGCGGGGGCGCGGCCGCATAGCTCACGCCGCGATCGCCGCGGACCACCCAGTGATCGCCCGCCACCTCGCGCGCGGGGCGGCCCTTGAGGCGCGTGACGACCCCGCGCAGCATCGGCGCGGTCTGCACCTTCTCGACCAGCGGATCGCCGGCCAGCCGTTCGGAAAAGGGCGCCAACTGATCGGGCTGGATGTCCAGCACGAAATAGGCCGGCGCGCGGGCAGGCAGATCGGTCGCCACGGCGCGGCGCAAGCCCCCGTCGATCTGGCCGATCGCGGCCAGCACCGTCAGCCCCAGCCCCAGCGCCATGACCACCGCGCGCGCCTCCGAGCGCGGGCCGCCCACCGCCGCGAGCGCCGTGCGCAGGACCGGCCGGCCATCGGCCAGCCCGCCGCGCGCGGCCCGGCGCGCCAGCACCGCAAGCCCCGCCCCCACGGCCCAGAGAAGCGCCAGCGCCACGCCGACCCCGGCCACCGTGCCCAGCGCCAGCATCGGACGCGCCGAGAAGAAGGCCGCAGCCCCCGCCAGCGCGCCCAGCAGACCACCCGCCGCTATCACGCTGCCCGCACCGGGCCAGGCCCGCGCCCCCGGCCCGATATCGCGCAAAAGCGCCGCCGCCGGCACGCCCAGACGCCGCGCCAACGGCCAGAGCGCAAAGAGCGCGGCCACCAGCGCGCCATAGACCGCCCCCTCGGCCAGCGCCCTCGGATCGAGCGCGAAATCCAGATCGAACGGCAGGACCGGCGCCAGGAGCGGCGCCGCCAGAAGCGGCAGCCCCGCCCCCAGCGCCAGCCCCAGCGTCACGCCCAGCGCCGTCATCGCCGCGATCTGGAGGCCGAAGACCGCCCGCACCAGCCCGGCCGAGGCCCCGAGGCTGCGCAGGATGGCAATGGTGGCGGTCTTGCGCTCCATCCAGGCGCGCACCGCCGCCGAGATGCCCACGCCGCCCACGCCCAGCCCCGCCAGCCCGACCAGCACGAGGAACGTCGCCATGCGGTCGAGGAACCGCTCCGAGCCCGGCGAGGCCCGGCGCGCATCGCGCCAGCGCATCCCGGCGTCGTGAAAGCGCGTCTCGGCAGCGGATTTCTCGGCGGCAAGGTCGGCGCCCGGCAGCAGCAGCCGATAGGCCACCTCGTAGAGCGCGCCGGGCCCGATCAGCCCCGCCTCGGCCAGCGCCGCCTCGCGCACCAGAAGCCGCGGCCCGAAGCCCGAGCCAAAGCCCCCCACACCGGCGCTGTCGGGCTCGCGCAGCAGAACCGCGCGGAATTCGAATTCGGTATCGCCCAGAAGGAAGCGGTCGCCGGGGGCCAGCTCCAGCCGCTCGGCCAGCACGCGCTCCATCGCGGCGCCGGGGACGCCGTCGCGCGCCGAAAGCGCCGCCTCGACCGTCATCGGCGGGTCGAATTGCGCCTCCCCCACCAGCGGCCAGGCGGCATCGACCGCCTTGACCCGCGCCAGCGCCGCATCGCCCGAGGGCAGCCGCGCCATCGAGCGGAAGGCCGTCACCTGCGAAACCGCGGCGGCGCGGTCCTCCATCCAGGCGCGCTCCTGCGCGTCGGCGTGACGATAGGTGAATTCCAGCTCGGCATCGCCGCCCAGGATCACGCGCCCCTCGCGCGCAAGCCCGTCCTGAAGCGCGGCGCGCACCTGCCCCACGGCGACGATGGCGCCCACGCCCAGGATCAGGCACAGCAGGAACACGCGAAACCCGGCCAGCCCGCCGCGCAATTCGCGCGCGGCCAGCCGCAGCGCCAGCGCGCTCATTGATCCGCCCCCGTTGCGGCTTCGGCCGGGGCCTCCTCGGGCGCAAGCTGCCCGTCGGCCATGCGCACCACCCGGTCGCAGCGCGCGGCCAGTTCGGGCGCATGGGTCACCAGAACCAGCGTCGCCCCGTGCCGGTCGCGCAGCGCAAAGATCAGGTCCATGATCGCCGCGCCATTGGCGGCGTCGAGATTTCCGGTGGGTTCGTCGGCCAGAAGGATCGCCGGGCGCGGCGCCATCGCGCGGGCCAGCGCCACGCGCTGCTGCTCGCCGCCCGACATCTCGGCGGGGTAGTGATGCGTCCGCGCGCCCAGCCCCACGGCGTCAAGCTCGGCGCGCGCGCGCGCCATCGCATCCCCCGCCCCGGCCAGCTCCAGCGGCAGCGCCACGTTTTCCAGCGCCGTCAGCGTGGGGATCAGGTGGAAGGATTGGAACACAATGCCCATATTGTCCCTGCGAAAGCGGGCCAGCGCGTCTTCGTCCATCGCGGCCAGATCCCGGCCCAGAACCGAGATGCGCCCGCCGGTGGGCCGTTCGAGCCCGCCCATCAGCATGAGGAGAGACGACTTGCCCGACCCCGACGGCCCCACCAGCCCGACCGATTGCCCCCGGCCCACCTGCATGGAAATCCCGCGCAGCACCTCGACCGGACCGGCGCCCCCCGCCAGCGTGAGGCGCAGATCGTCAAGGGCAAGAACGGGGTCGGTCATGGCAAGGCTCCTGAAACGGGGGGACAGGGTTCGATATGGCCCGCGCCGGCGCCAGAACAAGACCGCAGCGGTTGCGCTGGTGCTGGCGGGGCTCTGGGCGGGCCTGGGCGCGGGGATGGCGGCGGCCGATCCGCTGCGGCTGCTGGCGCTGGGCGACAGCCTGACCCAGGGCTACGGGCTGCCCGCGGGCGAGGGCCTCGTGCCCCAGCTTCAGGCCTGGCTGCGGGGGCAGGGCCTGGACGTGCACGTCATCAACGCGGGCGTGTCGGGCGACACCACCGCGGGCGGGCGCGCGCGGATCGACTGGGCGCTGGCCGAAGACCCCGATGCGGTGATGGTCGCGCTGGGGGGCAACGACCTTCTGCGCGGACTGCCCCCGGCCGAGGCGCGCGCCAATCTGGAGGCAATCCTGGCCACGATCGACGCGCGCGGGCTGCCCGCGCTGATCGCGGGGCTTCCCGCTCCGCCCAATTACGGCGCGGGTTACAAGGCCGATTTCGACGCGATCTGGCCCGAACTGGCGGCCGCCCATGACGCGGTTCTGGTCGAGAACCTGCTGGGCCCCATCGCGGCCCTTCCCCCCGAGACGCGCGCGGAACGCGGGCTGATGCAGGCCGACGGCATCCACCCGTCGGCGCGCGGGGTCGAGAAGGTGGTCGAAGCGCTGGGCCCGCGCGTTGCCGAGCTGCTGGCGCGGGTGCCGCAGAGACCCTGAGCGCCACAAACCCCGCACGCGCCCGCCACCGCCCCTTGCAGCCCCTCGCCGGGCGCTCTACCTTGCGTGTCAAAGCGCCGCAGGTTTGACAGGGAAACAGCAATGCCGATCGAAGCCCAGGACATCGAACATCTGATCCGAAAGGCGTTTCCGGACGCGCAGATCACCATCACCGACCTTGCCGGAGACGGCAATCACTGGGCCGCCGAGGTCATCGACGAAAGCTTCCGCGGCAAGAACCGCGTGCAGCAGCAGCGCGCCGTCTATGCCGCGCTCAAGGACCAGATGGAGGGCTCGAACGGCGCCCTTCACGCGCTGGCGCTGACCACCAAGGCCCCGGCCTGACGTCGCCCGCGCATCGCCCCCCCGTTTTCGAACACCCTCTTGCGCGGCCCGCGCATCGCCCCTGAAAGGAGCATCCCCATGACCGATATCGCCGACACGATCCGCGAGACGATCACGCAGAACGCCGTCGTGCTCTACATGAAAGGCAACCGCGAGATGCCGCGCTGTGGCTTCTCCAGCCGCGTGGCCGGCATCCTGAACTACATGGGCGTGCCCTATGTCGACATCGACGTGCTGGCCGACGAGGACCTGCGCCAGGGCATCAAGGATTTCGCCGACTGGCCGACGATCCCGCAGCTCTACGTCAAGGGCGAATTCGTCGGCGGCTGCGATATCGTGACCGAGATGACGATGTCGGGCGAGCTGGACGCGCTGTTCGAGGCCGAGGGCATCGAATTCGACAAGGCCGCCGCCGACAAGATCCGGGCCGCCAACGCCTGATCGCCCGGCCGGACCCTTTTCACGCGGCGCCGCGGCTCGGGCTGCGGCGCCGTTTTCATGGGGTCAGCCCAGATGGAGGGGTCAGCCCAGATGGATCAGGCGCCGGCGCCGAGCATGAGCGGCCAGCGCCGCCAGGGCCTCGGGCGTTGCGCGCCAGTCCGCCGCCCCGATCCGCAGGACCGGCAGCGGGCCCGGCGTGGCTGCCAGCGCCCCGGCCCAGAGCGCGGCCGTCCCCTCGGGCGCAGCACAGACCCAAAGCGCATCCAGCCCGTCCTGCGCGCCCAGTCCCGGCGCCTGTTCCGCCGGCAGATGGGTCAGCGCGCCGGGGCCAAGCCGCGCCGTGACCGCCACCGCAAAGCCCTCGGGCAAGGGCCCCGCCGCCACGACGCGGTTGCCCGCCGCCAGCGCCGTCAGCACCAGCGCCGCGCCATCGGTCCCGTTCCGGGGCAGCGCCAGCCCCAGCACCCCGACCGGCGCCGGCAGGTCCAGACAGAACGCCCCGCTGCCTGCATCGACGCGCCCCTCGGACGCCCCCACCGTCACACCGGGGGCGAATTGCGCGCCCAGCGCCGCAAGCGCCCGGCCCAGCGCCCGCCCCTGGGGCAGACGCGCGGCACGAGCGCGCGCGATCGCCGCAGCCAGCGCCGGATCGCCCATGCGCGGGGCGGCGGCCTCGGGCAGGGCGGGCATCGGTGCCAGCGGCCCCGTTGCCACCAGGCCGCCCATGGCCTCGCCCGGCTGGGGCAGCACGCGGTTCACCCGCACCACCGGCGCCGCAAGCCCGCGCACCAGCGTCTCGATATCGGCCCAGGCGGTGGCAAAGACGGCAGCCGCATGCGGCCAGGGCGTGGCATTGGCCAGTGTCAGCGCCTCGGGCAGGGTGCGAAAGCTCTCGACCGTGACCAGGGGCCCGCTCAGCGCGCGTTCAAGCCCCGGCACCCCGAGCGAGGCCCCGAGGATCAGCGCCGCCCCGCCCGGCCCCTCGGCGATCCCAAGGCCGCTTTCGCCGCGCAGCGCCTCGAGCAGGGGCGCGGGCGTCCCCGGTCCCAGGTCCACATTCAGATCGCGCGGATTGCCCGCCCGCAGCCGCGCAAGCCGCGCGCGCAACCGCCGCTCGAGCGTCGAAAGCAGCGCCTCGGCGACCAGCACCCGCAGCCCATCCCCCGCGGCACCGGACCAGGCGGCCTCGGCCACGGCATCGGCTGCGGCATCGGGATCGGCATCGGGCGCGACGATCATGACCGGCGTGCCGCGCCCGGCCAGCCAGACCGGGCAGGCCCCGCGGGTGTCGCGCAGCGCCGCGCGCGGATCGGCCCCCAGAAGCCACATCGCGGTCAGATTCTCCGGTGCGGTGGCCTCGGGTGCGGAGGTGCCGGATGTCGGAGTGTCGGATGAGGGGGCCAGCGCAAGCCCGGCCAGCCCCGCCATCTGCGCCTGCGCCACCAGAACCGACGCCGTGGCGCCGCCATCCGCGATCATCACCCCACGATGGGCAAGCAGCGCGCGCGCCACGGCCTCGGCCAGATCGGCGAACCCGGCCCCGCCCGCCACGATCAGCCCCACACCCTGGGCCGGGGCAACCCCGGCGGCGAAGCCCCCGTCGGCGCAGGCCCCCGCGGCCTCGGCCAGGGCGGCGGCCGCGCGCGGCAGATCATGGGCCAGAACCGCCCCCGCGGGCCGCCCTGCCGCCAGCGCCAACGCCGCAGCACAGGTCTCGGCCTCGGCGCGCAGCCGCGCGGCCAGTGCGGCCAACTGCGCCCCGCGGCCCGTGCAATCGGTCTGCCCCAGCACCGCGGGCGCGACCCCGGCCGGCGGCGCCCTGTCGAGAAGCGCGCGCGCGGGGGCCTCGGGCAGAAGCGCGGGCAGGTAATCGGGGGGCGGCAGGGACATGGGCTTTCCTCTTGTCATTCCGGGCCGGTCTTCTGAACCGGTCTTCTGGGTCAGACGGTCACGCGGGCATGAGCGGCGTGCCCGCCCGCCCCGTCACGATCTGGGCCAGCCGCGTCTCGATCGCGCCCAGCAGCGACGAGGCCCCGATGCGAAACAGCCCCGGACGCAGCCAGTCGGGGCCGGCTTCCTCGCGCATCAGGATCTGCCAGGCAATCGCGTCGGCAGCGCTGCGCAGCCCGCCGGCGGGCTTGAACCCCACCCGCGCCCCCGTGCGCGCGCCATGTTCGACCAGCGCCCGCACCATGACCAGCGACACCGGCAGCGTGGCGTTCACGCCTTCCTTGCCGGTCGAGGTCTTGATGAAATCCGCCCCCGCCTGCATCGCCACCACCGAGGCCGCATGCACATTGGCCAGGCTGACCAGATCGCCGGTGGCCAGGATCACCTTCAGATGCGCCGGGCCCGCAGCCGCGCGCATGGCGGCGATCTCGTCGTGAAGCGCCGCCCATTCACCGCGCAGCACATGGGCGCGGGTGATGACCACGTCGATCTCGCAGGCCCCCTCGCCCACCGCGGCGCGGATCTCGGCCAGCCGCAGATCGAGCGGCATCAGCCCCGCCGGAAAGCCCGTGGCGACCGAGGCCACGGGAATGCCCGTCCCCGCAAGCGCGCGCACTGCCGGGGCGACCATCGTCGGATAGACGCAGACGGCGCCGGTGTGCAGATCCGCGACGCCCAGCGCCTCGGTCAGCGCCGGGGGCAGCGGGTGACGCGCCCGCGCGCAGAGCCTGCGCACGCGTTCGGGGGTGTCGTCGCCCGCCAGCGTCGTCAGGTCCATGCAGGCGATGGCGTTGAGCAGGAAGGCCACCTCGGCCGGCCCGTCAACACGGCGGCGCTGCGCCAATGCCGCCACCCGCCGCGCAACGGCGCGCGCATCGGGCTGGCGCCCCTCGAACACGCGCGGATCAAGCGGCTGGGGCAGGTTGGGCAAGCTGGGTTCGGCGGGCATCTGGGATCTTGGGACGGGTCATGGGACAAGGTCGCGCCGAGGCTAGCGGCTTGCCCCGCGCGCATCAACGACAACCTCCCCTCACCACGCGCCTTCGCAGCGGGCGGCCCCGACCCGACCGCGCGGCATTTCCGCCCGACCCGGCCGCCCCAACCCGTCCGGAAGACAGGCTTTGCCCGCCCCCGCGAAAGCGCCACTCATGTCCGGGACAGCTGCGTCCGCCGGCGTCGTGCCCGGCACAAGGCGCGCGTTTCCCTGCGCCTAAGGTCGCCATGTCGAGCCCCCTTGCCCCGCCGCCCCTGCCCGCCGAGACCGATCCGAGCAGCGACCCGATGGTGGCCTTTGCGCTCGAGAGGCTTCTGGCCGAGACCGGAACCGGGGCCCCGCTGCTGCCGCAGATGGTGGCGCGCTGGCCCGAGGCCGCCGCGATCGAGGCGATGCTGACACCCGAGGCGCCGGGCACGGGCGCGGCGGCCTGCGGCTATCGGCTGGCCGCATTGCTGGCCGCGGACCTGCATGCGATGCAGGCGCTGCACCTGTCCCGCACGCCGCGCCGCCGATCTGGCCGCCTGGTGGCAGATCGAACATGGGCTGGGCAGCAGCGGCGCCGCGGCGGCCACGCCGGCGCTGAGCCCCGGCGCCTGAACCGCCCCTGAACCCGCCTATGACACGCAGAAAAAGGGGGGCGCGGCCGGAACCGCGCCCCCTTGCAATGTGCAGTCCTGTCCGCGTCGGGCGGGGATCAGCGGCCGATCAGCCGCGAGAAGAAGCCCCGCGCGCGACGGGCGGCTTCCTCGCCGCTTTCGCTGACATCCTCGAGCGCGTCGTTCACATCGTCGATCATCGGGGCGATGGTGCGCAGGCGGAACTGCATCCACATCCGCCGCGCCAGAAGCACGCAAAGCGCAAGGAAGGTCAGGAAGATGATGTTGAACCACGGCACCACGGTGACGTCGGGGCTGTCCACGGCACGCAAGGACACGGCGTTGGGATAGACCGACAGGAACGGGATGCGCCAGCCGTAATAGGTGATGACGACCCATTGCGGCGCGTCCCGCGTCGAGGCCAGGTTGGCGGCCTCGGCCTGGAGGTTCGAGCTGTCGAGCTTGAAATAGGGCGGCCAGATCCAGCCGGTGTCCTCGTTGCGATAGACCTTCACCTTCTCGTCGGGAAAGACGCCGCGGATGAAGTAGATGTCGCGCTGTTCGGGGCCGGTTTCGGTACGGTCCGAACTGGCATAGAACATGGCGTTCGAGCTGGAGATGGTGGTCAGGCGGTTATAGGTTTCCTGCACCCGGACCACGTCGTGGCTGGGCAGCGTATAGCTCAGGAGCCCCCCGAACACGACGACGACGATCCCGACCAGGGTCCATTTGATGGCGGTCCACACGGGAGAATGTCCTCCTATTGATGGTTCATGACCCAGACGGTGACCACCGCGAAGGCCAGAGGAACGGCATAGATAAGCCACAACAGCCGATACGCCAGGCTCTTGCGGAAGGCGCGCATCCCGCGCGCGATGAATTCGGCCCGGCCCTCGGGGTTCTCGCCCGGGCGATAGGCCACGTCCCAGTCCTGTTCCAGTTTCTGCCGGCGCAGCGACCGGACATAGGCGCTGACCGCCAGATAGACGAGCGTGGAGACAAGGAGCGCAAGCGCCGCGCCACGCAACAACCCGAAAAGCATTTCTGGCCTCCTTTCCGAGGCAGCCGGGGTGACAGGGTGCCGGGACATGCACGCCCGACGGCTCGGGTCTCATGTTGAACGAATTAGAGAGCCGTGCCCAGCTTTGCCAGTGCCGCGCGCCGTCGCAGGGGCGAAATCCTGTCGCATGCCGGCCCCATCCCTGCTTTCGCCCCCCGCTTTCATACCGCCCGCACGGGCGCGCTTGCGCCGCCCCGATCCCGCGCCTAACCTTTCGGCCATGCCCGACAGCGCCCCGCCCCCTTCCCCGCCTATCGCGCCCGGCCCGGACCGCACCGGCGCCCTTGACGCGCGCATCGCCCGCCTTGTCGGCGACCGGCGCGGCGATCTGATCGCGCTGACGCAGGCGCTGATCGCCATTCCCACGCTGAACCCGCCCGGCCGCGACTATCTGCGCATCTGCGAATATCTGGGCGGCGTCCTCGAGGCGCAGGGCTTCACCGTCGAGCTGATGCGCGCCCACGGCAGCCCCGGCGATTGCGCCGCCTATCCGCGCTGGAACATGCTGGCGCGCAGGGCCGGTGCGCGCCCCGGACCTTGCGTGCATTTCAACAGCCACCATGACGTGGTCGAGGTCGGCCAGGGCTGGACCCGCGACCCCTTCGGCGGCGCGCTCGAGGACGGGCGCATCTATGGCCGCGGCGCCTGTGACATGAAGGGGGGGCTGGCGGCCTCGGTCATCGCGGCGCTGGCCTTCATCGACGCCTGCCCCGATTTCGCCGGCGCGATCGAGATCTCGGCCACCGCGGACGAGGAATCGGGCGGCTATGGCGGGGTGGCCTTCATGGCCGAACGCGGCCTCTTTGCGCCCGAGCGCGTGCAGCATGTGCTGATCCCAGAACCGCTGGGCAAGGATTGCATCTGCCTGGGCCATCGCGGCGTCTGGTGGGCCGAGATCGAGACGCGCGGGCGCATCGCGCACGGCTCGATGCCGTTCCTGGGCGACAGCGCCATCCGCCACATGGGCGCGCTGATGGCCGAGATCGAGGCGCGGCTCCTGCCCGAACTGGCCGGCCGGCGCACCGCCATGCCGGTCATCCCCGATGGCGCGCGGGCCTCGACGCTGAACATCAACTCGATCCACGGCGGCGAGGCCGAACCCGAGCCCGGATCGACCGCGCTGCCCGCGCCCTGCGTGGCCGACAGCTGCCGCATGGTGATCGACCGGCGCTTCCTGATCGAGGAAGACCTCGGGGCGGTCAAGGCCGAGATGGTGGCGCTGCTGGAGCGTCTGGCGCGCGACCGCCCCGGCTTCCGCTACGAGATCCGCGACCTGTTCGAGGTCCAGCCCAGCATGACCGACGAAGCCGCGCCGGTGGTGCGCACGACCGAAGCCGCCATCGCCCGCGTGCTGGGGCGGCAGGCGCGCCATGTGGTCTCGCCCGGCACATACGACCAGAAGCACATCGACCGGATCGGCAAGCTGGGCAATTGCATCGCCTATGGGCCGGGGCGGCTGGAGCTGGCGCATCAGCCCGACGAATGGGTGGGCGTCGAAGACATGGAAGACAGCGCCCGCGTCATGGCGCTGGTGCTGGCCGATCTGCTGGGCTGAGGCGACACGGGAAGGCACCGCCTCAACGCCGCCGCGCCCCAAAGCCCGCCGCGTCTCAGAGCCGGATGTTGTCGATCAGGCGCACGCCCCCGATCCATGCCGCCGCCAGAAGCCGCGCGGGCCGGTCTGCCTGCTCGAGGGGCGCAAGCCCGTCCTCGGCGCGCAGTTCCAGATATTCGACCTCCGCATAGCCCCCCGCCAGGATCGCGGCGCGCGCGGCGGCCAGCGTCGGGGCGACCGGCGCGCCCGCCACCAGCGCCTCGGAGGCGTCCTGAAGCGCGCGATAGAGCGCCGGGGCCGCAGCCCGCGCCGCCGTATCAAGGCGGGCATTGCGCGAGGACAGCGCCAGCCCGTCGGCCTCGCGCACGGTGGGACAGCCGATGATCTCGACATCGAGATCGAGATCGGCCACCAGCCGCCGGACCACCTGCAATTGCTGGAAATCCTTTTCGCCGAAATAGGCGCGCTCGGCCCCGGTCATGCCGAAAAGCTTGCTGACCACCGTCGCCACGCCGTCGAAATGGCCCGGCCGATGCGCCCCGCACAGCCCCTCGGAGACGCCCGAGACCGAGACATTGGTGGCAAAGCCCGCCGGATAGACCTGATCGGGGTCGGGCACGAAGATCGCGTCCACCTCGAAGGGCGCCAGAAGGGCGGCGTCACGGGTCTCGGTGCGCGGGTAATTGGCCAGATCCTCGGGGCTGTTGAACTGGCGCGGGTTGACGAAGATGGTCACGATCACGCGGTCGCATGCGGCGCGCGCGGCATCGACCAGGCTCAGGTGCCCGGCATGGAGCGCCCCCATCGTGGGCACGACGCCCACGCTCTGGCCCGCGCGTTTCCAGGCCCGCACCTTCTGGCGCAGCGGCCCCACCTGACGAACGATCATCGCGCACCCCCGGTTTCGGCAAAAACATGTTCGGCCGCCGGAAAGCGGCGCGCGCGCACATCGGCGGCATAGGCGGCCACGGCCTCCTCCGCAGCGGCGCCCAGTTCGGCATAGCGGCGCACGAAGCGCGGCCGGAAATCGGTGAACATGCCCAGCATGTCGTCGATCACCAGCACCTGCCCGTCGCAGGCCGCCGAGGCCCCGATCCCGATGGTGGGAATGGCCAGTTCCGCCGTCAGCGCCGCGGCCAGCGGCTCGGACACCTTTTCCAGAACCACCGCAAAGGCGCCCGCCTCGGCCACGGCGCGGGCATCCGCGCGCACCCGGTCGGCATCGGCGCCGCGCCCCTGCACCCGGTATCCGCCCAGCGTGTTGACCGCCTGCGGCGTCAGCCCGACATGGGCCATGACCGGGATGCCGCGCGCCACCAGGAAGGCGATCGTCGGCGCCATGGCCACGCCCCCCTCCAGCTTGACCGCGCCGGCGCCGGTCTCGCGCATGATCCGCGCGGCCGCGGCAAAGGCCTGTTCGGGCCCGGCCTCATAGCTGCCGAAGGGCATGTCGACGACCATCAGCGCGCGGTCCAGACCGCGGTTCACCGCCGCCCCGTGCATCACCATCATCTCGACCGACACGCCCAGCGTGGAGGGCAGGCCGTGCAGCACCATCCCCACCGAATCCCCCACCAGCACCAGATCGCAGTGACGATCGGCGATCCGGGCCACGGGCGTGGTATAGGCGGTCAGACAGACGATGGGATCGCCCCCCTTGCGGGCGGCAAGATCGGACGGCATCAGCCGACGCGCAGGCGCAGGCGCAGGCGTGGCGCTCATGGCGGTAATCCCCCCTCCTTGGCTCCTCGGAGGCGCTTTCTATCGCCTGCGGGCCGGGGGGGAAAGCCTTTCGGCCGCACTGCGGCACCAACGCCGCGGCCCGGACGCCTTCCGCTGCGCACCTGCCAGTGGACGATGGGAAAAGACGGCAAGGCCCGAAGACAGCAAGGCCCGGTGCCCCCGGCGCGCGGGCCGCGGAAGGCCCGTCCGCACCGAACCGATCTTTGGGCCGATCTTTGGCCCGATCTGCGCCCCGATCCACCGCCGCAAGCGCCGCCACCGCGTGCGGCACGGGACCCGATCCCGGCACCGTTGTTCCCCGTCAGCCCCCGGAAAGGGGCCCGAAAGGTTCAACCCGGACACGTGCGGACAAACCGCAACAATCTGATGCGGACAAAAAAAAGGCCGAGACAAAGCTCGGCCGTAGTCCAACAGGGAGGTAGAAGATGCCGCGAGATCGCTCGCGCAACACCCTCACCGCCCGAGATATGTGCACAACGCGCATGGCTCAAGGGAAAAATGCTGCATATGCAACATGGCCGACATGCGTTGCGGTAATGCCGCAGATCAACCCTGGATTGTCAGACCATATCCCCGCCGGCCGGCGCCCCGGCCTGAAGCCGGCGATAGGCCATGATCTCTTCCTGGACGAAATCGCGGAAGGCGGTCACGCGGCGCGACTGGCGCAATTCCTCGGGATAGGCCAGGAACACCGGCACCTCGCCCGATTCGACCGAGGGCAGGACGCGCACCAGATCGGGGAAATCGGCGGTCAGGTAATCGGGCAGGATGCCCACGCCGATATCGTTCAAAACGCCCTGGAGCACGCCGAAGTAATTGTTCACGGTCAGCGTGGAATGGATTTCCTGGGCCAGGATGCGCTGGGCCAGCTCGGCGCCCGCGGTGACCTGCGGCGTGACCGGGTTCTGGCAGATCAGCCGATGGCCCGCCATGTCCTCGACGCGCTGGGGGCTGCCCGCGCGTGCCAGATAGCGCGGGGAGGCATAGAGGCACATGCGGATGTTCAGCAGCCGCTTGCGGATCAGATCGGCCTGGCTGGGCTCCTTCATGCGGATGGCGACATCGGCCTCGCGCATGGGCAGGTCAAGGACGCGCTCCTCGAGCATGAGGTCGATCTTGAGCTCGGGATAGCGTTCATAGAGCTTGACCAGCCGCGGCGCCAGCCACAAGGTGCCAAAGCCGGTGGTGGTGGTCACCTTGAGTTCGCCGAAGACCTCCTCCTCGCTGTCGCGGATGCGCGCAGCGGCGGTGTCGAGCTTCTTGGCCATGGTCGAGGTGGCCTCGAACAGCAATTCGCCCTGTTCGGTCAGGATCAGCCCGCGGGCATGGCGGTGGAACAGCGTGGTGCCCAGGCTGTCTTCCAGCGCCCGGATCTGTCGGCTGACGGCCGATTGCGACAGGTGCAGGACATCGCCCGCATGGGTCAGGCTGCCGGCGTCGGCAACGGCGTGAAAGATTCTCAGCTTGTCCCAGTCCATCGCGCCGCTTTCGTTCGATACTGCAAGGTTGCTATGCCACATTTTCATAGCCCTTGCGCAGTAAACAAGTAGGTTACAACAAAAAATCTTCTTTATTGGTCAGCATTTTTGACCTAAACTTGTCCGTATGCTCTTTCAGCAAGAGGAGGTGCCAGATGAGCAGACAGGAGGTTTCGTTGTCGGATCGGTTCGATCTGACGAAAAGCCCGGTGCTGTTGAACGGCACGCAGGCGCTGGTCCGGCTGATGCTGGCGCAGGCGGCGCGTGACCGGGCGGCGGGCTGGAACACGGCCGGTTACGTCTGCGGCTATCGCGGCAGCCCGCTGGGGGCGGTGGATCTGCAAATGATGCGGGCCGAGCGCGAATTGAGCGCGGCGCAGATCCGTTTCCAGCCCGGCCTGAACGAGGATCTGGCGGCAACCGCGCTCTGGGGCACGCAACAGGCCGAATTGCGCGGCGAGGGGCGCTTCGACGGGGTCTTCGGCCTGTGGTACGGCAAGGGGCCGGGGGTGGACCGCTCGGGCGACGTGATGCGCCACGCCAACATGGCCGGAACGTCACCGCGCGGCGGCGTGCTGATGGCGATGGGCGACGACCACACCGGCGAATCCTCGACCGTGCTGCATCAATCCGACTGGGCGATGGTGGATGCCTATATCCCCGTGCTGTCCCCCGCCGGCGTGCAGGAGATCCTGGATTACGGACATTACGGCTATGCGCTGAGCCGCTTTGCCGGGGTCTGGGTCGGCCTCAAGACCATGAAGGACACGGTCGAGGCCACCGCCGTCGTCGATGGCGACCCGATGCGGATGCGCTTTGTCACCCCCGATTTCCCGATGCCGCCCGGCGGGCTGAACATCCGGCTGGGCGACACGCCGGTCGCGCAGGAAGCGCGGATGATCGACCACAAGCGTTTCGCCGCCGAGGCCTTTGCCCGCGCCAACCGCATCGACCGACGCGTGCACGGCAAGCCCGGTGCGCGCATCGGCTTCGTGGCGGCCGGAAAGAACTGGCTCGACCTGGTGCATGCCTTCGCGCTGCTGGGGCTCGATGACGCGCGGCTCGAGGCGCTGGGCATCACCACCTGGAAGATCGGCCAGACCTTCCCGATGGATGTCGCGTCCTTCACCGAATGGGCCGAGGGGCTGGAACTGATCGTCGTGGTCGAGGAAAAGCGCAAGCTGATCGAGGTGCAGGTCAAGGAGGCCATCTTCGACAACCGCCGCGGCCGGCGCGTCCATGGCTGGAAACATTCCGGCACCGGCGCGGAATTGTTCCCCACGCGCATGGCGCTCGACCCGGTGATGATCGCCGAGAAGATCGGACAGGTGCTGATCGAGGAGGGCCGCGGCTCCGAGGAGCTGGAAGCCCGCCTGGCCCGGCTGACCGAGGCCCGGCGCGCCGACAACGCCCCCGAGATCGCCGCGCGCGTGCCGTGGTTCTGCTCGGGCTGCCCGCACAACACCTCGACCCGCGTCCCCGAAGGCAGCCGCGCCTATGCCGGGATCGGCTGTCACTACATGGTGCAGTGGATGGACCGCGACACGCAGGGCTTCACCCAGATGGGCGGCGAGGGCGCGAACTGGGTCGGCGAGGCCCCCTTCTCGACCCGGCCGCATGTCTTCCAGAACCTGGGCGACGGCACCTATAACCATTCCGGTGTGCAGGCGATCCGCTTCGCGCTCGCGGCAGGGACCAACATCACCTACAAGATCCTCTATAACGACGCCGTGGCCATGACCGGCGGGCAACCCAACGACGGCGGGCTGTCGGCGCCGCAGATCGCGGCCGAACTGCTGGCGATGGGCGTCAAGCCCGTGGTCCTGGTCCATGACCCCAAGGAAGGCGTCGATCTGGCCACCTTCCCGCGCGGCATCGAGACCGCGACGCGCGACCGGCTGATGCAGGTGCAGGAACGCCTGGCGCGCGAAAGGGGCGTGTCGGCCATCCTCTACGTGCAGACCTGCGCCGCCGAGAAACGCCGCCGGCGCAAGCGCGGCGCCTTCCCCGACCCCGACCGCCGCGTCTTCATCAACACCGACATCTGCGAGGGCTGCGGCGATTGCGGGGTGCAGTCGAATTGCGTCTCGCTGGTGCCGGTCGAAACCGAATTCGGCACCAAGCGGGCGGTCGATCAATCCAGCTGCAACAAGGACTTCTCGTGCCTTCAGGGGTTCTGCCCGTCCTTCGTGACGCTGGAGGGCGCGCGCGTGAAGAAGGCCGCCCCCGCCGCGATCACGCTGCCGGCGATGCCCGAACCGGACCTGCCCGCCCTGACGGAGGGCACGCATAACATCGTCATCACCGGCGTCGGCGGCACCGGCGTCGTGACCGTGGGCGCGGTGCTGGCGCAGGCCGCCCATATCGACGGCAAGGGTGCGGGCATGATGGAGATGGCGGGCCTGGCGCAGAAGGGGGGCGCGGTCCATATCCACCTGCGGCTGGCCGCGCGCCCCGAGGGGATATCCGCGATCCGCGTCGCCGTGGGCGAGGCCGATTGCGTCATCGGCGGCGATCTGGTGGTGACGGCGGGCGCCAAGACGCTGGGGCTGATGGCCACGGGGCGCACCGGCGCCGTGGTCAATTCCCACGAGATCGTCACCGGCGAATTCACCCGCAACCGTGACTTCCGCCTGCCTGCCGAACAGCTGCGGCTGGCGCTTCAGGCGCGGCTGGGTGACCGGCTCGCGCTGTTCGATGCCTCGGAGCTGGCGCGGCGGGTGCTGGGCGATTCGATCTTCTCGAACATGGTGGTGCTGGGCGCGGCCTGGCAAAAGGGGCTGGTGCCGCTGAGCTGGGCCGCGATCCACCGCGCGATCACGCTCAACGGGGCGGCGGTCAAGGCCAATCTGGCCGCCTTCGAGCTGGGCCGCTATGCCGCCCACGACCCCGCCGGCGCGGCGGGGCTGATCGCCCCCGCGGTCGCGCCCGCCACCCCCGACCCGATCGCGGCGCGCGCCGCGCATCTGGCCGAATACCAGGACGAAGCCCTTGCGCAGCGGTTCCGCGAGATGGTCGCCCGCGCGCCCGAGGAACTGCGCGTCGCGGTGGCGAAGGGCTATCACAAGGTGCTGGCGATCAAGGACGAATACGAGGTCGCCCGGCTGCATCTGCAAACCGCCGCCAAGGCCGCAGAGGAATTCGAGGGCGATTTCGAGATCACCTTCCACCTGGCCCCGCCCTTCCTGGCCGGCACGGGCCCCGATGGCCGCCCGCGCAAGCGCGCCTTCGGCCCCTGGGTGATGCCGATCCTCGAACGTCTGGCGCGGATGAAGCATCTGCGCGGCGGGCCGCGGGACATCTTCGCGCTGAACCCCGACCGCCGCGCCGAACGCGCCCTGATCGCGCGCTACGAGGCCGACATGGCCGCGGTGCTGCCCAAGGTCACGCCCGAAAACCTCGAGCTGGTGCGCGAATTGTGCGAGCTGCCGCTGACCATCCGCGGCTTCGGTCCGGTCAAGGACAAGGCCATGGAAACGGCCGCGCTGCGCCGGGCAGAGTTGCTTTCCGCCCTCACTGCGCCACCCAGACCGATGGCCGCCGAATGAAGAGTTGACGCGCGGCCCGCGCAAGGTCAGGGAATTCGGAACGTTCACCGGAGTTGGCCATGATCCCGCAGGTCGCGCGCGACGTCACCTATGCCTTTTCCGCCCGCACACCGGCCGGGCGCAATGTCATCCGCCTGATGGAGAACGCCACCGGCCGGCTGGGGCTGATCCGGCGCGCGCAGGGTTACGACGCCGAGGTCGCCGCGGGGGCGGATTTCTGGAAGGTGATCGCCACGCGCTATGGCATCGCGCCCCAGGTGATCGGCGGATCGCTGTCGAACATCCCCGCCACCGGCCCGGTGGTGGTGATCGCCAACCATCCCTTCGGCGTGCTGGACGGGCTGATGATGGGCCATATCCTGTCCCAGCGCCGCGGCCCTGATGGGTTTCGCATCCTGGCCCATCAGGTGTTCTCGCGCGCGCCCGATCTGGCCCGCGTGATCCTGCCGGTCAGCTTCGACACCACCCCCGCCGCCCGGGAGATCAACCTGACCACCCGCGCCGCCGCGACCGCGCATCTGAAGGCAGGCGGAGCGGTCGGCATCTTTCCCGGCGGCACCGTCTCGACCGCGGCGCGGCCCTTCGGGGCACCGATGGACCCGGTCTGGCGCGGCTTTTCGGCACGGATGATCGCGCGTTCGGGGGCGGCGGTGGTGCCGATCTGGTTCGAAGGCGCCAATTCGCGCCTGTTCCAGGTCGCCTCGCATGTCCATCCGACGCTGCGCATGGGCCTTCTGCTGCGCGAATTCCGCGCGCGCATCAACCGCCCCGTGCGCCTTGTCGTGGGCGCGCCGATCGCGCCCGAGGTGCTGTCCGAATACGCCCGCGACACGCGCAAGATGATGGATTTCCTGCGCAACGCGACGTATGAATTGTCTCCAAGACCCCTGAGAACCCATGCCTACGGATTTGAATTCGAGACACGCTACAGGGGCCGCGAACAACAACGGGCATAAAGGGCACGAACATGGCAGTGGGCGTCTTCGACAGCGGTCTTGGCGGGTTGACGGTCTATGAGGCGCTGGCCGAGCGCCTGCCCGACGTGCCCTTCGTCTATCTGGGTGACAACGCCCATGCCCCCTATGGCGTGCGCGATGCCGACGACATCTACCGGCTGACCTGCGCCGGGGTCGAACGGCTGTGGGCCGAGGGCTGCGATCTGGTGATCCTGGCGTGCAACACGGCCTCGGCCGCCGCGCTCAAGCGCATGCAGGAACGCTGGATCCCCAAGGACAAGCGCGTGCTGGGCGTCTTCGTGCCGCTGATCGAGGCGCTGACCGAACGGCAATGGGGCGACAATTCCCCCCCGCGCGAGGTGGCGGTGAAACATGTCGCGCTGTTTGCCACGCCCGCCACCGTCTCCAGCCGCGCCTTCCAGCGTGAACTGGCCTTCCGCGCCATCGGCGTCGATGTCGAGGCCCAGCCCTGCGGCGGGGTCGTCGATGCCATCGAGCAGGGCGACGAGATCCTGGCCGAAGCGCTGGTGAAAAGCCACGTCGAGGCGCTCAAGCGGCGCATGCCCCACCCCGAGGCCGCGATCCTGGGCTGCACCCATTATCCCCTGATGGAAGCCGCCTTCCAGGAGGCGCTGGGCCCGCAGGTCAAGGTCTTCTCGCAGCCGCGGCTGGTGGCGGCGAGCCTGGCCGATTACCTCGACCGCCGCCCCGAGATGCGCGGCCCCGGCCAGGTGTCGCGCTTCCTGACCACGGGCGACCCGTCCTCGGTCTCGGCCAAGGCCACGCAATTCCTGCGCCACGGCATCCGCTTCGAGGCCGCCTGAGGGCCCCCGCCCCGCCGCCCCCGTCCCCTTGTGGACAGGGCTTCGGGGTTCTGCGCCGGCAGGCGCTCGGGGCCCTTGGGGCCTTGCGCGCGCTTGACCCGCGCCGGGCGAAGGTCTAGGCCGCTTGCGTCCCATTCTGGCGCGGAGGAAACCATGTCGAACCCCACCCTTCTGATCCTGCCCGGCGACGGCATCGGCCCCGAGGTCATGGCCGAGGTGCAGCGCGTCATCGACTGGTTCGGTGCCCGGCGCGGGCTGAAGTTCGACGTGAGCGAGGATCTGGTGGGCGGCGCGGCCTATGACGTGCATGGCGTGCCGCTGGCCGATGCCACGATGGCCAGGGCGCAAGAGGTGGACGCGGTGCTGCTGGGCGCCGTGGGCGGGCCGAAATACGACGTGCTCGACTTTTCGGTGAAGCCCGAGCGCGGGCTTTTGCGCCTGCGCAAGGAGATGGATCTCTATGCCAACCTGCGCCCGGCGCAATGCTTCGACGCGCTGGCCGATTTCTCGTCGCTGAAGAAGGACGTGGTGGCCGGGCTCGATATCATGATCGTGCGCGAGCTGACCTCGGGCGTCTATTTCGGCCAGCCGCGCGGGATCACCACGCAGGCGGACGGCAGCCGCGTGGGGATCAACACGCAGCATTACACCACCGAGGAAATCCGCCGCGTCGCGCGCTCGGCCTTCGAGCTGGCGAAACGCCGGAACAACAAGGTCTGCTCGATGGAGAAGGCCAATGTGATGGAATCGGGCATCCTGTGGCGCGAGGAAGTGCAATGGGTGCATGACAACGAATACCCCGAAGTCGAGCTGAGCCACATGTATGCCGACAACGGCGCCATGCAGCTGGTGCGCTGGCCCAAGCAGTTCGACGTGATCGTGACCGACAACCTGTTCGGCGACATCCTGTCGGATTGCGCGGCGATGCTGACCGGCAGCCTCGGGATGCTGCCCTCGGCCAGCCTGGGCGCGCCAATGGAGAACGGCCGTCCGAAGGCGATGTATGAGCCCGTGCATGGCTCGGCGCCCGATATCGCGGGCCAGGGCAAGGCCAACCCGATCGCCTGCATCCTGAGCTTTGCCATGGCGCTGCGCTACAGCTTCGATCAGGGCGACGAGGCGATGCGGCTGGAAAAGGCGATCGAGAAGGTGCTGGCCGATGGCGTGCGCACCGCCGATCTGATGGGCCCCGAAGGCGGCACGCCGGTCTCGACCTCGGGCATGGGCGACGCGATCCTGGCAGCGCTGGACGCCAGCCTCTGAGCGCGCCCGGGCCTCGGGCAGGAACGACGCGAGGGGCGCGCACCGGAACGGGCGCGCCCCTTTGCGTTGCGCGGGACGGCCATGTCGGGGCGGGCCGTGTCGGGGCGGGCCATGTCGGGGCGGGCGGAGCCGGCGCCGGGGGCATCGAGCCCCCGCCCCCGGCGCTGCCGGGGCCAGACGGCAGGCGCACCGCCCCGGACCGGGGCCGCGTTCAGATCATGCCGGCGGCCCGCGCTGCGGCCGGAAGCCCGGCGCGATCCGCAGCGCCGGTCTTGCGCAGGAGCGTGCGCAGATGCACCCGCACCGTCGGTTCGCGCAGCCCCATGATCGCGGCAATCTCGGCATCCGAGGCGCCTCGGGCGACCTCCTGGAGAACCTGCACTTCGCGCGCGCTGAGCGTTTCGGCAGGATCGATCACGCGGGCGTCGGTCGCGGCCAGATCATCGGGAATGAAGCGCCCCCCCGCCGCCATCAGCCGCACTGCGCTGACCAATTGGCGCGCGGGCAGCGATTTGGCCAGAAACCCCGCCGCCCCCATGCCCAGCGCCGCCTCGGCCACGGGCCGCGCCGCCGTGCCCGACATCAGCGCCACGCGCGGGCCGCGCAGATCGAGCACCCGGCGCAGCCCCTCGAGGCCGTTCATCCCCGGCATCGAATAATCGAGCAGCACCAGCGCGAAGACCGGGTCGCTGACCAGCACATCCATGGCCGAGGGGAAATCGGCCACCGCCACGGCGTTGATCCCGTTTTCCTGCGCGAAGAACAGCATCAGCGTGTCGCGCAGCAGGTCATGATCGTCGGCAATCAGAATGCGCATCCTGCCCCTCCTAGCCGCCGATCTCGGTCCCCGGCTCGCAGCCCAGCGCGGCAAGCGTCGATTCGATCAGGCTCTGGCGCGTCAGCGGCTTGCCCAGAACGCCGATGAACTGGCGTGCCGCCGCCCCGGTGCGCCCGCGCCAATCCGGCAGGGCAGTGACCAGCAGCACCGGCAGGCGCGGCGCATATTCATGCGCGCGCGTGGCCAGCTCGCCGCCGTTGAGATGCGGCATGTCGAAATCGGTGATGAGCAGATCCCACCCCTCGGGGTCGTCCTCGATCGCGGCCAGCGCGTCGCGCGGGTCGGCGCAGGGGGCGACCTCGGCCCCGGCCTGTTCGAGAAACGCGGTCAGCACCCGCAGCACGGGTTCGCTGTCCTCGACCACCAGGATCAGCCGCCCGCGCAGCGAACAGCAGAGCCCGGGCAGGGCCCGGATACCGCCCATGCGCGGTTCGGCATCCGCCCCCGGCGCCGCCGCGGGCGCCGGATCGGGCGCGGGCCGCGCCGCGGGCGGATCCGCGCGCCCCGTGACCAGAGGCGCCGGGCCTGCGGAGGCCGGATCAGGGGACGCCGGGTCAGACGGCGCCGGGCCGGCGGGCCCCGTTTCGGAAGAGCCAGGACCGGAAGGCGCCGGATCAGAAAGCGTCACGGCCGGCGCTTGGCCTGACGCGCCCGCGCCCCCGCGCGGCCCGCTCTGCGCCACGCCGCCATCCTCGGCATGGACCGGCCAGAACACCTCGAAGGTGGTGCCGGTGCCCGGCGTGCTGCTCAGGGCGACGGCGCCGCCATTGTCGGCAACCACGCTCGACACGATGGCCAGCCCCAGCCCGGTGCCGGCCGCCCCCTTGGTCGAATAATAGGGCTGGAAGATGCGGGCCAGGGCCGCCTCTTCCATACCGGGACCGGTGTCGGTGACGACATAGCGCAGATAGCGGCGGGCGGGGTCGAGCGTGCCCCGCGCCAGCGTGCGCCCGGACAGCTGGTCGGGCGTGGCCTCGGCCAGCGCCAGACGGATCTCGCGGCGGGGCAGATCGCGCGCCATGGCGATCGCGTCGCGCGCGTTGATCGCCAGGTTCAAAACCACCTGCAAGACGTCGGTCGGGTCCGCCTCGGCTTCGAGCGGCCTCTCGGGCAGATCGAGATCCAGCGCGATGCGCCCACGCTGGCCGGCGCGCACCAGCTCGGCCGCCTCGCGCAGCGGCACGCGCATGTCGATGCGCGAGCGCCGCGAGCGCCGCGCGCCCAGATCCATCAGCCGGCGCACCAGAACCGCCGCCTGTTCGGTGGCCGAGACGATGCGACGCGCCAGATCCGGCGCCTCGTCGGGGGGCGTTTCCAGGATCAGAGAGGCCGAACCCGAGATCGCCGCCAGCAGGTTGTTGAAGTCATGCGCCAGCCCCGCGGCCAGCTGGCCGATGATCTCGCGGCGCTGGGCGACCTGCAATTCCTCGCGCAGACGCAGCTGCTCGCGCTCCTCGCGCAGGCGTTCGGTGATGTCTCGGGTGATGCAGATCAGGCCGCCATCCTCGCGCAGCGTCAGCGACACCTCCTGCGGGAATTCGGTGCCATCGAAGCGCCGCCCCACGGTCTCGCCCTGCCAGGCGCCGTCCCGCGCCAGCACGTCGAAGACCTTGGCGCGTATCTGTTCGGCCTGTTCGGGCATGTAGAGAACCGTCCAGGGCTTGCCCAGGATCTCGGCCTCGGAGGGGATGGCGAACATCTCGAGATGGGCCCGGTTCATGTAGAGATAGCAGCCCTCGGCATCGGTCAGCGCGATGCCGTCAAGGGTGCTGTCCATCGCCGCGGCGCGATCGGCCAGCGCCCGTTCGGCGGCCTGTTTCATCGAGGTGATATCGACCTCGAGGATCACACGGCCCCCGTCGGGGATGGCCTTCTCGATGATCCGCAGCCAGCGCCCGTCGGCCAGGGGCTGCTCGCGCTCGCATTCGGGGCGGGCCTGCTCGAGGGCGCGCTGCGCCATCCATTCCCCCTCCCGTCCGATCGCATCGGGATATTCGCCCGCTTCGATCAGCGCGCGCAGGATATCGGCACGCGCACATCCTTCGGCGATCAGCGCGGCCGCCGAGCGGTGGTTTTCGTGGAAACGGGAATTGGCCAGCACCAGCCGGTTCTCGGCGTCGAAACAGGCAAAGGCATCGGGCATCGCCTCGACGGCGGCAAAGAGACGGGCACGCGCGGCCTCGGCATCGGCGGCGGCCAGTTGCAGCGCGGCCTGCTGTTCCTTGAGCGGCGTGATATCGGTCTGCACCGCCATGAACCCCTGCAAGGTGCCGGCCTCGTCGATCAGCGGCTCGATCTTGACGTCGAGCCAGTAATCGACGCCATCCTTCGCGCGGTTCAGGATCTCGGCCTGCACCGGCTGCCCTTCGTCGAGCGCGCGGCGCAGCTTGTCGATGGTGGCGGGGTCGGTCTGCGGGCATTGCAGGAAACTGCCGGGACGCTGGCCCCGCACCTCGTCTAGCGAATAGCCGGTGCGGTCCACGAAGGCGTTGTTCACCCATTCGATGCGGCGCTCGGCATCGGTCACGACGACAAGGTTGGTGGTGTTGCGCGCGATCCGCGACAGCCGCTCCAGCTCCTGGCGGCGTGCGTAATCCTCGGTGATGTCGCGGGCGACCAGCAGATAGCCGGGCGCGCCCCCCACGCCCTCGCCCCGCCGGGCCGCGGCCGACACCGAGAAGATGCGGGCCTTGCCCTCGATGGTCAGCCGGCACTGGCGGCCGGTGGAAAAGCCGTTGGCGTCGACCTCGCGCACCACCTCGCGCACGAAACGCGCCATGGCGGGGCCGAAGACCTCGGCGGGACGGCGGCAGAGCAATTGCTCGGCCGGCACGTCGAGCGTCTGGCCCAGCCCCGCATGCACGCTGGAAAAGCGCCCGTCGGGGCCCAGTTCCAGCACCAGATCCGGCATCGCGTCGAGCGTGGCCCGAAGACGCTGGCGTTCGGCAACCAGCGCCACCTGCGCGCGCGCGATCTCGGCCTCGGCGGCGGCGCGCGACAGGATCGTGCCGATCACGTTGGCGACCGATTTCAGAAGATGCACCTCGCCGGGCAGGAAGACGTGATGCCGGCGCACCATGTCATAGCCGACAAAGCCCGCGAAACGCCCCTGCTCGCGCATCGGCACCGCCAGAAGCGACCGGATCCCCTGCATTTGCAGGATCTCCTTTTCGGGGGCGTCATCGGGCATGGCCGAGACGTCGGTGATCTGGACGGGATCCTCGCGCGCGAAGGCAGCCATCCAGCTGGCCGTCAGATCGGACGGCACGCCCTGCAATTCGTCGATCATGGGCGCGATGCCTTCGGCCACCCATTCATGCGAATTGTCCAGCAGCGGCGCGTCGGGACGCTGGCGGAAGACATAGGCGCGATCGGCCTCGCAATAGCGGCCCAGCCGCGCCAGCGCGCGGTCGATGGCGGCATCGGCCTGATCGAGCGGGGCGCGCAGCAATTCGTCGATGATCTCGACCACGACTTCCTGGGCGCGGGTCAGCCGGTCATAGGCGCGGTTGAGCGCGACGAAGGGCTGGTCCAGCCCCGGCACATCCGGCAGATCATCCCCCGGCGGGGGCAGGTTGCCGCGCACCAGCCGCGCCAGCGCCGTGTTGCGCCGTGCCAGCGTACGGGCGGCCAGAACCTGGGTGGCCAGACGCGCCACGCTTTGCAGGGTCCGGGCGTCTTCGGCGTCGAAATGCGCCACATTGCGCGACAGGCAGATCAGCGCGAAGGGGCGCGCCCCGGCGGTGCCCACCGGCGCCGCGATCATCGCATGATACCCCGCAAGTGGCGTCGGCGGCGGCGCCGGCCAGCGCCGCGCGCGCAGGTCGTCGACCCGCTGGGGGTCGGCGGCCAGGAAGGACACCTCGCGCCAGACCATGCCGCGCAGCCGCGGATCGGTCGTTTCCTGCACGATCAGGCCTTCCGCCCGCGGCCGCATGCAGGCGAAGACCACCGCGTCGGCCTCGAGCGCGCGGGCCACCGCCGCGATCAGCGTCTCGACCGCGCTTTCGGGGCTGGGCGCGTCGGCCATGGCATCGAGCAGATCAAAGAGCAGCCCGCGCTCGCGCCGGGCCAGACGTGCCTCCTGGCGCAATCCGGCCATATCGAGAGCGCCCAGCGTCTCTGTGCCCAGCGTCTTCTCTGCGGCACCGTCCCCCGCCACGCCCGGACCGTGATCGTCACCCGGCGGCGGCACGGCAAGGCCCTGACGTGTCCCGTCCCGGTCATCTCGGGGGTCTGAGGTCTTCATGCCCGTCTCCCCTTCTGCGCGACTGATCTCATTCTCTGGCACCCTCTCGGCCGCGAACGTCCCCGAACGCCCGCATGCACGACCCTTGATACGCGGCCCACGTCCTGTTCGGCCCAAATCCGATCCCTACCGGACGCCCCCGCCCGGATCAGCGGGCAGGACCGCTGTCCTTGATAACGCAGGAGGTTAAACACCCGGTTACCGGCCCCCGGTGACTGGCGGCACCGAAGGGGGCTGCGGGGCTGGACCGGCCGCCCCCCGCGCCCCACACCACATCGAGCCAAATCGTCGCACTTCGCGCGAAACGGCACAACTTTTTGTTGTTGGCTTTTGAGATCGGCCGGAGGCATTCCTATCTAAGGCACTCATCTTTAGCCTGACCAAGGAGCCAACTGATGAAGAAGTCCATTCTGGCCGCGCTGGCCGCCTGCACGCTTGCCCTGCCGCTGGCCGCCCAGGCCAACGAGGCCGAAAACATCGCCGCTGCCCGTCAGGGCTACTACAAGCTCATGGGGCTCGACATGGGCGCGCTGGCCGCCATGGCCAAGGGCGACGTCGAATACAACGCCGAGGCCGCCAAGCTGCACGCCGCCAACCTGGTGGCGCTGACCGGCTATTCGCCCAAGGGTCTCTATGCCCCCGGCACCTCGAACGCCGACATCCCCGGCAAGACCCGCGCCCTGCCCGCGATCTGGGAAGACATGGCCGGCGTGTCGGCCAAGGGCAAAGCCTATCATGAGGCGCTGATGGAGCTGGCCGCGGTGGCCGGCGACGGCCGTGCGGCCCTGGCCCCGGCCGTGGGCAAGCTGGGCGGCACCTGCAAATCGTGCCACGACGACTATCGCGCCAAGGATTTCTGAGCGCGATGAGTGTCACCGACACCAAGGCCGCGGCGGATGCCGCGGCCGATCCATCCCTCGAACTCGAGACCGTGAAGCTCTGGGATCCGCTCCTGCGGATCTTCCACTGGGCGCTGGCGGCCTGCGTGCTGGGGGCCTGGGGGCTGGGGCATTTCGGCCCGTCCGAAATGAACCTGCATTTCCTTCTGGGCTATATCACGCTGGGGCTTCTGGCCTTCCGGCTGGTCTGGGGCTTTGTCGGGCCCGAACATGCGCGGTTTTCCTCGTTCCTCTACGGGCCGGGGGCGTTCCTGCGCTATGCGCTGCACATGTTCAGCCGCAAGCCCAGCTATTGGCGCGGGCACAATCCGATGGGCGGGACGTTCGTCTTCGTCCTGCTGGCGGTGCTGACCGTCCAGATCATCTGCGGGATGCTGGCCGACCCCGAGGATTACCTGAACGTGGGGCCGCTGGCGAAATATGTCTCGATGGAGACCTCGCGCGCGGCGCTGGGGCTGCATGACCTGCTGGGCAATATCCTGGCCGGGCTGATCGTGCTGCATGTCGCGGTCGTCGTCTTCTACCGCCGGTGGAAGAACGAGGATCTGATCCGCCCCATGCTGACCGGGCGCAAGACCGTCCGCAAGGGTTGAGCGGCCCTTTCGGCCCCCGATCCGGTCGCTCTCCTTTTCGTGACCCGCAAAGAACGGGCCCGGCCTCTGGCGCAGGCCGGGCCCATGGGTCATATCAGGGACATGCGCGATTCCGCCCCCGACCCTGCCTCTGACGCGGCCCCGCCTCTCGACCCTGGCACCACCGGGCCCGTATCCGGTCCCGTTCCCGTCTCCGGTCCCGTCGTTCCCGACATCGGGGCGGGCACCAGCTCTGCCGAAGCCGCCGCCCTGCACCGGCCCCAGGCGCTGTCGCCGTCCGGCGCCCTGTCCGGGCCCGATCCCCGGCCCGCCCCCGAGACCGATCCCGCCGGCGCGGCGGCAGGCTGCGGCGCCAGGGGACGGCGCACGCCCGACCCCGGCAAGGCCGCGCTGGCGGCGCTGTCCGCACCCGAGCGGCGCCACCTCAAGCGCGCCGAGATGCTGTCGGTCGTGGCCGCATTGGGCTGGATCGCGCAGGCCGCGCTTCTGGCCCATGCGCTGACGCTGATGCTGGCGCCGCCCGCCGATCTGACGCTGATCCTGGCCGAGGCCGCGGGCTTTGCCGCCATCGGCCTTTTGCGCACCGCACTGACGACCCGGTCCGAGGCAATGGCCTTTGCCGCCGCGCAATCGGTGGTGTCGGCCGCACGCGCCCGCCTGATCGAAACCGAAAGCCTGCGCCGCCCCGCGCGCCACGGATCGGCCGCGATCGCGGCGCTGGCGGTGGACAAGCTCGACCTGATCGAACCCACGCTGACCCGCTTCGGCCCGGCCATGGCGCGCACGCGCATCGTGCCGCTGGTCATGCTGGCGGCCACGCTGCCCTTCTCGTGGGCGGCGACGCTGATCCTGGCGGTGGCGGGCCCGCTGATCCCGCTGTTCATGGCGCTGATCGGCATGGCCGCGCGCGAGGCCTCGGAACGCCAGCTGGTGCGCATGGGCACGCTGTCGGACATGCTGGCCGAACGCCTGTCGGCCCTGATCGACATCCGCGCGCTGAACGCCGGCCCGGCCGTCGCCGCCGATCTGGAAGCCCAGAGCCACGATCTGCGCAGCCGCACGATGAAGGTGCTGCGGATCGCCTTCCTGTCCTCGGGGGTGCTTGAACTCTTTGCCGCGCTGGGCGTGGCGATGGTGGCGGTCCATTCGGGCTTTGCCGTCCTGGGCATCGTCACCTTCGGCGGCTGGGGCGGGCCGGTCACGCCCTTCGGCGCGATTTTCGTGCTGCTGCTGGCGCCGGAATTCTTCATGCCGCTGCGCGAGATGGCCGCCGCCTGGCACGACCGCGCCGCCGCCCTGGCCGCGGCCGGGGAATATGCCGAATGGGAGGCGCGCGCGACGCCCGCGATCCTGGGCAGCGGCCAGGAGGCCCCGCCCCTGCCCGGTCCGGCCAGCGTGGCCTGGCGCGGGCTGGTGCTGGATCTGGGCGACCGGCATCTGCATGTGCCCGATGTGGCGCTGGCACCGGGCCAGAGCCTGGCGCTGACCGGGGCGTCGGGGGCGGGCAAGTCCAGCCTGATCGCGGCGCTGGCGGGGCTTGTGCGTCCCGTGGCCGGCGTGATCGAGGTGGCGGGCCGCCCGCTTGACGATACCACCGCCGACGGCTGGCGCGCGCGGCTGGCGCATGTGCCGCAGACCCCGCATTTCCTGCCCGAGACGCTGGGCGCCAACCTGCGGCTGGGCTGCGGCACGCAGGATCTGGGGCCCGCACTGCGCGCGGCCGCCGCCGATCAGGTGGTGGCGCGGCTGCCGCGGGGCCTTCTGACGCGGCTGGGTGAGCGCGGCGCGGGCCTGTCGGGCGGCGAGGCGCGGCGCATGCTGGTGGCGCGCGCCCATGCCTGCGCCCCCGAGGTGGTTCTGGCCGACGAGCCCACCGCCGATCTGGACGCCGAGACCGCGCGCGCCGTGGCCGAAGGGCTGATGGCGCTGGCCAATCGCGGCGCCACCTTGATCGTGGCCACGCATGACGCGGGCCTTGCGGCGCGCATGAATCATCAGGTGGAGATCGGCTGATGGGCGATATCTGGCGCGTCTTCCGGGCAATGGGGGCGGCACGCGGGCTGGCGCTGGGCGGGCTTCTGGGGCTGTCGGTGCTGGCGATGGGGGCCGCGCTCCTGGGCCTGTCGGGGTGGTTCATCACCGCGGCCTCGGCGGCGGGGATGGCCGGCATCGGCATCGCCTTCGACTTCTTCCGGCCCTCGGCCGCGGTGCGCGCGCTGGCGATGGGCCGCACCGCCAGCCGCTATGGCGAACGTCTGGTCACCCATGATGCCACGCTCAAGGCGCTGGTGGCGCTGCGGCTCAAGCTGTTCCAGGGCCTGCTGCGCGCCCCCTTCGAGCGGCTGGAGCGTCTGCGCGGCGCCCAGGCGCTGAACCGCCTGATGGCCGATGTCGATGCGCTGGACGGCGTGCCGCTGCGGCTGATCCTGCCGGTGGCGACCGGGCTTGCGGTGCTGGCGGGCAGCTTCTTCGTGCTCTGGGGGCTGACCGATCTCTGGCTGGCGGCCTGGATCTCGGGCGGCTGGCTGGTGCTGGGGCTGGTGTCGGGGGCGCTGGGCATCCGCGCCTCGCTGGGCGAGAGCCGCCGCGCCGAGGCCGCCCGTCAGGCCACCTCGGAACGCATCATCGGGCTGTTGCGCGCGCGCGCCGATCTGGCCGTGACCGGAGCGCTGGGCGACCGGCGGCTGCGCGCCATCGCCGCCGACGCGCGCCGTCAGAGCGCACGCGACCGGCTGGAACGGCGCGGGCGCGCGCTGGGCGCGGCACTGTCGGGGGGCGGCACGCTGCTGTTGACCGGCACGCTGATCCTGTCGGCGCTGCGCGTCGATGCCGGCACGCTCGATGCCCCGCGCGCGGCGCTGGCGCTGCTGGTGACGCTGGCGCTGGCCGAGGCGCTGACCCCGCTGCGCCGGTTGGTGACCGATCTGGGGCGCATGCGCATCGCCGCGCGCCGCGTGGTTGGCGCCCTCCCCGAAGCCGAGGCGCCCGCCGGCCCCGCCCCCGAACCGCGCCCGGACGCCCCGCTGCTGGAGGCCCGCGCGCTGGGCGTGGCGCGCGCGGGGCGCGTTCTGGTGCGCGACTTCGACCTGTCGCTGCACCCCGGCGAGGTGGTGGCGCTGTCCGGCCCCTCGGGCGCGGGCAAGACCACGGTCCTGGCCGCATTGGCGCGGCTGACCCGCCCCGCCGGCGGCACGCTGCATCTGATGGGCCATACCTATGACGCCTGGCCCAAGGACGCCTTCCGCGACCGGCTGGGCTATGTTGCGCAGCGGCCAGGCCTGATCGCGGGCACGCTGCATGCGGCGCTGGCACTGGGCCAACCCGATCTCGACGTGGCGCGCGCGCAGGCCGCGCTTGAGGCCGTGGGCCTGTGGGAGCGTCTCGAGGGCCGCGGTCTGGAGGCCGAGCTGGGCGAGGGCGGCGCGGGCCTGTCGGGCGGCGAGGCGCGCCGCTTTGCCATTGCCCGCGCCATCGTGCGCAACCCCGACGTGCTGATTCTCGACGAACCGACCGAGGGGCTCGACGCGGTCTCGGCGGCGCGGCTGCGCGACGGTCTGCGGCGCATGTTGCCGCGCGCGGGGCTGATCATTGCCTCGCATCAGGCGGCCGATCTGGACTGGGCCGACCGCGTCCTTGATCTGGCTTAATCCGCACGACCCGCTTTTATGCGAATTTTGTCGCGCGGCAGCGGGTCGCATCAACTTGGATTGATTCAAATCAAAGTGACGCGCCCGCCGTGCGGCTAATTGTAACATGCATCCGCAATACACAATTAAGGGAGACGCGCCATGGAACTCGACCTCGTCGAGTTGTCGCGACTGCAATTCGCGATGACGGCGATGTACCACTTCCTCTTCGTGCCGCTGACGCTTGGTCTGTCGATCATCGTCGCGATCATGGAGACGGTCTATGTCCTCACCGGGCGCCCCATCTGGCGCCAGATGACCAAGTTCTGGGCAACGCTGTTCGGGATCAACTTCGTCCTGGGCGTGTCGACCGGCATCACCATGGAATTCCAGTTCGGCATGAACTGGAGCTATTACAGCCATTACGTGGGCGACATCTTCGGTGCACCGCTGGCGATCGAGGGGCTGATGGCCTTCTTCCTCGAGGCGACCTTCGTCGGTCTGATGTTCTTCGGCTGGGACAAGCTCTCGCGCGTGCAGCACATGGTGGTGACCTGGCTGGTGGCCATCGGCTCGAACTTCTCGGCGCTCTGGATCCTGATCGCCAACGGCTGGATGCAGAACCCTGTGGGTGCGGAATTCAACCCGATGACGATGCGCATGGAGATGACGTCGTTCTTCGAGGTGATGTTCAACGAGGTGGCGCAGGCGAAATTCGTGCACACCGTCTCGGCGGGCTATGTCACGGCCTCGGTCTTCGTGCTGGGCGTCTCGGCGTGGTATCTGCTCAAGGGCCGGCACACCGATCTTGCCCGCCGCTCGATCGCGGTGGCCGCGGCCTTTGGCCTGGCCTCGTCGCTGTCGGTGGTGATCCTGGGCGACGAATCCGGCTATTCGGCCACGCATAGCCAGAAGATGAAGCTGGCCGCGATCGAGGGCATGTGGGAAACCCAAGACGCCCCGGCCGATTTCACGTTGATCGGCTTCCCCGATCAGGAGGCGCGTGAAACCCACTTTGCCGTGCATATTCCCATTGCGATGGGCCTTCTGGGCACGCGCTCGCTGACGCAGGAAATCCCCGGCATCCGCGAGCTGGAACAGCAATCGGTGGCGCGCATCCGCTCGGGCCTGATCGCCTATGACGACCTGATGGCGATCCGCGAGGCCCGCGGCGAGGTGGACGAGACCCGCCGTCTGTCCTTCGAGAACCACTCGCGCGACCTGGGCTTTGCCTTCCTGCTCAAGCGCTATGTCGATGACCCGCGCGACGCGACCGAGGCGCAGATCCTGCAAGCCGCCGAGGACACCATCCCCACGGTCTGGCCGCTGTTCTGGTCGTTCCGCATCATGGTGGGCCTGGGCTTCATGTTCGTCGGCGTGCTGGCCTATTTCTTCGTGGTCGCCAACTGGAAGGGGATGCAATTCCCGCGTCCGGCGCTGCGCCTGGCCGTGGCGATCATTCCCGCCCCCTGGATCGCGGCCGAGATGGGCTGGTTCACCGCCGAATTCGGGCGTCAGCCCTGGACGGTGGACGGCATCCTGCCCACCGCCATGTCGGCCAGCCATCTGTCGGTGGCCGATCTGGCGATCACGCTTGCGGGCTTCGTCACCTTCTACACGGTGCTGTTCATCATCGAGATGGGCCTGATGATCAAATACATCCGCAAGGGCCCCTACATGGATGTGGCGGAAACCGATGCCTGGATGTCGCGTCACAAGAACCGGCTGTCGGGTGCCGACAGCGTGACCATGCCTGCGGAGTAAAACGATGATCCTGCATGAATTTCTGAGCTACGAATTCCTCCGCGTGGTCTGGTGGCTGCTGCTGGGGGTGCTGCTGATCGGTTTCGCGCTGACCGACGGCTTCGACCTCGGGGTCGGTGCGCTCATTCCCTTCGTCGGGCGCACCGACACCGAGCGCCGCGTGGCGATCAATACCGTGGGCCCGATCTGGGAAGGCAACCAGGTCTGGTTCATCCTGGGCGGCGGCGCGATCTTCGCCGCCTGGCCCCCGCTCTATGCAGTCAGCTTCTCGGGCTTCTATCTGGCGATGTTCGCGGTTCTTGCCGCGCTGATCCTGCGGCCCGTGGGCTTCAAGTATCGCTCCAAGCGCGACAGCGCGGCCTGGCGGTCGGCCTGGGACTGGGCGCTGTTCGTCGGCGGTGCGGTGCCGGCGCTGATCTTCGGCGTGGCCATGGGCAATGTGCTGCAAGGCGTGCCGTTCGATCTGAACCCCGACCTGCTGCCGCTCTATCCGGGCGTGTTCTGGGCCAAGTTCCTGGGCCTTCTGAACCCGTTCGCCCTCCTGGCAGGCGTCGTGTCGCTGGCCATGCTGGTGATGCACGGCGCGGCCTGGCTGTCGTTCAAGGCCGAGGGCCCGGTGGCCTTCCGCGCCCAGGACATCGGCTTCTATGCCGGGATCGTGGCGATCGTGGCCTATGCCGGCGCCGGCGTCTGGCTGAACTTCATCCCCGGCTATGCCTTCGTGGGGGATGTGCCCACGGACGGCCCGTCGAACCCGCTCATGTCGGAGGTGGTGCGCTCGGACAGCTGGCTTGCGGCCTATGGCACCCGTCCCTGGATCGCCATCGCGCCGATCCTGGGTCTCTTCGGCATGGTGATGGCGGCGCGTGGCCTGCGTGCCGGGCGTCAGGGCTCGACGCTGCTCTTCTCGAAGCTGGGCATCTTTGGCGTGATCTCCTCGGTCGGGCTGACGATGTTCCCGTTCATCCTGCCGTCGTCGCTGAACCCCGATGCCTCGCTGACGGTCTGGGACAGCTCGTCCTCGCATCTGACGCTGTTCGTGATGCTGGTCAGCGCCATCATCTTCATGCCGATGATCCTTGCCTACACGGCCTGGGTCTACAAGGTGCTGTGGGGCAAGGTCACCGAAGACGACGTCCGCAGCCATTCCGATAGCGTCTACTGAGCAAGGAGAACCCGAGATGTGGTATTTTGCCTGGATTCTGGGTCTGCCTCTGGCGGCGCTGATCGCGGTGGTCAACGCCATGTGGCTGGAGATGCAGGAGGACCGGCGCCTCGCCAAGATTGACGAGGACGACTGAGCGTCCCCCCCATCGCATGCGAAACCGGCGCCGTCCCCCGAATGGGGGGCGACGCTTTTCATTGGCACGGGCGCCGGGGCGCGGCTATGGAAGGGCCATGCAACGCCCCGCCCCACGCCATGACTGACAGCACGCCCACCGAAGCCCCCTCCGACGGGCCCACCGACGACCCCACCGTCGCGCCCGCCCCGGCGCTCCAGTTCTCGCCCGATCAGGCCGAGGCCTGGGACCGGGTGGCGGGGGCGCTCGAGGCGGCGGGGATCGACATTCTCGACGGCACCCTCCTGCCCGAAGGGGGCACGGCGCGGGTTCTGGCCATCACCGGCAAGGCGGGCTCGGGCAAGACCATGCTTCTGGCGCAGCTGGCGCGCGCGCTGACCGAGGCCGGGGTCGAGGTCGTCTCGGGCGACTGGGAGGGCAAGCGTCGCAAGGACCGCCGGACGCTCGCGATCCTGGCGCCCACCAACAAGGCCGCCTCGGTGCTGCGCGGACGCGGGGTGCCGGCCACCACGATCCACCGCATTCTCTATACCCCGATCTACGACCCCCAATACGAGGCCATTGCCGAATGGCTGGCCGGTCAGGGCGAACGCCCCCGTCTCGAGACGCTGGGCGTCAAGGATCTGACCGAGGAGGCGCTGGACCGCGCCAAGGCGTTCCACGATCAGGTCAAGTCGATCCCCGGTGCGCTGGCGGCGGCGGGGCTGCGCGGGTCGGATTTCATCCGCGGCTGGAAGCGGCGCGAGGATCCGCTGGACGTGGGCTTCGTCGACGAGGCCTCGATGCTGGACGAGCGCCAGTTCGACGACCTGCGCGAGATCTTCCCGACGCTGATCCTGTTCGGCGACCCCGCGCAGCTGGCGCCGGTGGGGGCCTCGGGCGAGATGGTCTTCGAGAAGCTGGCCGCGCCCCAGCGCGTGCATCTGGCGCGCATTCACCGGCAGGCCGACGACAATCCGATCCTGGATCTGGCCCATGCGCTGGCCGATCCCGACCTGCGCTTCGAGGATTTCGAGCGCATGATCGAAACCGCGGCCGCGCGCGATCCCCGCGTGATCTGGGCCGAGCGCGTGGACGCCGATCTGATGGCGCGCTCGCCGGTCCTGGTCTGGCGCAATGCCACGCGGGTGCGCCTGATCGCGGCCTTCCGCACCGCACATGGCGCCACCACCGAAGAGCTGCTGCCCGGCGAGCCGCTGATCTGCGACGGGATCGAGCTGCCCCTCAAGCACCGCAAGAAGCGCATCGACCTCGAGGCGCGCGGCCTCATCAAGGGGGCGCAGGTGATCTATCTGGGGCCGGGGCGCAAGCCGGGCTTTTCACGGCTGCATGTGCTGGGCGCCGAGGATCCGCGGCTCTCGGCGGCCTCGATCGTCAAGATCGAGAGCCCCGACGAGGAAGACCCCTTCATTCCCTTCGCCGCGCGCATGGGGGCGGTGTTCCTGCATGGCGCCGCCGTCACCATCCACAAGGCGCAGGGCAGCCAGTGGCCGTCGGTGCAGGTCTTTGCCCCCGACATCTATGCCGCCGCGCGGGCCGGCCGGTCCGAGGCCGGGTTGCCGCTGTGGAAACGGCTGGCCTATGTGGCGATCACCCGCGCCGAGGAGCGCCTGATCTGGGTCGTGCGCAACCGCCTGGCGCGCCCGACGCGGCCCCTGGGCATCACCGATCTGGCGGCACCGGCGCCGGCGCTCGATCTGGCGGCCGAGGACGAGGCGGGCTGAAAGACCCGCCGGGGCCGCCCCCGTCCGGCGGCCGGTCTCAGCTCCACGGCCCCTTGTTGCGCCCCACCCGCGGGATACGCGTCTGCGCTGGACGCTGCGGGGTGGGCTGCGTTCGGGGCCGCGCCGTGTCCATCCGCCGCGGCTGCTGATCCGCGGCCAGCGCCGCCAGCGCCGCCACACGGTTTTCGGTGGCCGGGTGGGTGGCGAACAGATTGTCCGCCCCGCGTCCCGACAGCGGGTTCGAGATGAACACATGCGCCGAGGCCGGGTTGCGTTCGGCCGAGGCCATCACCTGCCCGCGCGCCAGCGCCTCGATCCGCTTGAGCGCCGAGGCCAGCGCCATCGGCGCGCCGGTCATCTCGGCGGCGGCGCGGTCGGCCTCGTATTCCCGCGCGCGCGAGATCGCCATCTGCACCAGCATCGCCCCCATCGGCGCCAGGATCATCAGCGCGATCGCCCCGATCGGGCCCAGCGGGCGGTCCTCGTCATCGCCACCGCCGAAGAACAGCGCGAAATTGGCCAGCATCGAGATGGCACCGGCCAGCGTCGCGGTGATGGTCATGGTCAGCGTGTCGCGCGCCTTGATATGGCCCAGCTCGTGGGCGATCACGCCTTCGATCTCGTCGCGGCCCAGCGTCGCCAGAAGCCCGCGCGTCACCGCCACGGCGGCATGGTCGGGGTCGCGCCCGGTGGCAAAGGCGTTGGGCTGGTCGGTCTCGATCAGATAGAGCGCAGGCACCGGCAGGCCCGCGCGCGCGCAAAGCCGCGTCAGCATGGCATGCAGATCGGGCGCGGCCTCGGGCGGCAGCGGCCGGGCATTGTGCATCCGCAGGACCATCTGGTCCGAATTCCACCAGGCCCAGATATTGGTGACCCCGCCAAAGACCAGCGCAATCGCCATGCCGGTCGTGCCGCCCACCAGATAGCCCAGGCCCATGAACAGCGCCGTCATCGCGGCCATGAGCAATGCGGTCCGGAACATCTCTTGACACTCTCCCTAGCTACGCGAGGGCGGGCCGCCCCCGTTGCGTCGGATATGGGCAGGGGCCCGCGGCCCGGCAAGGGGACGAAGCGTCCCGCCCCTTCCGTTCACCCCCCTTCCGCGCCTCAGCCCTTGGGCGCCAGCAGCCGCAGCGCCGCGCGGATCAGCGCGCCGGTCTCGGCCTCGCCCCCTCCACCCGCCTCAGCCACCGCCGAGGCCGCCTCCGAGCGCCCATAGCCCAGGTTCACCAGCGCCGAGAGCGCGTCGGCCTGCGCCGCAGCGGCCCCCGAAGGCGCAGCGGCGGCCGCAGCCGCCTTGCCGCGGCGCGGGGCGGGCGGATCGGGATCCTCGGCGGCGGGGGTGACATCGACGCTGAGCGTCGCGCCCATCGCCATGACATTGGGCGCCTTGTCCTTCAGCTCCATCACCACGCGCTGCGCCAGCTTCGGCCCGACACCGGGCGCGGCCCGCACCGCCCCCCAATCCCCCAGCGCCACCGCGCGCGAGACCCCCTCGGCCCCCAGCGTGCCCAGAATGGCCAGCGACGCCTTGGCGCCGATCCCCTGCACCGAGGTCAGCAGGCGGTGCCATTCCTTCTCGATCAGGCTGGTAAAGCCGAAAAGCTGGAGCAGATCCTCGCGCACCAGAAGGTCGGTGTAGAGAATGCAGGCCTCGCCCACCGGCGGCAGGCTGGCGGCCGTGCGCGCCGAGACATGGACGATATAGCCCACCCCGCGCACGTCGATCATCACATGGTCCATCGCCCGGTGGACGATCACGCCCGACAGCCGCCCGATCATGCCACGCCCCCGGCCCGCGCCACACCCCGGCCCGCCTGCCCCAGCGCGCGCGCCATGCGGCCCGCCCCTTGCAGGTGGTGGGCATGGCAGATCGCCACCGCCAGCGCATCGGCCGCGTCGGGCCCGGCCAGATCCACCCCCGGCAGCTGGAAACGCACCATATGCTCGACCTGGCGCTTCTCGGCATGGCCCACGCCCACCACGGCCTTCTTGACCGCATTGGGGGCATATTCCCCGACCTCAAGCCCCGCCTGCGCCGGCACCAGAAGCGCGATGCCCCGCGCCTGACCCAGCTTGAGCGTGGCCACGGCGTCCTTGTTGACGAAGGTCTGTTCGACCGCGGCGGTGTCGGGGGCGTGTTCGCGCAGCACCTCGGTCAGGCCCGCATGCAGCGCCACGAGACGCCGGGCCAGATCGTCGCCCGCCGAATGGATGATGCCGTTGGCGACATGGCGCAGCCGCGGCCCGTCCACCTCGATCACGCCCCAGCCGAGGTTGCGCAACCCCGGATCGATTCCCAAAACCCGCATGCCGGTCCCCTGCCCCTGCCGCCTCTGCGCCGCCGGACCCCGCGAAAAGCCGCCGCGGCGCCTGTGGCCTTTTGTCCCTGACTAGCACGAAAAGCGAACATCCGAAAGAGCGGCACAATCACGCGACATGCACGAGGTCGCTGACGCGATGTCGGTTTTCGACATTCGCCCGACCGAAAGCGACCGGTTTTCGGCCCTGACATTCACGAAGCGCAACACTGCCGTAGCAGCTGCTTAACACACCGAAAACCCATGCAGAAATCGCATCTCGGGGCTGAATTTCCACCCCTTGCCTTTGTTGATTGTCCGATCAATCTAGCACCCAAGGGGCACCGATGCCCGCAAGACACGCAGTTTGTGAACACGGAAAGGAGGGCCAAGATGTCCGTTTTCGACATCGCCCATGGCACGCGACGGCACAGTCTGGCCGGTTTTCTCCAGCCGCTGGTGACGGCCTTCGAGGCGTGGAATGACGCCCGCCATACCCGCGCCGCCTTGCAGATGCTTTCGGACCGCGAGCTTGACGACATCGGCCTGACCCGCGCCGAGATCGAGACCGTCGCACGGCGCCGCTGACGCCGCCCCCTGAATTCCCGCGTTCCTGTCTGCGCATCGCGCAGTGTCGGAAACACTGGCCACATCCCGTTGGTGGCCGTTCTGCCCGTGACACGGCGCCCCTTTGCGGGACCGGTCACGGGCCTTTTTCATTTTGGGCGTCGCGCGGCGCCACTGTCCTTCGGGCAGGGGGCGCTGTCTCGGGCGCGCCCCGGCCCTGTCATCCGCGCCCCGAAACCACGCGTGCGGTGGCGGCAATGTCGCCGGCGGTCAGGCCGGCTTCGGCATACATCTCGGCCGGGCTGGCCTGGTCGATGAAGCGATCGGGCAGCATCATCGTGCGCACGCGCAGGCCGCCGTCCAGCCGCCCCGAGGCCGCCAGATGGTGCAGCACATGCGCGCCGAAACCGCCCGAGGCGCCCTGCTCCACCGTCACCAGCCCGCCGTGATGCGCCACCAGCCGGTCGATCAGATCGGTGTCGAGCGGGCGGGCAAAGCGTGCATCGGCCACGGTGGCCGAGATGCCCTGCCCCGCCAGCGCCTCGGCCGCGGCCAGGCATTCGCCCAGATGCGCGCCATAGGACAGGATCGCCACATCGGTCCCCTCGCGCAGGATACGGCCCCGGCCGATCTCGAGAACCTCGCCGCGTTCGGGGATCGGCACGCCCCGGCCCGCGCCGCGCGGATAGCGAAACGCGATGGGCCCGTCGTCATGGGCCACGGCGGTCTCGACCATATGGACCAGCTCGGCCTCGTCGGCGGCGGCCATCACCACCATGTTCGGCAGGTTCGCCAGGAAGGCGATGTCGAAGCTGCCGGCATGGGTGGCGCCGTCCTGCCCCACCAGCCCCGCGCGGTCGATGGCAAAGCGCACCGGCAGACCCTGAAGCGCCACGTCATGCACCACCTGGTCGTAGCCGCGTTGCAGGAAGGTCGAATAGATCGCGCAGAAGGGCCGCAGCCCCGCCGCCGCCAGCGCCGCGGCAAAGGTCACGCCATGCTGTTCGGCAATGCCCACGTCGAAGACCCGGCGCGGGAATTGGCGCGCCATGATGTCGAGCCCCGTCCCCGAGGGCATGGCCGCGGTGATCCCGATGATCGAGGGGTCGCGCCCGGCGGCCGCGGTCAGCGCCTGCCCGAAGACCGAGGTATAGGAGGGCGCATTCGCGGGCTTGGATTTCGCCACCCCCGTCGCCGGGTCGAACGTGCCGACCCCGTGATAGGTGTCGGGCGCGGCCTCGGCGGGGGCATAGCCCTTGCCCTTGACCGTCTGGACATGGATCAGCACCGGCCCGTCGGCCCGCGCCCGCGCCGCGCGCAGGCAGGCCAGCAGCTCGGGCAGGTCATGGCCGTCGACCGGACCGATATAGGTGAAGCCCAGCTCCTCGAAGAGCGTGGCGCCCCCCTGAAGCCCTGTCACCAGACGCCGCGCGCGCCGCGCCCCCTCGCGCCAGGGGCCGGGCAGCGCCGATTCCACACCGTCAGCCACCTGCTTGAGCGCAGCCAGCGGCAGGGTCTCGCCCAGCCGGGTCAGATATTGCGACATCGCCCCCACCGGCGGCGCGATCGACATGTCGTTGTCGTTCAGGATCACGAACAGCCGCGTGCCCAGATCGCCGGCATGGTTCATCGCCTCGTAGGCCATGCCCGCGGTGATCGAGCCATCCCCGATGACCGCGATCGCATCGCCCGTGGGCGCGCCCAGCTCGCGGCCCTGCGCAAACCCCAGCGCCGCCGAGATCGAGGTCGAGGAATGCGCCGCCCCGAAGGGGTCATAGGGGCTTTCGGCGCGCTTGGTGAAGCCCGAGATCCCGTCCTTCTGGCGCAGCCCCGCCATCGCCGCGCGCCGCCCGGTCAGGATCTTGTGCGGGTAGCATTGGTGGCCCACGTCCCAGACCAGCTTGTCGGCGGGCGTGTTGAACACCGCATGCAGCGCGACGGTCAGCTCGACCACCCCCAGCGACGAGGCCAGATGCCCGCCCGTGCGCGCCACATCGGCCACCACCTCGCGGCGCAGCTCATCGGCCAGCGCGACCAGCTCGGCATCGCTCAGCCCGCGCAGATCGGCCGGCCCGCTGATCCGGTCCAGAAGCGGCGTGCCCAGCGTGTCGGGCAGGGCCGGGGCTGTGGCCTGTGCGCCGGATGCTGGTGCGTCGGGGTGCGGCGTGTCGGATTGGGCGGCGGGGTGGTCTTCGGGGATCATGGCGGGCTCGGCTTTGGGCTGCAATCTGGAACGAAGCTAAAGTGTCAGGCGCGCTTGTCCAGACATGATCTGGGCTGCGGCCCCGCCCGCGCCGCCGGATCGCCGCGCAGCCGCGGCCCGGACCGCCGCGGGCGGGAGGCCCGAAATGCGAAAATCGGGGCAGCCCGGAAGGACTGCCCCGATTGGTTCGGCCTGGCGCCCGGGGGCGCCTGCCGGCGTCTTATTTACCGTCCATCACGTTCACGGGGAAGATGGTGTTCGGATAGGGCGCCTCGCGGGTGCGCTCGCTCATGAACGAACCGAAGAAGGTGAAGAACAGGACGAAGAAGGTCACACCGACGAAGACGATCGCCGAATAGCCCATGCCCTTGCCCATCTCCGTGGCGGCGAGTTTCGCCATGTCCGCCTTGGTGGCGCCTTCGAGATAGTGTTTCTCAGCCATTGTACCGGTCCTCCTGGATCACAGCGGAGCTTTGAAGCCGTGGATCTCGGCCCAGAGCGCCCAGTTTTCGACGACCGTGCCCGAGAGCAGGATGCCGATACCACCGGTCAGCGGGGTGAGAACCGCAAACCACCAGGCCCAGCGGTGGATGCCTTCCATGGTGGCGTTGAAGCCCATGGTCCAGCGCCAGAACAGAGCCGCACGTTCCGCCGCGGTGCCGCGATCGACGATCTGCTCCAGCTCGCGCTCGCCGCCCAGACGCGACACCGCAAGGATGGTGGCGCCGTGCATGGCGAAGAGCATGGTCGAACCGTAGAGGAAGGCGATCGAAAGCGCGTGGAAGGGGTTGTAGAACAGGTTCCCGTGAATGAGCGAGAAGTTGTTCGTCCAATCCAGGTGCGGGAAGATGCCGTAGGGCACGGCTTCCGACCACGATCCCATCAGGATCGGACGGAAGAAGCTCAGGCAGAACATCAGCCACAGCGCCGCGGCAAAGGCCCAGGCGGTGTGCTTGCCCATGCCCAGGTCAGCCGCACGTTTGTAGGTGCGGGCCCACCACAGCAGGACCGAGAGCATCAGGAAGAACGACGCGATGATCCACAGACCACCGTCCCACAGGGGCGCAAAGCCCAGGCCATATTCCTCGGGCGGCGGGAACATGCCAGCGCGGAACAGCTCGCGGATGAAGATCACGGGCGACCAATCGGCCTGACGCAGGAAGTCGATGCCAACGAGGAGGAACCACATGGCGCCGAACATGATCGAGGCGATGCCCAGCGAACCCAGGTAGATCGGGCCGATCTGCGCGTTGCCGAAGTAACCCGCCAGCGTCGAGCTGGTGGTGCCGGTCGTGCGGCTCGAGAGGTCGACCTCTTCGGTCAGACCCATCTCGGGTTTGCCGGCGACCTGAACCTGCGTGAAGATGTTTTGATATTCCATTTCAGGTTCCTCCGCTTACAGGTCGGCCCAGAACGGCAGGTCGTACCACCAGTTCCACCAGTCGACCCACGGATCGAACCAGACCGTACCGGAAACGATGATACAGGCAGCCGACCAGAAGGCAGCATTGAGAGCCAGCAGAAGGCCCAGACGGTGAATACCCAGCGTGCCGATCGAATAGCCCACGAGGTCACGGAAGAAGGTGTCTTCGTGATCGGGGGTGCGCATTTCCTTGCCCGGCTCGGGGTTGGCGGCCGAAAGGACAAGCGCGCCATGCAGACCGAGCGCCAGCGTGGTCGTGAAGAACAGGCTGATGCCGAGCATGTGCAGCGGGTTGTAGTGGAAGTTACCGTATTGGTAGCCGGTGTTGCTCACCCACTCGAGGTGCGTGAACACGCCATACTGGAAGCCGTAGCCCCAGGCCCCCATCAGCGCCGGACGGATCACCACGATCGAGACATAAGCCAGGATCGCGAAAGCGAAGGCGAAGGGGATGTGCAGGCCAATGCCCAGTTTGCGGCAGATTTCGACTTCGCGCAGAGCCCAGGACACGAAGGCCCCGATCGCGCAGATCGTCACGATCTGCCAGATGCCACCCTCGCGGAGCGGAGCTCCATGAAGGCCATATTCAAGGGGGGGCGGGTTGATGGAGATCAACAGCGGGTTCCAGGTGTCACCCAACGATGCTCCAAAGAGGATCATCAGCGTGCCCAGAGCCGCGAAGAAGATCGCGGTGACCCCAAAGAAGCCGACGTAGAAAGGGCCGACCCAGAAGTCAAACAGGTTCCCGCCGATCAGCGTGCCGCCCGGCACGCGGTATTTTCGTTCGAAGCTGAGCAATGCCATGCTTCACTCTCCGCTTTCTGTCGGCCCGAAGCTTTCAGCTTTGGGACCTCGATGCCGATTGTTCTGGTGTCGCGGGCGACCGGGACCGCCCGCGACAACGGGTTTTCCCGATTATTCGGCGGCGACGCGCTCGTACTTCGCGTTCGAGAGGTCGAGCCAGTTGAAGCCCGGGTTGCTCAGCAGCATCAGGTGGATCATCACCGCGAGCAGGAACAGGAAGACGCCTTGCGCGACGAAAACGCGACGGGGGTCGAAGATCATCCAGATCTTGTAGAAGTTCGCCATGTCTTAGTCCTCCTCAGAACCACGGATTCCAGATGAACACGGCCAGGTGCGCGACGATCGCAACCGCAACGAACAGCCACAGGCCATTCAGGTACACGGAATGCAGTTCTTGCGCCTGCTGGTCGGTGAGCCCCGTGAAGCTCAGGTCTTTATCAGCCATATTATCCTCCGGATCGTCAGACTGAAGCCGCGCACCCCGCGGCCGGGTTTACGGGTCGGGCGGGCTGCCCCCCCGAATTTCCACCGCCCACCATGGGCGGCGAAAGCGGTATCCCGCCCTTTCAGGCGAGGAAAATCATCGGCGTGATCGCGCCCGCTTCCTCAAGCGCGCGTGCCACGGGCCCCTGGACCGGGGCTCGACCGCCGAGAACCGGCGAGAGCGCCCACCCCAGAAGGGTGAAGGGCAATGTGATCATGAAGATCAGAACGAAGAACACCTTGTATTCGAGCCGCTGCGCACGGTGGGCCTTGGCTCTGGGTGCACCGAGTTGATCGGTCATCGTTTCATCCCCCTTGTCAGATCGAAACCTTGCCACGCAAGGCCTCGACGGTCTCTTTGACGACCCTTTCAGCACCCGCTTCGAGCGCCGCCTTCTCAGCTGCATCGCGCAAGGCGCGCGCGGCGCTGATCCGGGTCAGGATCGGGTGTTCGGCCACGATGCGGTCCAGTTCGGCCTGGGCATCGGCGTCCCACGGAAAATCCCTGCGCAGTGTTGCCGGGGTCGCTTCGGCGCTGTCGAGGTCACTTCCCAGAGGCAAGATCTGGAACAGAGCATCGAACAAACCGTTACAAACTTCCTGCACCAACCACACTGCTCCTGCATAGCCCATGTAGGGGGTGCCCGTCGCGCGGCGGATCGCCGCGCCGGGGAAGGAAGCTGGGATGAAAACCGGCGCCGGACCATGCCCAGAGCGCAGTTCTGCAAGGTAAATTTTCTCGTTGATCGACCCGAAGACGATCAGCGGACGATGCTGTCGCAGGGCTGCACGCACGGATTCGTTATTGGTCTTTTCCCCCCGCTTGCGCGAAACGGAAAAGCTGCACGGAAATCCGAGATCGTTTTCGAGAAAGGACCGAATGCCGCGGGCATAGGTGTCCGAGGCCACGATCCCGAAATTCGCCGTCGCAAAGAAGTCCTGCGTGACGGATCGCCACAGATCCCACAGCGGCTTCAGCGTCGAATGCTTCTCGCGGGCGATGAAGGGCTCGGGGTCCAGATCCAGAAGCTCGCCCAGCTTGCGCAGGAACTTCGTGGTCGAATCAAGCCCGATCGGCGCTTGCAGGTAGGGCTTGCCCAGAACCTCGGCCAGACCGCGCCCGAATTCGCGATACATGACGATGTTGACGTCGGCATTCACCAGGTTGCGCATCTCGGCGACATGGGCGCCCAGCGGCATCACCATGTTCACCTCGGCCCCGATTCCCTCGACCAGGCGCCGGATCTCGTGCAGGTCCGAGGCCATGTTGAAAACCCCGTACATCGGCCCCAGGATGTTGACCCGTGGCTTGGCGCCCGGTTCGCGCTTGGCCTCGCGCGGCATGCGCCCCTTGGTCATCCCGAATTCCGAGAAGATCCAGGTCATCGCCCGGTCGGCGGCTTCCCATTGGTCCTCGTCGATGGTGCGGGGCAGGAAGCGCTGGATGTTGGTGCCCATGGGCGTGACGCCGCCGCCGATCATCTCGGCGATCGAGCCGGTCACCACCACGGCGGGCAAGGCCGGGTCGAGCGTCTTCCAGGCGCGCCACATGGCGCCCTCGGTGCCCTCGCGGCCCAGCTCCTCCTCGCCGAGGCCGGTCACCACGATGGGCAGCTCGTGCGGGGGCAGGCCGTCGGTGTAATGCAGCACCGAGGTCACGGGCAGGTTCTCGCAGCCCACGGGGCCGTCGATCACCACCTGAAGGCCCTTCACGGCGCAGAAGGCATAGACCGCGCCCCAGTAGCCGCCCGCGCGATCATGGTCGAGGATCAGCGTCATCTCAGATCATCTCCTCTGCCTTGGCGGCGCGTTGGGCCTTTTCCAGCTTCTTCTGGTGCAGCGCGCGGAAATCGGGGCGGAGATTGGGCTCTCCCTCCCAGATGCCGGCGGTATCGCCCTCGCCCACGCCGGCGAAGAATTCCTTCATGGTTTCCATGCGTTCCTTGCCGGCGATGGCGGTATTGACCACCTGCCCCAGGCTGCCGGCCCCGGCCGGCCCCATCAGCGGACGCGCCGAGATCAGGTTGGTGAAATACAGCCCCGGGATCGACATCGCCTTGGCCTTCTGCACGACCGGCGTGGTGCCGATGGCCAGATCCGGGCGGATCGCCTCCATCGCGGCGGTGTCATCCTCGAGCGAGGCGCGGAACTTCACCGTCACGCCGCGCGATTCGAGCCATTCGCGGTCCGGGTCGGACCAGGGCGTGCGCCCGACGGCGGTGCCGACATAGGGGACATGGGCGCCGCTCTCGATCAGCAGGCGCGCGACCAGCAGCTCCGAGCCCTCATAGCCCGACAGCGTGATCGTGCCCTTGATCGGGGCCTGCGCCAGCGCACCGCGGATCGCGGGCAGGAAGGCGTTCTGCGCCGCCTCGACCTGGGCTGCGGGCACGCCGAAGGCGTCGCCCACCGCGGCCAGCCAGTCATGGGTGCCGTCGACACCGACCGGCGCCGAGCCCACGACCTTGCGGCCGGCGGTCTGAAACTCGCGGATGGCCGAGGTGTAGAACGGGTGGATCGCCGCCACCGCGCCGCAATCGAGCGCGGCATAAAGCTCGCGCCATTCGCGGGCGGGCACGGTCGGCCCCGCGGCCAGCCCCAGCGGCGCCAAAAGCGCCCCGATCATCACCGGATCGGCCGGGAACATCTCGCCCAGAAGGGTCAGCGTCGGACGGTCGGCGCGCCCCGAGGCGGGCGCCGGCACCGGGCCGGCCTCGGCCTCGCGGCGGGCATAGGACAACATCGCGCCGGCCAGCACGTCCTTGGCCTCGGCATGGGTCGGCACGCCAAAGCCCGGCACGTCGATCGCCACGACGCGCACGCCGTTGATCTCGGAGGGCAAAAGCTTCAGCGGCACCCCCGAGGCGGTGGGCACGCACAGGTTGGTCACCACCACCGCGTCATAGCGTTCGGGATCGGCCAGCTGGTGCACCGCGTCGCGGATGTCCTCGAACAGCTTGCCCGTCACCAGCGTCTCGGAACTGAACGGCACATAGCCGATCGAGCGCCGCGCGCCGTAGAAATGGCTGACGAAGGACAGCCCGTAGGTGCAGCAGGCCGAGCCCGAGATGACGCTGGCCACGCGGCGCATCCGCAGCCCCGTGCGCAGCGACCCGAAGGCCGGGCACATGCTCTGGGGCCTGTCATGCGGGCCCATCGGGTAATCCGCCCGGAACCGCGCCAGCAGTTCGGAATTCCCCGCCGCCTCGGCGGCTGCGGTCAGTTCATCCTTCGAGGCACAGCCCAAGGATTCGATCGGGGCGCCTTCGCTCATGCCGCCCTCCCCCTTTCAAGGCCGCTCTCAGACATCGTCGTAGACCACTTCGAGCGATTTCTTGGGCGCGGTGTTCTTGCCGCGCATGTCTTCGTCGGTGGCGGGCTCCAGCTCGAAATCCGCCCCGGTTTCCGAGGCCGAGAACAGCCCCAGCAGCTCGTCCTGGCTCAGCGGACGCGGACGCAGCGGCGGCGCTTCGGCCACGTTGCGCGCCAGCGCCTCGAACATGTCGCCCCAGGGGCCGGCCTTGGTGCCCACGATCTGATAGGCGGCCGACTTGCGGCGCAGTTCCTCGTCCATCGGGATCGCGGCCAGGATCGGGATATTGGCCTCGCGCGCGAAGGCCTGCGCCTCGCCGGTGCCGTCGTCCTTGTTGATGACGATGCCCGCCACGCCGACATTGCCGCCCAGCTTGCGGAAATATTCCACCGCCGAGCAGACGTTGTTGGCCACATAGAGCGATTGCAGGTCGTTCGAGCCGACGATGATGACCTTCTGCGCCATGTCGCGCGCGATCGGCAGGCCGAAGCCGCCGCAGACCACGTCACCCAGGAAGTCGAGCAGCACGTAGTCGAAATCCCAGTCATGAAAGCCCAGCTTCTCGAGCAGTTCGAAGCCGTGGATGATGCCGCGCCCCCCGCAGCCGCGGCCGACCTCGGGCCCGCCCAGCTCCATCGCGTAGACCCCGCCCCGCTTGAAGCAGACGTCGCCGATCTTGACCTCTTCGCCGGCCAGCTTCTTCTTGGTCGAGGTTTCGATGATCGTTGGCGTTGCGCGGCCCCCGAACAGCAGCGACGTGGTGTCCGATTTCGGGTCGCAGCCGATCAGCAGCACGCGCAGCCCCATTTCGGCCATCATGTGCGAAAGGTTGGCCAGCGTGAAGGATTTGCCGATCCCGCCCTTGCCATAGATCGCAATGATCTGCGTCTTCTTGGTGGGTTCGCTCTCGGGAAGCTCGAGCGAGGGGTCTTCGGCCGCCTCGTCCCGCAGATTCCGGTCGATATCGGCAATGGTGGTGTCGCCTTGGCTCATGGGGTGGCCTTCCAGTCGAGGATCATCTTCAGGCAGTCCGGGTCGGTGAAGGCGGTCTCGTAGGCCGAGGGCGCCTCGCTGGCCGGGCTGGTGTGGGTGACAAGGCCCGCAAGGGACAGCGCCCCGGCCTCGATCAGGGCCCGCGTGGCGAGCAGGTCTTCGGGCGCCCACTCGGCCGCCACGCGGAGCCGGGCCTCCTTGAGGAAGGCCGGCGTGAAGGTGAATTGGATCGGCGCGGTGTAGAAGCCCGCCAGCACGACCTCGCCGCCCTTGGCGATGCGCCCGATCAGCGTGTCGACAAGACCGGCATCGCCCGAGACGTCATAGACCGCCTTGTAGTCGCGGCGCGGGTCGTTGTCGGGGTGCAGCACCTCATAGCCGGTGGCACCGCCCTGCCGCGCGGGGTTGATCTCCCAGACGGTGGGGGCGGGCGCGCCCGCGGCCAGCGTCAGCCGCGCCAGAAGCCGGCCCAGAACGCCATGCCCCACGATCAGGTCGGGCAGCGCGCGGTCAAAGCCGGTGATGGCGTGCCGCGCCGTGGCCGCCAGCGCCAGAAGCGCGCCTTCGGGGCCCATGCCCGCGTCGATGCGGGTGACGCGGCCGGCGGCGGTGACAAGGTGGTTCGAGGCGCCGCCGAACAGCCCGAAGACCGGGCCCGATTCGCGCGGCTTGAAGCAATTGGCGCCCGGCACGAAGACCCGTTCGCCGACCTTGAAGCCGCTTTCGGGGCCGGCCTCCAGGATCACGCCTTCGGCCTCGTAGCCCGGCACCAGCGGGTAGCCCATGCCCGGAAAGGGGGGCATCGTGCCCGACCAGAACAGCTTTTCGGTGCCGGTCGAGATGCCGGAATGCGCGATCTCCACGACCAGATCGCCGGGACCGGGATCGACCAGCGAAATCGGTTCGAGCCCCAGCTCCTTCGGTCCGGACAGAACGACGGCTCTCGTCTCCACGGCACATCTCCTTCGGATTGACCGGACGGCCGCCGCGACCCGCAATCACGAGTCGGATCCCTGCCCCCGGAACAGGTGTCACTTTAGGCTTACAGTCAAAGGTGTCAATCCAAATTGACATGTAAGGCGGCTGTTACGGGCGCCCGCGGCGGGCACCCGTTGTCGCAGGTCAGGCGGCCGGCAGATTGCCCGGTTTGCGCGCCGTGACGATCGAGGCGACATAGGGCCGGAAGCCGCGCCGGGGCTTCACCTCGACGAAGCCCGCGCGCGACAGATGCCCCGCGATCTCGGCGCCCGAACGCACCCGGCCGGTCTGCATCGCCGCGCAATAGAAGGCGAAATAGACATCGGTCGCGGGGATCGGCCGGTCACCGCCGCCCATCGCCTCGGAGACGATCACGCGTCCGCCGGGCGGCAGCGCGGCAAAGACCCGCGCCAGCAGCGCCTCGACCGTTGCGTCGGCGTGATCGAACAGCACCCGCACCAGGCTGATCGCATCGGGCCCCTCGGGCAGGGCGTCGTCGCGGAACGACCCCGGCACGATGGTCACGCGGTCCATCAGCCCGGCTTCGGTGAAGCGCGCCGTCGCGCCCTCGACCACCACCGGCAAATCGAAGAGCGTCATCTTCAGATGCGGATGCTTCCGCCCGACCGCGGTCAGGAACGCCCCGGTGCCGCCGCCCACGTCCATGAGGTGGCGCACCGGGCGCAGGTCCACCATCGCCAGCGTGTCGTCGGCCACGATCGCCTGACTGTCGGCCATGAGGTTGGAATAGGCCTCCACCACCTCGGGGTCGGCCGCCCCTTCGGCACCGAAGACATAGGGCCAGAACTTTGCCAGCCCCGGCTCGGTCTCGCCGCGCAGGAAGGCCACCGGATCGGTCAGGTCGCGGTAGAGCACCGAATGATGGCGGACCATCGCCTCGAGGCCCGGCACCCCCAGAAAGGCCGCGCCGCGCGGCGACAGGCCATAGCGGCCGTCACGGCGCCGGCGCAGAAGGCCCATCCCCGCGCCCGCCTGCATCAGAAGCGCCATGCGGTTCTCGGACAGGCCGCAGTCCTGGGCGATCTGCGCCGGGGCCACCGGCGCCTCCACCATCTTGTGCAGAACCCGCAGCTCGACCAGCGCCAACAGCGCCTGGCTCTGCACGAATCCCTGGACCAGGCCGAACATGGCCTCGCCCTCGGCGCGGGTCATGCGGCTGAACACCGGCAGACGCGCCATCACCGCCTGAAAGCGGGGCGAGGCGATGAGCCGATTGATCCGGCCCGTCCAGGTGGACGCGCCGGGCACGGGTGCCGGCTGGGCCATGGTTCAGGCCCCGGCCTTGTCGGCGGGGGCGGCGGGCACCATCCGCTGGGCGGTGCGGCGCACCATCTCGGCCAGCTGGGCCTCGCCCGGACAGGACGGGATCGAGGCAATCGCCCCCGACAGGATGTCGCGCAGGTGCTGGATCGCGCCCTCGACGCCCATCTCGGTCACCGCCGAGGGGCGTTCGTGGACCACGTCCTGCCCCGCCGGCTTGCCCAGCGTCTCGGCGTCGCACAGCGCGTCGCGCAGGTCGTCGGCCACCTGGAACGCCTCGCCGATGCGCGCACCCAGCTCGGTCCAGGGCTCGGGTTCCTGACCCGCGGCAATGGCGCCCATCTGGGTGGCGGCGATGAACAGCGCGCCGGTCTTGGCCCGGTGATAGGCCGCCAGGTTCACGCTCTCCTCGCTTTCCCAGCCCTGCCCCGCGCAGATGCCCTGCGGCATCCCCGTGCGCGCGGCCAGCGACCGGATCAGCGCCAGCGCGCGGCGCGGATCCTCGTCGGCGGCCCGCGCCAGGATGTCGAAGGCCAGCACGATCAGGCTGTCGCCGCACAGCACCGCCAGCGGTTCGTTGTAGGCGATGTGGATCGTGGGCTTGCCGCGCCGCATGTCGGCGTCGTCGAAGGCGGGCAGATCGTCATGCACGAGGCTGGCGCAATGGATCAGCTCCAGCGCCGCGGCCGCCGTGTCGGACAGCACCGGCTTGTCGTCCCCGCAGGCCATCGCCACGCTCAGCAGGATGGTCGGGCGGATGCGCGCCCCCCCCGGCGTCACGGCATATTCGAGCGCCGAAGCCAGCCGCGGCGGAGCGACGCACCCCACGTCCGAGCAGTTCGTCTGCCCGATGGCGATGGCCTTCGCGATCGCCGATTCAATCCTTGTCTCCAGTGCCATGGCGCCCCTTTCACGGGATTTCCTGCGGAAAAGGTGTAATTCCAGACTTACACCTGAACTGTAAATCATACTGGACAGTCCTGCGGGGCGAGTCAACAATCCGCCCCCGTGACAAAGCAGGCAGGGGGCTCATGAGACAGCGACAAAGCGGCGCTCCGGCGCAGAGGATCGTGGTCATCGGCGCGGGCATGGGCGGGCTGTCCTCGGCGCTCAGACTGGCACATGCGGGCCATCATGTCACCCTGCTCGAGGCGCGTTCGACGCCCGGCGGACGCATGCGCACCCTGCCGTCGGAGGCCGGGCCGGTCGATGCCGGGCCGACGGTGCTGACCTTGCGCGATGTCTTCGACGGGCTCTTTTCCCTGGTGGGCGAGCGGCTCGAGGATCACCTGCGGCTGATCCCGCAGAAGGTGCTGGCGCGGCATTGGTGGACGGATGGCTCGCAGCTCGACCTGACCGGCGACGTGGACGAGAGCGCGGCCTTCATCCGCGACTGGGGCGGGGCGCAGGCCGAGGCGGACTTCCGCCGCTTCGACCGACTGTCGGGCGAGCTCTACACCGCCTTCGACGTGCCGATGATGCGCCGGGGCGACCCCAATTCCATCGAGATCGCGCGCGCGGCGATGGAACGCTCGGCGATCTGGCCGATGCTCTTGCCCGGCGTGACGCTGGCGCGCGCGGCCGACCGGATCTTCCGCGACCCGCGCCTGCGCCAGCTCTTCGGGCGCTATGCGACCTATGTCGGGGGCACGCCCTATGGCTCGCCGGCGGTTCTGGCGCTGGTCTGGAAGGCCGAGGCCCGCGGCGTCTGGGCGGTCGAGGGCGGCATGCACCGGCTGGCGCAGACGCTGGCCAGGCTGTGCGAGAAGAAGGGCGCCGAGATCCGCTATGACACGCCCGCCCGCCAGATCGAGACCCGCAACGGCAAGGTGACGGGCGTCGTCACCGATGCCGGCACGCTGCCGGCCGACATCGTGGTCTTCAACGGCGACCCGGCGGCGCTTCATACCGGGCTTCTGGGCGGTGACGTGCGGCGCGCGGTCACGCGCGGCAACGTGCAGCCGCGCAGCCTGTCGGCCTGGGTCTGGGCCTATGCGGCCGAACCCAGGGGGCTGCCGCTTGTCCATCACAACCTGTTCTTCTGCGCCGATCCCAAGACCGAGTTCCTGCCCATCCACCGCGGCTTGCCCCCTGCCGACCCCACGCTCTATCTCTGCGCGCAGGACCGCCGCGACACCATTCCCGATGGCGGCGCCGAGCGTTTCGAGATCATCATGAACGGACCGCCCGTCCCCGCGGGCGTGACCGACCCCGAACCCGGAGAAAAAGAACGATGCCTGAAGGAAACCTTCGACCGGATGGAGCGCTTCGGCCTGAGCTTCAGCCCGCGCCCGGAGCTGCGGACGCTGACGACACCGGCGGAATTCGCGGGGCTGTTCCCGGCGTCGCAAGGTTCCCTCTACGGGCGATCCCCACACGGGCTGCTGGCGTCGATGGCGCGGCCGCGGGCGCGCAGCCGGGTGCAGGGGCTCTATCTGGCGGGGGGCGGGGCCCATCCGGGGGCGGGGGTGCCGATGGCAACCCTCTCCGGCCGGCATGCGGCCGAGGCGATCTTGAACGACCTTGCTTCAACCTAGAGGTTCCGCCCGACGGCTATGCCTGGTGGTATCTCGACGGCGTGTCCGAGGAGGGCGACCGCGCGGTCTCGGTGATCGGCTTCATCGGCTCGGTCTTCTCGCCGTGGTATCGCTGGTCGGGCCGCAAGAACCCCGAGGATCACTGCTGCATCAACGTGGCCACCTATGGCCGCAACGGCCGCTTCACGATGACCGACCGCGGCCGCGCGGCGCTGCGCCAGTCCGAAGACGAGCTGCGCGTGGGCCCGTCGCGGATGTATTGGACCGGCCGGCAGCTGATCGTCGAGGTCGAGGAAATCTCGGCCATGCCGCATGTCAGCCGGGTGCGCGGCACGATCACGCTGACGCCCAGCGCGCTGACCAATGTGGAACTGGCGCTGACGCCCTCGGGCAGCCATGTCTGGCGCCCCTTCGCCCCCACCGCCGAGATCGAGGTGAACCTGACGCAGGGCCATGTCTGGAAGGGGCACGGCTATTTCGACGCCAATTTCGGCACTGCCGCGCTCGAGGATGACTTCCACTTCTGGACCTGGGGCCGCTTTCCCACCGCGCGCGGCGCCACGGTCTATTACGACGGCGTGCGCGCGGACGATTCGACCTTCGCCCTGGGCATCGAGGTCGACCGCGACGGCAGCGTGCGCATGATCGACGAATTGCCGCCCCAGGCGCATTTCGCGCGCTCGGGCTGGTTCGTGCGCCGCGACACCCGCGCCGATGGCGGCTTCCGGCCGCGCCAGGTGCTGTCGATGCTGGACGCGCCCTTCTATTCGCGCGCGCTGGTCGAGACGCAGATCGGCACCGAACGCACCGTCGGCGTGCACGAGGCCCTGGACCTGCGCCGCTTCGCCTCGCCGTTGCTCAAGCCGATGATCGCGGTGCGGGTGCCCCGCCGCCCCGGCTGGCGCTGGCCCGACGATCAGGGCTGACGCCTTCCTTTGCGCCCTGTCCCGAAAGGCCCGCCCCCTCCGGCGGGCCTTTTTCCGTGCCGCCCCGCCCCCCGCGCTGGCGATTTCGTGATCTCGGGTCCGCGGATTCTGGGGCTTTACATGCCCGACCTTTTTAGTCAGAATTCAGATACGCGCACCGACAGGAGGGTTCAAAGGAGGTTCCCATGCCCGATCCGCAGTCCCCAGACCCGTTCCGGCCGCCCCGTCCCGCCGAAGGCCAGCCCTTCACCTTGCGGGATCTGGTGCAGGTCGTGGCCGAAACCATCGACTGCCGTCCCGCCAATCTTGACCATCTCCTTGACAAGATCGAGAACGCCCGATGAACGTCCAGACCGCTTTCACCGACGCGCTGCCCGCCCATGACGCCACCGACCTGACCCAGGGCGGCAATCTGGCCAATATCACGCTGAACGGCCAGACCTACACCTTGCGCATCACCCGCGCGGGCAAGCTGATCCTGACCAAATAGGCTTGCCTTCGCGCCCGCGCCGCCCCAGATCGCGCGGATGACCCCCACCCTGCCTTCGCCCGGCCCCACGCCCCCGCTTCCCGCCCGGATCGCCGACTGGCTGGCCGGGCGCGGCTGGCAGCTTCTGCCGCATCAGGCGGCGATGCTGGCGGTCTCCGGGCCAGGCTCGGGTGGGGCGGCCCCAGATGGCGCGGCGTCAACGCTTCTGATCGCGCCGACCGGGGCGGGCAAGACGCTGGCGGGGTTCCTGCCCAGCCTGATCGATCTGTGCGAGACGCCGCGCGCGGGGCTTCATACGCTTTACATTTCGCCGCTGCGGGCGCTGGCGGCGGACATGGCGCGCAACCTCGACCAGCCGGTGGCCCAGATGGGCCTGCCCATCCGCATCGAGGCGCGCACCGGCGACACCCCGCAATCGCGCCGCCGGCGCCAGCGCATCGACCCGCCCCATATCCTGCTCAGCACGCCCGAAAGCCTGGCGGTGATGCTGAGCCAGCCCGAGGCCGCGCAGACCTTCGCCCCCCTCAAGCGCGTGATCGTCGACGAGGTGCATGCGCTGGCGGGCACGCTGCGCGGCGATCAGCTGGCGCTGTGCCTGGCGCGGCTGCGGCGGCTGGCGCCGGGGCTGCGGGTGGTGGGCCTGTCGGCCAGCGTCGGCGCGCCCCAGGCCATCGCGGATTACCTCGACCCGGCCGGCACGCAGATCCTGCGCGCAGAGGCGGCCCCGCCCCCCGATCTGGGCATCCTGCCCGCCCCGCCCGCGCCTTGGGCCGGGGGCGGCGGGCGCCATGCCGTGGCGGCCGTGCTGGCCGCGATCCGGGCGCATCGGCAGGTGATCGTCTTTCACAACACCCGCGCGCAGGCGGAACTGTTCTTCCATGCGCTGTGGCTGGCCAATGACGACAACCTGCCCATTGCGCTTCATCATGGCAGCCTCGACCGCGCCACCCGCGAGAAGGTCGAAGCCGCGATGGCCGCGGGTCGTCTGCGCGCGGTGGTGGCGACGGGCAGCCTCGATCTGGGGCTCGACTGGGGCGCGGTGGATCTGGTGATCCAGATCGGCGCGCCAAAAAACGTCAAGCGCCTGGTGCAGCGGATCGGCCGTGCCGGTCACCGCCCCGACCATGTCCCCAAGGCGCGCCTGGTGCCCGCCAACCGCTTCGAGGCCATCGAATGCCATGCCGCGCTGCGGGCGGTGGCGGCGGGCCTGCTGGAGCCCGAGCCCCCCCGCCCCGGCGCGCGCGAGGTGCTGTGCCAGCACATCCTGATGACCGCCTGCGCCGGGCCCTTCGACGCCGACGCCCTGCTCGCCGAAGCCCGCGCCGCGGGGCCCTATGTCGACCTCAGCCGCGCCGAATTCGACGATTGCCTGAGCTTCTGCGCCACCGGCGGCTATGCCCTGCGCGCCTATGACCGCTGGCAACGGCTGGTCTGCCGCGACGGGCTGTGGCGCCTGCGCGACCCGCGCAGCGCCCGCGACATCCGCATGAACCTGGGCACGATCACCGGGCGCGAGATGACCCGCGTGCGCGCCCGCCGCGGCCCCGATCTGGGCGAGATCGAGGAAGCCTTTGCCGCCACCCTGCGCCCCGGCGAGCATTTCCTGATCGGCGGGCAGGTCGTGCGCTTCGACGCCCTGCGCGAGACCGTGGCCGAGGTCACCCCCGCGCCCGGCCGCATCCCGCGAATCGCGGTCTATTCGGGGGGCAAGTTCTCGACCTCGGCCACCTTGTGCGCCGAGGTGGCGGCCCTTCTGGCCGATCCCGCCCCGCTTGACCCCGACAGCCGCGACTGGATCGCGCTGCAAGGGGCGCGCTCGGGGCTGCCGGGGATGGGGCGGCTGCTGATCGAGACCTTCCCGCTGGACGGGCGCCCGCATCTGGCGGTCTGGGGCCTGGCCGGGCGCAATGCGCAACAGACGCTGGGCCTGCTGCTGACCCAGCGCATGGAAGAGGCGGGGCTGGGCCCCTTGGGCTTCGTCGCCTCGGATCACGCCACGCTGGTCTGGTCGGTCGATCCCGCGCCCGATCCGGCCGCCCTTCTGTCGGCGCAGGGGCTGCGCGCGGGGCTTGAGGGTTGGCTTCGCGGCAATGCGCTGATGAAGCGCACCTTCCGCGATGTGGCGACGGTGGCGGGCCTTCTGGCCCCGAACCGGCCCGGCGCGCGCAAGAGCGGGCGGCAGGCGACCTTCTCGTCGGACATCCTCTATGACACGCTGGCCCGCCACGAGCCCGACCACCTGATGCTGCGCCTGACCCGCGTGGCCGCGATGCGCGGGCTGATCGACTTCGAGCGGCTCGAGGAGATGCTGGCGCGCGTCGCCGGCCGGATCGAGCACCGCGCGCTGGACCGGCTGCCGCCCCTGATCGCGCCGCTCCTGCTCGAGGCGGGGCGGGTGCCGATCGAAGGGGCGGGCCGCGCGCGCCTCGAGGCCGCCGAGGCCGCGCGGCTGATGGCCGAGGCCGGCCTGGAAGAAAACGGGCTGGGCGAAGGCGGGCTGGGCGATAGGGTTCCGGGCAAGACGGGGCAGGCTTGACAGCGTCCCCCGCGCAGGTCACGCCCCGGGCCATGTCGTTTCGCTTCACCCTCTGCGGCCTGGCGCTCGAGGCGCGCGCGGCGGGCACGCTGTTCGTGCCCGATCTGGCCACGCTGATCGTGGCCGATCTGCACCTGGGCAAGGCGGCGCGCATGGCCCGGCAGGGCGGCGCGCTGCTGCCCCCCTACGAGACCGCGCAGACGCTCGAACGCCTGGGCGCCGAGATCGCCGCCACCCGGCCCGCGCGGGTGATCGCGCTGGGCGATTCCTTCGACGATGATGCCGCCCGCGCCCTGCCCCCCCCCGAGGCCGCGCAGCTGGCCACCCTGTGCGCGGGGCGCGACTGGATCTGGATCGCGGGCAACCACGACCCCGCCGGCGCCCCCGAGGCGATGACCCTGGGCCCGTTGGTCCTGCGCCATATCGCCCGCCCCGGCGCGCGGGCCGAGATCTCGGGACATTTCCACCCCAAGGCCCGGATCGGCGCGGGCCGCGCGCGCCCGGCCTTCCTGATCGACCGCGACCGGGTGATCCTGCCGGCCTTTGGCACCTATACCGGCGGGCTGAGCGCCGACGATCCGGCACTTGCGGGGCTGATGCGCGCCGATGCGCTGGCGGTGCTGACGGGGGATCGCGCGCTGGCCGTGCCGCTGGCCGGGCTCAGCCCTGCGCGCGGCCGACGGAACGGGGCGCGGCAGGGGGCGCGTCGCTGAGCAACCCCGCGGCGCGCACCTGCGGCAGGAACCAACGCGAGACCGGCACGGTCGATCCATCGGCCAGATGCAGCGTCGCGCGGCCGCCATCGCGCTGCCCGCCGGTGACAAAGCCCCGCGCCACCCAATGCGAGCGGTGCACCCTCAAGACCCTCGGTCCCGTCCAGCTCGGCCAGCGCATCGGAAAAGCGCAGGAGCAGCCGCGCCGTTTCCGCCGTGGTCGTCGCCTCGACGTAATGGTCGCGCCCCGAGATCCGCAGCACCGGCCGGCGCTGCGCCGGCGCGAGCCGTGCCAGAAGCCGCGGCCCGGTGGCCGGCGCCGACCCGCTGTCCCCGGCCGGCCGCGCCATCAGCCCGCGCAAGGCCGACACACCCAGCGACGACACCGCCACCAGCGCCATCACCGTCAGCGCATGCGGCAGATGCGCAGGACTGTCCACAATCATATGCCCGGTCAGAAGATGCAGCGGCAGCCACAGCACCAGCGCGCACAGCCCCGCCAGCCACAGCGCCTGCGCCATCTCGCCCGGCACATGCCGTTCGACCCAAAGGCGCAGCCCCGACCCCACCGCGATGCAGACCGCGATGACCACGGGCCAGATCGCCAGGCGCTCCAGAAAGCCGAGCGCCTCGAACGACCCCAGCGGGCCGGCCAGCACCGCCACCGCCGAGACGACGCCCCAGCCGAGAGGCGCGCCGGGGGCGGTGACAAGCCTCTGGCAGACCTCATAGAGGCCGCGGCGGCGATGATGCGCCAGATCGTCCACGACAGCTTGCTATCGCCCTGCGCAGGAATGCACAATCCGGTGCGAGCTTGGCGACCTTTGCCCCCGGCCTGCCGGCGCGGCGGGGCCGGCGGGGAGCACGGGAAGGTGGGGAGCACGGAAAACGTGGGGCCACGGGAAACGGGGACAGGACGCAAGGGGGAACCTGCCATGAGCGACACGGCGCAAGATCTGCTCGGGACCGATATCGGCCGGGTCGTGCAGGCGTCCTTTGACCGGCAAGGGCTGATGCGCAGCTTCGGGGCGCGGCTTGCGCGGCTGTCGCCGGGCCTGTGCGAGATCGCGGCCCCGATCACCCCCGAGACCAGCCAGCAGCACGGCGCGGCCCATGCCGGGCTGACCTTTGCACTGGGCGATTCGGCGGCCGGCTATGCGGCGCTGACGATGATGGAACCGGACGCCGAGGTGATGACCGCCGAGATGAAGATCAACCTGCTGTCGCCCGCCACCGGCCGCGCGCTGATCGCCCGCGGGCGCGTGGCCCGTGCCGGCAAGCGTCTGGTCGTGGTGACCGCCGAGGTGGCCGCGCAGGCCGAGGACGGCAGCCTGCGGGTCGTCGCGCTGATGCAGGGCACGATGGTCCCGGTTTCCGCCCCTTCCGCCCCGCCCGAGCCGACACCCCCCGCCGACCCGGCCTGAGCGGGCGCCCCGGCCCGCGCAGCGACGTCAGGGCGTCAGGCCCTCGGGGTCGGGCAGGCCCGCCGCGCGGCAGGCCGCGGTCAGCGTGTTGGCCAGAAGACAGGCGATGGTCATCGGCCCCACCCCGCCCGGAACCGGGGTGATGGCGCCCGCGACCTGCACCGCCGAGGCGAAATCGACGTCGCCCACCAGAACGTTGCGCCCGTCGCGTTCGATACGGTTGATGCCCACGTCGATCACGGTGGCGCCGGGCTTGATCCAGTCGCCCGGGATCATCTCGGGGCGGCCCACCGCCGCGACCAGGATATCGGCACCCCGGCAGACCGCGGCCAGATCGCGGGTGCGCGAATGGGCGATGGTGACGGTGCAGCTTTCGGCCAGCAGCAGCTGCGCCATCGGCTTGCCGACGATATTCGAGCGCCCCACGACCACGGCGTTCAGCCCCGAGAGCGACCCCAGATGGTCGCGCAGCATCATCAGGCAGCCCAGCGGCGTGCAGGGCACCATTGCCTTTTGCCCCGTGCCCAGCCGGCCGACATTGAGGATATGGAACCCGTCCACGTCCTTGGCCGGGTCGATCGCATTGATCACCGCCTCGGCGTCAAGACCGCCGGGCAGCGGCAATTGCACCAGAATGCCATGCACCGACGGATCGGCATTCAGCCGCGCGATCAGCGCCATCAGTTCGTCCTGGCTGGTGGTCTCGGGCAGGCGGTGTTCATAGGAATTCATCCCCACCTCGACCGTCTGCTTGCCCTTCGAGCGGACATAGACCTGGCTGGCGGGATCCTCGCCCACCAGCACGACGGCCAGACCGGGCGTCAGGCCGTGCGCGTCCTTGAGCGCTGCCACCTTCTCGGCGATCTGGGCCCGCAGGCCCGCCGCGAATGCCTTGCCGTCGATGATTTCTGCCGTGCCGCCCATGCGCGCCCCCATCTGTCGCCCGATCGCCTCTATGCCTGCGGATTAGCGCGGTTCCGCCTGCCTTCACAAGGGCCGCGCCCTCAGAACAGCCCCACGATGTTGCCGTCGCCGTCCAGGCCGATGCTCTCGGCCGCGGGATGGCGCGGCAGGCCCGGCATGGTCAGGATCTCGCCGCAGATCGCCACCACGAAGCCCGCCCCGGCCGCCAGCCGCACCTCGCGCACGGGGACGACGTGGTCCGAGGGCGCCCCAAGCCGCGCGGGATCGGCCGAGAAGCTGGCCTGGGTCTTGGCCATGCAGACCGGAAGATGCCCGAACGCGTCCTGCCATTCGGCAAGCTGGCGTTCCACGGCGGGCGCCATCTCGACCCGCGCCGCCCCATAGATACGGGTAGCGATGGTCTCGATCTTCTCCCGAAGCGGCATCTCGTCGGGGTAAAGCGGCGCGAAGTCCGACGGCCCGTCGCACAGGCCCGCCACCGCATGCGCCAGCGCCTCGGCGCCCGCGGCCCCCTCGGCCCAGTGCCGGCAGGAAATGGCCTCGACCCCCTCGGCGCGGGCCGCGTCGATCAGTGCGGCCGTCTCGGTCTCGGTGTCGGCGTCGAAATGGTTGACCGCCACCACCACCGGCAGGCCAAAGCCGCGCAGGTTGCGGATGTGGCGCGCCATGTTGGCCGCCCCGCGCCGCAGCGCGGCCACGTCCTCGCGCCCCAGATCGGCACGGTCCACGCCGCCATGCATCTTGAGCGCGCGCACCGTGGCCACCAGAACCACCGCCGCCGGCGTCAGCCCGCCGATCCGCGCCTTGATATCCAGGAATTTCTCGGCCCCCAGATCGGCGCCAAAGCCCGCTTCGGTCACCACGTAATCGGCCAGCCGCAGCGCCGCGCGCGTCGCCACCAGCGAATTGCAGCCATGCGCGATATTGGCGAAGGGGCCGCCGTGGACGAAGGCGGGGGTGTGCTCGATCGTCTGCACGAGGTTGGGCAGGATCGCGTCACGCAAGAGCACCGTCATCGCGCCCTGCGCCTTGAGATCGCGCGCAAGCACCGGGCGGCGGTCGAAGGTCTCGGCCACGACGATGCGCCCCAGCCGCGCCTGAAGGTCGGCCAGATCGCGCGCCAGGCACAGGCAGGCCATGACCTCGGAGGCGACGGTGATGTCAAAGCCCGTCTGGCGCGGCTGGCCGTTGCCGGGCCCGCCCAGCCCCGCCACGATGTCGCGCAAGGCGCGGTCGTTCATGTCCAGCACCCGCCGCCAGGTCACCCGGCGCGGGTCGATCCCCAGCGCGTTGCCCCAGTGGATGTGATTGTCGATCATCGCCGCCAGCAGGTTATGCGCCGCGCCGATGGCGTGGAAGTCGCCGGTGAAATGGAGGTTCATGTCCTCCATCGGCACGACCTGCGCCCGCCCGCCGCCGGCCGCCCCGCCCTTGAGCCCGAAATTCGGCCCGAGCGAGGCCTCGCGCAGGCAGATCGCGGTGCGCTTGCCGATCCGCGCCAGCGCGTCGCCCAGACCCACGGTGGTGGTGGTCTTGCCCTCGCCCGCGGGGGTGGGGTTGATCGCCGTGACCAGGATCAGCCGCCCGTCGCTGCGCGCCGGATCGTCGGCAAGCCCATGCAGGAAATCGGCCGCGATCTTGGCCTTGTCATGGCCATAGGGGATCAGCGCCGCGCCGGGGATCCCCAGCTTGGCGGCAATCTCGGGCAGGGGGCGCTTTTCGGCGCGGCGGGCGATCTCGATATCGGTCAGGTGCGGCATCGTGCTTCCGGCAAGGGGGTGACAGGCATGAGTTGACTGGGCGCCCGGACGCGCGCCCTGCCTGCCCCGCGGCAGGCAGGCCGTCAGCCCGGGACCGTCAGCGTAAAGAAGACCCGCCGGAAGGGGAAGAGGACCGATCCGTCCTCGGCCAGCGGATAGGCCGCCGCCAGCGCCGCGTCATAGCGCGCGATATAGGCCCCCGCCTCGTCCTCGGTCAGCTGCTCGAGGAAGGGGCGCATCGCCGTCGGCTCGGTGAAGCGGCGCACGGGATGGCCGTGCTTCACCTTGCCCAGGCGCTGGACGTAATCGGTCTGCCAGACATCGGGCAGGCCCAGCGGCGCCAGCATCCGGTGATATTCGGCCGGGGCGGCGACGGGCGGCTCCCAATCGGTGAAATCGAAGCGGTCGGGGAACATCTCGGCGGCGAAATCGCGCAGGAACCGATGCGAGGGCGCCCCGTGCTGGCGCGGCATCTGCACCGCCAGGATGCCCCCCGGCGCCAGGAAGCCCGCCAGCCGGCGCAGGAGCGTCTCGTGATCGTCCAGCCAATGCACCAGCGCATTCGAGAAGATCATCGCCGGCGGGCGTTCGGGCATCCAGGCGCGCGCATCGGCCTGCACCAGGCGCGAATAGGCCGCCGTCCCGGAGGCGGCCTTGAGCATCGCCGGCGAGGTATCCACCCCGATCAGCCGCCGCCCCTGCGCGCGCGCGCGCAACGCGCCCGCAACCAGGCCGTTGCCGCAGCCCAGGTCGATCACGTCGCCCTGCGCGGTCAGATGCACCTGCGCCAGAAGATCCAGCGCCGGCCGCAGCCGCAGGCCACCAAAGCGCGCATAACTTTCCGGGTTCCAATCCGCCATCCTGCCCTCCGCCTCCCGCGGGATATTGCGTTCCGGCGCCCACAGCGGAGGCGCGCCGGACCCTGTCCTTGGCTGCCATTCCGCCGCGGACGCGCGGCAAAGGCAAGGGGGCGTCGTGTCCCGCCCCGGAGGCCGCGCCGAAACGTGCCCAAACTGCCGCAGGCGCGCCGGCCAAACCCCCGCCGCCAAAGACAAAGGCCGGCCCCGAAGGACCGGCCCCTGGCCGTTCTGCGCCCGTCCCGGAGGGGCCGCTCAGGCCTGCGGTTCGGGGGTGCTGTCACCGGCCCCGCGCGCCGGCCGCGTGCGCGGGATCGAGGCCACCGAGGGCAACGCCGATTTCGGCGTGTCGCCGTCGTCGTCGCCATCGAGCGGCTCGCCCTTCATCACGCGCTTGATCTCGTCGCCGGTCAGGGTCTCGTATTCCAGAAGCCCCTGCGCCAGACGGTCCCATTCCTCGCGGCGCTCGGTGATGATGCGCACGGCCTCGCGGTAGCCTTCGTCGATCAGGTCGCGGACCTCCTGTTCGATCAGCTCCTTGGTATGCGCCGAAACCGAGAAACCCGCGGTATTGCCGGAATAGCCCTCGTGGGCCTCGGCATAATCGACGCTGCCGACCTTGTCGGACATGCCCCAGCGCATGACCATGGCGCGCGCCAGGCTGGACGCCTGCTGGATATCGCCCGCCGGGCCGTTCGACACCGAGTCCTCGCCATATTTGATGATCTCGGCGGCCTTGCCGGCCATGGTCATGGCGATGCGCTGCTTGGCCTCGTCCTTGTGCATGTTGAGCCGGTCCATCTCGGGCAGGCTGACGACCATGCCCAGCGCGCCGCCGCGCGGGATGATCGTGGCCTTGTAGACCGGGTCACATTTGGGCAGCGACAACCCGACGATGGCGTGGCCGGCCTCGTGATAGGCGGTCTTTTCCTTCTGCTCGGGCGTCAGCACCATCGACCGGCGCTCGACCCCCAGCATCACCTTGTCCTTGGCGTTCTCGAAGTCTTCCATCGTCACGAAGCGGCGACCGACGCGCGCGGCCATCAGCGCCGCCTCGTTGACCAGGTTGGCCAGATCCGCCCCGGAAAAGCCCGGCGTGCCGCGCGCGATCACGCGCAGGTCGACATCGGGGCCGGTCGGCACCTTGCCGGCATGCACGCCCAGGATCTTCTCGCGGCCCTTGATGTCGGGGTTGGGAACATGGATCTGGCGGTCGAAGCGGCCCGGACGCAGCAGCGCAGGGTCCAGCACGTCGCGGCGGTTGGTGGCGGCCACGATGATGATGCCCTCGTTGGCCTCGAACCCGTCCATCTCGACCAGAAGCTGGTTCAGCGTCTGTTCGCGTTCGTCATTGCCGCCGCCGATGCCGACACCGCGCGACCGGCCCACGGCGTCGATCTCGTCGATGAAGACGATGCACGGCGCGTTCTTCTTGGCCTGCTCGAACATGTCGCGCACGCGCGACGCGCCGACGCCCACGAACATCTCGACGAAATCCGACCCCGAGATGGTGAAGAAGGGCACGCCCGCCTCGCCCGCGATGGCGCGCGCCAGAAGGGTTTTCCCGGTGCCGGGCGGGCCGACCAGCAGCGCGCCCTTGGGGATCTTGCCGCCCAGACGGCTGAACTTCTGCGGGTTGCGCAGGAATTCGACGATCTCTTCCAGCTCTTCCTTGGCCTCGTCGATGCCGGCCACATCGTCGAAGGTGACGCGGCCGTGCTTCTCGGTCAGAAGCTTGGCGCGCGACTTGCCAAAGCCCATGGCCCCGCCCTTGCCGCCGCCCTGCATGCGGTTCATGAAGAAGATCCAGATGCCGATCAGCACCAGGAAGGGCATCCACACGCCCAGAAGCGACATGATCCCGGATTGCTCCTGGCGCTCGACGCGGACCTCGACATTGTGGTCGATCAGACGCCCGGTGATATCGTCGTTCTCGGGCTTGACGGTGGTGAAGCGCGAACCGTCCTGGCCGATGAAGATCACGTCCTCGCCGTCCAGAGTGACCGCGCTCACGTTTCCGTTATCGACGCGTTCGAGAAAGTCCGAGTAGCTGACGCTTTGCGCGTTCATCGTGGCCTGGCCGCCGCTGAACAGATTGAACAGCGCCAGAATCAGCAGGAACAGCACCACCCAGAAGGCGACATTGCGTGCGTTGCCCAAGGGAAACCCTCCAAAGTCAGAATTGCACACCCCGCACCGGGCGGGGCGGGCTTGTCGCAGAAAATAGGCAATCGGCGGGCGGGTTCAATGCGGGAATAGAAAATGCGCCGGATCGGGGTGAAGAAGTTCGGCCCGCCAGGGACCGCCGGGGGCCAGAAGCGGCGCGGCCAGAAGCCGGTCGGCCTGCCAGATGCCGGGGCTGGCCAGCGCCGAGGGCCGCGGCAGCCCCCCCACCCGCCAGTCGGGCAGGCGCGCCAGGCCCGCAGGCCCCAGCGCCCTGATCGTGGCGCCGGGCGGCAGGGGGGCCCCGGCGATGCGCCAGCGGTCCCAGACCGGCCCCGGCGCCACCAGATCCGCCACCGCGCGAAATTCGCGCGCCACCCGCAGCCGGCCCCCGGCCCGGCGAATGCGGCACCCCGCCAATGTCCGGTCGAATTCCGCCGGCGCCAGAAGTGCGGCCAGCGCCCGCGCGCGCGGCGGATAACCGGGGCCAGCCGCATGCGCCGCGCCCACGAAGGCCAGGGCCGCGCGCATCAGGCGGCGGCGGATCTCCATCGGCTGGGCGTCGAAGCCGGCCGCGTCAAACACCAGATCGCCCGCCGCCACCTGCGCCAGTGCCGCCATCGCCCCGCGCGCGGCGGCGCGCACGACCTCCTCGGCCTCGGAAAGATGCGCGACCACCGCGGCCAGCCCTTCGGCGCGCAGGCCCAGGGGCGCCAGATCGCGCAGGGCCCGACGCGCGCGGGCCCGCAGGTAAGCGGGGTTGTCGTTGGTCGGATCCTCGGCCCAGGCGATCCCTTGGGCGCGCGCCCAGATCCGCAGATCGGCACGCGTCACGCCCAGGAAGGGCCGGTGCCAGCGCACGCCCGCCTCGTGCCAGGACGGGCGCATCCCGGCAAGGCCCGCCAGCCCCGCCTCGCGGCCCAGCCGCATCAGGAAGGTCTCGGCCTGATCGTCGGCGGTATGGGCCAGCACCACATCCGTCACCCCCTCGGCGCACGCCCAGGCCCCGATCAGCCGCAGCCGGGCCCGGCGCGCGGCATCCATCAGGTTGCCGCCCGCGGGCCTGTCGGTCCAGCGCAGAACCGTGTGGGGCACGCCGAGGTCCGCGCAGGCGCGCGCGACCTGCGCGGCCTCGGCGGCGGCTTCGGGGCGCAGGCCGTGGTCCAGCGTGACCGCCCGAACAGGATGGCGCGCGGCCAGCAGATGCAGCGCCGCCATCGAATCGCCCCCGCCCGAGACCGCGACCGCCAGCCGGCGCCCGCCCGCCCCCTCGGGCAGGGAAAAGGCCGCGTCCGCCGCGGCCTCGACCCGGTCCAGCGCCCCGGCGTGCGGATCTGTGGCGCTCGCGCTCACGAACAGCCGATGACCTGCATCGCGCGGGCGGCCTCGGCGGCGGCGGGGGCCTCGGGAAAGCGCGCGCCCACCTGTCCCAGCGTCGTGCAGGCCTCGGCCTTCTGACCCAGCGCGTTCAGCGACTGACCCAGCCCCAGCAGGTTGTCGGGCGCCCGCGGCCCTTCGGGCGCGGCCGAAAAGGCATCGAGCCAGGCCCGCGCCGCCCCGGTTGCATCGCCGTCCCGCGACAGCGCCAGCCCGCGCAGATACATCGCCTCGGCGGTCAGGGGGCTGCCCGTGTAGGTTTGGGCAAAGGTCGCAAGGAGCTCGGCGGCGCGGCGAAAGTCACCCTGACCGAGCACCTCCCGCGCCCGGTCGAAATCGGCCTGTTCGTTGATCGCCATCGAGCCCTGATCGGCGTCGCCTTCCGGCGTTTCGGGCGGGGGCGCCGGCGTCACCGCCGCGGCCCCGCCCAAAGGCGCGGTGGCCCCGATCGCGTTGATATCGCAGGCGGGTTCCAGTTCGCAGACCCGGAATTCCAGATCCCCCAACCGGTTGGTGCCATCCGCCACGATGCGGTTGATGCGGTTCTCCAGATCCTCGGACCGCGCGGTCAGCCGCGTCAGCGCGGCCTCCATCGCGTCCATCCGCTCAAGCGCGGTGACCCCGCCCGCCGCCGCGATCCCCGAGGGCCCCGAGGCCACCAGCTCCCCGCGCAAGGCCTGGATCTGGGCGCCCAGGCTGCCCAGTTCGGCACGGATGTCCGCCAGCGTCGCGGCCCGGTCCTGCGCCAGCGCGGGACCGGTGAGCGGGCCGGACAGGATCAGCGCAAGGGTCAGGACAAGACGTCTGCGCATGTCCCGGCCCTCAGCTGCCCGCGCCGAGCGAGATCACCGTCACCGCACGGCGGTTCTGGGCATAGCAATCCTCGCTCGAGCAGACCGCCAGCGGGCGCTCCTTGCCATAGGAGACGGTGCGCAGCCGGTTCGACGCCACCCCCTGCGAGATCAGGAATTCCTGCACCGCATTGGCGCGGCGCGCCCCCAGGGCAAGGTTGTATTCGCGCGTGCCCTGCTCGTCGGCATGGCCTTCGACGATGGCGGAATATTGCGTGTTGGCGCCCAGCCATTGCGCCTGGCCGGTCAGGGTCTGGCGCGCCTGCGGCGACAGCGTGGATTGATCGACGGCGAACAGGACCTTGTCGCCGATGGTCTGGTTGAAATAGGCCGGGCTGCGCGGATCATTCGCGCCGCCGAGGCTGGACTGGTCGATGCCGCCCATGCCGCCCGCACCGCCGCCCGCCCCGAAGCGGTCGGGGTTGGAGCACGCGGCCAGGGCCAGCGCCGAACAGATCATCATCACTTTGGGAAACAGGGTCATTTCTTGCGCTTTCCATTTGGGCCCGCAGAGCGTGGCCAAGTTTAGCATGTCGGCCCGATGCTGCAAACGCAGCATCGGGGATTTGGCATCAAGGGCCGGGGCCTTCGGGCGCGGCTCAGGGCAGGAGCGGCGACCACGCCGGGTCGGACGCCGGCCCCGCGGTGGGCACCTGGCGCAGGTTGCGCCCCGAGATGTCCACGGAATAGAGACGCGGCTCGCCGCCCACCCCGGCGCTTTCACGGGTGAACATGATGACGCGGCCGTTGGGCGACCAGGTCGGCCCCTCGTCCAGGAAGGAATTGGTCAGCAGGCGTTCCTCGGTGCCGTCGGTGCGCATCACGCCGATGTGGAAGCGGCCGGCATCCTGCTTGGTGAAGGCGATCATGTCGCCGCGCGGCGACCAGACCGGCGTGCCATAGCGCCCCGAGCCGAACGAGATCCGCCGCGCCTCGCCGCCCGAGGCGGGCATGATGTAAAGCTGCTGGCTGCCCGAGCGGTCGCTCTCGAACACGATCTGGCTGCCATCGGGCGAGAAGGACGGCGCGGTCTCGATGGCGGGGGTGTTGGTCAGGCGCATCGGCGCCCCGCCATTCACGCCCACCATCCAGATGTCGGTGTTGCCGCCCTGCTCGAGCGAATAGACCACGCGGCTGCCATCGGGCGAGAACCGCGGCGCAAAGGTCATGGTGCCGGGCTGCTCGGGCAGGAACGACCCCGCGCTCGAGGAGACGTCAAGCATCTTCACCCGCGGAAAGCCGGTCTCGAAGGTGGTGTAGAGGATGCGATCCCCCGAAGGCGAGAAGCGCGGCGCCAGCACGATGGTCGAGGCATCGGTCAGGAACTGCACGTTGGCGCCGTCATAATCCATGATCGCCAGCCGCTTCTGGCGGGCGTTCTTGGGCCCGGCCTCGGCCACGAAGACCACACGGCTGTCGAAATAGGCGCCCTCGCCGGTGATACGGGCATAGACCTGATCGGCGACCTTGTGCGCCAGCCGCCGCCAGCTGCCCTCCGAGGCGGCCAGTTGCAGCCCCTCGCCCAGCTCGGCGCCGGAATAGACGTCGAACAGCCGGAAGCGCACCGTGATCCGCCCGCCCCCCGAAGACACCGACCCCACGATCAGCGCCTGGGCGTTGATGGCCTTCCAGTCGGCATAGGCGACGGGCGCGTCAAAGCGGTCCACCCGCGCGATATGCGCCGAGGGCGGGATCTCGCGGAAAAGGCCGGTGTTCGACAGATCCGCCGCGATCACCTGCGACAGCTCGGCGGCATAGCGGGCAGCACCGGCATCCTCGGCCACGAAGGTGGGCAGCGCGAAGGGCAGTGGCTCGATCACGCCCTCGGTGATCTCGATGCGCAGCGGGCCGGTCTGGGCGGCGGCGGGCGTGCCCTGCCCGGCCAGCGCCGCCAGCCCGATCAGAAGCCCCGCCAGCGGCAGCCGGAACCGGCAAAGCGCGCCGCGCAGGACGGGCGAACAGGCGGGCGTGGGGGTGGATTTCGGGGGGGTGGATTTCGGGGAACGGGCCGGGACAGGGCGGGACGAAACGAAACGGGACAGCATGGCGGGCAAGGCTTGCATCCTCTGGACAGGGGCGGCGCGGGCGGGCGCACGGACATCGGCGGCAAGGCAACCCGGACCGGCAGCACCGGCACCGGGAAGAACCGGGTCGCGGCGGACCCCGGAAGCGGGGGCGGTGACGGGAGCGAAGCGGGGGCCGGGCATCACTTCATCCTCATCTTTTCGGGGTTGAAGACAATCTCGATCCGCTGCCATTGGTCGTATTTCTCGGGCGGAAGCGGGAAACCGCTCGCGCCGCAACGGATGATGGCGCGGCGCCCGGCCTCGAAGGCCTGCGCGGCGGCGGCCTCCGAACCGCCCGTATAGCTCAGCTGCGCGATCGAGCCGTTCACCGGCCGGCCGTCGGGGGTCATGTCGAAGCCCACGGTCACGACCGTGCGCAACGCCTCGGACGACAGCGCCCCCACGTTCCAGCAGGCCTTGACCGCAACGACCAGCGCCTCGCGTTCGCCCGCGGTCAGCGGCGGCCCCGAGGCCGCACGGCCCACGCCGCCGGTGCTGTCGTCGCTGCCCGCAAGCGCCTCGGCCAGGGCGTCGGCCACCGCGTCGCGGGTGTCGCGCGCGGGGGGCGTGGCCGCGGGGGGTGTGGCCGCGGGGGCCGCGGTGCGGGTCTCGGGGGCGGGATCCGGTCGGGCCGGACGCCCCGGCGGTCGCGGCGAAGACCGCGGCGCCGAGGATTGCGGCCGGTCGTCGGTCTCCACGTCCTCGGTCACGATCTGCGTCGTGGCCTCGGGCGGGGCGGCCTCGGGGCGGGGCGGCTCGGGGTCGGGCGCCGGGCTTTCCTCGGGGCGGGTCTCGCGCACCGCGGTCTCGGCGGTCTGCGCATCGGGCGCCGGCGTCTCCGAGGGCACCGGCGCCACGCGATCGGCGGGCCGGGGCCGCGGGCGGGCGCTGATGTCGGGGGCCAGCATCGGCGCGGGTTCCGCAACCGGCGGCAGCACGGGCATCGGCGCGGGCTCGGCCTCGGGTTCGGGTTCGGGCGCGGCGACCTGCGGGTCAGGCAAGGGCTCCGGGGCCGGTTCGGGGTCGGGCTGCGGCGCGGGTTCGGGTTCGGGCTCGGGCGCGGCGGCAACCGGCGCCGGGGTCTCGGGCTCGGCGGGGGTCTCGGCAGCGCGGGGGGCGGCCGCCACGATCTGCTGGAAGGCGGCCTCGGAGATCACCGACACCTCGGCGATCTCGATCGGTTCGGGCGGCGTCGGGTCGAACAGCCAATCGCCCAGCGCGACCCAGATGATGAGCCCGCCGTGCAGCGCCGCCGAGACGCCGATGCCGATCTTTTCAGCCCGTTCCATAGGCATGATGCCCCTGGTCCGCCCCGCTTGCCTGTCCCCGGGGGCTGCGCCCCCGGCCGCGGCCCATTCGCCGCATCCCCTGCCCCGCCGCGCAGGCCGCCCGTGGCCCGCCCGACACCTGCGCGCCGCGCCCCACCGGGGCGGACGCCTGCCGATCCTAGTTGCCGCCCGCCATCGCCGGCCCGCCCGTGTCGGTCACCAGAACGATGTTGGTAAAGCCGCCCGCGTTCATCGCGCCCATGACCTGCACCACCTCCTCGTAGGGAAGGCTTCCGTCGGCGCGCAGATAGATCTTGTCGCTCTCGCGCTCGGCGGCGACGGCGCGCAGCCGGTCGATCAGCTCCTCGGGCGGGATCTCGCTGTTCATCAGCGCCAGCCCCCCCTCGGCGGTCAGCGACACCACCAGCGGCTCCTCGGTCTCGGCCGGGACGGGCTGCGCCGCGCTCTTGGGCAGATCGAGCGGCACCCCCACCGTCATAAGCGGCGCGGCCACCATGAAGATGATCAGAAGCACCAGCATCACGTCCACGAAGGGGGTGACGTTGATCTCGCTCATCGCGGCGTGACGGGTGCGCGCGCCGCGCCTGCGCCCGCCCCGCGTGGATTTCAGAACCCCGGCGCCCATGGCTCAGGCGTCCAGCTGGCGCGAGATGATGGTGGCGAATTCGTCGGCAAAGGCGTCATAGCCCGCCGCGATCCGGTCGGCATCCGAGGAGAGCTTGTTGTAGAAGATCACCGCCGGGATCGCCGCCAGAAGCCCCAGCCCGGTGGCCAGAAGCGCCTCGGCGATGCCGGGCGCCACCACCGCAAGCGAGGTGTTCTGCGAGATGGCGATTTCCTCGAAGGCGGCCTTGATGCCCCAGACGGTGCCGAACAGGCCCACGAAGGGCGCGGTCGAGCCCACCGTGGCCAGGAAGGGCAGACCGGCGTTCAGAACCTCGGTCTCCTTGGCGATGGCCACGTTCATCGAACGGTCGATGCGGGCCTGGGCGCCGGCGATCAGCTCGCCGTCCTGCCGGTGGCTGCGGCGCCATTCCGACATGCCGGCGGCGAAGATGCGCTGCGAGGCCCCCGCGGGCGTGGGGCCGATGGCGTCGAACAATTCGTCCAGCGGCTCGCCCGACCAGAAGGCGCGGTCGAAGATGGCGGCCTCGCGCCGGGCCAGGCGATAGGTCAGGAACTTGCGGATGATGATCGCCCAGGACCAGAAGCTGGCGCCGATGAGCATGAGCATCACCAGCTTCACCGTCAGCGTGGCCCGCGCAAAGAGCGCGATCAGCGAAAAGTCGATCTCTTGCGCGGCGGCAAGGGTCTGGGGGTCCATGATATCACTGCTCGTCGTTGACTGTGCCGCCCTTGCGCGGCGGGGCTGTGCCGCCTTTTCGCGGCGGATCTTGGGCGCGATTCTACACGGCCCCCCTCTGCTTTCCAAGGGAGATGCCGCGCCAGGACGCACAGCTTGACGTGATCAGCCCGCGTCTGCCGCCAATTGCTGGCGAATTTCCGCCGACAACCGTGCCGGCGCGCCGTCGGGGCGCAGCGCCGCCATCGTCACCCGCGCCCGGAACAGGGTTTCGGCGCCGCGGCGGACCTCCTGGTCCATAACGATGCGCGCCCCGCTCAGCTGCACCAGCCGCGTGACGACCTCGAGCAGGTCGTCGAAGCGGGCCGGCGACAGATAATCGGCCTCGACCCGGCGAACGGCGAAGACGACGCCGGTCCGGGCCTTCAGCGCCGCCTGGTCAAGCCCGCGCGCGCGGACATATTCGGTGCGCCCGCGTTCGATGAAGCGCAGGTAATTGGCGTAATAGACGATGCCGGCAAGGTCGGTGTCCTCATAATAGACCCGCACCGGGATCCGGTCGCCGCCGGTTGCATCCACTGCGCCCAGCTCTTTCATCATGCCGCCCCCGCCGCGGCGACACGGGCGAAGAGACGCAGCGCATGGGCCGGATCGGCGCTGGCCGCCGGCAGCACCGGATCATAGGCCGCCCGGATCAGCGAGGCCAGATCGGGCGGCACCACCATGCGGTCGCCCGCCAGCCCCAGCACCGGCGGGCGCGCCCAGTCGAGGATCGCGGTGACGCCCAGTTCCAGCGCCAGATCCTCGGCCGCCATCGGCGCGGCCTCGTCCACGCGCACGAACAGGAAGACGGCGCGAATCGCGCCCTCGGCCTCGAAACGGACCTGCGCATAGCGGCTGGCCCCGCGCGCGGCCAGGATCTGCGCGGTCTGCCCGATCCCCTCGATCAGCCCGCCCAGCTCGGGCACGCCGTCCAGTTCGGCCCAGTCGCGGATCAGGAACACCCACAGGTTGGCGCCCATCTCGGCGTCGGTCTCGGCCATGCGGTGACCGGCCAGCGTCACCACCGCCTCGATCCCGCCCTTGATCGCCGCCAGCGTCGCGTCATCGGCGCCAAAGACGCAAGGCACGATGGGCCGCGTCCAGCGGGCAAAGCGATAGCTGTCGTCGCGGGTGAACAGCGCCGCGATCGTCTCGGGCGTCAGGGTCATCTCGGCCTCCTGTCTCGGGGCTTGTGCGGGGCTGGTGTGGGCGCGCTCAGGTGGGCGGCGCGATCTCGTGGCGCCCCGCCAGATCGGTGAAGAACTGCCAGGCCACGCGCCCCGACCGCGCCCCGCGCGTGATCTGCCATTCGAGCGCCTCGGCGCGCAGCACCTCGGGGTCGATCTCGAGACCGGCGGCCCGGCAATAGCCGTCGATCATGGCCAGATATTCGTCCTGCGAGCAGGGATGAAAGCCCAGCCACAGCCCGAAGCGATCCGACAGGGACACCTTCTCCTCGACCGCCTCCGAGGGGTTGATCGCCGAGGACCGCTCGTTCTCGATCATGTCGCGCGGCATCAGATGGCGGCGGTTCGAGGTGGCATAGAAGACCACATTGGCCGGCCGGCCCTCGATGCCGCCGTCGAGCACGGCCTTCAGGCTCTTGTAATGCTGGTCGTCATGGCTGAACGACAGGTCGTCGCAGAACAGGATGAACCGGCGCGGCGCGCCCCGGCGCAGATGCGCCAGAAGCCGCCCGACCGAGGGCAGATCCTCGCGCGACAATTCCACCAGAAGGGGGCCCGGCTGCCCCTCGGCGCGCCGCTCGGCCGAAACGCGGGCATGAACGGCCTTGACCAGCGACGACTTGCCCATCCCGCGCGCGCCCCACAACAGCGCGTTGTTGGCGCCAAAGCCGCGGGCAAAGCGGCGGGTGTTGTCCAGAAGCGTATCCCGCGCCCGGTCGATCCCCTGCAAAAGCGCCAGATCCACGCGCGAGACCTGCGCCACGGGTTCCAGCCGGTCGGGCTCGGTCTGCCAGACAAAGGCCTCGGCGCCCGACAGCTTGGGCATCGGCCCCGGCGGCGGCGCCAGACGTTCCAGCGCGGCGGCGATACGCTCCAGCGGGTCGGTCATTTCCGGTCCTCCGCGGCAAGATCGGCCTCGTCCTCGTCTTCGTCCTCGAACCACAGACCCTCGGCGCGCAGGCGTTCCTCGCGCTTGCGCTCGATGCGGCGGACCAGCTGGATCGAGACCTCGTAGAGACCATAGACCACCGTGAACAGCACCACCTGCGACACCACATCGGGCGGCGTCGCCAGCGCGGCCAGCATCAGGATGCCCACCACCGCATATTTGCGCATGTTGGCCAGCCCCGCGGCCGAGACCAGCCCCGCCTTGCCCATCAGCGTCAGCAGCACGGGCAATTGGAAGCACAGCCCGAAGGCCATCACGAATTTGGTCGTCAGCGACAGGTATTCCTGGACCGAACCCTGGAAGACGATCCCCGCCGCCGCGATCTGGGCGCGGGCATCGGTGGGATCGGCCGCCTCGGGCACCGGCGCCTCAAGGCCCACCGGGCCCTGCTGGAAGCCCAGGAAGAAATTGAACGCCAGGGGTAGCACCGCGTAATAGGCGAAGGCCGCCCCCAGGAAGAACATCGCGGGCGAGGCCAGCAGGAACGGCAGGAAGGCGTTCTTCTCGGACTTGTAGAGGCCCGGCGCCACGAACCGCCACAGCTGATAGCCGATCACCGGGAAGGACAGCGCAAAGCCCCCCAGGAACGAGATGTTGATGGCAACGAAGAAGCCTTCCTGAAGCTTGATCAGGATCAGCCCGCAATCCTGGCCGCGATCGGCCAGCGCGGTGCAGATCGGCTGGGTCAGGAAGTTGAAGATCGGGTTCCAGACGCTGAAACACAGCAGCATCGCCGCGACAAAGGCCAGGATCGACCAGATCAGGCGCTGGCGCAGCTCGGCCAGATGCTCGATCAGCGGCGCGTGGGTGTCCTCGATGTCATCTTCGGGGGTGGCGGGACCGCTCATGCCTGATCTCCGGGTTCACGCGTGGCCGGTCGGGACGCGGGCTGGGGGGACGCGGGCTGGGGCGGCACAGGTTGTGCGGCGGCAGAGGGCGGGGGCGCCTCGGGGTCGGGCACGGCCACGGGGGCCTCTGCGCCCCCTGCGGCGGGACGCTTGGCCGCGCCGGGCTCCCAGCGTTCGAACCGGTCGGCGGCGGTTTCCAGCGCGTCGAGCCCCAGCGACTTCTTCGAGGTCAGCCCCTTGAGCGCGCGCAGATCGTCGGCGGCGTCCTTCAGGCCGCTGTCGTCGGCGGCCTCCTCCATCGCGCGCGAGAATTCGCGGCCCATGGCGCGGGCCTTGGCGGTGAACCGCCCCAGGGTGCGGAACATGCCGGGCAGGTCCTTGGGCCCCACCACGATCAGCGCCACGATGCCGATCAGCAGCAATTCGCTCCAGCCGATGTCAAACATGATCGCTCCGGCCTTGCCCGGCACCGGGCCGGGGTGGAAAGACGACGAAGGCGCGGGCTGCACGCAGGCAGGCCCCGCGCCGCGGGATCATCCTGATGACGGGACCGCGCCTGCCCGCCGGTCGGGGCGGGGGCCCGGCCGGGCCCTCAGGCCTTGTCCTTTTCGGCGGGGGTGACATCGCGCGCGGCATCCGAGGACGCGCTCTCGATCTCCTCGGTGCCGTCCTTGACGCCCTTCTTGAAGGCGGTGATGCCCTTGCCGACCTCGCCCATCAGCGAGGAAATCTTGCCGCGCCCGAAGAGCACCAGCACGACGACGGCAATCAAGAGAAGGCCGGGAAGGCCGATGTTGTTGAGCATGTCACTCTCTCCCTGAGGGCCGCGCCGGGGGCCGCGCGTCGCGCGCCGGGCGGCTTCGTTCTCTCCAATTAAGCCCTCGGATGGGGCAATCAAAGCCCCATTCCGTCGCGGGGCGCGGATTTTTGCCCGGTTTCGCGGCCGATCCGGCGCCCCGGCACGCCCTGCCCCTTGCCGTGATGCCCCGGCGGACGCATCTCTTCCGGGGAGGGCCGCACACTGGCTGCACGCGGGTCGCAACGGGTCGCAGGGGCGGGGCGCAGGGATGGGGCGCAGGGAAGGAACGGAACGATGACGTCGGACATGCTGGGGCAATTGGGGTATCTGACGCTCCTCTTCCTGATGATCGGCGGCTATGTGCTGATCGAGCTGCGCGCCCGGCCCGGCAAGGCGCTGCGCCAGGCGATGGCCTGGGCGCTGATCTTCGTGGGGGTAGTCGCGGCGGTCGGGCTCTGGGGCGATATCCGCCGCGCCAGCCTGCCCGAGACCGCCACAATCCTGTCCGACGGCGAACGCCTTGAGGTGCCCAAGGGCCGCGACGGGCATTTCCACCTGCGCGCCGGCGTCAACGGCGTGCCGGTCAGCTTTGTCGTGGACACCGGCGCCTCGGATATCGTGCTGACCCAGCGCGACGCCGAACGGGCGGGGATCGCGCTGGGGGATCTGGCCTTCTTCGGGCAGGCGCGCACGGCAAACGGCGTGGTGTCGACTGCGCCGGTGCGGCTGGACACGCTGGCGCTGGGGCAGCTGCAACTGCGGGACGTGCGCGCGGTGGTCAATGGCGGCGAGATGCGCCAGTCGCTGCTGGGCATGTCGCTGCTGAGCCGCTTCCAGAGCGTCGAGATGCGCCCCGACCGGCTGATCCTGACGCCCTGAGGCGGGGGGCGTTGCCCCCCCGGCGGCGCATCACTCCCGCGGCGCGCTCTCGTGGCGCAGGGCCCAGCGCCCGCCGTCCTCGTTCCAGTATTGCGCGCCCAGCCCCGCCCCGGTCAGCGCCCGCCATTGCCCGCGCGCGGTCTCGACCGCCTGCGGATCATCGCCGTCAAAGAGCACCCAGACCCGTTCGAGCGCCTCCGCCTCGGCCGGATCGACGGCCGCGCCCCCCACCGTCATCAGCGCGCGCGGGGCATTGGCCGCGGCCTCTCCCGGCAGGGTCAGAAGCACCGGCTGGCGCGCATCATGCGGCCCGCCGGCGGGACCGTGGGGCAGGAAGTCTTCCTCGGGGCCCTGCCACAGACGGCTGTCGAGATCGGCGCGCGCGGCCGCGTCGGGGCAGCGCAGTTCCACCCGCCATCCGGCCGCCAGCGCACGCGGCAGAAGCCGCCCCGCCGTGGCCGCCGCGCTCGAGCGCGTCAGGTGATAGAACAGCACCGCCCCCACGGGGTCACTTCGCCTCGTAGCGGTCGCGGATCAGCCGGTCGAGCGTCATCACCCCCCAGCCGGTCGCGCCCTTGGGCGAAAGCGTGCGATCCGAGGACGCCAGCGCCACCCCGGCGATATCAAGATGCGCCCAGGCCGTGCCCTCGGCGATGAAGCGCGCCAGGAACCGCGCCGCGGTGATCGAGCCCGCCGGACGGCCGCCGACGTTCTTCACATCGGCGATGCGCGACTTCAGCGCCTTGTCGTGGACCGGATCGCAGGGCATGCGCCAGAGGCCCTCGCCCTCGGCCGCGGCGGCGGCGGCAATCGCGCCGGCCAGCGCGTCGTCATTGTCGAACATGCCCGCATGTTCATGGCCCAGCGCGATGATGATCGCCCCGGTCAGCGTGGCCAGGTCGATCACCGCGGCGGGCTTGAAACGTTCCTGTGCATACCACAGCACATCGGCCAGCACGAGGCGCCCCTCGGCGTCGGTGTTGATGACCTCGATCGTGTCGCCCTTCATCGAGCGCACCACATCGCCCGGCCGCTGCGCGCGCCCGTCGGGCATGTTCTCGACCAGGCCGACCAGCCCCACCACATTGGCGCGCGCGCGCCGCATGGCCAGGGTGCGCATGACCCCCGAGACAACCGCGGCGCCGCCCATGTCCATGGTCATCTCTTCCATGCCGGCGGCGGGCTTGATCGAGATGCCGCCGGTGTCGAAGACGACGCCCTTGCCGACCAGCGCCAGCGGCGCCTCGTCCGCAGGCCCGCCGTTCCAGCGCATGACCACCACCTTCGAGGGCGTCTCCGAGCCAAGGCCCACGCCCAGAAGCGCGCCCATGCCCAGTTCAGCCAGCCGGTCCTCCTCGAGGATCTCGACATCAAGGCCCAGCTCCTGCATCGCGGCCAGCCGGGCGGCGAAATCGTCGGTGCCCAGGATGTTGGCGGGTTCGTTGACCAGATCGCGGGTGAAGAACACGCCCTCGGCCAGCGCCGCCAGCGGCGCGGCCTGCGCGGCCACCGACTCGGGGTCGCGCACCCGCATGCAGACGGGCCCGCGCGGGGTCGGCGCCTCGGATTTATGGGCCGAGAAATCATAGGCCCGCAGCGCCAGCCCGAAGGCGATCTGGGCGGCCATCGGATGGGCATCGGCGATCACCGTCGCACCGGCCTTGCCCAGTTTCGCCCCCACCGCGGCCCCGGCCTTGCGCGCGGCCTCGACATCGCATTTGCGCGGAAGATGCACGATCTGGAGCGCCTCGGCCGCCAGCCCCGCGGGAAAGGCCAGATCAAGCGTCTCGCCCGGTTTCAGGCCGGTCGCGGCCTCGTCGGCCAGCGCCCGCGCCAGCCCGCCCCGCATCAGCCGGTCGATCCGCCGCCCCGCCGCCGAAAGCTTGGAGGTGACATCAAGCACGAGCGCAAGGCGTCCGGTCGCGGGGGCGATCGCTTCCGCGTCGAGCGGCTGGAAATCAATGGATACGGGATGGGTCATGAGAAGGTCTCCGCAGGAAAGGCACGCACGCCAGGGGCAAGGGGCGCCCCCGACTGGCCGTGTTCGGCGCCGAACCTAGCCAAGCCGCGCCCGGTTGGGAAGCGCGCGCGGCCCGTCGCGGCGTTCAAGAGATTGCGTCCGGTGGGGCCGCACCCCGACCCCCACATGGGCAGGGCGCACCGAGGGGGCGGCGCGGAGGTGATGCGAAAGTGGCGGGGCCTTTCCCCCCGGCCCGCATCGGGCTAGAGAAAGACAAAGCTTCAACGTCGGATCTGGAATCCCCTCTTGTCCCGGATAGATCGATATCTGATCGCCCAGCTTCTGGCGCTGTTCGGCTTCTTCGCGCTGGTGCTGGTGTCGGTCTATTGGGTCAACACCACCGCGCGCCTGTTCGACCGGATGATCGCGGATGGCCAGTCGGCCATGGTGGTGCTGGAATTCACCGCCATGATGCTGCCCGGCGTGATCTTGCTGGTGCTGCCGGTCGCGGTCTTCGCGGCCACGCTCTATGGCGTCAACCGACTGATGGGCGACAGCGAGCTGGTGGTGATGCAGGCCACCGGGATCTCGCCCTGGCGGATGGCGCGCGGGGTGGCGGGATTCGGTCTGATCGTGGCGCTGGCGATGGGCATGCTGGCGCATGAGCTGGTGCCGATCTCGCGCGCGCGGCTGGCCGAGCGTCAGGCGCAGGTGTCGCAGAACATCTCGGCGCGCATCCTGGTCGAGGGGCGCTTCATCCATCCCGCATCGGGGGTGACGCTCTATATCGGGCAGATCTCGCCGCTGGGGGAATTGCTCGAGGTCTTCATCTCGGACAATCGCGCGCCGGACACCGAAACCACCTATACCGCGCAGAAGGCCGTGGTCGTGAAGACCGAGACCGGCCCGCGGCTGGTGATGTTCGAAGGCATGGTGCAGGATCTCGCCGCCCAGACCGGCCGACTTCAGGTGACCCGCTTCGACACGCTGACCTATGACATCGGCGCGCTGATGGGCGCGATCGCGCCGCGCCGGCCGCGGATCGAGGAATTCACCACGCCCCAGCTGATCGCCCACGGCACGGCGGTCGCCCATGCCTCGGGGGCGGGGGCGGATCTCGTGCGCACGATCCTGCACGAACGCATCGCCCAGCCGCTGCTGGCGCCGGTGGGCGCGCTTCTGGGGCTGGCGGCGCTGCTGACGGGGGGCTTCTCGCGCTTCGGCATCTGGCGCCAGATCGGCTTTGCCATCCTGCTGGCGATCGGGGTGCAATTCCTGGTCAACCTGACCTCGGACATGGCGCGGGGGCTGTCGGGCGGCTGGCCGCTGGTCTATGCCCCGGCGGTCGCGGGGCTTCTGGCTGCGGCCGCGCTTCTGGGCTGGGGCGCGCGACGCCGGCGGGTGCCGCCCCCGGCGCGCAGCGCCGCCGACGGGTCGGAGGCGGGCGCATGACCCTGGCGCTTTACGTCGCGCGGCGGTTCCTCAAGGTCTTCGGGCTTCTCTTCGGGGTGTTCTTCGCCGTTCTCTTCCTGATCGACATGGTCGAGCAGATCCGCCGCTTCGACGGGCTGTCGCTGGGGCTGCGGCAGCTGGCCTTCCTGTCGGTGCTGCACACGCCGGCCTCGTTCTACCCGATCCTGCCGCTGGTGACGGTGCTGGCGGGGGTGGCGCTGTTCCTGGGCCTTGCGCGGTCCTCGGAACTGGTGGTGATCCGCGCGGCCGGGCGCTCGGCGCTGCGGCTTCTGGTGGGGCCGGTGCTGGTGGCCTTCGTGCTGGGGGCGCTGGTGGTGGCGCTGTTCAACCCGGTCGTGGCGGCCACCTCGAAACGCTACGAGACCCAGGCCACGCAGCTGCGCCGCGGCGTGGAACAGGTGGTCTCGATCGGCGCGGAAGGCGTCTGGCTGCGTCAGGGCGCGCGCGGCCCCGAGGGCGAGGCCCGCCAGACCGTGATCCACGCCGCCCGCGCCAACACCGACGCGACGGTCCTCTATGACGTGTCCTTCCTGATCTTTGCCCCCGGCAAGGGGCCGGTGCGGCGAATCGACGCCGCGCGCGCCGATCTGGAAACCGGGCGCTGGGTGCTGCGCGCGGCGCGCGACTGGCCCTTCGAGGCCACCCCCAACCCCGAGGCCGCGATGACCCGCCACGACCGGCTGGTGCTGGGCTCGGAGCTGACCCCCGAGCGCATCCGCGACAGTTTCGGCACCCCCAGCACCATCGCCATCTGGGACCTGCCCGATTTCATCACCGGGCTCGAGAGGGCCGGATTCTCGACCCGCCGCCATGCGGTCTGGTTGCAGATGGAACTGGCGCTGCCGCTGGTCTTTTCGGTCATGGTGCTGATCGCGGCGGGCTTTTCGATGCGCCATGCGCGGCTGGGCGGCACCGGACGGTCCGTCCTGCTGGCGCTGGTCGCCGGGCTGGGGGTGTTCTTTCTGCGCGACTTCGCGCAGGTTCTGGGCGAAAATGGGCAGATCCCCGTGATGCTCGCGGCCTGGGCCCCGCCGGTCGCGGGGCTGATGCTGGCCCTGGGGCTGATCCTGCATCTCGAGGACGGATGAAACGACGCGCGCCCATATCCCCCCGGCCTGGTGCCGGCGCCCCACGGACGGCCCGGCCGGCCGGGCGCGGCCTTGCCGCGGCGCTGACGCTGGCGGCCGGGCTGCATCTGGGCGCGGGTCCGGGCCTGGCCCCGACCGCGGCGCAGGCCGAGACCCTGACCGGGCGGCCCATGGCCACCGCCACCGCCACGGAAACCCGCGAGGACGCCGCGACCCTGGTCGCCGACAGCATCCGTCTGGCGCCGGGCGACGTGCTTCTGGCCGAGGGCGCGGTCGAGGTCTTCTACCGCGGCAACCACCTGACCGCCGAAAGCATCCGCTACGACGGCAAGACCGACCGCATCTTCGTCACCGGCCCGCTGCGGCTGACCGAACCGGGCGCCGAGGGCGCGGTGATCCTGGCCGATCAGGCCGAGATGAGCACCGACCTGCGCGACGGGCTGCTGACCGGCGCGCGCATGGTGCTGGCGCGCGAGATGCAGCTGGCCGCGGCCACGATCAGCCGCGTGTCGGGCCGCTATACCGATCTCAACCGCGTCGTGGCCTCCTCGTGCCGGATCTGTGCCGACAACCCCACGCCGCTATGGGAGATCCGCGCCGACCGGCTGCGCCACGACACCGAAAAACGCCAACTGCTGTTCGACGGGGCCGAATTCCGCGCCCTGGGCCTGCCGATCGCGCGCATTCCGCATCTGCGCATGCCCGACCCCACGGTCAAGCGGATGACCGGGTTCCTGACCCCCAGCTTTCGCACCACCTCGGGGCTGGGGACCGGGGTCAAGCTGCCCTATTTCATCGTGCTGGGCGATCACCGCGACCTGACGCTGACGCCCTATGTGTCCAGCGACGGCATGACCACGATGGGCTTTCGCTATCGGGCCGCCACCCACAGCGGGCTCTATGCCATCGAGGGCGCCCTCTCGCGCGATGACCTGATCGCCGACACCACGCGCGGCTATCTCTTCGCGCAGGGCCGCTTTGCCCTGCCCGACGGCTTTTCGCTGGGCCTGGACCTGCAACTGGCCTCGGACCGGTCGTACCTGCTGGATTACGGCATCTCGGACGCCGACCGGCTGTGGAGCGGGATCACCCTCGAACGGGTCCGCCGCACCGAGCTGACCTGGGCGCGGCTGGGGCAGGTCTACACCATGCGCGAGGGCGAATCGAACGACCTCGAGCCGGTGCAGGCGGTCGACGCGCACAAGATCCGCGTCTTCCGCCCCGCACTGATCGGGGGCGAGCTGGAATTCGACCTCTCGGCCCATGCCCACCGCCGGCCCTCGGATCTGGACGTGGCCGGGCGTGACATGGCGCGGCTGGGCTTCTCGGCGCAATGGCGGCGCAACGCGCTCCTGCCGGGGGGGATCCTGGCGGCGGGCCTTTTCGACGTGACGGGCAACATCTACCGCATCGGCCAGGACAGCCGCTACGACGAGACGGTGTCGCAGACCGTGCCCGCGGCAGGGGTGGAACTGCGCTGGCCCTGGGTGCGCCAGGCCGGATCGGCAGCGCTGGTGATCGAGCCGGTGGCGCAGCTTCTTTGGTCGGACACCACCCGCCCGCGCGTCCCCAACGAGGACAGCCTGCTGGTCGAATTCGACGAGGGCGACCTGTTCTCGTTCTCGCGCTTTCCCGGCGAGGATGCCCGCGAAGGCGGCACCCGCGCCAACCTGGGCATCAGCTTCACCCGCTTCGACGCGGCCGGCTGGTCGCTGGGGATGACCGCCGGGCGGGTGGTCCGGGCGCGCGCGCAGGCGGGCTTTGGCACGGGCTCGGGGCTGTCGGGGGTGCAATCGGACTGGCTGCTGGCGGCGCATTTCGCCTCGGCCGGGGGGCTGGCGGTGTCGAACCGGGCGCTGATCTCGGGCGATTTCGGCGATGTCACGCGCAACGAATTGCGTGTGGCCTGGAGCCCCGGCGACGACCGCAGCCTGTCGGCGGGCTATCTGTGGATGAAGCCCGACCTGAGCGAGGGCCGGCCCAGCGCCACCTCCGAATTGACGCTCGACACCACCTGGCGGCTGAGCGCGGGCTGGTCGGGTCGCTTCGCCAGCCGCTATGACTTCGACGCCGGCCGCGCCGCCCGCGCCGGGCTGGGGCTGCGCTACGAGAACGAATGCGTCACGCTCGACCTTTCCCTCTCGCGTCGCTACACATCCTCGACTAGTGTGAGGCCCGAAACCGACTTCGGCGTCTCGGTCGCATTGGCGGGCTTCGGCGCGGGCGAGAACCGGGCCCGGCGGGTCTGCACGCGATGACCGGCCAGGCCCCAAGCGGATATCCGCGACGGCCCGAAACATGGCCCCCGGTCGGCGGGAACGACGGCCGCAGGCGGCCCCAAGACAGGCAGAGCAAGGCAGAGACATGCGCGCATTCCTGACCTCCACTTCGTTGATCGTGGCGCTTCTGGCGGGCGCCGTGCCGATCGCGGCGCAATCGCCCTTCGCGCCGGTGATCCAGGTCAACGACCGCGGCGTGACCGGCTTCGAGATCGACCAGCGTGCGCGCTTCCTGGCGCTTCTGGGCGCGCAGGGCGACCTTCTGGAGATGGCCGAGACCGCCCTGATCGAGGACCGGTTGCGGATGCAGGCGGCGCAGGAAATGGGGATCAGCGTCTCGCCCGAGCAGGTCAAGGCCGGGATGGAGGAATTCGCCGGGCGCGCCAATCTCAGCGCCGAGGAATTCCTCAAGGCGATCGCCCCCGCCGGGGTCCAGCCCGAGACCTTCCGTGATTTCGTCGAGGCCGGCTTCGTCTGGCGCGAAACCGTGCGCAAGCGGTTCGCCGACAGCGTCCGCATCTCCGAGGCCGAGGTCGACCGCATCCTCGAACAATCCGGCAGCGCCGAACGCAGCCCGCGCCTTCTGGTCACCGAATTCGTCGTGCCGCTGCGCGAGGGCCGCGAGGCCGAGGCCCGCGCCCGCATCCGCGAGGCCGCCGCCGCCCCCGACGAGGACAGCTTCTCGCGCATGGCGCGGACCTATTCGATCGCGCCCACCCGCACCGATGGCGGGCGGCTGGGCTGGCTGCCGCTCGACGCGCTGCCCGAGGACGTGCAAGGCCCGCTTTCGCGGCTGAAACCGGGGCAGCACACGGCGCCGATCCAGATGAACGACACGCTGGTCGTGCTGTGGCTGCGCGAGCTTGAGCCCGCGCGGCGCGAAGGGGCGGGGCTGGTCGATTATGCGCTGGTCAATCTGGTCGGCAGCGTCGATCCCGCCCAGGCGGCGGGGGCGCTGCGTCAGCGCGCCGACGCCTGCGACACGCTCTATACCGCCGCGGCGGCGCTTCCGTCGGGGCAGGTCGTGCGCGAGAAACTGCCCCGCGCGGCGATCCCCGCCGACATCCGCGGCGCACTTGATGCGATGGACGCGGGCGAATCGCAGGTGGTGCAGCGCGCGCAGGGCCCCGCCTTCGTGATGCTGTGCTCGCGCTTTGCGGTCGAGAAGGACGGCGCCGACACCCCCGACCGCAACCGCGTGCGCGCCGGTCTGACCAATGCCCGGCTGGGGGCGCTGGCCGCAGCCTGGCTGGCCGACCTCAAGGCCCAGGCGATCATCCGCCGCAACTGATCCCCCGCCGGCCCGCACCAGAGCGCCCACATCAGACGGTCCGCACCAGAGGGCCCGCGCCTGGCGAAACGCATCCGCCGCGGGCCGTCCCCCGCCCGGGTGCCCGCCCGGAGGGACCGGACGGGGAAACTCCGGACACGCGCTCCTTGCCCGGCCCGCCCTCCCGCGCGGGGCTGCGCCGGGCGCCGTCGCCCTTTGCGCCGCCGCAATGCACCCCTTGCCCGGCGCGCCGCATCCGATACCTTGTGCGCGCTCACGTTCCCGGAAGGTTGCCATGTCCCGAGTTTCGCTTTCCCCCGATGCCGCCCCCGGCTGGGCGCCCGACCGATCGAACGGCGTCGTGCTGGTCTCCTGTGGCGAGCCTGCCGGCGTCGGCCCCGAGATCGCCGCCAAGGCCTGGGCCGCGCGCGGCGCCGATCTGCCCTTCGTCTATCTGGGCGACCCTGCGCATCTGCCCGCCGGCACGCCCTTCGTGCGCGTGTCCGAGCCCGCCGAGGCGCCGCAGGCCGCGCGCCACGGGCTGCCGGTCCTGCCCCATCCCTTCCCCGATCCCGCCGAGCCGGGCCGCCCCTCGGCCGCCAATGCCACCGAGGTGATCGCCGTCATCGCCCGCGCGGTCGATCTGATCCGGCAGGGCGCGGCGGGGGCGCTGTGCACGGCGCCCATCCACAAGCATGCGCTGCAATCGGGTGCGGGTTTCGCCTTTCCGGGCCATACCGAATATCTGGCGCATCTGGCCGGCGATGTGCCGGTGGTGATGATGCTGGCCTCGTCATGCGTGGCGCCGGGGCTGCGGGTGGTGCCCGCCACGATCCATATCGCGCTGTCCGAGGTGCCCCGCGCGCTGACGCCTGCGCTGCTGGAACAGGTGATCCGCATCACCCATGCCGGGCTGCGGCGCGACTTTGCGCTGGCCGCCCCGCGCCTGGCGCTGGCCGGGCTGAACCCGCATGCGGGCGAGGATGGCGCCATGGGCCCCGAGGAAATCGCCTGGATCGCGCCGCTGGCGGGCAAGCTGCGCGCCGAGGGCATGGATCTGGCCGGGCCGCTGCCGCCCGACACGATGTTCCACCCCGCCGCGCGCGCGCGCTATGACGCGGCGATCTGCGCCTATCACGATCAGGCGCTGATCCCGATCAAGACGCTGGATTTCGCGGGCGGGGTCAATCTGACGCTGGGGCTGCCCTTCGTGCGCACCTCGCCCGATCACGGCACCGCCTTCAACATTGCCGGCAGGGGGATCGCCGATCCCGCCTCGATGCTGGCCGCGCTCGAGATGGCGCGGGATCTGGCGCGGCGCCGGGCCACGGGCCGCGCCGCCTGACGGCCCTGCCCCGCGCCCCCCCCGCGCACGCCCGCGCACGGGCCCGCATCTCACACGAGCCCGCGACAGGACGCTCTCCGACGCCATTCCGTCGCTTTCGGCTTCGCAGGATGGCGGGGCTCGGTCATGGTGGCACCATGTTCCTCAGCGTCTTCGACATCTTCAAGATCGGGGTCGGCCCGTCCTCGTCGCATACCATGGGCCCCATGGTGGCGGGCGGGCGCTTTCTCGACCATCTGCGCGGCCTGCCCTTCCACGTGCACGGGCTGCGCGCCTCGCTGCATGGATCGCTGGCCTTCACCGGCAAGGGCCACGCCACCGACCGCGCCACCATCCTGGGGCTGGCCGGGTTCCTGCCCGACAGCTATGACCACGCCCGCGCCGAAGAGGCCCTGGAAACCAACCGACGCACGCGGCAGCTTGCGCCGCCGGGGCTGGGGCCGCTGGTCTTCGACCCCGAGCGCGATCTGATCTTCGACTATGACCAGCCGCTGCCGGGCCACCCCAACGCCATGATCCTGATGGCAACCGACGCCCAGGGCGACGTCATCGCGCGCGAGGTCTATTATTCCATCGGCGGCGGCTTCGTGCAGACCGAGGCCGAGGCCCAGGCCATCGACGATCACGCGCTGCGCGACCCCTCGCCCGTGCCCTACCCCTTCCGCAGCGCCGCCGAGATGCTGGAAATGGCCACCACCTCGGGGCGCAGCATCGCGCAGATGAAACGCCTCAACGAGGCCCGCTTTCGCACCCCCGCCGAGATCGAGGCCGGGCTCGACCGGATCTGGGCGGTGATGTCGGGCTGTCTGGACCGCGGGCTGGGCGCAAGCGGCACCCTTCCCGGCGGGCTGAGCATCCCGCGTCGGGCAGGCGCCATTCACGCCGCCCTCAAGGCCGAGGCCGGCATGAACCTGACCGCGCCGCATGTCATCAACGACTGGATTTCCACCTATGCCATGGCGGTGAACGAGGAAAACGCCGCCGGCGGACAGGTGGTGACCGCCCCCACCAACGGCGCCGCGGGCGTGGTGCCGGCGGTGCTGCGCTATTGGCTGGACCATGTGCCGGGCGCCAGCACCGCGCGGGTGGGCGAATTCCTTCTGACCGCCGCGGCGATCGGCGGGCTGATCAAGCGCAATGCCTCGATCTCGGGGGCGGAATGCGGCTGCCAGGCCGAGGTGGGCTCGGCCGCGGCGATGGCGGCGGCGGGGCTGGCGGCGGTGCTGGGCGCCACGCCTGCGCAGATCGAGAATGCCGCCGAGATCGCGCTGGAGCATCATCTGGGCATGACCTGCGACCCGGTGAAGGGGTTGGTGCAAGTGCCCTGCATTGAACGCAACGGGCTGGGCGCGATCAAGGCGGTGGCCGCGGCGTCGCTGGCGCTGCGCGGCGACGGGCGCCATTTCGTGCCGCTCGATGCCGCGATCGAGACCATGCGCCAGACCGGCCGCGACATGCATTCCAATTACAAGGAAACTTCGCTGGGCGGGCTGGCGGTCAACGTGCCGAATTGCTGAAATCGCTCGCCTTTCGCGTGTAAAACGCCCGTTTTTCTATCACATCTGCGGCAATCGGCTTGGCGGCGGCAGGTCAAGCGGCTAAGGCATCCGCGCCATGAGCCCGGAGAGCCCCGCATGATCGACGTTCGCACGATGACCCTCAGCGACCTCGAGATGGTCCTGGACTGGGCCGCCGACGAAGGCTGGAACCCCGGCCGCGAGGATGCCCGCGCCTTCCTGGCCGCCGACCCCGAGGGCTTCTTCATCGCGCTGAAGGGCGGCGCGCCCGTAGCCGCGATCTCGGTCGTCAACCACTGCGATCTCTATGCCTTTCTGGGGCTCTATCTCTGCCGACCGGACTGGCGCGGCAAGGGGATCGGGCTGCATCTGTGGAAGCTGGCGCTGAAACATGCCGAAGCCCGCAGCGTGGGCCTGGATGCCGTGCCGGCGCAGACCGCGAATTACGCGCGCTCGGGCTTTCTGGCGGCGGGCACCAACCAGCGCTGGACCGGCACGCTTGAGGGGCGCGACAACCCCGCCGTGCGCGACGTCACCCCCGAGGACGTGCCCCAGCTGATCCTGCGCGACGCCCAGGCCGGCGGCTTTGCCCGGCCCGGCCTGATGCGCGCCTGGCTGGCGCCGACCGACACGCGCCGGTCGGTGGTGCTGGGCCCGGTCGACAAGCCGCTGGGCTTTGCCACCATCCGCCTGGCCCGCGAGGGCGCCAAGATCGGCCCGGTGGTGGCGCCGGGCGCCGAACCCGCGCTGCGCCTGATCCGCGCCGCTGCGGCGCGCTTTCCCGGCGAACGGATCATCCTGGACGTCCCGACCTCGAATGCAGCGCTGTCGAATGCGCTGGCCGGCGCGGGCTTCGAGGCCGGTTTCGAGACCACGCGCATGTTCCGCGGCCAGCCGCCGATGTCCACGCTGATGGCCCAGGCGCTGGGCACGCTGGAGCTGGGCTGAGACGCAAGCGGCGGCCCCCTCTGAGGCGATAGGGCTGCGAGCACATAACGGGCAAATGCCCGTGATTTGATCGTGATCCGGGCGCACCCCTGGACACCCCCACCGTCAATCTGCGCGCCACACAGGCATGCGCCCGATTTTTGCGCACATATTTCATGCGCCCCGGCCGATCCCGCATTTTCCCGCGCCCGATTTGACGCTTTGCAATTCTCTGCGCCGCAGCGGGGAGCTTTGCTAGGCCTGCGCCGGGCGAGGGGCCCGGCACGGACCATCGCGCCCGCCCCGCGCGGACAGGGCGCCAGCAGAGGGGAAAACCATGACCGGACTGAAAGCGCGCGCCTGCGCCACGGCCCTTGGGCTCTTGTTCGCCACCGGCGCGCTGGCCGAAGGCGACACGATCAAGATCGGCGTCCTGCATTCGCTTTCGGGCACGATGGCCATTTCGGAAACCACGCTGAAGGACACCGTGCTGATGCTGGTCGACCAGCAGAACGCCAAGGGCGGCGTGCTGGGCAAGCAGCTGGAAGCGGTGGTCGTGGACCCGGCCTCGGACTGGCCGCTCTTTGCCGAGAAGGCGCGCGAGCTGATCACCGTGGACGATGTGGACGTGATCTTCGGTTGCTGGACCAGCGTCAGCCGCAAATCGGTCCTGCCGGTCATCGAGGAACTGAACGGCCTGCTGTTCTATCCGGTGCAATACGAGGGCGAGGAAAGCTCGAAGAACGTCTTCTACACCGGCGCCGCGCCGAACCAGCAGGCAATCCCGGCGGTGGATTACTTCCTCGAGGAGCTGGGCGTCGAGAAATTCGCGCTTCTGGGCACCGATTACGTCTATCCGCGCACCACGAACAACATCCTGGAAAGCTATCTCCAGCAGAAGGGGATCGCGGCCGAGGACATCTTCGTCAACTACACCCCCTTCGGCCATTCCGACTGGTCCAAGATCGTGGCCGACGTGGTCGCGCTGGGCGCCGACGGCAAGAAGGTCGGCGTGATCTCGACCATCAACGGCGATGCCAACATCGGCTTCTACAAGGAGCTGGCCGCGGCCGGCGTCTCGGCTGACGACATTCCGGTCGTGGCCTTCTCGGTCGGCGAGGAAGAACTCTCGGGTCTCGATACCTCGAACCTGGTCGGCCATCTCGCGGCCTGGAACTACTTCCAATCCGCCGAAAGCCCCGCCAACGAGGAATTCGTGGCCGCCTGGAAAGCCCGCATGGGCGAAGAGCGCGTGACCAACGACCCGATGGAAGCCACCTATATCGGCTTCAACATGTGGGTGAACGCGGTCGAGGCCGCCGGGTCGACCGATGTCGATGCCGTGGAACAGGCGATGATCGGGCAGACCTTCCCGAACCTGACTGGCTCGACTGCCGAGATGCTCCCGAACCACCACCTGACCAAGCCGGTCCTGATCGGCGAGATCCGCGCGGATGGCCAGTTCGATATCGTCAGCCAGACCGAGCCGGTGCCGGGCGACGCCTGGACCGACTTCCTGCCCGAATCGGCGGTTCTGGAAGCCGATTGGAAGACGCTGGGCTGCGGCATGTACAACACCGAAACCCAGACCTGCGTGCAGATGACCTCGAACTACTGAGGTCCGGCGCGGCGCGGGCGGTCCTCCCCCGTCTGCGCCGCGCGCGTCCCTTCGGACCACCGTCCGGACGCCGCCGCGGCCATTTTGCCAGGCGCGCGCCCCCCGGACTTTGCCTCCTGCCCTTGCGGCCCCGTTTCGGAACCCCGAAGCCATGACAGATTTCCTGACTTTCCTTCGTGCCGCCCTTCTGGGCGTGCTGGTCCTGATGGCGGCGCAGATGGCCGCGGCGCAGGATCCGGCCGCCCCCGGCACGCCCGCCCCCACCGCGCAGCCCGCCCCCGAGACCGCCCCCGAGCCCCCCGGGACCACCGCCGAGATGGCGCCGCTGGCCGCGCTGATCGCAGAGAACGCGCGCCAGATCGCCAAGCCCTCGCGCAAGACCATCGGCCCGGTGATCGACGCCATCGCCGCCGCCCCGGGGCCGCAGACGCAAGCCTTCCTCGAGGCCTGGGCCGACAAGCGGCTGGGTCGGCGCAAGGCCGACGGCGCGCTTTTCGTGCTGGAAAAGGCCGGGCCCGACTGGAGGCTGATCGACCCGGCGACGGGGGCAACCGCGGGCACCGCGCCGAAAGACGACATTGCCCAGCTGCGTCCCAATTCCGGCGTGCGCGGGCTGATCGCCTCGGCGCTGGTGCGGTTCCAGCTGTCCGACCCCGACCCCGCGCGGCGGGGGGCCGCGCTCGACGCGCTGGCGCGGACCGCGAGCGCCGAGAACCTGGGCCCGCTGCGCGCCTCCCTTCCCGGCGAGACCGACCCGGAACTGGCCGCCCGCAAGGCGCGGCTGGAACGGATGCTGACGCTGCGCTTTGACCCCGACCCGGCCGCGCGCGTCGCCGCGATCGAAAGCTTCTCGGGCGATCTGGGGCTGGACGTGCGCGCCGCGCTGAACCCGCTGGTCGCCACGACCCGCATCGCCGCGACCGCGCCGCCTGCGGGCGCCAACATCGCCGCCGAGCTGGTGCCGGGGCGCGATATCGACAAGGCCGCGGCCTATGCGCTGCTGGTCGAGGCGGGGCTCGCCCCGCCACGGCTGAGCGCCGCCGACCGCCGCGCCGCCCTTGAAGCCCATGTCGAGAACGGCGCCGTCGGTGGCGTGCCGCTGGCCGATCTGGACGACGAGGACGCGCGCGAACGCGCCTATGCCGGGCTCGTCTCCGCGGGTCTGGCCCGCCCCGCCGCCACCGCCGCCGAGGTCGACGCCCGTCTGGCCGCCTATCGGTTCTTCGACATCCACGCCGAAGCAGACCCCGCCGTGACCGATGCCGCCCGCGCGACCCTCGATCACATCGAGATGAAGGTGGGCGCGATGCAGGGGCTCGATCTGGGGCTTGATGCGCTGTCGCTGGCCTCGATCTATTTCCTGGCCGCCATCGGGCTGGCCATCACCTTCGGCGTGATGGGCGTCATCAACATGGCGCATGGCGAATTCATCATGATGGGCGCCTATACCGGCTATGTGGTCCAGCAATTCGTGACCGATTACACGCTGTCGATCCTGATCGCGCTGCCGCTGGCCTTTGGCGTCACCTTCGCCGCCGGCGTGGCGATGGAGCGGCTGGTGATCCGCCATCTCTACAACCGCCCGCTGGAGACGCTGCTGGCCACCTTCGGGATCTCGATCGCGCTCCAGCAGGTTGCCAAGAACGTCTTTGGCACCCAGGCCCGCCCGCTGACCGCGCCGGGCTGGCTGGACGGCGCCTGGGTGATGAACGACGTGGTGTCGATCAGCTACATCCGCATTGCCATCTTCGTGCTGGCGCTGATCTTCCTGGGCTTCTTCCTGTGGCTGATGAAACGCACGCGGCTGGGCCTTGAGGTGCGCGCCGTGACCCAGAACCCGGCCATGGCCGCCTCGATGGGGATCAAACCAGACCGCATCAACATGCTGACCTTCGGGCTGGGCTCGGGGATCGCGGGGATCGCGGGCGTGGCGATCGGCCTCTTTGCCAAGGTGACCTCGGAGCTGGGCCAGGACTACATCGTGCAGAGCTTCATGACCGTGGTCGTGGGCGGCGTGGGCAACATCTGGGGCACGCTGGCCGGGGCCGCCATGATCGGCGGGCTGCAAAAGGGCATCGAGTGGTTCAACCCCTCGAACACGCTGGCCGCGCAGACCTACATGATCGTCTTCATCATCATCTTCATCCAGTTCCGGCCGCGGGGGATCATTGCCCTGCGGGGTCGCGCGGCGGGGGATTGAACCATGAACCTGTTTCGCAAGCACCCCTCGCTTCCGGTCTTCCTGGGGCTTCTGGCGGCCTTCGTGCTGGCCGTGACGCTGATGTCCGAGGCCGCGGGCGCCGGGCTGGTCTCGACCTCCTTCGTCAAGACGCTGGGCAAGACGCTGTGCCTGTGCCTGATCGCGCTGGCGATGGATCTGGTCTGGGGCTACACCGGCATCCTGAGCCTGGGGCATTTCGCCTTCTTCGGGCTGGGCGGCTACATGATCGGCATGTGGCTGATGTATGCGCGCACCGAAACCATCGTCGAGGCCTCGCTGGCCTCGGGGGCGCTGCCGCCGACCCCGCAGGAGGTCCAGGACGCCATCGCCACGCAGATCTTCGGCGTGGTCGGCGCCTCGGATCTGCCCGCGATCTGGAGCCTGGCGGGATCGCTGCCCGCACAGCTTGCGCTGGTGGTGCTGGTGCCGGCGGCGCTGGCGGCGGTCTTCGGCTGGCTGGCGTTCCGGGCGCGGGTGACGGGGGTCTATCTGTCCATCCTGACCCAGGCGATGACGCTGGCGCTGGCGCTGTGGCTGTTTCAGAACGACAGCGGGTTGCGCGGCAACAACGGGCTGTCGGGGCTGCAGAACATCCCCGGCCTTGAACAGCACGGACAGGATCTGGTGTCGCTGTGGTTCTTCTGGGCCTCGGCGCTGGCGCTGGGTCTGGGCTATCTGGGCGCGCAATGGCTGGTGTCGGGCAAGTTCGGCTCCGTCATCCGCGCGATCCGCGACGACGAGGCCCGCGTGCGCTTTCTCGGCTATCCGGTCGAGGGCTTCAAGCTGTTCGTCTTCGTGCTGACGGCGGTGGTCGCGGGGCTGGCCGGGGCGCTCTATTACCCCCAGGCGGGGATCGTGAACCCCGCCGAGCTGGCGCCCATCGCCTCCATCTATCTGGCGGTCTGGGTGGCGATCGGCGGGCGCGGGCGGCTTTACGGCGCGGTGATCGGGGCGGCCTTCGTCAGCCTGGTGTCGACCTGGTTCACCGGCGGCAATGCGCCCGACATTCCGCTGGGCGGCTATACGCTGCATTGGGTGGATTGGTGGCAGGTGCTGCTGGGCCTGTCCTTCGTGGCGGTCACGCTCTATGCGCCGCGCGGGATCGGGGGGCTGTTTGACCTGCTGGCGGGGCTGCGTGCCCCCAACCGCCGCGGCGCGCCGCTGGGCCCCGATCAGGGCGCCCTGCAGGAAAAGGAGGCCGACGCATGAGCACGCTTCTCGAGGTTTCGGGCGTTTCGGTCACCTTCGACGGCTTCCGCGCCATCAACAACCTGTCCTTTTCCATCGCCGAGGGCGAGTTGCGCGCGGTGATCGGGCCGAACGGGGCGGGCAAGACCACCTTCATGGACATCGTGACCGGCAAGACACGGCCCGACAGCGGGCGGGTGCTCTTCGGCGAGAAATCGGTCGATCTTCTGCGCCTGTCCGAGGCGCGTATCGCGCGGGCGGGGGTGGGGCGCAAGTTCCAGCGCCCGACCGTCTTCGAAGATCAGACCGTGGCCGAGAACCTGATGCTGGCGCTGCGCGCCCATCGCGCGCCCTGGCGGGTGCTGTTCTGGCGCCCGAAACCGGCCGACCACGCCCGCATCGCGGAACTGGCCGCCGAGGTCGGCCTGTCGGATCAGTTGCCGCGCAAGGCGGGCGAGCTGAGCCACGGGCAGAAGCAATGGCTCGAGATCGGGATGCTTCTGGCGCAGGAGCCGCGGCTCTTGCTGGTCGACGAGCCCGCCGCCGGCATGACCGGCCCCGAGCGCGAACATACCACCGACCTTCTGGTGTCGCTGGCGCGCAGCCGCGCCGTGGTGGTGGTGGAACATGACATGGAATTCGTGCGCCGGCTGGCCTGCAAGGTCACGGTCCTGCACGAGGGCTCGGTCCTGGCCGAGGGCTCGCTGGACCATGTGACCGCCAACCCGGCGGTGATCGACGTCTATCTGGGGCGCGGATGATGCTGAGAACCGAGAACCTGACCCTTCATTACGGCGGCAGCCAGATCCTGCATGGCATCGACCTTGCGGCCGAGGCCGGACAGGTGACCTGCGTCATGGGCACCAACGGCGTGGGCAAGACCTCGCTTCTCAAGGCGCTGGCGGGCACGCATCCGCGCTCGGGCGGCGAGATCGAGCTGGACGGCGAGCGGCTGGGCCGGCTGCCGGCGCAGGCGATGGCGCGCAAGGGGCTGGCCGTCGTGCCGCAGGGGCGGATGATCTTTCCGCTGCTGAGCGTGCGCGAGAACCTCGAGACCGGCTTTGCCTGCCTGCCGCGTTCCGAACACCGCATCCCCGACGAGATCTTCGAGCTGTTCCCGGTGCTGGCCGAGATGTCCCACCGCCGCGGGGGCGACCTGTCGGGCGGCCAGCAACAGCAACTGGCGATCGCGCGCGCCATGATCACCCGGCCCAAGGTGCTGCTTCTGGACGAACCGACCGAAGGCATCCAGCCCAACATCATCCAGCAGATCGGGCGGGTGATCCGGCATCTGCGCGACCGCGGCGACATGGCCATCATCCTGGTCGAGCAATATTTCGACTTTGCCTGGGATCTGGCCGACCGCTTCTATGTCCTGCGCCGCGGCGAGGTGGCCCTGTCGGGGGCGCGCGCCGAGACCACGCGCGAGGCCCTGCGCCAGGCGGTTTCCGTCTGATGCAGGCCCGCCTGCCGCCGGGCGGGCAGTGCTGATCCCTTGAAGCGGGCCGAAAAACCCCGTAACCAAGGCCGAATTCACATCCAACACGAGACGCTGCCCATGTCCGCGCCAAAGAAAGTCGTGCTCGCCTATTCCGGCGGCCTCGATACCTCGATCATCCTGAAGTGGCTACAAACCGAATACGGCTGCGAGGTCATCACCTTCACCGCCGACCTCGGCCAGGGCGAGGAACTGGAGCCCGCGCGCCAGAAGGCCGAGATGCTGGGCATCAAGCCCGAGAACATCCACATCACCGACGTGCGCGAGGAATTCGTGCGCGACTTCGTGTTCCCGATGTTCCGCGCCAATGCGCTCTATGAGGGGCTCTATCTGCTGGGCACCTCGATCGCGCGGCCGCTGATCTCGAAGCATCTGGTCGATCTGGCGCATCTGCACGGCGCCGATGCCATCGCCCACGGCGCCACCGGCAAGGGCAACGATCAGGTGCGGTTCGAGCTGTCGGCCTATGCGCTTGACCCGGCGATCAAGGTGATCGCGCCCTGGCGGGAATGGGATCTGACCTCGCGCACCAAGCTGCTGGAATTCGCCGAGGCCAACCAGATCCCGATCGCCAAGGACAAGCGCGGCGAAGCGCCCTTCTCGGTGGACGCGAACCTGCTGCACACCTCCTCGGAGGGCAAGGCGCTGGAGGATCCGGCGGTCGAGGCGGGCGATTACGTCTATCAGCGCACGGTGAACCCCGAAGATGCGCCCGACACCCCCGAATACATCGAGGTGACCTTCGAGACGGGCGACGCCGTGGCCATCGACGGCAAGGCGATGAGCCCGGCCACGATCCTGACCACGCTGAACGAATACGGCCGCAAGCACGGCATCGGGCGTCTGGATTTCGTGGAAAACCGCTTTGTCGGCATGAAGTCGCGCGGCATCTACGAAACCCCCGGCGGCACCATCTTGCTGGAGGCCCACCGCGGCATCGAGCAGATCACGCTGGACGCCGGCGCGGGCCACCTGAAAGACAGCATCATGCCGCGCTATGCCGAGCTGATCTATAACGGCTTCTGGTTCAGCCCCGAACGCGAGATGCTTCAGGCGCTGATCGACAAGAGCCAGGAACACGTCACCGGCACCGTGCGGCTCAAGCTCTACAAGGGTTCGGTCCATTGCGTCGGCCGCTGGTCGGATCATTCGCTCTATTCCGAGAAGCACGTGACCTTCGAGGAAGACGCCGGCGCCTATGACCAGAAGGACGCCGCGGGCTTCATCCACCTGAACGCGCTGCGCCTGAAGCTGATCGCCACGCGCAACGCCAAGGTCAAGTGACGCGGCCCGAATGACCGCACGGGCCGCCATCCTCACCGTATCCGACCGCGCCAGCCGCGGCGAATATGCCGACAAGGGCGGCCCGGCGGCCGAAGACTGGCTGCGGGCGGTGGTGACATCGCCCCTGGCCATCACCCGCCAGATCATCCCCGACGGGCGCGACGTCGTGGCCAGCGCCCTGCGCGCGCAGGTCGCGGACGGGGTGGACCTGATCCTGGTCACGGGCGGCACCGGCCCCGCCCCGCGCGACGAGACCCCCGAGGGTCTGTTTGCCGTGATCGACAAGGAACTGCCCGGCTTCGGCGAGGAAATGCGCCGCGCGTCCCTGGCCGAGGTGCCGACCGCGATCCTGTCGCGTCAGACCGCCGGCATCGCCGGGAAAAGCCTCATCATCCTGATCCCGGGCAAGCCCGCGGCCATCGACACCTGCCTGAGCGCGGTCTTTGCCGCCGTGCCCTATTGCCTGGACCTGATCGGCGCGGCGCGGATCGAGACCGACCCCGCGCGGATCACGGCCTTCCGGCCCAAGGGCGCCTGAGCCCCCGAAAGAGGTCAAATGGGCTGGCTCAACGCGGCGGGCGGATCGTATCGCCGCGGCTGAAGCTGGGGGTCAGTTCGATCACCTGGCCGCCGTCCTCGTGCCCCGAGATGATCGCCGCCGCGCGCCGGCCGATCTCCTTGCGGCAGGCATCCATCGACGCCAGCCGCCGCGGCAACCCCTCGATCAGCTCGACCCCGTTGAACCCGGCAAGGCCCAACGAGCCGGGCACGTCCATCCCCTGCTCAAGGCACCACAAAAGCCCACCCGCCCCGATCATGTCGTTGGAGTAATAAAGAAAATCCAGATCGGGCGAGCGGGCCAGCATGGTCTTGGTCATCTCGCGGCCCTTGGCCAGCGCCGAGCCGCCCGAATAGAATTCGCGGTCTTCAAGCACCAGCCCCGCCTCGGCCAGCCCCGCCTCGAACCCCTCGAGACGTTTGCGCGCGCGGTGATCCTCGGGCATCTTGGTGCCCATGAAGCCCACCCGGCGATAGCCCGCCTCGACGATGGCGCGCGCCATCTCGAGACCCGCGCGCCGATGCGAGATCCCCACGACCGAATCGATCCCCGCGCCGTCCACGTCCATGATCTCGACCACCGGCGCGCCGGCATTGGCCAGCATGGCGCGCGCGGCATCGGAATGTTCCAGCCCGGCCAGGATCACCCCGGTCGGCCGCCAGCTCAGCATCTCGTAGAGAACGGCCTCCTCGCGCTCGGGGCGGTAATTGGTGACGCCCACGACCGGGGTCAGCCCGGTGCCCTCCAGCTCGGCCGAGATGCCACCCAGGACATCGGGAAAGACCAGGTTCGACAGCGACGGGATCACCACCGCGACCAGGTTGACCCGCTGGCTGGCCAGCGCGCCGGCGATGCGGTTGGGCACATAGCCCAGCGTCCGGGCGGCCTCGAGCACGCGCTTGCGGGTGGCCTCGGAGACATCGCCGCGGTTGCGCAGCACCCGGCTGACCGTCATCTCCGACACGCCCGAGGCCTCGGAGACATCGCGCAGGGTCAGGGTTCGGCGGCGCTCGGTCGGCGGACGGGTCACGCGGCGTTCCTTCGTGGGTATCGTGGGGCTGAATGCCCTCTGTTAGCGCCAAACAAGACCCGCACGCAAGCAGATCGGAGCGGCGCGCCCCCTCAGAGCCGGATGCGCAGGCGCAAGAATCCCTGAGGCGTCAGGCCCAGCGGCTCGGCCTCCAGATCGGTCAGCTCATGCAGATGCGCCGCGGCGCCGGGGCCGGTGTCGAAGACGGCGGTGGTGCCGGGCATCGGCCGGATCGACCAGCCGCGCGGCATCTGCGGATCGACCGCGCGCGCGCCCTGCGCGGCCAGATAGGCCAGGACGATCTCGCGGATGGGCGCCGCCCCCTCAAGCACCACCTCCATCTCGGCCAGGCCGGGAAAATGCCCGCCGCCATGCGCGCGATAGCTGTTGGTGGCGATGACGAACATGTCGCCCGGCCCCACCGGGCGGCCCTGATGGCGCAACGCCCCGATGCGCCGCGCGCCGGGGTTGACCAGCAGGCCGGCCAGGTCATAGCGGGCCGGCTGGCTGAGGTCGATCTCGCAAGTGATGCCGTCGATCACGTCGAAATTGTAGCTGGGAAAGTCGGGCGCGATCAGCGGCTGATCCGCCCCGCCCGGCCGCAGTTGGAAAAACACCCCCGCCGAGCGTTCCAGCCATTCCGTCAGAACCGCCCCCGACACGCGCAACGCCCGGATCACATTGGGAAAGAGGTAAAGATCGGCGACATTGCGCAGGACCAGTTCGCCGGCGGGAATATCGGTGAAGAATTCGGCCCCGCCCCGGCCGCCGTTCTTGTAGGGCGCGGTCGCCGACAAGATGGGCAGACCGGCATGCGGCCCGCCGGCCAGGCCTTGCGCGACATGCCAGCGCTGGGCCTCGGCCACCAGCCGCAGACAGGCCGAGGGTGCGACCAGCGAGAAATAGCTGTGCAGCGGCCGCGCGCTGACGCCGACGGGGCGGCGCACGAACCCCAGCGCGGCCTGATGCGCCGCGGCGGCGGCGGCGACCACCTCGGGGGCGTCGGCGGCCAGCGGGACCACCGCGCCCCCCTCGGGGCGGCGCCGGAAGATCGGGCGCAACTCGGACCGCGCGGTCTCGATGCGCCAGCCCTGCGCATCACGCGACAGTTCGAGATCCACCACCCCCAGATGCGAACCCCAGAACCCCGCCATCACCGCAGGCTTGCCGTGGATCGTGCCGCGCTCGGCGTCGACACAGGCCGGAAACGGCGGCGGCGCGGAGGGGGCCGGGCGCGGGGGGGCGGTCTCGGGCGGCCGCGGCAGCAGAAGATGCGCATGCCCCAGAAGCAAGACGTCGATGCCTTCGACCGCGGCAAGCGGCAGCGCCGCGTTCTCCTGCCCGGCCACGTGATCTGGCGCACCGATCCCGGTATGGGCCAGCGCCACCACGATATCGGCCCCCGCCGCGCGCAGCAGCGGAACCGCCACGCGCGCCGTTTCCGTGATGTCCAGCGCCTTGACCCGGCCGTTCAGATGGTCGTGGTCCCAGTCCACCACCTGCGGCGGCACCAGCCCGATCACCCCGATCCCGATCTCGGCGCTCCGACCTTCGGCATCGGTCAGCCGGCGCCGCAGCACCTTCCACGGCGGCAGGATCGGAAGACCGCTCTCGCGCGCGATCAGATTGGCCAGGACGAACGGGAATTGCGCGCCCCGCAGCGAGGTCAGCAGATACTCCAGCCCGAAGTTGAAGTCGTGGTTGCCCACGGTCGCGGCGTCATAACCCAGCGCATTCATCGCCGAGATGACCGGATGCGGGCGGCTGTCGGACACGCCGTATTCCTGCGCCACGTAATCGCCGAAGGGGTTGCCCTGAAGCAGATCGCCATCATCGAAGAGAAGCGCGTCGGGGACTTCGGCGCGGGCTTCGGCGATCAGCTGGGCCACGCGCGACAGCCCCACCGTGTCCGAGGGCTGGTCGCCATAGTAATCATAGGCCAGCACATGCGCGTGCAGGTCCGTCGTCTCGAGGATGCGCAGGCGAAACCCCGAAGACGCATCCGGTGCGGAAAGCTCTGATCGTCCGGTCAACACGGTCCCTTTGCAGGTCTTCTCGAGGACATGGAGGCCCGCCGCGGGCCGGCGGCGGTGGTCTGTGGGGAAAGGTTAACGCCTCACGTATCCGGCTTCTACCCTGATAATGGCTCTCGGGGTGAACACTCCACCTTCGATTGCGACACCCCGGCCCCTTGGGGGCGCGTGGTTGCACTGGCGTCACGCGGGCGGCTCTGGCATGACCGGGGCGGCGCAAGACCCCGCGTGCCCGCGCCGGAGGCGCAACATCCCTGCGTGCCCGATCCCTGCGTGCCGGCGCCCGGAGGCGCGCGCCGCGCCTGAAAGGAGCCCCCATGCCCCCCGCCGATCCCGTCACCGATCTCGCAGCCGCCGCCCCCCTGCCCCGCCCCGAACCGGGGCACGAGGGGTATTTTGCCGCAGGCGGGGGCATCGACCGGGCCGCGGCGCGGCGTGCGGATCCGGCGGCGCTGGCGCGGATGCGCGCCGCCCCCGACGCCGGGGCCCTGGTGTTCGAGGCCGGGCGCATTGCCTGCGGTCCGTCGGGGCGGCCGGTCTGGCAGCGCCCCGACCCCGAGGCGCTGTTTCTGGGCCTGGTGCGGGGCGCGCCGCGGTTTGCCCAGACCGCCAGCGCACCCCCCGAAGGCACGGAATTCATCGACGCCCGCGCCGCCTTTCCGAACCTTGACCCCGCCGAGGCCGAGCTTCTGGCCACGGCGCGCGCGCTTCTCAACTGGCACCGCACGCATGGGTTTTGTGCCGCCTGCGGGGCGCGCTCGCAGATGACGGCGGCGGGCTGGGAACGACTCTGTCCGGCCTGTGACACAAGGCATTTTCCGCGCACCGACCCGGTGGTGATCATGCTGATCACGCGCGGCAACGACACGCTTCTGGGCCGGTCGCCGCATTTCCCGCCGGGGATGTATTCCTGCCTTGCGGGCTTTGTCGAACCGGGCGAGACGCTCGAGGCGGCCGTCGCCCGCGAGGTGGCCGAGGAAACCGGCATCAAGGTCGGCGCGGTCCGCTATCTGGCCTCGCAGCCCTGGCCCTTTCCCAATTCGCTGATGCTGGCGGCGGTGGGCCTGGCGCAACCGGGGCCGATCCGGCTGGACCCGGCCGAGCTTGAGGATGCTCTGTGGCTCAGCCGCGAGGAAACGGTGACCCTTCTGGCCGGGCGCCACGCCACCATGACCGCCCCCCGGCCTGGCGCGATTGCGCGTCATCTTCTGGAACTCTGGCTTGCGGACCGGGTGCGATCTGGACAAGATCGACGCCGCACGCGCTGACAGGAACCCCGCCAGGGAGACAGGACATGAAGTTTTCCAGCCGCGAAGACATCGACGCCCCGATCGAGTTCGTCTTCGACACGCTCACTGACTTCCCCGCCATCGAACTGGCCGCCATGCGCCGCCGCATCGAGGCCCGGCGGCTGGACACGATGACGACGACCGGAACCGGCATGTCCTGGGACATCCGCTTCAAGCTGCGCGGCAAGATGCGCGAGGTGGTCGCCACCCTCGACGAGATGGCCCGCCCCGAGAAGCTGGTGTTCAAGGGCGAGTCGGACCATTTCCGCATGACCAGCGCCGCGACCCTGGTCGCGCTGACCCCCACCCGCACCCGCGTGATCGCGGAACTGGACCTGCGCCCGCGCACGCTGGGCGCGCGGCTGATGGTGCAATCGGCCAAGCTGGGCAAGTCGTCGCTGACGCGCCGCTTCAACGAGCGTATCGCCCAATTCGCGCGCGGGATCGAGACGCGCCACGCGCGCTCCGAATCCGTCTGACGCCCTGTCGGCTGTGCGGGGGGCCGCCTGTCCGGGCCGCGCCCGCCTTCAGAGGCGGCGCGCGTCGGCGGGATAAACCCCCAGGATCTCGAGCTTCGAGGTGAAGAACGCCAGCTCATCCAGCGCCCGGCGCACGCCCGGATCGTCGGGGTGGCCTTCGATATCGGCATAGAACTGGGTCGCGGTGAAGCTGCCATTGACCATGTAGCTTTCCAGCTTGGTCATGTTGACGCCATTGGTGGCAAAGCCCCCCATCGCCTTGTAGAGCGCGGCGGGAATGTTGCGCACGCGGAAGACGAAGGTGGTCATCATCCGCTCGGCGCGGCGGCGCCCGTCGGGTTCGCGCGACATGATCAGGAAGCGGGTGGTGTTGTTCGACTTGTCCTCGATGTGGCGCGCCAGGATGTCCAGCCCGTAGATCTCGCCGGCCAGTTCCGTGGCCAGCGCCGCCACCTTGGGGTCGCCCTGTTCGGCCACCAGCCGCGCCGACCCGGCCGTGTCCGCCCCGGTGACCGGACGCAGCCCGTGATCCCGCAGGAATGTCCGGCATTGACCCAGAAGGACGGTGTGACTCATTGCCGCTTCCACCTTGTCGAGCGGCGTTCCCGGAAGGGCCAGAAGGTTGATGTGAACCCGCACGAAGGCTTCATCGACGATGTGCAGGCCACTTTCGGGTAACAGATGGTGAATGTCGGCAACCCGGCCATATGTTGAGTTTTCGACCGGAAGCATCGCAAGATCAGCATCCTTGCGGCGCACGGCATCGATCGCATCCTCGAAGGTGCGGCAAGGCAGGGCCTCCATCTCGGGCCGTGCCTCGCGGCATGCCTGATGCGAATAGGCGCCGGGTTCGCCCTGAAAGGCGATGCGGCCGATCGTCTTGGCGCTCATGCTACCGTCTCCGTCGCTGGGAAAACCGCCGTTTTCCGGTGGTCCTGCGGCTAACTATACCTTGATCCTGCCGAGTTGAAGTGGATACATCCCTAGCAGCAACAGCCAATTCCATTGGCTTCACTCAGCATTCAGCGAAAAGTCGGGGTAGCCACATGTCACTCTTCGAGGTCTTCAAGAAAGCGGACGTCTTCACCAAGGTGGTGATCGGTCTCATCCCCCCCGTCTTTGCGTTCATCTTCATCTATTGGGTCTCGGACTCGGTCTACAACCCGCCGCTGCGGGGCAAGGCGCTGAAGGAGGCCCAGGAGGCCGCCGCCCAGGCCGAAGCCGAAGCCGCGGCCGCCGCGGCTGAGGAAGCCGCCGCCGCTGCCGCCGAGGAAGCTGCTGCCGCCGAGGAAGAAGCCGCCGCTGCCGCCGCTGCGGAAGCCGAGGCCGCCGCGGCCGCCGAAGAAGCCGTGACCGAGGAAGCCCCGGCCGCGGAAGAGCCCGCCGCCGAGGAAGCCGTGACCGAGGAAGCTCCGGCCGAAGAACCCGTCGCGGAAGAAGCCGTGACCGAAGAAGTCCCGGCCGCCGAAGAACCCGCCGCCGAGGAAGCCGTCACCGAGGAAGCCCCGGTCGCCGAAGAGCCCGCCGCCGAAGAGGCCGTGACCGAGGAAGCCCCGGTCGCCGAAGAGCCCGCCGCCGAGGAAGCCGTGACCGAAGAAGCCCCGGCCGCCGAAGAGCCCGCCGCCGAAGAGGCCGTCACCGAGGAAGCCCCGGCGCCGAAGAGCCCGCCGCAGAAGAAGCCGTCACCGAGGAAGCCCCGGTCGCCGAAGAGCCCGCCGCAGAAGAAGCCGTCACCGAAGAAGCCCCGGCTGCTGAAGAACCCGCCGCGGAAGAAGCCGTCACCGAGGAAGCTCCGGCCGAAGAGCCCGCCGCAGAAGAAGCCGTCACCGAGGAAGCCCCGGTCGCCGAAGAACCCGCCGCGGAAGAAGCCGTCACCGAGGAAGCTCCGGCCGAAGAGCCCGCCGCCCCGGAAGAAGCCGTGACCGAGGAAGCCCCGGCCGCCGAAGAACCCGCCGCGGAAGAAGCTGTGACCGAAGAGGCCCCGGCCGCCGAAGAGCCCGCCGCCGAGGAAGCCGTGACCGAAGAGGCCCCGGCCGCCGAAGAGCCCGCCACCGAGGAAGCCGTCACCGAAGAAGCCCCGGCCGCCGAAGAACCCGCCGCCGAGGAAGCCGTCACCGAAGAAGCCCCGGCCGCCGAGTGACAGGCCCCGACAAGACATGAGGAAAAAGGCGCCTTGGGGCGCCTTTTTTCATGCCGGGATGACCCGCACGGATTAGAGCTCGAACGGCGTGCCCGGCGCGGGTTCGGCGTCGGGCGCGGGCAGATCGCGCTTGCGGCGCAGGATGATGTCGCCGTTGGGCAGACGCTCGGGCGGTTCGTAATTGCGCAGATCACCGATCATCTCGGCCAGCTCGCGCAAGGCCGGCTCGATATCGGCCATCGCCTCGTCCAGCCCGCGACCGATCTCGCCCAGCTTGGGCTCGATCTTGTCGGCCAGCCCCTGCATCAGCAGACGCGCGCCCTCCTCCATCAGGCTGAAGCCGCGTTCGGTGCTGCCGTCCTCGTGGCTCGGGGGCGCATCCTGGGGGGCGGCCTCCTCGGCGGCAAGCGGGGCCGCCAGCAGCGCGGCAATCAGGGCGGGGGAAAGAAGCGCGTGTTTCATGGCGCCAATCTAGCGCGGGACGGACGCGCGCGCATCCCCCCCACGCGCACCCACCCGCAGGCCGCTCAGATCTCGAGGTCGAGCGTTACCGGGAAATGGTCCGAAGCCTGCAACAGGGCATCGCGCAGCTCGGGCGTGGCATGGCAGGCTGGATCGTCGAAGGGATGCCAGATACGCCAGCGCGGCCGATGCGCCATCAGATCGGGCGAAATCAGGATGAAGTCGAGCAGCGCCGAGAAATAATGCGCCTGTTCCCCGCGATAGAAGCGTGCCGTGCTGGGCGCCGCCTGAAGCGGTGTGCCCGCCAGCGGGACGGCATGCGGATCGAAGAGACGCCGCTCGGGCGGCACCCCCTCGCCGATCACGATCTCGAGGCCGGACCGCCCGAAGAGCTTTTCATATTCGTCGAGCCCCGGCCCGTCGTTGAAGTCGCCCAGCACGATCAGGCTGTCGCCGCGGTCGAGATGCGCATCGACCCGGCCGCGCAGCCAGATGCATTGCGCCAGCTGCTTGCGGCGATTCTCGATGGCGATGCGCACCGCGGCATCCTCGGAGGTGGCGCCATGCGGGGCCTTGGACTTCACATGCACCCCGATCAGACGCAGGGCCGTGCCCGCCGCCGTGCGCAGCGCCAGTTCGAGCGGCGGCTTGGAGAATTGCACCGAATCGAGACGCGCGTCGATGTCGAGATCAATGCGGAAGGTGCCGTCGAAACGCGGCACGCTTTCGCCCGCGCCCGCACCCGTCAGCGGGTCGGGGCCCAGCGGATCATGACGCGCCGACAGCCGGTCGGGGTCATAGAGAAGCGCGATCTCCTGCTGGGTGTGATTGACAAAGCCGATCACGGCGCGCCGCGTGCGCAGCCCGTAATGGCGTGCGAACCGCTCCAGCATGGGCACGGTATGGCGGCGGCGGTTATGTTCGGGGGCCTCGACGACCAGCACGGCATCGGCATCGAGCGCGGTGAAGACGATGCCCAGCGCGGTCAGCTGCTCGGCGCGGGTGACATTGTAGCGCGCCGACCATTCGTCATCCTCGAGAAGATGGCCGCGCCGGTCGAAGAGGCCCGCAAACCATTCGACGTTATAGGTGGCCAGACGCATCCGATCAGCCGGCGGGCGCGGGCTGGCGTTGGGGGTGATGGGTCTGGATCTCCTCCCAGGCGCGGTTGAGCGCCTTGACCCGGTCTTCGGCCAGGCGCACGGCCTCTTCGGGCAGGCCGCGGGCGACGGCGCGGTCGGGATGGGCCTCGCGCACCGCGGCACGCCAGACGGCGCGGATCTCGGTCAGGGGGGTGCCGGGCGCCACGCCCAGGACGGCATAGGGGTCGGGGTGCTCGGGGTGGGCGAAACGCGCGCGCAGGCGGGCGAAATGGTCCTCGGGGATCGAGAAGATGCGCGCCACCTCGGCCAGGAAGGCGTCCTCGCCGGGGTGGTAATGCCCGTCGGCCATGGCAATGGCGAAGAGGCTTTCGATCAGATCCTCGAGCACGGGGGCGCCGGGGCCGAACATGCGTGCGATGCGCGCGGCCCAGACCTCGAAGCCGGCCACATCCTGGCGGGCCAGATCGAAGACGCGGGCGGCGTTGGCTTCCTCCTCGGGGGGGATGGTGAAGATGGCGCGGAAGGCGCGCACCTCATCGCGGGTGACCAGGCCGTCGGCCTTGGCCATCTTGGCGCCGAGCGCGATCACGGCGATGGTGAAGGCAACCGAGGTTTCGGGCGCGCGCCGTTCGAACAGCGCCGAGAGCCCTTCGCCACGGGCGAGAGCGGCAAGCGCGGCAGAAAGGCGGTCCCAGATCGACATGGGCCGATCATAGCGCGCGGGGGCGCCCGTGTCAGGGGGCGCGGCGGAGCGACGCGGGCATCCCGCGAGGGGCGGCGCCATCACAGGACCTTCTGCATCAGCACCAGGTCGAGCCAGCGGTCGAACTTGCGCCCGACCTGGGGCATGCGCCCGGTCTCGACATAGCCAAGTGCCGCGTGAAAGGCGCAGGCCGGGGCATTCTCGGCCGAGATGCCGGCCACCATGACATGCACCCCGCCCGCGCGCGCATGGGATTCGAGCGCGTCCATCAGCGCGCGCCCCAGCCCCTGGCCGCGGGTGTCGGGCGCCAGGATGATCGTATGTTCGGCGGCGTGACGATAGCCGTTGCCGCCGCGAAACTGGGCATAGCTGGCCAGCCCCACCGCCCCCTGCCCGGCATCGGCCACCAGGAAGACCGGGCGTTCGGCCAGAAGGACGGCAAGGCCTTCGGGGGTCTTTTCCTCGGAAGAGAAGGTGATCGTGGTGTCGCGGATCACCGGGTTCCAGAAGCCGAGAAGGGCGGGAATGTCATCAAGGCTGGCGGCGCGGATCATGAAGAGCCCTCGTGCGATCTGTCGCGCCACCCTGCCATGCCGCCCCGCGCCGCGACAGGGGGGCCGGAGGGATGGCCGCCATGCGTCATGTGAGGAGCCCGCGGAAGGCCGGAGTGGGGAAGGCCCAAGTGCGGAAGGTTGGGTTGCAGAAGGTTGGGCGGCCCTGCCGGAGGCGGGAAGAGCGCGGGCCGCCCCCATCGAGGGGGCGGCCCGCGCCGGGGGCTGACGCCCCCGAACCCCGGCCCGACGGGCGGGCGGACAGACGGAAGGTCAGCCCTTGCGAGCCTCGTCGATCAGGTCGAGGATCTCGCGGGCGGCCAGCGGGATATTGGTGCCCGGCCCGAAGATCGCCTTGACGCCCGCGGCCTTGAGGAAGTCGTAGTCCTGCTGCGGGATGACGCCGCCGCAGATGACCAGGATGTCCTCGGCGCCCTTGGCGCGCAGTTCCTCGATCAGCTTGGGCGCCAGCGTCTTGTGGCCCGCGGCCAGCGACGAGATCCCCACGACATGCACGTCGTTGTCGATGGCATCCTGCGCGGCTTCCTCGGGGGTCTGGAACAGCGTGCCCACATCGACGTCAAAGCCGATATCGGCAAAGGCCGTGGCGATCACCTTGGCGCCGCGGTCGTGACCGTCCTGGCCCATCTTGACCACCAGCAGACGCGGGCGGCGGCCTTCGCGCACGGCGAAATCCTCGACGTCCTGCTGGATCTTGGCAAAGCCCTCGTCGCCCTCGTAGGCGGCGCCATAGACCCCCGACAGCGTGCGCACCTCGGCACGGTGCCGACCGAAGACTTTTTCCATCGCCATGCTGATCTCTCCCACACTGGCCCGCGCCCGCGCGGCGACGACCGCCGCTTCGAGAAGGTTTCCGCCCTCGGAGGCGCGCCGGGTCAGCTCGTCCAGCGCCGCCTGGCAGGCCGCCTCGTCGCGCGAGGCCCGGATGGCGTTCAGCCGCGCGATCTGCGATTCGCGGACCTTGACGTTGTCGATGTCGAGAATGTCGAGCGGATCTTCCTTGGCCAGGCGATATTTGTTCACCCCGACGATGACTTCCTCGCCGCGGTCGATCATCGCCTGACGCCGCGCCGCCGTTTCCTCGATCCGCAGCTTGGGCATGCCCGAGGCGACCGCCTGCGTCATGCCGCCCATTTCCTCGACTTCCTCGATCAGCGCCCAGGCTTTCTCGGCCAGCTCATGCGTCAGGCTCTCGACGTAATAGCTGCCCGCCAGCGGATCGACGACATTGGTGATGCCGGTCTCTTCTTGCAAGATCAGCTGGGTGTTGCGCGCGATCCGGGCGCTGAATTCGGTGGGCAGCGCAATCGCCTCATCCAGCGCGTTGGTGTGCAGCGATTGCGTGCCGCCCAAAGCCGCGGCCATCGCCTCGTAGGCGGTGCGCACGACGTTGTTGTAGGGGTCTTGCTCCTGCAAGCTCACGCCCGAGGTCTGGCAGTGCGTGCGCAGCATCAGCGAGCCGGGTTTCTTCGGGTTGAACTCGGACATGATGCGGTGCCACAGCAGACGCGCGGCGCGCAGCTTGGCGGCCTCCATGAAGAAGTTCATGCCGATGGCGAAGAAGAAGCTCAGACGCCCGGCGAAGGCATCGACATCCATGCCGCGGGCCAGGGCGGCGCGGACGTATTCGCGCCCGTCGGCCAGCGTATAGGCCAGCTCCTGCACGAGGTTCGCGCCGGCCTCCTGCATGTGATAGCCCGAGATCGAGATGCTGTTGAACTTGGGCATCTCCTTCGAGGTGTATTCGATGATGTCGGCGATGATGCGCATCGAGGGTTCGGGCGGATAGATATAGGTGTTCCGCACCATGAATTCCTTGAGGATGTCGTTCTGGATCGTGCCCGACAGAAGGCTGCGATCGACGCCCTGTTCCTCGCCGGTGACGATGAAATTGGCCAGGATCGGGATCACCGCGCCGTTCATCGTCATCGACACCGAGACCTTCTCGAGCGGGATGCCGTCGAACAGGATCTTCATGTCCTCGACGCTGTCGATGGCCACGCCCGCCTTGCCGACATCGCCCACCACGCGCGGGTGGTCGCTGTCATAGCCGCGGTGGGTGGCCAGGTCGAAGGCGACCGACACCCCCTGCTGCCCCGCGGCCAGCGCCTTGCGGTAGAAGGCGTTCGATTCCTCGGCCGTCGAGAAGCCCGCATATTGGCGGATCGTCCAGGGGCGGCCGGCATACATCGTGGCGCGCGGGCCGCGGGTGAAGGGCGCAAGGCCCGGAACGCTGCCCATATGCGGCAGGTTCGCGGTGTCGGCCTCGGTGTAGAGCGGCTTGACCGCAATCCCCTCGAGCGTGTTCCACGTCAGATCCTCGAGCGGGCGGCCGCGCAGTTCCTTTTCTGCGAGCTTGGCCCAATCGTCCAGTTTGTCGGTCATGGCTTCTTCCCTCTTGCTCTGCCGTCGGGCGCGGATGTTGCCCCCGTCGCTTCGACGAAACGTTCCCCGGCCGCGCAGGGACGCGGACGGGACATGATGTGATGATCCTGGGCCGCGGCCGGACGGGGCGGCGCCAGGCGGTGCCGCACGCGCCCGATCCGAGGCGCGGACAAAGCGGAAAAACCTGCACTCCCACCATGGAGGCGCGCGCCTTCGCGGCCTATATCGGGGGTCGGAGGATCGCAGATGAGACGAGACATGGTGGCGATGCTGGCGGGGGCGGCGCTCTGGACGAGCGCGGCGCTGCCCGTCGCGGCACAGGAGGCAGAGGCCTCCATCCCGGCCCCCCTCACGGAGGCCCCCCTCACGGAGACGCCCGCGCCCACACCGACCGCGGCACCGGACACCTTTGCGCCGATCTCGGCGGCGGGCGTCAGCCTGTCGGATTTCCTGTGGCAGGCGCGGCCCGTGGTGGTCTTTGCCAACACCCCCGCCGATCCGGCCTTTGCCGAGCAGATGGCGGCGCTGGCGGCGCGCTGGCCCGATCTGGCCGAACGCGACGTGGTGATCGTGACCGACACCGACCCGGCCGATGCTTCGGCGCTGCGGCGCAAGCTGCGCCCGCGGGGCTTTTCGCTGGTGCTGATCGACAAGGACGGCACGGTGGCGCTGCGCAAGCCCTTCCCCTGGGACGGGCGCGAGATCATGCGCGCCATCGACAAGATGCCGATCCGGCGCGAGGAAATGCGGCGCAAGGACTGAGGCGCGCTCATCGGCCGGCCTCCGCCTGCGGAAAAGTCCCCTGCCCCGCCCCCTGCCCTTCGGGCACGAAGACCGCATCGCGCGGCAGATCCGCCGCCCATTCGGCCAGGGCGGCACGGGCGCGCGCCGCGGCTTCCGGGGTGGCGTGGAAGGCCACCTCATAGGCGCCCAGCGCGCCGCGCGGTTGGATCATGCGCAAATCGCCCAGGCGCACCCAGCCCGGCCCCAGATCGGCACCGAACCAGGCGTCATAGATCGCCACCAGCCCGACCCCATGCGCGCGCGCCAGATCGCCCGCCCAGCCGGCAGGCGGCCCGCCCGGCTGCATCCGCAGCGCCAGCGCGTCGGGCGCGCCCAGACCATAGAGATCGAGCACCGGCGCGGGGTTGCCCCAGGCCACGCGCCCCAGATCGTTGACCGCAACCGGCGCGCGCCAATGCGCCTGCACCAGCCGCGCGGTCTGGGCCTGTTGCAGATGGATCGCGCGCGGCCCCCAGACATAGGTGGTGACCAGCTTGGGCCAGAAGGCCAGCGCCGCCAGCCCCAGAAAGACCGGCAGCGCGACACGGCCCACGCGGGCGGGGGTGCCGCGCAGCGCACCGGCCAGAAGCGCCAACCCCGCCATCTGCGCCACGATCGCGTAATGTTCATAGCGGTGCATCCAGCCGATCTGGCCTGCCGCCAGATGCGCAAGCCCCGCCAGCGCCAGCACGCCCGCCACCGCGGCCCGGCGCGCATCGCCCTGCCGCCAAAGAAGCGCCCCGCCCAGCAGAAGTGCGCCCGACAGCCAGGCCATCAGCCGCCCCGCGGGCGTGGCCAGGTTCAGCGCAAGCCCTCGTGCCAGATGGGCGATCCCGCCCGCGGCCTCGGGCCCGGTCAGCGTCAGCTTGGCCAGGACGGAACCGGGCAGCGGCGGCAGGCCCAGCGCCATCAGTAAGGCGGCAAAGCCCGCCACCGGCGCCAGCACCGCCAGCGCCAGCAAACCGCCCGCCCGCGCCCGGCCGCACAAGGCCAGCATCCCCGCCGCCAGCAGCGAAAGCGCCAGCCCCTCGAGGCGCAGGAGCGGCGCGATCACGGCCGCGGCCACCAGCGCCCCGCCGATGCGCCCGCTCTCGGCAAAGCGCCACAGCGCCAGCACCAGCGCCAGGGCCGCCACCGCATGCAGGCTGTTTTCCATGCCGGTGAAGCCCACGCCGGGAATGTTGAGCGCCAGCGCCCCCAGCCCCGCGACCCAGACACCCGCCCGGCCCAGCCCCGCACGCGCCACCGCCGCCCCCCAGAGCGCGCCCGCCCCCAGCACCGCCAGCGCATTCAAGGCCAGCGGCGCCCAGATCTGCCCCGACAAGGGCGCCAGAAGCAGCGGATAGAGCGCCGAGGACGAGGCCGCGACCAGGGTGCCGGGCGTCACGCCATAGCTGCCGCGCGCGATGCCTTCGGCCATGGCCATGTGGATATAGACGTCATCGAGCGGATATTCGAAGACCCCGCCCGCCAGGACGAAGGCCCAGATCTGGAGCCCGAGAAACCCGAGCCCCGCCCCCGTCAGACCCGCCCCGATCAGACCCGCCCCGATCAGACTTGGCGGCGCCGGCGCGCCCGCAGGATGCGGGCCACCGGGACGTGCAAGGTCGTGGGCCGCCGCAGCGGCGCCGCCGGGATGCCCCGGATGCGCATGCAACGGCCCGTGCATGTCACTCGAACTCCATGATGATGTCGTCAACCTTCAGGCTGGCGCCCGGTTCCGCGTTGATCTTGCTCACGATCGCCCTCTTCTCGGCGCGCAGGATGTTTTCCATCTTCATGGCCTCGACGGTGCACAGCGCCTGACCTTCCTGCACCTCCTCGCCCTCGGCCACGTTGATCTTCACGATCAGGCCGGGCATCGGGCAGAGCAGGAATTTCGAGGTATCGGGGGGCAGTTTCTCGGGCATCAGCTTGGCCAGTTCCGCCTGACGCGGGGTGCGCACATGCACCTTGAGATCGGCGCCGCGGACGCGGATGCGGAAGCCCATGGGGATCTTGCCGACCTTGAGCACCAGCGGCGCGCCGCCCACCTCGAGCCGCGCAAGGCTTTGCCCCGGCGTCCAGTCCGAGGTCACGCGCAGCTCCTGCCCGTCCTCGAAGCGGATCGTCGCGCCGGCCTTGTCGGCGCCCACATGCACGCGGAATTCGGCGCCCTGGAGGGTGACGACCCAATCCTCGCCCACGCGGCGTTCGTGGTTGCCGAGCGTGCCCGAGATGCGGGTGCGCCGGATCTCGGCCACGCGGTTCATCGCGGCGGTGGCGGCGGCCACGCGGCGCAGAAGCTCGTCATCGAGCACCGCACCCTGGAAGCCGTCGGGGTATTCCTCGGCGATGAAGGCCGTGGTGATCGCGCCCGAGACGAAGCGGGAATGGTCCATCACCGCCGACAGGAACGGCAGGTTGTGCCCGATGCCCTCGACCTCGAACGTGTCGAGCGCCAGACGCATTTCCTCGATTGCGGCCTCGCGGGTGGGGGCCCAGGTGCAGAGCTTGGCGATCATCGGGTCGTAGAACATCGAGATCTCGCCGCCCTCGTAGACGCCGGTGTCATTGCGCACGATGCCACCGCGTTCGGTCTTGCCCTCGACCGGCGGGCGGTAGCGGGTCAGACGGCCGATCGACGGCAGGAAGTTGCGATAGGGATCTTCGGCATAGAGCCGGCTTTCCATCGCCCAGCCGTTGATCTTCAGGTCGTCCTGCGCGAAGGGCAGCGTCTCGCCGTCGGCCACGCGGATCATCTGTTCGACCAGATCGATGCCGGTGATGAGTTCGGTCACCGGGTGTTCCACCTGAAGGCGGGTGTTCATTTCAAGGAAGTAGAAGTTCTTGTCCCCGTCGACGATGAATTCCACCGTCCCGGCCGAGCAGTAATCCACCGCCTTGGCCAGGGCCACGGCCTGCTCGCCCATGGCGCGGCGCGTCTCGGGGTCGAGGAAGGGCGAGGGCGCCTCTTCGATGACCTTCTGGTTGCGGCGCTGGATCGAGCATTCGCGCTCGTGCAGATAGACGCAATTGCCGTGCTTGTCGGCCAGCACCTGGATCTCGATGTGGCGCGGCTGGGTGACGAATTTCTCGATGAAGATGCGGTCGTCACCGAAGCTCGAGGCGGCCTCGTTCTTCGAGGACTGGAAGCCCTCGCGCGCTTCCTCGTCGTTCCAGGCGATGCGCATGCCCTTGCCGCCGCCGCCGGCGCTGGCCTTGATCATCACCGGATAGCCGATCTCGCGGCTGATCTTGACCGCCTCGTCGGCGTCCTCGATCAGGCCCATGTAGCCCGGAACGGTGGACACGCCCGCCTCGGCGGCCAGTTTCTTCGAGGTGATCTTGTCGCCCATGGCCTCGATCGCGCCCGAGGGCGGCCCGATGAAGGCCACGCCCTCGGCCTCGAGGGCCTCGGCGAATTTCATGTTCTCGGACAGGAAGCCATAGCCCGGATGCACCGCCTGCGCGCCGGTCTGGCGGATCGCCTCCATGATCTTGTCGATCACGATATAGGATTGCGCCGCGGGCGAGGCGCCGATGTGCAAGGCCTCGTCGGCCATCTGCACGTGCAGAGCGTTCTTGTCGGCGTCGGAATAGACGGCCACCGTCTTGATGCCCATCTTCCGCGCCGACTTGATCACGCGGCAGGCGATCTCGCCGCGGTTGGCGATCAGGATCTTGTCGAACATGTCAGTCCCTTCTCTCCCCCGGCTTGTGCGGGAACCTTTCCCGCTCCGGTGTGGTCGTTGAAAACGAAAAGACGCCACCGGCCCGCGAAGGGCCGATGGCGCCGTTCATCCGCGAAACTGCGGAATGCGAATGCGGATCAGTAGCGCGGCCGGCAGCCGGGCACGTTGAGATCGTCGCAATAGGTGCCCGCCAGCGCGCCGATCGCGGCGCCGGCGACGACATTGGTGTCGGTCGCGTCAGCGATGAGAGCCCCGGCCGCCGCGCCGCCCAGCGCGCGTTCGCCGTCGGTTTCCATGCAGCCCGCCAGCGACAAAGCCGCGGCCGAGCCCAGGAGAAGGGGTTTGAATTGCATGTCGAACTGCCTCCGAAGGGTTGTGCTTGCGAAGATGATTCTAGCGCAATCGGGAGCGCAGACAAACGGCCTTCGCGCGCGGACGCGCGCAAGGGGCGGCCTTGGGCGGCAGACCGCCCAAGGCGGGCCGGACCCACGCAAAAACGCGCCCTTTCGGCAGCGTCCCCGGCCGTGGTCACCGCCCCATCGACAGCAGCGGCGGCAAAAAGGGGTCCGACCCACGCGGGGCCGGACCCGTCACAGGGGGAAGGGATCAGTTCCGGACGGGCGGACGCACCGCCCACGCCGCCCGAGGGCCGCGCAGGATCATCCTGCGCGCCGGCGCCCGGCCCGGCAAATCCCGAATGCGTGCGCGACGGCGCGCCGGCAAAAGCCCGCGCAAGCCCCGCCCCGCAGGACGCGAAAATCGGCCGGAACATGTCCATCAGCGCCGCCCTCGCGGGCCCGGCGCATCCGCGTCGTCCCAATCGTCATCCGCGGCGTCGTCGTCTTCGTCGTCGTCCCAATCGCCCGCATCGCCCGCTTCGAACAATTGCGGAAAGGACGCCTGCGCGCGCGCCAGATCGACCCGCAGCAGGGCATCATAGCTTTCGGGGTCGAAGGGCTCCTCGGCGGGCAGAACCTCGCGGCCGAACAGCCACGACAACCGCCCGGCATCGAGATTGCCGCGTTCGAAGGGTTCCTCGCCGAAATGCTCGATCAGCGCGGCCAGGAAGGCCTCGTCGGCGCGCCGGTCCAGCGCGGCGCGGTCACGGTAGCGTTCCCGCCGGATCAGCTTGGTGACCCCGCGCGGATTGGCCCGCCGGATGGTGAACTGGAAATCGGTGCCGGTCAGGCGACCGGGGAAGCCGCGGTGCTTCAGCATGGCGCGCCCCTCCGGCCCGTCAGATCCGCGGGCACGCGGGCCGCGCGGCAATCCTGCGGCCGCGGCAGAAAGGGAGCGGGCCGACCGGCCCGCCCCGAAACCGGATCTCCGGTTCTCTTACTTGTATTTGCCGGTGTAGACGGGTTCGACAGACACGGGCGCGGGAGCGGGCTCGGGCGCCGGGGCGCACGCAGCCACGACACCGACGAGCGCGAGAGCAAAAACGACTTTCGACATGAGCGTCTCCTGACATTGCTGACCGCATGGCACCCGCCATCGGCCAGATTCAAACATTCGCGGGCACGGAAGACAATCTCTGCCGTCCCGGCCCCGAGCATATACCGAGGCATGCGGCGCGCCCAGCCCCCTTGCACAGGCAGAAGGCTGCAAAGCGCGCGCGCTTCGGCAAAAATGGAAGACATCTCCGGTCTCGACAGCTGCGAACGGCTCGACATCAGTAGAATTCCCACACGCATCGCCCGTTTTCGGGACGGAAAGCTTCAAAAACCTGCACCGCTTCGGGATTCGGCGCACCGAACGGCACGGGCCGATCGGCGACCGAGATGATGATCTGCGCCGGCTGCGGACCGCCCCCCGCCAGCGCCGGCAACGCCTGCGTGTCGCACAGCCAGGTCAGGTCGGCCAGAAGCGGGTCGGCCCCGGCCATTCCCGCAGCATCAGGCCCGGCGGCATCGGCCCCGGCAGCATCGGGGTCAAAGGCATCGCCCGAGAGGTCGTCCTCGAAGGCCGGCACATCGACCGGATCCGGCGCCGTCTCCGCGCCCCCCGCCCCTGCCTGCGCGGCAGCCGTGGCGGCCAGATGCGCGGCCAGATCGGGCGCAACAAAGCGCATCCGCAGCGCCAGCCCTTCGGGCCCCGGAACCCCCTGCACCGTGTCGAGCGCGCGCACCGCCCACCCCGAGGGCAGGATGATGTCCGCCGGATCGGCCGCCAAGGCCGGCGCGACCGGAAGCGCCAGCAGGAAAAGCGCCAGACCGGGCGCAGGGAAACCGCCGCCGCGCAGGATCATTGCACGCCCCCCGGACGGGTGACCAGAACGCGGCGCGCCTTGGGCGGCGCCGGCAGGTCGCGGATCGAGCCCAGCGGCGCCAGATCGCCGATCTGGTCCTCGGCGCGCGCGCCGCGCTCGCCGCCGCGCAGCCGCAGGTCCAGCATGATGCGCCCGCCCGGCGCGACATTGCGCGCAAAGAAGGCGGTGTAGGTCGAGACCGGATAATGGAACCCGCAGGACAGGAACGACACCACCAGATCCACCGGCCCGATCCCGATCACCGATTCGCGGCCCGGATTGAGCACGCTGATCCGTTCCGGGGCGATGCCGTTCGATTCGAGAAACCCCCGCGCCACCGAAAGCGACGCATAGGCCGCGCCTTCGGCCGCGAAGGAAAAATGCCGCCGCGCGTTAGATTCGAGGTCGATCAGCACCGGGTCGCAGCCCAGCGCCCGCGCGGCAAACAGATCGAAGATCGCATAGCCGCAACCGATATCGGCCAGCCGGATCACCGGGCGTTCGGACAGCACCGGCAGCAGCGCGGTGAATTCCTCCCAGATCACACCGGCGGCGCGCCGGGCGATTTCCGGGCCGAGGCGGTCGACCTCGGCCTCGAGCGGGCCGGGGTCGCCCCCCTCCCACAGGCGGATCAGCTGACCCGCCCGCGGCACGTCATAAAGCACTTCGGAGCGTTGCAGAATCAGATTGAACAGGTCGTCGCGGCCAAAGGCGCCGACATCAAGCGCCCTGATCTCGGGGCGCGCGGCCAGGGCCGCGATATCCCTGTTCAAGCTGGTCATCTGTGCTCACAGCGGAATGTTGTCGTGCTTTTTCCAGGGGTTCGACAGCTTCTTCGAGCGCAGCGCGGCAAAGGCGCGGGCCACCCGGCGGCGCGTCGACCGCGGCTGGATCACCTCGTCGATGAAGCCCTTTTCGGCCGCCACGAACGGGTTGGCGAAGCGGTCCTCGTAATCCGCGGTGCGCTGCGCGATCTTCTCGGGGTCGCCCAGTTCGCTGCGATAGAGGATCTCGACCGCGCCCTTGGCGCCCATCACCGCGATCTCGGCGGTGGGCCAGGCATAGTTGAAGTCGCCCCGCAGGTGCTTCGAGGACATGACGTCATAGGCGCCGCCATAGGCCTTGCGGGTGATGACGGTCACCTTCGGCACCGTGGCCTCCCCATAGGCAAACAGAAGCTTCGCGCCGTGCTTGATGACGCCGCCATATTCCTGGCCGGTGCCGGGCAGGAAGCCGGGCACGTCGACCAGCGTCAGGATCGGGATCTCGAAGGCGTCACAGAAGCGCACGAACCGCGCCGCCTTGCGCGAGCTGTCGATGTCCAGACAGCCGGCCAGAACCATCGGCTGGTTGGCCACCACGCCGACCGTCTGACCTTCGATCCGCACGAAGCCAGTGATGATGTTGCCCGCGAAATCGCGCTGGATCTCGAAGAAATCGCCCTCGTCGGCGATCTTCACGATCAGCTCCTTCATGTCGTAGGGCTGGTTCGGGTTCTCGGGGATCAGCGTGTCGAGGCTGTCCTCGACACGGGCCGGATCGTCGAAGAAGGGCCGCACGGGCGCCTTCTCGCGGTTCGACAGCGGCAGGAAATCGACGAGACGGCGCACTTCGGCCAGGGCCTCGACGTCGTTTTCATAGGCCCCGTCGGCGACCGAGGATTTCTTGGTGTGGGTCGAGGCGCCGCCCAGCTGCTCGGCGGTGACGATCTCGTTGGTGACCGTCTTCACCACGTCGGGCCCGGTGACGAACATGTAGGAACTGTCCTGCACCATGAAGATGAAGTCGGTCATGGCCGGCGAATAGACCGCGCCACCCGCGCAGGGGCCCATGATGACCGAGATCTGCGGGATCACGCCCGAGGCCATGATGTTGCGCTGGAAGACATCGGCATAGCCGGCCAGCGAGGCCACGCCTTCCTGGATGCGCGCCCCGCCCGAATCGTTCAGCCCGATCACCGGCGCGCCGTTCTGCATCGCCATATCCATGATCTTGGCGATCTTCTGGGCGTGGGTTTCCGACAGCGAGCCGCCGAAGACGGTGAAGTCCTGGCTGAACACATAGACCATGCGGCCGTTGATCGTGCCCCAGCCGGTGACCACGCCGTCGCCCGCCGGGCGTTCGGCCTGCATCCCGAATTCGGTGCAGCGATGCGCGACGAACATGTCGAATTCCTCGAACGATCCCTCGTCGAGAAGCAGGTCGATCCGCTCGCGCGCGGTCAGCTTGCCCTTCTTGTGCTGGGCGTCGATGCGGCGCTGACCGCCCCCCATCCGCGCTTCGGCACGCCGATTTTCCAGCTCTAGCAGAATGTCCTTCATGGCTCCCCCAAAGAGAATCCTGCGGCGCCGAGGCGCCTCGTGTACGATTGTTGCGCACCCTATGCGCCGAGCGGGGTGGGGGAAAGCGAAATCCCGTAAATTTGCAAATTATTGGCATCTATGCTTCTGCTAATTGCAACATTGCAAATTGCGCCCGCAAAGCCCCGCCGGCCCACACCCTTCCCCACCGCACGACAGCGACGGATTTACATTCCCCCCGACCGGGCCTAGCGAACCTGCATGACGCCGCATTTCCTTGACCGCCAGAGCCCGCCCCACATCGCCACGCTGATCCTTCTGGCAGGACTGGCGGCACTGTCGATGAACATCTTCCTGCCGTCCCTGCCCGGCATGGCGCGCCACTTCGGGGTGGATTACGCGGTCATGCAGCTGTCGGTGTCGGCCTATCTGGGGGTGTCGGCGGCGCTGCAACTGGTGATCGGGCCGATCTCGGACCGCTACGGGCGGCGCGTGGTGATCCTGGGCGCGCTGATCCTGTTCCTTCTGGCCACGGCCGGCACGCTGCTGGCCCCTTCGGCCGAGATCTTCCTGATCGCGCGGATGGCCCAGGCGATCATCGCCACCGGCATGGCGCTCAGCCGGGCGGTCGTGCGCGACATGGTGCCCGGCCCCGAGGCCGCCTCGATGATCGGCTATGTGACCATGGGAATGTCGGTCGTGCCGATGATCGGCCCGGTTCTGGGCGGCATCCTCGACGAGGCCTTCGGCTGGCAGGCCAGCTTCTCGCTGCTGCTGGCGCTGGGGCTGGCGGTGACGGCGCTGGTCTGGGCCGATCTGGGCGAGACCGCGGCACCGGGCGGCGGCGGCTTCGCGGCACAGGTCCGCAGCTATCCCGCGCTGTTCGCCTCGCGCCGGTTCTGGGGCTATTGCCTGGCGGCGACGCTGTCGTCGGGGTCGTTCTTCGCCTATCTGGGCGGAGCCCCCTTCGTCGGCGCACATGTCTTCGGCATCAGCCCGGCCACCTTGGGCTATTTCTTCACCGCGCCGGCGGTGGGCTATTCGCTGGGCAATTTCCTGTCGGGGCGGTTCTCGGTGCGGCTGGGCACCGACCGGATGATCTGGCTGGGCACGCTGGTGGCGACGGGCGCGCTGGGGCTGGCCACGGCGCTGGCGGTGGCGGGGATCTCGCATCCGCTGATCTTCTTCCCGGCGGTGGGGGTGATGGCGCTGGGCAACGGCATGACACTGCCCAATGCCAATGCCGGGATGATGTCGGTGCGCCCCGAACTGGCCGGCACGGCCTCGGGGCTGGGGGGCGCCATGACCATCGGCGGCGGCGCGGCATTGGCGGCGGTGGCCGGAGCATTGCTGCGTCCGGGCGGCACCGAGACGCCGCTTCTGGCGCTGATGACAGCGTCATCCATCGCCTCGATCGCCGCAATCATGTGGGTCCGCGCCCGCCGCGCCGCGCTGGGCGTGTGACGGCTGGGGCTCACGCCCGGACCGTGCCACTGTACGCGATCACGTCGAAACACCGCGCCAAAGTGCGAAAGGTTTGCCGAAATACCTACGCCGTAGCGGCGCAACCCGTGTTCCTTCTGAAAGTGCCAACTAGCCCCGCTTAGGCAGGGTTCTTCTTCCCCGGTTCATTCTGCTAACATCGCCGTAGATATGTGAAGTTAGGGGGGGGGCGATGCTTGTAGCGGATTGTGAGGGCAAGCGTATCGACGCTTTCACGGCCCAAAAAGGACCAACGTATTCTTGTCCAGAGTGCCGGGGCGAGGTTGTGCTAAAGAAGGGCCGGAAGGTGGTACACCATTTCGCGCACAAGCCCCCAACAACGTGCACATGGGCCACGGGCGAGACGCGTGCCCACATGGAAGCGAAAGCAATCGTGGCCGACGCGCTCAAAACAAGGGGCCTGCGGGTGGAACTTGAATATGTCGTGAATACGCTACCCGGCGATAGGCGAGCGGATGTTATGGCATGGTCCCCGAACGGGCAGCTTATCGCATTTGAACTGCAACACACTCCAATAGGTATAGATGAGATTGAGCGGCGCGCATCTTCATACGCCAGCGCCAATATCGCTCAAATTTGGATACCCTTCCTTAGCCCGAAGGTTTGGGATGAAGGATACCCGCACAACGGCGGGTGGTTCGTTCAGCGGTACACGCCGCGCAGCTTTGAGCGTTGGGTTCATGGCTTAAATGGTAAGAACGGCATGTGGATGTATGACCCGAAGGAGCAAGAGTTCTGGCTAGGTCGCCTTGCGAGTCATCAACAATATATCAACGAGACTAGTTGGTTCTCGGAAGGGGGAGAGGAAAACTTTGCCGGTGGCTACTACAAATACTCCAAGCGCTTCCGCGAACTTACGTTGAACGGCCCCCACAAGGCCACTGACTTGCGGATAGCGGTGTCAACCCGGAAGGCATTCAGCACAGCTGGCTACAACTGGCCCGCAGCCCGTATCGCCAACCTGACTCTTGCGTGATCCGCCCAGCATCACGCTTTCGTAAGCGAAACGTACAAATCTGCCGCTCAAGCATAAATTGCAGGCTGTGAGTGGCTTGCTTCCTTACTAGATTTCTCAATGAAATCAAAGGCAAGTGGAGGAGAGACAGTCCGTATTTCGTTCTGGATCTACTAACTAAGATATTGATTTTAAATGAATTCCTATTTCCGCGTGTCGCAGAATGTATAGCATTATGTATAGCAAATTTGCTTGACCCCAACTGGCCGCAAGTGGTATTCTCTATGCCATAACGAGTGCCCTTTGTTTCAGTTGCGATGTTTCAGAAGTTCATTTCTGCATTTCACCGGAAGGCGGTAGGTGTTTCGACACCTGCCGCCCTTCCCCTTTTCGGACTCACCCCCACCCTCACCGGAACGACCGTCACCACGCAAGGCGCGATGCGCGTTCCTGCGGTGGCCTGTGCGGTGGCCCTGATCGCCGAGACCGTGGGGGCTCTGCCCGCGAAGCTCTTCGAGAGAGACGGCCGGGAAAGCGTCACCGATCACCCGGCCTATCGGCTGATCCATGACGAGGCGAACCCCTGGACCTCGGCCGAGGCGCTGCGGGTGGAATTGACCACCGACGCCCTGTTGCACGGCCACGGCTACGCGGTTGTCACCCGCAACACCTCGGGCGAGCCGGTCGAGCTGCACCGGATCGACCCGCATCAGGTGCAGGTTGAAACCGACGATTTCGGCGAACCCTCCTATCTGGTGCAACTCACCGACGGCCCGCACCGCTATCCCTTCACCGACATCCTGCATGTGAGCGCCTTCGCGGGCGCCTCGCCGATCACGCTCGGACGCGAGGCCATCGGCCTTGCGCTCGCTTTCGAAGAACATATCGCCAAACTCTTCGCGAACGGCGGCAAGCCCGGTGGCATCCTCAAGACCGAGAAGACCCTCGGCGATGAGGCCAAGGCCAAACTTGCGGTGAGTTGGACGGCTGCGCATGGTGCGGGCCGATCCGGGGGCACTGCCATCCTGGACGAGGGCATGAGCTATGAAGCGGTGACGATGACGCTCGCCGACACGCAATTCGCCGAGAACCGCCTTGAACAGATCCGCGAGATCGCCCGTGCCTTCCGGGTGCCGCCCACGATGCTCTTCGAGCTCACCCGCGGCACATGGTCCAACACCGAAGAAATGGCCCGGCAATTCCTGCAAGTGACGCTCAAACCGTGGCTCGCCTCGTGGAGCTGGGCCTATGCGCGCTGCCTGCTGACCCCCGAGGAACGCCGGGCGCTCTATGTCGAGTTCGTCACCGACGATCTGACCACCACCGACACGGCCGCCCGCGCGGCCGCCTATGGGCAATACCGCAGCATGGGCGCGATGACGGCCAATGAGGTGCGCGCCGGTCTGAACCTGCCGCCCCGCGCCGATGGGGACACGCTGCAAAACCCCTACACCACCACCGGCGCCCCGCCTGCCGCCAGAAAGACCCCCGAAGATGGCTGACCGGATCACGCATCGCGCCTTCTTCGGTGAAACCGAGCGCCCCTTCACCCTGACCGACCCCATGCTTGCCGAGCTTGAGCGCCTGACCGGACAGGGCACCGGGGCGATCTATGCTCAGATTGTCGGCATGACATGCCCCGCCAGGACGCTGACCGAGATCATCCGTCTCGGGCTGATCGGTGCGGGAATGGCGCCCGAAGAGGCCATGCGCCTTTGCACGACCTATGCCCATAACCGCCCGCTGACCGAGATTCTGCCGCTTGCCTTCGGGATCATGGATGCCCGGTGGAGCGGTGTGGAGGCCACGACATGACCGACCGGCTTGAGATCAAGGCACAGCTTGCCGCGAGCGAGGCAGGCGAGATCACCGGCCTGGCCTGGCCTTTCGGGTCTGCCGACCGGGTGGGCGACGTGATCGTGAAGGGCGCTTTCTCGGCGCCTTCTGCACTGCCGATGCTCTTTGCCCATGATCAGGCGCAGGTGATTGGCGTCTGGGATGAGATCGCCGAGACCGAGGCCGGTCTGACGGTGAAAGGCCGTCTTCTGATCGAAGACGTGGAACGCGCCCGCGAGGTGCGCGCGATGGTGAAGGCGGGCGCCGTCTCGGGCCTTTCCATCGGCTTTGTGACCAAGGACGCCAGGCGCGCGGGTCGCGGCCGTCGCATCACGGCGCTTGAGCTGCACGAAATCAGCATTGTTGCGGTCCCGGCCCATCCGGGCGCGCAGATCACCTCTTTGAAATCGACCCATTTGCAAAAGGAACATTCAGCGATGGAACAAGAAGACACCGCGGTGCCCGCGCCGCAGATCGACACCAAGGCGTTTGACGAGATCAAATCCCGCCTCGACAAGCTCGAAGCGAAATCGAACCGCCCGAGCCTGGCCGTCACCGGCGTTCAAAGCCCGGTCATGGCGGCTGACGAGGTGAAGGGCTTCGTGCATTACCTGCGCACGGGCGACAAGTCCGAGACCAAGAGCCTTGCCTATGGCGCGCCCTCGACCGGCGGCATCCTGGCGCCGGAAACCGTCTCGACCTCGATCATCTCGAAGATTGCCGAACAATCCCCGGTGCGGGGGCTGGCCTCGGTGATCGCGATGAGCGGCCCGCTTCTGCAACTGCCCCGCCTCGTGACCGAGGTGGCGCCCCAGCATGTGACCGAGACCGAAACCCGGCCGGAATCCGAACCGACCTTTGAACAGATCGACCTCAAGCCGCATGAAATGGCCGTCATCGTGCCGGTGACGCGGGTTCTTCTCGAAGATGCCCAGGTGGATCTGAACAGCTACCTCAGCGCCCATATCGCCCGCAGCTTTGGCCAGCTCGAAGCCAGATGGTTCGTCACCGGCAACGGCACGACCGCCGCCGAGGGCGTGATGACCTCGGCCGAGGTGCAGGAATGCGAAGTGACGGGCCTGACGGCCGATGAGCTGATCGACCTCTATTATGCGCTCAAGACGCCCTATGCCCAGAATGGCGCCTGGCTGATGAACCGCAAGACAATGGCGGCGGTGCGCAAGCTCAAGGACGGCAACGGCGATTTCCTGTGGCAACCCGCGCTGGCCGGCGGTCAGCCCGGCACGCTTCTGGGCCGTCCGGTCTATGAGGCCCCCGACATGGAAGATGCCGCCGCGGGCAAGACGCCCATCGTCTTCGGGGACTTCGCCTCGGGCTACACGATTGCCGATCACACCGGGTTCAGCATCATGCGGGACGACTACACCGGCGCGGCGAATGGCATCATCAAGTTGCATGCGCGCCGTCGCGTGGGCGGGCGCGTGACGCTGGGTGAAGCGCTGGCGAAGCTCAAGCTCGCCGCCTGAGCCATGACCCCGCTTGCGCGCTGCGAAGAGGTGACGGTGTATCACGGCGGCCTGGCCGTGGTTCTGCGCCCTTCGCTGCGCGCGGCGATGACCCTTGAGCGCCTGCGTGACGGCTGGCCGGGCCTCCTTCTCAAGCTCGACCAGTTTGACGTTCGAACCGTGCGGGCAATCCTCCGGGCTTCGGCGGTTGATCGCAACGCCGTCGAGGCTCTTCTGGCCTCTTTCGCTGTCACTCCCATCGCGGCGGTGAAGGAGGCCACCCTGGCGCCCCTGAGCGCGCTTCTGGCGCTCTTTCTCGCGCCGATGCAGGAAGAGACCGCCTGCGAGGCAAAGCCTTCCAGAGGCCGCGTGACGCCCTGGGTGGATGCCTATGCCGAGTTCTATCACTTCGGCACGGGATGGCTCGGGTGGAGCCCGGCCGAGACATGGGTCGCAACACCCACCGAGATCGCACAGGCAATCGAAGGCAAGCTTGCCCATCTGATTGCGATGAACGGCGGTGACAGCGGCGCCGGTCCCAGCGGTCCCGCCGGTCCCAGCCCCGCCGACTATACACCCGAGCGGCTGCGCGAGATCGAAGAGCTTGGCTTCGACCCGGCCTTTGACCGCGAGGCGCTGCACCGACTGAAAGCGAAAGGCTGACCATGCCGAGACCACCCCACATCTGCGCCTGTGGTCGCCTTGTGCCGCATGGAGGGCGCTGCACCTGTCAAAGAGAGTCCGACCGCGCCCGCAAACGCCGCCATGACGCGCGGCGCCCTTCGGCCCGCGCGCGCGGCTATACCTCGGAATGGGAAAAGGCGCGTCTGGTCTTCCTGGCCGCGCATCCATGCTGCGCGATGTGCGGGGCGGTGGCGACCGTGGTCGATCACATCACCCCGCACCGGGGCGACAAGGCGCTCTTCTGGGACCGGGCCAACTGGCAAGCGCTCTGCAAACCCTGCCATGACCGGGTGAAGCAGAGGGAAGAGCGGGCGGGCGATGTTTGACGCGCCCTCGCGCTGGAACCCCGAGCGGAACCTGTGGCTTGAGGTGCTTTATCGCACAGTGGAAGATGCGACGAAGGGACCACGCCACACGCCAACGGCGCATGACAAGGTGCGGATCAAGGAATCTGCCCGCGACTACCTGACCCGGCCGAGTCGTGACCTTGCGATGGTCTGTGCGCTGGCCGGGGTGGATATGGGAGCGGTGATTGAGGCGATGCGATGACAATTCATCGTTGATCGGTGCAGGCAGCCCATTAGAAACTCAAAAATTTCAGCCTTCTTCATAAGAATAGGTTGCATTAGGTTGTCTGAAAATAGATCCGAATGCGGACAATGTTTCCGCCACATCGTAGCCTCTCAAGGCTTGATCCAGATCTCTAAATCACCCAAGAAACTTGTCTCCTTGCAGAGATATGCGTGCCCAATCGCCTTTCCCGTCAGGGACAGCCTCGTGACGCCAACCCTGCTTTCGTCGTAACGCGAACAAAGCAAAGAAAAATCCGGGAAGACTTTTGAAACCTCCGCAACGAAGGAAGCATTATCAACCAAGCGCCCTTGGCACGCGGCTTTATATTTCGCCCCAAAACCTTCAAGACCCGGCAACGCACCCGCCATATTGTCGAGACCCTTTTCGTTAACTCGGACATATACTTTTTGCGGATCGAAGGGGCTAATGGCAATCGAGTTCGTCAATCTAAGTAAGGCTGTATTTGGGTGCAGCGCATTAAGCTCTTCAGGGTCAAATCCAGTATTAAATGCCTCCGGATACTTTGACTTCAGAACATGCGCTAATGGCCTCGGGGTTAGCGCCGCATTGCCGGGGCCACTCAACAATAAGCCGTTGCTCTCAAGGTATTCGAGCGCATCCATAGAAAAATCAAGCGAATCCGTTATTGGCGAGAGGTGTGAATGGAAGCGTTCGGACACAAATTCAGTTGCCGAATTCCCTATCAATCCAACATCCATAACGTAAAATATGAAAGCAAGGTTTGCGAAATCAACCTTCGTCAGATTAGCTGACTTGCGAATGGCGTCATTTAGTGCAAGTGAAGTCCTCGAAGTCAGCCGCCTGCTGGCACGTTGATAAATCAGATCAGTTAGCACTCCGTGCAAAGATTCCGAGTCACTTCTAACGTAAGCCTTCTGCGCATCTAAAAGCGCCCCCTGCATATCTGGATCGGCGAACACCTCCAGTGCCGCAGTGTCGCCGCGTGCTATTTTTTCCTCGAGGCGCTTTTCAAATTCATTCAGCCGCTCATTAACCAGCGATTTCGCAGCTTCAGTGTAAAATTGAATGCTTTGCGAAACAATGGTCATAACTTCAGAGAGAGATGGCCCAACTATAATATCTCTCGCCGCCTGCATCGCGGTTGAATTTTCTGCAACTTTTTGCTCCTGACCCTTACCGATCATTGATATTTACGTCTCTTCCCGCTTGAATACCAAAGGATCTGCCAATTATTCTTTGCTTCTGATTTCTACTTTTGTTAATCCTCTTCACCGCAAGGAAAGCCAAAGCAACAGAAATTAGAACCCCAACTGCCCAAAGGACAACTTCTTCAACGTCCACCTTGCCATCCCCCCCATTGCGAGTTGATAATACTTTTAAAGATGTTTTATCTTGGCGGCCATTTCAAGGCTCATTGTGATTTCCAACGTCATCCGGGGCACCTCCCGACTTCCACCCCATCCCCGGACCGGCGGGGGGAGGTCCGCACAGGATGGGCGCTAAATAACTTTTTCTCGACTCTTCAAGTCCTTGGCGGAATGTGCTATGTGATAACGTGTGTTTTTCTTGACGAGTTTTCGAGTATGCCTTTCGTGTCCCTGCCCGAGCTGAAAGCCCAGCTCAACCTTGACCACGATCTTGACGACGCGATTCTGTCGCATCAGATCGACGCCGCCGAAGCCTATGCCGCCAGCTTCATCGGCGCAGCCCTTCCCGATCCTCTCCCGGCCACGATCCGACAAGCCGTGCTCATGCTGGCCGCGTTCTGGTATGAGACCCGCGAGGCGGCGCAGAGCGGCACGTCGCCCGCCTCGGTGCCCTTCGGGGTGCATGACCTCTTGCAGGCGCATCGGGCGTGGGTGGTCTGACATGGCGGGTCGTGATCTGAATGCGCAAGCCGCCCGGCTTGCCAAACGTCTTGAGTCGATCCCCGATGCGGTGCTCGAAGCGGTGCGCCCGGCCGTGGTGCAATCCGCCGAAGACCTCGCCAATACCGCGCGCAGCCTCGCACCCGAAGCCGAGGGCGATCTGAAAGCCTCTATCGTGGTGACGCCGCCAGGTGCCCAGAGCCCGGCCTATGCCGAAGGCGGTGGCCGTCGCATCGCAGGCGAGAACCAGGCGCTTGTCACGGTGGGCAATCCCGAACAACGCCACGGCCATCTTGTCGAGTTCGGCACGAAACCGCATGTCAACGGCGGCCAGTTCGCAGGCACCGAGCACCCCGGCACCACGGCGCAGCCCTTCCTTCTGCCCGCGGCACGTCTGACGGATGCGCGCGCCCGGCGCCGGATCGGGCGGGCAATCGGGCGAGCCGTGCGCCAGATCGCACAAGGGGGCGGCCATGATTGACCCCGCACTTGCGTTTCAAACCGCCGTGCGCGGCACGCTGATCGGCGCGCCCGCGGTGGTGGCACACGTCCTTCCTGACAACATCCGCGCGGGTATGGTGCGCCCGGATCGCCTGCCCTGCGTGGTGCTGGGCGATGCCCGCACCGATTTCCTGGGATGCGCGGCCGGTTCGCAGCGTCTCGCGCGGGTGTTTCTCACCCTGCATGTCTGGGCGCAGGAAGATGGCGCCGACACCGCCCGCGAGATCGGCGCCGCGATCCAGGATGCCCTTGCGTTCGGGCCGAAGGACACCGCCGAGATTGCCGTGGATGACTGGCAACAGCCGCGCCTCGTGTGGCTGCGCGACCCGCAACCCGAGCTCACGCTGACACATGGTGCGATGGCGCTTGAAGCCGTGGTCCGGTGGAGGGTGTGACGATGCAGGCCGGAAAGCTTCAACGCCGGATCACCCTGCAACGGCTGAGCGAGACCGTCGCGCCTTCCGGCGCGGTGACACGCACCTGGGCCACCTATGCCGAGGGTCGAGCCGAACTGCGGCAGGCGGGCATATCCGAGTTCCTGACCGCCACGACCGAGGCCAGCGCGCAAAACGCGGTGTTCCTGATCCGCTGGGTGCCGGGTGTCTCGCTGGCAGACCGCATCCTGCATGACGGCCAGGCGTGGAACATCGTCGCCCTTGCCGAGATCGGGCGCAGACGCGGCCTTGAACTGCGGGCGGTGGCGGCATGAAACCCGTGGCGATTTTCCTCTATGAGCTCTCGGGCAAATCCGCAGACACCTTCGCGGCTGCGGGTTGGGACTGCTTCTGCATCGACATTCAGCATCCCGGAAACCGCACCGAAGGCAATATCCACTTCGTTCGGGCCGACGCCCGGCGCTGGAAGCCGACCCGCGACATGGTGGAACGCTGCCGGTTCTTCTCGGCCTTCCCGCCCTGCGATGATCTGGCGACCTCGGGGGCGCGTTGGTTCAAGGGCAAGGGGCTGCACGCGCTCGCCGATGCAATCGAGCTCTTCGCCATCGCCGCGGAATGGGCCGAGTTCTTCGAGGTGCCCTATCTGATCGAGAACCCGCGCAGCACGATCAGCACCTATTGGCGCAAGCCGGATCATTGCTTCGACCCCTGCGACTATTCCCAGCTTGCGCCGTCCGAGCATTACACGAAGAAAACGTGTCTCTGGACGGGCGGCGGCTTCGTGATGCCACCGAAGGCACCTCTTCCCGGTCCTGCCCAGGAAAACGTGATCCGCGACATGCAAGGCAAGGGCCGGGCGCGTGCCAATGCGCGCAGCGTCACCCCCATCGGCTTCATGCGCGCGACCTTCGAGGCAAACTTCGGCCAGATGACCAAGGCGGTAGCAGCATGAGCGCGACCAGTCTTCGCGGGCTCAAACCCGCCCTCAGGCCCGATGCCGAGGCGCTGACGAAGGCGCCGCCCGCGCCGTTCTGGCTTTCGACCCACGCGAAGGCCGAATGGAAACGGATCATGCCGCAACTGATCGCGCGCCGGATCATCACCCGCGCCGATCTTGCGGGCGTCGAAGCCTATTGCTCGGCGGCGGGTATCTGCCGCCAGCTCGAAGAGGAACGGCGCGCCGCCGGAGGCATGATCGACAAGACCGCCTTCGGCATCTGGAACCGCGCAGCCCAGACCGCCCGGCAACTTGCCTCGGAATATGGCCTCACGCCCACCTCGCGCGCGCGCATCGGCTCGGCAGAACCCGAGGATGCCGACGCCGACGATCCGCTTGCGGTGTGACATGGCGGGCAGCACCTATCCGGCCTGGGTTCTTGATGGCTCTCCCATCGAAGACCCGCTTGGGCATGGCGCCCGCGCGGTGAAGATGGTCTTCCTGATGATCCCGCGCGGCAACCGGAAGACCTCGCTCGCTGCGGCGCTCGCGCTGTTGCACCTGCTCGGGCCGGAACGGGTGCCCGCCGGGCAGATCATCTTTGCCGCCTCGGATCGGGAACAGGCGGGCATCGGCTTTCGTGAGGCCGCCGAGATCGTGCGGTGCGACAAGCGTCTGGAAGCCGTGACGCGCCTCTATGACGCCCACAACGCGCCCAAGGCGATCAAGAGCACCCGAGATGGCTCGGTGCTCAAGGCGGTGTCCTCGGATGGCCGCGCGCAGCACGGCACCACGCCGACCTTCGTTCTTGCCGACGAAATCCACGTCTGGCAGGGGCGCGAGCTCTGGGAGGCGCTGCAATCGGGCATGGCGAAACGCGCGGGCGGGCTGACGGTGATCGCCACCACCGCGGGCCGAGGCAACGAGGGCTTGGCTGCCGAGCTTTATGCCTATGCGCGCGGCGTGGCGCTCGGGCAGATCGTGAACCCGGAGTTCCTGCCGATCCTCTTCGAGCCCGAGCCGGGAGACGATTGGGAAGACGAAACGCTGTGGCATCGGGTGAACCCCGGTCTCGCACATGGCTTCCCAGACCTTGAAGGGCTGCGTTCACTGGCACGGAAGGCCAAGGACAGTCCCGGCGAACGCTACAGTTTCGAGCAATTCAACCTGAACCGATGGCTCGGCAACTCGCGCGACCCGCTCTTTGATTTCGACACCTACGATGCCCGCGTGTTCGAGGATGACGAGGCAGACCTTGAGCAATTGCCCTGCTGGCTGGGCGTGGACCTCTCGCGCTCGGGCGATCTGACGGCGGTGGTCGCGGCCTTCCGTCACCCTGACGGGCAAGTGACCCTGCGCCCGAGCTTCTTCGTGCCGGGTGAAGACCTGAAAGCCCGCGCCGACCGTGACGGGGTGCCCTATGAGCGTTGGCGCGATGCCGGGTTGATCCGCGCGTGCCCCGGTCCGATCATCGACGAAGGCATGGTTGAAGACGAGATCCGCGACCTCTGCGCCCGTTACGATGTGCAGGAAATCGCCTTCGACCCGCACCTGGCCACCCGCATGATGCAGCGCCTCTATGATGACGGACTGCCGGTGGTGGAGGTCAGGCAAGCTCCGCTGACGATGGGTGCGGCCGGTGCCGACCTTGAGCGCATCGTGAACGGCAGGCTCGTGCGGCATGACGGCCATCCGATCTTGCGCCAGCACTTTGCCTCGGTGGTCGCCGTGCGCACCGAAACCGGGCTTGTGAAGATGCACAAGGCCCACAAGCGCGACCGGATTGACGGGGCGATTGCAAGCGCGATGGCGGTCTATCGCCTGCGCCTCGGGCAGAGCAATTCGAGCGCCTATAACGCGCCCGAAGCGGGCGGACTCTTTGTGTTCTGAATGAGTGATGAGTGATGAATGACGTTACCCTTCCCGGCCTGATCGTTCCCGTCGAGGCGCGGATCGACAAGCTTGAAAAGGCCCTCAAGCGGGCCAGCGGGGCCCAGGCCCGCACCGCACGCGACATGGAAACCCGTGCCCGGCAATCGGTGGACCGCATGGCAAGGAGCTATGACGGGCTCGGCGCGCGTATGGCGGGCGCCTTCAAGAGCGTGCCGATCCCCGGCCTCGGTGTGGGCATGGCCGGACTGGCCGGCGCGGGCTTCGGCGCGGGGTTCGGGCTGGCCGCCGGGCAGGTGCGCGCAACCGTGCGCAGCATTGCCGAGATCGGCAACGAAGCCCGGCGCGCCGGTGTGGCTGTCGAAGACTTCCAGCGCTGGCAATATGTGGCCGAACAGAACCGGGTGAGCCTTGAGGCGCTGACCGATGGCTTCAAGGAGCTTTCGCTTCGCGCCGATGAATTCGTGATCACCGGCAAGGGGGCGGGCGCCGAAGCCTTCCAGCGCCTCGGGTTCAGCGCGGACGTGCTTGCCGCGCACCTGAAAGACCCCAGCGCGCTCATGCTCGAGATCGTCAAGCGTCTCGAACGCCTCGACACGGCCGCGCAGATCCGGGTGGCCGATGAGATCTTCGGCGGCACGGGCGGCGAACGTTTCGTGGAGATGCTGGCGCGGGGCGAGGCCGGTATCTCGGCGATGATGGGACGTGCCTCGGTGCTCACCGAGGAACAGATCGAGCGGGCCGACGACCTCGACCGACGCTATAGCGCGCTCACGGCAAGCCTTCACCGCGGCTGGCAACATGCGGCACTCGGCGCCGCCGACTTCGTGGCTCAGGTGCTCAATATCCAGACCGAGACCGGCAAGCTTGCCGCCTCTGACCTCTTCCGCAACCGGATGCAGGCACCCCAGATCCTCGGACCGGAGGTGGATGACGCACTCAAGGACAACGGGCAGGCGGTGGCCGACAATGCACAGGCAATCGCCGATCTTCTGACGCTTTATGAGCGGTTCGGGGCGCAGGCGGATGCGCTTGCCCCGATCCTGAGCCGTTTCGGGGGCGAATTGACCCGGATGGGCGAGACCGAGGCCGGGCACAGCTTGCAGGATGCGGCCCTGTCCATGCAAACGCTGACCGGCAAGCTGGATGCGGGAGAGATCAGCGCGCAGGACTTCGAACGCCAGATGGGTCAGCTCATCGAAAAGGCTCAGGCGGCATTCGGCGCGCTGGGAGACCTTGACGATGTGCGCTTTGCCAGGGTCATCGAGCGCCTGGGCGATCTATGGAGCGCGCTTGAGGCGCTGCGTTCGAAGGCGGCACAGGCGCGTGCGACCTTGCCGGGCGGGGTGGCATCACGCGAAGACACGCGCGGGGCGGCCATCGCCGAGGCCCGTTCGGGCAGTTATGCCAACAGCAGCCCCTATGCGCCGATGACCTCGCCGCCGCCGAAACCGGCGCCGCCGCTCGTGGATGAGACCGGACACGCGACCCGGCGCGGTGGCGGCGGGACAAGCACGGACGTCTTCGCACGCGCCGTTGCCGATCTTGCGCGCGAGAAGGCCGCCCTTGATGCCGAGGCGGCCGCGCTCGTCGCTGCCGCCGCTGCCGGGCGCGATTATACCGACGCGGTGGATTTCGCCCGCACGCGGGCCGAGCTTCTGACCGCGGCCGAGCGCGAAGGCAAGACGATCACCCCGGAACTGAGCGCCCAGGTTGACCAACTTGCGCAAAGCTATGTGGAGGCGGGCAATCGCGCGGAGGCGGCCGCGAACAAGCTCAAGCGGATCGACGCAGCAGGCCAGCGCGGCGCCGAAACCCTGACGGACCTCTTCACCGGCGTTCTCGAAGGCAGCATGAGCGCCGAGGAAGCGCTTGAACAGCTCGTCTTGAAACTCGCCGAGGTGCAGTTCCAGCAGGCGCTGACGGGGCTCTTTTCCGGCCCGCTGGGCGGCTTCGGCGCCGGGCTGGGCGGATTGCTCGGGTTCGCGGCGGGCGGCTACACCGGCGACGGCGGCAAGTTCGAACCGGCGGGCATCGTCCACCGGGGCGAATTCGTCATGTCGAAGGCCGCGACGGCCCGTCTGGGCGCGGGCAACCTCGAAGCGCTGCACCAGGCCGCCCTTCGGGGTTACAGCGGAGGCGGGCTTGTCGGGGCGCGCGCACCGGGCGCGACCCGCGAACGAGGGTCGGCGTCGGCTGCGCCGGGGATCACGATCAACGCGCCCGTGACCGTGAACGCGACCGGCGGCACCCCCGAAGCCAACGCGGATCTTGCCCGGCAAGTGGCCGATCAGACCGAACGGGCGATGCGCGCCATTGTGACCGAAGAACTTCTTCGGCAGATGCGACCCGGCGGGGTGATGCGCTGAGACTCGTCAGGAGCGCCGTGGACGGCCTCTTGTGCCGGAGGCGGGTTCCCTACCGCAGCGGAGCGCGCGTTTCTGGGTGATGTTCTTCCTGCTGGTGCGCGCCGAACGATCCCGCTTTGCTGCCGTTCCCCGGATGTGTATCGGTCATGCCGATCCACAAGGCAGGTGCATGGAATTCTACGGTCCGGGTCTCGCCTGCCGTAGAATTCTACAGTGACAATCAGACAAGAACACCACCATGAAGCAGAAGCGAGACAACAGGTATTTCCTCGAGCGCCTGCGCCTCGAGCATCCGCATATCCATGCCGATTACCAGGCCGGGAAGTTCAGGAATGCCACGGAGGCATTTCGGGCCGCGGGGCTGGTCAAGACCCGGTCGGCACTCGAAAGGCTCGAGAAGGCGTGGAACGAGGCCTCCGCAGCAGAGCGCGACGCGTTCAAGATGCGCATCGGCTGCACGGCCTCCACGGGCGCGCCTGGCGCCATTCTCGCCTCAGGTGGCGGGGGTGTAGCCGGGGCTCCAACAACGCCGCCAGTGACTCGCTCCGTGAGTCTCGTGACGCATCCTGTGCCGGGGCGACACCCCAGCACCTCCAGCGCGCACGTCTCGATGCCGAACCAGCCGAAACCGGGTCGGGGTCAACTCACCGATGACGAGCGCACCGCGGTGCGAGAGATCATGGACCGGCGCGGGATGCGGGTCGGAGATGTCATGCGCGAACTGGGTCGCAAGCCGCTTGATGCGTCGCTGGGCATGGCCTTGCATCGAGGAACAACGCTCACAGCGGATCTTCTCGATCTGCTGCGTTCCTGGATCGAAACGCACCGGAAGTCATGACCGCCATGCGATGCCGCGCGCGGTTCCACCTGGCGGCGTAGAATTCTACGGCCACTGACATGTCGGTGGATCGCCGGAAGGTTCTGACCTGAGGTTCGGCACCTCGTCACATCTTGCGACCGGGTTCGTCTGGTGGCCGATCAGATCGGCGGGGTGATGCGCTGAGACTCGTCAGGAGGGCCGTGGGCGGCCTCTTGTGTCGGAGGCGGGCCTCCCTACCGCGGCGGGTGAGACGTGACTCAGAGGCGCCTCTCCGGGGCTCTGACGCGGGCTCCGGGGCGGGACCGCGGAGAAGGTGAGAGGGGGCCGGAAGAGAGGCTTGAATGACCGGGCGGGAGCGGGCGCAGCCCGTGGACGGCCGGGGTAAGGATCTGCGTTTCCTCTCATGAACCCGAGCGTTCCCTTCGGACCGGAACAGTTCGTATCCTCTTTCCTTCCTTCCTCGTTCTCTCTCTTTCTGTATCTTCTTACTTATAGGATATATACTTATAGTGATGAGTAGGCGGAGAAAGCTTTTCCTTTCCGACAATCTGTTCCTTCCGGTCTACCCCTGCTTCACCCTCAGTCTCTCTTCCAGCCACCGCGGTCCCGCGACCGGCAGAAGTGTGGCGGAGGGCAGGCCCGAAGGGCCTGGCCGAATGTCACACTTCTGCCCGTCTTAAGATAACCTTCTAAGAAGTATATTTACTAAAGGTTACCTATATACGGGCAGAAGCGTGACACCGGCTCCGGCCCACCCTGCTTCACCCTCACGCCGCTTGTGTCCCTCTAGGGATGCGGGATGACAGGGGCCACTCTCAGTCTCCCTTCAAGCTCCTGCGGTCCCGTGTGACTAGCGGCATGATCCCCCTCCCGAGCTCCACGTTTCATCTCCCGAAAAGTTCGCTCCCGGTCACATTATTTCCCTGCGGTGGGTTTACCTACCTTTGCGCGCCTGGTATAGTGGGTTTACCTACCATGGAGAAAAGGAGACACCAATGGTATTCATGATCAAGCTTTCCGATGAGCGCGGAGAACAGTTGCGCCAGATCGCGCAAGCCAAGAAGCTGGCGGTCGCCGACCTTATTGCCGAGTTCATCCGATCCGAGGTTGCGGCAGGCACCATCGCCCCCACCGTCCCCGGCGTCGATGTGCAGAAGGCTGAAACCGCGATCGTCATCACGGCGAACGGTTTTAAAGCCTCGGTGCCTATGAACGAGGGTCCGACGCTCGCCGATGTGCTGAAAGGAACTGCCACACTCTCGAACGACCCTGAACGCAAGAAGCAATGGCTCGAAGGGGCCGCGGCCTTGTCGGGCGTGAAGGTCAAGCTCACCGGACGGCACAGTCTGAAACTTACCTCGCCACTGACCGGGCGAGAATACTCCTTGCCGCTGAGCGTTGCGGCCGATCTTGGCGACCAGATTCAGAAGGTGGTGGAATGATCGCCCGCGATGAAGACCAAGGCATGCCCGGTGCACTTGATGACGCGGAGGCAGAAGCCCTCCTCGCGTTGCTGGACGGGATCGACACCGACGACGAAGCTCATCGGTCCCGCACGCGCGCATCAAATGCCTGGCGCATGAAGACGCACTACGAGCGCGAGCTTGCAGAGCGCATCGCCGCATACGTCCCGCGCACCCGGACTCTCGGCGGGCGGGTTTGGGATTTGCTGGCGCCCGGCACCGAGCCTCACGCGGGCGATGAGGTCGAAGATGAAGGCGTGTGGCGCCCTCGGCGGGTCATCGCTGACTGCAAGACCAGATATGACCGGGCGGTATTCTTGGCATGCGAGGCGCAGCGCCAATACGACGCAAACCCAAGTGAGGTGACGAAACAGCTCCTGGATGAAGCGTTGCAGCGTCGAGCCCGTGCCTTGCGAGAATCTGAAACTGAGACAGTGCGGACGCGCGACCGGATCAACGAATGGCGTGCCGGAGAGGGGCGCGAAGTTTACAACGCACGACGCAGATCCGTGCGCGCCACGCCGAACGCCGACCTTTCAGCCATGACCGACGAGGAGAAGGCTGCGCACAAGCGAGAACAGGCGAGACTTCGGAAGCAGCGCAGTCGGGCGAAAGCTCACGCTCGCAATTGCCTCGCGCGATGACTGGCGTGACGAGATCCGGGCCGCGCACTCTTCTGGCTGCGGGCCGCGTGTCGGTTCGCAACCTGACCAGCGCAGCACCCTCAACGCGGCCAAAGCGGCCGAGATCGCCGCTGAGAGCGATGAAGTAGCGGAGAATAGCTACGCAGACAAATAGCTAAGTAGCTGATTTAATTGCAAAATTTGTATTGACGCTGGATTCCGGCGCGGCCTAGACTCCGCCTATCGCCACCCCCTCTGCGGAGCATCATCAATGCCGACCTTCATCGACGACGAAGCCTATACCCGCCTTCTGATCGACCTGCGCGAAGCCGCCAGAGCCGGTGACTGGGAAAGCGCCCTTGCCGAGGTTCTCGGCGGTGTGAACGTTCTGCCCGCCGCCTGTCGGAACGACTTCGTTGATCAGCTTTGAGGGGCAGCGCCACCTAGCCCAGATCGTTTTGCAGCCGATTGCGCAAATCCTAGCCCAGGAAGCCACGGCCAAGCTGGGCGGCGCCACCCTGCAAGACGCGCCGCCCTTCATCGACTGGGCCGACGAATAGGGGGAGAACGCCCCCGGCGCGCTCATGTTCGCGCCAAACCGTTCCCGTTACTCGGTGAGTGGGAAAACCCCGAGAGAGCGCGGCCCGTTGTCTCTTTCCGGGCGCGGCGCTCAACTACCCGTCAGGCACCCAAGGCAACTTTCCCATCCGACAGATTCCAGACACGAGCCTATAGAATGAGGGTAACAACCCGAGCGCCCACATGCCTGCCCCCGTCACCCTGTCCGAGCTCCAGAAAATGCACGAGATGGCCGCCGCCCTCGTGGTGGCCGATCCGGTCTATCTGCCGATCTTCGAGCGGATCGAGCTTGAGCTCGCCGCCTGGAACGCCAAGGATGATGCGATCAGCCGTGCGCGCGCAATCGCGGCCTGTCACAAGGCGGTTGCCTGAAGAAGTTCGTGCATATGTTCGAGCGTGGCCCCGTCGCCGTAACGCTCACGCGACAAGCGGTGGCCGAGAATGTCGCGTCTGATCCGGTCATCAATGCCCGCTGCAAGCATCCGATCTTCGAAGGAATGACGCAGCGAATACAGCGTGTGATCGTTGCTTTCCATCAGGTCGTTCTCACGCAGGAACTTGTTGATGGTGGCGGACAGGCTGGCACTGCTGTCGCGGTAGCGCGGAAACCCCTCGGGAAAGGCACGCAGAGCCTCCAGCGACACGCCCAGCAAGGGAACGACGCGCCGAGCGTGTTTCGTCTTCACCTGCCGACCTTCCGGCTCAATCGAAATGTGCGGGACATTGTGATTGAGCTTGATCGTGTTCACTGTCAGCGCCGCAAGCTCCGAGGGGCGACAGCCGGTGTTGATCATCGCAAGCAGGATCGCGCGCGCTTCGGGGTTCAACCCGTCCAGAGCGCCGGGCGCGAGCAGTTTCTCCCTGATCCACCGCACCGAGAACGGCGGGCGCTTGCGGGCGTCACCTTCCTTGAAGGAAAGATCGGTGAGTGGCAGCACGAGGCCGAGCCGCTTCATCCTGTTGACCGTCTTCAACACGTCGCCGAGGTGGATCAGATCCTTGTTGGCGCTGTTGGAGGTCAGGTCTTCCTCTTCAAGCCGTTCCATCCACCAGTTGCGGAAATCGAGCATGTCGTCGCCGGTAATGTCCTTGATCGGCTTGTCGCCCACCACCGCGATGAAGTTCCTCACGGCCTTGATCCGCGGGTTCTTCCAGCGACGAAGCTGATCCTCCGACTTGCCAAGGGTCCGGTCCTTCGCAAGCGTCCAGTAGAGATCAAGCGCCGTGCTCACCGTGATGGCCGGGGGCTGTTCAGCACCAAGCAGCGCGGCCGCATCGCGCATGTCCGGCGTCGCGGGCGTGTCCTTGAAGCCGCCCACCTGGGCAAAGCGGTCGCGCAGCTCCTCAAGCGGCAGTCTGGCCACCTGATCGGCGCGCATGTAGCGAAAGCCGCGCGCCTCGGCCAGTTCTCGGGCGGCTGCGAACCGTTGCTCGGCATCTGTCGTGTCGCCGGCGAGCTTGGCTTCCCAAGCGGCCACGAGCTGATCCCAGGTCGCAGCCTCCTTGGATCTGGCGACCGACAGGGAATCGGTGTGCAGGCTGACCCAGACGAACTTGCGCGGCTCCACCGGGGCATAGCGCTTGGGCACGCGCTTGTAGAGATAAAGCGTGCCGTTGACCGAACCCTTGCGTGTCGTGATCGCCATGCGATGCCCCCTCGGCTTCCCGGCCGAAGTGTAGCACAGATTGTAATGCAAAATGTATGGCAAAATTCGCCGCCAAGAGGGCGTAGCGGGGACATAACACTGTTATATCAAGGGGTTACGCGATTTTACCTTGAGGTATATGGCGGAGAGACAGGGATTCGAACCCTGGGACCCCGTGAAGGGTCAACGGTTTTCGAGACCGCCCCGTTCGACCACTCCGGCACCTCTCCGCATCGGGGGTCGTTTCTGCGGCGGGGTTTAGCTTGGGCCGTGGGCGCTTGCAACAGGTTTTTGACGTGATGACGAGATGAGGCCTCCGGGGCGCGGTTTGGCGCCGGACACGGGCCTTGGGAACGAGCATGCGGGATGGACGTCGCGCATGCGGGGCCTTGGCAAAGCGCGGGGGCCAAGGCAAGCTGGTGCAACGGCGGTCAGGCAGGGGGCGCGAGCGGGCATCATGGGGCGCATTCGACATCAGGACACAACCTGGGCGCGATATCTGACGCTTGCCGTCACGTCGATGTTGCTGTCGGTTCTTCTGGCGCTGCCGCTCCGGGCCGATCCGGCGCGGCTGGAACAGCTTTTGCGGATGGGCGAGCTGCTGGTGATCTTGCAGGAGGAAGGCGCCGCCTATGGTGCCGATCTCGACGCCGAGATGCTGGACGGCCGCGGCGGCGCCACCTGGCTTGCGCAAGCCCGCGCGATCCATGCCCCGGCGCGGCTGCACGATACCTTCTCGCAGGCCTTCGCACGGGCGCTCGACGGGCAGGACACCGCAGCGATGGAGGCATTCCTCGACTCGGATCTGGGCCACCGCGTGACCGGGCTCGAGCTGGAGACCCGTCGGGCGATGCTGGACCCCGACGTCGCGGCCGCCGCCGATGCCACCGCCGAAGCCGCGCAGGCCGCCCATCTGCCGCGCCTTGCCGCGGTCGAGGATTTCATCCGCCGCGCCGATCTTCTGGACCCCAATGTCACCAGCGGTCTGAACGCCAACCTGGCCTTCTATCGCGCGCTGGTCGCGGGCGGGGGCTTTCCCTATGACATCTCGGAAACCGAGATGCTGAACGAGGTCTGGGCCCAGGCGCCGGACATGCGCAGCGAATTGCAGGGCTGGCTGCGGTCCTATCTGTTTGCCGCTTACGGCCCGCTCAGCGATGACGAATTGCGCCGCTACACCGCGTTCTGCGAATCCCGCCCCGGTCAGGAGCTGTCGCGCGCGCTCTTTGCCGGTTTCGAGGCGATGTTCGTGCAGGTCTCCGCCGATCTGGGCCGCGCGCTGGGCCAGCGGCTGACCGGCCAGAGCCTCTGAGACCCCCTGCGACAATCGGTGCATTTTTCGGGCCGATATTGACGCGGGTCAAGGCGCGACGCGCGCGACCGGCGCAAACTGAACCCAAGACAACAGCGAGAAGGAGAGTTCATGACGAATACGCCGCATGACGTTCACGAGGACTTTCCCGGCTCGCAGGACAAGATCCATGCATTGAAGGCGGGCAACGCGCATTTCGCGCGGATTCTCGAGGAGTATGAACAGGTTAACCGCTCGGTGTATCGCGCTGAGGCAAACCTGGAGCCGGTCGAGCAATTGACCGAGGTCGAATTGCGCAAGCAGCGCGCCGCGTTGAAGGACGAGATCGCGCGCATGCTGGCGCAAGCCTGACGGGGCTTTGGGAAGGCCCCGCCCCTTGGGAAAGCCATCGGAACATGAAGGGCCCCGGCACAGGAACGCCGGGGCCCTTTCATATGCGCGGGTGTATCGCACCAGAGGGCGCACCGTCCCCCCGTGCGGGGCGTGGTCAGGCGATCTCGTAGGGCAGGATGCCGCGGCGCGCAGGCGCCAGGCTGAGCCGGCGTTCGAGCGGCGGAACCGACCGCTGGTGGCATTCGCGCCGTTCGCAGATGCGGCAGGAAATCCCGATGGGCGCATAGGCGCGCGGATTGCCGATCTCCATGTCGTCGGCATAGACCAGACCGCGGGCGTGGCTGACCTCGCAGCCCAGACCGATGGCATAGCGCTGGATCGGGGCGTGGAAGGCACCGCCCGGCTTTGACACCTCGCGCGCGATGCACAGATAGCGCACCCCGTCGGGCGTTTCGGCCAGCTGGCGCAGGAAACGCCCCGGCGTCTCGAAGGCCTGATGGACGTTCCACAGCGGACAGGCGCCGCCAAAGCGGGCAAATTGCAGCCGCGCGGCGGAATGGCGTTTGGTGATGGTCCCGGCCTGATCGACGCGCACGAAATAGAAGGGAATGCCCTTGGCGCCGGGGCGTTGCAGGGTCGAGAGCCGGTGCGCCACCTGCTCGATCGAGGCGCCAAAGAGATCGGCCAGACGTTCAAGGTCGTGCCGGGTCTCTCGCGCGCGTTCGAGAAACAGCCGATAGGGCAGCAGCGCCGCGCCGGCAAAGTAATTGGCCAGCCCCAGCTTGGCGATGGCGCGCGCGGTCTCGGACTGGAAGCGCGCCAGATCCAGCGTGGCCTCGATCAGTTCGTGATGCGTCAGAAGCGCCACCTGCGTCAGCAACTGGAAGGCGCGGGTCGCGGGGGCCGCGCGCGCCGAAATCAGGATGCGATGATCCTCGAGCCGGCGCAAATCGTCGATCTCGGCCAGCTGCACCTCATAGCCGCGGGCCGCCAGCGCCCGCACCGCGCGCTCGAAGGGCGGCAGCGGCTCGCCCGCGGTGGCGAAACGCTCGGCCGCGCGGTCCACCGCGTCGATGTAATTGTCGCAGTAATGGAAGAAGTCGCGCACCTCCTCCCAGGGCGAGACCAGGATCTGCCCCTCGCGGCCCAGCGCCTCGTCGAGGCCCGCCAGCCGTTCGTGGACCTGGCGATAGGCGCGGTGCAATTCCAGAAAGGCCCGCGCCAGCGCCGGCGCATTCGAGGCCGCCAGCCGCAGATCGGCCACCGGCGGCGGGTCGGAAAAGACCGGATCGGCCACCGCCTCGCGCATGTCCGACACCAGACGCTCGGATTCGCCGGCCGACAATTCGGTCACGTCGAGCCCGAATTCGCTGGCCAGCCGCAACACCACCGCCGCCGAAACCGGGCGGTGGTTGTTCTCCATCTGGTTGGCATAGGGCAGGCTGACGCCAAGGCGTTCTGAGAACTCTCTCTGGGTGAGCTTGAGCCTTTGCCTCACCTCGCGGATTTTCGCGCCGGCATAGAGCTTCTGTGGGCCTTGGGACATGGTTACCGTCGTTCGTTCGTGTCACGGGATCACACAAGGGACGCATCGTGACACATGCTGTGTCGCCCGCGATCTTTTCCTCAGTTCAGCTTGCGGTCAACGTCCCTCTCCGCTGCGGGAACTGCGCGGACGGACGCGCCCTTGCCCCCCGCGCCCTTGCCCCCCCCCGCGCCCTTTCCCCTGCGTCCCCGCAGGCCGCCGCGGCGCGCTTTGCCACGAATTCAGACTTGAGATGCCAACACGGGCTTACAAGAACGCGACGCCCCACGATCTGCGCATGGGGCCTGGGCAGCATGGCAAGCAACGTCATCGTTGGCTACAGATACGCCGATTTCGTCGGCGATGTCCCCGCACCCGGCGCCAAGATCCGGCGGGCCCCGGATTTCTCGACCTCGACCTCGACCTCGGCCTATACCTACACGATCACCGACGATGACAGCGCCTTTGACGGCAGCGTCGCAGGCCCGCTGGACGCCAGCCAGACCGTTGTCGTGACGGATGCGCTGGGGGCGACGGTGGCCTCGGGCGACGTGCGCCTGGGCTACAAGGTGCTTCTGACCGAACCGGGCGGAACCTCGATCATCGCCCATGAAGTCCACGTGAACGGCGTGCCCGCGGACGTGGTCGCGGAAACGTCGCTGGAGCCGGGCAAGACCTGCGAGATCACCTCATGGGTCAGCACCACCTCGGGGCTGGAGCCCGCCTATACCAGCCTGACCGCCCCTCCCTATGAGCAGACCGCCCCCAACCTTCTGGTCGGGGGTGAATATGGCGATGACCTGCGCGGCGGCGACGGGGCCGATACGCTGGTGGTCAACGGCGGCAACGACACCCTCTCTGGCGAGGCCGGTGACGATTACCTGATCGGCGTTTCGGGCAAAGACCCTCTCTATGGCGGGATCGGCAACGACACGCTGGAGGCCTCCTCCGGCTCGGACGTGAGGGATGGCGGGGACGGCGACGATTCCATCATCGGCTCGACCACGAATGGCGGCGATACGATCCAGGGCGGGGCCGGCAACGACACGATTGCCGCGGGCATCGGCGCCAACCTGATCGAGGGCGGGGCGGATGACGACCTGATCACCTCGGGCGCGGGCGCCGACGCGCTGGTCTTCTCGGACGGGCCGGGCGCCGACACGATCACCGATTTCGACAGGACGGATGATGGCGGCGGCCGCACCGTCGATCAGTTCGATGTCTCACGAATGACCGATCTGGGCGGCAACCCGGTCAACGCCTGGGATGTCGATGTCACCTGTGACGGTGCGGGCAATGCGCTGCTGCCCCCCAACGGCGAGACGATCGTCCTGCTGGGGCTCGGCCCGCTGGCGCGGAAGACCGCGCCGAAATTGTTCGCCGCGGGCATTCCCTGCCTTGTCGCGGGCGCGGGCGCCGACACGCCACGGGGCCCGCGCGCCGTCGGGACGCTGCGCCCCGGCGATCTGGTCCATATCCGCAACGCCCCCCCAGCCCGTCGTCTGGGCCGGACGGCGACGGCTTACTCGCGACGAGATCCAGGCCGATGCGCGCCTCTGCCCCGTCGAAATCCGGGCCGGGGCGTTCGGCAATGCCCGGCCCCTGCGGCTCTCGGCACAGCATTGCCTATGGGTGCCCGAAGGCGCCGGCGGCGCGCTGGAGCCGGCCTCGCGCCGGGCGCTGCTGGCCACGGCGCCGCGGCTTCTGCCGGCGCTTCTGGGGGGCCTGCCGCCCGAACAGGTCTATTCCCCGCGCGTCCGCCCCGTCTTGCGCCGCAAGCAGGTCAGCGCGGCCGCCTTCACCCGCTGGCGCGACCGGCCCCCTGCCGCCAATGCCGCCCGCACGACCAGCCCCTGCAACCACCCTGCCCGCGTCCGATCCGGCCGGGACAGCGCCGCCGCATCCGCACGGCCCCTGAACGGCCCCAGAACGGCTCAGGCCCGGCGCATGTCTCAGGACGGCGCGCCCGGCGCGGGCCAGCCCCCCTGGGCCTCGGCGCGCCCATAGAGCATGCGATCATGTTCGGCCTGTTCCTCGGGCGTGAAGCGCTGTCGCACCACCCGCGCGGGCACGCCATGCACCACGGAATAAGGCGGCACATCCCGCGTCACCAGCGCGCCGGACCCGATCACCGATCCCCGTCCGATCCGCACGCCCTCGATGATCGTCACGCGGCTTCCGACCCAGCATTCGGCCTCGATCACGGTCACGGGGCGGGGCTTGTCGGCAAAGTCGAGCCGCATCGGGCGGGTCGGCGTGCGCATGCCGTGATCGTTCCCGATCACCTGCACGCCCGAGGACAGCATGGTCAGATCGCCCACCACCACCGGACCGTTGAATTCGGCCGAATGACCGAACGAGGCGTAATGCCCGAACCGCGCCCCGCGCACACGGGCCTTGCGGGCCCAATGCCCCCCCCGGCCCATGACCGCGATCCTCAGCCGGCGCTGTATCAGCGGCAGGATCAGACGGCGCAGGATCGCCTTCGGGGGGGACTCGATCTCCTGGGCGCAGCGCGCAAGGATTTCGGGGCGCACCCGCATCGGCGCTTCAACGTCATCGGTCCACCGCCTGCGATTGGCGCTCGGACGCCACATCAAGCCAGAAATGAGAACTACTCCCCAGCTGTCAGCCGGTCATGTTGGCATGAAGCGCGTTTCGTTAACATTTAGCGCGAAACCGCCGCGAAAGGGCAAGACATGAACGGCCGGAAAGGGCGATCGCCCCCGCCCTGATGCCGATATCGCCCAAGGTGCGGGCGCCCAAGCGCCCGAAATCCGGCCGACGGGTCAGAAATCGTCGTCGAGATCGGCAATCTCGGGCATCGGGCGCAGGAAATCGGGCAGCAGCGCCGGCGGCGCCGCCCCGCCGACCGGATCGGCCAGCAGTGCCGAGACCATCTCGCGCGCGGCCGCCGGATCGTCGACGATCGCCCACAGGCAGCGCATGTCGGCTTCGAACAGATCGGGGTCGATCCCGCCGGCATCGCGCAGCTTTTCCAGTTCGCGCATGACCTCGATCGCATAGCCGCGCAATTCGGCCGCGGCCGGCGTCTCGTCGGCATGCGCGTCATGTTGCAGGGCATGGGCGAAGGTGAAGACGACCAGCTGCGACAGCGCATCGCCCGGCCGCGCGCCGCGGCTGATGCGGTCGGCGATCAGCCCCTCGCCCGCATGCGTCAGCTCAAGCCCCAGCGTCTCGAGCACCTCGCGCAGATCGGCCATCACCGCCGGGTCGAGCCCGACGCTGTCGGCATCGACCGGAACGCCGCCCAGCTCCTCGGTAAAGGCCCACAGATCGGCGCGGCGCGGGGCGGCGGGACGTGCAGACGGGGTGGGCGCGGGCCGGGGTGCGACCTCGGGGGCAGGCGCGACCGGCGCATCCTCGATCGGGGTGGCGGGGGCAATTGCTTCAGCTTCGGGCGCTTCGGGTTGGGGGGCTTCAAACTGGGGCGCCGGGGCATCAGCCGTATCGGATGCGGGCGTCTCGGATGCGGGCGCGTCGGGAACAAGCGTCTCAGGCCCCGGCTCTGCAACCACCGGCTCCGCGACCACCGTTTCGGGCGCGGGAAGGTCGGCCACCGGCGGCTCCGAGGCTTCCGCAGCAACCGACGCCATCGCGTCCGGCACCAGCGCTTCCGGCGCCGCCTCGTCCGCTTCAACCTCGGGAATGTCGGGCTCTGGGGCTTCGGCTTCAGGGGCTTCAACCTCGGGAATTTCGGGCTCGGGCGCAACCAGCGCCAGCCCCGCCGCGGTCGGCTGCACCAGCGTCACCGCCTGCGCGCCGAAGACCCGCCGCAGGAAGGACGGCTTCTGCGTGATCTCCTCGGCCAGGCCAAGCGTCTTCAGCCGCCCCAGCGGCCGCGCCAGCTCGAGCCCGCGCCCGCGCACCTCGACCGACAGCGCATTGCGCTCGATCGGTCCACGGTCGGCGTGCAGGGCACACAGCATGTCCAGAAGGTCGCGTTCGATGCGATCGAGGGGTTTATCCTGCATGGGCGCGCTCCCGAGTTTCGAGGAAGGGCGGAATCGCAGATCGACCCTGCCCCGTCAATCATTTCAAGCGCCCCCGCGCCGCGGCGATCAAGCGCGGCCGCCCCCGGTTTCCCTGGCCGAGGCCGGCTCAGCGCGCGCCGGGCGGCGGCTTCTTCGGGCTGCGCGGCTTGCGCGGCTTGGCACCGGGATCGGCGCTGGCGGCCGCGCGCGGCTTGGGCGCACCGGGCTTTGCGGCGCGCGGCTTGCGCGCGGGGGCGTCATCATCGACCCAGGGCGCACGGCCGGCTTTGGGCGCGGGCTTCTTCCAATGCGGCTTGCCCTCCTTGCGCAGGCCTTCGTTGCGGGGGCCTTCGTTGCGCGGGGCACGCGGCGCGGCGGTCTCCTCGGCCTCCGACCGGCGCGGGCGCGGGCCGGCGGGCGGGCCTGCGCGGCGCGGCGCAGATCCAGGCGCCGCCTTGCGCGCGGGCGCGAGATCGGGCGCACCGTCCATGGGGCGGATGTCGATCCCCTCCTCGAGGGTGCGCGCGGCCCCGATGCGCGCCGCAAGCCCCGCCGCGGCCCCTTCGGCGATCTGCACATAGGTCTCGGAGGGCTGCACCCGGATCGCGCCGATATCGGACTTGTCGAGATTGGCGCCTCGGCACAGAAGCGGCAGGATCCAGCGCGGCTCGGCATTCTCGCGCCGCCCGACCGACAGCGCGAACCAGCGCGACGGCCCGAAATCCGCCCGCGCCGGCCGGGGGCCGGGTTTCTCGTCGGGGGGGCTCAGCTCCTCGGGGGCCGAAAGGCCGGCACGGAAGAGACGCAGGCACGCGGTGGCGATCTCCTCGGGGCTGCGCTGGGCCAGAAGACGCGCGGCAAAGGCGGCTTCGTCGGCCTCGGCGGCCTTGCTCCACAGCGGGTCTTCCAGAAGCCGGGCCTCGTCGCGGGCGCGGATCGCCTCGGCGCTGGGCGGCTGGGTCCATTCGGCCTCGATCTTGGCGAACTTGAGCAGCCGCTCGGCCTTCTTGGTCAGCTTGGTCGGCACGATCAGCGCCGAGATCCCCTTGCGCCCGGCCCGCCCCGTGCGCCCCGAACGGTGAAGCAGCGCCTCGGTGTTGAGCGGCAGCTCGGCATGCACCACCAGATCCAGCCCCGGCAGGTCGATCCCGCGCGCCGCGACATCGGTCGCCACGCAGACCCGCGCGCGCCCGTCGCGCATGGCCTGAAGCGCATGGCTGCGCGCGGCCTGGTTCAGCTCGCCCGACAGCGCCACGACCGACAGCCCGCGGTTGGCCAGACGCGCCGCAAGATGGGTGACCGACGCGCGCGTATTGGCAAAGACGATGGCGTTCTCGGCGTCGTGATAGCGCAGAAGGTTGATGATGGCATGTTCGCTGTCATGCGGCGCAACCCACAGCACCTGATAGGAAATATCCGTGTGCTGACGGGCCGAGCCCTTGGTCGACACGCGCAGCGCATCGCGCTGGAACTGTTCGGCCAGCCGCGCGATGACCGGCGACACCGTGGCCGAGAACAAAAGCGTGCGGCGTTCCGCGGGCGCAGCCGAAAGGATCATCTCGAGATCCTCGCGGAAGCCCAGGTCCAGCATCTCGTCGGCCTCGTCCAGAACCACCGCGCGCAGGGCGTCGGTCTCGAGCGAGCCGCGCCGCAGGTGGTCGCACAGCCGCCCCGGCGTGCCCACGACGATATGCGCGCCCCGCTCCAGCGCGCGGCGTTCGTCGCGCATGTCCATGCCGCCGACGCAGGTGACGACACGCCCCCCCGCCTGACCATAGAGCCAGCCCAGCTCGCGCGCGACCTGAAGCGCCAGCTCGCGCGTCGGCGCCACGACCAGCGCCAGCGGCGCCGCCGCCAGCCCGAGGCGCTCGGCCTCGCCCAGCAGATCGGGCGCGATCGCCAGCCCGAAGCCCACCGTCTTGCCCGATCCCGTCTGCGCCGAAACCAGAAGATCCCGCCCCTGCACCTCGGGCGCGGTCACGGCCTCCTGCACCTCGGTCAAAGTATCATAGCCACGCTCGGACAGAGCGGCGGAAAGCGTCGGGTTCATATGGGGGTATCCGGGTGTCAGGTCTGGCGCCACACGCGCCCTGCGCGGCCCGAGACTCGGGGCCGCGGGTCCACGTAACGCGCATTGGCTGCAAAGTATACGAATTTTCGCGCAAAGGGAAATGCCCCCCTCTCCCGTCCCCGTCAAGCCCCTCGCGGATCGCGCTTGCCCTGGGCCGGGCTCCGCCCCATGTCATGGGCTGCGAATTTTCAGCGCTGCGAGAGGGCCGATGCCCCGAATGACCCGGAAATCAGATCTGCCGGTGAAGACCTGTGCCCGCTGCGGGCGCCCCTTCACCTGGCGGCGCAAATGGGCCCGCGTCTGGGACGAGGTGCGGTATTGTTCCGACCGCTGTCGCGGGGCGCGCAACGGCGTCACGAAACACGGAAATTACCGTAATGACGGAAGTGCTGGAATTGGCGAATTTTCGGGAAAATGAAATGCCGCGCCTTATCCTGGTGCTGGGCGATCAGCTGTCCGAGCATCTTTCCGCCCTGCGCCAGGCCGAAAAGGGGCGCGATATCATCGTGATGGCCGAAGTCATGGCCGAGGCGACGCATGTCCCCCACCACCCGCAGAAGATCGCGCTGTTCCTGACCGCGATGCGCAAATTCGCCGCCCGGCTGCGCGCGCAAGGTCACCGTGTCGCCTATGGCCGGCTGGACGATCCCGAAACCGCGCCGTCGATCCCCGCCGAATTGCTGCGCCGCGCGGCCGAGACCGGCGCGACCCGGATCGTCGCCACCACGCCCGGCGACTGGCGCCTGATCGCCGCGCTCGAGGCGCTGCCCCTGCCCGTCGAGATGCGGCCCGACGACCGCTTCCTGTGCAGCGCGGAGGATTTCGCGCGCTGGGCCGAGGGGCGAAAGCAGCTGCGGATGGAATGGTTCTACCGCGAGATGCGCCGCCGCACCGGCCTTCTTATGCAGGACGGACAGCCCCTGGGCGGGCGCTGGAACTTCGACGCCGAGAACCGCAAGCCGGCAGCCCCCGACCTTCTGCGCCCGCGCCCGAAGCGCTTCCCCCCCGACCCCGAAACCGAGGCCGTTCTGGATCTGGTCGAGACGCGCTTTGCGGGCCATTTCGGGCGCCTGCGCCCCTTTCACTGGCCGACCGACCGCCCCCAGGCCCTTGAAGCGCTTGAGCATTTCATCACCCACGCCCTGCCGCGCTTTGGCGACGAACAGGATGCGATGCTGACCGATGAGCCGTTCCTGAGCCATTCGCTGCTGTCCTCGAGCCTCAATCTGGGGCTGCTTGACCCGCGCGAGGTCTGCCGCGCCGCCGAGGCCGCCTATCACCGCGGCGCGGCGCCCCTGAACGCGGTCGAGGGTTTCATCCGCCAGATCCTGGGCTGGCGCGAATTCGTCCGCGGGATCTGGGCGCTGGGGGGCCCCGCGGCGCTCGGGGACAACGCGCTGGGCCATGACGCGCCGCTGCCCGCGCTTTTCTGGGGCGGCCCCACGCGGATGGCCTGCCTGTCGGCCGCGGTCAGACAGACGCGCGATCTGGCCTATGCCCATCACATCCAGCGGCTGATGCTGACCGGGAATTTCGCGCTGCTGGCCGGGGTGGCCCCGGCGCGCGTGCATGAATGGTATCTGGCCATCTACATCGACGCGATCGAATGGGTCGAGGCGCCGAACACGCTGGGCATGAGCCAGTTCGCCGACGGCGGGCGGCTGGGCTCGAAACCCTATGTGTCCTCGGGGGCTTACATCGACCGGATGTCGGATTATTGCCGCGGCTGCGCCTATCGGGTCCGCGACCGCACCGGCCCGCGCGCCTGCCCGTTCAACCTGCTCTACTGGCATTTCCTCGACCGCCACCGCGACCGCCTGGCCGGGAACCCGCGCATGGCGCAGATGTATCGGACCTGGGACAGGATGGCGCCCGATCACCGCGCACAGGTGCTGTCCGAGGCCACGGCGCTTCTGGCGCGGCTGCACGGCGGCGCCGAGGTCTGAGCGGGTTCAGCCCTTGCCCGCGCAGAGCGAGCAGATCCGCCGCGTCGCCAGTTCGTAGCCCTCGACCCCCAGCCCCGCCAGCACCCCGTCGGCGCGCAGCGAGACATAGGAATGATGGCGGAAGGCCTCGCGCTTGTGCACGTTCGAGATGTGGCATTCGATCACCGGCCCCTCGAAGGTGTGGAGCGCGTCGAGAATGGCCACCGAGGTATGGGTGAAGGCGCCGGGATTGATGACGATGCCGCAGGCCTCGTGCCGGGCCTGGTGGATCGTGTCGATGATGACGCCCTCGTGGTTGGACTGGAACAGCCGCACCGCAAAGCCGCGCTCGGCGGCGACGGCGGCGCAATTGCGTTCCACGTCGGCCAGGGTGTCATGGCCATAGATCTCGGGTTGGCGCTGGCCCAGAAGGTTCAGGTTCGGTCCGTTCAGGATGAAGATCGTCTTGCTCATCGGCCCCTCGCTGCTGTCGCGCGCATCATCGCAGGTTCGCCGCCGTGCGCCAGCCCCCGCAACGCCAGGAGGCGCGCAGATCCCCGCTGGACCCGCGCAGGCCAAGCCGCCATCCTGTGCGCCAGCCGTCCGCGCGCAAAAGGATCCGCGATGCCCCCCGCCCCGACGATGCCCCCTCCACCGTCGATATCCCCGGCCCCGACCGACCGCAGCTTCCGCCTTGGCCTGATCGGCGGCAACATCACCGCGACACGTTCGCCCGCGCTTCATATCGCCTGCGGCCGGTCGCTGGGGCGCAATGTCACCTATGACCTGATCATCCCGGCCGAGCGCGACCGCGATCTGGGTGCGATCCTGGCGCGATGTGCCGCCCAGGGCTTTGATGGCGTCAACGTCACCTATCCCCACAAGGAAGAGGTGACCGCCCCTGTCGCCCCCGGCGCGCCGGTCGTGGCGGCGATGGGCGCGGCCAATACGGTGACCTTCGGCGCCGGGGGCCTGCGCGCCTTCAACACCGATCATGCGGGCTTCGTGGCCGCCTGGCGTGCGCGGTTCGGCACCGCCGCGCCCGGACGGGTGCTGATCCTGGGCGCGGGCGGCGTGGGCCGGGCGCTGGCCTTCGGGCTGGCCGATCTGGGCGCGGCCGAGATCGGCCAGCACGCCCCCGAAACCGCCCGGATCACCGGGCTGGCGGGGGCACTGGCCCTTCACGCCCCGGTCCCGGTGCGCACGGCTGATCCTGCGGAACTGCACGATCTGGCCGGGTTTGACGGCGTGGTCAATTGCACGCCGCTGGGGATGGAGGGGCGCCCCGGCTCGCCGCTCTCAGGCCCGCTCTCGGGGCGGCCAGGCTGGGCGTTCGATGCGGTCCCCCCCCGCCGACACGCCCTTTCGCCGCCAGCTCGTGTCGCAGGGCGCCGCCTTCCTGTCGGGGTTCGAGCTCTTCTTCCACCAGGGGCTGGCCGCGTTCGAGATCTTCACCGGGCTGCGGGTCGAGGACCGCGACTGGGTGCGCGCCTTTCTCACCCACAGCCCCAGCGGATCCCCGCCCTAGGGCCGGAACCAGGGTTTCTCGATGCGCGTCACGCCGGTGGGCTGGCCCTGTTCCAGCACGCGGTGGACATTCGTCTGCGGCGTGATCGTGGCGTCGCGGCCCAGACGGAAGCTCTGGGCGCGCACGATCTCGCGGTAGGCGGCATCAAGGCGCAGCGCGCGTTCGGGCGAGGGCAGGAGCAGCGTCGAGATATCTTCGGCCAGCGCCTCGGCCCGCCCCGGCTTCAGCCGCGCCGGGCTGTCGGGCGCCGCCGGGGCCGTGTCTCCGTCGATCCAGGCCCGGATGATCTCGGCATTGCCGCGCAATTCGTCGCCCGCGCCGTTGACCCGCAGGTAATGCGCATATTCGCCGGTCCCGTCGGCGCGCGGCCGTTCGGGGGTGCCGGCCAGCCCCTTCTGCGTCCAGTGATACCAGCCGCCGCGGAACGCATCCGCGCCCAGCTTGCGCGGAAAGGCAAAGGTGTCGTCATCGGTCACGCCTACGCCGCCATGACAGCCGATGCAGAAGGCGGTTTCCTCGAAATCCTGCGGGCGCAGATCGCCCGCCGCATCCTCGATGAAGCCCTGAAGGCGCCAGCCATAGCCGTTCGGGATGCCGCGCTCGGCGTCGCCCAGCAGATGGCGGATGCGATCGGGGAAATCGGCGCGCTCCTTGGCCTCGGCCAGGGCGGCGGTCTCGCGGTCGTAATAGCTCTGCCAGCGCGTCTTCTGCATGTAGCGCAGTTCCTTCATCCGCGCAGCCATGCCGACGCCCGTCTCGGTCACGTCGAGATAGCGCACCGAATGCAGGAATTCGGTCCCTTGCGGATAAAGCCCCGCGGCAAGCGCCCGATCCTCGGCGCCCGCACGGCCGACATAATGCATCGTCTCGCCCCGCAGCGGCGCGAAGGCAAAGCGCACCACATCGGCACGCCCCAGCACCCCGTCGCGGTCCAGATCGACGCCCAGCGCGGCCTCGTCCAGCCCCGGAACGGGCACGTCCGTGCGGGTGATCAGCGCCTCGACGATGGCCAGATTGGCCTTGTAGATGCCCAGGTCGAACCGCCCCGCGGCATCTTCGCGGAAAGCGGCGGGCAGGCGGATCAGCACGTCGTCGGCCGAGCCGTTGGCCGGCCAGAAGGCGCCGGGAAGCGGCTGATAGGCAAAGGCGCGCCAGCCGGTATAGCCGCCCTCAGGGCTGCGGTCGAAGCCTTCGTCGTCAAAGGCGAACCACGCGTCGGGGACATAGCCCGACCATTCCCCGTCGCCGTCGGCATCCCATTCGGGCGGCAGATCGGCCAGCCTTTCGGCCAGCGCGATGCGCCCCCCCACGCGGTAATTGTCGCGCCGGACCCAGGCCAGGATATCGTCATCCGTCACCGCATCCACGGCGGCGCTGCGGTCCACGAAAAGGTTGGTCCAGGGGTTTTCCAGCGCCGGGCCGGGCAGCGAATATTCGGTCTGGAGATCGGCATCGTTGAGATAATGCGGCGCGCGCGGGCGGACGTGACAGGTGAAGCAGGGGTTGTGCACGCGCCCCGTCCCGTTCGCCCCGGCCTCTTCGGTCACGGTATAGCATTGCGAGGGGATATAGGCGGTGGGGTTGGCCAGATACCCCCCGGACATCTCGAGCGCCACGGCCGGTGCGGCGGACAGCATCAGGGCAAGGAAAAGGGGCGCGCGCATGGAAACCTCGGGTCGGGGTGGGGGAAGAAAAGAGGCGCCCGGAACAGATCCGGGCGCCGCAGGTGGCATCGTTTCAGCGGACGATCACTTGTCCATGGCCGGGAACGGCCCGATGTAGCCCACATAGGCGCGGGCGTCAGCCGGATCGGCCAGCTTGTCCTCGTCCGATTCGCCATAGGGGTGCTGGATCACGGCGACCAGATAGCCGTGGCCGTCGAGGTTCGGATACCAGTAGGGCGAGGTGGTCTCGGAGCCATAGGGCGTCGAGAAGATGCGGGTCAGATCGCCGCTGTCGAGGTTCATCGCCCAGATCACGTCGTTCTGGTGGCCGGTGCCGGTGTCCTCGCCGATGATCAGCGTGTTCTGGCCGGTGATGTAGGTCAGGTTGTCGGGGTTGGCGATGCCGTCGATATCGCAGGTGTTGCCGGCGTATTCGCTGCCCTCGGGGTATTCGGTCGGCGTGCCGGCCACCAGCGTGCGCGCGGCGGTGGCGCGGAAGTCGTCGCCCAGGCTCAGCTCGTAGACCGCGCCGCAGGAGTTCTTGGCCAAGCGGATGTCATTCGCCCCGCCCTTGTCCTGCTTGGCACCGTCTTCCATGCCCTTGGCCACTTCCGACATGGCCAGATAGACCACGTTGGCATCGGCGTTGTAGGCGATGCCTTCCATCTTGCGGAATTCGGTTGTGGCACCCATCATCGAGGCATAGCGACGCGTCTCGAGACGCGAGGCCGCCATTTCCATGCCCGGCTTGACCATCAGGCATTCGGCGTTGCCTTCCGCGTTCGACGGCGCAAAGCCCTCGGCGCAGCCGCCGTCCGCGTTCAGATCGGCCACCTCGAAGATGTCGTGGAAGCCCACGCCGCCCTCGATCAGCGCCTGCACCGACGCGTCGTCGGCATGGCCCAGATCCACCCATTCAAGATCCGCGGCGCCCGCGCTCTCGTCCGAGGTCTGCACCCATTTCGCGGCATAGAGCTGGCCGGCCGACAGATCGCCCGCGGTATCGGCCACGAACATGAACAGGCCCACGTTGGTGCCGTCGTCCGAGATGTAGACGGTCTTCTGGTCGGGCATGACCTTGGCCAGTTCGACCGCCACGCGGCCCATGGCGAAATGCTTGGCCGGGGTGCCGGTGCCGTCTTCCGACACGGTGATCTCGGTCGGATAGCCATAGCGATAGGGCTTGTAGGCGGCGCGGAACTGCGCAAGCGTCATGTTCGCCGGGTCAAGGCCCTCATAGCGCACCATCGGGAAGGCGTAATCGTCGACATCCTCGAGGCTTTCGGCATCCGCGATCTCGCGGGCGTTGCTCGGGTATTCCTCCGAGCCCAGATGCGTGTTCCAGGGCGTGACCGACCCCGCGCAGGGCACCCACAGCCCGCCATAGGCCGAGAAATCGACCGGCTTGGTGGACACCGCCGACAGCGTGCCGTCCTCGGCGCGCTCCAGTTCGGTGACATACATCGCGCCGGGACGCGATTCGAAATGGGTCACCGAGAAGATCTTGTCCCCCACCTTGAGCAGCGAGTTGAAGTCGGCGTCGACCGAGATGTGCTCGGAGCCGTCGGCCGATTTCACCACATTGCCTTCGCGGTCGATCAGCGCGCCGAAGACGCCTTCGCCCAGCTTGTCGCCCGAGCGTTCCAGCACGGTGTAGCCGATCGGGTATTCCTTGCCGTCGACGGTGACGCTCGAGGAGGCCAGGACCGCGCGCTTGGCGGCGTCATCGGCGGCGAAGGGCACCGGCGCGAACGAGATTTCGGCCGCGGCGGCCAGCGGCAGACCGCCAAGGGCGGTGGCCAGCAGCAGGGTCTTGCGAAGGGACATGGGTGTTACCTTTCCTGTCAGGGATGGGTGGCTTTCGCCTTCGCTAACCGGCGGCGCTGACACTTTCACAACGCTTGCGTGACACTTGCGTGACGCCGACATGGCGCCGTTTCCGCCCCGCGCTTGCCCGCAAGGCCCCGCTTCGGTATCAGACCGCTTGAAATCCGCCGTTCCATGGCCCCCGTTCCATGCCTCCTGCCCCGAAAGGCCCGCCGATGATCCCGCGTTATTCCCGCCCCGAAATGGTCGCCATCTGGTCGCCCGAAACGAAGTTCCGCATCTGGTTCGAGATCGAGGCCCATGCCTGCGACGCCCAGGCCGCGCTGGGCGTGATCCCCAAGGCCAATGCCGAAGCCGTGTGGAAGGCGAAGGACGTGGAATTCGACGTCGCCCGCATCGACGAGATCGAATCCGTCACCAAGCATGACGTGATCGCCTTCCTGACCCATCTGGCCGAGCATATCGGCTCGGAGGAGGCGCGCTTCGTGCACCAGGGGATGACCTCCTCGGATGTGCTCGACACCACGCTGAACGTGCAGCTGGTGCGCGCCGCCGACATCCTTCTGGCCGATATGGACCGCGTGCTGGCGGCGCTGAAGAAACGCGCCCACGAGCACAAGGACACCGTGCGCATCGGGCGCAGCCACGGCATCCATGCCGAACCCACCACCATGGGCCTGACCTTCGCGCGCTTCTACGCCGAGATGGACCGGAACCGCGCGCGTCTGGCCCAGGCCCGCGCCGAGGTGGCCACCGGCGCGATCTCGGGCGCGGTCGGCACCTTTGCCAACATCGACCCGGCGGTCGAGGAACATGTCTGCGCGCAGATGGGCCTTGTGCCCGAGCCGATCTCGACCCAGGTGATCCCGCGCGACCGCCATGCGATGTTCTTCGCCACGCTGGGGGTCATCGCCTCCTCGATCGAGAATATCGCCATCGAGATCCGCCACATGCAGCGCACCGAGGTGCTGGAGGCCGAGGAATTCTTCTCCAAGGGGCAGAAGGGCTCCTCGGCGATGCCGCACAAAAGGAACCCCGTGCTGACCGAGAACCTGACCGGGCTTTCGCGTCTGGTGCGCATGTGCGTGGTGCCGGCGATGGAGAACGTGGCGCTCTGGCACGAGCGCGACATCTCGCACAGCTCGGTCGAACGCGGCATCGGCCCGGATGCGACGATCACGCTGGATTTCGCGCTGAACCGTCTGGCCGGCGTGATCGAGAACCTGGTGATCTACCCCGAGAACATGTTGAAGAACATGAACAAGTTCAAGGGCCTGGTGATGAGCCAGCGGGTTCTTCTGGCGCTGACGCAGGCCGGCGTGTCGCGCGAGGATGCCTATCGGCTGGTGCAGCGCAACGCGATGAAGGTCTGGGAACAGGGCGCCGATTTCAAGGAAGAGCTGCTCAAGGACGCCGAGGTGACCGCGGCGCTGTCGCCCGCCGAGATCGAGGAGAAGTTCGATCTCGGCTATCACACCAAGCACGTCGACACGATCTTCGCCCGCGTCTTCGGGAATTCGTGAATGCCGCAGCGCGGCGCGTAACGACACCTTAACCCTGGCCTGCGAGGCTGTCCTCCGACGTCTCGCTGGTCAGAATCAAGAGGTGACACCGTGATCGCTATCGCGCCCATGCAGGGGATGGGCCTTGGTGCGGACCTGGGCCGCCCCGTGCTGTCACAGCCGCAAAAGGCCGCCATCATCGTGCGTCTGCTGGTGGCCGAAGGGGCCAATATCCCCATCGCCAGCCTTCCCGAAGAGGTGCAGACCGCGCTGACCGAACAGATCGCGCAGCTGCGCATGATCGACCGCGACACCCTGGCCGCCGTGGTCGAGGAATTCTGCGATTCGCTCGAGGCGGTGGGCCTGTCCTTCCCCGATGGGCTGGATGGCGCGCTTTCCATGCTCGAGGCGCATCTGTCGCCGCCCGCGGCCTCGCGGCTGCGGCGGATGGCGGCATCGAGCTCGCGCGCGGACCCGTGGGAACGGATCTCGGGCCTGGCGGTCGAACAGATCCTGCCCGTGATCGAAGAAGAGAGCATCGAGGTCGCCGCCGTGGTGCTGTCCAAGCTGTCGGTGTCGAAGGCGGCCGAACTGCTGTCCAAGCTGCCGGGCGAACGCGCCCGCCGCATCGCCTATGCCGTGTCGCTGACCGGCAACGTGGCGCCCGACACCGTGCGCCGCATCGGGCAGGCGCTGTTCCTCCAGCTCGATTCCGTGCCGGCCAAGGAATTCGATTCCGGCCCCGTCGAACGCGTCGGCGCCATCCTCAACTTCTCCCCCGCCAACACCCGCGACGAGGTTCTCAAGGGCCTCGAGGAAGATGACGCCACCTTTGCCGAACAGGTGCGCAAGGCGATCTTCACCTTCACCAACATCCCCGCCCGCATCGACGCGCGCGACATCCCCAAGGTGCTGCGCTCGGTCGATCAGGCGGTGCTGGTCAAGGCGCTGGCCGGGGCCACCGGCGCGAATGCGAAATCCGCCGAATTCATCCTGTCCAACATCTCGCAGCGTCTGGCCACCTCGATCCGGGACGAGATCGCGGGCCTGGGCAAGGTCAAGGAAAAGGACGCCGAGGAAGCCATGTCCACCATTGTCGCCGCCATCCGCGAGATGGAAGCCAACGGCGAGATCTTCCTGGTCGCCAACGACGAAGAGGGATGACCCCGACGGGCCGCGCTGAGCCCCGGCGCGGTCGGGGCAAGGCGCAGGCGCTCCCCGCCGGGACAGGGCGACAGGCCGCCGCCGCCCCGGCGCCCGCGGCGAAGTCCCGCTCCGGCGCGCGGCCCCTTCGTCCGAAGACGGGGCAAAACTCCGCACCGCACCCGGTCGCAGCCGGCCTTTTCCTTGCCGACGCGCCTTCCTATGATCGGCGCGCCGCCGCGGGGCGCGCAAGGGGCGAAAAAGGAAGCGCCATGACGAATACCATCGCCATTGTCCTGGGCCTGCTGATCCTGGCCGGTGTCGCCGGCGACATCGCGTTCAACCAGGCGCAGGCACTGGTGTTTCTGGGGCGCGAGTTCACCGCCCTGGTCGGCCATGTCGCCTTCTGGCGTTAGCCCCCGCCCGCGCCCGGCCTGCGCGCGCCCCACCTCCGTGCGCTCAGCCCGCGTTCAGCCGCTCCTTCAGCGCCGCGCAGACCGCAGGCGTGACGAACTGGGACACGTCGCCCCCCAGCCGCGCGATTTCCTTGACCAGCTTCGACGCGATCGCCTGGCGGCGCGCATCGGCCATCAGGAAGACCGTCTCGACCGATGCATCAAGCGCGCGGTTCATTCCCACCATCTGGAATTCGTATTCGAAATCGGCCACCGCGCGCAGCCCGCGGATGATGACCCCCGCCCCCACGTCGCGGGCACAATCGATCAGCAGGTTCTCGAAGGGATGCACCACGATCTTGCCGCCCGTCCGCGCGGTGATCGCCCTGCATTCGGTCTCGAGCATCGCCACCCGCTCATCCAGCGAGAACAACGGCCCCTTGTCGCGGTTGATCGCCACCCCGATGACCAGCCGGTCAACCAGGGCCATCGCCCGTCCGATGATGTCCAGATGCCCCAGCGTCACGGGATCGAACGTCCCGGGATAAAGGCCGATACGCATGGCGCGTCCCCCCCAATTGTGCGCGTCAGCGCCGAAGCAAGCATTGCCGCGCGACGAATGCAAGCGCCGCAGCGCCGCAACGCGGCGTCGCCTGCCCCGCCGCGACCTGTCCGCAAGGCGCCTGTGGACCGCAAGGTCCACGCGCGCCGCGGCCCCTCGATGGGGCCAAGGCGCGCCCCCCCGGCCCCGCCGTCATCGTTTCGCAAGCCCTCCCCAAACGCGCATTTTCCCCGCCATTGTCCCCGCGGGGCCGTAATTGCGCCCGAATTGGCGCCGATCAATGACCCAACGAAGGGTTGTTGTTGCCGAAGGATTCACAATGGATCGCCTGACCGAAATGGAAGCTTTCGCCACCGTCGTGGACCAGGGGGGCTTCACCGACGCGGCCAAGAAGATGGGCATCTCCAAATCGGCGGTCTCGAAACACGTCTCGGCGCTGGAGGCCCGCCTCGGCGCACGCCTTCTCAACCGCACCACCCGGCGCGTCAGCCCGACCGAGATCGGCCTGGCCTATTACGACCGCGCCCGCCGCGTGCTGACCGACGCAGGCGAGGCCGACGCGCTGGTCACCTCGATGCAGGTGGCACCCTCGGGCCTCCTGCGCATCTCGGTCGCAACCGACTTCGGCGTCAACCTGCTCTCGCCCGTGCTGGGCGATTTCCTGCGCGAATACCCCGATATCAACGTCAACATGGTGCTGAACAACCGCTATGTCGAACTGATCTCGGAAGGCTTCGACATGGCCATCCGCGTCGGCGACCTCGAAGACAGCACGCTGCGCGCGCGCAAGCTGACCGAGACCGGGCGGCGCATGATCGGCGCGCCCGCCTATTTCGAGAAATACGGCCGCCCGCAGAAGATCGACGACCTGAACGAACACAAGCTCCTGCATTATTCGAACCAGTCGAACGGCAATGTCTGGAAGATCACCGCCCCGTCGGGCGAACGCCGTCAGGTGCGCTCGGCGGGCTGGCTCACCGTCAATGACGGCCAGTCGCTCCTGCATGCCGCGATCGCCGGGCTCGGCATCGCCTATCTTCCGTCCTTCCTCTATGCCGATGCTATGAAGCGCGGCGAGGTCGAGGAAGCCATGCCCGACCTGCCGATGGAGACGATGGGCATCTATGCCGTCTACCCGCCGGGCCGCTTCACCCAGCCCAAGGTGCGCGCCTTCATCGACTTCCTGGCCCGGACCTTTGCCGAAAAGGGCCCCGACAACTGGTGAGGCCGGACCGGCCGCTCCGCTGCATTTCCCTCGGGGCCCTTCTCCGTCAGGGCCCACCAACTCGGGTCGAGGTGAGCACCACCTCGACCCGTCTGTTTCTTGCACGTCCCTCGGGCGTGGCATTGCTGGCCCGCGGCGCCAGCCAGCCCGCCCCTTCGGCACCGATCCGCGCCTCGGGGGCGCCGTGACGCGCGATCAGACGCGCCCGCACCGCCTCGGCGCGCCGCTTCGACAGCGCCACATTGGCCGCCAGGCTGCCGGTTGTATCGGTATGGCCCACCACGACCACCTGCGCCCAGTCATTCTGCTTCAGCCAGCCCGCCAGCGCCGCCAGATCCGCATCGGGCCCCGCATCCAGACGATCCGCCCCCGAGGCAAAGACCAGCCCCTCGAGCACCACGCGCCCCTCGGCGACAAGCCGCGCCCCGATCGCGGCTCCGTCTGCCCCCTCCGGCGTGGCCGCGGGGGTGCCCGGCTTGGCGGCGGGGCGGGCCTGCCCTTCGGCGGGCGTCTGCCCCGGCGCAACCGCTGCGGCGGAATCGGGCACCGCAGGATCGGGGGCCGCCTGGCGCGCGACCTCGGTCAGATGCACCCAGCCCGCGCGCGGCGACCGCGACACGACCATCGCCAGAAAGCGCCCCTCCTGGGGCTGCTCGGCCGCCAGATAGCGGAAATCGCCCAGATCGACATGCATCTCGGGTTCGGGGATCAGATCCATGGCAAAGCGGAAGTCAAAGCCCCCGCAGGTGTCGGTCTCGCATTCGAAAAGCACCCGAAACCCGGCCTTCGCAAGCTGGTCGCGCAGATCCGCCAGAAGCGCCAGCGTGCCCTGTTCATAGCCCGGCAGATGCCAGGCGCTCTGGTCGATCCGCCCCTCGAGCCGCCGCGTCTGCTGCCCCGTGGGCCGCCACGGCCCCAGCGCCAGGACATAGCTGTCAAAGGCGGCCTCGTGGCGCGCCGTCACCTCGGCCGGGCCGGGCATCAGCGGCAGGAATTCGGCCCGCGCGGGGCCTGCCGCCGCAAGGCCCAGCGCCAGAAGACCGGCCGCGGCTTTCATCCCGCCGCCCCCTCCGCGCGCAGACGATAATGATAGGCATCCGCCTCGTGCAGACCCGTCGCCCTGTAAAGCGCCAGCGCCCCGGTATTGGCCCGCGTCACCAGAACCCCCATCTGCCGCGCGCCATTTTCCGCAGCCCAATGCGCCGCCTCGCCCAGCATCGCCCGCGCCAGCCCCTTGCGCCGGTATTCGGGCGAGACATGCACCGCATGCAAAAGCGCGATCCCGCTGTCCGGGGCCAGCCCCACGAAGGCCACCCCCGCCGCCCGGTCCGCCGTGCGCCCCAGAATGGCGGCATGCGGCCCCGTCACCCGCGCCATGACCGCGCGCCGGGCCGGGCCGATCTGGCCCTCGTCCCAGATGGCGCGAGCAATCGCCAGCGGCGGCCAATGCGCGAATGCGGTGATCGGCGGCGGACGATGGCAGAGCAGATCCGCGACATCGGCCACCAGCACCTGAACCGGGTCCACCACCGCATAACCCCGCGCGGCCAGCTCGGCGTCCAACCGGTCCTCGCCCGCGCGCACCATCACCAGCGGCGGCTGGCCCAGCGCGGCCTGCGCGGCCTCCATCGCGGCAATGTCGGCGTCGGTGAAGCCGGGCGCGGCCAGCGTCGCGGCGCTGACCCGCTTGCCGCCGCCCTGCCCGTCGCGCACCGCAAAGGCGCCGGCGCTCACCACCGCGGCGGCGGGCCAGGTGGCGTCGATGGCTTCGAGAAGCGGGGTCATGCCTCCTCCGCGTAAAGCGCGCAGAGCTTCGTCATGGCCGCGTCGATCCGCGCCGCATCGGTGCCGCGCACGACCAGGTTCGTGCCATAGGCGCCATCCTTGACGAAGGGATAGGACCCCATGCTCAGATCCGGGAATTCGGCCGCCAGCACGCCGAAACTGTCGGCGATCGAGGCTTCCGCCTGCATCACCGTCAACGATTGCGACATCAGCGGCGCGCCCCCCGTCAGCTGCGGCAGCACCGAGGCCACCATCGCCTGAAAGATGTTGGGCACCCCGGCCATGACATGGCAATTGCCGATGCTGAAACCCGGCGCGGCCGAAACCGGGTTCTCGATCAGCCGCGCGCCTTCGGGAATGCGGGCCATGCGCAACCGGGCCTCGTTGAACTCGAGCCCGCGCGCGGCGTAATGGCGCGCCAGGATCTCGCGGGCGTCGTCGCGCACGCCGATCGGGGCGCCGAAGGCGGCCGCCACGGCGTCTGCGGTAATGTCGTCATGCGTGGGGCCGATACCGCCCGAGGTGAACAGATGGTCATGGCCCGCCGACAGGGTCTTCACCGCCGCCACGATGGTCTCGTGCACATCGCCCACCACGCGGATCTCGCGCAGGTCGATGCCCGCGCGCACCAATTCCCCGGCCAGATAATGGGCGTTTCCCTCGCGCGTGCGGCCCGAGAGGATCTCGTCGCCGATGATGAGGATCGCGGCTGTGGGGTTGGACATGGCGGGCACCTTCGGATGGCGGCTGGATCGGTTCAGGTATAGGCGCCGGGACCGCGCGGGGGAAGCCCGCTCTGGTCAAGGGGGCGCGGAGGGATTATCTGGGGGGCAAAGCGACAGGAGAAGCCCCGTGCAGAACCCCCGCGGACACGTGACCAAAGACGGCATTCGCATTCACGAAGAGGGCGATTTCGCCGGCATGCATGCCGCCGGCAAGATTGCGGCCCAGATCCTTGACGAGGTGGCCCCTCTCGTCGAACCCGGCGCCACCACCGCCACGCTCGACGATTTCATCCGCACCCGCATCGAGGAGCTGGGCGTGACCTCGGCCACGATCGGCTACCGCGGCTATCAGCATGCCTCGTGCATCTCGGTCAACCATGTGGTCTGCCACGGCATTCCCGGCACCAAGGTGCTGCGCGACGGCGATATCCTGAACATCGACGTGACCGTGATCCTGGACGGCTGGTATGGCGACACCAGCCGCATGTATGTGGCCGGCAACCTGTCGCGCAAGGCCGAGCGGCTGATCCAGGTCACCCATGACGCGCTGATGCTGGGGATCGCGGCGGTGCGCCCGGGCAATACTTTCGGCGACATCGGCCATGCCATCCAGACCTATGTCGAGGGCCAGCGCATGTCGGTGGTGCGCGACTTCTGCGGCCATGGGCTGGGGCGCGTGTTCCATGCGCCGCCCAATGTGCTGCATTACGGCCGCCCCGGAGCGGGTCCGGTGCTCGAGGAAGGGATGTTCTTCACCATCGAGCCCATGGTGAACCTGGGCCGCCCCGACACCAAGGTTCTGGCCGATGACTGGACCGCCGTCACCCGCGACAAGTCGCTTTCGGCGCAGTTCGAGCATTCGATCGGGGTCACCGCCGACGGCTGCGAGATCTTCACCCTGTCGCCCGCGGGCAAGTTCCACCCGACCTGGGGCTAAAAGCCCCCGACCCGGGGCGCGCGGTGGCCTCAGCCCGCCGCAGGGGCGCGGGCGGTGGCCTCAGCCCGCCGCCGCGGCCTCGGCGCCGACCTCAAGGATCGTGACCAGCGTGCCGCCATAGCTGCGCTGGTCAAGACGCCGCGCCCAGCCGGGCAGGACCGGGGGGGCGCCCTCCTCCCAGACGATGGTGGCACCGGGTGCCAGCCAGCCGCCTGCGCGCGCGCTCTCCAGCGCGGCCTCGCCCAAGGCCTGGCCATAGGGCGGGTCCAGGAACACCAGCCCGTAGCCCGCGCCCCGGTTCGGCCCCAGCCGCGTGGCATCGCGCCGCCAGACATCGGTTTCGCCCATGGCGCGCATCTTCTCGATGTTGGTGCGCAAAAGCGCACGCGCCGCGGCCCCGTCATCGACGAAGGCGACGCGCTGGGCGCCCCGCGACAGCGCTTCGAGGCCCAGCGCCCCGGTCCCGGCGAAAAGATCCAGCACCCGCGCCCCCGGCACCGGGTCGGGCCGGTTGGCGTTGCACAAAAGGTTGAAGACGGCCTCGCGCACGCGGTCGGTCGTGGGCCGCAGATGGGCGGCGGCATCGCCCGCGCCCACCTCGGCCAGCTTCAGCCCCCGCGCCCGCCCCGAGATGATGCGCATCAGGCCAGAAGCTCCTTGAGGTCGGTGGCCGTGTCGGCAATGGCCGCGGGGGCGGGATGGCGGCCCGCCTCGATCAGGCGGCGCCCGATCATGTAGGCGCGCGGATCGTTGAGCGCCTCGACCGCCAGCAATTCGCGGCCGCGGAAACACCAGACCGACTGCCCCGAGGGCCCCGGCCGCAGCACATGGGTGTCGGCCCCCTGCCCCAGCCCCGCGATCTGCAACTTGGCGTCATATTGGTCCGACCAGAACCAGGGCTTGGGCATATAGGGCTGGCCCGCGCCCAGGATGTTGGCCGCCACCAGATCGCCCATGTCGACCGCATTGCCCACGCTTTCCAGCCGGATGCGGCGCTCGCCCAGCGGGAAGGCGGCGCAATCGCCCGCCGCCCAGATCGCCGGATCCGAGGTGCCGCCGTATTCGTCGACCACGATGCCGTTCGACACGCTCAGCCCGGCGGCCTCGGCCAGTGCCGTCACGGGTTCCGCCCCGATCCCGGCGATCACGAAATCGCACGGCAGAAGGCGGCCGTCGGCCAGGCGCACCGCCGAGACGCGGCCGTCCGCACCTTCCAGACGTTCAAGCCCCATTCCCTCGATCAGCTGCACGCCCTGACCCTGGTGCAGCATCCTGAGCGCATCGGCCGTGGCCTCCGAGGCCACGCGCCCCAGGATGCGCGGCGCTGCCTCGACCAGCACGACATGCAGCCCCAGCTTGCGCGCCACCGCCGCCGCCTCAAGGCCGACATAGCCGCCGCCCACCACCACCAGCCGCGCACCGGGCCGGAATTCGGGCGTCATCGCCGTCACATCGGCCAGCCGGCGCACCGTGTAGACGCCCGCCAGATCGCCGTTCTTTTCCGCGGGGATGCGGCGCGGCGCGGCGCCCGTGGCCAGGATCAGCGTGCGATAGGGGATGGTCTCGCCGTCGGCCAGCCGCAGGCGGCGCTGGTCGCGGTCGATCGCCGCCGCAGGCGTCCCCAGCCGCAGCCGCACGCCCGCTTCGGCCCAGAAGGCCTCAGGGCGCAGAAGCATCCGCTCGAGGCTCATCTCGCCCAGAAGATAGCCCTTGGACAGCGGCGGGCGCTGATAGGGGGGCACGGGCTCGTCGCCGACCAGCGTGATCGGACCGTCGAAACCGCCCGTGCGCAGCCGCGCCGCCGCCGAGGCCGCCGCCTGTCCCGCCCCCACGATCACGATGCCGCTCATGCGTCCCTCCTCTGGCCGGTTGACTGCGCCACCCTATATCGAGGCCGGTTGAGGATGGCAAAGGAGGAAGGCCATGAGCATTCGCAAGGGCGACCGTCTGCCCGCGGCGACGCTACTGAAACTGGGGGCCGAAGGGCCGGCGCCCGTCGATCTGTCCACCCTGACGGCGGGGCGCAAGGTGGTGATCCTGGCCGTGCCGGGCGCCTATACCGGCGTGTGCACCACCGCCCATGTCCCCAGCTTCATCCGCGTGATGGCCGATCTGCGCGCCAAGGGCGTGGACGCGGTGATCTGCATTTCCGTCAACGACCCCTTCGTGATGGAGGCCTGGGGCCGCGACACCGGCGCAACCGAAGCCGGGATCGTGATGCTGGCCGATGCCGAAGGCCAGTTCACCCGCGCCATGGGCATGGATTTCACCGCGCCCCCGGTGGGGCTGATCGGACGCTCGCAGCGTTATGCGATGGCGGTCGAGGATGGCGTCATCCGTGTCCTTCACGCCGAGGACAACCCCGGCCAATGCGACATCTCGGCCGGTCCGGCAATGGTCGCGGCGCTCTAATCCGGCGCCAGGTGCCGCGCGCCTTCGGCTAGTCGCGCTCCTCGGGGGGCGTGACGGCCGGGCCACGCCGGAACGGGCCCCAGGCCGTCAGGATCTCGATCTCGTCGGCCAGGGCGCGGCGCTCGGCGTGCAGATATTGGTCCACCGCACGCTGGAAGCCCGGATCGCGCAGCCAATGCACCGAATGCACCGCCACCGGCATGTAGCCGCGCGCCAGCTTGTGTTCGCCCTGCGCGCCCGCCTCGACCCGTTGAAGGCCCTGCGCGATGGCCCAGTCGATGGCCTGGTGATAGCACAGCTCGAAATGCAGGAAGGGGTGGTCCTCGAGCGCGCCCCAATAGCGCCCGTAAAGCGTGTCACGGCCAATGAAATTCAGCGCACCCGCAACCCAGCGACCGTCACGCCGGGCCAGCACCATCAGCGCGTCATCCGCAAGCTGGTCCGCGGCCAGGTCGAAGAAGGCCCGCGTCAGATAGGGCCGGCCCCATTTGCGCGCGCCGGTCTCGCAGTAAAAGGTCCACATCGCCGCCCAATGCTCGGGCGCCAGATCCGCCCCCGTCAGCGCCACGATCTCGCCGCCGAAATCCTGCGCGCGGGCGCGTTCCTTGCGCAAGGCCTTGCGCTTGCGCGAGGACAGATCGGCCAGGAAATCGTCATGGCTGGCATAGCCGCGGTTTTCCCAATGGAATTGCTGCCCATGGCGCGCCAGATAACCCGCGGCCTCGGCAAGGCTGGCCTCGGCCTCGGTGCAGAAGGTGGCATGCACGCCCGACAGCGCGTTCTGCCGGGCCAGCTCCTGCATTCCCTCAAGAAGCGCGGCGCGGCCCGTCTCCTCGTGGCCCGGACGGGTCAGGAAGCGCCGCCCCGTGGCCGGGGTGAAGGGCACCGCACATTGCAGCTTGGGATAATAGCGCCCGCCCGCGCGCATATAGGCATCGGCCCAGGCGTGGTCGAAGATGTATTCGCCCTGCGAATGGTCCTTGAGATAGGTGGGCGCGACCGCGATCACCTCGGATCCGGCACGCGCGACCAGCGGGCGCGGCCACCAGCCCGACCCCGGCCCGACCGAACCCGACCGCTCCAGCGCCGACAGGAAGCGATGCGTGGTGAACGGATCAAGCGGGCGGCCCGCCCCTGATTCAGCTTCGGGGCAAGCACAGGCATCCCAGATCTCGGGGGAAATCTCCGAGACGCTTTCATGAACGGTAATCTCGATGGTCATCCGGCCCTCCGCGCCCCTTCCAGATGGCGCGCAGGGCCGGGCCGTCAAGTCAAAGGCGGCGCTCAGGTCAGAGCGGCGTTGTAGCCCTCGAAGATCACGTTGTGACCATAGGCGCGGGCCTTGCGCTCGTCGGCGATGCTGCGGCAGGTCCAGCACAGGATCTTGGCCCCGCGCGAGCGCAGCTCGGACATCCGCGGACGCAGGAGGTCGTTGTGGTCATGGGCCACGAAGCCGGCCGCGATCAGGTCGGTGTCCCAGCCCGGCACGGCGCGCAATTCGTCCAGCCGTTCGGCCGGCACGCCCGGCCAATCCTCGGGGGCGAAGGAACAGGTCACCAGCCCCAGCGGCAGCCCGCGCGCCGCGCGCCGCAGCGCCATCAGCGAATCCGGGTTGAAGGACATGCCCGCGACATTGCCGCCGTAATTGGTCAGCACCTTGCCGATGGCGTCTTCAAAGGGGCCGACGTTCTTGCCCAGCGCGCCGTCCTGATCCTTGACCTCGATCAGCAGCGGCACGCGCCGCACCACGGTGCGCAGCACCTCGGCCAGGGTGGGGATGGGCTCGTCGGTGCCGATCAGCCGCAGCTTGGCCAGATCCTCGGCGGTGTGATCCTTGATCCGGCCCTTCTGGCCGGTCATCCGCTCGAGATCCTCGTCGTGAAACACCATCGGCACATTGTCGGCCGAGGGCTGCACGTCGATCTCGATGCCATAGCCCACGGTGATCGCGGCGCGGATCGCGGCCAGGCTGTTCTCGGGGCGGCCCTTGGCGGCATCGTGGAAGCCGCGATGGGCCAGCGGCCGCGACAGGAAGTCCGACGGCAACGGAATGCGCATCACTTCACCTCCAGGATGGCTTCGACCTCGACCGCGACGCCGCGCGGCAGGCTGGCGGCCGAGACGGCCGAACGGGCATGGCGTCCGGCATCGCCGAAGACCTCGACCATCAGATCCGAGCAGCCGTTGACGACCTCGGGCTGGTCGGTGAATTCGGGCGTGGAATTGACAAAGCCCGTCAGCTTGACCACGCGCGCCACACGGTCCAGATCGCCCAGCGCCGCGCGCGCCTGCGCCAGGATCGCCAGACCGCAGATCCGCGCGATCTGGGCGCCATCCTCGGCCTCGAGGCTGTCGCCCAGCCGGCCGCCGATAGGGCCGTTCTTGCCCAGCGGGATCTGCCCCGAGATGTAAAGCATGTTGCCCGACAGCACATAGGGCACGTAATTGGCCGCCGGCGCCGGGGCGTCGGGCAGGGTGATACCCAGGTCTTCAAGACGTTTTTCGATATTTCCGCTCATCCGAGCCTCCCGATTCTATGACGGAAGGCTAGGGCGCGGCGCCGACATTGCCAACCGCCGCCCGACAGGCGCGGCGCAATTCCTGGCCCTGCCCCTGCCCGCGCCCGGATCCGGGTCTGCGCCCCGTTCCTCAGGCCACCAGCTCCTCGGCCCGCTTGAGGTCGACCGACACCAGCTGGCTGACGCCCTGTTCCTGCATGGTCACGCCGAACAGCCGGTCCATCCGGCTCATGGTCACGGCATGGTGGGTGATGATCAGGAACCGCGTGTCGGTGCGTCGCGTCATCTCGTCGAGAAGGTCGCAAAAGCGCGTGACATTGGCGTCGTCAAGCGGCGCGTCCACCTCGTCGAGCACGCAGATCGGCGCGGGATTGGTCAGGAACACGCCAAAGATCAGCGACAGCGCCGTCAGCGTCTGTTCCCCCCCGGACAGAAGCGACAGCGTGGACAGCTTCTTGCCCGGCGGCTGGCACATGATCTCGAGCCCCGCCTCCAGCGGATCGTCGCTTTCCACCAGCACCAGATTGGCCTCGCCGCCGCCGAAGAGATGGGTGAACAGCGTGCGGAAATTGCCGTTGACCTGCTCGAAGGCGGTCAGCAGGCGTTCGCGCCCCTCGCGGTTCAGCCCGGCGATCCCGGCGCGCAGCTTGGCAATGGCGGCTTCCAGATCGGCCTTCTCGGCGATCAGGGTGCCGTGTTCCTCGGCCACGGCGCGGGCGTCTTCCTCGGCGCGCAGATTGACCGCGCCCAGGGCCTCGCGCTGGCGGCGCAGGCGGGCGATCTCGGTCTCCAGTTCCGCGAGCGGGGGCAGATCGCCGATCTCCATCTCGCGCACCAGAACCGACGGCTCCATCTCCATTTCCTCGCGGATGCGGTCGGCGGCCATGATCTGGGCCTTCCGGGCGGCCTCGAGACGCGCCTCGGCGCGGGCGCGGATCTCGCGGGCCTCGCCGGCCAGACGCTCGGCCTCGCGCTCGGAAACGGCGGCGGCGCGGGCTGCGGCCTCGGCGGCCACCAGCGCGTCCGTTGCCACCGCCCGCCGTGCCTCGGCGGCCGTGATCGCCTCATCCAGCTCGGCACGGCGCTCGGCCAGTTCCTCGGGGGCGGCGGCGGCCTCGGCCAGCTCGTCCTCGGCCTCGGCGCGGCGTTCGGCCAGCTCGGCCATGCGCTTGCCCGCCGTTTCAAGACGCAGCCGCCAGCCCGAGACCTCGCGGGTGATCTCCTGGCGGCGCTTGAGGCGGGCCTCGCCCTCGCGGCGGATCTCGTCATGGGCCGAGCGGCGCGCCAGCATCGCCGCGCGCGCGGCCTCGACCGCCGAACGATGCGCCTCGGCCTCGGCCCGGGCGTCGTCAAGATCGGGCAGATCCTCAAGCGCCGCGAGCGCCTCCTCGGCGGCAGCCTGCGCGGCCTCGGCATCGGCGCGGTGGCGGGCTTCGGCGGCCTGCGCGGCGGCGCGCTTGCCCCCCGCGACCGAGCCCTCGGCCTCGGCGCGCGACAGCGCCCGCCCGGCCTCGGCCAATGCGCGGTCGGCCGCGCGGCGGGCCTCGCGGGCGGCGCTTTCGGCCGCGCCGGCGGCGGCGGCCTCGCGGGTCAGCATCTCGTGGGCCTGCCGCGCGCCCTCGGCCCGCGCGCCCGCTTCCTCGAGATCCTGCTTCAGCTCGACCAGCCGGTTGAGCTGCTTGAGCCGCAGCGCCGCGGCGGTGGGGGCATCGGCGGCAGCGGCCACGAACCCGTCCCAGCGCCACAGATCGCCCTCGGCGCTGACCAGACGCTGGCCGGGACGCAGCGCCGCCTGCGCCGCCTCGCCCGCGGCGCGGTCGGCCACCACCCCGGTCAGCGCAAGACGGCGCGCCAGCACCGGCGGCGCGGACACGAAATCCGACAGCGGCTGCACGCCTTCGGGCAGGGGCGGCACCGCGTCATAGCCCGGCAGGTCGCGCCAGCCCGAGCCCGTCGCCGCCGCGGGCGCGCGCAGATCCTCGCCCAGCGCGGCCCCGAAGGCCGCCTCGTGGCCGGGGCGAACCTGCACCTGATCCAGAAGCTGGTGGCCGGCCTGCGATTCGCGCTCGACCAGCCGCACCAGCGCCCCCGCCTCGGCCTTGAGCGCGCCCAGCTCGCCCTCGGCCGCCGACCGGGCCGAGCGCGCCTCGGCCTCGCGCGATTGCATCTCGGCGCGACGCTCCTCGGCCGCGGCCAGCGCGTCCTCGGCACCGGCCAGCGCCGCCTGCGCGGCCTCGCGCGCCTGCGCAAGCTGCGTCACATCCGCCGCGGCGCGGGCCTCGGCCTCGGCGGCGGCTTCGGCGGCCTCGGCGGCGCGGTCGGCCTCGGCCTCGGCGCGGCCCAAGGTCGCGCGGGCATCGGCCAGAAGGCGCTGGCCCGACTGGTGGCGGGCGGCCAGCCGCGCGACATCCTCGGCCAGCTGCGACAGCGCCGCCTCCTCGGCCGAGAGCGCCGCGGCGGCCTCCTCGGCGGCCAGAGCGGCGGCGGCCAGACGGTCCTCGTGGCCCGCGCCCGCCTTGGCGATCTGCGCGGCCTCCCAGTCCAGCCGGGCGATCATCTCGTCGGCGTCACGGTTCAGGCCCGCCTCGCGCTCGGCGTCGCGGTCCAGCTGGACGATGCGCGCGCTCAGCGTTGCGATGCGGTCGCGCGCGCGGGCGTCTTCCTCGTCCAGCTGATCGCGCTGCACGCTCAGCCGTTGCAGGATGGCCCCGGCGATGGCCTCTTCCTCGCGGCGGGGGGGAAGGGCGTCCTCGGCCTCGGCGCGCGCCTGCGCGGCCGCCCGCGCCGCCGCCTCGGCCTGACCCGCGCCACGCAGCGCCGTGTTCAGCTCGGCCTGCGCCTCCTCGGCCACGGCGCCCGCCTCGCGCCAGCGCGCCACCATCGCCCCCGCCTCGACCCGGCGCAGCGCCGCGGCAATTTCGCGGTAACGCGCCGCGGCGCGGGCCTGGCGTTGCAGCGCGGCCAGCTGCGTGGCCAGGTTCTCGACCACATCCTCGACCCGCGTCAGGTTCTGTTCGGTCGCGCTCAGGCGCAATTCGGCCTCATGGCGGCGCTGATAGAGCCCCGAGATCCCCGCCGCTTCCTCGAGGATGCGCCGACGCGCCCGCGGCTTGGCATTGATGAGTTCCGAGATCTGCCCCTGACGCACCAGCGCCGGCGAATGCGCCCCGGTCGAGGCATCGGCAAACAGCATCTGCACATCGCGCGCGCGCACCTCGCGGCCGTTGACCCGATAGGCCGAGCCCGCATCGCGGGTGATCCGGCGCACGACCTCAAGCTGGTCGGCCTCATTGAAGCCCGAGGGCGCCAGGCGTTCGGAATTGTCGATCGACAGCGCCACCTCGGCGAAGGCGCGCGCGCCGCGGCCCCCCGAGCCGGCGAAGATCACGTCCTCCATACCGGCCCCGCGCATCGCGGTGGGGCGGTTCTCGCCCATCACCCAGCGCAGCGCCTCAAGCAGGTTCGACTTGCCGCAGCCGTTCGGCCCGACAACCCCCGTCAGCCCGTCATGGATGACAAGATCGGTCGGATCGACAAAGCTCTTGAAGCCGTTGAGACGCAGCCGCGCAAACCGCAAATGTCCAGACCCCGCAGTTCGGATGATCGGCCGAGTCTGATCAGTGCCCCCCGGCCTGTCAACCAAGGCACGCAGGATATGCCCGCCCGGCGCAGGTTATCCACAAGATATGCGTTAACGCCCGGCATCACGGCCCCGACGTCGCAGGCGGAGGGGGCGACAATCGTGAAGAATTGCAATTTGCCCCCTTGCAGCTTATTTCGGGGCCAAGCGACCCGCGTGCGAAAGGCCCCGGCCAGATGAACTGGATCTCGAACTACGTCCGCCCCAAGATCAATTCGCTGTTCTCGCGCCGCGAGATGCCCGAGAATCTGTGGACGAAATGCCCCGAATGCGGGACCATGCTGTTTCACCGCGAGCTGTCGGACAATCTGAACGTCTGCACCAGCTGCGACCATCACCTGCCGATCAGCCCGCGTGATCGCTTTGCCACCTTCTTCGATGGCGGCATCTACACCGAAGTGCCGGTGCCCGAGCCGCTGGCCGATCCGCTGGCCTTCCGCGACCAGAAGAAATACCCCGACCGGCTGCGCAGCGCCCAGAAGGCCACCGCCGAAAAGGAAGCGATGCTGGTCGCCGAGGGCGAGATCGGGCGCACGCCCATCGTCGCCGCCTGCCAGGATTTCGGCTTCATGGCCGGGTCCATGGGCATGTATGTCGGCAATGCCATCATTGCCGCCGCCGAACGCGCGGTGGAACGGCGCCGGCCGCTGGTGCTGTTCTCGGCCGCGGGCGGCGCGCGCATGCAGGAGGGCATCCTGTCGCTGATGCAGATGCCGCGCACCACCGTCGCGGTGCAGATGCTGCGCGAGGCGGGGCTTCCCTATATCGTCGTGCTGACCCATCCCACGACCGGGGGGGTGACGGCCTCCTATGCCATGCTTGGCGACGTGCAGATCGCCGAGCCCAATGCCCTGATCTGCTTTGCCGGGCCGCGGGTGATCGAACAGACCATCCGCGAGAAGCTGCCCGAGGGTTTCCAGCGCGCGGAATACCTGCTGGACCACGGCATGCTGGACCGGGTGACACATCGCCAGAAGCTGCGCGAGGAAATCATCATCATCCTGCGCATGCTGCTGCGGATGCCGCCGCCCGTGGCCGCCGATCTGCCCGCGCCCAAGCCCGTGCATCACGAGCCCGTCGCCCCGGCCAGCGCCGAGACCACCCCTGAGGCGCCCGCACCGGCCGAGGCCGCGCCCGAGGCCCCGCAGACGCCCGAGCCGAAATAAGTGACCGACAGTTCGGACGCGATCCTGACCCGCCTGCTGTCGCTGCACCCCAAGGTCATCGACCTGGGCCTGGAGCGGGTGCTTGATCTGCTGCACCGGCTGGGCGACCCGCAGGAAGCCCTGCCCCCGGTGATCCATATCGCCGGCACCAACGGCAAGGGCTCGACCCAGGCGATGCTGCGCGCGGGTCTCGAGGCCGCGGGGGCGCGCGTCCACGCCTATACCTCGCCGCATCTGGTGCGCTTTCACGAGCGCATCCGCCTGGCCGGTGATCTGATCCCCGAGGCCGATCTGGCCGCGCTTCTGGCCGAATGCGAGGCCGCCAACGGCGCCGATCCCATCACCTTCTTCGAAATCACCACCTGCGCGGCCTTCCTGGCCTTTGCGCGGGTGCCGGCGGACTGGACGCTGCTCGAGGTGGGGCTGGGCGGGCGGCTCGACGCCACCAATGTCGTCGATCACCCGCGGCTGACGATCATCACCCCGGTCTCGATCGACCATCAGCAATTCCTGGGCGAGACCCTGCCCGAGATCGCCGGCGAGAAGGCGGGCATCCTCAAGCGCGGCGTGCCCTGCGTGGTCGGCCCTCAGCCCGAGGCCGCGCTCGAGGTCATCGAGGCCCGCGCCGCGCGGCTGGGCGCGCCGCTTCTGGTGCATGGCCAGCATTGGCAGGTCGAGGCTCAGGCCGGGCGGCTGATCTTTCACGACGAGACCGGCGTTCTGGATCTGCCCGCGCCGCGGCTGGCCGGCCCGCACCAGATCCAGAACGCCGGAATGGCGGTGGCGGCGCTGCGTGCCCTGGGCTTCGGCGAAAGCGCATGCGAGGCCGCGCTGACCCGCACCGAATGGCCCGCCCGGATGCAGCCCCTGCGCCAGGGCCCGCTGGTCGAGGCCGCGCCCGGCTGCGAGCTGTGGCTGGACGGCGGGCACAACCCGGCGGGCGGCGCGGCCGTGGCCGCCACCCTGCGCACGCTGCCGCCCCGGCCCACGCATCTGGTGGCGGGGATGCTCAACACCAAGGACGTGGGCGGCTACATGCGCCCGCTGGCCCGCGTGGCCGAAAGTCTGACCGCGGTCGAGATCCCCGGCGAGCCGAACACCCTGCCCGCCGAGACCACCGCCGCCGCCGCCCGCGACGCAGGCCTGCCCGCGCGCGTGGCCGACAGCGTTCTAGCCGCGGTGACGGATCTGGCCGCCGAACACCCCGGCGCGCGCATCCTGATCTGCGGCTCGCTCTATCTGGCGGGGCGAGTTCTGGCCGAGAACGGCTGACCTCCCCCGATCACACCCCGAGCCACGATCACGCCCCAGCCACGAAGAAGGCCCCCGCCGCGCGGCAGGGGCCCTTTTCATGAATCCACCGGGTGAGAGGTCTCAGGCCGCCTGAACGCCGCCCTGCGCCTCGGTCAGCACCGCATGCAGCGTGGCCGGGTCGGCATTGGCGCGCAGCTTGGCGCAGACCTCGGCGCTGCGCATCGTGCGCGAGACCAGCGCCAGCGCCTTGAGATGCTCGACCCCGGAATCCTTGGGCGCGAACAGCGCAAAGACCAGATCCACGGGCTGGCGGTCCACCGCGTCGAAATCCAGCGGCCGTTCAAGCCGCAGGAAGACACCGACCACCGTGTCGAGCCCGTGCAGCCGTGCATGCGGCAGCGCCACGCCATGTCCGACGCCGGTCGGGCCCAGGCTTTCACGTTCCTGAAGCGCATCGACCGTCTGGGCCGCATCCAGCCCATAGGCTGAATGCGCGATCTCACCCAGATCCTGGAACAGGCGTTTCTTCGAGGTGACGTTCGCCAACACCTTGACGGCGCCGGGCTGAAGCAGGTTCGAAAGTTGCATTCGTCCTTACATTTCCGCACCCCGTCGCGGGCGCCTTACTTGATGTTGCGCGGGTCGATCCAGCCGACGTTGCCGTCGTCGCGGCGATGAACGACGTTCACGCCCCCGTGCTTTTCGTTGCGGAACACCAGAAGCGGCGCTCCGGCAAGCTCCATCTGCATCACCGCCTCGCCGACGGACAGGGTGGGAACCTTGGTTTCCATCTCGGCCACGATGATCGGCGAAAGGCTCTCGGGCTCGGTCTCCTGATCCGCATCGCCCGCGGCGAGCACATACATCCCCGCCGCATCAAATTCAACAGGCTCGGACCGGTCGCGGTGATGGTCTTTCAGCCGGCGCTTGTAGCGGCGCAGCTGCTTGTCCATCTTTTCGCGGCACGATTCGAACGCGGCATAGATCTCGGTGGCATGGCCCGTGGCCGCCGCCGTCAGCCCGGTGGACAGATGCACCGTGGCCTCGCACAGGAACTGATGCGCATTGCGCGAGAACACGACGGTCGCATCGGTCGGACGTTGCGAGTATTTCTCGACCGTCTCGCCCAGTTCGGATTTGACGTGGGTTTGCAGCGCGTCACCAACGTCGATCTGTTTACCGCTGATCTGGTACCGCATGGTCTCTCCTTCAGGTGTCTGGACCGATGGGCACAGCCGCCGGCTTGCCCCCTGTCGGCCCCGTTAAAGCCGTTGATGAATGGAATATCGCAAACGCTTCGCCCCGGTGCGGCGAGCACGCCATAAGGCAGGAAAGGGGCGGGTTTCGCGTGGCTGTCATTGGCTTCATTTGGCGCCACTTGAACGGGCAATGTCAACGGCCCTGTGACGCTTCTTTGACTGACGTGGGAACGATCGCGGGCCGGCGCAAGGGGGCCGATCACGAAATCGAGAAGCCCTGCCCCAGATAGACGCGGCGCACGTTCTCGTCGCGCACGACCTCGGCGGTGGTCCCGCTCATCAGCACCCGTCCTTCGTTCAGGATATAGGCGCGTTCGACGATCTCCAGCGTCTCGCGCACGTTGTGATCGGTGATCAGAACGCCGATCCCGCGCGCCTTGAGGTCATGGACCAGCGTGCGGATCTCGCCCACGGCGATGGGGTCCACCCCGGCGAAGGGCTCGTCGAGCAGAAGGTATTTCGGGTCGGCCGCCAGGCAGCGCGCGATCTCGGCGCGCCGCCGCTCGCCCCCCGACAGCGCCAGTGCGGGCGCGGCACGAAGATGCGCGATCGAGAATTCGCCCAGCAGCTCCTCGAGCCGCTCGCGCCGGCGATGGGGGTCACGCTCGACGATCTCGAGCACCGCCAGGATGTTGTCCTCGACCGACAGGCCGCGGAAGATCGACGCCTCCTGCGGCAGATAGCCGATCCCCAGCCGCGCGCGGCGATACATCGGCAGGCCGGTGACGTCGCGCCCGTCGATGGTCACCCGCCCCGCATCGGGCGCGATCAGCCCGGCGATGTTGTAAAAGCAGGTGGTCTTGCCCGAACCGTTGGGCCCCAGCAGCGCGACGACCTCGCCGCGGGCCAGATCCAGCGACACGTCGCGCAGCACCGGGCGCTTGCGATAGCTCTTGCGCAGGCCGCGCACGCTCAGCCCCGAGCCCAGCGGCGCCGCATCCGGACTTGTGACGCCGTCCTTCACTCCGGCGCCCCCGACGGCGCGATCACGGTGCGCACGCGCCCGCCCATCCGGCCGGTGCCGGTGGTCAGATCCACGTCCAGCCGCTGGCCCGACATCACGCTGGGCCCCTGGGTCAGCACCACATCGCCCGTCATCACCACCTGTCCGGTGGCCGGCGCATAGGTCGCCTCGCGCGATTCGGCGGCATCGGCGGCATTGACCAGCGTGACGCCGCCGGTGGCGTGAAGGCGGCGGATGCGACGGCGGTCGGTGCCGTCCTCATATTCGACCTCGAGACGGGCGGCGGCCATGCGCATGGCGCCCTGCACCACCACCACATTGCCCGAGAAGACCGCCATGCCGGTGGCTTCGTCCACGTTCAGACGGTCGGCGGTGATCTCGACGGGCAGCGAGGCATCGGCGCGGATCCCGCCGAAGCTGATGCCTTGCGCATCTGCCGGCAGACCCGGTCCGGTCACGAGAGCGGCGCCAAGCGCGGCACAAAGGGCAATCGGTCGAAGGCGCATCGGGGTCATGTCGTCAATCCTTCGGGCGATATATCAGCTTAACGCCGCCATTGAAAACCAGAACATGCGTCCCCTCGGGGTCATCGGGGCGCGGCGAAAGCTCCATCGCGCCGGCGTTGATGCGCCCCAGCGGGCCGGTGCCCGAGACCGGACCGGGGCTTTTGAGCCACGACGCATCGGTGCGCCCCTCGACCCGGTCCGAGGACAGCCGGTAGCCGTCCGAGGTGTTGATCTCGACCGCGCCGACCAGTTCGATCTCGCCCCGCGCGGTGTCGATCGCGCCCCCGCGGGCCGCAAGCCGCGCCACCAGCCCCGAGGCGGTCTCGAGGCGGGCGGTCATCGCCTCGACCTGGCCGCGGCCGGGGGTGTCGGGATCGGGGCGGGCCTGGCGCGCCCAGACGGTCAGCGCCGCGCCATCCTGGGTCAGGCCCGAATATTCGGCGCCGCCCATCTGCGGCTCGCGGGCCAGTTGCTCGACGTCGACATCCGAATAGGGCACGGCGTCCGAGGGGTCGATCCGGTCGGAAAACAGGAACATCGTCGACAGCAGGATCAGCGCCGTCAGCGGCAGCACGATCTTGAGCCACGCCACGATGCGGGAATGGATGTTGTCAGACCCGTGCCGCATCGCGCCGCCGCCCCCCGTTTGCCGCGTCAGGCCACGCCTGCGCGCAGGCAGTCGTGGATATGCAAGATGCCCGCGGGGCGGCCGTCGCCGTCGGGGTCCAGAACGAACAGACAGGTGATCTTGCGCCCGTTCATCAGCCCCAGCGCCTCGGCGGCCAGCGCATCGGGGGCGATGGTCTGGGGATCGGCGGTCATCACCTCGCCGGCCGTGCGCGCCAGAAGGCCGTCCATGTGGCGGCGCAGGTCGCCGTCGGTGACGATGCCGCGCAGCCGGCCCTGGGCGTCGGTCACGCCCACCACGCCGAACCCCGCGCGCGAGATGACCAGCAGCGCCTCGGGCATGGGCGTCGTGTCGGGCACCAGCGGCAGGGTCGCGGCGCCGTGCATCAGGTCGCGCACCCGCGCCAGACGTGCGCCCAGCTTGCCGCCGGGATGAAAGGCGCGGAAATCCTCGGGGGTGAAGCGGCGATGCTCCATCAGCGCGACGGCCAGCGCGTCGCCCAAGGCCAGCGTCATCGTGGTCGAGGTGGTCGGCACGATCCCCGTGGCACAGGCCTCGGGCGCCTGCGGCAGCACGATCGCCACGTCGGACTGGCGCAGAAGGGTCGACTCGGCCCGACTGGCCACCCCGATCAGCGGAATGCCGAAGCGCCGCGTATGGGCGACGATATCCGACAATTCGGGCGTCTCGCCGGAATTCGACAGCACCAGCACCACATCGGCCGGCGTCACCATGCCCAGATCGCCGTGGCTGGCCTCGGCGGGGTGGACGAATTGCGCCGGCGTGCCGGTCGAGGCCAACGTCGCCGTGATCTTGCAGCCGACATGGCCCGACTTGCCCATGCCCGACACGATCACGCGGCCCTTCGCGGCCAGGATCAGTTCGACCGCGCGGGTGAAGGCGCCGTCCAGGCTGGCCGCCAGCGCCGACAGGCCGCCGGCCTCCATCTCGATGACGCGCCGCCCGGTGGCGACGAAGGCGCCGGGCGCGTTGAGGGTCTCAGTGGTGGAAGATGTCATGGGGCTCCTCCCATCCCAGCAGGTCAAGCTGCGCCCGCGCGGGCAGGAAATCGAAACAGGCCTGCGCCAGCGCCGCGCGCCCCTCGCGCGCAAGGCGGCGCTCCAGCTCGTCCTTGAGGCGGTGCAGATAGAGAACGTCCGCGGCAGCATATTCCATCTGCGCCTGCGTCAGATTGGGCGCGCCCCAGTCCGAGGTCTGCTGCTGCTTGGAAATATCGACCCCCGCCAGTTCCGCCAGCAGGTATTTCAGCCCGTGCCGGTCGGTGAAGGTGCGCACCATCTTCGAGGCGATCTTGGTGCACCAGACCGGCGCCGTCACCACCCCGAAAGCATTGTAGAGCGCGGCAATGTCGAAGCGCGCGAAATGGAACAGCTTGATCGTCTCGGGGTCGGCCAGCAGCGCGCACAGACGCGGGGCGCTGGTCTGGCCGCGGTCGATCTGGACCAGATGCGCATGGCCGTCGCCCGAGGACAGCTGCACCAGGCACAGCCGGTCCCGGCGCGGATCGAGACCCATCGTCTCGGTGTCGATGGCGACCACGGCCCCGAGGTCCAGCCCCTCGGGCAGATCGTTGCGGTGCAGGTGAATGGTCAACTCGCGGCTCCTTCTCGGGTCGGACGCAGGCGCCGTCCGGCGGGTTCTGTCTCAATAGGCCCGGTCGCGCGGCGGTGCAATCCGGGGCCAAAAGCGAAACAGGGGGCCGAAGCCCCCTGTCCGGTTTCCCCTGCGTGCGCAGATCAGGTGAGCGTGCGCTCGACCTCCTCGCGCTCGAAGATCTCGATGACATCGTTCGGGCGGATGTCGTCGTAATTTTCAAAGGCCATGCCGCATTCCTGGCCGGACTGGACTTCCTTGACCTCGTCCTTGAAGCGCTTGAGCGTCTTCAGCGTGCCCTCGTGGATCACCACGTTGTCGCGCAACAGACGCACGCCGGCCGAACGCCGCGCCACGCCTTCGGTGACCAGACAGCCGGCCACCTTGCCCACGCCCGAGACCTTGAAGACCTCCTTGATCGTGGCATAGCCGATGAAGTTCTCGCGCACCTCGGCCTTCAGCAGGCCCGAGGCCGCCGCCTTGATGTCATCCACCAGGTCGTAGATGATCGAGTAATAGCGGATCTCGACGCCCTTCTGGTTGGCCGCGGCGCGCGCCGGCGCATTGGCCCGCACGTTGAAGCCGATGACCGGCGCCCCCGACGCTTCGGCCAGGCCGATATCGGATTCGGTGATCGCGCCCACGCCCGAATGCAGCACGCGCACGCGGACCTCGTCGTTGCCCACCTTTTCCAGCGCCTGCACGATGGCTTCGGCCGAACCTTGCACATCGGCCTTCACCAGAACCGGCAGCTCGGAGACATTCTCGTCGGCCTTGGCCTTGGCCAGAAGCTGCTCGAGCGTGGCCGCAGCCCCGGCGGCGGCGCGTTTGTCCTTGGCCACCTGCACGCGGTAATCGGCGATCTCGCGGGCCTGCGCCTCGGTCTCGACGACGTTCAGCACGTCGCCCGCCTCGGGCGTGCCGTTGAGGCCCAGCACCTCGACCGGAACCGACGGCGCGGCTTCCTTGACGCGCTCGCCCTTGTCGTTGACCAGCGCGCGGACCTTGCCCCACTGCTCGCCCACGACGAAGATATCGCCCTGCTTGAGCGTGCCGTGCTGGACCAGGACCGTGGCGACCGGGCCACGGCCGACGTCGAGCTTGGCCTCGATGACAGCACCTTGCGCGGCGCGGTCAGGGTTGGCCTTGAGTTCCAGGATCTCGGCCTGAAGCGCGATCGCCTCGAGCAGGTTATCAAGCCCGGCACCGGTCTTGGCCGAGACTTCCACGTCCTGCACGTCGCCCGACATGGCCTCGACCACGACTTCGTAGTTCAGCAGCTCGGTGCGCACCTTCTGCGCATCGGCATCGGGCTTGTCGCATTTGTTGATCGCCACGATCATCGGCACACCGGCGGCCTTGGCGTGGTTGATGGCCTCGATCGTCTGCGGCATGACCGAATCGTCGGCCGCGACCACCAGCACCACGATGTCGGTGACCTGCGCCCCACGCGCCCGCATCGAGGTGAAGGCGGCGTGGCCGGGCGTGTCGAGGAAGGTCAGGACCGCACCCGATTCGGTGCGCACCTGATAGGCGCCGATATGCTGGGTGATGCCGCCGGCCTCGCCCGAGACGACATTGGCATTGCGGATCGCATCCAGCAGCGACGTCTTGCCGTGGTCGACGTGGCCCATGATCGTGATGATCGGCGGGCGCGATTCCATGTCCTCGGGACGGTCGTCGACGGTGTCGATGACCTGTTCCACATCGGCATCGGACACGCGCACGGCGCGGTGGCCGAATTCCTCGATCACCAGCTCGGCGGTGTCGGCGTCGATGGTCTGGTTGGCCGTGACCATCATGCCCATCTTCATCAGCGACTTGACCACATCGGCGGCGCGTTCGGCCATGCGGTTGGCCAGCTCCGAGACGACGATCGTCTCGGGCAGCTGCACGTCGCGCACCATCTTCTCGGCGCGCGCACCCGACCCCATGGCCTTCTGACGCGCGCGTTCCTGCTTGCGCTTCATCGCCGCCAGCGAGCGCTGACGCCCGCCCTCGCCGTCCAGGGCATCGGACAGCGACAGCTTGCCAGTGCGGCGGTTGCCCGCGTCCCCCTTGACCTTGGCGTTGCGGGTGTCGCGGGTGTCGCCGCGTTCGTTGCGGTCGCGGTCGGTCTTGCGCGGGCCGGTGGCCGACACGCCCTTGGTCGCGGCGCGCGCGGCGGCGGCTTCGGCGGCAGCCGGATCGGCCGGGGCCGGGGCCGCATCGGCCTTGCGCGGCGCGGCCGCGGCTTCCTCGCGTTTCTGGGCGCGGCGTTCGGCCTCGCGGGCCTTGCGTTCCTCTTCCTCGGCCTTCAGGCGCGCGGCTTCGGTGCGTTCACGCTCCTCGCGCTCCTTGGCCTCGATCTCGGCCCGGCGGCGCTCGCGTTCTATCTCGCGCTCGCGCTCCTCGCGGGCACGTTGCTCGGCTTCCTCGGCTTCGCGGGCCTTGGCGGCCTGGAGCGCGCGCAGACGGCGCTCCATCTCGGCATCGGAAATCCCGGCCGGACGCCGCGACGGATCCCCGCCGACCGCGTTCCCCGACCCCTTGGACGAACCCGCCCCGGGCTTCGGCACAACGACGCGCTTGCGCTTGGTTTCCACGACCACACTCTTGGTGCGCCCGTGCGAGAAACTCTGTTTCACCGAGCCCGAGCGGCCGCCGCCAAGACCGAGGGGTTTTTTGCCGTCTGTATCGCTCATGCCGTCTTTTTGTCCTTTCCGGCAGTCCTGCTGCCGTCCAGCCCGCGCAGCCCCGAAAGCCGCGTCGCTTCGCGTATCACACCCGTTCCGAGTCCGCCGCCCGCGAGCGCGCCGTGTATGGCACGATCACGACCAAAAGCCAAACCCAATTCCTGCGCACTCAGACAGCCGAACCAACGCCCACCGGGGGGCGTGAACAGCTTGCCCTTGCCGCGATCAGACCCGTCGTGGGCCTGAAGCAAAATCTTTGCCCGCCCGCCGGCGAGCCAGTCCTTCACCTTCTCGAAGCCGCAGACCGCGGCCCCGGACTTGCGCGCCAGCGACACCAGCTCGACCACCCGCGCCGCAAGCCCCGCCTCGACCAACCCCACAAGGTCGTCGGGCAGGCTGACCTGGGCCCGCGCCGCGCGCGCAAAGGCGTTCTTCGAGACTGCCTTTTCCAACACCGCGCGGTCGGCTGCAACCCAGATGCCGCGACCGGGCAGCTTTTCGGCCAGGTCGGGGACCACCACCCCTTCGGGCGAAATGACAAAGCGCACAAGGCCCGTACGGGGTTGCACCTCGCCGGTGACGATGCAGCGCCGCTGCACTTCGTCGCGCGTCCTGTCGGCGCCGCCGCGGGTCATGACCGGTCGCCGGAGGCTTACGCCTCCGCCTCCGCGTCATTGGCGGCCGCTTCGGCGTCGTCATCCTCGGCGTCGGCGTCGGCCTCAAGCTCGGAGGGGTCGACCCAGCCCAGATGGATGCGCGCCGTCATCACCAGATTCTGCGCCTCCTCGAGGCTGACGTCGAATTTCTCGAGCAGCCCCTCGTCCTTGACGCGCTGGCCGTTGACCGTGGTCCAGCCGCCGGCCAGTTCCCAATCGGCGCAGGTGGCGAAATCTTCCAGCGTCTTGATGCCGTCCCTGGCCAGTGCCTCGATCATCTGGGGGGTCAGCCCCTCGAATTCAACCAGGCTGTCCTCGACCCCCAGTTCGCGGGCGGCTGCCATCGCCTTGCGGTTGGTTTCCTCGATATGGTCGCGGGCGCGGGCCTGAAGCTCCTGGGCGGTGTCCTCGTCCACGCCCTCGATCGACAGCAGCTCGTCGACGTCGACATAGGCCACTTCCTCGAGGTTGGTGAAGCCCTCGGCCACCAGAAGCTGGGCGAAGAATTCGTCCAGATCCAGCGCATCGACGAAGAGCTGGGTGCGTTCGGCGAATTCGGCCTGACGGCGGCTCGATTCCTCGGCCTCGGTCAGGATGTCGATATCCAGCCCGGTCAGCTGGCTGGCCAGACGCACGTTCTGGCCACGCCGGCCGATGGCCAGCGACAGCTGCTCGTCGGGAACCACGACCTCGATCTTGCCGGCTTCCTCGTCGATGACCACCTTGGCCACTTCCGCCGGTTGCAGCGCGTTGACAAGGAAGGTCGCCTGATCCTCGTTCCACGGGATGATGTCGATCTTCTCGCCCTGAAGCTCGCCCACCACGGCCTGCACCCGCGAGCCGCGCATGCCGACGCAAGCGCCGACCGGGTCGATCGAGCTGTCGTGGCTGATGACGGCGATCTTGGCGCGCGAGCCGGGGTCACGGGCCACGGCCTTGATCTCGATGATGCCGTCATAGATCTCGGGCACTTCCATCTTGAACAGCTCGGCCATGAACTGCGGGTCGGTGCGCGACAGGAACACCTGCGGGCCACGGGCCTCGCGGCGGACGTCCTTGATGAAGGCGCGGATGCGGTCGTTGGGGCGATAGCTCTCGCGGCCGATCTTCTCGTTGCGGCGCAGGATTGCCTCGCCGCGGCCGATGTCCACGATCAGGTTGCCGTATTCCTCGCGCTTGACCATGCCGTTGATGATCGTGCCCTTGCGGTCCTTGAATTCCTCGAACTGGCGGTCGCGTTCGGCGTCGCGGACCCTCTGCAAGATCACCTGCTTGGCCGATTGCGCCGCGATCCGCCCCAGATCGACGGGCGGCACCTCGTCCACGATCTCGTCGCCCACCTGCGGGTCGGCCAGATACTGGCGCGCCTGCGCCACGGTCAGCTCGGCCTGGTAATTCTCGACCGCGTCCTCCTCGACCACGGTGCGCACGCGGGTGAAGGTGGCGCGGCCCGTCTTGCGGTCGATCTTGACGCGGATGTCCATTTCCGAGCCGTAGCGGGACTTGGCCGCGCGCGCGAGGCTGTCTTCCATCGCCTCGATCACCAGATCCGGGTCGATCATCTTCTCGCGGGCGACGGCCTCGGCGGTCTGCAACAGCTCAAGCTGGTTTGCGGATGTGATAGCCATGGATCAGGCCTCCTCCTCGGTCTCGGGGGTATCGGTTTCGATCTCGTCGAATTGGGTTTCATCAAGCGCGCCGGCATCCTTGCGCGCCTTCAGCATCTCGGCGATCAGCTCGTCGGTCAGCACCAGCTTGGCATCCGACAGCCAGTCGAAGTCCAGCCCGATCGTCTGCACCCCTTCGGGCGTCTCGATATTGATCAGGACATCCTGCCCCTCGACCCCGGCCAGCACGCCCTTGAAGCGGCGGCGCCCGTCGATCAGCTCGGTCGTCTCGATCCGCACCTCGTAGCCCTCGAACAGATCGAAATCCTTCAGCCGCGTCAGCGGCCGGTCGATCCCCGGCGAGGACACTTCCAGCGTATAGGCATCCTCGATCGGATCTTCCACATCGAGATGCGCCGACAGCGCGGTGGAGATGCGCGCGCAATCCTCCACGTCGATGCCGCCCTCGGGACGGTCGGCCATGATCTGGAGCGTCTTGGACAGCCCGCCCATCAGCCGCAGGCGGACAAGTTCGTAGCCCATGCCTTCGATGACGGGACCGACGATCCCGGCCAGGCGGCGGTCGATGGCGGTCTTGGCGATCAGGTCGCTCATCGGCGATCCTTTCGGGGTTCAGAAAACAAAAAACGGGCCCTTGCGCGGCCCGTTCACACTCTTCCGGTGGGCTGCGGGTTTGGACCCCGCAGCGCCGCTGTTGAACTGTGCTATAGGCCCTTCGCCGCCAAAAGGCAAGCGGAACTCAGACGAAGCGGTTCCACAGGTTTTCCAGCCGCTCCTGCCGCCCCGAACGCGGTTCGGGATTGATCCCTTCGGCGATCACGCGGGCGTGGATGGCGTCAAGATCCGAGGTCAGCATGGCGCGGTTCTCGGGCGCGTCCCAGCCGGCATAGCGCGCGGCGCGGGCCACCTCGAGCCGGCCATCCTCGAGAAGTGCCGCCGCCGCCTTGAGCGCACGGGCACAAACGTCCATCGCCCCCACATGCGCCAGCACCAGGTCTTCGGGATCAAGGCTCTGGCGCCGCAGCTTGGCGTCGAAATTGGTGCCGCCCGTGGTGAAGCCGCCGGCGCGCAGGATCTCGTAATAGGCGCGCGCGATCTCGGGGACCGAATCGGGGAACTGGTCGGTGTCCCAGCCCGACTGGTAATCGTTGCGGTTCATGTCGATCGACCCCAGAATGCCCAGGCTGGCGGCCAGCGCCAGCTCGTGCTCGAAGCTGTGGCCGGCCAGGATCGCGTGGCCCTGTTCGATGTTGACCTTGACCTCGTTTTCCAGCCCGAACCGCTTCAGGAAGCCATAGACCGTGGCCACGTCGTAATCATATTGGTGCTTGCTGGGCTCCTGCGGCTTGGGCTCGATCAGGATCGCGCCCTTGAAGCCGATCTTGTGCTTGTATTCGACCACCATCGACAGGAAGCGTCCGGCCTGCTCGGCCTCGCGCGAGAGGTCGGTGTTCAGAAGCGTCTCGTAGCCCTCGCGCCCGCCCCACAGGACATAGTTCTGCCCGCCCAGCCGGGCCGTGGCGTCCATGCAGCTTTTCACCGTGGCGGCCGACCAGGCAAAGACCTCCGGGTCGGGGTTGGTGGCCGCGCCCGCCATGAAGCGGCGGTGCGAAAACAGGTTCGCCGTCCCCCAAAGAAGCTTCGTGCGCGAGGTCTCCATCTTCTGGCCGATGTAATCGACGATGGCCATCAGATTGGCCTCGGTCTCGGCGAAACTGGCGCCTTCGGGGCGGATGTCGGCATCGTGGAAACAGAAGAAGGGCTGGCCCAAAATCTCGAACAGCTCGAACGCCACATCCGCCTTCATCCGCGCGTCCGCGAGCGTGTCGCCGAACCAGGGGCGCTGGAATGTCTGCCCGCCGAAGGGGTCGGTGCCCGGCCAGGCGAAGGAATGCCACCAGGCCACGGCAAAACGCAGATGGTCCTCCATGCGCTTGCCCAGGACCATCTCGTCGGGGTCGTAATGACGATAGGCGAATTCCGAGGTCGCCTCGGGGCCCTCGTGGCGGATGGGGGCAATCCCCCGGAAGAAGTCGGTCATGACAATCCTTTCATGGCGTCGCGGGCGGCGCGGTAACGGACATGGCCTTCGGCGAAGGCCGCGCGCAGGGCGGGATCGGGGGCGATCTCGCGGGCGATGGGGGGGGGCGTGGCGATCTCGGCGCCGCTGCCGGTCGCGGCCATCAGACCCAGCCGCGCCGCGCCGAAGGCCGCGCCGAAATCGCCCGCCTGGGGCACCAGAAGCGGCAGGTCCAGCGTGGTGGCCAGAACCTTCAGCCAATAGTCCGAGCGCGCGCCCCCGCCCAGCGCGATCAGATGATCCAGCCGGGTGCCCGTGGCGGCCAGCGCATCGCGGCAATCGGCCAGGGCGAAGGCCACGCCTTCGAGAACGGCGCGGGTGGCGGCCTCGGCGCCGGTCTCGTGCTCGAGGCCGAGGAACGCGCCCCGGATCGCGGCATCGTTGAGCGGCGTGCGCTCGCCGCCCAGATAGGGCAGGAACAGCCCCCGCCCCGGCGGGCGCAGCGCGCCCCCCAGCGCCACCGTCAGATCGGCGGGCGGGCGGCCCAGAAGCCCCGCCAGCCAGTTCAGCGCATCGGTCGCGGCCAGGATCACGCCCATCTGGTGCCAGCGCCCCGGCAGCGCGTGACAGAAGGAATGCACCGCCGTTTCCGGCGAGGGGCGACAGCCCTCGTCGGCGGCAAAGAGCACCCCCGAGGTGCCCAGCGACACGAAGCCCTGCCCCGGCGCGACCACGCCTGCCCCCACCGCCGAGGCCGCGTTGTCGCCACCGCCCCCCGCGACCGGCACGCCCGCGGGCAGCCCGAAGCGGTCGGCCAGTTCGCGCCGCAGCAGCCCCGAGACGGCCGAGCCCTCGACCAGCGCGGGCATCTGCGCGCGCGTCATGCCGCCCGCCGCCAGCAGCGCCTCCGACCAGTCACGCGCGCCGGTGTCGAACCAGCTGGTCCCGGCGGCATCGGACATGTCGCAGACATGCGCGCCCGTCATCCACAGCCGCAGGTAATCCTTGGGCAAAAGCACATGATCGGTGCGCGCGAAGATCTCGGGCTCGTGGCGCGCCACCCAGGCCAGCTTGGGCGCGGTGAAGCCCGGAAAGACGATATTGCCGCTGATCGCGCGAAAGCGCGGGTCGGCGTCCATCGCGGCGGCCTCGGCATGGGCGCGGGTGTCGTTCCACAGGATGCAGGGCCGCAGCACGTCGCAGGCCGCATCCAGAAGCACCGCCCCATGCATCTGCCCCGACAGCCCGATCCCGCGCACCTGTCCCAGCCCGTGACGCGCCAGCACGCCCAGCACCGCCTCGGCCGCGCCGATCCAGGCAGCGGGGGATTGCTCGGACCAGCCCTCGTGCGGGCGCGACACCTTGAGCGGCGCATGGGCCTCGGCCAGGACGCGCTGGTCGGCGTCGATCAGCACCCCCTTGAGCCCCGATGTGCCCAGATCAAGCCCCAGATACATCAGGCGCCCTCCATCTTGGGCGCTCCAGTCTCGGGCATCTTGCCCAGGATGATCATGCCCAGGATGTCCTCGTCGGTGACCGCGTTCACGTTGACCGTGCCGACAAGCTGGCCGTTCTTCATCACGCTGGCACGGTCGCACAGCTTCATGACGTTGTGGATGTCGTGCTCGATCAGGAAGATGCCCAGCCCCTGCGCCTTCAGCTCCTGGATCAGCTCGGCCACCATCTGCGTTTCCTGCGGGCCCAGCGCCGCGGTCGGCTCGTCCATGATCAGGATGCGGGCGTTGAAATAGACCGCCCGCGCAATGGCCACCGATTGCCGCTGCCCGCCCGAAAGCGCCTTCACCGGCGCCTTGAACTTGGCGAAATTGGGGTTCAGCCGGCCCATGATCCTGCGGGTCTCGGCCTCCATCGCGGCATCATCGACAAAGCCCAGCGGCGTGGTCAGCTCGCGCCCCAGAAAGAGGTTCGAGGCCGCGTCCAGATTGTCGGCCAGCGCCAGCGTCTGATAGATCGTCTCGATGTTATGGGCGCGCGCGTCGCGCGGGTTGCGGATCTCGACCCGGTCGCCGTTGATGAAGATCTGGCCGCTGTCCATCTGATAGGCGCCCGACAGGCACTTGATCAGCGTGGACTTGCCCGCGCCGTTATGGCCCAGAAGGCCCACCACCTCGCCGGGGAACAGATCCACGGTGACATGATCCACGGCCTTGACGCCGCCGAAGGCGATGGAGATGTCGCGCATCTCGACCAGGGGGGTCATGACTTTTCTCCGGTGCGCTTGCGATACTGGATGTCGATCCAGACCGCGAGAACCAGGACAAGGCCGACGACGATGTTCTGGAAGGGCGCATCGACCCCCACCATCGCCATGCCCGATTGCAGCGATTGCATGATGACCGCGCCCAGGATGGCACCATAGATCGTGCCCACCCCGCCCGACAGCGCGGTGCCGCCGATGACGGCTGCGGCGATCACGCGCAATTCGTCCAGCGTGCCGATGTCATTGGTGTGGTTCTGAAGCCGCGCCTGCGCGACGATGGCCGACAGCCCGCACAGGAACCCCATCAAGGCGAAGACCTTGACCGTCAGCATCCGCGTGTTGATGCCCGACAGCTCGGCCGCGTCGGGGTTGCCGCCGGCGGCAAAGATATAGCGCCCCAGCCGCGTGCGCCGCGCCAGGATGGTCATGGCCACCGCCACGACGATCAGCATCAGCACCGAGATCGGCAGGCCGAAGACCTCGGAATAGCCCTCGGGCATGGTCTCGCCGCGCAGCCGGAATTCACGCCGCAGCCGCGCCGCCGGCACCGCATAGGAATTGAGGATGGCGACAAACCCCAGGATCGTGCCGACGCCCAGCGTGGCGATCAGCGCCTCGGCCCAAAGCGGCTTGACGGGGAAGTCATGGCGGATGCGGTCGGCACGCGCGCGCCAGATCGCCCAGAGAACGCCCAGACAGGCCAGCCCCCCCACTGCCCAGGACAGCGTGTCGCCCAGGGTGCCCTCGATCCCGCCGAACAGCACGAAGGTCTTGTCCAGCGGGCCCAGGGTCTGGCCGTCGGACAGATACCACGCCACGTTGCGCCAGATCAGCAGCCCCCCCAGCGTGACGATGAAGGCCGGGATGCGCTGATAGCCGATCAGCCAGCCGTTGAAAGCCCCGATCACCGTGCCCGCCAGCAGCCCCGAGGCCATGGCCAGCGGCGCGATGGCCGGATGGCCGATGCCCAGCCCCATCGACTGCGGCAGAACCCAGACCTGCATCACCCCCATGACCGCCGAACAGGTGGCCAGAAGCGCCCCCACCGACAGGTCGATGTGGCGCGTCACGATCACGAAGACCATGCCGGTGGCCATGATCGCCACGCTGACGGTCTGGATCGACAGGTTGAAGATGTTGCGCGGGGTCAGGAAGCGGCCATCGGTGATGACGTCGAAGACAAGACACAGCACCACGAAGGCGCCGATCATCCCCAGAAGGCGGCTGTCGACACCCAGCGCCTGCCACAGCGAACGGCGCGGGGCGGCGGCCTGGACGGGCTCGGACATGAAACGATCCCTGAATGAAGCGCGGCCCCGGTCGGGCCGGACAGAGGCGGGAAAGGATGCGCGGGGGCAGGCCACACGGGGCCCGCCCCCGGCGGCCGGGCTCAGTTGCAGGGCGCCGGGCCGTTGCTCACGCCCTGGCAGAGCGTCTCGAGCGGGATCCACCCGGCATCGACCACCACCGGCAGGTTGTCACGCGTGATCGGGATCGGCGGCAGGAACTTGGCGGTCATCACCGTGCCCGAAGGCGAGGTCCATTCCACCGCGCCCTCGACCGACGCCTTCTCGGTGCCGCCGGCCATGGCCAGGGCGATCTCGGCCGCGGCGCGCCCCAGTTCGCGCGAATCCTTCCAGACGCTGACGGTCTGCGTGCCCAGCGCGATGCGGTTCAGCGCGGCATGGTCGCCGTCCTGCCCCGAAACCGGAATGCCGGCCATGCCCTGCGCGGTCAGCGCCGCCACCGCACCGCCCGCGGTGCCGTCATTCGAGGCCACCACCGCATCGACGTTGTTGTCGTTGGCGGTCAGGATCTGCTCCATGTTGCGCTGCGCGTTGGCGGGCAGCCAGCCGTCGGTATAGGCCTCGCCGACGATGGTGATCTTGCCCGCGTCGATCGCGGGTTGCAGCACCTCCTGCTGACCGCCGCGCAGGAAGTCGGCGTTCGGATCGGTGGGCGAGCCCTTGATCATCACGTAATTGCCCTCGGGCGCCTGGGCCAGAACGGCGCGCGCCTGCATCCGGCCCACCTCGACGTTGTCGAAGGTCAGGTAGAAGGCGCGCGGATCCTCGATCAGCCGGTCATAGGCCACGACCGGCACGCCCTCGTCGGCGGCCGCCGAGACCGCCGGCACGATGGCCTGCGTATCCTGCGCCAGGATGATCAGCGCATCGACCCCCTGGGCCATCAGGCTCTCGACGTCCGAAAGCTGCTTGGCCGAAGACGATTGCGCATCGGCCGAGACATATTTCGCCCCCGCCGCCTCAAGCGCGGCCTTGATCGCGGCCTCGTCGGTCTTCCAGCGTTCTTCCTGGAAGTTCGACCAGGACACGCCCACGGTCATCTCGGCCCAGGCCGAGGTCGTCGCAAGGCCCGCCGTCAGCGCGACCGCGGCCAGAAGAATCTTGTTCATGACACCCTCCCATATCCGAGCCGCTGCCGGGCCCGCCCGACGCTGTTCGCCAGGGTGCGACAAACCTGCGCCCATTAAATTTGGTTGTCAAAAAAATTTTAGCTGCCAGACTTTCACAAGAGCAAAATCCCGCATCATATGGCGCCGCATCGCGGCGAAACGAGGGGCAATTCGATGCTGCAACCGCAGAATATATTTCACCCTGTGAACAAATGAGAGCCGCCGCGCCCCCCAAACCGCGCGAAATGGGCACCAGCCCCGGCTGCGGGCCGCTGATTCCCCCGCTGTCGGACACCGCGCGCCCGCTGCGCCAGCAGATCTTCGAGCGCGTCCGCGCCGCGGGTCAGACCGCGCGGGCCAGCCTGGCGCGCGACCTGGCGGTGTCGCCGGCATCGGTGACCACGCTGACCTCCGAGCTGATCGAGGCCGGCCTTCTCGAGGAAATCGCCACCCCGCGCGAGGCCGACAGTGGCCGCGGCCGGCCGGCGGTGGCTCTGGGGGTGCGGGCCGGGGCGCATCTGGTCGCCGGGATCAAGCTGTCGGACCGCGAACATACCGCCGTGGTGGTGGATTTCGCTGGCAACCGGCTGGCCGGCGAGGCCATCCCCCGCCAGCCCGGCCCGATGACCCTGCCCGAACTTCTGGACGCCGCGGACGCGCTTCTGACGCGTGTCTGCGCCAGCGCCGGCATTGCGCGCGACGCGCTGACCGCGGTGGGGCTGGGCGTGCCGGGCTTTGTCGATGCCGCCTCGGGCACCGTGCATTGGTCGCCCGTCATCACCGAACGCCACCTGCCGCTGGTCCCGCATCTGACCGACCATCTGGGCCTGCCGGTCCATGTCGACAACGACGCCAACCTGGTCACCCTGGCCGAATTGTGGTTCGGCGCCGGGCGCACGCTGTCGGATTTCGCGGTGGTGACGATCGAGCACGGGCTGGGCATGGGCTTCGTGCTCAACCACCGGCTCTATCGCGGGGCGCGCGGCATCGGCATGGAGCTGGGCCATACCAAGGTGCAGATGGACGGCGCGCTTTGCCGCTGCGGCCAGCGCGGCTGTCTCGAGGCCTATGTCGCCGATTACGCGCTGGTGCGCGAGGCGCAGACCGCGCTGAACCTGCCCAACCGCGACACGCTGGCGGTGGGGGCGCTGCTCGAGAGCCTCTATGACCACGCCAAGGCCGGCAATGCCGCGGCGCGCTCGATCTTCCACCGGGCGGGGCGCTATCTGGCGCTGGGGCTGGCCAATGTGGTCAACCTGTTCGATCCGGGGCTCATCATCCTGTCGGGCGACCGGATGCGCTATGATTACCTCTATGCCCAGGAAACCCTGTCCGAGATGGGGGCGATGATGCTCGACACCGGCCGGCCGGCGCCGCGCATCGAGATCCACGCCTGGGGCGACCTGCTCTGGGCGCATGGCGCCGCGGCACTGGCGCTTCAGGAGGTGACCGAGGCCGCGCTGGACGCCGCGCGGGCGGTGCCATGAGGGGGCGGCGCGCCGGCCTCCTGGCGGTCTGCCTGGCCGCGGCCCTGCCCGCGCGGGCGGCCGCCGACCCCGCCTTGCCGCCGGTGGCGCCCAGCTTCGTCGATGATGCGGCCCTGTCGCCCGGCCATGTCTACGACGGCGGCTGGGAGCATTTCGTGGGCGGCGGCGTCGCGGTGCTGGATTGCGACGCCGACGGGCGCCCCGATCTGTTCGCCGCCGGCGGTGCGGCGCCCTCGCATCTGCTGCGGAACGTCTCCGACCCGGGCGGCCCGATCCGCTTCGAGGCGCGGCCCCTCGATATGGCCGCCGACCAGACCGCCGATCTGCCGGGCGCCGTCACCGGGGCCTATCCGCTCGACATCGACAGCGACGGCCAGCTTGATCTGGTGCTGCTGCGCGTCGGGCCCAACCTTGTGCTGCGGGGCCTGGGCGCGTGCCGCTTCGCAGACGCGACCGAAGCCCTGGGCCTGAGCTTCCGCGACGCCTGGACCACCGCCTTCGCCGCGACATGGGAGCCGGGCCAGCGCCTGCCCACGCTGTTCTTCGGCAATTACGTCGACCGCACCGACCCCGACGGCCCCTTCATGGCCTGCGACACGAACGACGTCTTCCGCCCCCAAGGCGCGCGGTATCGCCCCGCCCTGCCGCTGGCGCCGGGCCATTGCGCGCTGTCGATGCTGGTCTCGGACTGGACGCGGACCGGCCGGCCCGCGCTGCGCATCGCCAATGACCGCCATTACTACGTGCGCGGCGGCTACGAGCAGATGTTCACCCTGCCCGCGCTGACCGAGCCCGCGAACTGGCCCAGGGTCTCGCTCTGGGGGATGGGGATCGCCAGCCGCGACCTGACCGGCGACGGCCTGCCCGAGGTGATGACCACCTCGATGGGCGACCAGCTTCTCCAGATCAACCGCGGCACCGGCTTCGAGGCCGCGCCCTATGACATCGGCACCTATGCCCAGCGCCCCTTCATCGGCGGCGACGGGCGGCCCGCGACCGGCTGGCATGCCGAATTCGGCGATCTGGACAATGACGGGCGGGTGGATCTGTTCATCGCCAAGGGCAATGTGGACCAGATGCCCTCGAACGCCATGCACGACCCCAACAACCTGCTGATGCAGGGCGCGGACGGCCGCTTTCACGAACGCGCCGCCGAAGCCGGGGTGGCGTCGATGGCGCGCGGGCGCGGCGCGGCGCTGGTCGATCTGAACGGGGATGGCTGGCTTGACATCGTGGTGGTGAACCGCCGCGCGCCGATGGAGATCTGGCGCAACCGCGGCACCGGCGCGGCGCCTCACCGGGTCGAGATCCGGCCGCGGCAGGGCGGAACCAACCCCGATGCCGTGGGCGCCTGGGTCGAGCTGCGCAGCGCCACGGCGGGCCTTCAGGCGGCCGAGATCACCGTGGGCGGCGGGCATGCCGGCGGACAGGCGTGGGGGCTCCATTTCGGGCTGGGCGCCGACACCACGGCCGAAGCCCGCGTGATCTGGCCCGACGGAGAGACGGGCGCCTGGGCCCCGGTGCCGGTGGATGGGCGGGCCGAGATCACCCGCTAGCGTTCGACCGGCAGGCCCGAGGGCACCGCATCGGGCACGCCCAGCCGCCCCCGCAGCGCGACCGGATCGCTCAGGCTGTCCAGAAAGTCCACGATCAGGGTGATCTCGTCTTCCGACAAGGGGCGCACCGCGACCGCGGCATCGGCCAACGCCGCCCGTTCGGCGGGGCTGTCAAGGATCGCCCAATCAGGCTTGGTGTCGGGCAGCGCGGGCAGCACCGCCTGCGCGCGGTCGTATTCGGCCAGCCCGCGGCGCGGGTCGGAATGCGCCCGCAAAAAGGCGCGCAGGTCGGAATGCGCCCCGGCGTGCCCCCAGGGGCCCGTCTGCGTGACATTGCGCAGCGACGGCGTGCGAAAGGCGAAGAGATCGGCGGGGTCGCCCGTCACGCGAAACCGCCCCTCGTCGCGGGAATGGCTCTCGAAACGTTCGGTCTTGCCCGGCCCGATCTGCGGCGCGCCCATCGCGTGAAAGGCGTGATCGGTCTGGAACGGCCCGGAATGGCAGCCGCCGCAACCGGCCGCGCCATAGAAGAAGGCCGCCCCGCGCGGCAACGGCCCGCCCGCGCGCAAGATAGCGTCAAGGGGGCTGGTGTCCGAGCGCCATTCCTGCGCGACAAAGGCCGCGATGGCGTTCGAGATATCGGTGAAGGCCAGGGGCCGCCCCGCCGCGATTTCGGGCGAAAGCGCACGGAAGGCCGCGTCATAGGCCGGGATCGCGGCCACCCGGCGCGCGATCAGATCCCAGGCCCCGTCCGGCCCGGTAATCCGCCCCGAGCGCACCGCCTTCGAGATCTCGTTCTCGGCGTAATGGCCGGCCATCTCGTCGGGCGACAGCACCGGGAACATCGTCTGCGCCGACAGCACCGAGGCAAAGCCGCTCACCATGTCCTCGTCGAGCGGGGTGCGCAGCCCCGAGGGCCGCGCCGGATCGGCCGCAATCCGCCCGTCGTGAAAGAGAACGGTGAACTCCCGCGCGCCCAGATTGAAGAGCGCGGGCGCGTTGCGGGGGATGCGCTGCTCGGGGGTGTTCTCGGGCGTGACGTGGCGCGCCGGGCCCAGACCCACCGCCCCCTCGCCCAGACCCAGCGACAGCCCGTCCGAGGTGGCAAAGCGCGGATGATGACAGCTCGCACAGGAGATATTGCGATTGCCCGACAGGATCGGGTCATAGAAGAGAAGCCAGCCCAGCCGCGCCTCGTCGGGGTCCACGGGGGCATAATCGGCGTCGCTCAGCGCACCGAACCCCGCCACAAGCGCCGCGGCGATCAGACCGCCCATGCGCCTGCCCCCCGGTCGATACCCGCCACCGCGGCGCCGGGCGGGGCGGCGATATCCCGCGGGGGCCCGCCCCCACCGGCACAGGCGCGCGCGGTGCGGCAGATCGCCGACTTCACCTGATGGGGTCTGTCGTGGCCAAACTCGGGCCAAGGCGCCGCGGGGCGGGCCGCGGGCACCGACCCATGGCCCCCGTCACGGCGCCGGCCGCCGCGTCGCCCCGGCTGCCGCGCAGGACGCGCGGGATCGGGTGTCCAGTCCATGCGCGTTTCTCCCCCCTCGTCGTCCTTGCGAGGTCAGCAGAAACGCGCCGCGCAAGCAAGGGAGAGTTCGATGATCCGGGCCTGGCATTTCACCCGCGGATTGGCCGACAGGATGGGCGCGGCCCATCTGGGGCTGATCGCGGCCGGCGTCGCCTTCTATGCGATGCTGGGGATCTTTCCCGGTCTGGCGGCGGTGATCGCCATCTGGGGGCTGGTCGCCGATCCGCATGTGATCGCCAGCTATCTGGACGTCGCGCGCGAGTTCATCCCCCCCGAGGCCTTCGCCATCCTGACCGCGCAGATCGACACCTTGCTCGAGGCGCCGCGTCAGGGGCTGGGCTGGGCCACGGCGGTCTCGGTCGCAATCGCGCTCTATTCGGCGCGGGCGGGCGTGGCCGGTCTGGTCGAAGGCATCGACATCTTGCACGACACCCGCCCCCGCCACGGCATCGCGGCCTTCATCCTGGGACAGGTGCTGACGCTGGCGCTGGTGGGGGTGATGCTGGTGGCGCTGGCGGTGGTGGTCGTGGTGCCGCTGGTGCTGGCCTTCCTGCCGATGGCGGGGGTGCAGGCGCTGATGCTCAAGGCGCTGCCCTGGGTGGCGATGCTGGCGCTGATGCTGACGGCGCTGGGGATCCTTTACCGCTATGGCCCCAACACCCCCGACCGGACCGAGCGCTGGTTCTCGACCGGCGCGGTGGTCGCGTGCCTGGGCTGGGCGGGGGCATCGCTGGCCTTTTCCTATTACCTGGGCAATTTCGGCGCCTATAACCGGATCTATGGTTCGCTGGGGGCGGTGATCGCGCTGCTGATGTGGCTTTATCTGTCGGTCTGGGTGGTGCTGGCGGGGGCGGCGGTCAACGCCCAGATCGCCGCGCGCGCCCGCGCGCCGGACCGGGACCAGCCCCCCGCACCGCCGCAGCCCCGCGCCGGCATCACGCCCTGAGCGCCGGACATCGGGCGTGGGGCGTCAATAGTCGCGTTCGTAATAGATGCCGACGCCGGTGCCGCCGTCCTGGCCCATCGCCCCGCGCACCGTCAGATTGGGCGAGACATCGAGGTTGATCGTCACCTCGCTCTGGCCCTGGCTGTCCACGGTCACATCGGTATAGAGGTTCTCGCCCAGATACTTGCCAAAGCGCAGCTCGGTTTCGCCATCGGCGCCGCTGGTCACGTCGAAATCGTCCAGCCCCAGATTGGCGCGCAGCCGGCCCACCATCCCCTCGCCGCCCTTGCCGGCCAGGCTGGCGACCGCGCTGGCCATCTGCGCGGCCTGGAAGGGCGAGAGCGTCGCCGCCGCCCGGCCGAACAGGATGCGCGCCAGGATCTCGTCCTCGGGGAGTTCGGGGCTTGAGGTGAAGCTCAGCTCGGGCGCATCGGCAGGCCCCTCGAGGCCGATGGTCACGCTCACCTCGTCCTCGGTGGTGGTGGCGGCAAAGCGCAGCCAGGGCACCAGCGCGCCTTGCAGCCGGATCAGCCCTTCGGTCAGGTCGAACCGCTTGGCCAGGATGTCGAGCCGGCCGCGGATCAGCCGAAACTCGCCCGCCGGGGCCACCGCGGCCGAGGTGCCGCCCAGACGCAGCGCGCCGCCCAGTTCGGCATCGACGCCGCGGCCACGCACGAAGATGCGCCGCGGGGCGGACAACCCGATATCGAGCGGATAGGCCCGCCCCGGCGCCGCGGCCTCGGCCTGCGCCAGAAGGCCCGCGCGGGCGCGGGTGGCGCGCACGGCGGCCGGCTCGGCGCGGTGGATCAGATCGGGGATGGGCGCGGCCGTGGCCAGCCCCGCGGGAATGCGCAATTCGGTCTGGCCCAGCTCCAGATTGCCCGCGATCCGCGCGCCCCCCGTCAGCGGCCCGTCGATCGAAAGATCCCCGCTGACCGAGGTGTCGAACAATTCCGGGTCGCGCAGATGCGCCTGCGCAAGCGTCGCGCGCAGCGCCGCGTCAAAACCGCCCGACAGGCCGATCCGGCCGCGCAGGTCCATCCGCCCGCCCTCGCGCAGGCGCGCACCGGCGCTCACCTGGGCCGCCCCGCCCGCCAGATCGGCGCGCGCCTGCATGTCCTCGAGCACAAGGCCCAGCGCCGGGTCGGCCAGCCGCAGACCCGCGCCCGTCACCCGCCCCGACAGCGCCGAAAGCCCCGGCGCCCCGTTCAACCGCAGATCGAAATCAAGCGGCCCGGACAGCGCGCGGTCGCCCAGGAAGGGCGCGGCCAGATCGGCGCCGGTGCGCCCCGCAAGGTTCAGATCGGCGCGGGCCAGATCGGCCGCCACCTGGCCTTCGATGCGGGCATCCGTGGCGCCGGGGCCGCGCAGATCGGCGGCCACGCGCCAGCCGCCCTGCGCGCCCGCGATCTGGGTGACATCGGCCGACAGCGCGATGCTCTGGCCCAGGATCTGGTCCAGCGTGCCCAGCCCCAGCCCCAGGGCGCGGCTGGTCCCCGACAGCGCCAGCGCGCGCCCGCCCGCAGGCCCGGTCAGCGCGGCCTGCGCCGTCAGGCTGCCGCGGGCCAGGGGCGCAAGGCTCGGCGCCGCGATCTGCGCATTCAGATCGGCCGCCTCCGAGGAGAGCCGCCCCCCGGCCTCGGCCCGGATCTGACCGGCGGTGAACCGCGCCCGGCGCAGCTCGAGGCCGTCGGCATCGCGGCGCGCCGACACCACCAGATCGGAGGTTCCGCCCCAGAGCCCGTCCGCCGCACCGAAGCCCGCCGAAAGCCCGGTGGCCTGCGCACTCAATTCGCCGTCGAAGGCGCCCGACAGAAGCTCGGCCCGGCCCTCGAGACGCGCCTCGGCCGCGCCCGAGAGCGCCCGCCCCGCCAGCGCGGAATAGCGCGCCAGATCCGGCAGATCGAGGTCCAGCGCCCCTTCCAGATCGGCCTTGGCGCCGGTGATATCGAGCCGCAGGTTCCCGCCCGCGCGCGCGCCCGCAGCCGCAAGCTCCAGCCGCGACAGGCGCAGCGCCTCGGCCGCGCTCCAGGTGAAGATCGTGCGCGCCTGCGCCTGCGGGCCCAGCGCGCGCGCCAGGCGGGCATCACGCGGCGCCAGCCCCGAGGCGGTCATCTCCACCGTGCCGCCAAGGACCAGCGGCCGATCGCGCCGCTCCTGCACCCGGCCCGAGCCGCGCAGATCCAGCGCCGCCATCCGCCCCGCGGGCAGCACGACATCGCGCAGCTGGCCCTGAAGCCGCCAGGCCTCGCCCCGGCTGCGGTCGAACCCCAGATCCAGCTGGCCGCCCTCAGCCGTGCCCCCGCCCGGCAGCGGCACGGCCATGTCCTCGGCCCCCAGCCGCACGGCCAGGCTCAGGTGGTCGGGCCGCCCCGAGGCCAGCAGCGCGCCCGTCCCCGTGGCCTGCACCCCGCCCGCGGCGATCTCGAAGGCGGGCAGCCGTAGCCGCCCGTTGGCCGCGCGCATCAGCTGCGCCGTCACCCGCACATCGGGGCCCAGGAAAGCGGCCTGATCGGCGGGCAGGAACGGCCCCGGATCGCCCGAAAGCGCCAGATCCAGGATCTGCGCGCCGTCCTTGTCGGCGCGGGTCTCGACATGGCCCGACAGTTGCGGGCGGTTGTCCACCGACAGCCGCATGTCGGCCGAAAAGCCGCGCAAGGGCCCGTTCCCGGCCAGCGCCAGTTGCAGCGCCGGCGCCTCGGGCAGGCCCAGAAGCCCCGCCGCGATCCCGCCCGCGCCCTCCTGCGCCAGAAGGTCGATCGCCGCCTCGGAGGTTGTTCCATCATAGCGCGCATTGAGCGAGAAGCGCCCCTCGGGGCCTTCGTCGAGCCGCTTTGCGCTGAGCTGCGCGCTGGCGCCGCCATCGGCCAGCGTCAGCGCGCCGCTGGCCGACAGCTCGGCCGCCTGACCCAGCACCGGCGCGCCCAGGACGATGCGTTCGGCCTCGATCCGGCCGATCTGCACGCCCACCGGCAGTTCGGGCAGCGCAAAGGGCGTGGCCTCGGCGGCGGGGGCTTGATCGGGGGCGGGCGTGGGCAGGCGCGGCAGCTCGATGCGCGCGGCCTTCAGCGTGTCCACCTCGATCCGGCCGGACAGGAGCGCGCCGCGGTTCCACGCGATCACCCCGTCCGAGATGGTCAGCCAGACGCCCGCGTCATCGGCGATGGTCAGGCTGTCGAAGCGCGCCTCGGACGACAGCGCGCCGCGAAACCCCTCAAGCCGCAGGGTCCGCCCCGTCCCCGAGAGGTTGTCCTCGATCAGCCCGGTCAGGAAGTCGCGGTCGGCGCGCGTGGTCTCGGGGTCGGCGGCGGGCAAGACGCTGGGCGGCAGGGCGGGCGGGGCCTCGATGTCCTGCGCCGCAACCGGGCCGGCCAGCGCCGCCGTCAGAGCCAGAAGGGGGACGATCCGTGCCATCAGAATGCCTGCCCGATCCCGATATAGACCTGTGCGCCGGTGCCGGTGCCCCCCGAGACGGGGCCGGCCACGTCCAGCCGGATCGGCCCGATCCCGGTGTCGTAGCGCAGCCCGAGCCCCGCACCCGAATGCCAGCTGGCGCCATCACCGGGCAGGGAATTGGTCCCCACGCCCGCCGCGTCATAAAAGGCCACGACGCCGATCTTGTCGGTAACGCGGGTGCGCGCCTCGAGCGACACCCCCACGAAGCCGCGCCCGCCCAGATCCAGCGTGGTGCCGCCCTGCGTGACCGAAACGCCCAGCGACTGATAGGGCTGGCCGCGCACGGTGCCGCCCCCGCCCGAATAGAACAGATAGTCGCGCGGGGTTTCCAGCAGCCCCGATCCGGTGACCGAGCCCAGCTGCACCCGCCCTGCCATCGTCACCCGGCCAAGGGTGCGATAGCCGCGCAGATCGGCCTTGATCTGCGCCCCGGTGCCAGTGGTCCCGAACCCCAGAAAGGGCCGTGCCGCGGCGGTGGCATAGATGCCGTTGCGCGGGTCGATGGGCGTGTCGCGGTTTTCCCAGGTGATCGCCATCGGCAGTTCCAGCCGCCGGTAATGCGTGGTGCCCAGCGCATCCTCGACCCGGCTGACGGCATAGCCCAGGCCCGCCTCGGCGGTCAGCTTTTCGCTGAACCAATGGCTGAAGCCCAGTTCGATCGCGCCGGTGGTCTCGGTATAGTCTTCCTCGTCCAGCCGCTCGAGCCGCGTCTCCAGATAGGCGCTGGTGTCGGGCCCCGGCGTCGCCGGCCGCTCGAGCCGCAGCCCCAGCGTGTAATCCGTCCCCCCGGTCTGCGCGCCGATCCCCTCGATCTCGGCCTCGACGCGCAGCCGCTCGGCCCCGCGCCAGAGATTGCGGTGCAGCCAGTAGCCCGACAGCGACACCCCGTCGAGGCTGGACACTTCCGCCCCGAAGCCCAGCCGCCGCGGCTTCTGGTCGACCACGCCCAGCGTCACGTCAAGGCTGTCGTCGGGGCCCAGCCGTTCGGCCTCGGTCAGCGCGACGGACGCAAAGACCCCGGTGCGCAGGAGACGCGCGCGCACCCGGTCAAGCTCGGCCGGGGCGAAGACCTCGCCTTGCGGGAACCCGGCGATCTTGGCCAGACGCGCGGGGCGGGTGCGGCCGGTTTCGGCCAGGCGCAACTGACCGAAGCGGACGCGCGGGCCGGGCTGGAAGGCCAGGCTGGCCGCCAGCGTGGCGCTGCGATGATCGGCGATCAGACGCTGATCCGACAGGCGCGCCTTGGCGTGGCCCGCCGCGCGCCAGGCGGTCACACCGTCGCGCGCGGCGCTGGCAATCACGCCAGAACGGGCAACGGCGCCGGGGCGATAGCCCTCGGGCAGATCGGCGCCGGGGGGCAGCGGCGCGGCCTTGGCCTGCGCAAAGCTGAAACGCGGCCCCGGCGTCACGCTCACCTCGACCCGGCCGATCCGCGCGGGCGCATCCAGCGGGCCGATCGTCGCCGCCTCGCGCCCGTCAAGGCGCAGATGGATCTGGCCGCCGTAATGGCCCGCATCATAGAGCGCGGCCAGAAGGCGGGCGTAATCGCCGCGCGCCGCGGCCAGAACCTCGGCCGGATCGACGCCTGCATCGGTGTCGAGCCCCGCCACCAGCGCGGCCCCGCGCAAGGCGTCCGCAAGATCGTCGTCCCCGCCGGTGACCCGGAAATCGACAGAATATGCCCCGGCGCCGGCCGCGCCCAGAAGGCCCGCCGCCCCGAAGATGACCCCACGCAAGAAGACCCCGAACCGCATGCGCCCAACGTCGCAGGAAACGCGCCCGGATACCAGAGGCGCCCGCGCGTCAACCGCGCCGGAACGGCCCGTCCGCGCGATCGTGATCGCCGATCGCGCAGGCGCGCGGTCCCCGCCACCGTCAGCTGCGCAGCAGCGCCGAGAAGATGCGGTCCATGTGCTCTTCGAGATAGATCTGCAACCAGATCGTGTAGCGGTCCGGGTGCCGGGTGATATCGGCCGCCAGATCATAGAGCCCCACCCATTTCGTCTCGACGATCTCGACCGGATCGGGCGCGAGCGCCATCCCCACCCGCCCATAGGCCAGGTAGATGTCCACCACCTCGTGCTCGGTCAGACCGTCGCCCACCTCGGCGCGGTATTCGATGCGGTCGGCAAAGGCGGGATAAAGCCCGCGGATGCCCAATTCCTCGCGCAGGCGGCGAATGGCGCAATCCTCGGGGGCCTCGTTCCAATGGGGATGGGTGCTGACGGAATTCGACCACAGACCGGCGGAATGGAACTTCCCCGGCGCCCGACGCTGGATCAGCGTCTTCTCCCCGTCCATGACGAAAACCGACACGGCGCGATGGCGCAGGCCTTCGGTATGGACTTCCAGTTTTTCTACAGGGGCCAGCCTTCCGCCGACCCACGCCGGAACCAGATCCGTCATAATGCTGCCCAAGCCGGATGATGCCCCAACCCCATTGGGCGCCGGGGAAATCTTCGCGTCACTTGGGCAGCTTGCCGCTGGGGCGGCTTGCCGCAGGAGTTGCGTCATTCACTCGGAAACCGGAAATACGCGTCAGGACAGGGGCTTGTCCGCCGGCGGCGTGTTCTCGGCCCGGCGCGCCAACTCGGCGCGGTACAGCGCGACAAAGTCCACCATGTCCAGGTTGAAGGGCGGGAAGCCGCCGTCGCGGGTCACGTCCGACACGATCCGGCGCACGAAGGGGAACAGGATGCGCGGGCATTCGATCATGAGGAACATGTGCAATTGCTCCTCGGGGATGCCCTCGACGTGGAAGATGCCGGCATAATCCACCTCGAGCAGATAGAGCGGCGCATCATCGGTCTTGTTCTTGGCGGTCACCTTGAACCGGGTGATGACCTCATATTGATGCTCGGCCGGGCGCTTGCGCGCATCCAGGCTGACCTGCACCTGCATCTCGGGCTGGACCTCGGCCGAGCTGAGCCCCTTCTGCGCGACCACGTTCTCGAAGGACATGTCGCGGACGTATTGCGCCAGGACGCTCATCTTGAGCTGCGGCGCCTGCGGCGCGGGTTGCTCGGACATTAGGTCTTCTCCTCGGAATTCTGTTCGCCGAAAGTCTTAGCAGCCCGTTTCCGGCCTCTCAATGGCGTGTCCACCCCGAAGACCCGTCCGAGGGGCGTTTTGCATCCCCGTCGGGGTCGATCTCGGTGAAATCGCCCTCGATCACGTCGCCTTGCGCGCGATTGCGCGGGGTGTCGGGCCCCGCTCCGGGCGCCCCCGGCCCCATACCCGGCCCCGGCCGCGCCGAGCCATAGGTGGCAAAGACGATCCCCCCCGACTCGATGCGCCGGGCGATCGACTTCATCAGCGCCGCGCGCACGCCGGGGATCAGCAGCAGAAGGCCCACCGTGTCGGTGAAGAACCCCGGCGTCAGCAGCAGCGCGCCGGCAAACAGGATCATCGCCCCATGCGCCAGCGGTGCCGTCGGGTCGCGCAGCTCGGCCATGGAACGGTTCAGATCCGCCAGCGCCTGCGCGCCCTGGCTGCGCATCAACACGGTGCCGGCCAATGCGGTCAGGATGACGATGCCGATCGTGGGCCACAGGCCGATCAGGCCGCCCACCTGGATGAAAAGCGCGATCTCGATGACCGGAACCGCGACGAAGGCAGCAAAAAGCCACATGCGGCGTCTCCCTCCCCTGCGCAAGCGCCCTTTGTCGGGCGGTGGACTTGATCCTGCCCTTATCCTACATAAGTCGGGTCGAGCCAAGCCGCCCCGCCCCGCGCGCGTCGGGTTGCCGCGCATCGCAACGCACAGGACCATGCCCCATGTCGAACGCTCTCATTCAGCTCATCGTGCTGGCCGCCGTGGCGATCTTCCTGATCCTGCGGCTGAAAAGCGTGCTGGGCACGCGCGACGGCTTCGAACGCCCGGCCAAGCCGATGCCGATGCCCACCGACCGCGCCCCGGCCCGCGACTTCGAGGTGATCGAGGGCGGCCCCGATCCCGACATCATCGACCATGTGGACGAGAACAGCCCCGCCGCCGAGGCGCTGGCCGCGATGAAACGCACCGAGCCCGGCTTTTCGGTGGGCGACTTCCTCAAGGGGGCGCGCGGCGCTTATGAAATGATCCTGATGGCCTTCGAGAAGGGCGAGCTGGACGGCGTGCGCCGGTTCCTGGGCCCCGAGGTTCTGGAGGCCTTCGAACAGGTGGTCAACGCCCGCGCCGAGCAGGGGCTCAAGGTCGACTCCGAATTCCTGGGCCTGCGCGAGCTGACCCTCGAGGATGCAAGCTTCACCCCCGCCGACGGCCTGGCCGAGATCACCGTGCGCTTCCAGGGCGAGCTGGTGTCGGTGGTGCGCGACGCCGAAGGCAACGTGGTCGAGGGCGACCCCAAGGCGGTGCGCAAGCAGCGCGACATCTGGACCTTTGCCCGCCGCATGGGCGCTTCGGACCCGAACTGGCAACTGGTCGCCACCGGCGGCTGACCTTGGGGGATGGACGCCGCCCTTCCCCTTGCGTCGGCACGGGTCCGGCCGATCGCCCCAGCCGCGTGGCCGGGACGGGCGATCGCGCCGCCTGACGTCGGGCGGCACGCGGCCTTGCGCGGCACCCACGCCGGGGATCGCGTCGGGGATCGCACCAGGGGTCGCACCGGCCCGCAGGTGCCGTGATGAGCGGGCAAGGGCGCAAGAAGCGCAAGCTGTCTTCGGCGGAACGCGATCTCTGGGCGCGGGTTGCGGCTTCGGCCACGGCGCTGCCGGCAGATGCGCGCAACGCCGGCGATCTGCGCCCGTCCGAGGATCTGCCCGATCCGCCCCTTCCCGCATCCCCGCCCGCCGGAGCCGCCCGTCCGCCCGCCGCGCGCGTGCCGGAAAAGGATCCGCCCCGCCTGGCCGCCTTTTCCCAGCGCATCCCCGCCCCCGAGCCGCGCCCCGAACCACGGTTGCGCGTCGATCTGGCCGGTGCACCGGCCGAATGGCTGGCCGAGGCGCCCGTGCGCATGGACCGCAAGACGCATCAGAAGATGGCGCGCGGGCGGTTGGCGCCCGAGGCCCGGATCGACCTGCACGGCATGAGCGTGGCGCAGGCCCATCCGGCGCTGATCCGCTTTGTCTCGGGGGCGCATGCGCGCGGGCAGCGGCTGGTTCTGGTCATCACCGGCAAGGGCCGGCGCGACGGCGACCCCGGCCCCTTGCCCACGCGGCCGGGCGTGCTGCGCGAACAGGTGCCGCATTGGCTGCATCTGCCGCCGCTTTCGGGGTTGGTGCTCCAGGTCAGCTCGGCCCATGCCCGCCACGGCGGCAGCGGCGCCTATTACGTCTATCTGCGCCGCCCCGGAACGCGCTGAACCGGCACGCGCTGAAGACAGGCACGCACGGAACGGGGCCGATCAGGGCGTCAGCCCCACCATGCCCCCCACCGGCGACAGCACGATCCGGGTCGCGTCGCGCACCGTCAGCACCACGCCCGGCACCAGCCCCGTCCGCCCCGAGGCCTCGGTCGCCAGCGCCGCATTCAGCTCGCCCCCATGCTTGAGCAGCGCCAGCAGCGCCGGCGAATTGCCCGGCGTGAAATGCCCGTCGCCCGAGGAATAGGCCCCCACCTCGACCACCGTCACCGGCAGATCGGCCACGCGCTCGACATCGCTGAGGTTGCCCAGACGCTCGCCCTCGCCCGACAGCCGCGAGGCCAGCTGCAACGCCCGGTCACGCTGCGAGGTGAAGATGACGAAGGGCCTGGGCAGCCAGCCCGCCCGCAGCGACTGCGACCGGAACAGGTCGACATCGAGATCGGGCGAGATCAGCACTACCCCCGAGATCCGCCGCAAAAGCGCGTCATCCCCCTGGAGCGAGATCTGGCGCAGCACCTCCATCGTCAGCGCCGAGCCCATCGAATGCGCCAGGATCACCACCCGCCGCGCGCCCGCAGCCCGCAATTCGCGCAACAGCCCCTCGAAGCCATCGCGCGAGACCATCATCGAATCGCGGTCATAGGCATAGCCCATCACATGCGCGCGCGAGGGCCAGGCGTAATGCACGAAGACGCCGGGCAATTGCAGGTCATGGGCCAGCTGCGCCATGCGATAGACGCCCTCGGCCATGGTGTTGTTGAAACCGTGGACATAGATCACCGCCTCGCCGCCGCGCGCGGCCAGCGCCTTTGAAAGGCTGGCGCGGAAGGCGGGCGCGGCCGGATAGACCTGCGCGTCGCCCAGAACGAAATGGCGTTCGGGATCGGCCGGACGGCCGCGCGCAGGCACCGGGATCTCGCCGGGGGCGCGGTCGCGCGGCACCTCGACGTCAAAGCGCGCATAGCGCAGCCGCGGCGCCCGCTTCCACGAGAAGGGCTCGCCCGTCTCGGGATCGGGGGCGCGGGTCGTGCCCACGAAAACCGGCACCTCCGCGCTTTCGGGCGCCCCGTTCTGCCCCCCGTCTTGCCCCGCGTCACGCGCGGCCTCGGGGACCATGCGAAACTCGGCCCGCGGCGAACAGGCCGCCGCCAGGACCACGATCAGAACCACCAGAATGCTGCGCCGCATGCCCCCTCCGCGCCGGGATGACCCGCGCGAAAGGTTAGCCGCCCCCGCCCCCCCTGACCAGTGGCCGATCAGAGCACGTAGCGCGAAAGATCGGTCGAGCGGGACAGATCGCCCAGATGCTTCTCGACAAAGGCCGCATCGACCGTCACCCCTTCGCCGGTGCGGTCGGGCGCGGTGAAGGACAATTCCTCGAAGACGCGTTCCATCACCGTATAAAGCCGCCGCGCGCCGATATTCTCGACGCTCTGGTTGACCTCGGCGGCGATCCGCGCCAGCGCCGCGATGCCCTCGTCGGTGAAGGTCACGGTCACCTCCTCGGTGGCCATCAGCGCCGTATACTGGCGGGTAAGCGCATTGTCGGTCTCGGTCAGGATGCGGACGAAATCCCCCTCGGTCAGCGGCTTCAGCTCGACCCGGATCGGCAGCCGGCCCTGAAGTTCGGGCAGAAGGTCCGAAGGCTTGGCGATATGGAACGCCCCCGAGGCGATGAACAGGATATGGTCGGTCTTGACCGGCCCGTGCTTGGTCGAGACGGTCGTGCCCTCGATCAGCGGCAGCAGGTCGCGCTGCACCCCCTCGCGCGAGACATCGGCGCCGCGGGTCTCGGCGCGGGCGCAGACCTTGTCGATCTCGTCGATGAAGACGATCCCCGATTGCTCGACCGCCTCCATCGCCGCGGCGCGCACGGCCTCGTCATCCAGCAGCTTGTCGGCCTCCTCCGACACCAGAACCTCGTGGCTTTCGGCCACGGTCAGCTTGCGCCGCACCCGGCGCCCGCCGAAGGCCTTGAACAGATCCCCGAGGTTCATCATCCCCGCGCCCCCGGCGCCCGGCGGCTGGCCGGGAATGTCCATCATCGGGAAATTGGGCGCGGGCTCGGCGACCTCAAGCTCGATCACGGTGTCGTCCAGATCGCCCTGGCGCAGCTTCTTGCGGAACATCTCGCGCGTGCCCTCGCGCGCATCCGTGCCCGCCAGCACCTCGATCACGCGATCCTCGGCGGCCTTTTGCGCACGGGCGCGGACCTCCTCGCGCATGCGGGCGCGGGTCTCGACCATCGCCGCTTCGGCCAGGTCGCGGATGATCTGCTCGACATCGCGGCCGACATAGCCGACCTCGGTGAACTTGGTGGCCTCGACCTTGAGGAAGGGCGCGCGCGCCAGCTTGGCCAGGCGGCGCGAGATCTCGGTCTTGCCGACGCCGGTCGGGCCGATCATCAGGATGTTCTTGGGATAGACCTCCTCGCGCAGGTCATCGGGCAGTTGCTTGCGCCGCCAGCGGTTGCGCAGGGCCACGGCGACGGCGCGCTTGGCCTCGGCCTGGCCGATGATGAAACGGTCGAGTTCCGAGACGATCTCGCGCGGGGTGAGGTTGGTCATGGATCACTCCGGATAGGGCGGCAGGCGGTGCTTGCCGGGAAAATCGGGAAGCGCGCGCATCAGACGCGCGCGCAGGTCGGTCCAGAAGGTGCCGGTGGCGGTGAGAACGGCGCCCAGCGCGATCAGGATGGCGGCCCATTGCCCGGTCGAGCCGGAGCCGTCGCCCATCACCACCCAGACGACCAGCGCCCCCACCCACAGGATGCCCGCGGTCAGGAAGGACCGCCGGTCGATCACCAACGCCAGAAGCGTCATCACCGCCAGCACCGCGGCCAGCGCCGCCATGCCCGCGCCGGTGCCCATGTTGTAGAAGGTCACCGCGCCGGTGTTGACCAGCGCCGGCGCCGCCAGCAGATGCAGCCAGAAGGCGGTGGCCGAATGCCGGCCCAGCCGGTGCGGGTCTTTCATGTCAAAGCGCATCCCCGCGGCAAGGGCCGCCAGCCCGAAGCCCAGCGTGGCCAGGCCGAAGGCCGGGTTGGCGCGCAGGTCGAACAGGGCGCCGGTGCCATTGAGCCCGATCGCCATGATCGACTGCGCCGAGGCCGTCAGCGTATAGGTCAGCGCCAGCGCCACCGCGCCCAGAACGAACATGGTGAAGGGCAGCCGAAAGCGCTGAAACCACGCCCACAGCCCCGCGATCGTGGCGATCTCGGCTGCGGCCAGGACGGCGCGTTCGGGCAGGTCGAACAGGGTGGCCAGCGTGCCCCCCATCAGGAAGACCGAGGCCGCGAAGGCCCCCACCAGCAGCATCGAGGGCAGGTTCATCCGCCGCTTCAGCGTGAAATAGCCCCCCATCCACCAGGCCAGGGCAGCGGTGACGCCCGGCACCGTCACCAGCGCGCCGGCGCCGGTGAACAGGGTCATCATCACCCCCACCCCGGAAAACAGGATCGCCAGCCCGACCGAGATGAAGATCTCGGCAAAGCCGCGGAAGAACTCGAAGGGTTCGTCGTCGGGGCCCATGGCGGCGCGTTGGCCGGCGCGGGCCTCGGACAGCGCCTGGGTCGAGGCCGCCTGGGCCTCGGTCAGGATGCCGGCGGCAACGGCGGCGCGCAGATCCTCGCGGGTCAGCTCAGCCACCGATCACCTCCACGGTCAGGTTGCCGTTGGTGTAGACGCAGATGTCGGCGGCAATGGCCATGGCCTTGCGGGCCACGGTCTCGGCGTCGAGATCGGTCTCCATCAGGCCCCGCGCCGCGGCCAGCGCGTAATTCCCGCCCGAGCCGATGGCGGCCACGTCATGTTCGGGTTCCAGCACGTCGCCCGCGCCGGTGATGACGAAAAGATCCGCGCCGTCGGTCACGATCAGCATGGCCTCGAGGTTGCGCAGATACTTGTCCAGCCGCCAATCCTTGGCCAGTTCCACGCAGGCGCGGGCCAGCTGCCCCGGCGCGGCCTCGAGCTTGCGCTCAAGCCGGTCGAGCAGCGCGAAGGCATCTGCGGTGGACCCGGCGAACCCCGCCACGATCTCGTGGCCGCCGGGCGCAAGGCGGCGCACCTTCCGGGCGGTGCCCTTGATGACGGTCTGGCCCAGGCTGACCTGTCCGTCGCCCGCCACCACGACCCGTCCGCCCTTGCGCACGCCGATGATGGTGGTGCCATGCCAGCCGGGGAATTTGTCGTCGGCCATCTTAACCCTCCCGTGTTCGTGTCCATATTGGGGCCGGACGGGCAAGGTGCAAGGCGGCGATCCGCCCCGGCGCGGCGCGGGCCCAACGCAAGACGCCCCCGCAAGGGGGGCGTCGGCGGTCTTCGTGCTGCGGGGAACGGCGCTCAGATCGAGGCGTCGATCCAGCTTTTCAGCGCGGCTTTCGGCGCGGCGCCGACCTTGTTGGCCACCACTTCGCCGCCCTTGAACAGGAACAGCGCCGGGATGCCGCGCACGCCCAGCATCGCCGGGCTGTCGGGGTTTTCGTCGACGTTGATCTTCACGATCTTGACCTTGCCGGCATATTCCCCGGACAGCTCCTCGAGCGCGGGGCCGATCTGACGGCAGGGGCCGCACCATTCGGCCCAGAAATCGACGACGACGGGAATATCGGACTGGCGGACCTCGGCGTCGAAGGTCGCGTCGGTGACGGCTTGGGTGGCCATGACTTTCTCCTGCGGGAAACGGGTTGGCGGCAACGTAGGTCCGCCCCCCGCCTGCGTCAAGGCGAAGCGGCCCGCGCCAGCGCCGCCTGCATCAGCGCGCCCGGCAGCTCCATCAGCCGCGGCCCCGCTGTCCACAGCACGAAGCCCCGCACCACGCGCCCCGGATGCAGCCGGCCCAGCGCGGCGTGATAGGCCCCCATCTGGCGCAGGATGCCTTCGGGCACCGCCTCGGGCGTCGCGGAGAGTGCGGCATTGGTCTTGTAGTCCAGAAACAGCACCTCTGCCCCGGTCACGACCAGCCGGTCGATGGCGCCATGGATCGGCCCCAGCCCCGGCAGATCGGCCTGGATCGTGGCCTCGGCGATGGCCTCGGGCGCCAGAAAGGGCGCCATCTCCGGCAGGTCCAGCACCGCCTGCGCGGCCGGAAGGGCCGCTTCGGCGCCCAGCGCGCGCGCCAGCGCCGGCCACTCGGCAGGCGGGCAATCGGGCAGATGTTCAAGAAGTGCATGCACCCGGCTGCCGTGTTCCAGCGCCGCGTCCAGATCGCGCGCGCCCTGCGTGATACCGGGCAGGATCTTGGCGCCGCCCAGATCCGACGGCGACCGCACCACGGGCGGCGCCGGCGCGGGATCGGGGCGTGCGGCCACCCAGCCGGGCAGATCGACGGGCGGGGCGGACGGGGCGGCCTCGGCGGACATCGGCTCGGGCCAGTCCCCTTCGGCCAGCCGCAAGACCGGCCCCATGTCGGCCATCACATGATCGGGTTCGGACGCGGGCGTGGCCCCGGCCTGCGCCATGGCGCCTTCCACCGCGGCATACCAGCTGCCCGGACCGGTGTCGCGCGCGCCGGCCACGATCAGCCAGCTTTCGGCCCGCGTCATCGCCACGTAGAGAAGACGCTGATCCTCTTCCGCGCGCAACGCGATCTCGGCGGCCTTGCGGGCCAGGATCTCGGGCGGGCTGTCGGGGTTGGGCAGGCTCCAGAGCGGGGCGGGATCGCCGGGAACAGGCCCCAGCACCGGCCCCGGCGCATGCGCCCGGCGCAACCGCGTGTCGGGCAAAATGACCACCGGCGCCTCAAGGCCCTTGGCGCCATGCACCGTCATCACCCGGATGGCGCGGCCCGCACCCTCGGGGCGGCGCTTGACCTCGACATCCTCGGCTGCAAGCCAGCCCAGGAAGCCCGTCAGGCTGGGCACCTCGGCGCTCTCGAAGGCCAGCGCCTGCGCGACCAGCTCGTCGATGCCATCCTCGGCTTCGGGGCCCAGCCGCCCCAGAAGCCGCGCCCGCCCGCCATGCCGGGTCAGAAGGCGCTCGATCAGCTCGTAGGGGCGCAGGAAATCGGCTGCGTCGCGCAGATCGTGCAGGATCTCCAGCGCCGGGGCCGGGCCGCGGCGGCGCATCTCCTGCCACAGATAGCCGGCCCGGGCCTCGGAAAAGGGCGGATCGGCATCGGGGCGGCGCGCAAGCGTGAAGAGATCGCTCTCCGACAGCCCGAAGAGCGGCGCGCGCAAGGCCTCGGCCAGCGACAGGTCATCCTCGGGCGTGGCCAGGAATTTCAGCGTCGAGGTGATGTCGCGCACCGCAAGTTCGGCGCCCAGCTTGAGCCGGTCGGCCCCGGCGATGGCCAGCCCCTGCTGCTTGCAGGCGCGGATCAGTTCGGCAAAGAGCACCCCCTTGCGCCCCCGCACCAGGATCAGCACGTCGCCCTCGTGCAGGGGCCGCGGCCCGTCGCGGGTGGGAATGGCGGTGCCTGCGTCGATCATGCGCCGGATCTCGCGCGCGACGGACTGGGCCAGGACGACCTCGGGGTGGTCGCTCTCGGGGCGGTCGATCGGGGTGGTCCAGTCGTCGGTGTCCTCGGCGGCGGCGGCGGCCGGGATCGCGGGCCACAGATCCACCCGGCCGGGGCTGGCGTCGAAGAACGCCCGGTGGCGCGTGGGCCCGCCCAGGCCCGCCTCGGCGCCGGGGCCGAAGGTCAGGTCGACCACGCGCAGGACCGCGGGCGCCGAGCGGAAGGAATATTCCAGTTCCAGCCCCTGCATCGGCCGCGCGGCCTGCGCGAAGCGGTCGGCGAAATGCGCCCGCATCGCCTCGAAGGCGCGCAGATCCGCCCCCTGGAAGGAATAGATCGACTGCTTGCGATCCCCCACCACGAACAGCGTGCGCTCCCCCCCACGCGCGCCTTCGCCGGCGGTGAATTCCGCCGCCAGCCGTTCGATCACATGCCATTGCGCGGGGCTGGTGTCCTGGGCCTCGTCGACCAGGATATGGTCGATCCCCCCATCCAGCCGGAACAGCACCCATTGCGCCATCGAGGAGTGCGACAGAAGCCGCCCCGCGCATTCGATCAGGTCATCGAAATCCAGCCATCCGCGCGCGGCCTTGTGCGCGGCCACCCGCGCCAGATATTCCCCGGCCAGGGCATGGAGCGCATGGGCACGGGTCGCCGCCAGAAGCGCCAGCCGGCGCGGACGCGCGGCCTCGGTGCGCAGCATCAGCCCCTCAAGCGCGTCCATCAGCGGCGCCGCGGCGCCATTGGCTGTGGCCTTGGTCGGGAATTTCCCGATCTTGGCCGTGAAGGGCGCCTTGGACTTCTCGCCGTAGAGCAGGACATTTTCCAGCACCGCCTGCGTCTCGGGCGCGGGGATCGCAAGACCGCGCAGGCGCGCCGCGGCCTTGGTGTCGCTGGCCCCGCCCGTGTCGAGCGCGGCGCAGAGCTTGTCCAGAAGATCGGCCTCATTGCCCAGGAACACCTCGGCCAGAAGCGCCGGCATGTCAAAGCCCGGCGGCAGACCGAATTGCGCCAGCGCCGCATCGCGCGACAGCGGCGCGGCAAAGGCGGCGCGGTGGGCTTCGATCCCGGCCAGCAGCGCCGAGAAATCATCCCCCCCCAGAAAGGCCGCGACGCCGGCGATCAGATCGGGGCGGTCCTCGGCGATCTCCTCGAGGATCTGCGCGCGCAAAAGCGCCGCCGACCGCTCGTCGAGTTCGACGAAATCATGCGACACACCGGCCTCGAGCGGAAAGCGCCGCAAAAGCGCGCCGCAAAAGGAATGGATCGTCTGGATGCGCAGCCCGCCCGGCGCCTCGATCGCCTGGGCAAAGAGCCTGCGCGCCTGGGCCAGTTGCGCGGGCACCACGACCTCGCCCAGCCGGTCAAGCTGCGCGGCCAGCGCGTCGTCGGGCAGCATCGCCCATTCCCCCAGCCGCGCCAAGAGCCGGTTCTGCATCTCGGCGGCGGCGGCCTTGGTATAGGTCAGGCACAAGATCTTCTGCGGCTCGGTCCCGCCCAGGAGAAGCCGCGCCACCCGGTCGGTCAGCACCTTGGTCTTGCCCGAGCCGGCATTGGCCGCCACCCAGGTGGAAAGGCCCGGAGCGGCGGCCTGGCGCTGGCGCTCGGAGGCGGGATCGGGGGCGGGCCGGGGCGTGGAACGGAGCGGGGAACGGGGCGGGCTCATCCCACATCCTCCTGCCGGGGCAGGTCGCTCGGCTCCCATTCGCCCAGCCGCGAGAGGTGGTCATAATCCGACACATCGGTGTCCTTCATCAGCGCGCGGCGGGCGGTGAAGCCCTGATCGGGCGCCAGATAACGCGCGATCAGGCGCGACAGCCCCTCCCAGGTTTCCCGCAGCTCCTCGGGGGTCAGGGTGTGGCAGGTCTCGCCGCCCGCGCCGCCCAGCGCGACATGGCTCACCGCCGCCACCTCGGTCACGCCCAGCGCGCCGAAAGCCCCGCGTTCGACCAGCCCCGCGGTTAGCGGCAATTGCTTGTCATAGGTGTCGATCTGCTTGCGGCTGGGCACGCGGCCGCTCTTGTAGTCGAAGACATGTGCGCGCCCATCGTTCAGAAGGTCGATGCGGTCGGGCCGCGCGGTCAGCCGAAAGCCAAGCCCCGGCAGATCGAGCCCCCCGCCCTGCTCGATCACGACGGGGCGCCCACGGGCGGCGCGCGCGGCCTCGTCGGCGGCGAACCCGGCCGACAGGCGTTCCAGACGCGCCAGCCACAGCCGCCGCGGCAGCGCCCAGGCGACGTCGGTCTCCAGCACCTCTTCAGCGGTCGCCATCAGCCGCGCGGCGGCGGTCTCGGCGGTCTCGGTCTCGGGGCGGGCGCGCAGGAACATCTCGACGATGCGGTGCAGCACCTCGCCGCGCAGCCCCGCGTCCGGCTCGGGGCGCAAGGGGTCGAGCGGGCGCAGACGCAGAACCTCGCGCGCATAGACGGCATAGGGGTCGCGGATCAGCCGCGCGATGGTGGTGACGGGCAATTCGCGCGGGCGCGCGGCCAGCGGCGGACAGGGCTTGGGTCGCGGCGCCAGTTGCCGGGCCGCGGGCGGAAGCGCCGCGATCTCGGCCGCCTCCAGCGCGCGGGCCCGCGCCAGCCATGTCTGACCGCGCGCGCGCATGGCCTCCAAGGCCGCCGCGCCCCCCTGATCGGGCAGCCCCTGCATGAGGTTCGTCAGCCGGTTGAGCCAGCGTGCCGGCACGCATTCGCTGTCGCCATCGCGCAGCGCCCGCGACAGGATCACCTGCGGCGCGGCCACGGCCTGCTGGAAGTCATGCGCGGCCAGGCCCACCTGCCGTTCGGGCAGGGTCAGCCCCAGATCGAGCCGCATCTTCCGGCTGAGCCAGGGATCGGGGGCGGGCGGCGCGGGCCAGCTGCCTTCGTTGAGCGCGCCCAGCACCACCAGATCGGCCGAGAGCGCCCGCGCCTCGAGCGTGCCGCGGATGACGATGCGCGGATCGACCTCGGCCACCGCCGAGATGCGCCCCTCGGCCAGCAGCCCGCCCAGAAGATCGCCGTATTGGCGCGGTGCAAGCACGCCCGCCGCATCGGCCTCGGCGGCCAGCGCATCGAGAACGGCGCGCGTCTCGGCCCCGCCCTCGCGCGCCCAGAGCCCCGAGGCCGCGACATCCCCGCCGGGGCCCGCGGCCAGCGCCTCGGTCACGCGCAGATGCAGGCCGATGTGGTCGGCCAGCGACGCCTCGGCCGCCGTCTCCAGCTCGGCCAGCGCGTCCAGGAACCACGCCGCCCAAGGCGCGCGCACCTCGGGGTCGCGCGCGATCCAGGGCGCAAGCGTCGCCGGCGCGGGAAAGGCCACGCCACGGCGGCGCATCCACAATTCCAGCTCGCGCGTCAGCCGCAGATGCGGGCCGCGCATGTCCGCCCCCGTCGCCGTCAGCGGATGCTTGAGCAGGATCAGGAGGGGCTCGGGCTCGAGCGGGCGGCCCATCAGCCCGGCGACATGGCGCAGAAGCCGGCCCGGCGGCGACAGATCGAGCGGCAGGCCCGCGCTGTCGTCGGGCCGCAGCCCCCAACGATCCAGCGCCGCCGTCACCCGCCGCGCCAGCACCCGGTCGGGCGTGACCAGCGCCGCGCGCCGCCCCTCGGCCAGCGCACCGCGCAGCGCCAGCGCGATCGCCAGCGCCTCGTGGCGGGGGTCAGGCGCCTCGATCAGGCTCAGCCCCGCAGCGCCTTCGGGCAGATCGTGCAGCCCCGCCCCTTCGGCGCGCCAGCGGTCGGTGACGGGCGCGGGCCGCAGCGCCAGCGACACCAGGCGGTTGCGCGCGCGGCTGACCTCGGGCGCGGGTGCCCAGGGGCGCACCGCCTCGGGGCCAAGCCCCATCTCCGACAACAGCGCCGCGGCGCGGTATTGCGGGTGATCCTCGGCCGGAACCGGGCCCGCGGCCAGATCCGCCCAGAGCGCGGCGGGCATCTCGAAATCGAAGCCCGGCAGGACCACCGCCCCCTGCGGCAGCCCCGCGACCAGCCGCAAGAAGCCCGCCGTCGTCCCGCGCGAGCCGGTCGAGCCCACCACGATCATCGGGCCCTGCGGCGGCGCCTGCGTCCAGCGCGCGCGCAAGGCATCCAGCACGGCGCGGGCGCGCGCGGCCGGAACGGGCGCGGCCTCGGGATCGAAGAAGCGCGCCACCAGCCGCACGAAAGCCAGGCTGCGCTGCCAGTGGATCGCGTGGCTCTCGGCGATCTCGAGGCGCTCGAAGGCTTCGGGGGGGACGCCCTCGTCATGCATCTCGGCCATGAGCCGCGCCAGCGACCGCGCCAGCGCGAAAAGCCCGCTTCCGGGCGCGAAATCGGGCAGGCGGCGGTCCATGTCGGCGATCAGCGCGGCCAGCTCCAGCTCGCGCCGCAGCGCGGGCACCGCCGGCACGATGCCCGGCAGCGGCCAGTCGGCCAGATCCGTCACCAGCCCCAGCCGCGGCAGATATCCGTCACCCAGGCGGGCCGACAGTGCGGCCGCGATCTCGCGACGCATCCGCCCGGCATTGGCAAAGATGCGCACGCGGGCCATGGCCTCGGGGGGCTGGCCGGCCATGCGCGCGATCAGCCCATCGGCGAAGCGGGCGGCAAAATCGGCCCCCGGCGGCAGCGCAAAGAGACCGTTATCCATCGCCCGCCCCTTCGTGAAGCCCCGCCCCTTCCCGAAGCCCCGATCCTTCCCGAAGCCCCGGTCCTTCCCGAAGCACCGCCTCGGCCAGGGGGATCGCCTCGGGATAGCCCACGTCGCACCAGCCGCAGGGCAGGACCAGCCCGCGCGCCCGCCCTTGCGCGATCAGCCGATCCCAGTGGCGGTTGAGCGAGAAGGCCGCCTCGGGGATGTCCTCAAGGCCCGCCGGGTCCACGATCTGCGCGCCGGTATAGACGAAGGGGCCGCCGCGGATCAGCCGCCCCTGCCCGTCCAGCCCGAAATCCCCCGCGCCGCGATAGCCGCGCGCCTGCGCCGCCGGCACCAGCCCCAGAAGCGCGCCCGTTCCCTGCATCCAGGCGGCGTCGAGGCAGGTCAGCGGGTTGGGCCCGGTCCAGACAGCATCGGTGTTGAGCGTGAAGACCGGCCCCGCGCCCAGAAGGGGCCGCGCCGCGCGCAGCCCGCCGCCGGTCTCGAGGATCACCTCCTCGTGCCGGATGTGCAGATCACGCCCCGCCAGATGCGCCGCGATCTGCGCGCCCCGGTAATGCGTGTTGACCACGATCGGCGCCGCACCGGCCCCCGCCGCCAGATCCAGCGCATGATCGAGAAGCGCGCGGCCCGCGACCTCGATCAGGGGTTTGGGGCGATCGGCGGTCAGATGACGCATCCGCGTCCCGAAGCCTGCGGCGAACAGCATCAGCGGGCGGGGCATCGGGCCTTGATCCTTTCGCACAGATCGGGCGTGGGGGCGGGCAGCGCGGCCACCACCACGGCACGCAGATCCGCCAGCGCGGGATGGTCGAGATTGCGCATCAGCTGCGCCCAGACCCGCGGCATCAGATCGACATAGCGGGGCTTGCCCGCCTCGCGGCAGAGCCGCGCAAAGACCCCCAGGATGCGCAACGCCCGCTGCGCGCCCAGCGCGGCATAGGCGCGGTCGAACGCCACCCCGTCGAGCCCGCGCGCGGTCACGTATTGCGCCCGCACTGCGGCCTCGATGGCGGCGGGCACATCGCGGCGCGCGTCTTGCAGGACCGAGACCAGATCATAGGCCGGATGCGCGGCAACCGCGTCCTGGAAATCGAGCAAGCCCAGCCGCGCCGCGCCTTTCCGCGCAGGCAGCCAGATCAGGTTTTCGGCGTGGAAATCGCGCAAGGCACAGACCGACGGCAGGCCATCATCGGCGCAGGCCTCGGCCACGCGGGCCGCCAGTTCGGGCACACGGGCGGGGGCGCCGGCCGCGGGCAGGTAATGGCTTTCGATCAGCCCCACCAGATCGGCCAGCGCCGGGGCATCGAGCCGCGGCAGGAAGGCGGGCGCGGGGCGGGCGTGCAACTCGAGCAGGAAAACACCGATCGCGTGATAGAGATCGCCCTCGCGCGCGGGATCGGCCGCCACCAGCCGCGCGATCAGATCGTCGCCCAGATCCTCGAGCAGGAGAAGCCCGTCCCCGGGCGCGCGCGCCAGCACCCGCGGCGCGGAAAACCCCTGCGCCAGAAGCCAGTCGCCCACGCGCAGGAAACGCGCCACCTGATCGGTGTCGCCCGGCGGCACATCCATCAGCACGGCGCGCTGGCCGGCGAGGTCCAGCCGCTCATACCGGCGCGCCGAGGCATCGCCCGCAAGCGGGCTGCGCCGCGCCCCCCCCCAGCCGGCCTTCGCCAGAAAGGCCGCGATGGTCGCCGCCCGGCTCATGGCGTGCCCCCGTCCAGACGCGCCGCCCAGCGCGGATCGTCCGAGGACAGGCGGGCGGTGCGGCTGTCATCGGGGGCGGCGGACAAGGCGATGGACAGCGCCCCCGCGGGCGCCAGATCGCCCAGCCGGTCGGGCCATTCGATCAGGCAGATCGCGCTGGCAAAGGCATCTTCGAGGCCCAGCTCGACCAGCTCGTCGGAATGGGTCAGCCGGTAGAGATCGGCGTGCCAGATCTCGCAGCCCGCGACCTCGTAGACCTGCACCAGGGTGAAGGTGGGCGAGGGGATATCCTCGACCCGGCCCTCGACTTCCAGACGCGCGGCGATGCAGGCGCGCGCCAGGTGGCTCTTGCCGGCGCCGATCGGCCCGGACAGAAGCACCACGTCCCCCGGCGCCAGAAGGCTCGCCAGACGGCGCCCGAAGGCGGCGGTGGCCTCGGCATCGGGGAAATGAAGCGCGGTCTCGAAACGGGGCATGGGCAATCACGGGGGGCGGATGTCGGCCCGGATTGTGACCGCTTGGCCGCGCCATCGCAAGGCCTGCCCCGAACGCGCCCCCAGAACCGGCCCCCCGAACGCCCCCAGAACCGAAAACGCCCGCCGGGAGAAACCGGCGGGCGGGCAATCTAAGGCGCAGAGGGCCGGATCAGGCGCGCATCTCGGCCAGCATCTGCGGCGGGCGCGGCGGCACGATGGCCAGCGCCGCATCGGGCAGGGTGAAGCTGGCCAGCGTAGCCCCCCCCGACAGCGGCACGAAGCGGCACAGAAGACGGCGGCCGTCGCGCAGATGGGTCTCGGCGCTCCAGCCCTGACGCTCGCCCATGCGGTGGGCGAAGTCGCGCACATCCGACCAGATCCCGGAGCGTTCGCATTTCTCCGACCAGGTGCGGGTGGCATCGAACACCGTCACCTGTCCCAGCGCGGTGCCGGGGTCCGACCCCCACAGCCGGGCATAGGCGGCGTTCGAATTGACCAGCTCGCCCGAGGGCAGGAACACCGCCACCGCCTGATCGAGCGCATCGAGAACCTCCTGGCCCATCTCGATCTCGGCGTGGAACCGCTGGGTCAGCGACACCTCGGCGGTGATGTCCTCGAACAGGAAGGCCACGGCCCCGTCGGGGTGCGGACGCCCGGTCACGCGGTAGGTCTGCCCCCCCGGCAGCGACCAGGTCTCGACGTGGTGGCCCGCCGCGGCGGCCTGTTCGAGCACGGTCATCTGCTGGCGCCAGCTGCGGTAATCCTTGGGTTCGGGCATCATCCGCGCCTCGCGCAGACGGTCGAGAAAGGCATAGAGCGTGGGCCGCGCCGACAGGAAATCCGCCCCCAGCTGCATCAGATCGACCAGCGCGGGGTTGAACAGCTGAAGCTGGCGCTGACGGTCGAAGATGGCCAGGCCGATCGGCAGGTCGGCAAAGGTCTTGGTCAGCGTCTGGACGAATTCGCGCAGCGCCCGTTCGGCCCGGACCGTGGCGTCGGCCGGCAGCGCGAAATAGAGCCGCGCGCCCTCGGGCAGGTCGTAGCTGTGGCATTCGAACCACGAGGGTTTGTCGTCGATGCCCGGAATGGTGGTGCGGCGCGGCCCGTTGCCCTTGGCGGGCGGCAGGTCGAACAGCTTGGGCAGCGGCCAGGTCACCACATCATCGGGATTGTCGAGCGCATTGGTGCGCAGGATATAGGCGCGGTTGGCCCAGACCACGACACCTTCGGCATTCTCGCGCCAGGCCAGCACCGGCAGGCGGTCAATGGTGCCGCGCAGCTGCGACAGCTCGTCCTCCATCGCGCGGTGGCTGAGGCTGTCGACCAGCACGCCATGCCCTTCGGCGTCGGGATCGACCAGGGTGATGCGGGCCAGCCCGTTCATGTCCTCGGCGCGCAGTTGCAGCGGCGCACCACCATGCGGGCCGGGCAGACCGATCATGTCGATGCGCCCGCGATCGGCCAGCGTGGACATGGTGGCGACGAAATCGGCAAAGCGCGGCACCAGAAAGGCCGACAGGCGCGACCAGTCGGTCGGCCCCATCGGCGCGGCATCCAGAAGCGCGCGGGCCGGTGCGGTGGCATCGACCAGCATCTCGTCGTCGAAGAGAAAGACGATCTCGTCGAGCGGGGGCCGTTCGGCGGTGGAAACGCCCCGCTTCCCGCTGCCCATGCGCAAGGCCACCAGCATCAGCGCCAGAAGCGCCGAGCCGACGGAACTACCCACAACGACGAGTGCCAGTGTCCAGGTTTCAAACATCACCGATCGCTCCCCTGATCCTGAGATCAGCATCGGTGATATTGGTTAATCCGCCGTTAAACCCCGTTACGAAAAGCGAAAGGCCGGTATACCGAAGCCGGCGCGGCCCGCCCTGACGCGGTCAGGACAGGATCGGGACGTTCTCGCCCAGCGCGCCCTCGGGGGCGATCAGACGGTCGGCGGGCCAGACCACCGCGACCACCGCGCCCTTGCGCACCGGCCCCGTATCATCCGGCCCGCGCCAGCCTTTTCCGTTGGAAAAACTGATACTTGCCCCCGTCCGCTCCAGCAGGGTCTTGGCGATGAACAGGCCCAGCCCCATGCCTTCGTATTCCGGCCGCTTGCCGCGTTCGGTCTCGGGCCGGCGCGCGGACAGGAAGGGGTCGCCAATGCGGTTGATGACCTGCGGCGCATAGCCCGCGCCATCGTCGCAGACGCGCACCAGAAGGTGTTCCGAGGTCCACTCGGCTTCAACCCAGACGGTCGAATCGGCAAAGTCGACGGCGTTCTGGATAAAGTTCCTTAACGCGTGGATAATCTCGGGGAAGCGATAGATCACGGGCTGCCGCTCGGGGCCGCCCGGCGCGGGGCAGGCGTCGAACAGGATGTCCTTGCCGCGGTCCAGATGCGGCTCGGCGGCCTCGCGCAGGACCGCCATGACGGGGGCGGTGCGCAGATGCAGGTCGTCCTTGCCCGCCCGCCCCATCGACCGCAGGATGTCGCGGCAACGGTCGGCCTGATCGCGGATCAACTCTGCATCGGCGCAAAGTTCGGGCCGGTCCTCAAGCTCGTCGGCCAGCTCGGCCGAGACCAGCTTGATCGTGGCCAGCGGCGTGCCCAGCTCGTGCGCGGCGGCCGCGACCACGCCCCCCAGATCGGTCAGCTTCTGCTCGCGCGACAGCGCCATCTGCGCGGCCAGCAACGCATCCGACATCGAATGGATCTCGGAGGAGACGCGGCGCGCATAAAGGCCCAGAAACAGCACCCCGATGACGATGGCCAGCCAGAAGCCGAATGCGAAAATCTCTGGCACTTCAATCGCTTCGCCGGATCGCGTCAGAATCGGGCTGTCGGTGAAACCCAGAACCGAGACCATGGTGATCGTGGCCAGCCCCACCGCAATGGCCGAGCGCGTCTGCAAGGCCGCCGCGGCGATGGTCGCGGGCGCCAGGATCAGCAGCGCAAAGGGGTTGTTGAGGCCCCCCGTCAGCGCCAGAAGCAGGGCCAGCTGCGCGGTGTCGAACAGCAGCATCCCCATCGCCTCGGTCTCGGTCAGGCGGCGGTTCTCGGGAAACAGCGACGAGGCCGCGATGTTGACCGCGATCGCCGCCCCCACGACCACCAGACACAGGTCGAGCCGCAGCGCGATGTCATAGAACAGATAGGCCACGATGATCGCCGCGATCTGCCCGGTGATCGCCCCCCAGCGCAACAGGATCAGCGTGCGCAGACGAACCCAGTCGGAATGGGTCTCGCGCTGCGGGGAAAGCGTAGGTGTCATGGCAATGTCTCTTTTCTGCGCACTTGGCATTGATAGTCCCTGCCAATTGCGCAATCAATTCACCGATGCCGCGCATGGGCGGCAGATCCGCGTAGGAGGGGCAGAGGTGCCTATCCCCGCCAGACAGGCCGCCATCGCGGCCGCCGTTGTTGCGATCGCGGGCCTCGGGGTTGCCGGTTACGCCGTGATGCGTCCCGCACCGGACATGTTCGCGCAATGCCGCGTGGACGGGCGGCCGGCACCGATCGGGGGGCCGTTCACGCTGACCGACGAGACCGGACGCAAGGTCACCGACCGCGATGTCATCACCGGGCCGACGCTGCTTTATTTCGGCTATACCTTCTGCCCGGATGTCTGCCCCATGGACAACATGCGCAATGCGCTGGCGGTGATGGCGCTGGAAGACAGCGGGCGCATGGTGACGCCGGTGTTCATCTCGGTCGATTCGGGGCGCGACACGCCCGAGACCCTGCGCCAGTTCACCGATGTGATGCATCCGCGGATGATCGGGCTGACCGGCACGCCCGAACAGGTGAAGGCGGCCTCGAAGGCCTATCGCACCTTCTACCAGATCCGCGACCCGGAGGACGAGTATTACCTGATCGACCATTCCACCCAGACCTATCTGGTGTTCCCCGAGCTTGGGTTCGTGGAGAATTTCGATCGGGATGTCGAAGCCGAGGACATGGCGGCGCGCGTGGCCTGTTTCGTGGATGCCTGGACGGCATCGCAAGCGGCAAAGACCGCACCGGCGGGGCAATAGGCACCATAGCGCGCGGTTATGTCACAGGAAAAATTGACCAGGGCCGCCCGACGGCCTAGAAGCAAGGATAAACGCAATGCGAGGGGTGGAGATGGCTGAGGAAGATTTCGCGGAACTGGGTCCCGACCGTTCCCTTCTGCTGGTCGATGACGACGTTCCCTTTCTGACCCGGCTGGGACGCGCGATGGAAAAGCGCGGCTTCATCACCCAGACGGCGGAAACCGTGGCCGCGGGCAAGGCGGCCGTTCAGGCCAACCCGCCGGCCTATGCGGTGATCGACCTGCGGCTCGAGGATGGCAACGGGCTCGACGTGGTGGAGCTGCTGCGCGAGAAGCGCCCGGATGCGCGCATCGTCGTGCTGACCGGCTATGGCGCGATCGCCACCGCCGTGGCCGCGGTCAAGATCGGCGCGACGGATTACCTGTCGAAACCCGCCGACGCCAATGACATCACCAATGCGCTGCTGGCGCGGGGCGAGACCCTGCCGCCCCCGCCCGAGAACCCGATGTCGGCCGACCGCGTCCGCTGGGAGCATATCCAGCGCGTCTACGAGCTGTGCGACCGCAACGTGTCGGAAACCGCGCGCCGGCTCAACATGCACCGGCGCACGCTGCAACGCATCCTGGCCAAGCGCAGCCCGAAATGAGGCGCGCGCCCGCGGGCGCATGACGGAACGCAGAAATGCAAGGGGCCCCGCCACGCCGGCAGGGGCCCCTTTTTCATGCGCCGGTCCGCTCGGGCCGTCTCGGGCCGTCAGACGCCGGTCGGGCGGATGACGAATTCCACGCGGCGGTTCTGGGCCCGGCCTTCCTCGGTCAGGTTCGAGGCGATGGGCTGATCCTCGCCGCGGCCATAGGCGACCACACGGCCCGCGTTCACGCCCCCGTCGATCAGCACCCGCGCCACCGAATTCGCGCGCGCCTGCGACAGGTTCTGGTTGTAGCTGGCCGAGCCGGTGTTGTCGGTATGGCCGATCACCTCGACCCGCGTGTCGGGATAGCGGTTGAGGCTGCCGGCCAGCGTATAGATGTCGCGCGTCAGATCGGGCCGCAGCGTCGCGGAATCGGTGGCGAACAGCACGTCCTGGGGCATGGTCACGACCAGCTCCGAGCCGGTGTTGACCACGCGCACCCCGTCGGTGCCGATATCGCGGCGCAGCTCCGCGGCCTGGCGGTCGAGATCGGCGCCGATGGCGCCGCCGATCAGCCCGCCCACCGCCGCGCCGGCGATGCCCTTGGTCAGCCGGTCGTCGCCGGGACGCGTGGCGCCGAACAGGCCGCCCAGAAGCGCCCCCGCAACCGCCCCCGATTGCGCGTTCGACGGTCCGGTGCCGCTGGGCGTGCCCGAACCGTAAGGATCGGTGCAGGCGGCAAGGGTCAGGCTGGCAAGCGCCAGCGCAAGGGGAAATTTCGGGTTCATCAATGCCTCTTCGCAGCTTGCCTCGTCACGGCGCGCTCTGGTGGCGCGCGCATCGGGGGCAATATAGCGCGTTCGCGGGCAGATGCCGCATCCCGCGTGCATCACGCGCGGATTTCTGCCCAAGGGCGGGCGAATGGGCGGGTGGGGGCTCAGGCCGTGGGGGCCTCGGCGCGCGCGCCCTCCCAGGCCAGAAGCGCGCGCTTGACCCCCAACCCCCAGTGATAGCCGCCCAGCGCCCCGGTGCCGCGCAAAACACGGTGGCAGGGAATGAGAAAGCTGACCGGATTGCGCCCGACCGCGGTGCCGACGGCGCGCGCCGCGCCCTTGCGGCCGATGGCCTCGGCCAGGGCGGCATAGCTGGTCGCCCCGCCCGCGGGGACGCGCAAGAGCGCCTCCCAGACCTTGATCTGGAACGGCGCGCCAAGGACATGGAGCGGGGCCGGACCGCCGCGGGCCCCCATCGCCGGGCCCAGCGCCGCCTTGACCCAGGGTGCGATCTCGGCCGGTGCCTCGCGCAGCCGCGCGGCGGGCCAGCGCCCGGCCAGATCGGCAAAGGCGGCCTCGGGGCCGGTTTCGGCCGCGAAGGCCAGCCCCGAGATCCCGAGATCGCTGGCCATGACCAGCGCCGGGCCGAAAGCGGTGTCGAACCAGCCCCAGCGCAAGCACAGCCCGGCGCCCGCGCGCGCGGCCTGGCCGGGCGACATCGCCTCCCAGCGCAGGAAGAGATCATGCAGCCGCCCCGGCCCCGACAGCCCCGCCCCCTGCGCCACCTCGACCAAGGGCACCCCCGCCGAGGCCAGCGCACGGGCATGCCCAAGCGCCAGATATTCCTGATATTTCTTGGGCGACACACCGGCCCAGGCCGAAAAGACACGCTGGAAGTGCGCAGGGCTCATGCCCAGATCAGCGGCCAGACGCGCCAGCGGCACCGGCGCGCCTTCGTGGGCATCCAGCGCGCGGATGGCACGGGCAATCACCTGGTAATGATAGCCGTCCTCGGCGGGGGCGGGGGGCGCGTCGGGCATCGGGGGGGGCGTCGGCATCGGCGGGTCCGGTCTTCTGATGGGATGGTCGTGTCGCGGGGTGATCTTGTCGCGGGGGTGGGCAGGCTCAGGCTAGCCCAGCCGCCGCGCCCGCGCGACCCGATCCTTGCGCATTCGCCCCAAACCGCGACACGCGCCCCCGCCCCCGATCAAGGGGCCAGCCATCCGTCATCGTGGTGGCGCGCGCGGACACGGCTCAGCTCGATGGCGCCGTGCTCACGGGTGTGTGCCCACGGGTGCCGTGCTCATGGGCGCCCACCTTCGTGCCGTGCGCGCAAAAGCCCGCTCAGGCCGCGACCAGCTGGGCGCGGCGCGCGGCTTCGATGGTGAACATCCGCAATTCCCAATCCGCCAGCTCGGCCCGCGCCGAAAGCGCATGCGCAGCGCCCAGCTGGGCGGCAAGCGCCCCGGCCTGATCGGGCGGCAGATGGGCCAGCACCTCGGGGTGGGCCTGCAAGGTCTCGACCCACAGCCCTTCGGCCAGGATCACCTCGTGCCGAGGCAGCGCCATCACGAAAAAGCGTTCCTCGCGCGCGGGGGGGACGCCCGCATGCGTCTCGACCTGCGTGGTGCGCTGCGCCTGAACCGGCCGGGCCGCGGCCAGCATCTGATCGGCGCGGGCGAACATCTCGGCCTCGCCGAACCACAATTGCAGCTCGGGCGCGCCGAGAAGAAGCCGCAGCCCGGCCGAGACCACCAGTTCGCGCTGCGGCTGATCGGCGCCGAAGATCCGCGCCTCGAGCGCCAGCCGATGCGCCCCGATCCGCTCCGCATCCGCGCGGCACGAGAGCTGCGCGATCCACTGGATCGGCCGATAGCCGTTGTCGCGCGTCAGCACCCGGTCGCCGGGGCGCAGCCAGTCCACGGGTTGCTCGCCCTCGTCGGTGGCGATCATCGTGCCGGCGCCCAGCGCGGGCAATGCGGCCAGATCGGCGGCCTCGAGGGCCAGGACCGGCTGGGCCTCCTGCCGCGCGGCGGGATAGACCTGCCCCGGTTCCAGCGGTTCGGAGGCAAGAAGCACCTCGGCCCGGCCATCGACGGCGATGCGGTCGACCCGGATCATGCCGCCGCCGGGGCCGTGCAGGAACAGCGGCGGGCCGGCAATGGCCAGCCCCTCGGCCAGAAGAGCGCCCCGCGCATCGAACAGGCGTGCCGCATCGGGCGCGCGCGGATCGGGCGACGGCGCGCGCGCGTCCGGCCCCTGCGGGTCGCCCCGCCCCGAAGGGCCCAGCGCCCATTCCCAGACGGCATCCGCCTCGGCCTCGGCCGCCGCGGCCGCGGTTTCCAGCCGCAGCCCCCGGCGCGCGGGATCATAGCCCGGAACCAGTTCCCAGGCCGCGCCGTCCTGAACCGGACGCAACGCCTCGGGCGGATATCCGCGATCCATGAGCCGAACCCCTTGCCACGTTACATTCCTTCCAAATCTTGACCCCGGCGCTGCCAACAGCCGGTTAACACGCTGCCCATTTTGCGCGCAATTCGCCACAATTCCGACGGGATGCTTGCCCCTTGCCCCCGCGCGCGGCATAGCTGTCGGCCATGAGCGCATCGCCCCCCCTGCCCCATGCCCGCATCCGCGAGGTCTTTGCCCGGTTCCAGGCCGCCAATCCCGAACCCAAGGGCGAGCTGGAGCACACCAGCGCCTTCACCCTGCTGGTTGCGGTCGCGCTGTCGGCCCAGGCCACCGATGCGGGCGTGAACAAGGCCACGCGCGGGCTGTTCGCCGTGGCCGACACGCCCGAGAAGATGCTGGCCCTGGGCGAGGAGGGCCTGATCGCGCATATCCGCACGATCGGGCTCTTCCGCAACAAGGCCAGGAATGTCATCGCCCTGTCGCGCCGCCTGATCGAGGATTTCGACGGCCAGGTCCCCTCAAGCCGCGCCGCGCTGGAATCGCTGCCCGGCGTCGGGCGCAAGACCGCCAACGTGGTGCTGAACATGTGGTTCCACCATCCCGCGCAGGCCGTGGACACCCATGTCTTCCGCGTCGCCAACCGCACCGGCATCGCGCCGGGCCGCGACGTGCTGGCCGTGGAGCGCGCGCTCGAGGACCGCATTCCGGTCGAATTCCAGCGCCATGCCCATCACTGGCTGATCCTGCATGGGCGCTACATCTGCACCGCACGGGCACCGCGTTGCGCGGCCTGCCCGATCGCCGACATCTGTCAATCCGAGGAGAAAACCGCGTGAAACGCTATCAGGTCGTGGGGATCGGCAACGCCATCGTCGATGTGCTGAGCCAGACGGACGACGCCTTTCTGGATGCCGCCGGCATCGGCAAGGGCATCATGCAGCTGATCGAGCGCGACCGCGCCGAGACGCTCTATGACGCCATGTCCAACCGCACCGAGGCCCCCGGCGGCTCGGTCGCCAACACCATCGCCGGGCTGGGCAATCTGGGTCTGAGCACCGGCTTCATCGGCCGCGTGCGCGACGATGCGCTGGGGCGGTTCTATGCCGCCTCGATGGCTGCCGAGGGCACCGATTTCGTCAACCCGCCGGTGGCGGATGCCGATCTGCCGACCTCGCGCAGCATGATCTTCGTCACCCCCGACGGCGAGCGTTCGATGAACACCTATCTGGGGATCTCGGCCGATCTGGGCACCGAAGATGTGCCCCTCGATGTCGCCGAGAATGCCGAAGCGCTGTTTCTCGAGGGCTATCTCTTCGACAAGGACCACGGCAAGGCCGCCTTCCTGAAGGCCGCGCAGGCCATTCACCGCGGCAAGGGCCGCGCGGGCATCGCGCTGTCCGATCCCTTCTGCGTGGACCGTCACCGCGACAGCTTCCGCCGGCTGGTCAAGGACGAGATGGATTTCGTCATCGGCAACCAGCACGAATGGGAATCGCTCTACCAGACCGACCTCGATGAGGCGCTGGCGCAGGCCGCGGCGGAATGCGAACTGGTCGTGTGCACCCGCTCGGGCGCCGATGTGGTGCTGATCCGCGGCGACGAGCGCGTCGAGGTGCCGGTGCACAGCGTGACCCCGGTCGATGCCACCGGCGCGGGCGACCAGTTCGCCGCGGGCTTCATCTACGGCTATGTGACCGGCCGCCCGCTCGAGGTTGCGGGCAAGATGGGCTGCGTCGCCGCGGCCGAGGTCATCAGCCATTTCGGCGCCCGCCCCGAAGTCGACGTGCTGGAATTGTTCAAGGCCAAGGGGCTGGTCTGACGCCGCCCTGACGCCGGGCGGGGGGCGGCGCGCCGCCCCTTGCCGCGCCCATTTTCAGACTTCGCGCACCATCGCCAGCGCCGCACCGAAGGCAAAGAGCACCCGCGCCAGCGGCACCTGCATCCGGTGGGTGACGGTAAAGCCCATGCGTTCGTAGAGCGCGCGGGCGCGGGTGTTTTCCTCGATCACGTCCAGACGCAGCGCGCGATGCCCGCGCAACTGCGCCTCGAGGCAGAGCGCCTCGAGAAGCGCGGTGCCGATGCCCCGGCCACGGTGGGCTTCGGCCACGACAAGACCATCGACCATGAAGCCCTGTTGCGAGACATCGCGCGCCAGCACGCTCAGGCAGCTCTTGCGCCAGAGCGCGCCCAGCCGGCCATAGACCGCGACCAGATCGCCGAACCCGCCGCCCACGAAGGCGCCCGTGCGGGTGCGAAACCCCGCGATGCCCAGCACCTGCCCGCGATCGTCCACCGCCGCCAGCACGTGATCGGCCGCCATCACCCGTTCGATGAAGCGCAGCGCCCTGGGGGCCGGCCCCATCACCCGGCCGAGCTTGTCGCCGAAGGCCTCCCAGTAGAGTGCGGCCGCCGCGGCGCGCTGATCGGGCGTGATCCCGCAGCGGATCGACCAGCTTCCGGGGGGCGCGGGCGTCTCGGCGCCGCGCGCAAGATCAAGCGCAAGCGCGCTTGCGGCCTCGAGCGCGGCAAGCCCCGCAAGAGGCACCCCCGCATCCCCGTCCCCGTCCCGCATCATCCGATCCTGTTCCAGCGTCACGCCGTCTCTCCCGAAGGTGCCCGGCCCCAAGTGAGTTGGCCCCAAGTGATTGGCCCCAGACGGATTGGCCCGAAGCCAACGGGCCTTGCGCCGCCCGGTCACGCGACTACAACTGGCCCATCCCACAGCCCTGGACAAGCGATGACCGACCGGACCCCCGACACCGCCCCCGCGCGTGACATTCGCGCCGCCTATATTCTGGGCCTTCTGCGGGGCATTCCCTTCCTGCTGGTGATCGTGCCCTTTGGCCTGCTGTTCGGGGTGTCGGCCGCGGAATCGGGCCTGCCGCTGAGCCAGATCATGGGCTTCTCGATCCTGGTCATCGCCGGGGCGGCGCAATTCACCGCGCTGCAGATGATGAACGACAACGCGCCGATGATCGCGGTGCTGGCCACGTCGCTGGCGGTCAACCTGCGCATGGCGATGTATTCGGCCTCGCTCGCGCCGCATGTCGGGCGCGCGCCCACCTGGAAGAAGGCCCTGCTGGCCTATTTCATGGCCGACCAGCCCTATGCCGTGGCGCACGAGGATTACGAGGCCAACCCGGCCCGGCCGCTGGGGGGCAAGCTGGCGATCTTCTTCGGCGCGGCCACCCCGATCTGCGGCAGCTGGTATGTGGCAACCCTGGCAGGCGCGGTGCTGGGCCAGGCGATCCCGCCCGAATTCGCGCTGGATTTCGCGGTGCCGATCACCTTCCTGGCGATCGTGGCGCCGCTGATGCGCAGCCTGCCGCATCTGGTGGCGGCGGGCGTGTCGGTCGCCGGCACGCTGGCGCTGTCGTTCGTGCCCAACGGCATGGGTCTTCTGATCGCGGCGCTGGCGGCCATGGCGGCGGGTGCACAGACCGAAACCTGGCTGGCCCGGCGCCGGGCGCGGCAGTCCTGAAAACGCGGGAGGCATGACCATGACCAGCTATACCCCCACCGACATCTGGACGGTGATCGTGCTTCTGGGGCTGGGCACCTTCGGGCTGCGCTTCTCGTTCCTGGGCGCGCTGGGGCGGCGGCCGCTGCCCGACTGGGCGCTGCGGCATCTGCGCTACACGGCGGTGGCGATCATGCCGGGGCTGGTGGCGCCGCTGGTGCTGTGGCCCGCGGCCACGGGCGGGCAGACCGACCCCGCGCGCCTGCTGGCGGCGCTGGCCGCCATTGTCTGCGGCATGGCCACGCGCAACACGCTGGTAGCGATCCTGGGCGGGCTGGCCGCGCTCTATCTGGGGCTGTTCAGCTTCGGCTGACCGCCCGCGCGCACAGGTGGCTTGCGGGCGGGGCCGCTCAATGCCCCGCCCGCAAGCCCCCCGCCGCTCAATGCCCCGCCGGACGCTCGATCCCCAGCTCGCGGGCGCGTTCGGCCTCGATCATCAGCACGCCCGAATTGTTGGCCGGGTCGCCGTCGTAATGGTCATGCGTGACCACGCCCGGCAGCGCACCGAAGGCCGCCGACAGGCGCACCGGCGAAAAGCCCCCCGGCAGATCCTTGAATTCGGGGATCGTGCGCAGCACCTGGGCCACCGAATTGGCGCAGAAGGCCTTGGGCGCGGCGCCATGCGCCTCGACCGCGGCGCGCAGACGCTCGGCGGTTTCCAGGCTGACGGCCAGCTTCTGGTCGCGCACGAAATAGGTCTCGCGGGCGTGGTAGTCGATGTAGAACTTCCGCATCTGCTCGGTGATGCCATAGAGCACGTCGTTCCGCTCGGGCACCCAGGGGTGATAGAAGGTGCCCGCCGGATCGAACAGGACGCGCTGCGTGCCGTCGATCAGCAGCGACGAATGCCCCCCCGCCCCGGTATTGGTCGAGATGACCGTATAAAGCGTGATCGAGGGCGGCGCGCCGGTGACATGGGCCGCGCGGGCGACCTCTTCGTCGGGGGCCCAGACCGTCGAGGCTCCACAGGCCGCAAGAACAAGCGGCAGCAACAGGGTCAGAAGCAGGCGGAGGGGGCGGAGCGGGGTCATCGGAACCTCGGGCGCTGGGGGAGGGCACGCCCCCCAAAGCATCAAACGCCCCGGCGATCAACCGATCCCGCCGCGCTGAGGCATCTGCGCCGCGCGGCGGGGCTTTCGGGGCACAGGCGTTCGGGGCGCGCACAGGCTTCAGGGCAAACGCCAGACCCAGGCGCCCGTGTCGCTGCGCGTGCGCGTCACCTCGCCCCGGCGCAGGAGGTGGTTGAGATGCGCCACCGCCTCGACCAGCGCCAGGTTGGTCTCGGCTGGCCCGATCTCGCGCGCGAACAGCGGTGGGAAACATTCGATCGCGGTGCGCGGGGTTTCCAGATGGCTGCGCAGCCGCGCCAAAGCGCCGATGTGGTTGTCGGCCATCTGCCGCAGGCGCACCGGCAGGCCGGTGAAGGGCGTCTTGTGCCCCGGCAGAACCAGATGCCGGTCCTCGGCATGATTGGCCAGCCGCGCACAGGCGTCCAGCCAGTCGGCCAGCGGATCGGCGTCGGGTTCCGAGGCATAGACCCCGATATTGGCGGAAATCGACGGCAACAATTGATCGCCCCCGATCACCAGATCGTCGTCGCGGCTCCACAGGGTGACATGCTCGGGCGCGTGACCATCGCCCATGCGCACGTCCCACGTCCGCCCGCCGGCGTGGAAGATGTCGCCCTCGCTCAGCCGGGTGAAGCCATAGGGCAGGGGATGCACGCAATCGGCAAAGTTGAAGGGCCGTTCGGTCGCGCGCCGCGCCAGCTCGTCTTCCGGCAGGCCCGCGTCACGCCAGAAGTCCAGCGTCTGCGCCGTGGGCAGCGGCTGCACGTCGAGCGTCAGCATCCGCGCCCAGAGCCACGACAGCCGCGAGGTGACCAGTTCCGCGCCGCGCGCCATGAACCAGCCCGCAAGGCCCACGTGGTCGGGGTGGTAATGCGTGACCAGGACGCGCCGCACCGGCCGCCCGCCCAGCGGCCCGGTCAGAAGCCCCTCCCAGATCGCGCGCGACCGGCGGCTGTCAAAGCCGGTATCGACCAGCGTCCAGCCGTCGCCATCGTCGAGCGCCAGGCAATTGACATGATCGAGCGCCATCGGCAGAGGCAGCCGCAGCCACAGCACGCCCGGCGCCACCTCAAGCGCCGCGCCGGGCTCGGGCGGGGCCGTCCAGGGGTATCGGATCGGCGCGTTCACAAGCCCAGATCCGCATCCGACAGCGCCGAAAGATCGCCCAAGCCCGCGCGCGCCTCGACCAGATGCGCGGCATAATGGGGCAGAAGCCGCAAGATATAGACGCGCGCCAGCTTTTCGCGCGTGGGGTCGGCCAGGGCCGCGCGCAGGTGGTAATGTGCCCCCAGCACGCGGGCAAAGGCCATCAGATAGGCCACCGCCCCGGCCGAGCGGTCGGGCATGTCCTGCGCCAGAAGCGTCTCGGTCGCCTCGCGCAGGGTCTCGGCCGCGGCCCAGACCTTGCCGGCCAGATCGGGCAGGCGGGCGCGGGCATCCTCGGCGCCGTCCTCGATCTCCTGCAACAGGCGGAAGGCTGCCTCGCCGCCATCGGCCATCTTGCGCCCGACCAGATCCAGCGCCTGAATGCCGTTGGTGCCCTCGTAGATCGCGGTCACGCGCACGTCGCGGCAGAATTGCGCGGCGCCGGTTTCCTCGACATAGCCCATGCCGCCATGCACCTGCACGCCGGTTTCGGACACGCGGATGCCCACCTCGGTGCCAAAGGCCTTTGCGATGGGCGTCAGGAACGCCGCCCGCGCCGCCCAATCCGCCCCGCCCGCGGCCCGCGCCATGTCGAGCGCCACCGCACAGGCCAGCGCGATCGACCGCGCGGCAAAGACATCGGCGCGCATCGTGGCCAGCATCCGCCGCACGTCGGGATGGCCCGCGATCACGCCCATCTGCGCGCGTTCGGCGGCATAGGCGGTGGCTTTCTGAAGCGCGGCCTCGGCCACGCCGATGCCCTGCACCCCCACCGCCAGCCGGGCGTTGTTCATCATCGTGAACATGGCCGCCATGCCGCGGTTTTCCGCCCCGACCAGGAAGCCCGTCGCCCCCTCGAAGGCCATGACGCAGGTGGGCGAGCCATGCAGCCCCATCTTGTGCTCGAGGCTGACCACCTTGAGGCTGTTGGCCGCGCCGGGGTTGCCGTCGGCGTCGGGCAGATACTTGGGCACCATGAACAGGCTGATCCCGCGGGTGCCCGCCGCCGCCCCCGGCAACCGCGCCAGCACCAGGTGGCAGACATTCGCGGTGATGTCGCTGTCGCCCCACGAGATGAAGATCTTCTGGCCCGTGATCGCATAGGTGCCGTCGCCGCGCGGTTCGGCCTTGCTGCGCAGCGCGCCCACATCCGATCCCGCCTGCGGTTCGGTCAGGTTCATCGTGCCCGACCATTCCCCCGAGATCAGCCTGGGCAGATAGAGCGCCTGCATCTCGGGGCTGGCGTGGTGCTCCAGCGCCTCGATCTGGCCCTGGCTCAGCAGCGGGTTGAGCTGGAGCGCAAGGCACGCCCCCGACATCATGTCATTGACCGCCATGTTCAGCGCCTGCGGCAGGCCCATGCCGCCGTGTTCGGGCCCCGCGGCCAGGCCGATCCAGCCGCCCTCGGCGATGGTGCGATAGGCGTCGGCGAAACCGGGCGTGGCGCGCACGACCCCGTTTTCCAGCCGCGCCGGATGCAGGTCGCCCGCCCGGTTCAGCGGCGCCAGGGCGGTATCGCACATGCGCCCGGCCTCGGTCAGGATCGCCTCGACGGTCTCGGGCGTGGCCTCGGCAAAGCGCGCCTCGGCGGCCACGGGCGCCAGCGGCACCACCTCGTCCAGGATGAAACGGAATTCGCCAACCGGCGCGCGATAGCTCATGACACTCCCCCCCCGACAGGCGCCTTGGCTTTCGCCGCGGGGGCGCCTATGTCCGTCCTAGTCAGGGGTCAAGGTTACCGCAAGGTCAGACCCCATCAACCCGCAACGCTGCGTCATGCCGGGGGGCCTCACGCAATGTCAAGCCAGACGCGGATCCTGTCGCCCGACACTGCCGGGATCGCCGCCGCTGCGGCGCTGCTGCGCGCAGGCGGTCTGGTCGCCTTCCCGACCGAGACCGTCTATGGCCTGGGCGGGGATGCGACCGACCCGGCCGCGGTGGCGGGGATCTATGCCGCCAAGGGCCGGCCCGCGTTCAACCCGCTGATCGTGCATGTCCCCGATCTGGCCGCGGCGCAGGTGATCGCCCGCATCGAGGGCCAGGCGCTGGCGCTGGCGCGCGCCTTCTGGCCGGGGCCGCTGACGCTGGTGGTGCCGCTGCGCGCGGGCGCGGTCTGTGATCTGGTGACCGCGGGGCTTTCGACGGTGGCGCTGCGGGTGCCGGCGCATCCGCTGGCGCAGGCGCTCCTGCGGGAAACGGACCGGCCGCTGGCGGCGCCTTCGGCCAATCCCTCGGGGCGGATCAGCCCCACCGCTGCGGCGCATGTCGCCGAAGGGCTCTCGGGGCGGATCGCGGGCATTCTGGACGGCGGGCCCTGCACCGTCGGCGTGGAATCGACGATCATCGCCCCCGATCCGCTGCGTCTGCTGCGCCCCGGTGGCCTCGCGCTCGAGGAGATCGAGACCGTTGCGGGCACCCGCGCGGGCCAGGAGATGACGCCCGCCCGGCCCGCCGCGCCGGGGCAGCTGGCCTCGCATTACGCCCCCGAGGCGGCGGTGCGGCTGAACGCGACCGCAGCGCTGGGGGACGAGGTGCTGATCGGCTTCGGGTCGGTCGCGGGCGATCTGAACCTGTCGCCCGCGGGCGACACGACCGAGGCCGCGAGCCGGCTCTTTGCGCTCCTGCGCGCGGCCGATGCGCTGGCCGCAGGGCGCGGCGGTAGCGGCATCGCGGTCGCGCCGATCCCCGAGACGGGCCTCGGCCGCGCCATCAACGACCGGCTGCGCCGGGCCGCCGCGCCGCGCGGCTAAGGCCCGCTTGCAGACCGGCGGCTGGCCCAAACCAGACCGCCCCGTCCGGCGCAAGGGCCGCAGCCCCATCCATCCCGCGCGCCTCGCTTGATCCCGCGCCCCTTCGGGGCCGCAGGGCCCCGGCGCCCGCGCGCCCCTCGATGGGGCAAGCGGGCGCTCCCACCAGCGCGCCGCTTCCCCATGCCGCAAAACCGCCGTCAGGCGTGCCCGGCGGCCGCCGACAGCGTCACCGGGTCGATCCCCAGCGCCCGCAGCGCCGCATCCCACTTGCCGTCGGTGCCCGGCTGGAACACCAGCTCGGTATCGGCATCCGCGGTCAACCAGCCGTTTTCCAGGATCTCGGCCTCGAGCTGGCCCGGCCCCCAGCCGGCATAGCCCAGCGCCAGAAGCGCGCGCGAAGGCCCCTGCCCCTGCCCCAGATCCACCAGGATATCGCGCGTGCTGGTCATCGCCAGATCCGCCCCCAGCCACATCGTCCCCTCGCGGTGGAACCATTCGCCCGAATGCAGCACGAAGCCCCGCCCCGGCTCGACCGGCCCGCCATATTGCACCGGCACCCGCTGCACGCCGGGCCCGGCCGGGATATCCAGTTGCTCCAGCAGTTCGGCAAAGCCCTCGGGGCCGTCATGCACCAGCCCCGGCTTGTTGACGATCACCCCCATCGCGCCCGCCTCGGAATGCGCGCAGATCAGCACCACGCTATGGGCGAACCGCGGATCGCCCATCCCCGGCATTGCGATCAGGAATTTCCCGCTCAGATCCATCTTCGGCCCCGATGCTCGACACGCAGGACCGGTGCGCACCACCCGCCCTGCCCGTCCGATATGTCGTCCTGCGCCCCGCGCGGCCCGCCCCTGCGGCACCGGCTGCGCCGTCTGACATAGTTGCGCGCGCAGGCGCCGCAGGCAAGCGCCCGCCGCCCGGCCCGCCCCCGGCGGCCCCGCCGATGAAGTACTTGTGACTTTGCTTGCCCGAGGTCGCGTCGTAAGTCCTGAAACATGAGCAGAACCACCTCCGAGTCGCGCCGCTTGCCCGTGTTTCCTCCGGCCGGGCGTCGGGTCCGGTGCATCGCATCCGGATCGCGGTCGCGTCTCGGGGTCCTGCTCGGGGTTCTCCGTCAGCCTGTCCTCGCCCTCGCCCTGCTTGCGCCGCTTGCCCCGGCCGCGGGCGCGGGCGAGCTGGCCCCCGGCCTTGACGGCGCCGGGCTGCGCCCCGGCTGGCAGACCCCCGACGGCGCACATATGGCAGCGCTGGATTTGCGGCTCGAACCCGGCTGGAAGACCTATTGGCGGGCACCGGGGGACGCCGGCGTGCCGCCGCGCTTTGACTTCTCGGGCTCGCGCAACCTGGGCGCGGTGCGCTTTCACTGGCCCACGCCGCAGGTCTTCGACCTGAACGGGATGCGCTCGATCGGCTACAAGGACGCGCTGGTCCTGCCGCTCGAGATCACGCCCCGCGACCCCGCCCGCCCGGTCCATCTGTCGGCAAAGATCGAGATCGGCCTGTGCAATCACATCTGCATGCCCGTGGCGCTGACGCTCTCGGGCGATCTGGACGGCAAGGGCACCCCCGATCCCGCGATCCGCGCCGCCCTGGGCGCGACGCCGCGCCCGGCGCCGGGCGCCGCCCGCTGTGACGTCAGCCCGATCCGCGACGGGCTGCGCCTGCGCGCCGAGATCACCGCCCCCAATCTGGGCGGCAACGAGGTGACGCTGGTCGAATTGCCCGGCGCCGATATCTGGGTGTCCGAAACCCGGACCCGGCGCGAGAAGGGGCATCTGGTCTCCGAGGCCGATCTGGTCCCGCCCGAGGCCCAGCCCTTCGCGCTGGACCGCTCGCGCGTGGTGCTGACCGTTCTGGGCCGCACCGGCGCGGTCGAGATCGCCGGCTGCAAGGGCTGAGGCCCCTCTTTCCCCCATCCCCCGAAAACACCAGCCGGGCCCTACGCAAACGGCAGGGCCCGCCGATCACTCGGCGGGCAACGTCGCCCCCGTTCGCGCGCGCCGCCGCAGGACCGGGGCGGCCAGCCCCGCCAGCGCCACGATGACCACGACCAGCCCGGCATAGGTGGCCAGCGCCGGCAGCAGCTCCGCCCCGGTCGCCATCGCCCGGCCCAGCGTCAGCGCAAAGGCCCCCGCCAGCGCCAGCGCCGCCGTGCCGAAGGCCAGCCGCAGCCCCGGCACCCGCAGCCCGCGCTGGAAGGCGCGGATCTGCCGCCCGGCATCCATCTGCACCGCCAGGATCGCCGGCACGATACACAGCACGATGATCAGCCCGAAGCCCAGCCCGTAGACCAGCGTGATGACCGTGGGCTTGAGGAAGGTGGCCGCGTTCGAGCGTTCATAGAGGATCGGCGCCAGCCCCAGCACCGTGGTCGCCGTGGTCAGGAACACCGGCCGCAGCCGTTCGGACACCGCCTCGACGATCGCCTGATGCAGCCCGTGGCGACGCGCATGCTGATCGACCGTCGTCACCAGAACGATGGAATCGTTGATGATGATCCCCGACATCCCGATCAGCCCGACCACGGCGAACATCGACAGCGGCAGATCCCAGAACCAATGCCCCCAGATCGCGCCGACCAGCCCGAAGGGAATGACCGACATCACCACCATGGGCCGCGTCCAGCTGGCGAAGATCCACGACAGCACGATGTAGATCCCCAGAAGACACAGCACGAGGCCCAGGAGCGCGTCGGACATGAAGTCACGCTCCTGCTCGGCCATGCCTGTCATGGTCCAGGCAATGCCGTTCTGTTCGGCGATGCGGGGCAGGATTTCCTCGCGCAGGCTGCGCATGATCTCGGTGGCGCGGCGGGCATTGTCCTCGGACAATTCCGCCGTCACCTGCACCACGCGCAAGCCGTCCTCGCGCCGGATCGAGGAAAAGCCGTCCTGCATGCGCACCGACACGATATCCGACAGCGGCACCCAGTTCCCCGAGGGGCTGCGCAGATAGAGCCGTTCGGTGAAATCGGCGCGCAGATCCTCGGGCGGCAGTTCGACCCGGATCGAGGCCGAGCGCGGCCCGTCGGGGAAGGTGGCGGCCTCGATCCCGGCCATGCGCGCGCGCAGATCGCGGGCCAGCGCCTCGAGGGTGAAGCCCAGGGCCTCGCCCTGCGCGGTCAGGTCCAGCACCATCTCAGCCTTGTCGAAGGCCAGGTTGTCCTCGATCGCCGAGACCTCGGGGTAGCGGGCCAGTTCCGCCTTCAGCGCCTCGGCCGCCGATTTCAGTTCGCGCGCCTCGGCGCCCGACAGATCGACCGAGATCGCGGCATCGGTGCCGCCCGAGCGATAGGCGCGCATCGAGATTTCCTCGAGCAGCGGATGGCGCGGGGCCGCCGCCTGCAACCGGCCGGCGAATTCCATCGACGAATAGGGGCGCAGGTCGGCGTCGATCAGCTCGATCGAGACCGAGCCCAGAAGATCCTGATCCTTGGTATCGGCGCCGGCCAGACCGCGGCCGGAATTGCCGCCCACCTGCCCGATCATGAACAGGATCGGATTGACGCCGTGCTTGTCCTCCATCTCCTGGCCCAGCGTCTCGACCGAGGCCTGAAGCGCGCGCATCATCTCGAAGGTATCCTCGCGCGAGGCGCCGGGCAGCATCGAGAAATTGGCCGACATGGACCCCTGTTCGGGCGGGTTGAAGAAGCGCCATTGCACCTTGCCCGAGATCACCCAGCTGACCTGCCAGGCCAGGATGCAGCCCGCCATCGCCAGCACCGGATAGCGCGCGCGGATCACGAAGCGGGTGAAAGGCCGCATCACCTTGACGCGCAGCCACTCGAAGCCTTCGTTGACCTTCTGCGAGGGCAGGTCATACCAGGCGCCATGCCCCACCTTGCCCAGCGCATGCACCATGTGATTGGGCAGGATCAGGAAGCATTCGACCAGCGACGCCGCCAGCACCGCGATCACCGTCAGCGGGATATCGCGGATCATGTCGCCCATGCGCCCGCCGATGATGACCAGCCCGGCAAAGGCGATGATCGTGGTCAGCGTCGAGGCAAAGACCGGCGCCAGCATCCGCAGCGCGCCGTTCTCGGCGGCCAGAAGCGGTGGCTCGCGCAGATGACGGGCACGGAAATCGGCGTGTTCGCCCACCACGATGGCATCGTCGACCACGATCCCCAGCGTGATGATCAGCGCAAAGATCGAGATGACGTTGAGGGTCAGCCCGCCCATGTACATCATGGCAATGGCGGCCATCATCGCCACCGGGATACCCATCGCCACCCAGAAGGCCGTGCGCGCGTTCAGGAACAGGAACAGCAGCACCAGGACAAGGCCCAGCCCCATCGCGCCGTTTTCCAGAAGAAGGCTCAGCCGCTGGCCGATCATCTCGGCGCGGGTGCGTGTCAGCTCGATCGTGACCGAGGCCGGCAGGGTGGCCTGCATCTCGGCCACGACCTTCTCGACCTTTTGCTGAAGCCCGATCGCATCGCCCTGCGCCGAGCGCGAGACATTGATCGACACGGCCGGATCGTCGCCCACGAAATAGGCGCGATTGCGGTCGGCCCCCTCGCGGCGGATCTGCGCCACATCGCCCAATGTCAGAAGGCTGCCGTCGGGTTCGGCGCGCAACACCAGCCCGGCGATCTCGGCGACCTTGCGCCGCTCCTCGCCGGTGCGCACGCGCGCGCCCCCCGAAGCCACGTCGCCCGCCGGCGCGGTGGCGGCCTCGGCGCCGATCACCGCCGCGATCTCGCGCAGCGTCAGATCATGGCGCACGAGGTTCTCGGAGGGCACCTCGACCACCACCTGCGGCGCGGCAAAGCCCTGGATCGTGGTGCGCGTCACCCCTTCGGCATAGAGCCGCGCCACCAGTTCGTCGGCCAATTGCCCCAGCTGATCCAGCGCCATGGGCCCGGTCAGGACCAGATCGGTGACCGTGTCGCGCCAGGCGCCGCGGGTGACCTCGGGATCCTCGGCCTCCTCGGGGAGATCCTCGGCCTGGGCCACGGCGGTCTCGACCTCGTCGACCGCGCGGCCCATGTCCCATCCTGGCTCGAATTCAAGCGAGATGACCGCCCGCCCCTCCGACGCGCGCGAGGACGAGCTTTCCACCCCCTCGACCACCAGCAGCGAGGGTTCGAGCACCTGCACGATGGCGCGATCCACATCCTCGGGTGAGGCGCCTTCCCAGATCACGGAAACCGAGATCTCGTCGACGGCCATGTCGGGGAAGAACTGCGCGCGCAGCCGCGGCATGGCGGCCAGCCCGGCGACAAGGATCACCACGAGAAGGATATTGGCCAGCGTCTTGTGACGGGTGAAGAGCGACACGAGACCCGCGGTCCGGCCCGGCTCGGGGGCGCGGGTGTAATCGGCGGGGCTGTCGGCCGCCTGCGCGGCGGGCCGGTCGGCCAGGCGCGGCAGATCCTCGGGGCGGCGCGCGGGCAGGTTGGGCGTGGCGCCGTTATTTTCGGGGCCGTTATTCTCGCGGCCGGTGTTCTCGGGATCGGGGGTCGGGGGGGTGTCGGTCACGGGCTCAGCCTCCCATCCGCGATTCGATCCGCGCGATCATCTGTTCGGGGACCAGATCCTGTTCCAGCGCCGCCTGCGCGCGCGCCCGCATCGCCTCGGGCAGATCGCGCGCGCTTTCGAGATAGGCCAGAAGCCGCGCGCGCCGCTCGGGGTCCAGCCGGATCATGCCGGTGGTGTCCTCGGCGGGGGGCTGGCCGTCGCGGATCGGGCGCAGCTTGAGGCCTGCGCCCAGAAGCGGCGTGCGTTCCTGCACCACCTCGCGGCCGGCCAGCGGCGCCTCGACGATCACGTCGTCGCCCTGGCGGCGGATGATGCGGACGGAGGCGGATTCGAGCCGATCCTCGGGGCCCAGCACCAGAACGGTGCCGGTGCGCCCGCCGGGATCGGGCACCACCGCCACCGCCGGCAGCCGCGCGACATCGGGCAATTCGGGTTCGTGCAGGCGGACGGTGACGAAATCGCCCGGTTGCAGGCCCATCGGCCGGTCCAGCCGCGCATAGAGAAGCCGCCCGGTCTGGCCGTCGGCCACCGCCGGATCGACCCGTTCCAGCCGCGCCGGAACGTCGGGTCCGCCCGGCAGGTTCACGGTCAGCTCCAGCCGCGGCAATTGCCCGCCCGGCCCGGCCAGCCGCGCGAATTGCGCCGTCGAGACGCGGAAGGCCACCTCGAGCGCGCGCGGGTCGATCAGTTCGCCCAGCCGTTCGTTGCGCTGCACCAGGTTGCCGGCGACCACATCCACCCCCGACAGCCGGCCGGCAAAGGGGGCGCGGATCTCGGTGTCGGCCAGGGTGCGCTCGGCCTCGCGCAGCGCAATGGCGGCGCGATCGGCGGCCGCGGCGCTGCGGGTGCGCGTGGCCTCGGCCTGCGACAGCGCGGCGCGGCGGTTCAGCACCGCCTGTTCGGCCGCCGACAGCGCCAGCTGCGCGGTTTCGACATCGGCGGTGCGGCCGATCCCGCGCGCGTCGAGCGTCTGCGCCCGTTCCAGCGCAGCGCGACGAAGTTCGACCTGGGCGCGCGCGGCGGTCAGATCGTCGGCGGCGATGGTCAGGGCGCGCTCGGCCTCGGCGGCGGCGGCGCGGGCCTCGATCAGGGCGGCGGCGGCAGTGTCGCGCGCGGCGCGGGCCTCGGCGGGGTCGACCTGCGCCAGAAGCGTGCCCTCCTCGACGCGGCCGCCATCGACGAACCCTTCCGCGGTCTCGACGATCCGGCCGGCGGCGGCGGCGCGCAGCTCGAGCCGGCGCCAGGCGCGCATTTCGCCATGGGTGACGATCTCGGGGGCCAAGAGGCCGGGTTGATAGAGGGCCACCGGCGCGGCCAGCAGGCGCTCGCGCGCGACGGGCGGGGCCGTTTTCGCCGCCGAGCGCGCCTGCAACGCCGAGACGACCTGCCAGCCCGCGATTGCCAGGAACGCAAGCGTCATCGCAAGGCCGAAGAGCCCCATCAAACCGCGGCCGAGAAATCGCATGAGATGATCCTTGGTTGCCGGAACGCCGGGCCGTCGCGCATGCCCGCATTCCATCTAGTGCATATGTCCCACCCTGCCAAATGCCAATGCCGTGGGTGGCGTTGGGTCACCCCGGCGGCAGGCCCAGCCGATGGGCGATCTCCAGCAGGTCGGCCCAGGCCTCGCGCCGGGCCAGCGGCTGGCGCAGGAGATAGGCCGGATGCGTCATCGGCAACGCCGGGCGGCCGAAGGCTTCGGTCCAGGTGCCGCGCAGGCGCAGGATGCCGCGCCGGCCCAGCGCCGCGGCGCAGGGCGTGTTGCCCATCAAGACGACGATCTCGGGGGCGACCAGCTCGACATGGCGCTGCACGAAGGGCAACAGCATCTCGATTTCCTCGGACGTGGGGTCGCGGTTGAGCGGGGGCCGCCAGGGCAGGACATTGGTGATGTAGAGCGCGCGGGCAGGGTCTTCGGCCCGACGCTCAAGGCCGATGGCGGCGAACATCCGATCAAGGAGCTGGCCTGCGCGGCCCACGAAGGGGCGGCCTTCGCGGTCCTCGTCGCGGCCCGGCGCCTCGCCCAGGATCAGAAGGCGCGCGCCGGGATGGCCGTCGGCAAAGACGCACGAGCGCGCGCCCTGGCGCAATTCGCAATGGGGAAAGGCCGCAAGCGCCGCACGCAGGGCGTCAAGGTCGCGGGCGGCGGTGGCGGCGGCGCGGGCCTCGGCCACCGCGCGGTCGAGACGGGCGCGGGCGTCCTGGGCCTCGCGGCGGGCGGGGGCTGCGGGCGCGGGGCGCAGGAGATGCGCACCCGGCATGGCTTCGGCGCGCGGATCCCGCCCATGGCCGGGGGGATCGGCTTCGGGGGCATCGAGCCCCCGCGCGCCGAGGGCCCCGGCTGCGCCGGCGCCCGGCCCCACCCCGGCGGCGGGTTCCGGCGCAGGCGCCGCGACCGTGCGGTCGAGCGGCGCATCGCAGATGGCCTCATCCGCGCCCAGTTCGCGCAGCCATTCATAAAGCGCCGCGGCGAGCGCCGGGTCGGCGGGCGCCTGCGGCAGCGCGCGGGGGGACAGATGCGAATCCATGCGCCCAGATTGGCCGCCCGCGCCGCCAGCGCAAGCCCCCTGCGCCGACCCGTCCCACCGCACCGCCCGCCTCCGGCCGTCGCGTGAGAGCGGCAGGCCGCGGCCGCGGGATCACAGGACGCCCGTCACCTCGTACATGACCGGCTCGAAGCTGGTGCAGAGCGTGGCGATATGGCGGTTGCGCTCGCGCATCTCGGGGGTGCGCAGCATCGCCTGGAAATCCTCGCGGCGTTCCCATTGGCTGTAATTGGCGATCCGGGTCTGGGCGTCGTTCATGTGCAGCCCAGCGGCCACGAAGCCCGGCTGATGGCGAATGAACTTGTGATAGGCGTCTTGCAGCGCCTCCATCAGGTCGGCGGCGGTGCCCGGCGTCATCTCGAAGGTGGTGATGACCGTCTGGCCCTTGAAATCACGGGAAACTTGCATGGTGATGCCTCTCCTTCTCCTGGGTCCATGCTGACACAGATGCCGGGATTTGGAAGGGGGCTTGCGCCGATCAGAGCAGGAAAAGCGTCACCGCCGGCACCGCCACCAGAAGCGCCACGCGCGCCATGTCGGCGGCCACGAACCACAGGACCGCGCCATAGGTCGCCGAGATCGGCACCGTGCGGTCCAGAGCCTGGATGACAAAGAGGTTCATCCCCACCGGCGGCGTGATCAGCCCCACCTCGACCACGATCAGGACAAGGATGCCGAACCAGATCGCCACATGATCGGGCGCAAGGCCGAAGTCGAGGCCCATGACCAGCGGAAAGAAGATCGGGATCGTCAGCAGGATCATCGACAGGCTGTCCATCAGGCAGCCCAGCACGAGGTAGAGCAGCAAGATCAGCCCCAGCACCGCCCAGGGCCCCAGCCCCGAGGCCGCGACCAGCGAAGACAGCTCCTGGGGCACCTGCGCACGCGCCAGGAAGCTGTTGTAGAGCGCCGCGCCCAGCAGGATGAAGAAGATCATCGCCGAGGTCCGCGCCGTCTCGAGCAGCGCCGCGCCCAGCCGGGCAAGCGTGATCCCGCCGCCGGCAAGGGCGATGACGAAAGCGCCGGCCGCGCCGACGGCGGCGCCCTCGACCGGGGTGAACCAGCCGCCATAGATCCCGCCCACGACCAGCGCGAAAAGCCCCGCCACCGGCCAGATGCGGACCAGCGCAAGAAGCCGCGCGCGCCAGGGCAGCGCCGGGGTGGGCTGACCCTCATCGGGGTGGGCACGGACATAGAGCGCCACCGCCCCGGCATAGAAGAGCGCCGCCAGAAGCCCCGGCACCATGGCCGCCAGGAACAACTGAGCGATGTTCTGCTGGGTCAGGATCGCATAGACGACCAGAACGACCGAAGGCGGGATCAGCACACCCAGCGTGCCGCCCGCCGCCAGCGTCGCCGCCGCGAAGCCGCCCGAATGGCCGGCGCGGCGCAATTCGGGCAGCGCCACCTGCCCCATCGTCGCCGCCGTGGCCAGCGACGAGCCGCAGATCGCCCCGAAGCCCGCACAGGCACCGATGGCGGCCATCGCCATGCCGCCGCGCCGATGCCCGATCACCGCACGCGCCGCGGCAAAGAGCGCCGCACTCATCCCCCCCAGCGCGGCCAGGTTCCCCATCAGCAGGAACATCGGGATCGCCGCGAGGTTATACGAGGCAAAGGTCGAGAAGCTCTGGCTCTTGAGCATGGCCAGCACCGTGGCCGGCCCGCCGGTCAGCACCATCAGCCCACCCGCGCCCACCGCCAGCATCGCCAGCCCGATCGGCGCGCGCAGGAAGATCAGCACCAGAAGGAGCGGAAAGGACACAAAGCCCAGCGTCAGATCGCTCATGCCGGCTCCTCGCGCGGGGCAAGTGCCGAAAGCGCGGCCACGAGCGCCGCCCCCCAGGCCCCGGCCAGCGCCAGCGCATAGCCCCACCAGACCGGAATGCGCAGAAGAAAGGTGGTTTCGCCGCTGTCCATCTGTGCCAGCATCCCCGCCCCCAGCCGCCAGGCAATCATCGCCAGCGCCAGCGTCATCGCAATATCCCAAAGCCGGTCCAACGCGGCCAGTGCGCGCGCCGGCAGCCAATGGGTCAGCGCCTCGACGCGGGCATGTCCGGCGCTGGCCTGCGCCCAGGGCAGGAAGGCGAAGATGACAAAGCCCGCGCCCAGCTCGATCACCTCATAGGTGGCGCGGATCGGGCCGATCCCCGAGCCGCGGATCGCGGCCGCCCAGTCGGGCGCGGTCGCCGCCAGCCAGGGCGAAAGCCCGATCTTGGCCACGGCATTGCCCGCCACCGACAGGCAGACCAGCCCCACCCCGGCCAGAAGCCCCGCGCCACCCGCCAGGGCCAGCCCCTGCGCCAGGCGCGCACCCAGCCGGGCGGCGGATCGACGGGCGTCGTGCATCGTCCCTCTCAGCCGCCGTGGCGGGCGATGGCCGCGCGCACCCGCGCCAGCAGATCCGTGCCGTCGATGCCGGCCTCGGCCATCTCGGACAGCCAGCGCTCGATCACCGGGCCACCCGCGGCTTCCCAGCGCGCGGCCTCGGCGGCATCGAGCATGGTGATCTGGTTGCCCAAGTCCCGGGCCACCTCGCGCGCGGGGGCGTCCGCGCCCTGCTGGAGCGCGCCGGCCTGCGCCGAGAAGGCCGCGCCCGACTGCGCCTCGATCACCGCTTGCAGATCGGCGGGCAGGCGGTCGAAGGCGGTGCGGTTCATCGCCAGGATGAAGCTGGCCACATAGATCCCGCGGTCGGGGAATTCGGTGTGGTAATGCACCAGCTCCGGCGCCTTGATCGAGGAGGTGACCTCCCACGGCAGAAGCGCGCCGTCGATCACCCCGCGCGCCAGCGCCTCGGGGACGGCGGGCACGGGCATGCCCAGCGCCTGCGCGCCCATCCCCTCGAGCATCAGCGCCGTCGCGCGCGAGGGGGCGCGCAACCGCAGCCCGGCCATGTCCTCGAGCCGCGCGACGGGCCGCGCGACATGCAGCACGCCCGGCCCGTGCACCCAGGTTCCCAGAAGCTTCATCGCCCGGAATTCGGTTGCGGAAAGGTCGCTCTCGGCGATCTCCCACAAGGCGGCCGAGGCGCCGCGGGCATCGCGCACCTGGAAGGGCAGCTCGAAGGCCTCGATGCGGGGGAACCGCCCCGGCGTATAGCCCGGCAAGGTCCAGATGATGTCGACGATCCCGTCGGTGATCTGATCGATCAGCTCGGGAGGCTTGCCGCCCAGTTGCATCGAGGGAAAGCGCTGGATCCTGAGCCGGCCCTCGGAGGCAGTCTCGATCGCATCGGCCCAGGGGTCGAGGATCTGCGCCGGAACAAAGCTCTGTGCCGGCAGGAACTGATGCAGGCGCAGGACGTGCACATCGGCCGCGCGCAAGACCCCCGGCGCGGCCAGGGCCGCCGCGGCGCCCAGCGCCCCCAGCGTCAGGCGGCGGCGCCCCCGATCGACACCCCCGTCATGGCTCTGGCGATGAGACATGGTCTTCCCCCCCTTGCGGTCTTGGGCACGAGCGGCCGCCCGGATGCGGCGCCGGCCCGGTCCCGGACGGCGGGCACTATGACGACAGGGGGGCGGGACTGTCCAGCCCGCCCCCCGCATTCCGGTGCCCGATTCGGGCCGGCCGCGCGATCACGCTTTCAGGAGCATCCGCCCCAGCGGCCGGCCGGCCAGGATATGCAGGTGGTAATGCGGCACCTCCTGCACCCCGTCGCCGCCGGCGTTGGTGATGGCGCGGAAGCCCGCGCCGTCTTCGCCCGGCATCACCTTGAGCCGGGCGCAGACCTCGGCCACCAGACGGGTGAAGCCCAGGATCTCGGCGTCCGAGGCATCGCGCGCGAAATGGGCGGCATCGACATAGGCGCCCTTGGGAATGACCAGCACATGATGCGGGGCCTGCGGCTGGATATCGTTGAAGGCCAGGGCGTGCTCGTTCTCGGCCACCTTGTTGCAGGGGATCTCGCCGGTCAGGATTCGGGCAAAGATGTTGGTCGTGTCATAGGCATAGGGCATCGTCGGTCCTTTCGAGGATGGGCGATCAATCGACAAACAGATAATCTGTCTCGGCGATCTGACGGGCGGGATCGGCCTCGATCCCGAGGAAATTCATCAGCGCGCGCGCGTTCTCGGCAACGTCGGCACCCTGCCGCATCCGCGCCAGATGCGCAAAGCCTGCGTCAAGGATCCGGTCGGTTTCGAAGCGCATGTCGTAACGTATCGTGGGCAGGAGGCGGGCGATCACCTCAGGCGGGGTGCTCTCGCCGGCCAGACCGACCCGGCGGGCATGACCGACCAGATACTCCTCGGAGAAGTCGCATTCGACCTCGAGAATGCGGACCTCGGCCTTGTCGGCGGCGAAATCCTCGAGCAGCTCGAACGAACCGGGATCGAGACAGATCACCAGCCGTTCGGTCCCGCTCAGGTCGAACAGCATCCGCATCAGCGCCCGGCGGTGGCGGTGGCGCTTGTCCATGCGGGTCTGGATGCCGCCCAGATCGGGCAGCGGGCAGCTGTCCTCGTTGAACAGATATTCGACGCCGGGAATGCCGGTCACCTGGTGGATGCGCTCGACCAGCCGCTTGGCGACATGCCATTTCTTGCACACCACGATCAGCAATTCGCGCTCGCGGCCCAAGCTTGATTCGGTCTCCCAGAAGCGCGGCGCGAACCGCCGGCCGATCCGGCCCCGCCCGGTCAGGAAGGTGAAGAGGTTGCGCCCCTCGTTCGAGATCGGGAAATCCTCGGTGTCGGCGGCCCAGAGCGCGCCCAGCCGGTCCTTGAGCGCGCGCGCCTCGGGGCTGATCTTGCGGGCGAACAGGTAATCCTGGGCCAGCAGCAGGTCGTAATGATCGTTGTAGAAGGTCAGCGGCATCCCGTAGTCGGTGAACATCAGGAAGGTCAGCGTGCGCGCGCGGATCTCGACCTCGGGGACCAGATGGAAGACCAGCGTCTGGAAGAAGGTCTCGTCGGGGATCCAGGTGGTCGAGAAGAACCGGACGATGTCGCGGCGCTGGCGGATGAAGTCGAGAAGCTTCTCGACCGTCTCGCGGCGCAGGCACCACCACTGGCTGCCGATGCGCATCTCGATGTCGGCGGGCACGGCGCGCGTCAGGCCCAGCCGGCGCTGGACCTCGTAGCTGAAATAGAACAGGCCCTTGCGCTTGCGCTCGTTGAACCAGTGCCGATAGATCAGCCGCTCTTCCTTGAAGCCGGTCTTGATCCAGTCGGACTCGAAGAAGTCGAAGCTCTCGATGTAGTCGACGCTCTCGCGGTCCAGGAAGGCATGGGCAAAGCGCGCCGACTTGATCTGCATGCAATCGCCCGAAAGCATGTAGAAATGCGTGGCCGCGGGAAAGGCCTCGCAGGCGGCGCGCAGGGCGTTGAGGGTGGCCGCCACCAGCGACCATTCCCCCCAGCCGCAGCGGACACGCCGGCGCGCGAAGGTCACGCGCGGGTTCGGGTCCAGCGCGTCGCGGATGCGGCGGTAATCCTCGGGGCGGGCGCGGCGGTCGAAATGGATCGAGATGAAATCACCCGTCGCGGTCAGCCGTTCGGCCTGCGCGATGATCCCTTCGGGATCCTTGTGGCACAGCAGGATGAAGGCAATCCTGGCCATTCAACGCAGCCCGCGCGTGTCATGTTGCGGCATAACGGACACACCCTTCCTGAGACACGTTGAAAAGAAACGCCTTCTTTGCTTTCTAGGGGCTAGTATATCCCGAACGCGCGGGCAAGCGCAGCGGGCCGCACAAAGGACGACGAAGATGGGTTTTCCCGGCACATGGATGACGGAAAGCGAAAGCATGGTCTATCGCGTGGTGCCGAAATGCGCCTGCTCGACCATCGGCCAGATCATGTTCTATTCCGATCATGGCCGCTTTTACGACGGCGACATCCATGATTCGACCGCCGGGCTGCACAAATGGTCCCAGCCCGACAGCCAGAACCCCATCGAAAACAACGTCCATGCGCACAAGTCGCTGGCCTTCACCTGCGTGCGCAACCCCTATGCGCGCATCCTGTCGTCGTTCTTCGACAAGATCGCGGGCATCCAGCGCAACGGCAAGCGCTACCGCGGCAACCTGGTCCCGCAGCTGGTCCAGCGCTACGGGATCGAGGTCGGCAGCCCCGAAGACGGGTTCGAGTTCGACCAGATCAAGTCCTTCCGCCGATTCCTGCTGTTTGCGCGTGACACCATCCGCTGGCGCCGCCCGATGGAACCCGACATCCACTGGTCGGCCATGTCGGGGCATATCTCGACCTTCATCGTGAACGGCGGGCGCTATGACCAGATCTTCTTCACCGAGAAATTCAACGAGGGCATGCAGAAGGTTCTGGACGCGGTCGAGACGCCGGTGCCGGTCGATCTGTCCGCGATCCCGCGCTTCAACGAATCCGAAGGCCACGGCCCCAAGCGCGCCCACAAGGTCAGCGATTACTTCGACGACCTGTCGCGCCACCTGATCTGGGAGATCTACAAGAAGGACTTCCAGCTCTTCCGCTACGATTTCGACAACCCCGACAACAAGATGCCGCTGGGCGAGGTCGATATCGACGAAGTGCACGCGAAGCTGGGCCGCTGAGGCGCCGCCGCGCCACAGGGCGCGGGCCTCAGGCGTTCAGATCCTTGAGCAGACGACCATGCTTGCGCACCTCCTCGAGGACGGCGCCGAAGGTGGTCAGCCCGCGCGCCTTCAGCGCCGGCAACAGCTTGAGGAACGCATCCGCCGTCGCCAGCGTGTCGCCGATGGCGGTGTGGCGGGCCTCCTCGGGGATGGTGATGCCCAGCCGATGCGTCAGCGCATCGAGCGAATGGCTCTCGGACTGGCCGAAGACCACCGCCGACAGCAGCACCGTGTCCAGCACCGGATTGTCGAAGACCTTGCCGATCCCGGCCTCGTGGCGGCGCAGGAATTCCATGTCGAAGGGCGCGTTATGCGCCACCAGCACCGCGCCTTCGGCGAATTTGTGAAAGCGCCGGCCCACTTCGGCAATGTCGGGCGCGTCGGCCACCATCGCCTCGGTGATGCCGTGGACCTCGGTCGCGCCGGGCGGAATGGGCCGGCCCGGATTGACCAGCGTGTCAAAGACCTCGGTCTCGACGCGGCGGCCGTTGACGATGCGCACCGCGGCGATCTGGACGATCTCGTCCCCGTCCGAAGGCAAAAGGCCCGTCGTCTCGGTGTCGAAGACGACATAGGTCAGATCCTCGAGCCGCGAGGCCACCACCTCGGCGGTCGGCGCCTTGGACAACAGTTCGAAATCATAGACCACCGCGCGCGGCACTGCGGGCGGACGCGCGGTATCGCGGCGCGCCTCGCGCAGCGGCAGGCAGATGCGCGGCGCGGGACCGCCCTCGGGCCAGCATTCGGTGGCATGGACCGACAGCACGCGATGGCCGGTCACATCGGCCATGCCCACCTCGAGCGGCGCGGCCAGCCAGCGTTCCAGATCGGCCAGCGCGACCGGAGCCCCCCGCCAGCCGATCGAGATCAGCGCGCCCGCCCCGTCGGCCTCGACGCGCAGGGTGAAGCCGTCGCGCCCGCCTTCCTCGGCGCGCAGGATCAGCGCCGCGATCAGCGCCACGATCTCGAAGCCGTCGCAGCGCAGGATCAGATCCTCGGTCTCGGCCTCGACGCGCAGCTCGACCGCCGCCAGCCGCGCCTGCACCGCCGCGCTCAGGTCGGCGGCGCGGATCAGCGACAGCGGCCACCAATCGGCGCGGGTGGCGTCATGGCGTTCGGACATGTCCTTGATGGCCGTGCCCAGCGCCGCAGCCTCGGTGCGCATGGCGGTGCACATCCCCTCGGGCAGAAGGCCGCCGGGCAGCGTGTCGCCGGTTTCCGCCACCACCCCGATCAGGCTTTGCAGATTGGCCGCCGGATGGCGCAGCCGTTCGAAGAATTCGTCCATCAGGCGTTCGCGCGCGGCATGGGCGGCCAGATCGCCGGTCACGTCGCGCAGGGTCAGCACATAGCCCGGCGCGCCCGCCCCCGGCGTCTGCGACGGGCACAAAAGCCGCATCCGCGCCGCCAGAACCCGCCCCGAATCCGTGGTGGCGCACAGAAGGTCGGTCGCCACATCCGGATCCGCGGTGGCGATCAGGCGCGAATAGGCGTGCCGGATCGGCGCCTCGTGCAGGTAATCGAAGACGCGCCGGTCAAGCCCGGGCGCATGGGCGGCATCGAAATGCCCCAGCAGGTCCACCGCCTGCCCGTTGTAGAACACCAGCTTGTGGCGCGGCGTGCACAGAAGCACCCCCACCGGCACATCGGCCAGCAGCGTCTCGAGCCAGTCCTTCTCGCCGGCCAGACGGGTGGTCTCGCGCGCGACGGCCTCGGCCAGGGCGTTGCGGGTCTGCGACAGGTTTTCCGTCACCGCGGCCGCGGCCGGGGCCAGATCGCCCAGATACCGCGCCGGGGCATGGTCGATCTCGGAGCCGACATCGGCATGCGCACGCGCGCGCATCCCCCCCGCCAGCCGCTCGATCGGGCGTGCGACGTTTTCGTCGAAGAGATACCAGACCCAGGTGATCAGGCCGATGATGGCAAAGCCTGCCGTGGCCCCGCCGATGATGAAGCCGTTGAGAACCGACGGATCGCCCAGCCGGTGATAGCCGAAATAGAGCCCCGCCCCCAGCGCCGCGACATTGCCTGCCGCGAGCGCCGCGAAGAACAGGAAGACGCGCAGCCGCAGGCTGAGGCGGGCGATCACGGGGCGGCCCCGCCGTCGGGCGCCAGCGCCGGCGCATCAAGGATACGGTGCACCTCGGCGCGCAATTCGCCCAGCTCGAAGGGTTTCGAGATGAACCCGTCCGCGCCCAGCGCCAGACCCTTGCGCCGCTCCATCGCCGAGCCGCGCGCGGTCATCATCAGGATGCGCACATCCGCCAGCGCCGGATCCATGCGCACGTCCTGGCAGATCTCATAGCCCGAGACGCCGGGCAGCATCACGTCCAGCAACACCAGATCGGGGCGCGTGGCACGGATGCGGTCGACGGCGCCGGCGCCGGTGTCCAGCCGGGCATGGTCATAGCCCTCGCGGCTGAGCAGATAATCCAGCGCGATGGCGATGTTGTCCTCGTCCTCGACGACAAGGACACGCGGTTTCCGGCCTGCCTCACCCATTCTCACCCCCTGTCACACGCAGCGCGCAGCATCGGGTCGCCGTCTGGCAGCGGGCGCCATTGCGCGCCGCCCTTGAGGTTCCCCTCGCGGTCGATGCCGCCCCCCCCGATCAGGTCGGCGCGCGCAGAGGCGGCACAGTCAAAGGCGGTGGGCACGGCCTGCATGGATTGCCAGCGCCCGATCAGCAGCACCTTGGCCAGCGCGATATCGGGGGCGGCGGCCAGACGCTCGACCCGGTCGCGGTCGATGGCCATGAAGCGCGTGGTGATCGGCGCGAGATAGGTCCAGGGCCGCCAGGGCGCGCTTTCCTCGACCGGGTTGAACACCACAAGGCTTTCGGGAAGGGCGGCGCGCAGGCGCGGATACCACGAATATTCCGACCAGATCGTCGACACCAGCATCGACACGCCGACCGCGGCCGGCATGATCCACTTGGGCAGGCGCATCCCCATCCGGCGCGCCACATGCCCGAAGGCGAAGATCACACAGAACGCCAGCGCGCCCGATGCAAGCATGGTGATGAGATCATTGGTCATTCTTCGTGGTCCTTCAACTCAGCGGGCCCTTGCCGTGACCGGCCGAGCTTTGCATCGTGCGCACCACGACGAAGGCATCGCGCAGGTGGCTGCGCTCGAAATCCGACAGGTCCGAGGGCGCAAGGTAATTGTCCGGCTTGCGCCCCGAGCGCACCAGATGCGCCTGGTTCTCGAGCCGCATGGTGGCGATCAGGTCATAGGCCTCGATCAGGTCGCGCGCCCCCGAGGCCGAGATGATGCCCGCATCCTCGGCGCCTTGCAGGCGGGCGCGGGTGTTGACTTCGGGCAGGCGCCCCTGAAGCGCATAGATGCGCGCCAGATCGGTGACCGGCACGACGCCGTTATGCTTGAGGTCGATATGGTTGCGGTGCTCGCCCGAGCGGATGGTGGCAAAGCCCCGGATCAGCCCCAGCGGCGGCGTATGCTTGAGGCTGTTGGACACCATATGCGCCACGAAGATCGAATTCTTGGCGGCGCTCTCGAGCGTCTCGGCCTGAAGGTCGTGATAGAGGCTGGCAGTGCCACCGATCGGGCGCAGGTCGAACATCACCGAGGCCAGCATCTGCGCCTCGGGGCTGGGCTTGGCGATCCAGCCGCGGAAATGCTCGCGCCAGACGGATTGGCGCGCCCGCCAGCGCGGCGCCGTCGCCATCATGTCGCCGGGGCAATAGACATAGCCGCAGGCGTCGAGCCCGTCGCAGACGAAACGCGCCATCGCCTCGAACCAGGCCATGTCCGCCTCGGTGGCGCGGTCGTCGATGATCAGGCAATTGTCCTGATCGGACACGCCGGTCTGTTCCTGCCGGCCCTGGCTGCCGCAGGCCGCCCAGACAAAGGGCACGGGTGCGGCCCCCAGTTCGGCCTCGGCCATGGCGATCAGGCGGCGCGTCACCGTATCGGCGATATCGGTGATGAGCCGCGTCACCACCTCGTGGGACAGATGCCCCGCGACCAGTTGCACCAGAAGCTGCGGAATGCGCGCCGTGACCGAGGCCATCTCGGCCACGCTGGTGGCCAGGGCCACATCGCGGATCAGCACCGCCGAGGACACCGCCATGAAGCGCGTCAGGTCGGTCTGGGTGATCATGCCGACGAAGCGGCCGTGATCGACGATGGGAAGATGCCCGATCCGGCGTTCCAGCATGATATGCAGGATGTCCGAGCCCAGCGCATTGGGCGGCAGCGCGATCGGATCGGCGGTCATCACCTGGCCCACGGGGGTCAGCGGATCGCGCCCCTCGGCCAGGATCTTGTTGGACAGGTCGCGCTGGGTGATGATGCCCAGGAGACGCGCGCCGCCCTCCATGGGCTCGGTCACCCCCAGCGAGGAGGCATGCGCCTCGCGCATCATCCGCGCGGCCTCGGCCACGGTGTCGGCGGGCGAACAGGACAGCGGCGCCCGCGCGACCAGATCGGCCACCTTCTGCGTGGTCAGATCCGACCCGCCGGGCCGCGCCTCGGCCGGGCGCGAGCGGTTGAAGAAGCGCTGGAACTGGGGATACGCCTCGGTCAGGCGGGTGAATTCGGCCTTGGGCAGCATCAGCACGACGCTGTCGTCGCGGGCGCGCGCCGTGGTGGCGGCTATCCCGTCGCGCATCAGCCCGCGTTCGCCAAAGGTGTTGCGGGGCGACAGAAGCGAGACCATGGCGCCGTTGCGGTCGGTGATCTCGACGCCGCCGGCCTTGATCAGGAAGATGCCGCCCAGGGGCTCGTCGATCTCGTAGATCAGATCGCCCGGCGCATAGAGCCTGGGCATCATCGCCTGGGCCACGCGGGTCAGCTCGTCACGCGGCAGGCTGTCATAGGGATGCACGGATTCCAGAAACACCTGGATCGCCGGAACCGAGGTCTCCATGTCGCACTCTCCCCCCAGAACGCCTTGCAACGCGCGCAAACACCGCGGAAACACTCTGGCCGATGACGGGCGCCAGACCCCGGCCCGCAGCTTCGGGCGATGACGGGCGGGCGACAACTCGCCCGGCCCGGATCTTGCCACCGCCCGCAGGGGACGGAAAGCGCCGGACCCGAAAAGGCCCGGCGCAAAGGGTCAGCCTCAGTGGCCGGTGGCCGAGCCCGCACCGCGCGGGATGCGGATCGATTCCACCAGCTCCTGAACCTCGACCGGCGGTTCCTTGGTCGCCGAGGAGACCGCGAAGGCCACCGCGAAGTTGACCAGCGCGCCGATCGCCCCGAACGAGGTCGACTTGATCGACAGCAGCAGCGGGTCGGCATCCGAGAAGGACGCGGTGCCGGCGATGAAGAACCAGCCCTTGTGCAGGAAGATGTAGATGATCGTCACGACCAGACCGGCAACCATGCCCGCAACCGCGCCGACATTGTTGATGCGCTTCGAGAAGATGCCCATCATCAGCGCCGGGAAGATCGAGGCCGCCGCCAGGCCGAAGGCCAGGGCCACCGTCTGGGCCGCAAAGCCCGGCGGGTTCAGACCCAGATAGGTGGCCACGGCGATCGCCACCGCCATCGCGATCCGGGCGGCCAGAAGTTCGCCCTTCTCCGAGATGTTGGGGTTGAGCTGCCCCTTGATGAGGTCGTGCGACACCGCCGAGGAAATGGCCATCAAGAGGCCCGCCGCCGTCGAGAGCGCCGCCGCAAGACCGCCCGCAGCGATCAGTGCAATGACCCAGCCCGGCAGGTTGGCGATTTCCGGGTTGGCCAGAACCATGATGTCACGGTTCACGGTCAGCTCGTTCTCGTCCTCGCTGGCGGTGTAGTTGATCAGGCCGTCGCCGTTCTTGTCCTCGAACTTCAGCAGGCCGGTCTTTTCCCAGTTCGCCACCCAGTCGGGACGGGCGTCATAGGCGATCGGGGCCTCGGTCGTGCCGTTCGGATAGACGGTCGAGATCAGGTTCATGCGGGCCATCGCCCCCACCGCCGGAGCGGTCAGGTAGAGCAGCGCAATGAAGACCAGCGCCCAGCCGGCCGACGACCGCGCATCGGCCACCTTCGGCACGGTGAAGAAGCGCACGATGACATGCGGCAGACCCGCGGTGCCGATCATCAGCGACACGGTGAACAGGAACATGTTCAGCGTGGTGTCATGCTGTTCGGTATAGGTCTTGAACCCCAGATCCTTGAGCATGCCCTCGAGCGTGGTCAGCAGCGGCTGGCCGGTCGAGGTGGCATCCGAGAACAGGCCCAGACCCGGGATCGGGTTGCCGGTCAGTTGCAGCGAGATGAAGACCGCCGGGATCGTGTAGGCGATGATCAGCACGACATATTGCGCCACCTGGGTGTAGGTGATGCCCTTCATGCCGCCCAGAACCGCATAGAGGAACACGATCGCCGCGCCGATATAAAGACCGGTGGCCACGTCCACCTCGAGGAAGCGCGAGAAGGCGACGCCCACGCCGGTCATCTGGCCGATCACATAGGTGATCGAGGCGACGATCAGGCAGACAACGGCCACCATGCGCGCGGAGCTCGAATAGAAGCGGTCACCGATGAATTCCGGCACGGTGAACTTGCCGAACTTGCGCAGATAGGGCGCCAGCAGCATCGCCAGCAGCACATAGCCGCCGGTCCAGCCCATCAGATAGGCCGAGGTGTCATAGCCCCCGAAGGAGATGATCCCCGCCATCGAGATGAACGAGGCCGCCGACATCCAGTCGGCCCCGGTGGCCATGCCGTTCATGACCGGGTTGACGCCGCGGCCGGCGGCGTAGAATTCCGCGGTCGAGCCCGCGCGGGCCCAGATCGCGATGCCGATGTAGAGCGCGAAGGTCGCGCCCACCACCAGCAGGTTGAGCGTAAACTGATCCATTCCTCTTCCCCTCCCTTATTCGTCGACGCCGTGCTCGCGGTCGAGCTTGTTCATGCGCGCCGCGTAGGTGAAGATCAGGACCAGGAACACGAGGATCGACCCTTGCTGGGCGAACCAGAAGCCCAGGTCGGTCCCCCCGATCTCGATGCCTTTCAGCATCGGCCGGAACAGGATGCCCATGCCGAAGGATGCGATGAACCAGATGACCAGGAAGACCCGGATCATCGAGACATTCGCCTTCCAATAGGCATTGGACGAAGATTTGTCCGCCATTGACGTTACTCCCTTTGGTTTCCTCCAGAGACCGGTTGCGGGCGTCGGGCGCCCGCACCAGCCTTCCCCCTTCAATGTGCCGAAAGCGCCGAGACGAGCTGCCCCAGAGCCCCTGCAACCTCCTCGATCGACGCCATGGCATCGACCCGTTGCAGCACACCCATGCTTTCGTAATGGGCGATCAGCGGTGCCGTCTGGTCGTGATAGGCCTTGAGCCTCTCGCGCGCCGTCTCGGCATTGTCGTCGGCCCGGCGCTTGAACTCCGTGCCGCCGCATTTGTCGCAGACCCCCTCCTGCCGGGTCTGCTTGAACTGGTCGTGATAGCCCTCGCCGCAGCGGCCGCAGGTAAAGCGGCCGGCGACGCGGGCGATCATGGCCTCGTCGTCCACCTCGAGGCTGATCGCGGCGCCGACGCATTGACCGGCCGCAGCCAGCATGTCGTCAAGCGCCGCCGCCTGCCCCGCGGTGCGCGGAAAGCCGTCGAGGATCACCCCCGCGGCCACGTCGGGCTGGGCCATGCGATCGGACAGAATCGCCAGCACGATCTCGTCGGAGACAAGGCCGCCGGCCTCCATCACCGATTTCGCCGCCAGGCCCGCGGGCGTGCCCGCGGCCACCGCCGCGCGCAGCATGTCGCCCGTGGACAGCTGGACCAGGCCGTGGCCCTCCTCCAGCCGCCGCGCCTGGGTGCCCTTGCCCGCGCCCGGAGGCCCGAGCAGGATCACCACGGGCGCGCCGGTGCCGGCATCGACGCAGGTGTCGGTCTGTTCCCCCACGATCTCAGCCCCGGTTCATCCGGTTGTCGATCAGGTTCTGGACCACCGACGGATCGGCCAGCGTGGTGATGTCGCCCAGCGAGCCAAAGTCGTTCTCGGCGATCTTGCGCAGGATGCGGCGCATGATCTTGCCCGAGCGCGTCTTGGGCAGGCCCGGCGCCCATTGGATGAGGTCGGGCGTGGCGATCGGGCCGATCTCGGTGCGGACCCATTTCACCAGCTCCTTGCGCAGCTCGTCGCTGGGCTCGACGTCGTTCATCAAGGTGACATAGGCGTAGATGCCCTGCCCCTTGAGGTCGTGCGGATAGCCCACGACCGCCGCTTCGGCGACCTTCTGGTGGGCGACCAGCGCGCTTTCGACTTCGGCGGTGCCCATGCGGTGCCCCGAGACGTTGATGACGTCATCGACGCGGCCGGTGATCCAGTAATAGCCGTCCTCGTCGCGGCGGCAACCGTCGCCGGTGAAGTAATAGCCCTTGTATTGCTGGAAATAGGTCTCCTGGAAGCGCTCGTGGTCGCCCCAGACAGTGCGCATCTGTCCCGGCCAGCTGTCGGCGATGCAGAGCACGCCCTCGGCCTCGGTCTCGCCGATGCGGCGGCCCGTGGTCGGGTCAAGAACCACCGGCTTCACCCCGAAGAACGGCGTCGTGGCCGAGCCGGGCTTGGTCGCCGTGGCGCCGGGCAGCGGCGTCAGCATGTGGCCGCCGGTCTCGGTCTGCCAGAAGGTGTCGACGATGGGGCATTTGCCCTTGCCGACGTGCTTGTCATACCAGACCCAGGCTTCGGGGTTGATGGGTTCGCCCACCGAACCCAGCACCTTGAGGCTGGACAGGTCGTATTTCTCGACCCATTCCGGCCCCTGCCCCATCAGCGCGCGGATCGCGGTGGGCGCGGTGTAGAACTGGTTGACCTTGTGCTTTTCGCACACCGCCCAGAACCGGCCCGGATCGGGATAGGTCGGCACGCCCTCGAACATGACGGTGGTGGCGCCATTGGCCAGCGGACCATAGACGATGTAGCTGTGGCCGGTGACCCAGCCCACGTCCGCGGTGCACCAGAACACGTCGCCGTCGTGATAGTCGAAGGTGTATTGATGCGTCATCGCGGCATAGACGAGATAGCCGCCCGAGGTATGCACGACGCCCTTCGGCTTGCCGGTCGAGCCCGAGGTATAGAGGATGAACAGCGGGTCTTCGGCGTTCATCGGGCGCGGCGGGCATTCGGGGCTGGCGTGCTCCATCTGCGCCAGCAGGTCCACGTCACGGCCCTGGATCCAGTGGATCTGGTCGCCGGTGTGCTTGACCACAAGGCAGCGCACGCGGTCCGAGCAGTGCAGAAGTGCCGCATCGGTGTTCGACTTCAGCGGCGTGCGGCGACCACCGCGCGGGGCGGTGTCGGCGGTGATGACCAGCTTGGCGCCGCAATCGTTGATCCGGTTGGCCAGCGCATCGGGCGAGAAGCCGGCGAAGACGATCGAATGGATGGCGCCGATGCGCGCGCAGGCCAGCATGGCATAGGCGGCCTCGGGGATCATCGGCAGATAGATCACGACGCGGTCGCCGCGCATCACGCCCTGGCTGAGCAGGACGTTGGCCATGCGGTTCACCTTCTCGTGCAGCTGACGATAGGTGATGTGCTGGGCCGGGGTTTCGGGATCATCGGGTTCGAAGATGATCGCGGTCTGATCGCCGCGGGTCGCCAGGTGACGGTCGACGCAGTTATAGGCCACGTTCAGGACGCCGTCCTCGAACCACTTGATCGACACCTGGCCAAAGGTGAAGTCGGTGTTCTTGACGCGGGTATAGGGCTTGATCCAGTCCAGACGCTTGCCCTCACGGCCCCAGAACGCATCGGGGTCGCTGATCGATTCATTGTACATCTCGCGGTATTTGGCGATGTCGCAATGGGCCTTCTCGAACCCTGCCGGCACCGGCTTGAGCTTCGGATGGTCCTCGATCTGTTCCATGGTTGCCGTCATGGCGTCCTCCCTTGAGTGCAGCGGGCCTCGAGACCCCGCCAGGCCGCCCAGACCGGCAGCCGAAATATTTTCCACCTTAACTGTAAACCGGTTTCCCTTTTTAACGTAAGCCCCTTTGTGAATTGAATTTTTTTGTAAATTCATTCACACGAATGTGGCTGTATTTGTAAATTGTTAGCGCATTGACAAGGAATTTTGACCGCGTTTCAAGATCTTGCCTGTTGACGCGCACAATGCGAACGGCCCGCTCCCGCAAAGGCGGGAACGGGCCGTGCTGATCTGTCGCCATGACGGGAAAGGGTCAGCGATTCGGATCGGGCGGGCGGGTCTGGTGCCGGTCATCCCTGGCAAAGACCGTGGCCACATCGGGCAGGAAGATCGCCTCGGGCGCGCGCAGACCCTGGGCACGCAGGACGCGCCGGGCCTCGGGGCGGGCGCCGGTGATATAGAGCTGCCCGCCGCGGCGCGCCATCTTGCGGGCCAGCGCATGCAGCATCCGCGCCCCGCTGGTGTCGACGAAAGGCACGTCGGTCAGATCGACGACAAAGCCGCGCGGCCGGCTGGCGATCCGCTCGAGCGCCACCCCCAGCCGGGCCGCCGCTCCGAAGAAGATCACCCCCCGCAACCGATAGATGACGATATCGCGGGCGCGCGCATCCTCGTCCTGGGCGGCAACGGCGGCGGCGGGCACCTCCTCGGCCTCGAGCGCAACCGCCTCGGACATCCGCCGGATGAAGACCAGCCCGCCCAGCGCGAACCCCACCACGATCCCTTCGGACAGATCGCGCAGCACCACGACGGCAAAGGTCACCGCCAGCACCAGCGCCTCGGCCCGCGAGGCCCGCACAAGCGCCGCGATTTCCTCGCGCTCGATCATGTTCCACGCCACGATCGCCAGAAGCCCGGCCAGCGCCGGCAGCGGGATATAGGCGGCAAGCGGCGCCGCCACCACCATGAAGCCCAGCACGAACAGCGCATGCAGCATCCCCGACACCGGCCCGCGCGAGCCCGCCCGCACATTGGTCGCGGTGCGCGCGATGGTGCCGGTCACGCAAAAGCCACCCACCAGCGCCGCGCCCATGTTGGCAATGCCCTGCCCCACCAGCTCGGCGTTCGAGCGGTGCTGGGTGCCGGCCATGCCATCGGCGACCATGGCCGACAGAAGCGATTCGATCGCCCCCAGCAGGGTGAAGCTGGCCGCCCAGGGCAGCGCCGCCCAGATCAGGTCGGGGGAAAGATCCGGCAGCGCCGGCACCGGCAGCGAGCGCGGCAATTCCCCGAAGCGCGACCCGATCGTCTCGACCGGAAGGCCGGTCATGGCCACCACGACCGCGGCTGTCACGATCCCCAGCAGCAGGCTGGGCAGGCGCGGGGCATAGCGCTTGGTCAGCTCGATCACCGCGATCGTGCCCAGCGCCACGGCCAGCGCGGCCAGGCTGAAGCTGTCGCGCGCGTCCCAGAGCGCGGGCAGCTTCTCCAGCAGCGGTCCGGGTTCGGGGCCCGTCAGCTGCAGGCCCAGCAGATCCTTGATCTGACTGGAAAAGATGATGACGCCGATCCCCGCGGTGAAGCCCAGCGTAACCGGAAAGGGGATGAAGCGGATATAGCTGCCCAGCCGCGCCAGCCCCAGCCCCATCAGCATCAGCCCCGACAGGAAGGTGGCCAGCACCAGCCCCGCCACCCCGATCTGGGTCACGCAGGCCGCCACCAGAACGATGAAGGCCCCCGCCGGCCCGCCGATCTGATAGCGCGAACCGCCGAAGGCCGAGACGAGAAAGCCGCCGACAATGGCGGTATAGAGCCCGCGCTCGGGCCCCACCCCCGAGGCGATGGCGATCGCCGTCGACAGCGGCAACGCCACGATGGCCACCGTCAACCCGGCAATCACATCGGCGCGGAAGGCGCCCAGATCATAGCCTTCGGTCAGGGTGGTCAGCGTCTTGGGCAAAAGGTCGCTGCCCCCGCCGTCGGGGGCCTCGGGCTTGGTGGTCATCGGTCATGTCCCTGGAATCTGCGCACATGAACGACCCCCGTCCCCGACTTGTCAAGGGCACCCCGCCCCGCACATGGCGGGATGCCCCGAAACACATGGCGGACAGCTCAGTTCAGATTGTCCATCCGCAGCTTGACCTGCACCGTCCCGCGCGCGGCGGTGGACCATTTGACATGCACTTCGCGGTTGTCGGTGCCCTGTTCGACCAGGACATAGGGCATTTCGGACACCCGCCCGCCCGAGGCATTGAGGATCGCGCCCTCGGCCACCAGCCCCTCGACATTGCGCGCCCAGCCATTGAGCGGCAACAGCGGCTCGGCATCCACCACCCAGGTCGCGGCCGCGCTGGACTGGGTGAATTCCACCGTCGCGGGGTTCGACACGAACTGGGTGACACCGGAATAATTGTTCCCCTCGACCACGATGTTGCGCATCCGGGTATAGTTGAAATCGGCGAAGGTCGTGTCGACCGTGTCGATGCGGTCGATGGTGCAGGCAAAGGTCCGGAAGGCATTGTTCGAGATGGTCAGCCCGTGGATGAAATGGCCGGTGCCATAGGGCTTGAAGACGAACCAGGCAAAGGACGACAGCGCGCTCGAGGCGACGAAGGTATTGCCCGTCACCGTCAGCCCGCCAAAGGAATATTGCACCCCCAGATCGGGGTCGGGGGCATATTCGTTGGTCCATTCCAGGCTGGCGTTGTCGATGTAATTCGCGGTCACGGTGGTCTGCACGTTGGGCGTGGTCAGCACCAGACCGGGGCCGCGCACGCCGGCGGTCTCGTCGTCGCCCTGAAACCAGTGATTGCCGGTGAACATGTGCCCGGTGCCGGCGGCAATGCAGGTCAGCCCGAAACGCACGAACCGGCTTTCGCGGATCTTCAGATCGTTGGCGTTGACGTTCACCGCGACCGTGGTGCGGTCCTGCACCCGCGTTTCGGTCTCGTTCGACATGAAATGGCAGCGGTCGATCGACAGCCCCTGACAGCCCCGCCCGATCGAGGTCACGCCGCGGTCGCGCGGTTTCATCATCCAGCAGTCGCGCATCTGGAAGATCTCGCCCGCGGGGGGCAGCAGGATGCCGCTGGCCCGGCCGTTCAGAAGGAACTCGATATCGGCAAAGTTGAAGCGGTCCAGCCGCGCCATCCCCGAGAAGTCGAACAGATAGCGGTCGCGGGTGAAGCTGTAGCTGCGCGTCCCCGACCCGCCGTAAAGCGGCTGCGACAGCGTCACCGTGCCCGCGCCCACATTGACCGCGCGCACATAGACCTCGCGGCCGACGCCCGCCCCGCTGACCCGCGCACCGACGGGAATGTTGGCGACATTGGCCACCCCGGTCAGGACCGTGGGCTGGCTGACCGCATAGCTGGCCACCGACGTGACGGTGCTGCTGGCCCAGGCGGTGCTGTCGGTCACGTTGAACTGGCCGTTGCAGACCACGCGGCGGTTCGAGAAGCTGGAGATATCGGGCAGAAGATCGCTCAGCACGATGGGCGCGTCGATGTGCACCTGGCGCCCGCCCAGATCCAGAACGTTGTGGTCGGTGTAATAGAACAGCGCCTGGAAGGCCTTGCGAAAGCCCTCGACCTCGTCGCCGAAGGCCGCGGCATAGGTGGGAAAGTCATAGTTCGACAGCAGGAGCAGACGCGCCGCCACCGGCATGACCAGATGCCCGACAAAGCGCACCGGCGCCGACAGCGACAGATTCGCGCCGATCCGATAGGTGCCCTCGGGGACCAGGATCGCGCGGCCGTCGGCATCGGCATCGGCGGCCACGAAGGCGGCGTGATCGTCGCTGAGCCCGTCGCCCCGCGCGCCATAGTCACGCACATCGACCCAATCCATCAGGTCGCGCAGATAGGCCTCGGTGATGTCCTCGATCACGATATCCTCGATGCGCACCACACCGCCGCTGGCGCCGATCAGGTCCAGCCCGAAATGCCCGTAGATCGGCGTCAGCCCCCAGGGCATGTCGACGCCGCCGCGCCCGCCGGTGCCGACGATGGCCGAGATCTCGGCCACGGCGCCATAGCCCGAAAGCGCCGTGGCCGGGCCGGTTTCGGTCAGGCCGCTGACATGCACATCGCCCGCACCGCCGGCCCAGCCCGCCACCCGCACCGACGGCAGGTTGCCCGTCATCGCCTTCACCCGCGCGCGGATACGCAGATAGCAGCCGGGCAGGATCGGGGTCTGGCCCATGTAGCGCAGCTTCTGCACGACGTCGGTCTTCTGCATCTCGAGGCAGGTGCCGAAATCCTGGTCCCCGGTCACGATGGCCGCATTGGCCGCGCCCTGATAGGTGGCCGATCCTGTGGTGCCGTCCTCGCTCGACCAGACATCGAGCCCCGCGCCAAACGCCGTGGGCATGAAGACCAGCCCGTCCGTGATCGCCTTGTTCATCCGTCAACCCCTTCGCCAGTTCCGGGCCGCCCAGCCTGGCCTGCCCGGAACACACAGCCTCGGGGCGCGCGTGCGGCGCGGTTGCGCCTTGGGCTCGGGCTGGGGGCCGCCGGACCCATGCATCCGGCGCAACGATTGCTAGGGTGAAATGCTGAAGAAGGTCTCAGACCAGCGTGCGCTGCCCGCCGCGGACCGGGCACGCACCCGGCCCATGGTCTGTGTGTGGGGGGGGGCGGGCAGGATCGCACCGGCAGGTCGGCTGCCGCGCGAGAGGCGCGACGCGCCCCGCTGCGGGGGCCGGCTTTGGACCGGGGGTTCCCGGCAGCATGGCCCCTTGGCGCAAAGGCTGCGTAGGGTCCAGCGCACTGCGACCCGGCGCGGGCCAGGCCGGGTCAGCCGATCACTCGGTCGGGAAATCCGCGATCAGGGATTGCAGGGCCGCGCGGGTAGCCTCGCTCTGGGCCAGCAATTCACGACCTTGCGTGATCGGGCCCGGAAGCGGGGTCAGCGGACTGTCCGCCACGGGCGGCGACACGTTGCCCGACGGGGTCAGCGCCACCAGCTGATCGTCAGAGGCAATGTCCTCAAGCGCGCTCCAATCCCCCGAGCGCCAGCCCTGAAGCGCCGCTTCGCGCTGATCGCCCGCGGCAGAGAAGGCTGCACGCGCCGCCAGGTGATCGCCCTTCATGGCGAAGGCCTCGGCCCGCATGCGCGCCGCATCTTCGCCCGTCAGACCCAGCAATTGGTTGAGCGCGCGATCGGGCGCGCGGTTTGCAAGCTCGACACGCGCCTGAAGAAAGCGGGCAGCCTCGCTGCGGGGGCGGACCGTATCGGCATAGCTGCGCGCCAGCTCGGGCAGGCCCAGATCCAGCATGCGCGTCACCAACGCCTGATGCACCGGCCAGTCGACCCGCGTGTCGGCATATTGCGATTGATGCAAAAGCGCCTGTTCCAGGAACACGCGGTCATCCGGCACCTCGGCCAGGAGGCCGAACAGGTCGCGGCGGGTCTTCGCGCGCATCTCCTCGGCCTTGCGCGGGATCGTCTCGAGCGTGTCGAAGGCGCGGCCCATCTGCCCCGTGGCCGCCGTGGCAAGCGCCAGCGCACGTGCCAGTTCCGGCCCGTCTTCGGACTTGCGATGCTCGAAGGCCAGCGCGGCGACATATTCCACCGTGGCCTCATCGGGGGCGCGCCCCTCGCCGACCATGGTCTCGATCATCAGGACGGTGGCTTCGGGGGCGGCCGGGCCATCTTCGGACAGAATCGGCGCAAGCGACTTCTCGGCCTCGAGCGGCTCACCCTCGGCGATGCTGATCCGGGCCTCGACCATATCAAGCGCGGCACCATGATCGCCCGGCGCCCGTGCGATGGCATCGCGGATTTCCGACGCGGCCTTCGGGCGCTCGACCTCGATCATCCGTCGCGCGAGATCCGGCCCCAGGATACGCCGGATCGGCAACGGCAGCGCCGAGAAGCTGCGCAGGACGGCGGCGGTTTCAACGGTCGAATTGCGCCCAAGATCCTCGTTTGCCAGCACGGCCCACATGGCCGCGGCGGTGTCACAGGACGCCATCTCGCGCACGCGATTTCCGGGCGGCACCGGCTTGCCCTCGAAGATCGCCTCCATCGCCTTGAAGGCGTCATCCTCGGCGGTCTCGAGGCCGAACGCCTCGCGCACGGCGCGCGCCTCGGTGCCGAAGCCGACCGACAGATAAAGCCTTTGCAGACCCAGGATCTGATCGGGATCGGGGCGATCGAACTCGCCGACAAGGGCGCGCTGACGGTCGCCCAATTGCTGATCGAACGGACGATCCTCAAGCCAGCCCGACAGGTTGAACGCCTGATCGGGATAGCAGCCCTGGGTGATGTTGTTGAGCGCCTCCGTCACGGTGGAAAAGCCCGCGTCACGGTCGAAAACCGTTTCCGCCCGCAGCGGCAGCCCCGTCTCGGCATGCACGGCCTGGGCCTGCTCGGGCGGCGGGTCGGTGTCGGAGGGCGCGGCCGCCTCCTGCGGTTCGGTCTCGACGTTTTCATCATTCACGAACATCCGGTCGGGCCGGCGTTCGAGGGTCACGATCCCCTGACTTGCCGCCCGGCTGAGTTGCATCAGCAAGGCCTGTTCGGCCTCGCGGACGCGCGCATTGCCAACCCCTTCAGCGGCCTGCGCCGCCGAGGGTTCGATGGCGCGGGCGGCCACCTGGCCTGCGGCGCGCGTCTCTTCTGTCGGGCGCGGAACCGGCGCGTCGCGCTGCATCGTCTTGCGCCAGTAGAAATCGGTCAGCGGGTCGAGCCCGCCCAGCGGACGCTCTGCCGGCACGATTCGGATCGGCGGAATTTGCGCCACCGACGGGCGCGGGCGCGGGACGGGCGCGGGCACAGGCACTGCGGCCTCGACGCGCTGCTCGAAAGGCGAGCCGGCCGGGGCAGCCCCGGATTTGATATCCAGAACGACCAATCCGGGCCGAAGCTCGAACGCATCGGCATGGGTGTCATCGGCGACCGACACCGCCAAGGTGCCCGCTGCCCCCGGCGCGACCTCGACGATGCGGGTCCGGGGGATCAGCCGAAACACCCCGCCGGTATCGAAGGACACGTCGGCGCGATCAAAGGCCAGCCGGTAGCCGCCATCGGTGCGGCGCAGGGTCCAGGGCGTCGGCCTGTCCAGCTGGAAGACCAGCCGCGAAAACGTATCGTGCTCGCCCGAACGCACGGCGACGGTCTCGGCCGAGGCCGGGACCGCAAGAGCCAGCGCAAGGGTCAGCGCAATCCGGATCATGCCGCCTCCTGTTTGACCGCCTTGAGAGCTTCCTCGAGCTCGGAGAAGCTGGGCCGGATGTGGTGCGGCGTGTTCTGGCGCCCCACCTCGATGCAGATATTGGTCGCGTGGTTGTGCAGGTTGGCGACCAGCACCTCGCGGATGAGCTTGTAGAAATGACTGTCTTCCTCGACCACGGCCTTGACCTTGACCGCGAAGGGCCCGACGAAGCCATAGGCTAGGAACACGCCCAGGAAGGTGCCCACGAGCGCGCCACCGATCATCTTTCCCAGGATCTCGGGCGGCTGGTCGATGGAAGCCATGGTCTTGATCACGCCCAGCACGGCGGCCACGATCCCCAGCGCGGGCAGACCGTCCGCCATCGACTGGAGCGCATGGCTCGAATGCAGCGAATGATGCAGGTTGGCCTCGAGCTGCTTTTCCAGCACCTCTTCCACCTGATGGGGGTCGTCATAGTTCATCGAGGCAGCCCGCATCGTATCGCAGATCAGGTCCACCGCGGAATGATCGGCCATGATCTTGGGATATTTGCCGAAGATCGTGGAATTCTCGGGGTCTTCGATATGCTCCTCGATGGCGACGGGGTTCTGGCGCGCCAGGCGGATCAGCTCGAACAGAAGGCACAGCAGGTCGCGGTAATCGTCGGGCTTCCATTTCGGGCCCTTGAACACCTTGCCCACGTCCTTGAGCGTGTGCTTGACCGTCGCGCCGTCGTTCGAGAGCACGAAGGCCCCCGCCGCGGCGCCGCCGATCATCATCAGCTCGAACGGGAGCGCCTTGATGATGATGCCCAGCTTCCCACCGGCTGCGATATAGCCGCCGAAAACCATCGCAAAGATGATGACGATGCCGATGATACCGATCATGTTCCTACCTCGTCTGCTCGCTCCGAGGATGGACCGGCAGGGTTAACAAAGCATCTGCGGCGGTAAGGTTTACCGCTCAGTTTTTCGGAGCATTCGCATTACGTCCCGCCATCAGGACACTGATCGCATAGCCGTTCTGCGGAGAAACCTTCGACAGGATCGCAGCGGCGGCATCCGGCCGCATGCGCGACAGGAACCCGGCGGCGAATTCGGGCGCCATTTCTTCAAACAGCTGCGCCGCTTCCTTGGGTTTCATGTTCTCGTAGAGCGTGACCAGCCGGTCCACGTCCTTCTCGGCGGCCTTGTCGGCCATCTGGATGGTGGCGGCCAGGTTCTGCTCAGCCTCGACCAGCGAGGCGATTCGCTCCTCGACCTGGGTCTCGGCCAGCTTGATCGACTGGGCCCGGTCCTGAAGCTCGGCCTCGCGCGCGTCGAGCTTCTTCTCACGTGCGCGCAGCGCCTCGAGCAGCGCCTGCGTGCCCGGATCATCACAGCTTGCCGCGGCTTCGTCATGCGCGCCGGGCTCGGAGGCAAGCGCGAAGGCCTTGCTGACCCCGTCGCCCAGACGAATCAGCCCGGAACTGCCCATCAGCACGACAATAACCCAGATCACGCCGCGGGCAGGTTTGCGCCCCCCCGCGCGAGGGGCTTCAGACTTGGGGGGCGGTGCGGCCGACGCCTTGGCGTTCCGGGCCGCGGGGGCCTCCCGCGTGGCGCGCAGCTTGCTCATTCCGCAGCCTCCATGCTGTCATGCCCCTCGTGGCGGGCGCGACGGCGCACGACGCGCGGACGGCGGGCGCCATCCTCGGGGCCCGGGCTTTCGGGAAGATCGTGCAGCGAAGCCAGCAGCAGCTCCAGCCGCTCGGTCGCCTTCTCGGCACGATCGGTCAGCGCCTGGAGCGTGGCCGCCGAAGAGGCCGAGGTGCTCTGCGCCTTCTGAAGCGCCTTGGTCATGTCGTCGACCTGCGCCGACAGCACGGCGATCGCACCGCCCATGCCGTTTTCAAGCTGATTGAACCGTTTGAGCCGCTTGGCCAGAACGATGCAATAGACGGCCGCGCCCAGGGCGCCGGCACCGAGTAGAATATCCGAAATGAGTTCCATTCTGGCCTCCTGTCAATTGATGACGAATTCCGTCACCAGAAGATCGCGGACCCGGCCTTCACCGGTCACGATCTGCACACGGCGCAAGAGCTGCGCGCGCAGTTTGATCAGCGCGTTCCGCGCCTCGAGTTCATCCACGTCCACCGCCTGGAGGTAGCCGTTGATCACGTCCAGGACGCGCGGCAGGATCCGGGCGACCTCGGCCTCGTGGGGGCCGGCCACTTCCAGCTGGGCGTTGAACCGCAGGTGCCGGCCACCGTTTCCGCCGAGCGCCACGACCAGCGGCTCGAGCGGCACGAAAGCGATATCCGGCAGCGGTTCGACGGGAACCGCGTCCTCTGCCTCGGCATGAGCGGCGTCTTCGCCCTGTCCGAGAATCATCCCCGAATAGACGGCGAAAAAGCCGCCGCCGCCGAGGCCCAGCATCAGCACAACCCCCAGAATCAACGGGAGTTTCGACTTCTTCTCGGGAGCGGCTTCGCCCTCTGCGTTCTCTTCGGCCATGACAACCCCGCGTTCTTTCACTCAGGCCGATATAAACCTGATCTCACTAACCGATTGTTAAGGGCGATCTGGGAAGCATGGCTCCATAACCAGGGCAGAAGCCCGTATGGAGGTGCGTCTTGCAGCAGCTGATCACCGTATGGCAGGCACTCGATACCCGCCGACGACTCATCGTGGCCGGAGCCACCGCCGCCGTCTTCGCGGCCATCCTGATGCTTTCGAGCATGGCGTCGAATCCGACCCTGTCCCTTCTCTATGCGCAACTCGACGGCACGCAGGCCGCCGATGTCATCACCGCGCTCGAACAGCGCGGCGTGAAATACGAGGTGCGCGGCGATGCGATCTACGTCGAGGCCGCCAAGCGCGACGAGCTGCGCATGAGCCTGGCCGGCGAGGGCCTGCCCCAGACCGGGGGCGCAGGCTACGAGCTGCTTGATTCGCTGTCGGGCTTCGGCACCACGTCGCAGATGTTCGACGCCGCCTATTGGCGCGCCAAGGAAGGCGAGCTGGCGCGCACCATCGTGTCGAGCCCCTCGATCCGCTCGGCGCGGGTGCATATCGCCAATCCCTCGGGGCAGCCCTTCCGCCGCGACCTGCGCGCGACGGCTTCGGTCACCGTCGCCTCGACCGGGAACGGGATCACGCCCGCACAGGCCAAGGCGCTGCAATTCATGGTGTCCTCGGCCGTCGCCGGCCTGAGTCCCGAAGATGTGTCGATCATCGACACCCAGGTGGGCCTGGTCGCCACCGGCGAAGATCAGCCCGGCATCGCCGCGCGCGGCGACATGGCGGCCGAACTGAAACATAACGTCGAACGCCTGCTCGAGGCGCGCGTGGGCTATGGCAAGGCCGTGGTCGAGGTTTCGGTCGACACCGTGACCGAACGCGAAGCCATCACCGAGCACCGCTTCGACCCCGAGACCCGCGTCGCCATCTCGACCGATACCGAGGAACGCACCAACAGCGCGAACAACGTCAATCCCGGCGCGGTCACCGTCGCCTCGAACCTGCCGTCGGGCAACGCCCAGAACGGCGGCGAATCGAAGAGCTCGGGCACCGAGACGCGCGAACGCATCAACTACGAGGTCTCGGAAACCCGCCGCGAGATCGTGCGCGCACCGGGGTCGGTCAAGCGCCTGACCGTGGCGGTGCTGATCGACGGCGCGCAGACCACCAACGAAGCCGGCGAAACCGTCTGGGCCCCCCGCCCCGACGACGAGCTGAGCGCGCTGCGCGATCTGGTGGCCTCGGCCGTGGGCTTCGACGAGACGCGCGGCGACGTCATCACCATCAAGTCGATGCCCTTCGAACCCCTGACCGACGCCGGCACCCTGGCCCAGAGCGGCTTTCTGGCGAATATCGCACTCGACACGATGAGCCTGATCCAGCTGGGCGTGCTGTCGCTGGTGGCCCTGATCCTGGGGATCTTCGTGCTGCGCCCGATCCTGATGCGTCCGGCCCCGGTCGTCAGCGCCGGCGAGCTGCCCGCGCCCGTGTCGGCCACCAACCCCGACGCGCTGAACGGCGAGATCCAGGAGGGCGATTTCTCCGGCGATCTGCCGATGCTGGACATGGGCGGGATGAACATGCCGATGGCCATGGGCGATTTCGGCGAAGGCGGCGGGGATGACAGCGATCCCGTGGCGCGGCTCAAGCGCCTGATCGCCGAGCGTCAGACCGAATCGGTCGAGATCCTGCGCAACTGGATGGAAGAACGTGAGGAGAAAGCCTGATGGCCCTTCCGTTCCAGCTCGAGACCTTCGAGGTCGCCGATCCCCGAACCTCTGCGCAAGAGGTTCGCATGACGCCGATCGAACTCGACGAAGTCAAGGCCGCCTCCTATGAGCAGGGCTATGCCGCCGGCTGGGACGATGCGCTGGCCGCCCAGGAGGCCGAGACCGCGCGCCTGCATGCCGAGCTTGCACGCAGCCTCCAGGAGCTTAGCTTCACCTACGCCGAGGCCCGCGGGCATATCCTGCAAAGCCTCGAGCCGCTCTTGCGGGACATGGTCGATGCCGTGCTCCCCACCCTCGCGCGCGAGACCCTCGCCGCGCATGTTCTCGAACAGATCCGGCCCGAGGCAGAACGCCTGGCCGACATGCCGATCAGCGTTGCCGTCAGCCCCCTCAGCCGCGCCGCGGTGGAAGGGTTCCTGACCGAACGCTGCAACCTGCCCCTGAGCTTCGTCGAGGAGGCCTCGCTCAGCGAGGGGCAGGTCTATCTGCGCATGGGCGATGCGGGAACCCGCATCGATCTGGACAGCGTCCTGAAGTCGATCTCGGGCGCGGTCACCACCTTCTTTGGCCCCGACAGAAAGGAGGCAGCCAATGACTGACAAACCCGAGGTCTCGAGCTCCAACCCCTTCACCCAGGTTCCGATCGAGATCACCATCTCGGTGGGCAAGGCCCGCCCGCTGGTGCGCGACCTGCTGCGCATGAAGCATGATTCGATCCTGCCGCTGGACCGGCGGGTCGAGGATCCGGTCGAGCTCTACGTCGGTGACAAGCTCATCGCGCGGGGCGAGCTGACCGAGCTTGACGGCGATCAGGCCGGCCAGCTGGCGGTGCGCCTGACCGAAGTGGCAGACCTTCAGAACGGCCTGTGAGATGCGCCTCGCATTCGGGCTGGCGCTGGCCCTGATCTGCCTTGCGCTGCCGGCAGGCGCGCAGGAGATCTCGATCTCGATGGGCGACGGCGAATCCCTGGCCGGTCGCTCGATGCTGCTGATCGCGCTGATCACGCTGCTCAGCCTCGCGCCGGGGCTGGCGATCATGATCACCTGCTTCCCGTTCATCGTGACGGTGCTGTCGATCCTGCGCCAGGCGATCGGGTTGCAGCAATCGCCGCCGAACATGCTGATCGTGACGCTGGCGCTGTTCCTGACCTGGTTCGTGATGGAACCGGTGTTCATGGAGGCCTGGCGCGTGGCCGGCGAGCCGCTTCTGGCCGGCACGATGGATGTGAAATCCGCCGTCATGGCGGGGATCGAACCCTTCCGCGGCTTCATGGCCAACCGGATCGACCCGGACACCTTCACGTCGCTGGTGGCGCTGCGCCCCGGCCCGCCCCCCACCGGCCCGATCGCCGAGGCGCCCTTGCCGGTGCTGGTGCCCTCGTTCCTGCTGTCCGAGATCTCGCGTGCCTTCGAGATCGGCTTCCTGATCTATCTGCCCTTCCTGATCATCGACCTCGTGGTTTCGGCGGTGCTGATGTCGATGGGGATGATGATGGTGCCGCCCGCGGTGGTGTCGCTGCCCTTCAAGCTGGCCTTCTTCGTGGTGGCCGATGGCTGGACGCTGATCTCCGGGGCGCTGGTGCGCAGCTACTTCTGACCGCGCGCACCCGGTGCGCAAACATGCAAACGGCCGCCCGGCGCTCATGCCACGGGCGGCCGTTTCCGTTCGAGACCTGCGCGCGGTCAGATCACGCGCGCAAGCAGCAGGTAAAGCCCGCCCGACAGGAGCGCCGAGGCCGGCACGGTGATGACCCAGGCCGCCGCCACGGTGGTGAAATGCGCCCGGCGCACCAGCTTGCGGCGCGCGCGCTCCTCGGGGGGGACGGACTTGCCGCGCATCAGGCCCTGGGCGCGGGCGCGCCGTTCGGAATGCCATTCGCGGAAGAAGCCGACCCCGAAGACCGCCCCCACCGCGATATGGGTCGAGCTGACCGGCAGCCCCAGCCACGACGCCACGATCACCGTCAGCGCCGCCGAGAGCGCCACGCAGAAGGCCCGCATCTGGTTGAGCTTGGTGATCTCGGACCCCACCATGCGGATCAGCTTGGGCCCGAACAGGACCAGCCCCACCGAAATGCCCGCCGCCCCGATCAGCATCACCCACAACGGAATGCCGATCGCGGCCGCCTCGGGGCCCCCGGTTTCATCGAAGGCATGCACGATGGCGGCCAGCGGCCCCACGGCATTGGCCACGTCATTGGCGCCATGCGCAAAGGACAACAGCGCCGCCGAGATCACCAGCGGAATGGAAAACAGTTTCTTGAGCGATTTCTTGCGGTTCTCGAGACCCTCGGACTGGCGCCGGACCAGCGGCACCGACACCGCCCAGACCAGAAGCCCCGCACAGATCCCCACGCCCAGCGCCGTCAGCGGATCGACCGTGACGATGCGCTTGAGCCCCTTGATCGCCAGATAGGTGGCGAAACTGCCGGCCATGATGCCGTTGAGCGCAGGCACCCAGACCCGCGCCGCGGCCAGCTTGTCCTCGACATAGATCACCCGCGCCTTGAGAAGCGCCAGAAAGCCTGCCGCGATCACCCCGCCCAGAAGCGGCGAGATCACCCAGCTGGCCGCAATCGTGCCGATGGCCACCCAATTCACCGCGGACAGCCCCGCCGCCGCAACCCCCGCACCGACGACGCCGCCGACGATGGAATGGGTGGTGGAGACGGGCGCCCCCAGCGCCGTGGCCAGGTTGAGCCAGAGCGCCGCGGCCAGCAGCGCCCCCATCATCGCGCGCACGAATTCCGCGCCGCCGCCGATGGTGCCGGGCGCGACGATGCCGGTCGAGATCGTCTTGACGACATCCCCGCCCGCGATCAGCGCGCCCGCCGTCTCGAAGAAGGCCGCAATCGCCAGCGCGCCCATCATGCTCAGCGCATTGGCGCCCACCGCCGGGCCCATGTTGTTGGCCACATCGTTGGCGCCGATATTGAGCGCCATATAGGCCCCGATCGCCGCCGCCGCGATCATCAGGACAGCGCCGGTCTGCGCCCCCATGACAACCGCCGCCACCAGCCCCGCCAGCACGATGAAGGCCAGCGCAATGCCTGGCGCGACCAGCGGACGCGACACGAAAAGGGCCGCCTCCTCGAGACGGCCGATCCGCCCGAGATCCTTGTCGAGCGTCTTCCACGCGTCGATCGGTTCCTTTGCCATGATCCCGTCCCGCCGTCATGTGATCGTCATGTCGGGCGGCTCGATAGCCCGGATCGGCCATCGCGGCAACCTTGGAAAGCCTCGAAGCCCCGCGATCAGCGCGGCGCGAGCCCCTCCAGAAGCGCGGCCAGCCCCGGCTCGTCGACCAGACCCGCGGCCTCGCGCGGGTGCATCCAGTGGCGCTTGCGTCGCCCGGCCTCGGGGTGGTCGTCGTCCAGATGATCGACATCGACGCGAAAGACGCGCACCTCGCAACGCAGGGGCAGCCCGCCCGCGCGTTCCTTGTCATAATGATAGCGCCCGATCGGGCGGGACGAGACCTTGCCGTGCACCCCGGCTTCCTCCCAGGCCTCGCGCAGCGCCGCGCCCGCCAGCGAACGCCCCTTCATCGGCCAGCCCTTGGGGATGATCCAGCGCCCGCGCCGCAGCGACGAGATCATCAGCACCTCGAGATCCTGCGCGCGATTGCGGCGCAGGCACAGCGCACCCACCTGTAGATAGGGCGGACGGCGGCCCAGAAGCGTGGCCAGGAAGCCGGCGATCTTGCAGGCCGGCGTGTCGCAGGCGCGCGGTGCGGTCATCTCGGATCCTCCCAGGGCAGACACCCGTCCAGATAGGCCCGCGCCAGCCGCTCGGCCCGCCCGGCATAAAGCGCCACGCGCGCATCATCGGCCCCGGCCCGGCTGAGAACCCAACCCGCCGAGGCAAAGGCCCGCAGCATCACAAACAGCGCCAGTTCGGAAACCGGCGGCGCCGCCCTTCCGCCGGCAGCATAGCCCGCCAGCAGCGCCATGGCCAATTCCGGCAGGGCGGGTTCCTCGAGGCTCTGGATCAGCGCGGTGGCCAGATCGTGGCTGCGCCAGCCGAAACCGGCGTCGTCGAAGTCGATCAGAACCAGCCCCTCGGGGCCGCGCAAGACGTTCTCGCGCAGGATGTCGGCATGGATCAGGCCCCAGTCGCGCTCGCCTTCGGCCAGTGCGGTGCGCGCGCGCGTGGCGGCCTCCAGAACGCAGGCACGGCCTTGCGCGCCCAGCGCGGGGTTTTCCCAGAACCGCCCCCAGCGCGGCGCGGGGCCCAGAAGCGCCGCCGCATCCCAGGCAGGACGAACAAAGCCCGGCGGCGGCACCCAAACATCCGACAGCGCGTGAAGACGGGCGATAGCGGCGCCCAGATCGTGCATGAGGGCCACCTGTTCGGCACGATCACCCGGCAGCGGCCGGTCCCCGCGCCCGATGGCCGCCCCGGCCCGCCATTCCACGCAAGACGCCCAGCGCTCGGCACCGGGCACAGGCGCGGTGAAGCCCCCCGCGCAGGTCGGCACCGGTCGCGGCACCGGCGCGCCGGCCTCGGCCAGGGCCGCGCACCAGGTCAGTTCGGACGTGATCGCGGCGCAATCCTGATAGCCCGGCCGATGCAGGCGCAAGGCCACCTCGGCGCCCGAGGTCAGACGCGCGGCCAGAACGACATTCTCGCGCATGGTGATCAGGCGCGGGGGCTCAAGCGCGCCGCCCCAGGCCGCCAGAACCGCATCCGCCGCCGCCAGAAGCGGATCGGAGACGGGCGCGGTCATTCCAGCCCCCCGAGCACGCCCTCGAGCGTCTCGACAAGCTGTGCGGCATTCCCGCGCGAAAACGGCATCGGCGGGCGGATCTTCAGGATATGCTGGGCGCGCCCGACCCGGCCGGTCAACACGCCGCGGCGCGCCAGCCCCTCGACCGCCGCGGCACAGGTGGCCGCGTGGTCGGGGTGAAACTCGAGCGCCGCGAAAAGGCCCATCCCGCGGATGTCGGCCAGCGCCGGATGCGACAACCCGCGCAAAAGCCCCAACAGATGGTCGCCCACCACACGGGCGTTTTCCTGAAGCCCCTCGTCCTCGATCACGCGCAAGGTCGCCATCGCCGCCGCGCAGGAGACCGGGTTGCCGCCGAAGGTGTTGAAATAGCCGAAGGCCTCGCGGAAGGCGGCCATCACCTGCGGGCGCGCAACGACCGCGCCGACGGGGTGGCCGTTGGCCATGGGCTTGCCCAGGGTGACGACATCGGGGGCAAAGCCCAGCGCCTCGTGGCCCCAGAAATGGGTGCCCAGCCGGCCGAAACCGGGCTGCACCTCGTCGGCCAGGATCAGGCCGCCGGCGCCGCGCACCACCGCGACCGTGTCATCCAGAAACCCCGGCCCCGGATCGGGCAGGCCCTCGTTGGCGAAGGCCGGGCACAGCATCAGCCCCGCAAAGCCGTGCCCGGCCGCCTTCAGATCCGCGATCGCGGCGGCGACATGGGCGGCAAAGGCGGCCCCCTGCGCATCCCGGCTGCCCCCCAGCGGCGCCAACGCATCGGGCGCGGGCACCAGCCGCACATGGTCCGGCCGCCCCCCGATCGGCGGGCGCCGCGTCGACAGCGCCGCCACCGCCGTGGTGTTGCCGTGATAGGTGTTGTCGGTCGCCACGATCCCCCGCGCGCCGGTCACGGCCTCGGCCATGCGCAGCGCGATGTCATTGGCCTCGGAGCCGGTGCAGACCATGATGACCTGCGACAGATCGTGGCCCAGACGCGCGGTCAGCGCCTCGGCATAGTCCAGAATGACCTCGTGCAGATAACGCGTATGGGTGTTCAGCTGCGCCGCCTGACGGGCGATGGCCTCGACCACGCGCGGGTGGCAATGGCCCACATGCGGGACGTTGTTGTAGGCGTCCAGATAGCGCCGCCCCGCCGCGTCCCACAGCCACACACCCTCGCCCCGCACGATATGCAGCGGCGGGTCATAGAAGGTGGGCACATTGGGCCCCAGAAGCCGCGCGCGGCGGGTCACCAGATCCGGGTCACTCGTCATCGCTCACCTTTCCGCGCAGCGCCTTCACTTCACCGCGCTGGCTCTTGGCGGCCAGACGGCGGCGCTTGCTGCCCAGCGTCGGCCGCGTGGCAATGCGCCGGCGCGGCGCAACCAGCGCGGCGCGGATCAGCTCGGCCAGCCGCGCGCGCGCGATCTCGCGGTTGCGGGCCTGGCTGCGCGTTTCCTCGGCGCGGATCACCAGCGCGCCCTCGGCCGTCCAGCGCCGCCCCGCCAGCCGCTTCAGCCGCGCCTTCACCGCCGGATCCAGATGCGGGCTGCGCGCGGCCTCGAAGCGCAATTCCACCGCCGTCTCGACCTTGTTGACGTTCTGCCCGCCCGGCCCCTGCGCGCGGGTGAAGCTTTCGCTCAGCTCCCATTCGGCAATCGAGATGGCATCGGTGATGTGCAGCATATCCGGCCTGTTCGAATCCTGCATGACATGTGGTGCGTGCCCGGCCACAAAACACCAGAACGCGCAAAACCAAAAGGGCCGCCGTTGCCGGCGGCCCCCCGAGATCCACGGAGATGGGCCAGTTAGGGATAACCGAGCTGGTCCCAGTCAGCGAGGGGTGCACCCTCGGGGCTGCCCTCAGGCGCCGCTCCTCGTGACTGTCCCGACACCTCTCTCCAATATCACTCTCGACACTGGACCACCTCCTTTCGCTGGGTTGCCGTATGGGCCCAGCGTGCCACAGATCTGGTGCGTGTCAAAGACTTTCACGCAAGGCGTGGACGATATTGCCGCACAATGAGGCGAAACGGGATCAGCGCGACCACGGCCAGGGCAAGTTTGACACTCCAGTCCGCCACCGCCAGCGACACCCACAGCGGCGCGCCCGGCCCCTGCCCCAGCAGCGGCACGGTTTCCGCCGCCCAGAGGGTGTCGACCGCCGGCTCCAGCGGGATCAGCGCGGCCGAGAAGGCGACGAAGAAGAAGATCGCGGTATCGAGCGAGGCGCCCAGCAGCGTGGACACCATCGGCGCGCGCCACCAACTGCCCGCGCGCAGCCGGTCAAAGACCGCCACGTCCAGCATCTGCGCCGACAGGAACGCCAGCCCCGAGGCCAGCGCGATGCGCAAGGTGGTCTTGTCGAGACCCGCCGCAGCAAAGGAGCACAGCACCCCCACGACAAAGCCCGCCACCACGACGCGCCGCGCCGCTGCGGGGCCGTGAAAGCGGTTGGTCAGGTCGGTGACAAGGAAGGCGACGGGATAGGTGAAGGCCCCCCAGGTCAGCCAGTCGCCCAGCAGGAACTGGACCAGGATGTTCGAGGCCACGACCACCATGGCCATGGCCACAATGGCAGGAAGCAGCGCGCCCAGGCGCGGCATTTCGGAAGAACGGGTCATGTCATGTCCGTTTTGGCAAGGTTGCGGAGACTTGGCCCGCCGACCGGCAGGCGCGCCCCTCTAGCGCCCGGCGGGGGCGGCTGTCAATCTCGGCGATGACGGGACGGTGGCGGCGGGCTCAGTCGGGCAGGCGGTATTCGACCAGCTGCGCACGCTGGAACGACCGGAAATTGTCGTCCGAGACCATGCTGGCGCGCAGCCGCCCCGCGCCGTCACGCCAGACCGCCAGCCCCTCGAGGTTGTCGTATTGCCCCAGGACCGAGGTCATCAGAACCTGCCCCATCTGCGGCGCCCCCCCGGCCAGATCGGCAGGCGCAAAGCGGCGCAGGCGCGACACGAAGCCCAAGGGCCCCCAGAAGGCGCGCTCAAGCAGGTAGAGCCGCCCGTCGGGGCCGAAATCCGCCCCCACCGCCATGAAGGCGCCGTCGCGGGCAATGGCGCCCGCGCGCGTCCAGCGCCCGGCGGCATGGCGCCAGATCACGAAAACGCTCTGATGCGGGGTTTCCGACATCGTCCAGAGCGCGCCATCGGGCGCCAGGGCCAGCGCCTCCATGCCGGAGTTCTCGCCGAATTCGGTGACCTGTGGGGGCGGCGGAACCTCGGCGCGGGCGGAAAGGGCCGTGCCGCGCGCCAGATCATAGCGCGCGATGCGGTGCTTGCCCTCGAAGCTGATCCAGATCGCGCCGCGCCGGCCCAGCGCCAGCCCCTCGGAATCGCCCTGCATCTTGTAAAGGGTCTGCCCCTGCATCCCGCGCAGCGCGACCCGCGCCACCGGGCCCAGGCGGCGCGGCACGCCGCGGCTGTCGCGCCGGATCTCGCCGACAAACAGCGCCGCATGATCGGACAGCGCCAGGAAGCGTGCGCCCCCCGACAGGATCGCCACCCCCGAAATGCCCTGAAGCGTGGCGCCATCCTCGGCCACAAGCGGGATGGAGGCCAGGAATTCGGCCTGCGCCCCGGCGTCTGGGCGATCGGCCGCCCAGACGCCAGCCGCCCAGACGCCGATCCCCAGCGCCCCGATCCCGACCAGCGCGGCCAGCGCGCGCAGACGCCGGCTCACCGTGACCGCAAGACCTGCGCGCATTGCGGCGGCAGATCAGCCATGGTGTAGGTCTTGGCGTTGCGCGGCGGCGGCCCCGTGCGCCTGGGCCGCGGCGGCGGATTGCGCAGCTCCTCAAGATAGGTCGTCACCCACCACATCAGGCTGTCGTCGCAGCCATCCCCCCCGTTCGACAATTGCGCGACGGTGGGTTTCTGACGTTCGCACAACGGGTTGCCGGGCGGACATTTCAGGCGCACGTGGAAATGGGTGTTGTGCCCGTAAAGCGGCCGGATCTTCTGAAGCCACTTGCGGTCGGCACGCGTGGCGGTCCGGCACATCTCGATCTTGACCGCGGCTGCCACGAAGATGCGGTCCACCCGCGGGTCCGACGCCGCCGCGCGCAAAAGCGCATGGTGCACCGGCGTCCAGTTGCCGTTGACGCGGGTCTGGTCATTGGTGCGCACCGAAATCGACGAGATATTCTCTCGCGCGCGCCGCGACAGGTCCAGCCGCTTGGGCGGCAACATCCAGATATCGGCATCCAGCCCGATCTGGTGGCTGGCATGCCCCCCGGTCATCGGCCCGCCGCGCGGCTGGCTCAGGTCGCCGATATAAAGCCCCGGCCAGCCCAGTTGCCGCGCCGTGGCCGACAGGTCGATCAGATATTGCACCAGTTCCGGCTGGCCCCAGTTGCGGTTGCGCGACAGCCGCATCGCCTGCCAGGTCGGCCCGCTTTCGGGCAGCGCCACCAGCCCCGAGGCACAGCCCCGCGAATAGAAGCCGATCGCCTGCGAGGGCTGGCGCGACGGCACGGTCTGCGCCCCGAAAAGCTGCCGCGCCAGAGGCTCGGCCCCGGCGGGCAGCGCCAGCCCCGCGGCAAGGCCAAGGGCAAGGGCGGCAGCGGTCAGGGACAGGGATCGCACGCGCGGACCTCCGGGGTTGGAACGGCGGGACTTATCGAGGGCGCGCCCCCTCGGGCTTGACCCAGACTAGCAGCACGAGACCCGCAAGGAAAAGCACGAACAGGGGAACGATGCCGGCCTGCTGCGAGCCCGTGACCTGCGTCGCCACGCCCACCGACAGCGGCGCGATGAACGCGGTCGCCTTGCCCGCCAGCGCATAGAGCCCGAAGCTCTCGGTCGATTTCGCGGGGTCGGACTGGCGCACCATCATCGTCCGCGAGGCCGATTGCAGCGCCCCCGCCGCCGCCCCGATCAGCCCGCCCAGCGCAAGGAAGACGACATCGGGCAGATGGCTTTCGGGCGGAACCGGCATGCCGAAGACGGCCTCGCGCGAGACCTGGATCACCGCCAGCGTCACCAGCGCCAGCACGATCACCGTCACCACGATAACGGGCTTGGGCCCCCAGCGGCTGTCGGCGCGCCCGCCCACCCAGGCGAAGATCGCGCCCGCGGTGGCGCCCAGGATGCCGAACTCGCCCACCTGCACGATCGACCAGCCCAGCACCCCCGCGGCATAGATCCCGCCGAAGAAGAAGATGCCGTTCAGCGCATCGCGGTAAAGCATCGACGACGCGAGATAGGCCGCCAGCGAGGGATTGCGCGGCAGGCCCTTCAGCGTGGATTTCAGCTCGGGCCAGGCCTCGCGCGCGGCCTGCCCCACGCTGACCCGGTCGGGGCGGGCGCGGTCGCGCACGAACAGGAAGAAGGGGATCATGAAGACCACATACCACAGCGCGGTCAGCGGCCCGACAGCGCGCGTCCCCTCGCGCGCGGCGGCATCAAGGCCAAAGATCGGCGCGCTTCCGATCAGCGTCACGCCTTGGGCATTCTCGGCCAGGAAGGCCAGCGTGAAGATCAGCGACACGAGGCCCCCGACATAGCCGAAGGCCCAGCCCGACCCCGAGATCCGGCCGATCTCGTCGCGGGTGCCCAGATCGGGCAGCAGCGCGTTGGTGAAGATGGTGGCGAATTCCATCCCGATCAGCCCCAGCGCAAAGGCGCCCATCACGAACCACAGGTTGAAATCCCCCGGCACGGCCCACCACAGCCCCCAGGCCCCCAGCACATACATCACCGAAAACAGCGCGACAAAGGCGATCCGTCCCCCCGCCCGGTCGGCCACCGCCCCCAGCAGCGGCGCCAGCACCGCGATCAGCAGGCCCGCGGCCCCGATCCCGTAGCCCCAGACCGTCTGCGCGCGCGAGCCGTCGCCCAGAAGCTCCTTCATGTAGGGGGCAAAGACGAAGTTCAGCAGCAGCGTGTTGTAAGGCTGGCTGGCCCAGTCGAAGAAGAACCACCCCCAGATGCGCCGCCGCGCGCCAGGGGGGCGGGCGGGGCTTGCGGTCTCGGACATGTCGGGCCTCTCGCTCTGCGGCGCAGGAACGCCCGCGCGCTGTCCCGATCAAGCCCGAAATCGTGCCGCGGGGCAAGCAAGCCCGCCGCGGCGGGCTGCCGCGCGGGGGCGAGTGTGGGGGGGCGGCCCTCAGAATTCGGGCGGCCAGGGGCGCCGGGCCTCGGCCGCGATCCAGGCCGAGACCCATTCGGGCAGCACCGGGCTTTCGGGGGCGACCTTCATCGCGCGGGCGACCTCGGCGGGCGGCACGATCCCCGCCTTCGAGGTGATGGCCGTGCGCAACAGCATGTGCGAGGTGCATTCGCCCTGCTTCCACATCGCCTGTTCGATGTAGAAGAAGCGCGCATCCCACCCCAGGCAGCGCGAGCGCATCTCGATCCGGTCCCACATCCTGACCCGGCGGCGATAGCGCGTGGTGTTGCCCGCGACCGTGATGCCCCAGCCATTGGGCCGCAACACCCCGATCAGGCCGGTGCGCATGGCAAAGGGGATGCGCCCCAGATCATAGAGCGTCAGCGTGCGGCCGTTGTTGAGTTCGATCCACGGGTCGAGATCCCAGGGCCAGCAGATATGATGCGAGACATGCACGCCGTCGATCGGCAGGGGCGGGGCATTGCGGGTGGTCCACCATTCCTTGGCCAGACGCAGAAAGGGATACATCGCAAAAGGTCTCCTGAACGCTGCCCCAGCCGTCGCCCGCCGGCGCGCGCAGGTCAACCCCGACGCCGCGTCGCGGCGAGCCGCCGCGAACAGTATTCCGGCGCGCCGCGCAAACAGCATCCCGGCACGCCGCGCGATCAGATGGGCAGCATGGTTCCGGCGCCACCGCGCCCCGGCTCTTTCGGGCAAATCCGCGCCATCAGGTTGCAAGGCGGGCCTTGGTGGCTTACCTCATGGCGCACACATCCGACGGAGGCGCCGATGGGCACGCTGTTTGAAGCTCTCATGCTGATCCTGAACGTGGTCTGGTTCATCATGATCGCGCATATCGTCCTGAGCTGGCTGATCAGCTTCCAGGTTCTCAACGTCCGCCAGCCGACCGTCGGGCAGATCTGGTATGGCCTGAACCGCCTGCTTGAACCGGTCTACGGCCCGGTGCGGCGGATGCTGCCCAACACCGGCGGGCTGGATCTGGCGCCGCTGGTGGTGTTCATCGTCGTCATCATCGCCCAGCGCGCGCTGATGAACAACGCAGGCTTCTTCTACGGCTATTGATCCGCAAGGGGGCGGCGGCATGACAGCGGCCGAGACCGCCGCCGCGGACCCCCGTGGCCTTCTGTCCCGGATCTGGGGCTTTCACGATTTCCGTCCCGGCCAGGAGGAGATCGTCCAGGCCGTCATCGCCGGGCATGACACGCTGGCGATCATGCCCACGGGCGGCGGCAAGTCGCTGTGCTATCAACTTCCCGCGCTCTGCCGCCCCGGCCTGACGCTGGTCATCTCGCCACTGATCGCGCTCATGCGCGACCAGGTGCGCGCGCTGCGGGCCGCGGGGGTCGAGGCCGGGTCGCTGTCCTCGGGCAACACCGAGGAGGAAACCGCCGAGGTGCAGGCCGCCCTGCGCGAGGGGCGGCTTCGCCTTCTCTACATGGCACCCGAGCGGCTGGCGGCATCCGGCACGACGGCCTTCCTGTCGCGCGCGGGCGTCGGCCTGATCGCCGTCGACGAGGCCCATTGCGTCAGCCAATGGGGCCACGACTTCCGCCCCGATTATCTGCGCATCGGCGCGCTCCGGCGTGAACTGGGCGTGCCGCTGGCCGCCTTCACCGCCACCGCAGACCCCGAGACCCGCACCGAGATCGCCCGCCGCCTGTTCGGCGAAGCGCCCCCCCGCACCTTCCTGCGCGGCTTCGACCGGCCCAATATCCACCTGGCCTTCCAGCCCAAGAACGGCCCCCGCGCCCAGATCCTGAGCTTTGCCGCCGCGCGCCGGGGCCGGTCGGGCATCGTCTATTGCGCCACCCGCGCCAAGACCGAAAGCCTGGCCGCCGCGCTCTGCGCCGAAGGGCACCCGGCGGTGGCCTATCACGGCGGCATGGAGGCCGAGGCCCGCCGCGCGGTCGAGGCCCGCTTCCAGCGCGAGGATGGGCTGATCGTCGTGGCCACGGTGGCCTTCGGCATGGGCATCGACAAGCCCGACATCCGCTGGGTGGCCCATGCCGACCTGCCCAAGTCGATCGAGGCCTATTATCAGGAGATCGGCCGCGCCGGCCGCGACGGCGCCCCGGCCGAGACGCTGACCCTCTATGGCGCCGAGGACATCCGCCTGCGCCGCGCCCAGATCGACGAGAGCCCCGCGCCGCCCGAACGCAAGGAGGCCGACCACCAGCGGCTGAACGCGCTGCTGGGGCTGGCCGAGGCCACCGGCTGCCGGCGCGTGCGGCTGCTGGCCTATTTCGGCGAGGACGCCGGGCCCTGCGGCGCCTGTGACCTGTGCGACAGCCCGCCCGATCTCTTCGACGCGACCGAGGCCACGCGCAAGGCGCTCTCGGCGATCCTGCGCAGCGACCAGTCCTTCGGCGCCAATCACGTCATCGACATCCTGACCGGCACCACGACCGACCGCATCCGCGCCCGCCGCCACGACGAATTGCCCACCTTCGGCGTGGGCCGCGACCTGACGCGCCACGAATGGCAGGCGATCCTGCGCCAGATGCAGGGCCATGACCTGATCCGCCCCGACCCTTCCCGCCACGGCGCGCTGGTGCTGACCGAGACCGCCCGGCCGATCCTGCGCGGGGAACGCTCGATCACGCTGCGCCGCGATCTGGTGCGGCGCGCGCCCTCGGGGCCGGTCCTGCGCCGGCAGGTCTCCGAGGATGACGCGCCGCTCCTGTCGGCGCTCAAGGCAAAGCGGCGCGCGCTTGCCGAAGCGCAGGGCGTGCCGGCCTATGTGGTCTTTGCCGACCGCACCCTGATCGAGATGGCCGAGACCCGGCCCGGCACGCTGGACGAGATGGCGCGGATCTCGGGCGTCGGGGCCAAGAAGCTGGAAAGCTATGGCCAGGCCTTTCTCGAGGTGATCGCCGGCGCCATCGCCGAGACCCACCCCGCGCGGCGCAAGCTGGCCGGGCGCGCGGCCGGATCGCTCTATGACCGGCTGGCGGAAACGGCGGTGGCGCTGCGCCACGGCGCCGATGGCACCGGCCGGCCGATGGACCTGCCGGCGGCCACGCTGGCGCGCATCGCCGAGACGCGGCCGCGCGACCGCACCGCCCTGGCGCGCATTGCCGGCATGACCGAGGCGCGTCTGGACCGCTTTGCCGAACCATTCCTGGCGCTTCTGTCCGAGGAAACCTGACCCCCGCGCCCGCGGCAGGGGATTGTTTCCGTTGCAATTCCTCCTCTTGCGCTGATCCGGCCGGGCGGGCACTCTGCGCGCTCGGCCCCCAGGGGGAACGGGCCGCGAGCAAGGGAGGAACATCATGCGCGCAGGTCTCGTGTTTCTGGTGCTGGGCTATGTGCTGAGCCAGTTCTACCGCTCGTTCCTGGCCGTGCTGTCGCCCACGCTGAAGGCCGAGATCGGCGCCGATGCGGGCGATCTGGCGACCTCGCTGGGGCTTTGGTACATCGCCTTCGCCGCGATGCAGATCCCGGTGGGCGCGGCGCTCGACCGGATCGGACCGCGCCGGGTGGTCAGCCTGCTGCTGGCGCTGGGCGGGGGCGGCGGCGCGATCCTCTTTGCGCTGGCCCAGGGGCCCTGGGCCATTCACGCCGCCATGATCGCCATCGGAATCGGCTGCTCGCCGGTGCTGATGGGCTCCTATTTCATCATCGCGCGGACCTATCCGCTGGCGGCGTTCGGCGCGCTGGCGGGCGCGGTGATCGGCATCGGCTCGCTGGGCAACATCGCCGGGGCGACGCCGCTTGTCTGGGTGATCGAGGCGCTGGGCTGGCGCCCGACGCTCTGGGCGCTGGCGGCGGTGACGCTGGCGGTGGCGGCGGCGGTGGCCGTCTTCACCCGCGACCCCGAGGTGGTGGCCCACAAGGACGGCGAGGCCGCCGGCCTGGGCGACCTGCTGCGCCTGCCCGGCATGTGGGCGATCCTGGCGCTGGTCTTTGTCAATTACACCGCCGCAGCCGGCATTCGCGGGGTCTGGGCCGGGCCCTATCTGGCGCAGGTCCATGGCGCCGACCCCGTGACCATCGGCAATGTGACGCTGATCATGGGGCTGGCGATGGTGGCGGGCAATTTCGCCTATGGCGCGGGCGAAAAGGTGCTGGGCTCGGTCCGGCGGGTCAACATCCTGGGCAACGGGCTTCTGGTGGCCAGCCTTGCGGCGCTGTGGCTGATGCCGGGGGCGGGGCTTGCGTCGGTCACGCTGCTTCTGGCCGCGGTCGGGTTCTTCGGGTCGTCCTATCCGGCGCTGATGGCGCATGGCCGGGCCTTCCTGCCGCCGCATCTGGTGGGGCGTGGGGTGACGCTTCTGAACCTCTTTTCCATCGTCGGCGTGGGGCTGGCGCAATTCGGCTCGCGCCCGGTCTTCGCCCAGGCCTCGGAGGCGGGCGACCCGGCCGCGGCTTTCTCGGCGCTCTTCCTGTTCTTCCTGGCGCCGCTGGCCCTGGGGCTCGTGCTCTATCTCTTCTCGCGCACGCCCGATCCCGCGTGACCCCTTTCTTTTCCGGCCCACGCAGGTTATGACACCGCCCGTCGTTTGAAAGGAGACCTCGATGGGCTACAAGGTCGTCGTCGCGGGGGCCACGGGTAACGTGGGCCGCGAAATGCTCAACATTCTGGCCGAGCGCCAGTTCCCGGTGGACGAGATCGTCGCGCTTGCGTCGCGCCGCTCGCTCGGCACCGAGGTCAGCTTTGGCGACAAGACCCTCAAGACCAAGGACATCGAAGGGTTCGATTTCACCGGCTATGATATCGCGCTCTTTGCCATCGGCTCGGAGCCCACGAAGAAATACGCTCCCCTGGCCGCCAGCCAGGGCTGCGTGGTGATCGACAATTCCTCGCTCTATCGCTACGACCCCGAGATCCCGCTGGTGGTGCCGGAAGTGAACCCCGAGGCGGTCGAGGGCTACAGCCGCAAGAACATCATCGCCAACCCCAACTGCTCGACCGCGCAGATGGTGGTGGCGCTGAAGCCCCTGCACGACCGCGCCCGCATCAAGCGCGTCGTGGTGTCCACCTATCAATCGGTGTCGGGCGCGGGCAAGGACGGCATGGACGAGCTGTGGGACCAGACCAAGGCGGTCTACAACCCCACCTCGGAGGTGCCGCCCCAAAAGTTCCCCAAGCAGATCGCCTTCAACGTGATCCCGCATATCGACGTCTTCATGGAAGACGGCGCGACCAAGGAAGAATGGAAGATGGTCGCCGAGACCAAGAAGATCGTCGACACGTCGATCAAGGTCACCGCGACCTGCGTGCGCGTTCCGGTCTTCGTGGGCCATTCCGAGGCGATCAACATCGAATTCGCGGATTTCCTGGACGAGGACGAGGCCCGCGATATCCTGCGCGAGGCGCCGGGCGTCATGGTCATCGACAAGCGTGAGCCCGGCGGCTACGTGACCCCGGTCGAATGCGTGGGCGATTACGCCACCTTCGTCAGCCGCATCCGCCAGGATTCGACCATCGAGAACGGCCTGAACCTGTGGTGCGTGTCCGACAACCTGCGCAAGGGCGCCGCGCTGAACGCCGTGCAGATCGCCGAGACGCTGGGCAACCGCTGCCTCAAGAAGGGCTGAGCCCGCCCGATTTCCCGAACCGGACGGCCCGTGCGGGATGCCGCGCGGGCCGTTTTCGCATGCCGGCGGGCTTTCGCGCGTGGGCGCCACCCCCTCTTGGCTTTTGGCGCCGGCGGGGGGATGCTCGGGCCATCCAAAGGGAGGCCCGCCGATGATCCGTTCGCGTTCCACATTCTCCGCCCGCCCCACGACCGGGCTGCTGGCATTGCTGCTGTGCACTGCCGCCATGCCCGCGCTGGCCGACACGCTGTCGCGGCCCTCGCAGGTGACAGCGGTGACGCTCTACCCCTGGGGGGCCAGCGTCACCCGCGAGGTCAGGATCGACGCCGCGCCGGGGCAGCACGAGATCATCGTGCCCGACCTGCCCGCCACGACCGACGGCCAGAGCCTGCGCGTGACCGCCGAAGGCGCGACGGTGGGCGCGGTGACCCTGATCGACGACCGCCAGCCCGTGACCGATCTGCCCCCCGCCCCCGCGATCGCCGCCGCCCGCGCCGAGGTGAAGCGGCTGGCAGCGGTCGTGCGCGAGGGCAAGGATGCCGTGAAGACGATCCGGCTGCGCGCCCTAGCCGCGCGCGACGAGCTGGCCTTTCTGAAGAAGATCGCCGCCCCCGAGGCCGATCCCGCCGCACTGGCCGAAATGGCACGCCAGATGGGGGCCGCCACGCTGGATGCGCGCACCCGCGCCCAACAGGCCGAGATCGAGGCGCGCGCCGCCGAAGCCGCGCTCAAGCCCCAGGAAAAGGCGCTCAAGGCCGCCCGGAAGACACTGGCCGCGCTTGAAAACGCCGACACCGACCATGCCGCGCTGTCGCTGGCGCTGGAAACGGCCGGGGCGCCCGCGACGCTGCGCATCACCACCTTCACCGATGCCGCCAGCTGGCAGCCCGTCTATGACCTGCGGCTGGATCGCGCCGCGGGCCGGCTGGTGGTGGACCGCGGCGTGCTGGTCTCGCAATCCTCGGGCGAGGATTGGCGTCAGGCGCTGCTGACGCTGTCGACGGCGCGGCCCGCGGATCGGTCGCAGCCTTCGCAGGTGTCGTCCTGGCTGCGGCGGATCGGGCCGAAGGACGCGCCCCGCCCGCTGATGGCGACGCGCGCCAAGGGGGACGATGCGATGATGGCCCCCGAGGCCATGGCCGAGCCCGCGCCGATCGCCGAGACCGCGGCGCTGGAGATGATGGGCGCCACCGTCACCTGGGTCTATCCGACCCCGGTCGATGTGCGCGACGGGGTCGAGGCGCTGCGGCTGAAGCTGGCGCCGCTGGACCTGCCCGCCGAGATCCGCGCCGAGGCCGCCCCCCTTCACGACGCGACCGCCTATGTGATGGCCGACACCCGCAACGACAGCGCGCAGGTGATCCTGCCGGGGCCGGCGGCGCTCTATCTTGACGGGGCGATGGTGGGGACGGCCGATCTGCCGCTGACCGCGGCCGGCGATACGCTGGACATGGGCTTTGGCCCCATCGACGGGCTCAAGATCACGCGCCGCATCCCCGAGGCCAACGAGGGCGACCGCGGCCTGATCGCGCGCAGCAACGAAATGACCGAAACCGTCGAGATCACCGCCGAGAACCTGACTGGAACGGACTGGCCGCTGCGCATCGTCGACCGCGTGCCCTACGCGACGCAGGAGGATCTGCGCATCGACTGGACCGCGACGCCCCGGCCCGACGTCACCGATCTGGAGGGGCGGCGCGGGGTCATGGCCTGGGACAGCACGCTGGCCGCCGGGGCCAGCACCACGATCCGGCTGGAGACGAAACTGACCTGGCCCGCGGACCAGGTGCTGCGCTAGGCCCGGCGCGCGCCCGCGGAAAGGGCCGCCCGCGCGGGGCCGCGCCACGGCCCCCGCGGGCGGGCTCAGTCGAGCCAGCCGCGCAGGTTCTCGGACACCGCCTCCATCAGCGCGGTGATATGGGCGTCGTCGTCGTTGAGGCAGGGGATATAGGTGAAGCTCTCGCCGCCGGCCTCCTCGAAGGCTTCGCGGATCTCGCCGTTGATTTCCTCGAGGGTCTCGATGCAATCGGCCGAGAAGGCGGGCGAGATGACGGCGATGTTCTTCTTGCCGGCGCGGGCCAGTTCCGCGACATGCTCGACCGTATAGGGCTTGAGCCAGACCTCCGAGCCGAAGACCGACTGGAAGGTGGTGTCGATGGCGCCCTCGGGCCAGCCCAGCCTCTCGCGCAGAAGCCGCGAGGTCGCCTGGCACTGGCAATGGTAGGGGTCGCCCTCGAGCATGTAGCGCCGCGGCATCCCGTGATACGAGGCGACCAGCACGTCGGGCTTGCGCTCGAGCGTGGCATAGACCCGTTCGACCGAACCGGCCAGCGCCTCGATGTAGCTGGGGCGCTTGTAATATTCGGGCACGATGCGCACCGCGGGCTGGCGGCGGATCTCGGTCAGGACGCGGAAGAACTGGTCGTTGGCCGTGGCCGAGGTGGCGCCGGCATATTGCGGATAGAGCGGGAAGAACAGGATCTTCTCGCAGCCGGCCCCGACCATTCGGTTCACCACCTCGCGGGTCGAGGGATTGCCGTAGCGCATGCAGAATTCGACCTCGACATCCGTGCCCCAGCGGTCGCGCGCGGCGGCGCGGATCTTGTCGGTCTGGGCGCGGGTGATGGTCATCAGCGGGCTTTCGCCCAGCTCGTGGTTCCAGATCTCGCGGTAATTGGCGCCCGAGGTGAAGGGCCGCTTGGTCAGGATGATCAGCTGCAAGAGCGGCTGCCAGCGCCAGGCGGGATAGTCGATCACCCGGCGGTCCGACAGGAATTCGTTCAGATAGCGCCGCATCGACCAATAGTCGTAATTATCCGGCGTGCCGAGGTTGGCCAGCAGGATCCCCACCTTTGCGCGCGCCACGGCCGGGTGGTCGGCGGGCGCATGGGCCAGCCGGCCCGCACCGGGAAGGATGGTCTGCTTGTTCATTGTCGGTCTCTTGCCTGTTCCGATCTGGGAGATAGTCACTCGGCGCCGCAGGTCAATCTTGCGGCGCGTTTTCGGAACCGGGAACCCCCGGCGCGTCTGGGTTCGACGCGGCCTCGGGCAAGGATCCCGGCCCGGTTCCGCGCCATCTTCCGCCCCCCGGAGGCAGCGGTTTCTGTTGGCTTTCATGCGGCGCCCATCCGGTCAGGAACACCAGGTCGAAACTCGCACGAACACGGCCGTCATCATCTCCGAAACTCAATGAATAAAGTCTTGACGCCTCGTCGAAAAGGGCACGCGGAGGGATGGTGCGGCGGCGCGCGGCCAGGGCGTTGGTCTCGCCCATCGCGCGCAGATCCCGCATGAGATGCCAGGCATCACGGTAACTTGCGGTCAGATTGACCACATCGGCCACCGGCAGCGCCAGCCCTGCCCGCGGCAATACGCCGCCCAGGTCGCGGATCTCGCCCATCGGCACGACCCGCGGCGACAGCCCCCCCGTCAGCCGGCTTTCCGCCGCCGCCAGACACGACCGCAGCTCGGCCAGGGTCTGCCCGCCCGGCACCACGGCGATGAACAGCCCGTCGGGGCGCAGCGCGCGGGCGCATTGCACGACCTGCCCCACCGGATCATCGGCCCAATGCAGCGCCAGCGCATGCACGATCAGATCAAGGCTGGCCGGGGCAAGATCCAGCACCGGATCGTCGGCCAGCTGCCGGGCCTGCGGGAAGCGCGCCCCCCAGAATTCGGGGAAACCGCTGACCACGGCCATGTCCGTAAAGGTTCTGTTAACCTCGTTCAGCCTCTCCTTGATCTCGACGGCTGCCGAGTCGTGCAGGAAATCGGCCAGGCCTTTGGCCTTGGCGCGGGATCGGGCACGCAAGAGGGCGGCGCGGTCGGTCAGAACAGGGGGCTTCGTCATGGCGCGCGACCTTAGAGCGGTTCGCAGCGGGATTCTAGATGCCGTGCATCTGCTGTTCCCGCCCCGCTGCCTGTGTTGCGGCGAGGCCGTGGCCTCGGATTTCGGGCTCTGCCCCGCCTGCTGGCACGAGGCCGACTTCATCACCGACCCCTGTTGCGAGCGCTGCGGCGCCCCCCTGCCCGGCGCCGCCGAGGACGCGGATGCGGGCGCGCCCCTCCACTGCGACGAATGTCTGGCCGCGCCGCCCCCCTGGGATCACGGCCGCGCGGCGCTGCGCTATGCCGGGACCGGGCGGCGGCTGGTGCTGGCGCTCAAGCATGGCGACCGGCTGGATCTGGTGAAACCCCTGGCCGCGTGGATGATCCGCGCCGCCCGCCCGCTGGTAAGCCCGGAAACGATCGTGGCACCGGTGCCGCTGCACCGGCTGCGGCTGGTGACGCGGCGCTACAACCAGTCGGCACTTCTGGCGCGGGCGCTGGCGCGCGGGCTGGGCCTTGCGCATGCGCCCGACCTGTTGCAGCGGACCCGCGCCACCCCCAGCCAGGAGGGCCGCGACCGCGACGCCCGCCACGCCAATCTGGCCGGCGCCATCGCCCCCCATCCCCGCCGGGGCGCCCTGATGCAAGGCCGGCCCGTGCTGCTGGTCGATGACGTGATGACCTCGGGCGCGACGCTGAGGGCGGCAACGCGCGCCTGTCTCGACGCCGGGGCGGTCTCGGTGTCGGTGGTGGTGCTGGCGCGCGTGGCGCGGGACTGACGCCCCCCCTGCGGGCGCCGCCACGTTGCACCGGGGGGCGGTTTGCGCGATATCTGGCAGAACCGCAGGAGAGCCCGGAGCCCATGCCGCAGATCGAGATCTACACCACCCCCACCTGTCCCTATTGCATCGCCGCCAAGCGGCTGCTGGATGCCAAGGGCGCGTCCTATACCGAGATCGACGTGACCGACCCGGCCGATCGCGCGCAGATGCGCGCGCGCGCCGGGCGCAATTCGGTGCCCCAGATCTGGATCGGCGCGCGCCATGTGGGCGGCTGCGACGAGCTGCACGCGCTGGAATATGCCGGCGACCTCGATCCGCTGCTGAAGGGCTAGGCCGATGCGCGCGGGACTGATCCAGCTGTCGGTGAGCGACGACCCCGACGCCAACCTGCCCGTCACGCAGGATCTGATCCGCCAGGCCGCGGCGGGGGGCGCCGATTTCGTGCTGACCCCGGAATGCACCAATTGCCTGTCCTCGGACCGCGCCTGGCAACGCAAGGTGCTGCACCCCGAAGCCCGCGATCCCACGCTGGCGGCGCTGTGCGCACAGGCGCGGGATCTGGGGATCTGGCTGCTGATCGGCTCGCTCGGGCTCAGGACCGACGACCCCGACGGCCGCTTTGCCAACCGCTCGTTCCTGATCGCGCCCGACGGGGCGATCGCGGCGCGCTATGACAAGATCCACATGTTCGACGTGGATGTCTCGGCCACCGAACGCTACCGCGAATCCGAAGGCTACCGCCCCGGCACGCGCGCCGTGACCGCCGATCTGGGGGCCGCGCGCATCGGCATGGCGATCTGTTATGACCTGCGCTTTGCCTATCTGTTCCGGGCCCTGGCCAAGGCCGGCGCGCAGATCCTGACCGTGCCGGCCGCCTTCAACGACACCACCGGCGCTGCCCATTGGGAGGTGCTCCTGCGCGCCCGCGCCATCGAGACGGGTTGCTTCGTGCTGGCCCCGGCGCAATGCGGCTTTCACCCCGCGCAGGCGGGCAAGCCGCGCCGCACCCACGGCCATTCGCTGGCCGTTGCCCCCTGGGGCGAGGTTCTGGCCGATGGCGGCACCGAGCCCGGCGTGACGCTGGTCGATCTGGATCTGGACGCGGTGGCACAGGCGCGCGCGCGCGTCCCCGCCATCACCCACGACCGCCCCTTCGACGGGCCCTGAGGGGGGACGCGGCGGTGTCAGAGGCCGATGAAAAGCTGGCCGCGGCGCTTTTCGCCGAGGTCTTCATGGCCGACCAGCTGGCGCGCAACCGCATCTCGCGGACCTTGCCGCGCGGCATGGAGATCTCGCATTTCTCGGTGCTGAACCACCTGGCCCATATCGGCGAGGAACGCACGCCCGCGCAGCTGGCCGCGGCCTTTCACGTCACCCGCGGCGCCATGACCAACACGCTGAGCAAGCTGGACTGGGCCGGCCATGTCCATATCCGCCCCGACTGGGACGATGCGCGGCGCAAGTTCGTGTCGATCAGCCCCTCGGGGCGGGCGGCGCGCGATGCCGCGCTGGCCGCCTTCATGCCGGTCATCACCGATGTGGTGCGCGCGATCGGCGCCGAGAAGGTGCGCGCCGCACTGCCGGTCCTGCGTGAATTGCGCGCGCGGCTGGGCGCGGATGCCCCCGCCCCGCCCGCGCCGCCGCCCGTCAGCGGCGGACCGAAGCCGTGACGTAATTGACCGACAGATCGCGCGGCGACAGGCTCCAGCCCCAGGTGATCGGGTTGAAGACCATGCCGCGGCGGTCCACCGGCTCGAGCCCGGCCTTGCGGATCAGGTCATAAAGCTCGTCGGGGGTGATGAACTTCTGCCATTCATGCGTGCCCTTGGGCAGCCAGCGCATCACGTATTCGGCGCCCACGATGGCCATGGCAAAGCTCTTGGGGTTGCGGTTGAGCGTCGAGCACAGCATCAGCCCGCCCGTGCGCAGCAGGCCGTGGCAGGTGGTCAGGAAGGCCTGCGGGTCGGCCACATGCTCGATCACCTCCATGTTCAGCACCACGTCGAAGACCTCGCCGTCGGCGGCCAGCGCCTCGGCGGTGGTGTTGCGATAGTCGATCGGCAGGCCCTGCTGTTCGGCGTGGATGCGCGCCACGGGGATGTTGCGCGCCGCGGCATCGGCGCCCACGACAATGGCCCCCAGCCGCGCCATCGGTTCGGACAGAAGGCCGCCGCCGCAGCCGATGTCGAGCAGCCGCAGCCCCTCGAACGGGCGCTCGGCCTTCAGGTCACGGCCGAAATGCGCGGCGATCTGGGTGGTGATGTATTCCAGCCGGCAGGGGTTCATCATGTGCAGCGGGCGGAACTTGCCGTTGGGATCCCACCATTCGGCGGCCATCGCCTCGAATTTCGCCACTTCGGCGGGATCGACGGTGTTGGTCGGCTGTTCACCCGGCATCTTGAAACCCCTTCGTCAGTCTTTGCGTCCATTCTGCCCGCGCGCCCGTGGCAACGGCGGCTTTCGCGTTATATAGTGCGCCCATGGACAGAACCGCAGGCCAAAAGCGCGCATCGGGCACATTTCTTTATCCGCAGGTCGAACCCTTCGACCGGCGCATGCTGGATGTGGGCGACGGGCACCGAATCTACATGGAACAATCGGGCAATCCCGCGGGGCTGCCGGTCGTGGTGCTGCACGGGGGGCCGGGCGGCGGCTCGAACCCGGCCATGCGGCGCTATTTCGACCCGATGATCTATCGCGTGATCCTGTTCGACCAGCGCGGCTGCGGGCTGTCGCGGCCGCATGCCGCGGTCATTGCCAACACCACCGCGCATCTTCTGCGCGACATCGAGCAGATCCGCACCCTTCTCGAGATCGACAGCTGGTTCGTCTTCGGCGGCTCGTGGGGGGCGACGCTGGCCCTTCTCTATGCCGAGGCCTTCCCCGAGCGGGTGCGCCATCTGATCCTGCGCGGGGTGTTCCTGGCCACGCGCGCCGAGCTGGACTGGTTCTACGGCGGCGGTGCGGCCAGTTTCTTTCCCGATCTGTGGCAGACCTTCTGCGCGCCCATCCCCGAGGACGAGCGCTCCGACATGATCGCGGCCTATCACAAGCGGCTGTTCTCGGGGCATCTGACCTCGGAAATCCGCCACGCGCGGATCTGGGCGCAATGGGAAAACGCGCTGGCCAGCGTGGACAGCGACGGCCGCACGGGCGAGGCGCCGGGCGAATATGCGCGCGCCTTCTCGCGGCTCGAGAACCATTATTTCGCCAATGGCGCCTTCCTGGAATGCGACGGCCAGATCCTGCGCGACCGCCACCGGATCGAGCATATCCCCGCCACCATCGTGCAGGGCCGTCAGGACATGATCTGTCCGCCGGTCTCGGCGTGGAAGCTGGCACAGGGCTGGGCGGCCTGCGAGCTACGCATGGTGCCCTGCGCGGGCCATGCCTTGTCCGAGCCCGCCATCGGGCACGAATTGGTGCGGGTGATGGACGGCCTGCGCAGCTGGCCGCGGAACTGAGCGGCCCGGCCCGTCGCCGGGGGGCCTCGTGCCGGGGGCTCAGTCGTCGCGCAGCTGCGGCAGGCGGCGGCGGTTGAGAAGCCACACCACCCCCAGCAGATCGACCGCCCCCACCAGCGCGCGGCCAAGATTGGTGTATTTCGACGCGCCGCCCTGCCGTTCGGCATGGGTCACGTCGACCACCTCGATGCGGTAGCCCTCGCGCCGGACCATCGCCGGCATGAAGCGGTGGATATGGTCGAAATAGGCCAGCCGCAGATAGACCGCGCGCGGAAAGGCCTTCATCCCGCAGCCCGAATCGCGCACCCCGTCCTTGAGAAGCCGCCCGCGCAGCGCATTGGCCGCGCGCGAGGCCAGGCGCTTGGCCAGCGTGTCCTGGCGCTTCATGCGCTGGCCCTGCACCAGACCCAGCGTCGGATCGCCCGCCGCAAAGGGCGCGATCAGCCGCGGCAGGTTCTCGGGCGGGTTCTGCCCATCGGCATCGAGCGTGACGATCAGCGCCCCGCGCGCGGCCTCGACCCCGCTGCGCAGCGCCGCCGATTGGCCGCAGGCGTGCCGATGGCGCAAAAGCCGGATCTGGGCCAGATCGGCCGCCAGAGCGCGCACCACCGCCGCCGTGTCATCCGACGAGCCGTCATCGACCACGACGATCTCGTGCGGGGTGTCCGACAGAACCTCCGCGATCGCGGGCAGCAGCGTGCCCAGCGCGACGGCCTCGTCCTTGGCGGGCAGGACAACGGAAACGGCGGGCGCGTCGGTCATGTCTTGTCCCCGTCCGTGGCGGCGTCCTCGCGGGGGGTGCGGCCCTTGCGGTGGATCAGGATCAGGTTGCGGGCATAGACCAGCAGGCCAAAGCCCTGCCCGGCAATGAACACCGGATCCTTGCGCCAGATGGCATAGGTCAGAAGCGTCGCGCCCCCGGCCAGCGACAGATACCAGAACGCCACCGGGATGACGCTTTCGCGGCGCATCTCGCTGGTCAGCCACTGGACAAGGAACCGGGCAGAGAACAGCGCCTGGCCCAGAAAGCCGATGCCGATCCAGATGAATTGCGCAGACATGAGAACCCCGTCGTCGCAGGCGGCACGCGGCGGCCGCCCGCTTTCGGCCTCATTCGGCAAGGCGCGGCCCAAAGTCAAGCGCGCCCCCACGTCGGGGTGGCGAAAGCTTGCCTAGGCGCGGCGAATGGGATCGAAAAGCAACCGCAACCCGTTCAACACCACCAGCACCGTGCCGCCCTCGTGGCCCACCACCGCCAGCGGCAGCGGCAGCTTGCCCCAGAGCGCGCCGACCACCAGCACCAGCATCGCCCCCGTGGCCAGGATCAGGTTCTGGCGAATCACGCGCGCGGTGCGGCGGGCCAGCCGATGCGCGGCGGCCAGCTGGCCCAGATCCTCGGACAGAAGCGCGACATCGGCGGCCTGAAGCGCCACCTCGCTGCCCGCCGCGCCCATGGCGATGCCCACATCCGCCCGCGCCAGCGCCGCGGCATCGTTGACCCCGTCGCCGACAAAGGCCACCCGGCCCGTCGTGCCCAGCCGCGCGACATGGGCGACCTTGTCCTCGGGCAAAAGCGCCGCGGCCACCTCGGCGCGGTCCATCCCCAGATCGGCAGCCACGGCATGGGCGACCTCGGGGCGGTCGCCGGTCAGCATCGCCAGCCGGCCGATCCCGGCGTCGCGCAGCGCGGCCAGCGCCGCCGGCGCATTGGCGCGCGCCCGGTCGGCCAGCGCCACCACGCCCAGCACCCGCGGCCCCTCGCCCAGCCAGATCAGCGTATGCGCGCCATCGGCCAGCGCGGCCATCTCCGGGGCCTCGGGACAGGCGGGATCGGCGCCCATGTCCCGCGCCATCCGCCGGTTCCCCGCCCAGAGCCTGCGGCCACCGACCACCCCCGCGATACCCGCCGCGGGCACGGCCGCGATCCCCTCGGCGGGGCTGGGGGCGATGCCGCGGGCCTCGGCCGCGCGCCGGATCGCGGCGGCCAGCGGGTGCTCGGAATGGGCCTCGAGCCCGGCCAGATCGGCCAGCACCGCGCGCGGATCGCACCCCGGCGCCACCGCCAGATCGGTGACCTCGGCCCGCCCTGTCGTCAGCGTGCCGGTCTTGTCGAAGGCAAAGGCGCGCACCGCGGCAAAGGTCTCGAGCGCGGCGCCGCCCTTGAAGAGAACGCCCCCGCGCGCCGCCGCCGACAGCGCCGACAGGATGGCCGCGGGAACCGAGATGACGATGGCGCAGGGGCTGGCCGCCACCAGCAGAACCGCGGCGCGATAGGTCGCCTCGTGCCAGCCGTGGCCCAGCGCCAGCAGCACCGCCAGCGACACGAGCGCGCCGCCCAGCACCGCCCAGGTGTAGCGTTGCCCGAACCAGTCCGAGAAGCGTTCCGAGGGCGCGCGTTCGGCCTGCGCCTGCGTCACCAGCGCGATCATCCGCGCCACGGTGCTGTCGGCGGCGCCGCGCGTCACGCGCAGACGCAAGACGCTGTGCAGGTTGACCGTGGCCTCGAAGACCTGCGCGCCGGGGCCGCGCGCCACGGGCAGGGATTCGCCGGTGACGCTCGATTCGTCGATCTCGCCCTCGCCGGTCTCGATCTCGGCATCGACGGGGATGCGCGCGCCGGGGCGCACCATCACCCGATCGCCGGGCACGAGAGCGCTGACCGGCACCTCCTGCGTGCTGCCATCGGGCTGGAGAAGATGCGCGCGGTCGGGTCGGAGCGCCATCAGCGCCTCGACCTCGCGGCGCGCGCGGCCCATCGCCAGCGTCTCGAGCGTGCCGGCCACGGAAAAGAGAACCAGCAGCACCGCCCCTTCGACCGGCGCGCCCACGCCCGCCGCCGCCAGCGCGGCAATCACCATCAGAAGCTCGATGTCGAGGCGGTGTTCGTGGCGCAGCTCGTGCAGCGCCCTAACCGCGGCCGGCACACCCCCGGCCAGATAGACAAGGCCCAGCCCCGCCGCACGCAGGCCCGAACCGGGATCAAGCGGCAGACCCGCGGGCCAGCCGCCAGGCAGCCCCGCCCCAAGCCCTGCCGCAAGACGCGGCCCCAGCCAGCCGCCCGTCAGCCCGATCACCAGCCCCGCCACGGCAAGAATGCTCAGCGCGATGGCGCGCCCTTCGTGACCGGGGCGGGACGTCTGGTCGGGATTATGCATGGGTCGCCTCGTACGCGGGGCTGCCTTGGGCCTGGAAAAGACTAGCGCGCGCGGCCGCCCCGAAACAGGGGCGCCGGCGCCGCAGAGGTCTCTAACACGGCCAAGCTGACCGGAAGCTGACGGCCCCCGGTCAGCGGCGCCGGCACGGGCGGGCGTGTCAGGGGCCGGGTCTCAGGCCGTGACCCAGGCGGCCAGCGCCAGCCAGCCGGCGATCTCGCCGACCTGTTGCATGCCGCCCAGAACATCGCCCGTCTGCCCACCGATCTGGCGGATCGCCAGCGCCGCCATCGCCGCCTGCGCCAGCGCGATCGCCACCAGGACGACCGGCGCCGCGGCGCCCAGCGTGGCCAGGCCCAGCGCCCCCAGCGCCAGCGCCACGCCCACGCGCCAGCCGCCGGCCCCCGAGGCCATGTGGCCCAGCCCGTCGCTGCGCGCGGGCTTCAGCCGCGCCATTCCGACCGCGATCCCCGCGCGCGAGGCCATGGCCAGCGCCGCAAGCCCCAGCACCGCCATCAGCGGCGCCACCGCGGCGATGGCCGCCAGCGAGGTCCAGCGCAGCCCCAGCGACAGCATCGCCGCCAGCCCGCCATAGCTGCCGATACGGCTGTCGCGCATGATCTCGAGCTTGCGCGCCCGGTCATGGCCGCCGCCAAAGCCGTCGGCGCAATCGGCCAGGCCGTCCTCGTGGATGCCGCCGGTGGCCAGCACCCCGGCCGCCAGCGCCACCCCCGCCGCGGGGGCCGCCGGCACGCCCAGCGCCAGCGCCAGCGCAAGCGCCGCCCCCGACACCGCGGCCATGGCCAGCCCCGCCAGCGGAAAGGCCCAGGCCGCATCGGCAAAACGCGGCGCCGGGCTGCCGATATGCCCGGCCGGCAGGCGCGTCAGCAGCATCATCGCCACCTGCGCCTCGGCCCGCCGGTCGGACAGGCGGCTCATGCCTCGGTCACTCCGGCCTCGGCAAAGGTCGCCATGCCGTTGTGGCATTCGAGCGCCGCGCGCACCAGCAGCAGCGCCACCGCCGCGCCCGAGGCCTCGCCCAGACGCATGCCGATCTGGATCATCGGCGTCTTGCCCAGCTTGTCGAGCAGCTTGACGTGGCCCGGCTCGGCCGAGGCATGACCGACAAGGCAATGGTCCAGCAGCCGCGGATCGGCCCCGAAGAGCGGCGCCACCGCCGCACAGCAGACAAAGCCATCGAGGATCACCGGCACGCCCTTGGCCCGCGCGCCCAGAACGGCGCCGGCCATCGCGGCTTCCTCGCGCCCGCCCAGCGCAGCCATCACGCCCAGCGCATCCAGATGGCCATGCAGCGCAACACCCTTGTCCACGGCGCCCGCCTTGCGGATCAGGCCCTCGGCGTTCAGGCCGGTGCCCGGCCCCACCCAATCGGCGCCGGTGCCGCCAAAGACCCCCGCGGCCAGCGCCGCGGCAATGGTGGTGTTACCGATGCCCATCTCGCCGACCAGAAGGACGTCCGCCTCCGGGTCCACGGCCGCCGCCCCGGTGTTGAGCGCAGCGAGGCATTCCTCGGGCGTCATCGCCGGTTCAACGGTGAAATCCCTGGTGGGGTTCAGCCCGTCGATCTCGATCACCTCGAGATCGGCGCCCGCCGCGCGGCACAGCTGGTTGATCGCGGCGCCGCCGGTGCGGAAATTGGCCACCATCTGCACGGTGACTTCCTGCGGAAAGGGGCTGATGCCCTGGGCCACGACGCCGTGGTTGCCGGCAAAGACCAGCGCCTGGGCGCGCTTGATCTCGGGGTTGATACGGCCCTGCCAGGCGGCGAAATGGCAGGCGGTCTCCTCGAGGATCCCGAGCGAACCGACCGGCTTGGTCAGCTGCGCCTGACGCGCGATGGCGCCTTCGCGGGCGGTCTCGTCGGCACCCGGCAGACGGTCGGCAAGGCTGCGCAGTTCCTCGAGAGAGGACAGCGGAAAGGGATTCTGGCTCATGCTCACTTCACCTTCATTGGCAGGCCCGCGACGGTAAACCAGACCTCGTCCGAGGCCGCCGCGACCCATTGGTTGATCGTTCCCGCCGCGTCCCGGAAGGCCCGCGCGAGCGCATTGTCGGGCACGATGCCGAGCCCGACCTCATTGGTGACAAAGACGACCGGAGAGGTCTGTTCGGGCAGCGCCGCGCACAGCGCCTGCCCCGCGGCCCGCCAGTCATGTTCACCCAGCATCAGGTTGGTCAGCCACAGCGTCAGGCAATCGACCAGCCGCGGGCCCTGCCCGTCGCTGGCCGCCAGCGCCCCGACCAGGTCCAGCGGCTCCTGCACCGTGTGCCATTCGGGACCGCGCCGGGCCTTGTGCTCGGCCACGCGGGCGGCCATCTCGTCGTCCCAGATCGTGGCCGTGGCGATATAGACCGCGGGCCGGCCCAGCCCCAGCGTCATGCTCTCGGCCAATGCGCTCTTGCCCGAACGCGCGCCACCTGTGACCAGTATCGTCTTGCTCATGGCCGCGTGACAAAGCAGAAACGGCCCGGCAGCGAAAGGGGGGAAAAGGATGGCATCCGACCGCACGACCGAGATCGTCGTGATCCGCCATGCCCCGGCGCTGACCGGGGGGCGGCTGGCCGGCCGGCGCGACGTGCCCGCCGATTGCACCGACAGCGCCGCGTTTCGGGCGCAGGCGGCGGCGCTGGGGGCGTTTGACCGGGTGCTGACCAGCCCCGCGCTGCGCTGCCGGCAGACAGCCGCCCATCTGTGGCCAGATGCCGCGGAATTCCCCACCGATCCGCGGCTGTGGGAACAGGATTACGGCGCCTGGGAGGGCCAGCCCTATGCCGACCTGCCCGATTGGGGCGCGATCAGCGCGCAGGAGCTGGCCCGCCACGCGCCGCCGGGCGGCGAAAGCTTTGCCGCGCAATGCGCCCGCACCCATGCCGCGCTGGAAGATCTTTGCACCGATCCGCGGACGCGCGGGGCCCGCATCGCCCTTGTCGCCCATGCCGGAACCGCGCGCGCGGCGCTGTCCCTGGCGCTGGGGCGCGTCGAGGCGGGGCTCGCGTTCCGCATCGACCCGCTGGCCTCGACCCAGATCCTGGCATTGCCCGATGGCTGGGCCGTCGGCTGGGTCAACCGGGCACCACGATGACCGCAAGCCTGCGCGTTTCGGGCCATTTCGGCGAATTGCTCCAGGGGCGGATCGGTCCCGACGGGCCGGTCGCGCTGGTCACGCTGCCCTGCCCGGTGCTGGGGGTATCGGGGCGATGGCTGGGGGGCTCGGGGCTGGGGGGCACGGGGCTTGCGCTCCACGGCGCGGGCCAGCGCCTGACGACGCCCCAGCGCGCCCGCCGCATGGCCCGCGCGCTGGGGCTGTCGCTGCGCGGCCGCTTTGCCCTGCGCGCCGAGATGGAGGCCGGGGGCGGGGCCGGGGTGTCGACCGCGGCGCTGGCGGTGCTGGCGCGGCTGGCGGGCTTTGACGGCCCCCCGCTTGATCTGGCGCGGGCCTGCATCGCCGCCGAGGGCGCGTCGGACCCGCTGATGTTCCCCCGCCCCGAGCGGTTGCTCTGGGCCTCGCGCGCGGGGCGGGTGCTGGCCGAACTGCCGCCGCTGCCGCGTCTCGAGATCCTGGGCGGCTTTTTCGGGCCGCCCCGGCGGACCGATCCCGCCGACATGCGCTTTCCCGACATTTCCGACCTGATCGCCCCCTGGCACGCGGCGTCACGTTTTCGTGACATTGCGGCGATCGGCGGCCTTGCATCTGCCTCGGCGGCCCGCACTGTGGCCCTGCGCGGACTGTCGGGCGACCCGACGCCCGGTCTTGCGCGCGAGACGGGTGCGCTGGGGTGGTGCATCGGGCATACTGGGGCCGCGCGGGGGTTGATCTTCGCGCCCGGCACGATGCCGCGCGATGCCGCCCTTGCCCTGCGGCGCGCGGGCTTTCGCAACGTGGTGAACTTTCGGGCGGGAGAAACGAGATGAGCGGAGAAATGGCGCTGGCCATGGCGGTGGCCCTTGGCCTTGATGCGGCCATCGGCTGGCCGAAGCAGCTTGAGGCCCGGATCGGGCATCCGGTCATGTGGATGGGCACCTGGATCGACCGTCTCGACCGGCGCATGAACCGCGAGAGGGACGCGCCGCGCAAGCGCCGTATCCGCGGGGTCATGGCGGTGGCGATCGCCGTCCTTGGGGTGATGCTGGCGGCCGCGATCGTGCAGCTGATCTTGCCGAACAACTGGATCGGCGGGCTGATCGCGGGCGTGCTGGCCTGGCCGCTGATCGCGGTGAAATCGCTGCATGCCCATGTCAAGGCGGTGGTGGCGCCGCTGGTGTCGGGCAATCTCGACGCCGCCCGCACCGAGGTCGCCAAGATCGTCGGCCGCGACCCGGCCAGCCTCGACAAGCCCGGCCTCACCCGTGCCGCGCTCGAATCGCTGGGCGAGAATTCCTCGGACGGGGTGCTGGCGCCGGTGTTCTGGGGCGTGGTGCTGGGGCTGCCCGGCATCGTCGGCTACAAGATGATCAACACGCTCGATTCGATGATCGGGCACCGCACGCCGCGCCACGAATCCTTCGGCTGGGCGGCCGCGCGCCTTGATGACGTGGCCAATTTCATTCCCGCCCGGATCACGGCACTGCTGCTCTGCCTGACCTCGGGGCAGGCGACGCGCAGCCTCATCACCGTGGCGGCGGATGCCTCCTCGCATCGCTCGCCCAATGCCGGCTGGCCCGAAGCCGCCCTTGCCGGCGCGCTGGACGTGCGCCTGTCGGGGCCGCGCATCTACGACGGCAAGACCGTGGACGAACCTTGGATCAATGGCACCGCGCCCGATCCCACGCCCACGCATCTGATCTCGGGGCTCAAGATCTATCGGCGCGCGATGATTGCGCTGGGGGTGGTGCTGTTGCTATTCGCCGCGCTGTAACAGCACGGGGACCACACCCAAGATGACCGACACGACCCTGCCCCCGCGCCGCCCGCGCGAGCACGGGGGCAATCTCGACGCGGCGCGCAGCCGGTTCGGGGGCGAGGACTGGATCGACCTGTCGACCGGGATCAACCGCCAGCCCTATCCGCTGCCGCCGCTTTCGCCCGCCGCCTGGACCGATCTGCCGACCCGCGCCGCGCAGGAGCGCCTGACCGCGGTGGCGGCTTCGGCCTTCGCCACCCCGGCCGCGATCCTGGCGCTGAACGGCGCGCAGGGCGCGATCCAGTTGATCCCGCGGGTGGGCCGCCCCGGACGCGCGCGCGTTCTGGGCCCCACCTACAACGAACATGCCGGGGCCCTGCGCGCGGCCGGCTGGGCGGTGACCGAGGTCGCCACGCTCGACGCGCTGGCCGGCGCGGATCTGGCGGTGGTGGTCAATCCCAACAACCCCGACGGCCAGAGCCACGACCCGCAGGCCCTTCTGCGCCTGTCGCGGCAGGTCGGGCGGCTGGTGGTCGATGAAAGCTTTGCCGACCCTGTGCCGGGCCTGTCGCTGGCCCCGCAGGCCGGGGTGCGCGGGCTGTTCGTGCTGCGCTCGTTCGGCAAGTTCTGGGGGCTGGCCGGGGTGCGGCTGGGGTTCGTTCTGGGCCATCCCGACGACATCGCCGCGCTATCGGATCTGGCCGGGCCCTGGCCGGTCTCGGGCGCCGCGATCGAGATCGGCTGCGCCGCGCTGGCCGACCGCGCCTGGACCGCGGCCAGCACCGCGCGCCTTGTCGCCGAGACCGCGCGTCTCGATGCGCTGGCGGCGGGCGCGGGCTGGACCCTGGTCGGCGGCACCGCGCTCTTTCGCACCTATCAGACCGGCGACGGGCTGGCCGCGCAGGAGCGTCTGGCCCGCGCCCGGATCTGGACGCGCGCCTTTTCCGCCCGCCCCGGCTGGCTGCGGCTGGGCCTGCCCGGCACCGAAACCGAATGGACGCGGCTTGCTGCCGCTCTCGAAGGAACCGACTGAATGGAATTTTCCCCCGAACAATCCGCCACGTTGCTCGAGATCCTGCGCTGGCGGCGCGACGTGCGCCATTTCCACCCCGACCCGATCCCCGAGCCGGTGGTCGAGCGGCTGCGTCAGGCCATGGAGATGGCGCCTTCGGTCGGCAATGCCCGGCCCTGGCGCGTCCTGCGCGTCAAGAGCCCCGATCTGCGCGCCCGCGTCGGTGCCGAATTCGAACGTTGCCGCGCCGCGGCAGGGGCGGGTTATACCGGCGCGCAGGCCAGCGCCTATGGCGAACTGAAGCTGGCCGGGATCGACCGCGCGCCCGAACAATTGGCGGTCTTCACCGTCAAGGATCCGGCCGAGGGCGCGGGTCTGGGCCGTCAGACCATGCCCGAGACCCTGCGCCAGTCCACCGCGATGGCGGTCTATACGCTCTGGCTGGCCGCGCGGGCCGAAAACCTGGGTCTTGGCATGGTGTCGATCGTCGATCCGGCGGAAATGGAACGCATTTTCGAGGTTCCCGAAGATTGGGAATTCTCGGCCTATCTGTGCCTGGGCCGCCCGGAATTCGAAGATGACCTGCCGCTTCTGCACCGCAAGGGCTGGCAGGAGAACATCCCCACCACCTGGGAGCTGCGCTAACGCGCCAGCGCGAAGATCGCGTCCAGATCGAGGTGGCGCGCCATATGCGCCGACAGCGCATCGAGCGTCGCCTCGACCCCTTGCCCATAGCGCGCGGTGCCCACCTGCGCACCCAGCCCGTTCAGGAAGGCGGTGCGAAAGGCGTCGTCGGCGAACATCCCGTGCAGATAGCTGCCCATCACCCGCCCATCCGCCGAGATCGCCCCTTCCGGCGCCCCCGCGACATGGGCGAAGGGCCGCGCGCAATCGGCCCCTTCGGAGCGGCCGATATGGATCTCGTAGCCCGCGAAGGGTCGCCCCGCGGGATCGGTGGCGCTGACGCGTGTCAGCTTTTTCTGTTCTGTCATTATTGTCTGGATATCCAGAAAACCCAGACCATCATCTGTGCCGGGCGGACCCTCGATCCCCTGCGGGTCGGAAATGCTGCGCCCCAGCATCTGATAGCCGCCGCAGATCCCCAGGATATGCCCGCCGCGCCGCAGATGCGCGCGCAGGTCCACGTCCCAGCCCTGTTCACGCAGGAAGGCCAGATCCCCGCGCGTCGATTTCGAGCCCGGCAGGATCACCAGATCGACGTCGCCCGGCAGCGCCTGCCCCGCCTGCACCATGCTGAGCCGCACGCCCGGATGCTGCGCCAACGGGTCGAGATCGTCGAAATTGGCGATCCGCGAGAACACCAGACAGGCGATGTGAAAGCCGCCCGTCCCGCCGCCCGAGCGCAGATCCAGCGCGTCCTCGGCCGGCAGCTTGACCGCATCGGCAAACCACGGCAGGACGCCCAGGCCCTGCCAGCCCGTGCGCGCCGCGATCATCTGATAGCCGTCGTCGAAAAGCCGCGGGTCGCCGCGGAACTTGTTGATGAGAAACCCCTTTATCAGGGCCGCATCGGCGGGGTCCAGCACCGCTTGCGTGCCGATCATCTGCGCGATGACGCCGCCGCGGTCGATGTCGCCGGCCAGGATCACGGGCACGTCAGCCGCGCGCGCAAAGCCCATGTTGGCAATGTCATTGCGGCGCAGATTGACCTCGGCCGGGCTGCCCGCGCCTTCCACGATCACCAGATCGTGCCCTGCGCTCAGCCGGGCGAAGCTGTCCAGAACCGCCCCCATCAGCCGCGGCTTGATCGCGGCATAATCAGCCGCGCGCGTGGTGGTCAGGCGCTTGCCCTGCACCACGACCTGCGCGCCGGTCTCGCTTTCGGGCTTGAGCAGGACCGGGTTCATGTCATTCTGCGGCTCGATCCCGGCCGCCAGCGCCTGCAACGCCTGCGCCCGCCCGATCTCGCCGCCATCGGCGGTCACGGCGGCATTGTTGGACATGTTCTGCGGCTTGAACGGCGCCACCGACAGCCCGCGCGCCCGCGCCGCCCGGCACAGCCCCGCCACCAGCAATGATTTCCCCACGTTCGAGCCCGCGCCCTGCACCATCAGGGCAGGCATCAGAATTCGACCCCCGGCTGGCCCTTCACGCCCGAGCGGAACGGATGCTTGACCAGCGTCATCTCGGTCACCAGATCGGCCGCGGCGATCAAATCCTCGTGCGCGTTGCGGCCAGTCAGGACAACATGGGTCAGCGGCGGCTTCTCGTTCGCCAGAAAATCCAGGACTTCCGCAATATCCAGATATTCGTAACGGATTGCCACGTTGATCTCGTCCAGAAGGATCATGTGCAGATCGGGGTCGCGGATCAGCTCCTTGGCGCGTTCCCAGCCCGCCTGCGCGGCGGCAATATCGCGCGCGCGGTCCTGGGTTTCCCAGGTGAAGCCCTCGCCCATCGCATGAAACTGGCACAGATCGCCGAAATTCGCCGTCAGCAGGCGCCGTTCTCCGGTGTCCCAGGCGCCCTTGATGAATTGCACCACCGCGCAGGGCATCCCATGGGCGATGCAGCGCAGGATCATCCCGAAGGCGGCCGAGCTCTTGCCCTTGCCGGTGCCGGTGTGGACGATGATCAGCCCCTTCTCGCCGGCCTTGCCCGCCATGATCTTGTCGCGCGCGGCCTTCTTCTTGGCCATCTTGGCGGCGTGGCGGGTCTCGGTGTCCTCGGGCGGGGTCATCAGGGGCGTCTCCGGATGGCTTGACAAGGGGGGGCGCTTTGCATCAGGTGGCGCCGCGCTGGCCCTGCACCATAGGACAGGCCAAGAGGGAATGCGAGTGGGCCCCGGCCCGAAACGCAGCCGCCCCCGCGACCGTGACCGGAAAGGTCGCCCATTGCCACTGGCCCCCACGGGCCGGGAAGGCCGGGCGAGCGTTGGGCGCCCCGCAAGCGCGCCCTGGATCCGCAAGCCGGGAGACCTGCCAGCGCAGGACGTGAACGGGCGGACGGGGTGTTCCGCGACCGACTGGACCCCGCCGCCTGCGCGCGGGCCCGTTCGGCCTCATCCCCCCGCCAGAACCGAAGGAAGGGGCCGCAGATGACGGTCATCACGGTCTGCACGACCTGCCGGCGCACCGATGCCGATCCCGCCGGCCCGCGCCCCGGCGCCCAGCTTCACGCCGCGCTGTCCAAAGCCCCCCTGCCCGAGGGCGTCAGCCTGCGCGCGGTGGAATGCCTGTCGGCCTGCGGGCGCGGCTGCGCGGTCTCGATCGGGGCGCCGGGCAAGTGGAGCTATGTCTACGGCGACATTCACCCCGAAACCCATGTCGACCAGCTTCTGGACGGCGCCGCGCGGTATCATGCCACCGAAGACGGTCAGATCCCCTGGCGCGAACGCCCCGAGATCCTGCGCAAGCAGGTGATCGCGCGCATTCCGCCCCTGCCGCAGAAATCCCGGCCCCAAGACACCCAGGCCCAAGACCCGCAGGCCCAAGACCTTCAGCCCCCTCAGCCCCAGAAATCGGAGCGCACATGACCTCTCTGGCGAAGATCCCCGTCACCGTGATCACCGGCTTTCTGGGCTCGGGCAAGACCACGCTGATCCGGCACCTGATGGCCAATCCCGGCGGCCGCCGGCTGGCCGTTCTGGTCAATGAATTCGGCACGATGGGCGTGGATGGCGCCATCCTGAAGGGCTGTTCGGATGCCAATTGCCCCGAAAGCGCCATTCTCGAACTGGCCAATGGCTGCATCTGCTGCACCGTGGCCGACGATTTCATCCCCGCCATCGAGACGCTGATGGCCCTGCCCCAGCCGCCCGAGCATATCCTGATCGAGACCTCGGGGCTGGCGCTGCCGAAACCGCTGCTCAAGGCCTTCGACTGGCCGGCGATCCGCTCGCGCATCACCGTCGACGGGGTGATCGCGCTGGCCGATGCCGAGGCCGTGGCCGCGGGCCGCTTCGCCCCCGATGTCGCCGCCGTCGAGGCCCAGCGCACCGCCGACGAAGGGCTGGACCACGAGACGCCCCTGTCCGAGGTCTTCGAGGACCAGATCGCCTGCGCCGATATCGTGCTGCTGACCAAGGCCGATCTGGCCGGCCCCGACGGCGTGGCCGCCGCGCGCAAGGCCATCGAGGCCGAGATGCCGCGCCCGGTGCCCATTCTCGAATGCGTGGACGGGGGCATTGATGCGCGCGTGATCCTGGGACTCGAGGCGGCGGCCGAATCCGATCTGGAGGCGCGCCCCTCGCATCATGACGGCGCCGACGACCATGAACACGACGACTTCGCCTCGATCGTCGTCGACCTGCCCGAAATCACCGAGGTCTATGCCCTGGAAGAAGCCATCCAGAAGCTGGCGCGCGAACACCGCATCCTGCGGGTGAAGGGCCATGTGGCGGTGGCGGGCAAGCCCATGCGCCTTCTGGTGCAGGCGGTGGGCGCGCGCGTGCGCGTGCAATACGACCGTCCCTGGGAAGAAGGCGCGCGCCAGGGCCAACTGGTCGTGATCGCCGAAACGGGCGATCTGGACCCCGGCGCCGTGCGCCACGCACTCTGGATCTGAGGCGCCGATGCACGTCGTCTTCCGCGAAAGCCACGGCCTCGAGGAGACCGAGACCCCCACCGATCTGGGGCAGGATCCCGCAGATCTGGTGGTGCTGTCCTTCTCCGACAGCGATCTGGGGGCGTTTGCGGCGGGCTGGCACCGGGCGGCGGGGGCGCTGCCCAGCGCACGGCTGGCCAATCTGGTGGCGCTGCGCCATCCCCTGTCGGTCGACACCTATATCGAGCGCACGCTGTCGGGCGCGCGCGGCATCCTGATCCGGCTGATCGGGGGGGAAAGCTACTGGCCCTATGGGCTGGCCTCGGTGCAGGATCTGGCGCGGCGCAAGGGCATCGCGCTGGCGATCCTGCCCGGCGACGGGCGCGAAGACCCCCGGCTGGACGAATTGTCCACGCTGCCGGTGTCGACCCTGCGCCGGCTTTCCGCGCTGTGCGATGCGGGCGGCGCGGTCGCGGCCCAGGCGGCGCTGGCGCAGCTGGCACTGGCGGCGGGGCTTTATGCCGGCCCGGTCGTGGGCGAGAAGACCGTGCCCGATTGCGGCCATTACCTGCCCGGCCGCGGCGTGGTGTCTGCGCCTGCGCCCGACGGCCGCCCCGTTGCGGCGGTCACCTTCTACCGCGCCTATCTGACCGCGGCCGACACCGACCCGATCGACGCCATGATCGCCGAGCTGGAGGCCCGCGGCTTTCAGGCGGTGGGGGTCTTTGCGCCCTCGCTCAAGGCGCCCGAGGCCGCCGGCTGGATGACCGCGGCGCTGACGGCGCTGGCGCCCGCGGCGCTGGTCAACATGACCGCCTTTTCGGGGCGCGACGAAACCGGTGTCTCGCCGCTCGATGCGCCGGGCTGCCCGGTCTTCCAGGTCGCGCTCTCGACCGCGCGGCGGCGCGACTGGGCGGGGGCCGAGCGCGGCCTGTCGCCGGCCGATCTGGCCATGCATGTCGTCCTGCCCGAGGTCGACGGGCGCATCTTCGCGGGCGTCGCCAGCTTCAAGTCGCCGGGCCGGCGCGACCCCGACCTGCAATATGCCCGTTTCGCCCACCGCGCCGACCCCGAGCGCATCCGTGCCATCGGCGCGCGGGTGGCCGGCTGGCACCGACTGGGGCAGGTGGCGCCCGCCGACCGGCGCGTGGCGGTGATCCTGTCGACCTATCCCGGCAAGGACTGGCAACTGGGCCATGCCGTGGGCCTTGATGCGCTGGCCTCGACCGGCGCGGTTCTGCGGGCGCTGGCCGACGCCGGCCACGCCATCGACACCGGAGCCGATCTGGGCGCGGATCTGGACAAGGATCTGGGCCCCGCGCTGCGCACATCGCGCCTGGACTGGCCGGTTTCGGCCTATCGCCAGGCGCTGGCCGCCCTGCCCGAGAGCCTGCGCGCCGCCTTGCATGACGCCTGGGGCGCCCCCGAGGACGACCCCGCCGTGACCGATGGCGCCTTCCGCTTTGCCGCCGTTCACCGCGGCGCGGCGCTGGTCGCACTGCAACCCGAACGCGGCGATCTGGCCGACCGCGACGACAGCTATCACGATCTGGCGCGGGTGCCACGGCACGGCTATGTGGCCTTCTATCTGTGGCTGGCCAGCCAGGAGCTGCACGCGCTGATCCACATGGGGGCGCATGGCACGCTGGAGTGGCTGCCGGGAAAGTCGGTGGCGCTCTCGGGTCTGTGCTGGCCCGAGGCGCTGATCGGCCCCCTGCCCGTGATCTATCCCTTCATCGTCAACGACCCGGGCGAGGCCGCGCAGGCGCGCCGCCGCATCGGGGCGGTGACGCTGGGGCACATGCCGCCGCCGCTGGGCCAGACGCGCCTGCCGGACAACCTGCACGGTCTTGAGCGGCTTCTTGACGAATATTCCACCGCCGAGGGGCTGGACCCCGCCCGCCGCGACCGGCTGATCGCCGACATCCGCACCGAGGCCCGCGCCGCCGGTGTCGAAAGCGATCTGGGCATCCCCGCCGCGGCCGGCGCAGCCGAGGCCATCACCCGGATCGACCGCTTCGTCTGCGACATCAAGGAAAGCCAGTATGGCGAGGGGCTGCATGTCTACGGCCAGGCCCCGAACGAGACCGCGGGCCTTCTGACCGCGCTGGCGGGGCGGCGCGTGGCATCGGGGCCGTCGGGCTCGCCCTATCGGGGGCGCTCGGACGTGCTGCCGACGGGGCGCAACCTCTTCTCGGTCGATCCGCGTGCGGTGCCGACGCAGGCCGCCCATGCCCAGGGCGTGAAGCTGGCCGAGGAGCTTCTGCGCCGCCATCTTCAGGACAACGGCGACTGGCCGCGCGGGCTGGTGATCGACCTCTGGGGTTCGGCCTCGATGCGCACCGCGGGCGAGGAATTCGCCATGGCGCTGCATCTGGCGGGACTGGCGCCGCGCTGGGACGCGACCTCGGGGCGGCTGGCGGGCTTCGAGGTGATCCCCCCCGCGCTTCTGGGCCGGCCGCGAATCGACGTGACGCTCCGGGTCTCGGGGCTGTTCCGCGACATCTTTCCGGGGCTGGCGCAGATGTTCGAGGCCGGCTGCGCGGCGCTGGCCGAACGCGACGAGCCCGCCGCCGAGAACCCCTATACCCTGCGCGTGCCGCGGGTCTTCGGGCCGCGGCCGGGGCTTTACGGCATCGGCATGACCGCCGCGCTCGAGGATTATTCCGACGCGGGCCGCGCCGCGGCGGGCGAAGCCTGGCTGCGCGGGTCGGAATGGGCGATCGACGCGGCCGGGCAATCGGTGCCCGCACGCGCCGCCCTCGAAGACCGCCTGCGCGGCTCGGATGCCTTTGCCCATGTGCAGGATCTGGCGGAAACCGACCTTCTGCTGGCGTCCGATTATGCCGCCCACGAGGGGGGGCTTGCCGCCGCCATGGCGCATCTGGGGGCGCAAGCGCCGCAGCTCTATCACCTGGACGCCACCCGCCCCGAAGCGCCGCGCGCGCGCCTGCTGACCGAGGAGATCGCCCGCGTGGTCCGCGCCCGGCTGGCCAACCCCGACTGGGCCGACGGCCTGCGCCCGCACGGCTTTCGCGGCGCCGCCGAGATTGCCGCCACGCTTGACCATCTGGCCGCTTTCGCGCATCTGACCCGCGCCGTGCCCGATCACCTGTTCGACCTTGCCTATGAGGCGACGCTGGGGCGCGACGAGATCGTGGCCTTCATGGCCGCGGCGAACCCCGAGGCGCTGGCCGCGCTGCGCGAGAGGTTCGCCGCGCTGCGGGCCGCGGGATTGTGGACGACCCGCCGCAACGCGATCGCGGCGGATCTCGAGGAAACCGGAAGGACAAAGGCGCAAGATGCCCCATAGCTATGAAAAGGACGGCGCCGCGATCTATCGCCAATCCTTCGCCACGATCCGCGCCGAGGCCGATCTGGCGCGTTTCACCCCCGAGGAAGAGGTCGTGGTCGTGCGCATGATCCATGCCGCGGGGATGGTGGGGCTGGAAGCTTCGGTCCGCTTCACCCCCGGCATGGCCATCGCGGCGCGCGCGGCGCTGGAGGGCGGCGCGCCGATCCTGTGCGATGCGCGCATGGTCTCGGAAGGCATCACCCGCAAGCGCCTGCCCGCCGACAACCCGATCCTGTGCACGCTGAACGATCCGCGCGTGCCCGAGATGGCGCGCGAGATGGGCAACACCCGCTCGGCCGCGGCGCTGGAATTGTGGCGCCCGCATCTGGAGGGCGCGGTCGTGGCCATCGGCAATGCGCCGACCGCGCTCTTTCATCTGCTGAACATGCTCGAAGACCCCGCTTGCCCGCGCCCCGCGGCGATCATCGGCTGTCCGGTGGGCTTTGTCGGCGCTGCCGAATCGAAGGACGCGCTGATGGCGGACCCGCCGGTGCCGTCGATGATCGTGCAGGGGCGGCTGGGCGGCTCGGCCATCACCGTGGCGGCGATCAACGCCCTTGCCTGCCGGGTGGAATAACGCATGGCCGGACGGATCATCTGCGCGGGCCTGGGCCCCGGCGGCGCCGATCTGATGTCGGTGCGCGCCCATCGCGCCATCACCTCGGCGCGCCACATCGCCTATTTCCGCAAGGCGGGCCGGGCCGGACAGGCGCGCCGCATCGTCGAGGGGCTGATCCCCGAAGGCGCAACCGAACATGCGATGGAATATCCGGTCACGACCGAGATCCCCTTCGACAGCCCCGACTACAACCGCATCCTGGCCGCCTTCTACGACGATTGGGCCGACAGGCTGCGCCGCCTGACCGAGACCGAGGATGTCGTGGTCCTGGCCGAGGGCGACCCCTTTCTCTATGGCTCGTTCATGCATCTGCATTCGCGCCTGCGCGACACGCGCGAGATCGAGGTGATCCCCGGCATCATGGGCATGGCCGGCGCCTGGGCGGCGACGGGCCAGCCCATCACCTGGGGCGATGACGTGCTGTCGGTGGTCATGGGCACGCTGCCCGAGGCCGAGCTGACCCGCCATATCGCCGCCGCCGATGCGGTGGTGGTGATGAAGATCGGCCAGCACCTGCCCAAGCTGCGCCGCGCGCTGGCCGCCGCCGGCAAGGCCGACGCCGCCTGGGTGGTCGAGCGCGCCACCATGCCGGGACAGCGCGTTGCCCTGCTGCGGGATGTGCCCGACGCGACATTGCCCTATTTCTCCATCGTGCTGGTGCATGGTCACGGCCGCCGCCCCGAAGTGGACGGGACCGAAGTGGACGGGACCGAAGCAGAGGTGAACGCATGAACGCGCAAGGCTGGATCGCCGTTGCCGGCCTGGGTCCGGGCAACGAGGCGCTGATCACCCCCGAGGTTTCCGCCACCCTGGCCGAGGCCACGGATATCCTGGGCTATATTCCCTATGTGGCGCGGATCGCGCCGCGTCCGGGGCTGCGGCTGCACCCCTCCGACAACCGCGAGGAAATCGACCGCGCGCGCCATGCGCTGGACCTGGCTGCGGCGGGCGGGCGCGTGGTCGTGGTGTCCTCGGGCGATCCGGGTGTCTTTGCCATGGCCGCCGCCATCTTCGAGGCGCTCGAGGGCCGGGCCGATGCCGAAACGCTCGACATCCGCATCCTGCCCGGCATCACCGCGATGCTGGCCGCCGCCGCCCGCGCCGGCGCCCCGCTGGGGCATGATTTCTGCGCCATCAACCTGTCGGACAACCTCAAGCCCTGGGAGATCATCGAAACCCGCCTGCGCGCCGCCGCGCATGCCGATTTCGCCATGGCCTTCTACAACCCGCGCAGCCGCGCCCGCCCCGAGGGCTTCGGCCGCGTGCTCGAGATCCTGCGCGAATGCTGCGAGCCGGGCCGCCTCATCACCTTTGCCCGCGCCGTCAGCACCCCCGACGAGGAGCTGCGCACCGTCACCCTGGCCGAGGCCCGCCCCGAGATGGCGGACATGCGCACCATGGTGATCGTGGGCAATTCGCTGACCCGGCGCGTGGGCCCCTGGGTCTACACCCCGAGGCGGGCATGACCCAGCCAGGCCAGCACCTCCTCGAGCCGGTCGGTCACGGGCCGGTCGGGCACGGCGGGCCGGTCGATCAGGATGACCGGCAGGCCCAGGGCCCGCGCGGCCTCGAGCTTGGCGCGCGCGCCCGCACCGCCGGCATTCTTGGCCACGATCAGCGCGATCCGGTGGCCGCGCATCAGCGCCAGATCGCCGGCCACATCGAAGGGGCCGCGCGCGATCACCGCCTCGGCCCGCGGCAGCGGCAGCGCGTCCTGCGGCGGATCGACCAGCCGCAGCAGGTAATGATGTTCGGGACGCGCGGCAAAGACCTCGAGGTTCTGCCGCCCGATGGCCAGGAAGACACGCGTGGGCTGCACGGGCAGCGCCGCGGCGGCCGCGGCCAGATCGGGCACGCGGCGCCAGTCGTCGCCCGGCCCCGGCGCCCAGGGCGCGCGCTCATGGGCCAGAAGCGGCACGCCCGCCTCGGCGCAGGCCAGGACCGCGTTGCGGCTCATCTGCGCGGCAAAGGGATGGGTGGCGTCGATCACATGGGTGATGGCTTCGGCGCGCAGGAACTCCACCAGCCCCGCCACCCCGCCAAAACCGCCCACCCGCGTGGGCAGCGGCTGGGCAACCGGCCGGTCGGTGCGCCCGGCATAGGAAAAGACACCCGCGATGCCGGCCTCGGCCATCGCGCGGGCCAGCCGGCTGGCTTCGGTGGTGCCGCCCAGCAGAAGGGCCTTGGGGGTGGGCATGGCTGATCCCTGGCTCACGATCATCGGTCTGGGCGAAGATGGCCCGGAGGGGCTGGGCTGCGCAAGCCGCGCCGCGCTGGAGGCCGCGCAGATCGTCTTCGGCGGGCCGCGGCATCTTGCCCTTGCCGGGGTGGGCGACCGCGGGCGGCCCTGGCCGGTGCCCTTCTCGCTCGATCCGCTGCTGGCCTGCCGCGGCCAGCGCGTGGTGGCGCTGGTCTCGGGCGATCCGTTCTGGCTGGGCGCGGGCACGGGGATCGCCCGCCGCCTGCCGCGCGACGAATGGATCGCGCATCCCGCGCCGGGGGTGTTCTCGCTGGCGGCGGCCCGGCTGGGCTGGCCGCTCGAGGACACGCTCTGCCTGGGCCTGCACGCCGCCCCCTTCGCGCGGGCGCGCCCGCTCCTGACCCGCGGCGCGCGGCTGATCGTGACCTTGCGCGACGGCGCGGCCCCGGCGGATCTTGCGCGCTGGCTGACCGAGCAGGGGTTCGGGCCGTCGCGGCTCCATGTCCTCGAAGCACTGGGCGGGCCGCGCGCACGCCAGCGCGAAACCACCGCCCAGGGCTTCGATCTGGACGGGATCGCCGCGCCCGTCGCCGTGGCGATCGAGGTCGCAGGCGCCGCCGGCCTGCCGCGCAGCCCCGGCCTGCCCGAGGATCTCTTTGCCCATGACGGGCAGATCACCAAGCGCGCGGTGCGGGCGCTGACGCTGGCCGTTCTAGCGCCGCGACCGGGCGAGCGTCTGTGGGACATCGGCGCGGGCTCGGGCTCGGTGTCGGTGGAATGGTGCCTTTCGGGCGGCTGCGCCGAGGCGCTGGAACCCCGCGAGAGCCGGCGCGCCAACATCGCCGCCAATGCCGAAAGCTTCGGGCTGGGCCACTGGCTGCGGGTCCATGCCGGCCGCGCCCCCGAGGCACTTTCGGCCCTGCCCCGGCCCGATGCGGTCTTTCTGGGCGGCGGCGTCACGGCGGCCGTTCTGGATGCGCTGTGGGATCTGGTGCCGCCCGGCACGCGCATCGTGGGCAATGCGGTCACGCTGGACACCGAGGCGCTCTATCTTGCGCAGCCGCCCCTGCGCGGCGGCAGCCTGACCCGGATCGAGATCGCCCAGGAGGCCCCCCTCGGCCCCGTCCGCGGCTGGGACCGCGCCCGCCCCATCGTGCAATGGAGCGTGACACGATGAAGGTGGCCGGGATCGGATTTCGCGCCGGCACGCCGGCCGAAGCGGTGCGCGCCGCGCTGGGCGGCCTTGAGGGGGTGGACGCGCTGGTCACCCTCGAGGCCCGCGCCGCGGCGCTGACCGCGATGCGGCTGGGACCGCCCGTGCGCGCCCTGCCCGAAGCCGCGATCCGCGGCATCGAAACCCCCACGCAATCGCCGCGCCTGCTGTCGCGCTTCGGCACCGGATCGGTGGCCGAGGCGCTGGCGCTGGCCGCCCTTGGCCCCGGCGCCCGGCTTCTGGGGCCGCGCCGGGTCTCGCCCTGCGGCCGCGCCACCGCGGCCCTTGCCCTTCACGAGGAAACCCCATGACCGTTCATTTCATCGGCGCAGGCCCCGGCGCGGCCGATCTGATCACCGTGCGCGGGCGCGACCTGATCGCGGCCTGCCCGGTCTGTCTCTATGCCGGGTCGCTGGTGCCCGAGGCGCTGCTGGCGCATTGCCCGCCCGGCGCGCGGATCGTCAACACCGCGCCGCTGTCGCTTGACCAGATCATCGCCGAGATCGAGACCGCCCATGCCGCAGGTCAGGACGTGGCGCGGCTGCATTCGGGCGATCTGTCGGTGTGGTCGGCCATGGGCGAGCAATTGCGCCGCCTGCGCGCCCTGGGCATTCCCTATGACGTGACGCCGGGGGTGCCCTCCTTTGCCGCCGCCGCGGCCCTTCTGGGCGCCGAACTCACCCTGCCGGGCGTTGCGCAATCGGTGGTGCTGACCCGCACCTCGGGGCGCGCAAGCCCCATGCCCGCGGGCGAGACGCTGGAGAATTTCGCCCGCACCGGCGCGGTTCTGGCCATCCATCTGTCGATCCATGTCCTGGACCGCGTGCTGGCCGAGCTGACCCCCCATTACGGGCCCGACTGTCCGGTGGCCGTGGTCTGGCGCGCCTCCTGGCCCGATCAGCGGGTGGTGCGCGCGACGCTGGGCACGCTGGCGGCAAGCCTCGGCCCCGAGCTTGAGCGCACCGCGCTGATCCTGGTGGGCCACAGTCTCGGCGCCGAGGAGTTTGACGAAAGCCGCCTTTATGCGGGCGATTACGACCGCCGCTATCGCCCCGTCGGCACCGCCCCGAGGTTCCCCGAGGAATGAGCCGGCCGCTTCCCCCCGGTCTGGTGATCGCGGCCACCCATTCGGGCGCGGGCAAGACCACGCTGACGCTGGGCATCCTGGCGGCGCTGCGCGCGCGGGGCGTGAACGTGGCGCCGTTCAAATGCGGGCCCGATTACATCGACCCGGCCTTCCATGCCGCCGCCGCGGGGCGGGCGTCGTTCAACCTCGACAGCTGGGCGATGACGGAACCGCGCCTTGCCGCGCAACTGGCGCAGGCGGCGGGCGCCGATCTGGCGCTGGCCGAAGGCGTGATGGGCCTTTTCGACGGGGTGGCGCAGCCGGGCGCCACCGGCACCGGCGCCAGCGCCGACATTGCCGCGCTGACCGGCTGGCCGGTGGTGCTGGTCCTGGATGTCTCGGGGCAGGCGCAGACCGCCGCGGCGCTGGCCCGCGGGATGGCGGCGCATCGGCCCGGCGTGCATCTGGCCGGCGTGGTGCTGAACCGCGTCGCCGGGGCCAGGCACGAGGCCCTGGTGCGCAGCGCGATGGACGAGGCCGAAATCCCGGTGCTGGGGGTCATGCCGCGCGAGAAAAGCCTGGGCCTGCCCGAACGTCACCTGGGCCTGGTGCAGGCCGGCGAACATGCCACGCTGGATGCGCATCTCGAACGGCTGGGCGCCTTTGCCGCGCAGCATCTGGACCTGGACGCGCTTCTGGCCGCGGCCCGGCCCACCCTGGCGCCACCACAGACCCCGCCGCACACACCGCCCCGCCCGCAGGCGCCGGGCGGACGCATCGCGCTGGCCCGCGACACGGCCTTTTCCTTCATCTACCCGCATCTTCTGGCCGAATGGCGCGCCGCGGGCGCCGAGATCCTGCCCTTCTCGCCGCTGGCCGACGAGGCCCCCGACCCCGATGCCGATCTGGTGTGGCTTCCGGGCGGCTATCCCGAATTGCACGCCGGCCGGCTGGCCGCGGCCGAGACCTTCCGCGCCGGCATGACCGAGATCGCCCGCACCCGCCCCGTGCATGGCGAATGCGGCGGCTACATGGTGCTGGGCGCGGGGCTGATCGACAAGGACGGCACGCGCCACCGGATGCTGGGGCTCCTGGGGCTCGAGACCTCGTTCGCGCAGCGCCGCCTGCATCTGGGCTATCGGCGCGCCGAACTGCACGCCCCGCTTCCCGGCCATGCCGCGGGGCGCGCCCTGCTGGGCCACGAGTTTCACTATGCCACCATCCTGTCCCAGCCCGATCCGGCGCTGGCACGGGTGACCGATGCCAATGGCGCCGAGACCCCCGAGACGGGCTCGCGGCGCGGACAGGTCACCGGATCGTTCTTCCATCTGATCGCGGAGGCTCCATGAGCGAACCCGCCAAAGGCTTCGTGTCTTTCGTGTCCTCGGGTCCGGGCGACCCCGACCTTCTGACCCTGCGCGCCGCGCGCCGTCTGGCCGAGGCCGACGCCATCCTGTTCGACGACCTCTCGGCCGGGCCGATCCTGGAACATGCCCGCCCCGGCGCCGACCTGGTGGGCGTGGGCAAACGCGCCGGGCGCGCCTCGCCGCGGCAGGATCACGTCAGCCGCCTGCTGGTCGATTACGCCGCCACCGGCGCGCGCGTGGTGCGGCTGAAGTCGGGGGATGCGGGCATCTTCGGCCGGCTCGAGGAGGAGATCACCGCGCTGCGCGCCGCCGGCATCGGCTACGAGATCGTGCCCGGCGTCACCGCGGCCTCGGCGGCGGCGGCGGCGGCCGAGATCCCGCTGACCCGGCGGCTGACGGCGCGGCGGCTCCAGTTCGTGACCGGCCATGACGTGACCGGCGCCCTGCCCGAGGAGCTGAACCTGGCCGCGCTGGCCGATCCGCAGGCGACCACGGTCGTCTACATGGCACGCCGCACCTTCGCCGAACTGGCCGCGCGGGTGATCGCGGCAGGGCTGCCGCCCGACACGCCCGCGCTGATGGCCGAGGGCGTGTCGACGCCCGAGCAGCGCCTGACCCGCGCGCCGCTGGCCGATCTGGCCGCACAGCTGCGCGACACCCCCGCGGGGCCCGCCGCGCCCGCGATCGTGCTTTATGGCGCGCTGGCCGACGGCCCGGCCACGGAGGGCGAAACTTGACTTGCGCCGCGCCCGGTGGCCCCGCTCGGCGCGGCCCCGTCCGGCGCCACCTCGCGTTCATGGAGAGCACATGCAGAACCTTCTTCTGATCGGCATCGGGACCGGGAACCCCGCGCATGTGACCGCCCAGGCCGCGCGCGCGCTGAACCGCGCCGACGTGATCTTGATCCCGCGCAAGGGCGCGGAGAAATCCGACCTGGCCGCGCTGCGCCGGGCGATCTGCGCCGAGCTGGTCACCAATCCCGCCACCCGAATCGTGGAATTCGACCTGCCGGTGCGCGACCCCGCCATCGCCGACTATCGCGCCCGCGTCGAGGCCTGGCACGATGCCATCGCGCGCTGCTGGGCCGAAGCCTGCGCCCCGCATGCCCCGCAGACGGTGGCGCTTCTGGTCTGGGGCGATCCCTCTCTCTATGACAGCACCTTGCGCATTGCCGGGCGGCTGTCGCCGGCGCCGCAGCTGACGGTGGTGCCGGGGATCACCTCGCTTCAGGCGCTGACCGCGGCGCATCGCATCCCGCTCAACGACATCGGCGCGCCGGTCGTCATCACCACCGGGCGCCAGCTCCGCGACCACGGCTGGCCGCCCGCGGCCGACACGGTGGCGGTGATGCTGGACGGCGAGATGAGCTTTGCCACGCTGGACCCCGCGGGCATCCAGATCTGGTGGACGGCCTATGCCGGGATGAGCGAGGAAATCTCGGTCGCGGGCCCGCTGGCCGAGGTGGCCGAGGAGATCCGCACGAAAAGAGCCGCGGCGCGCGAACGCCACGGCTGGATCATGGACATCTATCTGATGCGGCGGGGCTGAGCCCCCGAAGCCCTTCTCAGACCTGCTCCAGCTCGATCAGGCAGCCGTTGAAGTCCTTGGGGTGCAGGAACAGGACCGGCTTGCCATGCGCGCCGATCTTGGGATCGCCCGTGCCCAGCACGCGCGCGCCGCTGGCCTTGAGATGGTCGCGCGCGGCCAGGATATCCTCGACCTCGTAGCAGACATGGTGGATGCCGCCCGAGGGGTTCTTGTCCAGAAAGCCCTGGATCGGGGAATTCTCGCCCAGCGGATAGAGCAGCTCGATCTTGGTGTTGGGCAGTTCGATGAACACCACCGTGACGCCGTGATCGGGTTCGTCCTGAGGCGCGCCGACCTTGGCGCCCAGGGTGCTGCGGTATTGCTCGGCGGCGGCGGTCAGGTCCGGCACGGCAATGGCGACATGGTTCAGACGTCCGATCATCGGCTCCTCCTTGTGGTTGTCCGGGGTCTAGCGGGCAGGCGCCGGCCGGGCAAGACCGGGCGCGTTTACTCCGCATTATCCTTTCCCGGTCTTTACTGGATGAAAGCGATTCTGCTTGTTCCGATGTTCATGGTGCGACGATGGGCGACGATCCTATTCTTGCTGGCGCATATCCTGTTCCGTCGAACCGCCCTCTGGTGGGGCTGACGGTTCTCGTGGTGGAGGACAGTCGCTTCGCCTGTGAGGCGATGCGACTGCTCTGCCTCCGATCGGGCGCGCGCATCCGCCGCGCCGATTGCCTGCGCTCGGCCCGGCGCCATCTTCAGGTCTATCGCCCCGGCGTGGTGATCGTGGATCTGGGCCTGCCGGACGGGTCGGGCGTCGATCTGATCGACGAACTGACCCATGCCCCGGTGCGGGTGCCGGTGATCCTGGGCGCCTCGGGCGACCCCGACGGGCGCGAGGCCGCTCTGGCCGCCGGGGCCGACGGGTTCCTGGCCAAGCCCGTCGAAAGCCTGATGGCCTTCCAGAAGGCCATCATCTCGGCCCTTCCGACCGAACAGACGCCCCTGCGCGCGGTCGCCACCCCGGCCGAAGATGCGATCTCGCCCGATCCGCTGGCCCTGCGTGACGATCTCAGCCATGTGGCCGACGTGCTGTCGGGGGCGCCTGACGGTTCGGTTCTGGATTACGTGGCGCAATTCCTGGGCGGCGTGGCCCGTTCCGCCCGCGACGAGGATCTGGCCGCCGCCGCCGCGCATCTGGCCCGCTCGCGCCAGACCGGCAATACCCATGCCCAGGAGGTCGAGCGCCTGCGCGGTCTGGTGGACCAGCGGCTGTCCACCGGCGCCGTGATCTAGAAACGCGCCTTCCGCCCGGTTCCGGGCCCCGCGCACAGCCCATCTCATCTGCCGCATGGGCCGCCTGCCGCATGGGCCGCCTGCCGCACGGGCCGCCTGCCGCACCGCCGTCATGCCTGCATTTCCTCCCTGCGGCCCTGCGGTGCCTGGTGTCATGCCTGCGCCCCCTCAGCCTCAAGGCCCCGCCCGCGCGGGCATGCCGGGCGCCGACACCCCACCGTTCGGGGCACGGCATCCCTTGCAGCCTGCCTTCCCTGCCCCCCGCTTTTTGCCGCGCTTCGCCCGACGGGCCCGCCCGTGCACATGCGCGATGCCCCCCGACCCCGGCATGCCCGGCCAGATGTTCCGGCCCAGCCCCCGCGCGAAGCAGGATCCGACGAGAACGCCCCCTCCCGGCGCCCCCAGCCGCGCCCCGGTTGCGCCCCATTGCCGCATGCCGGCTGGACATGTTTGTATCGCCGCGTCATCATATGACCGCGTTCGCCTGCATGATTGTCCCCCATGGCGCGCGGCCCCGCCCCGCGCGCGCATTTGAAAACCAGAGAGGCCCCATGTGCCAGATGTGTCAGGTCGCTTCCGTCGGGGATGACGGCTGCGCGTTCGAACCCCTTTACGCGGGGGCCGTCATCATTGAGGTCGGAGACGCGGCCGCCAACGTCACCACCAGTGTCGCGATCGGCCTGGGGGATACCTTCAGCGGCAACCTGTCCTATGCGGGCGACGTCGACTGGGTGGCCGTCACGCTGACCGCCGGAACGCGCTATGACATCAGCCTTTACGGGGACGGGGCATCGCCGCTCTCGGACCCCTATCTGCGCGTCATGGATGCTTCGGGCACGCAGGTCGGCTATAACGACGACGGCGGCTCGGGCCTCAATTCCTACATGAGCTTCGTGGCCTCGAGCACGGGCACCTATTACCTGGCCGCCGACAGCTATGACTCCCGGGATACCGGGACCTATGCGCTCTCGATCGCCGAAGCCGCGCCGATCGTGCCCTATACGCTCGACCAGATCGCCGAGCAGCTCTACAGCGGCTATTGGGGCGGGTTCGAGCGGCATTTCGACATCGCGCCGGGCGACACGCTCAATGTCGATATCTCGGGGCTGACGGCGGCGGGCCAGCAACTGGCGATCTGGGCGCTTCAGGGCTGGACCGACGCGACCGGCATCCTGTTCGACACCGCGCCGGCCTCGGGGGCCACGGTCCATATCACCATGGATGACTGGGACAGCGGCGCCTATACCTCCACCCAGATCTCGGGGGGCTTGATCACCTCGGCCTTCGTGAACGTGTCCACCGCCTGGCTGACCACCTCGGGGACCACGCTCGACAGCTACTCCTACCAGACCTACCTGCACGAGCTGGGCCACGCCCTGGGTCTGGGGCATGCGGGCAATTACAACGGCTCGGCCACCTATGGCGTCGACAACTACTATGCCAACGACAGCTGGCAGGCGACGACGATGTCGTATTTCTCGCAGACCGAGAATACCTACATCAACGACCCCGCCGCCTATACCATGACGGCGATGCCGGCTGACCTGATCGCGCTGCATCACCTTTACGGCACGCCCACGGGCATCCGCAGCGGCAACACCGTCTATGGCGAGAACACCAATGCCGGCGGGATCTATGCCGAACTCGAGACCCTGCGCGCCGCGGGCAACATCAACCACGCGGTCGCGGTGACGATCTTCGACCAGGGCGGCTATGACACGCTTGACCTGCGCTCGGACACCGATGCGCAGTTGATCAGCCTGATCCCGGAATCGATCAACACGATCTATGGCGTCGAGGGGATGCTCCAGATCGCGCGCGGCACGATCATCGAACGTCTCTATGCGGGCTCGGGCAACGACACGATCACCGGCAATGACGTCGACAACCGCCTTTACGGCTTCGACGGGGCCGATTCGATCTATGGCGGCGGCGGCCACGACACCCTTTATGGCGGCGCGGGCAATGACCGGCTGAACGGCAGCTATGGCGCCGACACCATTGAGGGCGGCGACGGGACGGACATGCTGTGGGGGGGCACCTGGTCGGACCTTCTCGATGGCGGCGCGGATGCCGACACCCTGTCGGGCAATGATGGCAACGACACCCTTCTGGGCGGCACCGGAAACGACATTCTCTACGGTGGCGCGCATAACGACGTTCTGAACGGCGGCGATGACGACGACACCCTTTATGGGCACACCGGCAACGACACCCTCTATGGCGGGGGCGGCCACGACACCCTTTATGGCGGCGCGGGCAATGACCGGCTGAACGGCAGCTATGGCGCCGACACCATTGAGGGCGGCGACGGGACGGACATGCTGTGGGGGGGCACCTGGTCGGACCGACTGGATGGCGGCGCGGATGCCGACACCCTGTCGGGCAATGACGGCAACGACACGCTACTGGGCGACACCGGAAACGACATTCTCTATGGGGGCGCGCATAACGACCTGCTGAACGGCGGCGATGACGACGACACCCTTTATGGCAATACCGGTAACGACACCCTCTATGGCGGCGGCGGCCACGACACCCTTTATGGCGGCGCGGGCAACGACCGGCTGAGCGGCAGCTATGGCGCCGACACCATTGAGGGCGGCGACGGGACGGACATGCTGTGGGGGGGCACCTGGTCGGACCTTCTCGATGGCGGCGCGGATGCCGACACCCTGTCGGGCAATGACGGCAACGACACGCTACTGGGCGACACCGGCGATGACGTTCTCTATGGGGGCGCGCATAACGACGTGCTGAACGGCGGCGCTGGCGTCGATCAACTGGTGGGCGGCACCGGCGCTGATACTTTCGTCTTTGGGGCCACATCCGAAAGCACGGTGGGCGCCGCGGATGTGATCCGCGATTTCGTGCGCGGGGTTGACCGCATCAGCCTGACCGGCATCGACGCCAATACCACCGTGGCGGGCGATCAGGCCTTCACGATGATCGGCGCGGCCGCCTTCAGCGCCGCGGGACAGTTGCGCAGCTATATTTCCGGGTCCAACACCATCGTCCTGGGCGATGTGGACGGCGACGGAACGGCCGATTTCTCGGTCATCCTGACGGGAAGCCTGTCGCTTGCGGCAAGCGATTTCCTGCTCTGAGACGTGCCTGGCGCGGGGGAGGCGGCCAAAAGACCGGCCGCTTCCCTTGCAATGCCCCGTCCGGATTGGCAAAAGGAGGCGCGCGCCCCCCCCGCGCGCGAACGGCCAGCAGAGCAGGAATTCAGGTCATGCACGCACCCGCGAAGCCGTCGATCCTGTCGATCAGGACGCATATCGACCCGCGCGGATCGCTGGGCGTTCTGGAAGGCGACGACCTGCCCTTTCCCATTGCCCGCGTCTATTACCTGTTCGACGTGCCGATCGGCGCGGTGCGGGGGGAACACGGGCACAAGCAGCTCGAGCAGGTGATGATCTGCATGAGCGGGCGCGTCGAGATCACGCTCAATGACGGCACCGGGCAATACCACTTCACGCTGGACACGCCGGCCAGCGCGCTGCACGTCCCGCCGGGCTATTGGCGGCGGCTGAAGTTCCTGGACCCCGGCACCTCGGTCTGCGTCCTTGCGTCACGGCGCTACGAGCCCGAAGATTATCTCTATTCCTTCGAAGATTACCTGGCCTGGGTCCGCGGGGGCGATGCGCCGCCCGCCCCTGCCGTCACCTGAACGCCGCGCCGGCGGCGCGCGCGCCCCGTGCCGGCCGGTGTGGACCCGTCTGCCCTGCGGCCCGCCCGCCGCCTCTGAGGAGAGCCTGTCGATCATGGCCGCCGCCGCCCCCTTGCGTTTTTCCTTCCTGGACGTGCGCTTCACCTATGACAGCCTGCGCGCCGAAACCGATGCCGCCATCGCGCGGGTGATGGACAGCGGCTGGTATATCGGCGGCCCCGAGGTCACCGCCTTCGAGGACGCCTTTGCCGAATATTGCGGGGCGCGGCATTGCGTGGGCACCGGCAACGGGCTTGACGCGCTGGTGCTGTTGCTGCGCGCCGCCGGGATCGGACCCGGCGACGAGGTGATCGTGCCCGCCCATACCTTCATCGCCACCTGGCTTGCGGTGTCGCAGGCCGGAGCGACGCCGGTGCCGGTCGATGTCGATCCCGCGACGATGAACCTGGACCCCGCCACGGTCGAGGCCGCCATCACGCCGGCCACGCGCGCGGTCATCGCCGTCCATCTCTATGGCACGCCGGTGCCCTGCGCCGATCTGCGCGCGCTCTGCGCCCGCCGCGGGCTGCGGCTGTTCGAGGATGCCGCCCAGGCCCAGGGTGCCGCGATCGACGGCCGGCGCGCCGGGGCGATGGGCGACGGGGCGGGCTTCAGCTTCTATCCCGGCAAGAACCTGGGCGCCTTTGGCGATGCCGGCTGCGTGGTCACCAATGACGCCGATCTGGCCGAGGCGGTGCGCATGATCGGCAATTACGGCGCGCGGGTGAAATACGATCACGAGATCGCGGGCGTGAATTCGCGGCTCGATCCGGTGCAGGCGGCGGTCCTGGGCGTCAAGCTGCGCCATCTCGACGCCTGGACCGAACGCCGTCGCCAGATCGCCGACATCTACATGAAAACCCTGGCCGGCGTGCCCAGCCTGCGCCTGCCGGCCCTGCCCGAGGGCGCCGCGCCCGTCTGGCACCTGTTCGTGGTCCGCCATCCCCGCCGCGATGCGCTTGCCGCCGCGCTGGCCGACCGCGGCGTGCCCACGGCGCTGCATTACCCGATTGCCAATCACCACAGCGGCGCCTATCGCGCCGATTTCGAGGGCCGGTCCTTCCCCGTTGCCGAGGACATCTGCGCCACCTGCCTGAGCCTGCCCATCGGCCCGCATCTCGATCTGGCCGCCGCGCAGGAGATCGCCGAGATCGTCGCCGAAACCGCCGACCGCCAGACCTGAACCGGACCGCCATGACCCTGCATTCCGACGGCCCCGCCCATCCCGAAACGTCGCCCGCCCCTGCACGCGGGGGCCCCGGCGGGGATGCCGGACCGGCGCCGTCGATCGCGGCCCTTCTCGAGGGGGGGCTGTCGCAGGCGCGCACGGCGACGCGTCACGCGCTTGACACCGCCCGGATCACCGAGATCGAGACCCGGATCGCCCCGCGGATCGAGACCGAATGCCCCCTGCCGCGGATCGCGCCGCGCGGCTTCGACCGTCCCGCGACGCTCTATCTGCTGAGCGGGCTGCATGCCTTCGACGGCGCGCATCGGCAGGTCGCGCAAATGATCGCGGCGCGCCCGCATGAGCGCCATCTGGCCATTCTCGACGGGCACCGGCGCGAGACGCTGGATTGGGCGCGCGGGCATCTGACGCGGGCGGGGGCGCTGCCGCTGTCGCCGGCGCGGGCGATGATCGGGCTCGATCGGCTGCAATGGCTGCGCGCCAAGCTGGCGGCGCTGGCCGTTCAGCGCATCGTGGCGATGATCGACGCCGACGACCTGATCGCGCGGCTGGCGCTGGCCGAGGTGGCGCCGGTGCTGGGCGACCGGCTCTATCTGATCCACCGCGGGACAAGCCCGGCCGATTTCGGGCCCGCGCTGGCCGGGGCCACCCATGTGACCAGCGCCGCACTTGCCCGCGCGGCGGATACCGGGGCGCCCACGCTGCCCGAGGTCTATACCCCCATCCGCCGCATGGCGCCCCCCGATCTGCCGCCACCGCCCCAGCCGCAGGGTCCGGGCCGACGCGCGGCGGTGCGCTTTCATCTTGAACGCGTGCGCCGGGTGAAGCCGCTGGCCCGCGCGATGCTCCTGCGCTCGATCGCCGACAGCCCGGCCTCGACGCTGGCCTGGCGCGCCCAGACCGGCCGCGCCCGGATGCGCGCCGCCCGTCTGGCGCCCGCGATCACCACCGCCACCGGCGGCAATGCGCATGACTTTCCCGGCAGCGGCCCGCTCGATTGGGTCACGCTGATCGTGGCGGTGCTGCACCACACCAACGGGCGGCATGTCCATGTGGGCTATGTCGAACCGGGGCTGCGCCGGCGCATGGAACGGGCGCTGCGCCGTGCCGGTCTCGACATCGGTCAGGTCGAGATCGTCGACGGCGCGCGCGACATCTACAACGGCGTCTCGGCGCGCCCCATAGACCTGTTCGTGGCCGCCTATCCGCATGCCGATCCGGGCGGTGTCGCCGAAGCCGCGGCCGCCGGCGCGCCTGTTGCGCTGTTTGCTCCGGCCGACAGCGCCCCCCTGGGCAAGGGCGCCAACCCCGCCCTTTTCGGGCTGTGGCATGACGCGGAAAGCCTGGCGCAACTGGCGCGCAAGGCCGCCGCACATCGCAGCACCGCGCGGGGGGGCGGGGCGCGCGCAAAACCCGCCGCCGCCCCCGGCGCGGCGGGCACCGAGGCCCTGCATCAGGCCTGGAACCGGCTGATCGCGGCGACCGAAGGCGCGCTTGCGCAGAGCCCCGACGAAACGGCCCGTGCGCGGCTGCGCCCGCTGGGCCTCTTCGATGCCGACTTCTATCGCGGGCAATTCCCCAAGGGGGCCAAGCTTCCGCAAGACGAGGCGGCCGCCTTCACGCATTACCTCGAGACCGGCGCCGCGGCGGGCAAGTCGCCCCATCCGCTGTTCGATCCGGCCCATTACCTGGCGCTTTTGCCCGAAGCGGCGCGCGCCGCCGCCCGCCCCGACCCCGCTGCGCATTACCTGGCCTTTGGCGAAGCGCTGGGCCAGCCGCCGCATCCGCTGTTCGATCCGGTGCTCTGCGCCCGCCAGCTTCAGGTGCCCCAGCCCGACATCCTGGCGCGCTATCTGCACACCGATCTCGGACCCGACGGCCAGGCGCCGGTGCCCCATACCTTCTTCGACCCCGACCATTACCGCGCGCAGCTGCCCTTCCCCCCGCGCGAAGGCACGCTGCTTGAGGATTTCCTGACCCGCGGCCTGTCGGAACGGCTGGACCCGCATCCGCTTGTCGAGGCCGCGCGCCTCTGCGACCCGGACGCCGATTACGCCGCGACCCTGTGGGAGTGGCTCGGCCACGAGGGGCACGCGCTCTCGCCCGAGCTGGCCGACCGGGCGACGACGCCGCTCTTTGCGCCGGCGCATTTCCGCGCGCATGCCCCCGACGCCTATGCGCGGGGCGCGCCCTCGGCGCTCTGGACTCATCTGATCGAAGGCAACAGCCCCGATGTCGGGCCGCATCCGCTGGTCTGGCCGCATCATGTCGAACGCAACCACCCCGGCACGCTGACCAGCGCCGAAACGGTGATCGAACGGCTGATGCGCGACACCGGCGCCGATCTCGATTCCCATCCGCTGATCGACAGCGCTCATATACGCGCCCAGGCTCCCTGGATCACGCAAAGCCGCATCCCGCCGCTGACGGCATTCGTGGAACACGGCGTCTGGCACAATCTGGACCCGCATCCCTGGTTCTCGACGCAATATTACCTGCATTCGAACCCCGATGTGGCTGCCGTGGGGATGAACCCGCTCTATCACTATCTGTCGGGGGGCGAACAGCAGGGCCGCTGGCCGCATGTGTTCTTCAACGCCCCGAATTACTACCACCGCTATCTGGGCGCGGGCGCGACCGTCTCGCCGCTGATCGACTATGTGACGCGGGGCGCGGGCTATTTCTGGAACACGCTGCCGGTGGATGACACCTTCCAGCGATCGCGGATGGACACGGTGCGCGCCCTCTTCGCGCAAGATCCCGACGGCGGCAAGCGCTCGGCCAAGCTGCTTGAACAGATCATGATGCCCGAAACGGGCGGACGTCACCCGTCGCTGACAACCGAAAGCCGCAAGCTGGCGCGCGCCCTGCCGCCCGAAGACGACACGCAGACGGCTGGCGAAACGCTCGGCATCGTCGAACGTCAGATGCAGATGCCGCCGGTCCCGGTTCAGGTGCTGCGCCCGCCGGTCGTGGCCGCCAGCCATATCGCGCCCCCCTCGGGCGATTACGACAGCCCATCGGGTGAGGCGGCGCAGTTCCGTCAGGCCATCGTGGTGGCCGGCAACGACGGCTTCATCACCGCCGATGGCACCTGGCTCGACCATGGTTTCGAAGGGTTCGACCCCGATCACATGGAGCTGCGCGCCAATGGCGCCGTCGTGGCCGAGGCGGGCGACCGCGTTCTGCTGCGCCGCTTCACCAACGGGCGCGACATCGACGCGGGCCTCTTCGCCTGCGGCACCTACAGCCGGAATTACTGCCATTTCCTGCTTGAGGTGCTGCCGCGCGCGCTTCTGGCCGATGCCATCGCGCCCGCGGGCGTGCCAGTCCTGACCGACGACGACATGCCCGCCCAGCATTATCAGGCGCTGCGCATCGCGCTGCCCGACCGGCCGATCCTGCGGCTGTCGCGCCAGCGCAGCCATCGCGTGCGCGCGCTCTATGCCGCCTCGATGCCGATCGTCTTCCACGATGCCTTCGGGCAGAGCGACGTGCCCGCCGATGCGGTGCGGATGCACCCCGAGATGCTGCGCCGCCTGGCCCGGATCGGCGCGGCCATCGGCACCGACCCCAAGGCGCCCGAGCGTCTGTTCCTGCACCGCGAAGCCTCGGTGCGCCGCCTTCTGAACGCGGGCGAATTGCACCATGCGCTGGGCGCGCGCGGCTTCGTCACCGCCAATTTCGCCAATCTGGGCTTTGCCGAACAGGTCCAGATGATCGCCGGCGCGCACGACATCGTGGGCCAGAGCGGGGCGCATCTGGCCAATATCGTCTTTGCCCGTCCGGGCACGCGGATCTTTGCGCTGTTCTCGAACGCGCCGGGCACCAATTACACGATGTGGAGCCAGATCGGCGCCGCGCTCGACCTCGAGGTGGTGAATGTCGCGGGGCCCCGGCTGATCGGATCGTCGGGGGCGGGGCCGGCCGCGCATGAACATTTCAGCGTGCCCGCCAGCCAGCTGATCCCGTTCTTCCCCGAGGAGACGGAGACGCGCAGCCCCGCCGAGACCTCCGCGGCCTTTGACCGGCTGCATGCGATGGCCGCCGAAGCCGACACGCTGACCTCGGCCTGGGCGATCCGCGCCACCGCCACGCCCGAGGGGTTCGAGCACCGCCTGGCCGAGGCCCGCGACGCGGCGCTGAGCGCGCTTGACGCGGCCTCGGCCAGCCAGCTCAAGACGCTGGTCACGCATCCCTTCTATGCCGATCCCTGGAACAAGCTGCGTTCGGGGCTGGCCGTTGCGCCGCCCGAGACCGCGGCCGAGAAGACCGCCGTCGCCGAGCTGGAACAGGTCTTCGCGCGCCTGGCCGACCCCGATGCGGCCGCGCAGGACGACACCGCCGCCGCCCTGCCCGAAAGCGCGCGCGACTGGCGCCGGCTGATCCTGCGGGCGATGCTGCTCTGCTCGGGCTGGCAATTGCCACCCATTGCCAATCTGCGGGCGCTGCCCTCGGATCTGGTGGCGCCCTATCTGCGCTGGCTCTCGATGCAGACCTTCACCTTCCGCCCCGGCGAGGACGACGCCTATGTCGAACACGCCCGCCGCTTGCTCGACTGGATCGAACGGCAGATGAGCGCGGATCTGCCGCTGGGGCTGCGCAACCGCATCTCGCGCATGGCGGCCGAGCTGGACCTGGGCGCGCTTCTGCTGATCGAGCGCCCGATGCGCGACGTCTACGCGGCGCGCAACCGCGTGCTGCAACATGTGGCGCTGTCGAACGGCAGCCCGCGCAGCTATCCGCGCGCGGCCGACGGATCAGAGGGGCGGCGGCGCATCGGCATCCTGTGCCGCACCTTCGACAAGGGCCCCGATTCCGAGGCCGTCGTGTCGATGTTCCGGCAGTTCGACCGCTCGAAATACGAGATCTTCGCCTATTCGGTCGGCTTCAAGGACCGCGTGGTCAGCGCCGATCCGAAATTCGCCGCCGAATTCGACGCGGTGATCGAACACCGCCGGTCCCTGCCCGACGACCCCGCCGGCATCCGCGCCAAGCTGACGGCGGACCGGCTGGACCTGTTCCTTTATGCCAATGCCACGACCTATGGTCTGCGGGCGCTGGATCTGGCGCTGTTCCACCGCATCGCGCCGGTGCAGGCGGTGATGAATTCGCATGTGCCGCTGGCGCTGGGCTATCCGGCCTTCGACGCCTTCATCACCGGCCAGAGCGACCACCCCGAGCACGAGATCGACGCCGCCGACATGCCCGAGACGGTGATCCGGCGGCCCGGTTCGGTGATCTGCTATCTGACCTCGTTCCTGCGCCGCAAGAACCCGCCGCTCGACCGCGCCGCGCTGGGCATCGCCCCGGACGAGGTGGTGATGATGAACGCGGGATCCTATCAGAAGCTGCGCCACGACTGCCTGACCACGATGATGCGTGCCGTGGCCCGCACGCCCAATGCCGTGCTGCTGCTGGCGCCCTACAACCCCGGCTGGGCAGCGCGCTCGCAGGCCTTCTGCTTCAACCGGCAGCTGGCCGAGGCCGCCGCCGAGGTGGGCCTTGATCCCGCGCGCATCCGCATCACCAGCGAACTGACCGTGGCCGAGGCCGAGGCCGCGCTGTCCTGCGCGGATGTCTATCTCAACCCGTTCCCGCATGGCGGCGCCACGATGACCCATCTGGCGCTGATCTACGGGGTGCCGCCGGTGACGCTGCGCCGGCGCTCGACGCGTTCGATCGACCAGTTCCTGATCGGCAGCCTGGGCGCGACCGAACTTCTGGCCGACACGCCCGCGGATTATGTCGAGCTGGCGCATGTGCTGGCCACCGATCCCGCGCGCCGCGCGGCGCTGTCGGCGCGCCTGCGCGAGGCCGCGCGCCAGCCGGTCTTTGTCGACAACCCGGAGTATTCGCGCGACCTTCAGGCCACGTTCACGGCCCTTCTCGACCGCGCCAGCCACTGACCGCCCCTTCCCCCCCCCCGCCGCGCCGGGGGAGAGGCGCCGCGGATCGCTCGAATTGTCGGTATTGTCCTTGCTTCAGGGACAATACCGGTGATCGCGCATTAATCGTTCGCCCCTAGCCTCGATCCACGTATCCGGTGTGACCGAGTGTTGGTGCGATGTTGACCTTTGAGTGGGTGGGCCTTCTGGGGACGGGGCGCGAATGGCTCGTGACCGCCGTCACCGATCTCGAGATCGTCGAGGCGCCGGGCGGCACCCGGCTGTTTTCGGTGACGCGGCCGGGCATGGGCGGCGGCTTTGCCACCTTTGCGGTGCCCGATGCGGGGCTGGCCAGCCTGCATGACCTGCAATCCTTCGTCCGCCGTGTCGATTATGGCGGCACGCCGCAATTGTCCGTGGTGATGGGCGACGCAGGGGGCATGATCCTGGCCTCGGACCTGTCCTATTCGGGGCTTGTGGCCTATGCGCTGTCGACCACGGGCGCGATCGGCGCCGCGCTCAGCTTTGCCGATGGCGCCGCCCCGGACGGGGATCTGGGCGCCACGACGGTGGTCGATCTCGACGGTGCGCGCTATCTGCTGGCCGCACAGCCCGGCCTCTCCACGCCCGAGGTGTTCCGCGTCAGCCAGACGGGGGGGATCACGCGGCTGACGCCGGAACCGGCGGGCTTGGGCGGCGGCGGCGACATCGGCGCGATGACGCTGGCCGCGGCGGGGGGCGCGCAATTCGTGGTCTCGGCGCTGCCCGCGGCCGACCGGATCGCGGTGCACCGGCTGGCCGCCGACGGCACGCTCAGCGCGGGCGGCGCGCTCGACCTCTCCAGCGGCGTCGGCTTCGACGCCCCCGTCGCGCTGGAGACGCAGCGCCTCATGGGCACCGATTTCGTGATCGCCGCCGGCAACCAGAGCAATTCGCTCTCGGTCCTCCAGGTGCTGGCCGATGGCAGCCTGATCGCGCGCGACCATGTGGTCGACGGGCTGGCCACGCGCTTTGCCCGCGTCACCGCGCTGGAAACCTTCCGTTACGGCGACATGGCCTTTGTCCTGGCCGGCGGCGGCGATGACGGCATCGCGCTGTTCACGCTGTTGCCCGACGGGCGCCTGATCCACCGCCTCTCGCGCGGGGACGATGCACAAACCACGCTGGTCAATGTCACCGCCATCGCCGCCCATGTCTCGGGCAGCGACGTGCAGATCTTCGCCGCCGGCGAGGGCGAAGTGGGCATCTCGCAGTTCCGGCTGGCGCTGGGTCCGGCGGGCGTGACCCGCTGGCAGGAGGCGGGCGATATCGCGGGCACCGCCGGCGCCGATGTGCTGGGCGCGGGCGCGGGCACGACGGCGCTGCGCGGCGGCACGGGCGACGACATCATCGTGGGCGGCGGCACCGGGGGCGCGGCGCGTCTGTGGGGCGGGGCGGGGGCCGATCTCTTCGTGCTCTCGCCCAGTTCGGACACCATCGTCATCGCCGATTTCGAGGCGGGCGTCGACCGGCTGGACCTGACCACGTTCCCGCTTCTGCATTCGGTGGCGGGCCTTGGCATCCTGCGCACCGCCGAGGGCGCGCAGATCACCATCGGCACCACCACGATCCGGCTGATCTCGGCCAGCGGCAACGGCATCGCCCCCAGCCTGTTCCGCGATGCCGATCTCTTTCCCCTGTCGCGCTATCAGCCGGTGAACACGCGCCTGCTCCAATCCGCGACCGAGGGCCCCGACACGATCGCGGCCGCAACCGGCCAGATCGCCAGCCTGTCAGGCCTGGGCGGCGATGACGACCTGCGCGGCGCCGACGGCGATGACACGCTGTCGGGCGGGGACGGAAACGACCTTCTCTCCGGGGGCGGGGGGAACGACAGCCTGATGGGCGACGGCGGCGATGACACGCTCTGGGGCGGCGACGGGGCCGACCAGATCGGCGGCGGCGCAGACAACGACAGCCTGTCGGGCGGCCCCGGCAACGACCGGATGTGGGGCGGGCCGGGGGCCGACACGCTGTGGGGCGGGGCGGGCCATGACGTGATCCGCGGCGGAGCGGGCGCCGATGTGATCGGCGGCGGCGACTGGAACGACTGGCTTTCGGGCGAGGGCGACGACGATCGCCTCTCGGGCGGGGACGGGCATGACACGCTGGCGGGCGACGACGGCGACGACACGCTCTGGGGCGGCGACGGCGGCGATCTGATGACCGGCGGCACCGGCAATGACAGCCTGTCGGGCGAGGCCGGGAATGACACCCTTCAGGGTGGGGCGGGACAGGACATCCTGTTGGGCGGCGCAGATAATGACAGCCTTGCGGGCGAGGACGGCGATGACCGGCTCGAGGGTGAGGACGGCGCCGATACCCTTGATGGCGGGACCGGCGACGACCTTCTTCTGGGGGGCTCGGGCAGTGACCGGCTGACCGGCGGCGAGGGCGCCGACCGGCTCTATGGCGGGACCGGGGCGGACCGGCTCTGGGGACAGGCGGGGGCGGATCTGATGTCGGGCGGGGTCGGGGCGGACATGCTCTGGGGCGGGGACGACGACGACACCCTGGACGGCGACGAGGACGACGACCGCCTCGAGGGCGAGAACGGCGCCGACATGTTGCGCGGCGGCACGGGCGCCGACACGCTGAACGGCGGGGCCGACGACGACACCCTTGACGGCGGCGACGGCAACGACGCGCTGATCGGCGGCACCGGCGACGACAGCCTTGCGGGGGGCAGCGAAAACGACAGCCTCTGGGGGGGCGACGGGGCCGATACGCTGAACGGCGGGGCGGGCCATGACCTGCTGGACGGCGGCAGCGGCGATGACCTGCTCCTCGGCGACAGCTGGCACGACCGGCTGGACGGCGGCACCGGCAATGACCGGCTGTTCGGCGGCACCGGCAATGACAGCCTGACCGGCGGCGACGGCGACGACAGCCTGGACGGGGGCGAGGGCGACGACCATCTCCACGGCGGGGCCGATGCCGACAGCTTGCACGGCGGGGCGGGCAACGACCATCTGTCGGGCGACGATGGAAACGACAGCCTTGTCGGCGATGACGGCCGCGACCGGCTGTTCGGCGGCCAGGGTCACGACACCCTCGACGGCGGCGAAGGGGATGACATCCTGGACGGCGGCGACGGCAATGACATCCTGACCGGCGGCGCTGGGCGGGATTTCATCCTGGGCGGGACCGGCCATGACCGTCTGGTGGGCGGCGACGGCGCCGATATCCTAACCGGCGGCGACGGCGACGACAGGCTGTCCGGGGACGCCGATGCCGACATCCTGACCGGCGATGCCGGCAACGACCGCATGGCCGGCGGCGATGGCGCCGACTGGCTGTGGGGCGGGACGGGCGATGACCTCTTGTGGGGCGGCAACGACGCCGATCAGCTTGCAGGCGAGGACGGGAACGACCGGATCTGGGGCGGGAATGGCAACGACCGGCTTGACGGGGGCACGGGCGACGATCAGCTCGCGGGCGAGGCCGGCAATGACCGGCTGGAGGGCCAGGGGGGCAACGACACGCTTGCGGGCGGGGACGGGAATGACACGCTCGAAGGCGGCTGGGGCGCGGACAACCTGGACGGCGGCGCGGGCAACGACCTGCTGAACGCGGGCAGCTGGAGCGATACGCTGACCGGCGGCACCGGCAATGACACGCTGAACGGCGATGACGGCAACGACAGCCTGTCCGGGGACGACGGCGCCGACCTTCTGAACGGGGGCGAGGGCAGTGACACGCTGGCCGGCGGCGCCGGCGATGACCGCCTGTTCGGGGCCGAGGGGGCCGACCTTCTGTGGGGCGGCGACGGGGCGGATCATCTCGACGGGGGGAACTGGCATGACACGCTGAATGGCGCGGCCGATGACGACCGGCTTCTGGGCGGCTGGGGCAACGACCTTCTGGACGGCGGGACGGGCGACGACTGGCTGGACGGTCAGGGCGACGCCGACACCTTGCGCGGCGGCGACGGGCGCGATGTCCTGCTGGGCGGGACGGGCGACGACCGGCTGGTCGGAGGCGCCGGGGCGGACACGCTCTACGGCGGCCTGGGGGCGGATGTCTTCGTGTTGACCGCCGCCAGCGACAGCGACGCCGCGGGCGGTCAGGACGTGATCCTGGACTTCCTGTCGGGCACCGACCGGCTGGATGTCTCGGGGCTGGGCCTTGGCTTCATCGGCCAGGCGGCTTTCTCGGCAAGCGGCGCGGCCGAGCTGCGGGTCGCGTCGCAATTCCTCCGCCTGACCGTGCAGGGCGACATGAACGGCGATGGCCGCGCCGATTTCGCGCTGACCCTCGAGGGCAGCTTCCAGCTTCTGGCCTCGGATCTGCTGCTGTGAACCGGCCGCCCGACACGAAGGCCCAGCGCCTTGGTCCCCCGCGCGCACGCCTCAGGCCACGCCCATGTTGCGTTCATGCGCGGCGATGGCGTCCTCGACATTGTCGAACATGGTCAGCTTGCCGTCTTCAAGCACCGCGCCCATCGTGCACAGCCGCCGGATCATGCCCATGGAATGGCTGACCACCACCGCGCCCGAGGTCTTCATCCGCTCGAAGAAAACCGCATCGCTCTTGCGGCGGAACTGGGCATCGCCGACCGAGGTCACCTCGTCCACCAGATAGGTGTCGAAGGGAATGCCCATCGACACGCCGAAGGCCAGCCGCGAGCGCATCCCCGAGGAATAGGTGCCGAAGGGCAGGTGGAAATGCGGCCCCAGCTCGGCGAAATCCTCGACGAAATCGCTCAGCTGCTGGCTGTTCACGCCATAGACCCGCGCCACGAAGCGCGCGTTCTGCGCCCCGGTCAGATCGGGGTGGAACGACCCCGCAAACCCCACCGGCCACGACACCGCGCCGTCGGTCACCACCCGCCCCGAGGTCGGGTCCATCGTGCCCGCGATCATCCGCATCAGGCTGGATTTGCCGGCCCCGTTGCGCCCCAGAAGCGCCACCGAAACCCCGGTGGGAAAGGTCGCGCAGATATCGTCGGCCACCACCTTTTGATGGCCCTTGATCACGTAGACCTTGCGCAGATGCTCGAGCCGGATCATCCCTAGCGGCGGTCCCGGATGCTGTAATAGACCAGCGCGCCCACCGCCCAGGTCAGCAGCGCAAAGAGCCCGGTCAGCCCCAGCAGCATCCAGCGGCGCGGAAATTCCGATTTCTCGGCATGGGTGGGGCGGATATGCGCGGCCAGATAGCGCGACTGGCGCTGGGCCTCGGCCACGGCGGAATCATGCGCGGCCAGCGCGGTGCGATAGGCTTCCTCGGCGAATTGCAGGTCGACCGAAAGGCGCTCGAACTCGGCCATCAAGGTGGCATAGTTCTCGGCGGCGGGATCATTGGCGTTCTCGGTGAACTTGTTGCGCTCGTCCTCGATCCGGCGGCGGATCGCGTCGATGCGGCGCTCGGCCTGGGTCACGCGCGGGTCGTTCTCGCGCACGCTTTCACGCAGGAGATCCAGCTCGACCAATGTCTCGGCCAGTTGCGCCTGAAGCGTGTTGAGAACCCCCATCTGCCCCTGAAGATCGGCCTGCGGGTCCACGATCCGGCTGCGCAGACGGAAGGCGGTCAGATCCTGGCGCGCCTGCTTGAGACGCTCGACCGCGCGGTCCAGTTCCTCGCGGGTATAGCGGGTCATGTCCTCGCGCGCGATCGAGGAGATGTCGTTGACCAGCTTGCTCGAGCGGTCGAAGACGGCGGTGGCGATGGCGGTCGCGTCCTCGGGGGTGAAGGCCTGGACGCGCACGGTGATGATGCCGGTGCCGGTGTCGTAGAGCACGCGCACCTGGTCTTCCCATTGATCGACCAGATCCTCGATCGTGCCCGACGGGTCGAAGGCGAAGACCGGGTCGCCCGGCCAGGCCTTGCCGAACATGGCCTTCAGATCGAGATCGCGGTCGATGTTCTGCACCAGATCCTGGGACTGGATGTATTCATAAAGGACATCGGTGTCCGAGGTCGACGAGCCCGACAGTTTCGAGATCCCGCCCAGAAGGTCGAGCGAGCTGTCCATCTCCTCCTTGCGGACCGAGAAGGCGACCGTCGAGGCATATTGGTCCTCGGCGATGATCCACAGATAGGCCGCCGCCAGCAGGACGGGCAGGATGACGACGCCGAAGAAGGCGCCGATCAGCCAGCGGTGGCGGGTTTCGATCTGCGCCGGTTCGGCCATGGGCAACATGGTGATGACCTGCGGCGCGGGGGCAGGTTGCGCCCGGCCCGGCTGGCCTTGCCCCGGTTGTCCGGGGCGCGCCTGCCCCGGTCCCTGTCCTGCTTGCCCCTGCCCTGCTTGTCCCGGTCGCGCCTGGCCTTGTCCCGCGGCTGCGGGGCGGGGCTGGCCCTGTCCGGCCGCCCCGCCGGCACCCTGCCCGACCCCGGCGCGCTGGCCCGCCGCCGCTTGTCCCGCAGCACCCTGTCCGACACCCTGTCCCTGTCGCGCCCCTTGTCCGGGCGCTTGCCCCTGACCGGGCCCGCGGCCCGCGGCCGCAGCCGGGGGGCGCGCGGCGGATGCGGGGGCTCCGTCCTGGGGCGCAGGTCGGGGCGACGGCTCGGCGGCCTTGGGCGGCTGCGGTTTCTCTTCGGGCACGGGGCCAACCTGCTGGTCTGATTGCGTATCTGCGGGCATTCATACATAATGCCTTCCCGAGGCGCCAGATTTTTGCTGGCCGCCCGCGCGGCCCCGCCCGCACCCGACAGGCTTCCAGCGAATGGACCGAAGGCATGGAACGGCTTTTCTCCAAGGGCCAGCGGATGCGCCGCGCCGCCACCCCGCGCACCGTCGTGGCCCTGATGCTGCGCGAGATGGCGACAAGCTATGGCCGCTCGCCGGGCGGGTATCTCTGGGCGGTGGCCGAACCCGTCGCGGCGCTGGCGCTGATCAGCGCGATCTTCGCGCTGGTCTTGCACGCACCTTCGCTGGGCACCTCCTTTCCGCTGTTCTATGCCACGGGCTATCTGCCCTTCATGATGTTCAACGAGGTCGCCAACAAGATGGCGACCGCGATCCGCTTCTCGAAGCCGCTGCTGGCCTATCCGGCGGTGACCTATGTCGATGCGCTGCTGGCTCGGCTGCTGCTGGTATCGCTGACCCATCTGATGGTCGGCTATATCATCTTCATCGCCATCCTGGGCCTGTTCGAGACCCGCGCGATCCTCGATCATGCCACGATCCTGCGCGCCTATCTGGTCACCGCACTGCTGGCCGCCGGGGTGGGGACGTTCAACTGCTACCTGATGACGGCCTTTCCCGCCTGGGAAAGGATCTGGCAGATCGTGACCCGCCCGCTGTTCATCGTCTCGTGCATCTTCTTCATCTTCGAGGACGTGCCGCGCGTGGGCCGCGACTGGCTGTGGTTCAATCCGCTGGTGCATGTGGTGGGCGAGATGCGGCGCGGCTTCTACGCCAATTACCGGGGCGACTATATCTCGCTGACCTATGTCTGCGCGGTGTCGATGGTGCTTTTGCTGGTGGGGCTCTTGCTGCTTTACCGCCACCACCGCGCGCTGACCGATTACTAGGTCGCCCGCATCCACTGAACGCCCGCATCGCTGGACAGGGGCACAGCGCTGACCTATTCCAAAGCCCATCGCCGGACAGCCATGCGAGGTCGATGCCGATGATCCCCAGACTGCAAGGCCTGTTCGCGCGGTACCTGGCCCAGAACCTGCACCTGTCCTGCCCCGGCCCGGCGCTGGGCGATCGCGGGCAGGTGGCTGCGGTCGCGCTGCGCGGCAGCCGGCTGTGGATCTCGGGGTGGCTGATGCCGGGCAACTGGCAGCTGTGCGACGCCGACGGCCCGGTCCTGCCCATCCCGCTTGACATGGCTGCGCCTGACGGCACCCCCGCGGGCGCACGCGGCTTCTCGGTGTCGGTGCCCGATGGAACCGGCCCCCTTGTCCTGACGGATGGCGTGGTGCGCGCGCCCATCGCCGGGCCTTCGGAAAAGCTGCGCCGCCGCGCGCGCCGGGCGCTGATGCCGCGTTTCGCGCTGTGCCTTGCGCGCGCAACGCCCCTGGTCCTGCGCTTCCTGAAAAGCCATGACCCCAGCCTGCGCCCGCGCATCCGCAAGGCGCTGGGGCTCTGGGTCGAGCCGCCCGCGGGCCGGCTGGACCCCGCGCTGTGGGACGGGCCGCGCCCCACCCCGCCCGCGGCCGCCCGCGTCACGCTGGTGGTGCCGGTCTTCAACGCCTTTGACCTTCTGCCCGAGACGCTGGAGCGGGTGGTGCGCCACACCGACCTTGATTGGCGCGCGATCGTGGTCGAGGATTGCTCGACCGATGCGCGGGTGCGGCCCTGGCTGCGCGACTGGGCGGCGGCGCGGAATGCCGCGCATCCGGGGCGCGTGCGGCTCCTGGAAAACGCCGCCAATCTGGGCTTCATCGGGTCGGTCAACCGCGCGCTGGCCGAGGCGCTGGCCTGGGACGATCCGGTCATCTTGCTGAATTCCGACGCGCTGGTGCCGCCGAACTGGGCCAGCCGGCTGATCGCGCCGCTGGGCGATCCGCAGGTGGCCTCGGTCACGCCGATGTCGAACGACGCCGAGAATACCTCGGTGCCGCTGGTCAGCCGCGCCCGCCCGCTGGCGCCCGGACAGGGCGACGCCATCGACACCGTGGCGGCGGGGTTTCACCCGCTGGCGGGGCTGGCCGATCTGCCCTGCGGGGTGGGGTTCTGCATGGCGATCGCGCCCGACTGGCTGCGCAAGGCGCCGGGCTTCGACCCCGCCTTCGGCCGCGGCTACGGCGAAGAAGTGGACTGGTCGTGCCGGCTGCGCGCAATGGGCGCGCGCCATGTGGCCCAGCCCGCCCTCTTTGTCGAACATCGCGGCGGGGCCTCCTTCGGCAGCGCCGAGAAGCGCCGCCTGATCGAGACCAACAACCGCATCCTCCAGCGCCGCTATCCCGACTTCGGCCTCGAGGTGCAGCGCTTCATCGCCGCCGATCCGCTGGCCACGCCGCGGCTGGCGCTGGCCATCGCCTGGGCCGCGACCGGCGCCGATCCCGCCCCCGCCCCGCGCCCAGCCCTGCCGATCTATCTGGCGCATGCGCTGGGGGGCGGCGCCGATCACTGGCTGGCGCGCCGCCTTGCCGAAGATTGCCGCCCCGAAGGTGCGGGCGCCGCGATCGTGCTGCGCGTGGGCGGGCCGCGGCGCTGGCGGGTCGAGCTGCACCTGCCCGATCTGCCCCCGATCTCGGGCGAGACCGAGGATCTGGATCTGGTGATGCGCCTTCTGGCGCCGGTCGCGCGGCGCAAGCTGGTCTATTCCTGCGGCGTGGGCGACCCCGACCCGGCCGGCCTGCCCGCGGTGCTGGGCGCGCTGCACCGGCCCGGCGACGGGCTCGAGATCCTGTTTCACGATTACTTCCCGCTTTCGCCCGCCTTCACGCTGCTGGACGCCGACGGGCGCTGGCGCGGCGTGCCGGCCGCAGATTGCGCCGATCCCGCCCATCGCGCGCCCGGCCCGCAGGGGCAGGGCCTGTCGCTGGCCGACTGGCGCGCGCGCTGGCACGATCTGGCCGCGCGGCCCGAGGCGCGGCTGGTGGTCTTCTCGCAGGCCAGCCGCGCCATCGTGGCCGGGGTCTGGCCCGATCTGGCCGGGCGGATCGAGACGCGCCCCCACCGCCTTCTGGCCGATCTGCCCCGGCTGAGCCCGCCGGCCACGCCCCGGCCCGCGCTGGGGGTGCTGGGCAACATCAACCAGGCCAAGGGCCTCGAAGTGCTGGCGCATCTGGCGCGCCTGCCGGGGGCGCCGCGGCTGGTGGTGATCGGCAACACCGACCCGCGGCACCCGCTGCCGGCCTCGGTCACGGTGCAGGGCGATTACGCGCGCCCCGACATCCCCGCGCTGGCGCGGCGCCACGGGATCGGGGCCTGGACGATCCCCTCGGTCTGGCCCGAGACCTTTTCCTTCACCACCCACGAGGCCCTGGCCACCGGCCTGCCGGTTCTGACCTTCGATCTGGGCGCCCAGGCCGAGGCCGCGGCCCGCGCGCCCAATGGCCATGTCATCGCCCTGCCCCCCGAGGCCGACCCCGCACAGGCCGCGGCGGCGCTGGCCCGGCAATTCGACGCGCTGTTCCCCCCACCCGACGCCCCAGGATGAGCCGCACGCCATGACCCAAGCCAGCACCCATGTCAGCCTGTCGCCGCGCCGCCTGCGCGCCGCCGGCATCGAGATCCGCGCCCGCCTGCCACTGATCGGCAAGGTCCGCCTGCCGCGCGCCAGCGTGATCGAGGCGCCCGCCGGCCTGAAGGCCACGCGCTATGACCATTCGCTGGAGATGGGGGCGTTTTCCTATCAGGCCTCGGGCTATTGCTTTGCCGCGCGGATCGGGCGCTATTGCTCGTTCGGCGAGGATGTGCAGATCGGCCGGCACAACCACCCGATGCACTGGATCTCGACCAGCCCGGCCTTCTTCGATGCCGGAATGCTGGCGGTGGGACAGGACTTTCCCGGCGGGCCGGAACTGGCTGCATGGGCGCCCGTGCCGCCCAGCGCCCCCGAGACGCTGCGGCCCACCCATATCGGCCATGATGTCTGGATCGGGCATGGCGCCTTCGTGCGCGCGGGCGTCAGCATCGGCAATGGCGCGGTGGTGGCGGCGGGATCGGTTGTGGTGCACGACGTGCCCGCCTACGGGATCGTGGCCGGCAATCCCGCGCGGCTGAAACGGCACCGCTTCGCGCCCGAGCTGATCGCGCGCTTTCAGGCCGCGCGCTGGTGGCGGTTCGCGCCCTGGCAGATGGCGCATCTGGACCCGACCCGGCCCGACGCCTTCCTGGACGGGATCGAGGCCATGCAGGGCACGCCGGAGTTCGCCCCGCGCGTGATCGACCTGCGCCACGGGCACCCCTGAGCCACGGCCCCCCCTGAGCGCACGGCAAGGCCCCCGGCCGCGCGTCAGCGCCGCCGCGTGCGCCGGACCTTGCGCGCCACCCCGCGTTCGCGCGCCTTGAGCGCGGCCAGCTTGCGCCCGCGCGGCTTCTTGCCGTTCGGGCCCGCACCGCCCGGCATCGGCCCGCCCTCGATCTCGAGCAGCTCGAGCATCAGCCCGCCGGTCATCGGCACCGCCTCGGACAGCCGCACCGTCACCCGCTGGCCGATGCCGATGGTCAGCCCGGTCTCCGAGCCGATCAGCTCCTGGCGGTCGCGGTCGTAATGAAAGAACTCGCGCCCGATCCCGCGGATCGGCACCAGCCCGTCGGCGCCGGTCTCGTCCAGCTTCACGAAGGCGCCGAATTTCTGCACGCCGCTGATCCGCCCGGTGAATTCATTGCCCACGCGGTCGGCCAGATAGGCCGCCAGATAGCGGTCGGTGGTGTCGCGCTCGGCGGCCATCGACCGCCGCTCGGTCTCGGAGATATGCTCGGCCGTCTCCGACAGCGTCTCGATCTCCTCGGGCGACAGCCCGTCCTTGCCCCAGCGATGCCCCGAGATCAGCGCGCGATGCACGATCAGGTCGGAATAGCGCCGGATGGGCGAGGTGAAATGCGCATAGGACCGCAGCGCCAGCCCGAAATGGCCCAGGTTCTGCGGCGCGTAATAGGCCTGGGTCATCGAACGCAGGGTCGAGATGTTCATCAGCTCGTCGAACTCGGTGCCCTCGGCCTGCGACAGGAGCCGGTTGAGATGGGCCGTGCGCAGCACCTGCCCCTTGGCCAGAACGAAGCCCGAGGCCTGGGCGACCTCGCGCAGGGCGTCGAGCTTCTCGGGGCTGGGTTCCTCGTGGACGCGATAGAGAAGCGGGCGGCGCAGACGCTCCAGCTCCTCGGCGGCGGCGACATTGGCCAGCACCATGAATTCCTCGATCAGCCGATGCGCATCGAGCCGATCCTTGAACCGCACCGAGCTGACCGCGCCCGTCTCCGACAGCACGATCTGGCGTTCGGGCAGGTCAAGATCCAGCGGCTGGCGCGCGCGCCGCGCCATCACCAGCGCGTCATAGGCAGCATAGAGCGGCGCGATCACCGGCGCGCAGAGGGGTTCGAGCGCGGGCGCGGGCCGGCCGTCCTGCGCGGCCTGCACCTCCTCGTAGGCCAGCCCCGCGCGCGAGCGGATGATCGCGCGGGCGAAGCGGTGGCCGATCTTGTTGCCGGTGGCGTCGATCTTCATGCGCACCGCGATCACCGCGCGCGGCACGCCGGGATGCAGCGAACACAGGTCGTTCGACAGCCGCTCGGGCAGCATCGGCACCACCCGGTCGGGGAAGTAGGTGGAATTGCCGCGCTTGCGGGCCTCGCGGTCCAGCGCCGAGCCGGGGGTGACGTAATGGGCCACATCGGCGATGGCGACCCAGATGACATGGCCGCCGTCATTGGCGGGGTCATCGTCGGGGGCGGCGAAACAGGCGTCGTCGCGGTCGCGCGCATCGGCGGGGTCGATGGTCACGAAGGGCAGATCGGTCAGATCCTCGCGGCCCTCGGGGCCGGCGGGATGGGCACGGTCGGCCTCGGCGATGACGGCATCGGGAAAGTCGTCGGGGATGGCATGCTGATGGATGGCGATCAGCGAGATCGCGCGCGGCGCCGACGGATCGCCCAGCCGTTCGAGCACCCGCGCCCGCGGCAGGCCCATGCGCCCGCGCGGGCCGGTTTGCTCGCCCTCGACCAATTCGCCGTCGCGCGCGTCAAGCGTGGCGCCCGCGGGCACGATCCATTCCTTGTCCGCGCCCTTGTCGATGGGGGTGATGCGGCCGCCCTCGGCGCCCTTGCGGAAGATGCCCACGACGCGGTGGCTGGCCACGCCGATGCGGCGGATGGGCCGGGCCTCATAGCCGCCCTCGACCTCGGTCATGCGCGCAAGGATGCGGTCGCCGCGGCCCAGCGCCGGCCCCTCGGGACGGTCGATCACGCGCACGCGCGGGGCCGCGCCCTGCCCGGTCCATTCCAGCGGCCGGGCCAGCAGATCGCCCGCCTCATCGGGGCCTGTCACCTCCAGAACGGCGACGGGCGGCAGGCGGTCGGGATCGGTGAAGCGCTTGCGGTGACGCTCGATCTGGCCAGCCTCGGCCATCTCCTTGAGCAGGCGTTTCAGTTCGATCTTGGCCGCGCCCTTGATGCCGAAGGCGCGTGCGATGTCCCGCCGCGAGTTGTCCTCGGGGTGGTCCTTGATCCAGGCCAGGATCTCTTCCTTGGTGGGCAGGTCGCTCATGTCTCCCGAGCTATCACGCGCGCGGGAACTCGTCACCGGCAATCGCGCAGGTTCAGGCGAAATACTGCGCCAGAATCCGCCCGTAGATCGCCTTCAGCGTCTCGATCTGCGCGGTCGGCACGCGCTCGTCGACCTGATGCATGGTCTGGCCCACCAGACCGAATTCCACCACCGGGCACAGATCCTTGATGAAGCGCGCATCCGACGTGCCCCCCGAGGTCGAGGCCTCGGGGCGAAGCCCGGTCTCGGCCTCGACGGCGGCGGCGACCAGCTCGGTGAAATCGCCCGGCGCGGTCAGGAAGCTCTCGCCCGAGATCTCGGTGCGAAGGCTCAGCCGGATGCCGGTTTCCTCCTCGACGGCCGCGGCATGGCTGCGCAGCCATTCCGACAGGCTGGTGCCGGTATGGGCGTCGTTGAAGCGGATATTGAGCGTGGCGCGCGCCTCGGCGGGAATGACGTTATTGGCCGGGTTGCCGCAGTCGATCGTGGTGATCTGGAGCGAGGAGGGGTCGAAATGCGCGGTGCCCGCATCCAGCGGCCAGGTGACCAGCCGCCCCAGAAGCGCGGTCAGCCCGTGCAGCGGATTGCGCGCGCGATGCGGATAGGCAACGTGCCCCTGCACGCCCTGCGCGGTGATATAGGCGGTGATCGAGCCGCGCCGGCCCACCTTCATCATCTGGCCCAGGGCCTCGGGGCAGGTGGGCTCGCCGACCAGGCAGACGTCCATCCCCTCGCCCTGCGCCGCCATCCAGTCGAGGATCGCGCGGGTGCCGTCACGGGCGGGGCCTTCCTCGTCGCCGGTCAGGGTGACGACCACGGCGCCATCGGCGGGGGGCGTCCGGCGCACGAAATCGACCGCCGCCGCCAGAAAGGCCGCCACCCCCGATTTCATGTCCGTGGCCCCGCGCCCCCACAGAACACCATCGACGATTTCACCCCCGAACGGGTCGCGCTGCCAGGCCGCGCCGTCGCCCACCGGGACCACATCGGTATGGCCGTTGAAGCCAAAGCGCCGCGTGGCGTCCCGCGCCCCCCAGCGCGCAAAGAGATTGGGAACGCCGTTGCGCGGGATCCGTGTCACGGCAAAGCCCGCCTCCTCCAGCAGCGCCGCGGCAAGATCCAGCGCGCCCGCATCGGCCGGGGTCACCGACGGACAGCGGATCAGCCGCGCGGTCAGGTCCACGGGATCGACGGGGGAAAACGGGGCGGCGGACATGGGGCAGGCCTCCTTGCGGCGCGGGTTGGGATCGGCGGCAGTGTTGCCCCAGCGCCACCCGCGGGGCAAGGGCCGGCAGACCGCGCGCAAAAGCGGTTAACAGCCCCGTGACCGCATGGCAGGCTGTCGCAAGACAAGAGGGCCCGCGGCAGGCACCGGCGCAAAAGACGTGCGGGCCGCGCGGGCAAGAGACGAGCAGATGACCCAAGACATGTTGTCCGCGCCGCTTGCGGCGCCGGATGCGGGCGCCACCATTCCCTGTTTCGTGGCCGGCACCCCGATCCTGACCCCTTCCGGGCCGCGCCCGGTCGAGACCCTGCGCCCCGGCGACCGGGTGCTGACCCGCGATGCCGGCGCGCAGCCCCTGGTGTGGGTGGGCGCGCGCCAGGTCGCAGCCCAGGGCGCACAGGCCCCGATCGAGATCGCCGCGGAGACCTTCGGTCCGCATGCGTGCCTGCGCGTCTCGGCCCAGCACCGCATCCTGATCCGCGACCCGCTGGCGGAATTGCTGTTCGGCACGCCCGAGGTGCTGATCGCCGCGCGCGACCTGATCGACGGCCAAAGCGTGCGCCGGATCGCGGGGGGAACCGCAACCTATGTCCATCTTGCCTTTCGCACCCACCACATCGTGATGTCGGCCGGGCTGGCCAGCGAAAGCTTCCGCCCCGGCCCGGCGGTGCTGGCGGGCATGGCGGCAGCGGATCGGGCGGCCCTTCTGGCGCTGTTTCCCGGCGCGGACCGGGTCGCAGCCTTCCGCCCGGCCCGCCCGCTCCTGCGCGCCCACGAGGCCCGCGTCCTGCTGGCGGCCGCCACAGACCGCCGCGCGCCCCGGCCCGAACCTGCGCTCCCCCCTGCGCCATCCCCCGCGCAGGCCGCCTGAACGCGATTCACCACGACAGAATGCTTCGCGCCATGCCGCGCGCGCGAATTTTAATTGCGCTGCACCTGCAAAATGTCTAATCCATCCGGCAATCACGAGGAGGACTCGATTCATGCCGCATGATGGGGGCGATATGCCGAAGACCGCTTTGCTTGCCGATCTGCTTGCCCTGACCGAAGCCGCGCTGCCCGAGGTGGACGCGCTTCTGAAGGGGTCCACCGATGCCCTGGCCGCCGAGGTCACCGAAGGCGGCCGCATCAAGGGCGCGCTTCTGGAGACGCGCCAGTTCGAGGCGCATGCGCTGGCCTGGCTGGCCACCTATGCCCAGTCGCTGCGCCAGATGCGCGCCTGGGCGGGGCGTCTGTCGGAGGCGGGCCGCTTCGGCGACATGGAGGCGCTGCTTCTCCAGATCGGCTTTGGCGAATACCTCTCGCAGATCGCCGGCGGCATCCCGATGAGCCAGAACGAAACCGCGCGCCTGGCCGATCTGGGCCAGAGCTGGACGCCGGGCCCCGCGGCCGCGGCGCTGATCGCGGGTGGCAACACCGCGGCCGCGCGCGCGGCGCTGGTGGCGCTGATGCGCGAGAACCACGGCAAGGCCACCTTCGGCGAAACCGGGCTCGACGAGGATCTGGAGATGATCCGCGAGCAGTTCCGCCGCTATGCCGAGGACCGCGTGGTCCCGAACGCCCATGAATGGCACCTCAAGGATGAGCTGATCCCGATGGAGATCATCCAGGAGCTGGCCGAGCTGGGCGTGTTCGGCCTGACCATCCCCGAGGAATACGGCGGGCTGGGCCTGTCCAAGGCGTCGATGGTCGTGGTCTCCGAGGAGCTTTCGCGCGGCTATATCGGCGTGGGCAGCCTGGGGACGCGCTCCGAGATCGCAGCCGAGCTGATCCTGTGCGGCGGCACCGAGGAGCAGAAACACAAATGGCTGCCGGCGCTGGCCTCGGGCGAGATCCTGCCCACCGCGGTCTTCACCGAACCCAACACCGGCTCGGACCTGGGCAGCCTGCGCACGCGCGCGGTGCGCGACGGCGACGATTGGGTGGTGACCGGCAACAAGACCTGGATCACCCATGCCGCGCGCACCCATGTGATGACGCTGCTGGCGCGCACCGATCCCGCCACCACCGATTACAAGGGACTGTCGATGTTCCTGGCGGAAAAGACGCCGGGCACCGATGAAGCCCCGTTCCCCACCCCCGGCATGACCGGCGGCGAGATCGAGGTTCTGGGCTATCGCGGCATGAAGGAATACGAGCTGGGCTTTGACGGCTTCCGCGTGAAGGGCGAGAACCTTCTGGGCGGCGTCGAGGGCCAGGGCTTCAAGCAGCTGATGCAGACCTTCGAGAGCGCCCGCATCCAGACCGCCGCGCGCGCCGTGGGGGTTGCGCAATCGGCGCTGGAAACCGGGATGCGCTATGGCGAGGACCGCAAGCAGTTCGGCAAGGCGCTGATCGAATTCCCGCGCGTGGCCGGCAAGCTGGCGATGATGGCGGTCGAGATCATGATCGCGCGCCAGCTCACCTATTCCTCGGCCTGGGAAAAGGACCACGACCACCGCTGCGATCTCGAAGCGGGGATGGCCAAGCTGCTGGGCGCCCGCGTCGCCTGGGCCTGCGCCGACAACGCGCTCCAGATCCACGGCGGCAACGGCTTCGCGCTGGAATATCAGATCTCGCGCATCCTGTGCGACGCGCGCATTCTCAACATCTTCGAGGGCGCCGCCGAGATCCAGGCACAGGTGATTGCGCGCCGGCTTCTCGACACCCGCGGCTGAGCCATCGGTCGCATTCGGCACGCAAGGCAGGGCGCATCTTCGGATGCGCCCTCTTCATTTCGCGCCCCCTCCGGCAACCCGCGCCGACAGCCCGGCCACAAGGCGCGCCCGCGCCGCCGGCAGCGGCTTGCCCACCAGTTCCGGCGCCAGGTGACGTTCGAGGAAATGTCCGGTCGTGGCCAGCCCGGCCAGGATGTCGGCGGGGGGCGCCGCGGCCTCCTCGGCGCGCAGGCAGGGCGGCAGCGGCAACAGCCGGTCGGCCCAGACGCCTGCCCCCGCGGCGCTGACCGCGCGGCCGGTGCGCGGGCTGACATGAACCAGCCCCTCGGCCGTTCCCGTCACCGCGCAGGCCGACAGGTCCAGCCCGAAGCCCATCTCCTGTAGGAAGTCGCGCTCCCAGCACAGATAGGCCCGCGGCCAGCCCGCGTCCCCCGCAGCCAGCAGGTCCAGAAGCGTTTCCGTCACGGCAAAGAGAACGGGATGGGGGTCGCGCTCGGGCAGGGCAAAGCGGACCAGCGCACAGACGGAATTGAGCGCCATCAGCGCGCCCGGATCGGACAGGATACCCGCCCGCGCGCGCGCCGGTTCCACCGTGAAGACGCCCAGATGGTCGTCAAGCCGCGCCCGCCAGGACAGGGCCAGCCGCGTGCCCGGTTGCAGATGCGCCGCCTGCCGGCGCGAGGCGCCGCCGCGCACCACCCCGGCGTGGCGGCCATGATCGCGGGTCAGCACCTCGAGGATGGCCGAGGTCTCGCCGTGCCGGCGCATCGAAAGAACGCTGCCTTCGTCCTGCCAGTCCATGCTTGTCTCTCTGGGCCCGTCGCTCTGGGGCCTGTCGCTCTGGGAACCGTCGTTCTGGGGGCCCGCCCCTATCGTGCGTGCGCTGGCACCGCCGCTCAGCGCTTGAACGGCGCCATGCCGGCGCGGGCCAGCTCGTCGGCGCGTTCGTTCTCGGGGTGGCCGGCGTGGCCCTTGATCCATTCCCAGCGCACCTTGTGGCGCGCCTGCGCCGCGTCCAGACGCTGCCACAGATCGACATTCTTGACCGGCTTGCGGTCGGCCGTCTTCCAGCCGTTCTTCTTCCAGCCGTGGATCCAGCCAGTGACGCCGTTCTTCACATAGGCGGAATCGGTCGTCAGCACGATCTCGGAGGGGCGCTCCAGCGTCTCGAGCGCCGAGATCGCCGCCATCAGCTCCATGCGGTTGTTGGTGGTGTCGGCCTCGCCGCCGTTCAGCTCGCGCTCGCGCAGGATCTCGCCGCCGCGCAGCGCCCGCAGCAGCACCCCCCAGCCCCCCGGACCGGGATTTCCCGAACAGGCGCCATCGGTCCAGGCGTGGATTTCCATCGCGCTCATGCCCGCTCCAGCGCCAGTTTCAGCCCCAGCCCGGCAAAGGCCGCCGCAAAGAGCCGGCGCAGCCAGGCCATGATCGTGGGGCTGGACAGGGCCGCCTCGCGGCCGCTGGCGGCCAGCCCGGCATAAAGGGCGAAGACGGCAAAGGTCATCGCGGCAAAGCCCAGACCCAGCCCGGTCATCTCGGCGGTGCCGGCGCCGGGGGCCAGGAATTGCGGCAGGAAGGCCAGGAAGAACATCGGCAGTTTCGGATTGAGCAGGTTCAGAAGGATGCCGCGGCTGACGATGCGCAGGGTGGTGCCCGGCGCCTCGGGGCGCGGGGTCAGACCGCCGCGGCCCTGAAGCGTGCCCCAGGCCATCCACAACAGATAGGCCACGCCCGCGAACTTGATCGTCTGGAACAGGACCGCGCTGGTGTGCAGCACCGCCGCCAGCCCCAGGATCGCCACGCCCAGATGCACGATCGTGGCGATGGTGCAGCCCAGCGCTGCCCAGAGGCCCGCGCGCAGCCCGCCCCCCAGCGTCATCGACAGCGTGTAGAGCACGCCGATCCCCGGCGCGAGACAGACGACCAGAGCGGTCAGCAGGAATTCGGGCGACATGTGTCCTCGGGCAGGAAAGCGGCCCGGCCGGGCGCGCGAAAGGCCGGAGAGCCCGGCAGATCAGGCGTCGTCGGTGACCCGGACAATGCGCGGCAGCTTGAATTCCACGCGTTCCTTCAGGGTCTCGACGGTGCCCAGGGTGACATCATAGCGGTCGCGGAAGGCCGCGATCACCTCGTCGACCAGCACCTCGGGGGCGCTGGCGCCGGCGGTGATACCGATGGATTTCACCCCCGCCAGCGCGTCGAAATCAATCACGTCGGCGCGTTCGACCAATTGGGCGCGGGCGCAGCCGGCGGCGCGGGCGACCTCGACCAGGCGGCGCGAGTTCGACGAGGTGGGCGAGCCCAGCACCAGGATCGCCTCGACCTTCTCGGCCAGCGCCTTGACCGCGCCCTGGCGGTTGGTGGTGGCGTAGCAGATATCCTCGCGCGAGGGGCCCGAGATGCCGGGGAAGCGCGCCTCGAGCGCGGCGACGATGCCGCGGGTGTCATCGACCGAAAGGGTGGTCTGGGTGATGAAGGCCAGCTTCGCGGGGTCGCGCGGCTCGATCTTGGCCACATCCTCGACGCTTTCGACCAGAAGCACCTCGCCTTCGGGCAGCTGGCCCATGGTGCCCACGGTCTCGGGGTGGCCCTTGTGGCCGATCATGACCATCTGGAGCCCTTCCTCGCTGTGGCGCGCGGCCTCGAGATGGACCTTGGTCACCAGCGGGCAGGTGGCGTCCACGACGGTCATGCCGCGGCGCTCGGCCTCCTCGGGGACGGATTTCGGCACGCCATGCGCCGAAAAGATCACCGGACGGTCAACGGGGCATTCGTCCAGCTCTTCCACGAAGACGGCGCCCTTGGCGCGCAGCGTTTCCACAACGTATTTGTTGTGCACGATCTCGTGGCGGACATAGACCGGCGCGCCCCATTTCTCGAGCGCCATCTCCACGATGCGGATCGCGCGGTCGACACCGGCGCAGAAGCCACGCGGCGCGGCAAGGTAGAGATCGAGAGAAGGCTTGGGCATGGGGTCTTTCCTGTCGTCCTGCGGGCCAGTTTCGCGCTTTCCGAGAGGTAAGCACATGGGCGCCGCGCGTCCAGCCTCCATCCCGCCGCAGCCCCCCTCTCACGCGAAGATGACCACGGCAGGCCGCAGGCACGGCGACGAAGGGCGCGCCGGTCAGGTCTCGGCGGGGGCGTCCTCGCGCTCGGGGCGGGGTTCGCGCGGGGGGCGGCCGATCACTTCGCGCAGGGCGTCCAGTTCGATGAAATTGTCGGCCTGGCGGCGCAATTCGTCGGCGATCATCGGCGGCTGGCTGCGGATGGTCGAGACGACCGAGACCCGCACGCCCTGGCGCTGGAGGCTTTCGACCAGGGGCCGGAAGTCGCCGTCGCCCGAGAACAGCACCGCATGATCCAGCCGCGGCGCCAGTTCCATGGCGTTCACGGCCAGCTCGATGTCCATGTTGCCCTTGACCTTCCGGCGGCCCATCGAGTCGGTGTATTCCTTGGCCGGCTTGGTCACCATCGCGTAGCCGTTGTAATGCAGCCAGTCGACCAGCGGACGGATGGGCGAATATTCCTCGTTCTCGAGAAGGGCGGTGTAATAGAAGGCACGCACCAGCTTGCCGCGGCGCTCGAACTCCTGGCGAAGAAGCTTGTAGTCGATATCGAACCCCAGCGCCTTGGCCGCCGCATAGAGGTTCGCGCCATCGATGAACAGCGCCAGCCGTTCGTCCTTGTAGAACATAAATGCTTCCCTTTCCTGCCCCTTGGGGCGAAACCGGCGCTCGGCGCGCCGCAAATTGAAGACGTCGCAAGATCGTCAAGAACTAGACGTCGGGAGCATATCATGAAATCTGCCTTTTCAGATAATAGGCCATTTCTGGTGGGGCTGGGCGGAAACCTGCCCAACGGAGCATCACAGATCCGCGAGACCCTGACCTTCGCGCTGGCGCAGATGCCGGCGCGCGGCCTCTTTCCCACCGTGATCAGCCGCTTTTTCCGGACGCCCGCCTACCCGCCCGGTTCGGGCCCCGATTTCGTCAATGCCTGCGCGGTGCTGCGGGCGCCGGGGCTGGCGCCGGCCGAGGTGCTGGCGCGGCTGCACGCGATCGAGGCCGAGGCCGGGCGTCAGCGGCAGCGGCGCTGGGGGCCGCGCACGCTGGATCTGGACCTGCTGGGCGCGGGGGATCTGATCCTGCCCGACGTCGCGGGCCAGGCCGAATGGATGAACCTGCCCGCCGCCGCGCAGATGCAGGCCGCCCCCGACCGGCTGATCCTGCCGCATCCGCGCCTTCAGGACCGCGCCTTCGTGCTGGTGCCGCTGGCCGAGATCGCCGCCCATTGGCGCCACCCGCTCCTGGGCCGGAGCGTGGCCGAGATGTGCGCCGCCCTTCCCGCGGCCGAAAAAGCGGCAATCCGCCCGCTTTGACGGCCGGTTTCGCGGCACTCGGCGCTTGTCAAGAGGGCGCTGAAGGCTTAGATAGGCCACTCACCCCGCCCCCCGGAAGGAGCATCACATGGCCCGCGTGACGGTTGAAGATTGCGTTGACAAGGTCCCGAACCGGTTCGAACTGGTGATGCTGGCCGCCCATCGCGCGCGCGAAGTGGCCGCCGGTGCGCCGCTGACGGTGGAGCGTGACAACGACAAGAACCCCGTCGTTGCGCTGCGCGAGATCGCCGAGGAAACCCAATCGGCCGACGACCTGCGCGAACGTCTGATCGAATCGCATCAGACCCAGATCGAGGTCGACGAACCCGAGGACGATCAGATGTCGCTGCTGATGTCGGGCGAAGCCGCCGACCGCCCCGCCGAGGACGACATGTCCGAAGAGCGCATGCTGCGCGCGCTGATGGAAGCCCAGGGCCGCGAATAAGGCGCCCCCGACAGGAAAGGCGTGCGGACGGGAATGATCGACGTCGAGGATCTGGTCGCGCTCGTCCGCAACTATAACCCGCGCACCAATGCCGATCTGATCCGCCGGGCCTATGATTACGGCCTGCGGATGCATGACGGGCAATTCCGCAAGTCCGGCGAGCCCTATTTCACCCATCCCGTCGCCGTTGCCGCCATCCTGACCGAACAGCGGCTGGACGACGCGACCATCGTCACCGCCCTTCTGCACGACACGATCGAGGACACGCGCTCGACCTACACCGAGGTCGAGGGGCTCTTCGGGCATGACGTGGCCGAGCTGGTCGATGGCGTCACCAAGCTGACCAACCTTCAGCTGTCCTCTTCCGAAAGCAAGCAGGCCGAGAATTTCCGCAAGCTGTTCATGGCCATGTCCAAGGATCTGCGGGTGATCCTGGTCAAGCTGGCCGACCGGCTGCACAACATGCGCACCATCCGGTCGATGCGCCCCGAGAAACAGGCGCAGAAGGCCCGCGAGACCATGGAGATCTATGCGCCGCTGGCCGGGCGCATGGGCATGCAATGGATGCGCGAGGAGCTTGAGGATCTGAGCTTCAAGGTGCTGAACCCCGAGGCCCGCACCTCGATCATCCGCCGGTTCGTCACGCTCCAGCGCGAGACCGGCGACCTGATCCCCAGGATCACCGCCGATATCCGCGCCGAGATGGACCGCGCCGGCATCGAGGCCGATGTCTTCGGCCGCGCCAAGCGCCCCTATTCGATCTGGCGCAAGATGGAGGAAAAGCAGCTTTCCTTCTCGTCGCTGTCCGACATCTACGGCTTTCGCGTCATCACCCGCACCGAGGCCGATTGCTACCGCGTGCTGGGCGTCATCCACCAGCGCTGGCGGGCGGTGCCGGGCCGGTTCAAGGATTACATCAGCCAGCCCAAGTCGAACGGCTATCGCTCGATCCACACCACCGTCTCGGGCCGCGACGGCGTGCGCGTCGAGGTGCAGATCCGCACCCGCCAGATGCACGAGGTCGCCGAATCGGGCGTGGCGGCGCATTGGTCCTACCGCGAGGGGGTGCGCGCCCAGAACCCCTTTGCCGTCGATCCCGCGAAATGGATCGCCACGCTGACCGAACGCTTCCAGGAAGGCGACAACGACGAATTCCTCGAGAACGTGAAGCTCGAGATGTATTCCGATCAGGTGTTCTGCTTCACCCCCAAGGGCGACGTGGTGAAGCTGCCCAAGGGCGCCACGCCGATCGACTATGCCTACGCGATCCACACCCGGATCGGCAATTCCTGCGTCGGCGCCAAGGTGGACGGGATCCGCGTGCCGCTGTGGACCCGGCTCAAGAACGGCCAGGCGGTCGAGATCATCACCGCCGCGGGCCAGCGCCCGCAGGCCAGCTGGCTTGACATCGTGGTGACCGGCCGCGCCAAGGGGGCGATCCGCAAATCCCTGCGCGAGGAAGACCGCACCCGCTTCATCAAGCTGGGCACCGAACTGGTGCGCGTGGCCTTCGAACATGTGGGCCGCAAGGTCACCGACAAGGCGCTGCGCACCGCGGCCAAGACGCTGGGCGTGGGCGACCCCGACGAGCTTCTGGCGCGGATCGGATCGGCCGAGATGACCGCGCGCGAGGTGATCGAGACGCTCTATCCCGAGCTGGCCTCGCGCCCGGACGACGAGATCGACACCGCCCGCGCGGTGCTGGGCCTGGCCGCCGACCAGACCTTCCGCCGCGCCGCATGCTGCCAGCCGCTGCCCGGCGAGCGGATCATCGGCATCACCTATCGCGGCAAGGGCGTCGTCATCCACGCCGCCGATTGCCCCGCGCTGGCCGATTTCGAGGAACAGCCCGAACGCTGGGTCGACCTGCACTGGCATTCCGGGCGCCATCCGGCCGAATACAGCGTCAGCCTGGATCTGACCATCGCCAATGATGCCGGGGTTCTGGGACATCTGTGCACCTTGATCGGAACCCAGAAGGCGAATATTTCCAACCTGCACTTCGTCGATCGCAAACCGGATTATTACTCTTTGGAGCTAGAAGTCGAGTTGCGCGACGTGGAGCATCTGCACAACCTGTTGACGGCGCTCGAGGCGGAGAGCGACGTGGCGCAGGTGGAAAGGCACCGGGATCTCGCGCGCAAACCCTGAGGGCAGGAGTGTCCCCTGGGCATGGAAGGATAGAACTTGGTCTTCAAGAGGCGCGACCCACGACCGCTGCATCGGGTTCTGACCGAGGTCTTCTGGCCCCGTGGTGGCTGGACGCGCGCGGCCTATTACATCACCCACAGAATTCGCCGGCTGCCCGACACGCCGCACCGCATCGCGCGCGGGGTGCTGGCCGGGGTGCTGACCTCGTTCACGCCGCTCTTCGGGTTCCATTTCCTGACCGCGGCGGCCATCGCCTGGGTGATCCGCGGCAATATCCTGGCGGCGCTGATCGCAACCTTCTTCGGCAATCCGCTGACCTTCCCGGTCATCGCCTATGTCGCGATGTGGCTGGGCAAGTGGATGCTGGGCGGGCAATATTCGGTCGAGCATCAGGATACGCTGCTCGAGGCCTTCATGGCCGCGGGCTATGACATCCAGCACAATGCCGTGGCCATCTTCACCGATGATCCCACCCGCTGGGGCGGGCTGGCGCGGTTCTTCCCGGATGTGTTCCTGCCCTATCTGGTGGGCGGGCTGATCCCCGGCCTGATCGCGGGGCTGATCTGTCACCGGCTGACCTTGCCGCTGATCCTGGCCTATCAGAACCGCCGCCGCACGCGCCTGAAGGAACGTTTCGAGAAGCTGAAGGCGCGGCTGGCGCAGAAGGCCGAGGACGCCGAGGCGCGCCCAGCATCCGAGGGCACCGCACCTTTGCACCGCAAGTCGCCCGAAACGCCCCCGCTCTGAGACACCGACGCGGGCCGCCCCCGGTTCTGGCGACCCCGGTTCTGGCGCCCCCTCCCCCGCGGTCCGGGCGTCGGGACGGCGGGGCTCAGTCGGCGGCGTTTGCGACGCCGACGCTGGTCCCCAGAAGCCCAAGGATCGAGCGCGCCGAGACCACCGGCGATTCGGTCGCCAGCACCAAATCGCGCGGTTCGATCGGGAAATTCTGCGCCGAGAACAGCCCGTCTGCGCTGGTCAGATCCATCGAGAACACGACCCGCGCATGTTCGGGCGCAACCGGCAACGGCGCGTCGGGCCCCGCTTCGGGACGCGGCTGCACCACCTCGGGGGCATATTCGCGCAAGATCAGCACGCCCTTGGCATTGGCGCGATTATCGGCCAGCCCGCCCGCGATCGTCACCGCCTCGAGCGCCGAGATCCGGTCCTTGGCAAAGGGCACCAGCTCCTCGCGGGCCTGCGCGCCCATGGCCACGAAATAGCGCCGGTCCTTTTCGACGATCAGCTTGTCGCCGGCACGCAGCGCAGTATCGCGGCGCGGGTCTTCGGACAATTCGTCCAGCGAGCTGATGTAGACCCGCCCGCCGCGGATCAGCCGCACCTGCGGGTTTTCGAGGCCGGGCGCGACGCCCCCGCCCTGCGCGATGGCGCCCAGCACGGTGATCGAACGGTCGGTCAGCGGCACCGAACCGGGCCGGGCCACCCCGCTGACCAGATCGACGGCATTCTTCGGGCCCGGCGTCACGCTCAGCTGCACCTGGGCGGCGGGGATCAGCTCTTCCAGCCGCTCCTGGATGGCGGCGCGGGCGTGCTGGGGCGACATGCCGGCCACGCGCATCTCGCCGACATAGGGCACGAAGATGCGCCCGCTGGCCGACACGATCGAGGGTTGCAGCGGCGTCGAGGGCTGCCCCGCCCCGGTCAGAAGAGAATTCTCGTCGTTTTCCCAGACCGCGATTTCCACGCGGTCGCCCCGGGTGATGATCAGCCCATCCGCCCCGCGGCTGTGCCCCGGCCAGACGCGCCGTTCATGGTGCAGCCCGGCGGGCCAATCCTTGAGGACGGCCAGAAAGTCACGGTCGATGGCGTAATGGGCAAATCCCGCCTCGGCGGCGTCCTTGCCGCGCAGCACCTCGGAGCGGAGCGCGGCCCCCCGCGGCAGGCTGCATCCCGCAACCACGAAGGCAGCACCCGCGGCCAGAACCGCACGACGATTTGGCATCATTCGGACTGCCTCCCCCGATCGCATGACCTGATCGACCCCCCCAGGGTCCGTCCCGGTATGCGTAGATTATGCCCCTGATACAAGGCGCGAATGGCGCCCGCGAGGGGTCGGAGGCAGGTCTGTCGTCAAACGTGTCCTGAAGGTCACCCGGACAGGCCCGGTTCGTCCAGAAGCGTGCGCCCCTCGCGGCTCTCGATCTCGAGCACCCACAGATCGGGATCGCGCGCCCGCGACCGCGCGATCCGGGCGTCGATCTCGGCCTCGGGGGCATCCGCGATACAGACCCAGGCGCGGGTGTCGGCGAACGGGTCATACTGGCGTTCATGCAGCTGCGCGGTGCCGTCAAGGCGCGCGCATTTGACCATCACCGCGCCGGCCGTGTCATCGCCCCGCGCGGTCACATAGGCCGGGATCGCGGCCGCCTGCAACCGCGCCAGATAGGCCGCGACCCACAGGCCCGCCGCCAGCCGCGGCTCAGTCGCCATCGCGGAAGTCGAGGCCCATCTCGGAATAGCGCTCGGCCTCATTGAGCCAGTTCTCGCGCAGCTTGACCTGGATGAACAGATGCACCTTGCGGTCCAGGAACTGGCACAGATCCGTGCGCGCGGCCTGGCCCACGGCCTTGATCGTCTCGCCCTTGTGGCCCAGCACGATGCCCTTGTGCCCTTCGCGCGCGACATAGACGATCTGGTCGATCCGGGTCGAGCCGTCGGGGCGGTCTTCCCAGGCTTCGGTCTCGACGGTCAGCTGATAGGGCAATTCCTCGTGCAGCCGCAGGGTCAGCTTCTCGCGGGTGATCTCGGCGGCGATCATGCGCATCGGCAGGTCGGCGATCTGGTCCTCGGGGTAGAGCCAGGGGCTCTCGGGCATCAGCCCGGCCAGCCAGCGGCGCAGGTCGTCGACGCCATAGCCCTTCTCGGCCGAGATCATGAAGGTGCGGCGGAATTCGAAGGCCGCGTTAAGCTCGGCCGAGAGGCCCAGCAGAACCTCGGCCTTGACCCGGTCGATCTTGTTGATGGCCAGCGCCACGGGGCGGTCGCCCACCTTCTCGCGCAGGCCCTCAAGGATGCGCGTGACGCCCTCGGTCAGACCGCGGTGGGCCTCGACCAGCAGCACGACGACATCGGCATCGCCCGCGCCCCCCCAGGCCGCGGCGACCATGGCGCGGTCAAGCCGGCGGCGCGGACGGAAAAGGCCGGGCGTGTCCACGAAGACAAGCTGCGCGGCGCCCTCCATCGCCACGCCGCGGATGCGCGCGCGCGTGGTCTGCACCTTGTGCGTGACGATCGAGACCTTGGCCCCCACCATCCGGTTCAGCAGCGTGGACTTGCCGGCGTTGGGTTCGCCGATCAGCGCCACGAAGCCCGCGCGGGTGGGCGCGTCGGCGGGCAGGTCATCCACGGGGGTCGTCTCAGCCATGCTTGGCCTCCAGCCGGTTCAGAAGCGTGCGCGCGGCGGCCTGTTCGGCGGCGCGCTTGGGCGCGGTGGTCGCCGTGGCGCTCTCGCCCGAGGACAGCCGCACCTCAACGGTGAACTGCGGGGCATGATCGGGCCCTTCGCGGCGCAATTCAACATATTCGGGGCGCGCAAGGCCACGCGCCTGCGCCCATTCCTGAAGCGCGGTCTTGGCATCGCGCGACACGGTCTCGGCGGCATTCACCCGCGCCCCCCAGAGCCGCAGGATCAGATCCCGCGCCACGTCAAAGCCCGCATCCAGATAGACCGCGGCGATCACGGCTTCCATCGCGTCGCCCAGCAGCGCCTCCTTGCGCCGGCCGCCCGACATCATCTCGGACCGGCCCAGCCGCAACACGTCGCCCAGGCCGATCTCGCGGGCGATCTCGGCGCAGGTCTCCTTGCGCACCAGCGCGTTGAAGCGCGGCGCAAGCTGGCCTTCGGAGGCGGCGCGGTCGGCCTTCATCAGCGCCTCGGCCATCACCAGGCCCAGCACGCGGTCACCCAGGAATTCCAGCCGCTGGTTGTCGGGCCGCGCCTTGGTCGAGATCGACGAATGCGTCAGCGCGCGCGCCAGCAGCTCGGGACGCGTGAAGCTGTAGCCCAGGCGGCGGGCGAAATCCTCGGTATCGGCTGCGATCTTCACTCGATTGCCTTGAAGAAACGGTCGGGACGCCAGGTCCAGACATAGAACAGCGACCGCCCCGCCGACGAGAACATGATCCGGTCGGCCCGCCCGATCAGATATTCGGCCGGCACGAAGCCCAGGCCGCCCGACGAGGCCGGGAAGCGGCTGTCCTCGGAATTGTCGCGGTTGTCGCCCATGAAGAAGTAATTGCCCGGCGGCACCAGGAATTCGGGCGTGTTGTCGGCCACCCAGAAGTCGGTGATGTTCAGGATCGAATGGGTGCGCCCGCCCGGCAGCGTCTCGAGCTCGCGCTCCTTCTGGCAGACGCCGCCGCGGCCCACCGGGTCATTGACGCAGCGGGGGATCAGCCCGTTGGGGCCCTGAAGATCCTTTTCCTCGGCGAACATGCCGCCGTCGGTCAGCGTGACCGGGGCGCCGTTGATGTGCAGCACGCCGTTGATCATCTGGATGCGGTCGCCCGGCAGGCCGATCAGGCGCTTGATGAAGTCGACCCCGCGGGTGGGATGGCGGAACACCACCACATCGCCGCGCTCGGGCTCGGAGGCCAGGATGCGCCCCGAGATCGGGCACATCGAGAACGGGCAGGAATGGCGCGAATAGCCATAGGCCATCTTGTTGACGAACAGGAAATCCCCGATCAGCAGCGTGTCCTTCATGCTGCCCGAGGGGATCCAGAACGGCTGGAAGAACAGCGTGCGGAAGACGCCCGCGATCAGGAGCGCGTAGACCACCGTCTTGACGGTCTCGATCAGACCTTCCTTCGCCGCATTTGCCATGAGATGCCCGCCTCTGCTGCCGATTGCGCGTTTCTCTGGCCCCTCGGAGGCCCGATTGTCAAGGAAGGGCGCGCGCCTCGATGACCACGAAGGCCTGGGCCCAGGGGTGATCGTCGGTCAGCGTGACATGCACCACCGCTTCGTGGCCGGGCGGGGTCATCGCCTTCAGCCGTTCGGCCGCCCAGCCGGTCAGCGCCATCACCGGCTGGCCGGTGGGCAGGTTGGTGACGGCCATGTCCTTCCACGAGATGCCCATGCGCAGCCCCGTGCCCAGTGCCTTCGAGCAGGCCTCCTTGGCGGCCCAGCGCTTGGCATAGGTGCCGGGCGTGTCGGCGCGGGCCTCGGCCTTGGCGATCTCGGTGTCGGTGAAGACGCGGGTGCGGAACCGGTCGCCGAACCGTTCGAGCGTGCCGGCGATGCGCTCGATATTGGCCAGATCGGTGCCGACGCCCAGGATCACGCCGCGCCTCCGCGGGCCAGATCCATCTGCCGGCGCATTTCCGCGATGGCCGGGCCAAGGCCGATGAACACCGCCTCGGCGATCAGGAAATGCCCGATGTTGAGCTCGCGCACCTCGGGGAATGCGGCGATCGGCCCCACCGTGTCGAAGGTCAGCCCGTGGCCCGCGTGCACCTCAAGCCCCAGATCGGCCGCCCGTTTCGCCCCCTCGCGCAGCGCGGCCAGCTCGGCGTCGCGCGCCTCCTGTTGGCCCTCGGCATGCAGGTCGCAATAGGCCCCGGTGTGCAGCTCGACCACAGCGGCACCGGCGCGCGCAGCGGCCTCGATCTGGGCGGGCTGGTGGCCGATGAACAGCGACACGCGGATCCCGGCCTCGCGCAGGGGCGCAATGAAGCGCGTCATCCGCGCCTCGTCGCCGGCCACGTCCAGACCGCCCTCGGTGGTGCGCTCCTGCCGGCGTTCGGGGACGATGCAGGCTGCATGGGGCACATGGCGCAGCGCGATCGCCTGCATCTCGTCGGTGGCGGCCATCTCGAGATTGAGCGGACCGCGGAGCGCGCCCATCAGCCGCGCGATGTCGCTGTCGTGGATGTGGCGGCGATCCTCGCGCAGATGGGCGGTGATGCCGTCGGCGCCGGCTTCCTCGGCCAGGATCGCCGCGCGCACCGGATCGGGATAGGCCGAGCCGCGCGCGTTGCGGATGGTGGCCACGTGGTCGATATTCACGCCAAGGCGCAGCTCGGGGCTCTGGGTCATCGGGCGTCTCCTGATTTGCGCCGACCCTAGCGTGCGGCGCGCAAAGCTCAACGGGCAAAGCGCGCGCCGGGATCACAGATCCGAGGGCATTCGCGGGCCGGGTGAGAAGCGGGCGATCTCAGCGCCGCGGGCCGTAGGTCTGCCAGGCCCAGATCAGCGCCATCGCGCCCAGGACGGCGCCGACAAACCCCGCCATCCAGCCGGCCATGGCGATCAGCACCCGCAGAACCAGCCCGCCGACCAGCGCGCCCAGCACCCCGATGGCGATCGTCGTCGGCACGTCGGTATCCAGCCGCATGAAGCGCGTGGCCAGGAACCCCGCGGCCGCGCCCACGATCAGAAGCATCACGAATGACATGGGAAAACCCTCCGCCGCCTGTCCCGGTGAATATGGGCCCTGGCCCCCTTCCGCCGCAAGGGCCGCGCCCTGCGATGGGCGCGCATCAGCCCACCAGATGGCGCAGGCCCTGCGTCACGTCCGAGCGCACCGCCAGCCGCAGCCCCGGTTCGTCGCCCGCCCGCAGCGCCGACAGGATCAGCCGGTGATGGCGCGTGGGCTCGGTGCGCGGCGTGCGCCCGTAAAGCGCGCGCATGGTCGGCCCCAGTTGCAGCCAGACGGTCTCGATGATGGCCAGCATCGCCGGGGCCTGCGCACGCAGATAGAGCGTGCGGTGAAATTCCAGGTTCGAGCGGATGTAGCCCACCGCATCCTGCTTGGCCACGGCCTCGGCATTGGTGGCGTTGATGGCGGCCAGCCGCTCGATCAGCGCCATATGGGCCCGCGGCAGCGCGCGCGAGGCCAGCTCGGGCTCGATCAGCGCGCGCAGCGCCGCCAGCTCCTCGATGCGCTCGTTCGACAGTTCCGGCGTCGCCACCCGCCCCGAGGATGACAGCATCAGCGCCCCTTCCGCCACCAGCCGGCGCAGGGCCTCGCGCGCGGGGGTCATCGACACGCCATGCGCCTTGCCCAGGCCACGCAGGGTCAGCGCCTGTCCGGGCGCAAGCTCGCCGCACATGATCTGCTGGCGCAGCGTGCGATACAGACGGTCATGGGCGGCCGGGACGATCTCCGGCGAACGGGCGGTTTTCATGGGCGGATCGGAGCATGGCCCGCGCGGCCAGTCAATCGGTCGCAGGTCCGCGCGGGACGGGTCCGGGGCGCGTCAATCGCGCAGCCGCAGGGCATGCAGCGTGCCGCCGTTGCGGCGCAGCCAGTCGCGCGGCGCCGCATAACCGGGGCAAAGCCGCGCCACCACCGCCCAGAAGGCCGGCGAATGGTTCATCTCGCACAGATGCGCGACCTCGTGGGCGGCGACGTAATCCAGCACCTCGGGCGGGGCCATGACCAGCCGCCAGGAATACATCAGCCCGCCATCGGCCGTGCATGACCCCCAGCGCGAGCGCGTGTCGCGCAGGCTCAGCCGGGTGAAGCTGCGCCCCAGCGCCACCGCATGCCGCCCCGAGGCCTCGGCCAGCCGGCTGCGCGCCTCGACCCGGTAGAAGGCCTCGAGCCGCCGCGCCAGCCGCGCGGGATCCTCGGGCATCAGGATCACCGGCCCGTCGGCCTGCATCTCGCGGCGGGGGGCGCGCAGACGCGCCGGCACCAGCCGATGCGGAACGCCCTCGAAGGGCACCTGCGCGCCGAAGACCGGCCGCGCCACCTGCCCCACCCGCGCGCGGGCCTGCACGATCCAGTCGCGCCGGCTGCGGGCGAAGGCGATCCCCTCGGCGGCATCGGCGCGCGCAGGCAGCGTCAGCGTCACCCCGCCATCAAGCCGCGACACCCGCAGCGAGAACCGCCGTGCCCGCGGCGACCGGCGCAGCACCAGCTCGATCGGCTCGGGCCCTTCCAGCGTGATACGGTCCGGTGACACCGGTGCCCCCCTCCTGCCGCGCACCGACGGTCCCCGGACGGCGCGGCGCTCTCCTGCTTGCATGAAAACCCCGGATTTCCGGGCCGCGAAACGACAAAAACGCCCCGAAAAGGCTTTGACACCCTGCGGTCGTTGTGGCAGTTGGCTGCGACTCTCTCAACATGAGAAGCAAGGAGTTTTCCATGCCCAAAGAGGAATGGGGCGTCAAGCGCCTCTGCCCGCATTGCGCAAGCCGGTTCTACGACCTCGGGCGTGATCCGATGACCTGCCCGGTCTGCTCGAACAGCTTCTCGGTGGAAAGCCTGCAAGTCGGCCGTCCGCGTCCGATGATCGCCGACAAGGCCAGCCCGGCCACGACCTCGGAAGAGATCGACGATCTGAACGATGATGATGATCTGGATGCCGATTCCGGCGACGTGGATCTGGACGACGACCTGCTGGACGACGACGACGACGATAATGTCTCGCTCGACGAGATTGCCGACGTCAGCGCCGACGACGACGAGAACTGAGCGCCGCACAGACCAGCCGCGAACGACGCTGACGGGTGCACGGGAAACCGCGCACCCGTTCGCTTTTGTCCTGCCCGCGTCTGTCATGCCCCCGCCCGGGGTTGACCGCGGCCCGTGATGACCGCCATCCGTGACGCCACGCCCGCCGGGCCGGGGTTGACCGCGGATGGGGCGGTGTATTCGATGCGCCGCGGGCGCCCCCCCCCAGGAACACGCCCCCAAACACGAGAGGCAGGGACATGGACGCGCTCGATCTGGCGATCCTGGCAGCAACGGTGATGACGGGGGCGCTGCTGGCCTGGCCGCGGCTGGCGCGCGCGCGGCTGTGGCGGGCGACGATCACGCCGCTGGCCTCGATCATCGGCAGCGGTTTTCTGGTTCTGGGGCCGGTGCTTGACGCGTCATTCGGGATGCTGGCGCCCGCGGTGATGGCGGGGCTGTGCCTGCTGGCCTGGGGCTTCGGGGCCTCGATCCGGGCCAATATCGCGGCGCGCGCCACGGACGCGCCAGCTCGGCGCGCGGGCCAGCTCGACACGCTGGCCTCGGCGGCGCTGGCCTTCGCCTATGTCATCTCGGTGGCCTATTATCTGAACCTTCTGGGCGCCTTCGGCGTGCGCCTGACCCCCTTCGACAGCCCCGGCAACGCCCGGCTGCTGACCTCAGCGGTGTTCGTGCTGATCCTGGTGGTGGGCTGGACCCGCGGCTTCGGCGCGCTCGAACGGCTGGAACAGGTTTCGGTGGGGCTGAAGCTGGCGATCATCGCAGGCTTCCTGCTGGGGCTATCGGTGCATTTCGCCCAGGTGGTTGACGCCGGCGCGGTGCAGCTCGACGCGCCCACCGTGACGCCGGGCGGGGGCCTTCTGCTGGCCTTCGGGCTGATCGTCACCGTGCAGGGCTTCGAGACCGCGCGCTATCTGGGCGCCGAATATGACGCCCCCACCCGCATCCGGGCGATGAAGCTGGCCCAGATCGTGTCGGCGGCGATCTACATGGTCTATATCGCGCTGGTCACCTTTGCCTTCGCGCCCGGCGACATCGCCTTGTCGGAAACCGCGATCATCGAGATGATGCAGCGCGTCGCGCCGATCCTGTCGCTGATGCTGGTGGCCGCGGCGCTGGCGGCGCAATTCAGCGCGGCGGTGGCCGATACCGGCGGCTGCGGCGGGCTGGTGGCCGAGCTGTCGCGCGGGCGGGTCTCGGTGCGGGGCGCCTATGCGGTGCTGGTCGCGGCGGGGCTGGCCCTGACCTGGAGCGCCAATATCTTCGAGATCATCGCCTATGCCTCGCGCGCCTTCGCGGCCTATTATGCGATCCAGTCGGCGATTGCCGCGCTGGGCGCGCGCGGGGGGGCGCGCGGGCTTCACGCAGGGCTTGCGGCGCTGGGTGTGGCGATCACGCTCTTCGGGATGCCTGTGGAATAGCCGCCCGTCCGCGGCCACCGCGGGGGCAGGATTGCGCACATTCCCGAACGGGTCAGTGCCCGCCACCGCCCACAGCCTTGGCCGGCGGGCGCATCAACAGCGCCGCCAGCGCCAGCCCGCCGAAAAGAAGCGACAGGAGCAGGAACACGTCGATGAAGGACATCACCACCGCCTGCTGACGCACCCGCCCGGCCATCTGCGAGATGGCGCCCAGCTGCCCGTCCAGACCATGCGCGCTGAGGTTCCCCGCCATCAGGTTCAGCTGGCGCAGGGCCTCGGCATTGGTCCAGGTGATCGCCTCGCGCAGGCGGTCGTAATGCAGGTCCGCCCGGTCCGACAGCATCGTGTTGATGACCGCAAGGCCCACCGCGCCGCCCAGGTTGCGCATCAGGTTGTAAAGCCCCGAGCCCCCCTTCATCTTGTCGCGCGGCAGCGTGCCCAGCGCCAGGTTGTTGACCGGCACCATGCACAGCATCAGCGACATGCCGCGCAGCACCTGCGGCACCACCAGTTCGTTGAAGTCCCAATCCGCGGTCATGCCGGTCAGCATCCAGGTCGACAGCGCGAACCCCACGAAGCCGATCAGCAGCATCAGCCGCAGGTCCATCCGCCCGGCCAGAAAGCCCGCCAGCGGCGCCGAGAAGAACATCGCCAGCCCCGAGACAAAGACCGTCTCGCCGATCATCAGGCTGTCGAAACCGCGGATCTGGGCCAGGTAGAGCGGATAGAGATAGGTCAGCCCATAGAGCCCGATCCCCAGCACGAAGCTGAAGGCCGACCCCAGCGCGAAGTTCATGTCGGTGAAGGCCGACAGATCGACGATGGGTTCCTCGCGCGTCAGGGCCCGCCAGAAGCTGACCACGCAGCCGACCAGGGTGATGGCCGTGAAAAGCGCCACATGCGGATCGGCCAGCCAGTCGTTGCCGGGCCCTTCCTCGAGCACATATTCAAGCCCGCCCAGAAACGCCGCCAGCGCGACCAGACCCCACCAGTCGAAACGCTCGAACAGCTTCCAGTGGGGGCGGTCGAAGTCGATCAGGAAGAACGCGCCCAGCGTTACCAGAATGCCCGGCGCCACATTGACCAGAAACAGCCAGTGCCAGGACAGCGCATGGCTGAGATAACCGCCCACCGTCGGCCCGATCGTCGGCGCCAGCGTGGCGATCAGCCCGATCATGGGCGAGACGACATTGCGCCTGGAGGGCGGAAAGATGGTGAAGGCCGCGGCAAAGACCGACGGGATCATGCCCCCGCCCAGAAACCCCTGAAGCGCGCGCCACAGGATCATCTCCTCGATCGTGGTCGAGGTGGCGCACAGGAAACTGGCAATGGTGAAGCCTGCCGCCGAGGCCGCGAAGAGATAGCGCGTGGACATCATCCGCGCCAGGAACCCTGACAGCGGGATCATCACCACCTCGGCGATCAGATAGCTGGTCTGCACCCACGAGATCTCGTCGGGGCTGGCGGCCAGACCGGCCTGGATCTCGGCCAGCGAGGCCGAGACGATCTGGATATCCAGAATCGCCATGAACATGCCGAAGACCATCACCAGAAAGGCGATGACCCGCCGCGGGCTCATGTGCGGCTCGGCCGGGATCGAGACGGGGGCGGACATGGGCTCAGCCGCGGGCACCGGGCGCGGTGCGCCGGTCGACCTCGACCACCGCCGACAGGCCCGCGCGCAAGGCGCCGGTGTCAAAGGCCTCGGGCGGAAGCGAGATGCGCACGGGCACGCGCTGGACCACCTTGGTGAAGTTGCCGGTGGCGTTCTCGGCCGGCAGGAGCGAGAAGATCGCCCCCGTCGCCGGCGCCAGCGACACCACCCGGCCGTCGAAATGCACATCCGGCAGCGCGTCCAGCGTCACATCGACATGCGCGCCGACGGCGACGCCGGGCAGCTGGGTTTCCTTGAAATTCGCCTCGACATAGAGCGCGTCATCGGGGACCAGCGCCGCCAGCCGCGTGCCGGGCGACACCAGATCCCCGACCTCGAGGCTGAGATTGGCCACGACCCCGTCGCGCGGGGCGCGCAGGACGGTCAGGTCCAGGTCGCGTTGCGCCTGTTCGACGGCCAGTTCCAGCTCGTGCTTGGCGCCTTCGGATTCGGCCCGCTGGGCGATCAGCACATCGACCTGCGCGCGCGCCGAGACGACCGCGGCCCGCGCCTTGGCCAGGGTGGCGGTGGCGGTGTCGAAGCCCTCGACCGCGCTGTCGAGCTGGGCCTGGGCGGCCACGTTGCGTTCATTGAGCCCGCGCACGCGCTCCAGCGTGGTGGTGGCGTTGCGCAACTGCGCCTCGGCGGCGTCGCGGTCGGCCTCGGCCTGGGCGACGGCGGCGCGCGCGGCGGTGATCTGCGCGTCGATGCGGGCCAGCGTCCGGTCCGCGGTCTCGACCCGGCTCCGGGCGGTGGCCAGCGCGATGCGATAATCGCCGTCATCGAGCCGCACCAGAACGTCGCCGGCCTTCACATGGGTGTTTTCCTCGACCGGCAGCTCGGCCACATAGCCCTGCACCCGGCTCGAGATCAGCGCGATATCGGCCTGCACATAGGCGTCATCGGTGCCGACCATGAAACGCCCCGTGGTCCAGTGGTTCCAGCCGGCATAGCCCGCCCCCGACAGCACAAGCGCCGCCAGCGCCCCCAGCACCAGCCGCTTGCGCCCCTGTTTCGGGCGCGCGGGGGCGTCGGTTTCGCCCAGCGCGGCAGAGAGCGCGGCATCATCTGCGCTGAGGCGTTCGGGCTTGGACATCTGGTTCTCCCTCGATCGGCACGGTCGTTCGGAATCATCGAACCGCGTGGTTCGATCCCGATATAGGACACCGTGACTGACCAATCAAGTCTTTATCGAACCGCGCGGTTCGATTATATCCCCCCCAAGGAGATCCGCGATGCCCGAAGACACAAGCCCCAGCCCACGCCGCCGCCATGCCGCCGGCGAAGACCCCGCCAAGCGCGAACAGATCCTGCAAGGCGCGATGAAGGAATTTCTGGAAAAGGGATTCGACGCCGCCAGCATGAACGAGATCTGCCGCGCCGCGGGGGTCTCGAAGGGCACGCTCTATGTCTATTTCGCCGACAAGGCCGACCTGTTCGAGGCGCTGATCTCGGACCAGCGCGAGCAGATGTTCCAGGGCATTGCCGCAGCGCTGGAAAGCGACCTGCCCCTGCGCGAGAAGCTGGTTCAGTTCGGCCGGCGTCTGGTCGAGGTTCTGTGCTCGCACCGGGTGATCCGGGCCCAGCGCATCGTCGCGGCCACCGTGGACCGGATGCCCGAGGTCGGCACGCGCTTCTACGAGGGGGGCGCGCTGCGCAGCCATGCCGCGCTGTTGAACCTGTTGCGCCGCGAGGCCGCCGCGGGCCGGATCGATGCGCCGGACCTGTCGCTGGCGGCCTTTCAGCTGATGGAGCTGGTCGGGGCGGGGCTGTGGCGGGCGCGGCTGTTCGGCAAGCGCACCCTGCCCCCCGACCCCTCCGAGATCGGCCGCGCGGTCGAAAGCGGCGTGGCGATGTTCCTGGCGACCTACGGCACCGGCCGCGACTGACGCCGCAGCGCCCCGACCACCGAGGCCAGGATCAGCGCCGCGGTGGCCAGCACGAAGCCACAGGCGATGGGACGTTCGAGAAACACCATCAGATCCCCGCGCGAGATCAGCAGCGCCCGACGCAGGTTGGTCTCGATCAGCGGGCCCAGCACGAAGCCCAGAAGCAGCAGCGCGGGGTTGAAGGCCGCCAGCGACAGCAGGTAGCCAAGCCCCCCGATCACCGCGACCGCCATCAGATCAAAGCCCGAGCCGCGCACCGAATAGACGCCCAGGCAGACAAAGACCACGATCGCCGGATAGAGCCAGCGGAACGGGATGCGCAGGATCGACACCCAGATCCCGATCAGCGGCAGGTTCAGCACCAGCAGGAACAGGTTGCCCAACCCGAAGCTGGCCACGAGGCCCCAGAACATCTCGGGGCGCGCCTCGAGCATCATCGGCCCCGGCTGGATGCCGTGGATGACCAGCGCCCCCAGCATCAGCGCCATGATCGGATCACCGGGAATGCCCAGCGTCAGCGTGGGCACGAAGGCGGTGATGGCGGCGGCGTTGTTGGCGGCCTCGGGGGCCGAGACGCCCTCGAGCGCGCCCTTGCCGAAGCGCTCGGGCTGGCGCGCCACGCGCCGTTCCAGCGCATAGGACAGGAACGACGAGATGGTCGATCCCGTCCCCGGCAGCGCGCCGAAGAAGCTGCCCAGCGAGGTGCCGCGCAGGATCGGCCCCGGCAGGCGGCGCAGGTCGTCGGCCCGCGGCAGCAGCGCGCGCAGCGGCACGCGGTCGGGCCGGCCGTGCAGATCGGCAGTTCGGATGTTGCCGATCACCTCGGCCACGCCGAAAAGGCCCATCGCCAGCGCCACGAGGTTGATCCCGTCCATCAGCTGCGTCTGCCCGAAGGTGAAGCGCTGCACGCCCGAATTCAGGTCGGTGCCGACGCAGCCCAGGATGAGCCCCAGCACCACCATGGCCAGCGCCTTGGCCGGCCGCTCGGCGCCGATGGTCGAGGCCGCGACCAGCCCCAGCACCATCATCGCGGCATATTCGGCGGCGCCGAATTTCGTGGCCATGCCCGACAGCCACCCCGCCAGCGCCACCAGCACCACGATCCCCAGGATCGAGCCGGTGAACGAGGACACCATCGCCGTGAACAGCGCCACCCCCGCCCGCCCCTGCCGGGCCAGCGGATAGCCGTCAAGCGAGGTCACCGCCGATTGCGGCGTGCCGGGCAGGCGCAACAGGATCGAGGCGACCGAGCCGCCATATTGCGAGCCGTAATAGACCCCCGCCAGCATCGCCAGCGCGGCCTCGGCCGAGATGTAATAGGTCAGCGGCAGCAGGAGCGAGATCGCCGCCATCGCGCCGATCCCCGGCAGCACGCCGACGAAAGTGCCCAGGAACACCCCGAAGAGGCTGTAGATCAGGACCGAGGGCGCCAGCGCCACCTCGAACCCCGCGATCAGACCGTCGAGCGTCGTCATGTCAGCGGCTCCATGGCCAGACGGGCAGGCTCATCTGGAGCCCGGCGATGAAGACGGCCCAGGTCAGCGCCGCCAGCACCGCCGCCAGCACCGCCCGCCAGAGCCAGCCCCGTTTCGGCGCCGGCGCGCTGGCGATCAGCACCGCCAGAACGGTGGCCGGCACCAGGCCGGCCGGCTGAAGCAGAAGGCCAAAGACCACGATCGCGGCCAGAACGCCCGCGGCCTCGGGGGCGGCCAGGGGGCGCGCCTTGCCCGCCCGCCACCATGCGGGCAGCGCGATGGCCAGGCCCAGCCCCGCCAGCACGCCCCCCAGAACCGTGGGAAAGAACCCCGGCCCCATGCGGCGCAAGCTGCCGAAATCATAGCTGGACCAGGCCCAGGCGGCCACCGCCAGCCCGAGAGCGGCCAGAAGGCCGCCCCCCCAGATGTCGTGATAATCGCGTTTCATCGCCCCTGCCCCGCCGGTCGGCGCGGGTTACTGTTTCGCCTCGATCCGGTCGAGCACGCCGCCCCAGACGGCGGTATCCTCGGTGATGCGCGTGGCCAGATCCGCGGCGCTGCCCGAGGCGGTCTGCCAGCCGATCGCCAGCAGCTTTTCCTGCACGCCCGGATCGGCCAGGATCTCGTTGATGTCGGCGTTCAGCGTGGCGATCACCTCCGGGTCGGTGCCCGCCGGCGCGATGAAGGCGTTCCACAGCTCGGCGCGGAAATCGGTCGGCATACCGGCCTGACCGGCGATCACCGGCACGTCGGGGACATTGGCGAAGGGGGTGCTGGAGGTGATGCCCAGCATCTTCATCTTGCCCGCCTGCACATGCGGCAGCGCCGCCGAGGGCGCCATGAAGCCCGCGTCGATCTCGCCGCCCATGATCGAGGTGGTGACCTCGGCATAGCTGGTGAAGGGGACGTGCAGCATCTCGATGCCGGCGGTATCGGCAAAGAGCTCGGCGGTCAGATGCGCGCCCGAGCCCTGCCCGACCGAGCCATAGGCCAGATCGCCGGGATTGGCGCGGGCCTCGGCGATGAAATCGGCCACATCCGCGGCCGGCGCCTCGGCCGACACGGCCAGGACCAGCGGGCTGGTGGCGATCAGCGCCACCGGCGCGATATCTTCGGCCACGTCATAGCCCAGCCCCGGCACCAGCCGCGGCGCAGTGGTCAGCGGCCCGTTGATCGTGGTGGCGAAGGTATGCCCGTCGGTCGCGGTCAGCATCTGCTGCACGCCGATCACGCCGCCCGCGCCGGGCTTGTTCTCGACCACGACGGGCTGGCCCAGCTTCTCGGCAAGCGGCGCCGCGACCAGCCGCGCGATCGTGTCGGGCGACGAGCCCGCGGGAAAGCCCACCACCAGATGCACGGGCCCCGTGGGCCAGTCCTGCGCGGCCAGGGGGCCGGCTCCGGCCAGGACCGCCCCGGCGGCGACGGTGGCAATCAGGCTGCGGCGGCTGAACATGATACGCATGCGGCGTTCTCCTCTCCGGTTCGGGCGGGACTGTTGAACCTTTGGCGGGCAAGGTCAATGCCGCCCCTTGGCCAATGCCCGCCCGCGCGCGCCCGCGGTCCTTGCGCGGGACTGGACAAGGGGGCGCGTGTTTTGTAGGGCGCTGGGGACCAGACGGGCCAGGGAAGGACGCATCGAGTGCTGACC
>NZ_FTOM01000016.1 GCF_900156695.1 Phaeovulum vinaykumarii
CCATCAACGGTCTCTACAAGGCCGAGATCATCCATCGCCGCGGCCCTTGGCGCAGCTTCGAGGCCGTCGAATACGCGACGCTCGAATGGGGCGACCGGTTCAACAATCGCCGCCTCCTCGAGCCTATCGGGAATATCCCGCCCGCAGAGGCAGAGGCCAACTTCTACGCAGATCCGGAAACTGAGGACATGGCCGCGTAACTAACGAAAATCAGCCTCCGGAAAAACCGGCGCGGTTCAAACAATGGGTCCTGAGCCTAGGTCAGGACGCCCAGAGCGAAGTCCTTCGTCGTCAATTCACCATCGGGAGAGCCACGGGTTGATGATGGCGGGAACCGGAAACGCGCGCAACCGTGAGCCGCCCGAAAACGCGGGCCAATAAGCACTGTATTGTTTTTCTGGTGCGGTGCTGATGTGGCGTTGATGCTGGGCGAGCAAGCGCCGTCAATGGACCCACTCATGTACGCGATTGGGTCGGCTATTCCCCAACTGACCGCAACATCAAACGCCTTTCCAATCGCGCAGAAACCAGGCCACCGCCCCCCAAAACAAGAAGGCAGGGCCGTAGCCCTGCCCTTATTTGGTGCAGTCAAGCTGCTTGTTAACAGCCAGCCCGCGGTTTCTGAAACTTGATAATGCAATCTGCAAAGCCAAGAGTCAATTGCCATAAAGGCGGCGCGGTGCAAAGATCAGGCAGAGGTATTGCAGATGATTTCGAGAGCCAGTGCAGAGGCGTATTCACGACAACCCCATCTGACGCGCTGCGTCAGGCAGAGTCGCTCTGCCCGACGCAACGGTTCAGAAACTGCGGACCGGGCGCAACTGAACATCACTGTTTTCCCGCTTCATCACAAAGCGTCCGAAAACGCCGGTTCGACGCACAATCGGGTTTGGACGCCGACTGCTCCCACGAAACATGGCTGTCACGGGAAAGCCCCCGTCATGCCGTTCGCATCAGGGGTGGACCTGAGGCTTGCGGCAACCGCTCGTGGGGAAATCACCTCGCCACCACGACCCGGCAATTTGAATAATGATCTTCAGACGACGCATTTCGGAGGCTTGCTTTCATGACCAGAACTCTCGGCATTGATCTTGGAACCAGCAGCCTTGGCTGGGCGCTCATCGACGACACGCAGATCATCGACCTCGGCGTTGTCATCTTCAGCGCTGCGGCGAGCGCGGGGCGTGATCCGCAATCGGGCGCCCCTCTGGCGGAAGGGCGCCGCGAGGCACGGGCGGCACGGCGCAGGCGTGATCGTTTCATCGGGCGACGCGCGGCCCTTCTGGGCAAGTTGATCGCGCTTGGCCTTCTGCCTGGCGATCCACCCCAAGGCACCACGGAACGGCGCAGCAAGACGGCGGTGCCCAACGAGCAGACCCGCGGGCTTGAGGGGCTCGATCCCTACGACTTGCGGCGGCGCGCCCTGAACGAGGCGCTGACACCGCACGAAATCGGCCGGGTGCTGTTTCACCTGAACACGCGGCGGGGGTTCAAGTCGAACCGCAAGGCAGAGCGCACACGCAAGGATGCCCAAGACGGCAAGATCGCAAGTGGCGGCAAGGCGCTTGATGCGGCGCTTGACGGGCGCACGCTGGGGCAGTTTCTGGCCGAACGTCTGGACGCCGGGCTGCCGGCCCGTGTGCGGATGGATGGCGAAAACCAAGCGTATGACTTCTACCCACAGCGCAGCCACCTTGAGCAGGAGTTTGATGCGATCTGGGCAGCACAGGCCCCCCATCATCCCGCCTTGCTGACCGATGCCGCACGAGAGGCGCTGCATCGCATCCTGTTCTTCCAGCGTCCATTGAAAGAACAGGAGGTCGGATTCTGCACCTTTGCCGGGGTGAAGGACATTCCTGCGGACGAACGTCGCCTGCCCAAGGCGCACCCGTTGTTTCAGGAACGGCGGCTCTACGAGGAGGTGAACCAACTACGCATCGTGTCGGCGGGGGCCGCGGGACGGGAGCTGACCCGCGACGAGCGCGACCGGCTGATCCTGAAGCTGCGCGACAAGAAGAAGGTCAGCTTTGCCAGTTTGGCAAAGACGCTGAAACTGGCCGAGGGCGAGCGCTTCAACAAGGAAAGCGAAAACCGCAAGGATCTGACGGGCGATGAGGTGCGCGCCGAAATGTCCGACAAGAAGAGGTTCGGCAATCGCTGGGCGCATTTCCCGCTCGAGGTGCAATTGCGTATTCTCGACCGGCTTCAAAACGAGGAAGACGCCGAAACGCTGCTGTCCTGGTTGAGGGCGGAATTCGGGCTGGACGAGGCCGCCGCCGTTGCCGTGGCCAGGGCCAACCTGCCCGAGGGCCACGGCCGCTTTGGCGAAACCGCGACCCGCGCGCTGATCGCGGCGCTCAAGGCCGAGGTCATCACCTATGACAAGGCGGCACTGGCCGCAGGCTTTCACCACAGCGACCACCGCACGGGCGAGGTGTTCGACACCCTGCCCTATTACGGCCAGATCCTGGCCCGCGAGATTGCGCCCGGCAAGGCGGAATATGGCGATCCGCTTGAGCGGCAATATGGCAAGATCACCAACCCGACGGTCCATATCGGGCTTCGGCAGTTGCAGAAGCTGGTGAATGCGGTGATCGCGCGCCATGGCCGCCCTGACCGTATCGTCATCGAACTCGCGCGCGATCTGAAGCTCAATGACAAACAGAAGGCAGAACACCTGCGCCGCATCCGCCGCGACACCGAGGCCGCGCAACAGGCCAGCAAGGATCTGATCGAAGCTGGCCGCCCGGATACCGGCGCGAACCGCGCCCTGCTCAAGCAGTGGAAGGAACTGAACCCGGGCAACGCGCTCGATCGCCGCTGCCCCTATTGCGGCGAAAAGATCGGCATGGAACAGATCTTCAACGGTCTGGCCGATGTCGATCACATCATCCCCTATTCACGCTCGCTTGATGACAGCGCGGCGAACAAGGTGCTGTCGCATCGCCATTGCAACCGGCAAAAGGGCAACAAGACGCCCTATGAACGTTGGGGCCATGACCCCGATCGTTGGCCGATCATTTCAGAGCAGGTCGCGCGGATGCACCGCTCGAAGCAGTGGCGCTTCGGCCCCGAGGCGATGGCGCGGATCGAGAGCGACGGCGGCTTCGCGGCCCGGCAACTGACCGATACGCAATATCTTGCGCGGATCGCGGGCAAGTATCTGCGCGCCCTCTACCCCAGCTCCGAAGAGGGCCGCGTGGATGTCATTCCCGGCCGGATGACCGCCATGCTGCGCCGGGTCTGGGGGCTCAACAGCCTGTTGCCGGACCATAATTTTGTCGAGAACGCGCATTCGAACGCGCCCAAGAACCGTCTCGACCATCGCCACCACACGATCGACGCCGCCGTGGCCGCCGTCACCTCGCTGTCCCTGATGCAGAAGATCGCCACTGCGGCGGCGCGTGCCGAGGCGCAGGAGCTTGAACGCATGTTTGACGATCTCGAACAGCCCTGGCCCGGTTTCCGGGAAGAGCTGCGAGAGCGGGTCTTGCGCATCACTGCGATGCACAAACCCGATCACGGCCGGAAGAAAGCGCCCTCGCGGCACCGGGACGTGACGGCGGGCAAGCTGCACAACGACACGGCCTATGGGCTGACGGGGGCCGTCGCCGCAGACGGCAAGACCCCGATCGTGGTGCACCGCATCGCGCTCTCCGCCCTGAAGCCCGCGCAGATCGAGAACCCCGATTGCATCGCCGACCCGGCCTTGCGCAAGGCGCTGCGCGTGGCGACCAGCGGAAAGACCGGCGCGGCCTACATGCAGGCCCTCGTCCGGTTTTCCAAAGAGCATCCTGTTTTCAAGGGCATCCGCCACCTGCGCATCCGCGAGCCGCTCAATGTCATCCCGATCCGGGATCGGTCCGGCAAGACCTACAAGGCCTACAAGGGCGATGCGAATGCCCGCTACGATATCTGGCGTTTGCCGGACGGCAAATGGAAGGCCGACGTCGTGCCGATGTTCGAGGCACATGCCCACGACACGGGGGATCGCCGCCCACATCCGGCAGCGAAAAAGGTGCTTTCCTTGCGGCAAGGCGATGTGATCGCGGCGGAGCGGACCGAGGGCGCAGTCGAATTTCTGCTGATCAAAGGGTTCAACCAGAATGCTCGCCTCACATTGGTCCCGCCGAATGAGGCTGGCAAACTTCAGGAGCGAGATCGCACGGAAACAGACGAATTCAAGTACATTTACCTTTCACCGGGCTCCCTGAAAAAGGCCCGCGCCCGACAGGTGCGCGTTGACCCGCTGGGGCGCATCTTTGACCCCGGCCCGCGCGACGCAGGATAAGCCGATGGAGCGGATCGTCGATATCGCCACCGACGGGCTGCATCTTTCGCTGTATCGAGGCTTTCTGATCGTCGAAAAGGACCATGCCGAAGTCGGCCGTGTCGCGCTGGATGACATCCACGCACTGATCGTCCATGCGCACGGGGTGACCTGGACCGGCAACATCGTCGCGGCTCTGGCCGAGCGAGGGGCGCCGATCGTGTTTTGCAATTCGTCCCATGCGCCTGTGGCGGTGACGCTGCCGTTGCAGGGGCATCATGCGCAAAACGCCCGGATGCAGGCCCAGATCAGCGCCTCCGCGCCCCTGACGAAGCAGATCTGGCGACGGATCGTGGCCGCCAAGATCCGCATGCAAGGCGCGCTTCTTGCCGCTCGCGGCATCGAGGGTGCGGAAGCCTTCACCTTCATGGCACGTCGGGTCACCTCGGGCGACAAGGAGAACCTCGAAGCTCAGGCCGCGCGTCGCTACTGGCCGATGCTCATGGGGCCAGAGTTCCGCCGCAACCGCGATGCAGGCGATGTCAACGCGCTGCTGAATTACGGCTATGCGGTCATGCGGGCCACATGCGCCCGTGCCGTCGTTGCTGCCGGCCTGCATCCAACGCTCGGGGTGCAGCATTCAAATCGCGGCAACGCCTTCGCGCTGGCCGACGACCTGATCGAGCCGTTTCGCCCGCTCGTCGATGCGCTGGCCGAGCGGATGATGTGCGCGGGCATCACCGATCTGGAGCCGGCGCAGAAGCGCCGCTTCGCTCGCCTCATCGCGTTCGATCTGCGCATCGCTGGGGAAACCTCGCCGGTGTCGATGGCGGCGGCGCGGCTCGCGCAATCTGTGGCCAAGGCTTTCGAAACCGGCCGACCGGATCTGCTTCTTTTCGATCCTCCGACGGCGATCGAATGGGGGGCGCTGGGGCACCTTGATGACGAAACGCCATGACAAAAGCGATGAAAGACGGGGCCTATCTGAACGGGTATCGGCTGATGTGGATTTTCGTGATGTTCGACCTGCCGGTGGGCAGCAAGGCAGAAATGCGAGACGCGACGCGGTTTCGCGAATTCCTGCTCGATGAAGGCTTCGAGATGAGCCAGTTCTCGATCTACGCCCGCTTCTGCAACGGCAAGGACAGCTATGAGTCGTATCTGCGACGGATCGAGGGTAATCTGCCCGAGAAAGGGGAGGTTCATGTCCTCACGTTCACCGACAAGCAGTATGAGGGAATCGTACGATTCTCCAGCCAGCGCAGGCGCAAGCGCCGGGAAAACCCGGACCAACTTGCGTTGTTCTAGCTTTGTCCGCAGGCTTTGGCCAACCGGATGCGCTGCTTCTTCTTTGTATTTCAGAAGCTTGGCAGCGCATCCAGCTTAGCCATTCAGAAACCGCAGGCCAACCGCAACCATGCTCGACATGCAAGAGCGCATGATCGAAGCTTAGCCATTCAGAAACCGCAGGCCAACCGCAACATCACTGACGGTGCGCCAGTCGGTGAGGGGAGCTTAGCCATTCAGAAACCGCAGGCCAACCGCAACCCGGGATTGCGCAGCCGGAATGGCGATTTGAGCTTAGCCATTCAGAAACCGCAGGCCAACCGCAACGCCATCCACATGCGTGATGAGGAACCCGCCAGCTTAGCCATTCAGAAACCGCAGGCCAACCGCAACAAGAGCCTGCCACGCGTCGGCGATCATGCGAGCTTAGCCATTCAGAAACCGCAGGCCAACCGCAACCAAGCGTCCGATAATCCATCAGTCGTCCTCAGCTTAGCCATTCAGAAACCGCAGGCCAACCGCAACCGATAATTTCCTTTCTGCTTATTGCGATGCAGCTTAGCCATTCAGAAACCGCAGGCCAACCGCAACCTTGTCCTTTTTCGCAAACGGTTCCTTCTCAGCTTAGCCATTCAGAAACCGCAGGCCAACCGCAACATGCGGATCGGTAAACCATCCCGTGTGATCAGCTTAGCCATTCAGAAACCGCAGGCCAACCGCAACGGGCCGTCCATGCTCTACCACCCACCAGCCAGCTTAGCCATTCAGAAACCGCAGGCCAACCGCAACTGAAACCATGCGTGAGGGGCACTGCGAAAAAGCTTAGCCATTCAGAAACCGCAGGCCAACCGCAACTTGCGCAACCGCGTTGGCGACAGTCTCGTTAGCTTAGCCATTCAGAAACCGCAGGCCAACCGCAACGGGTTGCTGCCGCGCCATAGGGTTACGTCCAGCTTAGCCATTCAGAAACCGCAGGCCAACCGCAACGAACGCTTGCAGCTTCCACACTTCGCCCGCAGCTTAGCCATTCAGAAACCGCAGGCCAACCGCAACCACGGGGGTCTCCTTTCAGTTTGGCCTTATAGCTTAGCCATTCAGAAACCGCAGGCCAACCGCAACAAGAATGGCAAGATCGTCTCCATCCTCACCAGCTTAGCCATTCAGAAACCGCAGGCCAACCGCAACACCAGCGGGGCGCTGCCATCGTGCGCATGTAGCTTAGCCATTCAGAAACCGCAGGCCAACCGCAACAGCCCAGCGGCCAACAGCTCGTCTCGTTGGAGCTTAGCCATTCAGAAACCGCAGGCCAACCGCAACCGGCTTGGCCATGTCAAAAACCCCCCTTTTAGCTTAGCCATTCAGAAACCGCAGGCCAACCGCAACGGGTGCGGCATAACTTCCGCGTAGGCCGCTAGCTTAGCCATTCAGAAACCGCAGGCCAACCGCAACGCTCGCAGTCAAGCTGCGGGCTGCGGATGCAGCTTAGCCATTCAGAAACCGCAGGCCAACCGCAACCAGCGTGTTGTTGATCTGGTCGTCGTCGAGAGCTTAGCCATTCAGAAACCGCAGGCCAACCGCAACATGGTCTGGAAATGGTAGTCCACATCCTCGAGCTTAGCCATTCAGAAACCGCAGGCCAACCGCAACGGCCCGGCGATGCGCGAATGCCTCGAATGGAGCTTAGCCATTCAGAAACCGCAGGCCAACCGCAACAGGCGATCATCGGCGACATTCCCGGCCCGCAGCTTAGCCATTCAGAAACCGCAGGCCAACCGCAACTGGAACGACCGCCGGGTGTACATCAACTTCAGCTTAGCCATTCAGAAACCGCAGGCCAACCGCAACGAATGAAAACAGGATCCACCTCCAGACTTTAGCTTAGCCATTCAGAAACCGCAGGCCAACCGCAACCATATCGCGGTCGGTGTCGTTGACCGTGAGAGCTTAGCCATTCAGAAACCGCAGGCCAACCGCAACCATATCGCGGTCGGTGTCGTTGACCGTGAGAGCTTAGCCATTCAGAAACCGCAGGCCAACCGCAACGAAGATGGACGGCGCGCGTGCCTTCGCCGTAGCTTAGCCATTCAGAAACCGCAGGCCAACCGCAACCATATCGCGGTCGGTGTCGTTGACCGTGAGAGCTTAGCCATTCAGAAACCGCAGGCCAACCGCAACCATATCGCGGTCGGTGTCGTTGACCGTGAGAGCTTAGCCATTCAGAAACCGCAGGCCAACCGCAACCATATCGCGGTCGGTGTCGTTGACCGTGAGAGCTTAGCCATTCAGAAACCGCAGGCCAACCGCAACGAAGATGGACGGCGCGCGTGCCTTCGCCGTAGCTTAGCCATTCAGAAACCGCAGGCCAACCGCAACGTGGACAGCAACCACGACAACGCACTCGAGAGCTTAGCCATTCAGAAACCGCAGGCCAACCGCAACATGGACCCCGAGAGGCTGCACCGGGCAGCCAGCTTAGCCATTCAGAAACCGCAGGCCAACCGCAACCTGGGCGTTGACTTCGTCGGTCCACACATAAGCTTAGCCATTCAGAAACCGCAGGCCAACCGCAACCGAGAAGCTCTGCGTCCAGTCGCGGGTGTAAGCTTAGCCATTCAGAAACCGCAGGCCAACCGCAACCATCTTCCGAACGTCAACTACTGGACCTATAGCTTAGCCATTCAGAAACCGCAGGCCAACCGCAACCAGGTGATAGGTCGAGCCCGAGCTGTCCGTAGCTTAGCCATTCAGAAACCGCAGGCCAACCGCAACGATCTGGGCCGGGAAGCACCGTTGCAACCCAGCTTAGCCATTCAGAAACCGCAGGCCAACCGCAACTCTCGTCTGGCCACGGACCATCTGCAATTGCAGCTTAGCCATTCAGAAACCGCAGGCCAACCGCAACCGGCGATCAAGCAGCCCGCAAGCAGTCATCAGCTTAGCCATTCAGAAACCGCAGGCCAACCGCAACTAGCGACGCGATATCCCTCTCAGAACAGCGAGCTTAGCCATTCAGAAACCGCAGGCCAACCGCAACGATTGACGCGGTTGCGTCATGGAAAGCCGCAGCTTAGCCATTCAGAAACCGCAGGCCAACCGCAACCGGCGATCAAGCAGCCCGCAAGCAGTCATCAGCTTAGCCATTCAGAAACCGCAGGCCAACCGCAACTTGTCATGGGTTAATGGCGCGTGGTCTGATAGCTTAGCCATTCAGAAACCGCAGGCCAACCGCAACTCCTCTCCGCGCTCAATCAGCGCGTTGGCGAGCTTAGCCATTCAGAAACCGCAGGCCAACCGCAACCGCGCGCACCGCGTCCCATTCGCGCGCGCCAGCTTAGCCATTCAGAAACCGCAGGCCAACCGCAACGTCACGATGCGCGTCAAGGCTGCGCAGAAGAGCTTAGCCATTCAGAAACCGCAGGCCAACCGCAACGGGATCAGCGCATTGACCAAAAGCTGGCCGAGCTTAGCCATTCAGAAACCGCAGGCCAACCGCAACTGTCATCGGCCCCTCGTGGCCGCATCTGCCAGCTTAGCCATTCAGAAACCGCAGGCCAACCGCAACGCGGCGGCTCTTGGCCTTTGCCTTCGCCGGAGCCTAGGCTCTGCGCGCTAGATTGCGCATTTTGCGGGCAATACGGCCATGCAGAATGCGGGCATCTGACTTCCATTTGTGCAAAGGGCGGAAATGGACGTGTCATGTCGTTTTGGGCGCGCCCGCGGCTCCTGCCTTCGGATCATCCGGGCGGACAGGAGGCGGGGATCTGCCCCCCTCGTGCCCCCCCCGCGCGGTTTGGGGGCGCGCCAAGATGTCGGTGCGGGGCTGCTCGCATCGCAGAGGAGGGCCAGGAATGCGCATGCCGACGCGTGTCGCCGATACGGTTCGCATCCGCACCCGCGGCGCCGTCAGGGGGCGTTATCGCGGCAGGGATACTGGCCGTCCTCTTCTTCTCTGGCCGCAGAGGCGTGTCACCGGCTGACCTGCCTCCATCCGTTTTCGCAGCGCAAGGAACGCAAACACGATGAAGAAACTTCTTCTCACCACGGTGATCGCCTCCAGCTTCGGGCTTGCCGCCCAGGCCGAAGTCGTGGTCATGAGCTGGGGCGGCGCCTATGGCGCGGCCCAGACCGAAGCCCATGTCAAACCCTTCATCAAGGAAACCGGCATCGACGCGCGGATGATCGACGCCGACAACCCCGCGGCGCCGGTGAAGGCGCAGACGGAATCGGGCAATGTGTCGATTGACGTTGCCCTGGTGGAATATGCCGACGCCGTGCGTCTGTGCGACGAGGGCCTGTTGGAGGAGATCGACCCCGCGATCCTGCCGCCGGGTTCGGATGGCACCCCGGCGATGGACGATTTCCTGCCCGGCGCGGTGATGGATTGCGGCGTGTCGACCGACCTCTGGGACAATATCGTGGCCTATGACAGCACCCACTTCCCCGACGAAAAGCCCAGCTCGATCGCCGATTTCTTCGATCTCGAGAAATTCCCCGGCAAGCGCGGCATCAAGAAGAACCCCAAGACCGTGCTCGAAATGGCGCTGATGGCCGATGGCGTGCCCGCTGCCGAGGTCTATGACGTGCTGAGCACGCCCGAGGGCGTCGACCGCGCCTTTGCCAAGCTCGACACGATCAAGGATGAGGCGATCTGGTGGGAAGCCGGTGCGCAGCCGCCCCAGCTTCTGGCCGATGGCGAGGTGGTGATGACCACCGCCTATAATGGCCGGATCTTCAACGCCGCCGTGGAAGAGGGCAAGCCGCTGGTCGTGATGTGGGACGGCCAGGTCTACGAACACGAGATGTATGTGATCCCGAAAGGCGCGCCGCATCTGGAAGACGCGCTGAAATACATCCAGTTCGCCACCTCGACCGAAGGTCTGCGCGCGCAGGCGCAATATATCTCCTACGGTCCGACGCGCCGGTCGTCGAACGCGGGCGAGATCCTGTTCAAGGACGGCAAGACGGTGATGGGCCCGCACCTGCCCACCTATCCGGCGAACATGGAAAACGCGCTCGAGACCAATTTCGAGTTCTGGGTCGACAATGACACCGAGCTGAACGAGCGCTTCAACGCCTGGCTGGTGAACTGATCCCGCCATTCGCGGATCATGCGCGCGGGGAAGGCGTCTCTTCCCCGCGCGTTTTTCATGCCAGCGGCCCGCCCGGAAGGGTCGCAACGGAAAACGGCGCGCCCGCGGGCGCGCCGTTCGCATGCGGGGATCAGATGGGCCTCAGAGAATGAAATCCGAGGCCGCCAGACCGGTGACCCCGGCCAGATAGACGGTCATGTCCGTGGTGCCGTCCCCGTCGATATCGGCCACCACATAGGCGGCTGCCGCGCCCTGGACATAGCCGATCTCGGTGCTGCCGCTGGCGCTGAAGCTGCCGGTGCCGATGAAGCTGCTGCCGAGGAAGATCGAGAAATCCAGATGATCGGTGCCGCGGGTGAAATCGGTGACGATATCGCGCGCAGCCCCCAGGCCGCTGTCGGCGGCGGTGTAATAGACGAAGGTATCCGCCCCGTCGCCGCCGGTGAGCGTGTCGGCGCCCGCGCCGCCCTCAAGCGTGTCATTGCCGCCCACGCCGTAGATTACGTCGTCGCCCTCGTCGCCGTAGACCACGTCATCGCCCACGCCCGCATGCAGCACGTCGTTGCCGGCGCCGCCCGAGATCTCGTCGTTGCCGTAGCTGCCGAAGATCGTGTCGTTGCCGGTATCGCCCGAGATCGTGTCGTGCCAGCTGCCGCCGTCGATGTAATCGTCGCCCGTGCCGCCGATTAGCATGTCATAGCCGGCGCCGCCGTAGATCCGGTCGTCGTCGGCTCCGCCGTCGATGACATCATTTCCGGTGCCGCCGTCGATCGTGTCGTTGCCGTTGTCGCCGTTGATCGTGTCGGCGCCGTCTTCGCCGTCGATTGTGTCGGCGCCGTCGGCCCCGCGCAGGCTGTCATTGCCAGTGCCGCCCAACATGGTGTCGTCGCCGACCTCGCCGTCCAGGTAATCGGCGCCGCCGTCACCCATCAGCGTGTCGTTGCCGGTGCCGCCAAAGAGCGTGTCGCTGTCGTCGCCGCCGCGCAGGCTGTCGTTGCCGGTGCCGCCATAGAGCGTGTCGAGCCCGGCACTGCCGTAGAGGCGGTCGTTGCCGTCGCCGCCGCCCATGAAGTCGTTGCCGTCGCCGCCGACCAGCATGTCGTTGCCGGCAAAGCCATAGAGCGTGTCGTCGCCGACCTCGCCGTCCAGGTAATCTGCGCCGCCGTCACCCATCAGCGTGTCGTTGCCGGTGCCGCCAAAGAGCGTGTCGCTGTCGTCGCCGCCGCGCAGGCTGTCGTTGCCGGTGCCGCCATAGAGCGTGTCGAGCCCGGCACTGCCGTAGAGGCGGTCGTTGCCGTCGCCGCCGCCCATGAAGTCGTTGCCGTCGCCGCCGATCACGAAGTCAGCGCCCGCATCGCCAAGAACCGTGTCCGCGCCGTCGCCGCCCTCCAGCGTATCGTTGCCGGCCGCGCCGTCGAGAAGGTCGTCGCCGGTGCTGCCGCTGAGGCTGTCGTTACCGTCATAGCCGTAAAGCGTGTTGTTGGCGGCATTGCCGAGGATGGTATCGGCCAATTCGGTGCCGCGCACGATCTCGAAGCCCGAGATGTAATCGGTGTCGCCAAATCCGTCGGTGGCCCGGCCGGTGGCCAGGTTCACCACCACGCCCGAGGTGGCGCCGTAATGCACGTCGCGGTCATAGCGCAGGATGTCGATCCCGGCGAGACCCGACAGGAAATCCGAGCCGGCCAGACCCGCGATGCCGTTCGCGCCGCCGTCCCCGGCCAGCGTGTCGTTATACATCGACCCGCGAACCCATTCGAGCGAGACCAGCGTGTCGGTGTTGCCCGCGCCATCGGTCGCGGTGCCGGCGGCCAGATCGACCGAAACACCGCCGCCGTCGCGCACATAGGACACCTGGTCCACACCGGCGCCGCCGTTGAGCGTGTCGTTGCCGGTGCCGCCGATCAGATAATCGTCGTCATCCCCGCCCAGCAGCAGGTCGTTGCCGGCCCCGCCGTCCATGTCGTCTTCCCCGGCGCCACCGTCCAGCGTGTCATTGCCCGACCCGCCTTCCAGGGAGTCGTCCCCGGTGCCGGCATCCACGTTGACCCCGCCGGGATCGGTGATGATCACCCAATCGTTCTCGGCTGCGGTGATGCCGGGGACCGCGGTCAGGTCGATCGTCTCGCCGGCGGCAAAGCCGCTGCCCGAGGCCGGCGCGTCATGGCTGGTGATCGAGGCGAACCACGCCTGGAATTCCGACAGGTTGGTCAGCGTGGGCAGGGGATCGCCGCCCAGCTGGGTCACGAACACGTCGCCGGTGTCCTCGTCCTCGATCAGGAGGGCATAGGCGACATTGCCGCTGCCCCAGGTGAAGGCCGAGATCTGCACGCTGATGTCGTGGTTCTCGAAATCGACCGGGGTTCCGCCGATGAAGACCGAATAGGCGTCGGGCGAGATGATGACATCGGTCCAGGCCAGGCTGTCCTCATAGGTGGACATGTCGTAGCTGTAGCTGATGCTGGTGGTGCCATCGGGCATCGCCACAGCCATCGCTCCGGTGCTGAAGCTGTTGAACGTCTCGGCATCGGTGACCGGATCGTAGGAAACGTTGATGTAATAGCCCTGGAAGCTGAAGGTCGTCATGGCTTTCCCTGTCGTATTGGGGCGGTCCGGCCGCAGTCCGGGCGCACTGGGGAAAGTGTAAAGGCCAAGCCGCCGTCACGCATCCCCTAACTGGACGGGGGTGCGGCATAATGAACGAATATTAACCTGTGTTAATCTCTCGCCGGGCCGGTTGACCTCGGGGGAGCCCGTCTCCGGGGGGGGCGGGGCCCGAAATGCAGCGGCTGGCGAATCACCGCAGGGGACGCAAGGGCGCCGCCGCGGCGCTCAGAGCGCGGCGCGCAGGGCCGCCACCACCTGATCCTGATCGGCCTCGGTCAGCCCGGAATAGAGCGGGATGCTGATCGCCTGGGCGTAATAGCTTTCGGCATTCGGAAAGTTGCCGGGGGCAAAGCCGCGGGCACGCCAGAAGGGCTGGGTGTGGACGGGGATGTAATGCACATTCACCCCGATCCCGGCGGCGCGCAATTCGGCAAAGACCCGGCCGCGATCGGCCACCCGGATCGGATAGAGGTGATAGGCCGACAGGTTGTCGGGCCGCTGGAGCGGGCGCACCAGCGCCATGCCGTCCAGCACCTGGTCATAGCGCGCCGCCAGCGCGTTGCGCCGCGCCACGAATTCGTCCAGCCGGCTCATCTGCGACAGCCCCAGCGCGGCCTGCATCTCGGTCATGCGGTAATTGTAGCCCAGCGTGACCATTTGATAATACCAGCCGCCGTCGCTGGGCCCGTCCATCAACGCGGGATCGCGCGTCACCCCGTGCGAGCGCGCCAGCTCCATCGCCTGCGCCAGTGCGGGGTCGTTGGTGGTGGCGAGCCCGCCTTCGGCCGTGGTGATGATCTTCACCGGGTGAAAGGAAAAGACGCAGATGTCGGAATGCGCGCAATCGCCCACGGGCCGCCCGGCATGGCGCGCCCCGATCGCATGCGAGGCATCCTCGATCACGCGGAAGCCATAGCGCCGCGCCAGCGCGCCGATGGCGGCCATGTCGCAGCTTTGGCCGGCGAAATGGACCGGGATCACCACCTTGGGCAGACGTCCCGCGGTCTCGGCCGCGGCAAGCTTGGCGGCCAGCGCCTCGGGGCACATCAGATAGGTGTCGGGGTCGATGTCCACGAAATCGACCTCGGCGCCGCAATAGATCCCGACATTGGCCGAGGCCACGAAGGTATTGGGAACGGTCCAGAGATGGTCGCCCGGCCCCAGCCCCAGCGCCATGCAGGCCACATGCAGCGCCGAGGTGGCCGAATTGACCGCCACCGCATGCGCCGCGCCGCATTGGGTGGCCACCGCCGCCTCGAAGCGCGGCACCACCGGCCCCTGGGTCAGGAAATCCGATGACAGCACGTCCAGCACGGCCTGGCGGTCGTTGGCGTCGATATCCTGGCGGCCATAGGGGATCATCAGAACTTCCCGATCCTGTCGCGGTTTTCGGTAATCCATCGGGCCAGGTCTTCGGGGCGCATCCAGTCGGTGTTGGTCTCGCTGGAATAGGTGAAGCCTTCGGGGACCCGGGTGCCGTCCTTGATCCGCACGGGGTCTTTCGACCAATTGTGGATCGCCGGGATGATCTTGAAATGATCGGCATATTCGTAGGTATGCGCGGCATCCTCGGGGCCGATCATCTGCTCGTGCAGCTTCTCGCC
>NZ_FTOM01000018.1:2500-5550 GCF_900156695.1 Phaeovulum vinaykumarii
GAAACCCACCTGACAGTCGGTTATGGATTGCGCAAGCAATTCCTAACAGGCTGAACCAGGTACTATTACCCTGAACACATAGGGGTTTTAGAGCGAACCCGGGGAACTGAAACATCTAAGTACCCGGAGGAAAGGAAATCAACAGATACTCCGCTAGTAGTGGCGAGCGAACGCGGACCAGCCGAGCCATGAGAATGACCAGAATGATCTGGAAAGATCAGCCAGAGTGGGTGACAGCCCCGTATGGGAAGTTCGATTGGACGTATTAAGTAGGGCGGGACACGTGAAATCCTGTCTGAAGATCGGGGGACCACCCTCGAAGGCTAAGTACTCCTTGCTGACCGATAGCGAACCAGTACCGTGAGGGAAAGGTGAAAAGCACCCCGACGAGGGGAGTGAAACAGTTTCTGAAACCGGACGCCTACAAGCAGTCGGAGGGGCCTTGCGCCCTGACGGCGTACCTTTTGTATAATGGGTCAACGACTTGGTCTAACGAGCAAGCTTAAGCCGATAGGTGTAGGCGCAGCGAAAGCGAGTCTTAAAAGGGCGAATGAGTTCGTTGGATCAGACCCGAAACCGAGTGATCTAGCCATGTGCAGGATGAAGGTTGGGTAACACCAACTGGAGGTCCGAACCCACACCTGTTGAAAAAGGTCGGGATGACGTGTGGCTAGGGGTGAAAGGCCAATCAAACTCGGAGATAGCTGGTTCTCCGCGAAAGCTATTTAGGTAGCGCCTCGGACGAATACCTATGGGGGTAGAGCACTGGATGGGTGATGGGGTCCCACAGACTTACTGAGCCTAACCAAACTCCGAATACCATAGAGTACTATCCGGGAGACACACGGCGGGTGCTAACGTCCGTCGTGGAGAGGGAAACAACCCTGACCAACAGCTAAGGCCCCCAATTCGTGGCTAAGTGGGAAAGCAGGTGGGACGACCAAAACAACCAGGAGGTTGGCTTAGAAGCAGCCATCCTTTAAAGATAGCGTAACAGCTCACTGGTCTAGATAAGTTGTCCTGCGGCGAAGATGTAACGGGGCTCAAGCCACGAGCCGAAGCTTTGGGTGCACCTTCGGGTGCGCGGTAGCGGAGCGTTCCGTGATAGAGGACCTTCCGACTTCTGCCTTCCCCAGGGAAAGCAGCAATCGGACAGGTCCTGACTGTGAAGCCGGCCTGTGAGGGATCCGGTGGAGTGATCGGAAGTGAGAATGTTGACATGAGTAGCGACAAACAGGGTGAGAGACCCTGTCGCCGAAAGTCCAAGGGTTCCTGCTTAAAGCTAATCTGAGCAGGGTGAGCCGGCCCCTAAGGCGAGGCCGAAAGGCGTAGTCGATGGGAACCAGGTTAATAGTCCTGGGCCAGGAGATGGTGACGGATCGCAAAGGTAGTTCGGTCTTATCGGATTGACCGGGCTGCTCAGTGGTCCCTGGAAATAGCCCTCCATCAGACCGTACCCGAAACCGACACAGGTGGACTGGTAGAGAATACCAAGGCGCTTGAGAGAACCACGTTTAAGGAACTCGGCAAAATACCTCCGTAAGTTCGCGAGAAGGAGGCCCGGTTCGTGGGCAACCATGGGCCGGGGGCACAAACCAGGGGGTGGCGACTGTTTACTAAAAACACAGGGCTCTGCGAAGCCGCAAGGCGACGTATAGGGTCTGACGCCTGCCCGGTGCCGGAAGGTTAAAAGGAGGGGTGCAAGCTCCGAATTGAAGCCCCGGTAAACGGCGGCCGTAACTATAACGGTCCTAAGGTAGCGAAATTCCTTGTCGGGTAAGTTCCGACCTGCACGAATGGCGTAACGACTTCCCCGCTGTCTCAAACGTGGACTCAGCGAAATTGAACTGTGTGTCAAGATGCACACTACCCGCGGTTAGACGGAAAGACCCCATGCACCTTTACTCCAGCTTCGCACTGGCATCAGGATTGTGATGTGCAGGATAGGTGGTAGCCTTTGAAACCAGGACGCCAGTCCAGGTGGAGGCTCCCTTGAGATACCACCCTTCGCACTCTTGATGTCTAACCGCGGTCCGTTATCCGGATCCGGGACCCTGCGTGGCGGGGAGTTTGACTGGGGCGGTCGCCTCCCAAACAGTAACGGAGGCGCGCGAAGGTTGGCTCAGAGCGGTCGGAAATCGCTCGTTGAGTGCAATGGCAGAAGCCAGCCTGACTGCAAGACTGACAAGTCGAGCAGAGACGAAAGTCGGCCATAGTGATCCGGTGGTCCCAAGTGGGAGGGCCATCGCTCAACGGATAAAAGGTACGCTGGGGATAACAGGCTGATGATGCCCAAGAGTCCATATCGACGGCATCGTTTGGCACCTCGATGTCGGCTCATCTCATCCTGGGGCTGGAGCAGGTCCCAAGGGTATGGCTGTTCGCCATTTAAAGAGGTACGTGAGCTGGGTTTAGAACGTCGTGAGACAGTTCGGTCCCTATCTGCCGTGGGTGTAGGATACTTGAGAGGAGTTGCCCCTAGTACGAGAGGACCGGGGTGAACGATCCACTGGTGGACCTGTTGTGGCGCCAGCCGCAGTGCAGGGTAGCTATGATCGGACAGGATAACCGCTGAAGGCATCTAAGCGGGAAGCCCCCCTCAAAACAAGGTATCCCTCGAGGGCCGTGGTAGACCACCACGTCGATAGGCCGGAGATGTAAGTGCAGCAATGCATTCAGTTGACCGGTACTAATTGCCCGATTGGCTTGATTTGATCCGGTGAAAGCCAGACCAAACAAAAGCAACAAAAACTCGGACAACAAAAAAACGCTGATCGCGCTTCTTTCTCGGTTTGGTGGTCATAGCACGAGCAAAACACCCGATCCCATCCCGAACTCGGCCGTTAAGTGCCGGCGCGCCAATGGTACTGCGTCTCAAGACGTGGGAGAGTAGGTCACCGCCAAACCTAGAAAGAAGCGCAGCTCTCTGAAACGATCTCAATATACTTGGTCTCAAATCCCAGACCAACCGGCGCGGGGTGGAGCAGCCCGGTAGCTCGTCAGGCTCATAACCTGAAGGTCGTAGGTTCAAATCCTACCCCCGCAACCAA
>NZ_FTOM01000020.1:0-1427 GCF_900156695.1 Phaeovulum vinaykumarii
CTCAATCTTTTGCGGCGGCGATTGTTGTTGTGATGAGGCTTGGTGTGATCTGCCGGATGACGTTGGCCCATCTCGTGACGGGTTGTTGGGCGACGAAGATGATGTCGTCGGGTCTGAGTTCGAAGCGGGTGGCGAGGATGAGGTTTGAGACGTTTCCGGCATCGAGATGCCAGGCGGTGACGGCTTCGAATTCGCGCGGGTCGGGCGATCCGCGCAGGACGTAGATCTCGCGCATGTTGCCGGTGTCGGCGGGCACGCCGCCGGCGGCATCATAGAGCGCATCGGCCAGGCTGGCCGTCTGTTCATAGGGCAGCGGCCAGCGGCCCTGGGACTTGACCTCGCCGGTCAGATAGACGTGCTCGCGCCGCTCGGCGCCCAGCTCCAGCCGCGCCTGGAAATTCTCGCGCCGCTCGTTCAGGCTGGCGCGGCGCAGCTCGACCTCGGTGCGCAATTCGTTCAGCGCCGCCGTGCGCGCCTCCTGGCGCAGGCGCGACAGGGTGATCTGCTCCTGGAAATAGGCTGCGGCCTGGTCCAGATCGTATTCGGCATCCACGAAGACGCTGTCGCCGGGCAGCAGGCGGATGCGGCGCATCCCGGCGCGGGCATAGAGCTTGCTCAGCGGGATCTGATAGAGAGTGCCGTCGCGGTAAAGGCGCACCGAGGCATAATCGAGATCGGGCGCCGAGACCCCGCCGGCGGCGGCCAGCGCCTCGTCGAGATAGAGCGGCGCCAGCGTCACCGGCACCACCACCGGGGTCTTGACCGCGCCGCCGACCGAGACCTTCTTCGAGTTGAATTCGGTGATCTCGAGCGAGAAGCTCGGGTCGAGCTGGCTTTGCAGCAGCTTCTGGAACAGCACCGCCTCGGCGTCCTCGATGGTCAGCCCGGCAAGGGCCACCCGCCCGACATTGGGGATCGAGATCGAGCCGTCATCCTGCACGGTATAGCCCTGGCGCGCGTTCTGCGCCGCCAGCAGGCCCGACAATTGCTCCACGCTCGAGCTGCCCGAGGGCGTGGCCAGCATCACCACATCGCCGACCCCGATCCGGTAGGGGCCGGGGTCGGCCGCCGGCGGCAGGCGCGTTTCCAGCGCCGCGGGCCGGCTTTCGGGTTCGAAGGCGGCGGGGGGCGGGGCGCCCGCCCCGCGCAGCCCGCGGCTGCCGGCCACCTGCGAGAAGGCCGCCGGCAGCGCGCGCGGGACATAGGCCGCGCGATTGGCCAGAAGCACGCTTTCGGCGGTGATCGGCTCCACGCGGACCTTGGCGTCGGGGCTGATGCCTTCGTTGACCGCGGGCGCGAAATAGGCCAGCCCGCAGCCCGAGAGCGCAACCGACAGGACAATGGCAAGGGCGCCCAGAGGTTTCATCGCGGCTTCATCCTTTTCCGTGCGTGCGTTCCGTGTGTGGGGGGCTGGCCCCCCTTGATCT
>NZ_FTOM01000020.1:1734-4718 GCF_900156695.1 Phaeovulum vinaykumarii
CACCCTCTCAGGGCCAGGGCGTCTCGCGCAGGGCCAGGCTGCCGTTGACCGGCCCGCCCCATTGCCGTGACTGGACGATACGGGTCGTGCCGCGTTCGATCCAGTAGGCATTCTGGAAAGACAGCCCGGTGCCGTTGCAGTCTTCGGTCATGACATCGGCCGGCACCTTCTCGGGGCCCAGATCCACCACCTCGGGCGGGGCCGCGCGCAGCACGCAGCGGGTCGCGCGCCGCACCGCCTGGGCGTCGGGGCCGAGCACCGTGTAGAAGTGGTCCACCACCCCCGGACGGCGCGCCAGAACCAGCGGCGCCACCCGGCTTTCGTCGGCCGCCAGAAGGTCGTCGCCCAGACCGCGCGTGCCCACCAGAAAGCCGTTGCGCAGCGCGATGCCCACATCGTCTTGCGAGATGAAGCTGGCCGTGGCGCGCGCGCCCGGCGTTTCCTCGACAAAGATCCCCAGCGCATTCTCGCGGTTCTCGACCGCGACCATATAGGTCAGCCCGCGGTGGGCGGCGGCCCGCGTGAAGCGTTCCGAGACCTTCGGCAGGCGCGGCTGACCAAAGCTGGGCAGCGCCGCGCGCAGGAATTCCGTCTCGGCGCGATCGGACGAACAGGCCCCCAGGGCCAGAGGCATTCCCAGGGTCAGGGCCAGGGCCACCCCCAGCCCCCGCCGCAAGCCCTGCCGCGATCCCCGCCGCAAGCCCCCGCCTGCACCCCGCCGCGCGCTCATCGCCAGAACCGCCCCCAGCGGTCCTGAAGCTCGGGCGCATGCGCCGCGCGCACCATCTCGTAAAGCCGGTTGGGCATCTCGACCCGCGCGCCGCCGTCGCGCTGGATCGGGCGGATGACGGTCGAGAAGCCCCGCCGCGAGGGCATCCCCGCCAGCCATTCGACCGGGATCGAGAGACGGATGCCCTTGTCGAAGGCGCCCTCGCCGAAGGTGCTGAAGGGCACGTCGGTCAGGGTGAAGAACCCGCCCACGCGGAAGCCGTTGTCGAATTCGCGGTCCAGCGTCACCGTCGCCCCCCAATCCCCGGCCAGATAGCGCCCCGCATCCAGCTGGCCGACATAGCCGCCGCCAAAGTCGTAATAGGCCGAGACATGGCCCGTCGTCACCGCGTAATCCTGGAACCCGAAGCCCTGGTCATAGGCCCGCTGGGCGACGCGGTTCAGCTCGATCCCCAGACCCAGCCGGCTGTCCACCGGCTTCCACAGAAGCTCGCCCGAGACGCCGCCGAACATCGGCTCGAAATAGCCCGCCGACACCCGCCCATAGAGATCGGGGCCGGGCCGGAAGAGATAATCCGCCGTCAGGACGCTGAGCGCGATCTCCGAGTGCGTGTCATAGGTGACCACATCCGAGCGCACATGCGGCAGCACCGAGGTCGACACCCGTGTCGCCTGGTCGCGGTTGCCCACCACCGGCGCGCGCACCGCCCCCGACAGCATCAGCCCCGGCGCCAGCCCCAGCGTCCCCGACAGCTGCACCCCCAGATCGGCCCGCACCGGGTCGTCGGGGTCAAAGAGCGCGGGGCTCAGATAGGGCGTCAGGCGCCAGTGCAGATCGGGATAGGCGCCGGGCGCCACCGGCACCGGCGCCCCCGGCGCCGCGATCCGGGCGCGCGCAAAGCTCTGCCAGCTGCCGTCCAGCGCATGTTCCAGATCCTCCAGATCCGACCGCGCCAGCGTCACCGAAGACAGCGCCATCCCCCCCGCAACCGGCACGATCTCGAAGGTCTCGATCTCGGGCGGCAGCGTGTTGGCCATCTGCCGTGCCGCCCGCCCCAGCGCCTCGGGCAGCGCCCCATAGCGCGGGTTGCGCAGCGCCAGACGCGCCCGTGTCCCGCCGATCTCGAGCCCCTCGAGCGCAAGCCCATCCTCCGCCAGCGCCGCCGCCAGACGCGCCCGCCCGTCGGGAAGCCCCACCCTCGAAGGCGTCCCCGAAGCCGTGCCCGATCCCGCCCCCGATCCCGTGACGACATCGCCCCAGCTGGCCGCGGCCACCTGATCGCGCGGCACGATCGGCGCCGGCGCGCTTTCGATGCCGTTGCGCCCGCGGTCGCGGCGCGGGTCGAAGGAATAGGTCATCTGCACGCTCAGCTGCGCGCCATGCAGCAGATAGCCCGAGAAGCTGGTGGTGTCGCTGCGGCGGTATTCCACCCCGAAGTTCAGCGGCGTGCGGTGCTCGAACCCCATCCGCCACACCTCCTCGACATAGCCGTCCGAGGAATATTCCGCGAGAAGCTTCAGACGGTCCGTCGCCTGCCACGCCACCCCCCCGAACAGCGCCGCATCGCCGCGGAAGAACCGGTCGAACGCCACCTTGCCCGTCACCCCGATGCCCAGGGGAACCGGCCGCCGTTCGAAGCGCGTGTCGATCAGACCCAGCGGGTTGGTGAAGCCGCCGAAGCTGCCCAGACGCCCCCAGCCAAGGCCCCCCGTCACCGTCAGACGGTCGCCAAGATGCTTGGTCGCAACGATATATTCCGATTCGTAAAGCCCGGTGCCGCCAAAGTCGCGCAGCCCGATCATCAGCGACGGCGCGTGCCGCGTCTCCTCGGACAGAAGATAGCTGACATCAAAGCTGCGGTCATAGACCGTCCCGCCGCCCACCCCCAGCGGCGTCAGATAGCCGTCGATGATCGAATAGCGAAAGCCCCCCGACAGGCGCGGCGTGATCTGGAACTGCATCTGCCCGCGCCAGACATTCTCGAAAAACGACATGCTCAGGCTGAATTGCCCATCCGGCGCCGCCTGCGCCACCGGCATGTCGATCAGACCCGGAGACCCATAGCTGCCGTAATGCAGAACCTCGCCCCGCGCCGGACCCGAAAGCGACAAGACACCCCAAAGCCCCCCACAGAACGCAACCCCAAGCGCGCCCCGGAACGCCCACAGAACGCCCAAGCCCCGACAAAACCCCCAAAACATCCCCAAAACCAACGCAAATCCCCCTCAGGCGTCGGAATGATACTCTAACGCGC
>NZ_FTOM01000022.1 GCF_900156695.1 Phaeovulum vinaykumarii
CGTTCTCGAACGGGTGCCAGAAGGCCAAGAGAAGCGGCAGATCGCCGGGACGCTCGACATTCGTCTGCGGCGCATAGATCAGCTGGAAATGGGCCTGCGCAGGCAGGGCGAAAAAGGCCGCCAGCGCGGCACCGGCAAGAAGGCGTTTCATGTCGTGATCTCCGTTTCGTCTGCTCAATAGATTTCGTCCGAGGGGATCGTGATCTTGTGGCCCTCGCCCGCATCGAAAAGCACGGTGAAGGCGCCCTCGGGCTTGTCGAAGGTGAATTCGCTGCTCGCCCCCATCTCGCCTTCGATCAGCACCGCGTCATCGGCGCCCATCACCTTCATCGCCACGCCGCTGGCCGAGGAGCCATCCGAGAACCCGCCCTCGCACAGAACGGTGCCGTCGCCGTTGTCGTAGCAGGCGCACAGCGGCGTATGCGCCGCGGCAGCGGTCGCCCAGCTCAGCGCGGCGACAAGCGCCAGAAGGGTCTTGGGGAACGGGGTCATCTTTTTCTCCTGAGGTTCGTGTTCACGAGGGGGGGCTCTGCCCGAGGCCCGCCGCAGGTTCCGTTGGCGGCGTCCAGAGGCATGACCTGATACCGGCGCAGGCGAGACACAAACATGACCAAATCAATCAGGAACTAAATACCTGAGACGTTTTGTCACCAATTCGCGCAGTGACCCGACGCCAAAAACCCGGCCCGGTGAACAGCGCCGGCCGGGTGTCAGGTGCTCATTTGGTCAGGATCAGCTTGCCGTTGCGGGTGATCCGCAGCGTGTAGGCGACATCATCCAGAAGGATATGCGCCAGCCCTGCCCCGCAGGTCAGCGCGCGTGCATCATGGCGGGGCACCTTCGGGCAGGTGTCCGGCTGCATATGCCGCCCCAGTGTTGCGTCCGCGGCCCCATCCGGCATCCGCAGACCAAGCCGCGGCCGGGTCTGCCCGTTGTCATCGCGCATGACGATATCCCCCAGTCGATCTGGATAATGCGTCAGGGGACCTTGCGTGGGCTGGGGCCTGAATCCGGGCGCGCGTGCCGCCCTCTCATTTGTCGATCAAAATTATCGGAGAAGGCCGCTGCGGTAAAGCGACAAGGCCCGCCCGCCCTGCGGCGCCACGTCGCTTGCGCCGGGAACACGTCGCTTGCGCCGGGAATACGCCCCCTTCCGCACCGCGACAATATGGCAGATCAAAACAATCAGGATTGTGCTAGGCTTGCTGCCAGAGGCCCAGCCGATTTCATCCAGCAAGGTCCATCCGCGCATCTGGCAGGAGGGGACAATGACGCTGGTATCAGGTTTGGAGATTTCGGGGCTGGATGTCGAGGTTGACGGAAAGCCGGTTCTGAGCGGCATCGATCTGAGCGTGCCCTCGGGCGAGCTGCACGTGCTGCTTGGACCGAACGGATCGGGGAAATCCAGCCTGCTGGCCGCGATCATGGGCTTGCCGCCCTACCGCATCACCGCAGGCGAGATCCGCTTCAATGGCCAGAGCCTCAACGATCTGCCGCTGTGCGCGCGCGCCCGGCTGGGCATCGGCATGGCGTTCCAGCGTCCGCCGGGCCTTGAGGGCGTCACGCTCGAGGCCTTTGCCGCTGCGCTTTCCGCGCAGGACCGGCTGACGCGCGAGGCTGCCGCGCTCGATCTTGCGGATTTCACCACGCGGCAATTGAACGTCGGGTTCTCGGGTGGCGAGATCAAGCGCTGGGAAATCCTGAAGCTGATGCTGCAAGATCCGCGGCTGGTGCTGTTCGACGAACCCGAAAGCGGGGTCGACCTCGAGCATGTGATCGCCGTGGGGCATGCGATCGACCGAATCGTGCGGGCCCCCGACACCCCGCGCACCGGCCTCGTGATCACCCATACCGGCACCATCCTGAACCATGTCACGGCCGATCGCGCCCACATCCTGCGCGGCGGGCGGGTGATCGCCTCGGGCGCGGCGCCGACCCTTTTCGCCCATGTGCAGACACAGGGCTACACCGCCCCGGCCGCCTGAGCGCCCCCCCCCGGCCTTCCAAAGGAGCTTTGCCATGACCGATGTCCAGATGCCCCCCGCATCGCTGTCCAATGCCGAACGCACATTGCTGCACGAGGTCGGCTTTGCCGATGAGACCGAACGCGCCGGCACCGCTGTTCTGGTCGACGATCACATGCGCGTCGCACAATCCAACGACCCGGCGCAGCTTGAGATCCTGCCGCTGGCGCAGGCCCTGACGACCTATGATTTCGTCCAGGATCTGATGTTCGGCCTCGTCGGACCCGAGGAAAACGACCATATCCGGGCGCTGGCGGAAACCATGCATCCGCCGCTGGGACATTTCATCTGGGTCAAGGCCGGGGCCAAGCTGCGCCTGCCGGTGCAATGCTTCTCGATGCTCGAGACACCGCAGGCGCGGCAGTTCACGCATGACATCACGCTGATCGAGGCGGGCGCCGAGGTCGAGATCATCGGGGGCGCGATGGTGCCGCCGGCGCTGAACCGCGGTCGCCATATCGCGCTGTCCGAGACCTATCTGCGCGCCGGTGCCCGCTGCACGGCGATCGGGATCGAACATTGGGCACCGGGCATGGAGGTGCATTCCTACAGCTATGCGCGGCTCGAGGCCGGGGCGAGATCCGAGACGACGTCGATCCTGCTGGCGCCGGTGCGCGAACATGGCGCGCATGCCCGCGCCGAGCTGGGCGCCGATGCCGTCAGCACGGCGCAGACGCTGGTCTTCGCCCCCGAGGGCACGCATCGGGTGATCGACAGCGAGACGCGTCTGGCGGGTCCGGGCGCGCGCGCGCAGGAGGTGACGCGGATGGTGTCGGCCGGCGGGCAGATCGACAATCTGGCGCGGATGATCGGTGCAGAAGAAGGGACCGAGGGGTTTCTGGGCTGCGACGGTCTCAACCTGGGCAAGGGGGGCGCGATCCGAGCGGTTCCCGCGCTCGAGGCGCTGGCCGAAGGCACGGCGCTGTCGCACGAGGCCTCGGTCGGCCGGATCGACGGCGAGAAGCTGTCCTATCTGATGGCGGCGGGCATGGAGGAAGACGCGGCGCGCGAGCTGATTGTTCAGGGCTTCCTTGCGCCGGCGGACGACGTCCTTCCCGAAGGTGTCCGAGAGCGCGTATCGGCGCTGATCGTGTCAGCCAAATCCGGGGGGATGTAACGGCAGATGCGCGGACGCATTCATTCCAGGCGCAGAGATGTCTGGGTGACTGGAATGGATGTGTCAGGATTGTCTGTCGCGGTATTTTGGTTGCGGGGGCAGGATCTGATCACAACTTGCGCCCCGAGCAAGCAAAGTGGTTGCGGGAGGCCGCATCCATCATAACGTGCGCCCAGACGGCCGACTTGTGGGACTAGTCGATATTAGGAATGTCGCCAAGCA